>CAWESU010000001.1:0-3352299 GCA_963811805.1 uncultured Acidobacteriota bacterium | reverse complement strand
GCGTGTCGTGCGTCACCACCACCGACGTCTTGTGAAATTTTTCCTTCAGCTTCAGGATCAGTGTCCCGGTGTGCCACGCCATTAGCGGATCCACCATGGTTGTCGGCTCGTCGTAGAGAATCGCTTCCGGATCCTGCGCCAGGGCTCTGGCAATCGCCACCGCGCGTTTCGTGCCGGTGCTCAGCTCCGACGGCAATTTCTCCGCGAACTGCGGCACTTCCAGCATCTCCAAAAGCTTCGCTACCCGTGCCTCCATCGCATCCAGCTTCACATTTCCCATCGCCTGCATGGGAAACGCAACATTCTGCTCGACCGTCAGCGAATCGAAAAGCGCTCCTGCCTGGAACACCATGGTCACGCGACGCCGAATCGGCATCAGCTCTTTTTCGCCCAAATCCGTAATGTCCTCGCCCGCTACAATTACCCTCCCACTGTCCCCCTTCAAGAATCCCATGATTATCTTCAACGAAACTGACTTCCCGACGCCGCTGCGGCCCAGAATCACCGTCGTCTCGCCCTTGTTTATATGGAAGCTGACGTTGCGCAGCACGTCCTGCTCGCCAAACGACTTATTCACATTCCGAAATTCGATGAACCGCTCGCTCATGCCAAGTCTTCCGCTTCCGCGCGCGCCTGCTCGTAATCCCCCGGCGTATTGATATTCTTGAACAGCCGCCCCTGAGGGTCAAAGGCTTTCCATCCCGCCGGTTCAATAGGAGCCAGCGTCAGCTCCGCTAATCCATCCGTGACTTTTCGCACGCCGCGCTCGAGCGCCGCCGCAATGGTCCCGCGCGCGCGCTTCCGGTACATCGCGCACAGCGGTTCGTATCCGAGCTCGTTCACGGGAATCACCACGTCAGCGGCCGAAGTCTGCGCGCGCGAAATCAAAAACTCCAGCCACTCTCGCGTCAGGAACGGCAAATCGCACCCGACGATCAAATTCCATTCCCGCGTGGCCACGCGCAGCGCTGTAGAGATTCCCCCGAGCGGCCCCAGATTTTCTTTGTCGTCCCCAATCGTGCGAAATCCAAACCCGCCGTATTCGCTCGGTGGCCCGATAATGATCGGCGCCTCGCTCGTGGCTTCCACCAGCTGCGCCAAGTGCGCCACCAGCGGCTTCCCTGCGAACGGAAGCAGCCCCTTCGCGCGGCCCATGCGCGAGCTCTTGCCGCCCGCAAGCACAAATGCGCCAACTGGATCTTTTGCCCTCATCAGCGTGAAATAGCGCCAACTATATATCTGAATCTAAACGAAATAGATAGGCCAAACAAATCGCCCTATCGAGGCGCCGCTGTGCCGATTGCCCTTGACATGCCTGCCAATCTTGCTATATTAGCACTCGTCGCCGAGGAGTGCTAAACACGGCCCCTGCTCTTCTCCGGCGATAATTCCAAAGTTCTCAGCCCGCTTCGGCGGGTCAACCGGAGGGTAAGAAAAATGGCAGTGAACATTACTCCGCTGCACGACCGTGTGATCGTGAGGCGGATTGAAGAGAAGGAAAGCGTGAAGGGCGGCATCATCATCCCCGACACGGCCAAGGAAAAGCCCCAGGAAGGCGAGATTGTTGCCGTCGGCAGCGGAAAGCGCGAGAAGGGCGAACTCATCCCCCTCGACGTGAAAGTTGGCGATCGCATCCTGTTCGGCAAATATAGCGGCAACGAAATCAAAATCGACGACCAAGAATACCTGATTCTCAAGGAAGACGAGATTCTGGCCAAACTCGGCGGAGCTGCCAAGGCAGCCTCCGGCCGAAAGTAACATCTCGCACAGAGCAATCTGGCGGGCAAAATTCCTGCTTGCACAGCAAGCATTTAAGAAAGTTGAGGAGGATAGGTTCTCATGGCAAAGCAAATTGTTACTGGTGAGAATTCGCGCCAGTCGATTCTCCGTGGCGTCAACATTCTCGCTGACGCCGTGAAGATCACCCTCGGCCCCAAGGGCCGCAACGCGGTGATCGAGAAGAAGTTTGGTTCACCCATCATCACCAAGGACGGCGTCACTGTCGCCAAGGAAATCGAGCTGCCCGATGGGCTCGAGAACATGGGCGCGCAGATGGTCCGCGAAGTTGCTTCCAAGACCTCTGACGTCGCCGGCGACGGCACCACCACAGCTACGGTTCTCGCGCAGGCCATCTTCCGCGAAGGCGTGAAGACGGTCGCCGCTGGAGCCAGCCCGATGGCCCTCAAGCGCGGTATCGAGAAGGCTGTCGAAGTCGCCGTCGAGGAAATCAAGAAGCTCCACAAGGACGTTAAGGGCGACATGATCGGCCAAGTCGGCACGATTAGTGCCAATAACGACAAGCAGATCGGCAACATCATTGCCGAAGCGATGAAGAAAGTCGGCAAGGATGGCGTGATCACCGTCGAGGAATCCCGCACGATGGAAACCACGCTCGAAGTGGTCGAAGGCATGCAGTTCGACCGCGGCTACCTCTCGCCTTACTTCGTCACCGATCCCGAACGCATGGAATGCGTGCTCGAAGACGCCCGCATTCTCATCCACGAAAAGAAAATCAGCTCCATGAAGGACCTGCTTCCCCTTCTCGAGCAATTCGCCAAGATGGGCAAGCCGCTCTTGATCGTTGCGGAAGACGTCGAAGGCGAAGCCCTTGCCACTCTGGTCGTCAATAAGCTCCGCGGCACGCTGCAGTGCGCTGCCGTCAAGGCCCCGGGCTTCGGCGACCGCCGCAAGGCCATGCTCGAAGATATCGCCACGCTTACCGGCGGCAAGGCCATCACCGAAGACCTCGGCATCAAGCTCGAAAACGTCAAGGTCGAGGATCTCGGCCGCGCCAAGAAAATCACCATCGACAAGGACAACACCACCATCGTCGAAGGTGGCGGCAAGCCTAGCGAAATCGAAGGCCGCGTCAAGCAGATCCGCTCGCAAATCGATACCACCACCTCCGACTACGACAAAGAGAAGCTCCAGGAGCGTCTCGCCAAGCTCGTCGGCGGAGTTGCGGTCATCAAGGCCGGCGCGGCAACCGAGATCGAGCTGAAGGAAAAGAAGGCTCGCATCGAAGATGCCATGCACGCCACCCGCGCTGCGGTCGAGGAAGGCATTGTCCCCGGCGGCGGCACGGCTCTGCTGCGCTGCATTCCGGCGCTCGCGAAACTCAAGGTCAGCGGCGACGAGGAAATTGGCGTCAACATCGTCAAGCGCGCCCTCGAAGAGCCCATGCGGCAAATCGCGCACAACGCCGGCGAAGAAGGCGCAGTCGTCGTCGGCAAAGTTCGCGACAACGAGAACGACAACTACGGCTTCAACGCCGACACCGGCGAGTACGGCGACATGGTCAAGGCTGGCGTCATCGATCCGGCCAAGGTCACCCGTCTCGCTCTTCAGAACGCCGCTTCCATCGCGGCCCTGATGCTCACCACCGAAGCTCTGGTGGCCGACATCAAGGAAGACGACAAGAAGGCCGTTGGCGCTGGCGGTCCTGGCGGCGGAGGCGGTGGCATGGGCGGCATGTACTAAACCACGTCGCCTGTCATTCCGAGGCCGGCGTCTTTAGCCGGTCCGAGGAATCTGCTGTTCGAATCAAAAGGCGTCCCGATTCACTCGGGACGCCTTTTTTCTTGCATCACTTCGTACTTGTCATTCCGAGCTCAGCCGCGCACGCCTCTCGCGCGGATGGTGACGAGGAATCTGCTGTTGCTTTTGCCAGTTGCGACTCGCAAAAGGCGCTCCGTTCGTTTTTCGGAGCGTCTTTTCTTTTCCGCAAACAGACTCTTGAATTTGACAGCGCGAATACATTAGGAATTTTCTCGCTCCTTGTGATACTTCTTCTTCCGTGAAGGCTGATGCCATACACACGACTGAAGTTCACCGCTCAGCGCATACTCTTTTTCGAGTTTTGAGCTACACCGCAAGCTACTTCTAAGCGAACACCTTCGGCTGTTGCTCCGCTCGCGAGGGTGTTTTTCAATTCGCTTTGGAAAGGAGCTTCATGAGTTCTTCCGGCGCTACTCCGATCAAGTCTTTTTTGAAACATCACTATCGCCACTTCAATGCCGCCGTGGTCATCGACGCCGCCGAGGCCTACACGCAACATCTTGCCGACGGCGGGAAAATGCTCGTGACTCTGGCGGGCGCGATGAGTACCGCAGAACTTGGCCTTTCTCTCGCCGAAATGATTCGCCAGGACAAAGTGCACGGCATCTGCTGCACCGGCGCCAATCTCGAAGAAGACCTATACAATCTCGTCGCTCACAATCATTACAAGCGAGTTCCCCACTATCGGCACCTCACGCCCCTCCAGGAAGCCGAGCTTCTAAGCCACAATCTGAATCGTGTAACCGACACCTGCATCCCCGAAGAAGAAGCCATGCGCCGCATCGAGCGCTTGGTAGTGGAGGATTGGTGCGAGGCTGACCGCAGCGCTCAGCGTTTCTTCCCACACGAATTTCTTTACAAGCTTCTACGCGCCTGCAAACTCCAGCAATTCCATGAAATCGATCCCAAAGACTCTTGGATGGCCGCCGCGGCGGAGAAAAACCTTCCGCTCTTCGTTCCGGGCTGGGAGGATTCGACACTCGGCAATATGTATGCCGCTCAAGTCATTCGCGGAAATGTGAAGAACGTGACCACAATCCGGAGCGGCGTGGAATACATGATCGAACTCGCGCGCTGGTACACGGAAACGGCCGCCAAATCTTCGCTCGGCTTCTTTCAGATTGGCGGAGGGATCGCTGGCGATTTTCCCATCTGCGTCGTGCCCATGCTGCATCAGGACCTGAAGCGCCGCAATATCCCCCTCTGGGGCTACTTCTGCCAGATCAGCGACTCCACAACCAGCTACGGTTCCTATTCCGGCGCGGTTCCCAACGAAAAAATCACCTGGGGAAAGCTCGGCGTTGACACTCCGCGATTTATCATCGAGTCCGACGCGACCATCGTCGCGCCCCTCGTCTTCGCCTACGTCCTCGGCTGGTAGCAAACGGAATTCACGCAAACACGAACAATTCTACCCGTTCCCTGCAAGTCCTGCTGCTGCTCCCGTAGATCTCTCAGGACTCGGCGGTGTCTGCACACTACGTCGAGCGGCTTTTTCGTATCCAGGGTGTGATTCCCATCCCACAGCCTGTCCCCACGGCCACCATGCATTTTTTGGACACGTTCCCGAGCCGCTCCTCTTGAACCTACTTCCCTCCAACGCTACTCTTGCTCCATGCTGCGTGGCGACGCAGCCACAACTTTTGCTTTCCCGGGGTGTTTTATAGACTGTTGGGGGATGCAGATTTGGCATGGCAATTTGGTAGGGCAAATGATGCACCGAGGTGAAAACAACATGATGCGTAATTGCCGTTTCTTACCGTTGTTCCTGTTGGCCCTCTTAGCGCTCGCGATACCCCGTCCATCGCAGGCGCAAGTCGCGGTTGGCATTTCCGTTCACATCGGCCCGCCTCCTCTGCGTGTTTACGCGCAACCCATCTGCCCCGGTCCAGACTACCTCTGGACACCGGGTTACTGGGGATACGGTGATGCGGGTTATTACTGGGTTCCTGGCGTCTGGGTTATGGCTCCTCAGCCGGGCCTGCTCTGGACTCCGGGCTATTGGGGCTGGGGCGGCGGCGCGTACCTCTGGCACGCTGGCTATTGGGGCCCACACATCGGCTTCTACGGTGGTATTAACTACGGCTTCGGCTACGGCGGCGCGGGCTTCGTCGGCGGCGAATGGCGCGGCGGACATTTCTTCTACAACACCGCAGTCATGCATGTGAACGTCGCCCTCGTCCACAACACATACGTCAACCGCACCGTCATCGTCCATAACAACAGCCACGTCGCCTTCAATGGCGGCGAGGGCGGAATTCGCGCTGAGCCTACCCGCGAGGAGATGGCTGCGGCCCACGAACAGCATTTCGAAGCCACCTCCGCGCAGATGAACCACGAGCACTCCGCAATGGCTCGGCCCGGGAATCGTCCGGCGAACTTCAACCGTCCGAACAACGCGAATCGCGGTGGCCAGAATTTCAGCCGCCCGAACAACGCGAGCCACAACAACGCGAACAACGGCAACCGCAACGAGCGGCAAATGAAGGAGAGCAAGCCAGCTCACAACTCCAAGCCGCCCAAGAACAACCATCCGCAAAAGGACGATCACAAGCCCGGCGACCGTCCCTAACCAGGCTCTCTATCGCCTCTACCGCTGCAACGGACTCCGGTCCGTTGCAGCTTTTTTTTGCCTCCACGGCAGTCCCATTCTTCGGTTAGCCCTCAGCCAGCAGCTGCGAAGTTGTCCCGCCTTTAGTTGAAACCTAAAAAAGGAAGCAGCGGCTCTCGACCCGAACTCGGATAGAGTTCGGGTTGCAAACTCTATTTTCAGAGGAGAGCCGCTGTGAGGAAAACCTATCAGGGAATGAAAGACAAGTGCAAGGAGAAGTTCGAAGTGCTTGGCAAGCGGGAGTTGCTGGAGGTGCCGCTGCCGATGGTCGAAGTGTGGGAGGAGCTGCAAGCCCAGGTGGAGCAGTTGACCGGGGCAGCGGGGCTGCGCATCATCGGCACGATTCTGGAAAACGAAGTGACCCGGCGCGTGGGACCGCCACACCGGCCGGATCCGGTGTCGGGTGCCGTGCGTTGGGGGCGCCAGCCGGGTTACGTGGTGTTTGGCGGACAGAAAGTAGCCGTGGAACGTCCGCGGGTGCGCACACGAGAAGGTCAAGAAGTGGAGCTGGACAGTTACGCGCGGTTGCAGCACGACGGACGGCGGCAGCGCGCGGTGCGCGAAGGCATCGTCGCGGGACTGACCTCACGGAACTATCGCCGCGCGGTGCAAAGCGTGGTGGATGGCTACGGGATCGAGAAGTCCAGCGTGAGCCGGGAGTTCGTAGCGGCCAGCGTGGCGCAGTTAAAAGAACTCTGTGAGAAGAAACTCGACGGCGTGGACCTGGTGGCCATCCTGATCGACGGGATTCATCTCGGCAAACAAGTGCTGGTGGTGGCGCTGGGCATTGAAATCAGCGGAGAAAAACACGTTCTGGGGCTGTGGCAAGGGGCGACAGAGAACACTACGGTAGTGAAGGAGTTGCTGGAGGACCTGGTGGTACGCGGCCTCGATCCCGAGCGGCGTTACTTGTTCGTGATCGACGGAGCGAAAGCGTTGCGCGCGGGGATCGAGCGGGTGTTCGGCGAACGCGCCGAAGTGCAGCGCTGCCAGATCCACAAGCGGCGGAACGTAAAAGAACATCTGCCGCAGAGCGCCCAGGGCGATACGGACCGGAGAATCCGCAACGCCTATGCGATGACCGAGTACGCGGCGGCCAAAGCGGAACTCGAGAAAATCTTCCGGCAACTGGAGCGCATCAACCCCAGCGCGGCACGGAGCCTCGAAGAAGGGCTGGAAGAAACCCTCACCGTGCACCGGCTCGGTGTGGGAACCCTGTTGCGGAGAACGCTGTCCTCAACCAATCCCATCGAGTCGTGCCTTTCGACCGTCGAGAAAGTAGCGCGCAACGTAAAACGCTGGCGTCAAGGAGAGCAAGCCTTGCGCTGGACGGCCACCGGGTTGTTGGAAGCGCAAAAGAAATTCCGGCGAGTGAAAGGCTACCGGGAACTGGAACTCTTGCATCGCCGGATGAACCCGTCGTTGACTCAACAGGAACAGGTCGCGTAACGTGCAGAAAGTCGAGAGCCGCTGCTTTCAACTAGAACTGGGACAACTTCAGCAGCTGCTCCAGCACGCTTCGTAAATCGAAGGACGCGTTCTACAAAACCGCGCAACGCGCCATCGTTGATGACCACCTCCTGCCATCCCCTATTGGTATCGTGATGGAACAGATTCGCATACTCCACTAGGTCTTCAAGTTCTTCCGTATCCCGCAAATCCAGGATTTCACTGTCACCACGGAGACGCTCTCTGCAATGGCCTATGAAACGGCGCATAGCGCCAGGACTACACGTAAAGTGCTCAGGGTAGGCTGTCCGAAGGAACGCTTCTAATACGGGGCGGAGAGCTTGCGCGACCGCCCTGCTGTTTGCGTCAGGCCCATCCCCCAAGTATGACCGTAGCAGAGCGTGATTCTTGTCATGCGCCGTGATTAGATCACTGCCGACATCCCACGCAACAATGTTAGAGCCGTCACCATCGCGCTCAAGTCTGATGGCACTGCAGCGCACCGAGTCAATTTTCAGCCAAATCCTAGAGAGAAAGCCTTTATCATGCGACAAAATGATTAGCTGTGACACGTGCTCACCCATTCGCCGCAGCTCCTGTACTGTAGTAAGAGAGCGGTGCTCATCAAGACTCGAAACGGGGTCGTCTATGACGACTACCTTCCGCTCGGGATGCGGATCCCGGTCGATATAAGTAAAGAAAAACGCCAGCGCAAGGGCGTTTCGATCACCCGAGCTCAGAGTGTTTCGAAAAGCAGGCTCCGCAAGCTCGTCCCCCCCAGAAATCTGCACCGGCACATCGTTTATCAGCACCTCATAGTTACAAGTCGGGCCACCCCGGGTGTCCACGGCCGCCACGCGACTGACACGGTAACCCGCTCCGAAACGCGTAAGGTAATCATTCATCGCGCGCTGGTAGTTCGGGAACTCGTCCATCCTGTACCGCTCCAGCTCGCCTTGAGCCTGGCCACGCAGCCCTTCCGTAAGCGCCTTAGCCGCCCTCGCAGTCAAGTATTCCTCGCAAAGCACTGCCACTTCTGCGGAGTGGCGCACTCGGGTGGCTCCCAGCCTCGCTAACTCACCGAGAAGCGCCCCAGAGTCGCCAATTGCCGCTCGCTGTTTGACCGCCATGATCTCGGCGTTAGCCCGCTGAAGCTGCTCGTTGAGGACCTCGACGCCTCTCCTGTCTGCCGCAAAGCGTTCCATTGAGACAGCCAAGACCCCAGGTATTTCCATCCGCTCAAGAGGGGCCGCCTGCTTCGCCTGCAGAATGGCCATAATGCCATCGCGAACGGAGTGCCATTCCTCCATCAACCGCTCCGTCTCCAGAGCTACCTGTGGCAGATCACAAAACTCAGACCAGAATCGCCGCCTTTCGGCCGCGACCCTCAGCGCTCGCTCGAACGCACCGGGAAGGTCTCTGGGATGAACGATTGTTACGGCGGTCAGAACCCCCGAAATGCGTTGCTTGAGTTGGGTATAGGCTTCACTAAAATATTCTCTATATTGACCGAAGATGGCAGACTGCCTCAGGTCCTGAGCACAGAATGGACAGATATCGCGAGCATTTTCGCCATCTCCTATCCGGCCCATGCCATCTGCGACCCAAGCTTCGCCTTCGTGGCCTATGTCCCGGAAGTGCTCTTGAACGTGCGCAGCAGCAACGGCATCCAAGTTCGGCAAATCGAGTCTTAATACCTCTGTCAAGTCCGCAACATCGAACGCAGGTAGCCCGAGAGCGTCAAACCCAGGCGTATCCCGCACCGCATCCTGACGTTGCGCCGCGGCCAGACTTCGCTCGGCGAGTTGAATCTCGGCGTCAATTTCTTCTACAGTAGGAAGATCGCAAAACTCGTCGACCGAAAATGCACCTCTAATCGCAGAGGAAATTGCAGCAGCTCTCAACCTTAAATTCGCGTTGTCCTCTTCAATTTGTTGCACCAGTACCTGCAGCCGACGACTCAGAGCTACACCTTGAGCCCCGATAACAAGCTCGTGCAGATTCTGGCGATGGCGCGGCTCGATACTTAAGCCCGAGTACACATTGTCATCCACAAATCGATCGTCAAAGATGACTATCTCCGGGAACGTTCGGTTCCAGGCCCCGTTTTCGAAAACAGCTGGAGTTTGTCCAACCGAGCAATGAAGAACAACTTGTGGAGGGTGGGCCGCCGCCAATCTCCGTCGTTCGCGTATTGGAAGAGGGTCACCTGTCGCGAGGGATCGGAGAATCGCGGCCAGAGTTGTCTTGCCTCGCCCATTTTCAGCATAGACCAACACATACTGCCGGAGTTCAAGAGCGCCCGCCGTCACGTAGTCGAATTGACCGACGCTTCGAAGAAACTGAATCCCGCTTATCACGCTAAGAGTTGCCTCGCTAGTACCATGCGAGGCTAATATATCTCTCGGAAAATTACGAGCTAGCATCTAACCCCACTGCCACGCGGAGCCTCCGAATATCGCTTGTTACTAGTCGCCGCTGACTGTCCTTCCGTCGCCCCCAGCGCATTTCATTTTCCCTTGACCCTGTCGTTACCAAGGTATATAGTTAGTTAGGCTGATAATTCAGCTAGGCGTCTGGGGAGAGAAAGGCGGGCCGCGGCGACGCGGCTTTTTGTTTTTGGAGGCGGCTCTGTGGAGAGGTCGTCACGTCCTTTGCATGGGTTCCGGCTAATCGGACAGGGAGAAGTTATCCCGGGTTCAGCCACGCCGTAGGGATCACTTCAACCGACAGAGAGCACACCAGTTATCACGCATAAGGCGAACAAAAGGTTAATCGGTACACAAAAGGTAAGTATCCCCACGCGTCAAGTATGGCATAATCATCGTGCCGTGACAGGGCATCGGTAAACATGAATCAGCTTATTGTGATATCATCGCGGCCAATGGGTGAATTCGACCTTCAGCGGTTTGAGGACGCTGGACGCGAGAATGGTACGCGTTTCTGGTACGCCCACGAGTTCATGAAGGCTCTTGGGTACGACTCGTGGGTTTCCTTTCAGCAGGTTATCACGAAAGCCATGGCCTCGTGTGCGAGGCTGGGAATTGACCCTACCGAAGCGTTTATTCCCGGCACTTTTTCTGAGAACGACAAAGAAGTAAAAACCTACAAGCTTTCTAGATTCGCGTGCTTCCTTGTGTCAATGCATGGCGATTCCAAGAAAGAAGAAGTTGCCAAGGCCAAGGCTATTTTGGCTGCCATTGCAGACAGACTGATAGAAGAACGCATCCAGGAAAACGATCTCGGTCGGATTGAGACGCGGGATGACCTTAAACTAGCCGAACGGGTGCTGGCGGGAACAGCGCAAGATGCCGGGCTAGAAAGCAATCAGTTCGGAATCTTCAAGGATGCTGGTTTTCGTGGAATGTATAACATGAGTCTCAGTGCGTTGAAGCTTCGCAAAGGGATCGACCCGAAAAAGACACTCTATGATTTCATGGGACTCGAAGAAATGGCAGGAAACCTATTCCGCGTAACGCAGACTGCTGCCCGAATAAAGAATCAAAAAATCGCCGGTCTGCCTGCTTTGTCTGATACGGCAAAGCGTGTCGGTCGCGAAGTACGCAACATGATGATGAAGAATGGCGGGACTCCGCCGGAAGCCCTCCCCGCTGCCGAGGATAAGGAATGAGCGAACGGGCACAAAATCGTCGCGCGCACGAACCTTGATAGTAATTTCTGCTGTGGGCATCTGGTTTCCTTCGCCGCAGCCGTGATACACTGTGGCTAGTGGAAGGCCACATTAAAACGCGCCGCAAGCTTCGCCCCTCGCCAAAGGTTCGCAAACAGATGCAGCCTTATACGCAATCAGCTTTTGACAGACTTCTGGAGCGGGCGATTAAGACGCCCGCTCGCAAATCCTCTCCAAAATCGCGTTGAACTGCTGGTTCCCCTCGTGCCGCCGATTGTACCTGAAACTGTATTCGTCTAGATAGCTCTGCAAGTACTTGGTCGAGACGGAGTGATAGACTCCGCGAATCCCAGTCTTAATCAGCATCCAGAATCCCTCAACCGAATTGACATGTGCGTCCCCTCGAACGTACTCGCCGCTGCTGTGGCACACGGTTCCGTGACAGAAGCCCATCGGCGAACCGTCGTCCTGCTGCATGGTGTGAAGGCCCTGATAGACCGCGTATTCGTCGGTGTAAATCACGCTCTCCGGTACAACATGCCTGCGGACAACCGGAAGGATGCTGCTACCGGTTGCATCGGGAAGAGTCTTAGCGACTACCTTGCCCTTGCGCTGAACAATGGCGACAACCGGAGTCTTGACCAAATCGCCGCGCATCGGGCGGCCCGCGCGTCCCTTGCGGCGTCCCCCCATGTAGGTTTCGTCGATCTCCACCGTTGGCCCCTCCAGTTGCATGTCGCCTTCTGAAAGCAGCGAACGAATCTGTTTGAACATGCGCCATGCAGTTTTGTAGGTGACACCAGTCTCGCGCTGGATTTGCTTCGCGGAGATTCCGCAACGAGTCGAACCCATGAGGTACATTGCATAGAACCAAGTACGAAGCGAAGTCGAGGACTTCTCGAAGATGGTTCTAGCCATCGGCGAAATCATCTTGCCGCAATAATCGCAGGCATAGGCCGGACGCCCAGTCACGCGGTGGTGCTTGCGCTCCACGCCACACTTGGCGCATTGAGTCACGCCGCCGGGATACCGCTTCTCTTTGAGGTATTCCAAGCACGCATTGTTGTCTGGAAACTTCTCGAAGAAATCCTTTAGAGTGAACCGTAATTCTTTGGGAATGCTCTGTTTGACTTTCATGCTAATCCTCGCAAGGAGAATACTACACGAAAGTCGTACTTGATGTCAAGGGATACTTACCACACAAAACACAAGTCGCGAAATTGCATGTCGCTGAAAATACGGCAGATGACAATTTCTAATCGGGACTGAAATGCGGCTTTTTCAACTTGCTGGTTCGTCATCGGTCGCCCACGCGATCTTTCGTTCTTCGCCTCTCGCTTTTCGATTTTCGGCCTCGCTCGTCACTTGTCACTCGTCACTTGTCACTGCCTTCCACTATGCTAACCTTCTCCGCAGGAGAACGCGCACTCCATGACTGACGCCAAGCCGCCCTTTGCCACCGTCGAAGAAGCCGTGGAGGACATCCGCCAGGGCCGCATGATCGTCCTGGTCGACGACGAGGACCGCGAAAACGAGGGCGACCTCACCATGGCCGCCGAGAAAATCACCCCGGAGGCCGTCAACTTCATGGCCAAGGAGGGCCGCGGCCTGATTTGCCTGGCGCTCACCGAGCAGCGTTGCGACGCGCTCAACCTCACGCCCATGTCCCAGCGCAACACTTCCGCCTTCGGCACGCCTTTCTGCGAATCCATCGACGCGCGCCGCGGCACCACCACCGGCATCAGCGCCTCCGACCGCGCCACCACCATTCTCACCGCGATCGACCCCAATGCCGCGCCCGAGGATCTCGCGCGCCCCGGCCACATTTTTCCTTTGCGCGCGCGCCGCGGCGGCGTGATGGTGCGCGCCGGGCAAACCGAAGCCTCCGTCGATCTGGCGCGCATCGCGGGCCTCGAGCCCGCCGGCGTCATCTGCGAAATCATGAATGACGACGGCACCATGGCGCGCGTGCCGCAGCTCGCCGAATTCTGCAAACGCCACGAGCTGAAACTTCTCACCATCGCCGATTTGATTCGCTATCGCATGCAGCACGAGCGCTACGTGAAGCGTATCGCCGAAAGCATTCTTGCCACGCGCTTCGGCGAATTTCGCATGCTTGCCTATTCCAGCGAAACCGATGGCGAATTGCACGTCGCCCTCGTTCGCGGAGACCTGGCCGGCGAGCGCCCGCCGCTCGTCCGCGTGCATTCCCATTGCCTCACCGGGGACGCTTTCGCTTCGCTTGCCTGCGACTGCCGCGAAATTATCGATCGTTCGCTCGAAGCCATCGCGCGCGAGGAGCGCGGCGTCTTCGTTTATTTGCACCACGCCGGCCGCGGCTTCCGCATCGATTCGCACGCCACCGAGAACGAAGCGCTCCCGCGCATCCTTTTCCATTCCCGCGTGGAGATCGACCAGGATTTGAACCGCCAGCGGCTTGTGTGGCGCGAAAGCGGCATCGGCGCGCAAATCCTAATTGATCTCGGCCTACGCAAAATCCGCGTGCTCACCAATCACCCGCGCAAATTGGTCGCCCTCGAAGGCTACGGCCTGGAAATCACCGAGCAGGCGCCGCTCCCGCTCACGCAGAAAAAGGTGTCGCACCAGCAATTCTGACTGTGGCACACTTCCGTCAACTTGACGTCACCTGAACGGAGGGACAAATGAATCGCTCTCTAAGAGGAAGAAGCGCGATGGCAGCATTGCTTATTGTGCCGGCGATGCTCGTTGCGCTGGCCGCGAGTTCTTTGGCGCAGGAACAGACGCCTCCGGCGCTGCCGCTGCAAGAAATGCAGCGGCTTTCGAAACTTTACGTGGGGACGTGGAGCTACACAGAGACCTACCCGAAGTCTTCGGTGGCTCCGAATGGCGGCGTGAACACCGGCGTTTACAGAAGCGAGCTCGGACCGGGCGGAAACTCAATCATCAACCATTTTCACTCCAAGGGGCCGGTGGGCGAATTCGAAGGAGTGATGGTGATGAATTGGGATCCCAACGAAGGGGCGTACAAGGCTTACGTATTTGGAGACTCTTTTCCCGCGGCGGTGGTTCAGACTGGGCGATGGGAAGGCGACGCTCTGGTCTATCGATACGAGTTTTCCGCCGGCGCGACCAAATATGCGTTGCGAAGTGCGACGAAGTTCTTGGAGGGCGGAAAATTTACGAGCGACGAATTTTCGAGCACGAACGGGGCGGCGGAAATATTGCTCGTTCACACCGAAGCGGTCAAGAAATAATCGTCAGGGATGGGGCGGGGGCGATTCGGGCGCGAGCGGTTTGACGAAGACGTAAGGTCTTATTTTCGCGAGCTTGTTTTTTGAGATTCGCGGGACGGCCAGCAAATCGTTGACGCTTTTGAACGGCCCGCTCTTCGCGCGAAAGTCGAGAATCTTCTGCGCCGTCACCGGCCCGACGCCGGGCAGCTCTTCGAGCTGCTGCAGCGTCGCCGTATTCAGGTCGATGGGATGCGCAGGCAACTTCTTTTTCGCCGCCGCAAATGCAAGCGTCGCAACGAACACGACGCAGAGAAATAAAATGGTCCTGACCGCATGAAGGTGACGGCCGCTGGCACGGAACTCACGGGATTTCATGCCCCTGAGTATCCCATACTTTTACGTCACCGAACAGTACTGCTTGCGGTTCGACCTGGGCGCGATCGCCGACGATGACGATGCGCGCATTCGGCGAATCGAAATAGCGGCGCGCCGCGGCCAGAACGTCCTCCGGTTTCAGCGCGCGGATTTTGTCGCGGAAAGTCTCCAGATAATTTTCCGGCAGACGGTCCAGATAGACAGTGGACATCTGGCCGAGCAGTCCATCCTGCGTGGCGATTCCCAGAGAAAAAGTTCCGCTCATGTAGTTGATCGCGTCGCTCAGCTCGGAATCGCTGACTGGAAGCGCGCGCATGCGGTCGAGCTCGTAAAACATTTCCGTGAGCGTAGCCGCGACAACGTCGTTGCGCACGGCGGCGTGCACGCTGAAGTATCCCGCGTGGCGCAGCGGCGAAAACCCGCTGCGCGGACTGTACGTGTAGCCCTTCTGCTCGCGGATATTGGCGACGAGGCGCGAATTGAAAGCGCCGCCAAAGATCGTGTTGGCGAGAAGGGCGCGATGCCAATCGGGGCTCTGGCGATTGAGCGCGAGATTGCCGAGCAGAACTTCCGTTTGCACGGAGCCCGGGAAGTGGACCAAGTCCACGGTGCGTCCGTGTCCGCCGGATTTTAGATCCGCAGCGAACGCGGGAGCTGGAGTGGATTTCCAACCGCCGAAGGCTTTCTCGATCAATTCCATCATCGCAGCGCTGGAAAAATCGCCGACGGCGATGAGCAGCGCATTCGAGGGAACGTAATTCTCGCGATAAAACGCGGAGAGATTTTCGACAGTGTAGGATTCGAGCTGCGCCTCGCTCGGCGAAATGATTCCGTAAGGGTGCTCGCCGAAGAGGATGCGGCGAAAACGCTCGTTGGCCAGAAAACCGGGCGTGGTGCGCTCGATTGTCAATTCTTCCACGCGCTGGCGGCGCTCGCGCTCGAACTCCCCCGGAAGAAAGGAAGCGTGCTGGGCGAGATCCGCGACCATGGCGAGAATTCTTTCCGCAAAATCCGAGAGGCCGGAAATTGCGATGGCGCTGGAATCGGCGCCGGCCATGGTGCCGAGGCTCGCGCCCATGCGGCGCAAATCCTCTTCGATTTGGCGGCTGGTGCGCGAAACGGTGCCGGTGCGAACGACGCGAGAAGTGAGCTCGGCAACGTCTGGAGATTGGCGTGACACCAGCGCGTTTCCGGAGCGGAAAAACAATTCGACGCCGATCTTTGGAAAAGTCCGCTGCTCCGCAAGGACGACTTGCATGCCGTTCGCGAGAGTGCGAACGGTGCGCGGAGGCCAGGCGACGGAACGCTCGGGGCCAAGCGCGGGCGGCGTAACGGGAATGGCAGGGTGTGACGCGGCGGTCATTGGATGACTCCCTGCGTTGTCGCCGGCTGTGTAATCGGCTTGCGAATGACGATGGCGCGATTTTCGCGCGTCAAATATTTCTGCGCCGCGGCTTGCACTTCCGCGGAAGTGACCGCCGACAATTTGCCGAGAATGCTGTTGATGCGCTGCGGATCGTTATCGAAAAGAGTGAAACAGGCGAGCGCGTTCATCAATCCGAAACGCGGCACGCCGCCGTGGCCGGACTCGAGCATGGAATAAAAATCGGCGCGCAGTTTGACTTTCACTTGCTCAAGCTCGTCCGCTTCAGTGCGATGGTCGCGCACATCGCGAATCACATCGTCGAAGGCGGCGATGGTGGCGTCGGCGGAAAATTCTGGCTTGTGGTAGATTGTGGTGGTGAGAAGCGTAGGTCCGTTGTAGTCCATGCCGCCGCCTGAGGAATCGTTAATGCCGCCGCCGGTGTCGAGAGCGATCTGCTTTTCGAGAACGAGATTTCGATAGACGCGGCCGGCGCGCCCTCCGTGGAGAATGCGGTCGAGAACCGCGACGGCGTACAAGTCGGGATCGTGGCGCTGCGGCGCGTGATAGCCGATGGCGAGCGCGGGAATCTGCGCGAATTTTTCTTCGACTTCGCCGCGGCGCTCCTCGCGCTGCGGCGCTTCGGCGATGTCCGCGACGGGAAGGGCGGATTGGCGCGGAATGTTGTCGAAATAACGGCGGGCGAAAGCGAAGGATTCCTTGGGGTCGACGTCACCGACGATGACAAGGACGGCATTATTGGGCGCGTAGTAGGTATGGAAGAAGGCGCGAACGTCGGCAAGCGATGCGGCGTCGAGATCGGCGAAGTCTCCGTAGAAGTTGTGAGCGTTGGGCCAATTGCGAAACGCGACGGGAGGCAGATCGAGCCAGGGAAAGCCGCCGTAGGGCTGATTGAGGACGTTCACGCGAACTTCTTCTTTCACCACGTCACGCTGGTTGCGAAGATTCTCGTCGTCGACCTTGAGGGCGCGCATGCGGTCGGCTTCGAGCCAGAGGACGCGCTCGAGGGCGTTGGAGGGCACGACCTCGTAATAATTCGTCAGGTCGTAATTCGTGGAACCGTTCAAGACGCCGCCGGAAGAATTGATGAGGCGAATGTGTTCCATTTTGCCGGCGTGCTCGGAGCCCTGAAACATCATGTGCTCGAAGAGATGGGCAAAGCCGCTGCGGCCGCGAGGCTCAAGGCGAAAACCAATTTGGTAGTAAACGCCGACGGTGGCGATAGGCGCAGAGTGATCAGGCGAGACGACGACGCGCAGGCCGTTCGCGAGCGTTTCCGTCTCGACGGGAATGTGAAGTTGGGACAATGTTCCTCCTAAGGACCGCGAACAATTATGACCTAAAACGGTGAGGGGTTGAAGCGCGCTTCGAAAGCACGCGGTCGAGTTGACGCAAAGTTTTCTGCGGATCGGCACCGAGCAAGCAGGCGGAGAGGCGAGCGAGCGCGGCGTACGCTTGCTGAATTTCCGGGGGCTTCCCGGCCAACGCGGCCCTGTGCCGCGCAACCGTGGAAAAATCACCGCGCGCGACTGGGCCAGTCCAGGATTCCTTTGCTCCGAAGCGCTCGAAATTCGCGATGGTTTCGCGAACGAGCGGCAGAAGAGCCGTTTTCGCACGACGGCGCGAAAAACCGACGTCCATGAGAAGGCGCATGGCGCATTCGATGATGACCAGCAGAGAGGGCGAGGCGAAGGTGCCAGCGGCGTGATAAACGGCCTTGGCCTCGGCACGCACGGTGACGGGAATGCCGCCGACGGCGCGGGCCATGCGGCGGGCAACGCGCTGCGCGCGCGGGTCGCCGTGGACACCGAAGACCACACCTTCGAGCGGCGGCGAGCTGCGCCCGCTGAAAGTCTGAAGCGGATGGATGGCGCCGGTGGCGGCGCCGCGACGCGCCAACGGAGCGAGCACGGAGTCGTCAAGAGCGCCGCTGGTGTGCAGGACCACTTTGCCGCGCCACTCTTCGCCACCGACGCGCGCGAGCTTGGCGGCAACTTGAGGGATGGCGTCGTCGGGAGTGGCGATCAAAATGACGTTGGCGTGGAGCACGCGGCTGGAAACGCCCGCGAGCGGGTAACCAGCGCCAATCGAGCGAACCGCGGCGCGCGCCGAGGCTTTGGAACGGGTCACAACGGCGACAATTTTCCAATCGACGCGGTGAAGGCTGCGAGCCAGAACGCGTCCCAGGCGTCCTGCGCCTATAATGGCGAGAGTGGCCGACATGCCGCGTGATAGGATAGCTCTTTCGCCGTTCCCGTTGCCCGGAAAAATCGACTTGCACATCGCAGCGACGGTTTTTTTTGCGCTTGTGGCGCTCTTCTGGATTGCCTCCGCGGTGGGGACGTACCGCGGCATGTCCAGCCTTCCTTCGCTGACCGCGACTGCGCCGTTCGCGGGGCCGGCATATCCGCGAATTTCGATTCTTTTTGCGGCGCGCGACGAGGCCGAAAAGATGCCGGCGGCGCTCAGTTCCCTGCTGAAGTTGGATTATCCCAACTATGAAGTGATTGCGGTGGACGACCGGTCGGCGGATGCGACGGGGAAAATTCTGGATGAGTTTGCGGCGCGAGATGCGCGGCTGAACGCGATTCACGTGACGGAATTGCCGGCGGGCTGGCTGGGGAAGCCACATGCGCTGGCCATGGCGTACGAAAAAGCGGGCGGGGATTGGCTGGTGTTCACGGATGCGGATGTGCAGTTCGAGCCGGATCTGCTGCGGCGGGCACTGGCAGTTGTGGAGCAGGAGCGCGCGGACCATTTGACGCTGCTGGTGCGATTGGATTTGCGGGGATTTTGGGAGCCGGTGGCGCTGGGATATTTGGGCGCGTGTTTTGCGTTGATGCGTCCGTGGAAAACGAAGGAGCCAAAGTCGAAGGCGTACATGGGCGTGGGCGCGTTTCAGATGATTCGGCGCGCGACGTATGAGGCGATTGGAACGCACCGGCGACTGGCGATGGAAGTGGTGGACGACATGAAGTTGGGGAAATTGGTGAAGGTGGGAGGATTCCGGTCGATGGTGGCGCCGAGCGAGCATCTGGTACACGTGCGTTGGCAAGAGGGATTCGGGAATATTGTGAAGGGGCTGACGAAAAATATGTTTGCAGGGATGGGATACAGCAGCTTCATGGCGCTGTCGGTGGCTTGCAATACGTTGCTGCTGAGCGTGGCGCCGGTGCTGGGAGTGATTTTCGCGCGCGGGGCGGCGCAGATTGCGGCGGCGGCGGCGGTGATTGCGGCGATGATATTTGAAGCGCAGCTGATGCCGCGCGCGCGGGCGTCGAGATGGTTTGGAGTGACGCATGCGCTGGGCGCACTGGTGATTGTGTACATCATTTTGCGGTCGATGGTGGTGACGCTGGGCCGCGGCGGAGTGGTGTGGCGCGGGACGTTTTATCCGCTGGAGGAGTTGAAGCGCGGGCAGGTGTGAGTTTAAGGCTTGGCGCTTTCGGTGCGTGGCGTGGGTTCCGCCGCAGGTGATGAGGTTTCGGCGGGAGCGGGCGCGGTGGATTCGAAAAGGGGGCCGAGGCCGAGGTCGCGCTGCTTGAGGAGGCGGATGCGGTCGCGAATGGTGGCAGCGCGTTCGAATTCGAATTTCTTGGCGGCTTCGCGCATTTGCGTTTCGAGCTGCGCTAGCGCGGCCTTCAACTGTTCTTCATTCTGAATTTCCGCGATGGCAGCATCCTCGATAGGAATCGTGACGTAATCGGCTTCGACGATGGCGGCGAGCTGCATATCCACGGATTTGCTGATGGACTGCGGGGTGATGTTGTTTTCCTGATTGTAGGCGAGCTGCTTGGCGCGGCGGCGACTGGTTTCGCCGATGGCCTGGCGCATGGAGTCGGTCATGACATCGGCGTAAAGAATGGCGCGAGCGTTGAGATGACGGGCGCAGCGGCCCATGGACTGAATCAGCGAAGTGGCGCTGCGGAGATAGCCTTCCTTGTCGGCGTCAAGAATGGCAACGAGAGAAACTTCGGGAAGGTCGAGGCCTTCGCGCAAGAGATTGATGCCGATGAGGACGTCGAATTCGCCACGGCGAAGATCGCGGAGGATGCGGACGCGCTCAAGGGTTTCGATTTCGGAGTGCAGATAGCGGCAGCGGACGCCGACTTCGGTGAAATATTCGGCGAGGTCTTCGGCCATGCGTTTGGTGAGGGTGGTGACGAGGACGCGCTCGTTGCGTTCGGCGCGGACGCGAATTTCCTCGAGCAGATCATCGACCTGACCCTTGATGGGTCGGACTTCGACTTCGGGATCGATCAGGCCGGTGGGACGAATGACTTGCTCGGCGACGACGCCGCCGGATTTGGTGAGTTCGTAAGGGCCCGGCGTGGCGGAAACGTAGATGACTTGATTGGCGCGGTGCTCGAATTCCTCGAAAGTGAGCGGGCGATTGTCGAGCGCGGAGGGCATGCGGAAGCCGTATTCGACGAGAGTTTGCTTGCGAGAACGGTCGCCATGGTACATGCCGCGGACTTGCGGAATGGTTTGATGGGATTCGTCGACGACGAGCAAATGATCTTCGGGCAAATAATCGAAAAGAGTGGGCGGAGCTTCGCCGGGCAGGCGGCCGGAGAGATGGCGCGAATAATTCTCGATGCCATGGCAATAGCCGATGGTGCGCATCATTTCGATGTCGAAGCGGGTGCGCTGCTCGACGCGCTGGGCTTCGACGATTTTGCCCTGGCGCTCGAGTTCGGGGCGCCACCATTCGAGTTCAGCGAGGATGCCTTCGATGGCGCGCTCGCGCTGGGCGGCGGGGACGACGTAATGAGTTTTCGGGTAAATGGTGAGGCGAGAGATTTCTTCGGCGGAGGAGCGAATCTCGCCGGTGAGCGGGTCGATACGGCGAATGGCTTCGATTTCGCTGCCCCAGAGTTCGACGCGAACGGCCAAATCGTCGTAGGGCGGGTGGATTTCGATGGTGTCTCCGCGGACGCGGAAGGTGCCACGACGGAGATCCTCGCCGCGCTCGTAGAGAATTTCGACGAGCTTGCGGAGGATGTCGTCACGCGAAATGGACTGGCCCTTGTCGAGCATGAGCATCATGCCGTAATAGGCTTCGGGCGAGCCGAGGCCGTAGATGCAGGAGACGGAAGAAACGACGATGACGTCGCGGCGGTCGAAGAGCGAACGAGTGGCGCTCATGCGGAGCTTGTCCAGCTCGTCGTTAATGGTGGCTTCCTTTTCGATGTAGGTGTCCGAGGAAGGCATGTAGGCTTCGGGTTGGTAGTAATCGTAGTAGCTGACGAAGTATTCGACAGCGTTGCGCGGAAAAAAGGAACGGAATTCGTGATAGAGCTGCGCGGCAAGGGTTTTGTTGTGGGCCATGACGAGCGTGGGGCGGTTGATCTGCTCGATGACTTTGGCGATGGTGAAGGTTTTGCCGGAGCCGGTGACGCCGAGAAGAGTTTGGTGCTTGTCGCCGTCGCGCACACCACGAGTGAGCTGGGCAATGGCGTCGGGCTGGTCGCCGCGAGGCTCGTAGTCGGATGAAAGCTTGAAATCCATGGCGGAGGCGCTCTGCGCCGAATTTTAGCAGCGCGTGAAACCTCCATTATAGCGCAAAGCTCTTCGTTGCCCGTAATTGGAGAAGCGTGTCCACTAACCTTTGCCTATTCGTGCTATGACTTGCTGCAGAAGGAGTTCAAACTGAGGTTTGAATGGTTCTACCTGTGCGATGGAAGGGCGAAGCTGATCGGCAGTGACTCAGGTTGGTTTGGTGGCGTGGTTTCCGATAATCCGACCAATCAGGATTTTAAAAGCCGGGCCATCCTGGTTCTCTATCTAACTAGCTTTCACAATCCCCTGTCGCTGTAACGCCACTCGCGCCAATTCCAGGTTGCCCCGACTCCGGCTAGTCGCTCGAAATGCAAGCGCGGGTCGTCCGGCTGGACTAGGGTTAGAAACCTTCTGCCAGTCAGGAGAAAGTATCCAGATGCGCGGGCAAGAATATCCAGTACGATCTCTGCATACGGCCGCTCTGAACGCGGATGTGACGCTCCACTCCCTTTGCAGAAAGTATCGAATTGATTCAAAACGATCAACATCCCGCCACGCTCTGGCACCGATAAGTCTTTCAAGCATTCATCCAAGGCATCGAGGTTATCACCGTAGTACGATGGGAAACCGAGCGTTCGCGCAAAGTCAGCGTGCATTTCGTCTGGAGTCCACTTCTCACAAGCGAAGGAATAAATCTGGTAGCTCTGCTGGCGAAACCATTCCAGGTCTTCATTTAAGTATTCGCGCCGCCAATACAAAGCGATCCCGCCGTCACGCAGAATCAGCCAGTCCAGTGCTTGTTTTTCTTGCTCCTGAGCGCTGAAGGGTGCCATGAGATTGAAAGCCTAGCAGATTCTGGAAATAGCTACATAAACATTTGGCCGTCCAAATTCCTCAACGCTTGGTTAACGGGGTTATCGGAAACTGAGTTACTACCCGCTGATCGGCTGAAGTTACTTCCTCCTACGGCTCTCCTTGAGCAAACGGCGATCAAAGGGTCACTGCTGGCGCAGGGCCTCGTTGGGGTCGACGCTGGCCGCGCGCCAAGCAGGAAACCACGACGCCAGGCCGGCAATCAGGAAGAACAGAACCACCATGCTGACAAACGTCGCTGGGTCGGTTGCCTTCACGCCCACCAGCATGGAAGTCATCAACTGGGTCAGCGCAAAGGCCGCAATCAGGCCCGCCACGATTCCTACAGCGGTCAATCGCAGCGCGTGGCCGACGATCAGCTTGAAAATCCCAGCGGGCTGCGCGCCCAGCGCCATGCGCACGCCGATCTCCGCCGTGCGTTGCCGCACCACCGTGGAGAGCACGCCGTAAAGACCAACGGCCGCGAGCACTATGGCGATGACGGCAAAAATGCCGATGAGCAGCAGCGAAAAACGCGTGCCGGCCCGCGCCTTGTCGACCAGTGTATCCGCCGTCTGCATCTCTGCAACCAGAAGGTTTACGTCGATCTGTTTGATCGTCGCGCGAATTTCATTCCCATATTTCGCCGCGTTGCCGCTGGTGCGAATCGCCCAAAACTGCATATTGCCGGAGCCAACGAACGCATCGGTAAAGTAGACCTGCTCGCGCCCCGGAACCGCCAGCGACTCCTCGCGGGTGTGCGCCACCACGCCAATGATCTCCACCGGCTCTGCCTCCGGGGTGCGCACGCGTATTAGAATTTGCTTGCCTACTGCCGATTCGTGTGGAAAGGCCTTCTTCGCCAAGTCTTCATCGACGACAACGACATTGCGTCCTGGAATCGGTGTCCCGGGCTTGGGGTTTCCCAATGCTCGGGGCGGTAGCGGCGTATTATCCGCATCGGTGAATGTCCGTCCCGCCAGCAACGGTATGCGTAACGTCTCGAAATATCCCGGCAGCACAAACTGGAGATCCGTGGCGTGAAATTTGCCCGGATCGGCGGCCGCATCCAGATTGCCCCATCGTATTGGAGTAAAACCTCCAGCCAGCGGAAAAAGGACCGAACCCGTTACGCTCTGAATGCCCGGAATGGCTTGCAGGCGCTCCTGAATCTGCCGCACAGCGACGGCACGCGAGGCTGGAGTCGAATTCTGTCCGCCGAAATTTCCAAGAATCTGAAACGTCAGTAGCCCGTGGGGATCAAATCCGGGATTGATGCGCTCCAGATCACGGAAGCTGCGGAACATCAATCCCGACCCAACGAGCAAAACAAAACACAGGGCCACTTCGATCACGACCACCAGCTTGCGTAACAAGCCTCCGCCTCGCAAGCCTTCGTTCCGGACGCTGCCGCCCAGCACGGTGACCACGTCTGGCCGCGAAGCGCGCCATGCCGACACCAATCCGAAAATCGACGCCGCCACGAGCGCCGCCAGCACAGTGAACACCAGCACCGGTCCATCGATCCGAATCGTATCCATGCGCGGCAGATTCGCCGGTGCCACCGCCAGCAATTCACGAATTCCCGCCCACGCGAGCGCCAGTCCGCCCGCCGCGCCCAGCGCGGCCAGCAAAACCGCCTCGGTCAACATCTGCCGTGCGAGATGCCACCTGGTCGCGCCCATAGCTGCGCGCACAGCCAGTTCGCGCTCCCGCAAAGAGGCGCGCACCAGCAGCAAGTTGGCGACATTCGCGCAGGCGATTAGCAGCAGAAAAATCACGGCGCCCATCAAGGCCACAATTGTCGGCTGCACTTCCGACACCAGATGCTGGCGCATCGGCTCGACGCGAATCGCGTAACCTGCCGTCCGGTCGATCAGATAATTCTTATGCGCCTCCGCGGCCACGTTGTCCGCCACCGCTTGCGCCGCCGCGAGCGACGCGCCGGGCCTCAGCCTGCCGACGGCTTGAATGGACACGGAATTTCGATTGGCGGTGTCGTAATTGAGCCGGTTGGCCAGCCAAACTTGCGGCTCCGCGTCCACGTTTGCTTCCGGGGGGAAATACAGCTGAAAATGTGGCGCCAGCACTCCCACAACCACGGGACTGAGCCCCTGCCCCTGCGTACGGATGCTGCGCCCGATGACTGCGGGATTGCCGCCAAACCTTCGCTCGAAATATTCGTAACTCAGAATGGCCATGGTCGGCAGGCGCGGCGGCGGTGGCGTTCCCGCTTGCGCGCTTCCCGGCGCAGGCGGCTGAGGCTGCGGCAATCCGTCCTGCGGCGTGAAGTCACGCCCGTACAAAATCCTCGCGCCCATCAAGTCGAAGAAATTCGTGGTGACCACCGCGAGGCGCACTTGCTCCGGGGTTCCATCCTCCAGCGGCAAAATGAAAGGAAAGGTAAAGACGCCCGCCATGCCTTGGAACACATTCGTCGACGCATCGCGCAGATCGATGAACTGTTCGTTGGAAAAAGAAAAATCGCGAACGTGCCGGACGTGATAATCGGCGCACGCGACCACCAGTTGGCTTGGATTTTTATATGGCAACGGTTTCAGCAGCACCGCATTGGTCACGCTGAAAATCGCCGTGCTCGCGCCCACGCCCAGCGCAATCGTCAGCACTGCAGTGAGCGTGAACATCGGGCTCTTGCGCAGCGCTCGTCCCGCGAACTTCCAATCTTGAAAGGACATCGTCCAACCTCACGTGCCAGCAGCGGTCCGTAAAAGAATACGGCTCCGTTACTGCTAATCAGTTTCTACTCCCTTAGGTCGCGGATGTCCACTCATCGACGCTTGGCCGCGGAGCTGGACTGGGCCGTCACGGTACGGCGGAGGGCGAGAGCAGGGTGATCTCGGATTGGGTGCGGGTGTCGCCGGCGTAGCGCATGCGGTTTTGCCCCACCGTGGTCATGATGGTGAAATCCATGTGAGTTGCGCCGGTCTGCGTGACGCTGGAAACTATGCCGGTGCGCAGCGAAATGGCGACGAGGCTATCGGCAGTTCCGGTCCAAACGCCGGAAGTACGCAAACCGTTCTGGCGGAAGACTTCCGGAGTGCGCTCCTTGTTATCGCGGCCACCGACAATTTCAGAATGGCTCATGATGATGGCGCACTGCTCCGAGGAAGCCGCAGGTGCGACGGGCGCGTTGGCGGCTTTGGAGGGCTGGCTGGTTGCGGTGCATGGCTCGTCGTGCTCGTAGGTCTCCGTGGTTTTCCAGGAAAGGCCGTCGAGCGGGACGTTGTCCAAAGGCTGTTGCGACGACCACTTTTCGCCGATGGCAATTCCCTGCTTGGGGAGCGACGCGCCCAGCGTCACCTGGCTGAGCCACTGGTTCAACATGGCCGCGCGGGACGGATCGGAATCGGAGGCAAGGTCCTTCAAGCCGGTGACGCCGGTGATTTTACCGTCGGCTTGCAGAGTGAACTCGACGGTTTGGCCGGCGAGCTTCTTGTATTGGTCCTCGGCGGCGGCAACGTCGGGATCGTAGCCGGCGTTGCTGGTGGCGGCGGACTTTTCGTAGGTAGCACGGATGCGCGCCGAGGCCGGCCCGCCGGGTGCGTCGGAGCTCAAGACGTCGAGACGAATGACGACGCCGACGGACTCGCTTAATTCCTTTGGCCCTCCCATGTTCCGGATGGGGCCGGTGGCAATCGATGTGGTTTCGATGCGCGTCTCAACAGCGTAGCGGAAGGTTTGGCCCGGCGCGAAATTCGGCGCGAGGTGAACGCGTGCGTTGTTGGAGCCGCTGCGGGCAAAGGTGTACGGGTTCGCGAGAGAAACGACGCAAACGATTGCGAGGATGCGCGCGAAGAATGCGATGGGACGAGCGATGCGTGTCATTTGAAGGACGCTAGCATAGCGAGAAGTGCATCGCACATTGGACGCCGGCTATTGATGTACGGTTGTGCGGGCAGCGACGCGAACGATTTGAGGAGCGTTGAGCGAGCCATCGAGGCGATAAACGGCGGGAGAAAATGGAGTGACTGCGGGAGCGCTGCCCAGCGGCGGATCGGCGGCAGTGGCGGGCAGAATTTCGAACCCGAGGTGACGGTCGAAATCGACGTAGCCGGACGCGTCGAAATCGCCGCGCGGGCTCTGCAATTGCAGGCGCGAGAAAGTCACGCGCCCGTTGGCACAGGAAAAATCAGCGGCGGCGCGCGGGAAGGTGGTGATGCCCGGCCTGCGCGCGGAGGCCTGCACGGATTCCAGCAAGTCCATGCCGTTATAGACGGCGCCGCGGACTTGCGCGCTGCCTTGGCAAGAGAGCGAGCGCAGCAACGCGTCGCGGCCCAGACCCTTCGCTGCGAGGCGCACGTCGCCCGACGCCGCGCCAGCAAACAAATCGGAGAGCGAGAAGGTGCGTGCGGCGAGGAGGCCGAGGTTCACGTCGCGGAATTGCGCGGCGACGTTGTAGGTGGGATTCGGCGTGAGGTCCAGAGACATGGAGCCGGAGAGCGTCCCGCCATAGAAGCCCGTTTGCGCGTTGGTGAGCTTCAGATGGCGGCCTTCGACGGCAGCATCAGCGTGGAGCTGATGAAATTGAAAGGATGACAAGGCGAACTGGCCAATCGAAAGCGTGCCGTGGCCGCGCAGCCAAGCGGGCATGGGTTGCGGCTGAGGCTGAGAGGCCAGAAACGGCAGGAGCCGGTCCAGGAGATCTTCGCGACGCTGCGGATTCAGCCAGCGATCCATTTCCGCGGCGCTCAATTGGCTAGCCGCCAGAGCGAATGTCCATTCGCCGCTCGAGGTAGTCCTCTGCAGGGAGCCGCGCCAGTCCGCAGCGAAGGCGCTCGCGGAAGCGAGCCGGACTTTATCGCCCTGCGGCGACAAATCGATCGACGCTTTGACGTGAGTGATGTCGTGGTTCAAAAACGGGGCGTGAATTTTGAGGCCGTTCAAAGCGATTGTACCGGAACGCTTGCTGAGCACAGGCCAGATGCGGCCGGTCCATTGCAGATCGCAGTCGACGGGACCATTGAGCAGCCATCCTGGCGGCAAATTGAAACCCAACGCTTCCGCGGCATCAAAAAGAGAGCGAACCTCTGGGGTACGGCCACCGAGCTTCCAGAGAGAATGCCATTGCGGGTTGCGCGACAGGGAGGCTTGCAGGCGGAATGCACCGTTTCCGTCGCCCACGGAGAAAACCACCGGCGGAAGCGTGACGGAACTGGGCAAGAACGTCAGAGATGCTTTTTCCATGCGCATCTGCACAGGAGTGCTGCCACCATCGGCTTCGGCGCCCGCAGACGTGAGCTCGCCGGTTTCGATGTGAGGAGGCCAGCCGGCGAGGGTGAGGTCGAGAGAGGCCGAGCCGCGGACCTCGAATTGATCGGCGACGTTGCGATGAAAGGCGCGATACCAAGAGAGCGCGTCGGCAAGGACGAGGCTGTCGGAGGTGATTCGAAGATGCTCGTCTTTTATGCTGGCCTGCTCCGGAGTTGGGGCGGGAGCGAAGGTCATCGTGCCGGCGGCGTGGATATTGGAGCGTGGTATTTCCACAAGGGCTTGAGTCAACGAGAGGCGACCGTCGGCGGGATACCAAGTGGCTTCGGCGTTTAGATTGACGGCGGGGTCGTCCGGACGGAGCGTCAAATCCCAACGGTGCAAACGGCGAAATTGGGCGGCGGATGAGAAATTCCAGTCGTAGCCGTGAGTTTGCGCTTTGACTTGAAGCGAGAGAAGGCCGCGCATGCCGTAGTCATACCCGCGAAACAGGCGCAAAACGTCGGAGAGCGATGCAGCGTCCCAATCGAGTTCAAGGGACGCCGGGCGCAGGCGCGAAGAAGTGCCGCCAATTATGCCGCTCAAGCTGAGTTCGCCGGCTTGCTGGACATCCACGGCGGCGCGGAAGGGCTGCGCACGCAAGTCGAGGCGCCAACTGCCCGCTGAGGTCTGCCAGACAGTTCCATCGACGCCTACAAAAGCAAACGGCAGCTTGTTATCACCTTCCTTGAAATCGATACGACCGCCGGAGACCTCAATGCTCGAGGGCCGGGCAGAGACGCGAGAGCCGACGGGAACGAGGGTGGGAATCGCATGGGGGCGCGGCAGCCAAGATTCCAAATTCCATTCGCCGTCGGGGAGACGGACTAAATTCAAAGAAGGGCGGGTGATGGAAAGCGCGCCGAGCTCGATTTTGCCACGAAGAAGCGCAGACCAACGCGGGCTGACCGCCACCTGGTCGGCGCGAAGAAAATATTCGTGGCCGAAGCGCGGGTCTTCGCCAACGGTAATGTAATTCGCTTCGATGCGCGGGCCTTCCAGCAGACTGAAGGAATAGTGGCTGACTTCGACGGGTCGTCCGAAGGCAGCTTCAAGGCGGAGGGTCAGCGAACGATGCAGCCAACCGCTTTCAAGTAGAATAGAAAGGCCATAATCGAAAAGAAAGAGCGCGCCGATGACGATTAAGAAAATGCGAATGCGGCGGCGCGAACGCGAGGAACGCCCGGGCGCAGGCGCCTGGGGCTGAACGCCGACATGCAAAGACAGGGATTCGTGATTGGGAGCAGCCACGCTCATGAGGTCAGCGTACCTCGTGGAAGATACGATTCCAGCGCGTGAGGAAGGGAATGTCAAGCAAGGTCTTACCTAGATTGACCAGTTGCTGCGGAACGGAAGACGCGTCATTCTCGACGGGAGGATTTTTCAGCGACCAGTAAACGAAAAGAGGCTCACCGACGATGGCGTCGCGCGGCACGAAACCCCAGTAGCGACTATCGGAACTGTTGTCGCGATTATCTCCGAGGACGAAATATTGATCGGGGGGAACGAGGAGTTCGCCGTCATGGGTGTCCTGACGGAGGGTTTGCGCCCATTCGGGGGTGATTTCGCCGGAAATGATAAAGGGGTCGGCGGGGGGGAAATCGAACATGTACGGGTTGGCCGTGGAAGGGTTGCGAATGACGTAAGGCTCTTTGAGCGGAGAGTCGTTGACATAAACGTGCTGGTCCCTGATATGGACGCGATCCCCCGGCACGGCGATGACGCGCTTTACGTAATAGGGATGGTCTTCGTAGGGATACTTGAAGACGATGACATCACCGCGTCGGATGGGACGGTAGGGCAAGAAATGGTCGTACCATTTGCCCGCGCCCCCGTACACGAACTTATCCACGAGCAGATAATCTCCGACGAGCAAGGCAGGCACCATGGAAGACGAGGGGATCTTGAACGTCTGCGCGAGGAAAGTGGTGGCAAACAGGGCCAGGGCAATCGTGACGATTAGGGATTCGACATAGCCTTGGAGCAGACTTTCGCCTGAGGGAAAATTCCGCGGCGGCGCCGAAGAATCGGGAGCGATCGAGGATCGCTGTTCGTCAGGCATTTCACTTTCCCTGCTGGCGGTGAGGGACGGCTTGGGCGGGTTCTTCGCGCAATGATTTCAACGCCAGGAGGGCAGCGGCTTGTTGCGCGACCTTCTTGCTGCGTCCTTCACCTTCGGCGAGTGCACGACCGTCAACGCGCACAGAAACGCGAAATGTCTTGGCATGTTCGGGGCCGGATTCCGCAATCACACGATATTCCGCCGGGCGAAGGCCGCGACTCTGAAGCCACTCCTGCAGAGCCGATTTATGATCCGGCTCGGCAAGCAACTCAGTGATGGCCGCCGGGTCGTACAACAGAGAGCGGTCGACAAATGCAGCGGCAGCGTCAAAGCCAGCGTCGCGAAAAATGGCGCCGACGACGGCTTCATAGGCGTCTGCAAGCAGATTTTGCTTCTGGCGGCCTCCCGTTTTCTCTTCTCCCGGGCCAAGGCGCAGGTGCTGGCCCAGATTCAAACGATTGGCCGCTTCTTCGGCGCTGCCGACACTGACGAGACGCGCGCGGGCTTTGGAGAGGCGACCCTCGTTCCAATCGAGGAACTTGGAGACGAGAACGCGGCTGACCGCCAGACCCAAGACACTATCGCCCAAGAATTCGAGGCGCTCGTTGTGCGGAGTGCCGGAATTGAATGCGTGAGAACGATGAGTAAGCGCCCGTTCGAGCCACTCGATATTCTTGAACCGGTGACCAAGGGCAGCTTCGAGCGCTTCTCGTTCGGAATCGTCCATACGGCGGCGCGTTAGGGCTTCTGCGGCGGCGCGGCTCCTTCTTTGGCCTTGGCTTCCGTGGATAGCTGTTTGCACCGATCCTGAAGCGAAGAGGCTATCTGGGAACAACTATCGAAAGCTTTCACAGAATCGGGATACTTCTGCAGATATTCATCATCCACTCCAAGCACGAAAAAGTCGGAGGGGTCCGGAGTGGTTTCCATAGTCGTGGCCTGTTGAAGCTCCGCAGAAGAAACGTCATATTTTTTTTGTCGAAAGTAGACGAGACCGAGCCCGCTGTGTGATTCCGCCAGGGCCGCAGTCTTGCTGTCGGCGAACTGCTGATCGGTCAAATTCGCGGGTTTGGGCAGCGAGTTTAAGACCTGAAGCGCGTGTTTTTCATACTGCTCGGCCTTGGCGAGATCTTGGTCGAAGTTGGGCGCATTGGGATTACCGTGCGGGATCATCCAGCCGATGTGAGTCAAAATCGTCAAATCATCGGGATTGATGGCCAGAGCACTGTCTGCGGCGTCGCACGTTTTGTCGACTTCGCCGTGGTGGAAATAGGCGGCGGCCAAAGCAGTATAGACAGCCTCGCGATAGCGGCTCTGCGGATAATCCTTGATGAATCCCTCGCCAGCCTGAATTTGCGCATCCAGATCTGCCAACGTGGATGGCTTCATGTCGTAGAAGGCCTTGAAAGCGGCCTCTTCCTTGGGGTCCGCCGGCGGCGGAGCGGGAGCAGCGTTTTGCTGCGGATTCTGCAGCGAGGGCTTTTGCGTCTGCTGCGGTGGATTCGTTTGTTGAGATTGCTGCTGACTTTGTTGCTGGCTTTGCTGGTCCTGCGCGCGCAAAGGCGGCACGGTGATCAGAGATGCAATCGCGCAAAAAATTAAAATTTGGAAAGCTCTTCGGTGATTCATGACGATCTCCTTTTGTTTCACGGTTGAGCGCCTTTCGGCGGGCCGTAGGGGGCGTTGAGCCCCTGCTGGGCAGCGACTCGGGCCTGCTCGGGAGCGCCGCTTACAGCTAATGCGGCGCGATATTCCTCTTGAGCTTGCTGGCGATTGCCGCGCAGGTCACTGATCCGCCCCAAATATACATGCGCCCAGGCCAGAACGTCCGGGTCCATAGCCGCTGAACCGCTTGCCGAGTTGGCGGGCGCATGTACGATGCGTTGAAATAAATCCTCCGCCTCTTGCCCCTGGCCCTCAAGCACGGAGGCGATTGCCAAACCGTAGAGGGCACGAGGAAGATTTGGATGTTGATTGAGAATCACCTGGAAGGTTGCCGCTGCGCCTTTGCCGTCTTGCGTGGCAATCTGGCGATCTCCGCGAAGCAGCGCTTGCTGCAGGGCTAAATCCGCAGCGCTTGCGTCCGCTTCGCCGGCCACGCCGCCCGGAGTAATTTTCTCGGAAGCGCTCGCAAATTGAAAATTCTGCAAGCGCTGCTCTTCGGCGGCGACGTTGATGCCCTGCACGAGGCTGGGAAAATAAAACGACATCGCAGGCTCGGATTTTTCGAAAATAATCATCTGCTGATACAACGGCCGGACGAGAATGAAGCCCGTGCGATCATTCTCGCGCAGGGCGGTCTCCACTCGATCCGACGGCAATTTTTCAAGCCGGAGCTCCGCGGCGCGCACGAGGCATTCATCGAAAAACCCGACCAGATCGTCGTGATAAGCCAGAGGAAGCTGCGGGGCACGATTGGCGACCTCCAGGAGGGCACGGCGCGTGGAGATGACCTGCTGGTATTTGAGCGTTAAAGGATCGAGAAGAAAATGGAGAAAACCGTGACGGATGCTATCCATGGGCAGCACCGGGCCGGGCCCAACAATCATGGCGTATTGGTTGCCGATGTTGCGAAAGTTTACGCGATTCCCAACCAGTGGGTCGACGTAGACGGTGAAGGTGCGGGTGCTGATCGGCGTCATCAGTTCCCGCAGATAACCGCTGGTCTGGAATACGACCTGGCGCAGAGGATCGGTTAGACGAGCAACTTCCGCGTCGGCTTCGGGCCGCGCAACGGCCCATTCGTGGTCTAGGTGGGCCTCCGTATAGAAATTCTGGATGATACCGTCAAAACCGTCGATAGAAGTGACCGCCGGAGGAACGTCGCTACGCGCCACGACAAAGGGAAAACTCGGAGGCGGCCCGACGATCAGAGCGAAGGAGAGAAACGGCGAAAGAGTCTCGTCGGAACTGACAAATTCGTGCTTCTGATAGAACTCGCGCATCGCTTGAGTGGCCGGGCCGTTCAATTGCAGGAGGCGCTGGCGAAGGGCGGAATATGCGGGGTACATATCGAGAGTTGTCGAATTCGCGTCGAAGCCAGCGGCATCAAGCGCACACATCGTGGCAAAAACCTGCTGGTTGGTCTGGACACTGACGGATTGGCCATTTTGCTGCGCAGCTGCCGGCCGCAGTGTGGCGATGCCGATCGCGACGCAGACGTAGAGAGCCAGTGAAATCAGCCAGAAAGGACTGGGAGCAAGTTTGCGAATAGTCATTCGTTGTGTTCGCACGCTCTGTTCGCCCGGCTCCCCGCGGAGTTTAGAACCCCGTTGCGCGGAGCGAAGTTGATCGCTCTGAGGGCTTAGACGTGAAATACCACTTTATCGAGCGTCGCGGGGCGAGTCAAGAAAGCCGAAACAACGCCCGCGGCCTTCTGCCGTCCGCCGTCCGGCCCCCCGACAAGCCAGTTCACAACCTGCTTCGATTTCTCCGTGGGCGATAGAGTTGTATCCACATACGGAAGATACTACGAGAGCGGCTGCGCGCGGCTGGGGTCCAAGCAAAACTCATTCGTCGAGTTTGAACAGTAGAGAACGGGCGGTCAGCCACGAGCGCGGATTTCGCCGAAACTCAACACGACGCGGCCACCTGACGTGGGCCGGCCAAACATCATCTCCGGCTGGAAACGGGAGAAGATCAAAACCTGATCAATTGCGTGGCGGATGGCCGCATCGGTCGGGCCCGCAAGAATCGTGTAGCCGGCGACCTGCCCCTCTGCGTTGAGAGTAGCTTCCACCGTCAATATCCCGGAACTCGACGAACTGCCACTGCTGATGATTCCAGGAAGCGGGAATGGGGCGAGGCTTTCCAGGCGTGCGGGCTGGACCAAGTCCGTCGGAACATCATTCGGTATGTTCCCGGTAGGGATGCCGACAACCAAGCCCTGCACGAGGAACACAAAGGCAAAGGCTGCGGTGAGCAATCCGCCCGTGGCCGGCACGGCCAGAGGCCGCAGAATGTTGTCGAAGAAAACGGAAATGCGCACCCACAGGCGATGGGAGGCCCGCTGCGATTGCACACGTGAGGCCTGAACACGAATGCGCGTGGCCAAATCAGAAGGCGGCGCGACGGGAATGGCATCGGCCAGGGTTCGGGCCAAACGGCGGTACGCGTCCAAGTCAGAGCGGCAGGCAGGGCAGCCGGTGAGGTGAGCGTGCACGACTGCGTGACGCTGAGCGGACATCGCCCCGTCCAAATAGCCCGCCAGATGGCGTCCAACCTCACGGCAAGTCATCGCCAACCTCCGCGTTCCCCGTTCAACAACATCGCGCTGTACGAACCCAGGCTGGCCGAAATCTGATGATCCGTGGCGGATGGGGCCAGGAGTAGGCGCGCGGGCGCTGATTGGCTGGGCATGCGCAAAAGAGGGTCGAGAAGCTTCCGCAAAGCACGACGGCCGCGCAGAATCCGAGTCTTCACCGTGGCGACCGAGGTTTCGAGCACTTCGGCCACTTCTTCGTAAGACAATCCCTCAAGGTCACGAAGAATCACGGCGCTGCGGTAAACGTCGGGTAGCTCCGCCAAGGCGTTGTGAACCGCACTCTGGGTTTCTCGCGCCGCAAGGCGTTCGAAAGGCGTCGCGCTGAGATCTTCGATTTGCGCTATGGACTGATCTTCGCGCAATGAGGCGTCCATCGATACTTCGTTGCGGCAGTGACGATGCCACCAGCGGCGATGGTTCAACGACTCGCGGACGGCAATGCGGTAGAGCCACGTTTTCAGCGAACTCCCGTGGCGAAACCCGTTGATTCCGCGAAATGCCTTCAAGAATACCTCTTGGGTGACATCGGCCGCGTCGGAGCGGTCGGAAAGGATCCCGTAGATGACGTTATAGACAGAGGCGTGGTAATACGTGACGAGCCAGTCGAAGGCCGTGTCGGAGCCCGACTGCAGCTCACTGACGAGCCTTGTTTCGTCCTGAATCCAGGATAGAGTCTGAGCTAAATCAGACATCTTGCTTGCCGCCTATCCAGGCCCACATTTGGCCTTTTCCGGCCTGAGGTTCCGGCCGACTCCCACAGCGACCGAATGCAAGCGTCTACTCTGTTAGACACCGCACCGGGTGTTCCTGTTCCCAAGAATACCAAAGTTCCGCGTCGACGGGCACTGGGTCTTCAGTACCATCGACCAGAGCCCCTCCGAGTGGGATGCGCCATGGTGTGATGACGTTGGCTGAGGGTAAAAGCGGGTGGTCACTTTGCAGGATCTAGACGAAAAATGACATTCGAAGCGAAGAATGGTGGAGCCGATGGGATTCGAACCCACGACCTTCCCGGTTTCACCGGGACGCGCTTCGCGCCCCCACGAGATGAGTTATGAAGCGCCGATCCTTTTGGCTTTTGATGTACCGTTCCCGGCGCACCGCCTCGCTCCGCGTAGGATATTCCTCGAAATAGACTAATCGCCACGGACCACGATTGCGAAGCGCAAGCGAGTAATTCGCATTGTGATAGGCAAGCCGCTCTTCGACGGACTTCGTCTGGCCGACATAATACCGACCGCTGGTCTCGCTTTCGAGAACATAGACAAAGAATGGCATAAAAGGAAAACTGGTGGAGCCGATGGGATTCGAACCCACGACCTCCTCGATGCCATCGAGGCGCGCTCCCAACTGCGCCACGGCCCCACCGAAGGAAAAACTACTCTTCTGATTTTATAACACGTTGAGGCAAATCCACGCCTGTAAAAGCGAGGCCGCAGCGAGTGTCTCACCGCAGGAGGACTTCCCGCACTAATGCGGCTGGCCAGCGGTTCGCTGGAGAAGTTCCGCGTCAATCGTAATGGAAATTTCGTCGCCGACAAACCCGGCGTCTGCAGTGATGCCAAAATCCTTGCGGCTGATCTTCATCGTAGCTTCGACGCCGCGGCGCATCCCGCCCATGGCATTGATGGGAGCGGTTGGGCCGGTAACGTCAAAGGTCACTTCCTTGGTGATGTCGTGGATGGTCAGATTGCCGGTCATCTTCGCGGTACCGTTTCCGGTGCTCCAGATTTTGGTGGACGTGAAGGTCATGGTGGGATATTTGGCGACGTCGAAGAAGTTGGGGCTCTTCAAATCGTTGTCGCGGCTCTGGACGCGCGTATCAACCGAGCTGACGTCGATGGCGGCGTTCACGGTCGATTTGGAAATGTCTTCGTCATCGAGAACAACTGTGCCGGAGACCTTGGTGAAATCACCCTGTACGTTCGAGATGCCCAAGTGGCGGACAACAAACTGAGCGGTGGAATGATTGGGGTCGATCTGGTAGGTGCCCGCGGCAGCGAATGCGGGCACGGACAGCACAGCGGCGAACACGGCGACCGTGAGGCAATGCCTCGCGAATTTACTTACGATGTTCCTTGTCATTTTTTCCATCGAGAGCGCCCTCTTCCTCATTTCGTGATTGCACAGTCCGAGCATGATGCTCTCGTTTATAGCATTCGGAGTCTGTGAGGGTCAAAGGAACAGTAACGACGAGTATTCAAGGCGCTTGCGATGCAATCACGCCGATGTCGACCATGGTGTTGCCCTTTTTCATGGATGGCACAGCACAGATATAAAGCACCACGCCTGACACAGGCGCGCGAACGTCTTCAATGGTCTTTCCGAAGAAATCGGTGACATATCCGAGCCTCATTCCTGCTTGGACGTAGGTCCGCTTCTCGACAAGCGGATAGAAGATTCCGGTTTGATCGCTCGTAGCCGTCACGACTTTGGAGAACCAGACGGGGTTTTCAACCGGCGGAGCGTCGCCCGGCAGCATTTTCAAATAACGCATCACGTTGACCGCGCCGTGGGCGATGGCGTCCACATCCTGAGGCTCCACAGTGCCCGCGTAGCCCGCCTCGGCGATGATGGCGGGCTTGCCGCGGCTCAGAGCGTCGGCGTCGAGATAACGCGAATTGTTCGGATCGAGCGAGCGGCTATCTTGGATGATGATGTGATCGATTCCGAAGGCCAGGATCATTGCGCGGGTCACGTGGTCCAAGTTTTCGTTACCTGTCTCCGGCCAATAGGTGTATGGCTGGAGATTTTCGTCAAGGTCGCCGCCGTGGAGGTCGATGAGGTAATCGCAGTGCTCGACGACATCCTTGGTCATAAGCCAGGAGGCGCGCTCGGTTTGCGTCCCGTCGCGCTTGCCTGGGTACATGCGATTCATGTTTTTGCCATCGACGGGATTCAGGTGCGGAACTTTTTCTTCGAAGGAGTTTACGTTGACGAGAGGCACCAGGATTACCGTGCCGGAGAGTTCTTTGGCGTCGAGATGCTGAATCAGCCGTTCGACGGCGATGATGGATGCGTACTCGGTTCCGTGAGAGCCTGCAACAATCGCGAGCACTGGGCCGGGCTTTGCGCCGAGGACCACAGCGACGGGAATCTGCAACCCGGCGTCAACGCCGGCGGGCACGTCGATATAGCCCGTAGCCGTTTCCCCTGGCGCGGCGGTTGCACTCCCGACAGTGAAACTTGATTGCTGGCCTTGGGCGACGAGCGTGAACAGCGAAACGAGTAAGCAGAGGTGTGCAAGGCGCACCGTTCACCCCCATGGGGACAGAATTACATCACGACGCGGCGAAGCATAGCACGCCTCGGAGACTATTCGCGCGCGGTGAACTTATTTGCTCGCCGAAGCGTTCGCGCTTGCGTTTGATCCGACAAACAGCGAATTGAAGAGCAGCGGAAACGTGTTTTCGGGCTGCCCGCGGAACTGACAGCGAAAACCGATCAGCACGATGCGGCCCTGGCCGAACGGCAACGACACGGCGGCGACTCTACCCTCGATGTGCTGCTCGCCCAAAAGCCATCCGCTCAGAAGCGGGTTGGTTTTGGGATAGACGGCGAGGATGCGAATGCCGTCGTGGTCGCCGAGTTGGGTGAAAGGATCCTTCTCGCGTTCATTCGAGCCGGTAAATCGCGGCGGCCCGGCGGGCGCTTTCGGATCCCACACCTGAAAGGCTTGTGAGTCCACAAAGAAGGCCACGGACTGGTTCTGCATGCCGCGCGTTTCGGGCAGATCAGGATCGACGTCAATGCGCAGCAAGGAGCCGGGCGCATAAAACTGCGACGAGCTGACGTTTGCCAAAACGTTGCGCACCGGAAGACCGAACTGCTGGATAAGCAACTCGGAAGCTTCGTCGAGCGCGACCAATTGGCCGCCGCTCTTCGCAAAATCTTCGAGCGCTGACACACCCTGCAAACCCAGTCCGCCGGTGTATTCGGGGCGCTGGGTCACGCCGGCGTTCGTCCCTTCTCCGCCGAACAGAGGAGGAGCGCCAACTTGCCAGCCATGAAGCATTCCCTGGTCACTCTGCTGCGGCAGAATAATCACATCGAATTTCTGGCGCAGGCCGCCGGCGCGAATATCGGCGTCGTGCAGATCGGTGTATGGAATCTGGTAGCGGTCGAGGAGCCAGCGCGTCCAGCCGGCGTCCATGTTCGCTTCCCAAGAATCGTAGAGGCCGATTCGGCCGAGCTGCATTCCAGCGGGCGGGTCGAGATGATGCGCAGGCTCGTCAATGGTGGCAGCGTCCGTGGAAATGTCCATGGGCTGATCGACACGGACGACATCCACACCCATTTGTAGCGGAAGCGTCCAGCCGGTCATGTCGTAGGGGCGCTTCGGCGGGCCGCCGGGATAAAGGCGCAAATCGGGATAATGCTGCGGCTCCATCAGGTCAATCAAATATGGGCGAAAAGGCTGCGCCGCGGGCATGACGATGGTACCGGCAGGATATTGGGTGCCGTTCGCGGTGAACGGTTGCGTCGCTTTGCGAATTTGCACGCCGCCCATTTGCAAAGCGAAGAGCATGTCACCGGTTGCGGTGGGATCATGCTGCTGCGGCACGATGTACGCGAACGGGCCGCCCTTTTGGCCGTCGGCGATTTCATCGTGGCACATCTGCCAAAAATCAAAGAGCCACTGGTCTTTGCGGCGCGCGGCGATGTCGAGCACGGCCATGTCGCCGGTGATCATGTAGTCGACGGCGTCTTTCAAATGCCACCAACCGCCGCGCCAGGGATCGGGATAGTAGATGCTGGGCTCGGTGGCGGAAACGCCGTTGGAAAACATCTTGGGAAGCGATTGCGGAGGATAATAGCCCGGCGTGGCGTATTCGAAGAGCGCGGTTTCGGTGAGAATTCCGATCATGTTGTGGTAGTAGGGCGCGGTGCGCATGCCGCCATTCCACCACATATCGAATTCCTGGCGCGACACGGCGCCGGGCTGATTCTCCGCCGTGAATCGCCGAGTCATTGCGTCGCCGACGAGGTTTACTCCGCGGACGACTTCCGCCGGAATGTTCGGATTCATCGGATCATCAAATGGCGGGACGAAAATGCGCGACGGGAACGGGCCGGACTGGTGCTGGTTGTAGACGATTTGCGGGAACCATTCCTGATAGAGCTCTTTCGCCACGTCGCGGCTTTCGATGGTGTTGAACATGTACCAGTCGCGATTGTTGTCGTGGCCCACGTACTTATTCCAAAGCTGAGGGACTGGCGCAAGCTCATACGGCGTGTTGACGTTTTTGTCGTACCAGTGCGCCACGATGTCGAGGCCGTCCGGATTGATGACCGGGCACTGCACCAAAATCACGCTGTCGCGGATGCGCTGCATTTCCGGAGTTTCTTCGGTGGCGACGCGGTATGCCAGCAGCGGTGACTGTTGCGCACCGGCAACTTCGGTGGCGTGCAAGCCGCCGTCAATCCAGACGATGGCCTTCCCTTCCTCGGCGAGTTTGTGAGCCGTAGCTTCATCGATCGTTCCGGAGGCAAGCTGCTGGACGATGGACTTGTAATGGTCGAGCTCGCGAATGTTGGCTTCGCTGGAAACAATGGCGAGGAACATCTGGCGGCCGTAACCGGTGGGGCCAATATTCTGCAGTTTCACGCGAGGGCTGACTGCCGCGAGCGCCTGGTAAAACTTAGTCATCTGCTCGAAATCGGCGAGGTGATAATCCGCGCCAGGCGCGAATCCAAAAACGGAATCGGGCGTTGGAACAGCAACCGGCGTGAGCTTCTTCGGTTTGGGCGCCGCAGAAACAGACGCCACCGAAACCAGCACGAAAATCAGAGCGGCCAGGCAAGTGCGAACAGTTTTCATGGAAACCTCCTCGCGGACGGAAATTCTAGTTGTTATTGACGCACCCGAAAGGGATGAAACGGCGGCAACGCCTCCGCGGTTACAAAAAGAAGTCGGCACGGCTATTTGTACCAGCTGTAACCGAGGGTAAACATGAGACTGCCGTTCAGGCCAGGATTCAGGTGGCCGAGGCTGGCGTTGGAATGATGAACGGCCGCAATCTCGAAAGTCCAAGCGCGCTTGGGCCGCGTGAAAAAATGAAATCCCAGCGCTCCTTGCGGCGTGAAGTTAACGTACGACGTATTGCCGGGCGGCACGTTCGAGGAGGTGAAGAGGACTCCGCCGGTGATCAGCGCATACGGGGCAACCTTGCGGTTGCCAGCGAAATTCCACTCGAAAATCACGGGCTTGAAGCTCGCGCCGTAGACCGCGCCGCCCGGCTGCATCACCAGATAGAGCGGCATGAAATCCGCGGCGAGTTCAAAATTGCCGCGGACCCAGCCGTGGAGATGATCTTTGGTGAGAATTTTTCCGACGCGGCCGCCAGCAATCAGGAATTGCGTGGTGTCCGAATGGCCGAGGCCAGTTCCGCCACCGACGAAAGGCTCGAGCTCCCAAGCTCCTCGCGCGAGCGACTGCGCGGGGAGGCTTTGCGCATGGGCCGACGCAGCCATTAGGAGAAATAGAATCGCGCCACAAGAAAATTCCACTCGCGAGCCAGCCATATCCACTCACCGAATCGCCGCAGAATTCACAAACGAGGCGATAGGGTAACACTCTCTGCGAAATCTTCAAGAAATACGGTTCCGGTGCGCGCACACGCGCGGAGAAATTTGGATTTGCCCGCCGACGCTTTCGGTTACAATACGCGCCCTATGGCCAAAATCACGTTTCTGGGTGCAGTGGGAGCGGTGACAGGTTCCAAATATCTGGTGGAAGCGGGCGGCAAACGGCTGCTCGTCGATTGTGGGCTTTTCCAAGGACCAAAGGAGCTACGGCAGAAAAACTGGGACCGGCTTCCGATCGATCCGGCGTCGATCGATTGGATCGTTCTGACGCACGCGCACATCGACCACACGGGTTACCTGCCGCGCATCGTGAAGGATGGATTCCGCGGGCCGATTTACGCCAACGCCGCGACGCATGAGCTCTGCCAACTGCTGCTGACGGACTCAGCCCACCTGCAAGAAGAAGACGCGCAGTATGCCAACAAGAAAAAGTATTCCAGCCACGAGCCGGCGCTTCCTTTGTACACGGTGGCAGACGCGCAGCAGGCGCTGAAACTATTCCAAGAAATTCCGCGCAAAGACCCGTTCACGATCAGCCCGCAATTCACGGTGAAGCCTTCGGATGCAGGACACATTCTTGGCTCATCTTCGCTGCAAATTACCATCACAGAAAATGGCAAATCGGGAGTGGTGGTTTTTTCGGGCGACGTGGGCCGCTACAATCAAACGATACTGAACGACCCAGCGCCGATCGCAAAAGCCGATTACATCCTTTGCGAATCGACTTACGGAGACCGCGATCACCCAACGGAGTCGCCATCCGATGCGATTGCGGATATCGTCAACCGCGTGGCGAAGCGAGGCGGCGCAATCGTGATTCCTTCATTCGCCGTCGGGCGCACGCAATCGCTGATGTACATCATGCGGCTGCTGGAAGACCAGCAGCGGATTCCAAAATTGCCGACATTTGTCGACAGCCCGATGGCGAACAACGTCACCGATTTGTATGTGCGCCACACCGAGGATCACCGGCTGTCGTTTCTGCGCGAAGAGCAGACCGGGGATCGTGATCCACTGGACGTGCATGAGGTTCACATGACGCGAACCGTGGAGGAATCGAAGAAAATCAATGATGTGAAAACGGCGTGCATCATTATGTCGGCGAGCGGCATGTGTACCGGAGGACGCATTCTGCACCACCTGGAGCAACGGCTACCCGACGCGCGTAACGTCGTGATCTTCGCGGGCTATCAGGCCGATGGGACGCTGGGGCGTTACTTGCTCAGTGGAGGCAAAGCCGCGCGGATTTATGGCAAAATGATTCCGGTGGGCGCGGAAATCCAGGAAGTCAGCCAATTTTCGGCGCACGGCGACCGCACCGAGCTGGTGCGCTGGCTTTCCGGTTTCACGGCGCCACCGAAACGATTGTTTCTGACGCACGGCGAGCCAGCGGCGGCGCAAGCCTTTAGCGGCACGGTGCAGCAGAAGCTTAACTGGCGCGTCACGGTGCCTGCGCAGGGCGATTCTTTCGACCCTTTGGCTTGAAAACAACTTCACGTGTCGGACTTCTGCGCGCGGCTAGAGTTCGGGCAGCCGGATTTTGTCACTTCGAATATTTCTTTCAAAATGAGGAAACCTTTTGGCGGTTTCGTCAGTCCAACCAATCAAACGCACCACTCAGGGTGAGAAGCTACCACCACAGGGCAACCTGCTTCTCACCCACTCTTTTCTGCTTAGCAGCTATTTCCCTTTCTGCTTTTTCGGTGCGGGTTTGGCAGCGGGCTGGAGCGGAGACCAGAATGTAGGCTCAAATATCCCAAAATCTTTTCGCCAGTAGAATCCGCGCTCAACGACAGTCTTCTTCCTCTCCGTCTTGAAAGTCATAATCTCGGTGATACCGGAATCTTTGTCGGTAGCAGGCACGGCCTCAAACTTGCCTTGCTGCTCGACCCATTGATCCGGTTCACCTAGAGGATAGGCGAAACCCTTCTCTACCTCGTCGAGCACAACCCGCACCTTACGATTTGTAACTCTAAGAATCTCGAAATCGGCCTGATAGATTCCCGTTCCGCGAAGGGTGACGTCATTATGGACAATGATGTCATCTTCCCTTGGACTGATCATTTTCGCGAGGCCGACGGTGAGGCGGTCATAGATGGCACCGAGATAGACCGAATCGAGATAGCCCCATGTTCCGCGGAGTCCGCGTGTGAGAATGACGAGTTCAAAATCGTACGAGCACTTGACTTCCAGCAACGCATCGCTATAGCCAGGCTCAAAAACGCCCGATGTTGCCCGTACGTACTCAGGCGATGGGCAGATCTTTGGATCGAACGCAAAACCCAAGTGAAGAGCGGCGCCGAGTTGTTTGCAGTGGCCCCCTGCGCAGTTTCGAAGCGCTTTCGCGGCTTCCTCAGGCGAGGTGAAAAAGGTCTGCGCTTAGCATCGGCGGAGCGGGATGGAAATCGAAAGCGCGAGGACAAAGAAAAACTGTCGGGCAATGAGACCGTATTTCAATTCCCTTTCTCTCTCCTGTCAGGCCGGTGCGCGCAGCTTGGCCAGGCGCTTTTCGGCTTCGGCGAGAGTGGATTCTTTTTTGCAGAAGGTGAAGCGAAGCTGCTGCGAGCCGTCGGCGGGATCGTGATAGAAGCTCGAGCCGGGCACGGCGGCGACGCCGATTTCTTTCACCAGGTAGCGGGCGAATTCGACGTCGTTCGCGAAACCGAAATTCGAAATGTCGGTCATGGTGTAATAAGCGCCGCGCGGCTTGAAGCATTGGAAGCCCGCAGCGGTGAGAATGCCGAGCAGGCGGTTGCGGCGCTCCAAATATTCGGTCGCGAGCTGCTGGTAATATGACTCGGGCGAGCGCAAAGCGACCGCACCGGCCTCCTGCAAAGGCGCGGCAGCGCCCACGGTGAGAAAATCGTGTACCTTGCGAATCGCGGAAGTGACCTCCGGGGGAGCGATGGCCCAACCGACACGCCAGCCGGTAACGCTGTAAGTCTTCGAGAGCGCGTTGATGGTAATGGTGCGCTCGCGCATGCCTTCGAGCGACGCCGCGGAGATGTGCTGTGCGCCGTCGTAGAGCATGTGCTCGTAAATTTCGTCGGTAATCAGAAACGCGTTGTGGCGAATGCACAGTTCGCGAATGGTCTCGAATTCTGCGCGCTCGAAGACCTTGCCGGTGGGATTATTCGGCGTGTTCAGGATGATGGCTTTGGTCTTGCTGGAGAATGCTCGCGCCAATTCGTCGGGATCGAATGACCAATCCGACGAGTTGCTGGGCGGACGGAGGGGGACGAAGCGCGGAGACGCGCCGCTCAAAATCGCGTCCGGGCCGTAATTCTCATAGAACGGCTCGAAGACCACTACTTCATCGCCAGGATTGATAATAGCCATCATCGCCGACATCATCGCTTCCGTAGAACCGCAGCAAACGGTGATTTCGCGCTCGGGATCGATTTCCATGCCGTGCTGGCGGGCGAATTTCTCGGCGATGGCGTTGCGCAGCGACTTTGCGCCCCAGGTAATCGCGTACTGATTGATGTCGCGAGAAATGGCGTCGCGCGCGGCGGCTTTGATTTCCTCCGGCGCTGCAAAATCCGGAAAGCCCTGCGAAAGATTCACGGCGTTGTGCGCCATGGCGAGCCGTGTCATCTCGCGAATCACCGATTCGGTGAATTGCGCGGCTTTTGCGGAAAGCTTGACGCTCGCAGAAATTTGGCTTGGCACCGCAGGGTTCATTATTTGCCTCCGTGCCCCCCGCTTCCGTAGAGCCGCCGGTAAATGGCCGCGTTGCGCATCACGATCTCCACGTATTCGCGGGTTTGCGTGAACGGAATCGATTCGACAAATTCGGGCATCTCAGAGTACTTCTGCCCGGATTGCCAGAGGGCCACGCGGTCCTCGCCGGCATTGTACGCCGCCAGGGACGCTTCGGCACTGTGAAAACTGCGCGTCAGCTCACCTAAGTAGACGCTGCCCAGGCGCAAATTGTAGACGGGATCGAGAAGTTGATCCTCCGAGAAGCCCAAGCGCAACTGGCGCGCGTAGCGGTCCGCAGTTTCGGGAACCAACTGCATGAGGCCGAAGGCATTGGCATAGGAATGCGCGTCTTTTTCAAATGCCGATTCCTGATGAATCAGGCCGGCGATGATCATCGGATCGGTTCCCGTGCGCCGCGCGTCAGCACGAATTTGCGCCGCGTAGGGCAGCGGAAACGCCAGCCTCCAGGCTTCGCGCGGCTCTGCCGGGTACGGGCGAGACTCGAGGGACGGGTACACCACGTGCATGGCGGCGATCGCGGTGCCGTAATGTTCGCCGTTCGCCGCGGCGCGGGCTAGAGAGAACTGCAATGCGGCCGCCCGCGTGGCGTCGTAGGCGGCGTGCAATTCGAGCATGGCGGAATCGTCAAAGCCGATCGTTTCGAGGGCCACACTGCGTTGCACGAAGGGCAGCGCCTCAGCTGGCGTGGACTGCAACACTTCAGGCGCCGTCGGGATCGGCGGAATGGCGTCCAACACCGGCAACGCCGCGACGCGCCCTCGTCGCAGCGCGCGCAAGGGCGCAGCCGCGTGCATGGCGAAATAGGAGTTCGGGAAACGCGCTTGCAGTTTTGCAAAGTAAGCGCGCGCTACCGGCGCGTTCTTGCTCTTTTGCGCGAGACGCCCCAGCCAGTAGAGGGCGTCAGGCGTGTAAACTGAGTCAGGATGCGCCTCGAGGAGCTTTTCGATGAGACCGGAAGCCGTGCCGCTGCGGTCCATGTAGGCAGTCCATGCGACGCGCCATTGGGCATTGATGGCGTCGTCGCTCGTGGGGAATTTGTCCACGACCTGCTGATATTCCGCGGCGGCCTTGTCGCGGTCGAGCTTCACCCAATAATAATTTCCCATGGCGAACAGGGTGCGCTCGGTCCACGAGCTCGCTGGAGCACGCGATTGAAGCTGCGTCAGCGTCGCGAGCATGTGTGTCTCGTCATTCGCGGAACGATAGGCCTGCGAAAGGTCGTACAGCCGCTCGGCGTCGACATCCGGCGTCTGAACTTGCATCGAGGCCAGAAGGCTTGCGTCGCCCCCCAACTGCACGATGCAATCCGCGATGCGGAGATGCGCGAGATCTTCGTCTGGGCCATCCAGCTTCGGCAGCGCGTCGTTGTACGCGTTTTCGGCGTCCTGCCAGTGATGGGCTTCAAAAAGGATATTCGCGCGAAGCAACTGTTCGGACATCAAGGGCTGGGGAAACGAAGTCCCCATCGCGCTTTCGAGGAAGCTTATTTTTTCGCCTGCTTCGTCCGCTTGGGTGTTGAGCGGAAAACGGTCGTAGACTTCGAGATAATCCCCCGCGGCGGCGATTTTGTCGTTGGCCTGTTCGTGCGCTTGCGCGCGCAAAAAAAGGAGCGTCGGGTTCTGGTCGATATCCTTTGCGGAGGCGAGCGCGTCCAGCGCTTGTTGCGGCTGGTTCATCGCGATGGCCGTTTCGGCAAGAGCCTGCAGCGCGAGCGGGTCCATCACACTTTGCGGATAATCGCGGCGCAGGGATTGCAACTGGTCGAGCGCAGCGGCACTGTTGTTCAAGTTGCGATCAACCTGCGCGCTCCAGAACAAAATGTAATCGGGCAGGAGCTTTTCGGGCTTGGCGAGGTCGAGCCACGCCCGGGCCTGCGGATAGCGGCCGTCGTTATAGTCGTAATATCCCAGCGCCAGTGCGGCGCGCTCGCCGACCTCTTCGTTCGCGTGCGATTTTGCGAACTGTGAGAGCTTGCGATATGCCGGGCCTGGCGCCCGATCGTTTTGCTGATTGGGATCGTCATCGCTTCCCTGTTCCTTCTCCTCTTCTTGTTTCAACGCGCGAGCCAGGGAGGTCAATTGGCGCACTTCCGCCGCGAAACGGGAACTGCTGATCGGTTTTGTCCGTGGAACAGTCGTTTTGGCAGGCGCCTTCTGCGCAGTTTGAGCGTGGTGCGCTGCTGGTTGAACGGACTGTGCATGCGCCAAATCCGCACCCGACGCCAGGCACAGCATCAGCAATAGTGCGGTGTAAAACGCACCGGCGGGGCCGAGGTTTTCTTTCACCACGGACGAATTAGCGGCGTAGCACCGGCGAGGGATAGGGATATTCTCCGAGAGTTTCCGGATCGCCGTTTCCCAAAATTTCCACCAGCCAATGATGAAAATAATCCACGGGGTGATCCAAGATTTTCTGAAAGCGACGATCGTATTCTTTGCGGGCTTTGTCAAGCTCGCCGCGAAGGCGCACGCAAATGTCCTTCTTCTCGCGGCCCTTGCGCACTTCCTCCGGCTTCAACATCTTGATGTCCTGCATAGAAACTTTGGCGACGCGGTTGGCGCGCTTGTGAAGCTCCTGCTCGCTGGTCGGCAAATTCGCGACATCAAAGACCGGTGCGGGCTCTTCGACAACAGGTTCGGATGCGATTTCCGGCGCGGAGGTAACCTCCGATTCCTCGACAATCGGTTCCCGGACGTAGACGGTTTCGTCAGAGGGCTCGGCACTGGCAGATTCTGATACTCCGACCGGCACTCCCGCCGACTCGTCAACCGCTTCTTCCTCCAACGTTGCTTCCTGCGCTCGCGGGGCTGGCGTTGTGCGCGGAGGCGCTTCCGGGGCGGGAGGCGGCTGCGCCAGTTCCACGCCGACGGCGCGGACGCTTTCGGAGTCTTCCCGCTCGGAAACCTCACGCTCGCGCTGCTGCATGATGTTCGTGATGAACGAGGAGAGAACGGAAAGGCTGGCCGTCAGTGAGGCCGACGTCGCCTGGGCGCGCAGCATTGCCGGAAGAGCGTTGGTTGGACGCGTGGAAGAGCAGGCCGAAACCAAGTCTGCATAGGCCTGCTGCAAATCATCCAAGGTGCGCTGCAGCGGAATCAGGTTGTCGCGAACCGCGCGCGAGACAGCCTCTTCCAGTGCGCGTTCGCGTGCTTTTTGGACGTCAGCCATCGCGCAAAAATATCCCTTTCGCGATTATGAAAACGCGCGCAAACGGTGTCAACACGCATTCCCGGGGCGTGTTCCTTACCTACGACAGCTTCGCGCGCCAGGCGCTTGCGTTACTGGGTGCTCTGCGCGTGCGGTTTGATCAGCTCGTCCAAGTAATCGGGTTTGCTTTCGACGCGCTCCAAGTGCGGATAGCGGTCGCCGCCGTGATAATCGACCTCGACTTCTTTGTAATAATCCTCGTCGATCACCAGCAAGCGTAGGGGCGCCGCGTTGTTCTGCGCCGCCTTGAGGGCGTCTTCCAGAATGTCCGGTGTGTAGACGCGGCCATTTACCCCAGCGATGGTCATGCCAGACGTCACACCGGCTTTATACGCCGGGCTGCCGACGATAGAATCGCTCACCATGCCATCCCGGCCCAGTCTCAAACCAAGTGAGAACGCTTGCCCGGGGTTCCCGCCGCGCAGGCCCGCCAGCGGTGGCTTCGAGTCGTAAACCACTTTCCATCCGCCGTTTTCGATTCCGCCCTGCGGCGACTCCGGCGAGAGCGACGTTAGACGTTCATGAAAAAATGTCGCCCAATCGTAAGGCACGATCTGATTGAGCGCGCTGACAACGTCGTCGAAGGTATACGGCTTCACTTCCGGGCCGTTGTTCGGGCCGCCGTGGAACAGATGGCAGAAATCGTCGATGGATCTCTCGCCGTTGCTTTGCTGATGAATAATCGTGGCCACTTCGAGCCAGATTAAATCACCTTCGGGATAGTAATCCGAGCCGCGGCGCCAATTGGCCCAGCCGCCGCCGCCGTGAACGCCGGGAATCGCCGTCGCGGTGTCCTGCAAATCGCGCCAGGTGCGGCCGGGCGTTCCTGGACCAAGATCGGCCGCGATGCTCGCGAGATATTCGTGATATTGCTCGGTCGTCCATAGGCCGCTGCGCGCCGCGAGCATCGGCCCAAGGTAATCCGTCAAACCTTCGTAGACCCACAACAAATCGTCTTGCATGGGAGTTTCGTATTCCGGCGTGGCCAGGTCCGCGGGCCGGCGGAATTTGCCGTTCCAGGAGTGCATGAATTCATGCGAGAGCAATCCGCCCAGCATCATTTCGGCGTCGGGCCCGATGAGTGCGCGCTCGGGCAAGCGGCTATCGTTGCATTCGTTGTGTTCGAGGCCAAAGTGCGCGACATAGTCGCTCAGGGTGAGCAGGAAATGATAATCACGGTAATGGCGCGTGCCGAAAAGCGCGCCCGATTCCGCGACGAGATTGGTCATTTTCTGGATCGCGTCGGGCGTGATGGCCAGCGCGGCTTCGCTGTCCGCGACAAGATCGAGTTCGTGATGAATCGGCTCGCCCGGCGGCGTGATGTTGATGGCGCGGTAGTATTCGCCGGAGATGACCGGCGAATCGACCAAACGGTCCAGCGCAACGGGCTTGAAGATGATTTCGTCGCTCGCGTGGCTTTCTTCCGGAAGCGGCGTTCCGGATTGCCATCCGCGCGGAACAATCAGCCGCGGCCGGTACATGATTTCGCTCGCGGGCTCCCCTGCTGGATACAAAACATTCTGGTTCCAGCTGATCACCACGAGTTTGTCGCTCGATGAAGGCGCGCCGGTCGCGAATCCTCCGCCTTGCGGCTCGATATAATCAAAATCAACATCAAGCCGCGTCGCGCCTTCCGGCACGTCGACGTGGAACGTGAAGACGTCCAGCTTGTCGCGTTGCCACGGAACCAGTTTCCCGTCCGCGTGGAAAAAGAGTCCGGTCACGTTTGAGATCGGCCCGTCGGGACCGTGCTCGCCGGGAATCCATTTCGGATAGTAGAACGTCATTGGCCCCGGATGCACCGGCACGACCATGTGCGTTTTCACCAGGCCGAGCGGCACAGTGGTGGCGTCGACGGTGAGCTGAATTTCACCGGACTGCGCGAACACAGCAGGCGCCAGAAGAATAAAGAAAACTACGAGCCAGAAAGACGAACAAACACGCTTTGGATTCATCACTACGCTCCTATATTGACGAAATGAATTCCGCGAACTGGGAATCATACGCCCATCCGGCATGCGTGGAGATTATTTCGTGAATGGGAAACAGGCGAACGCACCGTCCTCAAGTCTTAGCGCGGCTTGAGCTTTGCATCGAGTGCTGCTTTCACGCCGGGCCATTCGGAGTCGATCACGCTGAAGTAGACCGAGTGGCGGATTCTTCCGGTCGAGGTGATCATGTGATTACGGAAAACCCCTTCCTCGCGCGCGCCAATCCGCGCGATGGCCTTGCGCGACTTTTCGTTCAGCGAATCGGTTTTCAGTTCCACGCGAATGCAACCGAGCGTCTCAAATGCATGGCGCATCAGCATGTATTTGCATTCTGTATTTATCGGCGTGCGCTGCCACAGGGGCGCGACCCACGTCCAGCCAATTTCCACGCGCCGATGAGCACGTTCGATATTCGCATATCGGGTGCTGCCAATCACTTTGCCCGACGCGCGTTCGACAATCGTGAACGGCAGCGACACGCCACTCGCCTGTTGCGCCAGCGCCGCATCGACATACGCGAACATCTCTTCGCGTGTGTGCACGGGATCGGGAATCCAGCGCCACAACTCCTCGTCCAAGCCCACTTCGGCAAGCGGCCCACGATGAGCGGCCGACATCGGGACGAGTTGCACGTGCTCGCCGGTAAGCGTCACCGGCTCGACGATCATTTGATTTGAAACCGCACCAGGCATCGACTCGAGAATCCTCTCGGCAAACGTTCCCTTTCGACACCAATTGTAGGAGACGACTCTGCAGATTCCTAACCGCGCGTGCGTCAGTTTTCGGCCATTTTGGACTGTTTGCGCGAATCACTGCTTGTAAACGACGCCGCCCTTCATCACGAACGAGACATGCTCAGTGTCGCTGATGTCGTCCAGCGGGTTTCCGGGCACGGCGACGATGTCCGCAAAGTAGCCCGGCTTCAAATCTCCGATCTGTCCTTGCCACATCAGCACTTTCGCGCCTTCGAGCATGTCGGCCTGAAGCGCGGCGAGCGGATTCATTCCGTACTGCACCATCAGCACCATTTCGCGCGCCTGCGTGCCGTGCATGAACGGGCCGACGTCTGACCCCACGGCGAACGGTATGCCCGCGGCGATCTGTCTTTTGAATTGCTGCGCCTTAAAGTCCAGCATGGAGTGTTCGCTCTGCGCCGCGGCGGGCGAAGGAGCGTGGTCCGCGAAATATTCAAAAACCGTGAACGTGGGAACCGCGGGAATGTCTTTTTCGCGCATGATGCGCATGGTTTCGTCGCTCAAATACGTGGCGTGGTCGATGGACTCCACTCCGGCCTGCGCCGCGTACAGCGCGGCCGGCTCGCCATTGCAATGCACGCCGACTTTCGTGCCCAGCCGCGCCGCTTCCTGCACGCCGGCGCTAAGCTGCGCTTCGGTGTATTGATACTGCGAAATAAATTTGCCGTCGCGCAGCATGTCTCGGCCCGTTTCGTACATTTTCACGAAATCCGAGCCTTCCTTGTGCTGCTCGCGAATCGTCGCGATGATTTCATCGATTGTATTTGCGTAATCCGCGTTTCCCAGCACGTGCTGCGCGGGATTGAAGCCGATCGCGTCTTCGTGGCCGCCGAGAATGGAAATTGCCATTCCGCTCATGCGCATGCGCGGCCCGGGAATTTCGCCGCGATTGATGGCGTTGCGCACGGCCGTGTCCGCGGAGCCCGCGCCTTCGGTGCCCATGTCGCGTTCGGCGGTGAACCCCGCCATCAAATCCGCGCGTGCGTTGAGCGTCGCGGTGATGGTGCGCTCTGGCGCGGATTCGTCGACGGTCTGCATGCCTTCGTTGCCGGGATGCAAAAACAGATGCACGTGTGCGTCGATCAATCCGGGCATCAGCGTCGTGTCGCCCAGGTCGATCGTCTGCGCATCGGCGGGGTGTGTGACCGACTGGCCCACTTCGGCGATTTTGTCGCCCTGAACCAGCACTTCGCCCGGCGAAATGATTTTCCCGGTCTCGATATCAAGCAAGCGCGCGGCGTGCAGAACGATGGGATGATTCGGAGGAGCGTAGGTGTGTTCGAAGCCGGTCTGGCTCGCCTCGCCTTGCGCGAAAACGGTCGTCACGGTTGCGATGCTGGTAAGAATCGAAAACGCAAATAGAAAAATGCAGCTAAGGATAATGCGAGTGTAGTTGTTTTTCATGGCGACGGGATAATACCACTTCTGTTGCAGCTTGGAATTATGGCGCTAGGCGCGCTTCCGCCGCGGCACGGATCGCCGCCGGAAACGGGCACGATTTGCGCGTCTGGCGGTCCAGGTGGACGGCGGTCAGTTCCGTGGTGGCGGCCACGGTGCCCTTCTCGATGTTGCGCATCTCATGCAGGAAGCGAATCACTTTGTCGCGCACCTCCAGCACTCGCGAGCTGACTTCGACCACGTCGCCCGCGAACAGCTCCTCCTTGTAGGTCGTGTTTTGCTGCACTCCGGCCATGCCGCGCTGCTGCTCGCGCATATACGTGGCCGTGATGCCCAGTTCGGCGAAGAGATTCCACGTCGCCTCGTCGAATTTCCCCGTGTACCACATCACGTTCATGTGGCCCATATGGTCGCAGTGCCATGGATGCACCACGCCCTTGTATGTGAGAGTTTGCATGTCGCTCGGATGCCCCATGACGGCTGGCAATCTTACCGTGAAGGCCGGCGGTAATCCAAATCTTCGACCCGGTAAGAGCGAATAGCTTGCGCCGTTCGTTGTGCTCAGAAAACCAAATCCTCGCCGGATTTGGTGGAGGCGGGGGGAGTCGAACCCCCGTCCGAGAGGCCTTGCAGCCGAAAGACTACATGCTTAGCTCGTTCCGGTGCGGCCGTGCCTTGCGGCATTCCGCTGTTCGCCGGCCGCGCTCAGAGCGAGCAAGAAACGCGGCCAACTAGCCCGATGATCTCACCGGCGCATTACGGGCCGAAACGCGCCAGCCAGCCCACATTGTGACGCCTCATCCTCCCCGCGTGGGCGACAGGAAGGGAGACGCGCTGCCTAGTTTTTAATTAGGCTGCGAGAGCCAACTGCGTATTGGCAGTTGTATTGTTTCACCCGATTGCGGGCAGGTGACGCCCGGCATGCCTTCGGGCCGCGACAGTCTCCGTCGAAACCGTTTCGCCCCCGATGCTGACTCGGCTTCTATTTTATCACGGGCCGCCGCTTTGCGATGGTACGGTGAGACGCCGGCGACGACGGATGGAAGCCTATTTTCCTGGGGGCGGCGGGTTGTTGTTGACGTATTTGCAGACGTCCTTGACCGCGTTGCTCAACAGCACGGTATGCGTGGCGAACACCGCGGTCCCGCCTTTGCGAAACAGTGTGAACCGGTAATTCTGCGGCCAGCCGCGCGCGTCGAGCATGTAGTCGGAGTCCTTGGAGTTCAGGGTAATCGTCACGTTCGGGCACTTGTCATCCAGATTTTTGACGATGTCTGCTGCAGGGACTCTGGACGCGGGCGACAGCACCAGCTTCACCGGCGGGCCCAGCCGCTGTTTCGCATTCCCCGCGCCGGCAAACAGGAGCAGCGAGAGCAGCGAAGCGCCAAGCACAATCATTTTTCTCATCGGTCTTCTCCCTGTGCGATGTCTTGAAGATGCGCCCCAGGCCTTACACTTTTTTCGACGAATCCCCTCGCAAGATGGTTGCATGCTTGGCGCGCGGAATGTGTCTTTTCCGAAACAGACGTGCGGACGCATCTACAATTACGGCCAACCTGTATGAACACGAAATCCCCCAATAAGTCGCGCATAATTTTCGCCACGTCGGCAAAATGCGCGGCGACTACACAGCCACCAAACGCATCTAACTGATTGCAAGCGAAGAAACCGGTCCTTGCTTCCGTGATTTATGCCACAGGAGACCACACGGGGCCCGGTGGTGCCATCGAGCCAGCCGGACCCGAACGCGCAAAAGAAGAAACGCTCCGATGAAGTCAACAGGGTTCGCCGGCGGTTCATCTGGACTTTTCTTTGGGGCTACCTCGGCGTCAATTTCTTGATGTTTCTCCGCTATTTCTTTCCGCGGGCCCTCTTTGAACCCAGCACGGAGGTCAACGTCGGCTACCCAGAGGACTTCCAGATCGGAGTGAATCAACAATTCTTGCAGTCCAACCGTATCTGGGTGCGGAAGAATCCAGGAGAAATTTTCATTATTAAAGCGGTTTGCACGCATCTTGGATGCACGCCGGATTGGCTGCCACAGCAAAATATATTTCACTGTCCGTGCCACGGCAGCGAATACGACATTGACGGAATTAATTTCGCCGGTCCCGCGCCGCGCCCCATGGACCGCTGCTGGCTTCAACTCCAACCCGACGGAACGATATTGACCGACACCGCGCGCCTCTTTCTTGACGAACCCTACGCCGGCGTTGACCACTTCAACGACCCGGGCGCCTTCCTGAGCATCTAGCCGAGTTGCGCTTCGTCCTTGACTATCCCGGCCGCACGGGCATAGATTGCCGCAGCCTTCTCAAAAGGGGTGGTGCCTACACATGGACATCGAGCACAGACGGGAACCTCGTCATCCGTTTTTCGCCTCGGTCGAGCTTCTGGAATCCAAGCTCGACACGCGCATTGAGGCTCGCACCGGCGACCTAAGCCTGCATGGCTGTTACGTCGACACGATGAACCCGTTTCCGTCCGGATCGAAGGTCCGGGTCACCATCACTCACATGGAAGAGAGATTCACCACCTTGGGCAACGTCGCGCATTCCAAGCCCAACGTCGGTATGGGCATTTCCTTCACCGATATCGACCCTCAGCAGCGGCCGATCCTCATGAAGTGGCTTTCCAACGTGCACGGCGACTGAGCGGAGGCTTCGCGGGCAGGCTTCGGACTGCCACTTTGCATCACACGCATGGAGGAACGCCCAGGAGGAAAATATGAACCGCGCTGCATTGTGCCTCGCCTTGCTGTGTGCACTCGCCTTGCCCGTACGCGCCCAGAATGAGCCGGCGAAATTCATTGCCGACACACTCGTCGTCCAGGCGAACGGGACGTTTGAAGCCGAACCGGACCTGGCCACCCTTACCTTCGACATTTCGTCGCAAGACAAAGACCTCACCCAGGCCTATACGAAGGCCACGCAGTCGATGCAGCAGATCGTCAGCGTGGCGCAAAAGAATGGACTGACCAAGACGGAAATCTCCACGGGCGTGCTGACGCTCACACCTTCGTACGAGTCGAATCCCAACAAAAAGCCGAAGTCGTATTTTGTGCAGGGAGAAATTGCTTTGAAGGTTCACGACTTCACGAAAATCGGCGCGATCCTCGACGATTCGGTACAAAACGGCCTGGCGAATTTCCGCTCGCTCAGCTACTCGCTAGAAAATCAGGAAGCCGCGAAAGAGCGCGCCGTCGCCGACGCTATGCACAACGCGGTGGAACGCGCGAAAGCCGCACTGGCGCAGAATGGACAGAAAGCAGGAGCGGTTCGCTATGCAAACGTGGACGTCGGCCAGATGATCGGTATTTCGCAGTACAGCGCCGCGCAACCGGGGAGCACCAACGAGGTGGTCGAGGTTGCATCCAGTGGCAGCGCGGGAAATGTCCCACGCGACCGAGTGACTTTTGTGCCACCGCCGGTGCAACCCGGAAAGATAACCGTGAGCGCCACGGTGCAGTGCGCATTTCAAATTCAATAGCCAACGCCGCGGCCAGTTCGCGGCCAGCATGGTGCCGCAAAGACTGGCCGCGCGCGCAGCGCGCAGGGTTTAGGATTTTGGCGGAAGCAAGAAATTCAAGTCAGGTAGGGGACACAGATCGAGGAAGTCATTTATTATGTGTGCAACGTACAAGGTAAAAGATTCAATTGCGGCGCAAAAACCGCCCATTTCCGCGGCTTCCCTCACGCGCCGCTCCCCTTTAGGGCGTTCAGCAATTCTGTTCCGTCCGGGCTTCCCAAGCCTGTGCACGCATCCCATCCCGGCCCTGCGGAATAGGCGCCGTTACTGCCCGCCGTGACGTCATGCATCGTGCCTTCAACCCCCGTCGTGTACAGCAACGGATTCAGATAACCCACGTTTTTACCGAGCGACTGGTTCATCAACGCCAGCAGTCCGGCCCATAACGGCGCTACGGCGCTGGTGCCGCCAATCACGAGTTGCTGGCCATCTACGACGACGTTGTAGCCCGTTTCTGGATCTGCGTCTCCTGCGACGTCCGGCACTCCACGCCCCGCAAATCCATTCGGCGCTTTGGGCACGCCGGCATTTGCCTGAAACGTGGGAATTGCGAAAAACTCGCTGACTCCTCCGCCCGTGGCACCTTCATTTTGGGACAAGTCGTTCCACACCTCTTCATCCGTAATGGTGTCTCCCGAAAGTTCTAGCTTCGTTCCGCCGCAGCCCAGCACGTACGGACTCGACGCGGGAAAATCCACGGTTGGCGTGCCACTGGATACGCCGTCCGAGGAACCGTTATCGCCCGAAGCTGCGAGCACGGTCACGCCGATCGTCGCTGCGTCCTGGCATGCGGAGTTGAAGGAATCGAGCGCCTGCTGCGTCCAGGAGCTTTCCGGGCCGCCCCAGCTGATTGAAATAATCGACGGCTTCAAGTTTGTGTCATGGACCGCGGTGGTTAGCGCATCCAGGAATCCTGCGTCGGTGTTCGGCGCGAAGTACATGGCAAGCTGAGCGCCCGGCGCGATCGCTCCAGCTACTTCGATGTCCAGCTCGACTTCGCCGTCAGGACCATTGGCGCTGCCGGTGGGTGAATTTGTCGCACCGTCAACGGAAACCGCGGTCACCTTTGGCATGCCGATTCCCAGCCCGCTGAAGAACGTTTGCAAATCCTGCGTGTTATATCCGCCTCCCAACTCCACAATTCCGATGCACTGCCCGCTTCCATTCTGGCCAGAGGGAAAATCGTACGCGTCCGCCACCTGCACCGGGGAATAGGAAACCGCGCCGGCCTGTGCGCTTACCTTTTTTCGTATGCGAAAATGAGTTTTTGCCTGCGGACGATTATCCAATCCAAAGACGCCGAGGATAATACCGTCTAGCTCGGCCGGAATCGTCAGTGAGCCCGTCCGACAGCGATACGTCCCGCTGGCGTGTTGCCAGCGGCTCAGAGTCGTCTCAAACGCATCGCTGAACGCCTGAACGGTCCCGATCAAACAGATGCTCCGCCGCGCGCGGCTCTCGCTCAAGACTTCCAGCCCGAATTGCCCGGCGAATCTGCGCACTGCTGCCAAATCCTCTGGCCGCGCACCGTGCGCCGACGCGAATTCGCCCCGCGACAGATAGCTCCGGCTTCGCAAAGGAAGCGCGCCCAGATCATCGATTGCCGGAAACGGCAGCCCTTCTCCTCGGCGGAGAAATGCCGTCGCTTGAATCCGTTCGTTCGGGTCGGCCGGACCAACCTGGCGAGCGCCCGTTAGCGCGGTTCGCATACTGCCCTTCAACTCAACGCGTTCGTTTTGCCTTGGCATGGTGGTCTCCCTGGAGATGGGGGCGTGGGTTTGCTTATCTTAGCGCGGCAAAGCTACCCAAAGTAGGCTCTTTGCACGACGCACCGGCCGCTTTCCGGCGTTCGCTTCCTGCAACGGTGTCCTAGCGACTCGCAAATCCTTCGCGGTACTAGAACTGATAAGTCTTCGTCAGTTCACCGTAGGTTTCGGGGCCTTCAGACGATTTTGGTCGACAAAAAATCGCATAGTTTTGCACAGTCTGGACGGCTGTGTTGCACATGCCAGCCGAATGCAATGTGGAAGTAATTGTAAACAAGCACCATATTGCCATCAATGATTGGTGTCGCGCGTGCATGCTATAGCTTGACACCTCGGTGTAGGCGTGGACTGAGAAACTGGGGAAGCGCTTCAACTGAGACTACCAACCGGCCCCCTAGGCCCTTCGGCCCCCTCAGACATTCGTTGATAAGGAGGTCAGACAAGAGACATGAAATCTCTGATGAAATGGTCATTTAGTATCGGTACCGCCGTGGCGTTGCTGACGTTCGCGGCTGCTTCCAGTTTCGCCGGCAGCTTTTCGCAGTGCCCGGCAACGGGATACGACACAGATGGCTGCGAATTGTTGATCACTGTCACGGCGGTAAACGGGAGCGGCGCAGCTACGGCATTTAGCGTGGCCTTGGCGAGCCCCGATCAAGGTCCATTCGACGGCGCTGATGATACTTTGATTGGTATTGTCAACTCGTCTGACGGAGTATTGCTTTCCATAACGCTGAGCAGCTCGACGGACATCTTCGGCTTCGACGGGGACGGCGCTTGCAGCGGAGGCTATTCACCACAAGTCGCGGCGTCCTCCTGCTGGGGCGGCGTCTACTCGACGTTATACGATTACACCTCGTACTTTAACAACACGGAAACCGCCAGTGGAATTAACGCGTATGACACGTCGGGTACGATAAACTTCCTCGGAAACGGCGTCGCCATCGGAGGGTCGAATTGGTTCAGCCTCGAGGAAGCCCTCACGCCGTCGTCCTTCACGGGTGCCACACCGGAACCGGGATCGCTCTTGCTCCTGGGTACCGGTCTTCTGGGATTAGGCCTTTTCGTCCGTCGCAGTTTGTAATTTCGGCTCCGTTTTCTCGACTGCAAAGGCAGCCTCACCTCAGACGAAGGCTGCCTTTGCAGTTCGTGTTTTTGGTTCACCACTCTCGGCCGAAACGCTTCTTGACTCCTTCGCCCCCGTCCCAGCTCTGGACCCTACGGAACGCTTGTTCCTCGGGGTCTACTCCGGCCCGCATCATCCGTCGACAGAGAGCGGCATTGTTTTGCACAATCACCGCAAGAACACCGCCAAGTCATGCCTCTCTTCGCAAAGACTGAATAAGGTAATCTCTGGTGAGGAAATGACTTACGCTATTTTCCCGAAATGGTTCTCTACATGCTTAGTAGCTGTCAGAGGGAGGTGCCTTTAGACTATGAAGACTCACATCAGGAAGATCGTATATGGAGCTATTGCTACTCTTGTGTTTTCTCTGGCAGCTGTATCAGCGAAAGCTGGCACTATCACGTTGACGTTTGAGGGCCTGCAAAACCTGGAGCCGATTGACAATTACTACAATGGCGGCTTGGGCGGATTTGGTAGCGGCCCTGGATCGAACTATGGGATTGTCTTCGGATCAGACTCGCTGGCGGTCATCTCCAACTTGGATGGTGGCACCGGCAACATCTCGAACCTCCCGTCTGGGGATACGGCAGCATTCTTCCTAAGCGGAGCGGGTGATGTGATGGACGTGAGCGCGGGGTTTAGCACAGGGTTTTCCTTCTTCTACTCCGCGCCTGGTTTTGGGGGGACGGTCGACGTTTACAGCGGGTTGGATGGTACCGGCACGCTATTGGCCGCTCTTACCCTCCCGACCACAGCAAGTGGTTGCGGGCCGGACGCGTATAGCTGCTGGGACCCGATCGGTGTGACGTTCTCCGGCAGTGCTGAATCGGTCATCTTCAGCGGAACGGCAAATTACATCGCTTTCGACAACATCACCTTGGGAAGCAGCACTCCCGGCACTGGGTCAACGACACCGGAACCGGCGTCGCTCTTGTTGCTGGGCACCGGCCTCCTTGGTGTTGGGTTCATGCTGTCTCGTCGCAACGCGTAGTTCGCAGTTCTAGTTTCTCGACTGCAAAGGCAGCCTCACCTCAGAGGAAGGCTCCCTTTGCAGTTCGTGTTTCTGGCCGACCCTACGGGGCGCACCTTGACCTCCGCGGCAGCTTTTCCCATTTGCAGGCGGCGAGTTTACTGCGCGGCCGCTGACTCGCGACAACAGCGAAGGGACACGAGAACTTGGCTTGGGCCGCAGGGCACTCGGAGTCTTAGAAAAACTCCCGGATGATTAAGACCCGTGCGTAATGTGCGAACCGCGTGACCTACGGATTTGTACCCGGTGGGTGCTGCTGTTGCGAAGACTCGCCCAGGATGTCGTATTTCACTTCTCCGCCCTTTAGCTTTTCGATGATCAGGTGGGTTTTGTCCACGCGGCACTGAACCTCTTCCCCGGCGGAAAAGTCCTGCTTTTTGGAGTAATTCGTCACCTTGTAAATCGTCGAACCGATCTGCACCTGATACACGACGTCGGCCTTCGGGGCGTGCTTCGAGTTCTTGGAGCCTTGTCCGGTGTCAAATCCCAGGATCTTCCCCGTTTGATAGTCGCGCGGGCCAGCAAAAACGGGGATAGCGGAAATCGCAGCCAGACAAAAAATCGCGAGAGTCTTCATACCTCTTCTTACCGCGCACTAGCCGCCGGGTCAACGAGGAGCACAAAATCGTCAACAAAGAGTAAACAGCTTGGCGAAATGCCTGCGGACTATTTCTGCTATTCTCTCGTCCGTGCGCCGCGCTCTTATTTTCGTCGGGATCCTCTTGCTCGCTTTCGCTTGCCTGCCCGCGCAATTTCGGGAGGGCGCCGCGCAAGCGCAGCAGCCCCAAACCGCGAAGCAGCCGCCTCCTCAGAATCCAGCGCAACAACCTCCCGCGCCAACGCCGCTACCGGCGCCGACGCTGCACACTGTGGTGATCGACCCTGGGCACGGCGGCGAAGACACGGGCGCCCGCGGCCCCACCGGCCTGGCGGAGAAGGATATCGTTCTCGAATTCGCGCAGGCGGTCGCCAGTTCATTACGTGCGCAAGGATTTGAAGTTGTCATGACACGCGTCGGAGACACTGACCCATCGCTCGACGATCGCGCCGCCATCGCAAACGCACAAAGCAATGCCGTCTTTATCAGCTTGCACGTAGGCTCAACCGGAGCCGTGGGCACGGTCCGAACGTATACGTATCTGTTTCCCACCGCGCCACAACTCGCGCCCGCCAGCATGCCGGGTGCATCCCCAAACGCGGCGACTTCCGCCGGCTTGTCCCAGGCCGCTGCTGCGCCAACGCCGCCGCCTGGATTCCTGCTCTGGAGCCAAGCGCAAAAACCGTTCGTGGCTCAAAGCGTGAAGCTGGGAGACTTAGTTCAGGTCGAGCTGGCGCAAAAATTCAAAGGCTCACCGGAAATCTCGAGCAGCGTGCCCGTAGCTGTGCTCCGCTCGGTGGCCACGCCCGCCGTCGCCATTGAAGTTTCGAGTGTCGCCGCAGAACAACAGAAACTGGAATCGATGAGCGCCGATTTGGCGTCGAGCATCGCGCGGGCGGTAGCCGCATATAAAACGATCTACCCGCCGGGGGGCAAGTAAATTATGACCCGGCAGATAAAAGTCATTCTGATTTTCGTTCTGCTCGCAGTTGTCGCAGGACTCTTTTTTCTGCGCGCGTTGCACCGGCGAGTGGTGCGGACCGAGCCCGCACGCGCCGTCGAAGAGCAGGAGCGCCGGGAAGTGATTGCACCGCCCGTCTCGACCCCTACCGACGTAAAAGTAAGCGCGCAAATTTACTGGATTTCGGCAACTCAGCCAGATGAGCTGGCCCCGGTGACTATCCAATTGCCGCTCTCCGCAGATCCCGTGGAGCGCGCCAAGCAGTTGATTGACGCGCTTATCGCTGGCCCGCCTACTCCTGCCCAGCGCACTTTGCCCGAGGGCGCCACGCTCCTCGATTTCTACATTTTATCTGACGGAACGGCGATTGCCGACTTTTCAGACGAACTCTCGTCGGAGATGCCTTCGGGAATCCTGAGCGAATGGATGGCGGTCAGTTCCATCGCGCAAACGCTCGGTGCGAACGTGCCGTCAATCGCGCGACTGAAGATTCTCGTGCACGGCCACGAGGCAGAAACGCTTGCGGGTCACGTCGGCTCGGTCGATTTTTTCGACGTGCGCAGCCCGTCAGCACCGGCCCTGCCGGTCGCATCGCCAAAGTAAGCGCGCCGATCGTGCGGGAAAACCGCGCCGCGCAAAAAGTCAGCCGGCGATTGACAGACGGGAATGCGCCGGTCACACTGATGCAGCGCTTTTCGACGAGGGAATTTGCGAACAGACAGGCGAGCAGCGAATGAATTGCGGCCGGTCAAACTGACGCCGGATTTTGTGTCTACCGCAGAGGGCAGCGTCCTCATTGAAGCCGGAAGGACTCGCGTCGTGGCCACGGCCACCATCGAAGACGGCGTGCCGCACTTCCTGAAGGGACAAGAGAAAGGCTGGGTGACCAGCGAATACGGCATGCTTCCGCGCGCGACCGATCGCCGAACTCCTCGGGAAGCGGCTCGCGGAAAACAATCTGGGCGCACGCAGGAGATTCAGCGCCTGATTGGCCGCGCCCTGCGCGCGGTTACCGATCTTGAGGCACTTGGGGAACGTACCGTGTGGATCGACTGCGACGTTATCGAGGCCGACGGCGGAACGCGCACCGCATCGATCTCCGGAGCGTTCGTGGCGCTCGCTCTGGCATTTGAGCGCATGAAAGCAGCCGGGATTTTGCCGAAGATTCCTCTCGTAGACTCTGTCGCGGCCGTGAGTGTTGGAATTGTGAAAGACGAATTGCTGCTTGACCTGGCCTACGAAGAAGATTCGCGAGCGCAGGTTGACATGAACGTCGTCATGACCGGCACAGGGCAGTTGGTCGAAGTGCAGGCCACCGCCGAGGGGCGCCCATTTTCTTCCGATGAGATGCAGCAGCTTCTGCGGTTGGCCGCTGTCGGGATCCGACAATTAAGCGAAGTGCAGCAGGAACTGTTGCATCTGAATTTTCGCGCCCATGCGCGTTAAGCTGCTGCTGGCCTCCTCGAACGAAGGCAAGCTTCGCGAATACCGTGCGCTCGCTGCCGAACATCCCGAAATTGCCATCGACCTCCTTCCCGGTTTCCACGAGTTTCCCGTGTTCTCCGAAGATGCCCCTACCTTTGCCGAGAACGCTGCGGGAAAAGTGCTGCATTACAGCCGATTCGCGGATGAAATTGTTTTTGCCGACGATTCCGGACTCGTAGTCGCAGCGCTCCATGGCGCGCCCGGCGTGCGCTCAGCGCGGTACGCAGGCGAGAACGCCAACGATGCGCAGCGCAACGCGAAATTGCTCACCGAGATGCACGAGAAATCTGGTGATGCAAGGGACGCGAAGTTCGTGTGCGTCATCGCCGCCGCAAGACAGGGAAAGATGCTGGCCGTGGTGTCGGATTCCGTCGAGGGTGGGATCGCGAACGAGCCTCACGGCGCGAATGGATTCGGATACGATCCTTTGTTTTATTTCGCGCCGCGTAAGAAAACCTTCGCCGAACTGAGCGAAGTAGAAAAAAATAGACTGAGTCATCGGGGAAAGGCCTTCCGCCGGCTTGGTGAGGCGCTGACTTCTCTCAAAACGGCCAACGCGAGCCGGACTTGAGGTCCTCCTTAGGACCAAGGCTGTAGAATCCGAGAGACTCCCTGCTGAATCTAAGTTTAGGTTGTCGGAACCACACGCCAAGGGGTAAAAAGGTATGTCCCACCCGGAGGAGCTTCCATGGCTATAGCGAAAATGGCTCCGGAGTCTCTCCAGCCATTTTTGGATCGGCTGGACGAGGCCCGGAAACGAACCGACGCTGTCTTCGCATCGATTCGGCCTGAAGCGCTTTACGAACGGCCCATTCCGGAGCGCCACAGGCTGGTTTTCTATTTGGGCCATCTCGAAGCGTTCGACTGGAATTTGATTGCACGCGATGCTCTGCACCATCCGAGTTTCGACGCCGAGTACGACAAGCTCTTCGCCTTTGGCATTGATCCCGTGGACGGCCAGCTTCCCCACGACGTGCCGAGCGACTGGCCGCAGATCGAGCAGATTCGCGCCTATAACGAGGGCCTGCGCGAACGAATCGACGTCGCCCTCCAGGAACCCACAAGCGAGTTGCCGGACATCGTCGCCAGTGGAACCCTCCTGCATGTCGCAATTGAACACCGCTTGATGCACGCGGAAACGCTCGCCTATCTGATGCATCTGCTGGCTCACGACCAGAAGAACGCTCCCGCAAATTACCAAACCGCCGCAAAAGGCACCGCAGCAATCACGCCCGGCGAGGCGACGATTCCCGCCGGCACAGCAACGCTCGGCATGCGGCGCGAGAGTGGCCGCTTCGGTTGGGACAACGAATTCGGAGAGAATCAGGTCACCGTACCAAAATTTCGCATCGGCGTATATCCCGTGACCAATGGCGAGTTCTTGGAGTTTTTGCGGGCCGGTGGTTACGAGAATGACCAGCTCTGGTCCGCCGAGAACTGGGCATGGAAGAATTCCGCACAAATTTCCCATCCATACTTTTGGGAACAGGACGACCAAGGCTGGAACTATCGCGGCATGTTCGCGAATCTGCCGCTGCCGCTGGATTGGCCCGTCTACGTCAGCCACGCCGAGGCGTCCGCGTACGGGCGCTGGAAAAATCGAGCGCTGCCAACCGAGGCGCAGTGGCACCGCGCTGCATTTGGCACGCCGACTGAAAGCGAATGCGCGTACCCGTGGGGAGGCGCTGAGCCCAGCGCGGAACGCGGCAATTTCGACTTCGCGCGGTGGGATCCTGCGCCCGTGAATGCTCACCTCGCCGGGCAAAGCGCTTTCGGCGTGCATGATCTGTTTGGCAACGGCTGGGAGTGGACCTTGACTCCTTTTGCTCCTTTCCCCGGATTTGCGGCCTTTCCGTTCTATCCCGGCTACTCCGCGAATTTCTTCGATGGAAAGCATTTCGTGATGAAGGGCGGTTCCCCTAGCACCGCCGCATGCATGCTGCGGCGTTCGTTTCGAAACTGGTTCCAGCCTCACTATCCCTATGTCTACGCAAAATTCCGCATGGTGGAGGAATAATCCATGGCCAGTCCCGCAAGGCTCTACACACAGGGAGTGTCCGCAAGCGCCCGCGCTGACTTTGCCGCAGACGTTCGCGCCGGCCTGACGAAACATCCGCAGAAAGAATTGCCGTCGAAATATTTGTACGATGAAGTGGGTTCAGCGCTGTTTGAAGTGATCACGCTTTTGCCTGAATACGGCCTCTTCCGGGCGGGAGCACGCCTGCTGAAGCGCCATGCGGAGGAAATCATCGACCGCCTGCCTTCGCCGATCGCCGTGGCCGAATTGGGCTCGGGAAGTGGCGCGAAGACCCGTTGGATTCTCGAAGCCCTCTCGCGGAGGCAGCCGGTCACTTACTATCCCATCGACATTTCCCGCACGGCGCTTTCGCGTTGCTGGCAGGAGCTGGGCCGCATCGACTCGGTCAGCGTCGTCGGCTTCGAGCGCGCCTATCTGGATGGGCTGCTTGACGTAGCCTCGCGCCGGAAACATGGCGAACGGCTCCTGGTGCTTTTCCTGGGCAGCACCATCGGCAATTTCGACCGGCCGGCCGCGGCGAAATTCCTGTGCGAGGTGCGCCGTATTTTGCATCCCGGAGACGCGTTGCTGCTCGCCACCGACCTCGAGAAATCCGTGAGTGATCTATTGCTCGCCTACGACGATCCCGCAGGCGTTACGGCGGCATTCAATCTCAACTTGCTGGCGCGCATCAATCGTGAGCTCGACGCCGATTTCGACCTCTCGTCCTTCCAGCACGAGGCTCGCTACAACCCCGAGCAGCGTCGCATCGAAATGCATCTGCGCTCCGTGCGCCGGCAGACAGCGCATATCCCGGGCACATCGCTGGACGTCACTCTCGAAGGCGGCGAAACCATCTGGAGCGAAAGTTCTCACAAATATCGCTGCGAAGAAGCAGCGCGAATGGGAGCAACCGCCGGATTTCGCTGCGAAGCGCAATGGGTCGATGCCGAATGGCCTTTTGCCCAAAGCCTGTTTCTGGCCGAATGATCCCCGAATAGCAAAAAGAAACCCGGGCTTGCTGGGGTGAACAAGCCCGGGTTTGGGGGCACTGAGGCTGGGCCGGAAGATCGTTTTCTAGGCGCGTGCCATAATCACCAGTTCATCGAGCGCGCCCACATCATCAATCGGAAAGCTTCCCGGTAAAGAAAGATCGTCACGATTCCTAAGAACCCTGCGAACCACGGCCAGGCACTTTCAGCGATGCCGCGCGGAGCAGCTTCCGCGAGCGCCGATGCCACCGACCGTACATCCCGCGTTTTGGCGAAATCGCTCATCGCTGTTCTTCGAACTACTGCACCATCATGAGGGGCGTATCTTGCTCGATTGCCACCACCATGGACTTGAAAATGTCGACGTCCCAGTTTTCCGCGATACGAAGGCGAAGCACGCTGCTCGTTTCGCTCAGCAAACGGCCACGTACCGGCACGCGAAGATTGCCCGCGACCACTCGAAGAATAACCGGCTGGCCCATCCACACCGTGTAACTGCCTTCCATGGCCTTCCTCCCCGTATCTGGCGTTGTCTGTGTCACAGTTGCAAGTCTGGAGGTAGGAACCGTTCGGGCAAATGGTACCCGGGACTAATTCAGATAGGCGCAAAGTACTAACCGGAAACGGACCACGCCCCTGCGGGGCGCAAGTCCCGCTTTTCTGCTATGTTAGTGGCATCTTCGGCCAGGGCGGCTCGAAGGCCGCCGGCGCGAAAATCAAGATATTGCGGGTATTTATGGCCATCACTCTTTCGGGGATTCCCTGGCAAGGGCTAATCCACAAGCTATACAACGTTCAGAACCTTGTTCAGTCGGGCGGCTCTCTCATGGTCTGTTCGATCGTATTCGTCGAAACCGGGCTCTTTTTTGGCTTCTTTCTTCCCGGCGATTCTTTGTTGGTGACCGCAGGCGTATTTGCCGGAGCAGGTCAAGTGGGACTGGCCTGGCTGCTATTTCCCGCGTCCCTATGCGCCATTGCCGGGGATCAGTTGGGCTATTTTATCGGCCGAAAAGCCGGCGAGAGCCTTTACCGCCGGGAAGATTCGCGATTCTTCAAGAAAAAGCATTTGCTGCGGGCGCACGAGTTTTACGAAAAGCACGGACCAAAGGCGATTATCATCGCTCGTTTCGTGCCGATCATACGGACGTTCTGCCCTCCCGTGGCGGGCGCTGCGCAAATGCGCTACTCACGATATCTGATCTTCGACGTCGTCGGCGGATTCCTTTGGGTTTGCAGCATGGTTTTGACGGGATACACTCTCGGCAGAAAAATCCCCAACATACAAAGTCGTCTACACCTGATCATCGCCGTGGTGATTGTGCTGTCGCTACTGCCCGCGGGTATCGAAGCCCTAAAGGCGTTCCGCCGCAGGCGGCAATCCGCATAGGCAACCGCTCACACACAGCGCTGGGGCCGCAGCACGCACAAATGCAAACGGGGAACCTTGCGGTTCCCCGTCTTGCTATTTCCTGAGGCCCGATCGGCGTCGCTTGGGCGCCTGGCGGGCTCGCACCGCAAAAGCGGTGTGAATGTTTTCAGGATTCTTGGCCCGGCGGATTCATGCGACGTCTCCTCCGTTTCCAAGTCTTCCCTTCCCTCATACTCCGCCGCGCAACCGAGCGCAAGAGGGGTTTCATGTACCAGGGCATCCGGGCCTTGAGCCTGCGGAAAACTCGGCGCGACGTTCCACAATGATACCGAAATGCGGTATTTAGCGGATAAAGAGCCCTTCGCGGAGCTGGTCGCGCCCCACGAAAGTCTTGGCGGAGCGGAAACGGCCAAAGAGGTTCAAAATCTCGCGATTCTGGAATTTGTGATCGTGCGTGGCAATGGGGCCGATCGGAATCGTTTCGATGGTCTGGTTGTCGACGATACGGTAGCGATATGAGCGTTCCGGCTTGCTGTGAAAAATCGCCAGCACAGCCCCGCCGGGCTTCACGATGTCGTAGAGGCGGTCCGAGATTTTAGGAAGCAGCTCGCCGCCGAGATGGTCGAAAATATCCCACAGCAGCACGGCGTTAAACGTCTCTTCCGGATATTGCAGGGAGTGATCGAGAAAGCGCCGCGCAATTTGCTCGGGCGAAAGCGGTTCGTAAAAGTCGCTCTGCTCCTCGATGCGCTGTCTCTCTGCCTCCGCGATGCGGAACTCCTTCCATGAACGGACAAGGTCATCCGTGGTCACGCGGAATCCTCGTTCGATGAAGAAATTCAGTGTGGCCTGGGAAACAGAGCCCAGGTCCAAGAGCTTCCCGTTTTCGATATCGCTCAGCAACCACAGAAAATCCTTCAATCCATTCGAAGTGCGGACGTTCGGAGAAGTATGACTGGCGGCGACTGCAGCAGCGGGCACGGATTGAGGTTTTCGCGACGGCATTATCGCCGTCGTGCTCAGCCGCGATTTCCCCATGAAATTCATTGACTAACGACGCTGCGTTTCCAGTGCAACTGGTAAACTGGCCTCCGGCTCAAGCGAAGATGCTTCACTTGAAACTAAGCTCTGAGAGCCTCTCTTATTCTGGCGCTCCCGGGCATCTGCCGCCGGGCCCATTTCGACCCGCCCGTTGAACCGCGCACCATCCTCGATGGCGACGCGTGGCGCCTCCAAGTCTCCTACGACTTCGCAAGAGCTGCCAAGCACAACACGCTCGCGCCCACGAAGATCGCCTTCCACTTGGCCGCGCACGATGATCTCAGAAGCCTCAATATCCGCCTGAATATGCCCGGACTGACCGATCGTCAGGCGCGAGTCACCCAATCGAATGCTTCCTTTGACGTCACCGTCAATGATCAGGTCAGCCTTGCCCGTCAATTCGCCCTTGATGCAAATTCCGCGGGTCAGGATGGCTGCATTGGGGGACACAACCGGGGCATATGAAGCTTGAGGAGCGGAAGACGGGGCGCTCCCGGAAGCGGACGGAGGTTTCTGCTCAGGCAGGCCGTACGACGAATCACGCATGCCGGGATTCACTGGCGAAGATGGCTTCGCTTCAGGCTGTTTCCGCCACATGGAAACCTCCAACGCGGTGAGATGGTCGCGACAGCTCGAACCAACGCACAGGCGATACTAGCAGTCCAGGGACTATAGTACAGAGGCTGGCGGATGTAAACCAAGCATAAATCTGGAGGAGATTACGCGAAAGGAACCTCCAACCTAGGACCCACGACCAGCTCCGCTTGCGACTTCTCGTCTTGATGATGCACTTCCCAAAACGCCACAAACATGCCCACAAACTCGTGGAAGAAAGTTTTCACGCCAATGCGTGTCCTCCACCATGAATCTGGATCGTAATCGTGATCTGGCGCGGCCTCAACCAACACGTGAATATCCGTCGGGAAAATATGCTTGCAAAGATACCGCGTGCGCCGCGTGTGATAATTGGACGTGACGATCATCACCCGTTTCCATCCGTGTTGCTCCACGAATCCGCGTATGCCCTTCAGCTCCTCCAGCGTGTCGGGGGCCTCGTGCGCAAATGGAATGATTGCCTGGCGCGGGACACCTCTAGCTTCCAGGTCCCGCTGCATCAAATCCGCAATGCTTATGTAGGGACGCAGCCATCGGCCGCTCCCCACCACCCGAGGCGCCCACCTGTCGTGGTAAAGATCCGCAGCGCGCGTGGCGCGGTCGGCCGTAAAGTCGTCGTCGCTGAGAACCACGATGACATCCGAGGCTGCGGGAGGATCTGGCCTTACCCAAAAATTGCCTGCCACTCGGAGTAGCGGCGTCCGCACAAGGTAGAGAAGAAAAAGCAGGATGACCAGGACGACCAGCACCATGAGTTTCGCGAAAATCCCGCCGCGCTGGGCTAACCGTAGGGAGTATGCGTCCGAGGCGCCGTTCATGAGCCGGAGCTGACCTGGCGCAATCTTTCCGCGGCCTGCTCCGGCGTGAGACCGTTGAAATAAACCTCTTTGATGACGTATGACTTTTCGCTTGTGGGGACGACCGGAAGGATCTCGATGTGCCAGTGGTAGTCATCGGCGATGGTGCGCCAGTAGTCGCTCAACTCGCCCTTCGTCTGCAGCGAATTCGGCGAAGTGTGCACCACAATGTGATATCCCTCCGAAATGGCTGGCAGCCGCCGCAGCGTCCGCGCAAGAAGCGCACCCAGGGAGCGGAAATCCTCCACTCCAGCCGCTTCGAATTCATGGTTGTGATGGCGCGGCATGATCCAGAGCTCAAACGGCACGCGTGAAGCGTAGGGACAGAACGCCACATAATTCCCTTGCGAATCCACCACGCGCTTCTCTTGCTTTTCTTCCTGTCGCAGGATGTCACAAAAAACGCAGCGCTCCCGCTCGCGAAACCAATCGCGCGCCGCGCGCAACTCGTACAGCACCCGTCGCGGAACAAATGTCGTCGCCGTAATCTGAGAATGCGAATGCGGCCATTCCTGACCCGAATTTGAACCATGATTCTTGAACACCGTGACGTACTTGAAGCGCGGGTCGCCTTTCAGGTCGTTAATGCGCCGCGCATACGCCTCCAGAACTAGCGCCACATGTTCCGGTGTTTCCGCAGCAATGCCCAACTCATGATTTGGTGTCTCGACCACAATTTCATGCGCACCAACGCCGCTCATCCGGTCATAAATCCCCTCTGCCGAGCGTCCCGGCTCTCCTTCGATCCGGTACAACGGGCGAAAATGCGGAAAAACGCGCACCTGCCACGAGCCTTGCGCGGGGAATTGCAGAATCGTGCGCGTATCACCCTCGTTGCCAGGGCATAAAGGACAGGGCTGCAAAGGCAGTTCGCCCAGATCGGAATGTCCAATCACCACCCAACTTCTCGTGATCGGGTCTTTTCGTAGTTCCATGAGTTCAGAGCCCCAAAATAACGGACGTCCGAATTTATACCCCAGCGGGAAGACCGGAGCAAGACAGCGATTGGCCGCCCATGCGGTGCAGCAATGTGCGCTTGAATGCTCGTGCTATTCTGTTGCGTGATGAACGACACCCCCGACGTGGATGCTCAAGCGGCACTCGACGAAAAGCACATGCGATCGGCCCTGGAAGAAGCGCGTCTAGCCGCGCTTTCCGGAGAAGTGCCCGTAGGCTGCGTGATTACCCAGGGTGAACGAGTGATCGCCCGTGCCGCCAACCGCACCATTGCTGATCGCGACCCCACCGCACACGCAGAAATGGTTGCACTGCGCGCGACCGCCGCCGCAGTCGGAAATCACCGCCTAGCAGGGCTCACGCTCCACGTCACCATCGAACCCTGCGCGATGTGCGCAGGGGCAATGGTCCAAGCGCGCATCGACCGGCTTGTCTATGGCGCGGACGACCCAAAAGGCGGCGCCGTGCGCTCATGCTTTGCCATATTCGATCACACGCAAGTGAATCATCGCGTTGCAGTCACCTCCGGAGTGCTCGCTGATGATGCTGCCGCTCTTCTTCGAGATTTCTTCGCCGCCCGCCGGTAGCGCAGGACATACTCGGCGTGAAACTCCCACGGTTGAAAGCAAGCAGCAAAGCGACTATACTGCGCGCTCTGCGCGACGAAACAATCGTTTCAAAAGTGAACGGCAAGCAACGAATGGGAGGGATTTTCATGAAGATTCGCGAGAAGGCGATGCGCTGTGGATTTGTGCTCTTGATGATCAGCTTGGCTCTGACGTTTACGTCCTTCACGGCGACGGCACAGGATTCATCGGACCAGGCGATGGCAGCCCCAGGCCAGCAAGCGCCTGCGCCGCGTAGCAAAGACGGCAAAAAGCTCTTTGGCACGCGGGAAGCGTTGGAGGTCGCGCGCGTCAGCTCTCCGCGAATCTCTCCTGACGGCTCGACGGTCGCTTATCTCGTCTCCTCGGTGAAAATGGAAAAAGATGACCCCGGAAAATCCGTGACGAATCTGTGGATCGTTCCTGCTGCCGGCCCCGCGAGCGCCGCGCGTCAGTACACTCGCGGCGATAAGAGCGTCTCCGATATCGCATGGTCTCCCGACGGAAAAATCATTGCCTTCACGATGGCCGGAGAAGATGAAAAGAATGGGCCGCAGGTCTGGTTCATGTATGCGGACGGCGGCGAGCCATGGCAAGTCACCAAACACAAATCGGGCGTGCGCGGCTTCGAGTTTTCTCCGGATGGCAAGACGCTTCTCTTGGTCGCCACCTCCGCTCCAGACGCGGACGCCGAAAAGCGTGACAAGCTCCATGACGACGCCGTCGTCGTCGACCACGATTTCAAGATGGCCCAGCTCTGGACCTGGAACATTGCTACTGGCGACGAAAAAGAAATCACCAAGGGCGACTTCACCGTCAGCGATCCGCGCTGGTCTCCAGATGGCTCGCATATCACCTTCACCACAAATCCCACGCCGCTGCTCGACGACATCAGTTTGCAGACGGCCTGGATACTCGATGTCTCCAGCGGCGACGAGCGCAAGCTTGTCGATACGACCGGCAACACGCATACCGCGCGATGGTCGCCGGACGGCAAATGGATCGCCTATCTCAGTGACCGTGGAATGATTGAGCAGGTGAATCTGTTCGTGGTCAGTGCGGATGGCGGCGAACCGCGAAAATTAACCTCCTCGTTTGAATTGAATGCCGCCACGCCCGTGTGGGCGCCGGACGGCAAAACAATTTACTTCAGCACGGAGAGCCGTGAGTCTGGCGATGTCTTTGCTGCGGATGTTGCCGCTGGCACAGTCCGCCAAGTGACCGACAAGCCCGCGATGGTCAGCCTGGACGAAATCAGCGCGAACGGCCAAACCGCTGTCGGCACCTGGACCGATCCATCCCATCCCGCTGAAGTCTTCCACTCTGATCTCAGCTTTGATTCCATCACGCCCATCACCAACCAGAACGCCTGGCTCGCCGACTATGCCTTGGGCGACACCGAAGTGGTCCGCTGGAAGAGTAGCAAAGACGGAATGGAAATTGACGGCGTGCTCACCAAGCCCGTCGACTTCGATCCCTCGCGCAAGTATCCCTTCCTGCTGAATCCTCACGGCGGCCCCACGGGAGCATCGCCGCTCGCTTTCAACGCACAAGAGCAAATCATGGCCGCCAATGGCTACCTGATTCTCGAGCCGAACTTCCGCGGCTCCTCAGGACGCGGCGAAAAATTTGCTATGGCCAATCAGAATGACTGGGGCGGCGGAGATTACAGGGACGACATGAGCGGCGTTCAGGCCATCGTCGACAAGGGTTTGGCCGATCCCAATCGCATGGGCGCGTTCGGCTGGTCTTATGGCGGCTTCATGACTTTCTGGATCGACACGCAGACCGACCGCTTCAAGGCCATCTCTCCCGGCGCCGGCCTGCCCGACCTCTACTCCATGTATTCACAGACCGACATTCATCGCTACCTCACGAACTTCTTCGACATGAAAGCGCCGTGGGATAATTTCCAGGAATACTGGGATCATTCGCCGATGAAGTACATCGAGAACGTCAAAACGCCCACGATGATTCTCCACGGCATAGCAGACACGCGCGTGCCGATTCCGCAGGCCGAGGAATTCTACGAGGCGCTGAAAGAGCGCCACGTGCCCGTAGAATTCGTCAAATATCCGCGCGAAAATCACGGGTTCATCGAGCCGCGCCATATTCAGGACCGTTGGCAGCGCTACCTCGTTTTCTTCGGCAAGTACTTGGACAACCCTCCGATCACCGAGCCAAAGGGCGTCCTCGACCGCATGGCAAAAGATTTACCGCAGGGAAATGCCTCTTCGGAAACACAGAGCGCCGCTGGAGGATATCAACCCTAAGGAAAAGCCCTAAGACCGCTGAGCCTTGGCCGCTTCGAATTCTCGACAAGTTCGCAAGCGGCCGGGCGCTTGTCATTGTTCGTTCTTCGCCGGTCTGGTAATCTTTTTCCTACGCAACCGACGCGGAGAGGTGTCTGAGCGGTTGAAAGAGCCCGCCTCGAAAGCGGGTAGCCTGGCAAAACCGGGCTCGTGGGTTCAAATCCCACCCTCTCCGCCAACCTTACTCACAACAAACAAGTTAATTGGCCTGCCGTGTTCCAATCGGAACCTTTGTTCCAATTGACCCGGAAGTCTTCGACAAGGCCGCACCGATACTGTCCATCGCATCACGCTGAGTTGCGGGAATCGAGTAGCAGTAGACCCGCAATGTGGTTTGAACGTCGGCATGACGCATCTGCTTTTGTAAATCGGGAATAGGCATGGATTGTTGAGCGAGTGCGGTTGCCAGTCCTCGGCGAAATGCATGAAGGCCCGTGCCCTTCGTTGCGATTCCCAATCCTTCGAGAACGGGTTTGAGGCCCGTTCGTACCAAATTGGTTCGCCGCATGGGATGATCGCCCTTCGGATTCGGGAACAGGAAACCGGAGGGATTCCCTCGCCACGCATCCCGGAGATACGCTGCCAGCGCCTCTTCGAGAGCCTTGGGCATGGGTAGCACGGCGACACTCTTCGCTGTCTTCGGCTGGCGAATCTGACGGGTATGATCGTCGGAGGATTCGTCAACACGAATAGTCTTGTTCTCAAAGTCAAGATCGCCAACCTTGAGGGCAAGCAATTCGCCCGCTCGCAGCCCTGTGAGCCAAGCAACGGTAAACAGAGTGCGATAAGGTTCCCAGGATGCAGAGATGATCTTCTGCGCCTCGGTTGAAGTGAAGAATGGAGAATGCCCGCCGTTCGTCTGTGTGCCGAGTTCCAAGTCTCGAAACGACGCCTTTGCGACGAAAATTCCGCACCGTTCAGCATAGCCGAGAATGGAAAAGACGGCACCCACGATGTTAGCCACGGTCTTGCGGGACAATAGAGAGCGAAGGTCGGTTGCGAATTGCTGCAACGCGCCCACGGTGAGAGTATGCGGAGCCTCGTTCTTGAACTTGGGAAGGATGTGACTTCGCAGATAGCTCTCGTATTGGCGCACGGTAGAGGGCGAAAGGTTCGGTGCGATTGCTTTGCGCCATGCCCTTACGCAATCCTCGAACGTCTTTCCTTTGACCGCCGGGGCCACACTGCCTCGTTTATCATTTATGGCCTGCATGATTCGGTCGTGTTCACGGCGCGCCGCTCGATCACTCAAGGCGTCCGGGCCAACACGTCCGATTGGATGGCGCACTCTGCGAGACACGAGAGAGCCGTCAGGCTGTTCGACATCCTCATAATAGAGAGAGTAGGCCATGCCGTTCTTGATCTGAAAACTTCCCTTCTGAAACCGTCGTTTTGCCACTGGGCCACGCTTTCTGCCCGTGTTCGACGGTGTTGCGCTCGCCACTTTAACATTGTGCGGCTCAGATGCAATAGAGCTAGGGTTGTGGGATTCACAGACCTGTTCCAGAGACATAACTCACCGTCATGTTTTCTGGAATTGACCTTGCCTGCTGTTCGATCCCCGGAGGGCGAGACTGGAATCGCGGGGCTGATTCCCAACTCTCGTTGGGGCCTGCGACGCCAGAAGCAGCTTGTTGCGCGGTGACCTAAGTCTCCAGATAGGCGACCATAGCCCCGCATCGATTGTGGCTCACAGCATACCAGAACGATGCCTGCTACGTCACCTATAAAGTTTGTTCTAAGGCTGCCTACAACGAGGACTGTTAACATTCATCCATGCGCCCCAGCCCGCTTAGTCCTCCATCGGTCGATACATCCGAGGTTCCGCCAGAGCAAAGGAACCGCCCGGAGTTTCTAGCTTGCAAGGCTTCAATCGGACTCACTGGACTCACTCCAAAACGGGTGGTACTGCGGGGAAACGCGGCCTCGAACAGCGATCACTGCCGATGATCTCGAAACTGTTCCTCCTGACTACGGCGTCGGCGGAAACAAATCCGGTTTTCCGCCCGCCGATTTGACTGCATAAGTAAGCGCCGTTACAAACCTCTCGGCTCTATCCTTGTTTCTAAAAAAAATCATCACGCGTCCTGTAGTTCCGTCAGGAACGGGGTTTGCTGCGCACGGGTTCTTTGGACAATTTTTAAATTCTAAGCCTCCCCGCTCAATGAGAGGCTTCAGATCAGTCGTGTGAAAGCTGACGGCCGTTAACTTGTGCGCCGATGAGTCCAGAAAAGCTAGGTAGTCGTGATCGCATTGCGGGTCTGCCTCACATTTTGGATGTTTGTTCAAAAATTCAATGATGGCGTCCCCGTCGTTACCGGATTCCCAGGATTGTATCGACAGTGGATCAATATCTCCGAGGGCGAAAGAAATATATGCTGGATAATCCTTCCCGTCGCTCGGGCCTGCGGTGTCTAGACCTACCGTGTAGGTGGATTCCGGGTAACCGTCCTTGTGGGTCTCGCCCGTTGGAACGATCATGTACACAGGCTGATCGGAGACGATAGTAATGATTGGGGCTGGCGATTGCATCTCTACCCCTGATATTGTGCCCAATAAGACCTGGCGATCTTCAGGCTCAACCATTTGCTGCATGAAGGCAACAGCGGTTTTCGGGGTCGGCGTCGCCTCGGGCTGAGTTGACTTGCCTGATGACGCAGGTACGTCCTCATCCCGATTTTGCGTTTGCTCTTCGACCGGCTCAGATTGGTTGGGGAAATTCTGAAGCTTGGCAGAGTGGGTCTCAAGTAACGGTTTGGCATCGTTGATGGGAATTGCGAAATTCAGATTCTCTCCGCCTTTCAGATACATGGTCGTGACACCAATCACCTGACCTTCCATGTTGAAAAGCGGGCCGCCGCTGCTGCCGGGAGAGATAGGCGCGGTGATTTGCAGGTATTTCCCGCCCTTTTCGTCAATCGCGCGGACGCTGCTGACGATGCCATTTGAGACCGTTGATTCGAGCGAAAGCGGATTGCCAATGGCGACGACTTCCTGTCCTACTTGAACGCGGTCGGAATCGCCGAGCGCGAGCGTGCGGAAGTGTTCACCGTGGGCTTTGATGACGGCAATGTCGCGCGCCTTGTCGAATGCGATCACTCCATCGACAAGATAGAAGGCACCATCGGGGAGTTTAACAACAGCAGATGTGCCCTCGGCAATGACATGATAGTTCGTTACGATGAGGCCGTCCTTACTCACAATGAATCCGCTGCCCTGGGCGATAGGATTGCCGTTCTTGTCGGACATGACGATGGAGACGACGGCCCCATTTGCGGCTTTCGCGATTGCCGGGATGCTTTTTTGAGATGGTGTCGATTGCGCGGCGACGACAGTCGCGGCAACAAGGATCGTGAGAAGGAGCTTAGTGGCAAAACGCAGCATTTCGGTCTCCTTGTGCGTAAAGCACTATCATGTTGGGGCGAACTAGCGACCGAGGCAATGGTACGAGTCGTTAAAAGGTAACGCGCAGCGGTTTGGCGAACTGGAATAGCCCGGAAACCCCAGTACCTTCTGGGCCAGCCGCTACCCAGTGTGGTCGCCCCAGCCCCCTGTCATGGAGCCTCAAATTCATTGTTTGACAATTCGCCGAAGTATCTCTTTCGCGCCGCCTGTACGGTCGGGCAGCTACCCAAACCGGAACGTTCCTCTCAAACTATTGCTTTCGGCTCGAACACCAAAACCAACCTGAGAGGCGTTCAAGATGAAACGGGCAATTGTATGTTTGAAATCGCTGCTGCGATCAACGCTGCTGCTGACTAGCGGTATGATTTTGCTTTCAGGAACTCTTTACGCTCAGAAAAGTTGGATTAGTACAGACGACCCTGTTACACAGACGATTACATTTGTGACCGTTGAAAACGGCCAGGTGATGCACGTTATCCCGGAATGGGCAATTAAGTGGGTCAAGAAAAACTACAAAAAATATCCCGGTATCCGGTTTCAAACTACGGGAGAGCAAGTCCCCGTTGACAGAAACTACGTGATTGCGTTTTCCTTCTCCTCCAACGCCCTGCAAGGTTTTCAGCCGGTCACGCACACGGACACGTCAACGAGCACAAGCCCAGTCTCGGCGAACGGCACAGTCACCGATAACCAGGGGAATACCTGGAATTACACGATGAACGGCACGGCGACAACTACTACCACGACGACGACGTAAGAGAACGTGCCATACACCATAAACTCCAACACGCTCTATTTGACGGCGTACAACGAACAGGGACAGGTGATCGGGCAACGATGGCACGTTTATTCCACGCAGAGCGGCGGCGGGAATCCCTATTCAGGGCTGGGATACAACCTCGGAAACGCGCTGGGAGCGATTCATGCAAAGGGCCATCTGCTCCAGAATACGATTAACGACCTTATTGGCAAACCAAAGGGCAAGAAATAAGCGCAGTCGTGTGAATTCTGATGGGAGTCCCAAGCAAAGGACTGTATGGCGCGCCGGGGAGCAGTCGCCCCGGCATACCCGGTCACGCACGAGTCGGAGTCTGTTTCCAAATCGGGCACCTAAACACGCCAGTACCATTCACAAGCTCGGCAAGCGGTTTCAGGATAATTGAAGGCTATGACAGTCGAATCAGACATCAAAACGAGGACACGCGCCCGCTGGCTGCGGCACCGCCTCGAAGGAAAAGTGCCGTCTGAAATTCTCGCTGCGATGACCAATGAAGAGTTGATCGAGCAATATGAGGTAGAGCAGCGGGGCAACAGACAGGCTGAGGGCGAAGCACGCGCCAGCGGAGAAAAAATAGACTGCATTGCGTTGGAGCCATGCTTATCTTCCTCGATTTCGACGGCGTTCTGAGACGCAAACAATCGCCACTCTACCGACTGGACGCGGACTGCCTCGGCCTGTTCGAGCAAGCAGTACGGAAGCTGCCAGACGCAGAGATTGTAATCACCTCGACGTGGCGCGAGGCATTCTCGCTCGAAAGGATGCGCGGCCTATTTTCTCCTGATATCTCAGCTCGCATTGTTGGCGCGACGCCGATTGACCGGCGGCGAGAAGATCACTATCGCTACCGAGAAGTACTCGCCTATCTGAAGCGGAACGGGAAGTCCGGCGTCCCGTGGGTCGCCCTCGACGATGAGCCGTCACATTACCCGCCGTTTGCGAATCTGATTTTAATAGACGGCCAACGGGGATTCGATTCACATGCGGCAGAACGCCTTGCGAGCACTGTGCAATATGCGAGTTGAAACTTTCGCCGCCAGCCTGCCTCAGCAGGGCCGCAGCCAGAACGAAGACGCCTTTCTCATGGGGCGCGGTGAACGTCCGTTTGCCGCCTTGTGTGATGGAGCGGGCAACGCGGAGCGAGCGGCGAAGCGCGTGCTGGGCCTGTTCGAGAAGTTACTGAACGAGGCAACACCTGAACAGATCGCATCGCCTGAAACTTGGGCTAAGTGGATCAAGTTGCTCGATTCGTCTTTGCTGGGCGGCTCGCAATCTACCTTTGTCGCAGTGGCAATCATTGGAAGTGAGGCCATCGGAGCGTGCGCCGGAGATTCGCGGGCCTATCTCATCAACCGCGAAGGTCAGGCGAGAATACTCACCGATGGAGCAGCGAAGCACCGGCTGGGCAGCGGTCAGGCCCACGCCTTTCCGATTCGCCTGACGCTCGCTGCTGGCGACGTGTTGCTCTTGCTGACTGACGGGGCATGGACTCCTCTCAATCCCTACCTGTTGCAGAAGGCCGTGGCGAGCGCAGCGGTGAGGCATTTCTCGGAAGTTCCGCAAGTCGTTCTGCAAGCGGCGGGACGCACCGGACGGGCAGATGACATGACGGCTGTGGCGCTCAGAATCTTGTGAGGGAGCGATATGGAAGCAATTGGTCTGGCAATCTTCGCGTCGGTTGTATTGTATCTAGCAGTCACGCATAAGCGATTCCCTAAAAAAGTGCTCTGGGCGGGAGCGGCGGCGGCGAAGCTCGCGGCACACCAACTTGTGAAAAGGGTAGGTAGACTTCGAGGGGAGAATCGAATGGCTAAAATTTGGGCGTCAATCGCTTTCATATTCTTCGCGGCGTGCGCAACGCTCTCGGCGCAAACTGCACCACAACTAGCCCAGAAGACATTTCCTTCCGTCGTTATGATCGTTACGAGTGATGCCAGTGGGCAGCCGCTGGCGTTGGGGAGCGGCTTCTCGGTCGGAGACGGGGTGATTGCCACAAACATGCACGTTATCGAAGGAGCTTCAGCCGCTCGCATAAAAGTGATCGGGCGGCCTGAGACTTACACGGTTGGCGGAGTCATTGGCACCGATCCCACGGCAGACCTAGCCCTTTTGAAGGTTAATGGTCTCAACGCCCCGCCGCTCCAACTTGGGGACAGTAAACAGGCAGCGGTGGGAGACCAGGTATTTGCGGTGGGTAATCCAGAAGGGCTGGAAGGTACGTTCTCAGAGGGAATAGTAAGCGGAATACGAACGGCGGGCGCGGACACGCTGCTCCAAATAACCGCTCCAATCTCGCCTGGCAGCAGCGGCGGCCCCGTCATTGACTTGAACGGCAAAGTCCTCGGCATCGCGGTGGCCACGTTCAAGGAGGGCCAGAATCTGAATTTCGCGGTTCCGGTCTCGTACCTTAAGGCGTTGCTAGCTCAGGACGCAGGAGCAAAGATCAGGCCGCTTGCTGGGATTGCTGCGCAGAGTTCCAACCATTCTATCGTCACGCAGATGGGAAGTGCTGCCACGGGAGGCGTGACGGGCGGGAAGTTTCTTTGGAAAGACGATCCCTGTATGCTTGACCAGTGCGATTTCACTTTCACAGTGATAAACCACCTTGACCACGATGTAAGGGACATTGATGGCTTGGTGATTTTTTATGCTACAGATGGCACCTCGCTCGACTACTCCCCAATGTACTGCGGCGGCATCACCATCCCTGCGGGCTTAGGATTGAGGTGCGAAGGCTACGTGGACGGCAGCGTACAGACCGAGGCGGACAAGTCGAAAGTGGAATTCCGAATTCTGAACTTCAAAATCGTTCCATAGAGGATGTGGCTGTTTGTAACGGAGCTAAGAAGGAAAGGGAGGACGCACTCCGGTGGCACATAACGATTACTACGTGGTTAGACATGACAATGATGGATGGGCTGTCGAACGGCCCAAGGCAGACCGGGCCAGCGGTTTGTTCGAGAGGAAATGGCAAGCGATAAGGCGGGCACATGAACTGGCGGAACACGGCGTTGTTCATGTCCAAAACGAGAAGGGACGATTTGTGAGGTGTAATTGCCCTCAGTGCCGGAAAGTGTAGAGCCTGCAAACAGGCTATTTTCGTCTCCAAAATCTGACGGGTCGGGGAGCGCGTCGGGCTTCTTCCTCAATTTGCTGCTTGTAATCAAAAAGCAAATTGCTGTCGAGGTCAGCGTCCAAATCCTCCTCCTGCGGGATCGTTGCTAACATCTGGAGTCGTTCTATTTCTTCCTTGCGGCGGACTTCCTCATCGCGGTGGCGGTTCTCTCGGCGATTTCTCGCTTGCGTTCTTCCCAGCGGGCGAAATGCTCGTCACTTCTCCGATCTTGCTCGGCGAGGGCCTCAGCGTGCCGCTTTGCTGATTCAATCGCCTCGCGCTCTGACCGCGCCGCTCGGTCAGCTTGGCGCTGTTTAGGAGTGCGGACTTTACTCCGGGAAAATTTACTCCCGCACGATATTGAGCAAAATTCGCCGGTGCGATTCGGACTCGCTTCGACTGTGAAAACGATTCCACAACACTTGCAGGGATGAACTGTGCCTGCTGGAAACAATTGTCTATTTCTGCTCACGAGCTGCCTCCGGGCGTCCACGTCCCATAGAGGGGGGCGGCACGCGACATCGGGCCGCAATTCCGTTTGATTTCGTCACGGCAATCATCGAGCGGCAACCACAAATCAACCGTTGGGGCCAGAAGCGAGTGATTGTCGTAATTGTCGTAGATGTCGTAGAAAACCGTGAGTTGAGAGACCCCCCTATCTGCTAAGTCCAATGTTTTATTAAGTAATAAGGGTTTTTGAGAACAGTCTACGACATTACGACAAAGGCTAAATTTGACGCTTATCTGACCGCATCTGCGCAGCTTAACCGTGTCGTAATTTTCTACGACAAATCCACGACGTTTACGACACTTTGGGCCGCTTGTCGTAAATTTGTCGTAACGGTTTACGACGCTTTGTGGCCTCATGTTTCACCCCGTCCAATCAGGATTATCGTATGGTTCGAGCTACGGATCACACCCGCGCGGACTAACGATTGTTCTGCATCACAGTGCAGTTTCCAGCCGTGATAGTCGGCGTTGGCGTATCGGCGCAAATCTCTTTCCGACATCGGGGCATCGTGTTTTTTGAGAGCCGCAATGATTCGTTGCTCTTGTTTTGCAAGCGGGCTGTCGCCATCAATCGGCCTGATTTCTTGTCGGACGCGCTTCTCATATTCAAGAATGTCGATGGTGGATTCAACGAGCTTCGTGTCAATCTCGCGCTGGCCATTCACGAATGACAAGCCGCCCAGCAATCTCATACCGATATTGTCGAGTCGAGCCGTATCGTCGGATTCTTCAAGCGATTCGTACCACGCACACCATAGGGCATCGGCTTCTGGCGTCAGCGGTACGATGATTGGATCGGCGTGCCCGTCGATAAGCGGAGGCAACATCTCGAACAGTTCCGCCGTTCGGCGTCGGATCGAGCCGAGAATCGAATCATGCGGACGCTTGGGCCTGGCGATTTTCTTGTCTGTATTGCCGGTCACAAGAAACAGCCGGTTCAAGAATCCAATCTCACGTGACTCCGCTGCGTTCAACAACTTTTCGTAACTCGCAGTGGTTGTGTTCGAGATGAGGGATAGATGGCCGTCTGTGATTTCAATCGGGCTGTGTTTTGTGTGGTTTGAATAGCGGTTGCTCTCATACATTTCGTTAATCATCGGACGAAGTGCGGACGACTTAATTTCAGCCTTAGCTTCGAGCCGCCGAAATTCGTCCTGATAAAGCAACACACGGCGATTCGGTCTGCCGAAAGAAATATCAATTGGGCATCCCGCAGCCGCCGAGAGTGCTGCCATGTTTTGGGTCAATCCTTCGGCGCTGCCAACTCCATAAACAATCCTTGCCGCACCGGGAACTTTCAACTCACGCATAAAGTCATCCGTGAGTCGGAGCGACGTGCTCTTTCGTTTCCATGCTGATGGCGCGATTTTCAGTGTGTAAAGGCGGGGTTGACAGGGTAGGTCAAAGTCCGCTTGCCAGCGTCCGCTGATGGATGCGCCGATATAGGTGAGAAAATCCACGTAGAAAAATTCGCGTGGGGATTCGTAACAATGGCTGTAGGCTTGGGCAAAATCCGCCGCGATGCCTATATAGCCGGATTCAGGAAAGGTTAGGGAGGCCATCAGAGTCGGCCTCCGTTTCTCGTCTCGAACTCACGGATCGCAACTTGGCCCCGAACTTGACACAGACGCCTGCGGCCTACGGTCTGGGAGTCCGTCTGTGACCAGGTTGACATCGGGTAGGTCAGAGCCTGGATTTTCACTAATACTGGCTCCTTACTCCGGCCCGCCACAAACGTCTGTGTGAAATTCGGGGTATAAATACTCATGGCCTGTCTCCCGCTCCAACCGGAACAAGACTGTCCGCGAGCAGAGCCTCGACATCGCAGCGGCGGATGCGAACGAGCCTGCCGATTTTGCAGAACGGAATCCTGCGGTCGAGAATCCAGGCCCTAACCGTGCTCGGCTTCAACCGGAGCGCAGCGGCGGCTTCAGGCACGGTCAACAATTCAGACTCAAGCATGGGAATCCAACTTTCGCAGCGATTTGATACGAGCATTCACAGCCTCTTCGGCACAAGCCACTGACGCTCAGACTTTCTGGCGGCCAGCTTCCCGGAGCGCAACAGGACATAGACAAAATCCAATCCAACTCCCAGTTTCTTGGCTGTTTCCGCCGAACTGATTTCTTTTTTGGTGGTGCTCATCACAGTTCCTTTCTTGCCGTACTTTAATTCCCTTTGATGTCCCCTAGTATGCGTGGTAGGATGAGTTATGACAAACAATAAAAAGGATACTCCGATAACAAGCGATAACGAAATCCTGTCTATCCTTGTGCCGTCCCATCTCACCCCGGCGAAGAAGACGGACGGCTGGGTGCTCGAAACCTGTTCTGAGTATCACCGGGAAGCCAATACTTCCGAGGAATGGATAGGTCGCATGCCTGTCACCCGGATTCCTTTCAAACTGGACGTTCTCCGCAACACGTTCCTTTTAGATAAACTGCCATTCGGCCCTTCCTTGACGAACGACTTGTTGCTGGCGGATGCGCTTGAACGCAACGATATGAAAAGCGCGAAAGAGATTGCGGGTGAGAGAGGAAACTTTCGAACTCGGACAATCCACCAGAGACACGTTCCCCGTCGCCGGAATGCCGACCGTTGAAGGCGGCCTGCGTGCTCTCACTCCCCACGAAGCGTTCGCATTGCACCTAACCGATGCCTTAAGGGCGTCCAGCACGTCGTTTGGCTCGAAAAAGAATCTGGCGAATTGCGCCAAGCCGTTTTGTGCCTGACTCTCAAGCAAGTGTCTTATGCCCTTGTCGCCGATTCGCTCGGCAACGTCAGCAGATTGAGTTTGCAAACGCTGCGGCAAGCTGTTTCGGAAGCGGCGAGCTTCGCAGCCTTACTGTTCCGCGAATTGCCGTGTGGCCAACGCCATGAAACGGTATCGGGAACGGAAGAGAAAACAACGCGCCAAACAATCAGCGAAACGGAGGAAATAGCGATGATTTACAAACGAGGAAAATTCTACTGGTACAAATTTTTGTTCAACGGAAAGCTAGTCCGCGAATCCACCAAGCAAGGGAACGATAAAGTGGCCCGCACGATGGAATCCGCTCATCGCACGTCGCTTGCTAAGGGCGAAGTGGGAATCCGCGAAAAGAAAACTGTGCCGACGCTCACGGAATTCCTCAAGAAAGAATTCCTGCCATTCGCCGAGACGAAGCACGCCGATAAGCCCGCTACCCTTCGCTACTATAAGACCGGTGCGGCTAGTCTAATCCCTTCACTTGGAACGATGCGACTTGATGAAATCAATGACCAGCACGCCCAGCAATTTGCTGCGCGCCACTCGCACCTATCGCCTTCGACAATCAACTGCGGCTTGCGCACGCTGCGCCGTGCAATTTACCTAGCAACCGAATGGGGCAAACTTGACCGCAGGCCAAAAATCACCCTTGCAAAGGGCGAACGACAACGCGAGCGCGTTTTGACAGACCGCGAAATTGATGCCTATCTCGCTGCTTGCGATCAGCCCTGGCGCGACGCCGCCACGATAATGCTCGGAACCGGAATGAGGCCCGGCGAAGTCTTTGCCCTTAGCTGGGAACGGGTCTTGTTGAACGGACACGGCGGACTGATTCAAGTTGCCGGGGGAAAATCCAAAGCCGCCAAGCGTTTGCTGCCAATGTTGCCCGCTGTCTACAACACCCTAAAAGTCCGCTGGGAGGCACAGGGACAGCCGGAGAGCGGCTGGGTGTTTCCCTCCGCGTCAACGTGTGGACATCTGGAAGGCGGGACAACAAAAGGCCAGCATTCGAGGGCGCTCGCTACTCTCGCAAAGGCTCACAAGGCAAAGTCGCTAGAATGCCCCGAAGTCAAACCCTTCGAGCCGTATTGCCTCAGACACACGGCGCTCACGCGGCTTGGCGCGTCAGGTTGCGATACCTTTACGCTGGCCCGCATTGCCGGACATTCCAGCATCACGATTACCCAGCGGTATGTGCATCCCCAGGCCGATGCCATCGAACGGGCCTTTGCGCGGCTGGCTGGGCACAAAATTGGGCACACTCGCCCGGACGGTTCTGACTCTCAATCGAGTCTCCAAATCATCGCGCAGAATGCTTCCAGAAACGGCATAGATCGCTCACGGCAAACCGCGTCATCGGCTTCTGAATTCGCGCTCACGTCCCATAGAGGGGGTGGGCTTACTTCGATGCCGCGTAACACGTCCCGACGCTCACACCGAGTTCACGCGCGATCTGCGGCCACGGTGGGACAAAGGGTGGGACACGGACGACCGAAAGGACGACCTTTGACGAATCCCCACCCCGGCCAACAAATCCCCCAATGACACAACCGTGTTGCTTCTTCTCTCTCAACTAGCTCAATAACAACGAGATACGAGCCGAGGCGTCTCATTTCAGCGACGGGGCGACGTAACGTTGTGTGGGACATAGTCGCGGTTTTGTTTTCATACACGCAAAATGGGGGCAGCCTTCTTGTCTGAGAGGCAAGAAATTCGGGGGCAATAACTGTCTGGTTCTCGCTGGATTTGCGGATTTGACAAATCCGGCAGATTGCCGTACATTACGTTCGTAACGTTTGGAGGGAGGCATGACCGTAACTCATACAAACAAACTGAGCCGCCTGGAAGCGCGAATCGCTCCTCAGCAAAAGAAACTAATTGAGCGAGCCGCAAGTCTGCGAGAGATGAACACAACGAACTTCGTGCTGGCAGCCGTCGAGCGAGCAGCCGTAGAGACTATCAAGGATTATGAAATGATGGCCCTACACGGCGACGCTGCGAGAGCCTTCGCGGAAGTTTTGCTCAACCCCCCTGCTCCGAACGCAGCCTTGCGAGCCGCAGCGGAACGTCATCTAAGTGTGCGAGCCTGATTTTAAGATCGAATCTCTCGGCTCGAAGCACGACCGCGAAGCGTTTACGTGCAGTTCGGAACCACTTCAAAGGTATCTACGCAATCAGGGGAAACAGGATACTCGGAAACGCGCCGCAGTCGTATATGTTCTGACTCCCGATGGCCAGACGATTGCTGGTTACTACACACTGTCGCAATTCTCTATCAAACTCGATGACATTCCGCCCGATACGGCCCGCAGACTGGCAAGGTACCCGGACGTTCCCGCTACGTTGATTGGCCGTCTCGCAGTTGACGACAAATATCGGGCGCAAGGCTTGGGGAAAAATTATTGCTGGATGCTCTCCAACGGTGTCTTGTTCACAGCAGACAAATCGCATCGTGCGCCGTTGTTGTGGACGCGAAGGATGCTCAGGCAAAGGGTTTTTACCAAAAATACGGATTCCTCGAACTGCCCGGAATCCCAAACCGACTTTTTCTGTCAATGGCGACAATCGAACAGTTAGACCTGTAGGCAATGGGTACCGTGGAACGAGATCATGCACCCCCTCGATTACGTGGTTTGAATAGCGCGGGACGGCTACTCAGCAAGGCACTCCTCGCATTCTGAAAGAATGGATTGAATTGAAAAGATACTCTACTTAAACTCGTCGGGATTTGTCTTTGCGTCCGATCTACTTTGGCGGGTAAGACGAGATTCCCAACCAGGCGGGCACCTGAAAGCGGGCTTGCGGTGACGACGCCCATTCGTCCACAACTGCTAGTTGCTAAGGAGCAAAAGCGATGAAGCGGGACATGGATTTGATCCGTACACTACTATTCAAAACCGAGGCCCTCCCCGACGCGGGCGGCCATCCAATATCCGTTGAGGGCCGCAATCAGGCGGAAGTATGTGAGCATTTGAGACTCGCTCAAGAGGCTGGATTGATAGAGGCTCGCTTCTTGCGGGGCGATGCCGCTTCATGCGTCGCATTGCGTTTGACATGGGCAGGCCACGAATTTCTTGATGCTGCACGGGAGAACAAGATTTGGGAAAAGGCAAAGGAAATGGCGATGCGAACCGCAGAGGGTGTCACAATAATTTCATTGAAGGTCGCTCTGGCTCACCTGATGGGTAGGCCCAGCTTGCCGTAATACTCCGTTGCCTTCATCTACTAGCCGCATACACCGTCCCGACACTTACACCCAACTCGCGGGCAATCGTGGGCCATGACGCCCCGGATGCGCGCATGGTAGCAATCTTCGTTGCGTCCACGGCGACGCGCGGCCTACCCAAACGCTTCCCTTTGGCTTTGGCATTCCGCAATCCGGCCCTAACCCGCTCTGCAATCAGGCTGCGTTCCAGTTCGGCCACTGCGCCTAACACAGTGAAGATCATCCGTCCCGCTGGCGTCGTGGTATCAATCTGCTCGCTCAGACTCACAAACGCAATTCCGAGGGAGTTAAATGTTTCGAGTGCCCGCAACAGATGCGAGACGGAGCGAGCGAATCGGTCAAACTTCCAGCACACAACCGCGTCAAACTTGCGCCGATGCGCGTCCGTCATTAGCCGATTCAATTCTGGCCGGGAATCCTTAGCACCGCTGATTCCCTCGTCAAGATATTCTCCGGCGATCTCGAAACCGCGCCGTTCGCAGTATTCCCGAAGTTCTCGCGTTTGCATTCCGACATCTTGACCGTGATTTGACGTGCTCACTCTTGCGTAGATGGCTGCTTTCATTCGCGCACCTCGCCGGGTTCCGCGCTCATCAGTTCTAGCTCCAAACGCATGAGCGATTCGCGGACGTTATTGTGGGATTCGCGGGATAGCCGTTCGAGGTTAGGTTCCGATGCTCCGCTGGATTCGGCTTGCCAGATGCGGCGCAGCAACACAACAAGATTCCCGTTTAGACCATAGGAACTGAATTCCAGCACGCGGCACCGTGACAGGAACCTTGCTTCGAGTCTGTCCGTCGCGTTGCAGGTAAAAATCCAGATGGTGTTTGGGACAGGTTCGCTCGAATCCAGTTTCGATAGAAGGTACTTTTGCGCCGCATCGCTCATGGCGTCTGCCTCGTCACAGATCACGACGTGGAATCCGCCGGACAGAGGCACAAAGTTACACTGCCGCACTGTCGTTTCGAGGGTTGCAAGGTTGCATTGCTGCGAGCCGATATGGTGGACTTCTGCGCCTAGCTCTGCGGCGATTGCCAGCGCAAGACTTGTTTTGCCCGTACCGGACGCGCCGACGAAAAGCCACGCGGACGCGAACGGATTTGCAGTTAATTTAGAGAGAATCCGGCGCTGTTTTTCGAGTCCGATAAAATCGGCAACCTTGCGCGGACGGTATTTTTCTGCCAGCGATTGCGGAAACGCAAAGGTAGGCGTTGACATCATGCACCTACCTTTCCGTTGCGCGACGGACGCGAATTGAGTTCACGTTCGCCACGAACAACCGCTAGAAAATGTTCACGGTTGAATCGGGGATTCTCGGCTGCGAGTGCTTCGGCGATATGCGCTGCAAAGTGCTCTTGTGCTTTGAGTGCTTCTGGCCGGGTGAAGCCATCGGCTTGCAGCGAACCCAGGCCGTACCGGAGTGCTTCCGCCAAACGGATGTAATCTTGTCGGCTCATCGCGCACCTGCCTCTGTGCCCGGAAGCACGCCAAGATAGGCCGCGTATTCGTACAGCGAGCCGTGCCAGTCGCGCGGATTCAGGAATCCGTCTTCGACTAGCTCGGCGATATCCTCATCCCAAAACGACAGGATTGGCGCATGGGTTTGCGCACTCCGTAGCTCGACGTGAGCACGATTACGCTCAAACCATGTTTCTAGCTCGGTTTGTTCGATTGGAATTACGGTAGAATTGGAACTAGCTTGCATGGCGAATTACCTCGCTGTGTGGGTTAGGGTTTGTCGCCCGTTGACGCGGACGGCAAGCCCGTTTTTTATTTCTGCCGTTTCAGAAACTCATCTATCGCCCGGCGAACAAGAGCCGCGACGGGAGCGAGAGTTTTTTTGGACAATCCTTCCAATCGCTTCATTTGCTCGTCGGTTAGGTAGATGTTTGTACGCTTCATGGCTCCTATATACATCAGTAGATGTACGTGTGTCAAGAAAAATCATCGCTCTGCGTGAAAATTCTTTCGTCAGTCTGACACGGTAATTCTTACATGCGAAGTCTGACGCGCCGCTTTCAAAAAACCTGTCGCGCGAGCCGCCCGCAAATCACTGATAAATCGCGCTCGAATTGCGCACGATTCGCCATGCAAAAAACAGTTGTTTGTTGAAAGGCGGGAACGGCGCACAATGCCATGTCGCGCGAGATCGCTCGCAAATGCAGTGTAAATTCCGATAGATTTGCAGATGATTTGCAACGGACGGCGGATGCGACGATGGCGACCGTCATCCTGACCCCCATTAGGGGACGTGCTGGCCGGGCCGTCCAGCTATTCATTGCCTCGATCCTGTTGCGTTGATCCCTGTTGAACGTACAGTGCTTTATAACGTACAGTTGGCCGCACGTGACACTGCTCAACAACCCGTCTATGCTGATGACTAGATGACACGATATGACATAAACGTTTTGGGACTCCAGAACGTGACGGCATACCCCCGTCGTGAGCGCCCCGTGGCGGGTCTACGGTCGGACAAATACATGTTCGACATCTTCGCGCGCGCCCGAAGGCCGACCACCCTGCTCTCGGCTCCCATAAGCTAATTAGTTCAGTATCTAGAATGCCAGTTAATCGCGTCCCCAGCCGATCCTAGCGACTCCCCGCAATTAGTTTAAGTTGAGTTGAGGGGCGCAGCCACGTCCCCTAGAGGGGGGCCAGTGCTTGCTCGTTTTAAGCGAATCCTAGCGACTCAGCTATCCGAGTCGAGTGTTTCCCCGCTCTAACATGCAGCATTCGACGCACACCCGGACTTCAAGGCCGACCAGCCAATGGAACGGACGACCTTACTCTTGTGATAGAATCGCGCCCATGCGAATCCTTGTCGTGAATGACGAAATTACGATTTTGGGGTTTCTGGAGAGACTGCTGACCGATGCAGGGCACGAAGTTTGCGCCCGCCTTCTGACCAGCGAAGAGGATGCCGAGGGAGTGGTTTCCGTGGCCGCGCTGATGCAGTTCGATGTGGCGATGGTGGATTTGGTGATGCCGAGCGTTTGCGGCGACCAACTGGCGAAGCGGCTGCGGGAGGTCTCTCCAGTTACGCGCCTTGTTCTAGCTTGCTGCGGCCCGGTTGAGATCGCCATCGAGTTGCTGTCTACGGGTGTTGTGGATCACTTTTTGCCGCTACCGTTTAACAGTAAAGAAGAACTGCTGGCGTCCCTTTCCGTTTAAGAGAATCTTCCAAGACCGGCAATCTGTTGGGGTAATTTGCGAGCACAAAACCATCGCCGTTCTCATAGCCCACGACTAACGCGACGGATTCGTAGTTGGGAGCATTGGCATCGAGTAATGCTATGAGTTCTTGTTCCATTTGTTCCAATTGACCGGGAGTGAGGGTCGCAACACCATCGAAACACGAGCTTTGGAATATAGTCACTCGGTTCAAATCCCACCCTCTCCGCCATTAAACCAAAAATTGGAGCCCTTACCCAAGAGCCCCTTCGCCAGGCTCCGCAACCTGGAACTCTTTCAACTGGCACGCCGCGCCTGCGGAGGGCTCGTCAAGTCCCACCCTCCCCGCCATTTTTCTTACGCCCGGCAATCAACTCATTTAGGGTAAGAGGTCTGCAACCGTTCCAACGGCTGAACGACTCGCACTCCGCCGGTTGGTTGCCCGTTATGCGATGCGCCAAGCGTCTTGCCGTCCACTTGCCAAGCCCAACTGTAACGTCCTTCGCTCATGGGTAGATCGAGGACCCAAACGTCGCCGGTCTTCGTCGCCGGAACAGGCTTTAGCGCGAAATTGCCGGTCAGCGCAACCGCCTTTGCGTCTGGCGCGCGCAGCTCGAAGTGCACCGTTTCGCCAAAGTGCCGCTGCAAAAGAAATTCGTGATGCGGATCGATGCGCACATTCGCCACCGCGCCGATGTCGCCTACATCTAGGACGTCCGACCTTTGCGTCAGGTGCACGCTGCGCTCCACGGTTTTTCCCGACGATATAGTAAGCGCGAGATCAAGCGGCAAGTCGAAAACCACATCCGGCTGCGTTTGCGTCACAATTATGTTCCCGCCATCCACGCGCGCGCTGATGTCTGGAATGTACTTCCCGCTCAGCCAGGGCATGACAAACGAATTCATGTCATGGCCCTCCGCGTGGGACATCGCCGCGATGAACTGTTCGTAACCGGCGGGCTGCTCGCGCGGAATCTCGATGTATTCGCGCATGCCGCGATCGAAGCGTTCTTGCCCCATCACCTCTTCGAGCATATGGAAAACCCACGCGCCCTTCACGTAATGGATCGAGCCGTTCCCTGGATTTCCCAGTATGCTGCGCACGCCGTCATGCCCGCCCAAGAGATAATAATTGTGCGCCGTCTCCCAAATGTCCCGCTCAACATCGTCGCCATACTCTTCGCCCACGAACATCCATTCGCAGTAAGTCGCCCAGCCTTCACGTAACGTATTCGCAGCCGGGCCGGTCGCCTGCATGGTCCAGCCGTGCGAAACTTCATGCGGGAACGGCGCGTTTGGTTCGGACGCAGCCGACTCGAGCGGAGAAAACAAAGCCGTGCCGCCGCCCGTCCCGGAAACTACCAGATCGTTTGCGCGATAACGAAAGCCGGATTCGCCGATTCCCCGCTCCTCAACTACCGCCAGATAGTGCGACTGTGGCGGCCCGAACCGCGGATCGAGCATCTGGTATTCCTTGCGTAGGATGTCTTCGAGTTGCTCGGGCTTCCATCGAAAATCGCTCGTGAGGAAAGTGCCAAACTCGATGTCGCCAACTTTCGCGAGTGTGGGGTGCCAGTCGCGATCGAAAATCAGCGTCAGCGTAAACTCCGGCTCATCCGTGCGCCCGCGCACGATGCGCATGCCGCCGCTCACGCTTTCCGTTTGTGGAATGCTGGTGGTCAGATAATACGCGGAGGGAATCCGTGCCGTGATCGAGATTGGCGCAGTGTCGTTCGCGCTGTCGAAGTCGAACAGCGGCATCCACACATCTACGTTCAGGAACTCCCCGTAAGCGGGAGGGCCTGTTGGCGTGGCCGACGACGACGGCGCTTTCTCGTTTTCCTTGTGTGATTCAGCCGCCAGGCTGTACACCAGCGAAAGCTCAGCATGCGACCGAGGAGGCGTTTCCAGCCAGAGCACCCCTCCGCCAAATTCATACTTCGCTGGCTTGCCGCCTAGTTTCACTTGGCTCAGTTTTGCCCGGTCGTTCAAGCGCACCGCAAAGCCGTACACGCCCCCCACGGAAATTCCCACTTGATCCTGCACGCTGATCTTCTCGCCGGGGAGGATCGTGCATTGGACTGCCTGAGACAAAATGTGATTCTCCTGATCGATCGGCAGGCGGCGCACGAGCGTCCAGACCCCGTTCGACTTCGCCGCCTCATACAATCCGGAAAAATCTCGTGAGCCAGTCGTCTCTTCACCCGAATTGCTTGCTCCCACCGTACCCGTAAGCAAGAGCACCGCGCGATCGGGCCCCCGCCAAATCACGCGGCTCAGGTCGCCCCGTCGTGCCGCCTTCTGTTTGAGCGCGCGCTGCACCACGCGTTGCCCGCCGGGATCCGGGTCGACGCTGTTGAATTCTTCCGCCGATCCCGAAGCGAACTGTTGTATGACCAGCGCCGCCAATTCCTGTGGAGTCTTCGGTCCCGTCCCGGCGAAGCCCTGCGCCGCGGCGCCGATGCTCACGACGGAAGTGTTCAGCAGAATAAAGAATGAAATGCGAACAAGGAATCGGGTCATTACTCTCCTCAAGAGCTTCCGTCAACGCGCTACGTTGCAACTCTGCCAAAAGCGTTAGCGTTGTAGCCTGGGATCGACTGCCCGTCAATAATTCGTAGTAGTTTCTCAAGATTTCAGGTACCACGGTGCGCTGATCACTACGATCCGCCGCGTGCCCTTCAGCAGCAACGCCGCTTTCAACCAAGTTGCGCGCTGGTTGTGCAGGAAATACTCGTACCAGTGTTTCTGCACCAGCTCCGGAATAATCACTGCGATTTGCCGCTTCGGGTTCCGTTTCTCCAGATCGAACACATAGTCCACAATCGGATTGATCACAAAGCGAAACGGCGACTTCAGCACCGTCATGTGCGGCACCGGCAAGCCGGCTTTCTTCATCGGCTTTTCCACATATTCGATCCACTTCTTGCGAACATTTTCCTCGTCTTCACCGCATTCCACGTGCAGCACGTGCAGTTCGGACGACAGGTTTACCGCGAACTGCAACCCCTCGCGGCTGATTTTATTCCACGAACTCGCCGGCATCACCACGATGGGCGCTCCTAACTCGCTCAAATCGATGGGACGGGGATCCGCGATTTCCTTCTGAACTCTCGTGTAGTGCCGCCGAATTGAGTACATCAAGGCGATTGTTAAGGGAATCAGCAACGTCACGATCCACGCACCCTCGACAAACTTGGTGATCGTAACCACCACAACGGTGCCACCGGTCATCGCCGCCCCAAAACCGTTTATGAACATCGCTCCGCGCGATTTCTTTCCGCCCACATTCCTCCAGTGCATCACCATGCCCGCTTGAGAGAGCGTGAATGCAAGAAACGCTCCGACCGCGAACAAGGGAATCAATCGATCCGTTGTCCCTCCGAACACAATTAGCAGAAGGCTGCAAAGAAGCGCCAGCACTGTGATGCCTAGGGTGTAGACCAGCCGCCTTCCTTGTATCGCCATGGGGTAGGGAAGATAGCCATCCTGCGCCAGCAGCCTGCAGAGCCTCGGAAAATCCGCGAAGGCGGTATTCGCGGAAAATGCTAGGACCAAGAGAATCGACGCGATCGTGACATAGTAGAAGACATTCCTGCCCACCACCGCCGCAGTAAGTTGCGAAAGCACGCTCTGGTAGCCCGAACCCGGATTCGTCGCACCGATGTGATATGCGCGGCAGAGCACCGCTATCCCCGCCAGCAAAATCACCAGCAACCCGATGATGATGCTCAGCGTGCGTTGCGCCGTTCGCACCACGGGTTCACGAAACGCACATACGCCATTGCTGACCGCTTCCACGCCGGTCATCGCCGTGCACCCGCTCGAGAATGCTTTCAAGATAAGCCATGCTCCGACGGCGGCCGTCGCTGCCGGCAAAGGAGGCGGAGCCGCCACCGCCGTCGGGTGGCCACCTGCCGCGATCGTCTTGAAAGTCCCGACGGCTAGCGTGACCAGAAGCGTTCCGGCAAAAAGATATGTCGGAATCATGAATATCGTTCCGGTTTCGCGCACCCCGCGCAGATTAATCACAGTGATTAACACCAGAATCGCAAGGCACAGCATCAGCGTATGGGGCTGAAGAGAAGGGACAGCCGAAATCAGCGCGCCCACACCTGCAGAAATCCCGACTGCCGCCGTCAGCACGTAATCGATCATCAGCGCAGCAGCGGCCAGCAGCCCGGCAGAAGGCCCTAGATTTCTCCCAGCGACCGTGTATGACCCGCCGCCGCTCGGGCACGCTTCGATAGTTTGGCGATACGAAAAGAAGACGATCAGCAAGAGACCGATGATACTGAGCGTAATTGGGACGATGTATATGACGCTCAATGCGCCCAGGGGAATCAGCAGTGTCAAAGCTGCTTCCGGTCCGTAGGCCGCGGAGCTCAGCGCGTCTAGTCCGAAAACCGGAATGCCGCCGAGCGCTCCCAGTGCCTGGCCTCGCTCTTCTGAGGAACGCAGTGGCCGTCCGAACAAGAAATCAATTATCGACATCGTTTAGCTCCGCAACATCGAAGGCCATGCATTATGAGCTGCTCTCCAATCTCATGCATGGATAAAGCACCAGATCTCGCGGCCATCGTTCTAGGCGATAGCGCCGCGCCTCGGTAGGGCCAACCCAGGTCGGCGCCCGCCGATTATGGTCTGGGCGAGCGCTTTGGTCACCATTTAACCCCTGCTGCCTTCCTGCCGATCGCCCACAAATCTACCGGTATCAGGATAACCGCCACTATATCAATGCGATACCGAACATTCTGCGATGGCCGCCCTCATGCTCTTACACTCGTGGTTGTTGGTCTCACGTGTCACTCGTTCGGCTAAGGGAGTTGCGTTGAAAATGAGAACGAAAAATCCATCCAGCGGCTTCAGCATGGTTGAGCTCCTGGTCTCCGTCTTGATCATGGGGGTCATGGTCGCCGCTACGCTCGCGGAAATGCAACCAACCCTTCAGCAGTTCCACGCCAACTCCTCCGCCTACCTCGTCGAAGGTCAGTTGCGCTTGGCGCGACAGACCGCGATTGCCCAGCGCCGCGACGTCATCCTCACTTTCACCGGCAACAATCAAATCACTCTGACCATCCAGAATATTCCTGCCGGCACAACAGTTCTGAGCAAGGTATTCCTCTCGCCGACCGTGACATTCCTGCAGTTCGCTGGTAATGGCGACACGCCAGATGCCTTTGGTGACTCGGGGGTCACCTGCTTCAACTACATTCCACCGCCAACGGGTAGTTGTTCGAATCCTCCGATCATCCAGTTTCAAAGCGATGGAACTCTTATAGATGGCGGCGGCAATCTGATCGACGGCTCCATCTTTATGGGTGTGACGAACATGGCCACGACCGCGCGGGCGGTCACGATCCTCGGCGCTACCGGACAGGTCCGCATGTATCACGGAACCGGACATGGATGGGTACAACAATGAGCTACCATCAAGGTATATCGACCCCCAAAGCAATAGGTTCTTCAGCTGGATTCACGCTAATTGAAGCAGCGATCGCCCTGCTCATCCTCTCCATTGGAATCATGGGCCTCGCCGCCATGATGACCAACGGAATTGCCTTCATGGGCATGTCAGAGGCCGACTATATCGCCCAGCAAAAGGCCGAAGAAGCGGTGGAGAGCGTTTTCTACGCGCGCGACTCCCAACTCTATACCTGGAGTCAAATCCAGAACGTCTCCAACGGTGGCATCTTCCAGAACGGCGCCGAGGTGCTGTGCGATCCCGGCCCCGACGGAATCATCGACACCGCCGATGACAACGTCAACGACCTGGACGCAATCTATACCCCCGGCCCGAGCGGCACTTTGGATGGTGCTGACGCCGTCAAACAATATCTGAGCAACTACACGAGGACGATCGCGATCACCAACGTCGTGGAGCCGGGCGTGCCCACTACCGTTCTCCGCCAAATTACTGTGACCATCAACTATAAAGTGGGCAGATTCCAGAGACAGTACGTGCTGACCAGCTTCATTTGTCAGTGGTCATAGGTCGGCCGAGGCGCATAACACATGAAACGAAACTCAGGTTTCAGCCTAATCGAACTTATGGTGGCCGTCGCAATCACTGTCATCATTGTCGGCGTTTCTCTGGATGCGCTCAACCAGGGGCAACGTGCCGCGCAGGCCATCTCATTGATGAGTGACATGAACGAAAACCTCCGCGCGGGCATGGACCAACTTCAGCACGACTTCGTGCTGGCCGGTTCAGGTATTCCCGTGGGCGGCATTTCCATTCCCAACGGAAGCGGCATTCCCGTAAATGAACCCTCGCCCACTGGTGACGCCTACACCTTCCCGATTGGCGCCACTTCCGTTTCCGCCATCACGCCTGGCCACGGTTTGGGACCGCTGATCTCCGGCGCCGTCAATTCCGATATGGTGACCATCATTTATGCGGACAACGACACTTTTCCGCCCGACACGGTTACTTATCCACAGGGTCAGCCGCTAAACGCCAACTTCATTAATGACCCTGGTGCGGTGCCCCCGGACACACCCTGCGCCGGTACCATCAACGCCGCCGGAACTTCGGCGACCTTTGACGCGACTTGCGTCGTCTTCAACGCCGGCAACGGTGCCGTCGCTATCGGCGACCTGATTATGTTCAGCAACGCGCAAGGCAACACCTTGCAGTACGTGACTTCGGTCAACGGCCAAGTCATGGGCTTCGCCACGGGCGATCCCTACAAACTCAACGGCCGCACTGACCCTGCCGGCACCATAAAACAGCTTCAGTCACCCGCTGGCAGTGGTACCTATCCACCCACCACGGCGACCCGCATCTGGATGGTCACCTATTATCTCGATAACACCAATCCCTCTGGCCCTCGCCTGATGCGCCAGGTCAATTTTTTTACTCCGGAGCCAGTCGGCGAGTCCCTCGAGGCGTTTTGGATCACTTACAACTTTGTCAACGGCGCCGCCTGCGGTGCAGCCTGCACCAATCAACCCATTCCGCCAGCGGGCATGAACGCAAACCAGATGATGAGCACGAACATATTCTTAGGAGCGCGCTCTGACGCGCCCTTTTCTTGGACGAAACAGACCTTCCGCGACAATCTAATTTCTCAAATCAGCCTTCGCGGTTTGGCCTTTACCAATGAATTCCAGTGAGTTTGCACGATCGAGGATAAATGTCATGAAAAACAAATCCCAGTCCGGTATGGCGCTCGCAACGAGCCTTATCGTCGTTTTCCTTATCGTTGCGCTCGTCATTGGTTTCTCGTGGATGGTCTTGATTGATCAGCGCCTCGGAGGTGTCAACGGCTCCGAAACCTACACTTTCTATGGCGCGGAAGCCGGTCTGGAGAAACTCACCGGCGACCTTGGCAATCTCTTCGCCAGCAACTCCTCGCCTTCCGGAGCGCAAGTGAACGCCCTCGCCGTCGCGGCGAATGAACCGAACGTCCCGGGCGTCGACTACCTGATTCCTTCCGGCGCGATCGGCTACAACATCACTTTCCCCGTCGATGGTTCCGGCAATCCTGAGGCCACGGACCATGTCATTGAGTCGGGGAACTATCAGGGCATGACCGGCCTGCTGACCCCCTATACACTGACCGTCACCGCGCACAACGCCGTTACCAATGCCGAAGTCCGGCTCACCCGCACGGTTCAGACCGTTGCTATTCCCGTCTTTCAGTTCGGCATGTTTTCACAAACGGACTTGAGCTTCTTCCCCGGCCCCGATTTCGACTTCGGCGGCAACGTCATGACCAACGGCAACCTTTTCCTCGCCGGCGGCGCTGATCTAGTATTCAACGGAAAGGTTCTCTCCGCCAAGGACATCATCGTCTCCAACCTTTCAAACGGCTGGCCCACCAGCACGGGATACACAGGAGCCATTTACGCTCCGACCACCTCTGGCGGATGCCCGTCCGGCACTTGGCCCAGCGGCAACACCGCAGGATGCCAGCAATTGACGCAGGGGAGCCTCGTAGGCACCATAGGCTCCGCTCAAAATGCCGCGTTCCCGAATTTGGCTAAGAGCACTTACAACAGCTACATAGGAAGTTCGGAAACCGGCGTCAAGGCGGTCAACCTTTCGATCACCCTGGCCCCGGGCGCGAACCCCATCGACTTGATTCGCCGTCCTGTGGCCAGCGAAAACACATCAAATCCGGAACTCTATTCGCAGCGTTACTATGCTCAGGCTAGCATGCGCATAATGCTCTCGGACAACTCCACCGACCTTTCGAGCTTGCCTTGCGTAGACACTACAGTCTCTCCCACGCATCTAGGAGTAGCAGGAGCGACGTTCGGCCCCGCTGGTAGCGCCGTTCCCATCGCCGAATCCGGTGCCGTTACATCCTCTCATACTGCTGATACCGCTTCAGGCGGCTATGGTACATCGAGTAATGGATACTGGCTGCCCAACGGGCAACCGTTAATCACCGGCTACATCAAGATCGAAATCCAAACGTCCTATCCCACAACGGCGGGCTCCTGCGGTACTTGGAAAGATGTGACCTCCACGGTACTAGGTCTTGGGATCGCCGGCCGCAATCTAAATCCCAATAAGAGCTTTACGCTCGGCGCGAATAGTTATTATTCTCTGCCGGCGCTATTTCCACAGCCGGGCTCAAGTCCATCGTCGACATCGCAGATCGCCGCGTCAACATGCGCCGACATCAACTTAGGTGCCATCATCCGGCTCGAACGCATGCGCGACAATCCATCCAACGGGACAACCGCCGCGCCATGCGGTACTTTCAGCACGAGCCCTTTCGACTATTGGCCGAACATGCTGTTTGATACCCGCGAAGGTAATTTGCGCGACTTGGAGCCACCCACTACTACGGTTACTGCCACCGGCGGAACGAAGGGTACTTTTGCGTACTATCAAATGCCCACCGCCGGCGGCGTTATGAACTACACCGAGCTCGACATTACCCAGCTCGTTAAATTCTTAACCACCAACGCCACGGGAATGTTGGCCAAAGACGCCGTCAACAGCACCAATGATTTCACCATTTACTTCTCCGATCGCCGCGGAAATTACGATTCCACCGCTATTCCGGGAGGGTGGCCGCCAGCCTCGCCGTCAACGTATGAAACGGGCGAATACGGCTTCGAAGATTCCATCAATCCATCCAGCGGATACGGATGCCCGGATGGGGTTCTCGACACGGGCGAAACCTTCGACATGGTTGAAAATCCTGGCAACCAAGTCGTCGGCGGCGTGCCGGAAGACTACGGCGAAACAAGCCCCTCATGGCCCTCGGTCAATGGCAACCCGACGCTCTTCACCGACCTCTTGACCAACAAAGGCGTCGTGCCCCAGCCCAGCGCGGGGTGCACTGCGCCGACCATGCCCTGGCCCGGCGCCTATATTGTGAATCCAGAGGAAGCGCGCCAAAATCCGCCGCTCTTTTTCCGTCGCGCCTTGAAGATTGTGAACGGCAGCAGCATCAACCTCGGCACCTGTCCGGACGGTGTGGCATGCGGCCTGACTATCGTCTCGGAGAATCCTGTTTACGTCCAAGATGACTTCAATGCGGCGGCTGGCGGCGACGTGAACGCCACGCCAAACGCAGCGCACGTGGCCACCTCCGTTATCGCCGACTCGGTCACGCTTCTCTCGGACAGCTGGAATGACGTCAACTCGTTCATATTCCCGTATTACTCGGGAAGCTGCCCCGCCAGCAATCCGCCACAGGGAGGAGTCTGGGGCACCTGCGGCCGAAATGCCGCCACAACCAACTACCGCTTCGCCGTCGTCGCTGGCAAGGGCATTTCCTTTCCTCAGCCCTCAACTTGCGGCACCGGCGGTTGCTATCAGGACTTCGGCACCGACGGTGGTGTTCACAATTTTATTCGCATGCTCGAAAACTGGGGCGGTCAGACGCTCTACTACAGAGGCTCCGTCGTCAGCTTCTACTACAGCCGCCAGGCCATCGGCGTTTACAAAGACGGTCTCAACAACACAGTATATCAACCCCCGACCCGCGGCTATAGCTTCGACTCCGACTTCCTGACACCGAGCCTTTTGCCGCCGCGCACTCCGATGTTCCGCGACGTCAACACCGTCGGGTTCAGCCAAGTGGTTCTGCCAACACCTTAGGCCCAGCACCAATCAATCCCGCAGCACCAGCGTCCCGGCCCCAGCCGGGACGCTTTATTTTCCATCGCTCGCGCTGCATCATCAGCGCTTTTCGCGCTTCCCCGCCGCATACCGCGTCACCGTAAATTCGCCCTCGCGAACCTCCGCCAGCCCCTTCCGCGCGCGAATCTCTCCCGCCGCCTGCGCCTCCTGAATCCGCGCGCTATCGCTCTCAAACGTGCCTACGCGCACTTCATGTATCAGGTGGTATTCGATCAATTTGTTGCGCAGGCATCGCACCCGCACGCCATTGCGCTGCAGCCGCAGATCGATGTCCGTGTCCTCCCCACCGCGACCTAGGAATTCCTCGTTGAATCCGTTCACCGCCGCGAAATCCTTCTTCGTGACCGAAAAATTGCACCCCAGAATCCCGTTGTTCTTTGATTCGTAAAAAGTCGGCAGCTCGAATCCATGCTCGATCACCCGCGCGCGTCCCTTCAACCATTCCAGAAATAGCTTCCCTCCCGGCAAATCGAGCCCCCGCTGGTAAATCACTTCCGCCAGCGGCAGAATTTCCCTGCGGATATGCACGCGCCGCCCCGTCAGCGCCACACGCGGCTCCAAAAACATCAAATGATTGCGCACGAAATTTCGCTGCGGCAGGCAGTCGATATCCACAAAAATCAGTCGTTCGGTCCGTGCCACCGAGACCGCGCGATTCTGGATCCGCGTCTTGCGAAAATCGCGCCGCTCGTGCCGCACCTGCACGATTTCCCGCGCAAACCTTCCCGCCCATTTCCGCAGGATCGGCTCGTAATCCTCGCTCGAGCCATCATCGGCCAATATCAACTCGAAATCCGGAAAGCTCTGTCGCGCGAACGCCGCCAGGCTCCATTCCAAAATGTTCGCGTCGTTGTATGTCGCCAGTATGACCGAGGTGGGTTCGAGCTGTTTCACGCGCGTTCTTCTGCGCCGGCGCTGTTCACTTCGCGCGCACCGGCATTCGGTAGGGAATAAATCGCGGCACACGCCGGCAGTATTCGATGTACGGAGCACCCAGCCGCGCGCGCAGCTCGCGCTCTTCAAATCCAATCACCATCAGCACCAGCGCCAGCCACACGCCACAAATCGCCCACATCAGTGCCGTCGCCGCCAGCAGGCACGCTCCCAACACCGACGCGATCATTCCCACATATCGCGGATTCCGCAAATACGAATAAATCCCCGTATCCACCACTTCGCCGCCCCCCGCGAGTTCCGTCTTGCCAATCAGCCGCGACGTTCCCAGGTCCTGCCGCGCGCGCTCGAAAAGCCAAATATCCGCTGCGATCAGCAACAGTCCAAGTCCGATTCGCAAATCGCCAGAATGCCTCTCCGCGAAAATGGCGCGCCGAAACACAATCAGCAGAATCCTCACCACGCCCCACGAACTGACTAGCGCCGTGATGTACGCCGCGCGCAGCCTTCCTCGCCAATAGCTGATCTGCGGATGCACCACCAGCCAGAAAATTGGATTCGGCAATTGCAGGAAGAAAATCGCCGCAGCAACCCACCGAAAAATGTTCATAGGAAGCCTGCCACGCAAAACTCGCCCCCCCCCCCCCGCGCCTCGCAAATTCTAATCAAACCGCCATCCCGCCGCAATCGCGCCTTCCTCCGAACAAACGTCATTGACGCCGCGCCTGTTTCGTTGGAGGATTCTCATTCCTATTTTCATTGACGGAGGGCCCGATGCCCGAAAAAACTTCATGGAACAAGCTCGAATCCGAAAAACTGAATGACAAAGTCTCGCGCCAGATGATTTACGGCGACAGCGCCATGCTCGCGCGCATCCTTCTTGCCCGCGGCGCCATTGTCCCTCGCCACTCCCACGTGAACGAGCAGATCACTTGGATTATTTCCGGCGCGCTGAAGCTAATCTTCGACGACGGAGAAAAAATCCTGCGTGATGGCGAAGTTTTGCTGATTCCCGCCAATATGCCGCATGCGGCCGAGGCCCTCGAAGACACCGTGGACATTGATGTCTTCGCTCCGCCTCGCCAGGATTGGATCAAGAAAACCGATACTTACCTGCGCCGCTCAATTTAGTTTTCGCGCCGCGCAAAACAACGGGAGACGAAAACCATGGATCTGGGTCTGAAGGGACGTGTCGCCATCGTCGCCGCTGCCAGCAAAGGCTTGGGCCGGGCGGTTGCCGAAGAACTCGCGCGCGACGGCGCGGAAGTCGCCATCTGCGCCCGTTCTGCCGCCAATCTCAAGAATGCCGCGGATGCCATTCGCAAAGCCACCGGCCGCGAAGTCTTTTCTCAGGAGCTCGACGTCACCCGCGCTGACGCCGTCCATGGCTTTGTCGCCGCCGTCCAGAAGCGCTTCGGCCGCGTGGACATTTGCGTCACCAACGCCGGCGGCCCGCCCTCGAAGAAATTCCTCGATATTTCCCTGGAAGACTGGCGCAACGCTTTCGAGCTGACCCTCATGAGCGCCGTCTATTTCGCCCGCGAAGTTCTTCCGCTCATGCGCCAGCGCCACTGGGGCCGCCTGATTGCCATCACTTCCGTTTCCGTCAAACAGCCCATCGACAACTTGCTGCTCTCCAATTCCCTTCGCGCCGGCGTCACCGGCCTGATGCGCACGCTCGCCAATGAATTCGGCCCCGACGGCGTCACCGTCAACTGCGTCTGCCCCGGCTACACCCTTACCGAACGCCTCGACGATCTCGCGGAAATCCAGGCCAAGACCGCCGGCCTCAGCCGCGAAAAAATCTTCGAGCGCCTCAGCGCCCAAGTGCCCCTCGGCCGTGTCGGTAAACCGGAGGAGCTTGCCGCGGTGGTCGCATTCCTCGCCTCCGAACGCGCCAGCTACGTCAACGCCTGCTCCATCGCGGTCGATGGCGGCTACGTGAAAAGCCTGCTGTAGAAAAAAACAAGCCACCGCTTTCAGTAGGCCGCCGGGCCGGTCACTTCTTGGTGCGCCGCGTCAGGATCCGCTTCCTGCGGGGTCGTTGCGTAACGCCAGGCTCGTATTCACTCTGCACCAAGCCGCCCGTGTAGCAGCGCGTTGCAACGTGACGAAGGCTAACGTCGTGTGGAACAGGACCAAACAGCGGGATTCCCTCTCCGATCAGCACTGGCACGCGTGTGATCACCAATCGATCGATGCAGCCGGCGGCGAGAAATTTCTGAATCGTAATGCCGCCGTCGATGTAAGCGTGTTTGAAGCCCGGAGCCTTGAGCTGCTTTACGATTTCCCCCGGTTCGCCCGACATCTGTTCAACAACGCCGCCTTTGACTGCAGAAAAATCGAGCGAACCGCTGCTCAGCACGACCACTGGCTTTTTGCCGTAAGGCCATTTTCCGAAGGTCAGCACCACCTCGAATGTCCTCCGTCCGATCACCACCACGTCCACGCTGCCATAGAATTCGTCGAAGCCGTGCGGTTCCTTCCCACCAGCATCCAAGAAATCGAGCGCGTGGTTCGTCCGAGCAAGAAACCCATCGACGCTGACTCCACAGAAGACTGAGAGCTTCATGCCGCACCTCCCGCCTGGGATCTATCCCGCCAACTGAATCCGCAAATCCCGCAAATTATTTCCCGTCGGCCCGGTCACAATCGCATCGCCCAATCGGTCGAAAAATGTGAACGCCTCGCTTCGCCGGAAAACTTTCCCCGGCTCCACCTTCGCCGCGCGAGATGTTTGCGATCTGTCATTCAATTTGCGCGACCTATCCCTTCGACTTCCACAGCCCAATCGTGTTTCCCTCCGGATCCTGCATCCAGGCAAACGTTCCCGTCGGAATATCCGTCGGTGGCACCAGTGTTTTTCCGCCCAGCAGTTGCGCCTGCTCCAGAGCCTTCTGCACGTTCTCCACCTGCACATAAAAAATCGTGTAATGATGCGGCTCGTGTCCCAAGCTTGTGAAGTGGCCCGTGACCAGCCCGCCGGTATCAATCATCGCCGCCGGCCCCGCTTGCGTAATCTTCCAGCCAAAGAGCTTGGCGTAAAACTCCTGCGTCTTCGCGCTGTCCTTACATCCAATTTCAAAATGCACAACTGGGTGCATGTCTCCCTCCCCGCTCCTTCGTTTTGCGCTTATTTTGGCGGTCGCCGCCGTTCCACCCTGGACGATTTTCATCTACACAAGACAGCACTTGACAGCCATGCTACCCTTCTGCTACAAATAAAAACATTATTCGTCGTGTTTTGTCTTCTACCCCTCTGCTCCGCGTCCCTTTGATGCTTGCAACGCCGACTCAGCGTCCGTTCATTTTTCCTGGAGTCACTATTTCCTACTCGATACGTTCTATACGCCCTCCAGCAATTCGCGCTGGCGCGCCAAGCGTTCGCCACGCTCTCTTGCGAAGCGTTCAATGCCCGCCGCAATCGACGCCTGATCCAAATGGGCTTCCGCAATCACCTCCGACTCCAGCCCGCCGCTCAGCCATTGATTGTCCCAGTCGGATGTAAGGGAATATTCGTCGGTGAGAGGGCCCACATTGCGCAAGGGCCAGACGCGCCGTGTACCCGTGCTGACTACCATCAGGTCATAAAGCGCCTCGGGAGGCAGCACCTTTCGGCGGTAGCCGTCGGGCTGCCTGTCGAACAATTCTTCGCTTACGGCAGAAACAATTTTCACATTGATTCCGAGCTCGTCCAAGCGGGGCAGCTCTCTTACGACATTCATGGTCGCGCTGGCCCCTTGGACGACCACGTAGCCCTGACGCGGCCGGCCCGGCGCAAAATCGCGAATCACATAAAACCCTTTGGCCGCGGCGGTGACATCCGGATCGGCGAAGCGGCTGCGGTCGGCCACCGGGAAATCGGGCCGCGCCACCTCAAGAACGATAATGCCTACCTTGGGATCGCGCGCAGCAATTTCCGCCGCGGCAAAGTAACCGGGTGCCACATCATTGTAATCCCAGAAATTCAGGCTGATGGTCTGTCCGCGCGGAAAGAGCTTCCATACCTGTGGCGCGAAAATGCCGAAGTGCGTGCGGGCATCCGCAGCCGTTTCCGGCCCGGAATGTGCGGCCAAAATGTGAAGCACCCCCATGCGAAACTTGCTGTCCTGGTTCTGCTGACTCCACACGCGGGCGGGCGTATACATCAGCGGCGTGAAAGCGCCGTAGGTGCCACTGAGGGCCCACACCCCCGCAAATTTCGTCGGGTCGACCGAGGCGCTCTGGCTCACCAGCCCGATAGCGGTCAAGACGTTACCCGCTTCCTGAATGGCAGCCTTCATGCGCGTGCCGAGCGGGTTTTTCTCGGGATCATAATGACCCCATAAAGCGCCGTGCTCCACGTTGATCGACTCGGACAAATCGGCGGCCAACGTCAAGAACCGGTTGTCGGTCACATAGTTCACCCACTTGATGACTTCCGAAATGGCCCGCCTCGCTCCCGCAGCCTCGCCGGGCTTGCGAAACAAAGCGATCGCCAAGTCCTTCTTTTGCCCCGAAATCTCATTCGTTATCGAAAGCTTCTGCGGTTCGCGCGGCAAATTTGCGACTCGCAAGCGATCATCAAGAAAGGGATCGTGCCGTACGTCGATGCGAACGGGAATCTCATCCTTCACCGTATCGCCAATCTCCACCAACCGGTCCGCCAGCCAGTCGCCCAAGCCATTCCGGTCAAGCACCGACATGACAACATCAATGTTCGTCTTGAACTGGATCAGGCGCTCTCTGGTGTCCGTCACCGGGCCCTGACGGATGCCCCTGAACTCGACATCGTAGTGGCGCTCGAAGGTCTCTGCCAGTGCAACAAAATACTCCGAGTTCATCTTGAACGCATACGGATGGCTCGCATAGCCGAGCACCTGCGGGCCATAGTTGGGAATCTCACCGCGAATCGCCCCGGGCCAGTAGCCCTTGAGAGTCTTGCCAATCGCTATCATGGGACGCCGATCCGCCGGGTCCCATTCCTCCATGGCTTTCAGCACGCCCACGATCTGCCCGTAATCGTGGCCGTCATCCATTGTCAACACGTTCCAACCATACGAAATCCACTGATCGATGATTCTGTAGCCGTCATATTTTTCCGCAATCACACCGCCAAGCAACGAGTCATCGATGCCGCTGTTGTTGTTCGAGAAGAGAATCCGCAAGCGCTTGCCGACTTGCAGCGCGAGCGCCTGTGTCTTCAACTCCTGGGCATGGCCCTCAGTCATCGCAAATTCGCCTTCGAAGGCGATCACCTTGGGGGAACTCGGGGCGCCAATGAAATTCCAAAATGCGGCTTTCCCGGCCGCTGTGCCAATGCCAATACCGGAAGGGCCGCCGTTCACATCATTAGTCACGTCTGTCGACTCGGCATGGCCCGCCAGGGCGCGAATACCGCGCTCTTTCGCCTGAGCAAACAGCGGATGATCTTCCAGTCCCAAGCTTGGCAAGATCGTTCTAAGTGCTCCCGCATTCCTCCGGAACCCAAGGGCGTCCACCGGCAGTATGGCGACATGAGGATCCACTTTGTAGCGCCGGTCGCCGGTCATCTCGAACCTGCGCGCCAAAGCCTGACCCATGATCATCCACAGCGCATAGCTGGTCGGAACACAATGGCCCCCGGCCAGCATGAATTTATCCGCGTAAGGATGTTTGGGACGGCGATAGTCAAAGCGTAGACCGCCTAGCTCCGGCCCGGCGAGGTGTACGGCCACGTTATACGGTGTGTAGGCCAGAGGCCCGCCAAAATGGCCCGTTTGCGCATAATTGCCGAGCATCACCAGGGTCATCGCGGTCATGTACCCGATATCTTCCATACGGCGGTCGTATGCTGCAGGGACCGGAGAATTGGGCGATAGATGTGTGTCGGTGGTTGCCACGCTTAGCTCCTGATTTTTGGCATCATGCGGGACCAGCGAAGGCCGCAATCTGATGGCCTGGATTGCTAGCTGCCGTGCTCCATACGAAATATGAAGAGGCGCTCCACGATTATTCTTCAAAATTCTAACGTATGGAGCGCCCAGTATACTATGGGAGCGCTTAGCTATACACATTCCGCCTTGAATCGGTTTGGACGGAGGCTGTTCGGAGGTCGCCTCCGCCGAACTTTCGTTGCGCCCCCGCGCATTCCAGTCTATATTCGCCCGCAATGCACGACCCTCTGGTTCAATACCTGGTCGGCACTGGCATCCTGAGCGTGGGTTTGATCATTCTGCTCTCCTCCGCGGAAATCGCCCACAGCCTGGGGCGTTTCTGGGAGCGCTGGACCGGCAAACGTCCACCCGGCACCTCCACAACCAATATCGATCCCCCTCCGCCACTTTACCGCGCACGTCTGATCATCTGGCGTGTTTTGGGCGTCCTCATCATCGCCGACGGCCTCATCTGGCTCGCCCTCGCCACCGCCGAAATCTTCCACCTCTTTCCCCGCTCCCTCCGCTAATGCCTGCGACGCCGGCCGCGCAAAAAATAGAGTCATGAACAAGGAGCCAAGCGGAGTCGCGGAGGAAGCAGGTCCCCGTCGTGGTGGCGTTTACGGATCAGAGTAGTTCTTGGAACTCCAGGGGCAACCCTGTGGTTGTTGTGCGCCATTGCCACGGCGGCAACCGTGGGCAGCAATTCGCTATTTGCTCTGGGACTTGATAAGCATCTCGTGTACAGCTGCTTTCCATTCCGAGCACTTCTTGCCCGCATCTCCGTATTGGGAAACTGCCGTAACAACGTCGCTGCCATTCGAAGCATCTCCGCTTGGTATCGATGCAGCACCGTCGCCTGTAATGGCTGTGTTGCCCCGAAATGTTCCGAGCGATTTCGACCAGTAGCGCTTGTGTTCGTTGCCGTATTCGGCGAAAGCCACAACATTCCAATAATCGATGGTTGATACCTGTGACGTTGAAACGAAATTGCAGGCATAGTTGCTCATCGCTTGGTCATGGGATACCAATGGGGGCATGGGCAAAGGTTTCGGTTCTTTCCCCAATCCCGCGGCGCAAGGAAATACAAGCAGCAAACCCAAGATCCAACGTTTTGCCATCGTAGTCTCCTTCCCCAGTATCGCAGGCGGATTGGACATCTGCTCCGTTCGCCTGCCGGATTTACGGAAGCACCGATAAGCATCAGGTTATATTCCAATTGTCTCGATATAAACAACTACGATTATTGAGTAGGCGTGGCTGCCACTCTTGCGCGTGCGTATCTCTTACTCCGTCCTTGCATTGACCAACCTTCCCGGCACGACTATATTTGCTCTATGACGTCTAAGCGCCCATGAACCAACAGCTCATTCTCGACCTCGAACATCTCCTCACCCGCGAACACGTCTTGAGCCGCCCCGAAGATCTGCTGCTCTACGAATACGACGGCTCCGTCGAAGTCGCTCGCCCCAATTGCATCGTTTTCCCGCGCGACGCCGCCGACGTCGTGCGCATCGTCGAAATCGCCAATCGCCATGACGTTCCCATCGTCGGACGCGGCGCCGGCACCGGCCTGTCCGGCGGCGCGCTAGCCCGCCACGGCGGGATCATCGTCTCTTTCGCACGCATGAATCGCATCCTCGAAATCGACATCGAAAATCAGCGCGCCGTCGTCCAGCCCGGCGTCGTCAATTCCGATTTATCAGCCGCCGTCGCCCACGCTGGTCTGCATTTCGCGCCCGACCCTTCCAGCCAGAAAGCCTGCACCATCGGCGGCAACGTTTCCGAAAACGCCGGCGGCCCGCACACCCTCGCTTACGGCGTCACCACCAACCACGTCCTTGGCATGCAGCTCGTTCTGCCCGATGGCCAACCTATTCGCATCGGTGGAAAATCTCTCGACGCGCCCGGCTACGATCTTTGCGGACTCTTCGTCGGCTCCGAAGGCACGCTCGCCCTCGTCACCGAAGTCACCGTACGCCTCACGCGCTTGCCCGAGGCCATCAAAACTCTCCTCGCCATCTACGATCGCATCGACGATGCCACGGAATCCGTCGTCGAAATCACCGCGCGCGGCATCACCCCCGCCGCCTGTGAAATGCTCGATGGCTGGACCCTTCGCGCCGTCGAAGCCTGGGTTCACGCCGGGTTCCCTCTCGACAGCGCCGCCGTCCTGCTCATCGAAGTCGACGGCATGCGCGAAGCCGCCGAAGAGCACGCCGCGCAAATCACTGAAGTCTGCAAACTTCATGGCGCGCGTGAAGTTCGCGTCGCCCGCGACGCCAAAGAGCGCGACCTTCTCTGGAAGGCCCGCAAGAACGCCTTTGGCGCCGTCGGCCGCCTCTCGCCAACTTATTACGTTCAGGACGGCGTCATCCCGCGCACCAAGTTGCCGCAAACCCTCCGCGAAATCGATCGCATCGGCAAGGAAAACGGCTTCGAGATCGGCAATATTTTTCACGCCGGCGACGGCAACCTGCATCCCATCATTCTTTTCGACGCCCGTGACCCCCAGCAATTCCAGCGCGCCGTCTCTACCGCCGACGCCATCATTCGCTTCTGCATCGAAATGGGCGGCGCCATCACCGGCGAACATGGCGTGGGCATGGAAAAGGATCGCTTGATGCCGCTGCTTTTCACCGAAGCCGATCTCGCGCTCATGCGCACCGTTCGCGACGCCTTCAATCCCGTCGGCCGCCTGAACCCCGGCAAAATCTTCCCCACCGGCAAAGGTTGCGGCGAAGTTCGCATCAATCCTCTGCCGCTTTCCGGTAACCCCGCAAGTTCACCGGAGCCAACTCCCTCGTGAGCGCGCCCGCAACAGTTCACCATTCCCGCATCGCCGATATCGTCGGCGCACGCAACGTCATCACCGACCCAGAAGACCTCGCTGCCTATTCCGTCGACGCCCTCGCGCCGCAAATCGCCGCCCGCCCCGCAACCGCGCCACAAGTCTCTGCGCTTGTCGAATTCGCCGTCGCCGAAAATCTCGCCGTCATTCCCACCGCCGCGCGCACCAAACTTTCCATCGGTCTGCCGCCGGCGCGCTACGACCTTGCTATCGACATGGCCCGCCTCGACCGCGTCATCTCCTACGATCCCGGCGACCTCACCCTCAGCGTCGAGCCCGGCATCCGCCTCGCGCGCCTCGCCAAAGTTCTCGCCGAGCACAATCAGTTTCTCCCGCTCGCCGTTCCCTTCTTCGAACGCGCCACCGTCGGCGGCACGCTCGCAAGCGGCGTCGATTCGCCGCTGCGCCAGGCCTACGGCACCGCGCGCGATTTCGTCCTCGGCGTCGAATTCGTTTCCGGCGATGGCGCGCTCGCCAAGAGCGGCGGCCGCGTCGTCAAAAATGTCAGCGGCTACGATTTGCACAAACTCTTTCTCGGCTCCATCGGCTCCCTCGGCGTCATCACTCGCGTTAATTTCAAAACCTTTCCGCTTCCCTCCTGCGAGCGCCTCTTTGTCGCATCGCTCGCCTCATCCGACGACGCCCTCGCGCTCCGCCAAAAAATCGTCGCTTCGCCAATCTCACCCCCCACTCTGGAAATCCTTAGCCCCGAAATCGCATCGTTGCTTTTCCCGTCGAACGCGAAATTGCCGTCACTTGACGCTACCCGTTCCTCCCCCTCCGACTGGCTCTTGCTCGCCGGAATCTCCGGCTCCAGCGCCGTCCTCGACCGCTGCTCGAGCGACCTGCGCCAAATGGCCGATCAATGCGACGCCAAGAAATCCGAAATGCTCTCCGGCTCCGAACGCGAAGCCATCGTCTCCAGCCTTCGCGAAGCCGTCCCGCTCATCGTTGAATCTTCGCCCTCTGCCATCGTCTTGAAAATCACTGCGCTCCCTTCCGACGTCCCCGATGTTCTGCAGTTCATCGCGTCGGAATCCGAACGCTACAGCGTGCGCCCTTTCGCTTTGATTCGTGGCGTCGGCGTGCTCTATCTCTTCGTCCTTCCCGATTCGCCCGAAGCGCAAAAGGAACGGGCCGTCGTCCGCCAGGACATCTTGCAGGCCGGCGAGCGCCACAATTTCCGCGCCTCCGTCGTCGCCTGCCCCTCGGAATGGAAACGCGAACTCGGCGTCTGGGGCCCGTTGCGCGACGATTTCCTGCTCATGCAAAAAGTCAAGCGCGCCTTCGACCCGCACAATATCTTCGCGCCTGGCCGTTTTGTTGGAGGCCTCTGATAAAATGTCCTCCGCCTTGCCGCCACAAACTCACGAAGAAGCGCAGCGCGAATTCGCCGAAACTCTCAGCGGCTTCACCGCCGGCGATAAGCCCGATTACGCCGACTACTCTCGTTGCATTCATTGCGGCCTCTGCCTCAACGCCTGCCCCACCTATCGTCTCTGGCACAACGAAGCCGATTCGCCGCGCGGCCGCATTCGCCAAATGGCCCTTGTCGATCAAGGCCGCCTCGAGCTCGGCGAAAGCTTCGTCACTCATATCGACCGCTGCCTCGACTGCCGCGCCTGCGAAACCGCCTGCCCTTCCGGCGTCGAATACGGCAAGCTCGTCGAACTCGCCCGCGCGCAAATCGCCCGCAATTTCGAGCGCCCGCGCATTTCTCGCTGGACTCGCAATTTCGTCTATCGCCGCTTGCTTCCCGACCCGCGCCTCATCGCGCGTCTGGCGCGTCTCGTGCGTTTCTACCAACGCTCCGGCCTCGAAACGCTCGTCCGCGCCAGCGGCGCCCTGCGTCTTTTCGGCATGCAACGGCGCGCCGCGCTGCTTCCGCCCATCGATTCCGACTTTTTCTTTTCACGCCTCGGGAAAACGTTTCCCGCGCGCGGCCAACGCCGCGCCCGCGTCGCCTTTTTCGCCGGCTGCCTCGCTCAAGTCACGTTCACCGCGCTCAACGACGCCACCATTCGCGTCCTGCAAGCCAACGGCTGCGAAGTCGTCGTCCCTGCGAACCAATTCTGCTGCGGCGCCCTCGCCGCCCATGCGGGCGTCCGCGATGTGGCACGCGAGCTCGCGCGAAAAAACATGGAAGCATTTTTGGCCGAGCCTTTCGACGCCATCGTCACCAACGCCGCCGGCTGCGGCTCCACTCTCAAGGAATACACCGAACTTTTCTCGGGAAGCGATCCCGCGCAGGAGGGCGCCTCACGCAATGTGCTCGACGCCAAAAACGCCGCCGAATTTTCGCCAAAGGTCCGCGATGTCACCGAATTTCTCGCCGGCCTTGGCCTGTCCGCGCCGCTTCGCAAGACGCGCATGCGCGTCACTTATCAGGACTCCTGCCATCTTCTTCACGGCCAGAAAATCCGCGAGGCTCCGCGCAAGCTCATTCGCGCCATCCCCGGCGTCGAGTTCGTCGAAATGCCCATGGCGGATCACTGCTGCGGCTCGGCAGGGGTTTACAACGTCACGGAAACAGACACGTCCATGCAGCTTCTGCAGGAGAAAATGCGCCACGCCTCATCCAGTCGCGCATCCGCGATTGTCACCGCCAATCCCGGATGCATCTTGCAGTTGCGCGCCGGAGCCAAGCTTTACAACACGCGCCAGGAAGTTTTCCACGTCATCGAACTTCTCGATCGCGCCACTTCCAGTTAGCTCAGCTCCTCTGCGAGGCCATCACGAAAACAACCTTCCCGCTCCCGCCGGCTGCTACTTTCCCGTATGCCTGCGCGGCTTCGGAAAGTTCATATCGGCTGTCGATCGTCGGCGGCTGTAACGCACCCGATTCGAACAGAGGCGCAAGCTCATTCAATATTCCGGCGCACTCCGTCGCGTCAAACTTCTGCGTATCCAGCCCGTAAAGAGCAAATTGATTTTTGTAGAAAGACAAAAGGTCGAGCGTGGACTCTCTGCCTCCGGCCACGGAAAAAACCACTTGGCGCCCTCCCAAGGCAAGCGCCTCAATCAGAGCGCCGAAGATGCTGCTCCCCGCAGCGTTTAGCGCGAGGTCAGCGCCCTTGCCGCTCGTTGCTTCGCGCACAACGCGATTCAAGTCGCCACGGTCGGACTGTGCAATCGCTTGGACGGTCCCGGATTTGAGCTTTTGTTCCTCGCTTTCATCTTTGATCAACGCAACAATGCACGCGCCCTTTGCACGGGCTAACTGAATCGCCGCCTGTCCCACCGATCCTGCCGCCCCTGAGATGATCACCCACTCGCCTTTCTTCAGCCGCCCCAGGGGAACGAGCGCCGAGAACGCTGTGATAAACGGAACGCCGACAACCGCCGCCTCTTCCGCGGACAGATTCTTGGGTCGTCGCGCCACGGCTTTCCGCGGGATAGCCACATACTCAGCGTGCGTCCCGTCGCGGAAAATCCCAAGATCGCCGCCGCTGCCCCATACCTCCTCACCGATCAAATCTGAGGGACCTTCCACAACCTGGCCCGCAAAATCGCGGCCAACGATCCGTGGAAGTACCGATCCCGCAAACTTGCCTTCTACGCTTGCAACGTCGCTTGGATTGATCCCGGACGCCTCTACTCTCACCAGTACGTCGCCGGCTCCAATCGCCGGCTTGGGAACCTCGCTCACCTTAAGAGCGTCAACGGCGCCATGCTGCTTGATATAGATCGCCCTCATGCGGTCCACCTCGGCGATTTCTCGCCCATAATCTCTCGCAAAATTCTTCCGCCGAGCCTCACCGCTCGCCGATCAGGTACCGGCATCCCCGCGGCCCCATTTCCGCCGAATGAACCGCGCCGCTGACACGTCGCAGCGTTCGCCAACTCGATACGTCTGCGCCTTCCCGTCCATCGTCAGCGTCATTTCCCCACTCAGAATAATGTGCGCCGTCTCCATCCGGTGTACGTGCTCCGGATACTGCACGCCCGGCTCATCCTCCCACACGTACGTTCTCGAAAATCCCTCGCTCACCAACTGCGCCGCCAACGCTTTCTCGTCCATCAGCCTGTCACCATGGATCTTCGTCTTTGTCCAACGATCACAGCGAGTTATAGCCAACTGCTTCCCTTTTACATGTAATATCTCTTCTTGCGTCTGACGACATGAAGAATCATAAACCAAAAGCTCTGCTCCTCGAAAACGTGCATCCCGACGCCGCGGCACGCCTCCGCGCAGCCGGCTACGACGTGGAATCCCTGCCGCAGAGCCTCGACGAAGACGCTCTTTGCCAAAAGCTCCCGCGCGCTTCGGCCTTGGGCATTCGCTCCAAAACCCACGTGACTCCGCGCGTCCTTTCGAGCGCCCCCGATCTCATTGCCGTCGGAGCCTTCTGCATCGGCACCGACCAAATCGATCTCCAAGCATCCGCCCGCCGCGGTGTCGCCGTTTTCAACGCGCCCTATAGCAGCACGCGCAGCGTCGTTGAAATCGTCCTCGGCGAAATCCTCCTCCTCGCGCGCGGCGTCTTCGCCAAAAGCCAGAAACTCCATCGCGGCGTGTGGGACAAATCCGCCACGGGCAGCAACGAAATTCGCGGCAAGAAACTCGGCATCGTCGGATACGGCAAAATCGGCTCGCAGCTTTCCGTTCTCGCCGAATCCCTCGGCATGGAAGTATATTTCTACGACCTCGAAGTCAAGCTCGTCCTCGGCAACGCGAAGAAGTGCCGCTCGCTCTCCCAGCTCCTGTCCCTCGCCGACATCGTCACCCTCCACGTCGACGGCCGCTCCGAAAATCGCGGCCTCTTCGGGCGCACGCAATTCCGCCAGATGAAGGCCGGCGCCATTTTTCTGAATGCCAGCCGCGGCTTCGTCGTCGACGATGAAGCCCTCGCCGCCAGCCTCAAGTCCGGCAAAATTCGCGCCGCCGCCCTCGACGTTTTCCCGCGCGAGCCCAAGGACAATCACGAAAAATTCACATCTCCTCTGCAAGGCATCGAACAGGTCATCTTGACCCCGCACATCGCCGGCAGCACCGAAGAAGCTCAGCAGGATATCGGTTCGTTTGTTTCAGAGAGGATTGTCGACTATGCGCGCGACGGCAGCACTCTTTACAGCGTGAATTTTCCCAACGTCCAACTGCCGAAAATCAAAAACGCCCATCGCCTCATCCACATCCACGAAAACATTCCCGGAATGCTCGCCCAGATCAACCATGTCTTCGCCACGCACCAAGCCAACATTCTCGGCCAATATTTGAAGACCACCGAAACCATCGGTTACGCCATCACCGACATTGGCATCGCCTATCGCGAAAAAATCCTCGGCGATTTGCGCGAAATTCCCCACACCATCAAATTCCGCGTCTTGTACTAGGGCGTGGCAAAAAATCGCGCAGGCGGGCCCAAAAGCAAGAAAGGGGCACGCGGGAGCGTGCCCCTTCTTCCCCGTTGCACCGAGTAGGAGTCGCCCGGGGCTTGCGTGGCGGCCGGATGCGCAGCCGCGCTTGCAAGTTCGTCTACGTCAAAACCGATTCTTTAGTTCTGGTCGTCCGGCCTGTTCACTTGCCCGGCATGAAACCGCATCGGTGCAGCCGTATAGTCCGACGGCACCGTAAACAGCGACTGCGTCGGCTCGCCCCGATTGATGTTCGTCAATTGATACGTGGTCGTGCCAAACCGCGGATCCGTTCGCGTGCTCGACACCACCATCTGCAAATCCGTCGAATACCATTCCTCTCGCGTAATCACGATCGGCGCGCTATTGCCGATCTGGCCCGCGGGAATCGTTCGCGTGTACTGCGTGCCTTGCACAGTCAGCCCGTCGATCACTTTCGTGCCAAGCGACGTGGTCTGCACGTTGGCATTCCGGTTCTCGCGCATCCCCTCCCGCATGCCCTCGCGATTTTGCCCGTTCGCTCCCGCGCGTCGCGTGACCGTCAAGGCCGTCTTCTTGTCCTCATTCAAAATATAATTTTTCCCGGCCACAGGATCCCGTATGAACGCGAGGTGCGGCACCTGTCCCGACGCCGCCAGTGGCCCAATCGCCGGCAGCGTCATATCCTGCCGCGTTCGCCCCACGCTATCGCGCGCAACCGTTCCCGTCTCCTTCTGGTCGACCTTCGTCCCATTCGACAGCACCTGCACCGTCTCGCGCGTCACTGTCGCCGAGAACGGCGAGCCCGTCACCACTTTCCCGCCAAATCCGCCCACCAACCGCTCGAACGCGAAGCTCTCGGGTCCCATTCCTCCGCCATGACGTCCCGGTCCCGCCATTCCTGGACCTTGCGCCCGCGCCGTCAGGCTGATGCCCGCCGCCACCAACGCCACCACAGCGTACTTGGCGATTCTGCCGTTCATCGTAGGACTCCTCTCTTCTTTCTGCGGCGGTTAGCCGCCCAGCCAAAAACCCTTCTTACCCTTACTGCTACTGCCCTTGCTGTACCAAACGCACCGCTCGCGGCCAGCCGTCTTCGCCGACCAGCAAGTCCGCCTGAATCACGTCGCCGCCATCCATTTCATCCACCGGATAGCCCAAACTCCCCAGCGCGCTGCGCGTCATCGAAACGCGCACCACCAATCCCGAATCATCCGCCGAGAGCCCTTCGCCATACGGTACCGGCACAAAACCGGCCTCCTCCGCCGCCGCCGTTTCCACGCCCGCCGCTTGCTGCGCGCCGCCATTCACGTCACTCGCGCCCGCGTTCACCGCGCTCTTCACCACCGCGCTCGAACTCGTCTTCGTCGCCCGCGCATGCCCGTGCGAAAAACCCCACGCGCCAACACCCGCCAGCACCACCGCCGCCGCGGCCAATCCCATCCACTCTGCCCAACGCAGCCGCACCCGCCGCTCGCGATACCGTTCGCGCTCCAGGCTCCGCTGATGCTCGCGAAACGCCGCCACCAGCCTCCCTTCCAGCCGCTCCGGAGCTTCCAACCCCTCCGCGTCCTCCGCGGCATCTCGCAGCCCCTGCGCCACCATCCGCGCCTCCGCCAGCCGCGCCGCGCACGCCTCGCACGTTTCCGCATGGAAACGCGCCATCACCGACGCCGGCTCGCCCAGCACCTCGCGCGCCAGCTCATGCACCACGTTCTCGAAATCCGCGCAATTCATCTTCTCTTCACCTTCTCTTGCTCGCCTAATATCTTCCGCCCGCCGACTTCTTCACGGCCGCCACCGCCGGCCGCAGCCTCTCCGCCAACATGTCCCGCGCCCGCGCCAGCCGCGATCGCACCGTCCCAATCGGACATTCCAGCATCTTCGCCGCGCCCGCGTAGTCCCGGCCCTGCAGGTCGCACAACGTGACCACTTCCCGGTAGTGCTGCGGCAGCGCCATCACCGCCCGCCGCACCTGCTCGGCGGTCTCTCCTCTCGTCAACTCCCCCAGCGCCGCTTCCCGCTGCGCATGGTGAACGGAGTGGCCGTTCCCGCCAATCGCCGCGCCTTCCAGCTTCCCGTCCTCGCCCAGCGGCTCGTAACGCCTTTCCCGCTCCAGCATCCGCCGCACGTGCATTCGCGCGATCCCGTACAAAAAAGCCTGCGGCTCGCCCCGCTCCGGCTCGAACTTCCCGGCCTTCTGAATCAGCGTCAGGAAGGCCTCCTGCACCACCTCTTCCGCCGACTCGCGCCGCCCGGTCATGTGCAGCGCAAACCGGTAGATCGCTCCCTGGTGGCGCGCGTAAAACAGGCGAAACGCCTCTTCATCGCCTGTCGCCATCCGCCGCAGCAGATGGTCGTCTCGAGGTTCGACCCTCTCCGTCATCCCTACCCATTCGACGTATCCGCCGCGTTTCTCGATATGCATTCCTTGCCCGGGGTCAAAAAGTTCCAAACAATTACCTGCTTGACCCTCCCGTGCAGGCATCCGCCACGCGGTCTCCAGACCGTCCTATTGCCTTAATTATAAACCCTCCTCCCCTCCCCAACTTGCTGTACCCCCGCCCTTTGCGCTCCTTGCCAACCCCCGGCCCTTTGCCTCCGCCCGAGACGGCCATACGCCGTCCGCTGCTGGTTTTCGTAGGGGCGGGGCTTGCTGCGCCCGCGCCTGCTGCCGAGGGAGGCGACTCCCCGAGTCGCGCCGCGCCTTGGCACAGGCTCTTAGCCTGTGTCTTCGTCTTTGCTTTACTTTGTCATCCTGAGCGCAGCGAAGGACCTCGCCTCGACGCTTTTTGCCGTTCCGTGTAGCGCCCGACCACTTCACCCGCGCGAAGTATTTGCTCGAACTCGTCACTCGGCACTTATCACTTGTCACTGTTCTTACGTAGACGCGCTGCTTGCTGCGCCCGGCACGACTCCCCGAGTTGCGCAGCGATCACATATTAGATTCGCCGTTGTTTAGTCTGCTGGTTTAGGTATATAAAACTACAGCGTCCAACGTAGCCACTTCCACAGATTGGAAGTCCTCAGATTCGTTGGCACCAACGAGGTTATCGAGTGAAACTGAATCCTTCGCAGAGCATAGCAATGGGCGTCAGAGCAGGAATCATCGGCCTGATGGCGCCACTCTTGCGAAAGCGTCCGCGGTTCCGGCAAGCGGCCAAATCAGCAGATGTTTACTTTGATCTCTTAAGACATTCGGGCGCTTCAGTTTTCCCGCAGATCATCAAACCCGATCCGCGGGAGATTTACATCACGTTAACCGCGAACTGTAATCTGCGATGCGTAGGCTGCCGGTATGGCCGCGATTTCATGCCTGGCGCGCAGCTTTCGTGGCCTATTGTGCGAGACCTACTCGACGACTGCAAAGAGATGGGGATTTGCAGCGTCCGCTTCTATGGAGGGGAGCCGCTACTGCACAAAGACCTGGTGCGCATGGTCGAATATTCCGTGCGCCTTGGACTGCATACTTGGCTGACCACGAATGGAATTCTGTTGCGGGACAAGATCGAGGACCTCTATAAGGCGGGCCTACGCACCGTCAATTTGGGTTACTACGGCACGGGCGAGCAATACAATCGCTACGTTCAGCGGAACGACAAATATAGCCGCCTGGAGGAGGGAGTTGCTTACGCGCGTGACCGTTTTGGCATGGACCTTAAGCTTACTTTAGGCTGGGTCTTGATGCGGCCGACGTGCAATTTGGCCTCGGTTCAAGAGACATGGAAATTTGCGGAGCGATACGCTGCGCCAATCGGGGTAAGCTTAATTCACTACTCGTTGCCTTATTTCACCGAGGGCCCGGACCGCCAACTGCAATTCCGGCCGGAAGATCGTGAAGCCATTGAAGAAGTTGCGTCAGAACTGATCCGGCTGAAACGACTGCGCCCTGACTTAATCCAACAGTCTGAAATGGCGTTGCGTTCCGTGCCCGACTGGCTGCTCAAGGGACCGAATATGAGAGTTCCTTGCGAGAGATATCGTCTTATTTGGATCGGAGCGGACGGAACGGTTCAGATGTGTTACGCCACATTCCGGTTGGGCAACCTGCATGAAAAACGGCTTCGCGAGTTGCTTTTTACGCGTGAACATCGCCAATTCGCGCAAGATGCGTTCGCGCTGAAATGCCCGAATTGCCATTGCAGCTATCACAATCGTGTTGAAATGCATGCTCCCAGTCGCTGGCGCTACTCATGAATGCGCCATGCCGACCAAATCTATTTATCGTAGGCGCACCGAAGTGCGGAACGACGGCGCTCTACACCTACCTTAGAAATCATCCTCAGGTGTTTATGTCCCCGGTGAAAGAACCGCAGTTTTTCGCTTGGGACATATTTGCTCATCAACGAAACGTTGCGACCCTGCCGGAGTATTTGAACTGTTTCTCTGGGGCAGATGGCCAGAAAAAAATCGGGGAAGGCTCCGTCGCATATCTCAGCTCGGACAAAGCGGCGCAGGAAATTAAAGCGTTCAGCCCTTCTGCACAAATCATAATTATGTTGCGCAATCCCGTGGAAGTGATGTACGCGCAGTATAGCCAGCGTATCTTCGACAATATGGAGCACGTCCACGACTTCGAAGCCGCCGTGGAGTCAAATGAGGAGAGGAAGTGGCGATCCGGCCGCTTTGAAGGCCAAAACATCATTCGCCCGGGATATCGCGAACTGTCTCGGTTTGCTCAGCCGGTGAGAAGGTATTTCGACGTTTTCGGACGTGAGAATGTCCATGTGGTCATTTATGAGGACTTTCGAACCGATACCGGCACAGCTTATGCCGAAGTGTTGCGTTTTCTCCAGGTCGGCCCGGCTCCTGAAATGCAATATCCCATCATCAACGCGAACTGCCGGGTGCGGAGCATGTCGGTGCAAGAATTCCTTCGGCACCCGCCGAAACGGCTGCGCGGTCTGGTTCGTGCCGCGTTTTCGCAAAGCGCGCGCGCAAGAGCTGGGAATTTTCTGCAGAGGCTCAACACGGTCTACGAAACACGCCCGCCGATCTGTGAAAATTTGAAAAGGCGTCTTGAGGTTGAGTGCAAACCTGATATCGAGGAATTGAGCCGCCTTCTGGGCCGTGACCTTTCATATTGGTGCGAACGCCCTAATTGACTCGCGCAGCTCCAAGCGCCCTCTCCTGTCGCGAAAAAGGCCTGCACCCCGCTGCCCCCGGCCTTCTACTTTGGAATCTCTTCCTATCGTGCGCTTCACCCACGCGAAGTCCTCACGCCTTTCGAGTTTCGCTTTTCGCCGTCGCGCGCGGCGCCCTTTAACGTATGCTGAGCCCATGTGTCCAACGACCGAATCGGGCCCCGCCCCCATCGGCCTTTGCGCCAAGTGCCCCGCCCATCTAGAGTGTCTTCCTGTCGGGCGCTTCACCCGCTCGTCCTGAGTGCCTTGACAAAGGGCGCGACGTATTCATTTTTCCTTGCCTTCTCGTCGCTCGTTTACCCTGAGGAACGAAAGGGTCACTGGTTTTTCTGACCACTGATCACTGACCACTTGCCTTGAACCACCTCCGTCTCGTACTTTATAGATCGCACGTGTAACGGCAATCTCGCATCCACGCGGAGGCTCCATGCAGGAATTCGACCCGCAAATCCTCAACGAAAAACCCATCCCACCGCCATCCGAATTTCAGCGCCGCGCCCGCGTCCGCTCCCTCGACGAATACCGCAAACTCTACGACCGCGCCAAAAACGACTCCGAAGGCTTCTGGGGCGAGCAGGCCAAAATGCTCGACTGGTTCGCGCCTCCGAAAAAAATCCTCGAATGGGACGTGCCCCACGCCAAATGGTTCTCCGGCGGCAAGCTCAACGTCTCCCATAACTGCCTCGACCGCCATCTCGCGAAAAACGCCCATAAAATCGCGCTCTATTGGGAAGCCGAAGACGGCAAGCAGCTCAAATTCACTTACGCCCAGCTTCATGAACGCGTCTGCAAATTCGCGAATGCCCTGCTCAGCCTCGGCGTGAAAGCCGGCGACAGCGTCGCCGTTTACATGCCCATGATCCCGGAGCTGCCCATCGCTTTGCTCGCGTGCGCGCGCATCGGCGCGATTCACTCCGTCATTTTTGGAGGCTTCAGCGCCACCGCTCTCTCCGATCGCATCGCCGACGCAAAATCCAAACTGCTCATCACCGCCGACGGAGGCTATCGCCGCGGCCACGTCGTGCCGCTCAAAGACACCGCCGACAAAGCCGCCGACGCTTGCCCCTCCATCGAAAAAATCGTCGTCGTCAAACGCACCGGCGAAAATGTCGCGTGGAAGCAGGGCCGCGATCTCTGGTGGCACGAGCTCGAACAAAAAGCTTCGCCGAATTGTCCCGCGCCGTCGTTCGACGCCGAACATCCGCTCTACATCCTCTACACCAGCGGCACCACCGGAAAACCGAAAGGCGTGCTGCACACTTCCGCCGGCTATCTGCTCGGCGCCATGTACACCACGCAACTTGTTTTCGATTTGCGCGACGACGACATTTACTGGTGCACCGCCGACATCGGCTGGGTCACCGGCCACACCTACATCGTCTACGGTCCGCTCGCGAATTGCGCCACCTGCGTGATGTACGAAGGCGCGCCCGATTTTCCGAAGAAGGATCGCTTCTGGGAAATTGTCGAGCGCTACAAAGTTTCGATTTTTTATAGCTCGGCCACGGCCGTCCGCGCGTTCATGGCCTGGGGCAAGGAATGGCTTGCGAAACACGATCTGTCGAGTCTGCGTTTGCTCGGCACCGTCGGCGAACCCATCAATCCCGCCGCGTGGAAATGGTATTTCGAAGTCATCGGCGGCAATCGCTGTCCCATCGTCGACACGTGGTGGCAAACAGAAACCGGCGGCATCATGATTTCGCCGCTGCCCGGCGCGACGCCCACCAAGCCCGGCTCCGCCACGCTTCCCCTCCCCGGCGTGATCACTCGCGTCGTCACCATGCAAGGCCAATCCGTCAAGCCTGGTGAAACCGGCTACCTCATCATCGAAAAACCGTGGCCCTCCATGCTGCGCACCATTTTCGGCGACGACGAACGCTTCAAGCGCGACTACTGGAGCCGCATCCCCGGCGTTTATTTCACCGGAGACGCCGCGCAGTGCGACGCCGATGGATACATCTGGGTGCTCGGCCGCGTCGACGACGTCATCAAAGTCGCCGGCCATCGCTTGAGCTCCATGGAAATCGAAAGCGCTCTCGTCAGCCATCCCGCCGTTGCCGAAGCCGCCGTCGTGGCGCGTCCCGACGAAATCAAAGGCGAGGCCATCGTCTGCTTTGTCACTTTGCGCGCCGGCCACAATCATTCCGCGGCGCTGCGTATCGCGCTCACCGAACACGTCGCCGAAACCATCGGCGCCATCGCGCGCCCCGCCGAAGTGCGCTTCGCCGATCTGCTTCCCAAAACGCGCAGCGGAAAAATCATGCGCCGCCTTTTGCGCGAGGTCGCCGAGAAGGGCGGCGTCACCGGCGACACCACTACCCTCGAAGACATGGCCGTCATTCAAAAACTCGCCGCCGCCAAATCCCTCGACGAAGAATGACGCCTTCACGCGCAGCGGCGCTCTGACGAAATAATTCCGCGCGAAAAATAATTGGCGAAAAACTTGATTCTCCAACGGCGCCTCGCGCATCCGTATGTGTGAGGAGGAAAATCCGATGCAAGCCAGAATCGACGTCACGAAAGTGGATCCGAAAGCTTTTCAAGCTATGTTCGCGTTGGAAAATTATGTGCGCGACTCCGGAATCGAAAAGCCTTTGCTCGAACTCATGAAGATGCGCGCCTCGCAAATCAACGGCTGCGCGTATTACATCGACATGCACACCAAAGATGCGCGCGCCGCCGGCGAAACCGAGCAGCGCCTCTACGAACTGGACGCGTGGCGGGAAACTCCGTTCTACTCCGATCGCGAACGCGCCGCTCTCGCGTGGACTGAGTCGCTCACTCTCGTTTCCCAAACGCATGTGCCCGACGATGTTTTCGAAGAAGTGAAGAAATATTTCAGCGAAGCCGAGATCGTCGCGCTGACTTTGGCGGTGGTGGCCATCAACGGCTGGAACCGCCTCGCCATCTCCGTGCGCGCCGTCCCCGGCACGTATCAGCCGCAGACACACACGCAGCAACCAGCGGCGCACAAGACTGCCTGAGCTTTGGGTACTAGAACGGGCCAAATTGTCTTTTTCCAGAGCCAAAATCGGGGAAAATTGGCCTGGCAGAGCGGGCCACTCGAAATGCGGTTTTTTGGGTATCGAGGGAGCCGCGTTTTTGCGAACAATGCGAATTCCTTAGGGAAAACGCAAATTTGAGGACCATGGTTGCCGCCGGACTGTAATGCGGCGTGACGGAGTCGACCAGGCCAATTCTTAAAAAAACAGGCAAAAAGCGGGTTATAGAACCAGGCCATTCATGCAGGAAAACAACAGGAGCATAAATTCAAGCGCGTTTACGGATCGACAGGTCGCCCGTCGGGAACAAGGTGGTCAGTGGTTAGTGGCCCGCAAAGGCTTCGCGAAGTGGTATCGAGAGCCGGGCATAAAGTGGAGATTTTCCATCCGCCCCAGTTGTGGCAATCTCTAACTGTTAGACTTGATTCGGATCCGGGGCTGTGCAGAACGTCGATCCCATACGAACGGAACGGGCCATGAAGGACATTCATCGGAAGGAGGAAAGGCGAATGACTACAGAGGGGACAAGCAAAGAAAGAAACAGCGAACAAGGGAAGGGACATCTCCCGGCGAACACACCACCGATCGTGTCGCAGCAGGAGTGGGAGGCTGCGCGGCAGCAACTGCTCGTGAAGGAGAAGGCCTTCACTCACTCGCGTGATGCGCTAGCCGCCGAACGGCGGCGGATGCCTTGGCTGGCCGTGGAGAAGAAGTACGAGTTCGACGGGCCCAAGGGTAGGCTAAGCCTGCTCGATTTGTTCGAGGGCCGCCGGCAGTTGATCCTCTATCGCGCCTTCTTCGAGCCCGGAGTGTTCGGCTGGCCCGAGCATGCCTGCCGCGGCTGCTCGTTGGGCGCCGATCAAGTTTCCCACCTGGCCCACCTGAACGCTCGCGACACCACGCTCGCCTACGCCTCACGCGCGCAGCAGGCGGACATCGCGCGCCTGAAGGCACGGATGGGCTGGGAGATGCCCTGGTACACCATGACAGACAGCTTCGACAGCGACTTCGGCGTGAACGAGTGGCACGGCCACAACGTATTCATCCATGACGGCGACAAGATCTTCCGCACGTATTTCATCAACAACCGCGCCGACGAGGCTATGGGGAGCGTCTGGAACTATCTCGATATCACGCCGCTCGGCCGTCAGGAGACTTGGGAAGACTCGCCAGAAGGTTACCCGCAGACCGCACCTTACAAGTGGTGGAACTGGCACGACACCTACAAGGCTGAGGCCTCACCTAACCCGAAGTGGGTTGACATAATAACCAACCCTCAAGAAGCCGCCCGAAAGCGCGAGGCAGAGGAGAAATCATAACCCAGCAAGAGAGAGCACGGAGATAGCGCCACCACGCAAGGAACATCCTATGCCAAGGGTCTCGACGCTCACTTGTCTTCGGGGCGGGCCTTCTTCGGTGTCTCGGCCCTGTGCTGGCGCGGCGTTGGCGCAAGAGGAGGTGTTATGCGAAAAGCGGTTTGGTTCACGGCGATTGGCAAAGTGGGTTTGGTGATGCTGCTGGCGTGCCCGTGGATGATGGCGCGGGTGCAGAGCGCTGCGACGACCGGGGCGCCGTCGTCGGTACCGCTGCCATCGCAGATTCACAGTGCGAAAACAGTCTTCATTTCGAACGCCGGAGCTGACGGGACGGCCGCAGAAGCGCTGCAGCAAATTAAGGACGCGGACGCTCCCTATGAAGAATTTTACGCGGCCATGAAGGCCTGGGGACGGTATGCGCTGACGGATTCTCCGTCGAATGCGGATTTGGTCCTTGAGATACACTTCACTGACCCGCTGACCAGCTGCGGAAAAGTAGACCTGAACGCGCCACAGTTAGCGCTAACGATCATCGACGCGAAGGCGCATTTCACACTGTGGACATTCACGGAACCGGTGAAAGGGGCGTTCCGAGCATCGACCTTCAAAAGGAACCTGAACGCCGCTGTGAACCAGCTGGTGGGCGACGTGAAGAACGCAGCCTAGGTTGAAGGTGCAGAAGGCAGTAACTCTTCGTTCCTCAGAGCAAGCGAGTGACGAGAGAAAATCGAGAAGCGAAACGTGAAGCTCGAAAAAAGGACGACACAAATGGTTCACACGAAACATGCGGATGACTTAAGCAGGCCAGCGACGTGCGGGTCTGAAGACCTGCCCCTACAATGGTAAGGACCGCACGCTCGGTAAGCGAACATGGGGCACCGGCGAAGGCCGCGACTCGGGGAGTCGCGACCCTTTCCGCGCCAGGGCAGGCAGTGCCGGCCTGAAGGCCGACGCTACAGAGCCGCAAGAAACTGGTAAATCTCAGGGCGAGTGACGGGTTACTTCTTCTCGCGGGTTTTTAGATCCAGGGCGGCGGAATTCATGCAATAGCGCAGGCCGGTGGGCGCCGGACCATCGTCAAATACGTGGCCGAGGTGGGCGCCGCACTTGGAACAGCGCGCTTCGGTGCGCGCCATCCCGTGGCTCGAATCCCTGTGCTCCTCGACTTTGCCGGCGTCGGCAGGCTGGTAGAAGCTGGGCCAGCCGGTTCCGGAATCGAATTTCGCGGAAGAATCGAAGAGCGGCTCGCCGCAACAAACGCAGTGATACGTTCCTGCGTCATGGGCGTCCCAATACTTGCCGGTGAAGGGCGGCTCGGTGCCTGCTTCACGAGTGGCGTGATACTGCTCGGGCGTGAGCTGACGCTTCCAGTCCGCTTCGTTTTTTTGCGTTTTCTCTGCCATGTGTCATGCCCCCATTTCAAAATACAAGTAAAGGCGTCTTCTTACTTGCAAGGAACGATTCTAGACCACTTTTAGGCAATGCGAGCAACTCGCGCGGGTCCGGTCAACAGCAACCCTACAGCGTTCGCGGTATTGACGCGCTTTCGTTGTAAGACTAGCGTCCGAGAGCTCGCCTGTTCTCGGAGCTTTGCGGCCTGCTACAAAGTTCACCCCGAACACCCTTGAGTTTGCGCGCCTCTGCATGGCGTGACCCACAATGACAAAAGAATGGGGGTATTACAGATGAAAAATGAGAAGATTCCGGCGATTTTGGTCATTACGGTATTCCTCTGCGCGTTAGTCAGCATGGCTGTTGCGGCACAGGAGAAGCAGGACAAGTACAAGCTGAAAGCACTGGACGGGGTTGCGTTCTCGGAGTTCCGCGGCTACGAAGATTGGCAGGATGTCGCCGTCAGCCGCACAGGGACTGACGTGAAGGCCATTTTGGCGAATCCCGTGATGATTAAGGCGTATCGGGAAGGCATTCCCGGAAACGGCAAGCCCTTTCCTGACGGCTCCATGATAGTAAAGATCATGTGGTTCAAAAAAACGAACCCTCTGTCCCCCTATCCGGTAGAGGTACCGGACAAGCTGCAAACGCTCGCCTTCATCGAGAAAGATTCCAAGAGGTTCCCGGACACGAGCGGATGGGGATATGCGGAGTTTGACTATAACGCCAAGTCCGGTACGTTCACTCCTTACGGGAAGGATGCCTCATTCGGGAGGAGTTATTGCTACGAGATGTGCCATACCAAAGTGAAGGCAACAGACTACATTTTCACTCGATACCCCATGAGGTAAGCTTGTGGATCGGCCACCGTCCACCATGACCGGGCCGCCTTTGCGAAAGGAGACGGCCACTTCGATGCCGTCGCACGTGCCGTTCCACACGGCCAAAGGGTTCACGCTGAGCATGGCCAAGTAAGTGCTGTCTGGTCGAATGGACACGTTGATCAGGACGATGGATCGCAATGCGCGGGTGATTTGAGCAAGCGGCGGTGGGCGGGTCTGAAAACCCTCCCCTACAAAGGCAAAAGCCTCGACGCTCACACAAAACGAGCATGGGGCACCCGCAAAGGCCACGACTCGGGAGTCGCGACCCTTCCTTCGCCCTTCGGCGGGCTCGCTTCGCCAATGCACTCAGCGCAAACAAAGTAAACAGGACAAGCGGGCGGGAGTCCACTGGGCCCTCGGAAACCGAAGGCACGGGTGTGCGTCTCACCTATCAGGACTGCGGCGGCCGCGAGCGGCCGAGCTGACGTTCGATGGGAGGCGCGATGCGAAAAGGGACATGGTTCAGGACGATTGGCGAGATGACTTTGGTGATGCTGCTGGCGGGCCCATGGATGATGGCGCGAGCGCAAAGCAGTTCAAAGAACCCGGTGACGCCGGGGCCGGTGCCGGCGCAGATCGCCAATGCGAAGAGCGTGTTTATTTCGAACACGGCGCCGGACGGGATGCCGTCGATCATTTTGGAAAAGTTCGGGGAGCCGAACCGGCCATACGATCAATTGTATGCGGGGATGAAAGCAATTGTATGCGGGGATGAAAGCATGGGGACGATATGAATTGGCGGGCGGGCCCGCCGAAGCAGATTTGGTGCTGGAGATCCACTTCGCCCGGTCGGTCTACACGGGCGGATTGGGAGAAGGCGCGGAGTTTTATTTGAGCATCGTGGACACGAAGACGCATTTCGTGTTGTGGACGTTGGTGGAGCCGGTGGAGGGCGCGGTGCGTAAAGTGAGTTGGGAGAAAAACATTGATGCGAGCGTGAGAGCGCTAGTGAACGATTTGAAGACGCTCACGGGGAGCCAATAGTGGTGACGGGCGATTAGGGACGGTCTGATAAACCACTATCGCGCTCGGCAGGCAGCCTCTATGGTGGCTTTGGCAGCGTTCAATGTAGCCTGGGTCTCGCGGGCGATCTTACCTTTTGCGATTAAGTTGAGGAGCTTGGCTTTCAGAGTTGTCGTCGAGTAGTAGTGGCTGATTTCCACCTTGGTTGACCGATGGCCGAGCGCCTGGAACGTCGTTTCTACCCTGTAATCGCTGAGAATCTGGCTGATACCGAAGGTGTCCTCGGGCAAAACCGTGACGATCTTCTGCAGCGGGATAATCTCGATGTCCTTCTCGATGCAGGTGTGCTTCCCGCCCGAAAGATGGCATTGATATAAGGCGCCCGGTTCGCGGAAGGTCTTGCCAGAAAGAAAATCGACCTTGACCACGCGAGGATGGAATTCGGGTATCTTCGTGAGATCCATGGTGAACGACCACACGTCTTCCAAGGGCGCGTTGATGATGACTTCCTGCTTGGATCGGAACTGCGGTTGCAAATCTTGCCTCCAAAATCAATGTGTGAGCTTTCGTTCGGACTCCAGAGAAGGCCACGGTTTCCCCTCCCTACGGAAACGCACTACGGTCAGATTTTGTTGTTACGGCGAGGGTGCTGGGGCGGCGGGAGCGGGCGGGGAGGGCGGCGGAGGCAGAGAGGCGCCGTTGGATTTGATGATGCTGGCGTACCAGTGGGCAGAGTCCTTCAGGATGCGCTTCTGGGTGGGAAAATCGACGAAGATCATGCCGAAACGCTGGGTGTAACCTTCCTGCCATTCGAAATTATCGAGCAAAGACCAGTGCAGATAGCCGCGCAGCGGGACGCCTTCGGCGGCGGCGCGGGCGAGGGCTTGCAGATAACGCGCAGTGAAATCGATGCGATTGGGGTCGTGGACCTGGCCGTCGAGGGAGGGCCAGTCGCGGCAGGAGCAGCCGTTTTCGGTAATGAAGACGGGGAGCTTGTAGCGTTCGTAGAGCCACTTAGGGCCCCAATACATGGCGTCGGGGGTGACTTCCCAGCCGTTGGCGGTGAGCGGGAAGCCAGCGGGAAAGTCGACGAGCTGGCCTCTGCCGTCGGGAGTGGCGCGGACGATGCGGCCGCCGTAGATATTGGCGCCGAGAAAATCGAGCGGCTGGCGAATGGTCTCAAGGTCGCCGGGGCGAATTTCCGGGGCGTCTTCGGCGAGCGCGGTGAGCGCGTCCTGAGGATAGTTGCCGGTGTAAACGGGATCGAGCCACCAGGCGTTTTCGCGCCACCAGAAGTCGGCGTTGAAATGATCGATGGGGCTGGCGAAGGTGGCGCTCTGGGCGGCGGCGATGTTCGCGGCTGATGGCGTTTCAGGCAGGCAGGGGGAAACGTCGCAGGGATAGCCGACCTGCACGGGCTTTTTGGAATTGGCGCGGATGGCCTGCACGGCGCGGCCGTGGGCGATCAGGGTGATGTGCGCGGCGCGCATGTATTCGTTGCGTGGAAGTTTGTCGCCCGGGGCTTGCAGGCCGGTGACGTAGCCGCCGCCGATGAAGGAGCGCGGCTCGTTGATGGTGAGCCAGTATTTGACGCGGTCCGAAAGAGTGCGGGCGAGCACAGCAGCGTAGTCGGCGAACCAGCCGGCTATGTCGCGAGCTTCCCAGCCGCCGCGCTGGACAAGGGCGAGAGGCGTGTCCCAGTGGAAAAGCGTGAGCATGGGCGTGATGTTCGCGGCGAGAAGGGCGTCGACGAGATGGCTGTAGAAGTCCAGGCCTTTTTGGTTGGTTTGGCCGGCGCCTTCCGGGATGATGCGCGGCCAGGAAACGCTGAAACGAAAAGCTTGCAGGCCCATGGACGACATGCGCGCGATGTCTTCGGGATAATGATGGTAAAAATCGCAGGCGACGTCGCCAGTCTGATTGTCGCGAATGACGCCGGGCAGGCGGACAAATTCGTCCCAGACGGAAAGGTCTTTGCCGTCGGCGCGAGGCGCGCCTTCGATCTGATAGGCGGAGGTGGCCGCGCCCCAGAGAAAATTCGCGGGGAATGGAGATTTGCGCGGGAGCGGAACGGCAGGCTGATGCTGCGGCGGGGGTGACGGCTTTTGTTGCGGTTGCTGCGCAGCGGCGCTTTGGCGAAGCGCGGCAAAGGAAAATGCGGAGCCGGCGGAAGTGGCGAGAAATTCGCGGCGCGAGAGCGGGCGAGCGGCGTTGGGCGGCTTCAGTTCGTCACGAGACATGGCGCAGCACCTATTCCCTGCTCTCTTTTGCCGACGGAGCGAACATGCTGGCAGCGACGCGGCTGACCAAACCGCGCGGCGCGAGGCGCTGGCCTTCGACGCTCATGGTGTTCTTGAAACCGGAGATGACGCTGCTCTTTCCCGCGGCCAGGGCGCGCAGGCCGGTGCGTGCGACTTTCTCGGCGGTTTCGGCGCCGCGAAAGGTGCGCTCGGGCTGGCCGGCGACGACGCGAAATTCGGTTTCAGTCGAGCCGGGGCAAAGCGCACAGACGTGAACGCCGTAGCGGCGGACTTCCTCGGCGATGCCTTCGGCGAAACGCAAATCGAAGGCCTTGGTGGCGGCATAGGTGGAAATGTAAGGCACGGCCTGGAATCCGGCAACGGATGCCAGGATGAGAATGTCGCCGTGGTGCCGGGCGACCATGTCTGGCACGTAAAGATGGGTGAGATGTACCACAGCGGTGCAGTTCACTTGGAGCATTTCGAGCTGCCGCTTCAGGTCGGACTGGTGAAACGGGCCGTAGGCACCGAAGCCGGCGTTGTTGATGAGAAGCTCGATTTCAAGGGACTTGGCCTGCGTGAAGGTGCGGATTTGGTCCGGCGCGCCGGGATTGGCCAAGTCGGCGGGCAGGATTTCCACTTTGACGCTATGGTTGGCGCGGAGGCGCGAGGCCAGGGATTCGAGGCGGTCCTTGCGCCGAGCGGTGATGACAAGATGAGCGCCAGCGGAGGCAAGTTCCTCGGCGAGGGCAAGGCCAATGCCGGCGCTGGCGCCGGTGATCAGCGCCCACTTGCCGAACCATCTCGCTGCGAATGGGTTTCTCGAGTTCATGCCGTAGCCCTCAGCGCGGAAAGTCAGAAAGCAATGAAAACATAGCAAAGGTACCGCTGAACAGGGGAAAAAAACAGCGAATCCGAGCAAAGTACCGCGATTGATGAAATTTGGAATAGGCTTCCAGAAATGGAAGCGGTCAGGCGCCGGGAGCCTGACTGCGGTTGAAGACGAAGTTCCGGAAGCGAACGCCCTCCTGCTTCACGCGGTCGAGGAGGCGGCGGGCCCAAACGAACTCAGCCGCCAAGAGGCCCAGGCCGAGCAAAATGACCAGCCAGCCTGGACCTGGGCCGACCAGCAAGAGTACGCCGAGAGCGAGCAGCGCGAAGCCGCCGGAGATCCGGAGTGCACGGCGCGTGTGGCGCAAAGTCTTAAAGAACACAGGAGGCATGACTTTCAGTTACCGTCCATTTCGCTTGTGCGCTGTCGTTTATCGCTTTCGGCTACTGATGCCGACTTGAAACTGGAGCCGCTTCGCCAACAAATTTCGGTCAGCAAGCTTGTGACTAGAAAAACGTCCACTAATGTCCGCCAACAAACGTTAGATGCACGCGAGCCAACGATGGACTCTGAGCACGCGAAAAGCCAAATCGTGGGGCGCCGATGGGCGCGGCAAACCGCACATTGGTCATGGGTTTTCGCAGGGAGGGCATGAGCGCGGTCGCGAAAGAATGCCCAAATGGAAAGAAATTGCCAGGCGACGTAAAAAAATGGGCATAATCGAGGCGGGCGGCGGCAGTTCGGTTTTCTTCCAGGTAAGGATTGAAATTCAGCGGATTTGGCGGCCGGGCGTCGAAATTCATGGAGTTCTGGGCCCATAGTAGAAATTGAGTAAGGACTGACCTGCTGAAAGCATGTTCGCCCGGACCATCGTCAAGAAGGCAACGCCGACCGCGCGGCGGAGATTATGGGTGTGGCTGTATCACCTGGGAGGACCGGGGCTGATCGTCCTGGGCGTGATCGACAGCTCGGTGATCCCGATTCCCGGGAGCATGGATGCGCTGACGATCGTGCTGGCGGCGCATACGCGGCAGCTGTGGGCGTATTACGCAGCGATGGCGACGTTCGGCTCGGTTTTCGGGGGCTACCTCACGTTCCGGCTGGCTCGAAATCAGGGAGAGAAGCGGCTGCGAGAGACGCTGCGGCGCGGTTGGAAAAGAACGGCTACGGATTTTTTCAAGAAATGGCGCTTCTGGGCGATCGCCGTTCCGGCAATTCTGCCGCCGCCGTTCCCCATGGTGCCTTTTATTCTGGCGGCGGGCGCGACAGACTATTCGGTGGAGAGATTTGTTGGAGCGATGACGCTGGGACGCGCCGTTCGCTATGGACTGCTTGCCTATTTTGCCAGCCTGTATGGACGGCGCATCATTGCGCTTTTCTCAAAGTACGGTTGGCCGATTCTCTACGCGCTGATTGCGGTGGCCATCGTCAGCGGGCTGACGGGCCTTATCCTGAGCCGCACGGAAAACGGCAGATCGAAAGCCAAGGCGAGAGCGGCTTAGCAAGGCGGAGGTTTGACTTGATGACTCCCCGCAGATTTGCCGGGTTGCATAAGGTATTCGCCCGATTTGCGCCGACACGGAAATAGACCAGGATTAGCAGTGTAGAATTCCTCAGCGGACACGAGCCGCCCCGATGTCCGAAGATGTTTCTCGCCGATGGCGACACGGATCCTGATTGCCGACGACCATGAAATGATGCGCACGGCGCTGCGCAACCTGATCAATTCCCATGCCGGCTGGCAGGTTTGCGCAGAGGCCAAGAACGGCAGCGAAGCCGTGGAGCAGGCAAAGCAACTGGAGCCCGATCTGATCGTGCTCGATTTGGCGATGCCGGTGATGGATGGCATGGCGGCAGCGCGCGAAATCACGAAGGACAGGCCGGAGACGCGGGTGATCATGTTCACGCTGCACGCCTCCACGGAAGTGGAAGAGCACGCGAAGCGCGCGGGCGTGAGGCGAGTGGTCTCCAAGGTCAAGAACGGCGGCGGGCTGTTAACGGCGATGGAACAGGTGCTCGGCGACGAGCCGCGTCCGGCCGACGCGAAAGAGCAGCAAGATGGGCCATCCGCGGATCGACCGTCTGCCGGTCCGCAGACCTCAAAGTAATCATTCCCACCAAGAGCGACCACCCTCGGGAGACTCGCGTGAAGAACCTCCTGACATTTTACAGGTAACCGCGAAAAGGGCGTCCGCGTCCGATAGAAAGAGGCGACGAGCCTTGTTTGTGAAGTCCAGAGCGAAGTTTGGAGCAACGGCACCTCGTTCGTGCTTCGGCACGAGAGCCGGTAGACTGCGCTAAGCACTACCCAAACAATTCCGAAGGCGCAGGTGGTCTTCGCCACCTGCGGGAATCCCCGAGACAGAAGGAGCGGTTGTGAGGCAGAGGAAAGGAATTGCATATCCAATGGGTGCTTCGGAGCGCAGGCTCTTGATACGCAACGATCTGGAGCGAACGAATTTTGGGGGTTCCGGTAACTGGGAAGGCAGGACAGGCGTCCTATCACGGAGAGGCATTCAGCAGAGATAAAGGCGACGGCGCGAAAAGCCGAGCCTTCAAGGCCATCCAAGATGCCAGACGACAAGACGGCACGAACAACGACCGACGCGACGACGGACTCGCCGTCGGAGCAGTATTTGCCTCCCGAAACCGCCAATGGCCAGCCAAAACGGCGGCACTGGTGGGTGTGGATTGTGGTTCTTTTGCTGTTTGGGCTGGTGGCCTACGCCGTTCTGCGGCCGGGCGCACAGACGACGCAAACGGCTCCGACGGGTGGACGCCATGGGATGATGACCGGGCCGGTGCCAGTGACGACGGCGACGGCGAAGACAGGCAGTATCGGCGTCTATCTGCAGGCGATCGGGACGGTAACGCCGGTGTATACGGACTCGATCACGGCGCAAGTGACCGGCGTGATCACTGCAGTTCATTACCGCGAAGGGCAGTACGTGCATAAAGGCGAGCCGCTTATCGATCTGGATTCGCGGCCGTACGATGCGCAACTGGTGCAGGCGCAAGGCGCGCTGGAGCGCGATCAGAACCTGCTATCGGAAGCGCAGATGGATGAGGGGCGCTATCAGGCGGCCTGGACGCGAAACGGAATCCCGCGGCAAACGCTGGAAGACCAGCAGAAGCTGGTGCTGCAATATCAGGGCACGGTGAAGAACGACGAGGGAACGGTGCAGTACGATCAGGTACAGGTGGGGTACTGCCACATCGCTTCGCCCATCGACGGGCGGGTGGGGCTGCGGCTGGTGGACCCGGGCAATCTGGTAACGGCGAACGGCTCGACACCGCTGGTGGTGATTACGCAGATCGAACCGATCACGGTGATTTTCACGCTGGCTGAAGACAGCCTGGACGAAGTGCTGCAGCAGACGCGGCACGGAGCCAAGCTGCAGGTGGAAGCTTGGGACCGGGCAAACCAGAAACTGATCGCCAAGGGCGAATTGACGACGATGGACAATCAGATCGACCCGACGACAGGAACGGTGAAGCTGCGCGCGTCGTTTGTGAATAAGGATGGGATGCTGTTTCCGAACCAGTTTGTGAACACACGGTTGCGCGTAAAAATTCTGGAAAACCAAGTGGTGGTGCCCTCGTCGGCGGTGCAGCACAATGGCGACACGGCGTTCGTCTACCTGATTGAAAACGACGAGGCGAAAATGACCACGGTGAACACCGGCGCGTCCGACGGAGGCATGGTCGCCGCTCAAGGGATAAAAGTAGGAGATGTGGTGGCGAACAGCAGTTTCCAGAAACTGCAGGACGGATCAAAAATAACCATTTCCAAAATCAAGCTTCCGGCCACGTCGAGCGAAGGGAATGTCCCATGAGTCCGTCCCGGCCGTTCATCCTGCGGCCAGTTGCTACCTCGCTCCTGATGGCGGCTATTCTGCTCGCCGGCATTGTGGCATTTACGCAGTTGCCGATCTCCGCGCTTCCCGAAGTTGACTACCCGACAATTCAGGTGCTGACGCAATATCCGGGCGCGAGCCCGGACGTGATGGCGAGCACGGTGACGGCTCCGCTGGAACGGCAATTCGGCGAAATGCAGGGCCTGAGCCAGATGACCTCGACCAGCGCGGGAGGAATCTCCGTGCTGGTGTTGCAGTTTAGCCTGGCGTTGAACATCGACGTGGCGGAAGAGGAAGTGCAGTCGGCGATCAACGCTTCGCAGAGCTACCTTCCCGCCGATTTGCCAGTGCCTCCGGTATACAGCAAAACCAATCCGGCGGACGCGCCGATTCTGACCATGGCGGTGACGTCGGACTCGATGCCGCTCTCGCAGGTGGAGGACCTGATCGACACGCGGCTGGCGCCGAAACTTTCGCAGATGACCGGAGTGGGCCTGGTCAGCATCAGCGGAGGGCAGAAGCCGGCGATTCGCATACAAGTGAACCCGGTGGCGCTATCGGCGTACGGAATCAACATGGAGGACGTGCGCACGGCGCTGACGGAATCGAGCGTGAACGCGGCCAAAGGAAATTTCGACGGGCCGCGCCAGGACTATCAGATCGACGCCAACGATCAGATCACCGTAGCGAACGATTACAAGAATGTGCTGGTGGCATGGAAGAACAACGAGCCGGTGTTCGTGAAGGACATCGCCAACGTGATCAACGGGGTGGAGAACCGCACGGAAGCGGCGTGGATGAACACGACGCCGGCGGTGATTCTGAATATCCAGAGGCAGCCGGGCGCGAACACGATCAGCGTGGTGAAGAGCATCAAGAAAATCCTGCCGCAACTGGAGGCGAACCTGCCGGCGGCGATCCAAATCACGACGCTGACGGACCTGACGACCAGCATCCAGGCGTCGATCAGCGATGTGGAGTTCGAGCTGATGCTGACGGTGGGCCTGGTAGTGCTGGTGATTTTCCTGTTTCTGCGCAGCCTGTACGCAACGATTATTCCCAGCGTGGCGGTGCCGCTTTCGCTGGTAGGGACGTTCGCGGTGATGTACATGCTGGGGTACAGCCTGGACAACCTGTCGCTGATGGCGCTGACGATTTCGACGGGCTTCGTGGTGGACGACGCGATCGTGATGATCGAGAACATTTCGCGTTTCCTGGAGGACGGGGATTCACCTTTGCAAGCGGCGCTGAAAGGCGCGGAGCAGATCGGCTTCACGATCGTTTCGCTGACGGTGTCGCTGATCGCGGTGCTGATACCGTTGCTGTTCATGGGTGACGTCGTGGGGCGGCTCTTCCGCGAATTTGCGGTGACGCTGGCGGTGACCATCGTGATTTCGGCGATTGTTTCGCTGACACTGACGCCGATGATGTGCTCGCGCATTTTGCGTTATACGCCGGAGGCACAACAGGGGCGGCTGTTCCGGATTTCCGAAGAGGCGTTCGACCGGATGATCGCTTTTTACGGGCGGACGCTGAAAGTGGTGCTGCGGTACGAGAACATCACGCTGCTGGTGGCGCTGGGCACGCTGGTACTGACGATCTATCTTTACGTTGTCATCCCCAAAGGCTTTTTCCCAACGCAGGATACGGGCGTGATTCAGGCGATTTCGCAGGCGCCGGAGTCGATTTCGTTTGCGGCGATGGCGGAGAAGCAGCAAGAAGTCGCAAAAGTGATTTTGGCAGACCCGGCGGTCGATAGCCTGTCGTCGTTCATCGGCGCGGACGGCACGAACACGACGCTGAATAGCGGAAGGTTATCGATCAACCTGAAGCCTCTCGATGTGCGCAAGATCAACGCCGCGGATGTGATCCGCAGGCTGCAGAAGAAGCTGCGGGAGGTGCAAGGAATCGAGCTTTATATGCAGCCGGTGCAGTACATCACCGTGGACGACCGGGTGAGCCGCACACTCTACCAGTACACGCTGGAAGATCCGGACAGCGGCGAGCTGAACGAGTGGAGCGACAAATTCGTGGCGAAGCTGAAGCAACTGAAAAGTATCGAGGACGTGGCCACGGATCAGCAGACGAATGCGCGGGCGCTTTTTCTTTCCATCGACCGGGTGACGGCATCCCGGCTGGGAATCGCTCCGTCGACGATCGACAACACGCTGTATGACGCGTACGGACAGCGGCAAATCAACACGCTTTACACGCAGCTCAACCAATATCACGTAATTTTGGAGGCACAGCCGCAGTGGCAGCAAGACCCGGCCAATCTGAGCGACCTGTACATCCAGTCGAGTACCTCGACAGGAGCTGCGGGCGCCAGCGCGGTGGCATCTTTCGCAGCATCGGCTTCCGCAACAGCGGGGTCGAACGCGACGACGACATCGGTGCAGTACACGCCCTCGGCTGGCACGCTGACTCCGCCGGCCAACGCGCTCTCAGGAAACAGCACGACTTCCAACACTACCACCAACTCCACGCCGGCGAATGCGGTTCCGCTGAACGCCTTCACGCATCTGACCACGACTACCGAGGCGCTGACGATCAATCATCAGGGGCAATATCCGTCGGTGACGGTTTCGTTCAATTTGGCGCCGGGGGCCGCGCTGGGAGACGCCATCTCCGATATTTCAAAAGTGGCGGACAACATGCAGTTCCCCGCGAGTTTGCAGTCCGACTTCCAAGGAACGGCTGCGGCTTTCAAGAATTCCCTTTCGAATGAACCGCTGCTGATTCTTGCCGCCCTGGTGACGGTGTACATCGTGCTGGGAGTCCTGTACGAGAGCTTTATTCATCCGGTGACGATTCTTTCGACCTTGCCTTCGGCGGGTGTGGGAGCCCTGCTCGCGCTGATGCTCTTTCGGCAAAACCTGGACGTGGTGGCGATTATCGGAATCATCCTGCTGATTGGCATCGTGAAGAAAAACGGAATTTTGATCGTTGACTTCGCGCTCGAGGCCGAACGCGAGCGCGGCAAGAGCTCGACGGACGCGATTTACGAAGCGAGCCTGCTGCGCTTCCGTCCAATCATGATGACAACCATGGCGGCGCTGCTGGGCGGACTTCCGTTGGCGCTGGGGCAGGGGCTGGGTTCGGAACTGCGCCGGCCGCTGGGCATTGCGATCGTGGGCGGGCTGCTGGTCAGCCAGGTTCTTACGCTCTACACCACGCCGGTGATTTACGTGTTTTTTGACAAGCTCGGGCAACGGTTCGCAAGGAACAAACGGGCCGCGGAAGAGCCGTTGCCGGGTTCGGAGCAAGCATGAACATCTCGGCTCCGTTTATCCGGCGCCCGGTAGCAACCACGCTGCTGACCATCGGCCTGTGCATTGCCGGAGGGATCGGCTTCATGGTTTTACCGGTGTCTCCCCTGCCCCAAGTGGACTTCCCAACAATTTCGGTAAGCGGCAGCCTGCCAGGGGCGAGCGCGCAGATCATGGCGTCTTCGGTGGCCACACCGCTCGAGCGGCAGTTCGCGCACATTGCCGGTATCACGGAGATGACTTCGTCGAGTTCGCTGGGAAGCACGTCGGTCACTTTGCAGTTTGACCTGAGCCGCAGTATTGACGGAGCAGCGCGGGACGTGGAGTCGGCCATCAACTCGGCGCGGACTTACCTTCCGGCGAACCTTCCGCAGAATCCGTCTTATCGCAAAGTGAACCCGGCGGACGCTCCGATCATGCTGATCAGCCTGACGTCGCAGAAGTATGACATCACCAGCCTGTACGACAAGGCTTCGACCATCCTGGAACAGAAACTTTCGCAGATTCAGGGCGTGGGGCAGGTTTTCGTCGGTGGCGGGGCGACACCTTCGGTGCGCGTGGAGATCAATCCGACAAAATTAGAGAGCTACGGCCTGACGTTATCGAGCGTGCGGTCCATTCTGAGTTTGCAAAACACGCTGCAGCCGCGAGGGCAAATCGCCAACGACTCGATGACCGCGGACATTATCACCAACGATCAGATTTCGCGCGCGGCCGATTACCGGCCGCTGGTGGTGGGCTACCGCAACGGCACGGCGATTCACCTGTCGGACGTCGCCCAAGTGACGAATTCGACGCAGAACATTCGCACGGCGGGATACATGGATGGAGTGCGCTCGATCTCGGTGATTATTTTTCGCCAGCCCGGGGCGAACATCATTCAAACCGTGGAACGCATTCGCGGGCAACTGCCGTTTCTGGAGGCGGCGCTACCGCAAGGCATCAACTACACCATCGTGCTGGACCGTACGACGACGATACGCGCTTCCGTGCACGGCGTGGAGATAACGCTGATCACGTCGGTCTGTCTGGTGATCATTATCGTTTTTATTTTTCTGCGCAGCCCGCGCGCGACGCTGATACCGGCGGTGGCCGTGCCGGCCTCACTGACCGGCACATTTGCTGGGATGTACCTCTTCGGCTTCAGCCTGGACAACTTATCGCTGATGGCCTTAACCATCTCGACGGGCTTCGTGGTGGACGACGCTATCGTGGTGATGGAAGACATCACGCGCCATTTAGAAAGCGGCATGAAGCCATTTGCCGCGGCGCTGAAGGGCGCGAAGGAGATCGGGTTCACGGTGTTTTCGATCAGCATGTCACTGATCGCAGTTTTTATTCCCATTCTGATGATGGGCGGCATCGTTGGACGACTTTTCCGGGAGTTTGCGATCACTCTGTCGACGGCGATTCTGGTGTCGATGGTGATTTCGCTGACCGCGACGCCGTGCATGTGCGCACACCTGCTGAAGAGTCACGGCCCGGAAGAGAGACATAATTTGGCCTACCGGCTCAGCGAGAAGTTCTTCAACGGCATGCTTTCGGTTTACCGGAGTTCGCTGCGCTGGGCCCTGGATAATTCCGGGCTGATGCTCACGGTGCTGGCGCTGACCATCGCGCTGAACGTGGTGCTGATCGTCAAGATTCCCAAGGGCTTTTTCCCGCAGCAGGACACTGGCGCGCTGGTGGGTCAAGTACAGGGGCCGCAGGATGCGTCGTTTCCGTTCATGAACTTCTCGGTTTTGCAGTTGGTGAAAGTGATCAAAGCGGATCCGGCGGTGGCGCACGTGAACGCGTACACCGGCGGGAATGGCTCAAGCAACGGAGGCTTCATCTATATTGCGCTGAAACCTCTGAACGAGCGGAAGATCACCGCGGCCGAGGTGATCAACCGGCTCCGGCCGAAACTGAACCGGCTTCCGGTGGCGTCGGCGTTTCTTCAAGCGGTGCAGGATGTGCGCATCGGCGGGCGTTCCAGCGCTGCGCTCTACCAATACACGGTCCAGTCGGACAACATTCCGGACTTGGCGCACTGGGGCCCGATCCTGCTGGCCAACATCAAGAAGCTTCCGGGTTTGCAGGACGTGAACACCGATCAGCAGAATGGCGGACTGGAAGAGCTGCTCAGCTACGACCGGCTGACGGCGGCGCGGCTGGGACAGACCGCGCAATCGCTGGACAGCTTGCTGTACTCGGCGTTCGGGCAATCGGAAGTGTCGGTGATCTATACACCGCTCAATCAATACTATGTGGTGATGGAAGTGGCGCCGCAATACTGGCAGTCGCCTGCGGGATTGAACAACATCTACATGAATTCGGGCGGGGCAGCGGGCAGCGGAGCGGTGGGCGCGAATACCATGACGCCGATTTCGGCGGTGCTGAAAGCGCAGACGAACACCACGCCGTTGCAAGTGAATCACACTTCGCTATTTCCTTCGGTTACGGTTTCGTTCAATCTGGCACCGGGAATGTCGATGAGCGCAGCGACGCAGGAAGTGCAGGAAATGGAGAACCGGCTGGGGCTGCCATCGACGATTCATGGATTTTTCGCTGGAACTTTGCAGGCCTACCAGCAATCGCTGGCCAGCGAGCCGATTCTGGTGATCACGGCGCTGCTGGCGGTGTACATTGTGCTGGGAGTTTTGTACGAGAGCCTGGTTCATCCGCTGACGATCATTTCGACGCTGCCCTCGGCGAGCGTCGGCGCAATGCTGGCGCTGATGCTGTTTCATAACGACCTGAACGTCATCTCCATCATCGGCATCGTGCTGCTGATCGGCATCGTGAAGAAAAATGCGATCATGATGATTGATTTCGCCCTGATGGCGGAACGCACTGAGGGCAAAAGCACTTCGGAGGCGATTTTCCAGGCGTGTATGCTGCGCTTCCGTCCCATTATGATGACGACGATGGCGGCAATTTTTGGCGCGTTCCCGCTGGCGTTTGGCACGGGAATGGGGTCGGAATTAAGGCGCCCGCTGGGAATCACGATTGTTGGCGGGCTGCTGCTGAGCCAACTGATTACGCTTTACACCACTCCGGTGGTTTACTTGACGCTCGACCGGCTGCGGTTGCGCATGGCCGGCAGACAACGGGATACGTTCAGGCCGGGAGAGCAGCCGGCGGTGTGAAGAGAAGCGCGAAGAGGTAATTTGCGCGAAGAGACCGATATGACGAACCGCGAATACAAACCGAGGCTTGCGATGGTGGCGTCAGCGTGTTCTTTGGCGCTGCTCGGCGGATGCACGGTGGGACCGAAATACCATGCACCGACCTCGGCGCCACCCGCGGCGACGAACTATAAGGAGTCACCGGCAAATTTCCAGAACACGCAGGGATGGCAGGTGGCCAGCCCGCAGGATGCGATGTTGCGCGGCAACTGGTGGGAGATTTTCAAGGACCCGCAATTGAATGCGCTCGAAGAGCAACTGAACATCAACAATGAGAATATCAAAGAATACTTTCAGAACTTCATGGAGGCGCGGGCGCTGATTGCGGAGGCGCGCGCGCAGTACTGGCCGACGGTGACGGCCAGCCCATCGTGGAGTCGGTCGAAATCCTCCGGGGATCTTTTCAATTCATCGACGGCCAATACGGGACAAACGAGCACGGTGATTTCGTTGCCGGTGAATGTGTCGTGGGTGCCAGACCTGTGGGGCAAGATCCGCAACGAAGTGCGCGAGGCGCAGTATGCCAGTCAGGTGAGCGCGGCGGACCTGGAGAATGAGCGGCTGACGGAGCAGGCCAGCCTGGCGCAATACTATTTCGAAATTCGCGGACAGGATGCGCTGCAGAAAATCCTGAACGATACGGTGGCCGCGGACCAGAAATCGCTGGAGCTGACGCAGACGCTGTATGACACGGGCATCGACGACTACATCTCGGTGGTGGAGGCCAAGACGACGCTCGAGAGCGCGCAGGCGGCGGCCACCAATCTGGGCATCGCGCGCGCGCAATATGAGCACGCCATTGCGGTGCTGGTCGGCAAAGTGGCCACGGATTTTTCGATTCCCGTGGCGCCGCTGCTGAGAGCGCCGCCGGCGATTCCCGTGGGACTTCCCGGGCAATTATTGGAACGCCGGCCCGACGTGGCGGCCGCGGAACGGACACTCGCGGAAGCGAATGCAGTAATTGGCGTGGGCTACGGAGCATTTTTTCCGGACGTGACGCTCTCCGCGTCGGGCGGCTTTGAAAGTTCTACGTTCGCGCGCTGGTTCAGCTGGCCGAGCCGGTTCTGGTCGATCGGGCCGGCGATTTCGCAGACGATTTTCAATGGCTGGCTGTATCGCGCGGAACTGCATCAGTACGTGGCGACGTACAATTCGGATTTGGCGGCGTACCGCCAGACGACGCTGACGGCGTTCCAGCAGGTGGAAGATTACCTGGCGGCGGTGCGGATTTATTCGCAGCAGATCCAGCAGGAACAGGAAGCGGCAAAGTCGGCGCAACAGTTTTTGGATCTCGAGACGGTGCGGTATCAGACAGGCGTGGACCCGTACATCGACGTTTTGACCGCGCAGAACACGCTGCTTGCCGATCAGGAGTCCGTGGCGACGCTGCAGATCAGCCAAATGGTATCCGCGGTGGAGCTGATCGAAGCGTTGGGCGGAGGATGGGACCGCTCGCAACTGCCGACGCCAGCACAGGTTTCAAAGAAGACCACAGCCGCCGATTACAAACTGCCGCAGTGACGATTTGGCCGGCGAGCACAGAAGGCGAGGTCTCGCCAAGACATTGAATCAAAAGACATAAGAAATGGATGGCGGAGAGGGTGGGATTTGAACCCACGGTAGGATTTCTCCTACACACGCTTTCCAAGCGTGCTCCTTAAGCCGCTCGGACACCTCTCCTCGATTGGTGTTCAAGCGTAGCAGATCGATCGCCGAGCGGCAATCGCGGCGCGCGGATTTCGCGGCGAAGAATAGCGCGGCGGCGAGTAATTCATTATAATTCTTGGGCTTCGGTTCCGGGGTGGTGCAATTGGTAGCACATGGGCCTTTGGAGCCTAGAATCTTGGTTCGAGTCCAAGCCCCGGAGCCAAATTTCCCCGCCGCGCGATCCGCCGAATTCCGCGAAGGCTTTCCGTGCTGTTGGCGTTTTATAACGGCGGCGGCATGCCCTTGATGCAGCTTGCTTCCAGCCCACTCGATTTCAATCAACAGAGAAAATTGGGGCAAGAAAAAACCCTGGGGCCCTTGCGGGAACCCAGGGTTTCAAAGGAGCGATTGGCTTTTACTTTAGTACGAAATGCGGAGCCCCAGTTCGATCCAGCGAGCGCTGTTGGTGCGGTTATTGGGAACGAACGTGTTGGTGATTTCGCCAAAGTTCTGCGGACTCTCCAAACTGAGGAACGGGCTTGCGAAATTCACGTTGTTAAAGACGTTGAGGAACTGGGCGGAGAAATCAGCCGAAATGCCTTCCTTGATCTTGGTTGATTTGCCAACCGCCATGTCCATGTTCCACATTCCCAATCCGCGGATCGGATTGGCGGAGCCGTCACGACCATCCGTTGCAAGGTTAATGTAACGGAAGTCCGCGAAAGCAGCCGCCGGGTTGGCGAAGACGTTGAGGCCCGTTCCGCCATTGGCCTGAGCCGTGGCGGTACCAATGCCGCCCGAGCCAGTCACTCCGGAGTTGAGGTCGTTCTTGAGATTCGACGTCGGAACGGTTGCAATTGCCGGAACGCCTGCACCGAGGATGGATGAAACACCCCAGGCGTCGGCGGCCTCTGTGACGGTATTCGGAAGCCCGGAATAAGCCTCAAAAATACCGGACCAATACCACCCGCTCACGGCCCTATCGAGCCCATTGCTGAGATGGAGCCGGTGTCCCGTGCCGAAGGGAAGCTGATAGACATAGTCGGCGGTGAACATATTCCGACGGTCATACAGAGAGGGGCCGTAACTGGCATCCGGGTTGAAGGCGTTGAGGAAATAGCCGGCGTTATCCTGGTTAACGAGCGACTCATCGAGAGACTTGGACAGGGTGTAGTTGACTTGGAAAGTCAACCCCGACGAAGTCTTTTTCTGCAAGCTGACGATGAAGGCGTTGTAATTGGAGGTGCCCAGGTAAGTGCGAAGGACGGAAACCTGGTTTTGCAGGTTGTCGTATGGCGTCAAACCTTGTCCGAACCTGTACAGATCCATCTGCTGGAACAAGCTTTGAACGTCTCCGTTGGCGAAATCAGACCCGACTTGAGATATCAGGCACGCGGTGTTGCTTACGGTTGGCGTGGTCGTGCACGTGTTTGCCGCATACCCCGGCAACTGATTCTCGAACCAGGGTTGGGCGCTGGGAGCAACGCCCGCACGCACAGAGTTGGCAACTGTATCGAAGGCCTGGGCGAAACTCTGACCCGATTGCGTATCCTGGAAAAAGTACGGAGCGTTGTCGATGTCCGCCGAAGTGGGCAGTCTGGAAGCCATATTCCCAACGTAACCAACTTCCAGCAACATATTACCCGGCAGCTCGCGCTGGACGTCCAGATCAAGGTTGGTGGAACGGCCGACCTTCATATCGGGATCATCCTGGAAGGAGATGAAATTCCCGAACGGGGTGCTCGGGATAATCGGATTGGCCTCCGGTCCAACCACCGGGACAGCCGGGTTCCCGTCCACTCCGATGCGAAAATCGGTAGCCCCGGGGTCGTTACAGACCGAGCCACACCCGGGCGTGATTTCGGTAAGCGTTTGACCGAAACCCGCGCCGAGCATGGGAATCACGACGTTTTGGATGGTGTTCTCACGGTCATAGACCAGGGAGTAGCCCCCACGAATTACTGTCTTCTTGTCGCCCAGGAACCGGCCGAACACGTTGTCGCTGCCAAAGCTGGGATTCCAAGCAAAGGAAATGCGCGGGGCAAGGTTACCCCAATCGGTATTGAAGACCGGAGCGCCCGCGGTATTAACGGGAACGTAGTCGGTTGTAGGGTTATAGATCTGGCCCTGGAGAGCGGCGGTCATTCTGGCGCTCATGTACGTCGGAGCGGTCAAGGGCTGCCCGGTGACGTCGTTGTCCAAAATGGTCTGGCGGCCCAAGGTGTCGACTGGCGCGCTCTGCCAACCGTAGGCGAGCCCGTAGCTGATGGTCAGGGAGTTGGTCAATCGCCACACATCCTGACCGTAAAAATAGAATTGGTTCTCGGTGGTGTTGTTGCTCAATGGGGTCCCGAACGGGAGCGGCTGCAAACTACCGTTGCGGACGGCGAAGATGGACGTGTTGTCAATAAGACCCAAGGAACCGGCATAGAGTTGGTTCCATTGTGGCACCTCGCCAGCAGTCAGGCAATTTGCAACAATGGCCCCACCGCACGTGGGCGGTTCCTCGGAAGACGGAATGGATAAGAAGGCGCCGGCACCGTCTACGCTGTCCAACGTGGATACCAAAGAAGTGATTCCACCGACCACGGTATCGGCACGATCCGTGAGCAAGGGCAGGTGGCGATCATCGGTACCGAACTCCAAGGTATGCTTGCCCCTGATCCAGTCGATGTTGTCGGTGAACTGAAGGCTCTTCTGAAAGTAATCCTGGAAGCGCGCGTTTGTAGGAGTGTTGTCGATGGGCGCTGCAACCAAGGCTTCCGCCGGGTTAATGGCAATGAACGGATCGGAGGTGACGCCGGAGGCTGTCTCCGGAAGATTGAACGCCGCCGCGGAGGTTGCCGGGGTCTCGACCTGGAAGTTCTGCCAATTGCGCACCCAGCCAAATCGGAAGGTATTGGTAAGAGAGGGCGTGAGCAAGGTGGTTATCTGCCCGGTCGCCACTACGTCGCGGACGGGGCTACTGTTGACGGCAGACGGGCTGCCATTGAGAATGCTGATCTGAGGAGCGGGGTTGCTGATGTCCCGGTAATAGGTGTAGCTGCCGGAAAACCGCCACTTGTCCGAGAAATTGTGATCGAGGCGGAAGACACCAAAGTCGGTAGTCAGCGGCGTGGAAACGGTACCGCGGTAGCCGGTTTCGTTCAAACCGTCGCCGCCGGCGGAGTTTCCGGTCGCAGGTTCCAAATTCCAAAACTGCTGCACGGTCGGGCTTATACCTATTCCCTGTGGGTCGCAGGGCAAACCTCCCGCAGGACCGCAGGCCGTAGAAGTGGCCAAATTGTAAGTGTCAGTGTTGCCGGACGCGTCCTTAAAGGTAAGAATGCCTGCCCGAAGGTTCGCCGTCGGAATGTCCCGCGTGAACGTAGAGGATTGCGGGAAACGGTTGAGTTCGTAATTGGCGAAGAAAAAGGTCTTATTTTTGAAGATGGGGCCACCAAAACGAATGCCTCCGAAATTATCCACGAGATGAGGCTCCGATATGCCTGCGGAGTTCAGATCCCAAGAGTTGGCGTTCAACGCGCTATTCTGGGTGTACCAGTAGGCGGAGCCGTGATACTCGTTCGTGCCGTGGCGGCCGAGAAGGGCGATCTGCCCGCCTGAGCTGCGGCCGAAAGTGGCGTTCGGAGTGCTGACTCCGACGTTCAATTCCTGGACACTATCAATATTGACAGGAACCCAAGTGCCGTCGCCCACGAGGTTGTCGCTGATGTCGACGCCATCGAGGGTGTAGGTGTTCTGGTCGTCCATGGCGCCGGAAAAGCGCGCGTCCGGCGTGGGAAACTCTCCGTTCCCCGGGGACACTGAGGGCTGGATGGCGATCAATTCGGTTGCTTGGTGATTGAGGGTGGGCAGCGCGGTCATTTCCTGACTGTTGACGGTGCCGCTGACTTGCGCCGTGGTCGTTTCGAGCTGGACACTCGCGCCCGCTTCGACGGTGACGGATTGACTCACCTGGCCAACCTGCAAAGTGACGTTCACCGTATAGCTCTTGGCGATGTCCACGACGAGATTTTGCACGCTGGAATTCTTGAAGCCTTCTTTCGAGACTACGACCGTGTAGGTGCCCGGCGTGACCGTCGGGAATGTGTACTCGCCAGAGCCGTTGGCCGTGGCAGTCAACGAGGCGGTTGTACCCACGTTGGTCAACTTGATCGCAGCGCCAGGAACTGCAGCGCCGCTCGGGTCAATAACCGTTCCGACCACAGTAGAAGAAGCGGCCGTCTGCGCTTGAGCGCCCCTGGGAAGAACAAAGCCGGCGACAAACAGCAACAGACCGAACATCAGAATCAAGCGTTGTTTCACGAGTCACACCCTCCTAAGAAATCTTTCGCGCCGTCGAGGTACTCAGACGAGCCCGACGCCCCACCGCACTACAGCATTAGGCCGAAAATGACGAGATGAATTCCCCTAATTAGAGCGCCCCGAAATCTGGCGGGTTTTATAATGCATTCGATATACGAATGTCAAGGAACCCGCCACCCGGATTTCTCAAAAGCAAATAAGCCAACCACCAGTATTGGAGGCTCCACCGTGTCACTGCAGGAATGCTATGCAAACATAGCGCCGTCGCGAGGATGGCGATTCATCATAGCAGAGTGACAGAAAACAGAGCAGTTATGTACGTTGGAGCGATTCGGGATCACCCAGCTGTGGGCGCGATATATGTATTTCCATATCATCGATACGCCAAATCGTAGTTGTCAATTAGCGCGCGGGGCAACAAAGCACTTACAAGAATCGCAGCAGCGCGGCAGGATTCCTCGCGGAGTTGCGCGGGCTCCGCTGATGCGGCGTAGCGCAAGGGCTATGATCGTAGTGCGGAGAAACTTGTGTTGTTGGGCCGGGGGAAGTAACCTAGCGCACCGCATGAGCCAACAATTCATTGTGCTGGGGGTGATTTGGTACGCCATTTTTCTGTTCTCGACGGTGTGCCACGAAGGAGCGCACGCGCTAGTTGGAAAATTGAGCGGCGATCCGACGGCGTTTCACGGCGGACAGGTGACGCTGAATCCGTGGCCGCATATCCGGCGGGAACCGGTGGGGATGGTGGTGGTGCCGATTCTTTCATACGTGTTCGCGCATTGGATGATGGGATGGGCGAGCGCGCCGTACGATCAAGCGTGGGCGCAGCGGAATCCGCGACGCGCCGCGTGGATGGCGCTGGCGGGGCCAGGAGCGAATTTTCTGCTGATGACTCTGGCCGCGACCGGCATACACGTGGGAATGGCCATGGGCGCTTTTCGAGCGCCGGAAAGCGCGTCGTTCACGCAAGTGACCCAAGCTACGGGAAGCGGAGCGCAACTGGGGGCGACGGCGCTGAGCATTTTGTTCGTGCTGAATCTGCTGCTGGGAACGTTCAACCTGTTGCCGTTTCCGCCGCTCGATGGACATAATGGCGTCACACTGTTGATGAGCCGGGGAGCAGCGGCGCGATTCGCGGGCAGCACGTTTGCGGGGCTGGGATTCGCGGGCTTGCTGCTGGCGTGGTTTATCTACGACAAACTGTTTCCGTACATATTTCTGCTGGCGTTGAACCTTCTATATCCCGGGCTGCACTACGGCTGAAAAATCGCAGCCTGCACGGCAACATCTGAACCAAAGCAATACAGATGTGCAGATTTGCAAAGGAAGCCGGCGGTCAGGCGTAATCGTGGCCGCAGCAAACCCTTGCGGATCAAAGCGCAGGGTGCGCACGCGTTTGGCCCTGTTCCTGCTCTTCGCTAATCCATGGAGGCTAAGCAGATGGCTTCGCTGAACGCAGAACAAGCAGACAGAATTGCAGAAATTTCCGGCTGGGACACGGACGAAAACTTCTTCGTAGAGAAAGCGGTGATTCGCGGCCAGCCCGACGGCAACAACAAAGTGGGACTGCATGCGAGCCTCCGGGTAGGATCGCTCGTGTTTGTGCGGCTGCCGGAGGGCGCATCGATGGATCGCACGGTTCCCGTGACGTATCAGGTGTCTGGCGTCAACGCAAACGGCAACAACGGGGCGCGCGAAGTGCGGTTGATTCGGGTGCGGCCGAGGGAAGCGACCACGAGAACCATGTTGGAATTTACGTTTCGTGAGACGGCGCTGAACTAAGACGGACGCAGTGCGAGAGTGCGTCCGTTTTGAACCTCGGAATCCTGAAATGGCAACGATTCCGATTTGGGACTCGGAAGTTCCCTACCGGAGATCTCCGAAAAACGGCCTAGCCGCGAGGCGGCTGGAGATGTGCGGAGGAAACCGCGTGCGCGCGTCGCAGATCCTGGGAATCGGCCGCACCAGTTTGTATCGCTTCCTGAAACGCGAGCCCGAGCAGCCCGCGGGGAAGCATGCCGCGTAGATTCCGAGCGATGAGCGGCTGCGTACCGCAACGGCACAGGGGTTTCGTATCGCGCCACATGAACGGGAGCACATCTTCGCAATTCGCGTCTGTGCAGCCACTTAGCACCGATGAACGGTGGCTGCAGTCGTGCTTGAGTCCGACATGAAGGAGCGCTCGATGGAAGCCACCGTTAACTGGGAAGAGCTGGGGATTGAAGCGAATAAGGACCGGCGGCGGGAAGCGCGGATTGCTCTGACCATTCCCATCGAAGTGACCGGATTCGACGCGCAGGGAAAATTTTTCTGCACGGCGACGAAGACGGTGGACATCAGCGAGAGCGGCTGCAGCTTCCGGCTAACACATTGCCTGGAGCGCGGAGGAATCATTGCGATCAAGGTGGCGGTGAAGGACCGGAAGAAAAGCGAGCACCGGCCTTTCCTTTATCAGGTTGCCCGCGCGACGCAGGACGCCGATCACTGGATCGTGGGCGCGGCAAAACTGCAGCCGGAGAGCGTGTGGTTCGTGGCGTTTCCAAAAACAGAAACGGCCGTGCGGACGCCGACGCAGTAGCAGCAATACGCCGCACCAGAGCTGCGACGCGACACGCGATCCCAGAAACAGGGGCTGCGCGCCCTGAGAAACACTTCACTTTTTCTCTGACTACCTCGTTTTCTGATTACCTCGCGGCGCCACTGACGGCGCTCGCCGTCGAAACGGGCACCCAAACAGTATTATCGAGACGCACGAGCAGGCTCGTTTCCGCGGGCAATTTGAGGTCCTTGCCGCGCTTGGTGGCCACATAGGCGGCGCTGCCGATCAGACCGATGCCGAAGCCGCGCACGACGTGGCTGAACACTTCGCCTACCAGGGACCCTCCGCCGGTTCCGATGGCTGCGTCGAGCACGTAGCCTTTGACGTCGCGTTTTTCCTGAACCTCCACGCCCTCGACTTCATTGAGGTCGCGGCGCAGCTTGCCGCCCTCGTCCGCGCCTTTGTAGATGCCGAGGAGACTCATGCGCGCAGGGAAAATGCGGCTGTCGACTTCGATGGAGTTGAAGGTGAGGGTGATGGAAGCGCCGCCGCGAATCAAGGCGAAGCGTTTCGGCGGTTGGACGTTGCTGACGACGCCGTGGACTCTCGCGCCGACGGGCAAAATCATCTGGGTGCCGAGGAACACGGGCTCGGAGACGACCGCCTCGAACGGGTCGCCCTCGCGCGCGACGCTGGCGCTGAGCCCGTTGAGCAGGGTGAGGCGCACCTGCGTGCCTTGCATCAGTTGGGTCGTCTGGGCATGGACGGCGGGAACCAGGGAAAACGCCAGGAGCGCCACAGCTGCAAAACAAAATGACCGCTTCATTGCGAATCCTCCCTGTTCGGAACGTTCACGCTCCGAACGTTGTCCCGTTTCGTGGGACCGGCCGCTGGCGCTGCGGGCGGGTGAGGAGGAAAGTTACCCGGAAGACAAAGATACAGGATGCCGCGCGGGGCGCGCTGAGAAATTCAGCGAGAGAGTTCCAAAAGGCAACGGGATGGCGATGCGCTTGCGCGCTGCGCGAGATGGCGCGGAAGAACTTTTCATCGCATATCGCTCGGTCAGAGCGCCACGCCGTGGATGAGCCGAGTGCGATTGGTTCGCAGGCGCATCAGGCGGAAGCCGTTCGAGAGCACGATGATGAGCACGCAGGCAGCCACGGCGAACGGGAACGACTTCAACGCGGTGGTGTTGATAGCATTCACGATCTGCGCAGCGCGGGCCGGAGCGAGATTGGGCACAACAATCTGGGCAAGCAAGTTTGCCTTGCAGAGAGCGCAAAATGCGACGGCGCCGGCACAGGTGAGAAGCAGCTCTATGCTGGCGCGCAACCAGGTCCAATACGGACGCGCGAGATTCGCAGCGGCCAGAATGATATTGGCGATAGCGATCAGAAGAAACGACCAAAGATACAATTTCCAAGCGGGCGCGAGGACGATGCTTACGCCGCCACGATTGAACACGGTGGTGGACCACATGTCTGTGACCCACCAGACAATGAAGATGCCGTTAGCGAGAAGTTCGATGACGGAGCTCAGACGCGGAATGCTGTTGGGGTCGCGGACGGGAGGCAGTTTGCGAGGATTCCAATCTTCAGGGAAGTTAGGCTTGACCCTCTCCAGAATCGCGAACACGAGCGTGACCGTGCCAAGTGCCACGAACGTGGTAACCCAGAACGTGCCCCACAGCGGGCCAAACGTACGGCCAAAGTCCACATGGTAGTGAGGGTCGAAAACGGCGAGGCCAATCCACGTCAGCATCCACGGTACCAGATAACAAAGGGCCACGATAATCAGCACAAAGCGATAAACGGGAAAAAGCGCGGGGCCAATCAAATACTGCTGCGGGCGGTAGCGATTCGCGACGAGCATGGGGCGCCCGCGCTCTTTGAGAATACAGGCCACTTCGGGTTCGGTGAGCTTGCGGCCGAGCTTGGTTTCCTGTTCTTCGATCTGCGAGCGAAGGTCTTCGGCGAGTTCCGCGGTGATGTCGTCCTGCTGGGCACGCGGCAGCCAGAAGCGAACGGCGTGCAAGTAACGATCGAGAAGGTCCATGGGCCGCTCCTTAAGAAAGAATGTCTTTCAGTGATGCGTCGATGCCGCGCCACTCCTCGAGAAGCTGCTTGAGGATCGACTTCCCCTCCGGGGAGAGGCGATAGAAACGTTTGTTGCGTTTGTCTTCCTCGCGCCACTGGCTGGCGAGCAGGCCCTGGGTTTCGAGGCGGCGCAGCAGCGGGTACAGCGTGCCCTCATCGATGGCCATGCCGTGCTCGGCGAGGACTTTGCGCAGGGTGTAGCCGTACTGCTCGGTGCGCAGGGCGGCCATCACCGCGAGAATCAAACAGCCGCGGCGAAGTTCGAGGCGCAGATTCTCGAAGAGGCCATCGGAAGCGAGCTGTACACTGTGCGGCATATCCTATATGGTACATACTGTACTACACACAGTATACGATGTCAAGCTTTAGTTTTGATTTTTTTTGGCGCGCATGGCGGGCCCTTCGCGTACGGACATGCGAGAACTTTCGCGGCGGCTTTTACGCGCAGATGCGGTGTGTTAGACTCGCGAAGCGAGTGAAGAGAGCGGCGCAAAGAGTGCGCAGCGAATTTCATTCTCAAACCGGCGGAACTTCGGGCTCTGTGCGACGATTCCCCGCAAACCCCGCCAGGCCCGGAAGGGAGCAACGGTAGCGGGTCAGTTTCGTGCGCCGCGGAGTACCCGAAGTTCCTTACCAGCGCACGGAGCGAGCCCCAGAAAGTCTTCATGGCCTATCAAGTGATTGCACGGAAGTGGCGGCCGCAGACGTTCGGCGAAATCGTCGGGCAGCGGCATGTGACGCAGACGCTGGAAAACGCCATCCGGCAAAACCGACTGGCGCACGCGTACATTTTCTGTGGGACGCGCGGCGTGGGCAAGACGACTACGGCGCGAATCCTGGCGAAATGTTTGAACTGCGTGAACGGTCCTACGGCGACGCCATGCAATGTCTGCGAGGCGTGCCGCGGGATCACCGCGGGCTCGACGCTGGACGTGATCGAAATCGATGCGGCATCGAATCGCGGCATCGACCAGATCCGCGAACTGCGCGAAATGGTGCGGTACGCGCCGGCGGCGGGACGCTATAAGGTGGTGATTCTGGACGAAGCGCATCAATTGACGGATGAAGCGTCGAACGCGCTGCTGAAAACTTTGGAAGAACCGCCGGATAAAGTGGTTTTCATCCTGGCCACCACGCAACCGGAGGATCTGGCGGACACGATCAAGTCGCGCGCGCAGCTTTTTCAGTTCCGCTCGCTGGCGTTCCAGGAGATCGCCGACGCGCTCGCACACATCACCAAAGAAGAAAAACTGAAAATCGAGCCGGGAGCGCTGGCGGTGCTGGCGCGCGCGGCGGAAGGAAGCTTGCGCGACGGGCTCTCGCTGCTGGAGCAGGCCATCGCGTATTCGGGCGACGAAATCACCGATACGCAGGTGCGCGAATTGCTGGGCGTGGTCGGCGAAGAGGTGCTCGACGAATTGATCGCCGCCATCGCGGACCAATCGGCGGAGAAAGCGCTGACGCTGGTGCAGCGGCTGCACGCGGACGGACAGAACTTGCAGCATTTCTGCCGCGAGGCGATACGGCACGTGCGCAATTTGCTCGTGGCGAAGGTGGCGGGCGCAGAATCGGCGCTAATCACCGAGCCGATGGATGAGAGGCCGCCGCTGGCGAAGCAAGCGGCGCTGTTCAGCGAAGAGGACTTGACGCGATTTTTTCAGATCCTGATGGCCACGGACGAAGATTTGCGGCGCAAGCCGGACCCGCGTTTGCATCTGGAGTTGGGTTTGCTGCGGCTGGTGAACGCGGCGCGCCTGGCTCCGCTGGAAGAAGTGATCGCCGAATTGCGCGGCGAGAAATTGCCGAGCGATGGTGGACGCAAAGCGGCGGCGCATGTAGCACAGGGCTCGGGTACGCCGCGCGGAGCGAGCGGGAGCGAAGTGAAAATGCAGGCTGCGGCGGCGACGGCCAGCGCGAGTCCCGCGCCCGCCGCGCCAACTTCGCCCGGCGCAAACGCATCTATGGCGAATATGCCCACAGCAAACTTTCCCTCCGAAGCAAGCGGGCGCGGTGAGCACCCCGCACCGGTTCCTGTTTCTCCGCCGCGCGTTATCGCCAAGGTTGCGGAGAGCCGGTTCAGCGGGCTGGCGGCGGCGCAGATGGAAGCGATTCAATCGCAACTGCGCAATCAGAAATTCTTGTGGTCGATGGTGGAGCACGCCACGCGCTGGGAACTGGAAGGCGCGGAAATGAATTTGTATTTCCCGCCGGAGAGCCGCGCGCTGGCGGAAATGTTGCAGGCCCGGGACCCTATGGAGAAGTTGCGCACCGTGCTGAGTTCCGTGATGGGCCAGCCGCTGCGCGTTTGTGTTAAACTGGATTCCAGCCGGAGCGCGCCGCCGCGTGCATCGGAATTGCGCGCGCGGATGGAAGAGGATCCCATCGTGCGGGCGATGCTGGAACGCTTTGGCGGACAGATTTCCGAAGTGAAGCGGCGAAGCGAGGACTGAAATGGAAGTCAAAGCGCTGCAACAGATGATGTCGCAATTGTGGCAGATGCAGGAAAACCTCGAGCACAAGCGCGGCGAGATTCGCGTGGAAGCGAGCGCCGGCGGCGGCATGGTCACGGTCAAAATGAACGGGCAAAAGCAGCTCACGGAAATCAAAGTCGAGCCGGAGATTTATGCGAACAAGGACCAGGAGATGCTGCAGGACCTGGTGCTGGCCGCGGTGAATGAGGCTTCGCGGCGCGTGGATGAAGAGTTCGCGAAACAGATCAAGGATATGACCGGAAATATTCCGGGGGTGGCGGGATTGCGCATCCCGGGGCTTTTTTAAGAAGCGGTTCCTTGCGCGTACAGAGGTTTTTGCAAAGCTTTTCACGCCGAAGAGCTCCATTCTGATCCGAATTTCGCTTTCACAGGATTGCCGATGCCTGATTTTGCGCCGCCCATCAACCGTTTGATCGAGGAGCTGAAGCACCTGCCGGGCATCGGGCAGAAGACCGCGCAGCGGCTGGCGTTTCACCTGCTGCGGACCGATCCCGTCCGGGCGCTGGCGCTTGCCGACGCGATTCGCGACGCGAAGGAAAAAATCCGTGAATGCTCGGTATGCAACAACATTACGGACACGGATCCGTGCTATTTCTGCACGGCGGCGACGCGCGACAAGAAAACGATCTGCGTGGTGGAAGAGGCGCCGAACATTTCCGCGATCGAAAAGACGCGCGAGTACAGCGGAATGTATCACGTGCTGGGGGGCGCGCTTTCGCCGCTGCAGGGGCGCGGGCCGGAGCAGATCAAAATCAAGAGCTTGATCGAGCGGCTGAAGGGCGGCACGGTGGAAGAAATTATTATCGCCACAAATCCCACGGCGGAAGGCGAAGCGACGGCCGTTTACCTTTCGAAGCTGATCAAGCCGCTGGGCGTGCGCGTGACGCGAATCGCCATGGGCATCCCGGTCGGGTCGGATTTGGAATACGCCGACGAAGTGACGATGGTGAAAGCGATGGAAGGCCGCCGCGATCTGTAGCGACGGCCGTCCAAGCGTTTGGCCTTGCGCTGCGTTTATTGTCCGGCGCTTTCGAGCGCAGACGCCGCGGCGTTGATGGAATCGGCTTCCTTCTGCAGCACTCCCGCAACGATCGTGATTTGATCCGCGGCCTGCGACCAATTTTTCTGCTCGATGGCTTCGCGAACCGCCGGAATGGTCTTCACGCCATAGCCGGTGTAGATGCCGGGCGCGACGAGTTCGTGCTTGTACCACGGACGACCGGGCAAACCTTCCTGATAGAGCAGAGCGCGCTCGGAAGAGATCAGGTCCTGATCCACAGTTTGGAACGAAGCACCGGACGCGGGAGTTCCCTCCTGCACTTTGTCAAACGCGGACTGATAGTGCCCGGCGGCCTGCTTTAGATTTTTGACGGCACCATCGAGCGGAGAAAAATCGAGCGGTTGCGGAACTTCCCCCATGGCCGGCGGCACGAATTTCTTGGTGGGATCGGTGCTGGCCGCGAAAATGCCGTCCTGGATTTCCTTGTTCTGCCACTGGATTTCGTTGATTTCAGTTTTGTCGAGCTTTTCGAGTTCGGAGACGAAACGGCCGACGGCATCCGAAATGCCAGTGAAATTAAGCGGCGGCACGTCGGAATCGGCGAGACGCATGATGGTGGTGCCCGCCGTTTGCGAAAGCGTACGACCGTACTGTTCCGTGGGATCGTCAAAATGCGAATACCAGTAAAAATCATCGTAGATCGAATGGTAGATGCCGCCGCCGGCTTCGCCGCCGAAGCCGTAGTCGATGGAGGCAATGCCGGCGTGATCGATGAACGCGGAGTAGTCGGAGCCGGAGCCCAAGTCGCCGAGGATGAAATCCTTTTGCGATTCGAGCTTCTGGCGTTCTTCAGGATTTTCCGTGCGCGCCAGCATCGCGAGCTGCCTGCGCTTGCCGACGGAAATTCCCTTCTCCGGGTCCTGAATCTCGTCGGCGACGCTATTCACCAAAGATTCGAGTGAGTGAGAGCCTTCGGCTTGGAGATAGCCGCGGCCGTTGGTGTCGGAGTTGATGTAGGCGACGGCGTGAGTGGCGAGCTCGTCCCCGTGTTCTTCGACCCATTCGGTTGAGCCCAGGAGACCGGGCTCTTCTCCATCCCAAGAGCAATAAATGATGGTGCGCTTGGGGCGCCAGCCCTGTTGGTAAAGCTGGCCTAGAGAGCGGGCCTCTTCGAGAAGCGCCACTTGACCGGCGATGGGATCTTCGGCACCGTTGACCCAGCCATCGTAGTGATTGCCGCGGATGACCCATTCGTCGGGATAAGTGGAGCCGGTGAGTTTCGCGATGACATCACGGACGGGCTTCAAATCCCAGTTGAATTCGAGCTTGAGGTGAACTTTCGCGGGGCCTGGACCGACGTGATAAGTGATCGGGAGAGCGCCGCGCCAATCCGTGGGGGCGACCGGACCGCCGAGAGCTTTCAGAAGCGGGAGGGCGTCGCCGTAGGAGATGGGCATGACGGGAATGTCTTCGATGGTCTTGGCTTCTTTGATGGGCAGGCGCTTGGCGTGCTCGTCGGCGCCAACGCCGGGAGTGAGCGGATCGCCAGGGTAGAGTTCCATTTTCATGACGCTGCCGCGCTGCACGCCCTGGTCAGGGCGCCACGGACCTTTGGGGAAAACGTCGCCTTCGTAATAGCCGTCGTCGCGCGGATCGGAATAAATCAAACAACCGATGGCGCCGTGCTCTGCGGCGAGCTTGGGCTTGATGCCGCGCCAGGAGTGGCCGTAGCGGGTGATGACGATGGCGCCTTTGACCGAAATGCCCATGCGGGCGAGCTGATCGTAATCTTCAGGAACGCCGTAGTTGGCGTAGACCAGAGGAGCAGTAACGTCGCCGTCGGGCGAATAGGCGTTGTAAGTGGGGAGCTGCTCCTTCTGCTGAAAGGAAGTAGGATCGCCGGGAACGGGAGGCTCGCGCAATTGGGCGACGAAGTGCGTGGGCGCGATCATTTCGAGGACGCGGAGTTTTGGCGTGGGGAAAAGAACCTGGAAAGTTTCGATGTGCGCGTCCCAGCCCCATCTCTTGTACTGCGCGAGGAGCCATTCGCTGTTTTGCGTGTCGTAGGGCGAGCCGACGTGGTGCGGACGAGCGGCGAGAAGTTTCATATCCGCGATCATGTTGTCGGGCGAAGGAGTGGCTTGGAATTTCTGTTCCCAGGCCTGCTCATCGGCGGAAGAGTTGCCAAAAAAACCAGCGAGCTTGGCCTGTTCCTCTTGTTGGCCGACGGTGAGAAGCGGCAAGCAAAGGATAAGTCCCAGCAAAAACGCAAGACGACGCATAAGGCCTCCGTAAGAAGTTGAAAAATGCTTCAGCAAAATTCTAGGGCGTCACGCCGCCATAAGGCGGAATGGCGTCGCGGGCCACATTCTTGTACACCACGCCGCCCTCCATGACAAACGAAACTCGACGGACGGCGGTGATGTCGGTGAGCGGGTCGCGGTCGAGGGCGATGATGTCCGGGTGAAGGGCGGGCGCGATGGAGCCAATTTCGCTGTGGAGATTCAGGGAGTCGGCGGCGAGCGAATTGGTGCTGGCGGCGACGACGACGGGCTTGCCTTCAGGAGTTTGGGCAAACGAGCAAAGAGAAAAGCAAAATGCGCACAGAAGCACTGCGAGACGGAACGGTATTCGTGTCACATCGCGCCCCGAAGAACCGCGTGTTATCACGGCGGGAGCGGTTGAGTCAACCGAGAAGACGCGCGGAGGCGGAGTTACGCACGCGCCGCGAAATGATTTGAGTCACGAGATAAAACGGAACCAAGAACAGAAAAATCGAGGCTAAAAGAGATTATACCACGGCGTGTCAACTTTTGGCGCAAGGCTTTTGGCATCAACGAAAAATCGTCCAAGGTGGAAAATGGTGGGAGGGCGATTTTTGGTTGCTTTTGCGAGCATGACGCGAGCGGAGGGCTTGCTGGGGCGGAGGAAAGTGAGATATATAGGGCGCAGATTGCCTTGGGAGGCCCGCATGGCGTCTCTCTCAGAATATATGGCGCGATATGACCACGAGCACAAAAATCCGTGGAACAAAGTGTGCCACGGCATTGGAATTCCGGTGATTATTGCGGGAATCGTGCTGCTGGCGATGCTGTGGTGGAGGCTGGGGCTTGTGCTGTTTGTCGGCGGATGGATTTTGCTCTTGGGCGGGCACCGCATTGAAGGCAACAAGCCGGCGTTTTTTCAGGGGGTGGTTTATTTTTTGGTGGGGCCGATCTGGGTGGGCAAGGAAATCTGGGATGGAATTTTCAAGCGCGAAAAGGCGGAGAAGGCCGCGCCGGGGAGCTGAGTTGGCGGCGGATGGCGTAACCCTTTTCGCACAAGGAGGCGCGTTTGGGCTAACTGCCCTGCCAAGTAAATGTTAACTTGGAGCATCGCCTCTGAGGAGTAGGGTGTGTCTGAGTCGTTGCCATCGAACGATGCCGCCGTACAAAAACGGCGAAGCACGCGAATCGCGCAGTCCGTGCCGATCACGGTCAGCGGCGTGGACGCGCTCGGGCAGGCGTTCAAGGAAAGAACTTCCACAGTTTCTGTCAACTGCCACGGCTGCAAGTATCAATCAAAACACTACGTTCCCAAGACCGCGGTGGTGACCATCGAGATTGCGCGCTCGGAATCCGAAGCACCGCCGAGAATGGTAGAGGGGCGCGTGGCGTGGGTGCAGCGCCCGCGAACGGTGCGCGAGCTGTTCCAGATCGGCGTGGAGTTTACGACGCCGGGAAACGTGTGGGGCATTGCCTTCCCGCCAGCGGATTGGTTCCCGCTACCGAACGAGCCGGTGGAAGAGCTTGGGGCCGGCACGATCGAAATCCCGATACCGACGCCAGCCGAGGCGGCTGCGAAGAAAAAAGAGGAAATGGCCGCCGGACCGGCGCCAGCGGAGGCGAAGAAGGCCACACCGCACGCGCCGGCGGCGACAGGAAACATCCCGGCAAATGCCCAGGTAAACGAGAGCAAAGTGCACGTGCTGCCGACGCCTGCGTCACACGCACGCGAAGCGGCGCAGGAAACAATGTCCGCAGCGCGACAGATGGCGCGCCTGCTCGCGGAGGCGAAGCAGCACCTGCGGCGGACGATGCAGGCCGGCGCGGCGGAGGCCGTCGCGCAGGAAGTGCGCACGGCGCGGGAGAAGGTGGAGCATCAGCTTCAGACGAAGGTAAACGAAGCGGTCGAAGATTCGGTGACGAAGGCCGCGGAGAAGTCGGTGCAGGCCGCGGTGCAGAGCGCGGTGGAGAATTCCCTGCAACAACTGGTGGAACGCGCCACGCAACAGGTGGTGCAGAACGCGCTGGCGGCGTTCGAGCAGGCGCGCGAAGCAGCCACACCGAAGGCCGAAGAGCTGGATTCGAGGGTACGCGCGGCGGTGGAGCGCGTGGTGGAAAGTTCGGCGGCGAAGCTGGCGGAAGAGACCATTCAGGAAAGCGTGCACCAGACCGTTGAGCAGGCGGTGAAGCAATCGGTGCAGCAGGCGGTGGAGCGAGCCACGGCGAATTTGCCGGTCGCGCAATCCCCGGCGCCCGCGAGTGCGACCAGCGAGGAAGCGCTGCGGCAGCTCGACGAGGCCGCGCACGAGCGGCTGGCGAACTGGCGCAAGGAGATCGAGGATGCCGCGGGCGAGTTGCAGGAAAAGTCGCTGCAGCGGCTGAATCGCGAGTCGGAGTCAGCGACGGAAAAGTGGCGGACGGAGTTCGACGCGGCGCTCGAGGGCGCGTCGGAGCAGATGAGCGCGCAATTGAACCAGATTTCGCAGGCGGCGACGGCGCGCGCGGAGCAGGAGATTTCGGCACGTAGCGCGTCATTACAAGCACTGATGAACGAAGCGGCTTCGGAAGCGCAGAAGAACCTGGAAGCGCTGTGCGCGGGATTGGACGAGAGACAGGCGCGGGCCGAGTCGACGGTGGAGAAAGCGCACGAGGCAGCACGGCAAGCGGAGGAGACTTCGGCGCAGATCGAGGCGATGTCGCGAGCGACCTTTGATGACGCGCAACGCAAGCTGAATGATTTGCTGGCGACGCAGGCGAGCGAACTCGACCGGCGAGCCGATGAGCTGGTCAGGAAAAAGACAGGCGAGCTGGAAAAGCCGATCCAGGAAATCGCGGACGACGCGATGCGGCGAGTGGCGGAGCAGGTGGAACAGCAGCTGGCTCCGCATTACCAGCGGGCGCAGGAAACGGGCGAGCAACTGGCCGCGGCGCAACAGCAGGCGCAGGACGTGCTGGTGGAATTCCGCGCGCAGATGCACGACGTGTCGGAACAGGCGCTGGAAACTTCGCTCGAACGGATGCGACAGCAGGTGGCGGAGCTGCCGGCGGACTTCGAGGAGAAATGCCGCGAGGCGCTGACGAAGGTGGAAGAGGAGCTGGACGCGAAGACGACGGACGCGTCGCACGCGACGTTCGAGGCGCTGTATAAGGCTTCCGAGTGGTATCAGAAGAAGGCGCAGACGAATATGCAGTCGGCGCTCGAGAAAATGATGGAACAGTCGACGGGTGCGATGCGCGAGCGGGCGGCGGACCTTTCGAGGATGTTCGCGCAAGAGCTGGATCATTGCAGCCGCAGCTACGTGGAACACGCGCAAGGGCTGATCGAGGAAAGCGCGAAGGACGTGAAGGAGCGCACGCGGGAACAATTGACGGAAGCGGCGCAAACCACTGCGGCGATGGCGATCGACGAGCTGGGGCGAATCGCGCAGGAGAGCCTGGCGCAGTTCGAGCAGATCACCAACACGGGAGTGAACCAGAAGTCGGAAGGGGCCATCGCGGAATTCAATGCGCATCTGCAGCAACGGCTGGCGGAGGGCGCGGAAGAGGTCCGGCGGAATCTGGAAGCGCAGCTTCAGCCGCTGGCGGACGAGTTCCACTCCAGGCGCGACGCGGAGCAGAGCGCGTGGATCGAACGGATGAAAGGCACCGTCGAGCAATCCATCGAACAGTACAAAGAAAGGCTGGAAAACGCCTCGAATTCGTGGCTGCTGGCGTCGGCGACGATGCTGGGGCAGAACTCGAAAGGCGTGCTGGATACGCTTTCGCACGCGGCGGAAGAACGACTGCGGACCACCTGCGCGGATGTTTTCGCCAATCTGGGAGAGACGCTGCGCGCGCGGCTCTTGGGACTTTCCTCAGACGTGGGCGGCGAAAAGGACAAGAATCCTCCCGAAAAGAAATAGACGGCAATCCCCACAAGAAGCGGTCGATTCCCGATTTTGAAAGCGCATTTTGAGTGTTGAGCGCCGGCGATGGCATCCCGGTATAATGCTGCGCATGGCCAACCGCGCGTATGCGAGCATATGGAGCCGGGATTTTTGCGAGGCGACGCTCATCGGGCAGTGGCGCGCGCTGCTGGAGACAGTTCCCTTCTCCGCCGAGCGGGCAGGATTCACCGAGTTGGTGATTCGCGCGGTGGATACGGCGGAAACGCCGATTTTCGGACAGGATTTTGGCTCCGGGGAATACGGCGCGGAAGTGGTGGCGGAATTGGCGAGCGAGCATGCGCATGAGGATTGCTCGTACGAAACAGGAGCGCTCTGGGATTTGTGGACGTGGGACGAATCGGCCGGCGAGTGGGTGCAGAAGCCGCAGCCGCTGGAGATTGGTTGCTACGGCCGGGATTTCGACGAGGGGATTTGGAAGGAGCAGGGAAACTTTCTGATCGACGCGGGATTTGAGCACTTTTTCACCGGGCACGCGAGGCTGCTGGGATTCCGGCCGGGCGAGGCGGAAGCGGCGCGGGATCCAGAGGAAGCCAACTTCGTCGCGGCGATGTCGCAACCGGAGAACCTGCGGGAGTATCAGGAAAAGACGCAGGAGAACATACGGAAGCTTTACGATTGGATGGCGCGGATTGAGAAGGCGATGCCGGTGGAGCGCTATCAGATGTGGTCAGAGGGAGAAGAGAATTTTGAGGCGCGAATGGAAGAGATTCTGGCGGTGCGCTAGCCCGGCGGCTGCAGCGACGAGTGCACGGGTGACGGAGTTTTATGGGACACCGGAATCGCGCGGCCCTTCCGTACGAGGCTCGCGCAAGTTAGAATTGCTGTTCTATTCCTTCGATTAGGCGGAGAATGTGCCGCAATCGATGGAGGTTTCCTGCGACGCGGTGAGTGGGTGGTTGGTGGAAATCACGCTGGCGTCGGCGAGCCTTTAGGGAGAAGATGCGAAAACTTTCACTGGTGGCTTTGCTGTGCGCGGCGTTATTGGGTGCATCGTGCGGCGACAGCGGGCATCCAAGTACGGAAGAGGCTGCGAAGCCGGCGGCGCCGGCGTATCCGCCTGAAGTCGGCCGGGTGGCGCAAAAGCTATTCGGGTTGGAAACAGATGTGATTGCATATGGGGATCTGGCGAAAAACGGAAAGGAACAGGCGCTCATCATCAACAAAGTGAAAATCACGCCGGAGACGATGGCGCCGGGATTGTTGGTGACGCGCGCGGCGATCATCGAGAAGGACGGCGACTCGTGGAACGAGGTGCTGCTGGTCGACGAGCACCTAAAGAATCCCAAAGGCTTTCTGGGCGGGCAGCCTATCGCCGCCGTCGATGGATGGCGCGTACAGAAGGAAGACGACCCCAAGAACGGCCTGGAGCTTTATTTCACACCGCTGCAAAAACCGGCGGGTGGATACATGTTGACGTACGAGATTCGCTGGAACGCGGAAGTGCAGCGCTACGAGACGCTGGACCGAAATTATCAGAATTTCCTGGGCGAGCTGCCGAGCCTGGAGCCGGTCGACGAAAGATAAATGAGCGCAGCCGCACAAACCGTCACAACAACGAAACCACCGCAAAAGAAGGTGAAAGCCTGGGCGGAACTGCGAAGGCTGATTCCCTATCTGCGCCCGTACAAAGGAACGACTGCGTTCGGACTGTTTACGCTGGTACTGATGGGGCTGATCGGCGCGTTCCCTCCTCTGATTATCGGCATCATCACCGACTGCCTGACCGGAGCTGCGGAACCAATGCCAAACCTGACCGCGGCGACTCGCGCTACCGGCGCCGGAGGGGCGTGGCATTCGGTACTGAGTCCGATTCTTCATTTCTATCACCCGGACAGCCGCCACACGCTGGAGGCGCTGTGCTTGCTGCTGGTCGGCGTGGTGGTGCTAAAAGGGATTTTTTCCTTTGCTTCCCGCTGGCTGCTGATCAGCATTTCGAGAGACATCGAATTCGATTTGCGAAACGATTTGCTGGCCCATCTGGTCCGGATGGAGCCTGAGTTTTACGTGCGCAACCGGACCGGCGAATTGATGTCGCGCTGCACGAATGATTTGAGCGCGGTGCGCATGGTGCTGGGGCCAGGAATCATGTACAGCGCGAACACAATCGTGGGAATGGCGGTGGCCATCGCGGTGATGCTGAAATTGTCGCCGCTGCTGACGCTCGAGGTGCTCAGCCCCGTGCCTGTGGTTTTCGTCGTGGTGCGATACTTCGGCACCGTGATTCACGAGCTGCAAGCAAAGATCCAGGCGATGCTGGCCACACTTTCGGCGAAGGCGCAGGAAAACCTGGCGGGAATCCGCGTGGTGCGGGCCTACGGCCAAGAGGCCGCAGAGATGCGCTCGTTCGACGAGGCGAATCGACAGTACGTCGGCCAGAACATCCGCATGATTCAGGCGTGGAGCATGTTTTTTCCCGCCCTGACGACGATCATAGGATTCTCCATTCTGTTCGTGCTGTGGGAAGGCAGCCGCATGGTGATTCAGGGACGAATGTCGCTGGGCGCCCTTACGGCGTTTTACTTCTTTGTGGGGTTGCTGGTGTTTCCTATGGTTGCCTTGGGATTCGTGACCAACATTTTTCAGCGCGGGGCGGCATCGATGGGCCGGCTGAATTACATCCTCGACGCAAAGCCTGGCATCAGCGATGCGACGGCGCAGCCGACCGAAGATGCGGCGATCAAGGGCGAAATTGAATTTCGCGATTTGACGTTTACTTATCCGACCACGCGCAGCGGAAACGGTATGCAGCCGGCGAAAAACGCGGGAACGAATGAGCCGGTGCTGCGCAACATCAATTTGCAAATCCCGGCGGGATCGACGGTGGCGATCGTGGGGCCAACCGGCAGCGGCAAGACGACGCTGGCGGCGCTGATCGCGCGGCTGTGGGAAGCTCCGCCGGACACGCTTTTCATTGACGGCAGGTCGATTCGCGAGTGGCCGCTCGGAGAGCTGCGAAAGGCCATCGGATTCGTGCCGCAAGACGCGTTTTTGTTCAGCGAGACGATTCGCGAGAACATCGCCTTTGGCGTCGACGCAGCAAACACGAACGCCGTGGAAGACGCCGCGCAGATCGCGAGCGTCTCGGGCGATATTTCGGATTTTCCGCTGCGCTACGAAACGCTGGTCGGGGAGCGCGGCATTACTCTTTCCGGGGGCCAAAAGCAGCGGACCACGCTGGCGCGGGCGTTGATCCGCGACCCGCAGATCCTAATTCTGGACGACGCCTTCTCGAGCGTCGATACGGACACGGAAGAAAAGATTCTGCAAGGCCTAGAAGACGTGATGAAGAGGCGCACGACGGTACTGATTTCCCATCGCTGTTCGACGGTCCGCGATGCGGAACAGATCATCGTGCTGCGCGACGGGCAGATTATCGAACGAGGCACGCACGAAGAACTGATCGGAGTCGGCGGCTATTACGCGGAACTGTATCAGAAGCAGCTGCTGGAAGAAGAATTGGCCAGAGAATGAGCGACCATCACGAGGAAGAAAAACTAGGAAGGATTTACGACGCGCAACTGACGCGCCGACTGCTGCAATACCTGAAGCCGTACAAGTGGCGGGTGTTCCTTGCCATCGGGCTGACCATCATTGTCACGCCCTTGCAGCTCGTCGGGCCGAAGCTCTTCGCGGACGTGATCGACCACGACATAACCCCAGCGTTGGGGCACAAGATCGCGGCCAGCGTAGCCTTTCACGGCATCCTGTGGATATCGCTGGCCTTCATGGCAACGCTGATTTTGCTCTTCGCCTTCCAGTACGGCCAGGTACGCATCATGCAGTCGGTCGGTCAGCAAACGATGTACGACCTGCGCAAACAGATCTTCGGACATCTGCAGCGGCTGCCCATGGGCTTTTTCGACCGCACGCCGGTTGGGAGGCTGGTCACGCGAGTCACCACGGACGTGGACGCGCTGAATGACCTGTTCGCGGCCGGCGTGGTGGCCATGGTCAACGATTTTTGCTTCTTGGTGGCCGCGGTCGCGTACATGCTGAAACTGAATTGGCGGCTGGCATTCGCGGCATTTGCCGTACTGCCATTGATGCTGGGGGTGACGTGGATTTTCCGCAACAGCGTGCGCGACGCAAATCGCCGCATCCGCACGGCGATTGCGCGAATCAACGCGTTCCTGCAAGAACACATCAGCGGAATGGCGATCATCCAGCTCTTTAGCCGCGAGCGTAAAGCGCGCGAGCAGTTCACGGAGCTGAACAGCATCTACAATGTCGCTTTCAAGAAGGCCATTTTGGCGTTCGCACTCTTCTACCCGGCGATTGAACTTCTGTCCTCGTGCGCGTACGCGCTGATCTTTTGGTTTGGCGGCCTTCGCGTGCTGATCGGCGGAGTGCAGATCGGCCTGGTGACCGCATTTTTCATGTATTCGCAGCGGTTCTTCATGCCCATTCAGGACTTGAGCGAAAAATTCAACATTCTGCAGTCGGCGATGGCAGCTTCCGAGCGCATTTTCAGATTGCTGGATGAGCCGCTCACGGTGCAGTCGGCGGCGAAAACCATACCGATCGAGATTCCGCGCGGGGAAATTGAATTTCGCGATGTGTGGTTCGCATATCGTGGCGGGGACAATCCGAAGGAAGAAGATTGGGTGCTGCGCGACGTATCGTTCCGCGTGGCGCCGGGGCAGAACGTTGCGATCGTCGGGCACACCGGCGCGGGAAAGACGACGGTCATTCAGCTTTTGCTGCGGTTTTATGATATTCAGCGCGGCGAAATCCTGCTGGACGGGATCAATATTCGCGAACTGGATTTGCAGGATCTGCGACGCCTGTTTGGGATTGTGCTGCAGGATCCGTTCCTGTTCAGCGGGACGATCGAATCGAATGTGCGGCTGGGAACCGAGTCGATCAGCCGTGACGACGTGCACAGGGCTTTGCAACAGGTTGGATTGGGACCTTTCGTGGATTCGCTGGCGCACGGGATGGCGACGGAAGTCTCCGAGCGCGGGGCCACACTTTCGGTGGGGCAGCGGCAATTGATCAGCTTCGCGCGCGCGTTGGCGCACAATCCGCGCTTCCTGATACTGGACGAGGCGACGTCGAGTGTGGATACGCAGACGGAAATGCTGATTCGCAGCGCGGTGGATCGGCTGCTCTCCGGGCGCACCGCGGTGGTGATCGCGCATCGGCTGAGCACAATTCAGCACGCAGACCGCATCCTGGTGTTCCATAAGAGCAGACTGCGCGAGGAAGGCACGCATCAGGAGCTTTTAGCACGCCGGGGTATTTACTACCGCCTGTATCAGTTGCAGTATAAAGAACAGGAGCTGCGACTTTCCGCTCCTGTGGTTGAACCTGCCGGAACATCCCTGCCCGCGAATGACTGAGCACCTATGGCGTTGCGCGCTGGTGGCCGGGGCGCGGTGGCTGGGCATTGGCGAGGAATAGCCGCGAATGGCGCCGCCGCAAATTCTGATTTCCGCCGGCGAAACGTCGGGAGACATGTACGCGGCGCGGCTGGCTGCGGCGCTGCAGAAGCGGATGGGAGCCCATTTGTTCGGCATGGGCGGCCCGAGAATGCGTGAAGCAGGCGTGGAACTGGTGGCGGACGCGTCGACGATTGCAGTGGTCGGAATCACCGAAGTGTTTCACCGATTGCCGGCGGTGTGGCGGGCGTGGCGGACGCTCGAACGCGAAGCGGTGCGGCGACAGCCGGCGCTTGCGATTACTGTGGATTCTCCGGGGTTTAATTTTGGATTGGCGCGCCGGCTGAAGAAGCACGGCTTCCGCAACGTTTACTTTATCAGCCCGCAGATATGGGCGTGGCGGCCACGAAGAATGCGTTGGATTCGGCGGCGATTCGAGCGCGTATTGGTTATTTTTCCCTTTGAAAAAGAGATTTACCGCAAGGCCGGCGTGGCAGTGGATTTCGTCGGGCATCCCCTGGTCGATTCTGTACACGCGACGATGACGCGGGAAGAATTCGCGGCGCGATTTGAGCTGGATGCGAAACGGCAAACCGTGGCCGTTCTGCCGGGAAGCCGGCCGAGCGAAATTCGGCGGAGCATGCCGATCATTGCCGAAGCGTGCGAACGAGTGCAGAAGGACCACGACGCGCAGTTCGTGGTGGCGGTCGCGCCCAGCGTAAAACGCGATATTTTCGAGAAATACGCGCGGAGCGGCGTGCACTGGACATTCGCGGAAGGTGCGACATACGACGCGCTGGCGGCTGCGGATTGTGCGATTGTTTCGAGCGGCACGGCGACAGTGGAAGCGGCGCTGCTGGGAACGCCCATGGTTGTGGTTTACCGGCTTTCGCGGCTGACCGCGATGATTGCGCGGAGACTGGTGACGACGTCTCTCTTTGCCATGGTGAATCTGATTTCAGGGCGGCAAGTGGCACCGGAGCTGATTCAGGAGAAGTTCACGGCTTCGGAGCTCGAGACGGAGCTACGGAAGCTATTGGACTCACCGGAAGCACGTGAGCACCAGAAGAGAGACCTGGCCGGCGTGCGAGCGAAACTAGGGCCAGGCGGAACAATCGAGCGCGCCGCGGAGATCATCGTGGCGATGCTTATGCCAAACCCGAGCGGGCAACTGACCGAGGCTCTTTGATACTCTAATGACCGGGCATTCTATGACCATCAAAAGAGTGGGCATGCGGGCCCTCGGCATTCTTGCGCTGGTGGCGTTTGCGGCTACGTGGGCGAAGGCGCAGCAGCTCCCGAAATTCGATTTCGACGCAGTGCATTACGACGTGAAGGCAACGCTCCGTCCGGACGAGCAGAGTATGGCGGCGGAAGCCAGCGTCGAGCTGGTGGCAAAATCCGCATCGCGGACGATACTTCTGGAGCTCCATCCTGACCTGCAGGTTGTTTCGGTCAAGCTCGCCAGCGACGACCGAACACTTGATTTCCGGCGAGACTCGTTCAATCCGCTCGATTTGGAGGTCACGCTTCCGTCGAATGCGCAGCCGGGCATGCACGTCACGATTGCCGTCAAGTACGAGGGTGCGTTTGCGAACGACGATGACAGTCCGACCAAGGACGTGCGCTTCGCGTGGATCGACAAGACTTCGGCGTACTTACTCCTGCCGGCGCGGTGGTTTCCGCTGACGGATTACCCTTCGAATCGATATACGGCGACGTTCCAGATCACAGTGCCGGACGACTTCGCGGTTGCGGGGACCGGCCAGTCTTCCATACCGAACGAGGTGCCTGCGGCGAAGGAAGGCGAGAGCGGCCAGGCGGTGTACACGTTCACGTGCAAAGATGCCGGGCCCGTGGGCACGTTCGTGGCGGGCAATTTGCAACTGGCGCCGGTGAACGCGCAGGGGTTGACGATTTCCGTGTTCGCGCCGCCCTCCGCCAAAGCGAGCACATCGCGCTATGCCGACGCGCTTGCGGATGTGCTGATGCATTACTCAAATGAATTTGGGCCGCTGCCGTCGCTGAATATCACCCTCGCGCAACTGCCCGACGGAACGCTCGATGGATATTCCGCGCCGGGACTTCTGCTGTTGAGCGCGCGCGACTGGGGCACGACGATCGACCAGACGGAGCTGGCGAGCCTGGCTGCGAGCCAGTGGTGGGGCAACCAAGTGCTGCCTGCGTCGTCGGCAGACAGGTGGGTTACGGATGCTCTGGCACAATACGTCGGCGCGATGTACATCGAGAAAACACAGGGCGAACCTGGCTTCCGGCGCGAGCTGACGAATTACTCGGTCGGTTCGGTGATGTTCGACGACAGCGTGCCGATTTCGCAAGCGCAGAGCCTGCAGCCGTATTCGCAACAATACTTGTCCGAGGTGGTGGACAAGGGCGCGATGGTATTTCACATGCTGCGCACTTCGATGGGTGATGAACGATTCGATTCTCTGCTGCATAGTTTCTATGCGGTGCACGCAGGAAAAACTGCGAGCATCGAGGAATTCGAACAGGCAGTAGACGCGAAGGTGCCGCCGGCAAAACCGGGGGAGCCGCGCCTGAACACCGTGGCATTTTTCTCGCAGTGGCTTAACTCCACGGGTGTGCCGGAATTCAAACTGGATTACATCGTCTACCGTACGCCCAAGGGCTTCAAGGTCGTCGGCAAAGTGATGCAGCCGATTGAAACGTTCAATATGCCGGTGGAAATCCGCGTGAATACGGAAGGTAACGCGGTGACGAAAACCGTGTCGGTAATCGGGACGAGCAGCCCCTTCACGATTGATACGTTTGGTGAGCCCAAGCCGGATGGGATTTCGATTGATCCCGATAACGATATCCTGAAGGCGAGCCCCACGCTCCGGGTACGCGCGCTGATATCGCGCGGGGAGGGTCTGGCGGAGCAAGGGAAGTTCGCGGATGCGATTCAGCAGTACCAGGCTGCGCTGGACGTACAGGCAAACAATTCTCTGGCGGATTTCCGCGTGGGAGAAGCGTTCTTCTACCAGAAAAACTACTCCGCCGCGGCCGATAGTTTCAGGGACGCTTTGGACGGCGACCTGGACCCCAGCTACCGCTGGGTGGAGGTCTGGAGCCATATTTATCTGGGGAAGATTTTCGATCTGACGGGCTCACGCGAGCGCGCCGTCAACGAATATCAAAAGGCTGAGGAATTGAAGGACAACACTGGCGGCGCGCAGCAAGAGGCCGAGAAGTACATGAAGGTCCCCTACGGTCAGCCACAAGCGGCAGCAGCGGCTCCAGCGACGAAGCCGGCGAAACCCTAGCGCGCGCCGAATCGGCTTCACAACTTCAAGATGCGGCGATTCCCTTCTGCTTCATCTTTTCCCACGTTTGCTCGAAGGTCGCGAGCGAGGACGCATCGAGCAGCACAAAATAAACTCGCTCCAAGGAAGTGGCGCCCTGGAGATGCTTGACCGCCTCAGCAAGCATGGTCTCCGCGCATTCGTACATGGGGAAACCGGCAATCCCCGTGCCGACCGCCGGAAATGCGATGGTTTTCAGTTTGTTTTGCGCGGCGATGCGCAGCGAATGAGCCGTGGAAGCGCGCAAGGCGTGCGCGGTGGTGGAGCCGCCGAGCTGCATGCTCGCTGCGTGAATGACGTGGCGCGCTTTGAGTTTCCCGCCTGAGGTGATTGCCGCGCCGCCCACGGGAATCGAGCCGATGGCGTTGCATTCCCGCTGGATCTCGGCGCCGCCTTTGCGGCGAATAGCCCCGGCGACGCCTCCGCCAAGCTGCAGGTCGTTGTTGGCCGCATTGACGATGGCGTCCACGTCCATTTCGGTGAGGTCGCCCTGCATGAGCACAATTTGTGCGGATACGTCCGGCACGAGCGTTTGTTTATCCCTGGTCAAAACAAAATCCTGAAAGAAGATCTAGGTTTTTGCATTGCCGGTTGCATCTTTGTAATCGTAAACCCCGCGCCCTGATTTTTTCCCCAAACGGCCAGCTTTGACGTATTGATCGAGGAGCGGACAGGGGCGGTACTTTTCGCCGAGGGTGCGGTGCAGATGCTGCAAGATGCTCAAGCGCACATCGAGGCCCACAAGATCGACCAGTTCGAACGGGCCCATGGGGTGATTGAGGCCGAGCTTCAGAGCCTTGTCGATATCGGCGGCCGTGGCGACGCCCTCCTGCAGCATGTAAAACGCCTCGTTGCCAATCATGGCGTTGATGCGGCTGGTGACAAAGCCGGGAGATTCGCGAACGACGACGACTTCCTTGCCCATGCGGCGGCCGACTTCCACGCACGCGGAGAGCGTTGCTTCGGAGGTTTCGAGGCCGCGGACGATTTCGAGCAGCTTCATCTTCTGAACCGGATTGAAAAAATGCATGCCGATGCAATTCTGCGGATGAAAGGTGATGGCGGCCATTTCCGTGATGGAAAGAGACGAAGTGTTGCTGGCGAAGACGGCTCCGGGCTTTGCGAACTTGTCGAGTACGGCGAAAATCTCGAGCTTGGTTTCCATTTCCTCGGGCACGGCTTCGATGATTAGGTCCGCTTCGCGGCAGGCGTCTTGAACGGAGCGAGAAGTGACGATGGAAGCGAGGGCAGTCTTCTTTTGCTCCTCGGTGACTTTGCCGCGGGAGATGCCCTCTTCCAGAGCGTGCCGGATGTATTCGAGGCCCTGTTCGAGCACGGACTCGGAAACGTCTTCGAGGATGGTGCGGTAGCCGGCGAGGGCCGAGCAGTAGGCGATGCCGCGGCCCATGGTGCCTGCCCCGACGACTGCGATGGTTTTGATTTCCATCGTTTCTCCCGTTATTGGATTAGGGTTGCCCGCGCTACTTCAAAACACCGGACGCCAGCAGACATCATGCACGCGCCGGGAATAAGCGCGCCGCGTTGTCGTAGAGAATTTTGTGCTGCGCCTCCGCAGAAATCGGCAAGGCACGAAATTTTTCCATATTGCCGCGAATCCCAGGCACTCCTGGGCCCGGCCAATCCGTGCCCCACAAGACTTTATCGGCAATTTCCTCGATGCGCGGGAAATATTCCATGAGGCGCTGCGGAGGAATTCCGGAAATGTCCATGTACATATTGGGATGGCGGCGAACAAGGAAAAACGCTTCGTTCATCCAGAGCGGGCGGCCGCCGTGCGCAAGGATAACGACCAAATCCGGAAAATCGATGGAAACGTCGTCGGCGAGCATGGGTTGCGCGTAGACATTGCGCGCGCCGGGGAAAATCGAGGTGCCAGTGTGAATCATCACAGGGATGCGATTGGCCTGCGCGCGATCATACATGGCCGCAAGAGGGCCGAAGCCGTCACGATAGGCATTCGGCGCAAAGAGTTGATGCGACGGGTGAACTTTGAGCCCGCGGATGCCAAGTGCTGCAAGGCGATCGACTTCGGCGCCGGCATCGGGAACGTACTTCGGATGAACGGAGCCGAAGGCTAGAAGGCGCGAGGGATCCGCGGAGCAGTAATCGGCGATCCAGTCGTTCACTTCCGGCGGGAAGCCGATGACGTCAGGGCTGACGTAATTAATCAGGCCGGCGCGCTCAATGCCCGCTTCGTCCAGAAATTTCAGGAACAATTTGGCGTCGGCGGAATAGCGCTGGATTTCGGGGTAATCCTTGCGGCCTTTTTGAATTAGCGCCAGCGCATGCGGTTTGAACATGTGGAGCGGCTGGATGTGAATGTGAATGTCGATGACGGGGCTTGCGTCAGGCGTCAAACGTTTCCCTCCTGCAATAATTCGGCTGTAGCGGCGACCGCAAACATTCTAGGAACTCACCTGCCCATTTTTCCAGACTTCCTCCAACGCGCGGCGCGTGAACACGCGAACAATGTCGCGGCGATAGACGGGCGTCGAGGCCGACGTGGTAAGCGGCTTGCCGGTCTGAATCGCCGCGTGGGCAACTCGTTCAGCCAACTCGCGAGACCATTTCTGGCCAATGAGCGATTCGCTGGCGTCGCGCACCAGCACGGGTGCGGGATTCACGGCGGAGAGCGCCACGCGGGCGTCACGGCAGATGCCGGACCCATCGACCTCCATGGCGACGGCGACTCCGGCCAAAGGATAATCGATGGAATCGCGAACGCGCAGCTTGTGATATACGCCGCGGCGCCCGGCCATGCGCGCGGGCACATGAACGGCAGTGAGCAATTCGTTCCGCGCGAGCGCGACGCGATCTTTGCCGTCATTCTTGTAGAAGTCACGCAGCGGAGTGCGGCGTGTGCCGGAAACGCCGGCAATTTCGATTTCCGCATCGAGCGCGAGGAAAGCGGGAGCAGAATCGCCGGACCAGGCGGCCCAGCAAAATTTGCCTCCCGGAGCTACGTGGCAAATATCTCCCTCTTTTTTCAGACAGCCGCCGAGTGATTGGCGCCAGAAATAGGACTGGTTGTACCAACGGCAGCGCGTCTCTAGGCACAAGTTGCCGCCAATGGTGCCCATATTGCGCTGCAAGGGCCCGGCAATGGTCGAGACGGCGCTGGAAAGCACCGGGAATTTCTCGGCGAGCCACGGCGTCTCGAGAATATGCGTCAGGGATGCGGTCGCTCCGATGCGCAGGCCTTCGCGCAGCGAAAAGTCGATTTTGGATAATTCGCGAAGAGGCTTGATGTCCACGAGCACGCGCGGGTTGAAGAGCTTCATCTGCAAATTGGGGATGACGTCGGTGCCGCCGGCGATGATCATGGCGTCAGCGCGGTGCTCATCCAGCATGCGGCAGGCTTCGTCGACGGTACGCGGCTGAAGAACGCAAAAAGCAGGAAGGCTCATCGCAGCATTCCTGGCGCTGAAGATTTTTCCTCCACGGGCTTGGCTTTCGCAGCCGCTTTTTCCTTAGCGCGCAAGGCTTCGAGAATCTTCTCGGGGGTGATGGGCACGGAATTAATGCGAACGCCAACGGCATCGTAAACGGCGTTGGCAATGGCGGGAATGGTGGCGGCCAACGAGCCTTCGCCGGCTTCCTTGGCGCCAAACGGGCCTTCGGGATCAATGCTCTCGACGATGATGGACTCGATATCGGGATTCTCCTTGGTCGCGGGAATGCGATATTCGAGGAGCGATGGATTCATCAGGCGGCCATCTTTCCAAATCATGTCTTCCTGAAGGGCCTGGCCAAATCCCATGTAAACCGAGCCTTCGATCTGGCCTTCGACGGTGAGCGGATTGAGGGCTTTGCCGCAGTCGTGCGCGGCAACGATTTTATCGACGTGGACGTGGCCGGTTTCGGGATCGACAGTCACTTCGGCGACCTGAGCGCTGTAACTATACGCCGGCGATGGGCCCACGCCCGCGCCACGGAATTTTCCTCCGCGCGCGGCTTCCGGCGGCGCATAGGTACCGCGGCCCACGAGGGCTCCGTGGAATTCGAGGGCGATGGCAATTGCTTCATCGAAGGAGACGCTCTTGGCCGCATCGCTATCGTGAGCAATGCGATCATCTTTCGCGACGAGATCGGCGGGCGAGCAGCCAAGCTTCTTGGCAACCGCGGCGAAAAGTTGATCGCGCATGTCTTTGGCGGCATTGAGGCAGGCATTTCCTGCCATAAACGTGACGCGGCTGGAATAGCTCCCCAAGTCAACGGGCGTAAGCTCCGTGTCTGCGCCGACGAGTTTGACGCGCTCGGTACGAACGCCCAGCACTTCAGCGGCGATCTGAATCTGCATGGTGTCGGAGCCTTGGCCTATTTCCGACGCGCCGGTATACACAGTGACAGCGGAATCGCGGTCGATTTTGATGTAGACGGTGGTGTGCGGCATGTTGGAACGAACGATGGGATTGGCTGCGCCGCTGACGTAATGGCTGCAGGCCATGCCAATGCCCTTGCCGTAAGGTAATTTGCCTTTTTTGCCCTTCCAGTTGGAACGCTCGAAGACTTTTTCGATGCATTCGGGAAGGCCATAGCTGGTGACGCGGAGCGAATTAGCGGTGATGCACGGCGCCTTCAGCAAATTGCGGCGACGAACTTCCAAAGGGTCGAGCCCCGCTTGATGAGAAAGCTGGTCCAGCATGGATTCGAAGGCGAAGCGAACGTTGACCGTTCCGTGGCCGCGCATGGCGCCGCAAGCAGGCTTGTTGGTGAGCACGCGAAAACCGTCGTAGCGGACATTGGCGATGTCGTAGATCGCTCCGAGCAGGGCGCCAGAGTACAGCACGGTGACCGGCCCGTAGCCGCAGTACGCACCGCCATCCTGAACGACGCGCGCTTGGACGGCGGTTATTTTGCCGGTGCGGGTGATGCCTACCTTCAGATACACAATGGTGATGGGGCGGCCGCGGTGGGCGAGAAAAACTTCTTCACGCGTGTAGGTGATCTTCACCGGCTTGCGCGATTTTTTCGCGAGCACGCAGGCAGCGATCTCCAGAGGAATGATTTCGCTTTTGCCGCCAAAGCCGCTGCCGATCAGCGGCTTGATGACGCGAATCTGGCTCATCGGCATTTCGCAGACTTCGGCGATGGTGCGATGCAGGTAGAAAGGAACCTGCGTGGAGGAATGAACGGTCAGCCTTTCGTGTGGCTCCCAGATGGCAAGAGTCGAGTGCGGCTCCATCGCGGCGTGATTGACCTCGCCGGCATAATAGCGCTCCTCGGCCACGAAATCGGCCTGCGCGAAGCCCTGATCGGGGTCGCCGAAGACGTGATGATATTCTTTTTCGATATTGTGCGGACGTTCCTCGTGAATCCAGTCGGAGTCGGCCTTCATGGACCCTTCGGGATCGAACCAGGCGGGCAAACGTTCGTAATCGACGCGCAATAAATCGAGCGCCTGTTCGGCGATTTCGGCGGTGGTCGCAGCTACGGCGGCGACGTTGTCGCCGATGTAGCGAGCTTTATCGAGCGCGAAGACGCGTTCGTCGTGGCCGATGGGCAAAATGCCGTAGGGATTGCGCGCGTCCTGTCCGGTGGCAACAGCTTTCACGCCGGCAAGAGCTTCGGCTCGCGAAGTGTCAATGGAACGAATGCGCGCGTGAGAATAAGGCGAATGCAGGATTTTGCCGATCAGCATTCCGGGAACGGACAGATCGTCCGCGTACTTGCCGATGCCGGTGACCTTTGAGACAGCGTCGGCCATGGCCAGAGGTTTGCCGATGATGCTGAAGCCGTTGGTTTGGGCGCGGTCGGCCACGTCAGCGCACCACCGGGGTCTGCGCGGAAAGTGCGGAAGCGGAAATGGCGCGACGCTTTTCGAGCGCGTATCTCACGGACTCGTAGATTTGCATGTAGCCGGTGCAGCGGCAAAGATTGCCGGAAAGCGCTTCGCGAATTTCGTCCATGGTGGGGTTTGGATTGTGATCGAGGAGTGCTTTGGTCGCGATCATAAAACCCGGAGTGCAATAGCCGCACTGCGCGCCGCCCATTTCGGCATAGCCTTCCTGAACAGGATCGAGGTCGCTTGGCCCGCCCAGTCCTTCGACCGTGGTAATTTCACAATTTTCGTAGCTCGTGGCGAGCGCGACACAGGAAAGCATCGGCACGCCGTCGACAAGCACGGCGCAGCAGCCGCAGCTGGAGTCATCGCAGCCCCGCTTCGAGCCGGTGAGGCCCAGGTCTTCGCGCAGGGCGTCGAGCAAAAGACGATTGGGCGCGATCGCGATTTCGCGCTCTTCGCAATTGATGTGCAGACGGACAAGCTGTTTATTCACCGAATCTCCCTAGACAAGTCGCTGCAATGCTTTTTCGTCATAACCCAGAAGGATCTGGTTTCCCGAGATCACGATTGGCCGGCGAATCAGGTTCGGCTCTGCGGCCATCATTTTCAAAGCCTCTGAACGCGATGGCGGATGGTCCTTCATCTTCTGCTCGCGATAGAGCTTGTTTCGCGGATTCAGAAAGAGCCGATGGTCCCGCTCGCCGATCAAGGCGTTCAGCTCCGCGACGCTCAGCCGTTCCTTATCGAGATCGCGAAATTCCAATTTTGCCCCGCTCTTCTGCAAGAGACCTCTCGCTTTGCGGCATGTCGTTCAGGTCGGTTTGTGCAAAAACTTAATCATGGCGGCGGTTGCGGCGCTCCTATTGCGCTTGCCACGAGGGCTCGCGCCTTTCCAAAAAAGCCCGGATGCCTTCGTTCGCGTCGTGAGTCTTCATCAATTCACGCAGATAAAAATCCTCGACGGATTGCAGCGAACGCTCAAAATCGAAGCCACCAGAACCCCAGAGTGCTCGGCGAGTCATTGCTAGTGCGCTGGGGCTCAACGTACGTAAGTCGTTGACCAATGACGCGACCGCGTCGTCCAGTTCGTTATCGGGCACGACACGCGTGACCAAACCGATGCGCTGGGCTTCCGTGGATGAGATCGTGCGCCCGCTCAGAATCAAATCCAAAGCCGCGCGCATGCCAACCAGCCGCGGGAAGGTCACCACGGCCACGGGCGGAAAACAACCGAGCTTGATTTCGGGCTGGCCGAAGGTTGCGGACTCGGCAGCAATCACGAAATCACAGAACGTCGCGAGCTCACACCCGCCGCCGAGGCAATGACCATGAACGGCGGCAATGGTCACCATTTTGCCGCGCCAAAGCTCGAAGAAAACGCGATGAAACGCATGGAGCATCGATGCGACACGGTCAGGTGTGTGATCGCCAATCTCCGCTCCGGCAGAGAAGGCCCGCTCGTCTGCGCCGCGAAGAATCAAAATATCGGCGCGGCCGGCAACACTCGCGATTTCGCCGTAAAGCTCATCCATCATGGCGATGTTCATCACGTTGAGAGGCGGCCGATCGAGCAAAACCGAAGCGACACGACGGTCGACGTTGATGGGCACATTTGAGCTCTGGCTCATGTGATCGGAGCGATCCATTGAGGGCGTGCGTTCACGGGCAAGCACTATTCCATCGACCCTTTCGGGGCGACCCACTTTGGCTCCGTGTTTTGAATGTCCATCACCAGCTTGACGTCCTCTTCGTGCGGGAGAACTTCCTTCAGATGCTCCGAATGTTTTTCAGTAGAAAGCAATTCACCGGTCACACTATACGGCTGATTGGCGAACTCGCCGATATGGCGATTGAATCTCAAGTCCGGGACGTAGAGTTGCGTTTGACCAGCGGGTACGTGCTTATTGATCTGATCGATCAGCTTTAGGCATTCCGCGTAATACAAGTTGCGATTGTGTTCATTCATGTGGCCCAAATCGGCGGCTTGCTGATTTTGGGCCTCGTCGTAGCGGCCTTTTAGCCCCCACACGTAAAACCAGTGGGCCGAGCTCGATTGATCCACGCCAAACAGGTCGTAGCTGACCGGAATCCACTTGTTGATATATTTTTGAACTACGTTGAGCGGCACGACTCCCGCTCTCACGATGCGCTTGATACCATCGTGGCCGGTGCCGAGGTGGAACGATTCTTCGCGCAGCATGGGAATCATGGACTGAGCGAGAGGCGCGAAGCCGGAATAACTCAGCATGGTGAGCTGGAACTTGCCGTCGCGATCGACGAAGTCCGTATAGGTGAAGAAATCCAGCCAGTTGCGAACGTCCTGATTGAACGCACCGAGCAAGCGTTTCTGCTCAAAGGCGCGGCGCTCCAGCATTTTTTGCGCTTCGACGCGACCGCCGTAACCGAAATGGGAAATCAAAAGAGTGCACATCTGCCAGCCGTGGCGCATTTCTTCGGTGACCACGCGGCAGAGCGACTTGCGGTCGTGCTCGCTCGGTGAAGCCTGAAAAAGATGGCGCTGCTGTTCGACGGAAGCAAACTCCGTGTCGCCCTGAAAAATAATCAAGTTCATCAGGCCATCGCGAATGCGCTGGTCGGGGATATCCAGAACCTTCTGCCATTTCGAGCGGCCCTTGAAAGCGCCGAACTCGATTTCATTGGAACGAATCGGGCCGAACTTCGCCTCGAACTTGTACTCTTCGATCTCGGGGTAATTCACACCGATGTCTTTCCGCCAAGAGCCAAACAGATCGACCCAATCGTCAAAAGTTGTTATGCGCGCAGCCGGCATAGCCTATTCTCCTTCCGGGTAACGAATAGCGTGAATCAATTTCCAATCCGCTTGAGCACCGCGGCGAGCCGCTTGAAATACCGCATTTTCACGCCGCTGCCCTTCGCGTTCAGCCCGCTGGTCGAAGGCAAGACGAAAACGTCAGCGCCATATAGCTTCTCGCCCTGCAACCCGAGCGTGCAGGGACGGCCGGAAAACCTTTCGTAAACCATCTTGCCGTTGAAGGCGACGACACGCGGACGGTACTCTTCAAGTTTCTGAGCGAGCAAGACGCGCCCTTCCGCGAATTCTTGGCGGTCAAGATCATCAATCCCCTTCGAGGGTCTTTTGACCAAATCCGTGAGCCCGATGCCGAATTCGACGATGCGCCGGTCGTCGTTATAAGTGAGCGGCTCAGGAATAACGCCCGATTCGTACAAAAGCGGCCAGAATTCGTTGCCACGGCCGGCGTAATAATGTCCCACGCGCGCCGAACGTTCTCCGGGATTGCACCCAACGATCACGAGTTTCATTCCCTTGCGGAGATGATCGGGCAGCGTTTTCATCGCTTCCAGGAATCTCCGTCCAAAATATAGGCTTTCAGCCAGACACCTTTCATCCGCTTGTAACCGATGAGCGCTTGCACGGTGAGCCCACGGGTGCTCATCATTGCGTTATTTGCCCTTGAATTCCGGTTGACGCTTATCGACGTAAGCCTTCAAACCTTCCTTGGCGTCTTCGCTGGTGAAAAGCAACTGCTGCAGTTCGCGTTCGATCCCAAGAGCCTCGCCGAATCCCACTTCCGCTCCCGTGACGATGGCGCGCTTGATGCGGCCAACGGCGCGCGAGGCCTTGTTGGGCGGGCAGAATTGACGCGCATATGACATCACTTCGTCCCAGAAAGAATCGCGCTCGTAGATATAGTGGATCAGACCCATTTCGAGAGCTTCCTCGAAGCTGAACGTGCGGCCCGTGGTCATGAGTTCCATAGCGCGGGCGCGGCCGATGACGCGCAGCAGGCGCTGCGTGCCTCCGGTGCCCGGCAAAACTCCCAGGTTCACTTCGGGCAAGCCGATCTTGCCGCCTTCTTTTTTCGCGATGCGAATGTCGCACGCCAGGGCGATCTCCAGGCCGCCGCCGACGGTGTGGCCATTCAACGCAGCGATCACGAGCTTGGGCGTCTGCTCCAGGCGCGACAGAGTCTCGTTCGCGTGCAGGCAGAAATAATATTTGAACTGCGGATCGACCTTGGCCAGCATGGGGATGCTGGCGCCGGCGGAGAAAAACTTCTCTCCCGCGCCACGCAAAAGCAGAACGTGCACGCTTTCGTCCATCCGCGCCTGCAGGATAGCGTCATCCAGCTGGCGCATCATTTCGTAGGTGTAGGTGTTTGCCGGCGGATCGTCCAACTCGATGACCGCGATTCCCTGCTCGACGCGATAACGCACCAACTGCTTTTGGTCCACCGCTTGAATCGTTGCCATTGAAAATGCCTCCTATCGAATCACGTTCAAGACTAAACGGCGAGACGGGCCGCGACATTGGCGCGACTCCGTCCGTTGCTCAATGACCTGCGCGCCAGCGGATGATGGCCGTTCATCACTCCGTGCAAAAACATTTCTGACATGGCGCCCGAAAGCGCTTCGGCCTGCGGATCACGCTGCGGCCGGTACCACGTGTGAATCCAGTTCATCATGCCAAACAATGACAAAACGGCGACGCGCGGACTCAGGCGGCGACGTTCGCCATCCTGTTGCAAGGCTTCGAAAATTTCGACGGCAATACCGTAATATCGCCGCTTGATTTCGGCAACCTCCTGACGGTAGGGGCCTTCGAGCGCATCGTCCTCGTGGGCCAGAACCTTCATTTCCGTAGGATGCTCCAAGAAGTACGCGAGGTGATTGTGCACCAAGACGCGCAGGCGCTCCGACGGGTCGCGAACACCACGAAGAGAGTCCTGGAGGCGCGTCAGTACTGTTCTAAATGTCTGAATCTGAATGAGATAGAGGATTTCCTGCTTGCTCTTGACGTAATAATACAGCCCAGAGAGGGAAACGCGACTGGAGCGGCTGATATCGCGAATCGAAGCGCCCTCGTATCCCTTCTCCGCAAAAACTTGTGCGGCATGGCGAAGAATCGTTTCCAGCTTTCGCGAAGTTTGGTCGGGCTCGTCGGTATGTAGCATGCGCGCGGAACCGTTCGAACGTTCGTTCGAGAGTAGCATAGTGCCCTGCCGCCGAGGTGTCAAGCGGCTTCGTGCCAACGTGGAATAACTGTGCATTTCTTCGCAAAAGCCGAATCTTAAGCCAATCAGTCTGCGTCCAATACTGACGGCGAGCGCTGCGCGGGCGGTTGTGCTACGCTCCTATTTCCAATATGAATGCCAAGCCAAAACCTCAACCTTCGCCTGAAAAGGCCACCAATCCGATGATCGTGGACGCTGACAAGGAATCGTCGCTTGTTGCGGCGGCAAAAGCCGGGGATATCCCCGCATTCGAGGCGCTGGTCAGCCGGTACGAGCGCAAGATTTTCCGGCTGGCCCAACACATTACGCAGAACACGGAAGACGCCCAGGACGTCTCACAGGAAGCCTTCTTGAAGGCCTACGAGCATTTGGGAGAGTTTCAGGGGAATTCACGGTTTTACACCTGGCTGGTTCGAATTGCGGTGAACCAGGCGCTCATGAAATTGCGCAAGCGCCGGCCGAAGGACGTGTCGCTCGATGACGATATTGAAACCGAAGAGAATTTTATGCCGCGCGACGTTGAAGACTGGGGGCCGTCGCCGGAGGAGCGATATTCTCAGGAAGAGTTGGCGGGCATTCTTTCCCAGGTGATCGGCGAACTGGATCCCTCGTTTCGAACCGTTTTCCAATTGCGAGACATCGAAGAGCTTTCCACAGAAGAAACCGCGGACGCGCTGGGAATCTCCGTTCCCGCGGTGAAGTCACGTCTGCTGAGAGCGAGGTTGAAATTGAGGGACAAACTAAACAGATATTTTCTGCGAGGCGTAGCGCAATGAACTGTAGAGGCGTGGTGCGAGAACTTTCGAATTACCTGGATGAAGCGCTGGACAACGGCTTGCGGCAATCGCTCGAAATTCATCTGGAGCACTGTGAGGATTGCCACCTGCTGGTGGACACGACGAAAAAGACGATTCAGATTTTCTGCAATTCGGAGCCGCTTCCGCTTTCGGAAGACGTGCGCAACCGATTGCACGATGCACTGCTGAAGCGGCTGTGCCACCGCCCGAAGAGCTAGGAAGCGGTTCGCTCCCTCGCTCCGTCAGCTTCCCAAAAGCTTGCTTGTTTTCCTAGCTTTCTCTCCAAGGCTAACTCATAGACTTTGCCTGCCGTGACGATGTCTTCGATGGCAATCCCGCTCGATTTGAAAAGAGTGATCTGATCGGGCGAAGTGCGACCAGCGGTGCGGCCGGCGACCAGTTGCGCCAGTTCCTTGACGCCGTCCCACCGGCTTTGTGTTTCCTGGAAAGATTGGATCAGGTCCCCCGCCTCCATCTTCGCTTGCTCGCAGGAGTCGACAAAGATGGCGCCAGCGCGCATCACAGTTTCCGAATCCAACTCGCGCTTCTGCGGGAAGTTTGCGCCAACCGCATTAATGTGCGTTCCAGGTCGCACCCAACGGCTCTCGGCAACGGGAGTCACGGCCGTTGTCACCGTGACCAGGATTTCCGCGTCGCGGACTGCCGCTTCCGCACTGGCAACGGCTTCCACCGGCACGCGCAGCTTAGCGGTCATTTCACGCGCAAAACTTTCGCGGCGCTCAGCATTGCGCCCAAAAGCACGAATGCGTTCGATTTTTTGAACTGCAACAATGGCCTCGAGCTGAGTCTTCGCTTGCAAGCCGGTGCCGATAATCCCGACGATTCGCGCATCCTCGCGCGCGAGCAGCCTGGTTGCCAGGCCTGTCGCAGCGCCCGTGCGCATCTGGCCGAGAAAGTCGCCCTCGAGGATTGCCAAGAGCTCACCCGTTTTCGCGCGAAAGAGCGGAATCATGAAGCGCAGACCCTCGCGCGAGCTGGTATAAATTTTCAGGCCTTCGTATCCGCCAGCGCCGTCAGCCGCGGCCATGTAATGCAAATACGAGAATCCCTCCAAATGCAGCCGGTGGCGCGGCTCAACCTTGCCGGTGCCGTCGGCAAGGCGCCGGAACGCTGCTTCAACAGCTTCGAGCGCGACTGGCATGGTCAGCAGCGCGCGAACATCTGCCTCGGTCAGCAATAAAGCCACGGACAGGTTTCCTTTTCCATTTGGCCTAGAAAATCACTTACGGTGCGATATTAACCTTAAAACGCAGGACGCGCGAATCGGGGCGATCGAGAACCAGAAGCTCGCCCTTCGGCGTGAAGGCAATGTCCGTTGGGGACGCGTGTTCACCCCATTCCGGATGCTGCGAAAAATCGACGGTAAGCTTTGGCACTCCGTCCAGGGTCCATATTCCGAGCAGGCGCTTTTGCGCATCGGAAGCAGCAACGAAACTAACAGAAACGGCGAGGCCATTCGGTTTTGGCGCGTTGGCAGATAGCGCGATGCCGCTGAACGGAAAATCCCACGAGCTCAGATATCGCCCAACGCTTGTCAACCGCTCGATGCGCTGGGCTGCCGCGTCGGCCACGTAGAGATTGCCATCCTGAGCCAAGCGGATAGGATACGGCATCCAGCGTCCGGCGCCGAGTCCAGCGGGCCTGTTCCATCCTTCCAGAGTGCGGCCACGAGGGCTCATGCGCACAATGCGGCCTGCGGCGTAGTCGGAAAGATAGAAATTGCCTATCGGATCAATGGCCAAACCGGCAGGGTCATGAAAATCGCGCCGATAACGGAAAAAGAGCGTGCGAAATGACTCCCCCTCGGGCGAGAAAATTTGCACCTGCGCGCGATGCCGATCCACGACGAAGATCGCGCCGCCAGGATCGACGCCAATATCCCAATCGTTCTGACTTCCTGAGGCGGCGAAAGCCAGCAATGGATGCCCCAGCGAATCGAACTTTTCGATCTGCGTCGGATTGCCGTCGTCGGCGATATAAACGTTCCCCACGGCATCACACACGAGGGCTTGCGGATTTTCGAACTCCCCTGGCTGCGTGCCGGTCCGACCCCACTGTCCGAGAAACTGAAATGGAGGAGGGGCAACGTTTTGCGCGGCCAGAGGAGAACGGCCGCAGGATGAAACGAAGAAAAGCGTTGAGAAGGCTACGATAGCTGCCGTGATGCCCGTCGTTAAACGCAAATCAAGCCGCCGGAAACCAACCCTCGCCCAGTTAACTATGACTCCTCCTTGGGTTCAGCTTCTCAGTCTTGCGCCGAGGGGGACTGGAACCAACATCAATTCGCCGTACGGTTGTCAACTTCATCTCGTAAGCGCGATCCTCCGGACCATTGGCGCCTAGATTCTGAAATCGAAAGTACGCATCCCCACCGGGGCTTTTCGCCGGCGTGATGTCCACAGGCAACTTCCCGCATAGGCGGCTATCGAGAAACGCCGTCTCGTATCGGTGCCGCTTTACGCTCCAGGTATAAACGCGAGCCAAGTTGAAATCGCATGCGCCCTGGGGATCACGCATTCCAGTCACAAGATATTCGGGCCGATAGCCCCCCGATAAGGAGTCCTCGACGCGATTGATTTCAAACCACGCGACAATCGTCATGTCTTCCGAACTTTGATATTCCGGCAGCGGCTCCGGCAAATCAAGCGACACGAGGCGGTCGAGAACCCATCCTGACACGTCGCCGACATCCCTGACGTTGGCGCGAACGAGCCACCAATCCTCGGAGTTTTGAGGCGAGCCAGCCCCGACATTCAGCGTTTGCTGAGTTGTAACCATCGCGTGCTGTAGGACGGTGACCGGCGAATCGCCGGGAGCTTCCAGGATGATTGGCGCCTGTCTCCCGGGGCGCGTGTGAAGATTCGCGCGCGCGCGTGTGTGACCGACCGCTTGGACCGCCATGGATTTTGTGGTTTCCGCGAGAAGAGCGACGCGGCGCCAGATGTCCGGGTCCATCAGGGAAACCGACGAAACCCAACCACGAACCCCGGCGGGAGTGCCAACCAACACGTTGTCGCCGTCACGCTGGTAGATTAGGACCGGCTGTCCGTAGGCAAGATTCGCAACGGGCGAACGAATCTGCGCCGTGCTGTTCCACACAGTGGCGCCTTGGCCGCCGACATATGCCTCTTCGAGCGGCATTTTTCTGTGCAGACGATACTCGCGAATGGTCAGAGCCAGAATCAGGCCGACAACGACCGAGACGACGAACGCGCGGCGCACTAGACTCGGCTCCTCACCAAGGACGCGGCCCCGCGCATACTCGCGCCATCCTCCGTCAACGCATTGCTGACGGTGTGGAAACCGTTTGTCATCGGGAACCTGTACAGGCTAAGCGCCTCTAAAATATCAGATTAACTTTACATCCAGTACGATGCGAGGATGGCATAGCGTGTTTGCGCTGAATACGTTTCTGTTAAAATGAAAGTTCCTGAATTGCAATCAGGAGAGAGTGAACTTCGCTGCGGGGGAGGTGGAAATTATGCCGGTTCTGGAAAAACTCAAGCCATTGGCGCTGCTGTTACTCAGGTTGGGACTCGGACTCATTTTCGTCTATCACGGCTACCCCAAGCTCTTCACGCACATGCATGAAACCGTGAAAGCATTCCCGAGGATGGGGTTCCCTTCCTACTTTGCTTACATAGCTGGCATCGTTGAGTTTTTTGGCGGGTGGTTGCTGGTTTTGGGCCTCTTCACGCGAATCGCCGCGCTCTTGCTGGCGGGCGAAATGGCCATCGCTATCGTTCGCGTGCATATCCCGCAAGGAGGATTGATGGCCGTGAGCAACTATCAATTCCCGCTCGCGATGGCCGTGGGCGCATTCGCGCTGGTTGCCGTGGGCGCAGGCGCGATCTCGCTCGACCGCGCCATCTTCAAGAACAAAGCATAGACAGAAGGGCTGCTTTAGGCCGGAATCAAGTGCGCGGAGCTTCCGTCGCGTTCTGCACAGGAGCGGTCGGCTGCACGACCACCGGTATTTCCGGCATGATCAGCCACGCGACCAGGTATACGACCACTCCGGGAACGATGCCGGTCACAAAGGTGACCAGAACCCATGCCAAACGCACGATCGTCGAATCCGTTTCGAAGTATTCTGCGAGGCCGCCGCACACTCCGGCGAACTTGCAATCCGACACGGAACGATGCAAGCGCCGCGTGGGCGCGCCGGCAAACGCAGTTGCCTGGTGCTTTCCGCAGAAATAGCAGTACCTGGAATAATCCGTGATTTCTCGCTGACAATTCGGGCAGATCATCAAAACCTCCTATTCCTCCGCTTCACGGAAATCCTTCTACCATTAGATACGGCCAATGGGCCTAAATAGTTTCCGCGCACAACCAAGTCAGAACGCAACAATGTCCCGAACGGCGCGGAGAACATCTTCCGTTTGCGGCAAGATTTCGTCTTCGAGCTTCGGCTGGTAGGCGCAGAACGTGTCGGTAGCCGCGACGCGCCGCACCGGGGCATCCAGGTCTTCAAATAGCTCGTCCGCGACGCGCGCAGCGATTTCCGCCCCATAACCCCAGGAAAGCGAATCTTCATAGGCAACGATGACGCGGCTCGTCTTGCGAGCGGAAGCGGCGATGGCATCCCAGTCGTACGGGTTGAGAGTCCGCAAATCAACGATTTCAGTTTCGATCCCCTGTCGCGCCAGCTCCGCGGCAGCCACTTCCGCCCGGTGGACGACCGCACCGTAGGTGATGATGGAGACATCGGTCCCTTCACGCACCAGGCGCGCTCGACCGAACGGTATCGTGAAATCGGCTCCGGGATAAGCACTGCGATTGTAAGGCTGGCGATAGAGGTGTTTGTGTTCCAGGAACATGACCGGGTCATCGCATCGCATCGAGGTGCGCAAAAGGCCGCAAAGGTCGAACGCGGTGGACGGCATCACCACACGCAGGCCTGGCAGATGGGTGAATATGCTTTCGCCGCATTGGCTGTGATAGATCGCGCCGCCGGTCAGATAGCCGCCAATCGCTACGCGAATCACCGCCGGGCACTTGAACTTCCCTGCTGAGCGCCAGCGCATGGTGGCAAGTTCGTCGCGAATCTGCATCATCGCCGGCCAGATATAATCGAAAAACTGAATCTCGGTCACCGGCTTCATGCCGCGCGTCGACATGCCAATGGCCCGGCCAACGATGTTGGCTTCCGCCAGAGGTGAATTGAAGACTCTCTCGCCTCCGTACTTGCGCTGCAATCCCGAAGTGGCCTTAAAAACTCCGCCCTTCCCTTTCAGCTGCGCGAGGTTTTCTTCGCGGCTGCAATCGGCGATATCCTCTCCAAAGACGACAATGCGTTCGTCACGGCCCATCTCGTCCATAAGCGTCGCGGAAACCATTTCGACCATGGTGAGCGCCGCGCCGGATTCCTTGGCCTGCAAAGCGAGTGCATCGCTCGTAGGATCGACGTCTGGCGAGTAAACGAATTCATACACCGAATTTGTCGCCGGCAGCTCTGCACCGAGGGCCTTGTCGGTCGCTTCTATAATTTCCTTTTCGACTCCAGCCTCGAGCGCTTCCAACTCCTGTTCATCCAGAATGCCTTCGCGAACAAGAAACAGGCCAAAATTCGGAATCGGATCGCGATGCGCTTCTTCCTGGCGTTCGGCCGCCGATTTGTACAGCTTCTCGTTATCAGAAAGCGAATGAGAGTACGGACGGGTTACGTGCGCATGCAGCAGGGCCGGCCCGCGGCGGTTGCGGCAGTATTCGACTGCGCGCTGGGCGGCCGCGTAGCTCTCCAGCGGATCGGTCCCATCGTAGTCTTCGATGTGCAGTCCGGGATGATTCGCGACTAGACGCGACACGCTGCCGCCCGGCGTTTGCACCTCGCAAGGAACGGAAATCGCGTAACCATTATCTTCCACCAAAAAGACCACTGGAAGCTTGCGATTCGACGCGGTGTTCAGCGCTTCCCAGAATTCGCCCTCGCTGGTTGCCCCTTCGCCACCCGAAACGCAAACCACTTCGTCGTGCTGGTGCCGCACGGCATGGCCAAGAGGCGCGGATCTGGCCTGCGCAAGGGCCTTCGGAAAACGATCGAAATAGAGTGATGCTTCCGCGGCGCCGACGGCCTGCAGCCATTGCGTACCCGTCGGAGAGGACTTCGAGACGATGTTAAAATCCTGGTGCCCCCAATGCGACGGCATTTGGCGGCCACCGGAAGCCGGGTCGTCTTTTGCGCCGACGCCTTCCAATAGCATTTCATAGGGAGTGACGCCAAGCATCAAACAAAGAGCGCGGTCGCGGTAATAGAGGTAAAACCAGTCGTATGCGGATTTCAGAACCAGCCCGGCCGCCGCCGTGGCCGCTTCGTGCCCGGCGCTGCTGATTTGGAAATAAATTTTATTCTGCCGCTTCAGCTGGATTTCGCGATCATCGAGCCTGCGAGAGAGAAACATCGTGCGATACAAACGGATCAGCGTTTCGCGACTCAGGCCTTGGTACTTCGCGGAGTCAAACTTCGCTGTTTTCGTGCGCGTCTGAAGAGCCATCCGATGCCTTTCGCCGACCGGGATGTATTGGCTGGCCTCGCCCATTATAGCCAATGGGAGCTATGGCACCAAATGGGCAAAGGCCGGGCAATAGAGCTGTGATTCAGTCCAAGGAGTCGAAAAGCTCTGAGATCTGCTCGAAATTACCAGCGTCGCGTTGAATCGCTTCGGGCTTTACCGATTTGAAAGGCTCTTCGGCCGGAATGCGGTCGAGCCAAGTCTGGAATAGATTTTTTTCGTGCGCTGAGAAGTCCAGGCGAATCAACAGGCGAATGCGCTCGGGGGTCTCCGCATCCAGAGTGTTTTTCGGTTTTGCTGCTGCGCCGCCTTTGCCCTTGGGCTCACGACCTTGCGAGCCCTCCGAATCCCCCGAAGCAGCCGGAGTTTGGCGTTCCAGCTTGAACTGGACTTTGCTCCCAAGTCGAAAGGCCTGCTTCCACGCATCGATACGGTGACGCGCCTTCTGCGCAGCTTCCTCGTCCGAGCCAAAATTGAAAAGTAGAAATGCTCTCGCCATGCGGACATTCTATAGGGGTTCACAATTGCGGGCTACAAAGATTCGCTCTCCGTGCGCCCCTTCTGCAGGAGGCTCTAACGCGAATTCCCCGAGGTGGACGCTTCGGCAAAAACAGGGCCACTCACCGTTGGCTCAACCGGCCAGCCCAACTGATGACCGATGCGATCGAATGTTTTTCTGTCGGCGCCTTCGACGCTCAGGCATCTCGAATGCATACATGACAGAAACACATTATTGAAGGCCACAAATTCAGGGCCCTGCACAACCGGCGTTTTAAGGGAATCCTTATTTTTGAGGGCTTTACTGTACGACGTGAAGAACGAGCTGGCATCGCTTTCGCTATCCAGCACCAGTAAGACCACCAGGATGGTTTGCTTCGTGTCCTTATCTTCAAACAGAGCGTAGCGGTCTCCGCGCCACATCGGTGCGAGCTCTTCCGCGTCGCCAGGCCCGAGGAATTGCTTTAGAACTTCACCCAACGCGAATTCCCCAACGACGTTCTCATCGAGCTGAACGTAGCCTCGCGGGATGGCGGACTTGAGATGAGGCAGATCGACCTGTTCCGGCTTCACGTGTTGGAAATACAGATCCGGATGGAGGATTTGTTGCGTCGAGGCCGGAGGATTCTTGAACACTTTCTGAAAGTCGGCCCAACTGCCATTGGCTTTCAGCACCTTCTGCGTGAACTTGGCGCCCTCGAGATAGGGAAAGAGCAGTTCGTCGCGAACGAAAGGAGGAGCTTTGGCCAGATTCGGATCCTTGTCCATTTCATCGGCGACACTCGCTTCGATGAAAGGAGCGATATCCGGCAACTCGCGGACACTCGTGTGCAGGTCGGCCAGCGTGTAGTCCATCATGGAGGCGACCGCTGATCCCTCAATGACTGCGTCACGGGCAAGCGAGGCGTCGTCGTTGTTGCGCACGGCCTTTTGCCATTTGTCCAAATGGAAATACTGATCATCAAGCGCATGGGTTAATTCATGCGCCATGACCTGTTTCTGATCGCCTGGCGAGATCCAACTCGCGATATAGAATTCCTTCTTTTGCGGATCATAAAGCCCGGCGACTTGATCAGTGAGCAGGTCCAAGAGAAATGAGTCCAACGGAAAGCCCTTGGGAATTAGCCCGAAAGCCTCGAGCGTTCGCCGGTCGGCATAACGTCTCTGCGGCGATTCCTCCTTGTTCTGTTCGTCCACCAGGTATTGGCGGATTTGTGCTTTTGTCCGGATGCTCTCCTGCAGCGGGGACTTCACAGGCAGAGCCAGGATCTTGCTCATCGCTTGCAGGACTTCGTTGGCGGCGGCATAGAAGTCCGCGTCGCTCTGCGCGGTGGAACCGGAAGCGCCTTCGGAAGATCGAGATATTTGCGCCGCGCGAACTTCTAGAGTTTGAAAAACGATGGTCGAGAGGGCAACGAGGACAACTGCGGAGACGACGCCTTTGGCGCGAATCATCCTGCCCTAAGATGTCGCTCCGCTGTTATTGGTTTCCACGTCCCGAGTCGCAGCCTAACCGCTCTTCTACCACAACAATTTCAATCCGAGCTGGATCTGCCGGGAGGTTGTCGTCGTAGACGTAATGAAGCCCGCTGTTGGCGAAGGCCCCCCGGTCGCCGCGGTGTAAACGACCGGGTTCGGCGTGTTGAGGTTCGTGTGATTCAAGATGTTGAAGCACTCTGCGCGAAACTGCAGATTCAGACGTTCGCTAAGGTTGAATTTCTTTGCTAAGGACAGATCCGTCTCAAAGAGATTCGGTCCCTGCAAAACGTTGCGGCCGACATTGCCATAGGTACCGGCGAGAGGTTGAATGAACGCATTCGGATTGAAGTATTCGTCTGGCAGGCCCAAAACAACTGGCCCAGTAAAACTTGGATTCCACGAAGGCCGCACGGGATTGCGCGTGTCGCCGTCGTTTGACGGGTTGTAGGCCAATTGAGGGGTGAACGGCAGGCCTGACTGCATTGTTTCTATGCCGCTCAACTGCCAATCCCCGACGAGCCGATTGACCCATTCCGTGTTGCCGCGCCCAAAGGGAAGGGCGTAGACACCGTTGAGCACCGCGGAACGGCGAATGTCAAACGAAGCACGTCCGTAATCGGCCATCGGATCCAGCGGATTGGAGACGAACGTCGGGGAGTTTGTCGCCACACTGGTGTTCATATTGTCCCCGTCGTCCAGCGCCTTGGAAAACGTGTAGACTCCGCGGAACTGCAGCCCCTTGTTGAAACGGTGGTTCACGTCCACTTGGAGTCCGTTGTATGAACTTACGCCTTCGGAGACCCAGGTCGTGGTGTTCCAAAGGGCGCTGTTGGCCAGCGCTGCGCCCGAAGGATAGTAGTACGCTCCCGCAGGATAGCCTGCCGGGCACGGCGAGGCGGGACAGATCGTCGGAGTGGGAAGGTTCGCATCCAAAGAGAGAAGTCCATGATAGCCATGCGAACCGATGTAGCCGACGCTCAAGGACGTGTCCGGCGAGATCTCTTGTTCAACTTTCAGAGTCCAGGACTCGACCGTCGGCGTCCAAAGATCCGGCTGCACACCGCTCGGGATGATTTTTTGACCTGTGTAGGTAAGGTCTGGCGCGATGCTCGAAAATGGGATGTTCTTCGCCGCGAAAACCGTATTGAAGGGAGCGTTTTGATCGAGACGATAGCTCAAATTATCGAGCAAAGCGTAATAGAGTCCGCCGCCACCTCGAATGACAGTCTTCTTTAACCCGAACGGAGACCATGAGAAGCCGACGCGCGGCGCCGGTAGAAACTTGGCCCGATTCACCGTGAAGGCGGAATCGCCGACGAACGGTTGCGTCTCGATCACACCGTTCGCATCAAAGGCGTAATTGGACGCTCGCCCGCTCGCTTCGTTCCAGCCGTCGGTGAATTCGTCACGAAAACCGAGTTCCAACTCGAAGGAAGGTCTGGGCCGGATCGTGTCTTCTGCGTACAGCGCCCCTTCGAGCGAGCGCCAGCCCAGTGGTGTGTAGCTCGGAGCGAAAGTATACGTGCTGACGTCGCCCTGCAGAAACGTCTGCAAGTTGGAGAACGAAATCTGGCCGAATTGATCCTGCTCCAACGTGTCGTTGGCCTGCACACGTTCGAACCATGCGCCGAAATTAAGAAGATGGATGCCACGCGTCACCGTCAGCTTATCGCTGAGGGTGAACAGATTACGGACAGCCGTCAGGTTACTGCCTGCGTTGGTCCCACCATTCGTGATCTGAGACGCGCCGTTGAGTGTGGTGCCACCGCCAACCACGACCGCTCCCACAGGCTCTCCGGGCTGGACCCAGCTTGGCAAGTCTACCGTCGTATTCGTATTGAAATAGAATGCTCCGCGTGAGAAACCCACGGTTGCTTGGTTGAGAAGAGTAGGAGAAAAGATGTGCGTCTCACCCAGAGTTACCACTTGCTCGCGCAGGAAAACATCCGCCAGCGTGTAGGGGTTGGTGGTTGGCGAAATTGCGCGGCTGTCGTCAACGGTGTAGGTAGCGGACGAAGAATCCTTGTCGGAGAAAACCTGGTCGAATCGAGTTGTGCCATAGTCTTCACCGATGTTCTGCACTGGGTTGGTGAAGGCCTCAGCGATGCCGCTTTGCGCCCCCGTTGAAGTCAGAAGCTCGGGCCCGTTAGCGACCGGCCACAATGCCAGGAGCGGCTGAATGCTGGGCACCGTGCTCGCACGCGAAGTGGCATCGGGCACAAGCGAGAGGTTGCTGAGCCCCAGGTTCTGACGGAAGCCTTCGTAGTTTCCAAAGAGAAAGCTCTTGTCTTTCCGAAGCGGCCCGCCCAGCGCCGCGCCGAAATTATTGCGTTGAAACTCCGGAATGTTGCCGTAATCAAAGAAATTTCGCGCATCCATCGCGCTATTGCGCAGGAACTCGTAAACCGAGCCATGAACTTCGTTGCCTCCAGATGCCGTGACGATATTTACTTGCGCGCCGGGGCGTTTTCCGTATTCCGCTCCATAGTTGTTCTGCACCACGACGAATTCGCGTACGGAGTCTACACCGAGGAGCTGTCCGCTCACTCCGCCCGGCGTGTTGTCGATTTCCGAGGCGCTCGTGAACTCTACTCCATTCAAGAGGAACAGATTCTCCTGCGGTCGGCGGCCGGAGGCGGAAAACATGTTGCCCACAACCGAGTTCGAGGTACCAACGCTGCCTGCTCTTTGCGACGTGTAATTCACAACGCCCGGATTCAAAGTCAGCAATTGATCGTAACTGCGCCCATTGAGTGGCAGATCCTTCACCTGGCGTTCACCGACCAGCCCCGAAACGTCCTCCGTTGTGACGGCAACTGCTGAAGCTTGTCCGTGGACTTCAACCGTCTGATGAACGTCGCCGACTTGCAGTGTCAGGGTGACTTCTTCTCGTTGGCCGACCACGAGTGTGACGCCAGTGGTAGCGTTTGTGCGAAAGCCGGTCTTGCTGGCGGTGAGTTCATAGTGGCCCACGGGTAGGGCCGGCGCGTCGAACTTTCCCGTTTCGTCACTGACGACGGTGCGCTTTTCACCGGTTTCGGTGTTCTTGATGGTCACGGTTGCTCCAGGAATCGCCGCGCCGCTCGCGTCGCTCACCGAGCCCCAGATTGATCCGCCGGACTGCGCCGACGCTATCGGCGAGAATTGGACGCCCAGCAGGATAGTCAGAATCGCAAGGAAGAGGGACACTTGTCGCCGAGATTTAACCATTGCAACAAAATCCATTTTCATGCCCCTAACTCTGAGAATCTCCGTCGGTTGGCCAATAGAGAGCTGAGCAGCGTGGGTTGGACCTGCTTTAGTGCTGTCGCTTACCGTGTCCCAAGCGTGCCAATCTGAGTTGGTGCAACCATTTCTAGGGCCGTTTATGCAACCCGCTTGCCTTTCGCGGCATACCAAGCGGGAAAATGTCACTCCTAACAAATTGATTATATTGGCCTTACATGCGCACGGAAATTGCACTCCATCTTAGGGGAGAAATCGAAACGCGACTGCGCAACAATTTGCGCAATTTGGGTAGGGATCGGCGCCTTGATTGGACAAGAAAAGCGGTTGCCGCGAAGGCAGCGTGATCGCCTTGCTTTCATTGGTTTGACTTGAACCTGCTCGACACTGACTCTTTCCAGCCTGCCTTGAAGGCAAGCCGCATTGCGCTAATTGCGAAACAGGTCCATTATCTCCCGGTAACAAAGCTCTTCGCGCAGCTATGTCTGCGGGGCCTTCAACGCACCTGTGTTCATCAGTTTGGAGCCCCGCTCGCCGTTCGGCGAGCCTGCTTCAAGAGATCTCCGCTGGAGGATCCTATGCTGCATCTCGACACCGGCAATACGGGTTTCATGATCTTGTGCACCAGCCTGGTCATGCTGATGACACCGGGTTTGGCGTTCTTCTACGGGGGGCTGGTGGGTCGCAAGAACGTTCTTGCCATCATGATCCAAAGCTTTGTGTCGATGGGCTGGACGACCGTCATCTGGTACGTCTACGGATATTCCTTGTGTTTCAGCGGAGACTGGCACGGCATCATCGGTAACTTTCATCACGCCTTTCTCCTGGGGATCGACCTCAGTACGCCCTCACCGAACATCACGATTCCGGCCTTCGTGTTTATCGCCTATCAGATGATGTTTGCCATCATCACCCCGGCGCTAATCTCCGGCGCGTTCACCAATCGAGTCACCTTCAAGGCCTACATGCTGTTTCTGACCGGGTGGCTGACGCTCGTGTATTTCCCGTTCGTACACACGGTGTGGGGTGGGGGCTTCTTGCAGCGATGGGGTGTCAAGGACTTCGCCGGCGGGATCGTGGTGCACAATATCGCTGGAATGGCGGCGCTCGCCTCCGTCCTGTATGTCGGCAAGCGGCGGGTAGCGGATCGCGGGCCGCACAGCATTCCCCTAGTGGCGCTCGGCACCGGGCTACTCTGGTTCGGATGGTATGGATTTAATGCGGGCAGCGAGATGCGCGTCGATGCGGTGACGGCTACAGCATTTCTGAATACGGACGTGGCAGCCTCGTTTGCTGCCATCGCTTGGCTAATGGTGGCCTGGCTCAATGAAAAGAAGCCGAAATTCCTGGGTCTGCTGACCGGAGCGGTGGCGGGGTTGGCGACGGTGACCCCGGCGGCCGGTTATGTCTCACCGACCACCGCAGTGATAATCGGCATCGTTTCGGGAGTGGTCTGTTATTACGCCGTGGAGATGAAGAACAAGCTGCAGTGGGACGACGCACTGGACGTGTGGGGAGTTCACGGTGTCGGCGGATTTCTCGGGATCACCATGCTAGGCATTTTCGCCACCAAGCAATTCAATCCGGCGGGTGCGGATGGTTTGCTGCATGGCGACCCAACGTTCTTCCTCAAGGAAGTCACAGCCGCAGTGTTCTCATCGATATGGGCATTCGTGTTCACTTACGCCATGTTGCGGATCATCGACATCTTCACGACGGTCAAAGTCAGCGAGTCGTCGGAAGAAGTTGGATTGGATGAGTCGCTCCACGGTGAGCGCGCTTACGAGCAAATCGTCGACTGACCCGACACCCGGAAGCGATCGCACGAACGATTTATTCGTTGATCGCGAACTAATGCCGCTCACCAAGGCTTTGTCGTTTCTACATCAATTCTTGGAGATTTGCGGTGATGTCGCGGTGATATAAATCAAGTTCGGCAAGCGGCTTCTGCTGTAAGCCAGGGATTTTCGCTTTCAAGTGGTCTTCGTAGGTAGGAACGTCGAGCTTATAGTAAACGCCCAGCGGAATTCTTCCGCCGGGCTCTTGCGATTTCAGCAGCGCCTGCGCTTTCTTCTGTGCAATCTCCATAGGATCATCCGTGTTGTGCACGATCGGATCGTAACCGCTCTGGTCGAGCCGGTAGAGACGCGGCTGGCCTTCGATCTGCCCGGCGTAAAACCCTTTGGTGTGCAGGTCGTTGTACGTCGGGCAAGTCTGCAGCACGTCGACCAGCGCGCTGCCGCGATGCTGGATGGCCTGCGCAATAATCTCCGCTAAATATTTCGTGTCCAACGCGTAGCCGCGGCCGACAAACGTGTACCCGCACGCCAGCGCCAGCAGAATCGGATTGATGGCATCCATGATCGACGCTTCGGACATCGACTTGGTCTTCTGCCCCTTGGCAATCGTCGGCGACGCTTGGCCTTTAGTCAGCGCGTACACGTCGTTGTTCATCACCACGTAGGTGATATCCAGATTGCGACGCCCGCCGGCAACAAAATGGCCGCCGCCGATGCCATACGCATCGCCGTCGCCGCCCACTCCGACGACCGTCAAATCGTGATTCGCGAGCTTCATCGCCGTCACCGAAGGCATCACGCGTCCGTGCAGGGTGTGAAACGAATACGTGTTCATGTAGTGCGCCGTTTTTCCCGCGCATCCGATCCCGCTGATCACCGCCACGCGATGCGGCGGCACTTGCAGCTTGGCCAGCGCCATCTGCACCGCCGACACCACGCCGAAGTCGCCGCAGCCCGGACACCAATCGTTATGAATGTCCGACTTGAAGTCCGACGCCTGAATTGCCTTTTCTTCCGGTGTCACCGTGCTCATTTTCGATTTTCCCCTTAGCTACTCTACCTGTTATATCCCGGCGGCAGCGGCACCATCGGCGCCAACATTTTCGGATTGCTTTCGCGCAGCTCGAGCATTTCGTCGAACTCGTGATTCCCATCCCCCACTTCCACCACGCGCCCTTGCGAAATCACCAGCCGCCCCGGCGCGTCGGTTTTCGCTGCTTCGAGCGCCACCATGATTTCGTCCTCCGAGAATGGCCGCCCGTCATATTTCACTACGCAGTGGTGAATCGAAACGCCCGTGTCCGCGCGAATCACCTGCGCCAGTTGCCCCGAGTAATTTCCGTCGAAGCACACCACGCGCTCCGCCCGTGCCAGAATGTTTTTGACCGCCTCTGCCGGAAACGGGTTCATCAGCCGGATATGCAGCGACGCGTAGAGCGTGTGATGCGGATCGGCGCGACGGAGCGCGTCGTGCATCGCTCCCTTGGTCGAACCCCAGCACACGGCCAGCACAGGAATTTTCTGCGGCGCTGCCGGCCCGAAGAACCTGTACTTCTTCCCTTCGGGAATTTCTCGCGCCGCCAGTCCCACTTTGCCCATGCGCTTTTCCATCATCGCCAGGCGATTACCGATGCCTTCGGTTATGTGCCCGCGCGGATCGTGCTCGTCCGAAGTGGACCAGAATATTCCGCCGGCTTGCCCCGGAACCGAGCGTGGGCTCACGCCGTCTTTGGTGAACGCGTAGCGCTGATAATCGCCGTTGGTATTCGCCGGCTTCGTCACGCCGCGATCGATCTTCAAGTGCGAAGTCTTGAACGGCGGCAGCGTCTGGTAACAGCTCGCCAGGTGCTTATCGACCAACACGATCACCGGCAATTGATAGCGGTCGGCGTAGTTGAACGCATCGAAGGTGTCGTAGAAACATTCCTCGATGTCGCCCGGCGCCATCACGATGCGCGGAATATCGCCCTGCCCAGCATGCAGCGCAAAGAGCAAATCGCCCTGCTCCTGGCGCGTCGGCAATCCGGTCGACGGTCCGCCGCGCTGGTAGAGCATGACCACCGGCCCTGGTGCTTCCGTGATCGCCGCGAATCCCAATCCCTCAGGCATCAGCGAGAACCCCGGCCCCGACGTGGAAGTCGACGCGCGCACGCCGCCGTGCGTGCCCATCACCGCGGCGTCGATCGCCGAAACTTCATCCTCGGTCTGCAGCACCACCAGATTCTGCTCGCTCTGATAGCCCTCGAGATAAACGCTCTCGTCCGTCGCGGGCGAAATCGGGTAATACGTCTGCAAGCCGACTCCCGCCTTGATCTTCGCCATGCCGACGGCTTGGGTGCCCTTGACCATGATCTGTTCGCGTTTCGGCGGCGCCGACGGCAGCGAAAATTTCAACTGGCCAGCGAATCTTTCTTTCGCGAATTCGTACGCGTACCGCGCCGCGTTCACGTTGAGATCTGCAACTTTGCCCGCCTTGGCCCCAAAGCTGTCGCGAATCGCCGTGGCCACCGGCTCGAAATCGAAGCCCACTACACCCACTGACGCGCCCAACGCCAGTGTGTTGGTCATGATGCGGTAGGCGCGCGCCTGGCCGGGCTTGCCCGCTTCGGTCAGGGCGCGGTCGAGCAGCTCCGCGTAGGGCATCTCCCAAAGAAAAATATCTTTGCGCTGGATCGTATCGACGAATCGCTTCTGCTCGACGTCGTAGAGAATCGCGCCGCCCGCCGCGATTTCATGCACGTGCCCGCGATGGGCGGGAAATTCATGATAGAGGTCGCCGATGAGCGTTTCTTCGTCGAGCGACGAAAGCAGATGGACGGCGTCGACGTGCGAAGCCACCGGCTCGTCGGAAATGCGCAGCTTGTAGGCGCTGTGCTTGCCCTTGATGTTCGAGTGGTATTCGATCTGGCCGAAAACGTAGTAGCCCGAGCGGCTCAGCGCCTTCGCAAAAATCTCCGCGCTCACGTTCAGGCCGCTTCCTTGCGGCCCCCCAATCATCCAGCAAAAATGCGCAGCCATGGCCTTTAATCCACCTGATTTCTCGGGCCGATTGACCCCGAAACACTAAGCCTAACACACCACTCTTTCGTCGCAAAACACCGCCGAGCTACAGCTCCTTCAGGGCTTGGATCATCTTTGAAATCACGCCCTGCGCGTCGCCGAAGACCATCTGCGTGTTGTCTCCAAAGAACAGCTGATTCTCGATGCCGGAGAACCCGGCCCCGCGTCCCCGCTTGATCACCAATACTTGCTGGGCCTGATCCGCATTCAAGATCGGCATGCCGTAAATGGGGCTGGACTTGTCCGTACGCGCCGCCGGATTCACCACGTCGTTCGCGCCAATGACCAACGCTACGTCCGCCGTCGCGAAGTCGCTATTGATCTCCTCCAAATCGTAAATCAAATCGTACGGCACGCCCGCTTCGGCCAGCAAGACGCTCATGTGCCCCGGCATGCGTCCCGCAACGGGATGGATGGCAAAACGGACGCGCACGCCCTTTTTCTGCAGCATCTGCACAAATTCCCACAGCTTGTGCTGCGCCTGCGCCACGGCCAGCCCGTATCCGGGGACCACGATGACGTCCTCCGCATATGCCATCGTCGCCGCCGCATCGCGCGCTTCCATCGACTTCATGGCTTGCTGCGGCCCGGCGGTCGCTGCCGCGGTCACGTCGCCAAACCCGCTCAGCCAGATATTGAAGAACGAGCGGTTCATGGCTTTCGCCATGAGCACCGTCAAAAGCGTGCCCGCCGCGCCCACGATCATCCCCGCAATGATCATCGCCGGATTTTGCAGCACAAAACCTTCGAAACCCACCGCCAGGCCAATGCATGCGTTGTACGTCGAGATCACTACCGGCATATCCGCGCCGCCGATCGGCAGTGTGATCAGAATCCCGAATACCAGCGAAGCGACCAGGAAAATTCCCACAAGTGAGTCAACAGAAAGATTCACGTAGGATGCAGAGGCCGGAAAAATGCTGGCCACAGTCAACGCAAGCAAAAGAATTCCTAGGACAGCGTTGATGAAGTTCCTTCCCACGATACGCGGGCTGCCCATCCAACCCTGCAATTTGAGGAATGCGATGATGCTTCCGCCAAGGCCGATTGCGCCAACGAGCGCTCCGATCACCGCGATAATGGGGAACGCCAAGGAGCCCAGGTACGCGCGGCCGCTGTACATTTCCACGGCAGCGATGGCCGCCGCCGCTCCGCCGCCCAAACCGTTGTAAATGGCCACCAACTGCGGCATTTCCGTCAACGGAACCCGGCGTCCTGCCCACCAGGCCGGCACGCCGCCAACGGCGACGGCAACCAAAATAAGAACAAGCCGGTGCCACCACACACCCTCCTCCCCGGGCGGAGACGCCAGCCTGTGAACAGCAGGCAGGTACGCGAACGTCACCACTGTCGCCAGAAGCATGCCCACTCCAGCGAGGAGCATGCCGTTGCGCGCCGTCCGCGGAGAACTCATGCGCTTCAGTCCGACGATCAGCAGCAGCGTGGCAACCAGATAGCTGGCCTGCACGGCAAAACCCATCGAGGTATGGCCCACTATGCGTTCTCCTTCTTACTCTTGAACATTTCCAGCATCCGTTCCGTCGAAACGTATCCGCCGACCACGTTCGACGTCGCCATCACCACCCCGATGAATCCGACCGTCACTTCCAGGCCGCCTTGCGCCTCAGCTAATGCCACCATCGCGCCCACCAGCACGATGCCATGCACGAAATTCGAGCCCGACATCAGCGGCGTGTGCAAAATCACCGGAACGCGCGAGATGATTTCGTATCCCGCGATTGCCGCGATCATGAAGATATAGAGCGCCACAAATCCGGTCATGATTTCATTGCTCCTTCTAGTAATTGCCGAGTCGGTTCGTTCTTAATCTCCCCCGCAAAAGTGAGTGCCGTTCTCGCGATCACCTCGTCGCTCCAATCGAGAGAAACTTGGCCGTCTTTCAGCATCACACTGAGCAGGTTGTACAGATTATTCGCGTACATCTGGCTGGCGTCCTCGGCGATCAGGCTGGCGACGTTTAGCGGGCCGAGAATGGTGACGTTGCCGTGCTTGACCTCCTTGCCGGGATCCGTCAGCTCGCAGTTGCCACCGGAGTCGGCCGCCAAGTCCACGACGACCGAGCCGGATTTCATCTCTTCAACCATTGGCGTCAGCAGGATTTTCGGAGCGCTTCGCCCCGGCAGACTCGCAGCACAGATGATTGCGTCTGAGACGCGCACGCTCTGCGTCAACACGTCTCTCTGCACCTTGCGCTCTTCCTCGGTCAATTCCCTCGCGTAACCGCCTTCGCCTTCCGCTTTGATCTCACCGGAAATGAATTTCGCGCCTAGCGACTCCACCTCTTCACGGCTCGCCGCCCGCACATCATATCCGGACACCTGTGCGCCTAGTCGCCGCGCCGTCGCAATCGCCTGCAGGCCCGCAACGCCTGCTCCGATCACCAGCACTTTTGCCGGCCGGATCGTGCCCGCCGCGGTGGTCAGCATCGGGAAAAATCGCTCCAGCCGGAAAGCCGCCAGCAGGGCTGCTTTGTAACCGGCGGCCACCGCTTGCGACGACAGCGCGTCCATGCTTTGCGCTCGCGAGATTCGCGGAATCAATTCCATTGCGAAAGTCGTCACTTTTCTGTCGCAGAGCGCCTTGGTCTCTTCCAGGTGCTGCCGCGCATAGACAAAGGACAGCAGCAGCGCTCCTTCGCGCATCCATCTGATTTGTACAGAGCTGGGCACCATCACTTTCAGCACAATGTCGGCTTCACGATAGAGCTGCGCCGGATCGTCCACCAAAGTCGCGAACTTCGCATAATCCGCATCGGGAATCCTGCTGTTCTGGCCCGCGCCAGCTTCGACGAGCAATTTCACCCCGAGCTTCACGAGCCGTTCCGCAACCTTCGGTACCATCGCTACGCGTCTTTCCAGCGGCTGCGTTTCGCGGGGCACTGCAATTACGATTGCCATCAATCAATCTCCTCTACTTTTGGACGCATACGCTTAGTTGTTTGGTACGCACTTCTAGCCTGCTTTGAAAGTGCGGGTGACAGGCATTTCCACCATCGAGTCAACGATTGCTGTTCCGCTGTGCATTGAATGGAACCGCTTTGAAAATATCGGGCGGAAGGGGAAACTCCCCGAACTTCGGTGACTAAGCTATCGGGCCGGCTCGCGCTCATCGCTCTCTGGAACTGGGATTATCCTCCTCGTCTAAGGCGTTCCCGGCGCAGGCTACCAATGACCCGCGGAAAAATCGCACATCAACCGACCCTACCTCGGCCGGGCATTCGCCTTGTATCACCCAAACGAAGCAGGATAACAGAGCCGCGCCATTCTGGCTCGTACGATGTAGCGAAATCGCAAAATGCCACTCGCATGCAATTCGGCAGGATTCAGCTTGGGCAGCGGGTCCCACCGCGCCGACTCGCATCCACGTTACTTCATGAAGCCTCGTACGAGCTGCGCAATTTCATCCGCTGCAGTATCGAGCGCGAAATGGCCCCCGTCGACAATGTGCACTTCGGCCTTTGGGACCTCGCGGCGATAAGCTTCCGGCTCCGAGGAGTCGAACGAGGATTCATACTTACCCCAGATCACTAGCAGGCGCGGCTGCCTCTCGCGCATCCACGGATATTGACAATGGATACAAAGATGGCCGCTTCAAAGCGCCCAGCAGACCGGGTGTCGAGTACATGTTGTCGAGCGACAACCGCTTGGGACCTACACCCGACGGCGGAACGGTCCATGTTCCCGGGCATTTTATGTTTTATGCGCCATATCTGACTGGAAAAGACTTAGGGTATGATTCGGTGGCGCCGTTCCTGGTGGAACCCGGAAAGCCCGATGCCAGGATGGTCGTATTCTACAATCCAAACATCAAGTAGCAACGATCCGTTGGAGATCTCCATACGCCCAGTGAGGCATCGGGGGCTGCGTTATTTTGGGAAGTCAATACTGAAATTCTGCCGAGAGAGGATTGGTAGGGGCGGTGGGGATCGAATTATAGGTTACTCCAATAAGCCCCGCAGATTCGTGGCGTTGCAGCCGCCCTACCGAAACAATTGGAACAATCGGAACAAATCGGCGCGCACGAAATCGACATCGTAGTCCATCCGTCTGGAGCGGCCAGGGGCGCGCCAAACAAAAACCGCTCGCCTTTCAGCGAGCGGCTGGTAAATCGAGTTCTATTGCGTGGAGTGCCTACGCCAAAAAGCGCCGGTGTCCTACGGCACCTAATCCGAGCAACCCTGTACCGAGTAACAACAGAGATGCTGGCTCCGGTGTCGGGACTGGGCCGGAACCGGTGACCGTCAGCGACTCACTCCACGGGGTAGTAAGAATGCTCGTGGATGTCTTGCCCCTGTCTGTAGTTGTCAGCACATCGTAGCCGATGATAAGTGTGCCTTGCGACAAAGCGCCGACTGTCTCACTCAAAGGCCCATTGAACGTCCCAATGTTCAAAAGGAACACATCATATCCGCCTGCCGAAGCGCTGAACGACTGGGAAGAACTGAAGTTGTGCTGACTGTTCGTGAACCCCACGAAATCCCCCGCAGTCTTGGGACTCCCAGTCCAAAGCCCCTCATTCGTGCCAAAGGAGAGGGCTGGATCACCGGTTGGGACGAGAAAAACCAAATAAGCTATTCCTCCGTCGTACTTCCCGTTAGCCATAACAAGGTCAAACGATGGCGATGTGCTTGACGTTGTTTGAATGCCACCGGCTGCGCACGATGTCGTAGCCGTGCACCGTATCTGGAGTGGGTCTGCGCTCGACGTTTTCGCACTGAACAACATCAACCCGATTGCTGCTGTTATCCACAAAAGTCTTTTCAAGGTCAGCCCCTCAACAGTTGGATCGGCCTACTACAAGCGATAGTACGAGACCTGATTCAGTATGTGCAATTGAAGGTCCAAGGTAACGTCTCTAGTCGAACATTTCTTTACTGACCTACTAAAGTCTGTATACTCTGTCGCTTACCACATCGCCTATCAGGCGGTCTTCTCTATAGTCTTCATGCGAAGAGAACATGTAAGCGCAAGCGTTTTCACATTTCTCGTGTTTTTGGTCAAACCAATTGCAGATTTTGCTGGGTGCTGCAAGCCTTGGCACTCTTCCGATTTTGGCTGCCATCAATTCCTACAGGCGTTTCGCTCGACGTGCCAGAGATTGGCACAGAACCGACTCGGCCCATTCCCTCAAGACAGGTAAGGTCAGACATATAACACACGCGGAGAAAGTGGGCGCGCCCTACCGGATTTATTTTCATAGGAATATAAGAATATAAGATGGTAGCGGCTGTGGGGATCGAATTATAGGTTACTCCCATAAGCCCCGCAGATTCGCGGCGTTGCAGCCGCCCTACTGAGACAATTGGAACAAACGGAACAAACCGGATGATACCGAACAAAGACTATTGGGGCTTCGAATGCTTGTGCCCGAGATATTGCCGTTCTAGTATGGGCCATGGTTAAGCTGATTCGCGCGGTATGGCCTTGCAGACGGGAAGCCGGGCAAGTGCGGCAAGAATGAAGTCGTCCTTAACGGGCCGGGCGAAGGGCGAGTTGCCGCGAACGGTGGCTTCTACGCTCCTGCGGGCGCGGTTGTGCGCATCGAATGGCCGGGCGGCGGCGGACGATGGGGGAGGAGGAACGGGCGATGAAAAGAGGTCTTCTCTTTGCAGTTGGCGCGCTGCTGGGCGCGGTTCCCGCGATGGGGTTCTGTTCCGTTCCACAGCCGCGGCTTGTTTGCGCGGAGTATTTCGCGAGCCAGCTTGTGGTTGAGGCAACGCTCGTGAGCGTCAGAACCATTAGCGACAAGGATGACCCGGAAGGTATCTCGGCATTCGTCTACAGCTCGCGTGCAGGGCAGTACTTCGAGGAGGTATTGCCGGGATCCTTCAGGTCTACGAAGGCGATGACAGCGGCCCGCTCGACTTTCGGTTGGAAGATGGGGCAGACGTACTTGCTATTCTCTCCTACATCCATCGAGCTCCCACGCCTTCTCGGAAGCCGAGTGTGGCAACTCCGATCGAATTATAGGTTACTCTCATAAGCCCCGCAGATTCGCGGCGTTGCAGCCGCCCTACCGAGACAATCGGAACAAATCGGCGTGCACGAAATCGACATCGTAGTCCATCCGTCTGGAGCGGCCACGGGCGCCCAAACAAAAACCGCTCGCCTTTCAGCGAGCCGCTGGTAAATCGAGTTCTATTGCGTGGACTGCCTACGCCAAAAAGCGCCGGCAGAAGCCAAGGAGAGCATCGAGGCGTGGCGGAGGGAATATATGAGAAGCGTCCTCACAGGGCCCTAGGTAGGGGAGGGTGCCGAACGAATTCGCCTAGCCGTGATTCCTTTGGGATCCCGACGACCGAAAACTCGCCTTGGTTTGGTCCAAAAAAGCCGTTCCGAACACAGAGTGAATTCTCTCTCATTTCACGCGGTACAAAAATCCCCCGTCAGGTCAACCCCTGGGACAGTTGATTAACTCAATTTATTTTCTTCGCGTGATGGAACGCGGCCCGCAGGTTGGGAGGAACTATCCAGCGAGTACTTTCAAAATAGAAGTGACAAACGAGCATCGCGAAGGTCCCTATCAATAGCGCGATGATACTCCCATCCAGCCCCACGAAGAAAGTAATTCGTGTTGGGAGAAAGCTCGAAACGAGAAGGTATCCAAAGTCGCCCCACCCGAACCCTGTGCCTTCGCCTCCGCGAATGCGCTGAGCCAGCAAAACGAATGAGAGGGCCAATACCCACATTCCGCAAATGGCAAAAATTGCGGTCGAAGGCCCCGAGCGCTCCCCTTTCCTAAGTCGGAGCACGAGTGCGTAGAACAGAATCAGCACAACCGGACATGCAGCCGTCACGGCATATCCTTGCTCGTTGTGATCCAATGCGGAAATTATCAGATCAGAAATCCAGAAGCTAATCCCGCCCCCGAAAAAGCTCAGCAAGAACCATTTCCATGAACCCATTGTTCACCTCAATCGGAGACTAAACATCAAAGAGCAATCCGCCACTCGGTACTTCGCCTTGTCTCCCCCAAAAAGCTAACCCGTGCCACATTCCCACTGCACAATAACCGTTGTCGCAGAAGACAGTTTTGCGACCTCCCGGCTCTTTTACAATCAGGGTTGCATCGGAAACAGCGGCATAATGGGCGGAATCCCTCCACTACAACCAAAATTCGTACGAGGTACCAGGGCCATGAGACCTGTGAACCCGCACGCATCAAAGCAAGCACAATGTAACTTAGACTCATCGCACTTGTACTTATGCGTTTTCTTATCGTATTGGTCCAGCAGGCATCCTCTCACGCACTGACCGACTTTGCCGTTGCCCGCTAACCCCTCGCAGGCCCACCATGGACCGTCCAACTACGGGGCACGATCCAGTTTTTCCGCTCAAGCGCAAGATGCAAAATAACCATCAGAAGGCTCGCGATGATAAGCGCAAACAAGCTGCCATCGTACGTCGCGGATATAAATGTATAAGGCGGGAAAAACCCTAACAGCAGCGCGATCAAGGCCGTGTGGATGGGGGAGTGGGCCAAGCCACTACCAAGGAATGTCGCTCCTGTGATCATGGCGAGCGGCCCCAAGACCCAAATACCCAACAACATAAAAGCAGCCGCAGAAGGAACTCCGACTTTCGCGCGCCGTTTGATACGAATGGCCGCGTAAGCAGCTATAAGACACAGAGGCAAAGTAACGGTCACGATTCCCCAATTAAGTTCTTCCCTCTCCCAAGCGTACAGGATAACTTCAGGGCCCCAAAAGCTCAGGGCACCTAGGAAGAATAATCTGGCAGCTTGCAACACAAGAGTCTCCTAAAACGGCCAGCCGCAGACTATGAAGCAACTTATGTGCGTGACTGGCCCGTAGGCGTTTTGCAAAGGATTTAGCGCGTCCATTCCTACGCCCCAAAAGACTGGCGGCTCAATATATCGTCCTTTGCCACCGGGCCCGGGTCCGAAGAAATTCACAAGGCATTTTCTTACACAGTTTGCCTTCGGAGAGTGTGGCAGATGCTCACAGATAAAATAGAGATCGGGTCGGTTAAGCTGCTGGTAGACATTACAGATGTCAGGTTGGCAGGAATTAGGGGCGAATCCCAAGGGATCGGAGAACCGAATCGGGTCATTCGCAACGTATCTGTAGAAATCCATACCGCCCATGAAGCGGGCTAGGTCCTCGCTGATAAATCGACCGTTTGTAGGGTCGTAGTATCTGGCGCGGTAGTAATAAAGATTGGTTTCGGTATCGAATTCACGTCCAGTGTAGCGGAAGAAATTTGTCAGCGAGCCGGACGAATTCGTCGTGTTGCCGAACGAATCGTACGTATAGCTCTGGGCAAGAGAGCCATTCGAGGCACTCAGCGAAGTCACAGAGCCTAGCCCGTCCTGCTCGTAGTAATCGATGGTTCCGCTGCGGTCCATGGCCAGAGGTTCATCGATATTCTGCCCCTGCGCATAGCTGGCGACTTCGCCGCCTGATCCATTCATCGTCTCGACCAGGTTGTCCCCATCGTAGACAAAGATGCTCGTCGCCGTGGGCGACTGCTTATAGATTCGCCGCCCAAACGGATCGTATTTGAAGGTGACTGTTCCACCAGAATTGGGCAGCGTAACCTGGGTTAGCCGATTCTCAAAGTCCCACGCGTAATTCGTCGTGCCGCTGGAGTTTGTTTTCGAGATCGTGTTGCCGTTGTTGTCGTAGGTGTAGCTTGCGCTTGAGTCCGATGTGAGTTCGTTCGACGAATTGACCGTATACGACGGAATCGCAAGCGACTCCGTGCGGTTGCCTACGGGATCGAAGCCATAGCTCTCCGTTGTGTTGTTTCCTTGTGTCACTTGGGTCAGCTCGTAAATCTTGTCATACGTATAGTTCGACGTTACACCGACCAGATCATCCGTCTTCGCTGTCCGGTTCCCTGCAGCATCCAACGTATACCCTTCGCCGTCAATAGTACTCGACCCTGCCTGATGCAGCACGGATAACAACCGAGATAACGTATTGTACTGATAATTCGTCGCGATCCCGTTCGGTCGCGTCATCTGCGTCCGCCGGGACAGCGCGTCGTAACTGAACCCGAACGATCCCGCCCAGGAATTAGCCAGCGTCGTCAACCGGTTCAACGTGTCAAACGTATAGGTGTTCGTGCTCCCGTCGGGCGACGTGAACCCGGTGCGGTTTGACTCTGCATCGTGAGTGTAAGAATTCGTGAACGGCGTATTCGGCAGGAACGAGTAAGTGGTGGTGGTCCCGATCCGCCTTCCCATATTGTCATAGGCAAAGGCATACGTCCCCGTCGGATCGTTGACCTGTAGAATCTTACTTACCAAGTCGTAGGTGTATTCAGCGGTTGTCAAATCCGGGTAGGTCTTCTGCGTCAGCCGGTTCAGTGCGTCATACACATACTGAATCGTGTTGCCGTTGCGATCTGTTTTGCTCGTCAGATTATTATCTGCGTCGTAGGCGTAAGTCTCTGAATAGTTCGAGGGGAAGGTGGCCTGCGTTACCCGACCAAACGCGTCATACGTAAAGTTCGTTGTGTGCCCATTCGCGTCCGTGATGCTCAGCAGATTGTTTTCGGTGTCGTGGGTGTACTGGGTGACGTTCCCTGCGGGATCCGTAACGCTGGTCAATCGGTCGGCAGCGTCATAGGCGTATGAAGTTGTGTTGCCGTCCTGATCCGTTGCCGTGATGCGCCGCCCGCGGTAATCATAGGTGAAGCTTGCTGTCGACTGGTCAGGATAGGTAATGCCGGTCAATCGGTCTCCCATGTCATAGGTGAACGCGGTCTGATTTCCCATCGCGTCGGTGACAGACGTGCGGTCGCCACGGGAATCATAAGCGTAGGTCGTGACATTGCTCTGCGGATCGGTAATGCTAGCAATCAGTCCCGCTGGCGTGTAGGTGACAGAGGTAATTCTCCCAAGTGGGTCCGTGATCTGCGTCAACTGTCCAAGCGAATTGTAGGCGAATTGGGTGACGCTGCCTGTCGTATTGCTGTTTGGGGCAGGAGTCGTAACAGACAGCAAATTCCCATGTGTATCGTAAGTATTAGTGGTTACGTGCCCGAGCGGGTCAGTCATCGTCAGCACTTCGCCGAAGCTGTTATATGTATATGTCGTGACGGGAGTTCCTCCGGTCACGCTCGGCTGCGTCAGCGATGTTGGATTGTCGTAGGAATCGTACGTGTTTGACGTAACGTTCCCGAGCGGATCCGTTGTCGACAAGATATTCCCCAAATTGTCGTATTGATAGGTGTAGTTTCCCCGAATCGTGCAGCTCGAACAGCCGGAACCCTGCCCCGAGGTGACATACCAATTCCCGCCCACTATTCCCGCCGCATAGGTCGTTTGATTGCCCAACGAATCCGTCACGACCGTTGCACCGCTAATCGTAAAGACCGGGCCATCGGCAGTGACATTGGCCACTTCGACGGTTACCGGACCAGTTGATGCCCCGCTCGGAACTACGGCTTGAATCGATGTATTGCTCCAACTCGTAGCTGTAGCGGTTACGCCATCGAACGTGACCACGCTGTCGCTTTGCGTCGAGCCAAAGCCGGTGCCTGTGATCGTGACCGTATCACCGGGCGAGCCGCTGATCTGAGAGATGCCGGTAATCGAGAGCGGGGTCAGTACAGTGAATGAAACACTGTTGCTTGATATCCCTTGGACCACAACGGTCAGCGGGCCGCTGGTCGTGGTGGAGCCCACATCAAACTGGATGCTGGTATTGCTCCAAGAATTGGCAAGTTCTGAAACGCCATTGATCTCGACCTGACCAGCACCGATATAGTTGCCGAATCCCGAGCCAGTTATCGTGACTTCGCCACTGACCTCCGCCGCCGGAGGCGCAACACTGGTAATCACCGGGTTGAGAATTGTAAGCGTCGGGTTCGCGATGCTCTGAATTGAGTTTACCGTCACGGCTACAGGTCCGGTTGCCGCTCCTGCAGGTACAACCGCGACAATCTGATTGTTGCTCCAGCTGGTAATCGAAGTGGCTGTCACCCCATTGAAGCTTACTGCGCTGGTACCTTGAGTGGAGCCGAAATTGGACCCGGTAATTGTGACCGAGGTTCCGATCCCTGCCAGGTCCGGCAATATTCCTGTCACGACCGGCGTGGTTCCAATGATGACCGAGACATTGTCAAAAGTCGCCGTGGAGAGGCTGGTATTTTGCTCGCTGCTTACACCGAATCCGACATAAACGGGCGACGGCATAGTGATTGTCTGGTTCGACAGGACTTGCGTCCAATTAACCCCATCAGGAGACATATAGGCGCTGAACGTGCTTCCGTTAACTACAATCTGCAACCAATATGGAAGCGTTACGGCAGTGGTGTTTCCTTGATCGACCGCACTTCCTCCCGCTGTTGAACGATCATATAGATAAACGTAGGAATTTGACGCTGTGACCAAGGGGTAGACATCCACTGAACCGTCGTCGAGGGATCCGCGAATCATGACCACGGCCTGCACGATTGAGCCTTGTACGCTCGCGACCCGCGCCACGATGGACCCATTTCCCGACATCGGCTGGTACACAAAATGCATTCCGTCAGCGGTTCCCTGGATCCCCAATCCCGAGCCTTGCAATGTAAATACACCGCTCGCATATGTCGCACTTCCGGCTAAGCCGACCGGACCAATGTCCTGGTCCACCCAAGGCAGTGGAAGCGGCTGAGAAGTCACCGTAAAGCCGACAGGATTACTATCGTTCATGCTCGGGGCAACGGAAACTACCATTGGTCCAGACGTCGCTCCCGTCGGAATCGTTATGATGATCGACGTGGCACCCCACGAATCGATGGTAACCGGCGAATCATTGAGAGTCACTAGGCTGCCATTCGCCGTGGAACCAAAACCAGAGCCGGAAATTTCGATTTGACTCCCAACCGGTCCAGTCGTGGCGGAAAGACTCGTGATTTGGGGAGCGGGGTTCGCGGTCGAGTTGACTGAGACGTTATCGAACGTGGCTGTCTTCAAATCCGAAGAGTTCTCGCTGCTGACCGCCAGACCGATATACACGTTCTGGGCCATGGTGATCGTCTGGGTCGACCCAAGCTGTGTCCAATACATTCCGTCGGGAGAGATATAGGCGGTGAACGTGTTTCCGCTGCGGACCAACTCTATCCAATAAGGCGGGCTACCAGTGCTGGAGTTAACGTCGTAATTTATGCCTCCTCCCGTCGTCGCGCGGTCAGTGAAATTGAAATACTCGTCGCCATATGTGTTGTACAGGAAGACATTCGTAGCGTTGGGATTGAGGGTTTCCCGGATCATTACACCCGCTTCCGTGCTAGTGCCAGATCCACCGGTAACGCTTACTACTCGCGCGACAATCGAGCCATCGCCCGACAACGCCTGATATACAAAGTGCATGCTGTCCGCTGTTCCTGTGACTCCGCTGCCAGACCCTTGCACGGTGAAAGTGTCGTTCGCGAATGTGGCGTTTCCGACCGCACCGTTTACTCCTACGTCTTGGTCAAGCCAAGGAACCGGCAGGGGTTGTGAGGTGACATTAAACATCATTGGGTTGCTGTCATTCATACTCGGCGTAACCGAAACCACTACGGGACCGGAGGTCCCACCCGACGGCACGGTGGCGATGATCGATGTTGCCGTCCAAGAGACGATCGTCATCGGCGATCCGTTCAGCAAAGCCTCACTACCGCTTTGTGAAGCGCCGAAGCCAGAACCGGAAATCACCACGTTGGCGCCCACCGGCCCTGTCGTACCGTAAAGACTCGTAATCACCGGAGCTGGATTCGCCGTTGGGCTAATGGACACGTTATCGAAGGTCGCTGTCGCAAGGCTTGAAGTGCTCTGACTACTCACGGCGAGACCAATGTATACGGTCTGCGGCATCGAGATCGTTTCGCTCGATTCCAGTTGCGTCCAGGAGAGGCCGTTCACCGACGTGTAGGCCGTGAAAGTGTTGCCGGAGCGGACGAGCTCCACCCAATAGGGCAGACCCGAAATGCCTTGATTGCCCTGATAGCCCGTACTTCCTCCCGTGCTCGACCGATAATAGAAATAAAGATCGGAAGGCGAATAGATCACAGACGCTTCTTCTGCGTTTGCATCGAGCGCCGCGCGGATCATCACTCCGGCCTGCACCCCGCTGCCTTGCGTACTGACAATCCGCGCCACAATGGTGCCATTGCCCGACATCGGCTGATAAGCAAAATGCATCCCGTCGGACGTGCCCGTTATACCTGTCCCTCCACCCTGCACGGTGAACACGCCGTTCGCGTATGTCGCGCTCCCAGCTACTCCGAAAGTACCTACGTCCTGATCCAACCAGGACGCGGGAAGGGGTTGGGCTGTAACGGTGAACACCAACGGGTTGCTGTCGTTCATGCTCGGGGCAACCGATACGACCATGGGGCCCGACGCCGCTCCCGACGGAATCGTGACGCTGATCGAAGTCGCACTCCAAGAATCGATCGTCGCCGGCGTGTCGCTCAGAGTCACCAGACTGCTGCCCTGAGAAGAGCCGAAGCCAGAACCAGAAATCACCACTTGAGTCCCAACTGGCCCGGTCGTGGCAGAAAGACTCGTCATCGTCGGAGCCGGGCTTGCCGACGAACTGACGGACACATTGTCGAATGTGGCTGTGGCCAGCGTGGAAGTACTGTAGCTGCTCACCGCCAAACCGATGTAAACATTCTGCGTCATCGTGACCGTCTGCGTATTTCCCAACTGCGTCCAGTTCACCCCGTCCGGAGACGTGTACGCCGTGAATGTGCTGCCGCTCCATACGACTTGCACCCAGTACGGCAGGGCGTGATAGGTATAGCCGTAGTTTGAGTCCCAGCCGCCGGCGCTTGAGCGATCATCAAAGTAAATGTACGAGGAGTCGTAATAATCTGAGGCGTCTGCGGAATTCGCGCTGAGCGCCTGCCGGATCATCACTCCGGCCTGACCGCCGGAAGTGCTTACCACTCTTGCCACAATCGAGCCGGAGGACGACAACGGCTGATACACGAAATGTATCCCATCGGAATAACCATAGATTCCGCCTCCCGCCCCCTTCACTGTAAACACGCCGCTAGCGTACGTCGCACTTCCTGCCAAGCCTACGGAGCCTATGTCCTGATCCAGCCAACCTGTGGGGAGGGGCTGCGAGGTCGCGGTGAACACCACCGGGTTGCTGTCGTTCATGCTCGATGCAACGGATACGACCATGGGGCCTGACGTAGCACCGGAGGGAATCGTGACGCTGATTGAAGTCGCGCTCCAGGAATTCACAGTTACCGGCGCGTCATTCAGAGTTACCAGACTGCTGCCCTGCGAAGCTCCGAAGCCAGAGCCGGAAATCGTTACCTGGCTGCCGATTGATCCCGTCGTAGCAGAAAGACTTGTAATCGAAGGAGCCGGGCTGGCCGTCGGATTAACGGACACGTTGTCAAATGTCGCGGTGGCCAGCGTGGAGTTATTTTCGCTGCTTACGGCAAGACCGACGTAGACGTCCTGCGCCATACTGATCGTCTGGGTGCTCCCCAACTGTGTCCAGTTCACCCCATCGAGCGAGGTGTATACACTAAACGTACCGCTGCTCCGGACTACTTGCACCCAGTAGGGCAGGCTGTGGTAAAGATAGGCTATGTTGGATTCACTGCCTCCCGTGCTGGTGCGATCGTCAAAGTAAATGTCCGACGATTGGTAATCCGCATACGCATCCCTCGCTCCTGTGTTGAGCGTTTCCCGGATCATCACCGTGGCCTGCCCGCCCGAACTGGTCACCACCCGCGCTATGATCGACCCGTCACTCGATAGGGATTGATACGCAAAATTCATCTCGTCGGCCGTACCGTAAATTCCGGTTCCTGAGCCCTCGACGGTGAACACTCCGTTCGCATACGTCGCACTTCCCGCGACACCGACAGAACCGATATCTCCGTCCGACCAACCCGAGGGAAGCGGCGTCACCGTGAAGGACGAGCTATTCGCTCCTTGACTGTTCACCGTGACTGAAAACGATCCAGAGGACGCTCCGGTAGGGACCAGCGCAAGAATGCTTGTGTCGCTCCAGCTCATAACCGCAGCGCTGGTTCCGTTCAATGAAATCGCGCTGCTTCCCTGCGTCGCCCCAAAGCCGGTCCCCGTAATCGTCACCAACGTACCGACTGGCCCGGAGGTTGGAGAGAGGCCTGTTATGGTGGGACCTTGAGCGTTAGCTCGACTGCAGCAAATGAGAATCGCAAGAAGGCCGAGACCTAGAACCCATCCGTAGCGACCCATAGACCGTGCTCCCGAGACCTAAATAAAATCAACCTCCAGCGCTAGTTCACTGGGCATGTCCTCACAAATCACAGTGCTATTGGCTTTGGTAAGTCACCGTAATCGCATCAACACCGTTCGCTCGGGTCGACGTCAGTCCCCGCCCGCTGCTGTCGTACGTGTGCGACTCAAGGACTATCCCGTTCGAGTCGGTTACGCTTGCGATCAATGACTGGCTGTTATAAGTGAAATTAAATGTTGATCCATCGGGCTCGGTGACTTGAAGCAGGCGACCTTGGCTGTCATAGGAATATGAAGTAGAAACTCCGAAGTCTGAGGTGACACTTGTAACCAGAAAGCTGGTCTGGCTCGCATAGGAGAAGTAAAGGTGCTGCGAGGCAGGGTCCGTGACCGTATTGAGGCGACCTACCGCGTCGTAGGAGAGCTGCGTCGTATTGCCGTTGCGATCGATGATCGCGATGAGATTTCCGGTCGTGTTGTTGAATAATCTCTGCTCGCCGTTCTTAAAGATGAGGGTCCAATATGATGTGCCTGCAACAAGTTCGGCGCTCTGATTTGCAGGGGCCGCTACGCCATAGCCTGCGCCGTTATATGCAAAAGACCAGAAGCTCCCGTCGCCGCGTGCATATTTGACGTAGTTGTCGCTGCCTAAGAACACTCGTTCTTCGAAATTGGAACGCCAGTTAGGTCCGAAAAGCCCAACTTGATATGCACTCTGCGTAGCCGGCCACATGCTGTTCCACGTTCTGAGAAGAGTTAAGCCACCGCCGAGGCCAGGGTTCTTTACATCTGCCTCCTGGATGTAAGTATTACCAGTGGCTAGGTTGATTGGCCCCCCGCCAGTCCCCGGCGAAGAGCAACCACACCGTGTTTCTTGGGGAGCATCCGAAGGCGGGCAGTTAACTGTCGGCACTTGGCAGTACTCGGTGAACCACATGCCGAAACAATTGGTAGAGCCCAGTGGCATTGGAGGATAGCAAGCAGCGCTAAACGAATATGAACCGCAGGCGGCCCAACCCATGCAACCGCTGCCAGCCTGGGCCGCCGCCGGGGCGCTAACAGCTTGTTGAAGAATTTAGCTTTTCAAGCGTTCCGTCATGATTTTGTGAGTCATCGAGTTATCGCCGGGCTGTGAAGGGCTGCTGTGGATGTTTCTTCTTGGCTCAGCGCGCCCGAAGCGAAGCTCCGTTTCATGTTCTGGCCATCAGATTTCGCAATCGGCACAAGTTGTAGGCAGCTGCGGTGAAGGTGAACAGCCACCCGACCTTGTCGATCCCTCTCAACTTCACTTTCTTGAGTCCCCCCACCATCTTCATCCATCCGAACACTTGCTCGACTCGTTTGCGCTTCCGCTGACTGATTTCATATCCCTCATGACGTGTGGTCCGCTCATCCACCGCGCTCCTGCGATGGGTATTATTTTGCGCCACGTGCGGTGTGATGTTCATCCCGCGCAGTTCTCCGACCAGCTCCTGAGTGTCGTAGTTCTTGTCTCCTCCCAACGTCACGCGCTTTCCCGCCGGAATCGCTTCCGCCATGAGCATCGCCGCTTCCCGCTCTGCTCTCCCATGCGCTTCGGTCAGAAACGTCTCGACCAACAGTCCGTTGCGGTTCTCCATCAATACATGTCCCAGGTAGCCTAGCTTCGCCTCGCTTCCTTGGGACTTCTTGAACAGCCGGGCCTCGGGATCCGTGGTCGATTCATGCGTCTGGTTCTTGCGCTTTTCTCCGTGAAAGTCCACCTCTCCGCCCGCTCCCCGTGGCTTTCCCTGTCCGTCCTTCCGTCGGAAGCTCTTCTGGCTGGCCCACGCCTCAATGAGCGTTCCGTCCACCGTGAAATGTTCGTCCGACATGTACGGCCTGGCTCGTTCCAGCACCCGCCTGAAAAACGACTCCGCGATCTCTTCGTTCAGCAATCGCTCCCGATTCTTGCTGTACACCGCGTGATTCCACACCACCTCGTCCATCTCCATCCCTACGAACCAGCGGAACAGCAGGTTGTACTGCAGTTGCTCGATCAGCATGCGTTCGCTGCGAACCGAATAGAAGATCTGCAACAGCAGAGACCGAAACAATCGTTCGGGCGCTATCGATGGCCGCCCCACCTCGGAGTACAACTTCGCAAACTGCGGCGACATCTCCTTCAGGATCTCGTCCACCATCTTGCGGACCGGTCGCAACGGATGATCCGCTGGAACACGCTTCTCTGGTGAAACGTAGCTGAACATTCCTTCCTGCTGGTTATCGTCTCCGCGCATTCGCTCGTCTCCTTGAACCTCTTTACTTCAGACGAGTTTTTTCAATTAAAGTTGCACAAGAAACGGGTTTTTCAACAAGCTGCTAAACGCTATCTCAAAGACAATAACGGCAAACAATACAGCAAGGACGCTTTTCAGCATGATCCCCTCCATCCGCGCGGAACTACGCACCAGAAATAATCGTTGAGCATGAACCGATGTCTAAATGGAAATGGCTATAAACCAATGCTGCATATCGTGTCAAGTAAATATTTATTTATTTCTATCCTAGAGACGTACGCCTGAGGGAAATGGCAGATGCAACTCAAAATGGATGGCGGGAGCAAGCTCCAACTGGGACGCCATTACGAAACCCCAGATGGCGTCAAGTGTTCTGACGCTCTTCAGTCTTGACGCAATTCTTCATGGAGTCTCAACTTTCTTTCGATTGCTCACTCTTATAAGCATGTCTTTTACCAAACCGAGGGGAGTGCGGGTTCTGATATGGAATGACCTGTCAACTACGAGCAACTATTTTCTTCTTCCTTCTTTTCCCTTTTAGGAGGCCGCGTAAGTCGTGGTCGAGGTAGTTTTCGCGACGGTTGATCACTCTGATATTCGCGGGTCGAAACCGCATAATCGTGATCCGTCGGGAGCTGCCTCGGACTATCGGCGCGGGTTCGGCCCGAAGACCTACCGCATAGAACCATCGAGGATTCTCCTTTCCGTGTACCACCTCGACCACTACTCACGCTGCCTCCTTTGACCTTTTCATTTCAGCGTAAATCCACTCTAAGCAGCTCGCTGCAGGGACTCCTTCTGCGTTGTTTCTGCTTTTATGCCGATGGCCCAGATAAAACCTAGCAACTCGCGTCCGATCGCCGTGACCACCACTCCCTTGTTCTTGCCTTTGGCCAGCAACTTCCGATAGCGCTGATGTAACCGCTGTTGCGCTTTCCAAGCGATCTCTTTGACCTCTTCGCTGACATGCTCTTGCCGCTTGCGCAAGGTTCTTTCCACGGCCGGTCGGTGTCGGTAGGCCCAGGCAGCCTCCACCACTACCCGCCGTAGGTGCGCATTTCCCGTCTTAGTGATCTGCCCTCGTCGCGTGCGCTCTCCGCTCGAGTCTTCACTGGCTACGATTCCTCCGTAAGCCATTAACTGCTTTGCTCCTGCAAACCGGGACAGCTCACCCAATTCGGCGACGACGGTCACCGCCGAAACCTGCGCGATTCCTCGTAGCGCCTGTAATGCCTCGATCACGGCGCGCATCTGGGGCGGCGCCAACTTCACGGCTTCTTCAATGGCACCATCGAGCCGCGCGATACGTGCTCCTGCGTGTTCTACTTCGTGGAGGTAATCCAGCAACGTGGCTTCCTGAGCCAGCTGCTCGAAATGTACTTCCCGTTTCACCCATTCCAGGTACTTCACCGTCCAAGGCTTTACTCCCATCGGCGGTCGTCGGCCATGCCGCAACAGAAATTTATTCAACCGATGTCGGGCTCGAAGTTGATCCTTCTTGGCCGCTTCTCGGGCGCGCACCAGATCTCGCAACGCTTCGTGAGCCGCATCCGGCACCCACACCGGCGTGAGCTCTCCTGCACGATAATTCCGTGCCAGTTTCAACGCATCCCGCCGATCCGTTTTCACGCGATCCCCGGCCTTCACCGGCACCAAGGTGGGCGCCACCACTTCACACTTGGCTCCCATCCGGGTCAGTTGCCAGTACAGCGCGTATCCTGTCGGACCGGCCTCATAACAAAACCGCAGATCTTCCGCCGCTCCTAGTTTCCTTACCAGCTTCCGAACCGAATCCTCACGATTCGGAATTACCCCCAGCGACCTTACCTCTCCGTCCTGCTCCGCTACCGCTACGGCAATCGTCTCAGCATGGACATCCAAACCGACAAACTTTATTCTCTTCATCGACCGGCTCCTTTCGCTTGTGGCTCTGTACTGCAGATCTTCCGATTCGCAGCATAACCCACGCCTGCGAATCGGAGCCGGTCATTCCATTCTGACTATCTATATCGACCGTCTGGAACTGATTTCCCCTGGTCACCTCCCAAATGGGATAACACCGGATCGGATGCGCACGGGTTGTCGTTCGACCCGAAACCAGCTCATTACGGATGTGATGAGGGATTATCGCTATTTAGAACATATGGGTATGATGAAACGCTCGCGCAACTATTCGCAATGCCATCAGGCTGGTCTCTCCAGTTTACTGGTTGCAAATACCTAACACCCCAAGAGATCATTGAGAATTCATTTCTCCGTATAATTAACTCCAAACATATGGAATTACCTCCTCGGACCAATCCTTGCGCTCTTGCCGAAACGCTGGCGGCAGGCGCTGCCGTTCTTGCGATCCGCACCGTGGGCAAAGGCCGCGTTGGTCAGCGGCCTCACGGAGTTCTTTGGCGCAATCATTGCCCTCGGTTACTGGTATATGTACGCCATGACCAACTGGGTGAATCACGCCGTGGGTTCCGCGTTGGCCGGAAAACTCGGCCCGGGCATTACGGTGCAAGAAATTGGAGGCGTCGCGTTATCCGTGTGGGCCACGCATCCTCTGACGCTGCTGATTGGGTACTTCATCGCGGAAGGAGCGGTGCGGTTTTCTGCCGTATTTTCGGGCGAAGCGGTGGGCACATTGCCGCTCTTTCTATGCGACAAGATTCTGTTTGGCCTTTTCCGTGATCGCGACGCCGAGGATTCGCCCGGGACGGAAAGCGCCCCGGGAAACGCTCGCTCGTTTTTTTCGGCGATTCACGCGCGGGTGTTGTCGTCGATGATCCCCGAGCTCTGCGACCAGATCTGTCCGCGCACCGACGAATCCGGGGAAACTCTGGAGATTTGCGCTTCGCGGCAAAAGAAGGAGTGGACTCCGCCGCGCGTGATTCGCTTCGACGGCGCCTACTACAGTCTGGAATCGTGTTCGGCTGGCGTCGGCGCAAGGCCGTTCCGTTATATGCTGCGCCGGCTTGCGGCGACAGTTCCCGGACGAACCGTGCTGATCTACGATCCGCCCAGCGCCGTTTCCGTAGGCCAAGAAAACACACCAAAACACGACGTTATGGATCCATTTTGGACTAAAAAGATTGAATGACGTAGATAAGATTGCGCTGTCGAGGGCTCGCTGCAAGTCTCGCGGCCCGTGGCTTCTACTAGCGCGTGGAACTTGTGCGCAACTATATCCTGCACGGAGCTTTCCGGAGGGCTGCCAAGATTCTGGGCGAGTGGTCGAGCAATCCGCAACTTACCAGCAGACGGCCTTCCCGTCTCCGAGTTCCCCGTTACCTGCCCGGCGTCATAGGGTCGTGTTTGGCCAGGACCGAGAGCACGGCGATTTTCTGTTCGTTGAACATCGCGAACCTGGCACATAGCAACAGCTAGCCGTTATCCGCTCCCGCAAAATGTTCCGAGCTTGTTCGTAAAACGTCCGGAAAACGCCTCGGTAAAACGGGGTTACCGGACATTATGCTCGCCGCCAGGACCAATCATCCGGTACGCCGATAGGAACGCTGAAAGAAAGCTGTCCTGGCAACCTTCATATACCGCGCTATGCTCGGATCATGCGACGTGGTGAGCGGTAAAGGACCGTTGTTGGGCCAAGTTGGGTCAAAATGCCGAAGTACGGCCGTTTACAGAACAAAACTGACGTTTACAGAACGTCTTCAGGACTTTCTGCACGGGCGGGCTACTGCTAGTGTTTGCTAACTACCCACTCTGCATTGTTCTGAGGACGTCTTTTGGCCTGTACGGCCAGGAAAGGGCCGGAACAAACATGGGGCATCTTGAATTTAACGAACTCAAAGCGAAAACACTCACGATTTTTGCCACCGAGGGCCCTTTGGGCCCACCGGAATTCGCCGTCTTCGCCCGCTTTTACCCCATCCGCGCCGCGTACACCTATTTGCGGCGACTTCATCGTTGGGGCCTGCTGCTTCGTAGCCGCGATCGGCGCGGGCGCTTGCTCTATACGATCTCGGAACGGGGGCTGGGTCGCTTGACCTGGCTCCGCGCGAAACAGCCTCGGATGAACGCGTTGCAGTGATCCCATCGGGCGACCTTTAGGTTTGGTTTCTCCGTTCCCACACTTTCCGCATGAGCCGTGGCGTGACCTGATAGGCCTGCGCAATTTTGCTTATGCTGTACTTCAGGCTCATCCCGTTCGCGACGAGCGTGGAGATTGAGTTTGTCGCATCGCGCCTCTGTCTGTCGGTGAGTCTCGGTTTGGGGCCGCGCGGCTTGCCCGGAGCCGTGCTCCGCAACTGCGCAAGCATTTCGTCGAGCAGCGGGCGAAATGCCAAGGGAACTTGACGGATTTGCTCTAGGCGGCGGTCAAGATGTGCTTCGTCCTTGGGCTTTCGCCGCATATTGGGGTTCTGCATCCCCATGGCGAGCAAGGTTGACGAAGCAGCCTGCAAGACTCCTTTTTTGCTCTTGAGATCTGGTGGCTTCTTCCCGCTGAGCAAATCATCGTCGGGTGTAGGCAGTCCGCAAGCCTTAATTGCCTCGACAAAGGCTTCCCTGATCTCCTGTTTTGCGTTTCGCCGCATAATTCTCATCTCCTTGAAAACTTGCCACGGATTATATCGCATAACCGTGGCATTCTTCACCCACAGTTATTTCTGCAATTAGGGTTGGCAGAAGCTGAAACCGGGATTACTTTCAAGGAAGGATGAACGTAGCGGAACAAGTCGAGGCTGGTCTTTCGCCGCAAGAGCGATGCCTCGGGCGAAAGTCTGACGATTCTATCCAATCGGAGAGTAGCAATGTTATTCTTGCGGACGCAACGCCGCGCTCTGCGGGCAAGAGAGGAAGCGTGCCCAAGAGACGGTACCAGGAAGGAAACTTCCGCGTGGAGAACGGTCACTACTACTCGCTGTTCTATCAGGATCGCGTGATGCCGGACGGCTCAGTGCGTCCGGTAAGGTCGCGTTTTGATCTTGGAAAGGTCGGAGCGATCTCCGAGTTATCCGCAAGGCGACAGCACGACCGCATCCGCATTCAAATCAATCGGGAGCGGGGTAGTGTCCCTACCGCTCCGAGAGGCGAAACATTCAAAGATGCCGCAGAAGCCTATATGGAAAGCATCGCGCCCCATCTATCCATTTCAACCGTGCGTCAGCGCCGCAGTCATCTCAAACACCATTTGCTTCCGAAGTTTGGAGCATCGGCATTGATGGCGCTCGATGTACGAACGCTCCAAAGGTTCTCAACTGAGTTGCTGGCAACGTGTTCACGCAAGACGATTCTCAACATTCTCGGAACTCTGTTCGGGATACTCGACTACGGGAAGAAATGCGGCTCGCGTATTCCCGACGAGGTTTCTCTTGCGTCTCTCACGCTGGCCGGTGATCGGGGCGAAACTGAGACTCCTTACATTCGCGCTGAAGATGCTGCGCGAATCGTTGAACATTCCAGTGAGCCGTACCGCACGATTTTTGCTCTGGCATGGTCAACCGGGTTAAGGGCTGGCGAGTTGCTCGGCCTCTCAATTGGAGACTTGGACTTTGAGCGTAAGCTGATCTTTCCGCGAAAGCAGGCGGATGATCGCACGCGCTCTCTCCGTGAACTCAAGACCAAGCGGTCTCAATCTCCGGTAGCAATGACTCCCGAAGTAGAAGCGTTGCTGCGAAGCCATATCGCCACTGCGAAACCGTCCGGACTTCTCTTCCCCAACCGGCGAGGCAGGCCACGGAAGAGGGCCTATGTTGTGAAATTCGGACTCAAGCCGGTGCTCAAGAAACTGGGACTGCCCTCAAAGGATGTCGGCCTTCACGCATTCAGGCATGGCTTGGGAACCGCACTCAGCAACAGCAAGGTGTCGCCCAAGACGGTGCAGCAAATCTTGCGTCACGCGGACATCAAAACCACCTTTCGCTACTACGTTCACGCGGACACAGACGTACAGCGAAAGGCGTTGGAATCGGTTGCGCTACCTCCAATTGGAACAAATGTTCTGATTGGAACAGCCCACACAGCTAAGTGAAACGAAATGCAGTTGTTTTGGTAGGGGCGGTGGGGATCGAAAACAACACCGGTTGGGATTTCAGGGACTTGGCGGGAATGCGAGAGAACAGTAAGTCATTGAAAAGAAACGCTGGGGAACCTGAAGGAATCCTTATTGGCCCCTCAAAGGCCCCTCGTTTTTTTTTCTTGATCCTGCGACGCATTCATTGCTTTTTCTTTCTGACGGTGCGAAAACGAAAATCGGCTTCGGGTCCAAATCTTGCGACACGGATGGCAAGCCGACAAATGAAGCTTTGGAAAGACTCTATCGATGCCGCGTCGTAGCGAAATCAGTCGTACAGCTGCATTGGATACTGTCAAACGCCTCGGCCAACAAATCTCCATTGCCATAGGTGAATTCACGCGGTCTATTCCCTACCGACTATTGGATGGAGTGTAGGCGTTAGCTGTCCCCGGCATCCAAATCGTATTACCGTTTTTATCGCGTAGCTGTACGTTGAATTCTGGCTGGTTGCCCCGATTGACGGCCCCGATGACGACGCGGCATGTACCCTGATAAGACAGACATAGTGCCGGTTCCCCTACAGGATTGACGGAGCTTAGACCGGCGGTCAACTCCCCCTCGACATCAGTGATCGACAACGAGACTATTCCATCATCACCGACCGATACTTCCAGCCCCTGTTTTCCATAGCCGGGATCATCAACCTTCAGCGAGCGCGTCTCGATGGAACTCGCGACAATTTTATTCGCATGCCCTTGTGCATTAACATAGCCGATGGCACCGCTTCCAATCCCTATCAGCAACAGAACCATTAAGAACCGATTTGTCCATTCGAGCCGCCTTAAACGGCGCTCAATGTCCATAGTCATAGCATTGTTCCTCCCTGAGTCACTGGATAAACAAACTGCGCACTATTGTGATGAGTGCGGGCAAGGCATAGCTGACGGAACCTTGATCAGCATGCCGTTTATATTGCCCAGATTCGGACCACCCGGAAGCTCGACGAGCACACGGCCCGGATACCTGCTTGTCAAAGTCGTTACGCTCGAACCTGGCCCTATGTTATCGCTCACGCCATTGAATACCTGTGTGTAACCGCCATTGCCATTCGGGATGTACCCAGAAATTTGGCTTCTATACTGTTTGATGTAATTGTTGGCCTGCGCACCTGTCATATTCGAGCCTGGAGGAACAAACTGTGATCGGTCAACAGCGGCTGTCCCATTTGTTTCCGGTACGCCATACGCGCCTTTCTTGTCAGGATGTATCGTGGGAATGTTATTGTATACGCCATGCGCATTCACTATGCAGTTCTTCGTTTGCTGTGATTGATGCGGCAGGTGTCGCAAAGGCGGTGGGAGCGGCGGAGTTTGCTGCTCCTGGACCCGCTGTTCGTGCTGCGCCTGCTGTATGATGTGTGCAGTGAAAGCAGCGGAGCTCACTGAAGCGGACAGGCTCAAGCCGGAAGTCAGAGTGAGCCCACCGGCATCGAAGGCCAGTTGGCTGAGGTTGGCCGAGAAATAGTCGGCGGCTACGATGGCTGCGATTTTAAAAACGTCCCACAGCCAGAACTGGCCGCTGGGATCGGTCAGATTGATGGGGTTGTCTCGCGCGTAGGCATACCGGTTCCACGATTCCGGGTCGTCTGGATCGCCTTCCACCGGATCAGCCGAGCAGAACGTCGCAGTTCGCGGATCGTAATAACGAGCTAGAGCATATTCGAGGCCTGTCTCCGGGTTGTTTTGATAGCTGGTGAAGGTCCATTCCGTTGAGCCATTGGAGGAATACCACTGTTCGCCAAACGGGTAGTGCCCCTGCTGCCCCACCACATTTCCATTCGCATCCGTGATCATGCGTATGGAGAGATGGTCCTTCTGATAGTACGTCGTCGCGCCGCTGCTGACCTCGGCCAACAGATCGCCATTGCCGTAAATAAACTCGCGCGAAGGAGAACTGGGCGCTGCGCCGTTGTCGTATTCGGCGATATCTTGCGCCCCCGAATAAATGAATACCGTCGTGGTCCCGTTCGCCGATTTCTGGACGCGCAACCCATTGCCATCATAGGTGTAGCTGGCGGTGGCTCCTCCGGTCACGCTGACCATCTCGTTGTCCGCATCATAACCGTAAGTATCCATTGTTCCCGGATCGTACTTCATATTCCCACTTAGGTCGTAAACGAATCCTGAACCAGTGGGCTGGTTGCTGCCATTGAACGACAGCGAACTCGGTGGTCCCGATCCCGCCGTCACCGACTGCGTTGTACGATTGCTCCACTGATCATAGGTCTCCGCCAGGCCCCACGTCGGATAATTGGTCGAGCCGTTCGTAGTCGCAGCGATCAGCCTGTTGATTCCATCGTAGGCGTAGTTCACAGTTCGCCCGGAATCCATACTATCTGTAATGCACTGAATGGGCCCGTCGTCCTGCGGCGTGCCGTTTGGGCAATTCGTGGCGTCATATTGGTAGAAATAGTTCAATGCGAAAACATTGCCGCCGCTTTTTGCATAGCCGAGACCGCTCAATTGTTCCGTCTTTGGGAAATAAGAGTAGGTTCCGACAATGCCGTTGCCAAAAGTAATTCCAGTGACATGGCCCGCCGAATCGTAGCCGTAGGCACTGGCGAAAGAAATGCTGGAGGAGCAGGAACCAGAGGTCGATGGAGCAACATTACAGAGCCGCCCGATATTATCGTAAGCATATTGAACCACACGGCCCGAAGGGTAGGTGATTTGGGTTAATTCGCCACCAGCATTGTATTGGTAGGTCATTGTGTAGGTGCTTGAACCGATTACTTTTTGAAGCTGAAGCACATCACCGTCAGCATCGTAGGTATACGACTCCGAGCCGGAGGGGTCGGTGATCTCGGTCAATCGGCCCAAGGCAAATGCCGAAGCACCACCCTGGTCGTAGGCATACGTTACGCTGCCTTGGCCATTGGAGTAGCTCTTCGATTTGAGGCGGTTCAGAGCGTCATAGGTGTATGTCGTGGTGATTCCCCGCGCATCCGTCTTCGAACACATATTGCTCGGGTCTCCGCTGCAACCGGCGTAGCTGAAAGAAATTGTGCCGGCCTCCGGCGTGGTCTCCGAAGTTTTCCTGCTGAGTCCATCATAGCTAAAACTTCGGGTCTCCGTACCCTGCACCACGCCGGCGACGTTATTAGCCGCGTCATACGTATACAAAGTGACTTGTGGTGCCGAAAGTGACCCAAAGCCTAGATCGCTCGTCAATGTGCTTCCTGAAGGTGTAGGTGTAAACGAAGGTCCGCTGAAGTATGTTCTCTGGCTCGTAGCAGACGTCGCGGAAAGAGCGTAGTTCGTTCCTGTCCCAGAAGCCTTTGACGTCAGCGATACGACGCCGCCGTTGGCCGACGCAGTCACAGGCGAATTCTGGGCGGAATTGAAAGCGTTGGCCAAGGCTGAAGCAATGGAAGCATCAGTACTGGTCTCGCCGTAGCTCGCAGATTCTGTGAAACTATCGACTGTGATCGACACTGTTCCGCTATCGTATACAGTTATCTGTTGCCATTGCAGGCAGTCTCCGCCTTCAACCTGATGGACGCATTTCTCGTAGGTGTAGGACTGCTCTGTGCCACCTATTGTCACTGAGCCGACGCTTTGTCCATTTCCGGGGCTCGGTTCATCTACTTCTATGACTCTCCCGAAGCCGTCGAGCCACTCTTGTTTCTCTTTGCCTTCCTCGTCCATCATGAGGACAGGGTAGCCAGTGCCATATGTGGTCGGTGAGCCCTGTTGAGATGTCAGCCCCCCGGCCTGCCCGATAAGCGCACCATAGATAACTTTGGAATAAGAATTGTCTGGATGCGTCGTTTGAATTTGACGGTCTAGACCATCATAGAGGTAGTTTTCAAAGACGTAGTTTGGATCCGATGTGGTCGTGTAAGGATGGCTCTCACTGATAAGGCGATCATTGCCATCATAATTTGCGCTTACGTTAATCGCTCCATTCGGGCTGTTCGCCAATGTCTGCTCGGTTTCGCGACCCCAAGAATCGAGGAAGCTTTGCTGGTGCTGACAGCTACTACACCCGGTTGATGGGCTCGTATCACCGACGGCTCTGTACGCGTCGTTTTCAGTCGACGAGGGGTATGTCTGCAAACTCCAGCCAATAGGCGATGCAGTTTCGGTGGGGCGGTTGAACGGGTCCATGGAATGTGTGTACGTCGTCGCACTATTCTGGTCCGTAGAAAGCGCTTGTTTTCCGCTGCCATAGTAGTAACCAAAATGGGCGGTTCCGATAATCGGTTCAGTAACGCTCGTAACATAGGCGTTTGTTGGCTTTGTCGGTGAATAGGTTTCCGGCGGATTGCCGGTATCGTTATAGAAACTGTCCGTGTACCCATATCCCATGACATTACCTGCAGAGTCGATTGTTTCCGTGACGTTACCCGTTGTGTCGTAGCAATACGTCGTGGTCAGGTACGTCGATCCGCTGACCCACTGCTGAATCTGCGTCGGGTTGCCACGCGTGGTATAACCAGACCCGAAATTCGTGTCATCGTGATTGCTGACGCCTGTTACGGAGTCCAGCCCACCACCGGGGCAGGAACCAGAGTACGAGTCGTATATGTAAGTAGTGTCCGAGACAGTGGCGCTGTTACTATTGGCAACCGCCACGCTCAGTGGCCGGTCAATATCATTCGTGCCTGTCGAAAGATAGGTAGTATAGGTCGCCCGGTCAGGATTTGACGGGAAGTTTGGCGATGTACCTGGATAGTAGCGCCATTCCGAGAGTTTCGTGATGTTCCCCGTTTGCGGGCTGTCGTACGCGTACTGCGTCTGCTTCGTGATGCTACCACTCGGTGCAGAGACACTGGTTTGAGACGTTAACAAGCGAATGTAGGAATTCCCGTAACATCCAGAGAACGGGCAGGCATTCGAAAAATCATAAGTATTTGTGACGGTCGAAAGAAGATTACCGCCGCCGTAGGATTGAATCTGCACCGGCCAAGCGCCATTATTCAAGGTGAACGTGTAGACCATATAATCGCCGCTCGGCTTTGTGACCGTCACCTTTTGCTGGCAGCCCACTTGCGTCGAACTGCATGTCGAAATCACCTGAGGCGAGTAAGACCACGTGCCATCTGACGTCTTCGAATCGAGCCACCTCGATTTGTTGCTGTATGAATCGCTGAACATCGTGTATCCATACGAGACAGTCCCACCTGTTGGCAAAGTCACGCTCGTTAGCAAGCCATAATACCCGTTTTGCCCGCTTGGAGAGCCGCAAGCGGAGTTTCCTTTACTGGAGTCGCAGTCATATTTGAACTGGTAGCTAGTTCCATCTGGTAAGGCAATGCTCTGCGGGACTATTAACGAGCCAGCAAACTCGCCCACGCCGGACTGCCCAAACTCTGTCTGTATTGGAATCGTGGTCGTCGTGATCGTGTAGGTCGAAACACTACCCTGCGAGTTTGGGAGTTGGCAAGTCTGCGTCCCAACTCCTCCGGCACCACAAGTGCTTCCCGATCCTCCGTTCGGCATCGTTCGACCGAGAGTGTCAGTTGTCTGGTTAGCTCCGACGGAAAGAAAGTTTCCGTTTGTGTCTTCGTAGGCTTGACCTGCCGAATCGACAAGCGTGCCGTCCGGAGCATAGACCTTATTCTGACACCAATTTACCTGGTAGCCTGAAGAATCCGATGCATATGCGAGTGCGACGTTCGGGCAAGTATTGTCCTGCAGCGGAAAATAGTGGCTCGTGCCCCACTGGTCCTGGTACACAGCCTCGGGGCAGGCGCCATTCGAACCACAGTTGATCCCAGCGAGTTCAGTTACGAGCGCGGTTGAGAGTCTCCACACGGAAGTGGTCTGATAGGGAGACCACCAACTGCAACTCAACGAGCCACACACTATTGTCCAAATGGAGTTGCTGTCATACACGAGCTTGACATCGAGTGGTTGCTTGCTGGCTCTCTGTGGGTACGACCCCAATGAGATTTCCATGTGGAGATTGCCATTGGAAACGTCTGCAAATCCCAACTCTACGGGTTCTGGAGCCACGAATGGGGGCATCCCGCTTGCCGTTCCGTAGCTCTGCGCGTGAGCTGTCCCACCGGCGGCCATGAGGAGGCATAGCGCTCCCACCAAGAAGCGAAGTTTCTTTAGGATCAACGTTAATTTCCGTCGCAACATTCCCTCGCTGTCCATCCACCGTACCTCCATGCTAAGAGCAATCCAACCGCAGCCCGTCCGAGCATAAAAGACCAATGTCACTCAAAATCAGAATCCGTCAAACCGTTGTTGAAACTCACTTGGTTTAGCTGGATCGCCGCTGTCTCCTGACCAGCAATGAACTCGGTGGTCGAAAAAGGAACCAACACGCCATTTACTGCCTGATAGCTAGTGAACTGAATTTCGTGGGAACTTCCACCCGGCCCGCCGTCCTTTCGGTATGCCATGTCCTGAACGCTTTGAATGAGGAGTGAATTGGGGTCGATAAAGAAATGTGCTTTCGTTGTATTGCCAACCGTATTCAGCGGGTCCGCGCTTTGGGACAGTGTCTTTTGCACAACGATATCGTAGAGCTGAGCACCGTCATGGGTGACAAGGCCGCCGTATGAAATGCTGATAGACGTGTCTTGCAGGACAGCCAGGAGATATGGCAAAGGAAATGTTGCGATCGCCGGTTTGACCGCGTTCTGAGAAGGCAGCGGCGAGGTGCTTCCGTCCGGGGTTTTTTGGAATGCCGCACCCTTGCTGACAATCCAAGAATGCACACCATCTTGGAGTGTAGCATCCACACGAAACTGAGTGAGGCCGCGTCCCCGCACGGTCACACTCCCCTGCGTCTGTTCCCCGGCCGAGTAATACGTAATGTTTCCAGCTCCTGTAAAATCTTGTATTGCCGTGATGGCTTGGGTGCCGCCCGCAGCGGCTAAACAACGGACCAGCACGCTTACAGCCTGCGGGTCTCGCGTAGGCGTTGTCGGCGTCGGAGATTGAGCGTGAATGGCGGTTACGGAGAATAAGAGACTGGCAACGAAAAGCGGGCCAAGTCGCCTGATACGCATCGGGCACCCCCACATGCAGAATTAGGGCAGCTTGTACACTTGGACGTTAAGTCTGTCAAGAGGGAATAATGGTCTAGTACGTAAGTACTACAGAGGATTTGGCTGAGCGAATCGGTCATGCGTGGGCACCTCGGACCTATCTACTGATGCTGTGACCGGCAGTCTGTGTGTGCTCTTGCGACTGGCTTTGTACGGAAGATGAATTTGTCCTCCGGGCTAGTGGTGCGGATTGACGGCTGCGTTCCATCGCGGATCGATGCGATGCGTCGCGCGAGAGCTGTTCGGCCAGATCGCCCTTATCGTTTGTGTAGAGCTGTACATCGTAGCGGCCACGCGACACAGCCACGTATGCCAAGCGCCGATTGATGAGTTTTTCTCCTGCGCGTTCCGTGTCCACATGCACCAACACACGGTCGGCGGTTTGTCCTTGGCTGCTGTGGCTTGTCACCGCGTACCCGTGGTCGAGATGCGGATTCTCTTCGACGTTGAACGCGACCGTGCAGCCTGAATCGAGGCGGATTTGGAGATTGCCACGCGCGTCGATGTGCCCGATGGTGCCTAGCTCGCGATTGGCGATGTGCTGCCGACGATTTGGAGCCGTGAACTGCACGCGGTCTCCCTCGGAGAAGCTGCGCTCGGTTTCTTTGTAAAGCGTCACGCCATGCAACCGGCGCGGATCGTAACTCACCTGTTCGCCATTCTCGCGTTTCACCACCACGAGATTCTCCTTCTCATTGGCGCGTTCGACGCGGGCATATTCTCCTGGCTTGATGCCGACTGCCTTGCTGCCTTTCGTGTAGCGCACCACGTCATCCGGCTTGTATTGCTCGGCCCACTGCCGATCCGCGCCGGTGATTCCTTGACGGGCTACTAAAACTCTCAGCCGCTGCTCTCTGTGGTTCAGTTGCCCTCGCGTTTGCATTTCCCTGCGGATGATCTGGTTGATTTCCATTCGTGATTGATTGTCGGGCGAGACGACTAAGGTCCCACGCGGGTGTTTCGCATATTCAGTTGCGATTTCTCTCAGTCGCTCGTCGCGGTCCACGATCTCATGCACGCGTCCCTGTGAGTCCAGATTCTGGATTGCTTCTCTCACTTGGCCTCGTGAAAGCTGCTCCACTACTTCCTTGAGTGCCGGGGCCTTCTGTCGCACAATCTCGTCAAGCCGCGCCGTTTGGATTCCCGCTACCTGTAGCTGCTGATACGGGGTGCCCGCTTCGACGGCCTGATGCTGCCGCGTGTCGCCAACAAGCAGTACACGGTCGTTCTCGCCGAGCCGGTGAAGAAACTCATTCATCTGCCTCGTGCTTGCTAAGCTCGATTCGTCTAGAACGTAGAGACGCATCTGTTCTCCCTGTGGTCCCTTGCGCTGCACAAGATGCTCTTGCAACGTGCTCGATTCGATTCCGGCCTCGGCGAGCTTCTGCGCGGCCCGCGATGTTGGAGCAAAGCCTCCAACTGTGTACCCCTCTCGTTCTGCGGCTTCGCGGATTGCCGTGAGGGAAGTTGTCTTGCCTGACCCGGCAACCCCTTCCAGCGCCGTGACCTGATCCCGGCTTGCTAGGATTTCCTGTACTGCCGCATGCTGGCTCTCGCTCAGATGAGTATGGTCCTTCTCGATTGTCCTTCGTGTGCTGGCGCTGACAACGGCTGAGTGCTTGTCCTGCCCCTCGCGCATGATCTGGATTGTGTCCCGTTCGTAATCAATCATCTCTTGGGTTGTGAAGCTTCGGTCTGGTGCGCTTGCTCTCTTCTCTACCTCGATGAACTCACCGGCATCGACGCGTTTTTCGAACTCGAACTTAACCTCACTGAGTGCCGTTTCTCCCATCGAACGTCGCAGTGCATCCCGTAATAGCTCGCGTTCCTCAACTACAGCTTCCCGCTCCAGATTCCTGTCTTTCGAGAATGTAACCGCAGACCGTGCCGTCGTGTGGGGAGCTTCTGGCTCAATCCGCCGTGCTCTCTCCATGGCTGCCGCTATCACTCGTTCCGGCTGGTTCCCGAATGCTTCGGCCATTTGCCGGTGGCGCAGTTGCACTTCTTCGTGTGAGAGGTCGAGCTTTGGTTGGCGCGTTTTGTGCGCTGCGATTTGCGCGGCGTCGGCTCCTCTCTGATTCTCTTTCGCCAGATGCTCTTCGATCTGCTGGCGGCGCGGACTCGATGCCGCGAGGTACTCTTCGCTATAGCCCTTGATTTCCGGCTGGCTGCTCTTGCCGCGTTCAACTTCGTATCCTAGTTCCTTGAGCCGCACGGCCAATTCAGACCGGTATACCGCAGTCGCATACTGCTGCGTCTTGTAGAGTTCTCGTGGCTGTAGGGCGTAGGTTTCTCCATCCTCGGTTTCGGTGAGATTGAAGAAAACTACGTGTGTATGCAATTGCGGAGCGGCGTAGCCGTCAACGGGCCTTGCGCTGTCATGCTGGAACTTCGCCGCTACCCATTTGCCGGTTGTTTCTGGCGGGAGGTTTCCGCCGATGCGGGCCTGAACGTATCGCTCCAGTTCGTCCAGGGCGACGGCCACGCTTTCTTGATGTGCTGCGCGCACCCGTTCGTCTCCCCCCACAAGCGCAGTCAGTGACACGCTCTTCGGCGCGGAGAATGTCGCATCCCAACCTGCGCGGTGCTCCATCGTTCGTATCTTCTGGCCGTGTTCGTTCACGTATTCCCGTGCCGCTTTGTGGCGGACAAGCTGCTCACCCGTGACCGGATGCTGCCCTTCCGAGAGCCGTTGGAAGTGTTCCTCGCTCAGTTGTCCTCGTAATCCCCATTGTCCGGCGAGCCTTCCGTGCCATTCGCCGCGTATCTGATCGTCTTGCGTGTAGTAGTTCTCGCGTGCGTTCGAGAACTCTTCCGCGTGATACGCCTGGGCTTGGCTCGCGCTCAGCGGATTCGAGATGGTCAGCATGTGGTCACTTATTCGAAGAAGTGCTCTTGTGTCGGTGCCGACACGGTTTGGCCCAAGTGATGGTCCTGAGCCTTCGCGATTTCCTGCGGCGCGAGTTGCTGCTCGTTGGTTTCAGTCGCTCCGATTGCCACTGCTGATTTTGGCGGTATTTCGGCCCACTTCTTGATGGGCCGTTCAATGTACTTCGGTTGTTTAGCCGGAAGTTCAACGAATGGGAAGTTCATCCGCACGACAAGATTTCCCTTCTTGAGATACCCACGCAGGTCGGCAAGCCCGCTGATCTCTGAGGCCATTACAAGCGGCTCAACCTGACGTTCCAGGTTGTAGCTCTTGGTGTTCCGCTGCCGTCCAAGCTGTCCGCTCGAACGGCTTTCGCGGAGCCTCTCGATTTCAACTTCGCCAATGGTTTTCGATATCCATTCCGCTGCGCGGCATTCGCTGGTGCGTAAGAAGATTTTCGTCGCGGGCTGCGACAGCATGGCTTCGGCTTCATGCCCGTAGCGCGTCTCAAGCTGGCTCCGCCCCTGGAAGGCGAGCACAACCGGGTTATTCGACTTGCGATTTTCGGTAATGGCTGTATGCAGTTGCGGCAACCGCTGCAAGCTCGCGAGTTCGTCCAAAACGAACCAGACTTTGCGCGGGCTGGTCTGTCCCTGATTCGCCGGTCCTTGATTCATGAGGCGCAGCACAAGCGTATCGAGCCATAAGCTCGTCAGCGGTATGAGGCGCTTGCGCGTTTCCGGTGTGCTCGTTAGGAAGAGCCAGCCCTTCCTCTGTTTCGACCACTCTGCCGCGCTCCATCGCGCCGTCGTCTCTTTTTCCGAGGGAAGCAGTTTCAGCGTGTCGGCGATCATGTTCAGGGACGCCAGCACGCCGCTTCGCTGCGCCGGTGCCTGCCGGTCGATCAGCGCGGCGTACTCGCTGGCTTTCACCCTCCGGTCGATTTCTTCCTCATGGCACATCCACCAAGCCATCTCCTCAGGCGTCGGCCTGAACGTCAGAAGATGCGCGAAGATTTTTCTCGGACCTTCGACAAAGAACGGATTTTCGTTGTGGCGGTCGGGGAAAAGGGATGCAGCTAAGGTCAGCGCCTCGGCGTCGTGCCTCAACTCTTCGCCGGGACTCCAATAGGGCATCCGGGCATCCAGCGGATTCAGGATCGCGTCGCCACGCTCAGGCAAGTAGAACTCCGGCGTGTAATCGAGTGCCGGGTCATAGACGATGGCCGTCTCGCCGCGCTCTTCAATCTGCAACAAGATTCTTCGGATAAGGGTGCTCTTGCCAGTTCCCGTATCGCCCATGATGAGGATGTGGCTTGGCTCAATGGCGCGAGGTAGCCGCAGCGTCGGCATTATTCCGAACACTCTGTGCCCGAAAGTCCGCTTCTGCTCGAAGCCGATGCCGTCTGACTGATTCTTGCGGTTGAATTCCCTCACGGTGACAAGCTCTGGGCCTTTGAGTCGCCGTCCCTCTTTCCGTGCGCGGGCGCGCGCCGCATCCTTCGGGATGGCGATGAGCAAGCCTGCGAAAAACACTCCCAAGCCACCCCAGAAAGCTGGCCTCAGAAACTCGGTGAAGCTTTGATCGCGGTAAATCCAGTGACCCAAGAACGTATGAAGCTGTGCATTGTCGTATTGCCCCTGCTGAAATACGAGCCTGTGGTCTCCCAATTTCACTGCACCTTCGGTGAGGGCAAACGTGCCCTCGCCGCTGGCAGTTGTGACCGGCATTACCTCTTCGTCGAGCGCCAACCTGCTGCCCTTCTTGTCCACGACATTTAGCAGCACGTAACGGCCAGTTGTGAAACCAATCCCAACGCGCAATCCACTGCGGATATACGTTGTCAAATAGAACCTCTGCAAAGGCGTCAGGGCATAGGCATAACGGTAGGCACAAATCGCAGCCACGCTTACAACTGCCAGAAGCACTGTTGCGATGGTCCATGCGGGCTTCGGATTCGGCCACTCGCCCACGTACTGGTTTCGACCCCATTCATGGCTCATTTCGCATCCCCGTTGCAGCCGTCGCGAGGCGCTCCTGCGCCTTGCGGAATTTTTCCTGGTCTGCCCGCTCAATAAGTCGCTGCATTTCGTCCGCTGTCAGGTGCTCTCCCTGGGCCAGTTTGTAGAACGCATTCAGCAGAATCGCCCGCAGGGCAATCAACTCGGCCAGCACGATTTGCTCGCTTGTGTTCGGCTTGACTGCGTTGAGCAATACCTCCCGCGTCCATTCGCTCATGGTTTGTCCGCCTGCGAGCGCTTCAAACTGCGCGTACTCTTCGTCGGAAACTTTGGTGCTGACGGATTTCGTGCGAAACGTAGGCATGAGAGTTTCTCCCAACAAAATCAATAGGTTCCCGTATGGGAACCAAAAGTTGCTGCACGGTGCTCTGCGGAAACCGATTCACGGTAGCTTCTGTGTTTCGAGCGAGTTCCCCTATAGCAACCTCGGTTGCTATGCAGCACCCACTTTGGGGTGGCGTGTCCAAAAAACTCCCGCTGCGAAGCAGCGCATCTTCAAAGTTCTCCATATTCGAGCGCCAGTTCGTCCCACGCCATGCGCACCTCGGGGATTTCCCAGGCCCGGCGAAACAAACCCTGCACCAACTTCCATTCCTTCTCCGAGAAGCCGAATGTAATCCCGTTCGCATGCGCACGAAACCACACGTCCTTCCCCTTGCCCTCTTCGGAGGGCGCGACATAGCCGAAAAAATACTCGCCATTCCAGCGAGCCGAGCCATCGATCAGCGCGGCTAGCATCGCGCGGAACTCCGTGATCTTGGGATATCCGCTGATCGGATACTGCGGACCGCGAGGGCCGGGGAAGCTCAGAAGCAGGGAGAAATCGCCGCCTTCTCCACGGGCAAACGAGAGCGAGTATTCCCCCTCCTTAACAGACGGGATCGGAGGCTGATAGAAAGACTCCTTCGCAGTAGAAGGCAGTCGGAGCGGTTCTTCCTTCAAGCAGTAGTGGCCTCGCGCTGCCAGTCGCCAGAGAATAGGCCAGAACGGGCGAAGGGCACGGTCGAGAGGCTCGGCCCCGGAGAGCTTTTCTTCTTCCAGAATCACGTGAAGGTTCCGCGCGGCCAGCAACGGCTCCCACTTGGTTCCTGGGTCGTTCAACCGTTTGCGAGTCTCGAGCACTGTCCGGCGCACGATTTCAGGAGAGGCTTGGTCGTCAGCGTCCTTCGCTTTGGCAGGCCGATACTCGGCGGGCAGATTGCCAAGGTAATACTCGTCGAGCTTTGAAGTGCGTTCCTTCCGCAGTTCATACACCGCGAGAAACGCATCCAGAACGGTGGTCAGGGATTCGCGAGAAACAGGGTTGGGCGTCCGGTCGGAAAAGGCTTCGAAACCCTGCTGCACAAAGTAGGCGAGGACGGCCCATTCCGCCCGCGATAAAACGTGCTGCGCTTCTCCCTTCCTGCGAATCTGGAGAAGCGTTTCGGTTGGTTGGGCCAATAGGTCTACAACCTCCAGGCGGTCCTCGCGAGCCGATTCGAGGAATTGCTTGGCGACATCGGAAGTCGTGACGCTCTCCCCGGTCTTCGAGGACATGAGTTCCTTGGCACGCTCCAATCGAGAGCGCAAGGCGTCGCTGATGCGGACGGAGATCGTTTGCTGCTGTAAGGGCCTCTCTTCGTTGTCGGGTTTCTTGGGCATCGGTGAATCCCTCCGGTTCGTAGGTAGGATGCAACCATACGCTTCGCGGTTGCATCTTTACATTACAGTTGCAAACATATTACAATGTCTACATAACGTCAAGCTGAATACGAAAGTAATGGAGAACTCAGAGAAAGTCAAATGAAACCCCGCACGACCCAATCCGGCGCGCGCAAGAACCCAGACTCGCCAAGAGTGCATGGCTTGCGCCTTACAGTAAGTCCGTCGTCGTTGCAATCTGAAGAGCTTCCCGGAAACGCGGAACAGAAAACGGGATCACCGCCAGCCGAAAGATTCGGTTTGCGCTCCACTGAGACCACAGAGGCACATCAAGCTGTTGAACCGCTTCTCGACTGCGCCGCCGCCGCAGTTGTCCTCGGGGGACTTCATCCTAAAACTGTCGAGCGATGGGCACGAGAAGGACGCATACCTGCCTATCGCTATTTTCGGCATTGGAGATTCCGCGTTTCTGATCTGGAAGTCTGGATGCGTTCTCATGTACATTCAGGTTGCCATCCGTGCCGCTTAAACCAGGAGGAATAGGATGGAACATAAGCGGCAACGGGTTCAGTTTGGTTGGGTTTGTTTGAAAGCACGAAAGAAGGGTCCAGACGTGTGGGTTCTGCGTTATAGGGAAAATCTTCCGGACGGAAGCACGACAAGGCGAAGCGTAGCTATCGGGACAGTTAAGGAATTTCCGAACGAGTCCCAGGCACGCAAAGCCGCTCTGTCTTGGTTATTTTCGATGAACGCGGAAGCATCAAACGGAACGCCTGTTTCGTTCGGCGCAGTTATTCGCCGATATCTAGCGGAAGAGATTCCCGAAAGACCTTCGACCGCTTCGCGGTATCGGTGCTGGCTGAAAAACCATGTTGAGCCGAAATGGCGAGACTATCCGATTGAGCAGATCAAACCGCTGCTGGTCGAAGACTGGCTCAAGAAGCTCAATTTGGCATCGAAAAGCAAGTCTCATCTCAAGAACCTAATGCGCGTCTTGTTCAACGCGGCGATGCGGTGGGAACTGATTCCCTATCAGCACAATCCCATGAGCCTCGTCCGTGTGAAAGACGGTTCTAAGAGACAGCGGGAACCGAAGGCACTTTCAGTGGACGAGTTTCGAAAAGTGCTGGAGAACATTCCCGAGCCCTTCGGAACCATGTGCATTGTGGCGATGTGTTTGGGACTTCGAGTAAGCGAAATCCTCGGTTTGAGATGGAATGCCATCGACTGGGAAGGACTGCGCTTGGCGGTACGACAAGCTTACGTCTACGGGAAGCAAGGCGACGTAAAAACACAGGCCTCTCACCGATGGATGCCTCTTGACCGATCGCTTGCGGAGAGACTTCGTCAACATAAGGCGAGGCTGGCTCCGCTGGCGAAGTCCGAAGACTGGATATTCGCGAACCCGGAAACAGGAAAACCGTATTGGCCAGGCAGAATTCAGGAGAACTGGCTCGTCCCCGCGGCAGAAAAGGCAGGGATAGGCCGGATCGGCTGGCACACGTTCCGACACAGCCATTCAACGTTACTTCATGCGCTCGGTGTCGATCTCAAGGTGCAGCAGGAACTCTTGCGACATGCAGATGTTCGAACGACTATGAACATCTACACGCAGGCCGTTCCGAGTGCGCTGCGAGAGGCGAACAGCAAAGTCGTTCGCTTAGTGCTCCCTGCGCAAGTCGCCTAGCGTTAATGGCCCCTTGTGGCCCCTCGAAAAGTCACAAGCTGTTTTCTATGAAGGAGATGTTGGTAGGGGCGGTGGGGATCGAACCCACGACCAACGGCTTAAAAGGCCGCTGCTCTACCACTGAGCTACGCCCCTAAAAAGAGTCGGAAGATATTAGCGTGCGCTGAGGCCGACCGCAACCGCACGACTCCGATGGGCAAAGCGACTCGACAAGACCGCGCTTGTCGAAAATCTCCTGATTCACCCCGTCCGCGCAGCACCCGCACTCTGCATTAAGAAGCAAGGCTCCTGTCAGCCGCGGGCAATCGTCGACTGCGCTTCCGTTTCCATTCGTAATCCTTGCGAAGCTTGCCCATATGCTTCTTTAACTGCGTTATGACCTCAGTGAATGCGACTCGAACGCTGGCCGACGCATCGCTGCCCTCGCCCGTTGCATGCAAAGTGGCCGTGGGAAGCGAAAGGTTCAAAGATAGCGCGAAACTATTCTTATGTGGGATGCGCTCGAAGGCGCCATGCAGTTGAATCAAGTCCGGGGCGAAACGTTTCAGAAATTTCTCCAACCTCTTCGTATTCAGACTCACTTCGTTTTCTAGCTGCTCACGCAATTCCACTTGCTTGTAACTGAATGAGGTCTTCAAGGTACCCTCCTCGATTGAAAAAGCTCGGAAGGAGAAACCATCGCGAGTGCATGGCCGGGCAACAAAAGCATAGCAGCCCGTTGCCGCTGCCGCAACCCGCTCGATTGACAGCCTCGTGAAGCACCCTTACCCTGGAACTGCGAAATACCTGCCGCGAAAGCCTTTATGCAAAGTCACCACGAGATTCGGATCGGTCCCGCAGGATGGTCGTATACCGACTGGGAAGGCATCGTCTACCCGTCGCCGCGGCCGCGCGATTTTCGCGAATCCACTTACTTGGCGCAGTTCTTTGACACCATCGAAATTAATACGTCCTTCTATCAGCCGGTCCGTCCGAGGCTCGCCGAGCAATGGATCGACCACGTCTCCGCGAACCCTTGCTTCCAATTCACAGCGAAGCTCTGGCAAAAGCTGACTCACGGAACGGATGCCACAGAGGAGGACGTACGAAGCGTTCGCGACGGCTTCGACGTTCTCCGCCATGCCGGCCGCCTAGGCGCCGTGCTTATGCAATTTCCCTTCTCGTTCCACAACACGCCCGAAAATCTGGCGCGCATCGAGCGCTTGGCCGAACAGCTCCGTGATTATCCTCTCGTTGTGGAGGTGCGGCATTCCTCGTGGAACGATGCTGGAATCGAAAGCGCATTTCGCAGCCACGGCCTTGGCCTCTGCAATATCGATCAGCCGGTGATTGGGCGCTCCGTGCGTCCGAGCGGTCGCGCGACGTCAGAAGTGGGATACGTCCGTCTGCACGGCAGAAGGTACGACACGTGGCTTTCCGACGACCCTGAGGTCCCGCGGTACGAGCGCTACAACTACCTTTACAACGTCGAAGAGCTTCGTCCATGGGCCGGACGCATCAAAAGCGTTGCAGCGCGCGCGAAATCCACCTTCGTCATCACCAACAATCACTACGAAGGCAAGGGCGTCGTGAACGCGCTCGACCTCCTCCATCTGCTCGGCCGCTCGAAAGTCAAAGTGCCGGAGCCATTGCGCGAGCACTATCCGCGTCTTGACGACATCGCCGACGAACCGGCGCAGCAAGGAACGCTATTTCCGTTCGGGGCAAACCAGCGCTCGTGAAACCTTCAGGACGCCTTTGCGCGGTTGTTGCTTTCGAAACTGACGGCGGTAGTGTTGCCGCCGCAAATCACTACTCCCACGCGCTCGCCTGCCTTCAATTCATATCGTTCGGATAGCAGCGCGGCAAACGCCGCCGCCCCTCCTGGCTCAGCCACGATCCGAAGAACCTTCCACAGCGCGATCTGCGCTTCTTGGATGGCTTCATCCGTCACCAGAATCACGCGATTCACGTAGCTCTGCGCCAGCGGCAACATCAGCTCGCCAACACGCTTAGGCGCGAGCGAATCAGCAGCAATCCCGCCCGCGGGGCTATCGACCGGCGCACCAGCCGCGAGCGCGCGCGTCAGTGTTGGCGCTGCTTCCGGCTCAACCCCGACCACGCTGACTCGATTCTCGTACCATGCCGCGACGCCGCCAATCAGCCCGCCACCGCCGACAGCCACCAGCAACGCATCGAGCCGCGGGCATTGTTCCTCGAACTCCAATCCCAGAGTGCCCTGGCCGAGCATCGTCTCCGCCTGATCGTAGGCGTGCACGGTCAGCGCGCCGCTCTCCGACGCCCATTTTTCGCTCGCCGCCAGCGCATCCGCATATCTCTCGCCGCCAACCACCAACTCCGCGCCATAGCTCCGGATGCGGTCGATTTTTTCTTGTGAAGCGATCCTTGGCACGAAAATCCGCGCCCGCTTTCCCAGCGCCTTTGCGGCAAACGCCACTGCCGCTCCGTGATTGCCGCCTGACGCCGCGACCACGCCCGCCTCGGGGATCCTTCGCGACAGCAAATTCGCAAACGCGCCCCTGGCTTTGAACGATCCGGAATGTTGCAAGGACTCCAACTTTAAGAAAGTGTGAGCCAACGGTAGGCCGAAATCCCTGGCGTCAACTTCAATGACCGGCGTTCGGCGAATGTAAGGCCGCACGAGCGCATTGGTCTCTGTTATGCGCTCCGGATTGATATGAATGTTCGACATCTGTTGTGTCCCGAACAGCAGAACGTGAACTTAGTCCAGCACGAAAACCGATTGGCCACAAGTGACAATATGGACTGCGGCAGGAAAGATCGCTGTAACTCGATTATTTCTTGAAGAGATCCTCAAACGCTTTGCGGGCATCATCGGGACGACCCGAGGAAGCAGGCGCCGCGGGAGCGGAAACGCTGGGATAGTTGACGGGCGAGGTGTCTTTCTCGACGGTCATGCGAAACTCAAAGAACGTGCAGTTGTTTTTCGCGTCCTTCCGTGGGATACGCTCGGGAATCGGCTGGGTACATTCAAACTGCGCGCCGGTATCGAAATGCACGCATTGTTTGCAGGAGTGCAGTTCAAGCTGGCATTTCGGGCATTGCCCGTTCTTGTCAAACCCCGGAGCTAAGATCGTTCCGCAATTGGAACAGCGCGCGCGCATGACCGTTCCTACCATGCGTGGAGTACGCGGCCCCATTTGCTCCTGGCGTGGCTTGGGCTCCGCGGGCCGCTCGCGCTTCTTTTCGTCGCGCTCGCGCTCGCTATACCCCTTATGCTTATACTTCCGCTCCATAAATTTCCTCCGGGGGATGGTTCATGATACTCCGAAACCACTGCGCAAATTCAACCATTCCGTAGTCGCTGGAAAGAGCCGTAACGCGTACGCAAAACTGATTGGTTACACCTACCAGGAATCATATGCTTCGCTGAAACAGACCGGCGGGAGGAAACTTGCCAGCAGTTCCGGGTCTCGCCTATCCTTGGGACAAACAAACCCGCACACTTCCTATCTGAAATAAGGCCGCATGGATTCGCCGAATCGATCGATGCTGTTTCGCGCAACTTGTCGCAGCGCGTTGCGTTAGGAAATCCAGAGGTTTCTCGTAATCAGGACCGTTTCGCCTTCTCACACCTGTATACAGCCAACCACCCGCCACGGCAAGCCCGAAAATAATCTCGGTGCTTTGCGCGTGTTAGGCTCGGGGGGTTTCAATAGTTCTAGTCCCTTGCCCACGAACGGCAAAAACCCTCTGCCGGTAAATCCGGAACCACAAGCTTCCGCGGCGCGCCCGCAAACTCCAGTACCGCTTCCGCAGCGAGGTACCCGCTACGAACTGCGCCTTCCATGGTCGAGGGCCAGCCAGTGCGTGTCCAATCTCCCGCGAGGAAAAGTCCGCCAATCTCTGTTCGCTGCGCCGGTCGCCACGCGTCCGAGCCGGGGCGCGGCGAGAACGTCGCATGGACTTCCTTCACCACGTTGGCTTTGCGCAATTGCGCGCCGCGCGTCGCCGGCAGAACTTCGCCTAATTCTCTGACGCAAAGATCAATGATCTCTTGCCGTGCCTTTGGAATCAGTTCATGCGACGCGCTGATCACCAGCTGAAGGTATTGGCCTGCGTCTTTCCCGCTCCCGCCGTCCGAATCGTATAGCAAACTCTTGTTGAAGACCCATTGCACCGTGTGGTCCAGCAACGTCAGAAAAGGTTTGTCGAGCACTTGCCTGTCGTACCACAAATGCACGCCCGTTATCGGCGACGTCTGCAAGCATTTCAAATTCGCAAAGGTCGAATTGCCCGCACCCAATTCTTCGGGGAGGAGTTCGAGCAGCTCATCGTGTGGCACGGCGGCGATGCACGCATCCGCGCGCACTTCTCTCCCAGCGTCGAGGACAATCGCCTGGAATTTTCCTTCTGCGAATCGAAGTTTTCTCACCGCAGCGCGCGAGTGAATCTCGCCGGCGCGGCTCTCAATTCCCCGGTGGCATTCGGCATACAGTTCCCCGAGCGGCACCGACGGAATTCCCAGAACGTACCCCTTGCGGTTCCGCAGAAACCCTTTCCAGAAGACGTCAATTCCGTATCGCGCATCGGTAAGGTGCAGTTCCTCGTCAAGCGCGCTGACCAGAACCACGCGCCAGAATCGCCGGATCGCCGCTTCCGTCTGCCTGTTATGCTGGAGCCATTCCAGCATCGTCATCCCGGCGCTGGTTTCCGGATGGCCTCCGGAACGGGCAATGCTCAGCAGCGCCTTTGCAATCGCCCGCTTGTCGCGAAACGCCAGCGCGCCAAACCGCAAGAACGACAGGCTCGTGTGAAACGGAGCAGGCAATGGCGATGCATGGATCGAACTCACACGCCCCGTTCCATCGGCAAAAAACAGTCGGTCGTAATGCCGGATTTTTGAAGCCGCGCCGGTTCGTTCGTAAAAGTTTGCGAGATTCGTGCAGCAGCCAAGCGTCACATGCTGGCAATTATCGATGTGGCTCCCGTCGGGCAGCGCGTACGACGTCGCGCGGCCGCCGAGGTACGGCCGCTTTTCAAACAGCTGCACGCGAAATCCGGCGTCAGCGAGCGCCGTGGCTGCCGACAGCCCCGCCAGTCCGCCCCCAATCACGACCACGCTCTCGCAACTCATCGTCTTCCTTGAACCACCTCATGCGCGCTCGCAGCAGAACCCATATCTTTTCTGCCGTCGAAAGTCGCGCTGGCTCGCCGCTCAAGATCGCGGGGCCCCGTTCGTCGATTTTCTCCACGATTCCCGAATAAATCCGCGCCATGGCCCACAGGGCCCCGCGGCTGTCCGCGCTCACCAGCGGCAGCAGCTTCCCGCCTTCATGGTAGAACTGCCACGCCCGCTCCGTTTCAAAGCGAAGAAGTGCCGCGGCGCCCGGGCTGGCGCTGCCATCTTTCAATTCGCGCGGATCGCAGCCAAACCTCACAAAATCCTCGCGTGGCAGATACGTGCGCCCCATCGCGTAGTCGCCACGCACATCGCGCAGAATATTTGTCAGCTGAAACGCAATTCCAAGCTTTTCCGCCAGCTCCGGAGCCTGCGGATCCGAGAAACCGAAAACGTAGAGGCAACACAGCCCCACCGCGCCAGCCACGTGATAGCAGTACTTTCGCAAGTCTTCGAATGTCTCATACGACGAAACCGTCAAATCCATTTCCGCGCCGGAAATCAAATCGTGCAGATACCGCGGCGGAATCCCGAATTGCGAAACCGTATCTCGCAGCGCCGTCCAAACGGGCTTGCTCGCATCCGTGCTCCCGAGCGCGCGGTCCATTTCTGTGCGAAGCTCGCCAAGCCCGCGGCGCTTCTCTTCCAGCGCACCCGGCTTATCGGAAATATCGTCCACGCCCCGCATGAACGCGTACAGCGCACAGAGCGCGTCGCGCTTGGCGTCAGGAAGCAACACGAATCCGTAGTAAAAATTCCGCGCCGCAGCGCGTGCGATCTTGCGGCAATGAAGGTAGGCAGCAGCGATTGCGGCGTCAGGCATGTCGGCCGGCGAGTGAAGCGCTTTCTGGCTTCTGGCCGTCATCATGGCGAGAGCGAAACGAAGATGCGATCCGCGAAATCATCGCGCGCCCCAGCAAACGCGCCTGCAAGCGCCGGTCGAGCGCCGGGCGGCGATTCAACGTATCGTAGCCGATCGCCTCAATGGCGTCGAGCACCGCACAACCACCGCGGCTGAATAGCTCCACGTCGACGCGAAATTCTCGCGAGATGCGGCTCGCGAGCGGCGCGCCGGCGGCGAAGAGGCTGTGCGTACGGCCGATCAAATCCTTCATCAAGTCGGCGTACCGGGCGTCGAATCTTTTGTGCCTGATGTCCTGTTCGCTTACCCCGTGCGCAGCCGCCATCTCCAGCGGAATGTAGATGCGTCCTTTCTCAAGGTCGCGTCCGACGTCCTGCCAGAAATTCGCAAGTTGCAATGCCGTGCACGTCGCGTCGGACAGCGCCTGCCTCTCCGCATCACGATAACCCATCAAGTAAAGAACCAGCCGCCCCACTGGATTCGCGGAATAGCGGCAATACCCAACCACATCGTCCCACGTCGCATAGCGGTGAATTGTCTGATCCCGTCGGAATGCAATCAGCAAGTCGCGAAACGGCTCGATGGGAATATCTAGCTTTTGCGCCGTCTCGCCGACGGCAATCAGCACAGGATGCGTCGCCGCCCCGCGATACGCCCGCTGCAACTCTGCGTCCCATTCATCGAGCAGCTCTAACGCATGCTTGTCATCTGGAATTTCGTCGCCCAGGTCGTCAGCCCAGCGGCAATACGCATACACATTGTAGAAGTGCCGGTGCAGGCGCGACGGAAGCAGCCACGATACAACCCTGAAGTTCTCATAATGATGCGTCGCCAGCCAGTGGGTGTAATGCTCCGCTTCGGAAAGCGAGCAACCGTCAGCAGGTAAATGCTTGGCGATTTCCAGTTCGTTTCGTCCGAGCATCGAGCCCGTCACATCAAGCCCAGGGATTCACTGCGGTTTTCAAATCGCTATGGCCGCGCTTCATGTCTTCGAAGGCTCGCGGCAATTCGGTGAGCGAAATCTCTCCGGTAACAAAGTCGCTGGCGCGCACGTCCCCGCGCGCGATGGTTTCCAGCGCTTCGCGAATGAAGCGCGGCGTGTGATGGAACGTCGCTTTGATCGTAATCTCCGAATAGTGCAGCAAGGCCGGATCGAATTGCACGTGCGTCCCGTGCGGGCATCCGCCGAACAGATTGACCCTGCCGCCCTTCCTTACCATTTGCATTGCCCAATGCCAGGTCGCCGCCGAACCTACCGCCTCCACCACCGCGTCTGCTCCGCGTCCGCCCTCAGTCAACTCCCGAACCATGGCCACCGGGGAATCCATCGTCGAAACGTCGAATGCCGCATAGGCTCCCAACCGCTCCGCCGCTTCAATCTGGCTTTTCCGCTTGCCCAGCGCGATCACGCGAACATCTTTCGCCGACAGCGCGCGAATGAACTTCAATCCAATCGGCCCACACCCCACGATCACTGCCGTATCGCCGGCACGAATGTCCGTCTCATGGATGCCGCGCAGCACGCACGCCAGCGGCTCGACCATCGCCGCGTCGCGATAGCTCACGTGCTCCGGAATTTCCAGCAAATTCTGCCGCACAATCCGCGCCGGAATCCTCACGTACTCAGCATAGGCGCCGTTGTTGAAGAGCAGGTCGTCGCAAAGATTCGGCTGGCCCTTGCGACAGTACAGGCACACGCCACACGGCGCCGAATTTGACGGCACCACGCGCATCCCCGTACGAATCGCACCACTGACGGAAGCGCCCGTCTCTTCCACCACGCCCGCCAACTCATGCCCAAATATGGCCGGCGGCTGGATCATCCGAGGGTGCGACCCTTGCTTCCATACCTTCAAATCGGTTCCACACGTCAGCGCCACCTGCACGCGCACCAGGATTTCGTCCTCGCGCACTTGCGGAATCCCAACGCGCTCGATCTTCAAATCTTCACGGCCGTAAAGAACAGCCGCGGTCATCACGCCGTCGGAGCGCGTCTTCCTGCCGGTATTCGTATCCGCTTTTATGTCTGTCTTCGTGCCCATGTTCATGAATGTGTAATCACGACCTTCAGTGTATCCGCATTTGGCTTGGCCGCAAGCTCCAGCGCCTCGGCGATCCGTTCCGTCGAGAAACGGTCGGAAACCAGTGCGGCCAACGGCAGCCGCCGCTCGAACACGATTCGAGCATACTCCTCTTGCTCCGTTATGGATGCACTATAACTGCCCAGAATTTCCTTCTCTTCAATGCCCACCGCCGCAGCCGCAAATTCGATTTTCAGCACCGGATCATTGTGCGCAAACAACAATACGCGCCCGCCCGCGCGCGTCATATTCAACCCTTCGGTCACCAGTTTGGGATTCGGTGCTGCCAGTAACACAACATCCGCACCTCGCCCGTTTGTTCGTTCACGGATTTCCGCAGCTACATCATCCGATGCTGGATCAAATGAAGCGGTTGCGCCCAGCCGAAGGCTCGCCGTTCGCCGCGCGGCTAGTGGATCGGTGGTAAGTACCTCTGCTCCCTCGAGTTTGCATAAACCCGTTAGCAGCATCCCGATCGGCCCTTGCCCGATCACGACGGCAAGCTCGCCCTCTGCGACTCGCGCTTTCCACACCGCCTTGGCCGCCGTATTCACCGGCTCGATAAACGTGGCCTCTTCAAAGGTAATGCCCGGCGGAATCGCCAGCATCCCGCGCTCGACAATCCACGGCATGGCTCGAACGTACTGCGCGAAACCTCCGCCATTTGGCGTAAAGCCTGCTGTCAGACCCACCTTCTTATACTGCGCGCACTGCGAAAAGAGCTTTCGCTCGCAGTAAAAGCACTTTTCGCAGGGCACATGATGAAAGCTCACCACGCGATCGCCCGACCGGAATTTGCGAACGCCATGGCCGACCTCCACAACCGTGCCCGCCAGTTCGTGTCCGAAAATCTGTGGAGGATCCACAAAGCCGTGCGCGATCTTCTTGATGTCCGTGCCGCAAATCCCGCACGCCGCGACGCGAAACAACACTTCCCCTTCGCCGATCTGCGGGACAGGGACCTCCTCGCATACCACTCTCCCCTTGCCGCGATAAACTCCTGCCAGCATTTTGTCGCCGCTCGTGCCTGCAGCAGAATTGGACGCAATTGCCGCCGTCGAGCTCATGCTCTTCGCGCCTCGGCCATTTCCGCTCTGTTGTTCGAACCCGCCGCTAAACCCGTCACGTACCGCTCCAGAAATTCCGCAAGCTTCACCGTCGCGGCCTTGCTCTGCCGTCCCAATCGCATCAGCGCGGGCAACTTGTGTGGCGCGCTCGCAACAGCCCGCGCCATTTTCGCCTTGTTCACCGCGCCGCTCTCGTCCAAGACATCGCCGAAATTCATCGGCAAATCCTCATCCGCATCATCGCTGATCGCGCGAATGGCAATCGTCGGAATCCCCGCCGCAGCAGCCTCCGCCGCAACGGCGAAACTCTCCATCTCCACCGCCGCCGCCATGTTTCCCAGCCTCTGCTTCCCTTCCGCGGACAAAACCATTGTTGCCGACGTAAGCAGCCGGGCAACAACGACAGCCTCGCAAACCTCCGCGCCATTGAGCAGGTTAACGTCGGCTACCACCGTGCGGCCACTCTCCAGTTCCATGATATCCCGCGCTGCGAGAACTTGCCCTACTCGATAGTCCACCCGCAAACTGCCCGCCAAGCCCCCCGCAATACAAATATCCGGCCGCCATTCGAGCGCCGCATTCGCAACACTCTTCGCACGCGCGCCGCCAACGCCTGTTAGCACGGCTCGGACCTGCGCCTCGCCAAATCTGCCTTCGTACGCCGGGTAAGGACTATCCGTGATCCTCGCGAACCGATGCAGGCGCCTCCATGGGGCGAATTCCAAGTCCAACGCGAAGGTAATCAGGATTCTCAACTCACGCCTCAAGCGGCCGAAACCTGAGCGATGGGCGCTCGTTCTGGAACTTTTGCGTAGCCACTCTCGCCGTACCAACGCACCGCGCGCTCAAGCGCTGCTTCCACTGGGGTCGACTCGTAGCCCAGTTCTTTGCGCGCCTTGGCGTCGTTCACAAACATCTTGTGCCGCGCAATGCGTACGCCCTCCACGGAAATGCGCGGCTCGCGACCCATCAAGCGGGATAACGCCGCGTCGGCATATGCCGCCACCAGCGCCACTGCGTGCGGAATTTGCCGCGTCGGAGCCTGCAATCCCGTGATCTTCGCGAGCGCATCGAGCAATTCCTTGAGCGTCATGTTTTCCCCGCCCAGCAAGTACCGTTCTCCCACCTTGCCACGCTCCGCTGCAAGCACATGTCCGCGCGCCACATCTTCCACCGCAACGAAATTCAATCCCGTGTCCACATACGCTGGCATGCGTCTCAGCAGAAAATCCAGAATAATTCTGCCCGTCGGCGTTGGCTTCCAATCGCCCGGACCCACTGGGGTTGTAGGATTCACGATAATTACCGGCAAGCCTTCGTGCGCCGCCCGCAGCGCTTCTTGTTCCGCAATCAGCTTCGACTTCTTGTAATTCCCCACCATTTCATCCACGGAGGCACGGTTCGTTTCATCCGGCAAACTCGCCCCGCGCGGCACCGCGATGGTCGCCACCGTGCTGGTGTAGATGAATTTCTCGACGCGCGCGCGCAACGCCGCCGCAAGCAGATTCTTCGTCCCAGTCACATTGTTCTCGTAGATTTCCTGCGGACGCTTCGCCCACAAGCGATAGTCTGCGGCCACGTGATAAACGCGCTGCACACCTCGCAACGCGCGGTCGAGCGAGGCCTCGTCGCGAAGGTCGCCCTCCGCCCACTCAACCGCGACGCCATCCAGTGCTTGCCGCCGGCTATTCGGACGCGCCAGCGCACGCACCGGTTCGCCTGCGGCGACCAGTTCTCGGGCCACATGCGACCCGACGAACCCAGTCGCGCCGGTTACCAGCGTTGTCATAAAATCCGGAACGCCGCTTCCTTTTGTGGAGCTTGCTCTATCGGCAAGTTCGTCGGCTGGGAATCAAAATTCACTGCGTGCCCGTTGCCGTTGCCATTTCCATTTCGCTTCGCAGCATTACCGTTCTTCCCGCCTTTGCGGCCACCCATTCTTCCGGAGACCTGCCACTGCAGCATTTTCCAGGTATCCCCGAACTTGCTGTTCCCGCCCAGCACCGCCGACGCCTCATAGCCCGACTGCACCATGCAATTCTCGCAACGCGGGTCGCGCCCATAGCCGTACTTCTCCCACGGCGTATTGTTGATCAAGTCTCCAAACGTCTTGTGATGCTCGTCAGTCATCAAATAGCACGGGCCTTTCCAGCCGCGCGGATTGTAGGTGGGATTACCCCACGCCGTGCACATCAACTCGCGCTCGCCGCGCAGAAACTCCATGTAAATCGGCGACGTGATCACGTTGAACTGCTCCAGCAGCTTGCTGGCGCGCCGGAACTTTTCGTTGACCTCCTGCCGCGACATGAAAATGTCCTTGGTCTGCACCGAAGCGTACGAATATGCTGGCGAAAGCATATTTCCGTCGACGCCCAGCGTGCGCAGGTAGTCGAAAAGCTCCGCAATCTCCTCGATGTCCGTCTCTTTGTATACCGTCGTGTTCGAGCAAACCAAAAATCCCGCCGCCTTCGCCGCCTTGATTCCGGTGATGGCCTCGCGAAAAACGCCGTCGCGCTCCACGCACAAATCGTGCGTCTTCTCCAGACCGTCCAGGTGAACGTTGAAGAAAAACCGCGACGTGGGCTTGAACTCGTGCAGTCGCTTGCGGATGAACATTCCATTCGTGCACAAATAAATATTCTTCTTGCGCGCCAGGATTTCCTTTACCAGCCGCCCGATTTCCGGATAAATCAGCGGCTCTCCTCCACAGATCGAAGCGATCGGCGCGCCGCAATCCTCCAGCGCCGCGATGCATTGCTCCACCGTCAGTAATTCATTGATCGTCGGCTTGTATTCGCGAATGCGCCCGCATCCCGTGCACGTCAAATTGCACGCATGCAGTGGCTCCAGCATCAATACCAGCGGAAACTTCTTCTCGCCCCGAATCGCTTTCCCCGCCAGATATTTCGTCAGGTTGGCGGTCAAGCTTAGCGGAAACCTCATCGTTTACCCCCGTCCGTTTCGATACTTGAATTGATCCGGATCGAATTGAAAAGTTTGTGGTGTTGCCTTGATCCCGTTCTGCATGTTGCGGTACCGCGCCAACGCGTACAACGGAAACGAATTTCTGTATAGATGATACTTCAAATAAAAGACGCACGGAAACCCCGTTCCCGTAAATTCATCCTCGTCCCAGGAGCCATCCTCGCTCTGATGCTCCGTAAGCCATGCTACCGCTCGCGACGCCGCCGGGTCTTCCGCGCCCACCGTCGCCAGCAGCCCAATCAATCCCCACGCCGTTTGCGATGCCGTGCTCTTCCCGATTCCCTTCAGCTTCGGATCGTTATATGACTTGCATGATTCGCCGAATCCGCCATCCGCGTTCTGGACACTCTTCAGCCAGTCCACCGCCCGCCGGCATTCCGCGCTGTCATTGCATCCAATTGCTTCCATCGCCCGCAGCACGCCGCTAGTTCCATACACGTAGTTCACTCCCCACCGCCCGTACCACGCGCCTTCCGGCGTCTGCTCGCGCCGCAGATACGCAAGCGCTTTTTGAACCGCGGGGTGCGAAGCACTCCATCCAAAATTCCCCAGGCACTCGATCGAACGCGCCGCCACGTCCGCCGAAGAAGGGTCAATCATCGCGTTGTGGTCCGCAAACGGAATGTTCGTCAACAATTTCTTGTCATTATCGCGGTCAAACGCGCCCCAGCCGCCATCGCGGTTCTGCATGCTCAATACCCACGCGAGTCCGCGCCGAACCCCCTGCTCAAAACGGAGCGCATCGTTGTATACCGCGCGCTGCAGTGCCATCAGCACAAACGCTGTGTCGTCCACATCCGGGAAAAAGTCATTTCGAAATTCGAACGCCCATCCTCCCGGCGCAGCATCTTTGTTTTTCACCTGCCAGTCGCCGGGGCCGAGAATTTGATGATCGACCAACCATTCTGCCGCTCTCCGCAACCCAGGATGCGACGCCTCCACGCCGGCCTCTTCGAGCGACACCATCGCGATCGCCGTGTCCCACACCGGCGAGATGCAAGGCTGCATCCTCAGCGTGTCGTCTTCTTCAACCTCATAAGCGTTAATCCAGCCCAATTCTCGCCGAACCAGTGGATCCCCGGGCACGGCTCCAGCCGCGAGCATGGCGTAAATTGAATTCGCCATCGCCGGAATAATCGTCGCAAGCCCTTCACTCCGTTCGACATGTTCGAAGAGCCACTGCTTCGCTTTTGCCATAGCGCGTTTCCGCAACGGTTTCCACGGCAAGCGCTCATGCAGTTTGAGCGCCCGATCGATGGCCAGGAAAACGTTCCTCCAGGATACGATCTTGCGGCTCCACGCAAACGCGGCCTTGGCGTTCGCGCGGTTTGCGAACAACTCATCCACGCTCTCGCATTGCTTGCTTCGCCAATCGGGCTTCACCGCATAAACGATCGACAGAGGAATGATGATGGCGCGCGTCCACGAAGACATCTCGTACAAATTGACCGGCAGCCAACGAGGAACCAGCATCAACTCCGGCGGAATCGCCGGCGCCATGTCCCAGCCAATCGCGCCAATCATTGCCAGGTAAAACCGCACGTACGAATTCGTGCGCTCCAACCCGCCCAGTTCGTGGATTCTTTTTCGCGCGCGCTGCATGTGCGCGGCGCCCGGTGAATCGCCGGCAAGCTTCAGTGCGTAATAAGCTTTAACGCAGGTGTTCAACTCCGCCGGGCCGCCGGGATAAATGTTCCAACCGCCATCCGCCTGTTGCTTTTTCCGTATATAGTTGGCGAACTTCCGTACCCGCGGGTTCTGCCCATCTTGCAGGATGTGATGCAATAAAATGCAGTCAGACTCCAGCGTCGTATCTGCTTCGAGTTCACCCCACCAATAGCCATCGGAGGCTTGCAACGAAAGCAAATGCTGGACCGCTCGCTGCACCACCGCATCCAAATGGGAATCGACTCTGCCGGTCGGCACGCGAGCCCTCTGCGTGGCCGCCCCCGTCGATGTTCGGATTTCCTGCATTTCCGCACTCTCTGGCGTCACTCTGACCCTCTAGTTTGGATTTGTAAATTCTCGCCCGTTCGTTCAAACAGACAAGTCACACCTGCACGACAACACGGAACCCCAAGAACCGGTTCGAGCCCCAAAACTGCACCCTAAAATACTAATTATCAGAGTCTTACGTCTTTTGGTCAACACAAAAAGTGCTAGCAAGTCCTACTCGTAAGCCCTGAGAATAACTGCGCTTAAGCCTTCGGTCGTCGGCATAAACGCACGCCCCCGCGGGTTCAACCCTCGCCTAGGTTTGATGCCGAAATCACCCCCGAGGACTTTCTATGTCTTTTCTTCCATTTTCCGTAGACGTTCTGCCAGTTCTGGCAACCGCTCGAACCACGCGTACTGCTTCTTGAATCTCGCCAGGGGCCGCGCCGGAGTCCCCCACACGGTCTCTCCCGCGCGAATTTTCTTGCCCGTAGGGATTCCCGCTTGTGCTCCGACAATACTCCCGCTTTCTATGGTGCAGTGGTCCGCTATGCCCACCTGCCCTCCGATGACGACGTGATCCCCAATCTCGCTGCTGCCAGAAATTCCCGTCTGTGCCGCAATGATCGTATGCTCGCCGATGTGAACGTTATGCGCGACATGCACCATATTGTCGACCTTTACGCCGCGCTCGATGCGCGTCTTGCCGAGCGAGCCGCGCGCAATCGTCGCATTGCTTCCAATCTCCACATCGTCTCCAATTTCTACGGTTCCCACTTGCGGAAACTTGACGTACTCGCCTTCGCCATATACGTATCCAAATCCATCCCCGCCGATCACCGCGCCGGAATGCACCACGACACGATTCCCCAATTTCGCTTCCGCGTAAAGATTCACATGCGGAAACAGCCGGCAAGATTCCCCAATTTTCGCCCCGCGCCCGATAAAACAGAAAGCGCCGATCTCTGTATTCGCGCCAATCGCCGCGTCCGCTTCGATCACCGCATAAGGGCCAACCGACACGCCGCTTGCCAGCCTCGCTGAACCATCAATCAGCGCCGTCGCGTGACGCCCCGTCGCGATCGGCGCCGCTTCACGCAATCGCGCCGCGGCCTTTGCAAACGCAAACTTCGGCTGCGTCACCGTCAGCGTCGTCTTGTTTTTCAGCACCATTCCTTGCGCCACTATTACGCATTGCGCCCTCGACGCCTCCGCGCGCTCTCTGTGCTTCGTCGCGTCCATATAAATCAAATCTTCCCTGCACGCGTCTTCCGGAGCCGCGATGCCTGAGACCAACACTCTCCCGTCCCCGTCGATCCTCGCGCTTAGGAACTTCGCGAGCTCCTCAGCCGTTGTCTTCTTCATCTCACTCTCCCAATCCCGCAAACTCTCTGCTCCGCTCGATCACTCCAGATACAACGAAGGCTCGTCCGGCGGACGATTCTTCCATCGCTTGTGCACCCAAAGCCACTGGTCCGGATGCGCGCGGACATAATCCTCAATCACTTTGTTGCATCGCGCTGTGTTTTCGCAAATATCCCCCGCCTCATCTTCCGTGCGCTGCATCGCGACCGCCGGCTCGAACCGCAGCCGGTACTTGCGCATCCCGTCGTCCCAAAACAAAAATCCGGGAACCACGGCCGCACCGGTATGTCGCGCCATGCGCACCAGCCCCGTCGTTGTGGCCGCGGGAATGCCGAAAAAATCCACGAACACGCCTTCATCCACCGAGGTGTTCTGGTCCGCCAGAACTCCCACCGTCCCCCCGTCGTGCAGCACGCGCAGCGTCGCCCGTGCCGAGTTGTTTTTCTCGATCGGCCGATTGCCCGAAAGGCACCGGTAGGAATCGATCAGCCGGTTTACCCTCTCGTTGTCAACGCGCCGCGCCAGAAACGAAAGCGGATGACCATAGAGCGCTTGCGCGAACGGCGCAAGCTCCCACGCGCTCATGTGTCCGGTCAAGAAAATTACGCCTTTTCCCAGCCGCCGCGCTGCATCGAAATTCTCGAAACCATCCAGCACAACCAGTCTCTCGATATTTTCTCGGGACAGCTTCGGAAAGTGCGCAAACTCCGCCGCCATCCATCCCAAATTTCGCGTCATCTGGCGAATCACTTCCCGGCGCTTTGCATTCGTCCAATCGGGGAAAGCCAGGCGCAGATTCGCCATCGCCGTGCGACGCAATCGGGGAAGACACCACAACAGCATTCTCGCGACCATCGCCGCAAACGCGCGCGCCACCGGTCGCGGCAAAATTCCCAAAAACTTCAGAATTGCCCACGCCGCCACGTACTCGCACCATTCCCGCATCGCGCGTCATTCTGGCACACTCGTTTTCCGCGAACCAGTGCGCATGTAGCTCCGCGCACATCTCTGATACACTTCGGCGCCGTGGCCCAAAATCGTCATGCTTCAAATCGCCTTCTCACCGCTCTTTTGATCGGAGCCGTCCTGATCATCTGTCTCTTCAGCGGCCTTTCGGCCGTCGGCTTGATCGGCCCTGACGAGCCTCGCTACGCATGGATCGCTCAACACATGGCCAGCACCGGAGACTGGCTTACGCCAAAACTTTACGGCCAGCCCTGGTTTGAAAAACCCGTTCTTTACTATTGGGCTGCCGCGGCTGGTTTCAAATTCCTACACTCGTCTGAATATGCAGCCCGCCTGCCTTCTGCGTTCGCGGCTCTGGTTGCGGCCTTCGCCATGGCCGCGCTCGCCTTTTGGCGCTACGGCACTCGCACGGCCCGCGCCGTTCTCTTGATTTTCCCGACGTCCGTCGGCGTCATCGCCTTCGCGCGTGCGGCTGGCCCGGACATGCTCTTCACCGCCGCGCTCTCCCTCGCGCTGTTCTCCGCCGCCAGCATTCTCGAAAAACGCGGCGCATTCGCGATTGATCCCTTAGCCCGAACGCGCAATGACCTCGTCGATTTAGTCCTTCTGGGCGCCTGGCTCGGCCTTGCCACATTAGCAAAGGGCCCCGCGGCGCTGATTCTTGCCGGAGGAAGCGTTCTGCTTTGGGCCATCGCCACAAAAAACCTAAAGCGCGCATTTCACATGCTGCATCCGCTCGCGCTTTTAACTTTCGCCGTCGTCGCGCTCCCTTGGTACATTCTTTGCGCGCGCGCCAACCCGAATTTCTTCCACGTTTTCATCGTCGAGCACAATTTCCAGCGCTACCTCACTCCCGTCTTCCAGCATCGTCAGCCGTTTTGGTTTTTCGGCCCGATTATTTTACTCGGATTCCTGCCCTGGTCCGCTCTTTTGGTCAGCGCCGCGTTCGACGCTCGCCGCATTTTTCGCGACGGCTCCTGGCGCGCGTCTCCGGGATTTTTCATCGGCTGCTGGGCTATTTTCCCCGGGATGTTTTTCAGCTTTTCACAGTCCAAGCTCCCCGAATACATCCTGCCCGTTTTTCCTCCGCTAGCTGTTTTGCTGGCTCATTCCTTCGTCCACGCGATGGACCGCACCCCTCGCAAAGCCCAGTGGTTAGGAGTCGCTACCGGAACCATGTGGATCGCCCTGGGCGTTGCCGGTGCCATCGGCTTTCATCGCCTGCCGGCGTACGCACCGTTCTATCACGAACAAATCAGCCGCCTCGCAATGGTTGCCCTGCTCATCGGCATCGTTGCGGGCCTCGTCATCGAACTCCTCAGCCTCTGGCGAAAACTTTGGCTCGTGCTTGCGTTCACCGCGCTCGTCTCCGCCTGCGCAGTCCTCGCCGCAAACCTTCGCGTCTTGCCTCAGCTCGATCCACTCCTCTCCGCCAGACCGTTTGCCCGCGACATTCGTTCCGCGGTTCCTGCGCCCACCGACATCTATACCCTCGGCGACGTCAACCGAGTCTGCGACTACGGCCTCCTTTTCTATCTAGATCGCTCCTCGCTGCCACAATTCGAGCCAAAACCCTCTGCCGAGGGCTATGTCCTCCTCGGCTCGGGCGGAGATATGCAACTCAACGATATGGGCATGATTCATCGCAAAATCGTCGCTCGCTTTCTTCCTTATTGTTGGGTCGAGTCAGTACGGATTGGGAGGAAGACGGATTAGCGCAATCTACTGCGCCGGCTGGCCCGACGGCGGGAGGCTTTGCAGGAAAAAGCTGACGATGTGGTCTTCGTACGTGCGTCGCCCCTCATCGCTCATTTCTGAATACGCCATGGAATTGACAATTTGGTCCTTCGGTGGCGGCGCGATTTGGTACATGCGCAACGTCGCTTCATCTAATTCCTGCCTGTCGGTCGCTTCAATGAACAACTTCGGAATACCTTGCAGCCGTGCCAGCGACGCCCTCGCTGGCGCCACCGCACGATAGTCGTAACTCAGCATCCGAAATCCAAACAAGCAGAACGTCTTCACCAGCGGCAGCCCGCCCAAGCCGGTGTGCCCCACCTGCACCATCAAGAAATCCGATGGCTGGTCGTAAACCGAATCCAGGGCGAGAGCCTCGATGTGCGGCTCCTGCCCTGCCGCCGCAAGCGCCGCATAGGCCCCTAAGTCCGTCCCCCAAATACCGAAGCGCGTGCGGTCAATGTCATCGCGCTGCTCCAGACCGTGAATCGCTGCCAGAAGCTGCCCTGTTTCACCATAGCCCAGGTTCGTCCTTCCGGGCACCGATCCGTGTCCGGTAAAGTCGAACAAGAAAACATTGAATTGGTGTTCTTGCAGCGCCGTCACCAGCGTCAAGATGTCCGCACGCTGCGACCCGTATCCATGGCACAGAACAATCGTAGGCGCATGTAGCAATCCCGGGAAAAACCATCCCTCGCGGCTTCCCGCGCCAGGAATATCAAAGTTGTACGTTGTGGGATGCCCCATCAGCAGCGTCACGTCGACGTTCGCAGGGCTTCGGGGAGGAGATAGGATTTGATACAGCAAATAACCGGAAATCGTCGCCACCGCGAGGAACAGAAACAGCGCCAGCGCCAGGAACATCCCCGCGATGCGTGCGACTCGCGCCAACGCGCGCCTCAATTTCGTCACAAAACTCATGCGACGCCGGGCTCTCGTTTCATTTCGTCGCGCAGTTTAGCACAGTTCATTCGGGCATCTTCCGGGACCCCTCTTTCGGTTAATCCTTTCGGTTAGTAACTGTTTCTCCGCATGCTTCGCTGTCGCCGCACAACTTTCGCCGCAGTCCTGTGCAATTTGCCACGCGCATTTGTCCGCGCAGCCCAGCCAAAGCTATAATTGATTGTATTCGAGGCCCAAAGACGGCTATGCAGATTCTGGATCTGCGGCAGGTTCAATCGCGTGGTTTGCAGCCCTTGTTCCAGGAGGAGGCCGATCACTGGCGCAAAGAGCTCTATTGGGACTATCGCCCCTCACAGCACCTCATCCGCAAATTCATCGACTCGCATTCCCTTGCCGGCTACGTCGCCCTCGAAGGAAAGCAGCCGATCGGTTATGGCTTCTACGTCTTCGAGGATCAAAAGGGCCTGATCGGCGGGCTTTTCGCCTCTCCACAGTTTGACCAGGTCGCAGTCGGCAAAAAGATCCTGCTGGAAATGTTCGACGCCCTTCACGCCACGCCGTTTATCGAGCGCATCGAGGCACAATTGATGCCCTTTGGTGTTTCCTTGGACAGTGTTCTCCAGGAACAGAAGTTCCGCCTTCGCCGCCGGCAATTTATGCTGCTCAACCTTCCCGCTGGCCCGCCTTTTCGCGCCCAAGCCCAGAACGGCCTGCGCCTGGAGGCCTGGACCGATAAGTGCCTCGAGCCCTGCGCTCGCTTGATCCAACGCGCCTACACCGACCACGTCGATAGCGAAATCAATGATCAGTACCGCACCGAAGTTGGCGCCACGAAATTCCTGCGCAACATCGTGCTTCTCCCCGGCTGCGGCCAGTTCTGTCCGGAAGCCTCCTTCGTCGTGCGTCCAGGCCCGTCGGAAACGCCCATCGCCATGGTTCTCACCTCCACGGTCGCGCCTGGCATCGGACACACCACGCAAATCTGCGTCCTCCCGGGGTATCAAAAAAATGGTCTGGGCCGCCGCTTGATGGAGGCTTCCCTCGCGGCCCTTCAAGACCACGGCTATCGCGCGCTCACCCTCACCGTCACCGCCACCAACGCCAACGCCGTTCGCCTCTACGAAAATCTCGGCTTCCAAACCGTCAAGACTTTCGCCGCCGGCGTCTGGGAACCATAAACCGCTTCTATTTCTTCGTCCGCTCTTTCAGCAACCCCTTCAGCTCCGCCATGAACTCCTTCACATCCTTGAAATCCAAATACACCGACGCGAATCGCACATACGCCACCTTGTCCAATTTCCTCAGCCGCGCCATTAGCAATTCGCCAATCTCCGACGTAGTCTTTTCGCGATCCTTTGCCTCATTGACGAACTTTTCCGCCTCATCCACCAGCGCTTCCAATTTCGCCGTCGGCACTGGCCGCTTCTCGCAAGCGCGCAACAGTCCCTGCAAAATCTTGTGCCGGTCGAATTTTTCCCGCCTTCCATCCTTCTTGATCACCATGTACGGAATTTCATCAATCCGCTCGTACGTGGTGAACCGTTTCCCGCACTTCAAACATTCCCGCCGCCGGCGAATCAAATCCCCGGCCTTGCCCTCGCGCGAATCCACCACCTTGTCATCCAGATGTGAACAATAAGGGCACTTCACCGCCGCTTCTCCGGCGCGCTCTTTGCCATGTCAATCTCCGCGAGCGTGGCATGCTTGCCGCGCTCTTCCTCCATCTCCTCCTCGCGCACCAGACGCCGCAAAGCCCCCATCGACCATCCCTCGCGAATCAGCAGCGGCAATCCGACGATCGTCACCGCCGCGAACGTGATGATCCAGATCATGATCGCAATCGCCGCCGCGGGCTCGTTTTCTACTCCAAAAATCACGCTGAGAACAAGGAACGTGCTCAATTGCATCCCGCCGCCCACCGTCGGCAATTGCACCACCGAACCAACCATCGTAAACGCCAGCACCAGCATCGCCCCGCGAAACCCTATGTCGCCTGCGCTGCTCCCAAAACTCAGAATCACCCAGAAATAAACCAGCGCCACTACCGCCCAGTGAATCGTAGTATAGGAGATCGCCGCAAACAGGTCACCCGCCGACCGAATCGCTTGCAGCCCCTCGCTGAATCCGTCGACGAGCGTCGCAATCCTGCCCCGCCAGCCTCCTCGCTTATGCAAGTGGTGCAGTTGCGAGCGCAGCGCCTTCGCGCCGTGCATGCGAAAATAAACCAGCAGCGCGATCAACACGAGCAGCAGGCCAAAGAGCGCCCACCCGGCCAGCCGCGCGTCCAGCAACAGCGCGCTCGATTGCTGCCCCGGTCTGCCAATCGACCCTCGCGGAATCAACAGCAGCGCGCACGCGGCCAGCACCACCGTTGCGCCCGCGTCAAAAATTCGTTCCAGCACATAGACGCCAAGGTTGTGCCCAACGGGCAATCGATCCTTACGCGCGATCAGCAAGGGGCGCACCGGCTCGCCCGCCCGCCCCAGCAGAAAAATTGCCGCGAATCCCATGATCGTCGCGCTATAGACGTTCCAGAAGTGCGCCTGCCCCATGTAGCGCGAAAATCTCTTCCATCGCGCCGCGCGCACCGCATAGGAAACGAAAATCGTGGCCAGTGCCAGTGCCAGCAGCTCGAAGTTCGCGCCTTTCAGCGACGCATCCAGTTTCTGCCAGCTGAATCCCGCCAGCATCGCCGCGCCGCGCTCGCGATAGAGCAGCTCTGCGATCACCGCCAGCGCGGCAATCAGCCACAGCAATTTTTTCAGTGTCCTGTGCATACTCCGGCAGCGCACCAGCGTCGTTGCCAGCTCCATCCTTCCGTTAAATTTTCCACGGCTCGGGATACTTCAGACTTACCAAATAAAGCCCCTCCGGTGGCGCCGTCGCGCCCGAGCGCGAGCGGTCCCGCGCTTCAAACAACTCCGGAATCTCCTCCACTCCCAACTTCCCTCGCCCTACCTCCAGCAGCGTCCCCACGATCTTCCGCACCATGTAGCGCAGAAAGGATTTTCCCGTAACTATATAAACGATCTCCTGCTCCTCTGCACGACGCTCCAGCTCCGACCGGCAAATCATCCGCACCGGCGAACGATCTTTGTCGGTCTCCTCGGACCCGCTCGACGCCGTGAACGAAGTGAAATCATGCTCGCCCACAAAGCATTTCGCCGCTGCCGCCATCGTCTCCTCGTTCAACGGATACGGATAGTGCAGGACCCGCCGATATTCAAAGGGCGATACCACCGCCCCGCGAAATATCCGGTAGTGATACGTTTTCTCCATCGCCCGCCAGCGGGCATGAAAATCGGGCCCCATCTCTTCCGCCGCCACCACGCGAATCGCCGGCGGTAACAGCGCGTTCAGGGCGCGCCGCAACTCTTCCGCCGTCAGCGCCGAACGCGTTTTGAAACTTGCCACTTGCCCCAGCGCGTGCACTCCCGCGTCCGTGCGGCTCGCTCCATGAATCGTCACCGGCTCTTGCGTGATCTTGCGCACCACATCCGTCAACGAACCCTGAATCGTGGCTACGCCCGGTTGAATCTGCCAGCCGTGGAATTTCACGCCGTCATAGGCGAGCGTCAACTTGATGTTTCTCATGCGCGAGGAATTATCGCATGACGCCGTTCCGGCAAGAGGAACAAAGCAAGGGGAGAATTACAAACTGTGGGACACGGTGCGCGCCAAACGCATAGCTTTCGCCGGAAAATACGCCGGGCCCATGCACACCGGTTCGTAGTCGGCTTCGATCCCGCTCGCCGTGTACTCCATCCGATCATTTTCAGCCGTAGCAAGAAACCGGATCGCACGGAACCGTTTTTCCGCGCACAGATCGAACCAGTGGCGAATCCCCGGGCCAATCGAAATCAGATCTCCTGGCTCGAGCTCTATCGTGACCACCACCCCGCCGGCAGGATGAACATTACAAACTCCGCGCCCCGCCAAAATGAAACGCGCCTCATAATCGTCGTGCCAGTGTTCCCTCTTAAACTCGCGCAGCATCTCTTCCAGTCCGGGAGTCTCCGGTTCCAGATCCACCACATCGTAGCCGGAAAATTCCCTCCGCGTTCGGTAGCTCTCCAGTTCCGGTTCGTAAGTTTTCAGGATTTCTTGCGCGGACGCGGCGGCGGGAATCGGGTTCACGCGCATCCAGCGACGGTACTCGACGCCCATGCCCGCCAGAAATGTCTCGATTTCCGCGGGCATAATGAAAGTCCGCCCAAGCTGAGGGACCCTCAAAATCGCCATATTCCAATCCTCAATCGGCGTTCGCAGCTCTTTTTGTTTTTTCGAGGAGTAATGATCCCGCGCGCGCTTACGCGCGGAGGACTACATTCTGTACGTTCGAATGCCGACTCACAAACGCCTCATCATGGGTCTCTTTTCCGAAGCGCCCTACCCTCTAAGTAGTGCTGCGCGGAAAATCGTGTCACGAATTCTCATCCTCGCGGGGAGTAATTGCAAGTTTTTTTTCTGTAACACTACGGAGTTTTTACGCGCTCAGACGCGCAAAGTGGCTTCCTGGCTTGGTGACCGGCTCGCCTCGGCGGCACAGCGGACAATCAAACGCTTCGTGGCTCGGTATGCTGATCTCAATCAAGGCCTTGGCCGGCACGTCCCACTCGATCTGTCCGTTGCTCCGGTCGATCAGCGCTGCTGCAGCAACCGCTCTTCCGCCGGCCTGTTCAACCACGCCCATCGTTTCTCGTGTCGACCCTCCCGTAGTCCACACGTCCTCCACCACCAAAACCCTCTCACCATTGCGCAAGCTAAAGCCCCGCCGCAGCGCCATCTGCCCGGACGAATCTCTTTCCACAAAAATCGCCCGCACACCTAGGGCTCGCCCCACTTCGTGCCCCACGAGTATGCCGCCCAGCGCCGGCGAAACCACGCACTCGATCTGCAAGTCTTTGAACTTCTCGGCCAACGCCCGCCCAAGCCGCTCCGCCAATTCCGGATGCTGCAACACCAGCGCGCACTGCACGTAGATCGCGCTATGGCGCCCACTGGAGAGTTCGAAGTGCCCGTGCCGCACCGCCCCCACCTTTTCCAGCAGTTGGCGGATTTCGCTTGCGTCCACCTAAATCGCTCCTTAGCCGAAAACGACGGCGTTAGCCTAGGTCACGCTGTCCCCATTGTCAACTCGCCGCCCCGATGTTAGCTTGTTTGTTCGCTTAGGGTTGCGCCTTGTCCGTTTACGGACGGCGGATGTCGCAAGACCTCCCATTAATCGTTTGGTCCCGTTTGCGTTCGAGTGGCTGGCACCTTGCATCGAATCAGTTGAAACAAATCGCGGTGCTGGCACGTTTAATTGTAATTAAGGCAGAAAAACACATTTTTTCAACTAGGTGAGAGGAAGAAAACTATATGACTGCAAGGTTTGTTCGAATCGTCGTCGCTTTTTATCTGGCTGCCTCTCTGGCGCTGGGAATGCCTGCCTTCGCGCAAGCCCCACAGCAACAGGGAACCCAGGCCCCAACGCAACCGGCTGCAATTTCACAGCCCTCTTCGCTTCCCTACACTTCTCTCCTCGGCGCGGTCGATTATTCCCATAATAAGCGGACATTCCCGAACTTCCTTTCGGCGTACACTCAGCGCTACGTACCGCAGCCGAATCTCGCCAACGCTCCCGGCATCTTCGACCTCATCCATGACGGCAAGCTTGAGTTGACCCTCCAGGACGCTATCGCCATGGCCCTCCAAAACGACCTCGACATCGCTGTCGCTGAATACACCCCGTGGATCGATCAGACGCAGTTGCTCAATGCCGAGGGCGGCGGCACGCCTCTCGGCCAATTCGTCATCGGCGGCGGCGGCGGCGGCGCATTCGACCCCGTACTATTCGCAACCGCCGGCGTTTCTGACTCCGTCAACACCATAAACAACCCACTCACCTCCGGCGCAGGAACCTTCCTGCCATCTTTTGAAACACACAGCACGACTTCTAGCTTCGGCTATTCGCAAAAGCTCCACACCGGTACTTCCCTCACCGTCTCTTTCAACAACGACCGCACCTCTTCCAACCTACCCGAAAATGTTTACAATCCTGCCGTCCAATCCTCATTTTCCGTGACGGTTACCCAGCCGCTCTTGAGTGGCTTCGGTCTTCTTCCGAACATGCGTTTTATTCTGGAAGCCCGCAATACCGACGAAGTTGGAAAGTTGCAGTTCAAAGAGCAAGTCATTAATTCTGTTACTCAAGTCGAGACCCAGTATTGGGCTCTGGTTGCCGACCGCCAGGCCGTCGATGTTGCCAAGCAAACTCTTGCCGTCTCCCAAAAACTCTACGAAGACGATGAACGCCAGCTTCAAATTGGAACCCTCGCTCATCTTGATGTCGTGACGGCAGAATCCGAAATCGCCTCCGATGATCAGGCCCTCATCGTCGCGCAGACAAATCAGCTCCAACAGGAAGTCGTTGTCCTGAACCTCATCTCAAAAAATCCCATGGATCCCCGCCTTCAGGGACTCCAGATTCTTCCCACCACCGGCCTGGATCAAGTTCCGCAAGTGCCAAACCTAGCCCTGCCAGACGCCGTCAATGAAGCTTGGGCAAATCGGCCGGAGCTGCAAGTCGACCAGTTTCAGTTGAAGAACGACCGCATCGAAATCAAAGCCACCCGAAACTCCCTATTGCCCCAGCTCAGCCTTTCCGCCAATTACACAAGCTCAGGGTTAAGCGGCGTCGTCAGTCCTGCCGCTCTCCTCCCCTACGGGATCGTTCCCCCTCCTCCGAATTCGGGAGGAGTCGGTACGGTTTATACCGATCTCTTTAACAATAGCTTCCCCACCTACAGTGGCAGCTTGCAGTTCAGTATGCCGCTGCGCAATCGTTCCGCGCAAGCCGCTGCCGCCGAGGCCCAGCTCGCCGATCGCGAGCAGCAAACTTCCCTCCAGCGCGATAAAAACAACATCGTTGTCGGCGTGCGCCAGGCCCTCACTGCTCTTCAGCAGGACGCTGCGCTCGTCGTCGCCGACGTAAAAGCCACTCAGCTTGCTCAGGAAACCTACGATGACGAAGTGAAGAAGTTCGAGTTGGGTGCGTCCACCACCTACAACGTCGTTCTTCAATCTCGCGATCTGAACGCCGCGAAATTGAACGAACTGACCGCCAAGACCAGCCTGGCCATCGCCCTCGTCAATTTCAATCAGGCTATGGGACGCACGCTCACCAGCAACAACATCACCATCGCCAGCAATCGTCAGCCCGTCGACCGTTTCACCCCCGGCGCGCCCCAGATCCCCGGCACCATCGGCGAACGTTTGGCCGGCAACGATGTCTTCGGCCTGGATTCCAACAAATAACTGCGTTCCGCATTCGGCCCTTCTCACGTTGCGCCCGGCGCCCCTTTGCCGGGCCGGCGCTCTTGTCCCTCCCTGCTCCTTGCCCTACAATTACGGGGAGGCCGCACTCGGGCGCTCTTCGGCTCTAGGAGCATTCATGACCAAGGAAAATCGCAGCTCAGTCACCACCAGCGCGGAACCTGAATCCACTCGCAAGCCTTCGCCTGCCGAGCTCGAATGGCAGGAAAAAGTTCTTCAGCCCACTCTCGACAAATCCCCCGAGCGCGCCAAACAATTCACCACCATCTCCGACTATCCCATCGAGCGCCTCTACACTCCCGCCGATCTCCCGAATTGGTTTCCGGAGAAAGACCTCGGCTATCCCGGCCAGCCTCCTTACACCCGCGGCATTCATTCCACCATGTATCGCGGCCGCCTCTGGACCATGCGTCAGTTCGCCGGTTTCGGCGCCGCCGAAGACACTAATCAGCGCTTCCGTTATCTCCTCTCGCAGGGCCAGACCGGGCTCTCCGTCGCTTTCGATCTTCCCACGCTCATGGGCTACGACGCCGACCACGCTCTCTCCGAAGGCGAAGTCGGCAAATGCGGCGTCGCCATCAGTTCGCTCGCCGACATGGAAGTGCTCTTCGACCAAATCCCGCTCGCCAACGTCACCACTTCGATGACCATCAATTCTCCCGCCGCGGTCATCTGGGCCATGTACCTCGCCGTCGCAGAAAAGCAGGGCGCAAGCTGGAAAAACATCGGCGGCACGATTCAAAACGACATCCTCAAGGAATACATCGCGCAAAAGGAATACATCTACCCACCCGGCCCTTCCATGCGCCTGGTCATCGACACATTCGAATTCGGCGCCAAGCAAACTCCCAAATTCAACGTCATCTCCATTAGCGGCTATCACATTCGCGAAGCCGGTTCCACCGCCATTCAGGAACTCGCCTTCACCCTTCGCGACGGCATCGAATACGTCGACTGGGCCATTCGCCGCGGCCTCGACGTCGACGAGTTCGCTCCGCACCTTTCCTTTTTCTTCAACGCCCATAGCGACTTCTTCGAGGAAATTGCCAAGTATCGCGCCGCCCGTCGCATCTGGTACAAAGTCATGCGCGAACGTTTCCACGCCAAAAATCCGCGCTCCTGGGCGTTGCGTTTCCACACCCAGACCGCCGGCTGCTCGCTCACCGCGCAGCAGCCCTACAACAACGTCGTGCGCACCGCCTTGCAAGCCCTCGCCGCGGTCATGGGCGGCACGCAGTCGCTGCACACCAATTCGCTCGATGAAGCCTGGGCCCTGCCCACGCAATTCGCGGCCACCATCGCGCTGCGCACCCAGCAGATCATCGCCCACGAAAGCGGCGTCACCAACACTGTCGATCCTCTCGGCGGCTCTTATTTCGTCGAAACTCTCACCGACGAAGTCGAGCGCGGCGCGTGGAATTACATCGAAAAAATCGACGCGCTCGGCGGCATGGTCGACGCCATCGAACGCGCCTATCCGCAGCGCGAAATCGCCGAAGCCTCTTACCGCTATCAAATGGAAGTCGATCGCAAGGAGAAAATCATCGTCGGCGTGAACGATTTCGTCGCCGAAGAAAAACCCATCGACACTTTGCAAATTGACGAGACCGTCGCCCATCGCCAGGCTGCGCGTCTCGCCAAACTTCGCGCCGATCGTTCCTCCGCCGAAGTCGATCGCCGCCTCAACGCTCTCCGCAAAGCTGCCGAGGGTTCCGACAATCTCATGCCCTTCATATACGAGGCCGTCAAAGCCTACGCCACCCTCGGCGAAATCTGCGACGCCATGCGCGCCGTCTTCGGCGCCTACGAAGAAGTCGCCATCACCTAGTCTCTCGTCGCAAATTTAAGGCGCGGATGTCGTCTCAGCCAAGGCCATTTGAGCTGCTTTTGTTTGCTTGTCTAGGTCGGTCACGCCGCGCCCCGCGATCACGAAACGATGGAATAAAAACCCCATTGCGATTTTGTTCAATTCCGGCTTTCGAGCATTGTGGAAAACGACCGTGGCCAGTTCGCGTGAGTGAGCCAGCCCAAAGTACACACAATCCCCGCCGTAATATTCTCCATGTTCTCCCATGAACAGGTAGGAAACTCGCCCAATCCAGCCAGCTCGCACGCGGCGATAAATGGAAAAAGATCTTGCGCTGCACGCCTCGGCGTCTCTCATGACTCTCCTCTCGTCAATCCAAGCCGAGAGTAAGAGAAGAACAAGTAAGGGCGGATATTGCCAGAACACAATCGCGATGTATCCGTATCGAGATGAAGAAACCCAATTTATGTAACTGAACCTTGTGGGACCACCGGCTGCAAAAAACACAAGAAGAGCAACCGCCAGAAACGTAGGAACAAACAACAACCATAACCGCACAAGCTGAACTCTCACTGCAAGGAAGTCGTGCTCTAAGGCCCGGTTTCGATCTGCGTCAATTAATCGCACCGAAGTGCGCACGTAGAACACCTCCCTGCGTGGATGCATCAAGAAACCCACCACCGCAGCCGTGACGATGCCGAGCGCTATAGCACCTTCGAGGTAGGCCTCAGATGGAGTGAACAGCAATAGGGCGGCAAGACCCCCGATAAGAATCACAGGTATAAATCTTGACGGTTCCATATCGATTCCGTTGGATCGAAAATGATACCAATAAGTGTGCTCTTTTGCAGAAACGTCCCGATTACCGAACATCTCTAACAACGTCGGCTCTGTCAAACGTTATTTGAGCGCACTTCGCCATTCACTTCGAAGAATGCCTTCGTTCGTCTTGTTCTTTGGCCCAGCGTCGATGACCACGGCTCGTCCGTAATCTTTCGGTCGGCTTCGGTCCGACCCAAACATCTCTTCGATCAAAACTTCGACCACGATTACTTCTTCGAACTCCCTGAAGGGAGCGGGATGCCCAATCAATTGGACGGCGCTCTACTGCACACCATGTCCGGTACCGAGCTGTCCCACGTACGAACCGAACTCCAACGACGGCGAATACACACAACCATTCCGCCACATCCAGTACAAGCGAACCCCCAGCTTCCGCCCCATCGCGACTTTGGCAATGCTCTTGTGCCGACGCATGGCCAGGTGCATATAGCGGCGTCTCCACTCCGGGCTGATGCGCACCGCCGCCTGGGCTGCTTCCACCAGCAAGAAGCGCAGCAACGAATTTCCCTGCTTGCTGATGTGCCCTAGCCGTTGCTTGCCAGCACTGGAATCCTCGCTCGGAATCATCCCCACATACGTGCCGACCTGCTTGCCACAATGAAACCGCGCGGGAGTCCCGATGATCAGCACGTAAGCGAGTGCTGTGAGCGGGCCCACACCGGGATGGGTCATCAGTCGCAGTGCTTCGGGTCGCTTCTTAGCTTCCCGCTCGACGGCCGCGGTTAACTCCTCAATCGTCGGATTCAGGCGGTCCAGCAACTCCAGCAACTCTTGCCGGCGCCGACTCGCCCAGGGGGCCAACGCGAGCTTTTCCAGTTGTGCTCGCCCCGGTTCGCTGAACAGTTTTTTCTTCCAGCGATAGCCCTCGTTCATGGCCAACGCCTGCAACTGATTCATGATCCGCGTGCGCATCTGCACCAACCGATGCCGGTGCCAAAGCAGTTGCCGCAGATCCCGGTTCTCGGGACTCGGGATCCAGATCTGCGGGAAGGTACCTTCCCGCATCAGCCGGAGTAAGAGTCGAGCATCTTCGCGGTCAAACTTCTGCTTCTTCACTCGCTTGGCCTTGATCTCCGCTGGATCCCCGATCCACAGCTCGAAACCTAACTCGGCCAGCAATCGCTCGAACCAGCGTGAATAACCAGTAGCCTCCATTCCTACCCGCACGCCGATTCCTCGCTGCTTCAGTTCTCGATAGAACTTCTCTGCTTGTCCATCACTGTGGTTCAGTTCCTGTTCACCGCACTCACCGGTCTCCGCTACAAAAAACGCAATCGTCTGAAAGCTCGGGTGATAATCTACGCCTATAATCACCATGTTCGGCTCCTTCCTCCCGAGCCTCTGGTCTTCGACAAACCACAGTCTACTCGGGTCTAAGGAGCCGACGTTGTTATGCAATCAATTTTCAACTCTCGTTGCGGCCATTGTCGGCCCTGTGGGTCTGGCTGCCAAAACGGAGTGGATCACTTTTTTGGCCGGTACCGGGGCAATCGGACGTCTACGGCTGCTGCTCGAATCCCGCCATCTGCCACTTGTGCAACGTGTCCAGCACCAGCGCCCGCACCTTCGCCACCACCTTGTTGTAGAACTCTTCCGCTTTAGCCTGACTCCGATCTTTGGGAAGCCCCTGCCCTTCCGTGTAAAGAATAATCGTAGATGGGAAGGGCGTGGCGGACCATCCATCCGCGGGCGACGGTAGCGCGGTTGCCATGTCCTTGCCGCTGAAAAGATCCCAGTGAACCAGCTTCGGATCGACGGCCTGAACCATCGCCGTTTCATTGTTCGTTGCATGGCCTCCGTCCTCGCCGAATACCTCGCGCGTGACGTCGCTGCTCAGAATCCACCAATTCACCACCAGCGTGTTCACCTTGTTCTCCAGCGCAATCTCCTCCGCCAACCCCTGCAGAATGCCCACCTGCGGCCCGTGCCCGTTGAGGATGATGATGTTGCGAAAGCCGTTCTTCACCAGCCCGAGCAGCACCGCTCGCACGTACGCGCGGAAGACGTCCGGAGGAATCTGAATGCTGCCCGGGTAGGGCGCCAGAATTCCTGTCACGCCGTACGAAATATTCGGCGCAATCAGCGCGTTCACATCTCCCGCAATCGCGTGGGCGATCGCGATCGGAGCTGTATTGTCCGCGCCGCTGTTGATGAACCCGTGCGCCTCGAGCGTTCCCACTGTCAGCAGCACCGTGTCTATTTTCGCCGGCACCAATTGCTTGAACTCCATCCAATTCAGGTCGTCCATCGAACGCGACGACGGTTGCTGCGCGTGCGTGATCGCCGGAATCAGCCCCAGAAAAACCAGCGCCATCGCTCGAAACCAAAATCGCATCATGAACTCCTCCCACCGCAAAATTGTGAAGCCACCACCTTTTGTCATCGGCCGCTTAACCTCAATGACAGAATTGCCCGCTTAACTCTATTGCGCGAGTGCCCTTGGTGCGAGACTCGGACCCCGGCTTGGCGTGACTATATCTGAATTCTTTGCCCACTGCCCGCGAAGAGAAAGTCCCACACTCGTAGTGCGCGGTTCGCCGGAAAATTTGCGAAAGAACGAAGGGCATATTGAACTGGCGACCCAGCCGGCCTGCGTTTTCTGATTGACAATTTAGTTATAAAGTGGTATATAGAACTTGCGCGTGGGAATGTTTGATTCCGCGCCAAGAAGCCGCCATTTGGCGGCTTTTCGCTTTTCATGCGCCTTGGAGATTCTAATCGCGGAAATATGGAAAATTAGAAATCGATGCAACTTGCACAAAACAAACGACCGAGGCCATTTCTAATCGCGGAAATCTCCGCTTTTAGAAATTCGTGCGTCCGCTTCCGAACACCTCGTATCTGGAGGCCGCCCTTGCCTGCCTCGCGCAATTCGGCATTCAACAATTCGTGCCTTTGGTGGATAATCCAGCCCTAAAACCATGAAAACACTAACCACCAACCTGGAACTCCGTCGCGCATCGGCCCTAGCCGCCATCGCCATCGCCATAGCCATTCTCTTTCTCATTCCTCTCGCCTCTGCTCCGGCGCAAACGCAGCCGCTCGATTACCTGCTCGTTGGCGGCCGCGTCGTCGACGGCACCGGCAGCGGACCTCGCCGCGCCGACATCGGCATTCGCGCCGACCGCATCGTCTTCATCGGCAACGCTTCCGCCGCGCATCTTCGCGCAAAACAAACTTTCTCCGCGAACGGTCTCATCATTTGCCCCGGCTTCATTGATCCGCACACGCACGCCGACGGCTACCTGAACGATCCCGTCCGCCGCAACAATCTCAACTACATCATGCAGGGAGTCACCACCGTCGTCGTCGGCAACGACGGCGGCGGTCCCATCGACGTGGCCGCCACGCTCGATAGATATCAGCGCCAGGGCGTCGGCACCAACGTCGCCGTGCTCACCGGTTTCGGCACCATCCGCCGTGCCGTGATGGGCATGGCCTTCGCCGATCCCACTCCCGCGCAGCTCGATCAAGAGCGGGCCTACGTCCGCAAAGCGATGGAGGGAGGCGCGTTCGGATTTTCGACCGGCCTTTTCTATGCGCCGCAAAGCTTTTCGAAAACTCCGGAAGTGATCGAGCTCTCCAAAGTCGCCGCGCAGTATGGCGGATTTTACGATACGCACATGCGCGACGAAGATTCCTATTCCATCGGCCTGCTCGGCGCGATCGACGAAACGCTCGAAATCGGCCGCGAGGCGCATATTCCCGTCCACATTTCGCACATCAAGGCGTTGGGACCCGAAGTCTGGGGCAAGAGCGTCGACGCCATCGCAAAAATCAACGCAGCGCGCGCAGCCGGACAGGACGTCACCGCCGCGCAGTATCCCTACACCGGCTCCGGCACCAGTTTGCCCGCATCGCTCTTACCGCCCTGGGCGCACGAAGGCACGCAACAACAAGTCTCCGCCCGCCTCTACGATCCGGCGCAGCGCGAAAAACTTCTCAGCGCCATCATCGAAAATATAAAACGCCGCGGCGGCGCGAGCACGTTGCTCTTCACTTCACCGCACATGCCCGAGCTTTACGACAAAACTCTGGCGCAAGTCGCCGCCGCGCGCAAAATGCCCGCTCCGGAAACTGCGCTGGCGATCTTGCAGACCTGTTCGCGCGATAAAACGTACGACGAGCTCGGCGTCATTTCCTTCAACATGAGCGAAGCCGACATCGACAACTTCATGCGCCAGCCCTGGGTGATGACTGACTCCGACGGTTCGCCCGGCCATCCGCGGCTCTACGGAACTTTTCCGCGCAAGCTGCGCCTGTACGTGTATCAGAAAAAATTGATCACCCTGCCCTTCATGGTCCACGTCAGCACCGAACTTCCCGCGGAGATGCTCGGCTTGCACGATCGCGGATTGCTGCGCGAAGGCTACGTCGCCGACGTGATTGCATTCGATCCCACGACCATCAGCGACAAAGCGACCTACGAGCATCCCGAAGTTTTGTCCGTCGGCATGAAATACGTCTTCATCAACGGCACGCTCGCCGTCAGCGCCGGGAACTACACCGGCGTCCTCGCGGGAAAAGCATTAAGGCATTCAGTGACGAGTGCCAAGTGACGGGAAAAAAGGCCCGGAGAAACGCGGACACTTCGCGCGGCTGACACGACGAAATGAATGTAGGACAAATCGCGGCTAAATCTACAATGAGACAGCGTTGCAGGATAGCGCTTCCCTTTTTTATGTTCGTGGCGTTCGCAGCGGGGGCCAAGGCGAACGGGACGAAGAGCGGCTTCATCAAGACCTCCGACGGCGTGAAGATTCATTACCTCGAAGCGGGCGCGTCAAGAACTGTCGGGACTTTTCAGGTTGGCGGCGCTCCGCGTGCAGGAGCGACCACGAACGGCGTGGTTTCCCTAAGCAACCTGCGGCCACAGCCGTCGATTCTTTTCATTCCCGGCTGGACCATGCCGGCGTGGATCTGGCAAAAGCAGATCGACTATTTTTCCAAAGACTATCGCGTGGTGGCGATGGACCCACGCTCGCAGGGCGAATCGACGATGACGAGCGAAGGCTTGTATCCCGCGGCATGCGCCCGCGACATCAAAGCCGTGGTCGATCAGCTGCATCTCGCGCCGGTGGTGCTCGTTGGCTGGTCGATGGCGGTGACGGAAGTCGCCGCGTACGTGGATCAGTTCGGCACGCGCGATATTGCCGGCCTCGTTTTCGTCGACGACAACTTCGGTGGCCTCGCGCCCGGCGAAGCCCAGGCCGACTTGCTGTTCATTGGCCAGATCCTTGCCGACCGCCAGAAAAACACGGAAGCTTTTGTCCACAATCTCTGTTTCAAGAAGCCGCAGCCGCCCGAATATCTCGATCGCGTGATGGCCGCTTGCCTGCGCACGCCGACGAGCGACGCTGTCGCGCTCCTTGTCGGCAAATACGCCGCGGATTACCGTTCAGCAGCGGCAAAAATGGACAAGCCGACGCTCTTCTGCTACGCCGATTCTCCGTACATGTCCGCCGCAGCGCAGGCGCAAATGCAGCAAAGCGTGAAAGGCTCACGGCTGGAAGTTTTTCACGGCGCGGGGCACGCGCTGTTCGTGGACAACGCGGAAGAGTTCAATTCCGTGCTAGAAAATCTTCTGGAGGGCCTCGGCAAGTAAGAAGCCAGGGCAGCTGCCGACGAAAGATATCGCGTTTGCCCAGGAGCAAAGGATCAAAATGAACTATCGCGAACTTGAAGAAACGATTGTGAAGTCGGCGGGTCTGCGCAAGCGCCCGGTCGCCGTGAAATTCCTTGACGCTGCGCCCGCGGGAATCGAGAAATTCACGGGCTCAGAACCGTCGGGCTGCAGCTTCTGGCGTCTGGCCGCGGCGGGAAAAGTTTTCTACACGGTTCCGCAGGACCACTACAACTGCCCGATTGGCAGCTACACGCACAACATCCCGCTGCCGCCCGAGCGAGCAAAGGAGCTCGAGCAAACGCTGGGGCTGATGGAGCAGATCGGGTACGTAAAAATGGAAGAGGTTCCCGGCATTCCGCGCCTGCGCAAAGAGCCGGCAGCGATTGTCTACTCGCCATTGGGCGATAGTCCCCTTGAACCGGACGTGGCGCTCTTCGCGGGTGCAGCGTCGCAAATCATGCTGCTGCAGGAAGCGGCGATGCGGGCCGGCTGCGCCGCAGCGATTCCGATCCTGGGACGTCCCACGTGCATGGCGCTGCCGGCGGCGATTTCGTACGGATCAGTGGTGAGTTCGGGCTGCATTGGGAACCGCGTGTATACCGGCTTGGGCGAGGGCGAAATGTACGTTGTCGTGCCGGGGAAAGACCTGGCGCGTGTCGCGAACGAACTTGAAACGGTCGCGAGCGCGAATGCTCAGCTCGCGCAATACCATCAAGCGCGGAGAGAATCCCTCGCCTCGTCATAAAAATGGTGGCTAGTGACTCGTGGTAAGTGACCAGCGAAATTCGACGCTCGCGAATGCGCCGCCCGAGCCCGCTACTAAAGGCGCACAGGGAATTTGCCGGGCGCGAGATGATGCTATACTTGATCATTCGAGCAGACGCGGGCATGCGAGCTGCCAGCGAATTTCACGCGAATGAAACAAATTGCCATCGTGGGCGGAGGGCCTGCCGGGGCTCTCTGCGCCGAAAAACTGAGCAGCGCCGGATTCGGCGTCACCCTTTTTGACGAACACCTCGCGTGGGAAAAACCCTGCGGCGGCGGCTTGACGCACAAGGCCATCGAAAAATATCCCTTCTTGCTCGACGGCCCCGCGGCCAAGAAAGAAATTCACAGCGCGGAATTGATCTCCAGCCGCGGACATCGCGCGCGCTTTGAAATGTCGCAGCCCCTGGTGATCTATTCGCGCGCAGTGCTGAACGGGCTGCTGCTCGACCGCGCTGAAGAGGCGGGCTGCAAGACGCTCCACGCGCGCGTGACTCGCGTGGACACATCGGCCGACCAAGTGCAGCTCACCGCCGGAGGCAAAGAGCACATCGCGGACTTCGTCGTGCTGGCCGCGGGCGCGCGGAATCAACTGCTGCCCGGAACCACACCGCTGCGCCCGAAAGATTTGGAAGTGACCCTCGGTTATTTCATTCCCGCCAAAGACGATCTAGTCCGAATCAAATTTCTGCATCGCATGTCCGGATACATGTGGTCATTTCCGCGGACCGATCATCTTTCCGTGGGCATTTGCGCGAAGATGGCCGAGTACACCACGCAATCGCTGCGCGACCTGCTCGACGGTTTCATTCGCGAAGAAAGAATCCCTCCCGATGGCGCGCGATTTTACAGCCACGTTTTGCCGTCGCCGGAGTTTGGCACTTTGCGCAACAGAAAAATCGCCGGGCGCAATTGGGCGCTGGCTGGAGACGCCGCGGCGTGCGTGGACCCCATCACCGGCGAAGGGCTTTTCTACGCGCTGCGCTCCGGCGATTTGCTGGCGCAGGCGATCGTGCAGGGGCAGCCGGAGAGTTATCCGGCGCGGCTGCGCGCGGAATTTGTGGCGGATCTGGAGATCGCCGCGCGCCTGGTGCGCCTGGTTTTTCGCGGCACGTTTCTCGGCGGCGCGGTGACCACGCGCATGGTGCAATTCGCGCGGCGCAGCGCGACTTTTCGCGAGCTGCTGCGCGATCTCTTCAGCGGCGCGCAGGACTACGCCGGCTTGCGTAAACGCCTGTGGAAACAGTTCGGCGTCACGCTGGCCGAATTCGTGAACGATTTCTTCCACGCGCCGCACGCTCCCACGCCGTCGCGAGAGGAACTGTGAAGGCTTCGCGCGCGCGCAAGAGCAAACCGAAAAAAAAGAGCGCGCCGCAGCAGCACCCGCTCCCGCGTTTCCCGAAGGACGTGCGTTCGTCGCTGGAAAGAGTAGTGGAATTTCAGTGGACCATCGCCGCCTTCGATCCCGATCTGCCCGCAATTTTTTCCACCCCGGCGATGATTGGCCTGATGGAACTGGCCGCAGCGCAAGCCGTTCAGCCGCATTTGCCGGCGGGAATGATCAGCGTGGGCACGCGCATTGAAGTGGATCACCTGAAGGCGGTGCCAGTGGGAACGCTGGTACGGGCGGAGGCGCGGCTGCTCGGAAGCGAGGGGCGCTTTCTCGCGTTTGAGGTGGCAGCGCGCGCAAATGATTTGCTGATCGGGCGTGGAAAAGTCTACCGCGCCATCGTCCCTCTAAAGAGAAACTGACGCTGCTCTTCGCGGCTAAACGCAAGCCAAGCACGTCGCAAATTCCCACGTGATTTTTGTTACTGGAAGTTTCGTACCGCGAAGCGCGTGCGGCGGTTTAGTAGCCGGGGCGCGTAGCGGCGGAGCGGGCGCGCGGAGCAGTGGCGACCGCGCGGGGAACCACCGTGGCCATCTTCCGAATCATCGCCAGGACGAGTTTCTTGTCTTCGTCAGTCAGCGTGGTGCTGTATTTCTTGATGTCCGCAAGGAAGCGGATCTCTTCTTCGGAAAGTTCGCCCAGCACCTTCTTGGTTTCGCGATCCTGAGGCGTATCCGCGCTGGGGAAAAAATCGGCGAGGCTGATTTCCATGGCTTCCGCGATTTTCGCCAGCGTCTCCAGCGACGGTACGGTGTGGCCGTTTTCCACGCGCGAAAGATAGCAGCGCAGCAGACCGGTGCGGCGCTCGATGTCGCCCTGCGATAGGCCGCGATCGTTGCGATACGAGCGAATCACTTCGCCGATGTTTACTTTGGGCTTCTCTTTGGGCACGTGGAGGCTCCTTCGGTGTGTTATCTTACGCAGCAACAAGATTCCCGCGCAAGAAAATTTCCGGTTGGTGTTCAAAAGCGTAACCAAACAATAATAGTGTTCAATTCGCGGCATTTCTGGCGTTTTGGCGGTGCTGCACCCTGTTCGCGGGGCGTTCTGGTTATTCGTAGCGCAGCGCAACCATGGGGTCAACGCGCATGGCGCGCCGTGCCGGTATATAGCAGGCGAGCAGAGCGGTCGCCGCCAGCAGGAGCGATGCACTGGCGTAGGTCAGCGGGTCGAAGGCGGCAACGCCGAATAAGAAATTGCCCACCAGCCTGGCCAGAGCGCCCGCGGCGAGGATTCCCACAAGAACGCCCGCCCCTATGATCACGAGGCCTTGGCCAAAGATCATTCGCAGAATTTGCGCCGGCCGCGCGCCAAGCGCGAGGCGAATGCCGATTTCATGGGTGCGCTGGCTGGCTGCGTACGAGATCACGCCGTAGACGCCGACCAGCGCGAGTATCAACCCCAGAACTCCCAAGGCGCCGGCGAGCACCGCGGCAAATTGGAACGGAAGGAAGCCGTTCAGGCTGTCGAGCATGATGGTCATCGGCTGCACGTCGAATACCGGCATGGCAGGCTCCAAGGAATGAATCAGCCCGGTAACTTCCGGCGCAAGCGCCTCGGGCGCGCCGATCGCGCGGAGCTGAAGCGTAACGACAGAGTTGTAGCGCTGCGTTAGCGGCATGTAATAGAAGGGCTCGTTGTTCGTGAAAATGTCGGTGTCACGGCTGTTTCTGGCAACACCCACGACTTGCATGACGTGGTTTGGGTCACCGGTCGTGCTGAAATGCCGCCCGATGGGATTTTGTCCGTGCCAGTACTTCTCCACGAACGCCTGATTGACGACGGCAACGCGCGGAGAGTTTTCGGCGTCGAAATCCTGGATGCCGCGCCCTTGGAGAATGGGGATGCGCATGGTCTCGAAATAACCCGGCATAACCGCATTGAGACCGGCGGCGGGAACCTCTTCGCCAGGGCGTGTCTGATAGCCGTCGATCTTGAGTTCGTCGTAATAGCTGGCATAGCTCATAGGCACAGTCATGGCCAAACTGGCGGATTGCACACCCGGAAGTGCGCGAGCGCGATCCAGGAGCGTCTTTTGGAACTGCCGCCCCTGAGCTTCCTGGTAACCGGCCTCATGCGGATCAATCGTTACGTTGAGGACGCGGCTGGGATCGAAGCCGAGGTCGGAGTGCCGCACCTTTTCGAGGCTGCGGACAAAGAGACCGGCAACGATCAGCAGCATCAGCGAACCGGCAACCTGCGCCACGACCAGCACGGTTCGCAAGCGCTGCGGCGCGGAGGTGGAGGTCCGCCCGCCTTCGTGGAGGATTTCGCCCAAATCGGCACGCGAGACGCGCAGCGCAGGAGTGAGCCCAACGAGCACGCCAGTGAGCGCTGCCGCGATCAGGGCGTAGGCGAAAACACGCCAGTCAAAATGGAAATCCAAGACGATCGGGATCGACATATGCAAGGAGACGGAACCGAATGAGCGGCTCGCCGCAATCCCCAGAACGATTCCCGCGACGCAGCCGAGCGCGGCCAGCAGAAGGCTCTCCATGAGCAATTGGCGAATCAAACGCCCGCGCGTGGCGCCGAGGGCCGCGCGCATCGCCACTTCCCGGTGTCGCGCCGCCATGCGAACCAGGCAAAGATTGGCGATGTTCACGCAGGCCAGAGCGAGCACGGCGCCCGCAAGAATCAAGAACAAAGAGCTGACCAGCGCCAGTTGCGGCCGCACGGCAGGGCCTGTGACAAGGCTCGTGGGGCCCAGCGGCACCGCGTGCACCGTCATCTCGCCGTGGTGCTGCTCCTCCTCCGAGAGCCTCCGCGCCACAACTTGCAGCACCGGCTGCACCTGCGAGAAAGTCACACCGGGTTTCAGACGCGCGATCAACGCAAGACGCGTGTCCTTTGGATCGGTGAGAAAATCCGGCGCAGCATCTTGCAGAACTGTAGCCATTCCCAGCGGCATATAGCCTTGTACGTCAGCCAACGCCGCCAACCCCTGAAAATTTGCTGCCGCCACGCCGACGATAGTCATAGGACGCCCGTTCACAGACGCTTTTTTGCCGATGATAGTCGGGTCGCCACCGAATCGCGATTTCCAATTGGCATAGCTGATTACAAGAACCGGATCGGCGCCGGCGAATTTTCCCTCTGACGGCAGGATCAGCCTCCCCAGAACGGGCTTGATCCCCAGCAGGCTGAAAAAATCCCCGCTGACGTAATTGGACCACATCGGCTGGCTCTTGCCATCAACACTCAAGCCATCCATCTGAAACCCCTGCAGCGCCGCTGTACCGGAAAAAATATCGGCCGTCTGCTGCTGAATTTTCTGAAAGTCCGGATAGGAGAACTGCGTGCCGGTGCCTCCGTTCTTGAAACTGGCCTCCATGAAAACAACCTGGCTGGGGCGCTCGATCGGGAGGGGCCGCAAGATAAGCCAATCCACGAGACTGAAGATGGCGGTGTTGGCGCCGATGCCGAGGGCCAGGGTCAGCACGGCGACCACGGTGAAGCCGAGCGATCTGCGGAGCACGCGCAGCCCGTACCGAATATCCTGAGCCAGTGTCTCCAGCAGCGGCAAGCCGCGACGCGCGCGATAGCGTTCTTTGGCCTGTTCCACTCCGCCAAGTTTGATCAGCGCCTGACGCCGCGCTTCGGCCGGCTCCATCCCACGGTCGAGATTTCCATCGATGTGCATTTGCAGATGGCTGTCGAGTTCCGCGGCAAGCTCCCTATCGCGCTTCCCTTTATTGAACAATCCGGCGAGGCGAACGAGCAACGCGCGCAGCGATTTCATGAATGTTCTCCCTCGGACGAAAGGAATCGCGCGACGATCGCGGCGGTCTGCTCCCATTCATGCGTTTCGCGCGCCAACTGCTTGCGGCCCGCGCGTGTCAGTTTGTAATACTTGGCCTTGCGATTGTTGTCCGAAACGCCCCAGTCCGACGCGATGCAGCCCTCTTGCTCGAGCTTGAGCAGCGCGGGATAGAGCGTGCCGTAGTTCAGCGACAGCACGTGGTTGCTGATCTGCTCGATGCGGCGCGCGATGCCATAGCCGTGCAGCGGCCCCATGGATTCCAGCGTTTTGAGGATCATCAGCGCCAGGGTGCCCTGCTGCACGTCCGTCTTGTCCTCAGCTTTGCTGTTCGCCTTGTCGTTTCGATTGCTCTTCACGCAGCTCCCCCTATTGGATTCCCAGAGGAAGAGTAATCGATTTCCTATGGGAAAGCAATAGATGATTCGGGAGGCTGGAGACGGGAAAAGCGACTCCTAGGACTGGGGGGCGTTGGCGACGGGCACAGGAATGGGGAAAACAAAACGCCTGGACCCGCGCTCTTTGCCCGAGCGCTTGTCGGCGTACAGAGCGTCATCGGCGCGCTTCAGGAGCTCCTGCGCCGATTCACCGGGATGATAGTCTGCCCAGCCGCATGCGAAGCTGACCTCGAGCTTCTTCCCGGCGTACTCAATTTGCAATCCCTCCAGCCGGCCCAGGACGTGGCGCACTTCCTCGGCGCGGCATTCCGGAAGGATGATCATGAATTCGTCTCCGCCAAGGCGCACGGCCATGTCCGAACCGCGGATCGCGCGCCGCAGCCGTTCGGAGAACGAACGCAGCATGTTGTCTCCAGCCTCATGCCCAAAGTGATCGTTGCAGTGCTTCAGATTGTCGATATCCAGAAGAATGAGCGTGAGCGGACGAGCATGGCGCCGCGAGCGCGCGATCTCTTCCACCAATCGTTGTTCCCCGGCGCGGCGATTGTGCAGGCTGGTAAGCGGATCCAGCACCGCCAGTTTGTAGACCTCCTGGGTGAGTGTCTCCACCCTGGCCATGGAATCCATCTGGTCGGCGAGCTGCCCGCGAATGCGGTTGATCAAGTACTGCTGGTAAACCGAGTAGACGCTGAAGATCAGCACCATGCCGATCAAGCCGCGAACAGCTTGCGACAGGAAGAAAGAGTAGGTCCCTTCGCCCATGCGCATCAGCGATGGAAACGAAAACGAGGCCATGCCGATGGTCAGCAAAAGGATGATCATCACCGCGGATGACCACATCCACCACTGTTTGCGGTCGAGACGCTGAAGGTCCTTGCGGATTTCGGCCGAATGCTCGGGCCACGGCTCATTGTGCCGCAGCTGATCGGAGAGGCCGCCCGAGGCCTTCGGTGACGGTGTGCTGTCCATGCCTATGGGGATTGGAGCATGGCGGGCCGAAAAATCTGAATAGTACTTCCGAAAAATGTGCCCAGATTCGCAATAGCTGAAGAATGTTACTACTTGGCTATAGCCCCTCGCACGAGCCGTCCCTGCCGGTGATCAGTTGCGAGTGTCCTGCGCAAAGGAAGTCAGAGCAGGGAATGAGATTTGCCAGAAATTTCCCGCCGGTTGCAGGAACTCAACCCCCGCTGTCCACTTGTTCTGGGCGCTTTCAACGTGCACCACGCGGCAATCCTGATGCTCACGCGTGTTCCGGTTGATCAGGCGAAGCACCTGACCGATGGCCACCCCGGCGGCCATCACCACCAGCCCTCCATGGGCGCTGACGCTGCTCACGTGCGCGGCTTCCCGGAAAAGCTCGGTTTCGCCTTCAAAGGCGATGACGTCGACGGGCACCGTCAGGCGCAGGCGCTTGCTCCTGCGACGGGATTTGAGTTGGCGCGTTGTTGAAGATAGCGTGGGATTCATGAAGCCCCAAGGTAATAGGTCGGTCAGTGCGCGGGCAATGGTACAGAGGCTTGAATCGAATAGTACGGCGGTTTACAGTTCCGCCCTGAAACAACGAATTTGGTGCCGGAGGAGGGGTCGAACCCACACGGCCTTGCGGCCACCGGATTTTGAGGCTTTCCTCTCTTGTAGAAAACACAAAACTTATGCTAGCGTGTGAGTTTACTTGTGAGTCTATGGCAAGGCGCGCAAAATACTCCGGCAGCCTATACCGGCGAGGAAACTCCCCGATCTGGCAGATGCAGTGGTTGCACGATGGCGTATTGTACCGCGAGTCTAGCCAGACCGCAAACAAAGAAGAGGCAGGCAAGCTTCTCAAAACCCGCCTTAGCGGATCGCAGCGCGAAGCAGCCATCAAGCACACTACGGTCGAAGAAGTTGCCACCCTGTATCTCAAAGCCCGCGAAGCCAAGTGGAAACCAAACACAATTGAATGGGCAAACGGAGTTTGGAACAACATCAAACCTGTGTTCGGGCAGCGCAGCCCTGCGAGCATCCTTCCGGCTAACATTGACGTATTCGTTTCGCGGCTGAAAGCGGAGAATTATTCGGAGTGCTACATCAACCGCCATCTCACAGTGCTCAAGGCAATTCTGCGATTCGCCGTCCGAAACAAAGCGCTCCGCGAGATACCGGAGTTCCCCGCCAAGTTCAATGAAGCGCCCTACGTTCGGCAGGGCTGGATTGATGACTGGGACTTCATCGTGCTCTGCGATGAGATTGACGATAAAGATACATGGATGCTGGCACTCGTTACGGCGGCTTTCACGTTCGGATTCCGAAAAAGCGAATTGCTCTATATGCGGGTAAATCAAATTGACCATGATAGGCACACAATCACGCTACCGGCTGGAAGCACCAAAAACAAGATGCCGCGCCGTATCGTGCTGAATCCTGAGAGCAAATTGTCGAAACTACTCGCCCAGATCACAAAGGGAAAAGCACCACACGCTTACGTTTTCAGCCGCGATGCGCAAGGATCAATACCCGTGCGCGATTTCCGTGTCGCATGGGACAAGATTGTCACAGCGGCGAAAATCAAAACAGGCAGCGGGCCAGATGGCGCGCTGCAATTCCACGATCTGCGGCGCAGCGCAATTTCGCGGATGGCATCAATAGGCTTGCCGGAAGAAGAGAGAATGGTGATCGCTGGGCATCTCACCGCCGATGTTCACAGGCGGTATCGCCATTTGTCGGATGGCGCAGCACGCCGGATTGCTGCTAAGATTGACCTACCCGAATAAGCCGGGGTGGCGGAACAGGCAGACGCGCGGGTCTCAAAAACCCGTGGGAGCAATCCCGTATCGGTTCGATTCCGATTCCCGGCACCAACTTACAAGTACTCGGCAAGCTGCCTTTTGTTTTCTTCCGTTAGTTCGATTAGGTAAAATCCTTCCGAACGTTTATTCTCTCGGAATGCAGGAACATCTTTATCAGGCAAAGAAACCACATCCACAATGAGTGTGCCTTTGACCAAGAAAAAGCAGCACTGTGATTTTTCCTTTGATTGTTCTGTCATCATCTGGGAATCCTTCAGAATCTGGGCGAGAGGTACAGAATTCCCTGCGTTCTCCTGTAAATGTTCCACGCGAATTTTTTCGATGCTGCACCCTTCGGCTTCTGCAATCCTCTCTATTTCCTGGATGATTCGACCCGCTGTTAGGCGAGGAGCCTTGCTTTGCAGTTCAACTTTCCACGAAAACGTCCCTGGTGGCTTATCTGAATCCAAAGCCTCAATGCTGACCGTTAGTTGTTTCATTTGGCGTCCTTCCTCTAACTATCATGCCCCCGCCCGCTGCATTTTCCATCGGCGGCGCAGGGGGCAGTGTTCAAAACGGCAAGGCATTGATTCAATATCTCAGTTGGCGTAGGCTGGATCATGCCGCGTGCGACTGACGAAGAGTGGGAACGCACCTACCGAGCGAAGGCCGAAGAGGATGCGCGCATAAACCGAAAGATTGCCGAGGAAGACCGTCAAACAAAAATAGTATGGTCCATCATTGCCGTGATAGCACTGCCATTTGTCGCAGGATTAGTTTGGCTCGCGGTAACGCTTTTACATTGGCTCTGGACGCATCCGCTTTTCTGATAGGCTCAGGCGTCCGTCAAATCTGAGGCTTCCTCCAAAAAGCCAATAAACACACTCTCCTCGTGGTCCACGCCCCATTGTCCTTTCACCAAGCGACGCATGTGGTCATGGGCACTTTCAAGCCCTGTGATCCCCGGAGTATCCGTTGCAGCAGGTATGTCGGTAAATGTAGGCCATGATACTTTGCAGACCTGTATTGGGGCAAAAAGACTTCCAGCAGGTTCGTCGGCTTCAACGGAATCCACCCGATAGTAAATCCAACTGTTTGTAAAATTCTCCGTTTCTGGCGGTTTGTACAGAAAGATAGCCTTCATGTCACCCAGTCCGCGCCGGTCTTCCCCAAAAAGAGATAAGGGCCGGACGATCCACCCACCGGCGCTACTTGGCCCAATAGCCGAAAACGAGGCCGACCGCCCCAAAAGCCCATTTCACATCGTCTGTGGGATAAGCCTTTGAAAGAATGACAATCGCAGCGATGGCGAGCACCACCACGGATACAACGATGCTGGCATACAGCCTTATGTCCTGATGTGTGATCGGCTCAGTGGACATTGCCTTGTACGTCGTTTTTATCTGAACAGCTTCTTTACGCTCGCTGCGGCCTCCCGGATGTGAACCCCGAACATTGGCTCATCTGCTTCGCGCGGCGCTTGCAGGGCGGCCCCTACCATGCTTGGCGAACTTCCGATCTTCTCGTTTAGCTCTTCCACCGTCGGGCTAAAAGATAGATTGTTGTAGAAGTGGTCTGCATTTCCCTGAGACGCATCCTTAAATGGGTTGTTGATGGAAATATTCGGTAATCCGTTCCCCGTCATAAAAATGTTCATTTGCTTTCCTCCTCTCCTAGCGTGATCTTAGGCGGCGAAATCCACTTAAATCCACTGCGTGTTATGACAGCGGTGTGTATCGGGCCTCCGCAACTTGCAATGCCGATTTCATACGTTGCCATGCCGATAGTCGTCTGGATGATGAACCGGCAAAAACCGACAGCATCCTGTATCGGCATACCCTCAAAAGCAACCCTGCTAATCAACTGCATTTGGACGGCCTGCCTGAATCGTGCCAGCACGTCGGCGCTCACGCCAAGACCTTGCAGTATCCCTTCGATTCGCGGGTCCACGCCGAAAAACAGCCTAGTGAACGGCACATGTATTCCGCGCCAGCTTGCTCCTACTCCATTGTCGTCCCGCGCTCGGACCGGTTCGGCCTGTTGCGGAATTATAAATTCCCATTCCGACCCAAGATGGTGCTGCTGCTGCCCCGCAGAATAACCCGCAATGTAAAACCCGACCATGGGGCGCTGCGCTTCGGCAACAGCTCGAAATTCGTTCGGATAATGCTGGTTGATAAATGCGTGCAATCGCCGCGCTACCCCTTCGACGGATTTATCGACGCGCTCCGGGTCATCCCTTTCCTCAAGCTGGCTGAAATCGTGAACCAGGCTTTCCATCGACCGGCTACCGATGTTTCCCATTCCGTAGGTGAGGACACCGATTGGCAGCTTTGCGATCTGGAAAATCTTTTGCGCGTGGCTGTATGACTTGATGCACATCGGTTGCTGCGCACCGGGCACGTTCGCGAGCAACTGGGTCATGCTTTCGGCCCCGATGACGATGCCGTCATACACCTTGACGCTTGCTACAACCGACACTTATGCACCTCAGCTAACATTAGGTTTGAGGGGTCTACCCCGCCATGAAGTTAATAGCTTATATCGCAGGGGGACATGGAACCAAAGTACTATTTTGGCCAAAAACACACGGGGACACTGCCATGTCGCTGGCAAACATACACGCAAGGTCTGACGTTAGTTGAATCGGCGAAAGACCGGGGGTTTAGCCACAGCATGGCCTCAGCATCCGGCCATTTTAGCCGCGCTTGCGACCGTGGGTCTTGAAATGAACGTGCGTTTTGACCCGCTTTGGCTTCTCAGCCGTGAATCGAACCTTCTCGCCATCTCTGGTTGTGAATTTCACCGGAGTCGGCACTTTCTTCGTCACATGAGCATCGAAGTCCTTGACAGCCATCTTCTGTCCCCTCCCTTAGAGGGTTTACTCCTGTACTACAGTAATCATCCTATAGTGCTGAGGACGGGTTGTCAATTGGATCAGGCAACGCGCTCATTCCGCGACCACCGCGTGATCACCAGCCGCCGCATTCCCAGTCTTTACGCCCCTGCGCCAGCAGTGGATCAATCGGTTCATCCGGCTTGCCGGGCTTCTCGCCGAATGGCAAGCCAGCATCGGTTGCAGTGATCGCTTCCGCAACGATCCCTTCCTTCTGCTCATCGCTGAGTGTGGTGCCTGCGAGATTCGCAAGGATTCGTTCGCGGACTAATTCCTGCCAACTCATCTGACACGATCCCCGCGATTCCATCGGGCATGCGCAATCTGGCGACGCTGCTCGGAGAAAACAAGGTTATTGCCAAGCCTGTGCCTGCGTTTCCTTGCCTTCTTAACCTTCTTTATCGTTTCCTCAACGGACTCTTTGAAAGGCCACCGGCCCTCTTCGTATTCTCCAAACAGCGCGAGCGATATTTTCCGGGCTTCGGCATCGAGCAACTGCTGCAAAGCTTCGAGACATGCCTTCTGGGATAGCTCAGGAATGTTCTGTTTGTGATAGTGGGAAACATCCCGAAGCTTCGCGTACATCTCTTCGGGAACTTGGAACCGGAGATATTTGCTCGATTGGATCACGTCCTCCTGCGCGTGCTCTTCCTTTCGGATGAGCGCCCACAAAAAATCAACTGGCTTCGGTTTGCCACCGGGCACGATGCAAGCTTGCAGGTATTCCAACCCGCGGTCATAACCAGCCGCATACCGATGGTGGGTGTAACTCAGCTCGACGAATCGTTTATCGGGCGGAAACGCGCGCGAGACCTTCAGTTTCTCTTTGAGCGTTTGGGTACCAGTGCCCGTGACCTGTGCCACATCCGGCCAGAATTTCGATATATGTTCACTGGCGTATTCGCCCGAGCCGTCGTTCTTTGGATGAATCAAGAGATGCCGGGGAATATCATTCCCCATATTGAACTGGTCATCGCCTTCCACAAGCAGGTCGCCGAGTGCCCAAGAATTCGTGCTCTCGGCATCCACGAAATGCTGGACGCGTTCAAGCCATACAGTGTAATCGGCGTTCAGGTCACGCCAGATTCCCATTGCTTCGGGGGCCATCGCTTCGTCTTCACTTTTGAATAAGAGATTTTCCAAGGTTGTCACGGATGACTTTCTGAAGGATTTGTGAAGCAACTACTGAAATTGCGGAAATCTGTTGCTTAGCGCCTCACGAACCAACCGCCGCCATCCTGGACGAAGGGCGTAAGATCAATGTTCGTTTCCTGGCGCATCACGTATTTGTAAGCGCGAACCAGTAGCTTTGCTAGAAACTTGCGAATCATCGCCCCATTCCTTCAACCGTGATTCGTCCTTCCGTTGGTACATCGATTGCTTCGGTCTTTTTCACTTCTACAACAACCGCGCCTCTGGAAAGTGCCACTCGCAATGATTCTCCCCCGATTGGCCCCGCCGTGCGGCCATCCGGCCACTTGATGATGCTTCCGCCTGAGCCGACTTTGATGCCGTCGACTTTTGTACGCAAATGTGAACTCATTTTTATTCTCCTATTCGGTGCAATTCCATGCTTAAGGCTTTTGAAGCAAGAGACGGCGTGCCACGGATGACCTTTGATTAACGGACAAAAGCACCGCATCACTTACCGAGTTGTACGACCCGATGCGATCCGCATCTTCTCGCGCATCTCATCCTCACGGCGCAACGCTTCTTTATCTGCTTCAACCTCTGCGCCAATGGCCGCTGCCTTTTGCTGGAGTTCATCCAGCGTAGGCTCTGCGACGTAACCTTTGGACATAGCCGCCGATGCCCGCAATCGAATACTGCGCTGCTCACGAGCATTTTCGACTCTGCTTGCGAGCCAATCTGGGCAACCGAGCGACCTCAGATTGATTACCGGCGCAACGAGATGCCCATTCGCAGCAATTTCAAAAGCCTGTCCACTTGATGTTCGGTATTCAACTTTTCCCATAATTCACCTTCTTGTTTAGATTTGTGAAGCCACAAAAATTCACCATTCATTGCCTGCCTGCGTATGGACATTCGCTTCCACTTCTTCGGCGTAGTGTGAGGGGACTCTCGGTGGCCTTTTTTCCGGCGCACGGCCAATGATGCAGGGATGACCAGCAGTTCTAAGCTTTAGCTGCTGCTTTCCACCGTTCTCAAAGAATGGCTTCGGTTTATAATCAGGGTTCGGTGTCACAATTGTGAACTGAAGTATATCGCCCATCTGTGCATCAGCCACAAGCCTGTACGCGGTCGAGAAAATGAATTTCTCACCCGACTCGTTTACACAGAAGCCAATGCTTTTATTTTGGTTGACGTACGAAACCTTTCCCCACATCTTCCGGCTCCTTTGCTTTTTAAGTTGCGCAGGCCATGCCAGTAAAGGTTGAGGCGACCTTGCTGAAACATGGCCCGCGCCTTTTGTTCAAGCGCGTCCTGACACGCGCTGCACAGAACAAACTTACTTCTTCCTGCGCGACGCGAGTTCCGCTGTTAGGTCTTCGTTGCTCAACAAGCGCCCGGTAGAGCCGTGCGCCTCATAGACGCGGTTCCGAAACGCATCTTCCACACGTGACATGCCGATGGCAGCCTGCATCGAGCTTGGCGACCGATACTCTGGGAACTCGTTCCAGATGCGAGAGTATTCCCGAACAATTGCTTCAGGGCACTCACGTCCGAAATTCACGTACCGTTGGCCTCCATCCCATGAGCGGACGGCGTTCACAAGTTGGGGATGGCCTGTGTATCGATAAACCCCGCCACACACACGCAGGATTATTGTCACGATTTTTTGTGCAACCGCGCCGCCTGAATAAACGATCTCCCATTCCGGTTCGAATGAAACCGGCGCGGGCTTCTCTTCAGGTACGATTTCAGCCAAGCCAGCGGCTACTAAACCGTCTGCGACGTGGCGTTCTAAATGACCGATTTCTCCAGCTTTTGGACCGTTAATGAATTTGACTCTCATGGATGGTTCCTCCCTTTTCGGGTTTCTTTCTCCCGATGCTTTCGCACTACAGTGTTACGCCTACTTTTGCCGCATTCCGCGCCCGCCACCGGCAACGGGCTTCGTCATCTTCCGATGCAGAGCGGCACGCCGGTTATGGTGCTTCTTCGCGTCATCTTCGGTTTTGTGGCCGAAGCGTTCCATCATGGCCAACAAAGTAAACTTACTCGGCATAGTCGATCCCCTTTCTCCATTCTGGCGTGCCCGCGAGTCCACCTTGATGGCAATTCGCACACAAACATACGGTGTTATGCGCGTCATAAAACAAATCCGGCCTCTCGCGCGGCGAGAACAGGTGATGTACCGTGGTTGCCCCGAAGTGGCACCTCTCGCCCTTTACGATCCGCTGGCAAAGCGGGTTATCAGCCAATCGCCATAGGCGAAACCGTTGCCACGCAGCAGTCGAGTACAGTTTATAGATCGGGTCGGTTTTCTTGCGGAACCGATCTTGCTCTGCATGCGCTGTTTTGTTATCCGCCGATGCGCTGGGGCATTTGATCATTTATTTCCCGTTGAACCCAACGCCAAATCCTGCGCCACTCATGCCGGGGTCGAATGGTTCATAATCCGTATCACCCGACACTTCGCCGCCGAATGCCATAATCGATGCAGCCGCGTGCCTCTCATTCAGCGCCGGGCGCACCTTAAGAACATGACGCAAAACAAGGTCATGCTTATCGGGGCGCAGCCAATCGCCATCGGTGCTAGCCAAGTAATCCGCTTCACTGACAATTCCGTTAAGCCGCGCCAGCGTTTGTGCACGGTCGGTTTTGTTCCGCGACAGCCGAATGCCCGTCCAGCCAGCAAAATCTAGCTGGCGTTTGCATTGCCCACACGACCACGATTTGAATTTCTCGGATTCCAAAAACCGCGAATAGAAACTGCAATTGCAATTCCACGCTACCCGCGTCCGGATGCCGAGCTGATTGATTTCGGCATACCAGCAGGCGCGGATAAGATTCTCCGCATTCGAGGTGTCGTACATCTGCCGCAAAGCCCGCGCTTCGGCTGATTCTTGACGTGCCAATGCCGGATTCAAAAAACCGCGCAAGCCCTCTATAACTCTATCTACAATTTTTGCCATTTTCCGTTCTCCTTTTTTCAAATCTCTCCTAGACGTAAAACCCTTTGAAATTTGAAATCCTAGGTGGGGCAGATAAAAGTCTGTGATACGCATTCACCGTCGCAGAAATGCCGTCGATTTTTTCATTGGCCGAAAGCTTCTCCGGCTTCAATCCACCCGTTTTCGAATCTTCGGCAATCACCACGTTGCTGGCCATCCACGCGAGCACGGGGTTGCCGAAGTGAACCAGTTCGCCGCGCCGAATATCAGCGAGAAATTCGCGGCAAGGATTGCTTAGCTGCGAAGGAATTTGCGGAATCTCAACGCACTTGACCGCCGTACTCGTATTGATGTCAGCGCAGATTTGTTGGGCATTCCACCGGTCAAACCCAAGTTCCTGAATGCTTTGCTTCCTCGCCGTTTCCAAAATGTGATTTCTGATGTCGCGAGGGTCAGTCAAATCCCCTGGCAGAAGTTCCAGCCAACCTTCTCTGACCCACTGCGAGAGGGGCACGCGCCACGCTTTTTCTTTTTCGAGCAAATTCTCTTCGGGCATAAAAAATTCCACCAATAAGAATCGCTTGTTCTCAATACACTCTGCTTCTCTAAGTACCTTGCCCGTTTTCTCGTCCTTCTCATCCGCTGCAAGGTACGCGTGATCCCAAAGATAGGCGATGGCGGTGAGATCGGAAGTAAGCCCAACGTCCAAACCCGCGAAGCAGAGCGTATCTTTGTTCAAATTTACAAATTGGGTGTAAGCCTTATCCGCATCCGCCGCCGTGGGCAACAATTCCATGTGGGCGCATGAGTCCCACTTGTCGCGCGTAATGCTCCCCTCACGTCGTAGATTCTTTTCCGGCCACTGATTTAGGTGGTACTGAAGAAAAGCGTTCAATCCACTGCCATCTTCGACGGCTTCATCCCGCGTCTTGCGCAGGTGTTCAATCTGAAGAGTAACGCCCAAACTGGGATTAGCTTTCGCCCAGCATGCCTCATCCTTCCAGTCATCAGTAGGATCAATGCGGAAAATTGCAACGAAAGTGCCGTCATCAGCGAACGTGCCCGTAAGGATTTTCTCGGCGAGGTCAAACTTCCCCCACGCAAAGCAATTGCGCGTGCTTCCGGCCGTCGTGATTGCGAATACCAGCGGAGATACGCGGGAGACTACGCCTTTTGTCAGTTTGTCCCACTGGTCACGGTCATTCCAAAATGCGACCTCATCGCAGATGATGAAGTGTGGGCGCAGGCCATCCATCGATTTCTCGTCGCTGGCAAGAGGCGCGAAAAATCCGTCAGTGTCCTCAACTGATAATTCGCCAGCCCAGCGTCGCACGGCAACTGCCAAATCCGGGTTATCTCCAACAATGCGCTTCGCATCTCTCCAAGAAATGCGCGACTGATCTTTTTTTGTGGCGGCTGAATAAACTTCCGGGTGCTTCTCGCAATCACAAAGCAAACCCCAAAGCCCGACGATGGCGGAGAGTGCTGTCTTGCCGTTCTTCTTCGCGACACTCAGCCACGATTCGGTAAAACGCCGATTACCGTTGGCGCGTTTCCAGCCGAACACGTTGGCGAGAACCCAAACCTGCCAATCCATAAGTGACAAATCACAGAATGTCTCAGCGAAGAAAACGACGTTCTCAGCCGCAATCGGGTCAAAAAACAATCCGCGGTCTGCCCCTGTCTCCAAATCATTTAAGAAACGCTTCGCCGCGCGCCGCATGTACTCGCCGGAGATGATGCTGCCATTGAGAACATCGGCTGCGTACTGCCGTGCGATCACGGCGGCCTTGCGATTGTCCGCACCAGGATAGTCAGCGCAAACCGTCACGCCCGGCTGCATACGCTGGTCAAACGTATCCCTCTCGCGCCTCACTTCGGCCAGGAAGGCCGCCAACGTAGGCTGGTCAGGCACAACGGGGGCAACCGGCGCAGTTTCCGGGGCGGGTAGGGGTTTCCCTTGCAGCTTCGCCAGCCGCACCGCATGGCGCGCCGCGCGTGCGGTCTGCTCCGCCTTCGATTTATGCGACTGTGGCATCCGGCGTCCTCGCGACGAGACTCTTCAACCGTGCTTGCCATGCTTGCCGGGCGCGGGCGATATTCTCGCGGGCGGCGCGGCGCTTCGCGGCACTCCGGCTGCGTCCGCCACGCAGGCCGCCACGGCGACCAGCTTCGCGGCAAGTCATCGTCTGGGGCGGCACACTCGCTCCGGCTTCAGCCATTCCAAGCATTGGAGCGTTGAACGCGGCTGCTATTATCGGTTGACCCATTTGTTTCAGCTCCCTTTAAGAAACCTTTTTGCTACTTACAAAATACTTTCCTATGTTATGGGCGGACTTTGTTGTTCCATTTCCCCCCATTTCCCCCAATTGGGGGGCGTACACGCGGCATTAACGCGGGGCAAGAAGGGTCGCATCAACCGGTAAAAGTTGGCTCCCATACCGGTAGGCACAGCCAAATCAATCAATTGCGAGTGATTTACGATCCAGCCTGCTTCCGCGATGCTAGGCGTACTCGCCGGGCGCTAAGTGCGCGGGTCAGCTACCATCCTGCGGAAACCGGCGGAAACCGGCCCTGATTGCGCTGGTTGGCGATCCAGATTCACTCTGAAGTGCTGGCTACAGCCTTTGCACAGCGTACCTGCTTGACACGCTTCACCTTCACGCTTCTCTGCCATTTCATCTGACTTGTACAACCGAATCATCCAGGGCGTGCGGCATTTGCTGACCAGAGCATGCGGGCCATCACCAGAGATTGATCCCCAGCGGAACTTCGCCCGCGCCAGCTTTTGGTATTCGGTCATCGCACTGCGCCAGCCCGCTGTGATGGCGGATCGCCGCGCTGCACGGAAAATGAAGGCGGGGGAGATTAGCGCGAGGAAGGTCGCCCGCAAGTCTCACGCCCGCCGATACACCCGCCAGTTATCCTGCGGAGATCACTGGCAGGAATCTTTTTGCTTCAGCGGTACCGATTCCGGCTGCTGGTACCCTTTCCAGTGTTACTGGAAAAGGGTACCGCCTGTTTTAGCCGCTGATACCTGCTGGTACCGACAAAGCGGTACCGCTCTAAGCACTTGTGCTTTCTTAACCATACAAATCATTCTCGGCATCGGTACCGGAAGTGGTACCAGTTGGATGATTTCGCTCTGATACCGAGTCCAGTACCGAAACATTTATCTCACCATTTTTGGCCTGCATCAGCCATCCATTCTCGATGGCATGTTCAATCGCGGTCATCGTTGCTGCCCTATTTCCACCAAGCCTCTCAAACAGCTTATTCTTACTTGGGGCTGGGCCATTGTTTCTGACTTCTTCCGTGGCGCGTCTTGCGGCTTGATCTGCTTCTTCCAGCCCGGCATCCAAGCACAGATGTCCGTGTTGGATGATGTGCGGGAAAGCTAGGATATGGAGCGTGGGCGGTTGCGCGCCACGGCTTGGTTTACCTTTCAGGTGCAATCGCTTGATGCCATTTTCCGGTTCATCGCCCTCTACGGCGAACATGAAATCGACGTTCGCGCCTATCGCGCTGGAATCGCGGTACTGGTCTTTATCCGATTTGGTCGCATGGTGGATGAGAATCACGGTTGCGCCTGCAACACACAGTTGGCGAATTTTTTCCAGCACAGGCTCATAGTCTGAGGATTGCCACGCGCTACCAAATTTTCCTTCCTTATTTCGACTGAAGAGTTTATGAAGCGAATCGAGAACGATGACCGGCTGAACTTCAGTGCACATCCCCAGCAGGCCGGGATCATCTAACTGAGGAATCCCGTTTTCGCTGCGAATCGTGATAAACCGGATTTTCTCTTCGCCGACTCCCTTCAACCAGCCGATGTAAGCTCCCACAATGCCGTCTTCCAAATCCAGGTACAGGCACGGCGTTTTGGCGACTTTCCGATTCAGCCACGTTTTGCCGTTCACAATGTGTTTGCACAGGTCTAAGGCGATTATCGACTTGCCGCTTTTTTCTTGGCCGAACAGCATCGTGACACGCCTCTTCGGAACGATTTCGTCCACGACGTACTCCAGCGATGTGCCCTGCTGTTCGAGGATTTCATCCTCAGTTGAAAGTGTTTCCCATTCGATCTGTTTTTGTTTCAGTGATGGAACGTATTCATCAACGAGAGCTTTGTACGGTTCGGATTCCTTCGCTTTTTCGTCTGCCATCTGAACAAGCTTTGGCGTGGATAAGTCCTCGCATTTTTCAAAATCCAAACCCAGTGCACGAACAATGCGCGCGCGGTAGGCGCATTCCTTTATTACGGACACGATCCCCGCCCAGTCATCCTGGTTCAGGCCATCTTCGGCGTACTGAAGCATCTGCTCTTCTGAAACATTGCAATTGACGGTTGCCCCATTTATTGGCTGCCCGGCTGCGGCTAACTCTCGCATCCGCGCGAGCCATTCCCAAAAAGTGCTTTGGGTGAAGTCGGGTTTTTGCAGCGCATCGAACGCAGAGATGCACGGTGGGTACTTCAAAATCGAACAGATAACCGCGTACTCCGCATGTTGATTCATAAAGCTACTTGGCTTGCTTGACATATTTTTCCAATCTGAACGAGGCGACGCAATTGCAAATGCCGCTTCCCAGTGCCTCGGCGCAAAACTTTTCGTGCTCAATGACCAGATAGTGCAGCCCTGGTTCAAGCCCTTCAGAGAGTTGCGCCAATATCTCTAGGTGTTCGAGGAGCTTTAATCTCCAATTCGGTACGTCAAGCACTATCCGAGTCACGCTGCTTCCTTCGGGTAGTACCGCGAGGACGGCTTACCCTTCCCGATCTGTGGCTGTTTCTCCGCGCGAACTTTCTTGGCATCGAGCAGCCAAAAGAGTGTTTTATTGACGTGGCGCGCGGAAATCTTTCCCTTCAGGCGCGCGCGAACTTGCCGCCCTTCGATCCCCGGCTTCTTCAAGATCAACTCAAATACAAAATGGCTGAGGGGATTCATGCTTGGTGCTCCCGGCCCGGAGTGATTCCGAAGAAATCACGAACCCCTACAATCGCGCGTTCGAGAATCTCACACGTGCGGTACGCGGCTTCCTCGCTGCAAACGTAACTCAGCAACAACATGTTGATTCGCAGCAGACAGCGGTTCGCGAAACTGCCGATGCCGTAAGGGTTATATTTTTCATCTCCAGACACAAGGCAACTGAGACTGCGGTCTTCGCCATTCAATTTACCGGTTGTAGCTACAGTCCAAAACGCGTGATTAACTTCCTTGAGCGTAGGAGGTGTTGGATATGTTTTCATGCGGGCACCGCCTCTGCCTCTTTCGCTAACTCGACTTCTGAAATAAGATCGGCTGCGTACATCACCCCAAACCGGGTGATAAAATCCGGGTTCATCACCGCGATGCGGCAATCTCTTTTTGTAACGGCCTTCTTTTCAAAATATTTCGCGGCGAACAGAACAAATGCGGCGGCATCCATACCGGCTGTGGCTTCCTTCAAAGCCAAGCAATGGCTAATTTGCTTGCCGAATGTGTTGCAAACACGTTCAAGCGGAACAGCACGCCCACTGCTACGCTGCTCAATAGCCCAGTTGCCTCGGTGAGAATGGCAGCCCTTCTTTTTCCGCCACTCGGACAGCGTGCTATCTACTGTACCGTGCGGAACTTTGCAGGTCGCAGCAATCTCGGCAGTAGAGGCGCACTGCATTTTTTGCAAAGTATCTCGAATGGATTGCTCCAATGCTAGGCGTTCGTTACGATTGTCCCTGGTTATCTCCGCGCGCGTTCGCCCCCGCTTGGGTATTTTTGGCGCTTTGAACTTGCCATCAAATGGCCACCATCCGTCATGCGCTTCACCATGCATGGAGAGGCCAACTTCGCGCGCAGCTTCGGCTAGATAGGTTTCAATTGCCGGCAGAGCTGCTTCAAGAACTAAAGAGGAAATGTCACGGTTGTAGAACTTCGCTAGGTCTCGGAATTTTCTGTAGATGTCTGGCGGAACCTTGAGGGATACGGATTTCAGATGCCGAGGTCGCAAATAATCTTGCTCCTGTTCCTCAGTCCACCGCCGCAGCGCATCGCACGAAAGCTTCTCGGCAAGGGCGTGCGCCAAGTATTCGTCACGCTTCTCGAATGGAGCAGCAATGGCGTGATGGGAATGTGTGAGGCCAGCTACGCGCTTTTCAACTGGAAAAACTTTGGCGATGTGGGCGAGGTTCCAAAGGGTTTGGCTGGCGAATCCTGTAAGACGTGCGGCTACCTTATAGATGGACTCTTGCTTCGTTCCTATTGCGAGATAAGAGGGAATGCCGAGGCCACGCGGGGAGAAATCGAAATCCGCCTCTCCTACGAGCATCCAATCGCCAAGCTGCCATTGTACGTTATGGTGTTTTTCGGCGAGGGCCTGCCCTTCAGATTCCCAAGATTCGTAAGCACCTAATTCCGCCGAGGAATTAACATTCCTACTTTCGTAAGTAGGAACACCTTCAGAAAGGAAAAACTCTTCCTCGCTTACTCTTTCGTTACTTTCCATGTTCAGCATCCTTCCTTCGCCCGGAGTGCTTCTTCCAGTGCTTCCATGGGTACCGTAGCCTGTTATAGAGAGTTTTGCCTAAGTGATTGAATACACAGGCACTTCAGCGAAACGCTTGTTTTGAGAAAATCGTGCTTGGGTTTAATTTCTTGTACATAGCCAAGCATAAGTGGTAGGATCGAGTTATGGCATTCAGCGAAGGAAGGGCCGCAGAGATCGGCGCACGTGGCGGATCACGATCCACGCCAGCCAAGGCAGAGGCAGCGCGGCGCAATGGCGTGAGACGGATAGGCACCCGCACCCTCGGCGAGAGACTGATGCGCCGTGCCATGGCAAAGCCTGATTACATCGCGCTTCTTGAAGCCCTCGCTGACCTTGGCAACAAAGACAAACAAAACTTTCTCGCCGCGCTGGGCTACCCCGCTGAACCAAGTTATGCCTTTCGCGCTTGCGATCTTCCAATCTCCCAGAAAAATCCAGACGAAAAACATGCGCTCGCGATGTTCCGAATGAAGGCACGCTTCTACCTGAAAAAACTCGCCACCGCCAAACTGTGAGTCTATCCGTGAGTTTATCTAAAGCCTTTTGATTGCGTAATGTGAGATTCAGTACCACAGAAAACACGCTAGTTGGCTGTGGTATCAGTACTTAGTGTTGGATTTTGAGTCCGGCGCGTCTGCCAGTTCCGCCACTCCGGCGCGGTCAGATAAGTCTAGCCAATCGAAACGCTTACTGCAACAACGCGGCTTTCCGTTCGCCGGACTCCGAATTTTGTCTCGATAGAAACGCCCGCAAATTATTTGTGGACGGGCGCTTGGACGGGCGCCTGGACCTCGTTGGGAGGCACGAACTCGGTTTCGACGCTGCTGTGAGCATCCAGCTGTGTTTTTCCATCCCGCCCGATGCGATACGGAAAACCGTCCGGATCCACGGGAACGCCATTGATGTAGCCCTTGTCCCGCAATTCTTCCATCGAGCCCGGATACCGCCCATATTTCTGGCGGAACTGCTCGGAGAGATTGTCGAGGAAACGCTCATCTGCGAGCGCCTTCAATCCCTTCAGGTGCTCGAGCGCCTGGCTGCGCACCTGCTTGTTGTCGGTTGTCTGATAAATGCTCGACCAAATCATTTGAGAAATCTTTAACGAATCGCTGCGGTCCGCCATGCGCGCCGCCATCAGGCTCACCCACTCGGGCGCGTTGGGATTTTTGCTGGCTTGCAGATAGGCCTGCGAAGCGTCGGCGTAATCGTGCATGTGCCAGAAATACAAAAATCCAAGATCCGTGTCGAGGCGCCATTCATCGGGGTTTTCGCGAACTCCCCGCTTCACCAGCTCGACGCTCAAATCCGGACGCCCTGCGCCCATGGGGTGCGGCTCTGAGAGGAAAATAGCTCCGAAGCGGTAGGCCACAATCAGGTGCGGATCGAGGGTCGTGGTCAAGTCCAGCAACGGCCACAAGAGCTCGAATTTGGAGTGCCGTTCTCCCACCAACCCGCCGTAATACTGAATCGCGCGCGTCCAGTAGATATCCGCGACCAGCGGGTCATAACCCAGGCACAGTTTCTTCAAAACAGGTCCGGAAGTCAGCAAGAGATCCTGCTTCTCCTGCGCGACGGTGCGCGTTTGGGCGTCGATACGTTCCTGCAGAGGCACGAGCAGGAGGAACAGAACCAGGATAGCTGCGAGAGAAGAAACCACACGCACCGATCGGCTGCGCGCGCTCATTTCAAGTTGCGGCTGGAAAAAATAGCGGAAGCCGCCAGGAGGAGGATGGCCACATAAACCGCCGCGTAGAGCGTGTTTTCCGCGATGAGCGACGCCGGAATGCGCTCGCCGTGGCCGGCCGCGGCGATGGCGTTGAAATTGTGAAAATTCGGAAGCACGTAATAGATGATGCGCGTCACCACGCCCATAAACGAACTGCGCGTGATCTCGCCCCATCCGCGAATGTCGCCGGCGAAGGTCCCCGCGATATAGATGCCCAGCGTGAACACCGCTGAAAGCATCGGCGAGGAAAAGCAGGAAAAAAACAAAGCCAGCGCGGTGACCAGCGCAAACTCCAGAAGAATGAAATACACAGCCACCAGAATGCTCACGTCCGCGCCGGTGAAATGCCGCGTCACGTAGAAAAGCGCTGCCGCCAGCCCCAGCGTCATCAGCAGCGTGTTGACGACCAGAGTCAGCAGCAAGCCCGCATATTTCCCCACGAGAAAGGCCGGACGGCTGACCGGCTTCGACAGCACGCTGTAGAGCGTCCTCCGCTCCATTTCCTTGTAGACCAGCCCCACGCCTATAAAAATCGCCATCACCAGTCCGAACAGCGAAATGGCCGTCAGCCCCAGATTGATGATCACCAGCTGCTCGATGCCGATGGAGATTTGCCCAACAACAATCGCCGCCCCCATCATCAGCAGTGCAAAGAAGATCAGGTTGTAGAGGAAGCGGTCGCGCACCGCCTCGCGGAACGTATTCACCGCCACCACGCCTGCGGTACGGGTCATCGCGCCATCACCTCGACCGCATGCGCTTCCGCCGGTTGGCTGCTGACGACGCGCAGGAAGTAATCCTCCAGCGTCGGACGCAGCGGCGTCACGGAAATGATGCGCGCCCCGCAGCCACGCAGCCGCTCGAACGCAGCATAAAGTTCGGCCTCCGGAACCTGAATACGATAGCGATTCCCGATGGCAACGGCGTGTGCCGCGAGCGCCGGCGGAAGAGATTTGCCTTCGCCCATTTCCGCCAGGATTTCCATCCCCTGCACTTCCAGCGAAACGATCTCTTCGGGCGCGCCGACGCCGTGCAGTTTTCCGCCGACCAGAATGGCCACGCGGTCGCACAGCATTTCCGCATCGGTCAAAATATGCGTCGAAAAAAACACCGTCTTCCCTTCCCGTTTCAATTCCAGGATGATGTCGCGCACTTCGCGCCGCCCGATGGGGTCAAGGCCCGACATCGGTTCATCCAGAAACACAACTTTCGGGTCGTGCAGAATCGCTTGCGCCACGCCCACTCGCTGCAGCATACCCTTTGAAAATTTCCGCAACTGGACGTTCGCCACGGACGACAGCCCCACGCGCTCGAGATTCTTCGCCACCCGCTCCCCCCGCTCGGCCGCGCTGATGCCGGAAAGTCTGGCGGCATAGTCGAGCAGTTCGCGCGCCGTGAGGTAATCGTAAAAATACGGCTGCTCCGGCAAGTAGCCGATCTCGCGGTGCATCCGAATATCGTCGATGGAAATTCCGCGCACGCGCGCGGTTCCGGCGGTAGGAAAAATCAGGCGCATCAGCAGCTTCAGCGTGGTTGTCTTGCCGGCGCCGTTCGGCCCGAGAAAGCCAAACACCTCGCCGTCTTCCACCTGCAGCGTCAGGTTGTCGAGCGAGCGGCGCTTGCCCCGCCGCCAGTGGCCCAACGGGTAATCCTTCGTCAGTCCGAGGATTTCAATCGCGGAGTTCGCCATGGCGCCCATTCCATTTTTTTTCAGAGCGGGCACCCGCGTCAATATCCAGCTGTTTCTGTTCTCGAAACAGCCTCCCGCCAACTCCGTGGCGGGTTGCCGCTCCTCATCGGAATCTCCAGCCAGAATGGCCGGTGGCGACCGTGGAACTGGGGCGATTGCGCGCGCGGCTAGCGCTGCGGCGTACTCGGTGCCGCCATGCGCCTCAGCTCCGTTTCCGAGCCGACGAATCCCCACGCGTTCCAGGCATTGCCGCCCACGACTCCCCGGAACAGCTCCGTCGCGCGCTTTGCGTCGTGATCATTGTAGAAATTCCAGTTCCCCACCCCATAAGTCACCGTATCGAACGCCAGCTCCGCCTCCGTGTCGTTCGGGTCCGCGGGCTTCGCCGGCAAAATCTCCTTCTCGCTCAGCGCGCCCTGGTAAAATCGCTCCAGCCGCAAGTAGAACAGCAAATGCGGCTCGGTATTTTTCACCTCGGGACCGATCCTCTTCAGAATGATCGCCGCTTCGTGCGCCCTGCCCGCCCGCCGCAGCGAAACATACAGCCAGTTCGTACAGTCGATGACGCTGTCGTCATTTTTCGCTAGCGCCAGCGCTTTTCGAAAAGACTCCGCTGCCGAACCGAACTCGCCCTGAAAGTAGTGCGACAGCCCCAGATGATAGAAGGCGTCGAGCTTCTTCGGGTTGAGCGTGGCGGCATGCGCCAGATCCCGCTCGGCGACGCGGAACTCGCGCAAGCCCAGTTCCCGGTGCCCTCTTTCGATATAAAGGTCGGCGTTCCCGGGAGCGAATCCCAATCCCTTCGTGCACGTCGCGATCGCTTCGCGGTACTGCCTTCTGCCCGCCTGAGCCTGCGAAAGCGCCAGCACCAACTTCACGTCTTTCGGGCTCGCCGCCAACTTCTCGCGCGCCGCGACGATCGCATCGTCATCCGGCTGCGCATAGAGCTTCCGCCCCAACTGCGAAGTCACCTCAAACGCGCCGCCATTCTTCTGCATCGCCTTCGCTTGCAGATGTGCGCGAGGCTGTCCCGGAACCGGGCCTGCCACGCTCACCCCCGCCAACAAAAAACACGCGGCCATGCCGGCCGCTAGCGACGCCCCGCTCCGCCCTGCGCTCGTGCGAAGTATTTCTCTCATTGCGCTCATGAATCCTCGCTTTCTCTGCCATTCGCAAGTCGTTCGTCCCGGGTCTGCCCACAATCACGTGGCGCACATATTAGTCCCCTTGCCCAGCTTTCTCCAAGCCGTCGCAGTCGGAATTCCGGCCGCACGAGTGCAGTGTCAATTGCTGAAGCCCGAATTGCCCGCCGTCGCATTTTCCGTTTGTCCCGCACGGTTGTACACTAAGCGCCGTCTGCGAAATGAAAAACGGGATCCCACTCGGTGCTGTTACCTCCGGCCTTCTTCGCGCGTCGCTCTTTTCCTTCGTCTGCTGCTCGCTGTTTTTCCCGCGCAACGCCCGCGCTCAGGATAACTACGAAATCCAGGTCTACGCCTCGCAGACCATGACTCCCAAAACGCTGCTCGTCGAGCTCCACAGCAATTTCACCGTGGACGGCAACATCACCACTCAGTTCGGCATGCTGCCCACCGAAGACCAGGAACACGAAACCGTCGAATTCACCGAAGGCATCAACGACTGGTCCGAGCTCGGCTTTTACGTTTTCACCGCCGAGCAAAATGGCCACGGCGTGCAGTGGGTCGGCGACCACATCCGCCCGCGCGTGCGCATTCCTCCCCGCTGGCACTGGCCCGTCGGCGTCAGCCTCTCCACCGAATTCGGCTACGCCCGGCCCGCCTACTCCAATCCCACCTGGTCCTGGCAGATCATGCCCATCATCGACCAGACCATCGGCCGCTGGTATTGGTCCGTCAACGCCACCATGGTCGATGACGTTCACGTCGTCCCGCCGCCCGCGAATTTTACGCCCCAGGAGCGCCAAACCTATTTTCGCGACGTCGCCCCGCAGGGCGTGACCTTCGGCCCCGCCGCCACGCTCACCTACGCGCCTTCGAAGTATTACAATTTCGGCGTGGAGTATTACTCCTACTACGGCCAGTGGGGCGATTTCGTCACGCTGCACAATCAGCAGCAGCAGTTTTTCCCCGTCGTGAATCTCTTCGTTTCGCCCAAGTGGGAAATCAATATCGGCGCGGGCTGGGGCGCCACTGCTGGCACCGATCACCTGATCCTGAAATGCGTCATCGGCCGCTATTTCGATTGGTCGCATCTTCGCCCCGGAAGCTCGAAGAGCATGCAGTAAGCCGCCATGAGCGCCGCGCCAAACCAACTAACCCGCCGCGCCTTTCTCGCGCAAGCTGGCGTGGCTCTCACCGGCGCCGCCTGCGCCTCCGCCGTTCCCGCCTGGGTCCAAGCCCAACCCGCGTCCTCCGTTCCACCAGACGTCCAGCTCGAAATCGCTCCTCTCGCCCTCGAAATCGCGCCCCGCAAAGTCATCCACACCGTTGCCTACAATGGCCGCGTCCCCGGTCCGCTGATTCGCTGGCCGGAAGGCAAGCCCATCGTCATCGACGTCTTCAACCGCACCGCCATTCCCGAAATCGTCCACTGGCACGGCCTCACCATTCCTTCCGCCATGGACGGCGCCCCAGAAGAGGGTTCGCCGCTCATCGCCCCCGGCGCGCAATTCCGCTACGCCTTCACGCCGCGCCCCGCCGGCTTCCGCTGGTATCACACCCACATCTTCGCCGGCCACGACCTTAAGCGCGCCACTTACTCAGGCCAGTTCGGCTGCTTCTATATCGACCCACGCGATAGTCGTGACGCGCTCTCCCAGAGCATTGCCCAAAAATTCGACCAGGAAATTTTCCTCACCCTCCACGACTGGAACGCCTACATGGCCTCGAGCGGCGACTCCTCCATGGAAGCCGCCTACCAATACGCCACCATCAACGGCCGTATGCTCGGCTTCGCCGACCCTCTGCGCGTCCGCGAAGGCCAGCGCGTTCTCTTCCACATCCTCAACGCCAGCGCCAGCATGGCTCATTGGCTCGCTCTCTCCGGCCACGAACTGACTGTCGTCGCCATGGACGGCAATCCCGTGCCCACGCCCGGCCCCGCGCAGGCGCTCCGCCTGGGCGCCGCCGAACGCATCGATGCCGTCGCCACCATGAATCATCCCGGCGTGTGGATCCTCGGCGAAACTCGCGACGCCCTGCGCAAGAGCGGCATGGGCATCGTCGTCGAGTACGCCAATCAGCAAGGCAAGCCCAAATGGCCCGAGCCCAGGTGGATTGAACCGCCGCAGACCCTCTGGGACTATCGCCCCTTCGCTTCGCCCCAACCCGCCGCGCCGGAACCCGACGCCGTCATTCCCCTGCTCTTCGAATCAAAATTCCACGGACAGGGCGCCTTCGACACCTGGATGATCAACGGAAAGTCTTACCCGGACACCGACACGATCAAACTCGAGCAGGGAAAAAGGTATCGCCTGAAGATGACCAATCGCAGCTCCGACGACCATCCAATGCATCTCCATCGCCACACCTTCGAAGTCACCAATCTCAATGGCACGCCGCTCTCCGGCCTCCGCAAAGACGTCGTCATGGTTCCCGCCAACACCACCGCCGAAGTCGACTTCACCGCCAACAACCCCGGCGCCACTCTGTTCCACTGCCACATGCAAAGTCACATGGACTTCGGCTTCATGATGCTCTTCCGCTGCTCCTGACCGCCTTACGTTTGTCATTTGTCATTCCGAGTGAGGATGCGTCGAGCATCCGCCGAGGAACCTGCTTCTCGCCTTGCGCTCGTGCTGTCATACGGGCAGGCCATTCCCGCGTGGCACAGGCTCTGAGTCTGCGTGCCTCTCGTAGGGCGGGATTCGCCCTCCCCGCCTCAAGCAACGCATTTGTAGCGCCGGCCTTTAGGCCGGTATCGTCCGTGTAGCGCAGAGCTTCGCCTTCTGGAAGCTCTGCGGCTCCTTCAGGAGGGCACGGCTTTAGCCGTGCCGCAAATCGCCTTTGGAGTTTTTTCCCTTTTCGCGCACGTCTTGCGCGCGATGTGTCCTTCTCCGACCGCCAACACCACCGCCGAAGTCGACTTCATCGCCAACAATCCCCGCGCCACCCTCTTTTATTGCCACATGCAAAGTCACATGGACTTCGGCTTCATGATGCTCTCCGCTGCTCCTGACCCACGCGAGAAGGAGAACCATCGGAGCGCAGCCAATGTTATCCTCTTCGTTGGTAGCGGAATCGTGAAAGACGAACTCAAAACTCGCGGCTGGATCTGCTTGCAAGGTGTCCGTAGCACGTCAGAGCTATTGGATCTGGCTCGCACGTTGGGCCGCCCCATTCCAAGTCCCACGGGCGAACTGGTCAAAGAGTTGGCGCCGATCGAAGGGCGCGAAGCCCGCAAAGGCACCTTCAGCGCCAAATACGCACGAGGATGCATCCCCCTGCACACGGATACAGCCTTTTGGCCACTGCCTTCCAAATATCTCCTGTTCCGGGCACGCGGAGACCTTCGGCGCCCGACCACGATATTAACCTTTGCTCACCTCTTTCAAAACAATCCGGACCTCTGTAGTCTTGCCGAACGTTCTGTCTGGATGACAAGAACGTCTGCCAGTGCGATGTACTGCTCAATGAAATTCTGCTCACGGGGCCAAACGGGATGGAGATACGATCCCCACTCCATGAGACCCGTCAACCAGTCTGCCATTGAAGTCCGAGCACGGATCGGCCGACTACTGGTATATGCCTGCCCGGAATGCATCTGCTGGACACCGGAACTCGCTCTGATCATCTCCAATTGGGACGCACTTCACGGCCGCGGCCCCTCACCACCGATGGAGATGACTCGTATTCTCGAAAGAATTTACGTGGAGTGACGCAATGTCTTGGGAGCACGATCCTTTGTGGGCAAAGTCTCGGCTCTATTTCGAACACGCCTTTCGTGAGTCCCGTGAGGACCCACGTTTCGGTCTATGGTGTTCGCTGGCACTGGAGCTTCTTGGCCGCGCAGCTTTGGCCTCAGTAAGTCCGACCCTGCTCGCCGAACCGGACAGGGAGCATAAGTATCTACTGCACGCCCTCAATCGGGGATCAGGAGATAGAAGATCAATCAAAGCAGTTCAAGTTTTCGCGCTATGTCGGAAATTGTTCCCAGTGTTTTCCGATGAAGATCTTAAGGCTGCCATCGCGCTGATCAACCGGCGGAACGACGAGTTGCATTCAGGCAGCGCAGCATTTGACGAATACCCCTCAAAGTACATGGCTGACGGGGTTGTATCGAGCTTGCTACTCACTAGTCACGGCGATGGGCGACAGTTTGGACCGCCTTTTCGGCAAAGAGGAGGCAGACGTTGCAACCCGAATTCTAGATGAAACTAAGTCCGAAGTTAGAAAGCTTGTCGAAGAGTCCATTGCGCACCATCGAAAAGCGTTTCACGAGATGCCTGAACCCGAACGACTGGCCGCAGCCGAGGCCGCAGAGAAACAAGCAGCACAACTCGCCCACGAAAGACGCCACCGAGTAAAATGTCCGTCCTGTGGTTCGGCCGCCACAGTTCAGGGCGAAACATATGGCGAAGGAGTGGTCTTTCACGGAGACAACGAGATCAAGGTTCAGCAGCCAGTTTCACCGACGTCATTCCAGTGCTCAGCATGCGGACTAGCCCTCAATGGCTATGCAGAGCTAGATGCGGTACAACTCGGTGGCCAATATACTCGAACGACCCATTATTCGCCGGAGGATTACTACGGGTTGATCGATGCCGAGGACTTCGACCCCTCTGAGCACGTAGAACGGTATCTGGCCGACCTTGCAAGAGAGAGCGAATATGACAATGAGTGATCTTTTGCCGCGCCGTTTGGCGTGCCCTGCTGCTGCTCGACGGGCGCCACCGCCAAACGCCCGACCCGCGTTGCGCCCTCTTCTAAGTCGCAGGAAAATACACCGGTAGCCTTGTTAGCCGTCAATTCCGCCTTTTTTTCCTTGACTTTCTCGATACTATCTGGTATATATCTATCGTCGGCTGCAAAGCAGCCACGCAATTCGCGCAAGAGGGCCATCGCCGCGGAGACGCGGCTTTTTGTTTTTACGGGAGGATCTTCACCGAAGACTACGGCCAATGCAAAGTCCATCGCTTTTCCTTCGCCAAAAGTCGCTATTTTCCCGGGCGGCGCGCCATCTAACTCCTAGCAAACACAGCCGCATAACCCCCTCCCACCCTCTCCCAAATTCTAATCGGACAATTAGCACTGATCCCAAATCTTTAAGTGGCTGAAAATGAAGGAGATGACAATTTCTAATCGGGACTGAAATGCGGCTTTTTTCATCATCACGTTTTGACGCAATGCCCGACGCTCCAACCCGCGCCACTGCCAAGAATCTTTGTCCATTTTCGGACGCGTTTCCCACGCCCGCACAGCATTTTACGCGCGATTTCTTTTTTTCTCCGCCGCATCGCGACAATCGTTGCATTCAGTACGTCTTCGATGTACGCTCCCTCGCTCGAAAATCAAAAGCAGGGAACAAAGAGCATCCCAACGACGTTTATTCCCGTGGTTCCCGTAACGAACTACGTGACGAGCTATCTGAAGACGTACTTGAAAAAGACTGGAGACGCATGATGCGCAGATTCATTTTCTGGTTCGCTGTTCTGGCCATCGCAATCCCCGCGTTGCCGCTCCTCGCGGCCCACGCGCAATCCAAGGAAGCCGCAGCCCCAGCCGCCGCGCCCGCAGCCAGCGCCGCCGCCCCGGCCAATCCCAACGAGTTCAAGGTCGAGCAGCAGAAAACCAGCGGCTCGGTCACCGTCGAAGGCAAGCAGATCAATTACGACGCCTACGCCGGCACCATCGTCGTGCACCCCGAAGGCTGGGACGATGTGCCGCAGGATGCGAACAAGGACGACAAGAATCCGCCCGTCGAGGCCAGCATGTTCTACGTGGCCTATATGAAGTCCGGCGTTGACCCCTCGACGCGCCCGGTGACCTTCCTCTACAACGGCGGTCCTGGCTCCTCCACCGTTTGGCTGCACATGGGCGCTTTTGGCCCGCGCCGCGTGGTCACTGCTGACGACACGCACACGCCGGCCGCGCCCTATTCGCTGGTGAACAATGACTTCAGCCTGCTCGACGCGAGCGACCTGGTTTTCGTCGACGCGCCCGGCACCGGCTTCAGCCGCATCGCCGGACCGAACAAGGAGAAGTCCTTCTACGGCGTCGATCAGGATAGCCACGCTTTCGCCGAATTCATCACCCAGTTCCTCGGCAAGTATGGCCGCTGGAATTCGCCGAAATATCTCTTTGGCGAAAGCTACGGCACCACGCGCTCAGCCGTGCTCGTCGCCATGCTCGAAGGCGATTACGACGTGGACTTCAATGGCGTCATGCTGCTGTCGCAGATTTTGAGCTTCGACAATAGCGTCGACGGCCCTGAATACAATCCCGGCGATGATTTGCCCTATGAGCTCGGCCTGCCAACCTACGCCGCCACCGCTTGGTATCACCACAAGCTGCCGAACCAGCCCGCGGACTTGGAGTCGTTCCTTAAGGAAGTCGAGCACTTCTCGATGAACGAATACGCTCTGGCGCTCGAGGCCGGCACGTCTTTGCCGGCGGATCAGCGCCAGGCCATCGCTGCGAAATTGCACGAATACACCGGCCTGCCTGTCGAGTACATCCTGAAGGCCAACCTGCGCATCGACGGCGGAGAGTTCGAAAAGAACCTGCAGGACCAGGAAAACCTGACCACCGGTCGGCTCGACACGCGCTTCTCCGGCCCGACCATGGACCCCCTGAGCAAGGAAGCGGAATACGATCCGCAGTCCGCGGCCATCAGCTCCGCCTATGTCTCCGCATTCAACGACTACGTGCGCAAGGAGCTGAAGTTCGGCGAAGACAGAACCTATAAGCCGGAGATCAACACCGGAAGTTGGGATATGACCCATCACGGAAATCCCGGAACGCCGAACGTGATGATCGATTTGGCCGACGCCATGAAGTACAACCCCAACCTGAAAGTGCTCCTGAACGCGGGCTATTACGATCTGGCCACTCCGTTTTTCGAAGGCGTTTACGAAATGGAGCATTTGCCCATTCCGCAAAGCCTGGTGAAAAACATCGAGTTCCGGTTCTACCAGTCCGGGCACATGGTCTACGCGCACGCACCCGCGCTGAAGCAGTTGCACGACAACGCGGCGGAGTTCATCGCGTCGACGGACAACGTCAAGAACAGGTAAGCGCTTGTCTGCACGGCGTGATTTTTCCGGCGCGGAACGCCGTGCAGAACTAGACGCAGGCCATTGGCGAAAACACGCGCAGCCAGTTTTCTTCTGGTAAGATTTCGCCACTTTGCCTGATTCTTCCGATAAGTCAAAACGGGCGCGCAAGCCCCGCCCGAAGAAACCGGGCAAGACCGCCGTCGCCGGCAGCGCCGCCGCAGCGGCCCTCGCGGCAATCTTCCAATCCAAAACAAAAGAAGCGGAACGCCTCGCCCAGCCGCCCAACCCAGCAGGCATCAGCGCGTGGCGCCGCTGGGGCCCATACGTCAGCGAGCGCTCCTGGGGCACCGTCCGCGAAGACTACAGCCCCGACGGCTCCGCCTGGACCTACCTCACCCACGACCACGCGCGCAGCAAGGCGTATCGCTGGGGCGAGGACGGCATCGCGGGATTCTGCGACCGCTACCAATTGCTGTGCCTGTCGCTGGCGCTGTGGAACGGGCATGATCCCATCCTGAAGGAGCGCATGTTCGGCCTGACTCCGTGCGAAGGAAACCACGGCGAGGATGTAAAAGAATATTATTTCTATCTCGACGCCACTCCGACGTACAGCTATTTGAAAATGCTGTACAAGTATCCGCACGCCGCCTTTCCCTATCAGAAACTAATCGACGAAAATCGCGCGCGCAGCGGGCATGGGCCGGAGTACGAGCTGCTGGACACCGGCGTGTTCGACGGCGGCGCGTATTTCGACGTGGTGGTGGAATACGCAAAAGCATCGGCGGAAGATATCGTGATTCGCGTGGAAGCGTTCAATCGTGGAAGCGAAGACGCGCAGCTCGACGTGGTTCCGCAGATTTGGTTTCGCAACACCTGGGCGTGGACAAATCCGCCGAGTCCGGAGCCCGCGATTCGTCCCGGACCAGCGGCGAAAAACGCGGTGAGTTTGCTAGCGGACGACCGCGCGGCAAACATGCTGCCGAATTTGATGTTCGAGTACCGCATCGGGCGACGATATTTGTACGGCCCGGCGGGCGCGACGCTGCTTTTCACAGACAACGAAACAAATGCGCCGGTGGTGTACGGCGAGCGGGCAAAGAGCCGCAAAGCGCACACGAAGGACGCATTCCACCGCACGATCGTGCGCGGCGAAGACTGTTTGAATGCCCAGCGAATCGGGACAAAGGCGGCGCTGCACTACAAATTGAACGTGCCGGCGGGCGAATCGGCGGTGGTACGGCTGCGGTTCAGTCCAGAGATGCTGGACGCACCGCTGGAAGAAGTGGACGCCATCGTCGAGCAACGGAAACGCGAGGCGGACGAATTCTACGAGACGATTCATCCGCCGAAAGCGAGCACGGAGGAAAAAACAATTCAGAGGCAGGCGCTCGCGGGAATGTTGTGGAGCAACCAGATTTATTTGTTCGACGTGCAGAAATGGCTGGAAGGCGACGACGCGCGATTCCCTCCCCCGGCGTCGCGGAAATCGCTGCGCAACGCGCACTGGCGGCATTTGAATTCGATGCGGCTGCTGACAGTGCCCGACAAGTGGGAGTATCCGTGGTTTGCAGCGTGGGACTTGGCATTTCATTGCGTGACGCTGTCGCTGGTGGACACTTCGATCGCGAAAGACAATTTGTGGTTTCTGCTCTTCGAACAGTTCCTGCACCCCAGCGGGCAAATTCCCGCTTACGAATGGGAGTTTTCAGATTTGAATCCGCCGGTGCACGCGTGGGCGTGCTGGCGTGTGTACCAACGCGAAAAACAAAATGCCGGCGTGGGCGACCGCGTGTTTCTGGAGCGATGCTTCCACAAGCTGCTGATGAATTTCGCGTGGTGGGTCAACAAAGTGGACAGCGAAGGGCTGAATGTGTTCGAGGGCGGATTCCTGGGACTGGACAACATCACGGTGGTGGACCGCAGCGAGAAATTGACGGGCGGGGCGATTCTGCAACAATCGGACGCCACGGGATGGATGGGATTTTTCTGCCTGTACATGATGCGCATCGCGCTGGAACTGGCGCGGCAGAATCCGGGGTACGAAGCGCTGGCGACGAAATTCTTCCAGCATTTTATTTACATCGGCTCGGCGATGAAAAAGATGGGCGGACGCGACTACCAGCTTTGGGATGCGGAGGATGGATTTTTCCACGATGTGCTACGGTATCCGGACGGCACAGTCCACCGGTTCAAAGTGCGCTCGCTAGTGGGACTGATTCCGCAGTTCGCGGCGAATGTGGAATGGTTCATACGGAACCGACCGGACCTGGTGGGCGATGCGTGCTATTCGGAGACGCGCGAGGGGATGCGAAGGCACGTCTTGTCCATCGTAGACCGCGGGCAACTGTCGCGAATTCTGGAGCATTTGTGGAACGCGGAGGAATTTTTGTCGGTAGCGGGAATTCGCAGCCTTTCAAAGCGGCATGAGAGCGAGCCGTTTGTGTTCGAAGGACGCGAGGTGAGATACGAGCCGGGGGAAGCGGAGTCCAAGATCAAAGGCGGGAATTCGAACTGGCGCGGACCGATTTGGTTTCCGACGTCGTATCTGATCGTGGAGTCGCTGAAGAAATTTGGCGATGCGTTTGGAAAAGATTTTGCGGTGAAGACGCCGGCATCGGGAGGAAAAAGCGTTACGCCAAAGCAGATGGCGGAAGAGATCGCGCGGCGAATGATCGAGCTTTTTGCGCGTGATGGGGGAGGGGCGCGGCGAATCCACGGAGGCGCGGGAATTTTTCAGAACGACGCGCACTGGCGAGACTTGCTACTGTTCCATGAATATTTCCACGGCGACACGGGCGCGGGGTTGGGCGCGAGCCATCAGACAGGCTGGACGGGACTGGTGGCGAACCTGATCGATGAATGGCGGCGGTAGCGGCGTACTGCGGAGAACGAATGGAACGATATGACCTGGTGGTGATCGGTTCGGGGCCAGCGGGAGAAAAAGGGGCGGCGCAGGCGGCGTATTTCGGCAAACGCGTGGCACTGGTGGAGCACGCGGCAGCGGTGGGCGGCGTTTGCATCAATACCGGCACGGTGCCGAGCAAGACGCTGCGCGAGTCGGCGCTGTATTTTTCCGGGCTGCGGCAGCGCGGGATTTACGGCATTGACTATTCGCTGCGCGAAGGGCTGACGGTGCAGGATTTCATGCGGCACAAGGATGAGGTGGTCGCCGAGGAGCGCAAGAAGATCGAGAAGAACCTGGCGGCGCACAACGTGGAATACATTCGCGGCGCGGCGGAATTCGAATCAGCGCACGACATTGTGGCGCGCGCAGAGAATCGGAAAGAGCGAAAGCTGCATGGTGAAGCGACTTTAATTGCGACGGGATCGCGACCGCATCGCGCGCCGGAAATTCCCTACGACGACAAAAGAGTTTTCGATTCGGATTCGATTTTGCGGATGGAGCGAATTCCGCAAAGCATGATTGTGGTCGGTGGCGGTGTGATTGGATGCGAATACGCGTCGATTTTCGCGGCGCTCGGCGTGAAGGTGGTGCTGGTGGACGGGAGAGAGCGGCTGCTTCCCTTCCTCGATTCAGAGATTGCGGAGCGATTGCGGACCAAACTGGAAACGCTGGGCGTGCAGTTTTATTTTGGCGAGCGCGTGGCGAAAACCGAGGCGCGGGATTCCGGAGTGCGCATGACGCTCAGTTCCGGAAAATCCGTGGACGCAGAGACGGCGCTGTTCGCGGCGGGACGGCGCGGAAATATTGATGGGCTCGGACTGGAGAAGGCGGGAGTGGAGGTGAATGCGCGGGGGCTGATCATCGTGAACGAACGCTATGAGACTTCGGCGGCGGGAGTTTACGCGGCGGGAGACGTGATTGGGTTTCCGGCGCTGGCGTCGACGTCGATGGAGCAAGGGCGGCTGGCGGTGTGCTACGCGTTTGGGTTTCGGTACAAGCAGAGCCTGGCTTCAACCATGCCCATGGGAATCTATACGATTCCGGAGATTTCCGCAGTAGGAGAAACGGAAGAGACGTGCGCGGAGAAAAAGATTCCGTTCGGCGTGGGGCGCGCACGATACGAGAACAATGCGAGAGGAATGATTATCGGCGACACGAGCGGGATGGTGAAGCTGGTTTTCCGGCGAGACGACAAGAAGCTGATCGGCGTGCACATTATCGGCGAAAACGCGACGGAGTTGGTGCACATCGGGTCGGCGCTGATCGAACTGGGCGGGACGCTGGATACGCTGATCGAACTGGTGTTCAATTACCCGACGCTGTCGGAGACGTACAAGTACGCGGCGTATGATGGGCTGGGGAATTTGGCGGGACACAAGCTGCGCGAAGGATGAGGGCACGAGTTTTGTGGCGCAGACGTTAGTCAGTGGGGTTGCGCGGGAAGCTGAGATAGGGCAGGCGCACGCCGTTCAAGACGATTTGGTCGGCTTGGATTGATGTGGGCGGCTCGAAGCCTGTGTCGCCGCCATGGGTCACGTAATCGTCCTGATCGACGCCGTCCCCGCTGACGCCGAGGCCGCCGACAAGCACGCCGTTGATGTAAATTCCTTCGCTGCCTGGAAAAAATACGATGCCGCTTTGATTTGCGTTGGCGGGCTGCGAGCCCTGGGTGCAGGGAGTGGCGACATCGTTGGTGTAGAGCGTGAAGAATGGGCCAGGAGCGGTGCCGTCGATGCCAGGAGGATAGAGCGGCTGGGCGCCGAAGCCGATGGTGCGGTTGGTGACGGCGGTGCCGATGGGAACGCCGGCAAGGTCGGTGGCGGCGCGCGAGGCGCTATTGAAATAGGCCATATTGCGGGCCTTGGTGGCGGCAACGTCGACGCTGAACACGGTGGCGTCGGTCATTCGATAGAGCGCGATGATGGTGCCGTCAAGATCGGCGACGGAGATGACCATTTTGGCCTTAACTCCGATGGGCAGGCGGATGAGGGCGCGGGTCTGATTGGCCGTGGCGACGGCGGCCATGACGATGGAATTGACTTGCGCCGACGAGAGGCCGCCGAGCGGGCCGGGATTAGGGCCGACGAGGTAGCCTTCGGGCGCAGGATTCGGGCTGGCAATGGGGCCGACGAGGTAAGTTGCGCCCGTCGCCGTGCCAGCGGACATGCCGGAAGGCAGAGTGGTCTGACTGACGAACGGCAGCGCGATGCCGTTGATGAAAATGACTCCGGGAGCAGCAGGCGTGGGACCAAAGCCGTTGCTGGTGGCGGCGGCGTAGGCGGCGAATTCAGCAACGTCAGCAGAAGCGCCCGCAACACCAATCCCGCCGAGCAAAACACCGTTCTCGAAAATCGGGACGCCACCGGGATTGACCGCGTTCGGATTCGAGTCGTACACGTCGACTTTGCCGGTGGCGACGCCGAGGCTAGGTTGCATGCCGCTGATGGAAAGAGCGGGCGGGATGGATTCGCCAGGATTGAAATTGGTAGAGAGTGTGCACCCACGATTGCTGTTCTCGATGCCGTAGAGCGCGGCGTTGGGAGTGTCGGTAACGCCGGGAGGAAAATGAATGCCGCTGATGAAGCGGACGGTGCGCGAGGAAAGAGGCGCCTGATCGTTGCTGAAAAATGCGGCGGTGCGGGCCAGGGAGACAGCGAGCTCGTTAGTGTCTACAGTTTGGCCGAAATTGCCGAGCGAGGTGGGAGAAAAACCGGACTTTTGATAGACGGCGAGGACGTCGCCTTCACGATTGGTGATGGCTATGACGTAAGGGGCGTTTACGGCGGCAGCGGCGGCCTGCGCGATGGACTGGACTTGCGCGGCGGAAAGTTCAGCGACGGCCGGCGGAGGGCTGGAAGAGTTTGAGTTGGACGAGGAACTTGTGCCGGCGCAGGAGACGAGGCCGGCGGCGGAAGAAAGAGCGGCGAGGGCGAACAGGAAGATTGCGGGCCGCGCCGCGCGAGAATTTTTCGGGCAAGCGGTCGTTTGCATCGCGAGACGCAGTGCGCACCTCAGGGCGAAATGAGACGTTGGTAACACATACGGGGCCGCGACTCAAGGCGAAGAGGGCGCCCGCGTGGCGATTGAGTTCCTTTCAGGCAACAGAGCGCACACAAAGCGAGTGAATATTCTTGCCGGGGTGGGAGGCGTGTGATAGCAAAGAGCGCATCCTGTGGCCTCCGGAACTGCCATGTGGTCACGTAGGCTCGTCCGAAAATGGAATGTCGGTGTATCTGTACGCGGAGGGTGCGTGTCTGCGGCGTTGCTGGCGGCTGGGCTTTGCGGGGTGTGCGTGAGCGCGCGTGCGAACGGGGCGCAGCAGAGTCAAAGGCTGACGCGGCCGAGTGCGCAAACGTCGGCGGTGCAAGGCGAAGTGCGGGATGCGGCGGGCAGGCCGGTGGGCGGGGCGAAAATTGTTTTGCAAGCGGCGGCAGGCGGACAAACGCTGCAGACGGCGACTACGGCGGATGGAATATTCCGATTCAGGGATGTGACGGCGGGAGTTTACAAGCTGACGATTGAGAAAGAAGGGCTCGCAAGTTTTTCGCGCGAGAGCATTTCCATTGCCGCGAGCGAAATTGTCACGATGGAAGTGCGGCTGCAGGCGCTGACGGCGCCCGCGAGCGCGCAACGGCCGCCGCAAGAGCCGGGAGCGGCGCCAGTTCCGCGGCAGCCGATGCCGGTCTTGCCCAGTTACCACCAAATTCAGCAGCCCAGCGCGCAGACGAACGCAGCGGCGGCGCAGGCGTTGCCTCCCGAAAACGAGGTTTTTGAGGCGGAGCCGGATCGCTGGGACGTCGCGATGCCGGAATGGAAGCGCTACGCGAGCCGCGGCGAATATCCGTACATGCAGGGGCATTGGTGGGATCCGTTCAACAGAAATAAATGGAAGGGCGATTATCCGATCATCGGGAATTCGATATTTTTCAACTTCACGGGAACGAGCGACACGCTTTTTGACGAGCGGCTGGTGCCATCGCCGAGCGGAGTGAGTCGCGCGGAGCCGGGAACGGCGGCTTTTTTCGGCAAGGGCGAGGAGAGTTTTCTGAATCAGAATTTCCGGTTCACGTTTGACCTTTTCCACGGCGACACGAGTTTCAAGCCGGTCGATTGGCGCATCCGCTTCACACCGGAATTCAACATCAACTACCTGGACACGCAGGAATTGGGAATTGTGAACATCGACGTGCGCGCGGGGACATCGCGCTACGACACACACATCGGAGTGCAGGAATTATTCGCGGAATACAAGATTGCGGACCTGAGTCCGAATTACGACTTTGTTTCGGTGCGCGCGGGAATTCAGCAATTCACCAGCGACTTTCGGGGATTCCTTTTTTCGGACGAGCAGCCCGGGCTGCGGATCTTCGGGAACCTGAACTCGAATCGCTGGCAGTACAACCTGGCGTACTTTCAGATGATCGAGAAAGACACCAACAGCGGGCTGAACACGTTCGAGCGGCGGCATCAGCAGGTTGGCGTGGCGAATTTCTATATGCAGGATTTTTTGTGGAAGGGATACACGACGGAGTTCATCGTGGCGTACAACAAAGACGATCCGACGATTCATTACAACACGGATGGATTCCTGGTGCGGCCTGCGCCAATCGGAAACGTGGTGAATCAGGGCGCGGGAGTGGAAACGCACGGGATTCGCGTGGCGTATCTGGGCTGGACGAGCGACGGGCACATTGGGCCGGTGAACGTGAGCCACGCCTTTTACCAGGCGCTGGGCTACGACACGTTCAATCCAATCGCGGGACGCAAAGTGACGGTGAACGCGCAGATGGCGGCGCTGGAGCTATCGAAAGACAAGGATTGGATGAGGTTTCGCGGGTCGTTCCTTTACGCTTCCGGCGATGCGAACCCGCGCGACGGCCGAGCGCGCGGATTCGACGCCATCATCGACAATCCAGCGTTCGCGGGCGGGATTTTCAGCTTCTGGAACCGCGAGGCGATACGGCTCACCGGTTCCGGGGTGGAGCTGACGCCGGAAGAGAGTTTGCTGCCGAACCTGCGGTCGGACAAAAACGAGGGGCAGGCGAATTTTGTAAATCCGGGAATCTGGATTTACAACGCCGGAGCGGATTTTGACGTGACGACGAAGCTGACCGCGGTAACGAACGTCAACTACATGCGGTTCGACCGCACCGAGCCGTTCGAATTGGTGCTGTTTCAGTCGCCGATTCGCCACGACATCGGCGAGGAGTTCGATCTGGGCGCGAAATACCGGCCGCCACTTACAGAAAATATCGCACTGACCTTTGGCGGGTCGGTCTTTCAACCGGGGCAAGGATTTCAAGATATTTATACGAGCCGGACGCTGTTCTCGGCGTTCGCAAATTTGCGATTTCGATTTTGAGGTGAGGGCGTAGGTGAAACGGGCAGGCAAATTCGCGATGCGCGATACGGCGCAACGATATGCGGCAGCGATATGCTTTGCCGCGGCCGGCGCTGTACTGGTTTTGGCGTTGAGCGGGACACAGAGCAGCGTGCGGGCGCAAAATCAGCCTGGGCCGCTTCTACTCATCAAACAGACCCGGACGGATGTAGACAAAAAGTCCACGGGATGCGTTTCGTGCCACGTGGGCGTGGACCAGCCGACGATGCACACAACCGGCACGGTGCGGCTGGGATGCGTGGACTGCCACACAGGAGACGCGAGCGTCACGCTTCCAGCAGGCGCGAAGGCCGGTTCGCCGGAATATGAAAGCGCGAAGGCGAAGGCGCACCCCAGACCGACGCTGCCGTGGCTGTGGAAGAGCTCGGCGAATCCGGTGCGCGCCTATACGGACTGGCTGCGGGAGAGCCCCGAATACATTCAGTTCGTGAATCCGGGGGATTTGCGCGTGGTGGACAAGACCTGCGGGCAAAACGGCTGCCACGCGCAGGAAGTCTATTCGGTGCGGACGAGCATGATGACGACTGGGGGAATTCTGTGGGGCGCGGCGCTTTACAACAACGGATCGTATCCACTGAAGGACGAGCATTTCGGCGAGAGCTATTCGGTCGACGGCACGGCACAGCGCGTGAAGACATATCCGGCTCCAAACGCTGAAGAGACGCTCATCAAAGGAATTTTGCCATTCGTGGAGCCGCTGGAGCGATGGGAGATTTCACAGCCGGGGAACGTGCTGCGCGTGTTCGAGCGGGGTGGTGAAGACAAGAGCGAAATTGGAAATCCGGACCGGCTGGAAGAGCCGGGAAAACCAGATGACAAGTTGAGTTCGCGCGGATTTGGGACGCAATTGCGCACGGATCCTGTTTTTCTGGGACTGCAGAAGACGAGGCTGCTCGATCCGACGTTGAATTTGCCGGGAACGAATGATCAGCCGGGAGATTATCGCGGAAGCGGCTGCACGGCGTGCCATGTGGTGTATGCCAATGATCGTTCGGCGACGCATTCGATGCAGTACGCGCAATACGGGAACATGGGCGAGAGCGCGGAAGCGGACCCGACGATTCCGCGCGGCGAGCCGGGCCATCCGATCAAGCACGAGTTCACGCTGTCGGTGCCGTCGAGCCAATGCATGGTGTGCCATATTCATCCCGGCACGAACATGCTGGCGACTTATTACGGGGACACGTGGTGGGACAACGAAGTAGACGGGAAGGCAATGTATCCACAGAAACAGCACAATCCAAGCGACGAGGAACGCTATCAAGTCGGGCTGCGAAACCCAGAAGCGGCGGCTCCGCGGGGATTATGGGCTGACGTGAAATTCCTGGCGCTGACGGGCAGCGCGGAGTTCAACAAAAAACTGGAAAACACGCAATTCGATGATTTCCACGGTCACGGATGGATTTTCCGGCAAGTGGAGAAGCGCGACCGCGACGGCAACCTGCTGGATGCGAATGGGAACGTGGTGGCTTTCGAGGACCCTCAGAAGTTCGGGAAGGCTGTGCATCTGCAGGACCTGCATTTGGAAAAAGGGATGCAGTGCGTGGACTGCCACTTCGCGCAGGACGCGCACGGGACTGGGCAGCTCTACAACGAGCCGCGCGCGGCGATTGCGATTCATTGCATTGACTGCCACGGAACCATCCGGCAGAAGGCAACACTGATGACTTCGGGGCCGGCGTCGCCGGAGGGCGGGATCAATCTGGCGGCGAAGCGCACGCCATGGGGCGAGCGCGAATTTTACTGGCAGGATGGCAAGCTCTACCAGCGCTCGATGATGAAGCGCGATTTGCAATGGGAAGTGGCGCAGGTGCTGGACACGATCACGCCGGGGAATCCTCACTACAACGAGAAATCGCGCCTAGCCAAAACGCTGCGCACGGATGGCACGACGTGGGGCGACGTGCCGGAGAGCGACGCGGAGCTGGCGCATCCACGGACGGGCATGACCTGTTTCGCGTGCCACTCATCGTGGACGCCGAACTGCTTCGGGTGCCACCTGCAAATGACGGCGAATAATCGCCGGAGAATGCTGCACAACGAAGGGACGATGACGCGGAACTGGACGAGCTACAACTTCCAGGTGCTGCGCGATGATGCGTACATGCTGGCGGTGGACGGCACGGTCACGGGGCATCGCGTGGCGCCCGCGCGTTCGAGCTGCGCGATTCTGGTGAGCTCGCAAAACGCGAACCGCGAATGGCTCTATTACACGCAGCAAACTGTTTCGGCGCCGGGGTTGAGCGGGCAGGCGTTCAGCACCTACGTGCCGCACACAGTGCGGGCCACGGAAACGAAGCAATGCACCGATTGCCACGTGTCGAAAGCGGGCGACAACAACGCGTGGATGGCGCAGGTGCTGCTGCTGGGCACGAATTTTCTGAATTACGAGGGGCGGTACGTGTACGTGGCCGAAGGCGACAAAGGATTTTCGGCGGTACCGGTCGCAGAGCACGACGATCCGGACACGGTTTACGGCAGCGATTTCCAGAGCATCGCTTATCCGGACGATTACAGGAAATTTGTGGCGGGCGGAAGAAAACTGGGGACGGCGTACCACCATGCAGGAAAATCTGTTTTGAGCGTGCAGATGCGCGGTGAATACGTTTATGCGGCGATGGGCAAGGGCGGATTCCGCGTGTACGACATCGCGAATGTCGATAACAAGGGATTCTCCGAGCGAATGGCCACCGCGCCGGTGTCTCCACTAGGGCAAAGACTGTACGTGAAGACGAAGTTCGCGACCGATGTAGCCACGCCGACGACGCTGGCGGTGGATCCGACGCGGACGCAATTTGCGCAGAATCAAGAACAGGCAATTCATTTGATGTACGGATTTCTGTACGTCACGGACAAGTATGAGGGGCTGATCGTCGTTGGGAATCCGGACTTGAAGAGCAAAGCGCCGGGCGTTTCGACGCTGCTCAATGGCAATCCGGAGGACAATTTTCTGCAGCGAGCGGTGACGTTCAATCCAAACGGGATTTTGAATGGGGCGCGGCGGATCGCGATTGCCGGGACTTACGCGTATATCTTGTGCGACCGAGGATTAGTCGTGGTCGACTTGAACAATCCCCTTGCGCCGCGGGTGGTGTCGCAGATTGGCGCACCGGAATTGAATGCACCGCGAGGCATCGCGATTCAGTTTCGTTATGGATTTGTGGTGGACCGCGACGGGATGAAGGTGCTCGACGTGACGGACCTGGCGCATCCGCGAATCGTGCCGGGCGCGATGGTATCGCTCAGCGATGCGAGAAATATTTATGTGGCGAGGACGTATGCGTATGTCGCGGCGGGCAAACAAGGGATGGCCGTGATCAACGTGACGAAGCCGGAGCAGCCGGTGATGGATCAGATTTTCGACGCGGGCGGCGCGATGAATGACGTGAATGATGTGAATCTGGGCGCCACGGCGGCGAGCATCTTCGCGTACGTGGCGGACGGCAGGAATGGAATGCGCGTGGTGCAGTTGATTGCGCCGGAGGATGACCCGAGGTTCGAAGGCTTCAGCCCGCGGCCGATTTTGAAATTGGTGGCGAGTTATCGAACCGGAGGACCGGCGCTGGCGATTTCGAAAGGAATCGACCGCGACCGCGCGGTGGATGAGAGCGGCAATCAGATTGCGGTGTTCGGGAGGCGGGGCGCGCGGCCGTTCAATTTCGAAGAGATGCGACGGATGTACCTGCGCGAGGGGAGGCTGTACACAGTAACGGACGAGGCCCCAACGAAACCGCATGTGGCACCAATGAGCGTCGCAGCGCGCGCGGAGAGATGGATCAGCGGGATGCTTCGAAAGAGCGGCAGCGAGTAGTTAGTGCACGATCGCCGCGGCGGTGGATTCCGCAGTCGCCGGCGAGGCTGGGGCGAAATTGCGAGAACTCTTCAGCAAATCCGGCAGCGAGAATTTCCCCGGGTAGATTTTTTCCTGCGACCAATCGTGATAGGTGTGGCATTCCGAGCAGCCAGCGGGCGCAGCGGAGGGTCGTTGCGCGTGGCACTGCTGACAGGTGCGCACACTGGGAAGATTTACCTCGGAAGTGAGCTGGCTCGCAGCGATGGTGGAATGGCAGGATTCGCAGGTGACCATGCGATGCGCATCGTGGCTGAAAAATGAGCTGGGCAGCCAGCGAACGGTGATACGCGACGGCGCGATTGTTGGCAGAGGATTTGAGGCTGACGGAACGAGGGTGTGACATTCGGTGCAAGTTTTGCGCCAGAGAAGCGTTTCGGCAGCGGCGGTCTGTTCGGCGACCCACTGGTCGCGAGTAAGAACACGCGGAGTTGAGAGGACGGGCTTTTCCGGCAAGCGGGGCGGTGAAAAAGTTTCGCGCAGAGCGGCAGGATGGGAAGAGACATACTGCTGGTATTCGGCGCGAAGAAACGCGTTGATTTTTGCCGCCGTGTCGTGCGGGACGGATTGTGAGAAGCGGGCGTCGAATTCGAGGGCGTGGCACGAGAAGCAGGTGTTGGCGTATGTGGGCGGAGCCATGTAGCCGAGCTCGGAGCGCTTCTGCGCGGCGCTGGTGAAATGGGGCGTTACGGTTGAAGGCGGAGCAAATTGAGCGCCGCTCGCGAATGTGACCGCCTCGATGCCCGGCGCGCCGTAAGGCCACGAGCTGCGGCCAGCGCCGGGACGATGGCAGTCGTTGCAGGCGAGCTGCACGCGACGGCCATTGGGGCCGAGGAGATTCTGCTGCAGATGCACCGCATGGTTGAACTTGATCGTGCCGGGATCTTTGAAATCGTTGCGCAAGGGAGCAAATTCGGGATGTTTGGCGAACGAGAGAACCGTTCGCACGAAATGTGGAGAGCCGGTGCGCGTTTCGAGGTTCGCGTGGCATTGCGTGCACGAAGCGTCGCGCACGGTGACGACCTGCGTGCGGCCGAGATGCTCGGCGTGGCACGAGCTGCACGACGGCGTGAAAATTTGCGCGGCCTGATGGATGGGGCCGTCGTGGCAGGCGAGGCAAGCTTGATCGATCACAGGATGGCGGAAGGAAACGGTGTCGGCCGCGTGGCAGGCGGAACATTTCTGTCCGAAAAATGCGTGCGGCTTTGAGACTGGGCCCATGCTGTAAGTCGTGCGATTGCCGGAGACGCGCACGACGGCGAGCCACAAGAGCGCGGCAACCGGAAGCGCCACGGAAAGAATGAAGCGCCAGCGGCGAAGCGGATGCGGCCGCTCGAAATAGGAGAGCTCGATGCGCTGGGCCAGCTTTTTCGCTGTTCTCGGACGACGCGGCAAACGTTCGCTCCTCGTTTTTCAGGTCAGAAGCGCAAGGCCATGACGGCGTGCACCACCACGAGTACCAGCAAAGCGTACGACAGTGGCACATGGACCAGCAGCCAAGCGTGCAAGACGCGATGGAGTTGCGCCTGGCGCGTAAGCTGACGCTCTTCTTCACAGATGCTTTCAAAATCTTTGAGCGTATCGTGCAGTTCCGGCGGCAGCCTCAGGCGCAGCTCTTCAAATAGTCCCGCGGCTTGCGGCGCATCGGCCAGCGGCGACGAGCGGTGTTGCGCGGGCGCGTTCAGAAAGGGGCGCATGCGGCGCAAATAGAATTCGCGCAATTGGCCGCGGGCCTCCTCGCTGACCTCGACGCCTATTTCAACGGCTGATGCAGCAGTCGCGCCAGAGGCGACGGCCGCGTGAGCAGCGGGAGCCGGGGCGCCTTCGATTGCTCCGCAGGCGGCCGTGGCGAGCTGGTCGGCTTCTTCGCGGAGTTGAGCGCGGATGTGATCGATCTGCTCGTAAATCGTTTCCATGGGCACTTCGATGGTCATGCGGCGGGGGATATACGCCTGCAGGACGGCGCCGAAGATACCGCTAGCGATCACGATGAAAAGCAGAACCATCAGCACAAAGGTGAGCGCGCCGCGCATGTGAAACCCGGCGTGGAAAAGAATTATGGGCAGGCTGACCAGGCCCAGCCAAAGATGACCGCGCATCCACGTCTGCGCGCGGCCGACGCGCCACACGGGAACTTTCTTGCGCGCGCCGAGCAGGCCGGCGAAGATCATCAGCGCGAATCCAACGATGCCGAAGGCGAGCCCGATGACGCTACCGCCGCGGGGGCCCTGCGGCGAGTTGAGAGCGTATGGGATGTAAACCGCCGTGGCGGCGATCAGAATGAGCGCTGATGCGATGAGCCATGGCCGCTGCTTTTGGTCGAAGAGCACGCCGGTCCCTCAGTCCCCTTTCGATTGGGTGAGAAGCTGGCCAAAGAATTTGCGCGGATCGACGCGATGGGCGGCGTCGTGCGGACAGGCATAGACGCAGCTAGGCTCCGCGTGATCAGTGCAAAGATCGCACGACGTGGCCTTCTGCTTGACGACCGCGCGCGTGCGTCCCGGCGATTCTGGATCGGCCAAATTCACCGTGAACGGGTGCATGTTGATGTTTCCGTAGGGGCAATTGTTGGCGCACTGGCCGCACCCGATGCACCAATCCTCGATGATGACTTCCAGAGTATTGCGCCTGCGAATCGAGCCGACTGGACAGCCGACCATGCACAAAGGGTCGCGGCACTGGCGGCAGGAAGTGGCCACGAGATATTTGTCGAAGCGCAAGCCCTCGCGAATAAGACGGGTCACACCGTCGTGCGCGTCGGCGCACGCGCGCACGCAGGCGTCGCAACGAGTGCAGCGCTCGAGATCGAGGATGAGGAGGCTTTGCGCTTCCATCAGTCCCTGGGCGAGAAAATCCTGAAGCGGAGTGGATTCGACCAAAGCGAGGCGGTCGCGATTTTCCTGCTGGCGACCGAGAGCGACGGCTTCGAGGCTCTCGTGAACTTCAGGAAACTGCTCCATCATGAGGCGAAAATCTTCGGCGGCGATGCGCACCACTTCGACGTGATCGAGCGCCGCGCAGGTTGCCGTGCGCACCCCGCCTCCCAGCAGACCAACTTCACCGAAATAGCCGCCGCGGCCAAGATACGCGAGAATCATTTCGCCGCCGGGATGCGATTGCGACACTTTCACGAAGCCGATGCGCACGAGATAAAAACTGTCGGCGACCTCGCCCTGACGGCAGATCACTTGGCCCGGCGAGTAGCGGAGCAGTTCGACTTTGTTCCGTAAATGGCCGATGAATGCCGGCGTGAGCTGAGCAAACACGGGCACGCTGCGGAGGTGCGAGTCCAAAGCGCGCTGGCGATAGTTCTCCTCGATTTGCCCACGGAAATTCTTGTTGCGCTGCAGGATGTCGAGGACGTTGCGCAGCATTTCCAGGATGGTACATTCGGTGACGGCTTGCACTGTGGCGGAGCGCGGATAAAAGCTCATGCAGGTCATCTCGCCAAAAAGGTCACCGGGGCCGAGCTCGGCCACAGGTTTTGCAAGTGGAAGGTCGGCCGGCGCATCGATGGGAATGGTGCGGCGGTCAGTTTCTTCGTCACGATGATCCTCGGTGCTGCGCGCAAGTCGGCTGGAGAGCTTGCTGAAAAAGCCGCGCGCGCCGCCTTCGGTCTTCACGTGACCAATCTGAGTGTTGATGGAAACCTGAGCGCGGCCTTCGAGAATATAAAACGCTGTGGAGCCGTATTCGCCCTCACAGCAGATGATTTCACCCGGGTGAAAATGCCGCATAATGACCGAGCCGCGATTCAATTCCAAAAACGTGCCGGACACTCCGGAAAAGACGGGCAGGCCCTTCAGCAGCTCCGGCGATGCGGGATCACCGACACGGAGCGCGGTGCCGACGTGAAATTTGTTTGTCAGCGCGCCGGTGGGACAGGAAATCATGCACTCGCCGCAGGAAACGCACGAAGAATTGCCCATGGGCTGGTTGGCATCGAAGGCGATGCCGGAACGATAGCCTTTGCCCATGCGGCCAAGAACGTCGTTGTGGCGAATTTCATCGCAACCGCGAATGCAGCGGTCGCAGAGGATGCAGGCGTCGTGGTCGACGGCAATGGCGACGGAAGAATCGTCGCGGCCACGCGAAGAGTCGCGCCGGGCGAAGCGAGGTGTTTCGATCCCTTCCGCACGGGCGAGAATTTCCAATTCGCAGTCGCCGGACTGTTGCTGGCGAGCGCAGGGCGAAGGATGGTCCGACATGAGAAGTTCGACGAGAGTGCGGCGCGCGCGCGTGACTTTCGCCGAGGTGGTCGAGACGTTCATGCCTTCTTCCGCAGGCCGAACACACGAGGCGGTGAGAACGCGGCCGCCGACGTCGACGACGCAGGCCCGGCAAACTCCGACGGGCACTTCGTTCTGCTGATGACAGAGAGTGGGGATGCGAATGCCGTTGAGGCGCGCGGCGTCGAAGACCGTCGTGCCCGGCGCGACTGAAACCTGGCGACCGTCAATCGTAAGTGAAATGGATGAAGGACTCACGAAGGCCTCGCGCGCGAAACCGGGCAAACGCCGGCGGGGCAATGGCCCTGCTTAAAGTGCGCGGCGACTTCGTCCGGAAAATGCTTCAACACGGAAGCAATCGGCGCCGGGACGACCTGGCCGAGGCCGCAGATGGACGTGAGAGCCAGCGCATGCGACAGCTCTTCGATTAGCGCCACGTCGGACGGGTTTCCCTGGCCGCGCGTCCATGCGATCAAGATATCGACGAGCTTCTGCGAGCCCACGCGGCATGGAACGCACTTGCCGCACGATTCATTGCGAAAAAACTTCGTGGAGTTCAAGGCCATGTCGAGGACGCAGGCGGAATCGTCGCAAACGACGAGGGCGCCGGAACCGAGCATGGAGCCGGCGTCCGCGAGCGACTTGAAATCCATGTGAACGTCGACCATCGACGCCGGCAGATATCCCGACGAGGGGCCGGAAGGCGCGAAGGCTTTCAGTTCGCGGCCCTCAGGAGGCCCTCCGGCGCGGCGGAAAATCAGTTCCGAGGCAGGAACGCCCATCGGAACTTCGTAAACGCCAGGACGCTTGACGCAGCCGCTGACGCCAATGAATTTCAGGCCCGGAGCGCCTGCCTGCCCCTGCGACTTGAACCAATCCACGCCACGAACGAGGATCAGCGGCACGTTGGAAAATGTTTCGACATTGTTGATGACCGTCGGCTTTTGCCACAGGCCGTTTACGCCGGGAAACGGAGGCTTATTGCGCGGTTCGGCGCGCTTCTCTTCGATCGCCTCGAGCAAAGCGGTTTCTTCTCCGCAAATGTAGCCGCCGGGACTGGTGAAAATTTCAAGGTCAAACGCGAGGCCCGAGCCGAGAACGTTCTTTCCGAGAATCCCATCGCGATAGCAGGCGCGAATCTCCTCAGCGATCGCTTTCTTGGGCGACTCATATTCATGGCGAATGTAAAAGATGCCTTTGCGGGCGCCGGTGAAGAGGCCAGCGAGGATCATGCCTTCGATAACCAGATGCGGAACGTTTTGTACAATGAAGCGATCCTTGAATGTGCCGGGCTCGCTCTCGTCGGCATTACAGACAATGAATTTTTCGGCTCCGGGAGCCGCTTTGACGATTTCCCACTTCGTCCCGGCGGGAAAGCCGGCCCCGCCCAGGCCGCGCAGACCGCTGGCTTTGAGGGCAGCAATCAAGGCTGGCCAATCACGCGACGCCGCGTACTTTCGCAGCGCTCCGTAGCGTTCGGCAGGTGGATAAGGATCAGAGGCAAGTTTTTGCGGAGCGGCATCGTGCTCGGGTTCGGGTAAAGATTGTCCAGCAAGGGCGTCGCGGATCAGGCGATCCGCAATCGCGGAGTTTGCGTGCGTGAAAATCTGGTCATTCACGCACATGGCCGGAGCGCCGTCGCACTGCCCCAGACAGGAAACTTCACGAAGGGTGAAATCGCCGGCAGGCGCGCCTTGATAACGGCGTTCCAGCGCAGCGCGCAGATCGTCGGCGCCACGAAGGTGGCAAGACATGTCGCAGCAAACGCGGACGTCGGCCTTGGGCGGTGGCGCGAGGCGAAAATGCGGGTAAAAACTCGCGACGCCGTGCAGGCGATAAAGAGGAATGCTGGAACGGGATGACAACGAGACTAGCTCTGCGGCCGGAAGGTAGCCGAACTGGCGCTGAATGGCTTGCAGCTCTTCGTAGATCAAGGCGAATCCCGAAAGGCTCAGATGCCAGCTTCGTGCTGCAATACAGGCCGTTCAGAAATGGGACCGCGCACCGGGACCAACGGCTTGCGGAGTTTATAGCAAAGGCGCTCGGCGGTGTCCACGAAGACGGCGGTAATTGATAGGAAAATTTCCAGGTCAACAACCCGGTCGAGCGTTGACTTGGTCACAGGACGCAGGTATAAGCAGCGCATTCGATGACGTTCGCAAATATCCGCAAAACTAGTGGCGCGTTGGCCTCAGCATGCAAATGGATGTTGGTCTGCGTCACCGTGCTTGCCGCCGGGCCGGCGAGAATCACAAAGGCGCAGGCTGCCTCGACAGCCGCGCAAGTTCCACAATACGTCGGGGCGGGCGGTTGCAGCGCACCAGCATGCCACGGCAGCGTCAGGCCAATGACGCAAACGTCGATATGGCAGAACGAATACAGCATTTGGGTGACACAGGACAAACACTCGCATGCGTATGAGTCGCTGAGCAATCCCGTGGCTGTGCGGATGGCGAAGATTTTGGGGCTGCCTGCGGCGAATACGGCGCAAAAGTGCCTGGCGTGCCACGCCGTCGACGCTCCGCTAGCCGCGCGCGCGACGACATTCGACATGAGGGACGGCGTGAGCTGCGAGAATTGCCACGGGCCGACGTCGCAGTGGCTGGGGCCCCACACGACGGCCGGGTGGACGCATGAACAGTCACTGCAGCTCGGAATGTACGACACGCGCGATCTTGTTTCGCGGACCAGCCGATGCCTGGAGTGCCATTTGGGCACGAAAGACAAGTACGTCGACCATGAAATGCTCGCCGCTGGGCACCCTGATTTGTACTTCGAGCTCGACTCCTTTGAGGCCACGATGCCGCGGCATTGGAAGCAGCCGCTCGACACCGATCCTTGGAGGGATGTTCGCGATTGGGCGACCGGGCAAGCTGTGCAATTGGGTGCCGAGATGAGATACCTGGGAGACGCGACCGAGCGGGATGCGTGGCCGGAATATTCGCAACTGGACTGCTTCGCGTGCCATCACGATTTGGTGAAAACGGAAGACAGTTGGCGGCAACAGCGCGGATATGCGGGACGGCGCGCTGGAAATGCCGCGTGGAATCCGTCGCGCTACGTCGTTTTCCGCCAATTGGCCCGCGAGGTGGACGCGACGCTAGCCGAGAGGCTGGATGATTCGCTCGGGAAATTGCAAGCGGAGATGAACCGGCTGCAACCGGATCGCGGAAAAGTGGCAGCGTCAGCAGGCGAGGCAGCGGGAGAGCTTGACGATTTCGCGAAAAGAATCGAAGGGCTTTCCTACGACCAGACCATGACTGTGAAACTCATGCGGGATATTTCTGGGGATGCGGATGAGATATCCATGAGCGGAGAACGCTCGGCCGAGCAGGCGACCATGGCGCTGAATTCCCTGTTTCTGTGCTATTCGCAAAATTCGAAGTCAGCCGATGGTGCTGACCTGCGCGCGGCGATTGCCGGACTCTACCAGCAGTTGCAGAATCCCTCTGCCTATAACGGCTTCCTATTCACCGCGCAGCTGCACAAATTCAACGCGGCCTTGCGTTGAATGCGGAACGGCCCTTTCCGATCCACGACCTAAAAGATATTCAAGTGGATCTGCAAAAACTTCTTGGGATTACGGCGAAAATCTCCGACCAACAGGCGCATATCTCCGGTAAGGCCGGTCATGTTGTCGTAGAGCTGCTGATCGGTGAAGAATTTTCCGAAAGTACCCTGTCCGTTATTTAGCTTGCCGGTCACGTCTTTGATGTTTGCCGAGGCGTCGCGCAGATTTGTGAAAAGCGTTTCGTCGGTGACCAGCTTGCCCAGTGTACCTTGGCCGTTGCGAACGCCCGCGAGAAGCGCGTTTGAATTGGTGAGAAATTCGTTGGCCTTATCGTAAAAAGCGCGGTCATAGACAAGTTTTCCGAGACTGCCCTGCTGCGATTGAATCGCTGCGGTCATGGATTCAAGGTGAGTGGCGCTGGCGTCAAACTTGTTGTACAGATCATCGGACACCAGAACTTTCCCGATCGAACCTTTGCCCGCTTTCACGTCGCGCACGAGCGACTGGGCATCGGCGGCGACGGAATTGAAGCGATCATAAAGAGAGCGGTCGTAGATAAATGCTCCGGCGGTGCCTTTGCCGCTGTGGATGGCACCGACGACGTCGCTGACTTGAGTCAAGAGCGCATCCAGCCTGTCCTCAAGCTCGACGCCACCTGCGATAATGTCTTTTCCCGGCGCGCTTGGCACTACACCACCGTTCTGGATGACATCGCCGGTATAGCCGCGCGATATCCCGACGTATTGATTGCCGAGGAGACCCTGGGTAAGCAAACTGGCATTGGAGGCCGCACGAATCAGGTCCTGAAATTGCTTTTCGACGCGCATGTCGACTTCAATGCTCTGGTTGTGATTGGCGGGATTGCGGTTGACCTTCATGTCTTGAACATTGCCGATGGTTACACCGTCCAAGGTAACGACCGCGCCATTCTGCAGAGTACCGACATTCGCGAAATAGGTTTTTAGATTGTATTTGGCGCCCCAACCAGTCGTCCCCGTAACGTAAAAAATTGCCACTGCGATAATCACGAGCCCCGCCAAGACGAAGACTCCTACGCGGAGCTCTTCCCAGGTGACCTGCTTTTTCAGCGCCATCATGTTCTCCTCTCCTGTCTTGCGAGTTCAAAGTCTTTTCGTGCCGATGTCTTGGTGATGCAAACCAGTGCCTGCTGATTCACTCCAAAAACTGCTGCAGGTAGGGATCTTGCGACTTCAGCAATTCGGTTGTCTCTCCCTGAAAGTAAACTTTCGCGTCGCGGATGACCAGCACTTTGGTTGGTGCAAAGTGCCGTCCGTCAGCATCCTCCCAAACGGGCAGAACGCGGTCGCTCTTGGGTTCAAAAACGAAATTCGCCAACCCAAAAGCATCTTGAACACGATGGGTGGCGAGAAGAGAGGTAACTCCATTCAAGTCGCGGAGCCGAAGAATGAGGGTAATGATGGTCTGGCTGGTAACCGGGTCGAGTCCGGCGGTGGGCGAATCGTAGTAAACAATGGGTGGCTGATCGATCAACGCACGAGCGATGGAGACGCGCCGCCGCATGCCGCCGGAGAGCTCCGCTGGAAATTTGTCATAGGACTGTTCCATTTCTACGAAACGTAGGGACTGGCGAACGCGCGATTCGATTTCTTCGATACTGGCGGATTCCTCGCGCAGGCGGAAGGAGACATTGTCGGCAACGCTCAAAGAGTCGAAGAGCGCTCCCTCCTGAAAGACAAAACCAATATGACGGCGGAAGTCGAGCAAATCAACTTCCTTCATATCCACCAGATCGTGGCCCATGATGATGACGCGGCCAGAGTTCGGGCGCAGAAGACCGGCGGCCAGTTTCAACAGGACGGTCTTTCCCGAGCCGCTTTCGCCCAGGATCACTTTGGTTTCGCCGGCTTCGGCTTGGAAGCTGACATTGCGCAGAACGTCGGAGTCGCCGAAGCGAATGCTCACATTTTCGAACCGGATCAGCGGCTCGCCGGGAACGGTCTTGTTGGTTGCGGACGCGGACATTCGATTCAACTGCAAGATTATAGATAAAAAGTGTGAATTGCCTTACAGGAAAGCGCGCCAAAGATTACGAAGCAAAACAGAAGAGCAGAAGCTTGGTCAGGAAGACATCCACGACAATCACCGTAATCGAAGCGACGACCACGGCCGAGATGGTGGAGCGGCCAACGCCCTGCGTTCCTCCATGGGTACGCAAACCGTAGAAGCAGCCAATGGTGGAGATAATCAGAGCAAAAATGACCGGCTTGACCGTCCCCTGGATGAGATCGCCAACGGCGAGCGACTGGATGGCTTGGTTCCAGAACTGGGATGCGGTCTGCGCCAGCGTGAAGCGCGAAACAATAAATGCGCCAATGAGGCCTATCAAATCGGCGATGGCCGTGAGCAGCGGGAGAACAATCAGTGTTGCTAGAACGCGGGGCACCACCAGCTTACGCACCGGGTCTGTGCCGAGGGCGCGCATGGCGTCCACCTGCTCGGTGACGACCATCGAGCCAAGCTCCGAGGCAATGGCCGAGCCGTTGCGGCCGGTTACCAGAAGGCCGGCGATCACGGGACCCAACTCGCGAACCAAGCCCAGCGCCACGACCTCCCCGGTGAGCGAAACGGCGCCAAATCGCTGAAATTGCGACGCGGTATTGAGAACCATCACGCTGCCGATGAAAAAGCCGGTTAACAAAATCATGGGCAGCGAGCCAACGCCGATCAGGTCCATTTGCTGGAGCGTATCCGCAAAATAAAGCGGCGGCGTGAAGGCTTTGACGACCGTGTCGGCAAACAAGAGCGAATAGTCCTGGAGGATCAGAAGGAGCCTCTGGACGGTGCCAATGACCAAGGAAACTGGGGCGGGCCTGGAAGACTGCGGTATCTTGGAAGTAAGCGTAGCCATCGTACGCGCGAGCGCGTGCACAGCGTAACGTCGCCTATCTGGAACGTCAAGCCGGGAATCGGTATTTTGGCATCGTTGCTAGCTTTACGCCGAGGCGTCCGGTAAAATCGTGCGTTTTCGAACGGACCCACAACAAGAACGTGCTGCGATTCTTCACGGCAGGCGAATCTCACGGCCAGGCGCTGATCAGCTGGATTTCCGGCGTACCTGCGGGTGTGGCCGTCGACACGGAATTCGTGAATCGGGAGCTGCATCGCCGGCAACTCGGCTACGGACGTGGGGGCCGACAGAAAATCGAAAAGGATCAAGCCGATTTTCTTGCGGGCGTGCGCCACGGAAAAACGATCGGGGCCCCCATCGCCATCCGAATCGAGAATCGCGACTGGAAAACCTGGGAAAAGGCCCTGCCGGTGGAGGACACCGATGGCGCGGAAGACGCGCAGCGGCATTTGACGTCGCCGCGTCCTGGACACGCGGACCTGGCAGGCGCGCTGAAATTCAACTTCCACGATGCGCGTTACGTGCTGGAACGCGCTTCGGCGCGGGAAACGGCGGCGCGAACCGCGGCCGGAGCGATAGCCAAGCTCCTCTTGCGCGAATTCGGCACTTCCGTGCTCAGCCACGTTATCGCCGTCGGACATGTACAAGTCGAGCGGACGGTGACGTGGGATGAAATCGAGCGCGCGTGCGCCAATCTGGAGTCGCCGCTGCGCTGCGCCGACGAACAAATCGAATTGCGGATGAAGGCTGAAGTCGACCAGGCGCTCCGCGCAGGAGACTCCGTGGGCGGCATCTTCGAAGTGGTGGCGCACGTTGTGCCTCCAGGGCTGGGGAGCCACGCCCAATGGGATGAGAAGCTGGACGGCCGATTGGGGCGGGCGGTCATGTCGATCCAAGCGGTCAAAGGCGTCGAAATCGGAACAGGGATCCGCAACGCCACTTCTTACGGCTCGGAAGTGCAGGACGAAATCCGCTATGATGAGCAGCGCAGGCGTTTTCAACGAAGCTCGAACCGCGCAGGCGGAATCGAAGGCGGCATCACCAATGGCGAAGATGTGATCGTGAGGGGCTACCTGAAGCCGATTTCCACGCTGCGGCGCGCACTAGGCTCGGCGGACTTGAAAACCAAGGAGCACGTCAAGGCCGGGTACGAACGGTCCGATATTTGCGTGGTGCCAGCAGCCGGAGTGGTGGGAGAAGCAATGGTAGGGCTGGTCCTCGCAGAAGCGTTTCTGGAGAAATTTGGCGGCGATTCATTGGAAGAGGCTCGCAGGAATTTTCAAGGCTACCAAAAACAACTTGATGAGTTTTAGGATAGGAAAAAATGATCCTCCCGATTGCGAAATATGGTGCGGTAGTACTTGAGCAGCCCACAAGGTCCGTGGAAAAGTTCGGCGCCGAGCTGGTCAAGCTGACGGAAGATATGTTCGAATCGATGTATGCCGCGCGCGGCGTGGGATTGGCAGCGCCGCAGGTCGGCTTGAATCTCAATCTCGCGGTGGTCGACGTGACTTCGGGCAAGAATCCAGAAGCGAAACTGGTGCTGGCCAATCCGGTGATCGTCCACTCCGAGGGCGAGCAGCGCGAGGAAGAAGGCTGCCTTTCGATTCCCGGGTTTCGCGGCAACGTGCTGCGGCCCGCCTACGTCACCATGCGCGCACAGGACGCGAACGGGAAAGAGTACGAAATGAAGGGCGAGGGGCTGCTAGCGCGGGCCTTCTGCCACGAGATCGACCATTTGCACGGGACTCTGTTCTTGATGCACCTGAGCATGCTCAAGCGCGATCTGATCAAGAGAAAGATTCGCAAACTGACCAAGGCCGGGGAGTGGTAGAAGCATCGTGCCGCTGCGCACCATTTTCTGCGGCACTCCCGCATTCGGACTGCCTACGCTGCAGCTCCTCCTAAGGGAATCGGACTTCTCCGTCGAAGCCGTGTTCACGCAACCGGACCGGCCGCGCGGCCGCGGGCATGAGGCGGCGCAGTCGCCCATCAAGCGAGCGGCATTGGAGGCGGGCGTTCCGGTTCACCAGCCAGAGAAAATGCGTTCGGAGGCTGCGACCGAATTGATCACGCAAATTCATCCGGACGCCGTGGTCATCATTGCGTATGGGCAAATTATCCCCCGGGCGCTGCTCGATATTCCGCAACTCGGCTGGATCAATCTGCACGGCTCGTTGCTGCCAAAGTATCGCGGCGCGGCGCCGGTACAACGAGCGATTCTCGCGGGCGAGCAACGGACAGGGCTCACGACCATGAGAATCGACGCCGGCCTTGACACCGGGCCAATCCTCGAACAACTTGAGATCAATATTGGCCCAAACGAAACTGCGACGGAACTATTGGCGCGCATGAGCGACTTGGGAGCACCGATGATGCTCGATACACTGCGAAAGCTGGAACGAGGCCAGCTCACGCCGGAACCGCAGGACAATTCGCTCGCGACTCTTGCGCCACCGCTGCAAAAGGAGGAGGGGTCGATCGATTGGGCGCAACCCGCGTCGGCTATTTACAATCGCATCCGTGCACTCGATCCATGGCCCGGCACGTACACGCAATTTCGCGGGCAGTCCTGTCACATTTGGGGCAGGCCCGGCGAAAACGATCCCGCGACGCGCGCGCAGTGCGGAACTATCGTACAGAAAGGCCAGAAAATTCTTGTCGCATGCGGACAAAGCACTTGGCTGCATCTGGATTACGTGCGATTAGAGGGCCGCAAGCGCGTAACAGCCGTGGAATTTGCGAACGGCGCCCGGCTCACGTCCAATGACCGCTTCACCTCGTAGGCCAGCGTCGCGTTCTACTTCGAAACCGTCCGCCAGGAGGCTCGCTTATTCCATCCTACTCAGCGTGGAAACCGAGGCAGCGTATGCGTCCGAATTGCTGCATTCGCGGCTGGATGCGAACCTCGACCCGCGCGAAGCGGGGCTGGCCACGGAACTTGTGATGGGAACACTGCGATGGCAGCGGCTGCTCGATTTTTTCGTCGAACGATACACAGGCCGAAAAACGTCGGCGCTCGACCGCGAAGTGTTGATTGCGTTGCGGCTCGGTGTTTATCAGCTGAGATACCTGACACGGATACCGGCACGCGCCGCGGTGAGCGAATCGGTCGAGTTGGTGAAGCGCGCTCGGAAAAAGTCTGCGGCCCCGCTGGTGAACGCCGCATTGCGGCGGGCAAGCGCCGAAAGAGAGCAGCCCGCTGCGAAATTTGTGCCGGCGGACAAGGACGCGACGGAAGCCATGGCGATTTTGCACTCGCATCCAACGTGGCTCGTGGACCGTTGGCTGCGCAACTTCGGAGAAGAACAAACAATTGCGCTGCTTGAGGCCAATAATCGAGCGCCGGAGCACGCCTGTGCGTTTCTTAACTCCGCGCGACGCGAAGACACCCTTCGGTCGCTCGACGAGGCAGGCATCAATTTCGAGGCGGGGCGATTACTCCGCGACGCGATTGTGGTGCGGCGCGGAAATGTTGCCAACACCGAGGCTTTTCGCAGCGGCTGGATCGGCATTCAAGACGAAGCGTCGCAGATGATCCCATTACTGCTCGGCGTAAGGCCGGGCGATGCCGTGCTGGATCTCTGCGCAGCGCCGGGCGGCAAGACCATGGCCCTCGCGCGCCTGGTCGGCGAACAAGGGAGCGTCGTGGCGTCGGATTTCCACGAGGCACGGTTGCGGGCCATGCACGAACGACTGGCGATAGCTGGAGCGGCCAATGTAGCGCTCGTGGCCCTCGACGGCACGGGTCCCTTGCCGTTCGCTAGAACTTTTGATCGCATCTTGATCGACGCGCCCTGCTCCGGCACCGGCACGTTGGCGCGGAATCCGGAAATTCGCTGGCGACTACGGGCAGACGATCTGGCGGACTTGCATCGGCGGCAGGAGGCGCTCGTCCGATCCGCGCTCGAACGTCTCTCTACGAAAGGCGCTTTTTTGTATTCAACCTGCTCGCTCGAGCCGGAAGAAAACGAGGCGGTGATTCGCGAAGCACTGGCTGGGAATTCTGGCTTCCGCCACGAACCGCTGAAAATTCCAGAAGACTGGCTGGGGACTGACGTGAATGAAAGACAGTTGATCGGTGGAGACGGTGCGTTCCGCACATTTCCACCCGCGCATCACACCGACGGATTTTTCGCAGCGCTCATTGTACGCGAGTAACGGCCGGCTGCAATCGCATTGAACTCATCGCAAGGGCGGTGCTACGCTCGATGGTAGAGGAGCGGTTGCATGGGCTTTCGCCAACGGATTGAGTGGGTAGGACGCATGGCTCTGCTTGTTTTTTTCCTGGCGTCGATCGCATTCCTCAGCGCGCTCACAACCATGCGCTTCGCCATTCAGGGACGCGAAGTCACAACACCAAATCTTGCGGGGCTCTCCGTAGTCCAGGCGGAAAAGCAGGCGGCGAGTCGCGGGTTGCACGTGAGAATCGAGGATAGGATTTACAGCAGCCTTCCGAAGGACGCCGTGGTGCGGCAAAGTCCACCGGGCGGCAGCCAGCTCAAAAGTAGCGAATGGATTCACGTGGTCATAAGTCTGGGAGTGCAAAAAGCTAGTATCCCGCAGCTCGATGACCGCAGCCTTCGCGCCGCGCAAATCGAACTCCTCAGCGAAGGCCTGCAGGCCGGTGAAATCTCAAGCGTACATCTGGCGGCATTCCCCGCGGACATCGTGCTGCAGCAGGACCCGCCGGCTGGCTCAACGAACGCGACAAGTCCGCACGTCGACATGCTGGTCTCGGTTGGCGCGCCCGAGGCTGCCTACGTGATGCCTGCTCTGGAGGGACTGCCCGAAGCCGAAGCGGAACAGCGAGTAACCGCGGCAGGATTGAAAGTGGATAAAGTCACGCCTCTGCCGCTGACCGGAAAACCGGCGGGGACGGTAACCTCTCAACTTCCGCTGCGAGGCGCTCGAGTCGAGCCCGGAGCCACAGTCGAGTTGCAAGTGGCGCAATAACGGCGCTTTTGCCTGTGTTACAATCCCCAATGACCTCATGAATCGCTTCCCTATCGAAATCGCTCCGTCAATTTTGGCCGCAGATTTCACCATTTTGGGGCAAGAGATCAATGCCGTTGAAGAGGCGGGAGCATCGGCGATCCACGTGGACGTGATGGACGGGCATTTTGTGCCGAACATTTCCATCGGCGTGCCCGTTGTCGAGTCATTAAGCAAAGCAACCCGGCTGCCACTGCACGTGCATCTGATGATTGAACGGCCTGGTGAATTCGTGCAGGCGTTTGCCAGGGCCGGGGCACAGCGTATTTTCGTTCACCAGGAAGCTACGGCGCATCTGGATCGCGTGGTGGCGTCGATTCATGAGGAAAACTGCGAGGCTGCAGTGGTTTTGAATCCAGCGACGCCCGCGTTGATGCTCAAGGAAATACTGGATCGGGTCGAAGCGGTACTGGTGATGACGGTGAATCCAGGTTTCGGGGGACAGAAGTTCATCCCTCAGATGTTTGAAAAAATTCGTGAGCTGCGGGACTTGCGCTCGCGCTATAATCACGGCTTCCGAATCGCTGTCGACGGGGGAGTAACGCTGGAAAACACGGCGGAACTTGTCGCTGCTGGATGCGACTGCCTGATTGCAGGAACGTCAATTTTTCATACGAAGAGCCCGGGTGCTGCCGTGCGTCAGATGCGGCAGTTTGCCACCGAGGCCACTTCGCAAAGGGTTTAATGAACAGATTAAAGAGACAAACGCCTGCCTTGCTCGCCACCGCGCTTTTTTTGTCTTTCCTCCCCGCCGGATGTGGAAATAAGGACATGGCGGCGAAGATGCCCGCCGCAGGCAGCGCCGAGCCGGATAAGATTCTTTATGATCGCGCCCTGAACGATTACGAGCACAGCCGCTACACGGAAGCTCGCCTGAGCCTGCAAACCCTGATCAATAGCTATCCCGACAGCGAGTACTTGGCGAAGGCAAAATTGGCGGTAGCGGACTCCTACTACAAAGAGGGCGGCGTCGAGGGCCTCACGCAAGCCGTCGCCGAATACAAAGACTTCATTACTTTTTTCCCCTTCCTCGACGAAGCGGCATATGCGCAGATGCAAGTTGGCATGGCCCATTACCGTATGATGGAAAAGCCGGACCGCGATGACACGCAGGCGCAACTGGCGGAAGAGGAGTTTCAAACCTTTCTTCTGAAGTATCCAAAGAGTCCGTTGGCGCCGGAGGCGGAACAACGCCTGCGGGAAGTCCAGGAGATCCTGGCGCAGGCTGATTTCGACGTGGCGCACTTCTACTACGTCAAGGGAGATTACCGCGCTTCCGCGGCGCGACTGATCGAAGTGGCCGGGCGTTATCCGCTGTTCAGCGAAAGCGACCGTGCGCTCTGGATGCTGGGCGACATCTACCGGCGTGTGGCGCGCGGATCGAAGAACGAGCAGGAACGCGTGCGATGGCGAACGCTGTCGGATTTGGAATACGCCAAGCTGCTGAAGGGCTACCCGCTTTCGCCACTCGCGGCCGATGCCAAACGCCAGCTTTCGGAGGATGGCGTGCCCATTCCTTCGCCCGATCCTCAGGCCCTGGCCCGCGCCGAATACGACCAGAAATTTGCTCAGGATCATCCTGGAATGCTGCAGCGCGCCATGGGGCTCGTGAAGGGCGCCCCCGACGTTTCGGCAGCCGCGCATACTGGGGAACCCGATTTGAATCCACCAGGGGAAATGAATAACGCCCAGGACGTACTCCAAGCAGGCGCGACGACGTCGACCGTAACGGCCGGCGCATCAGGGGATAGCAGTTCCGGGCAATCGGCGAGCGTCGAAACGATCTCGCCGGCGGAGTCCACTCCTCCGCCCGAAACCGTCACGACCGCTCCTCCTGTTGATCCGCCCACGGCCAGCACTGGTCCGGCCGCAGCAACGACGCCGGCTGCTGCGGGTGCCGCTCCATTGAAGCCCAATGAAACTGAGACAGACCGCGCTGCCGCGGAAGAGCTCAAGGCGAATCCAGTGACAACAAAAAAGCCTGCGGCAAAGACCAAGTCCGCCAAATCGAAGCCGGCCAAGGCTCCCCCGGTCAACAAGAAGAAGGAATCCACGAGCAAGAAAAAGAAGGGCATCCACAAGCTCATCCCGTAGTAGGCCCAGTCACCCCCCTGCTAACACCTGAGGCACGCACCTCTGGCGATTCCGTTGACTCAACTCGGCACGGATGCTCCAATAGCCTCACGGCCGCGTTCACCGTGGGCGTGAAACGTAGCCTCCCAGAGGGATTGACTGTGCCAACGATTTTGGTCGCGGATGACAATAGCAACATCCAGAAGATGGTGTCTCTCATCTTCAAGGAGAAGGGCATCCGCGTTGTCGCGGTGGGAAATGGCGAAGCAGCTTGCCGCAAAGTTCCTGAAGTGCATCCCGACGTGGTCTTGGCTGATGTTTTCATGCCCGTACGCAACGGCTACGAAGTTTGCGAGTTTGTGAAGCAGGACCCGCAATTCGCGGAAACTCCCGTGATATTGCTGGTGGGCGCGTTCGACCCTCTAGACGAAAAAGAGGCGCGGCGCGTAGGAGCGAATGGCGTCCTGAAGAAGCCATTTGTGCCCCCGGAACCGCTGATTGCGATGGTTAATTCCCTACTCGGCAAAGCTGAACCCCCGGTCGAGGAAGCTCCCGCCCCGGTCGAAGTGGCCGCTCCGGCACCTCCGCCACCTCCCGTGGTGCCCGCGCCGCCGGTGCGTGAATTTGCCACCTCTTCGGAAGAAACCGATTCCGATGCAGGCAACGAAGCCGTTCTGGCATTCGGCGACCCGGTCGCAACGCCTTCCACGAAAAACCGTGATGTCGAAGAAGAAGACGATTCCGAACCAGCAAGCGAGTGGGCGCGGCGCCGTGCCACCATGGATTACGAGATCGACTCGACTGACTCCGCCAACATGGTGGAAAAGCTGGCTGCCGAGAGTACAGCCTCGGATGCCGAAATTCTAGCGAGCCGCAAGCATCTTCCGTTTGGCGGAGCCAACGTTCCCGAAGCGCTTTCTGAAGCCGTTCCTGAACCATCACCCGTAAAGTGGCCCCATTTTGTGGCGCCGGAAATGGCAGCTCCCGAAGCACCGACAGCGGAATCCGAGCATGCCTTGATCGCCGAAGAAGCTACCGCACCCACCGCTATCGAAAGTCCCGCGGCAAGCCCTTGGGCAAACATGCTGCCGCCAGAGCCGGAATTGGAGCGGGATCAGGAACCTCCTTTGCAGGCGACCGCGATCGATGAGGCGCCCCCTCAAGAGACCGTCGTCCCCCAATCGCAAGAAACAGCCGTTCCGTGGAGCCCGGACCCGTCGCCAACAGAGCTGGCTGCGCATTCGGATGACGCAGTTCGCGGGGTCGCTTCCGCGGCTTGGCCGCCGCCGCAGATCGCTCAAGAGCGCGAGGCGCAGTTTGTTGAACGACAGGCAGCGCCGCCCGAAGAACCGCGTGAGCCCGAGATCGCGCCTTCCTTTTCCGAGAAGCACCCGGTTTGGCAGGAGGCAGTGGAGAAAATGTCTGAAGGTCCTCTCGCCCTCCCCGAGGTAATCAACCACGCGGAGGACAAGGAACCGGAAAGCGTGCCGGCTGAACCTGTCGCGCTCGAAGCATCCGCAGACGAAACGTCCTCAAAACCCCAAGTGGACCAGGCCACCGTCGATGACATGGTGGCAAAGGTACTTTCGAAGCTGGAACCGCAACTCCACCAAGCGTTGGCCAACGGAGTCTTGCGGCCTCTCGTGGAAGAACTTCTCAGCCAGGAACGCGGCAAGAAGTAACAACCCTCCGTCGTAAGTCACTCTCATGTGAGCTAGCCCAGGGTAGTTTGACTGAGATGCCGTCGGCCCGTATAGTTATTGCTTTTACGCGCATTGCTGATGCTGCGTGTGTCGAACACCTCCAGACCAGCCGCGCCAAAATGTAATGTCTACGGAAATCGCCAAAGCATACGAACCGCAAGAGATCGAACGGCGCTGGGCTCAGGCCTGGTTTGAAGAGCAGCTTTACCTCGCGCACGCCGATGGCCCCGGAGAAGTATTTTCGATTGCTCTGCCCCCTCCAAACGTCACCGGCTCGATTCACATTGGGCACATGCTGGAGCACACCCAGATCGACATTATCGTTCGCTGGCGGCGCATGCAGGGACGCAAGACGCTGTGGCTGCCGGGCATTGATCACGCCGGCATTGCCACGCAGGTCGTCGTGGAGCGCCAGCTCGCTGCGGAAGGGCTAAAACGCGAAGAATTGGGCCGCGAAGAATTTGAGCGGCGGGTGTGGCAATGGAAAGCGGAGAGCGGTGGAAGAATCAAGGAGCAGATGATCCGCTTGGGCGTTTCTTGCGATTGGACGCGCACGCGGTTCACCCTGGACCCGCCACTCTACCGTGCGGTGATGGAAGCGTTCCTGCGGCTGTATCGCGAAGGCCTGATCTATCGCGGCCGTTACATGGTCAATTGGTGCCCGCGCTGCCAGACGGCGATTAGCGACCTCGAAACGGTCCACGAATCGCGCGAAGGGAAGCTCTGGTTCATCCGTTATCCGGTCGAGGATTCGAGCGAGTTCATCACGGTTGCCACGACGCGGCCGGAAACCATGCTGGGCGACACGGCCGTCGCCGTTCACCCTGAAGACGAACGCTACAAGAAGCTGATCGGCAAGAAAGTCATTCTGCCGCTGATGAATCGTGAAATACCGATCATCGCGGACGATTTCGTGGACCGGGAATTCGGCACGGGCGCTGTGAAGGTCACTCCGGCGCACGATCCGAACGACTTCGCGATGGGCCAGCGGCACAAGCTCGCCGAGATTGACGTGCTGACTTCAGACGCGCATATCAGCGCGGCAGGCGGCCCTTACTCGGGGCTCGAGCGTTTCGCGGCTCGTGAAAAAATCGTTCAGGACTTGAAGACGCAAGGACTGCTCCAAAAAACCACCAATCACGCGATGTCCGTAGCGATCTGCGACCGATGCAAGACTATCGTCGAGCCACGGCTGTCGGTTCAATGGTTCTGCAAAATGAAACCGCTGGCCGCGCCGGGGATCGAAGCCGTCGAGACGGGCGTGCTATCCATTGTGCCGGAGAATCAACGGAAGATTTTCCTCGATTGGCTGACGAATACTCGCGATTGGTGCATCTCGCGCCAGCTTTGGTGGGGCCATCGAATTCCGATCTGGCATTGTGGCAAGTGCAGGGCGATGACTCCCGCGCCCGATTCGCGCGTGGAAGTGGTGAATGGCCGGGCGCGGATCGCCAGTGTGCCTCAAGCATGCGGGAAGTGCGGCGGCAACGAGCTGACGCAGGATCCAGACGTCCTGGATACCTGGTTCAGCTCAGGATTGTGGCCATTTTCCACGCTCGGATGGCCCGACGACACCGAGGACCTACGGACCTTCTATCCGATGAGCCTCCTCATCAGCGGCTACGACATTCTTTTTTTCTGGGATGCTCGGATGGTCATGCTGGGGCTGCATCTGATGCGCGGCTATACGGAGCAGCGGATTCCCTTCCGCCAGCTCTACCTTCATGCCATCGTGCGCGACCCGCACGGCATCAAGATGTCCAAGACGCGCGGAAACGTGGTGGATCCACTCGAAATCATTGAAAAGCACGGCACTGACGCGCTGCGGTTTGCCCTGGCCGTGATGGCCGCGCCGGGAACGGATATCGCGCTCAGCGAAGAGCGCATCCTGGGTTATCGCGCGTTCGCGAACAAAATTTGGAACGCCGCGCGCTTCCTCTTCTTCAATTTCGAAAAGGCCGAAGCTGCAGGTCTGACGATCGAAGAGCTCGCAGCGCCAGAAATCCGCGCCAATGCACCTTATCCGGCTGCCGATGCACTCCCGCATCGCTGGATTTTCTCGCGCCTTGCTTCCGTAACCACAGAGATCAACGACGCGTTGGAGGCGTTTCGGTTCCATGAAGCCGCGCACGTGATTTATCACTTTTTCTGGGGCGATTTCTGCGATTGGTACATCGAATGGCTGAAGCCGCATCTCGGCTCGGAAAATCGCCAGGAAGCAATCGCCGCGTGGCGGAATCTATTCGCCGTCTTTGAGTACGCGTTGCGCCTGCTGCACCCATTCATGCCCTTTGTGACCGAAGAATTGTGGCATCGCTTGCCGCAGGCTGCCGGTGCGCGCTCGATTTCGCTCGAATCGTTTCCACAGGCGAAGCCGGCCTGGTCCGATTCGACCGCCGAGCAGCAGGTGGCTTTGCTCCAGGAAGTAATCGGCAACGTGCGGAACCTTCGCGCTACCTCGAAAATTGACCCCAAACAGAAAATCGCCGCGGAATATGCGACTGCCAATCCGATTCGGAGAGACATCATTCAGCAGAATCTCAAGCCGATTTTGCAACTGGCCTCCCTTTCGGAGCTGCGGACTCCCGATAAACGCCTCGATCCCGGCAGTCCAGCGATGACTTCCGGAGCAGAGTGGGATCTTCGCCTATTGTCCCTAATCAGCGCGCATATCCGCGGGGCGGCCAATGTGCACGCCGAAATTCAAGGGCTCAAGAAAGATATTGACCAGATTGAGAAAGCCATTCAGAAAGGGAGCGCCCTGCTCGAAAATGCGGACTTCTGTCAGCGGGCACCCCAGGAAGTCCTGGAGAGTACTCGAGCGAAAATGGTCGAGCGCCAACTGGAACGCAAGACACTTGTTAGTCGCCTCAGAGAGCTTGAGAAATCGAGCGGAGCAGCGACTTAGCCACGCGTGCTCCTTGTCGACGATGGGTTCGTCGAGTAATCTTAGTTGCCTCTCGATGACTACCCGACGCACAACCAACCTTCCGACGCCGACGGACAAGCGCATCGACGCGCTGCTGGCGTTGCTCGCGGAGAACCCGACGAACGTCATTAGCGGCGCAAGCATCGCGAAGGAAATCGGCGTGAAACGCCAGACCGTTTGGGGCTGGATCGAAACGCTGCGCGCATCGGGAGTCAACGTAAAGGGCCATCCGCGCTCCGGCTATCACATCGAGTGTGTTCCCGATGTTCTTGCGCCGCAATTGCTCTTGCGCTATCTGCGGGGCACGCCTTTTGCGAAGCGAATCCTGCATTTTTTTCAGACCGAGTCGACCAATGACGTCGCCATGCGCCTGGGCGAGAGCGGCGAACCGCACGGCGCGGTTATTGTCGCAGAGCGGCAGACCGCGGGACGCGGCCGCGCGGGACATTCGTGGATTTCTGAAAAGTCCGTGGGCATCTACACGACCATCCTGCTCCGGCCCGCAATTTCGCCGATGCAAGCGCCGGCACTCACGCTCGTTGCAGGCCTAGCGGCTCGCGATGCCATCGCCGATGAAACCGGATTGTCGCCGGACATTCGCTGGCCGAACGACGTGATTCTCAATGACAAGAAAGTCTGCGGCATACTGACCGAAATGCAGGCGGAACTGGACCGCATCCACTTCGCCGCCGTCGGACTCGGCATTAACGTGAACCAGACCAAAATGCCCGCCGAACTCGCGGGCATCGCCACTTCTCTGCGAATCGAAACAGGACGCGTGCATTCCCGGCTGGAGCTGCTGGCGCGGTTGCTGCGGCGCCTCGACCACTACTACAATCAGTTCGTTGCGGAGGGCACGGGGCCGATTGTGCGGAGGTTCGCCGAGGTGTCCAGCTATGGGCAGGGAAAGCGCGTGCGCATCATGAATGGAACCGAATCGTTCGTGGGCACCACCGCAGGCTTGGAGCCTTCCGGCATCCTCCGAGTGCAACGCGACGACGGCAGAATTGAATCGATCATTTCCGGCACAGTTTCCGAGGCACTGTGATGCTGCTCGCGATCGACGTTGGAAATACCAATACCGTGCTTGGCGTGTTTCGCGGCAAAGAACTTGTCGCGCATTGGCGATTGACCACGGCTCGCGACCAGACCGTCGATGAATATGGCATCCTGACGCGCGACCTCTTTACGCTCGCCGGCCTGTCCGCAGCGGAAATTAAGGGCATCATGATCGCGTCGGTTGTGCCATCGCTGAATGCGACACTGACGGAAATGGCCAGCCGGTATTTCGGGACGAAAGCGCTGTTTGTCGAGCCAGGCATCAAGACAGGAATGCCCGTGCATTATGACAATCCGCAGGAAGTGGGAGCGGACCGGATTGCCAACGGCGTGGCCGCGTTTGCGAAATATGGCGGCCCGTGCATCGTCGTGGACTTCGGCACAGCTATCAATTTCGACGTGGTTTCAAAACGCGGCGAATACCTGGGAGGCGTTTTGGCGCCCGGCATGGGGATCTCTGCCGACGCGCTTTTCGCGCGTGCGGCGCGACTTTTTCGCGTCGAGATTCGCGATCCCGGCAAGATCATCGGCACGACCACTGCGGAGTCGATGCAAGCGGGGCTCTATTATGGCTTCACGGATCTCGTGGACGGCATTCTGGAGCGCCTGAAAAAAGAACTGGGCCCTGGCACGCATGTCATTGCCACAGGCGGGCAAGCGCCGCTGATCGCAACCGGCTCGCGCCACATCCAGCAAGTCGATGAGCATTTGACGCTCGCAGGGCTGCAGATTCTCTGGGAGCGCAATCCCGCCCCGGCTGCCGAAGATGCCACCAAGGCTGCGAAAAAGGCTTCGCCTCCTGCGCGAAAGCCAACGCGTTGATCGTCTCCCCGATGACGGGCTTCAATTATTTCAACTACTTCACGGAAATCGAAGAACACTTCTGGCGCAAGCGCGGCGCGCACCTACTGGTGTCGCCGCTGGATTGGGCGATTCTCGAAACGTGGCAAAAATCAGCGATTCCGCTCGAGGCCGTGCTGCGGGGCATCGATCGCGCATTCGAAAGCTATGGCCGTTCCCGCCGAGGTGCGGCCGGCCGGCCGTTGAAAAGCCTGGCATATTGCGTGGATGCAGTGCTCGAAGCGGCGGCGGAGATGCAGGAGGCGACGGCAGGTTCGGGCCCTGAAGTTCGCAGGAAGGTTTCCGCTGCCGAACCGTTTTCGCGAGACGAGCTTCGTCATTTTCTGGACGATCGCGGAAAGAAGCTGCTCATGAGCGCAGAGAAACACGCTTCGGCGTCACCGCATCTCGCGCAGCAACTCAACGAAGCAGCGGCGGCGATTCCCGCGTTGCAGAAAATCCTCGATTCCCCTTCGACGCTCGACTTGGAAGATTTCGAGCGGCGCCTGACCGTCCTCGAGGATAAGCTTACCGCGGCGCTCACGGCCGCTGCGGACACAGACGCGATGCTCGGCGTCCGCCGCGATATGGATCGCGCGCTCGCGCCGTATCAGCGAAAAATGTCCGCGGAGCAGATTGCCTCGATTGAGCGCCAATATCTTCAGAAGCGTGTCTTCGAAATTTACGGACTCTTGCGATTGAGCCTGTACTACGTAAAATAAGCCCGCACGGTGGCAATCATGCGCGCCAAAATCGAAAAACTGGTGTATGGCGGCGAGGGCCTCGCGCACGAGGGCGGCGAAACGATTTTCGTGCCCTTCGTGCTGCCCGGCGAGGAAGCCGAGATCGAAATCATCGAGCGCAAGAAGAAACTGCTCCGCGGCCGCCTGACGCGCCTGCTGACTCCCGCGCCGCGCCGCATTGAGCCGCGCTGCCCGCATTTTGGAGTTTGCGGCGGCTGCGATTACCAGCACATTTCGTACGACGCCCAACTCGAAATCAAACAAGAGATTCTCCGCGAAACGCTGCGGCGCCTCGGCCGGATCGATTGGAAAGAACCGATCACGGTTCACGCGTCGCCTCCCTGGGAATACCGGAATCGAGCGCAATGGAAGGTGCGGCCGCTCGCAAGTTTGCGGGCGGGAGAGCCTTCGGCCGAGACCAGCTCCATCGGGTATTTTGAAGCGCGCTCGTCGACGCTCTGCCCCGTGGAAACCTGCTCGATTGTCTCGCCCAAGCTGCTGGCGGCATTCCAAACGCTGCGAGGAGCGCTCGCGGCCGGCAAATTGCCGCCGACGCTGCGCGACGTCGAGGCTTTCGCCGACGCCGGCGACAACGAGCTGCTCTTGACCGTCACATGCACGTCCCTGCCGCGCCCGCCCGAGCCTTTGCTGCAAACGCTTACCCAAATACTGCCCGGTGCGAAAAGCATCCTGCTGCAAGACGTAACGGGCGCCCACATGTCGCTTTTTGGCCCCGGCTTCTTGCAGTATGACGTTTTGCAAAGACAGTTCCGCGTTGGCCATCTGTCTTTCTTCCAGGTGAACCGCTTCCTTGTCGAGGAAATGGCTGAACTAATCCGCAAGCTCGCGGGCGCCGGTGAGCTGGCGTTTGACTTGTATGCTGGTGTCGGCTTGTTCTCGGCGTTCCTCGCGGACAATTTTTCACAAGTGGCCGCGGTCGAAGCCGATCCCGCTTCCGCGCGTGACCTGGAAAGCGTGGCGCGTTCGAGCAGGACGACGATCGCCGTTCACAACCTGCCCGCCGGTGCCTTCCTGAACAAATGGAAAGACAAACGCGGCCCTGGTGCGCCAGACGTTGTCGTCGTCGATCCGCCGAGGGCGGGTCTCGAAGACGGCGTCGCCGAGCAATTGGTATCCCTTGCGCCGCGAAAGATTATCTACGTCTCGTGCGACCCATCGACGCTGGCGCGCGACCTGGCAAAGCTCACTGTGCAAGCGTATACTCTTCGGGGACTTCACATACTCGATATGTTTCCACAAACATACCATATCGAATCGGTGGCGCTCCTGGAACGAGGGCGATGAAACTCCCAGCGCTGTGGCTTGCTCTTGCATTCGCAGCAGGAATCGCCGCCGGCACAGATGTCGCCAGAGGCGTTATGCTCTGGGTGCTCGCCTGCCTCGTTGTCGTTGGCGCGGGAATTTGCGTTACTTTGCTTGCAAAGCCCTCGGTCGTCGCCGGCTCCTTGGCTCTCGCGGCTTGGTTCACAGTTGGCGGCGCGGCAGCGCAATTCGAACGCAACAACGTCCCACAGAACGATGCCGCCACGCTGATCGCGCACGGCGCACTGGATACCAAAGAGCCGCTCCGCTGGCGTGGCCGGCTGCGCGAAGATCCGGAAGCGACCCCGCTCGGTTGGCGGTATATCATCGACCTTCAAAGCGTCGAAGAGACGGGCCGCACTTTGCCCGTACACGGCGGCCTGCGGCTTACCTACTACCGCGGCAGTGATAATCAGAATCCTCCTGCGTTGCGCGCCGGAGATACCGTCGAGGCGCTTTCCCGTGCGCGAGTTCCTCGCGATTACCTGGATCCCGGGGCGTTCGATGAGCGTGGATACCTTGCGCACCAAGGCATCGAACTGCTTGGTGAATTGCGTAGCATCGAACTGATTCATGCAGTGGGATCGTCAAAACCATCCCTAGCCGAACGCTTTGCGCGATTTCGCGGCGACCTTCTCAGCAAGTTGGACACGCTTTTCGCCAGAAGGCCTGCACAAATCGCCGTGCTACGCGCCATGCTCCTCGGCGATCGGAATTTCATAAATTCCGACATTGCAGAGACCTTCCAGAAGACCGCCGCATTTCATGTTCTCGTGCTCGCAGGCCTGCACGTCGGTGCGCTGGCTTTTTTTATTTTTTGGCTCGGCCGCATGCTTCGCTTGCCGCTGACATTCACTACATTTCTGATCCTGGCGGCCCTCGCCGTCTATCTGGGCGTGGTTCAAGACCGGCCGCCGATTCTGCGCGCCGCGCTGATGACTGCAATCTTCCTATGCGCGCGCTTATTCTTTCGCCGCGTCGCACTTCTGAATACCGTGGCGCTCGCTGCGATCATCCTTCTCGCTGTTCGGCCAAGCGACTTATTCCAATCGAGCTTCCAGCTTTCGTTCCTCGCGGCGGGAGTTATCGCGGGCTTGGCCATTCCTTGGATCGATCGAACTAGCACGCCCTACCGCCGCGCCCTCGAGCACCTGAGCGACGTCACTCGCGACCGCTTGCACTCGCCGCGCGCGACACAATTCAGGCTCGATCTGCGCTCCGCTGCCACCGCCGCGGCCAAACGAGTCCCCGAGCGCATCGCGCCTCATGTCGAATCTTTCTTTGCGCTGCCCGTGCGCTTCGGGCTGCGCGTTTGGGAAATATTCTTGCTGTCGTTTTGCATTCAATTGGGAATGGCGCCGCTCCTGGCGCTTTACTTCCATCGCGTGAGCATTTCAGGGCCTGTCAGCAACGTCTTCGCTGTACCGCTGGTAGGAATCATTGTGCCCTTCGGTTTTTTGGCACTTGTGCTGAGCTACGTTTCATCCGTCCTTGGCTCGATCCTGGCCGAGGTCGAGAGCCTGTTGGTAGGCTGGCTGCTCGCAACCGTGAAGTGGTTCGGTACGATGCCTCACGCGTCGTGGAGGATTCCCGGACCGCCCGTCTGGCTGTTAGTCGCATTCTTCGCCTCGTTGGCTTGCCTGGCGGCGATGGCGTGGTCGGCTACGGAGAACAAAACGGAGCAAAATGTGCGAGTTCCGCTGCCGAGGCGGACGTTTACGCCCGAACGCTTGGCCTTACTCATACTGCTCGCACTCGCAACGCTCGTCAGCATCCACCCTTTCGCGCCCAGTCTGGAAAAATCAAAACTGGAAGCGACGGTGCTGGACGTTGGCCAAGGCGACTCGATCTTCATCGCCTTCCCGGATGGGCGAACCATGCTGATCGACGGCGGCGGCTTGAGCGGCGCAGAACACATCGCCGGGTATCAAGTGGGATTCGACGTGGGCGAACAGGTCGTCTCACCGTACCTGTGGTCGCGCGGGCTTAAAAAGCTAGACGTCGTGCTGCTCACCCATGCCGACCATGATCACATCGATGGCCTGCACGCGGTGCTCGATAATTTCCACGTCGGCCAGCTTTGGGTTGGCCGGGATGAAGACCGGCCCGCGTATCGCCATCTGATCGCAGAGACAAGGGCCCGGGGCGTAGCCATCGTTCATGTCGCGCAGGGCAAGGACTTCGATTGGGACGGAACCGATGGCCAAATCCTATGGCCCAGTGCCCCCGACGCCTCCGACGACGCTCTGGAGGGGGCAAACAACGAATCCGTCGTGTTACGAATCGGAGATGGACTAGTTCACTTCCTGCTCACGGGCGACGCGGAACGTCAGGTCGAAGACGCACTCATCGAGGAGCACCAGCCGCTTCAGTCGGATTTCCTGAAAGTCCCGCACCACGGAAGCAAAACATCTTCAACTGCGGAGTTCCTCGACGCCGTCATGCCACGCGTCGCCGTGGCTTCCTTGGGAGAGGACAATCCCTACGGCCATCCGAATCCCGCAATTGTTCAGCGCTACGCCGCGAAAAACATTCCTCTTTTGCGAACGGACATCAATGGCGCTGTCACTGTCTCAACCGATGGCCACACGCTGCTCATACGAGCGTTTGCTTCGAGCGGGATGCACTGAACGGAAAGAGACTATCCTGAACGATGTTTACGAGGACGATTCCTCGTCCGACGATTCTTCTGAGCTTTCGAGCTCGATGCCTTCATTGCTTCGCAGGTAATCGGCAATCACACGGCGCGCCTCATCGGCCTGAGACGCCAGCACAATTACATCGGAGTCGTGAAACGCGTCGCCCGCCTCGCCCATCGGGAACGGGTCGCTTGTGACAGATCCGGGGGACTCGATACCGGCGCTCTGCAGCAGGCCGCGAATCACCATAGCCTCAGTGGCGGAACCAGCGGTGTGAATCACTACGGTTTTTTCTTGGCTATGATCGCGGTCCAATTTGCTTCCTTGAAAAAGCGCAAGTCTCGCGGCGCTCAGACCTTACCCGATGATAATCCAAGATGCGCGTTCTGACCAGAGCCGCCCGCGGCGCAGTCAATCTTTTTGATCCACCACGCGCGCTACGGCAGCCAGCGCATTCTCGCCCAAAGAACCGCAATCCCCAGCAGGAAACCGATGGCGGCCTGATACTCACGATTTCGCCGGTAAAGTTCTGCAGAGAACTCCTCAGCCCCGTTGCTCGCCACGAACCGCCGGAAGGCAGGCCGAAAGAGCGGAACAGCCGACGCGTATCTCTTGAAATCCTCGCCGTAATGCTCCCGCAATTCGGCTTCCTCGCGCCGCATCACTGCGGGATAGAACAGAATCAGATAACCAGCAACCACGACTGCCGCCCAAGCGGATTTGCCCGCGACAACAAATCCGGTGGCCAGAATCACGCTGCCGAAGTAAAGCGGGTTCCGCGTAAACGCGTACGGCCCTCCTATGGCGAGAGCCTGATGTTTGCGAAGATGCCCGGCGGCCCAAGCGCGAATCGCCAAACCTACCACGCCAATCGCACCTCCAATGATGAGCGATCGCATGGTCGGCCGCGCCAGTACCAGATAGACAAGCGTCACCGGATAACCAACTCGAACGCGCCAGCGGATCCAGAAATTCGTCGCAGCGGCCATTATGCGTTCTTCAGCCGGCGCTCGACCGCATCGAGCACGTCTTCCACGCTAATCGCCCGCATGGCCCGTGATGGAGTGCTACCGCGCCGATACGTGGTCTCTTCCGGCCGCGCGCGGCGCACAACAATATCCCGAGGCGAGTACGGGCCGTTGCGAGCCGGGTCCGTAGGGCCGTAGAGCCCAACAACCGGTGTCCCCAGCGCGGAAGCAAGATGCAGCGGGCCGGTGTCGCCAGCGACGAGAAATTTGGCGCGCCGCAGGAGCGCTATCAGTTGTTTCAAATTGAACGCCTCGACGATCGGCTCAGGAGATCCCGCGTTGCGCCGAACACTTCCCGCCAGTTCGCTCTCGCCCGGCCCAAAACTGATCACGCCTGGCCAGCCATACCTTTTTGCCAACCCGCGGTGTAACTCGCCATACCGTTCGGGCGGCCAGCACTTCGAGTCCCACCCGCCACCCGGCGACAGCACAAAACACTCCCCGACACCTTTTTCCGCCAGAATGCGCTCCACTCCCACCGTCGCTTCTGGCGCAGTGGACAATGGGAAACGAACTTCGTTCGCTCGCGCTCCGGTGGCTTCCACCAGCTCCAGGTTATGCTCGACCTTGTGCGCCCGCCACGGGCTGACCACCTTTGTGTAGAAGAGCGCCGCACCACCTTCGCGCGAGTAATTCGCGTCAAACCCCAGGCGCTGGGGCGCGCCGGAGAGCCATCCGAGAATCGCCGAGCGATAGAGCGACTGAAAATCGATGGCGGTCGTGTACTTCGCTTTGCGCATGTGACTCACGCCGGCGATCACGCTCCGCCACGAGCCGCGATCCATCGTAATCACATTGTTGATGCAGGGATTCCCTTCCAGAATCGGCACCCACTTCTGGTCGATCAACCAGTCGATGGTCGCATTCGGGAACGATTCGCGCAGCGCGCAGACGGCAGGCAGCGTATGGATGATATCTCCGAGCGCGCTCATCCGCAGCACCAGAAAGCGCTGCTCACCCATGACTGGAATGGCGAATGCGCTCAATCAGCCCGCGCGTAGAATGGTATTTCGGATCGCCCACGATGGCAACGCGAATGCCGAGGCGCTCGGCCTCGTCGCGCTCCGGCACGCTTTCCACAGTGTAATCGGTGCCTTTGGCATGGACGTCCGGCCGCAGCTCGCGCAACAGCGAACGCACGTCGGGCTCCTCGAAAATCAGCACGTAATCCACCGCGCCAAGTGCCGCCACGAGTTCGGCGCGATCCGCCGACGACAAAATCGGCCGTCCCGGCCCCTTCAGTCCTCGCGTGCTGGCGTCGGAATTTATTGCCACGACCAGCAGGTCACCCTCCCGGCGCGCCCCTTCCAGATAGCGCACATGCCCCGCATGCAATATGTCGAAGCAGCCATTCGCCAGCACGATTCTTTGACCCTTCTTGCGGTGCTCATCGAGGCGCAGCGCAAGCTCCGAACGAGCCAGGATTTTCGAGCGCGTGTTCATGCGCTCGTGCTGGCCTCACCGCGGACGACTGCTTCCAGTTCGGCGCGCGACACCGTCGCCGTGCCGCGCTTCATCACCACGATGCCGCCGCCATAGTTGGCCAAGTGCGCCGCTTCGACGAACGAAGCTCCCGCGGCCAGCGCCAGCGTAAACACGGCGATCACCGTATCGCCGGCGCCGGTCACGTCCACCGCGTCGTCCGCGCCATACACCGCAATGCGATGCGGCGGCTTCGCGCGTTCGAACAATACCATTCCCTCCTTGCCGCGCGTCACCAGCAACGCCCGCAAACCGAGCGCCCGCAACGTGCGCTGGCCAAGCATTTCGAGTTGCTTTTCGTCGTCTCCGATTTGCGCGTGGTACAACGCTTCCAGCTCCGGTTCATTTGGCGTGGCCGCTGTGAACCCCCCACCGCGATAATCCAGCAAACGGTAACGCGAATCGAGTGTCGCCACTTTCGCTTTCATGCCTTTCAATGAATCCGGTGTCACGGAGCCAGTGCCGTAGTCAGAAACGAGCACGCCATCCGATCTTGCAATGAAAGTCCGCGCTTTCCGTCCGATCTGCTTCGTAACGCTTTCGGACAAAGGCCCGCTCGCCTCGCGATCCACGCGCAAAACCTGTTGGCGCGCAGTGTGCGACCATCGTGCAAGAAAACGCGTCTTGGTCGTGGTTTTTGTGTGGCGCGCACGGATTATGCCCGACACATTTACATTCTTGGCGCGAAAATAATCGATGAGCGCATTGCCCGCCGCGTCGTCTCCCACTGCGCCCACGGGCAGCACGCGGGCTCCCAGCTCCACCAGATTATTCGCCGCATTGGCACCGCCGCCCGGAACAATTTCTGTTTTCCGATGGCGCAGAATGAGCACTGGCGCCTCGCGAGAGATCCGTGAAATCTCACCTGTAACGTACTCGTCCACAACAAAGTCGCCGATGACGGTCATCGTCTGGCGCGGGAACGACGCGATCAGCTCCAGCAAGCGCGACAGGTCAACCGCGCCGGACTGTCCAGCCTTCCTGACGGTCATTTCTTCACCGTTTCGCAAATCAAGTCGACTGCCTCTTTCAAATTCTCGACCACCGAATCGGGCTGGCTCGGCCATCCGTGCCGATTCCACTGATGTTCGCCACGCCCGTATCCCGAAAGCACCAGAATGCCCGTGCACCCCGCAGCGTGCGCCATGGCGATGTCATCATAACGATCGCTCACAAGCACCGAGCCTTTGAGCTCGAGATTGTGCTCGGCGGCCGCGCGCTCCAGCATGCCCGGCAGAGGCTTGCGACAATTGCAGTTGTCGTCGCGAATGTGCGGGCAATAATAAATGCCGTCTACACGCGCCCCTCCGACCGCAAGTTCAGCTTCCATCTTGGCGTGAATCTCTTCAATCAGCGACTCCGGGAAAAAGCCCCGCGCCGCGCCCGACTGATTCGTCACCACAATCACTGGCAGTCCGGCCTTGTTCAATCGCCGAATCGCCGCCGCGGCATACGGAAAAATCAAAAAGCGGCTCAAATGGTTCGCATAGCCCATCTCCTCGGAGATCGTGCCGTCGCGATCCAGAAACACGGCGCGTCTCCTCGTGGCCTCAGGCAATCGGCACCTGCTCTAGGCACTTCGCCGCGGCGTCATGAACATCCTTCACAGGAACGCGCAGCATGCAGCGATGGTCGATTGGACACTCGCGCAAGAAACACGGGCTGCACGCCACCTGATGCTGGATCAGATTTTTCCGGAAAGTCACCGGCGCAGTGCCTTGCGGATCCGTAGACCCGAAAACAGCCACCACCGGCACGCCGACCGCGGCGGCGACGTGCATCGCTCCCGAATCGTTCCCGACAAAAAGACTGCAGCGCGAAAAAAACGCGGGAAGCTCACCGATCGACGTCTGGCCTGCCAGGATTACGGGACGATGGCGCATTCGCTCAGCGATTTGGCGGCAAATCCCCTGTTCTGAGGTCGCGCCGAAAAGTATCACATCCGCGCCAAACTCAGCAACGAGCGCGTCCGCGACCGCCGCGAATCGCTCCGGTGGCCAACATTTCGCGGAGCCGTAAGCCGCCCCTGGTGCAAGCGCGATTCGCTTCGCTTCAGGGCGCACGCCCGCTTCGCGCAGCCGCACCTCAGCAGCTTCCGCAGCGCCAGCACTGAGATTCAAGGAAATCTGCATCGCTTCCGGAATGCTCTCCAGCCATCCCGCGCGGCGCAGCAGTTCCAAGTAGTAAAACAGTTCGTGCGCCGGTATCTCGCCCTTTCTAGGCACAGCGATCGCTTTGCTCAAGAGAACCCCGCGCCCATCGCGCGCGTAGCCGATGCGCTGCGGAATTCTCGCGCGCCAGACGAGCCACGCAGCCGAAAACGCATTTTGCAACAGAATCGCGCAGTCAAACTGCTCTTGGCCAAGCTCGCGCGCCGCTCGCTCCATGGCCATTGGGCTGCGCGAAGGCACATTGAGAGGCATCACACGATCTACAAACGGCTGCCCGCTATACAACTCGGCGACCCATGACCGCGCCAGAATCGTGATTCGCGCCTCGGGCCAGCGCCGCCGAATCGCGTACAGCGCAGGAATCGACATGATTGCGTCACCGACCCAATTTGTCGCGCGCACCAGAATTTTCATGCCATTCTTCCAGACTTCCTGCTTGCAATCACCTGCACAATCGAGCGCCACAAACCTTCTTCGTCGTTGAATTGCAATCCAATCCTGCAGAAAATAATCGGCACGTGCGTCGTGGCATCTCGAGGCAAATCATAAACATCTTTTTCCGTACAAATAAGCGCATCGGCGCCGGCCGCAGCCGCCTGCTCTTCCAAACGCAACATGTCGTGTTCCGTATACCGGTGATGGTCGCGAAAACTGTCGCGTCCGATAACCGCGACACCCCAATTCTTAAGGTCAGCGAAAAATGCGGAAGGGTTGCCGATTCCACAAAACGCAAAGAACTTCCGCCCCTGAGCGAACGCCGCTGCGACCTCGCCTCTTCGATGCGCTTCCAGTCCCAAGAGTTTCGTTTGCGAAAAATAGATCGGCGCGGCCGTGTACCTCCGAACCACGGCCTCAATCGCTGGCACGCGCTCCTCCGTTCGATGGATCACCACGATATCCGCCCGTCGCAGTGCCGAGATAGGCTCGCGAAGCCTTCCCGAGGGCAATACGTGTCCGCCTCCAAACGGATTCGCGGCATCAATCATGACCACATCCACATCCCGAGCCAGCTGCAAATATTGAAATCCATCGTCCAAAACGAAACAGTCGATCCCGCGCTTCTCGAGTTCCCTTCCCTTTTCATAACGCTCCGCGCCGGTTCCCAGCTCCACGCGTTCGCCGAGCCTGCCGTGAAGCAACGCCACTTCGTCATTCCATCCTTGCGCGCCTGCGTCGCCGCCAACTCCCGGCTGCTCCGGCAAAGGCCGATATCCTCGTGACAATACTCCCACCTTCTTGCCGATCTCCAAAAATCGCTGCGCAACCCAAAGCACCATCGGCGTTTTCCCCGTCCCGCCCGTGGTAATGTTCCCGACGCTCACAACAATGCCGTTCAACCTCCTCCGCCGAAGTATTCCAGCGCGGTAGCTCCGCGCACGCAGCCAACCAGCCGTACCGTAAACAACTGACACTGGCCACAGAAGCGATTCAGTCAGCGTCACTCGTCGCCCCGTGTCGCTTCAACAACCTGAGCGATTCGCTCCAGCGACCGAGTCGATGCGCCGCGATTCGCCTCCACCAAGGCGCGCGCTTTTCGCCCCATCTGTTCGCGTCGGGCCGAGTCGCTGATCAATTCCACCCATGCCTTGCCGAGCCTTTCGCCACTGGCCACTTGAATCCCCGCACCCATGCTGGAAAATCGCGCCGCAATGTCCCCGAAGTTCTCCATCGACGGGCCAAAAACGGGAACTTTGCAAAACCACGCGGGCTCCAAAATGTTGTGCCCTCCCGACGGAACCAGCGATCCGCCGACAAAGACCGCATCTCCCAGAGCATAAAGCCCGGCAAGCTCGCCGATGGAATCGAGAATCACTACATCACAGTTTTCGTCGAGCGGCGCGCTCAGATCGACCGCGCTGCGCCGGACGACCGTCCAGCCGCACTCTTTCGCCACTGCCGCGGCCGCGTCAAATCTCTCCGGCTTTCGCGGCGCCAGCACCAGCAGCGCCCGGCGCCACTTCCGCTGCACGATGTCATACGCCGCCAGCACGGCTTCTTCCTCGCCTTCAACGACGCTGCCGGCCAAAAATATCGGCCAGCGCTCCTGGCTCGCGATTTGCTTCGCGAGCCACTCGCCAAACGCACTTTGTCCCGGCGGCTCAAGGTCGTACTTCAAATTCCCGGTGATCTCAACTCTCTCTTCGGGCGCACCCATTTCCTTCAGCCGGCCCGCATCCTCCGCGCTTTGCGCCAGGAAAAGCTCGGCGCTTTTCAGAACGCGCCTGAAAAATCCGCCAATGAATCGTTGAAACCGGCGGAATCGGCCAATCGATCGCTCTGAAATTCGGCTGTTGACGAACACTACCGGGACACCCGCACGCTCCGCCTCGCGCATGAAGTTCGGCCAGATTTCCGTTTCCAGAATCACCACAAGCGCCGGCTGGATTTTCCCAAACGCACGCCGAATCGGCGCGCGCCAGTCAAACGGAAAATAAAAAACCCCCTCCGCGCTGCGAATTCGCTCTCGAGCGAGCTGCTGCCCGGTCGCCGTCGTGGTGGAAAGAAAAATCGGACGCTCCGGGAATCGATTCTTTAACCCATCGACAACCGGCTTACTCGCCAGCACTTCACCCACGGACACAGCATGCACCCAAATCGATGCGCGCGCTGGCACATCGCGCGCCAGCCCCTCCGGCAGATAGCCCATGCGCTGCCGAAAATTGCCCAGATATTTCCCGCGCCGGAGCCCTTGCAGCGCGAAGTATGGCGCGAGCAGCACCATAGCAATTGCCGTCACTGCGCTATACAAAAAGTACATGAGGTGGGGGCCGGCTGCTCCAGAAAAGACAGCCCGCTGCAAGATCGGTATTATAGTGTTATTGGACAGCTGAAACCCACAACGTTTCCTATGGCAATTGCATCTATGGGCAGGAAATGAAGCCCGCTCCATTGTTGCTCGCCAGCCTGGTCGTCGTCGCCACGGCGGCAGCTCAGCTGCCACAACCCATTCCTTCTACACCTTCCACCTGGACGGCGAAGGACAGCCACGAAGGTTTTACCGTTGCCGCCGACGCCTATTCGGACCCAGCCCGCACAAAAGACAAGTTCGCAAAAGCGGATCCGTACAAAGCCGGCCTTCTGGCCGTCGACGTGCTTCTGAAAAATGAGACGACGTATCCGGTTCACGTCGATTTGTCCACCGTTCGCCTCGACGTCGATAGTCCCGACGGCCAGCGCCTTCACCTGCCGATGCTCACTCTCGACGAAGCCGCGAAGGAAATCGCTCATCCGAGGGGGCCGTCTCTTCCATTTCCTCACCGGCTCCCGTCCCTCGGAGCGCCCGGCGAGGACAGCAAGGTCCGCGACGCCGAAGCCAAATTACAGCCGATGGTCTTGCAGGCCGATGTGGTCCCGCCAAGCGGCAGCGTTCATGGCTTCGTTTTCTTCGACGTGAGCGGCGATTTCAAGGTCGTCTCCTACGCCTCTCTATACGTTCCCGACGTGAAGTCCGTCGCCTCGGATAATGAAATGATTTATTTCGAGGTCCCTCTCGCGCACAAGCATCCGCAGTAAGCAAGAAGACCGTTCACCTGCGATTTGCTGAATCGACTGCGCTCAGCTAAGATTCATTCTTAATCGAAAAATTCTCTAACCCAAATTATGGCGCTCCTCGACGAACTAAATCCTCGGCAACGCGAAGCAGTCACGGCCACTAACGGATCCGTGCTTGTGCTCGCCGGCGCCGGCACGGGAAAGACGCGCGTCATCACTTATCGTGTCGCTTATCTCATCGAGCAAGGAATCCCCGGACGGAACATTTTGGCCGTCACGTTCACCAACAAAGCGGCCGAACAGATGCGCCGCCGCATCGCCGACCTGGTTCGCTCCAGCGGACGCGACGCTTCGGATATCTGGATCTCGACCTTTCACTCTTTCTGCGCGCGCCTGCTGCGCCGCGAAGCCCCCAGCGCCGGCCTTTCCAGGTCCTTTGCCATTTACGATGACGACGACCAGACCCGCGCCGTCAAGCTCGCTCTGCAAAATTTGAAGTTCCTGGAGAAAGAGCTTGCGCCGCGCCCGTTGCGCGACCGCATCAGCCACGCCAAAAACCACAATATATCTCCCGATGAAATGGAAGCGGAGGCCTTCGATCCTTTTGGCAGAAAAGCTGCCGCCGTCTATCGCGAATACGAATCGATCCTCCGCAAATCGGCGGCGCTCGATTTCGACGACCTGCTCCTGCGTGCCGTCGCCCTCCTGCGGGAGAACACGCAAGTGCGCGCGCGCTGGTCCGAGCAATTGCGCTTCATCCAAGTAGACGAATTTCAGGACACCAACGCCTCGCAGGAAGAACTGGTTCGCCTGCTTGCTGGAAAAGAACGCAACGTCTGCGTCGTCGGCGACGAAGATCAGTCCATTTACAGCTGGCGCGGCGCCGTCAGCGGCAATTTTCAGCGATTCCTCAGCGATTTCCCGGGCGCCCGAACTATTCGTCTGGAGGAAAACTACCGCTCCACGCAGGTGATTCTCGACGCCGCCGGCGGCGTTGTCAGCCACAATCGCACTCGCCTCGGCAAAGACCTGAAAGCGACCCTCGGCTCAGGCAAGTTGCTGAAGTATTACGAAGCTCGCGACGCCTCCGATGAAGCCGAATACATCGGCGGTGAAATTGCCAGCCGCCTCCGCGAAGACCCACGTTTTACCCTGGCCGTGCTGTACCGCACCTCCGCGCAATCGCGGCCGTTTGAAGAGACACTTCGCCGCATCGGCGTTCGCTATCGCGTCGTCGGCGGATTCAGTTTCTACCAGCGCGCCGAAGTGAAGGACGCTCTGGCCTACGTCCGCCTGCTGTTTCACCCAGACGACGATGTGGCCCTGCTGCGCGTCCTCAACGTTCCGCCGCGCGGCATCGGCAAAGTCACCATCGATTCTCTGCGCGCGGTCTCTCGTGAATCCAATGTGTCGCTCTGGCAGGCTGTTCCCCTTCTCGCCGCTCAGAAAGTCCGCGGCGCCTCCGCCCTCACCGATTTTCGTCAGATGGTTCTGAACTTTACGGAAGAATGCGCCAACAAGAATCCCGGCGAAATTCTGGAAGTGATTCTCAGCCGCACCGGCTACCTCGATTGGGCGGAACAGCAAGATCACCTCGACAATTCCTCCCGCGCCGACAACCTCCGCGAACTCTCCAACGCCATCGCCGAGGCTATCGAGCAAGGCGAAACCATCGAGGATGTCCTCGACCGGGCCTCACTCGTCAGCGACACCGACGAGTTCGACCAAAGCATCCCCGTTTCCTTGATGACCCTGCACAGCGCCAAGGGCCTCGAATTCGACCACGTCTTCCTCGCCGGCCTGGAAGAGGGTCTCCTGCCCCACGGCCGCTCCATGAATAACGACAATGACGTCGAAGAAGAGCGCCGCCTCTGCTATGTGGGCATGACCCGCGCCAAGCGTACCCTCGCGCTTTCTCGGGCCGTCTATCGCCGCTCGTGGGCCAACGCCGATCTCGCCGCCGCCGCTCCCTCGCGTTTTTTGGCCGAGGTGCCGGGCGATCTCGTCGAGGCCGCCCATGGCTCGCTGGCGGAACCTGGCGAAACCCGCCGCTACGAACCCGATCCCGACTACTACGAATCGCAGTTCCGCCGCGCTAAGAAACCCGCCGCGCGTTCTGCTGCGGCTTCCGCATCCGGCGGAACGGCCAATCGCCTGATCGGTGCGCGCGTCCGCCACCCCTCCTTCGGCATCGGAACCATTTTGAAGATTGAAGACGACGGCGACGACCGCCGCCTGACCGTCAGCTTCCGCGATTACGGCACCAAAAAGTTCATCGAACGCTACGCCCACCTGCAAATCGTTTAGGCTACCAAAGCGAAGGCCCGTGCATCGCAGCCGTTGCGCACAAAAGCGGCTCAATGTAGAGTGCTGCCCTTGCCGTAGAGGGACGGTGGCCCTTGAACAGATGAATCAGCAGCTCTTCCGGACCAAGAGCATCGACCAGCTCATCTCCGACGCCGATGAGCCTTCCAAACGCCTGAAGAAAACCCTCGGCTGGTTCAGCCTCACCGCCCTTGGAATAGGCGCCATCATTGGAAGCGGCATCTTCGTCACCACCGGTACCGCCGCCGCTGGTGAAGTGGACCGCTACCCCTCGATCTTGCAAGCGCCGCTGCTCAGTGTCCTGATGCACGGCACGCACGTCCTTGTTAATGGTCGCCCTGGTGCTGGGCCTGGCATCGCGGTTTCGTTTTTTGCCGTCGCGCTGATTTGCGGGCTGGCAGGTTTGTGCTATGCGGAGCTCGCCTCCATGATTCCCATTGCCGGAAGCGCCTATACCTACACTTACGCGACCCTCGGTGAATTCATCGCCTGGATCATCGGCTGGGACCTGATTCTCGAATACGCCGTCTCTAACATGGCCGTCGCCGTCGGCTTCTCCGCCTACGTTAATAATTTGCTCGACACCTTCCACATCCACATTCCCGATTCGCTCGGTACTCCTGCCTACGATCCAATGATCGGCTGGTCCTGGCATTTCAATTTGCTTGGCTTCATCATCGTGATGTTTCTCACCATACTTCTCGTACGCGGCATTCGTGAATCGGCAGGGGCGAACAACATCATGGTGGGCATCAAGCTCCTCGCCATCGTGATTTTCTGCGTGTTCGCCAGCAAATACATTCACCCCGAAAATCTGAAGCCATTTTTCCCCAACGGTTTTCAGGGTGTCCTCACTGGCGGAGCAATTGTTTTTTTCAGTTATATTGGCTTTGACTCGGTTTCCACCGCGGCGGAAGAATGCAGAAATCCCAAGCGTGATGTTCCTGTCGGAATCCTTGCTTCCCTATTCGTCTGTGCGATTTTTTATGTTGCAGTCGCCGTGGTCCTCACCGGAGTTCAACGTTGGGACACCCTAAATAACGCCGCGCCGGTGGCCAACGCGCTCCAAGCCATCGGCTTGAAGGTTACTGACCGTTGGGTCACCGTTGGCGCGCTGATGGGCATGATTTCCTCGATTCTGGTCTATCAACTGGGGCAGGCTCGCGTGTGGTTCGCGATGTCCCGTGATGGCCTCCTTCCCGCGGTATTCTCGCGCGTTCACAGGGCATTTCGCACACCCGATTTCGCAACCTGGGTTGCCGGATTCTTCGTGGCCATTCCGGCCGGAATCTTCGACATCGGCACACTCGTCAACCTCTCCAGCATCGGCACACTCTTCGCCTTCATTCTGGTCTCCATCGCAGTTCTGATTCTGCGCAAACGCCAGCCGGACCGCCCGCGCGGATTCCGCGTCCCCTTTTCGCCTTGGATTCCCATCGCTTCGGTGATTTTGTGTTTTGTTCTCATGGCCAGCCTGACCATCGAGAACTGGGTACGTTTCTTCGTTTGGCTGATTGTCGGCCTGCTGTTCTATTTTGATTTTGGCGTCCGCCACAGCACTGCCGGGCGCGCCGCTGATCCCGCTGCCCAGCGCGGCCTGATGCTTCTCTCCGACAAAGCGTTGATCGCTCTGAGCGGGACTTTGCTGCTGCTCGCCATCATTGCCGGCGGTATTGTGCTGAAGGGCATTCTTGTCGCTGGGATCCTTGAGCGGACGGGATTGGTCCTCCTCGCGGCTGTCGCCATTCTCTTCTTGTTCCGCGGCTGGAAACATTACCGCGAAGATGCACCCACGGCGGAAGCCGCATAAAATAAGGCCGTGGAAATGCCTCTGGCGCAACTCGAACCTGATTCACCACTCGCGCGCCTCCCAAAGGCCGAACTCCACCTTCATCTCGAAGGCTGCCTCACTCCAGCGCTTCTGGTACAGCTCGCCTCTCAACAAGGCAAGAAACTCGTCTTGGAGGAAGTCGTCGGACGCTACAACACCAGCACGTTTCCGGAATTCTTGGGGCTGTTCAAGTGGGCCACATCCTATCTTCGCCAGCCCGAGGATTATGCGCAGTTAACTGCCCACGTCGTGGAGGAGTTGCGCAACCAAAACTGCCGTTACGCGGAAATCACCTTGTCCGTCGGCGTCATGCTTCTGCGCAGTCACGATGTCGAAGGAAATTTCGCCGCCATGCTCGGCGCAGTCGAAAAGGAACTATCCACGAACAAACCGAAAATTCACTGGATTTTGGACGCCGTGCGCCAATTCGGCCCCGAAAAAGCCATGGAGGTCGCGCGCCTCGCCGTGCAAATGAAATCCCAGGGCGTCGTCGCCTTCGGCCTCGGCGGCGACGAAGAATCGCTTCCCGCCGCCGATTTTCGCCGCGTCTACGACTATGCCGGCGGCGAAGGGCTCCATCGCCTCGCCCACGCCGGCGAAATGGCCGGCCCTCAATCCATCCGCGACGCCATCGAAATCCTCGGCGCGGAACGCATCGGCCACGGCATCTCCGCCATTCGTGATCAAGCTCTCATGGACCTGCTCATCGAGCGCAATATTCCGCTCGAAATCTGCCCGCAAAGCAATCTCTGCACCGGCGCCCTGGCAAAACTGATGGGCGTGAAACAGGCCAGCATCGAATATCATCCGCTTCGCGAATTCGCGGCCTGGGGCGTTCCCGTCACTTTGGCGACGGACGACCCTGCCATGTTCCACACCACCTTGAACGAAACCTACGCTCTCGCCAGCGCTCAAATTGGCCTCACCACGGCGCAACTCGTCTCCATCGCCGAATCGGGCTTCCGCCACTCCTTTTTGCCCGCCGCGGAAAAGCAAATCATGCTCGAGAGTTTTCGCGCCGAAGCGCGCACCCTCAATTTGCTATAATGCCCGGCATGAAAGCTCACGTCTGGGTGATGTTGAAGTCCACCGTCCTCGACCCGCAAGGGCAAACGATTCATCACGCTCTCTCTTCTCTCGGCTATTCCAAAATTCATGGCGTGCGCCAGGGCAAGTTCTTTGTCCTGGAGTTGAACGGCATGTCTCAGGACGACGCGAAGAAGCAGGTCGAAAAAATCGCTCGCGAAGTCCTCACCAATCCGGTCATTGAAGAATTTCGCTACGAAATCGTAAGCTAGTTCTCCCGCGTTCCCGTCGGCATTCACTGTTTGTGCTCCCTCGCCGGCTCGTGCGCGTCTTCGCCGCTTGGAATATGCTAACCTGTTATGACTCGCTGCCGCTCCGTTTGCTGCGGCCGCAGAGTCCCGCGGAGAACAGAAGCTCATGTGCGGAATTGTCGGTTACATCGGACCTAAGAAAGTCGTTCCGCTCATACTCGATGGCCTAAAACGCCTCGAATATCGCGGGTATGACTCTGCCGGCGTCGCCGTCGTTGGAGAAAACGGCAAGCTCGAAATTCGCCGCGCTTCGGGCAAGCTCAGAAACCTCGAAGAAGCCGTGCGCCTGGCGCCACTCGAAGGCATGTACGGCATCGGCCACACCCGCTGGGCCACGCACGGCCGTCCCACGGAGGAAAACGCCCATCCGCACCGCGACTGCACGGGCCAGATCGTCGTCGTCCACAACGGCATCATCGAAAACTATCTCGAACTGAAGCAGCAGCTCATCGCCAAGGGCCACAAATTCGTCACCGAGACCGACACCGAAGTCATCGCCCATCTTGTCGAAGCCAATATGAACGGCAAGCTCGAAAACGCCGTGCAAAAAACCGTCAAGCAATTGACCGGCGTCTACGCCCTCGCCGTCATCTCCACGCGCGATCCGCAGAAAATTGTCGCCGCGCGCTGGGGTCCCCCCGCCGTCATTGGACTGGGCGAGAATGAATTCTTCGTCGCCAGCGACATTCCCGCCGTGCTCCATCACACGCGCAACGTTTTCTTCCTCGCCGATGGCGACATCGCTGTGCTTACTCCCAGCGGCGTCCGCCTCATGGATTTCGAAGGCGCCGCCGTCGAGCGTCCCGTGCAACACATCACTTGGGACCCCATCATGGCCGAAAAGGGCGGCTTCAAGCATTTCATGCAGAAGGAAATTTTCGAGCAGCCTCGCGCCGTCCGCGACACGCTCGTCGGCCGCGTTTCCCTCGATACCGGGAAAGTCTTTCTCGACGAGATGGACATCACGGAACAGGAATTCCGCGACTTTCAGAACATTCGCATCGTCGCCTGTGGAACCAGCTGGCACGCTGGCCTCGCCGGAAAATTCATGATCGAGCGGCTGGCGCAAGTGCCCGTGGAAGTCGATTACGGCAGCGAATTTCGCTACCGGGACCCCATCGTCGATCATCGCACACTGGTCATCGTCATCAGCCAATCCGGCGAAACTGCCGACACGATTGCCGCGCAACGCGAAGCCCGCCAGAAGGGCGCGAAGACTCTCGCCATCTGCAACGTGGTCGGCTCCATGATCACCCGCGAAGCCTCCGGCACCATCCTCACCCACGCCGGCCCCGAAATCGGCGTCGCTTCCACCAAGGCCTTCAGCGGCCAGCTCACCGCTCTCGCGCTGCTCGCGCTGCATTTGGGAGAGTTGCGCGCTGGCATCACGCCCGATGCGGCCAGAGCCCTTGTCCAGGAAATGGCGCGCATTCCGCACAAGATGGAATGGGTCCTTCAGCGCGATGACGAATACGAAGCACTGGCGCGCCAATTCTTCCGCCACTCCGATTTCCTGTACCTCGGTCGCGGCATTCATTACCCCATCGCCCTCGAAGGCGCCCTCAAGCTCAAGGAAATTTCTTACATCCACGCCGAAGGCTATCCTGCGGGCGAAATGAAGCACGGCCCCAACGCGCTGATCGACGAGAACCTTCCGGTCGTCATCATTGCCACGCGCGACGAGAACGACGCCGCGTCCATGACACGCTATGAAAAAACCGTCTCGAATATCAAAGAAGTCAAAGCGCGCGACGGCATTGTCATTTCCGTGGTCACCGAGGGTGATCATCTGGCTCGCGAAGCATCCGACCACGTGATTGAGGTCCCCGCCGCGCCGGAAATATTGACGCCCATTCTCGAAATTCTGCCTTTGCAGCTCCTCGCCTATCACATCGCCGTCCGCCGCGGATGCGACGTCGATCAGCCGCGCAACCTCGCAAAATCCGTCACCGTCGAGTAACCGATTTTCGATTTGGGCCGCGTTGTCTTAGAATGATGTATGACTCGAGGGCCCTTCCTTCATCGCATCTTCGCCGAAGCTCGGCAGTGGCTATTCCTGTGCGCCGCGCTCTCGCTGCTGCCCGCAGCTGCTGTGGCTCAAACGACCCAGCCTGACTCCCAGGCAAAGCTCTTTGCCGTCACTGAGACCGGTTCGCACGGCTACTCCCCGACTCAAGTCGCCGCCCTAAGCCGCTTGGAAGTCGGGACTGTCGTGGACCGTAGTACGATTCAGACCGCCGCCGATCGACTGATGCGGTTGGGATTGTTCTCGGCCGTCCGGTACCACTTTTCTACCGATGCCAACGGCCTCACCGTCATTTTTGAATTGCAAGACGCGCAAACATTTCCCATTTCGCTCGACAATTTCCCCTGGCTAACCGCCGCTGATTTGCCAAATATCTTCACTCAGGCCGGAATTCCGCTCGAGCAAACTGCTCCCGCCTCCGGCACAATCGATGACCGCATCGCGCAAGCGCTCCAGAAGGCATTGGAAGCCAAAGGCCTCAACGCAACTGTGACTTACGCCGTGACGTCCCTTCCCGGCACTGACGATCGAGTTGTGCAATTCATCGCCGCGGGTCCGGACGTGCGCGTCGCGGATCTGCAATTCAGCGACCCGCTCACCATGCGCAACCCTGTCGTCCAAGCTCAGCTCGCCAATATCGTCGGCAAGCCATTCTCCATCATCGGGATCGAGCGTTTTGATTTCGAGCAGCTCCGCCCGGTCTACCTTTCTCACTCCTATCTCCGTGCGAAGTTCTCCGCTCCCGTTGTTCGCCTCTCGAGTCCGAATTCCGTCACCGTCACCGTCACCGTCGACCCTGGCCCTGCGTACGTTTGGGGCGGCGTCGCCTGGAACGGAAACCACGCCTATACCACGAGCGATCTCGACGCCCTTGTCAAAGTCGCAGGCCTTACGCCGGACCAGCCTGTTGACGGCAACAAAATCTTCGCCATGTGGCAGAGCATTCGCACCGCATACGGACATCGCGGCTACATCGACGCTACCGTCGAGCCCAAGGAAACGTTCGACGACGCCGCTCACCGCGCCTCCTATCAAGTGAACATCTCCGAAGGCGACCAATACCACATGGGCAATCTTGTCCTCACCGGCTTGTCCATCGATGCCGAACATCGCCTTCGCGCCGCATGGCACATCGCGCAGGGCGATGTGTTCGACCAAACCTTTTGCGATTATTTTCTCTCGCGAGGCATTGCGGAAGCCCTCAAGGGATTGCCCGCCGCCCAAGATACCGTGGGACATTACCTGCAGAAAAATCCGCAAACGAAGACCGTCGACGTCATGATCGACTTCGAATAGATGTTCCGCGCTATACTGATTCCGTGAACGATTCGTTGCAAGAAGATAGCGCACCGCAAAAGGAAGCCCGTGGCGATTCCCCGGCGTCAGCGACACAATCTGCGCCAGGCATCGATATGTCTCTGCTCCTGCGCAAACAGGAAAAATTGCTCGCCGACCTGCACCCGCTTGGCTCTCTGCTCGTCGCGTTTTCCGGTGGCGCGGATTCCGCCTATCTCGCCTGGGCCGCGCATCAAGCGCTCGGCGAACGCGCCCTCGCCGTCACCGCTTTATCCGCAAGCTTCTCCGAACATGATCGCCGCGAATCCCAACGCTTCGCCGCCGCCGCCGGCGTTCGCCACGAATGCATCGAAACCGACGAATTTGCGAATCCGCTCTACATCGCTAACGGTGCCGACCGCTGCTATCACTGCAAACATGAACTCTTCGAGGAACTCGAATCCATGGCCCGTGCCCGCGGATTCTCCGCCATCGCTTACGGGATCAACGCCGACGATACCCACGAATTCCGCCCCGGCCATCGCGCCGCCACGGAGCATAAAATTCTGGCGCCGCTCCTCGACGCCGGTCTTCGCAAAAACGAAATTCGCCAGCTCTCGCGCCTCGCCGGCCTTACCACCTGGGACCGTCCCGCTGCGGCTTGCCTTTCTTCGCGCGTTGCCTATGGCACCGCCGTCACTCCCGAGCTTCTCGCGCGCGTCGAGCGCGGCGAATCCTTCCTACGCGAACAGGGCTTTCGCCAATTCCGTCTGCGTGTTCATGGCGAACTCGCGCGCATCGAAATTGCTCCCGAGGAACTACCTCATGCGCTGGTGGGAGAAATGCTTCAGAAAATCTCGGCTTACCTGAAGGAACTTGGTTTCACTTACGTGACCCTGGACCTCGAAGGCTATCGCACCGGCTCGCTCAACGCCCTCATCAAGAAACGTTCCGCCTGAACTGGCACGACACGCGCACGCACGCCACGCATCCCGCCTTCTTAGCTCTTCAAAATATTCAAGAACTTCCGCGGATCGTTCTCGAATCCCGGAAACACCGCACTCAAATCGCGATTCCCCAAATGTTTCGTGGCAATTTCCCCCAGCACGCTCCGAAAATCCGTGGTCACTGCCAAATCGCGGTCCTGATACAGTTGCCCATCGTTCATCCCCGGCCACTGCGTGTACACTTTGCCGCCCTTCACCGTTCCGCCCATCACGAACATGCAATTCGCATGCCCGTGGTCCGTCCCGCGATTGCCATTCTCATGCGCGGTGCGCCCGAATTCCGACATGCTCACAAAAACCACGTCTTCCATCCGGTCGCCCATGTCCTGATGGAACGCCGCAATTCCCTGGCCCAAATCGCGCAGCAAATTCGCCAACTGCCCTTGCACTCCGCCTTCATTCACGTGATTGTCCCAGCCGCTGCTGTCGAGGAACGCCACTTCCATTCCCAAATCCGCTTTCAGCAGCTCCGCAATTTCTTGCAGGCTCTTACCGAATTTGCCGTTCGGATATTGCGCGCCATTCTCCGGCTGATAATTATCGGGGTCGAGCTTCTTCAGCGAATCCACCGCCTCAAACGTCTCCTGTCCCACTCCGTGCAGCGCCTGGTCCACCGTCTGCGCGTACATCGCTTCAAATCCGCCCTCGGTCACTTGCGGATTGCCGAACAATTTGAATTGCTTCAAGTCCGGAATGGCAATCGCCGACGCGCTGCCCCGCAGCGTCAATGGCAGATACGGTCCAAAAGCCACCGCGCGAAACGCCGACGCGTGTTCCTCCGGCAATCCTTGCAGCGAGCGGTTCAGCCAGCCGTCGTCCGTGCTGCGTACTCCCGGCGTGCCCGACTCCATAAAATCCTGCGCGTCAAAGTGTGACCGCGACGGGTCCGGCGAGCCAACCGCTTGGACGATGGCCAGTTGCCCGCTGTGAAAAAGCGTCTCAAACGGCTGCAGGCTCGGATGCAGTCCGAAAAATCCATCCAGATCAATGGCCGCTTCCTGGCTCCCGCTGGTCGGCTGCGGAATCGCAATTGTCGGCCGCAACCGGTAGTAATTCGGCTCCGCGAACGGCACCACCACGTTCAATCCATCCATCGCGCCGCGCTGGAACAGCACGACGAGCTTCTTTTTATTCGGCGCGGGCGTGGACGCGATGGCCCGCTGCAAAAACGCCGGCATCGCACTCATCCCGATCATCGCCACTCCGCCGCTTTTCAGAAAAACTCGCCGTGAAATCTTCATGGCACCTCTCCCGGTACTTCCCATCCGTCCAACGCAAGAATGCAAACCGGCGTTGGCCTTTGTTTGCTGACCACTGTCCACTGATCACTGACCACTATCTTCTTTGAAACTCCGGCGCGCCCAGCACCAGTCCCGCGATCAATCCCTCGTTGACGTGTTTCACCGGGTCATCCAGCCGCGCCTGCACAATCTGCGGATCCGAAAGCTCTTTTTCCAGCGTCGCCCGCGTCTGGGGAGAAATCTCTCCGCCCAGAAAATCGTCCAACGCCCGCGAGAGCGCCACTTCCGCATTCGTGTCCGCATCCTGCCCGAACAACCCCGCCAGGTCTGCGCTCGTCCCCGGCATATGATTCGTCGCCAGCGTCAGCGCGAAGTTCAGCCGGTTCAGCAGTGCGCCCGCGTTTACCCACACGTCCGCGGTGTCCGCATATCCCGTCGGCGGCTCGCACTGATACATCGGCTCGCCCATTCGTCCCACCCACTGCACGAGCTGCGGCGAAATCGTCGTCTCCAGGTCCACCGCTCGCGCCGCGCTTACCGCCACTTCAAACGGCGTCTTCACCTTCGCGCGAAAAGCCACCTTCGACCAAAACTCCGGCGAATAGATCATTGTCCTCAGCACCGCGCGAATATCGCCATCGCTCAGCATGAATGTGTCTGCCATGCGATTCACCAGCGCCTGCGGAGGATTGTCCGCAACGAAATGCTGCGCCAACTGAAACGAAATGTGCTTCGCCGTCGCCGGATTTGTCGCCAGCATGTGCAGCGCTTCCAGTCCATCCTTCATCCCGCCGTAATCAAACGTCTTGCCCATCACCGTCTTCGCCGACCGATCGTGCAGTCTATCGTCGAAAAAGAACTGCGGATCTTTTCGCGGCGCGCGAATCGTCCAGCCCGTTAGGCACTCCGCCATTTGAATCACGTCCGCCTGCGTGTAGCCCCCGTTCACTCCCAGCGTATGCAGCTCCATCACTTCGCGGCCGTAGTTTTCATTCAACCCGCGCTCCTGCTTCTTTGGCGGCATTTGCGCCTGCACTTGCTCGCCCGGCGCTCCCGCACCCGGCTGCGGAAATTCCCCGGGCTGCGGCGGCGTCATTCCCGCGAACAATCCTTGGAACCTCTGGCGGCGTTGCGCCAGCTCCGCCTGCATTTGCTGCGCGGCAACCGGGTCCGCGCTCAGCCAGTTGTCCAGATAAAAAAGCATCGCAGGACTTTTCGCCGTCGCGTCCAGCAGGTCTTCGAACTTCCCCATCGCGCGCGGCCGGATCGTGTGTTCCACGTAATCCGTCACCAGCCACCGGTCCGCGCCTTTGTTCACGTTCACGTTGAAATGATTCGCCCAAAAATTGCTCATCACTTCGTAGAGCTGCCGGTTGCTGTAAATCGCGCGGTCCATCGTCGCCAGGTCCAGCTCCGCTTGAATCCGTTGCGGCCCCGGCATCGTCTCAAACTGGATTTGCGCCGGGTCTTCTCCCTGCTGCCGAAGCTCCTGCCGCTTCGCCTGTATTTGCTGCCGCAACTGCTCGCGATAATCGTCGGGCGTCATGCCCTGCTGCTTCGCAATTTGATTCGGCGGCGGGTATTTTTCCAAGAGCTCTTCCGGTGACATTCTCAGCGTCTTGAACCCACTCAGCTTCCCGTCCAGCTCCGGATCATCGCCGGAATTGAAATTCAGCTGCTCGTTAATCCACTTCTCCAGCCCCATCTTCTGGATGCGCTCCACGTCTCCAGGCCGAGGCCCGTACGCCAGCCGGTCCAGCGCGTGCAGAATCGCTTCGTCTTCCGTCAATTGTGTAATGGGCAGGTTTCCGGCAAAGGATTTCGGCGATTTCTTGCCGGCGGTCCCGGCGTCGCTCGCACTGAAGTTGCTGCCGTGAACGCCTGGCGTCAAAATGAGGAGCACTGTGGCGACAAGAAAAACCACCACCACGCTAAGCAGCGCGGCACCGGCTGCGTCCAACCGCTCTTGCGCGTCAATGACTCGAAATTTTCGCGTTTTTCCAGCGTAGCGCAAGCGAGGATTGGCCATTTTCCGCACGGTTTGCTCCCTTTCCTCATATTTTAAACCCCGCCCGTCTCGAAAAGTTGCAGTCGCCCGCGCACCTCGCCCTATCCGTCAATAAGCAAACGAAAATCAGCGTTTTTCGCCAGCCGAATCGCCCCCGCGCGCACGAAAGGCCTCCATCGTCCACTCATCGTTCGCTTCATCATGTCGCAAAACATAAACATTCCCGTCATCCGCCCTCACCCGAAAATATGTCGCCTCCGGCGAATACCACTTGTCATCGACGCTTTCGACAGCGTAAGCGTGCCCGCCCGCGAAAAACCGCAGCGGCCGCTCGTCCGCGCGGTGCCCGGCATAGCACTCCACTCGAATCTCATTCATGGCGCAGCGCCCATTCTTCTCGTCTCACACCTGCTCTATCATCCATCCTCAAAATATGCTAACGTAGTGGAATCAGTGCGGGTGGTATTCGCAGCACAAGGACACTCGGGTGGCCAGCCCGGCAAAGCAACCGGCCTATCGCAACGGCCGCAGCCAAGGTTCTCAAGAGAAGTCAGCCCTGCCGCAGCCAGTTTCTAATCGCCAGTCCCCGAAATTAGAAATGCCGCTAACTTACACAAAACAAAGGCTAAGCCAATTTCTAATCGATAACTTTGGCGCGCTTTTTGCGCTCCTCTCGAATCTGCGGAGAAGCCTCATTTCATGACCGCCCCCGCCAATCACCTTTCCGAAGCCGCCCGCGCCGACGAAATCGTCCGCAAGCACAAAGAATTTCTCTGGCCCTCGGTCGCCAATTACTACCAGCACCCACTCGTCGCCGACCACGCCTCCATGCAATACCTCTGGGACATCGAAGGCCGCAAGTATCTCGATTTTTTCGGCGGCATCGTCACCGTCGGCGTCGGCCACTGCAATCCCAAAGTCACTTCGAAAATCAAAGCGCAAGTCGACAAGCTCCAGCACACATCCACGCTTTTCCCCAACGAAGCCATCGTCAATCTCGCTGAAAAGCTCGCGCAGATCACCCCCGGCAAATTGCAAAAAACATTTTTCACCAATTCCGGCACCGAAGCCAATGAAGCAGCCATCCTTCTCGCGCGCATGGTCAGCGACGGTTATGACGTGGTCGCGCTGCGCCACGCATACGCCGGCGGCTCGCAGCTTGCCAAGGGGGTCACCGCGCAAGCCGCCTGGCGCAAAGGCGGCGTCATCAGCGTCGGTGTCGCCCACGCGATGAGCGCTTATTGCTATCGCTGCCCGCTGCATCTCACTTACCCCGAGTGTGGCGTCGCTTGCGCCAACGATGTCGAAAATGTGATTCAGACCGCCACCAGCGGCCGCATCGCCGCATTCATCGCCGAACCGATTCAAGGCGTCGGCGGCTTCATCACTCCTCCGCCGGAGTATTTCAAGATCGTCTACCGCATCGTGAAAAACTACGGTGGCCTTTTCATCTCCGACGAAGTGCAAACCGGCTTTGGCCGCACCGGCAAAAAATGGTTCGGCATCGAACAGTGGGAAGTCACGCCGGACATCATCACCTGCGCGAAAAGCCTGGGCAATGGTGTCCCCATCGGCGCCACCATCACCACGTCCGAACTTGCCGACAAGTTCCAGGGCTTGAATATTTCGACGTTCGGCGGCAATCCGGTCACCTCCGTCGCGGCGCGCGCAGTCATCGAAGTCATCGAAGAGGAAAATCTCCGCGAAAACACTTACGTCGTCGGCGGCTATTTCCGAAAGTGCCTGGAAGAACTAAAAGAAAAACACGCGCTCGTCGGCGACGTTCGTGGCATGGGCATGATGGAAGCGCTCGAACTCGTCAAGAATCGCCAGACCAAAGAGCCCGCCCCCGAAGCCACCAATCAGCTTCTCGATCGCGCCCGCGACAACGGCCTGCTCATCGGCAAAGGCGGCCTCTATGGCAACATCATTCGCATGGCCCCGCCCATGAATATTTCCGAATCCGACGTCGACGAAGGCATTCGCCTCCTCGACAAATCCTTCAGCGAGGTCCGTCTCTAGGAACTATCATGGCGACTGAGGTAACTAGCGCGGCGGTGTGGCGGAACTTCTTCAGCGGCAAATGGGTCTACATCGACTATACTCGGCGCAAGCGCGAATCGAGTGTGTACTGATGTTGACGCTGAAAAAACTTCTTCCGATTGCACTGTCAGCGGCATTCTTGCCGACTCTTTTCGCGATCTTGCCCCGCGCATTCGCCGCTAACAAACCGATTATCTGGAAGCCCGTCGACAATGCCATCCTTGAAATCACCGGGCGAAAACCACCGAAAAACTGGAGCGTTTTGGAAGACGACAAACAAAAGAGCCGCGTGCTGGTGCAGCTCGACAATCGCTATTTGATGCTCGACGCCAAAACCAAGCAGGTCTTCGAAATGTCGCCGTCGCAAATCCGGCCGCACGGGAAAAATTTTCAGAGCGCCGACCCGTCCAGCACGGAACGCGCGCTGCCCAGCACCGATTGGGACATGCGCGATCTTGGCCCCGCCGAACGAATCGAGGTCCTCCTGACCGACGACAACACCAAGCTCGACGTCCAGCTTCCTCACCCGCTCGACCTGCGCGTTCCGCTGCACTGAACGGCGCGAGTTGACATTCAGTCGCCCGCGCGGTAAGAAGAAATTGAGCGGCCTGCGACCTTAAGAATTAAGAATGACGTTGAGTTAGCCAATCGCCCGGCCTCCAGTCCGAACTGAACGCCAGATTAAACCTGAGCGACAACAACCGAGGGGAGCCCATGTACAACGCAAAAGCATACTCTGCCGCCAGTGCAACATCTCCACTGAAGGCTGCCAAGGTCCCGCGGCGCGAACCAACCGAGCAGGATGTGCAGATCGAAATCCTGTTTTGCGGAATCTGCCACTCTGATCTGCACTCCGTGCGCAATGAGTGGAGTGAATTCATGCCCACTGTGTACCCAATCGTTCCGGGGCACGAGATTGTCGGCCGCGTGACCAAGGTCGGCTCCGCTGTTACAAAATTCAAGGCCGGCGACCTAGCCGCGGTCGGCTGCATGGTTGACTCCGACCGCACATGCCCCGAATGCCGCGCGGGCTTTGAGAATTTTTGCCCCAACGTCGTGCTCACATTTAATATGCCGGATAAGCACCTCGGCGGCGTTACTTACGGCGGCTACTCCGAGAGCATCGTCGTGGACCAGAAGTTTGTGCTCCGCGTTCCCTCGAACCTGAAGCCAGCCGGAGCCGCTCCGCTGCTTTGCGCCGGAATCACAACCTACTCGCCGATGCGCCACTGGGGCGTAATCAAGGGCAAGAAAGCCGGCGTGGTCGGGCTCGGAGGACTGGGCCACATGGCGGTGAAGATCGCACATGCGATGGGTGCGCACGTCGTTGTTTTCACGACCTCTCCGGGTAAAAAGGAAGATGCGCGCCGGCTGGGAGCGGACGAAGTCGTGATTTCGAAGAACGCCGACGAGATGCAGAAACATGCTGAGAGTTTCGATTTCATTCTCGACGCTGTGTCTGCGGATCACGACATCAATGCGTACCTCAATCTCCTGCGCCGTGACGGCAATCTCACGATTGTTGGCGCTCCTGCCAAACCCCTCCCTGTTTCCGCCTTCAGCCTGATTATGCGCCGCCGCAGCTTCTCGGGGTCGAACATCGGTGGCATCGCGGAGACCCAGGAGATGCTGGATTTCTGCGGAAAGCACGACATCACAGCCGATGTCGAAGTCATTCCCATCCAAAAGGTCAACGAAGCTTACGAGAGGCTGCTCAAGTCGGATGTGAAATACCGCTTCTCGATCGACATGGCTTCTCTCAAATCCGAGTAAGCGGCAGAAGCTCGGTTAATTCGCAGCATTTTGCGAAACAGGTCCCGGTGAGTCCGCGCCAACCTGCGCCGGCCCTTTCAATTCCGCGAGCAAAATCCCGATAAAAACCAGAATCGCGCCGGCCAGCACTCGCGCGCTCAGATGCTCGTGCACCACAATCAGCGAAGTCAACGCCGCGAACACCGGCTCCAGGCTGAACAAAATCGCCGTGTGCGTGGGCGACGTATACCGCTGCGCCCAGACCTGCAACGAGAAGCACAGCGCCGTAGCCCCCACGGCGGTAATCAGAATCGCGGCAACCAGGCTCGGCGACCAGTGCAAAAACGGAGTCTCCCAGCGCGTCACCGCCAGCACCGGCAAGCACAACGCGGTGAGAACCGCCGTCGTGGCCACTTGCAAAAAGCTCAGCGCCGCCACCGAATGCGTCGGGCTGTATTTCGCAACCAGAATAATGTGGAACGCGAACATCACCGCGCAGGCCAGCGCGAGCAGATCTCCCACGTTCAGAGCGGAAAATCCGGAGCGCGGTACGGTCAGGAAATACAAACCCGCCAGCGCAGCCACTGCGCCCGTCCACGCCCACCGGCTGATTCTCCGGCGCCAGAAAACGGCCAGCAGCACTGGCACCATCACCACGCCGGCACCGGTGATGAACGCGGCTTTCGACGGCGTCGTGAACTCCAGCCCCAGCGTCTGAAACGCATAGCCCGCGAACATGAAAAATCCAATCAACGCACCGGCCGCCAGCGTGGCCCAATCCGATTTGCGCAACGCCCGCGCGTACACCACTCCCATAACGATGGCCGCGAGAGTGAAGCGCACAGCGTTGAAGGAAAAAACAGAAGCAAACGCGAGGGCATCCTTCACCACCACAAACGTCGCGCCCCAAATCAGCGCGCACAGCGCCAGCGCCAGATCAGCCTGCAAGCGGCGGCTCATGTGCGGGGGCTCAGTGCCGTTCGTAAACCGCGCGGCCGCCAGCGATGGTCATGTCGGTGGAGGTGTGCAGAAGTTCTGCGGGCGGCATCCGCGTGATGTCCGCAGGGTAAACGACGATGTCCGCAAACATCCCCGGCTTGAGCTGGCCCTTGCGCCCTTCTTCGAATTCCGCATAGGCCGAAGCGGCCGTGTAATCATAAACGCAAACGTCCATCGGCAATTTTTCTTGTGGTTCCCATCCGTCCGGAGGCCCGCCCTCGGGCAGTTCGCGCGTGACGCATTCGTAAAGCCCGCGCAGCGGATCGATCCCTTCCACCGGGTAATCCGTGCCAAACGCGAGCCGCACTCCATCCTTGCGCATGGTATTCCACGCATACGCGCCTTTTGCACGTTCCGGGCCGATGCGCGCCTCCGCCCAGCGCCGATCGTCCAGCAAATGCGAGGGCTGCATCGACGCAATCACGTGCAGCTCCGCGAAGCGCGCGAAATCCTCCGGCGCGACGATCTGCGCATGCTCCACGCGGTCGCGGCGGTCGCGCGGCCCATTCGCGGCGAGCACAGCGGCAAACGCGTCGAGCGCCACGCGGTTGGCGCGGTCGCCGATGGCGTGAAAATTCAACTGAAAGCCGGCCTTGTCGCGCTCGATGCACATCCGGTTCAGCTCGGCGGGATCCACGCGCAAAATTCCCGAGGTCGACGGATCATCCGAATAGGGCGCGAGCATCGCCGCTGTGCGCGAACCCAGCGAGCCGTCCATGAACGCCTTCAGCGTGCCGGTTTTCAGCCACGGATCGGTGGTTCCGCCTTCACGGCGCTCCTCTTCGAGTTGCGCCAGCGGCTGCATAAATGTGAGCCACTCGGTGATGCGCAGCGGCAGCTTGCCTTCGTTTTTCAATTCGCGATAAACCAGAAAATCATCCCATGTGGAATAGTCCTGAATGGAGGTCACGCCGTGCGAAACGGCGTCGGCCAGCGCCAATTCAATGGCGCGCTCGCGCAGCTCGTGGCTCGGAGGCGGCACGTGCATATAAACCAGGCGCATCGCCCCATCTTCTTCGAGCATTCCGTTGGGCTCTCCGGTCTTGGCGTCGCGCACAATATGGCTGCCCGTCGGGTCGGCGGTGTCTTTGGTGATTCCCGCCATTTTCAGCGCCAGCGAATTCGCCACGGCGACGTGTCCATCCACGCGCGAGAAAATCACGGGATGATCTTTCGACACGGTGTCGAGGTCCCATCGCGTGGGAAAGCGCTTCTCCGGCCAGAGCGTGTGGTCCCAGCCGCTTCCGGTGATCCATTCTCCGGGCCGATAATTTTTCAGCGCGGCCCGAATCCGCTGCTGAAATTCCGCGAGCGATTTCGCGCCCTCGAAATTCACGGTCAGCTTCGCCATGCCGGCGCTGGCCAAATGCACGTGCGCGTCGTTGAAACCGGGCATGGCAAAACGCCCGTGCAAATCGATCACCCGCGTCTGCGGGCCAATCCAGGCGTGGATTTCGTCGCTCGGACCCACCGCAACGATTTTTTCCCCACGAATCGCAATCGCCTGCGCGCGAGGCCGCGCGGAATCCACCGTGTAAACATCGCCATTGGTCAAAACAAGATCGGCGGGCACACTTGTTCGTTGCGCATCTGCGGCTATGCTTTTCCCGGAGCGGACACTATGGAGCGAAGCAGCGGTGAGTAGGATGCCGCCCGCAAGCGTGGCCATCGTGCAGGCAGTAGCAAAAAGTCTTCTTCTCAGGATTGTGCTCCCGCGACGGCGAGAATGGTGAGCAGCGCGCGCTTCAAACCCAATTCCCTCTCCGCGGGATCATACCACTCGTTCAGAGAATGCGCGCCGCCGCCCTCTCCGCCACCGCCGATGGCGATCGCCGGGATGCCCAGCGACAGCGGAAGGTTCGCATCGGTGGAAGAGCGCTCCAGGCGCGACCGGTTGCCCAGATAGCGGTCCGCGTTTTCGATTGCCGTGAGCAGCGGAGAATCGTCCGCGAGTTTTCCCACCGGGCGCACGCCAATCACATTGATCTTCAGCGTGAGCGGGCTCCCTTCGGACGCCGCAGCCATCTCTGCGCCGACGGCGTCGGCAAACGCTTTGCGCAGCTCGCTCTCCAGGCGCCCCAATTCCCCCTCGTCTTCCGAGCGCAAATCGACTTTCACGTCGGCTTGCGTCGGAATCGAGTTCACGGAATTTCCGCCGGAGATGACGCCGAAGTTGAACGTGCTTCGCGGCTCTTCCGGTATCGGCGTGCGCGAAAACTCTACGATGCCGCGCGCCAGCGCCGTGATGGGATTGGGCATGCCGAAATCCGACCAGCTGTGCCCGCCGGGGCCTTCAATGCTCACTTCCAGGCGCCGCGAGCCCAGCGCGACGGTGGTCACGTAATCCGTGGCCGCGCCGTCGATGGCGATCACCGCGCGAATGCGGTCCTTGTACGTGTTCAGCAATTCGCGAATGCCGCGCAGATTTCCTTCGCCCTCTTCGCCAACATCGGCGCAAAACACGACCGTTGCTTCCGTTTTCAATTTCGCCTGGTCCATGGCCCGCGCGAGACCCGCAATCGTCGCCAGTCCCGTGCCGTCGTCGGAAATCCCCGGCCCTTCCAGGCGACCGTCCGCGCGCCTCACTTGCACCGGCGTATCCGCGGGAAAAACCGTGTCGAGGTGCGCGACAATCAGCACCACGTCCTTCCCCGCCGTGCCCTGGCGCTCTCCAATCACATTGCCCACCGAATCGGTGCGCACATCCAGGCCATTTGCCGCGAGCAGCTTCGCCACATACGCGCCACGCTCTTTTTCGGCGAACTCCGGCGCGGGAATTTCCGTGATGGTGATCTGCTGGTCGGTGACCCAGTCCGTATTCTTGTCGAGCCAGGCGAGCGCCTTCGCGACTTTCTTGTCCTGCGCGATGGCGTCGATTGGATTTGCGGTGCGAGCGGTAAGCGTGCCCATCAACATCAGCATACCGAACCCGAAAAAAACTTTCACGGATTTTATCGGCGCGCGTTCCCGCAAAGACGGCAGCCAGCGACGGCGAGGATGAAGATCACTACGATAAGGATGTTGGACAGGTTTCAAGGCAATTCAAGCTCAGATCAGCGCCTCGCCGCCGCGCTCGGTGCAGCATCGCCGCAAAGCGCCAGAATTTCTTCGTCGCTCATCACGCGCTCCACGAGCTTCGCCGCGTCGAAGATGCGCGCCACCAGATCTTCCGTCGCCGGTATGCCATGCTTTTCGAGCCAGTACATCACGTTGGAGCGCCCGCTCAGCGGCCCGATTTCGATGATCTGCTCCAGGCCAAAGAGATTCGACGGCACGCCGCTGTACACCGAGTTCGCCAAAAAAGTGTCGCCCTTCCGGTACGCTTTGATGATCGCCGCCGCATGCACGCCCGTTGCCGTGCGGAACGCGTCGCGCCCCACGACGGGATAATTCGGCGGAACGGTCGTGTGCGTGGCGCGCGCCACCGCCTCCGAATATTCTTTGAGCTTCGACAAATCGCGGTCGATCAATCCCATCAGCCGCAAATTCACCAGCATCAATTCCATCGGCGTATTGCCCACGCGCTCGCCCAGCGAATTCGCCGCTCCGTGCACCTGATCCGCGCCCGCCGCAAATGCAGCCAGCGAGTTCGCCACCGAAAGCCCGCGGTCATTGTGCCCGTGCCAGTCGACGCGAATTGTTTCTCCCGAGGGCTTCACGATTTCGTCGATCGCGAAACGGATCAGATTGTGCGCGCCGCGCGGCGTGGCATGGCCCACCGTGTCGCACAGCACAATCGCGCGCGCGCCGCAGCGAATCGCTGTGGTGTAGAGCGTTTTCACCGTTTGCGGATCAGCGCGCGTCGTATCTTCCGTCACGTACATCACCGGCAGCCCTTCCGCCACCGCGAATTGCACCGCTTCCTCTGTCGTTTGCTGCAGGTGCTCGACCGTCCAATCCTCTACCAGCCGGCGAATGGGACTCGATCCCAGAAAAGTCGCGGCCTCGATGGCCATTCCCACCCTCTGCGAAATTTCCGCGATGGGTCGAATGTCTTTCTGGTGGGTTCGGGCCGCGCAGTTCGGGCGAATCTTCATCCGGCATTGCACAATTTCTCGCGCCAGCGCTTCCACGGACGCGCGCGCGCGCGCTCCCGCGCCCGGCAGGCCGATATTCACGGTGTCGATGCCAAGATCTTCCATCAGATGCAAAATCGCGATCTTTTCTTCGATGCTCGGGTCGCGTACAGAGGGATTCTGCAGGCCATCGCGCAAAGTCTCGTCATCCAGCATGAACTTGCGATCGGGCGCGATTTCGCGGCCGTTTGCGGTGTTCCAATCGTAGATCAGCTCTTCGTGATTCATGCGGATTCGCCTCTGCCAATCCATCCGCCGCCAAGCACTAGCTCGCCGGAATAAAACACCGCACCTTGCCCCGGTGTGATGGCGCGCTGTGGCTCATCGAATCGAATGCGCGCAGTGGTGGCGCCGAGCGGTTCGACCGTGGCCGCTGCGGCTTCGTGCCGATGCCGCACCTTCACTTGCGCGCGTACCGGCTCCGCAGGACAAGCAATCGAAATCCAGTTCACGTCGCGCACTTCACACACCGGCGTGAACAATTCATCATTCTCGCCGACGATCACGCGATTCGCCGCACGGTCCAGCGCCACCACGTAAACCGGCCGTCCCGTCGCGAAACCAAGCCCGCGCCGCTGCCCAACGGTGTAGCGATGCAAGCCTTCGTGGCGCCCAATGAGCGTTCCGTCGGTCGTAACAATTTCGCCCGACTCCGCCGGCAATCCCTCACCCTGCTCGCGCAGATAGCTGCCGATGAAGCGCACGTAATTCCCCGTCGGCACAAAACAAATCTCCTGGCTCTCCGGCTTTTCCGCGACGGGAAGCTGCGTGCGCCGCGCAATCTCGCGGACTTCGGACTTGGTCAGTTCGCCCAGCGGAAAGCGCGAACGCGAGAGCTGTTGCTGCGTCAGACCGAAAAGGAAATACGACTGGTCCTTCGACCCATCCGCCGCGCACAAAAGCTCATATCGCCCCGAATCTTTGTTCCATCGCACCCGCGCGTAATGCCCCGTGGCCACGCGCGCCGCGCCAATCTGCCGCGCCGTCGTCAGCAACTGTTCGAACTTCACGTGATTGTTGCAAAGCGTGCACGGAATGGGCGTGCGCCCGCCGAGATAATCGGCGACGAACGGACGAATCACGCGCTCCTCGAAAACCTGCTCGAAATTCACAACGTAAAACGGAAATCCCAGATGCTGCGCCACGCGCCGTGCGTCGTACACATCGTCGAGCGAACAGCAGCGATGCGGCGCCGGCCCATCCGTCGCGGCCAGCTCCGGCAAACGCCGCTGATTCCACAACTGCATCGTCAGCCCGACAATCGGCTCGCCCGACTCGTGCAGCAGCACCGCGACCGTCGAGCTGTCGACGCCGCCGCTCATGGCCACAGCGGTCAGTTCGGTTTGTGGTGTCGTAGACATGTCGTTGTTTCACTAGAATAGCAAGGAAGGCGCAACTTCGCAGCAATCACCGCGCCGGGACGGCCTTGGAATAAGTCGGCGAAATCGCGCGCAGGCGCTCGACCACGCCGGGGATTACTTCGAGCGCGTAATCCACCTCCTCGCGCGTGCTAAAGCGCCCCAGGCTGAAGCGCACCGTGGACTTGGCATCATCTCGCGGCAAACCAATCGCGCGCAGCACGTGCGAAGGCAAAATCGCGCCCGAAGAGCACGCCGCGCCCGTCGAACATTGCACTCCCTGCAGGTCTAGCGCGATCACCAGCGATTCGCCTTCGGCGTGCGCAAACGTGAAGTTCGCCGTATTCGTCACGCGACGCGCGATGTCTCCGTTCACGTGCGCATCGCCAACCGCGTCGAGAATTCCCTCTTCCAGACGATCGCGCAAAGCCGCAAGACGCGCGGGTTCATTCGCTAAGTGCGCGCGCGCCAGCTCCGCTGCTTTGCCCATGCCGACGATTCCCGCCACGTTCTCCGTCCCCGGCCGCCGGTCGCGCTCATGCGTGCCGCCAAACAACATCGGCTCGAGCGGCGTGTTTTCGCGCACGTACAGCGCGCCCACGCCCTTCGGCCCGTAAAATTTGTGCGCCGAAAGCGCCAGAAAATCCACCTTCATCTCGTTCACGTCGATTGGAGTTTTCCCCGCCGACTGCACCGCGTCGCAATGAAAATACACATTCGCCTCGAACGCGATGCGCCCAATTTCCGCAATCGGCTGAATCGTGCCCAGTTCGTTGTTCGCGTGCATCACCGTGATCAAAATCGTCTCCGGCCGCAGCGCGCGCCGCACATCCTCCGGGTCAATCACGCCGTCGCTCGAAATCGGCAGCCAGGTCACCTCGATGCCCTGCTTCTCAAGCGCCTCCACAGTGTTGAGCACCGCGTGGTGCTCGATCGGCGACGCGATAATGTGCTTCCGCTCGCGCCGATACGCCCCGACAAACCCGAAAATCGCCAGATTGTCCGCTTCCGTCCCGCCGCTGGTGAAGACAATGTCCGACGCCTTCGCGCCAACTAGCGCCGCCACCGCCGCCCGCGCCGACTCGACCGCCGCGCGCGCCTCCTGCCCCGCGGAATGGATTGAACTCGCGTTTCCGTACGTCTCCGCGAAAAACGGCATCATCGTCGCCAGCACTTCGCTGTCGGCCGGCGTTGTCGCGTTGTAGTCGAGATAGACCCGTTGCATAGACATTCCGTAGGAACTGCAAGCCAGAATATCGTTTCAGATCGGGCGGGTCAACAAATCGGGAATCCCGAGCCCACTGCGCTTCCTTTCCGTCAGCGCCCGATAGCGGCGTGTCGTTGTAACACAACTGTAACAAACGTCCTGCCTCGCCCCATTGCGGACGAACAAAACCGAGTGTACTCTGTCCCCCGCTGAGCCCGAAAAAACCATTTTCTCATTAGGGCGATGCGAGCAGCCCGATCATGAGCGTCACCGCCAGCGACGTGATTCTTTTAGCGCACGCCACCTTCGGCGTGCTCGGCACGTTGTCAGCAGTATGGGTCTTCGTCGAAGCCTTGAACGCGCGCGAGGAAAATGCGGTGCGCACGCGAACTGCCGCATTGCTCCTCGCCGCGTGCATGTTCGTCGCGTGGGTCCTCGGCGGATATTGGTATGTTCACTTTTACCCCGCGGACAAAGCGCTCATCCTGAAAGGCCCGTGGCCCTTCGCCCATAATTTGTTCATGGAAACCAAGGAGCACCTCTTTTTTCTTACGCTGATCTTGTCTTTCTATCTGGCCATTGCATCGCGCGCCAAACTCTACGTGAACTCCAGCGCCCGCAAAATGGTGCTGTCCGTCTCGATGCTCATCGTGCTCAGCGGCCTGGCGCTCGAAGGCTCCGGAGCGATCATCAACCATGGCGCCAAACTCGCCCTCGAGCATCCCAGCGCAGAGAGGACTCGATAATGAACGCCGATTCCCCGCCACTGGGACGCGCCAACGCTGCCTTTGCGCTGTCCGCGGCGATCACCATTCTCTTCAACACCGTGCTCGCATGCGCGAAGGACGCCTACAGCTCGCTGAAAATCTTCATGGCTTCGCTCAGCGACCATGATTGGACCACTCAAGGCATCGCCGATGTCCTTCTTTTCGTCTTGCTAGGACTCACTCTGTTGAAAACGAGCTTGCCGGAAAAACTCAGCGCGAAAGGCGTGATTTATTTTTTGGTATCATCCGTGGTGATTGCGGGAATCGCACTCTTCGCTTGGTATGCCTTATATTAGTGGGCGTTAATGCGTGGCCCGGCGCGCCGCGAGAGAATTCCGAGCACGCAACGTCAGGCTCGTCTCGTTTGCAGTGCGGGACCCAAGTTGCAGGAGAAGCTGGCAATGCTGCGGAGAAACATTGCGAAGGCTGTTTTTCTGGCGATGTCGGCGCTCTTCATCGCCGTGCTCAGCGCCAAAGCCGGCCCGCCCTTCCAGACCGACGACCCCGAGCCGGTGGATTACCGCCATTACGAATTCTACGTCTTCGGCAACGCCGACGGCACCGGCGTCGAAATGGATACCGCAGGTCCCGCGGTCGAATTCAATTGGGGCATTCTGTCGAACACTCAATTTCACATCATCATCCCCGCCGCGTCCGTCATGCCTTCCAGCAACATAAATTATCTTCCTTCAGGCGCTGGCCCCACCGCATTCGGCATGGGCGACATCGAAATCGGCGTGAAATATCGCTACCTCAGCGAAACGAAGTATCGCCCGATGATCGGCACGTTCAGCATGATTGAAGTGCCCACCGGAAATTACAATCTCGGCCTCGGCGTCGGCAAAGTCTGGTGGAAGCTGCCCGTCTGGGTGCAAAAAAGTTTCGGCCCATGGACCACGTACGGCGGCGTGGGCGAGCAAATCGTCCCGCAAACCGGCTACAAGAATTTCACCTACGGCGGCTGGCTCGTGCAGCGCGACATTGATAAGAAATGGACCCTCGGCACCGAAGTTTTCTCCCACGGCGCGGAAGGCTCCGCGGCTCCGCAGCTCCGCGCCACAACTCTGGTCGATTTCGGCGGCTACTACTATTTCAAAAACCCGGGCTTCCAGTTGCTCTTCTGCTATGGCCACGAAATAGCCGGCCAGCCCGAAACCTACGCCTATCTCGGCCTCTACTGGACATGGGGAAATTCCAAGGCTGACAAAAAGTCGAGCGACAGCGCCGCAACTCTTCGTCGCCCACCCGAAATTCCCGGAATGATGTAGCCCTCACTCCGGCCCGTACTTTCTCGCAACCCTAGAATTTCAAAACAGGAAACCCAAACTCGCGCATCGATTGCGCCGCGCCTGCCTCTTTGCCACACTTGCCATTCGGCGGAAATTCACTCCGCACAGGAGCAAATCTTGGCGCGACCAATCATCACCATCACCACCGATTTCGGCTCGGCCGATTCGCTCGTCGGCTCCATGAAGGGCGTCATTCTCAGCATCCAGCCAGACGCGGAAATCGTCGACATCACCCACAAAATCCTGCCCTACGATCTTCTCGACGCCGCGCTGGCCATCGGCACCGCCTACAAATTTTTCCCGCCGCGCACCATCCACATCGTCGTCGTGGATCCCGGAGTGGGCACCGAGCGCCGCCCCGTCCTTGCGACCGCCGGCCAGCATTATTTTGTCGCGCCCGATAATGGCGTGCTTTCGATGGTCTACCAGAGCGAAGAATCTCTCACCGTCCGGCACATCACCTCCGAGCATTATTTTCTTCAGCCCGTCAGCAACACTTTTCACGGCCGCGACATTTTTTCTCCTGTCGCCGCATGGCTTTCCAAGAACGGCCAGAGCTTGGCTTTCGGCGAGGAAATCACCGACTTCGTGCGCTTCACTCTGCCGAAGCCCAAGCCCGCGGGCAATGGCGTCAAAGGCGTTGTCCTTCGCACCGACAATTTCGGTAATCTGCTCACCAATTTCAGAGAGGAAGATCTGCCGCAGGTGCTCGCCGGCTCGAATTTCAAGATGCGCGTCGGCACCGCGGAGATTTCTCGCTTCGCGCAAACCTTCGGCAACGGCGGCCCGAACGAGCCCATCCTGATTCTGGGCTCGAGCGGCTTCTTCGAAGTGGCCGTCAATCGCGGAAGCGCCGCAAAAACCACCGGTGCCGCCCGCGGCACCGAAGTCTCCGTCGACTTCGCCTAAGGCAGGCTAGTGGAGCATCACCCGAGAACGGGCTGGCAAAAACTTCTTTTACTAATTGGTTTAATTCTATTCTCGCCACTTTGGATTGCGCTTCTTATATTCGGCCTTGTTTTGTATTTCGCTTTTGGCACGTCCCTCTACATGGCAATTCGGCTTTCGTGGTTGCCACGCGGAAAAAATACGCTATTCGTTTACTCAAATAGTCCGATTTGGCAGGCCTATATGCTTGAGCAGGTCTTACCGCCAATACGAAAGCGGGCAGTCGTAGTCAACTGGTCGGACAGGAAACAGTGGAAGAAATGGTCTCTGAGCACCCTGGCATTCCGTTACTTTAGAGGTCGCCGAAACTTCAATCCTCTTGTCATCGTTTTCAAACCTCTTCAAACGGCGAAGACATTTCGTTTCTGGGAGCCTTTTAAGGAATGGAAACATGGAAATGCCGAATTAGTTGAGAGCCTTCGGAGAGAAGTATTTCGCACGTTAGGCGTCGACGCTACCGCGCCAAATCCGTAACAATCAAATACGCCCGCGTTCGCGGATCCATCCAATCCCTTAGCGCGTCTCCCAGCATATTGAACCCGAGCACCGCCGTGGCCACCGCCAGCGCCGGAAAAATCACCATGTGCGGCGCATCGAACAGATGGCTCCGCGCATCATTGAGCATCGCGCCCCAGCTCGACATCGGCGCCAGCACGCCCAGCCCCAAAAAGCTCAGCGTCGACTCAGCGAGAATCGCGCCCGCCAGCGCAATCGTCCCTTGCACCAGCACCGGCTGAATAATATTCGGCAGCAGATGCCGCAGCAGAATCCGCCCGTCCGAAGCGCCCAGCGACCGCGCCGCCGCCACGTAATCCATCTCCTTCGCCTGCAACACTTGCGCGCGCGCCAGCCGCGCATACCCGGCCCAGCCCGTAATCGTCAGCGCGATAATCACGTTCCCGAGCCCCGGCCCCAGAAACGCCGCAAACGCAATCGCCAGCAAAATTCCCGGAAACGAAAGGAACGCATTGATCAGCACGATGTTCACGATGCCATCGAACCATCCGCCGAAATAGCCCGCCAGCGAGCCAAGGATCAATCCGATGATTCCCGCGCCAAACACGACCGACACGCTCACCGACATTGACACGCGCGCGCCGTAAATCACGCGCGACAGAACGTCGCGCCCCAGCTCGTCCGTGCCCATCCAGTGCGCCGCGCTCGGCGCCGCCAGCCGCGCCGGCAGATTTTGCGCGTTGGGGTTGTAAGGCGCCAGCCACGGCGCGCCTACCGCCAGTACAATCAGCATCACACACAGTGCAAATCCAATCGCGCCCGGCGCGCTGTGCCGTAGAAATTCGCGCAGCGCCTTCATTGCAGCCGCACCCGCGGATCGGCGAATGCGTACACCATATCCGTCAGCAGGTTCACCAGCACGTAGGAAATCGCAATCACCAGAATGCAGCCCTGCAGCAGCGGATAATCGCGCGCCTCAATCGCCTGCACCGCCAGCCGCCCAATCCCCGGCCAAGAAAAAATCGTCTCCGTCACAATCGTCCCGGCCAGCAGCGTGCCGAATTGCAGTCCCAGAATCGTCAGAATCGGAATCAGCGCATTGCGAAACGCGTGGCGCAGTAGCACCGCGCTCTCGCTGAGACCCTTGGCCCGCGCCGTGCGCACGTAATCGCTCGAAAGCTGCTCCAGCACAGACGTGCGCACCATGCGCGTCAAAATCGTGGCCAGTGCCGCGCCCAGCGTGATCGCCGGCAAAATCAAATGCGAAATCCCGCCGCGCCCGCTTACCGGCAGCCAGCCAATCAGCACCGAGAAAATCAAAATCAGCAGCGGCCCCAGCGCGAAATTCGGAATCGACAGGCCCAGCAGCGTGAAAAATCCGATCGCGTGGTCCGCCGCCGTCGCGCGCCGCTGCGCCGCTACTATCCCCGCCGGAATTCCAATCGCGCAGCAAACAATCAGCGCCGCCAGCGCCAGCTCCAGCGTCGCCGGGTAATGTTCCAGCACCACGCGCAGCACCGGCTGCTGAAACCGGAACGATTCGCCCAAATTCCCGCGCGCCACGCCCGCCAGATAATCTCCGTACTGCACCGGCACGGGCTTATCGAGCCCGAGCGCATGGCGCAGCCCGATAATGTCCGACGCCGTCGCGCCCTCGCCGAGCATCTGTTGCACCGGGTCGCCGGGAATAATGTGCGCCAGCGCGAAAACCATGGTCACAATCAGCCAGATGGCCGGTAGCGAATACGCCAGGCGCAGCCCGATGTATCGGGTCATTCGTTTCCCCGCGCGTTTCCCTGGTCGCTTCCGCGCGTGCGGCGGGAAGTCTTCTGCGAACTCGCCGAACTCGACACCACCGGCGTCGCCGATGTCGATGGCGGAGACTTTGCCGCCGCCGCGGCCTTTTCCGCCGCAGGTACGATCGCACCCGGATCATCCAGCCGCTTGATTTTCACTCGCGCGATGCGCCGCCCTTCCATTTCCATAATCGTGAAGCGGTAGCCGTGGTCTTCAAAGCTCTCGCCGCCGCGTGGCACAAATCCCAGATGGCTCAGCACAAATCCCGCCAGCGTTTCGTAAATGAAATCTTCGGGCAGGTTCACGTGAAATTGGCTCAAGTCATGAATTTTCAGCGACGCGTCGAAAATCACCGACCCGTCCGCCAGCGTCAGCGGATGCTCCACCACGTCGAACTCGTCGTGGATCTCGCCGACCATCTGCTCTAGAATGTCTTCGAGCGTCACCAATCCCAGAATCGTCCCGAATTCGTCCACCGCCATCGCCAGCCCCGTGCGATGCGTGCGAAATTCCACCAGCAGCTCGATCGCCGGCTTCGTCTCCGGCACGATCAGCACCTCGCGCAACACGTTCTTGAGTTGAAATTCCGCCGGCGGCTGGCCCTCTTCCGCGCGCCGTGCCCGGTCCATCAAAATCCAGATCAAATCTTTGATGTGCACGAAGCCGAGCACGTGATCGAGCGTGCCCTGGTACACCGGAATGCGCGACCGCTGCGTGATGGCGATCATTTTCATCACGTCTTCCAGCGGCGCATTCGCGGGCAACGCGTGAATGTCCGGCCGCGGCACCATGATTTCGCGCACCTGCACGTCGCCCAAATTCATCGCGCCGTGGATGAACCGCTCTTCCGCCGGCGCCAGCACGCCGCTCGCCCGCGCCTGCTCCACCAAAATGAGCAGCTCTTCCTCCGAGCGGACCATCGAATGCGCTCGTGTCATTTTCACGCCCAGCGCCTTGGTGAATTTCCCGGCGAACGCATTCAGCAGCAAAATCGCCCAGCGAAACGTCTTCAAAAACCACTGGAATGGCCGCGCCACCAGCAGCGCCACGCGCTCCGCCTGCGCCAGGCTCATGTTTTTTGGCACCAGCTCGCCCAGCACGACCTGCAAGACCGTCAGCAGCCCAAACGCCACGATCAACGCAGTCGTATGCGCCGCCAGCGCCGCATATTTGCCCGGCACCTCGTGAAAAATCGGATCCAGAAATCGCGCCAACGTCAGTTCGCCCAGATACCCGAGCGCCAAACTGGTCAGCGTGATTCCCACCTGCACGCCGGAAACCACCATACCCATATCCGCCGTCAGCGTTTCCACCACGCGCGCGCTCTGGTTTCCATGCTTCACCAGTTGCCGGATGCGCGAGTGCCGCACCGCAACCAGAGAAAATTCTACCGCTGCGAAAAATCCGTTGATCGCGATGAGAATGAAAATGGAGAATAAGCGAAGAACGATCATGGCTCGGCGCCCGCTCCCCCTCGCGGCCCCTGCACTCGTTCGATTGTAGCAAGAGCGCGCCGCTGCGGCGCTCCTTCGCGGCCGTGCTTGCGTCAATAGTCACGCGCCCCTTCTCAGTCACCCGCACCTCAATTTGTCGCGGCCATTGTTGGCATTCTTCATCGCGCGCGATAGAATGTGGTGTTCATGGCCGCCACGCCCAACAAAGCGCCTGAAGCTCCGCGCAAGGGCGATTTCGAAAAATCGCTCGCGCGCCTCGAAGAGGTCGTCAAGCGCCTCGAATCCGCCGATTTGCCTCTCGATGAGGCCATGAAACTTTTCGAAGAGGGCGTGAAGCTCTCGCGCGATTGCCAGAAGCAGCTTGAAGAAGCCGAGGGCCGCGTCGAAATTTTGCTGAAAAAAGCCGACGGTAAGCTGCAGGCCGAGCCGTTCGACACCGACGAGGACAATCCACAATCTCAGCATTGAAACCGTTGAACCACGCGACGCACTTTCGCCGCCGCTCTTTCGCTCAATTCCAATGACTCAGCCTGCATTGTCTACGCCCGCATTCCTCGCAGACGACCAAACCATTATCGAGCGCGCCCTCGAAAAACTTCTGCCTCCCGAATCCACTCGCCCCGCCACAATTCATCAGGCCATGCGCTACAGCGTCTTCGCCGGCGGCAAACGCATCCGCCCGATTCTCTGCTACGAAGCCGCGCGCCTTTTTTCGCGGCAGCTCGACGCCGCCGCCACCGTCGGCTGCGCCCTCGAATTCATTCACACTTATTCGCTGATTCACGACGACCTGCCCGCCCTCGACAACGACGATCTTCGCCGCGGCAAGCCCACCTGCCACAAAAAATTCGGCGTCGCTATGGCCATTCTCGCCGGTGATGGCCTGCTCACTCTCGCCTTCGAAACGCTCGCGAACGCCGACGTCCCGCCCGATCGCCGCGTTCGCATCATCGCCGAAATAGGCCACGCCGCCGGCACCGTGAACGGCATGGTCGGCGGCCAAGTCGCGGACATCGAAGCCGAAGGCAAGCAGGTCGACGCCGCCGAGCTCGAATACATTCATCGCTCGAAAACCGCCGCGCTTATTCGCGCTTCCGTCGTCGCCGGAGCCCTCGCCGGCGGCGCGCACGACGAAGACGTCGCGCGCCTCGGCCGTTTCGGCGAATTCATCGGCTGGGCCTTCCAAGTCGTTGACGATCTTCTCGACGTCGAAGAATCTTCCGCGGCCCTCGGCAAAACCGCCGGAAAAGATCGAGCGCAAAAGAAGGCCACCTATCCCGCGCTCTTCGGCATCGAAAAATCCCGCGCCTTCGCGCAAGAGCTCGCCGCGCGCGCCCATCGCGAACTCGACTGTTACGCCGACCGCGCCGCACATCTTCGCCAGCTCGCCGACTACCTCGTCGTCCGCCGCGCGTGAGAATCTCATCGATGAGCGTGCACGCATCGCGACGCGGGAATTTTCTCGCGTTTTCCGCATCATGACCAAATCAAAATCGCGAATCGATCTCTTGCTCGTCGAGCGCGGCCTCGCCCCCACACGTCAGCGCGCCCAAGCACTGATCATGGCCGGCCAAGTCCGCGTGAATGGCCAGCCGGCGCAAAAGCCAAGCGAAGCCGCCGACGCCGCTGCGAAACTTGAAGTCCTCGGCCCCGATTCAAAATACGCGAGCCGCGCCGGCGCGAAGCTCGAAGGCGCTCTCGCCGATTTCGCCATCGACGTTCGCGACCGCATCTGCCTCGACGTCGGCGCATCCAACGGCGGCTTCACCGATTGCCTCCTGCAGCACGGTGCCCGCCGCGTCTACGCCGTCGACGTCAACACCGCACAGCTAGACTGGAAGCTCCAGCGCGACGAACGCGTCCGCGCCATCAGGAAAAATGCGCGCTTCCTCAAGCCCGCCGACCTCCCCGAATCACCCTCCATCGTCACCGTCGACGTCTCCTTCATCTCCGTCACCAAGCTCATCTCCGCGCTCGTCGCCGTCGCGCAGCCGAACGCCGCTTTCCTCATTCTCGTCAAGCCGCAATTCGAGCTCGAAAAAAAACTCATCGGCAAGGGCGGCATCGTGCGCGACCCCGAATTGCATCAGCGCGCCATCGCCAGCGTCCGCGCCGCCGCCGAAAAAGCGGCCCTCGAAATCCTTGGCGTACAGCCCAGCCGCCTCGCCGGCGCCGAAGGCAATCAGGAATATTTTCTCCACGCCCGGCGCTGCGATTCGATACAATCCTTCGAACTTCGTGAATGAACAATGTTCGTGAGCCATGATCGAGCCGTGATTGACGATGATTAAAGCCGCCGGCATCTTCTGCAAACCTCACAAAGACGAAATCTGCGCCGTCGTTCCGCGCATCGCCAAATGGCTTCGCGAGGGCGGCGTCGAAGTCCTCTTCGACGCCACCGGCGCCTGCTGCTTCAATCCGCCGGAAAGAGAATCGAGCGTGCAGGAAATGTCCGCGAAGATGGACCTGCTTATCGTCCTCGGCGGCGACGGCACGCTCCTCGCCGCCGCGCGCAGCTTCACCGAATCCGAAGTGCCCATCCTTGCAGTCAATCTCGGCGGCATGGGCTTCATGACCAGCGTCACTCTCGACGAAGCCTTCCCGCTTCTCGAACAGGTCCTCGCTGGCAATCATCGCCTCAGCCCGCGCATGATGCTCAAGGCCGAATTGATTCGCAACGGCCAGATCATCCAGCGCCAGCAGGCGCTCAATGACGCCGTCGTCACCAAGGCCGCGCTCTCGCGCATCCTCGATTTCGATCTCTCTGTGAACGCCCATTTTCTCGGACGCTATCGCGCCGACGGCCTCATCGTTTCCACTCCCACCGGCTCCACCGCGTATTCCCTCGCCGCCGGCGGCCCGATTCTTTATCCCGTGCTGCAGGCCTTTGTGCTCACGCCGATCTGCCCGCACATGCTCACCAATCGCCCGCTCGTTCTTCCCGATAGCGTGCAGCTTGAACTCGACTTCACCGCCCTCGAGGAGCAGGCCTATCTCACCCTTGACGGCCAAATTGGATACGAACTTGCGCGTGGCGACCGCATCACCATTTCGAAATCGCCCTATCGCGTCAATCTCGTGCGCCCGCAGGAGCAAACTTATTACAAAGTCCTGCGCAACAAGCTCCGCTGGGGCCAGCGCTGACCAATTGTTTTTGCATTGCCATACTTTAGTATTGCCATACGATTACCAAGGGAGGAAATCATGAAAGCGAAACTTTTTGTGTGCGCCGGCCTGTTCGCCGTCGTCGGATTTCTATTCACGCCTTCGAATGCCCAAGCCCAGCAGCATCGCGCGCACCGCGTCGCGCGCGCCGCCAGCAACAGCTCTAGCGTCTACCCCATGCACGAAGGCTTCGTCGACGCCCACGGCGTGATGATTTACTACATGATGGTCGGCCGCGGCGCGCCGCTCTTCATCGTTCATGGCGGACCTGGCGCTTCCCACGATTATTTCCTCCCCTACTTGCTGCCTCTCGCCCGCCGCAATGAACTCGTCTTCATCGATGAGCGCGGCTCCGGCCGCTCCCAGCAGCTCGCCGATCCCTCTGGATATACCGTTGAAAACATGGTCGAGGACGTTGAAGACGTGCGCACCGCGCTCAATCTCGGCAAAATCACCCTCCTCGGACATTCCTATGGCGGAGTCCTCGCGCAAGCCTACGCGCTGAAATATCAGAAGAATCTTACCCACCTGATTCTCTGCAGCACTTTTCCCAGCACTTCGCAGATGAACCAGGTCCTCGCCAAAGAACTGGCCAGCGCCCCGCCCGACGTGCGCGACAAAATCGACCAAATGCAGAAGGCCGGCCTATTCGGCCACGGCCTTCCTTACCAGCAGAATCGCTATACCGACGCCTACATGATCGCCGCCTGGGGCGAAGGATATTTTCCGTACGTCTATCAAAATCACCCCGACCCCAACTACGACCCCATCGCTCAGGGCGTCATGTCATGGGATCTTTACCGCGAGATGTGGGGCTCCGACGGCGAATTCGTCATCGACGGAAATCTCAAATCCGTCGAATACGTCGACCAGCTTCCCTCGATTCACGTCCCCACGCTGATTCTCGTCGGCGACCACGACGAATGCGATCCCTCGCTCTCGCGCGAAATGCACCAGAAAATCGCAGGTTCGCAGTTGATTATTCTGCCGAAAAGCGGCCACATGACCTTCGTCGACCAGCCCGAGCTCTTCATCGGCTCCGTCGACAGCTTCTTGCACCCCGGCCGCATGTAGGTTCGCGCAGTTGCTCGCAGCTCATGTCCCGCCAGCGCTGACTCTGCGCTGGCCGACATGCGTTCCTTCACCGCACAAGTTCCTCGCTGGCTCTTAGACTGCGTTCTTTGATGTTATGTCCGTAGTCCATGCGAGCCGTGAACGAAGTGAACCGGGTGCGATAAGCAGTTGCTGCCCGATTTCGTGCGGCTCGATTTCTGCGTCCCGACGGTCGCGCAGCAAAAGCAGAACGTCGCAATGTTCAACGCAGGCAAGCGGCCAAAACTGAAAGCGCCCGGCTGCAATCGATAGAAAAACGCACGTCAACTCTCAACGACGATGCGCTACTTCTTCTCGCCGCGAATCAAATCTTCTCGCGTCTCCCGCCGCCTCACCACGCGGAACCGCCCGCCTTCCACCATCACTTCCGCCGCCCGGAGACGCGAATTGTAGTTCGACGATTCCGCGAAGCCATACGCGCCCGCGCTCCAAATCGCCAGTAAATCGCCTGCGTCCACTTCTGGCATCGGCCAGTCGCGCAGGAAAAAATCCCCCGACTCGCACACCGGCCCCACCACGTCCACGCGTGAAACGTCCGCGCGCGCCGCAGCCCGGTTCACCGGCGTGATGCAATGCGCCGCGCCATAGAGCGCCGGTCGGATCAAATCGTTCATCGCCGCGTCCACAATCACAAAAGTCTTCCCGCGGCTCCGCTTCGTGTACAGCACACGCGTCAGCAGCACGCCCGCGTTGCCCATCAGCGCGCGCCCCGGCTCGACCAGCAGCTCGCCGCCCGCCGCGCGTATCGCCGGCCCCAGCGAGCGCGGCAGCGCCTTGGCGTATTCCGCAAACGTCAGCGGCTTCTCCTTGGTGTAGCGAATCCCGATGCCGCCGCCAATATCCAAAAAACGCAGCGCAATCCCTTCGCCGCGCAGCTCTGCAAAATATTTCGCCAGCCGCGCCGACGCCCGCCGGAACGGCCCCGCGTTGGTAATCTGTGACCCGATGTGCCCGCTGATTCCCCGCCACTCGATCCACAAAGAATTCTTGTGTCGCAGATACAGCCGCCGCGCCTCCGCCCAGTCAATTCCGAATTTGTGCCGATGGTGCCCCGTGGCGATGTGCGGATGCCCGCCCGCTTCGATGTCTGGATTCACGCGAATCGCTGCCGGCGCGGCCCGCCCGGCGCGCGCCGCTTCGCTTGCCAGCACCTCCAGCTCCGCTTCCGACTCCACATTGAACAGCAAAATCCGCGCCCGCAGCGCCTCGCAAATCTCCTCGCGCGTCTTGCCCACGCCGGAAAACACAATCCGCTCCCCGCGCACACCGATCCGCCGCAGCCGGAACAGTTCCCCGCCGGAAACAATGTCGAAGCTGCTGCCCAGTCGCGCGAACGTGCGCAGCACCGCCAAATTCGAATTCGCCTTCACCGCGTAGCAAATTCTGTGCGGCAGACGCCCGAGCGCTCCGTTCAGCTCGCGATACGCCGCCGTGAACGCCGCGTGGCTGTACACAAACGCCGGCGTTCCCGCGCGTTGCGCAATCGCCGCGAGCGACACCCCCTCGCACGCGAGCGCGCCGTGCCGGTAGGAAAATCCGGGCGTATAACTCACAGGGTCCGGCATTTCGTGAGGAGAGCGCACTGCCATCGGAGGATTCTTATATCACTTTCAGAACAACAAGGGTGCGGTCATCGAAGGGATGGGCCCCGCCGGAAAACTGGTCCACGTCTGCCAGAAAAAAATCCGCCAGCTCCCCCGCGGACAGCTCCGCGTGCGCCGAAACCGCATCGCGCAGCCGCTGCCAGCCGTAAAACTGGCCCTCCGCGTTTTGCACGTCCGTGACGCCATCGGAATAAAGCACCACCGTGTCGCCTGGCGCCAGCACCAGGCTCAGTTCGTCGTACGTGGAATTGTCGAACATCCCAACGGGAAATCCCGCCAGCGGAATTTTCTCGCACCGGCCGTTCTGAAAAATCAGCGGCTGCTCCTGCCCGGCATTGGCCAAGCGCAGCACGCGCCCGGAAGGGTTCCACGAAAGAAAACACATCGTCATGAAGCGCCCTTCGATGCGCCGCTCGCAAATCACATGATTCAATTTCTGCAAAGTCTTTGCCGGCGACAGATGCTGCGGCGCCAGGCTGCGCAAAATTCCCACGCCGGCCGCGCCATAAAGCGCCGCTGCGCTTCCTTTCCCGCTCACATCGCCCAATGCGATATCCAGATCGCCGCTACTGTGCGGCAGAAAATCGTACAGGTCGCCGCAAAGTTCGCGCGAAGACACCACTCGCGCCGCAATGTCCAATCCATATTCTTTTCCTGGCACCGGCGGCAGCAGCGCCGACTGCAAACGCCGCGCGTCCGTCAGGTCGCGCTCCATCCGCGCTTCGTCTTTCGCCACTTGCTCGTAGAGCCGCGCATTTTCAATCGACACCGCCAGGTGCGACGCCAGAATCGACAGCGCCTGCACGTGGTCCGGCGTGAAGTAATTCAGTTGCGGGCTCTCGATGTCCAGCACGCCGATCACGCGATTCTTGAACAGCAGCGGAATCGCCAGCTCCGACCGCGTCTCCGGGTTCAGCGAAATGTAGCGCGGATCGAACGACACATCCGGCACCACCACCGGCCGCCTCAGCGTCGCCGCCGCGCCCACGATTCCCTCGTGCGGCGACACCACAGACCGCTCCAGTATGTGCTGCCCGAATTTCACATTGACCCTGTGCCGGAAAACTCGCGCCTGCTCGTCGTACAGCAAAATCGCGAAAATTTGATAGTCGATGACCTGCTTCACCATCTCCGCCGCGCGCCGCAGTACTCCCTCCACATCCAGCAGCGAATTCGTTTCGCGCGCCACTTCGTTCAGCAGCAACAGCGTGTCCGCCTGCCGCTTCGCGCGCTCAAAGAGCCGCGCGTTCTCGATCGCGCTTGCGATTCGCGTCGCCAGCATCATCAAAATATTCTGCTGATCTCTCGTGAAGTAATCCGCCTGCGAGCTTTCGATGTCCAGCACGCCCATCACGCGCCCCTGCACCAGCAGCGGCACCGCCAGCTCCGACTGCACCGAATCGAGCGCGTTCAAATATCGCGAGTCCTTGTGCACGTCGCTCACGCGCACCGGCCGCCCCGTCGCCGCCGCCGTTCCGATGATTCCCTGCCCCATCGGAATGCGCCAGTTCTCCACCACCTCTTGCCGGTGCCCGATGGCGAACCGAAAACTCAGTTCACGCGAATTCTCATCCACCAGCAAAACCGCGAATATCTCGTAGTCGATCAGGCCCTTGATCTGCGCCGCCGCGTGCGCCAACACTTCGTCCAAGTCCAGCGAGGCGTTGATCTCCTCGGCGATCTCCGCCATTTTGCCCAGAACTTCAGCGGGCAGTTCGGTAACCGGTGCTGGTTTTGTCGGGTCCATGTATCCCTATTAGATGTGAATCTTACACACGGCGACTCAGACGTTTGCGCCCGCAGAAGCGGTGAATGACCATTATATCAGCGGCTTGCAGCTTATTTTGCGCAGATTCAAGCGAAGTGCGAAAACAACACGCCCAGCATGGAAAAAGACGCCTCAATCGGCTCGATTCCTTCCGCCCAAATGCCGCTGGCGCGTCAAAGTTTCGTAAATCCGTCCTTGCTCCACTCCTCCGACCCCACCCCATTGTGCGCGAAAAACAACCCCGTCGGATCGTACTTCTTCTTCACCGCCGCCAGTCGCGCATAATTCTGCCCCCAATACGCCCGCTGCCACTCCTCCTGAAAAAAATTGCTCTCCGACACGTACGCGCTGTCCTCCGCCACAATCGCGCGCAATTCATTTACGCACCGGTGAATCTTCTTCCGCGATTTCCGCCCCGCCGCCACATTCGGCTCGTGTCCGCGCACTCCCGGATACCCTCCGCCCGCATCGCCCACAATCAGCAGCGCAAACGCGCCCGCCACGGCCGGATTCATCGCCGTATCTCGCGTCGCCTCGATCGCCTCACGCGCACCGCCCGCCAGCCCTTTATTGAAATGCATTTCCATATCGATGTATCGCGAGCCCGCAAACAGCGCCTTCGCCAGCCGCTCCTGCGAATCGCCCTCCAGCAGCGTCGCCGGCAGCCACAACGATTCATATCCGTAAAGAAACCATCCCACTTGTCCCCCGTCTCCCGTCCACCACACATTATTCGCACTCGCGCCCGGCCGCGAGTCCGCATCAAAAATCCCCGTCTGATGATTTTCCTTCCGCCACTCCGGATCCCACCAATGCCGCGCGGGCATGCACCCCAGAATCGGGTCTCCCTCAATTTTGTAAGCGCCCGGCGAACGCGCAATCCAATCCATAAATGGCTGCCATATTTTCCTCACTTCTTCCGTCGTCAATCCCTGGCACACCATCACGAATTCCATCACGTTGTCCTGCCCGACGGTCAAATGCTCTCCCCAATGCTCGTTGAACAAACTTTCGCGATAAAAGCCGACAAACTGCCTCAGCAGCCGCCGGAACGCATCATCCGAAGAAGCCTTCACCGTAAAAATCGCCCCGCCCCACCACTCCGCCGGCTCGTGCACACGCAGCGTCACTTTGCTTACCGCGCCAAACGTTCCACCCCCGCCGCCTTTCAGCGCCCAAAACAAATCCGAATTCGTGTACGCATTCGCGATGCGTATTTTTCCGTCCGCGGTCACTACCTCCGCCTCCAGCAAATTCGCCGCTGCCGTTCCATAACGCTTCGAAAAACTTCCGAACCCGCCGCTCTGCACCAACCCGGCCACGCCCACCGTCGTGCACCCGCCTCCTTGCACGTACGCGCCGCCCTTCGTCGTCACCGCGTCATACGCCTGCATCCAAATCGCACCCGAGCCGATGGTCACCGCGCGCTGCGTCGCCTGTCTCCCTTCGCAGCCTTGCGGAACAAATGTTTCATGCATCCTGATGTCATGCATGTGCCGCGTCCAGATCAGCAGCGAATCCGCCGCGTTCGACGTGCCCTGATAACTGTGGCCCCCGCCTTTCACCACCAGCCGCAAATCGCTCTCCCGCGCGAAGTTCACCGCCGCCGCAATGTGCTGCGCGTTTTGCGCGGCCACCGCGTAAACGCTCGGGCTGCTCACCCACGCGTCCACCCAGCCCAGCGTCTGCGTCAGCCCCGGCTGGTCGCCGATGAAGTACGGGTTTCGCATATTCCCGATCAGATTCTTGCACGCCGCGCTGCCCACGTCCTTGACGCACGCCTCAATCGGAAATTCCACCGGGACCAAATTCCCATCCACGGCGTCACTGAGCCGCTTCCACGCCGCCGGCGAAGGCCAATTCGCATCCCCCGGTCTCCGCCGCCGAAAAGTCTTGCTCGCGAAAAGCTCGCGCGGCCACAACGGCGCAATCGCCGCCAGCCCTGATCGCTTCAAAAATGTTCGTCGGTCCATTTTTATATCGTCATCCTGAGCGAAGTGCCCTTCGCGCAGCGAACGATCTCGCCGCGGCCTTCGCCGTGAAGTTGTCTCGCACTTGCGACGTCGCTCGCCAGCCCGCATCTCTCCAGAATGGCCGCCCATCCACTTCCACTCCTCTCTCACTCATACCTCAACGCCTCCATCGGCTCGATCCTCATCGCCCTCCGCGCCGGTATCCAACACGCCCCCACCGCCACAATCGTCAGCAGCATCGCCACGCCCACAAACGTCACCGGATCCGTCGCCGAAATGCCCCAAATCTGGCTCGCGATAAACCGTGGGAGCTCCAGGCTCGCCGCCACGCCCACAACAATCCCCGCCGCCACCAATCTCAGCCCTCGCAGCAAAACCATCCTCAGAATGGCCGCTTGCTGCGCCCCCAGCGCCATGCGTATTCCAATTTCATGCGTTTGCAGCGACACCGTATACGCCATCACGCTGAACACCCCGGCAATCACCAGCAGAAGCGCAATGCTCGCCAGCGGCGCAAACATCGTTACCGCGAACTCCGGCGCGGCATACGTGAGCTCGTGCAAAAAATCCGTCAGTGGCTTGTTAAACACGATGACGTCGTTGCGATTCACCGCCCATACTTGCTGCTGAACGGCCTGGACCATCGAAGCGGGAGCCACGCTGGTCTTCAGCAACAAAATGAATCCTCCCCGCAATGTTACGGGTGCAAACACCATCGGCATCACGGGCCGCTGCGGGCCGCTTTTTATGTTGGCCGCCACGCCAACGATCTGGAAATCGGTATCCTGCGCCGCTCCAGCAACCCCTTGAAATTTCTTTACCGTCAACTGCTGGCCCACGGGATTTTCTTCACCAAAAAAGTCACGTGCTAGCATCTGACTGATGACTACGACGTGCCGGGCCGTACTTACTTCATCTCGCGACAGCCATCTGCCCTCGATTAGCCGCAATTCAAGAGCATCGGAGAAATTTTCGTCGCAACCCAAGATTCCCGCTTCCTTTGAGTGCCCGCTTCCTGGCACGGTGACTTGCGGCCCGCCTCCTGGCCCGTATCCGGGAATCGTTTCTTGCACAGAAACATCCGTGACCCCCGGCAGCACCTTCAGCCGCTCGGCCATCTGCTGCAGCATCACCGTTCCCTGCGCCGAATAAACCGCGCTTTTGTTCAATCCTTGATCGTGTCCAAGAGTTGGCATAAAGAGCAACAGCAAGACGTTCTTCGGGTTGAAACCCAGGTTCACATGCGTCACGGCAAAAAGCGTCCGTATCATTAAACCAGCGCCAGCCAGCAAAACGATTGACAGCGCCACTTCGCCGATCACCAGCGCTCCGCGAAACGCGCCGCGACTCACCATCCCGCTTCCGCCTCTGCCGCTCCCTGAGAGGTGCAGTTGAAAGTCGGCTCGCGTCGAATGAAGTGCCGGTGCCAAGCCGCAGACCACGGCAGTAATCAGCGCGGTGGCCATCGCGAATGCGAGCACGGGCAAGTTAAGTCCGATCTCAACCTCCGATCCGAGGTCTCCCCAATACGAGTGCGCGATCGACGGAAGAACCATCACCACGATTTTCATGCCTAGCCACGCGAACGCGCATCCCACTGCGCAAGCGGCCACTGCTACCGGCAAACTCTCCGCCAGCAATTGCCCGATCAGCCTTCCGCGCGTCGCGCCCAGAGCCGCTCGCACCGCAATTTCTTTCTCCCGCGACGTCGCGCGCGCCAACAACAGATTCGCCACATTGCTACAAGCGATCAACAACAGAATTGCTACCGCGCCGAGCAAATCGTAGATCAAGTCTCTCGTGTCAGAAAAAAACATCGAACCCCCGGGATGAAATCCCAGCAGGAAATCGGCAGCTGATTCCACGCGTGTCGTAAAGTGAGGCAAGAACTCTTTAAAATCCTTCGGATGAAGCCTCGCCGAGTTCTGAGCGATTACATCGAAGTTCGCCGATGCCGCCTCGAAATTAACGCCGGGCTTCAGCCGACCAAGCAAAGTTAGTTGCGTCTGCGCTTCCGATGCAGAAGCGGCGCGCGTCCACGTGATCGGAATCCAAATCTGCGCCAGCGGGCCAAACGCCCGGAACCGCGGCGGCATGATTCCGATCAGAGTTCTCGGCTCCTCATCGACGATGTAGCTCTTTCCCAGAATTCTCGGGTCACCGTTGAAACTGTCCCGCCAAGTCTTGTAACTCATCACAAAAACCGCCGGCGCTCCCGGGCTTCCATCTCGCGTCTCGATGCCTCGCCCCAGCAATGCCGGCACGCCATAAAATTCAAAAGCGTCAGCCGTTACTCGCGTGTCCTCAAACTGAAAATTCTGGGTGCCATCGCTGAACGGCACCCATCCAACGGGCACGTAGCCGACGATGTTTTCAAATGTGTGATTTTCCTGGCGAACAAGATCCAAATCCGGCACGCTGCACCACAGCGGCACTACGTATCCCTGCGCATCCTGGACCGTCGGAACAGCCAAGCGGCTCGCATTCTTCGCCGCGAACGCGTTGAACAGAAGATTGTAGAAAACGCTGAATCCCACCGTCGACGCGCCAATCCCCAGCGTCAGCACCGCCACCGTCGTAAATCCCGGCGACTTCCGCAGCATCCGCAATCCATACCTTACGTCTTGCCACAGCGCGTTCATGCCGCGCCTCCACTCCATGCGAGCATACAAGGCAGTAACGAAATGCTCTAACTGACTTATCGACGACTCCAGAGATGAATAGTGCCTTTCTTCCTGTTCGCGCTGCCTTGCGCGCGATGTACTCTCCGGCCCAGCGAGGAATTAATTGCCGGCCGCGCGCGCCTGCTCCACGATCTTCACGCCCGAACTGGTCCCAATCCGCGTCGCCCCCGCCGCCACCATCTTCATCAAATCTTCATACGTGCGAATCCCCCCCGACGCCTTCACTCCTATCTTCGGCCCCACCGTCGCGCGCATCAACGCCACGTCTTCCACCGTCGCTCCGCCGGAATCGAATCCCGTCGAAGTTTTCACGTAATCGGCGCCCGCGCGCATCGCCATCTGGCACGCGCGGATTTTTTCCTCGCGCGTAAGAAGGCAATTGTCCAAGATCACTTTGCAGATCGCCTTGCCGCGATGGCACGCTTCGGTCACGCGCCCAATATCTTCTTCCACCGCGTCGTAATCGCCAGACTTCAGCGCGCCTACGTTCATCACCATGTCGATTTCGCGCGCCCCGTGTTGGATCGCTTCTTGCGCTTCGAACACTTTCGCGTCCGTGGTTGTCGCGCCCAGAGGAAAACCCGCCACCGTGCACACTTTCACCACCGAGCCGCGTATTAGCTCTGCTGCCAGGGGAACGAAAAACGGATTCATGCACGCCGACGCAAATCCGAAATGCACAGCCTCTTCGCAGAGTTGGCGGATTTGCGCGGACGTCGCTTCCGGCTTCAGCAGCGTGTGGTCGATCAGCGCGGCGATATTTTGCGGACCCATGGAAGGCTCAACAGTAATTCTACGCGGGCGGCACTTCGATCACGCAAATATCTTTCAAGTTGCGGTAGCGCTCGTCGTAATCCAACCCATAGCCGACGACAAATTCATTCGGAATTGTAAATCCGACGTAATCGGCGGAAATGTTTTTAATACGCCGCGACGGCTTGTCCAGCAGCGCCGCGATTTTCAGCGTCTTCGGTTTGCGCTCGCGCAGAATTCGGCACAGATAGCTGAGCGTCAGTCCGGTGTCGAGAATGTCTTCCACCAAAATGACATTCAGCCCGGCGATGTTGCTGTCCAGATCTTTGTTCAGCCGAACCTGCCCCGAAGATTCTTTTCCCTTGCCGTAACTCGCCACCGCCATGAAATCGATCGAAGTATCCAGATCGATTTCACGAATCAAGTCCGAAAGAAAAATGCACGCGCCTTTCAGCACGCCGATCAAATGCACACGCTCGCCGCGATAATCGCGCGTGATCGCGCGCGCGACTTCGCGCACGCGTTTCTGAATCGCCGCGCGCCGCAGCAAGATCTTCAACGCGCTGCCGCGCTTGGTGTTTGCTTTCGCGCGCGTCGCTGCCTTCGGCTTCGCGATGCGTCTCGCTTTCGCGTTCAAGATGCGCCTCCTGGAAAGGCGGCTAATTTATCGCAGGCGTTGCGGGATAACAAGGCGGCCGGATGGGGTACTAGAACGAGCCAAATTGTCTCTTGTCGGGGCCAAAATTGGGTGAAATTGGACTGGTAGAGCAGGCCATTCGAAAATGCGGTTTTTCGAGTTTGTGAGGGGACGCGTTTTGCGGAAAATGCAAATTCCTTCGGAAAAACGCAACTTTTGTTACATACCCTGCCGGCGGACTGGATCGGCGGCGAGAGGTGACGACCAGGCCAATTTCAAAAAAACTGGGCAAAATATGGTTATAGAACCAGGCCATTACTGTCAACGGTCGACAGGAAGAGCTGAACGCCGGAATTCCCGGTCGAATGGCGGTAAGGAGAGACAAGTGGTCAGTGGTCAGTGGTCAGTGGTCAGTGGTCAGTGGTCAGTGGTCAGTGGTCAGTGGTCAGTGGTCAGTGGTCAGTGGTCAGTGGTCAGTGGTCAGTGGTCAGTGGTCAGTGGTCAGTGGTCAGTGGTCAGTGGTCAGTGGTCAGTGGTCGAGGACAGTGACGAGTGACAAAAGCGTTCCTCCTATTCGTAGCGGAGGGCGATTGAAGCAGTGACGAGTGACAAGTGATGAGCAGGCAAAAGCAAATGCAATGGGCGCTTGAGACGCAAATCCGTCGGTTTCGGGGGTTCCACCCCGACTCGTCACTCATAGCGAAGAGCAATCATCGGATCCACTTTCATGGCGCGGCGGGCGGGAATATAACATGCGGCGAGGGCGACGATGGCCAAGACGACGGCTACGCCGATGAATGTGGCTGGATCGGTAGGCTTGATTTCAAAGAGCAAACTTTGCAGCACGCGGCCGAGGGCGAGCGCGCCGGCGATTCCGATAACGATGCCGCCTGCTGCGAGGAGCATGCCTTCGCGAATGACCATACGTAGAACGTTTGCCGGCTGGGCGCCGAGGGCCATGCGCACGCCGATTTCGCGCGTTCGCTGCGTGACGCCGTAGGAAATGACGCCGTAAATTCCAACCATGGAAAGCAAGAGGCCCAACGCGCCGAACGAGCCGAGCAATATCGCCTGGAAGCGCGGCTCGGAGGCGCTGGCTGCGACAACCTGGTCCATGGTTTCTACGTCGGTGATGGGCGCCTCTTTATCTTCGGACCAGATGGCCTGGCGCAGTGCGGGAAGCATCACGGCGGGGTCGGCGGAAGTGCGCGCGATGAAGTTGGCGTCCCGGTAGTAATCGATCTGAGAATAGGGGCGGTAAATTTCGCCAACGGGTGTCTCAGGAAGATCCGCGTCGCGCGCTCTTTGGACAACGCCGACAACCTGGATCCATTGCGGGTTGCCCTTTTTGTCGTTGTCGGTACTGATGCGCCGGCCGAGGGCGTGGCCTCCAAAATATTTCTTTGCGAATGCTTCATCGACGATGGCCACGGGCTGCGAGCCGGTGATGTCCGCATCAGCGAATTCGCGACCGCTCAGCAGCGGAATGGCTAACGCTCGGAAATAGCCGGGCGAGACGGAACGCGCGGAAATCAACACCCCCGAGCCGAGGGTAATTTCCGAGGCCTGGCCTTCAATTTTGAGGTCCATGGCCCACGACCAGCGCATCAACGGAACGTCCGACGTCAGCGCAGCGGTTTGCACGCCGGAAATGCTTTTCATGCGGTCGAGCACATCAAAAATTGCGGCTTTGCAGCCCGGCAGTTTCTTTTCGTCGCCCTCGTCACAGATGGATTTGCTGAAGTTTGCGTCCATGGTGATGATGTGATCGGTGCGGAAGCCGAGGTCCACGCTGGTAAGTTTCTCGAAGCTGCGCGCGACCAGCGTGGCGCCGATGACAAGAATCACGGCAAGCGCAATTTCGACGACCACGAGGGCGCCACGTAGCCGGCGCGGGCGCAGTGAAGAGGTTCCGGCGAGCGAGCCGAAGCCATCGCGAATCGCGGCGCCGACGCGGCGGCTGGAGGCTTGAAGCGCAGGCGCGAGACCAAACAGAATTCCTGTGAGCAGCGAAACGGCGAGCGTGAACCATAAAATGTTGGCGTTCAAATCGAAGTGACCATGCTCCGGCAAATTAGTAGGCGTGATAACGCGCAGGACATGAACGCCCCAGACGGAGAACAGAAGGCCCAGCGCGCCGCCGGCGAGCGCGAGCAAAATACTCTCGGTGAGGAACTGGCGCACGATGCGGATGCGCGACGCGCCGAGGGCTTCGCGGATGGCCACTTCGCGCTGACGCGCCCAGCCGCGCGCGAGCAGAAGTCCGCTGACGTTGACGCAGGCAATCAGAAGCACAAACCCTACGGCACCGAGCAGAATCAGGAGCGCCTTATTGAGATCGCTGAAACGCGTCTCCAACGGCCGGGCGACAAAATGAGTGCCGCTCCACGTCGCGCCGAATGTCTTGTTAATGATGCTCGTCAAGATTCGCGGACTCACTGTCGCAAGCTGGACGTTTGCTTGCGTCAGACTGACGCCCTGCTCGAGCCGCACTAACGGACCCGCCGAGCCTTCCCTTTGGCCTGGGATAACGATGAGCGGAAGCCAAACGCCCTCATCGCTCTGCACATTCGAAATCGGATAGTTGAATCCAGACGGCATCACGCCAACGACGGTGTAGGTTTTGTCGTCGAGCGCAATCTTGTGGTTGAGAACCGTGTCGCTGCCGCCCCAGCGCGCGCGCCAGAGCGCATAGCTGACCACGACGACGGGCTTTGCACTGGGCTGGGTGTCTCCCGGAAGAATGGGACGACCGAGGAGCGGGCGCACACCCAGCAGCGGGAAAAATTCGCTGGAGACTTGCGCGGCCGGGACGAGCTCCGGTGCAGCATCGCCGGTAACGACGGGCCAGGTCCTCGTCCAGAAGGCCATCTGCGCGATGGCCGGAGTTTGTTGCCGCACTTGCTGCCAAATATCGTGCGAGAAACTCAGCGTACCTTCGATGCCGCCGGGAAAGTCCTTTAAGGCCATGACGTCCACGAGCTGAGAGGGATGCGCGTAGGGCAGCGGCTTGAGCAGGATGCCGTTGACGGCGCTGAAGATGGCGGTGTTGGCGCCGATGCCGAGGGCGAGGGTGAGCACGGCAATGGCGGTGAAGCCGGGGGATTTGGCGAGCATTCGGAATGCGAAGCGAACGTCCTGCCACATGGGAGCCTCCGTGGTCAGTGGTCGATGTTAGTAAAACACAAAAGGCGCGAGTTGGGAGCTTAAAGTTTAGAAAGACTGCAATGGCCGATATGGTGACGGCGTTCTTATGTCGGAGCTGAAGCTCCGACCGCCTAAGAAACAAACAGAACGAAAGCCGCAGACCTTCGAAAGACACTAAGGTCTGCGCTACACGAGCTTAGGGCTAGCGTGCAGCGGTTCGAGGCAACACTTCGCGGGCACGCGAAACCGAGGCAAAGCGGCGTCGAGCTTCGGTGGGAGTCTTCCTACCGAAGTCCGTGAAGCGGGCCGCCGCACTCCAAAGAAACAAATGCGAACAGCAGATTCCTCACATCGGTCGCCCAAAATGCGGCGACCGGGTTCGGAATGACAACGTGGGGCAGTGGCTCGGATTTGAACAAAAGGCGGCGCGGGATGCCGCAAGTCCAAAGAGACGAAAAGCCTCACGTCAGTTCGCGCAGAAGCGGCGCGAACGGGACGTGAGCTACAACAGGTCTAGCTGGATCTGTCCCGTGGGGCGCGCAAGAAATGAGGGCCGCGTGAGACCGCACTTGCGTACGAAGCAGCGCAAATAGGAAGAACACTTATTCAACTACTTCCAAGTTAGTTGGGGTTGCTGGCGTTGAGTCGGGGCGAAAGCCGCAGAGCTACGCCAACCATTACTAGTGGGGGTTGGCGGTCATGGAGGCGCGGCGGCCGGTCGAGATCGAGAAATATTTCATCCATTGCTCGCGGATGCCGTTGGTTTCGGTGATCATGCGCGCGCTGGGCTTGAGGCCGTGCTGGACGATGATGACCATGCCGGTGTTGAAGCGGCGCTGCGAGTGGTCGACGTCGGGCGTGCGCGGGCCTTCGGCAGCGATGATGTCCTGGATGGTGATTTTGGTGCGATCGGCTTTGAAGATGCGGTGGCCGTTGGCATCGGTGCCGACGGGTTTGAGATTGCGAAGGAGGAAGAAGTCGGGCACTTCGGCTGGGGTGATGAGGCCCATCCCGTAGAGATCGAGATAGGCGTAGCCGGTGGCGGGAACGTAGTAGTTGTCGTCGAGCTGGGTGTAGGTGCCGTCGAAATTATCCTGCCAGACGCCGCCGCCCATGATGGAGGCTTCGGTGGGGCGGACGTAGGGAAAAGGAGCGATGGATTGCAGGCCCATGAGCCAATGGTAAGGGTCGCCGAGTTGGATTGTTTCGTCACCGACTTTTGCGGCGAGAGAGGCGGCCCAGCGATGGCCCAGTTCGTGGCCGACTTGCGACATGGCGTACATGTAAGGCGGCATTTTGCCGTCCTGGGAAATTTCGGCGAGCTGCTTCGAGTAGAAAGTGATGTCGCGGCTGTCGCCGATGGGCGCGTCGGAGGGCGGATATTCCTGCGCTTGGATTGCGCCGGAGTAGACAGGCTGGACGAAGGCCCATTGGAAGCGGCCTGCGGTGCAGTAGGAAGCGAGTCCTTGCGGCGTCTGTTCGGTGCCGATGCCGGTGACGGCGGGTCCGGTAGAGCCGAGCGGACCGTCGCTGGGCGTGCCGGCTTCCTGATTGTCGACGCGGAAATCAGAGTAGTAGACGAGGAAATCGTAGTGGTCACCGAGGGCTTTGATGACGGTGCAGGAGAGGTCGCGATTGTTAGGCAGCGCGTAATAGTGAAAAGATTCGTAAACGACCGGGAACGGGCCGGCGTTGGGTTTGAGCGAGGAGAAATGGACTTCGGGATTGCGAAGGCCGGTGAGCGCGACGGATTGCGCGGGGATCCGCGAGACGGGCGCGCCGGGGCCGGCTTCAGAGGCGTTGGAGGAGGCTTCGGCGGAGACGGTGATCTCGCGCGCGCCGCGGAGGGATGAAGGAAGAAGTCCCTGGATGGAGATCGTGTTGCCGCTTGCATCGACGTGACGCGAGAGGCCGGGGCCGAATGCAGCGTAGCGCGAGCCGCGGCCGGAGTTGGCACGGCGTGGAGCGAAGCCGAAGATGGTCCAGTCGGCGGACGCTGGGCTGGCGGAAGTTTTAGGCGCAGCGAAGTGGACACGATAAGAGATGCCGGAGAGGCCGGGATCGCCTTCGGCGAGAACAGGGCCGGAAGTTTGGAAGGTGACCTTCAGGAAAAGGCCGCTGACCACGGAAAGCTGCAGATTTTGGAGATTGAGATTCGCGGGCGCGGAAGAATTGCTGGCGCTCGACGAGAGAGTGGCGAGAGATTTTTCGTCGCCGCCGGAGATGAGCGGATAGACGCCGATGATGGCGTCTTTCGCGGCGAGCTGCTGATAGGAGAGTTCGATGACGCCGTCCTTGTGGAGCACGGCCTGGAAGCGGTTGACAGTTTTGGTCCAGGTGAAGTCCTGAATGTTGCCGTAAGGTTCGGTGATGTCCCAGGTGACGACGACGTGGTCGGGGAGTTCCTTGACGTAGCGATCGCCGGACATGCGCGGCTTGAAGAAAGCGCAGATCGCCGGAACGGTGTTGACGAGATTGCCGGCGCCTTCGGAGAGCTGATCGAAGCGGGCGATGGAGACGCCGCCGAAGTCGGGCATATGGAAGCCAGCAGGGAGCCCTGAATCGAATGCAGGCGGAGCGGCGGGGCCGAAACGAATGGAGCCGGTGAGGCCGACCGAGATGGAGTCCCACGTCTTGCCGGAAAACGGAAATGAAAAGTTGTGGAGGGCGACGTTGGGATTCTTGATTTGCGATCCGAAGTTGGCATCCCATTGAAGCGGGAGATTTTCGACGCGATAGCCGGAGCCCTCGGGCGTGAAGCGGAGAGTGCGATGGTTGAGGTCGAAGAGATTTTGCTGGCCGAGGGCGCCTTGGTTCAATTCCATGAAGATAAGATTGCCGAGGACGGAGACTTTGCCGATGGAGTGGCCGGGCTGGTCCCCTTCCTGCGCGCGAGCGGATAGGGCGGGCAGGAGAGCGAGTGAAAAAAGCAAAAAGATCGGAAGAAAGCGGGGATTGCGAATGCGGATAGGCATAGGGCCTCCAGAAAGAAGGGGCATTGTAGTTTATATTTTATCCAAAGTGGGAGAGGAATTTGTGGAGTGCGTCGCAGAGCAAGGGCGCTTGCGCAAGACGCCCATCGACATGGGGCCACCTCCGGGGTCAGGAGAAACGGAAGAAGCGATGCGGCGAATGCTGCTTCACAAAACAGCGAGCGGAATCCACGGCAGGATTGCCAGGAAGCCGCTTATGCCGAGAAGGAGCCGGTACCTTCCCTTGCCCGCGATTGCCGCGACGATGGAGTACAGAAGCAGGCACAGTGCGAGGTCGCTGGTTATGTCGCGGACCCTCCAAGAGTCCGGGTTGTTATGGAACTGCAGCCAGATGACCCAAGCCCACCACAGCACAAAGTTGGCGGTTCCTGCGCATAGGCCCGAAAAGAAGACGTTCGCTTGCCGTTGCGGAAAAGGCTGACGGAGCCAGCCCCACCAGCAAAATCCCAGCAATACGGGTGGTACAGCCAGGCCGACCAAATAGAACAGATTTATTAAGAGCATATTCTGCGCGCGAGTGTCGACGGAGGCGCGAAGTCCTGAGAGGTTATCATTGTCGCGATGGGTGAGGTACGGGAAAAGCGTTTGCGCAAGACGGCGCAAATAGGAAGTAACTTATTTCGTCAGACCAATTTGGTGAACGGCGTGACGCGAGGAACCGCGAAGGACGGTGAGCTACTCGTAGCGTAAGGCGACCATGGGATCGACGCGCATGGCGCGGCGGGCGGGAATGTAGCACGCGGCGAGCGCGACCAGCGTCAGCAGAATCGTCACGCCGGCGATGGTCAACGGATCGTTCGCGTGCACGCCGTAGAGCATCGTGGCCATGAAGCGCGTGACGCCGATCGCCGCGCCAATTCCAATCGCCGCGCCGATCAGCACCAGCGAAATCCCCTGACCAACAACCAGTCGCAACAGATCGCGCTGCTGCGCGCCCAGCGCCATGCGGATGCCCAGTTCGCGCGTGCGCCGCGAAACTTCATACGACAGCAGCCCGTACAATCCGATGCACGCGAGCACCAGGGCCAAAACGCCGAAAAACCCCGACAGACGCGCAATCAGCCGCTCCTGAAACAGCAATTGGTCGATCTGCGCCGTTTGCGTTCTCATATCGAAGAGCGGAACCGCGGAATCGATGCGCGCGGCGACCTTGCGGACGGTGCTGACCAGAGCTCCCGGATCCATCGCCGTGCGCACTTCGAATTGCACTCCAGAATTAACCGCCGGAATGAACGCCAGCGGTTCAACCGGAGTCCGCAAATCGCCGTACTTCGTGTTGCCAAAGACACCGACAATCTGCAGTGTGCGCCCCGACCTGGTGGCTTGTTTACCCAACGGATTTTGATTCACGAAATATTTCCGCGCGAAGGCCTCGTTGACCATCATCGCCAGAGGGACTTGGTTCGCTGCGGGGCTGGCTCCCTTCGCTGTTTGCTCAGCGGAAACGGCCTGCACCATGTCCGCATGCGTAAACACGCGGCCCGAACGCAGAGGAATATGCATTGTGGAAAAGAATCCCGGGCTTACGGCGAGCATATAGGTATCGGCGTCTTCATTCGCCGGTCGTCCTTCGATGTGGACGCCTGTGCTCCACCATCCGTCGCTAAGCAAACTGTCCCCCGAATAGCTTACAGACGTCACTCCCGGCACAGCTGCTAGCTGACTCTGCAGGTCGTTATACAGATTTTCAATCTGCGTCGGGCTGTAACCGAGAAGTGTGGGGTCGATTCCAAAAAGCAATATGTTTTGCGGATCGAAGCCAGGGTTGATGCTGCGCAGATTTTCGAGCGTGCGCACGAGAAGTCCCGCCCCAACAAGTACGACGATGCTCAGCGCGATCTGCGTCACCACCAGTCCATTGCCCGCGCTCAACCAGCGGCCTCCGGGCCGCGTTACCGCGGAGGAACTTCCCGCGCCTTCTTTGAGCACAGGCGTCAGGTCGACGCGCGCGCTTCGCAAAGCCGGAGCCAGGCCGAAAAGAATTCCCGTGAAAATCGATGCCGCGGCGGTGAACGCGAGAACGCGCGCGTCGATTCCAAACGAAAAGCCCAGCGGGTGTTCCGAGCCGCTGCGCAGCAGGGAGACGAGTACGTCGCGGCCCCACCATGCGAAGGCAATTCCCAGCGCGCCTCCGGCGACGGAGAGCAGAACACTTTCGGTGAGAAGTTGACGGATGATGCGCGCGCGGCCCGCGCCAAGCGCGCGGCGAACGGCCATTTCCTTTTCGCGCCCCGCCGCCCGCGCCAGCGTTAGACCAGCAACGTTCGCGCAGGCGATGAGCAAAATCATTCCCACGGCTAGCGAGAGAACGTAAATTGGTTCGGCGATGCGATTGCGCTCGAAGGAGAGCGCGCTCCAAGCTTGCGTAACGATCATGCGCGGATCCGCGTCTTCGGTGAAGAGCGGCTTGGCGCCGTGCAACACTCCATTGCGGAAAATAACGTTTGCGGCCGCCTGCGCCTGTCCGACGGAAACGCCTAGCTTAAGGCGGGCAACGGCCAGCAGCCAGACACTGTGCTCGTCATTGAGTTCGATTTTCCAATCGGCGGGCGTGACACGCGGGTCCACGTTCATCATTGCAGGAATCCACATGTCCTGCGATTTCCCCGGTGTGAGCGTGGTGAAGCTCTGATCCGCAACTCCGACAATGGTGAACGCGATGTTGTTCAGAAAGACCGAGCGCCCGATGACCGAGGGCGACTCGCCGAAGGCGCTTTTCCAGTAGCCGTACGCGAGCACGGCGACGGGAGAGGCCGTCACGGTATCATCGGACGGGACGATGGTGCGCCCGAGGGCCGCGCGGACTTCCAGCGTGCTGAAGTAATCTCCCGTCGCAAGCATAACTTGCACTGTGGACGGCGCGCCGTTGCCGGAAAGGGCGAATTGCACCGGCCCGGCAAACGCCGCCACGCCGGAAAAAACGTTTGCGCGCGATTGCAGCGCCCGGAACATCGGGTAGGAGATCGAGCAACTGGCCGCGCCTTCGCCCTTCCGCTTGACATCGCAGTCGCCGAAGCCGCTCGAATCCAGATGCTTGGGGCTTTTCTTCGCCGTCCAGTGCAGAACCACGAGCCGTTGCGCGTCGGGCACCGGCAGGGCGCTGAGCATCACGCCATTCACCATGCTGAAGATGGCGGTGTTGGCGCCGATGCCGAGAGCGAGGGTGAGGACGGCAATGGCGGTGAAGGCGGGGGATTTGGCGAGCATGCGGAATGCGAAGCGAACGTCCTGCCACATGGGAGCCTCCGTGGTCAGTGGTCGATGTTAGTAAAACACAAAAGTCGAGAGTTGGGAGGGTAAAGTTTAGAAAGACTGCAATGGCCAATGTGGTGATGATTCCCTCGACTGTTTGGATTTAAGTCCGGCGACGGCTTCCTGAATACCATCGGCGACAGCGCGGCCCTTCGTGCCTCCGGGTAAGCAAGCGGCGCACCTGCGAAACGAGATGCAAAGGCTGACAACTTCGCGCCCTTCGCCACGCTCAGGGCAAGCGGGTGAAGCGCGGAAGGACAGTGACCAGTGACAAGTGGCGAGCCAAAGCAAGTACTTCGCGCGACTGAAGCGCTGGATAGGAAGAAGACATTCCGTAATGCCTGCCCGGCAAGGCTGAGGCAAAGCGACGTCGAGCCGCCGCACTCCACAAAAGCAACAGCAGATTCCTCACACCGTCCCGATTCGATGCATCGGGACGGGTTCGGAATACAGGTTTGGCGCGCCTGGAATTTGCTGCACGAGCGATGGTGTAAAATCCCATGCCGCAAAGACAACGGCCATAGCGAGATTCTTCGCTGCGCAAAATGGGCTGCGCTCAGGATGACAACGCAGAACGGACCGTGGCGCGACTCGCGGAGTCGCGCGGGCGCAGCCCTTCGTGGCTCAGGGTAAACAAGCAGCGCCCCTACGAGTGCGACAGCATACAGGCTGAAGCGTCGTGTGCGACCCGATACTTACGCCGGAGTGGCGGTGTCCTGGCTGGCGCGGATTTGCTGCCAGCGGCGGGGGCGGCGCTTGGGGTCGAGGACTTTCTTGCGGAGGCGGATGGATTTGGGGGTGATTTCGACGAATTCGTCGTCCGCGATGAATTCGATGGCGGTTTCGAGAGTGAGCACGCGATGCGGGACGAGGCGGATGGCTTCGTCGGCGGTGGAGGCGCGCATGTTGGTCTGCTTTTTTTCCTTGGTGATGTTGACGTCGATGTCGGCTTCGCGGGAATTTTCGCCGACGATCATGCCCTCGTAGACTTCCAGTCCGGGGCCGACGAAAAGTTCGCCGCGCTCCTGCAGATTCCACAACGCGAATGCGGTGGTTTTTCCCGGGCGATCGGAGACGAGAGCGCCGGTGGTGCGCGAAGCAAGCTCGCCGGCGTAGTCTGTCCAACCGTAGAACAGCGAGTGCAGCAAGGCAGTGCCGCGCGTGTCGGTGAGAAGCTGGCCGCGCAGGCCGATGAGTCCGCGCGAAGGGATTTTGAATTCCATGCGCACGCGGCCGGAGCCGTGATTGACCATTTTGGCGAGTTCGGCGCGGCGGCTGCCGAGAGTTTCCATGACGACACCGACGAAACCTTCGGGACAATCGACGACAAGAAGCTCGAGAGGTTCGAGGCGCCGGCCGTTTTCGGTGCGCACGACGATCTCGGGCTTGCCGACCATGAGCTCGTAGCCTTCGCGGCGCATGGTTTCGATGAGGATGGCCAGCTGGAGTTCGCCGCGGCCGAGGACGCGGAAAGAATCGGTGGCTTCGGAATCTTCGACGCGAATGGAGACGTTGGTGAGGAGTTCTTTTTGCAGGCGGTCGCGAATGTCGCGCGAGGTAACGAACTGGCCTTCGCGGCCGGCGAGCGGCGAGGTATTGATGGTGAAAATCATAGCGAGAGTGGGCTCGTCGATGAGCAACGGATCGCAGGGCGCGGGATTTTCGAGATTGGTAATCGTCTCGCCGATCTGAATGCCTTCGACGCCGGCGATGGCGACGATGTCGCCGGCGACGACTTCTTCGGCTTCGTCGCGATCGAGTCCGCGGAAAGTGTAGAGCTTGGTGATAATGGCGGGAGAGATGTCGCCGGAGAGCTTTGCGACGCCGACTTGGGAGCCGCGGCGCATGACGCCGTTGAAGACGCGGCCGATGGCGATGCGTCCGAGAAAATCGCTGTAGTCGAGATTGGTGACTTGAATTTGCAGAGTGGCGGCGGGATCGCCGGTGGGCGCGGGAATGCTGGCGAGGATGGTTTCAAAAAGCGGCTGGAGATTGGTAGAGCTGTCGTTGAGCTGGCGATGGGCCACGCCGGTTTTGGCGTTGGTGTAGAGCACGGGAAAGCTGAGCTGATCTTCGGTGGCGTCGAGATCGATGAAAAGATCGTAGATTTCGTCGAGAACTTCCTTGGCACGCGCGTCGGAGCGGTCGATTTTGTTGAGAACGATGATGGGCGGGAGATGGGCCTGCAGGGCTTTTTGTAAGACGTAGCGCGTTTGCGGGAGCGGGCCTTCGCTAGCGTCGACGAGGAGAAGGACGCCATCGACCATGCGCAGGGCGCGTTCGACTTCTCCGCCGAAGTCGGAGTGGCCGGGCGTGTCGACGATGTTGATCTTGGTGTCGGCGTAGAAAAGCGCGGTATTTTTGGCGAGGATGGTGATGCCACGCTCGCGTTCGAGGTCGTTGGAGTCCATGACGCGCTCGGCGACGATTTGATTGGCGCGGAAGATGCCGGATTGGCGGAGCATGGCGTCGACGAGGGTGGTTTTGCCGTGGTCGACGTGGGCGATGATGGCGATGTTGCGAATGGGCTGAGACATAGTGATTCGCGATGCTCTCTCGTTCTGTTTGATGCCGCGAAGGATTGCCGGTTTCGCGGGGTGCGGCAGGCGTTGCGGATGGAAAGCGTGGAACGCTGACCTGGGTGCTTACTGCGTTTCCGTCATCCTTCGCTGCTCAATCCAAATTAACACAGAAAGGCGCGGAAATGTGGGCAATGTGCGCGCGAAGTGGCTATGCAACGCGAAAGGAACAGCAGATTCCTCGGGGTCCCGACGCAAGGTCGGGACCGGTCGGAATGACAACCGATAAGAAACAGGCTGAGGCGGTGCGCGACCGTATGCTGGCTCCGCAGACTCATCCGGAGCCCGAAAAGCGCACCTGAAGACCGGCGCTACGAGAGCAAGACGTTATGGCGCGGCCCGAGGGCCGCGCTACAACGAAAGTATTTGCCGGCGAGCAGCCCCATTACTAAGGACAATGATCTCCACGGTTGCCGGAGGAGTAAAAACCTCAGGTCAGCTCGCGCAAAAACGCGCGTGCGAGCGGGACCTGAGCTACAAAGGCAAAACGTTATGGCGCGGCCCTCGGGTCGCGCCATAAACGGAAAAGACAAGGCTAGTGGGAGTAGGTGGAATCGATGAAGTTGTCGACGTCGCGATGGAGCTTGTCGTCCTGCTTCTGGTCGATGTAGACCATGTGGCCGGACTCGTAATAGGCGAAGCTGATGTTTTTACGAACGGCCGGCTCGAGCTGCATGTGAGAGACGGTCTCCTCGATGCCATTGAAGGGCGTCGCGAGATCATAATAGCCGCAGAGGACGAGGACCTTCAGGGTGCTCTCCTCGGTCATGGCGGAGCGCAAAGTTTCCGCGACTTGCGGGAGAGCCTGACTGTCCCACGGGCGGACGTTGGCGCTCACGGTGTAATACTGATTGTCGTCCCAGCCGAGATCGCGGCGAACATAATCCTGGAAGGTGGCGACGAACGCACCTTCATAGGAGGCTTCGCTGGGATCGTATTCGGGGTATTCCTCGGCGGCGTCGCGATTCATGCCAGTGAAGCGAGAGTCGAGACGGCCGACGATGAGACGCTTATTGCGCATGAGTTCCGCGAACCAACGGAAAGTAGCGACGCGGAGGTCGCATTCCTTGATGAACTGAGGCGAAAGCGCGGTGAGATGGGCCATATCGGTGACGACTTTGTCGTACTCCTCGGGAGAGATTTCGTCGCCTTTGGCAAGCGCCTGGGCGTATTCACCGTGAGCGAATTCGCGGGCGCGCTGGGCGATTTCCGAGATGCTCAGGCTTTGCAAGTCAGGCGACAAAAGATGGTGATACCACGCGCTGGTGATGTACGTGGGCAGATAGAATTCGGAACGGTCGTCTGCGCCCCAGGATGCAAACGCCATGGTGGAGAGCAGGCAGATTCCGTTGAGATAGATGTTGTGACGATGCTCGAGAACGCCGGAGAGTTCGGCGGAGCGGGTGGTGCCGTAGCTTTCACCGATCAGATACTTCGGCGAGTCCCAGCGTTCGTTGCGAGTGATGTACTGGTAGATGAAATCGGAGAAAATTTCCGCATCCTGAACCACGCCGTAGAACTGCGCGGGATTTTGTCCTGGCACGGGGCGGCTGTAGCCGGTGGAAACGGCGTCGACGAAAACGAGGTCAGTGGCGTCGAGGAAGGAATCCTCGTTGTCTTTGATGGTGTACGGCGCGGGCATGCCGTGGCCGTCGGCGGTGAGCACAACTTTTTCCGGGCCCATGCCCATGTGGGTGAAGAGAGAAGCGGAGCCGGGGCCGCCGTTATAGACGAAGGAAATGGGGCGCTTGGAGACGTCGGGCACGCCGTCCTTGGTGTAAGCGACGAAGAAGAAAGTGGCCTTAGGATTGCCGGCGTCGTCCTTGATGACGTAAGTGGCGGCGGTGGCGGTGTAGTTGATTTCCTCGCCTCCGATGCGCGCGCTGTGATGAGTGACGGAGCTTTTCTCGACGGGCGGTGGAGGCGGTGTTTGATGGGCCGGCTCGTTGCCAGGTTGCGGTTGTTGTTCCGCCGGAGCGCCCGGAGGCGGCATGCCGGGGCGACGGCGCTCCTGTGCTGAAATTGTGGCTGAAGCGAAAAGAATGACCAATGCTGCGACAACGATATGATTTGCTTTCATCGCATCCTCTCCCGGCAATTCCTAACCACGCGGGGCCGGTTACGAATTGTCAGATTGACTCAATTGTGCTGCGGGAACCAAACGGGTGAGACGCAGGGGAGCGCGGAACAGTTTCAAATAGATGCGTACAACTCGATGCGCCGCAATGAGGCGCGGAGCGATCCTGCAAAGCGCGATTAAAGAGAAGTGGCGCGGGTCTTGGACGCAACGGCCTCGCGCGTCTGCTCGCCATCGATCAAGCGCCAAATCCGCAGAGGATTTTCGTTTTTCAGTTCATCGGGCAGCGATGCGTTGGGAAAATTCTGAAAACAGACAAGGCGCGCGAAACGAAAAATCGCCTGGCTGCCGACAGAGGTGGAGCGGCCGTCGGAAGTGGCGGGATACGGGCCACCATGAACGGTGGCGTGACCCACTTCGAGGCCCGTCGGGAAGCCATTGAAGATGAGGCGGCCGACTTTGGATTCGAGAATGGCGACGAGATCGGCGTAGTCGCGCAGATCCTGTTCGGTGCCGTGAATGGTGGCGGTGAGATGGCCTTCGAGAGAACGGGCGAGCTGCAGAAGCTCTTCGCGAGAGGAGTGAGTGACGAGCATAGTGGAAGGGCCGAAGATTTCGGCGTGGAGACTGGGTTCGCGAGTGAATTCCGACGCTGTGGTTTCAAACAGAATCGGGGCGACGCGAAGCCCAACGGAGCCAGGTGCGATCGCGGGCTGGGCGAGTTCGGAGACGCCGGGCTGATTGGCGCGAGATTTTGTGCCGGAGCGATAGGCGTCGTGAATGCGGGAGGTGAGCAGGGTAAAGTCTCCGCCGGCGCGCATCAGTTCGCACAAATTTGTGGCAAATTCACGGGACTGGGCGACGTTGGCCGGATCGGCGGCAGTGACGACGATGCCGGGCTTGGTGCAGAATTGGCCGGCTGCAGAGGTCACGGAGGCGTGCGTTCCTTTGGCGATTTCGGCAGCGCGTTCGCGCATGGCTCCGGGCAGAATAAAAACAGGGTTGATGCTGCCCATCTCGGCGAAGACAGGGATGGGTTCGGGGCGCGCGGCGGCGACGTCCATCAAGGCGCGGCCACCCTGGAGTGAGCCGGTGAATCCGACGGCTTTGATCAAGGGATGCTTGACGAGCGAGGTGCCGACGTCGATGCCGGCGGCGAAGAGCAGAGAAAAAATTCCTTCGGGCGCGTGGCATTCGCGGGTCGCTTCGCGAACAACTTGGCCGACCATTTCGGCAGTGCCGGGATGGGCGCCGTGAGCTTTGACGACCACGGGATTGCCGGCGGCGAGGGCAGAAGCTGTGTCTCCACCAGCGACGGAAAAGGCGAGCGGGAAATTGCTGGCGCAGAAAACGGCGACGGGGCCGAGGGCGCGATAAAAGGAACGAATGTCGGGCTTGGGAATGGGAGCGCGGTTGGGATCGGCCTGGTCGATGCGCGCACCGACCCAGGAGCCTTCCTCGACGACTTGCGCGAACAGGCGGAGTTGGAAGCAGGTGCGCGCTGTCTCGCTCTTGATGCGCGCGGGGGTGAGGGCGGTTTCTTCGGTGGCGCGCGTGACTAGATCGTCACCGAGGGCTTCGATTTTTTCAGCGATTTTGCGGAGCAGCGCGCCTTTGGTTTTGCCCGAGGCGCGGCTCCATATCGCGAAGGCGCGGTCGGCGAGAACGGCGGCTTGATTGATTTCATCCGCGCTGGCGGAGTAAAACTGCGGATCAATTTCTTTGCCGGTGGCGGGATTGGTGGCGCGAAAAGATTTGCCGCGCGTTTCGCCGTCTGCGTGACCCAATATCGATCTGCCGGTCAATTTCACTGTAGTCTGCACTGTACTTCTCCTTCCGCGAAATGGCGTGAGCTAGCGACGCGCGACTTTCTCTTCCGTTTGATGCCGCGGACGAGTTTCGAGCACCTTGTGAATAATGTTTTTCGCTTCCCTGAGTTCGACGCCATCGAGCTCGAGACGCGGAGCGCGGACGCGGGCGTTGCCGTGGCCCACTTCCTGCTGGACCAGCTTGATGAGCTGGACGAACTTGGGGACGGTGTCCATGCGCAAGAGCGGGAGGAACCAGCGGTAGATGGCCTGGGCCTTCTGCATTTCGCCGTTCGCGGCATAGCGGAACAGGGCCACGGATTCGGCGGGCAAAGCGTTCACCAGACCGGCGATCCAGCCGACGGCGCCGACGCAGATGCCTTCGAGGATGGCGTCGTCGACGCCGACGAGGACATCGATGCGGTCGCCGAGCAGGGCGCGAATGGCGGTGACGCGGCGAACATCGGTGCTGGATTCCTTGATGGCCTGCAAGTTGGGATGATTGTGGGCGAGTTCGGCGACGTCTTCGGGAAGAAAATCCGTGCCATAAGAAACGGGATTGTTGTAGAGCATGCCGGGCAAACCGGTGGCACGAAGGACGGCGGCGATGTGGGTTTTCATTTCGCGTGAGTCGCCGCGATAGACGTAGGGCGGCAGAATCATGAGGCCCTGGCAGCCGCGGTGCGCCGCGTCTTTAGCCAGTTGCACGGCTTCGCTGGTGCGCGCCGAAGAAATTGAAGCGGCGACGGGCACAGACGAGCCGACGGCGCGGACACAAGTCTCGATGATGGCGAGCTTCTCGTCGTAGTCGAGCGTGGAGCCTTCGCCGAGCGAGCCGAGCGGCACGATTCCAGTGCAGCCGTTTTCAATGAGCCATTGGCAATGCTCGGCGATAAAGCCATGGTCGACCTTGTAATCGACGTCAAAACAGGTGGTGATTGCCGGTATTACTCCCGTCCAGTTCATCGAGACTCCTCGTGGGACATCAGGTGTTCTTCCGTTTGCACCGCGACCGCAAGGCTTTGCATCGAAGCAGCGAATACCGGGGGACGTACGGAATCCGCTTTCCAGCCAAAGAAAAATTCGGTGGCGGGACCGCAGATCCGCCCCTGACACGGGCCCATGCCACATCGCGTATGCAGCTTCGCCGCGCGCCACGACGAATGTTGCCGGATGCGCCCGAATTTTACATCTTCACAGCGACAGACAATCGTTTCGGAATCGACGGCGGAGCGAAGCTCCTCGCGAAGAGCGAAGGTTTCGCGCAGCAGGGCGGCGAAGCGATCGAGGCGGCGCTTCTGCGGCAGCAGTTTTGCGGCGCGGGGGGACTGGCCCGCCGCGGCGTGGCCGGCGATTTGTCCTTCGACGATGGAGAGATCGACGCCGCCGATGCTGGTCGGTTCGCCAGCGCAGAAAACATCACGCACGGAGGTTTGCTGCGAGTCATCGACGCGAACAAAGCCGGCACGAAGTTCGCAGCCGAGGAGCGCGGCCAGTTCGGTATTGGGCACGAGATGAAATCCACAGGCGAGGTAATCGCAGCGCTCCTGCCAAGTGCGGCTGCCGCTGCGCAAAGTGACGCTTTCGAGTTTGGTGTTTTCGGCGTTGGGATTGGCGCGAATGGGCCAGCAGTTTGTTTTGTAAGGGACACCAGAGAGCTTGCGCCGGATTTCGAAGGCCTGGAGGAGTTTTGTTTTTTCGAGCAGGAGCGACATTGCGAATCGCGCCACGCGACGCCATGGCGCTTGCTCGGCGACCAGGCGAACGTCGGCGCCGTGCTCGCGAAGATGCGCGGCGACAGCAAGAAGAAGAGGGCCGCTGCCGGCGACGACGACTTTCTTTCCGATGACCAGCAAGCCGGATTTGACGAGAGCCTGCAAACCGCCGGCGCCCATCACGTTGGGGAGGGTCCAGCCGGGAAAGGGCAGGAAGAGTTCGCGCGCGCCGGTGCAGAGGATGAGTTTTTTGTAGGCGAGCTCGCGGACGTCTTCACGGACTTCGTCACGCCCTTCATCGATGGATTGAGCCTCGACACGCTGAATGATGACGTGGCCCTTTTCGAGGTGATCGATGACTTCAGTGGAAGGCAGAAATTCGATGGCGCTGGCGGCGAGTTTCTCGAGCCACTCGCGCGCATCAGCATTGGCGGCGTGCAATTGCGGCTGGCCGCGCCAGATTTGGCCGCCGACGCGCGGATTATTGTCGAGCAGGGCGACACGCGCGCCGCTTTCGGCGGCAGAGCAGGCTGCGGCGATGCCCGCCGGCCCGGCGCCGACGACGAGGACGTCGAAAGTGTGCGAGCTGCTAGTCATGTAGATCGGTAGTGATGTCCATCCCCGGCGCGCACAAAATCTGGCAAGTGCGCGCGTAGCGCCGACGGTTCACGGTGGCGCGACACTCGAAACAAACGCCCATGCCGCAGAGCGGGCCGCGCGGCGCGTCGCTGACGGAACGGCGAACGGCCGACGCGCCGGCGGAAAGAATTGCGGCGAGCGCGGTGGCGCCAGATGGAACCGCTATGCAGGCTCCGTTCACGGTGACGTGAATGGTTTCAGGCATGAACATTCTCGTAAACGCGGCCCGGTAAATAGGGCGCTGCGGGAATTTCGGGCGTGCGCTGCAACAATTGATCGACCAGCAAGCGCGCCGTGCCGAGCGAAGTGGTGATGCCGAGACCTTCGTGTCCGGTGGCAAGAAAAAGATTGTCGTGGCCGGGCATGGGCCCGATCAAAGGGAGTTTGTCCGGAGTGGCGGCGCGGAAACCGGTCCAGGTGCGAATGGCGGAGAGGCGTCCGAGGCTGGGAATAAATTCCTCAGCGCGAGCGAGCATGCGGCTGAGGATGGCGTGGTCGACGATGCTGGTTTCTTTGTCGAATTGGCGCGAGGAGCCGAGAAGCATTTGGCCGGTTTTGCGCGGCTGGATATTGAAAGCGACGGATTCACTGGTGAAGGAATGGGCGCTTTTCAGATAGCCGAGTTCGACGAGCTGATGGCGCACAAAGCCGGGATAACGGTCGGTGATGACCAAATGGCCTTTGCGCTTGCGGACGTCGATGCCCGGCAGCAACCGAGCGGACCAAGTGCCGGCGGCGATGACGATGGATTGAGCGACGACGGAGGTGCCGTCGTTCAAACGAACGCCGTCGGGGGCGATTTCGGTGACGACGCGAGGAACGTGCAAATGCGCGCCGCGGGATTGCGCTTGCTCGACAAGAAAGCGCGCAGCGCAGGGCGCGTAAATCACGGCGTCTTCGGGGACGAGCAAGCCGCCGGGCAGACCGGCGCGGAGGCTCGGTTCGGCTTCGTGGAGCGCGCGGGCGTCGAGAATTTGCGCTCGGACGCCGCGGGCTTCGTAAAATTGCCTTTTTTGCGTCACTGCGCTCATCTCTTCGGCGTCCGCGGCGACCCAGATGGTTCCACAGCCGTCGTATTCGACGTCCGCCGGCAGATCGACGGACAAACGGTGCCAGAGCGTCTGCGAATAACGAGTCAAGGCAAACTGCGCCTCGGAATCGTCCATGACGACCAGATGGCCCATGCCGGCGGCGGTGGCGCCTCCGCCGATCATTTCTGCTTCGGCAATTCCGACGCTCAAGCCCTCAGCGGCGCAGGCGGCGGCGCAGGCCGCGCCAACGATTCCCGCGCCGATGATGAAAACGTCGTAAATCGGCAACTTCATGGCCTGATTCCAAAACAAAACGGATCGTGCGGATCAAGGATCAGTTCGCTATCCGCGTTCACAAACGCCGAGCCGGTGATGCTGGGATGCAACTCGCCGCCGTTTTCGGCAACGGTGCCTTCGAAGATGCTGCCGACAATGCTTTCCTGGCACCAGACCTGGCCGAGGCGCAATTTGCCGTCGGCGTAGAGACAGGCCATCTTTGCCGAAGTGCCAGTGCCGCAAGGCGAACGGTCGTAACTCTTTCCGGGGCATAGAACGAAATTCTTGCTATCGGCTTCGGGCGCCTGGGGCGGACCGAAAAGTTCGATGTGGTCGATCTCCTGGCCATCGCGGCCGGTGATTTTGTGCTTCTGCAACTGCTGACGAATGGCCCAGGTAAATTCGGTGAGGCGGTCAACGTTGGCGAAGGAGATGTCCATGTGATGATCGCCGACCAGGAAAAACCAGTTGCCGCCCCAAGCTATATCGCCGGTGACAGGGCCGTGGCCGGGAACCTCAACCTTCACTTTCGAGGCGTGGCGATAGCTGACGACATTCTGGACGGTGACGCGAGCTTCGTCGTGCAGGCGCGCGGTTACTTTACCGACGGGAGTTTCGATCTGATGCAGGCCGGGAGATAGCTTCTTTAGATATGCGAGAGTGACCATCAGGCCGATGGTGCCGTGGCCGCACATGGCCAGGTAGCCGACGTTGTTGAAGAAAATGACGCCGGCGACGCAGGCAGGGTCTTGCGGCTCGCACAGGAGGGCTCCGACGATGGCATCGGAACCGCGCGGCTCGTTGACGACGGCGGAGCGAAGCGAATCGAACTTGTCTCGAAAGAGGGCGAGCTTGGACGCGACGGGGCCATTGCCCAAGTCGGGCCCGCCGGAAACGATGATACGGGTGGGCTCGCCGGCGGTGTGGGAATCAATGACTCGGAGACGCTGCGTACCGGATTTCATAGGCAAAGGGCTATTGTATGTATAACATATCCGATGTCAAATGCTGAATATTTGGTGCGAAAACGTTTACATTGCGCATAGTGCGGTACCCGGCCTGTCTGGTATGGCCTGGAGAGCTAAGTCTTTTAGCCAGAGACGGATATCCTGAAAACGTTTACAGTGAGAACTGGCGATATAATCCGGCGCGGTGGCGGGCGCGGCTGGGCTACCGTGCACGCGAGCGCTCGGCGGGTGGGCGCGCCGTGGCGGCGATGGCGGCGAAGCGTGCCGAGAAATCTGGACAGAGGCCGATGGGTCTGCTATTGAGGTTCGGAGTTGTAGCCAGAACACAGGAGGCGGTTCGTTGCGTTTGGCACGCATGATCTCTGCGGTTGACGCCCACGCCTGTGGCGAGCCGGGGCGCGTGATTGTCGGCGGCGTGCTGGACGTGCCGGGCAAGAGCATGTTCGAGAAGATGGTGTACCTGCAAACGCATGCGGACGACCTGCGCAAGCTCATGCTTCGAGAACCTCGGGGTTACCCAGCCTCTAATTGCAACCTGATTCTACCTCCAACGCGGGCAGACGCGGATGCAGGATTTGTGATCATGGAGCAGGTGGAGTATCCGCCGATGTCGGGAACGAACACGATCTGCGTGGTGACGGTGCTGCTGGAAACGGGAATGATCGCGGCGAAGGGGCGAGTGACCAAACTGAAGCTCGAGACGCCGGCGGGCTTGGTGGAAGTCGAAGCCGAGATGGAGAACGGCAAAGTCACGCGGGTGACATTCCAGAATGTGCCAGCATTTGCGACGCATCTGGATGCGCGCGTGGAGGTGCCGAAGCTGGGCACGGTGAATGTGGATGTGGCGTACGGCGGGATGTTTTACGTGATTGCGGAGGCGGAGGCGTTTGGTTTGCGGCTGACGCCGGATGAGGGGCGGGACATCGTGCGGATCGGCGAAATGATCAAGGCGGCGGCGCGCGAGCAACTGCCGGTGGCGCATCCGGAGAATGCGGAAATTGCGGGAATCACGATCGGGCAGCTTTCGGGGCCGTCGACGACTGCGGGAGTGAGCCGCAGGAACGCGGTGATTGTGTCGACGGGAGAACTGGATTGGAACCGGCCTGAGTCGTGGACGGGAGCTCTGGACCGTTCGCCATGCGGGACGGGAACGTGCGCGAAGATGGCAACGCTGCATGCCAAGGGATTGCTTCCGCTCGAGCGCGATTTCGTTCATGAAGGAATTCTGGGAACGATATTCGCGGGACGATTGGTGGGAGAAACGCGCGTGGGGAAATATGCGGCGGTGATTCCGACGATCAGCGGGCGCGCGTGGATCACGGGATTTGCTCAGTATGTGGTGGATGCGGATGATCCGTTTCCCACCGGCTTTACGGTGGGAGACATCTGGGGCAAGACGTCGTGATGAGAGACTCCGGAGCGTGCCAACAGCATTAAAATGTAATAGCATCGGTTGATTGGCGGTATGGTATGTTAAGCGGCCAAGCGAGCTAGAAGTTGAGTTGTGCGTTGCGATAGGCAGATGCCCACAAAACAAAACCTGGAAACGGAAGAGGCGAAAGCCTCCAACAACGGGATTCCGCGACAGTCGCTGGCTTCCGCGGTGGCGGACAAGCTGCGCGGGATGATCATTCATGGAGACGTGCAAGAGGGCGAGCAGCTTCGCCAGGATGCCATCGCGGCGGATTTTCAAGTGAGCCGAATCCCGGTGCGAGAAGCGCTGCGGCAACTCGAGGCCGAGGGGCTAATCAAGATCGTGGCGCACCGCGGCGCGGTGGTTTCGGCGCTGTCGGCGGATGAAATCGAAGAACTCTTCGACATTCGCGCGCTGCTGGAATGCGCGGTGCTGAAGGTTTCCATTCCGAACTTGACGGAGGCGGATTTCGAGAAGGCCGAATCCATTCTGGAAACCTATGAAAAGGCGCTGTGGATGAAGGAAGTGGGAACATGGGGCCGCCTGAACTGGCAATTCCACTCGACGCTGTATTCGCGCGCGAACCGGCCGCATTTTATGTCGATCATCAAGTTGCTCAACAATAATGGAGACCGCTACACACGGCTGCAACTTTATTTGACACAGGCGTTCGAGCGGGCGAAGCAGGAGCATCGCGCGCTGCTGGAGCTGTGCCGGAAGCGCGAGGCGGCGGGGGCAAGCGACCTGCTGGAAAAACATATCCACAATGCCGGCAGCATGCTGAAAGAATTCGTGAAGACGCACCGCAAGTAGCGCAGTTCCCCGCTGACTCTTCCTAGTTCCCTCAGTTTGCCCTTCCGCTCTGGCCAGTCCCGCTAGGGACGCGCGGCGTCGACGGAAGTGTCGACAGGCGCTGACCGCAGCGATGCGACGACTCCGCTTTCCGCGAGCGAATGATTAAATGCGGGGAATTCCTTGTCCATAAGCTCGCGGTAGTTCACGGTCGCTGCCGCAAGAGCTTTTTCGTACATCTCGAGCAGAGTCATGTCCGTGTCGGTGGGCGCAAAGTCCGCGCCGCCGGCGACGTCGCCGCCGCCGGTGCCGATCTCGGCGTTGAGCCAGACGAGATTGAGATAGACCTTGTAGGCAGAGACGTAATACTTGTCGTCGCTATTGGCGTCAGCCTTGGCGATGAGAGAATACTCAACGTTCTGCATCTTGGTATCCATGTCCTGGACCGATTTCAGAAGAGCGGCCTGTTTGGCGCCGTCCTTGTTTTCGGCTTTGGCGTCGGCAACTTCGGACGTGAGCATGGCCTCGGTGTCCTCAAGCTGCTTGCGCACCCATTCGATGCGATTGACCATGTCGGATGTGCGAGTGATGTCGTCGCGAATACGAAGCAAGGCTTTGACGGAAGCGTCGATGTCGGCGTCAGAGCCGGGCGCCTTAGGATCGCGCAAAATGGTGAGCGGCTCGGTAAGCGTTTGGCCGCCGACGGTCAAGCGCACGGTGTATTTGCCGGGAGCGGCCAGCGGACCGTCCTGAGCCCCTTCGATGCCCCAGTGGGTGATAGGCCGGGAGTCCCTTCCGCGGAAACGAGATTCATCCCAAATGTGCGGATTGTCCGGAGCCGCGGTGCGCAGGGCGATGAGCGTGGGCGAGTCGTAGCGCAAATCCCAGACGGCGCGATTGAGCCCGGGCCTTCCGGGATTCTTTAATGTTCGAATCACAGTTCCGCTAGCGTCGAGAATTTCCAACTTGACAGGCTCCTTCGAGCCAGACTTCAGAGAATAATCGAGAAAGGCGCTGGCGCCGCGCGTGAAACGATAAGCGGAACGCGGCTGGAAGAAACGCACATCGGAGTCGGATTTTTCCTTGGCCATTTGCTCGAAGGGCATGATGTCGTCGAGGATGTAGAGACCGCGGCCGTAGGTGGACACGACCAGGTCGTGGAAGTGTTTCTGAACGACGGCCCAAGAAACGGTGGCGTGCGGCAAGCCGGTGTCGAACATCTTCCAGTTTTCGCCATCGTCGAGGGAGTAATACAAGGCGTTTCCAGTGCCCGCAAAGAGCAGGCCCTGGCAATTGGGATCTTCGGTGACGACGCGAACGTAAGAAAATTCACTCTTGGGGATGCCGCCGCCGATTTGCGTCCAGGTCTGGCCGAAATCGGTGGTCTTGTAGATGTAGGGATCGCGATTGTCCATGAGGCGGAAATCAACGGATACGTAGGCGGTGCCGGCGGCGAAAGATGAAGGCGCAATGCTGCTGATCTGTCCCCAGGCCGGCAATCCCGAGATGTTCTTGGTGACGTTGGTCCAATTCCCTCCCCCGGTTTTGGTGTACCAGACTTGCCCGTCGTTCGTGCCAGCCCAGATAAGGCCTTTTTGAACCGGCGAAGGAGCGATGGAGAAGACCACTTCGCCATAGAACTGACCGAGGTTGTCGCCGACGATGCCGCCGGAAGAAACGATGCGGCTGGGATCGTGCGTAGACAAATCGGGGCTGATGACGCTCCAACTTTGGCCGCCATTGGAGGTCTTGAAGATGACCTGGCAGCCGTAGTAGACGGTGTTGTTGTCAAAGGGATCGATGGCCATAGGCGGGGTCCAGTGGCAGCGATACTTGGCGTCGTTGGGCGGTGAATCGAGGGTGTGGGCCCAAGGGCTGACGGAGCGGGCCATCTTGGTTTTCGCATCCCAGACGGTGACTTCATCTCCGTAGCAGGTGGCCCAAACGATATTGGGATCGGCGAGGTCGGGCAAAGTCCAACCGGATTCGCAACCGCCCATGGCGTGGTCCCAGTCAGGCTGATCGCCGCCGCCGAAAGCAAAGCCCGCGGAAGTACTTGGGCCGCGCATGTTGCCATCGTCCTGCATATTGCTGTAAACGTCGTAGGGAATCTGATTGTCGACGGCGACGTGGTACATCTGTCCGATGGGCAGGGTGACACGATGAAAGCCTCGGCCGTTGACCGTGGTGATGAGGAGGCCAGCATCGTTGGTGAGGGCAAAGCGGTCAGGATTTTTGGGGTCGATCCAAATGTCGTGATTGTCTCCGCCCCAGGGGACTTCCTCGAAATTTTCACCGCCATCGAGAGAACGGAAGAAACCGCTATTGGCGATATAAACTTCGTTGTCGTCCCCGGTGGAGACGGCGATGCGAATGTAATATCCGGCGCGGCCAATCAGGGTGCGTTGCCAATTGACAACGCGCCAATTTTCGCCGCCGTCGTCGGAACGCCAAACGGAGCCCTGATCGGCGGTCTGGATGAGCGCATAAACACGATTGGAGTTGGTGGGCGCCACGGCGACGTCAATCTTTCCTACGGGCGATTTCGGAAGGCCATGACCCTCGATGTGTTTCCAAGTGGCGCCGCCATCATGCGAGACGTAAAGGCCGCTGCCCGGGCCACCGCTCAGTTCGGCATAGGTGTGCATCTCGACTTGCCAAGTGCCGGCGAAAAGAATTTGAGAATTCTCGGGGTCCATGGACAAGCCGGAGCAACCGGTGTTTTCGTCGACGAAGAGGACGCGCTGCCAAGTCTTGCCGCCGTCGGTGGAGCGGTAGACGCCGCGCTCCTGCTGCGGACCGGTGGTGCGGCCGAGGGCGCAGGCGAAAACGATGTCAGGATTCGTGGGGTCGACGATCATGTGGCCGATGCGGCCAGTGGCGTCGAGGCCCATGTGCGTCCAAGTCTTGCCGGCGTCGGTGGATTTGTAGACCCCGTCTCCCATGACGTCGGTGTCGCGAATGGCCCAAGCTTCGCCGGTTCCGACCCAGACAACGTTTGGATCGGAAGCAGCGACGGCGATGGAGCCGATGGCCGCGACGGGTTCTTTGTCAAAGATGGGATCCCAGCGGTTGCCGCCGTCGCTGGATTTCCAAAGGCCGCCTGAAGCCGCGCCGGCGTAATAGGTGTTGGGATCTCCGGGGACGCCGGCGACCGCGGAGACGCGGTTGCCGACGATGGGGCCGATAAAACGAAAATGAAGGCTATCTTCGTTCGCCGCACCGAACCTGCGCTGCGCGTAGGACGGAGCCACGGCCATCGCGATCAAAGCAAGAACCAGCAGAAAAGTCCTGAAAGAAATATTTGTCATTCGCATTTCGTTTCTCCCTGCTCGCGTTGATATAGTGCGTGAGCTTCTTACCACAAAATTTATAAAAGCGTGCGCGTTGATTTACTAGCCGGATGGTTCCGCGCTAAGTAAATGAGACGTACACCGGCGGAGGCAGTTACAGCGAAGTCCGCCAGTGACGGGAACGGAGCGTCATTGCCGCCGCCGAACAAAAGGCGGGAGGCGTTCCTCTCTGATCTGAAAAATTTCCGGCGGAGTTACGCCCAACAAGTACTGCACAAAATAGTCCCAGCGGCGGCGCGTGACGTACAAAGCGTGAGGGCCGCTGTCGCCGTGGAGCATGTTTGGCACAAAAAGCATGTCGAAGCTTTTGTTGGCGCTCATCAGAGCGTCGACGAGGCGCATGGTTTCGACCGGGTGGACGTTGTTGTCGATGTCGCCGTGAATGAGGAGCAAGTGGCCTTTGAGTTGGCCGGCCATGGTGACATTGGATTGATCGGCATAATCAGCGCCGACGGGATAGCCCTGATATTGCTCGTTCCACCAAGCCTTGTCGAGGCGGGCGTCGTGGTCGCCGGAAGTCGAGACGCACACTTTGTAGAAATCAGGAAATTGCAAGATGGCGTGCGCAGAGCCGTAGCCGCCGGCGGAGGTGCCAAAGATGCCGACGCGGGTGATGTCCATAAAAGGATACTTCGCGGCCATCTGTTTGATCATGGCCACGTGGTCGGCGAAAGAACCGCCCAGATTGTGATAGGAGAACTCGTGGAAGGCGCGAGAGCGGCCGGTGGTTCCACGGCCATCGACCATGACGATGACGAAGCCGAGCTCGGCCATGGATTGCAGGCGCAGAGCCGCGGGAAACGTCTTCGGCACGAAAAATCCTTGCGGGCCAGTGTAGACGTATTCAACGATCGGATATTTCCTGGCGGCGTCGAAATTCGAGGGGCGCCAGATGAGGCCGTACAGATCGGTTTTGCCATCGGTCGCGGTGCCTTCGAATGGTTCGGGCAATTTCCATCCTGTTTTGAGCAACGCGCTGACATCGGTTTTTTCCAGGACGCGAATTTCCGAACCGCCGCTGGACCGGCGCAGGACGGATTCGCCGGGAAGGTCGACGCGAGAATAGGAATCGACAAAGTATTGGCCGTCGGGCGACATGGTGACGGTGTGGTTGGCGTTTTCGGGGGTGAGCAGTTGGAGGCCGGAGCCGTCAAAATTCACGCGGTAAAGATGGGTTAGGTAAGGATCTTCGCCTTTCTCGCGTCCGCTGGCGAGGAAGTAAATCTGATGGTTCTTGGCGTCGATGTATTCGAGTTCGCGAACGACCCAAGGACCTTGAGTGATCTGATTCTTCAGCTGGCCGTCCTGGTCGTACAAGTAAAGATGGTTCCAGCCGTCTTTTTCCGAGGACCAAACGATCCCGCCGTTATCGGGAATGTAGCGGAAGAAATGCTCGCCCGGATCGATATAAAGACCGTCCTGTTCAGAGATGATGGTCTTTTGATCTCCGGTGCTGGCATCGACCACGCGAAGCTCGGTTTCCTTGTTACCGCGCGTGCCGTGTTCGTAGAAAAAGCTTTTGCTGTCCGGAAACCACTCGAAGTAGCCAGGCCCGCCTTGAAACGGGATTTCGAGCGGCTCGGTCTTGACGTCCACACGCTCGCCGCTCAGCACATCGAAAACCATGACGGACGCCTGAGGGAGCGCCTCCGCCGGAAGAGGATAAACATAATCGTAGGCTTTGGGCCGAATCTGGCCGGGCGGGACGAACTGAAGGCTGGTGAACCGACCGGAGTTTCGCGAATCGATACGGAATGTGACCAGTTTGGAAGAATCCGGAGACCAGAAAACTTCGGGCGGCTGCTTCACGTCTTCTCCGCGGCTGACGCCTTCTCGTACGAGCGCGCTGAGGTCGGGCAGCGGAGCAGCGTAGTCCCAGCCAGGAACGCCGTCGCGAGTCAGCTGAATGACCTGACCGGTGGAAGTGTCGCGCACGAACAAATTGTGATCCTCGAGGTAAGCAGCCCAGTGGCCGTCAGGCGACAGATTTTCGAAGCGGCCGCCAGCGCCGGCTTCGTGCCTGCTGCAGCGGTAATCGGTGAGCGTGCAGGTCCAGCCGGCGCCATCGATTTCGAACTGGATGGCGCTCTGGTTTTCGGTGAAATCGAAGTCCTCAAATGGCAAATTCTCGGCGGTGTAGGATTGCCCGGCGGCGCGGGACAGAGCGGCGGCGAGCTTCGCCTGATCGAATGCGGGGCGGCTGGTGTTGTGGGCCGCGTCTACGACGATGAACTGCTTGCCCGCGGCAGCATTTTCGACGTACCAAAAGCTATTGGTCTTGCCAATCCAATTGCTCAGGCCAGCGCTGAATACCAGGCGGCGAACGTTGCCGGGCAGAAAGCGTTCGGCGCGTTGGTAATCGGCAAGAGTGCCTTGCGCGAGAACCGGGGCAGCAGAGGCCAATGAAATCACGGCGATTAGAAGAAAAGTGCAGCTGCGTCTACGGAGCATGTGCCCTCCGGGAAGAATCCGGCAAAATCGCGAGGCGATAGAGCCGAGAAGTTATGAACGGAGGGGAGTTTATGTATAAAATATAAAAAGTCAATACTGCGTTTTGATTCCGGGATAGCGAGATCGGACAGCCACGAGGCGGATCGGCTTTCCTGCGCGGATCGAGATTCGTTGGCGGGATCCTCGGTAACAGTCTTCGGCAGGAATACTGGCCAACCCAAGGAACGCGGTCATTTATCAATCGGTCATAATTCAATCTTATGATTACTTGACTGTTCCGGTTTCTGAACAAATATAGCTCTGCTATAATCCGCCGTGTTCACGGATCTGTTTTGAATCCCAACAATTTGTTTCCGGGCGCTCGTCTTCGCCAGATACGAGAGCGGCTAGGTCTTACCTACCGTGACGTGGAGCAGGCTAGCTATGAGATTACGCAGCGACTCGGCCGGCCCGAATTTATCCTTCACATCAGCCGCTTGGCGGATTTGGAAAACAGCGGCGTAGTTCCCGGCCTGCACAAACTATTCAGCCTGTGCAGCATTTATCATCTCAACCCCGACGAGATTTGCAAATGGTATGACGTTCCGCTCGCCGACATTTTCGCGGACGGGATGTTCTTCGTGGGCCCGAAGACGCATATTGCGGCGCCTCCGCGAGCGATTCATCTTCCGATTCATTTCGATCCGGCGTTTGATCCGCAGCGCACGACATACCTGACGCGAATGATCGAAAGCTGGGGGGACTTCGAGGCGACGGCTTTGAAAATTGGAACTGGCTACCATTACGGCTACATTGGCTACGCCGATCATTGGATGGAGCCGCTGCTGCGGCCCGGAGCGCTGGTTCTGGTGGATACTCACCGACAGAAAATCGAAGAGGGCGGCTGGAAGAATGAAGCGGAAAGGCCCATTTACCTGATCGATTTGCGCTCAAGCTATCGTTGCTGCTGGTGCTTGTTGGAAAGGAACCGGCTGGTGCTGCAGCCGCATCCGATGTCTTGCTGCGCGCCGGAAAATTATCAGTTTCCGGACGAAGCGGACGTCGTGGGAAGAGTGGTGGGCGTGTCTATGCGACTGGTGGACTGACGGAATCTTCCGCGGCGATCAAATGCAGCAGCGTGGCCAGGTTTGAGCAAAAAAGCTGCTTGAGATAAACGGGAACACCGGAAGGAATGAGAAACTTGTAAAACTCGTGCTCGCGCCAACGCTGGGCCACTTCACCCGCACTGCTGTCAAATCCCCGCAAGCACCTTCGAATTTCGACCTCCTGATGCTCGAGCGACGTCTCCAAAATCCTCTCGAACAGTTCTTCATGACATAGCCGCAGAGCCTGGTCGACAGCCGGCTCGGAATAAATTGCCGCCAATCCCTCGTGACAATAGCGACCAGTGGCCAGGTCGCGAAGCGTAGCAATGTGCAGCAGCCGGGACACATCGCCAGGAATGGGTTCCAAAGTACGCGACGTGAAATCCTCGATGACGCGGCGATCTTGATGGAGTTGTTCCAACCCTTCCATTGTTGATGTTCCGCCTTCAGAACAGTTCGCCGGAATTCGTCTGCCCGCGACCACCGCCTGAGAAAAGCGCGCTCCAGGAGGTGGTCGAAAATGAAAGAAAGGTCCGCTTGTTTTCTGTTCGCCTGCGCGCTCCTTGTGGCGACGGTAATCTCTAGTCGCTCTTACGTTAACTCTCCAACACCGACAAACGCCAGCGTTAATTCAAGGGCCGTCTTCCTGGTCGACGGCGGGAACCCAATGCCACCGTTCCCGCCTCCGCCGTCCGGACTGCGGTCCAACGCAATCGCCCCCGTTCTTTCCGCTGACGGCGGCAATCCGATGCCACCGTTTCCACCGCCACCTTCATCGAAATCGTTTCGCTTGTAGTGTCGCGTGGCCCGCTGGGGGTGCCTAACAGTTTACGTCACGTATACTAAACTGCTATAGTGCTCCTAGCGGACATGAATCTATCGCTTCTGGATGCCTTGCACTGGGGCTTGAGCGCCTTTATCGAGACGGTCGTTTTCGTCCTCGCGATCCGCCGCGGCCTTTTTGACCGTCTCCCCATTTTCATGGCCTATCTTTTCCTTCTTTTGGTCAACGAAGCAGCGACGACAGTAGTGTACGCGACGACGGGAATTACCTCGCACGCCTCATTCGTGACAGCGTGGACGCTGCAGGGATTGCTGGTTTTCTTCCGAGCGCTGGTCATCTACGAGATTTGCCGGAGCCTGCTTTCGGCTCATGAAGGCGTGTGGCAGCTCTGCCGGCCGATCTTGATCGGCGTAGCCGTGGTCCTGGGAGTAACGGCAGGCACTGTGGCGGCGCGGAACGTTCATTTCCTCGAAGCGTTCATACTGACAGCGGGACGGGGGTTGGAGCTGGTTGTACTCGGTACCCTGATCTTTGGGCTCATCTTCTGCCGATATTATGGCCTTACTATTGAGAGCCACGTGGCGTGGATCGCGCTGGGCTTGGGGCTTTATTCGGCCGTGCAGGTCGCTAACAATACTATGCTGCAACACTGGTTGCAGTACTTTCCCCTTTGGAATGACTTGCGGAGCTTTTCTTTCAACATTGCCGTGGTTATGTGGATTGTGGCACTCTGGCGGCCCTTGCCGGCTAGGCACCCCTCGCCGGTGGTTCTTAGCGACAACCAGTACCGAGAGTTTGCGCCGCAGGTGACGGCGCGGCTGCGCGAGCTGAATAGCCGCCTGCTGGAGATGTGGAAATGAGTGTCACGTTCGCGTTCATGCTGCTGCTGTCGATTGTTCTTCTTCTGGCCCTGTTGTGGCTGATCTTTGGGCGGCAAACTCCGAAGACTGATCTGGCCGCGGCCGCGTTGGAAATCAAGAAGCTGCTGCCGGTGCATTGCAGCCACTTTCCGCAAATCTGCGGCATCCTGAAGGATGAGGATGAGCGGTTCATGCGCCGACGCGCGCCGGGAGATATCGCGAAGCAATGGCGGGTGCAGCGGCGGCAGATTCTGCGGCTTTACATTCATGGACTGGCCCAAGATTTTCGCGGCCTGGAGCGGCTGGCGCGCCTGATCGCGGCGCTTTCTCCGGAAGTCAAGCGGAGACAGGAATGGGAATGGCTGTGGCTCGGAGTTCAGTTCCGCCTGCTTTATCGAGTGACGCTGATGCGACTGGCCGTGCACCGGTTGGAGCCGAATGGGCTGGCAATGCTGACGGAGATGGTGGCGGATCTGGGCCTGACACTTGGGCGCTGGATCGACAGACTGGCGGAGGTGCTGCCACAAGCGCAGGCGACCACGACAAATTAAGAAACGTGCGTTTGAAGTTTTAGCTGGGAAGGAAACGTGGGACGCTCAGTCACACAAACCCAGAATATACCAAGAAAATTTACCATAAGGCCGAAAAAAAAAGCAAGTCCTTTCCCTGCATCGAAAAATCGTCCAAGGTGAAAACACGTAAAAGGGGCAATTTGCGCGTTGCAGTAACTGGTTCGCGCCAGAAAGCGAACTCCATGACGAGGGGCGGCGCGAGCCCGCTATAATGGCCAGAGCTGAGGGGAAAAGCCGTTGGCCGGGGAAAAAATACTCGTCTGCGACGACGAAGAAGCTATACGCGAAGTGGTTTCCACACTCCTAGAAGCGCAGGGCTACCACTGCACGGTTGTTCCCGACGGAAGTCACGCCATCCAGCAAATCAAGAACAACTCGCACGACCTGGTGCTGAGCGACATCGTGATGCCGGAGATGGACGGAATGCGTCTGCTGCGGCAGGTCCGTTCGCACGATAAGGACGTACCCGTGATTATGGTGACGGCGATGCACGATATCTCCATCGCTTTGGAAGCCATTCGCTCGGGGGCCTACGACTACATCCTGAAACCGTTCGAGAAGGACCAGCTCTACCACAGTGTGGGACGCGCCCTAGAGCACCGGCACCTGGTCCTGGAGAATCGCTCGTACCAACGCAACCTGGAGCATCTGGTGGCGGAGCGAACGCAGCAGCTCTCGGTGACGCTGCACAACCTGGAGCAATCATACGATTACACGCTCGAGGCGCTGGGGAGCGCGTTGGACGCCAAGGATGCAGAGACAGAAGGACATTGCCAGCGCGTGACCGCAATCACCATCGTGATTGCCAGGATTATGAGAGTGGACAAAGACCACTTGCGGCACATCGCGCGCGGCGCTTTCCTCCACGACATTGGCAAAATGGGCATACCGGACCAGGTGCTGCGCAAACCGGGACCGCTGACGGACGAAGAGCGCGAGCTGATGCGGAAACATTGCGATATCGGCTATACGGTATTGAAGAGAATTCCCTTCCTCAAGGAAGCGGCGGAAATCGTGCTCTCCCATCAAGAGTTCTTCAATGGCAGCGGCTATCCGCGCGGGCTCAAGGCCGAGGAGATTCCGCTGGGAGCGCGGATTTTCGCGGTGGCGGACACGTTTGACGCGATGACGTCGGATCGCCCCTATCGAAAAGCGCTGCCGGTTAGCGCGGCTCGGGACGAAATCCGAAAGTTCGCAGGGATACAATTCGACCCTCTGGTGGTGCAAGCATTCCTCACCAAGCCCGATGCGTTCTGGGCGGACATCCGCAAGAACATCGGGGATCCCTTCCGTTATTTGCAATTTGAAGGTACTGAACCAGTGATCGCGGGCGACGAAAAACAGCACTCCTGAGGCGAAGCAGGGCCTCCTTGAGTCCGTTTCCCGGTTAGTTTCCGGAAAATTCTGATATGATTTGCCAAGTTTGAAGTGATTCTAAACGGGGGGACTGAGTATGAAACGCATGGTTTCGCTCGCAAGCGCAGTGCTCCTGGCGATGGCGTTTCTGCCGCTGGCCGGCGCCGCCCAGGACCAGCAGCCGGCGATTACCACCACGAACTTGAAGGTTGGCGACGTTGCGCCGGATTTCACGCTGCCGAGCGACCAACATGCGGCGGTGACGCTCAGCAACTTCCGGGGCAAGAAGAACGTGATTCTGGCGTTCTATGTGCTGGCTTTTACCGGTGGCTGAACGAAGGAACTCCAGGCCTATCAGGCTGATTTGGCCAAGATTGAAGCAAGCGATTCGGTGATATTCGGCATCAGCATCGACAGTCCTCCCGCCAATGGCGCGTTTGCAAAGCAGATCGGCGTAACGTTCCCGCTGCTGAGCGATATGACGCGCAAAGTCCTGAAAGAGTACGGAATCGTGCAGAACTTTCCGTTAAGCGGCGACCAGGTGGAGTTTGCGCGGCGCACGACGTTTGTGATCGACAAGAGCGGGACGATCAAGCATATCGAATTCGATTCGACGGCCATCGACCCGACAACCGCCGTAACGATTTGCACGGGTCTGCACGAAAAGACGGGATAGTGAAATTCACATACTTTCCCGCGGAAGATAAATTCCGCGGGAAAGTATGATTTTCCGCATAGTGACAAAACCGCGACACAACACACAGGCTGGACTCTCCGGGCTGATCCACTGCAAGTTAATTTAAGTGCAGGACAATCTCAGAGACGGGGCGCGGAGAACTGGGCGTGGCCGTCGGACGAACCGCGTCGTGATGCAGGTTGCGGCGGCGATAGAGGGTTCCAAACACAGCGGCAAAGATGAGCATGGGAGGAATGGCGAGCGCCAAAATACCGTGACGCAGGGCCGCCTGGGCCTGGGGGCCGGTAGCCGCGGCGTCGTTATAGCAGAGCGCGCAACCCTGAGCGAAGGCGGAGTGCGCGCAGAGCAGGGAGCCGGCGAAAGCAACGGCGATCGATAAACCTCGCAGAACTGTTCGCATCTTCATTGACCTTCACTCATCAATCTTCAAACTCTATCACGGATGCAGGGTGTGCAGATTCACAATCCGCAAGCTATCCGGGAACACAAATATCAAGATCATGACCAAACAGAAGACCAGCGACGGAACGATAATCAGGAACAGGCCAATCTTCTCGAATCGCAAGTGCATGAAGTAGGCCACGATGAGCGCCGCCTTGATCAGCGAAAGGCCGATCAGCAGCGTCAGCATGATGTGCGGCTCGAGCCTCAAGTAGGCCAGGAAAGTTTCAATGCCGGTCAAAACCAACAGCCAGAACCAAACCCAGAGGAAAAGTTTTTTCGAGCCGGGCTCGTGGGTGGCCACTGCGGTCGCTTCATGCGCGCTCATCGGTCGGTACGCTCCTCAACCTTTCAAGTTGACGGACATCAGATAGACCATCGGAAAAATGAACATCCAGACCAGGTCGACGAAGTGCCAGTAGAGGCCGCTAACTTCGACGTGGTCGGCATTGAATTTTCTGCGGCCGAAACCAAAGGCGATGATGCAGAGGTAAATCACACCGATGGAGACGTGCAGCATGTGCAGTCCGGTGAGGCCGAAAAACGTGCCGCCGAAAAGCGGATCGCCGGGCTGCCCGTTCACCACGTAGTGATTGGACCAAGGGGTGACGCCCTCGGCGAAAAGACGAAACCACTCCATCAAGTGGAGGACGACGAAGGCAATTCCGCCGATCGCCGTGAGGATGATGTAAATCACAGCTTTGCGAACCTGGTCGCGATGCGCGGCGGCGACAGCCAGCACCATGGTCAAGCTGCTGGAGAGAAGGATGAAGGTGAGAAAGGTTGCGTTCACGACGGCCGGCGAAAACTCAAACGGGCGCGGCCAATTCGCGCTGGAGAGGCGGACATAGGCATAGGCGAGAATCGCCGTGGAAAACGTGAGCGAATCGGAAAGAAGGAACAGCCACATGCCCAGTTTCTTAGTGTTGGTGGCAAACGGAGCTACGCCGCCGTCCCAGGCTGTTCCGGCAACAGCATCGATGTGCGATTCAGCCAAGCTTCACCGTCCTAGCAATAGAAGTAGGAAGAGAAAAACCCATAGGCCGTCCAAAAAGTGCCAATAATAACTGACGATTTCGGTTCCCGTGGCCAACGTCAGCTTGCGCAGCCGCCCCCAGCCCACGAATAGCAGAGCGGCGATCCCGCCCAGCAGGTGCACGCCGTGCGCTGCGGTGAGCACGTAAAAGAAGCTATTGCTCGCGTTGGAGGCGAGATAAAAGCCGGCAGCGACCATTTGCCGCCAGGCGATCACCTGTCCGACCAGGAAAAGCAGGCCGAGCACGGTGGTTACGGCCCACCAATGGCGGAATCCGTCGCCGTCGCCGCGCTTGAAAAGGCGACGCGCCTGAATGAGCGTGGCGCTGCTGGCCAGGAGGATCCCGGTGTTGAGCCAGAGTATCCGCGGCATGGCGAACGGCAGCCAATCGCCGCCCAGGCCCTTTCTGACGATGAACGCACTGACCAGGGCCATGAAGAACATCAAAATGCCGCCCATGGCGATGGTGATGCCGGTGACGTAAACGCGCTGAGGAATTCCAGAGGGGCCGCCGCGGCGTTCGCCGTCTCCGCCTCCACCGGAGCCTGCGGGCGGTTTTGCGCCGCCGCTGGATCCTATGATTTCAAGTTCATCTGTGACTGTCAGCTGCGGCATGGGAATTCAGCCTATCCGGCCTTGGCCACCTGTTCGGGGGCCAGATGCTGAGGAATGAAATCGTCAGCGGCGCCTGGAACGCTGTACTCGTAGGGGCCGCGATAGACGGTTGGATAATCGCCGGCAAAGTTATCGTGCGGCACTGGCGTGCTGACGGCCCACTCGAGCGTAGTGGCATGCCAGGGATTGCGCTCCGCAGGCTTGCCGTGCTTGATGCTCCAGAAGAAATTGAAATAGAAGAGCAGTTGCGCGGTGGCGGTGACGAACGCGGAGATGCTGATGAACATGTGCACCGGATGCAGCGGGATCATGTAGTTCACGGACTCGATGCTGGAGTATCGACGAGCGTCACCGGCATAGCCCAAGTAGTGCATGGGCATGAAGATGCAGTAGACGCCGATGAAGGTGAACCAGAAGTGAATCTTGCCGAGGGTCTCGTTCATCATGTGGCCGAACATCTTGGGGAACCAGTAATAGGTCGCGGCGAACATCGCGAAGATGGCAGCAACGCCCATGATCAGGTGGAAATGGCCGATGACGTAGTAGGTTGCGTGCAGATAAAGGTCGAGCGCCGGTTGCGCAAGGAAAATGCCGGACAGGCCGCCGGTAACGAAGAGAGAAACGAAGCCAAGGGCGAAAAGCATCGCAGTAGTGAATTGAATGCGGCCGCCCCATAGCGTGCCCAGCCAGTTGAAGGTCTTAATGGCCGAAGGAACGCCGATGACCAGAGTGAGAATCGAGAAGGCCAGAGCGGAGTATGGGTTCATGCCACTAATAAACATATGGTGGCCCCAAACGGTGAAGCTCAGGAAGCCGATGGCCGTGAGCGAATAGACCATGGCCTTATAGCCGAAGACGGGCTTGCGAGAAAACGTCGAGAGGACATGCGAGATGATGCCCATGGCGGGAAGAATGGCGATATAGACTTCCGGATGGCCGAAGAACCAGAACAGATGCTGCCAGAGCAAAGGCGAGCCGCCGGCGTGATGCAGGGTCACGCCGCTGACGCTCAGGTCCGCAGGAATGAAGAAACTGGTTTGCGCCAGGCGATCCAGAAGCAGCAGGATGCAAGCCGCGAGCAGCACGCCGAACGCCAGCAGCGCGAGGCATGCGGTGATGAACCAGCCCCAAACGGTGAGGGGCATACGCATCAACGACAGGCCCTTGGTGCGCAGGTCGATGGTCGTTCCGAGGAAATTGATGGCGGACATCAGCGAACCACCGCAGAACAGAGCGATGCTGACGACCCACAGTGTTTGTCCTAATCCCAAGCCCGGGCCGGCAATTTCGCCGACAGCGCTTAGAGGTGCATAGGAAGTCCAGCCGCTGATGCTTGCTCCACCTGGAACAAAGGCCGAAGCAAGAAGCACGAGGAGGGCGAGAAAAGTGGTCCAAAAAGAGAGCATGTTGAGAGTGGGAAACGCCATGTCTGGCGCGCCGATCTGAATCGGCAGGAAATAGTTTCCAAAGCCGCTCTGCGGCACGGTGGTCAGTACGAAAAAGACCATTAGGGTTCCGTGCATGGTGATGACGCGGAGATAATCTTCCGGCGAGACGATTCCGTTGGCGAATCCCCAAATGTGCGCGTTTGGCCAAACGAGATGGAGACGCACGATGAGCGACAGAATCATCCCGATGGTCACGGCGGACAATCCGAGAAGGATGTATTGGGTGCCGATGATTTTATGATCGAGGCTGAACATGTAATGCCGGATCCAGCCTTTGGGCGCTTCGGAATGATGGATGGGGCTAGCGTGCGCGCTCATCGGCACTCTCTTCGCCGCAGCAATAGACAGCAAGATTGCGAATCATTACTCATTGGGCGTTTTGCGCCTCCTGCTTTTTCTCCCACTGCTCAAAATCGGCTTCGGACATCACATGCATCATCGCGTGCATATGATAGTGGCCCAAGCCGCAAAGTTGATTGCACGTGACTTCGTAATCGCCGGTCTTGTTGATTTCAAAATGAATCGGAATGATAAGCCCGGGGACGCAATCCTGTTTGATTCGCAGCTCGCGGACGAAAAAGCTGTGAATGACGTCCTGAGAACGCAGCATCAATTCAATTGGGCGGTCGACCGGCAAATATAGATCAGGCGAGACAATGTCGTCTTTACCGGCTGGGTCATTTGCGTCGAGGCCCACAGGATTGCCGACGGAGGCGTCGATGTCTTTCACGTTTATGCGACCGAACTTGCCATCCGGACCTGCGTAGCGAAACTCCCATTGGAACTGCAGGCCGGTGACTTCCACCTGTAGAGCGCCCGGGGCAGGGCCACCGAAGTGAACGTCCGCCCACGCGTGGGCGGCCATAACGCCCAGAGCAACGAATACGACCAACGTGGCGGTGGTCCAAATTACTTCGAGTCCGTGATGGCCACGAACGAAGGTGGCTTTGTGGCCCTGGTCTCGGTAGCGAAAAACCAACCATGCAAGGGCGACCTGGGCAAGGACGAAGACGATTCCGGTAATAATGAACGTCAAGAAAAATTGCTGATCGATCTGATGGCCCACCGGAGTGATGGCCTCGGGGAACCACCAAGTCTTAGCGATGTGGAAGTAAAGAGTGGAACCTACCAAAATCAAAAGGACAATGGCGAGCAAGATCGCGGGCGCTGCTGAACCTGCACTGGATTTTCGCGAGGGCATTTCCTCCGCTCCGGGGATCCGTGGCCTAGAGTGTGCGGTTGTGGCCACAAATCCTCAGTTGTGACGATTGGATCATTCTAAGAGGGTCAATCATATACAGCACGCACCAAGAAATTCAAGAAAGAATCGGAGAAATTTTGGCGTGGCCGGCGCGAGAGATGGAAACCCACTGTGAAAGGAAATTCAGGAGAAGGCTTCCCATGTCCACGAATTAGAAAAGACTCAGAACCAGCGAGGGATGGTTTGGTGCGGTCGAGTGGATTCGAACCACCACGGTATTGCTACCGTCAGCCCCTCAAGCTGATGCGTCTGCCAGTTCCGCCACGACCGCACAGGGAAAACAGCAAAACAATTCTAGCAAAAATTGCGCCTATTTGTGAGGCACCGGAGTCTGGGGAGCAGGTGTCCGGATAGGAGGCGTTGCCGGCTTCGAAGGAGCCGATGGCATGGTCTGCTCCAGAATGGAACTTCCCTGTGCCGTCGTAGGGGCGCGCTTCAGAGAGAGAGCAAGAGAGCTCATCATGAAAACGATGGCGCACCACGTGGTTGCCTTCGTGAGGAAGGTTGCCGCTCCGCGGGGCCCGAACGCCGTCTGACTGCCTGCGCCTCCGAATGCGCCCGCTAAATCAGCCGCGGAGCCGCTTTGCAACATGATCACGAAAATCAGCAGAAGACAAACGAGAACGTGCAAGGTCACAAGCACGAAATTAAAATTCCAGCCGAGCCACACCAGCAGCACGGCAGCAATCAGAGCAATCACCCACTTCGCGGTATTCGGCATTTCCACTCCACGGCGGCTAACCGTTCATTGGCCGCTAGAAATTCACAATCGAGGAAAAAGATTGCGGATCGAGGCTGGCTCCGCCAACAAGCGCACCATCGATCTCCTCTTCAGCCATCAAACTACGAATATTGTCCGGTCTGACGCTGCCACCGTAAAGAATGCGTAAGGATGACGCATTCTCTTCACCGAAATGCTCTTTTGCGAGGCACCTCAGGCAGACGTGCGATGCGCTGGCCGTTTCCGGCGTGGCCGTGCGGCCCGTACCGATCGCCCAGACTGGCTCGTAAGCCAACAGAATACGCGAGAACTCGGCAGGGGTCAACGCGGCAGTGGCGCCGAGAAACTGAGTTTTCAGCACGCGTTCGGCTTGGCGGGCTTCCCTTTCTTCAAGCGTCTCGCCGACGCAAACGATGGGTTGAAGGTTTGCGGCGAGCGCGGCTTTTAGCTTGCGATTGACGGTGGCGTCGGTTTCACCGAAATAACGCCGCCGCTCCGAATGGCCGAGGATCACCGCACGGCAACCCACGTCGGCGATCATCTGCATGGAAATTTCGCCGGTAAACGGTCCTTCGCACTCCCAAAAAGCATTCTGCGCGGCGATGGCAGTTCTGCGCGCTGACTCGACCGCCGCGGCGAGCGCCGTGAACGGAGGAGCAACGATGATTTCGCAGTGCTTTGTGGCACTCACGAGAGGATTGAATACACGGAAGAATTCCCGGGTCTCGGCCTGCGTCTTGTACATCTTCCAATTGCCTGCGATAACCGGCCGGCGCAATTCAAGCCTCGCGCGAGGTCAGGGCCTCGACGCCAGGAAGCTTTTGGCCTGCGAGAAATTCGAGCGAGGCTCCGCCTCCCGTGGAAATATGCGAAATTTTCTTTGTGACGCCGGCTTGCTCAACTGCTGCGACGCTATCTCCGCCGCCAATGATCGAAGTGGCGCCCGCGGCAGTCGCCTCCGCGACGGCCTGAGCGATGGCGAGCGTGCCGTTGGCAAATGCGGGCTTCTCGAACATTCCTAGCGGACCGTTCCACACGATGGTTTTGGCCGCGGCGATTTCATTGCGAAACGACGCGATGGTCTTCGGCCCAATGTCCAAGCCCATCCAATCAGCAGGAGTAGCTTCGACACCGGCAATTTGGGTCTGCGTGTCGTCGGGGCTGCGCGCCAAAACGTGGTCCACGGGCAGAACGATGCGAAAGCCTCGTTCGCGCGCTTCACCGAGCAGGGTCAATGCCAAACTGATCTTGTCCTCTTCCACCAATGATTTCCCTGTGGTGAATTTCTTCGCGCGGAAAAATGTGTAAGCCATGGCCCCGCCGATCAGCATGGTATTGGCAATTTTCATCAAGTTCTCGATCACTTCAATCTTGTCGGACACTTTGGCGCCGCCCAAAATCGCCAAGAAAGGGCGCTCTGGATCGGTCAACGCTTTGCCGAGATAAGAAAGCTCCTGCTCCATCAGCAAACCCGCGGCGGCCTGGGCGACAAATTTCGTGATGCCAACGACGGAGGCGTGCGCGCGATGCGCGGCGCCAAAGGCATCGTTTACGAAAACATTGTCGCATAGCGAGGCGAGCTGACGCGAAAACTGCTCGTCATTTTTTTCTTCCTCGGGATGGAAACGCAAATTTTCAAGGAGCAGAAGGCCGCCATTCTTCAGCGCCTGGCTTCTGGAGAGCGCTTCCTGGCCGACGCAATCCGAGGAGAAAACCACCGGCCGGCCGAGCAATTCTTTGAGCCGAGCGGCCACGGGCGCCAGACTGTACTTCGAATCCGGTTTGCCCTTTGGGCGACCGAGATGGGAAGCAACGATCAAGCGGCCACCGCGTTCGATGGCCAGCTTCAGAGTGGGCAGAGTGGCGCGAATGCGCGTGTCGTCTGCGACTTTATCGTTTTCAAGAGGGACATTGAAGTCGGCGCGAATGAACACTCGCTTGCCGGTCAGGTTCAAATCCCGAATGGATAGTTTGTCCATGCCAATTAGAAACCGGAGCGTGAAGCGCCGCGGCGGAAGGGCGTCTCAGAGACGCTTCGCGATCATCTTCACCAAATCCACACAGCGCGATGAGTAGCCCCATTCGTTGTCGTACCAGGCCAGCACCTTGACGCAGTTCGCACCCACGACTCGCGTGTAACCCGAATCCACAATCGCCGAATGTGGATTGCCGCGAAAATCCACGGAGACCAACTCCTCCTCGGTATATTCCAACAGGCCTCGCAAGGGGCCTTCGGCGGCGGCGCGAAATGCGGCGTTGACGGCGTCCACAGTGGCCGGCTTTTCGGTCGTTACGGTCAGATCCACTATGCTCACATCGGGAGTGGGAACGCGCAAGGCGTAACCGTCGAGCTTGCCTTTCAGTTCAGGAATGATCAAGTAGATAGACTTGGCGGCTCCTGTGGAAGTGGGAATCATGGAAAGCGCAGCGGCGCGTGCGCGGCGCAAATCCTTGTGGGGCAGGTCGAGCAGACGCTGGTCGTTCGTGTAGGAGTGAATAGTGGTCATGAACCCGGCGGTGATTCCAAACGCATCCAGGAGAACTTTGGCCACGGGCGCCAAACAGTTGGTGGTGCAGGAGGCATTGGAAATGACGTGATGCTTGGCGGGATCGTAGAGCTGCGAATTCACACCCAGCACTACGGTGAAATCCGGATCGGTGGCGGGCGCGGTGATCACGACTTTCTTGACGGAGCCGCGAATATGTTTGCGCGCTTCTGGGCCCTTGTTAAAAACGCCGGCAGACTCGATGACAATTTCGGCGCGGGTGGAAGGCCAGTCCACTTTTTCGAGCTCTTTCACCCTGAAAGCGCGGACCGCCTGGCCATCAACCACAATGGAATCTTCGGTGGCCGTAATCTTGTTGCCCAAATTTCCGAGGATGGAATCGTATTTGAGCAGATGCGCCAGCGTTTTCGCATCGGTGATGTCGTTGACGGCCACGATGTCGACCGCTGGATCGCCCATGGCGGCGCGAAATATATTGCGTCCGATGCGGCCGAAGCCATTGATGGCGACTTTGACTGGCATACGCCCTCCGAACTTGAGCCGGGGATTAACGGCCGCGAAACGAATGGGGCATGACGAACGCGATGCTAGGGTGCAAGAGAAAAAAAGTCAATGAAGCTAATTGTACGATTTGACGCGAATTACCTTGTCTCCAAGAAAGGTGACGAGAACGGTCTTTTCCGGTGGACGGCCGTAAATCCAATCCTCGGTTTCATGGCCGGAGTCATCATATTCCCGAACTTTTTGGTCGGGACGACCCATGGCCGCGAGCACCATATCATGGTTCATTCCGGCAATTGCCGTGCGATTCTTGATGGCCTGCCGAAATTCGGGTGGGAGCGTGTCGACCCAGTTGACCGCCGCCGAGTGTTCCCCGCCGAAATTGAGAAACGGAGATAAGTCATGTTTGAGGTCATCGGGAGTCAAGATGGGCACGCGCTTGCCGAACGCCAGCACTAACTCAGCTCCGATGCGAGTCGATGGCGGTGGCGCGCCGACAGGAGTGACGGTCGTCACAGGCACCCCGGACATACCAATCTGGAGGTGCTGCGCTAAATTCAAGCGCTTCTTGGTTCCCCCGTTGATGCTGACGATAATTTCTTTCTCGCGAAATTCGATGTTGGTGACCTGTACCTGGTCACCCGGGTTCGCGGCCGAACCACGCATCAGGGCCATGCGAAGCTGTTTGGGAGGGATGGGCTGACCTGCGGTGTAACGGAACCCATTTTTGTCGGCGGGAAGAGGCTGGACGACATGCGCGTATTCTTCGTCAACGTAGCGAATAATCGCCAATTGCGATTCGGTCCGAGCCTTGTCCTTGGATTTCCCGCTGGAACTTTGGCTAACGGTCAGAAAGAGATCGGGCGGCGAAGAGGTGGCTAGAATGGTCGCGTCCAGAGGAGTTACCGGTTCAGATCGAAGCAGATTAACGCGCGGAAAATCCAGGCACGCCATGAGCGTCAATGCGGCGACGAGAGTGGTTAAACGGAACATGTGCGCTTCACGATAGCGATCCTGCGAGCGGCATCGGAGAACGGTTCTCCCAGACCTTGGTCAAATGATAGCATTTTGGGGGATGCTGTTGAAGAACTGAACCGACCCTGAAGAAAGGTTCATGAGGTGTGAGCGAAGGCGTGTTTTTCCACTTTAGCCCGACGCCGTTTTCGAGTTTGCCTGCAGCTTTTTCTCCTCCTCGATTTTTTCCGCCGCCAGCTGAGATTCAAAACACCGGCGGCAACGGGCTTCGTACATTCCGCCGGCTCCGACGACAATCAACTCCTCGGATGCGACGAGGCGCTGGGTATGAACCGCAGGATTGCCGCAGCGGGCGCATATCGCGAGCAGTTTGGTGATTTCTTCCGAGGCGACCAGCAAGCGGGGCATAGGCTCAAAAGGGCGACCCATGAAATCCGTGTCGAGGCCGGCGACAATGACGCGCTTGCCCAAATCGGCCAGGCGCGTGCAGCTATCGAGAAGGCTTTCTCCGAGGAACTGGGCTTCGTCGATGCCGACGACTTCGGTGCGCGCTTGCACTTTTTCGAGAATCTCGGCGCCGTCGGCGACCAGTTCGGAAGCGATCTCCAGACCGGAATGCGAAACGATGCCGTTCGAAGAGTAACGGCGGTCAATGGCCGGCTTGAAGATTTGCACGCGCTGCCGGGCAATCTCCGCGCGGCGCAATCGGCGGATCAATTCCTCGCTCTTGCCAGAAAACATCGGCCCGACGATTACTTCGATCCAACCCATGTTGCCTTTGACGATGTCCATGCTGGCCCTCTTTGCCCCTTGCCTATCTGCTTAAATTAACACAACTGTCAAAGTAGCGCGTACTGCGATGACGATGAGCCCGCTTTAGCCTGAAGCGCTAGGTACGCAATGTGCCGGACGTCTCGCGATAGAGCGCGGCATTAAAAAATGGAGCAAAGGCGTTAATCACGGCCACGCGGAAAGCGTCCTGCCGGGTGATCAAGTTTCGCGTCAGCACTCCCCAAGCGCCCTGGGCGTCGCGAATGCCATGGCCGCCGGCGAATACATCGATGGCGACGCCAAGTTCCACACCTTCATCCACCACTTGTCTCGCCAGCGCGTCGGGAAGCAAAACACTGCCGGATTGGCCATATGCACCGTGGCCGCTCGCGTCCATCACATAGGCCCAATTTTCGAGAAATACGAGCCGCTGGTCATCACTGGAAACAATCTCGAGGCCGCCTTCGAGTCCCACGAAGAAACGCCACGGAAGATTTTCGTTTCGCGCGCGGGTTGCGAGCGTCTGCGCGCGATGCTTCGCGCCATACATTATTTCCGCCCGCGACAGCGGAGTATGCGCTACACCGCTGGGAGCTTCTTCGCCCACCACTTCGAAAGGAGCATTGGGATCAAGAGTCGGGCCCAAAATGGTCAGCGCCTCCCACACGGCATTCAATTTGGGGCGCCTGATACTGCCCACGGCAACGATTATCTTCGACATGGCTTGGTCAACGATGAATGGTCACCTGAGGCGAAGATGATTCTCTTTCCAAAGCTGGGTCTGTTTCTCACGCCCGAAACGGCTGCTCAAGAAACTTTTCAGTTCGTCGACGGACGGAAAGACCTGATCGGCACAGGCAAGCATCCACCCGCTGACTTGCGCGAGCGAAAGCTCCGTGACCATATACACAGGGATGCCTTTGCGATAGGCTAGCGTCAATTCCGCCGAAGTTCCGCCGCTTAGCACGTTCGCATCACCCCAAAAGCACACCACGTAATCCGCCTTGTTCTCGATCAGGTCGAGATCGAATTGTATGATTTTTCGCACGACGCGGCGAAAGCGCTCGGTGTCGGTGGTTTTCCACTCGCGGAAATGCGCGACTTCTTCGTCGGTCAGGTTTTTCTTTTCGTCTTCGGCCGGGTCGTAGACCCGGTGCCCGAGCTGGTCACGCAAGAAAGGGGAAAGTTTCTGCCGCCACATCTTGCCGCCACCGTTCGCGAATTCGATGGGTCCGCAGAGATAAGCCAGCATGGAGGTCTGAGCAGGTGAAACTCTAGCATGGCGGAGCGAGCGCCGCAAAGGATGAGCGAGGAGAAAATCCTACGTGCAAATGGAGCGGCCGAGGGGACTCGAACCCCCGCCTACAGCTTGGCAAGCTGTCGTACTACCCCTATACTACGGCCGCGAAGCACTCATTCCACTACTCCACAATAGAAACTTAACACGCGAATCACGGCGGGACAAGAGGCATGACGCACGCGTTCGCCGGGCACCAATCACCGCGAGCGCGAGACCTCGCACCCCGTGTGGATACCGGCTAATTCACTTCGATGATTCGAGTGGCCTTCACGACAGGAGACTTTTTCTGTCTCTCCGCGAAGCTGGTTGCGCGCTCCCGATCAATGTAAACCCGCGCGAACTTTTCGCCGTCATGGTAATAAACGGTAACTTGCCAGTGACGGTGCTTGCGCCGCCGGTCGCTCCGGAATCGTGAGGTACTCTTTCGGGACTTTGTCTTGGACTTTTTCTTCACTGAGCATCCTTGTGTCGCGGGAGTATCGCAACTTCGGGGCTGCTACGCAAGTCACAAATTGATCACCACTCGATTCGCACCCCTCGTTGGACCCATTGTACAGGGGGAGCACTCTTTTGCCAATTTAACGAGACCTTTTCGAGGCAATTACGTCTAATACTTTCGACAGGATAACTGGAACTTTTAGGGGCCTTCCAGCGTACTAGAAGGTGAGAAGTGAAACGGAGACCAGCTACGGCAATGAAGCTAGATGAGGAAGTTTACATCGAAGATCCGAGACACCACTCGTTTGAGCGCGTCGAGACCCTGCGCCGGTTGCTGGCTGGCGGAGCACGCGTAGAGGCCGACCCCAAGCGGTCCGATTTCTTTGAAGTGGAAAGCGGCTCGGATGTCTACTACATCCACATTTCGCCGATTACCGGAAAAATACTTCTGCTCGCGGCGTGGCCGAAGGATTCTGTTCCGGGCGATGAGCTACACGCCACTCAAGCCGCGTAAGCGACACCAACGATCAACTGTTTCAACTTAGATAAGCAAATCGGAGACTTTGAAGCCGAGGTCCGTGAGGATTTGTGTGTTCGCCTCGTAGACCTCGGGGCCGGCGCTTGTGCGGATGTATACCGAGTTGGACGACGCGGCGGAGATCTGGATCGTGGTGGTCTTGTTCGACTTGTCCTTTAGCGTGACCTGGATGGCCGGCTTTTTCAGATGGGCGAGGATGGCGGCCGAAGGCGCGTCATAAATTTGCGTGGCGCGCACATTTTGGAGCGGGTCCAGCATCTTCCAGCTCTGAACCTGCTTTCCTTTATCGGCGACGGGTTCGACGACCGACCACAGATCATCCTTTCCTTGCAAGCATTCAACTGTGCCGTTGGGATTCTGGATGGTGACGGCGGTAACGGCCGTGGGGTCAAACTGAAGGATGCTCTTATCGCGCAAGTCAAAGAACTTTTTGTCGAACGCCTGGTAAACTGGCGCATCCACGCGGAAAATCATGGGCCGGGCTAAATCGCGACCGTAGTAGTTCGTGTCCTTCTTGCTCAAGAGCAGATGGAACTGCTTGCCGCCCTGCGCGGTAACGTCGAGGGTCACCGCCGGGTGCTGCAAGCCATACTTCGCGAGATCCGCGGGCGTTTCGCTAACCACGTCTGTGAATTTGTTATTCGAAAGCGAACTGACTAGGGAATCGATAGCGCCTGAATCGGCGAGGGTCTTACGCGGCCTGCTTATTTCCCATCCTGCCGGCGCCTTGCTCAGAGTTACGTCGCCGCTCGCGTCTTTAAGAATTACCGCGGTGACTTGAGAGCCGTTCAGGTCAATCAGCGAGCGGTCGCGCAACTGGGAGACCGGCTTTTCAGAATCGTCCAAAAGCGAGGTGGGCAACATGTCGATTTGCTTCGAGCCGTCAATGAGGGCGTAGACATCGGTGTTCGAAAAATCGGTGTCTCCCAACTGAATATTGTGCGATGAGCCGTTGGTCTGCTGAAACTCAATCTTGACCTTAGGATCGGCGAGGCCGTATTTGGAGAGATTGTCCGTCGGACTAAAGGACCGCTGGATTTTCAAATCGGTCAAATCGCTTACGAGGCCGCCGACGGCGGTTTGGTCGGCAAGCGTCTCGACCGGCTGCGTCAGGTTCCATTGGGAGCCCTTTTTCGAGAGCGACACGATCCCGCCGGTCTGGTGAAGGGTGAGGCTGGAAATTTCGGCGGGCTTTACGGAAAACGCCGCTTTCGAAGGCTCCTCGGCTGAAGCTGGCTTTGGATTGTGCTTGCTATCGTAGAAATAAACGAATGCGCCCAGCGCGATGGCAACGACCACTACAATCAATGTGCTCTTCTTCATGGCCCGACTAGCGACGCTTCACCCAGACAATAATTCCAGCGATAATCACTAACAGCGGCACGAACACGGTGCTGACCCACTGCAAACCTCGCTGTTGCGCTTCCGTCAGAGTCACGCGGCGATTGGCCACCTGCTTTGGCCGGATCGAAATCAAGTTCGACTCTTCCGTAAGCCAATTCACACTATTGAAAAACAAGTCTCCGTTGCGCTGCTGGCCTTCCCACTGGTTCGTCGCGAATTCGGAATTGCCGATCACCACCAGCCGCGGATCGACTTTGCCAGACTTATTTTCCACGGCAACGCCAAGCGAAAGCGGCCCGCGCTGGTCCTTTTTCGGATCATATTTGACGGTGCCGTTTCCCAGACTCGCCACGGTGAAGCTCGCAGCGGAAGTTTTGAGCAGCTCGGTGGCCTGAGGTTCGGTCTTCGACGTGTTCGCGATCGCCACAGTACGAGCCAAGGGGAAAAACGTCATCGAACCCTTGAAGTCGCTGACGATAGGATTATCGCCATAATCGATCACCAGCGGAATCGCTGGACCTGCTCCGAGCAAGCGCCCCACTCCGCTGACGTCGATCACGTAATCGTCGCCGACTTTGATGTTCCACGGATCCATCACCGCGCCGAGCTGAGGATCGGTTCCCGGATCAAGTAGGAAAATGGCTTTCCCGCCGCCATCCAAATACTTTTCGACCATCTGAGCTTCTTGAGGAAAGAACGCCTTGGTCGGACCGGGATCAACGATCACACTGCAATCCGACGGGACGTTGCCGGTCTGGACCAAATTCACGGACTTGACCTGATAATTTTCTTTCTGAAGTTCCGCCGCAACGGCACTAAAACCTTTTCCGTCCTGCGCACTGATCGACTCTTCTCCGTGCCCTTCGATGAAACAGACGGTTTTCACCGTGGTGGAAGTCGCCTTCAAGATTGCGGAGCTAATGTCCTGCTCGGTTGTATCTTCCAGATGTTCGACCGTAGTCCCATTGACCACGACAACTTGGCCCATTCGCGTGATGTCGTATTGCTTGGCGAGATCGGGACGCTCCTGCGGATCGACGACGGTAAAATGGATGTGATGGTTCTCGTTCGCGTACTCCGCCATCTTATCTTTCATCGCCTGTATTTCTTCCTGTTCAGGACCGGCGGCCTTCGCGAACATGTACACCTGGACGTCGGCGCGAATCGGCTCGATGATTTTCTTGGTCTGATCAGAGAGGGTGTACAGCTTTTCGCTGGTCAAATCGAAAGTCTTATGATGGCGATAGCCCAGATAATTAAGGAAACCGAGTATGGCGAGCACGGCGATGACCAGGACGGTCGTATTTGTCCCCAGTTTTGAGGAGCGTTTCGAGAAAAATCCGCTGATGCTGCCGAAGCCGAGAACGATCCAAGCGAGGAACAGCACGCCGCCCGCGATCAGCACAATCTTGGTCGGAATCTGGAGCTCACCGGTGACCTGGAAACGAACGTAGCCGACGATAAGAAGCGCCAAACCGATTGCTCCTGCCAGGGGCACGATTTCTTTGCGTTCGAATTTCATCTGACCTGAAGTTTCTCCTCGTTCATCAACAATTTCATGCGCGCCTCCAGCGCATGGATTCCACCGAGCGCATCGTCAGGAAAATGCCGAAAAATATCCAGGAGCCAAAGAAAACAAGCCCTGTCGTGTCGATAATTCCCCGCACGAATGGATCGTAGTGCTGCAGCACCGCTGCATATTGCAAGGACTGAGCGAGTGCGTTGTTTCCACCTTCGGTAAAGATGTCGAGCAGCCACAAGAGCAAGGAAAGGCCAAAAATCAATACGCCGGAAATGATTTGGTTTTCCGTCAAGGAAGAAAGAAAAGACCCGACCGCCAAAAGCATTCCACCCAGCAGCAGAATCCCGAGATATCCGCCGGCAATCGTTCGCCAGGGGGGCGCCGGATCGCTGTGCGCGAACATGTAAAACACGTAGAAAACAGTCGGCAGCAGCATGATGGCGAACAAGCTGAGGGACGCCAGAAATTTCCCGAGCACGATATCGGCATCGGTGATGGGCGAGGTCATCAACAACTCCATGGTGCCGCGCCTGCGCTCCTCGGAAAAAACGCCCATGGCCAGAAACGGCGTGAGGAACAACACGATCGTCCCGAGGATGCTGAGGAATCCTCGCAAAACCATGCTGGGTACGTCGACGTTGAACCCGGCGCCGCCCATCTGCATGTTTTCCATTCCGGCGTCGAAGGCATACTGGATCACCTGACGCAGGATGTAATTGAAAAACACGCCGCTGAGAATCAGGAAGATGCAAATGACGATGTATGCGACGGGCGAAACAAAATAATGGCTCATTTCCTTGCGATAAATCGCATAAAGGCCGCGCATGATTACTTCGACTCCTCCGCTTTCTTTTGGGCAGGATCTTCGGTGGTAAGTTGCAAGAAAATCTCTTCCAAGCTGAGATTTTCACCGCGAAGTTCATAGAGAGGCCAGCCCTGTCCGACGATCTTCGCCGCGATCTGACTGCGCAGGTCCTGGCCCTGCCGCGCTTCCACCACCGCGGTCATTCGCCCCCCGGAACCGACTGAATCGACCTGCACTTTCTGCGCGCCCTGAATTTTCTGCAGCGTGTCGCGCAAGGCCTGCTCCGGGGCTTGCGCCTCCACGCGGATGCGCTCCCCGCCCTTGAGCTGTAGAGTCAAGTTCTCGGGCGTATCCACGGCGACGATCTTGCCGTTGTTGATGATGATGACGCGGTCGCAGGTCATGCTCACTTCGGGAAGAATGTGCGTGGACAGAATAATCGTGTGACTCCCGGCAAGGCCCTTGATCAGGTGGCGCACTTCAATGATTTGCTTCGGATCGAGGCCGACGGTCGGCTCATCGAGGATGATGACGTCGGGATCGTGGACAATCGCCTGCGCCAAGCCGACGCGCTGCCTATATCCGCGAGAGAGCCTCTTGATCAATTCGCCGCGCTTGTCGGCGATCTTGGTCATCTCCGTCGCCGCTTCCACTCGTTGGGCTCTCTTTTCCGCGGGCACGTTTTTGATGCGTGCCACAAAGTCCAGATAGTCAGCGACCGTCATGTCGAGGTACAGCGGCGGATTCTCCGGCAGGTAACCGATCCTGCGGCGCACCTCCATCGAATCATCGAACACGTCGAAACCGGCGATCTTTGCGGTGCCCTGGGTCGCCGGCAAGTACCCGGTCAGCACGCGCATGGTGGTCGTCTTGCCCGCGCCGTTCGGCCCAAGAAATCCGAGAATTTCGCCCTTGTTGACGGAAAAAGAGATGTTATCGACTGCGGTTTTTTCGCCGTATGCCTTCGTGAGGCCCTGAACTTCGATCAATCGGTTCCCTCCAGCCATTCACCTCGGGCGCGCCATTGTTTCAGCGCGTCGCGCATTAGAATCCAAGCCGCCTTTTATACTAAATTCGCGGCTCGACGCCAAGAGCGTCATTAAAAATGAAATGCTTTCAAAACGAGCGTGCCGGTAGCACATCGCAAAGAATCAATTTCTTGAAATAAGGTTGCCTCGCTTCTTCGAGGAACATTGTTGCGTCAGGCGTTGACTAGGCGCCGGAGAAGCATTAACGTTCGCCGCCAGTGAATCGATGCGTGGCTCAACGATGAAGAACCGATTGCTTCTGGCATTCTTGCTGGTTTGCGCGGCGGCGGGTGCCCTGGCGCTCGCAAGCCACTCGGGCGTTGTCCACATACCGGCGACATCGCTTGCGTGGATTCGCTGGCTGGCGATCTTGCTGCTCGCCATCTACGCGACAATGCACCGGTCGCTGACTCTGTGGATTTTGACCGGCTTGCTCGCCGGCGCTGAACTTGGTTACGACGCGCCGAGCACCGCGGTGAAATGCCAGATTTTCGGCTCGATTTTCCTGAGGCTCATCAAGGTCATCATTGCGCCTTTGCTGTTCGGCACTTTGGTCGTAGGCATCGCAGGCCATTCGGAACTGAAAAAAGTGGGCCGCATGGCTGTAAAGGCGCTCATCTATTTTGAAATTGTTTCGACGATCGCGTTAATCATTGGACTGATCGCAATCAACGTGAGCCGCGCGGGCGTTGGCGTGCATCTGCCGACCGAGATAAACCAACAAGTATTGCCTTCGTCAACGCAGCCGACGAGCCAGCTGATCCTGAATATTTTTCCTGAAAACATCGCCAAGTCCGTGGCCGACGGCCAAGTGCTGCAAGTGGTTGTTTTCAGCATTCTGTTCGCCATCGGACTTGCATTGGTGAAGGAGCCCAAGCGCCGCCCGATGGTCGCGTTCGCGGAAAGCCTGTCTGAAACGATGTTCAAATTCACCAACATCGTGATGTACACGGCGCCGCTCGGCGTGTTTGGCGCAATCGCCTATACGACCGGGCATTTGGGGCTCGGCGTGATGCTTCCATTGCTCAAACTTTTGGCAACTCTGTACGTTGCGCTGGCCGCCTTCGCCCTGCTTGTGCTTTTGCCGATCGCGCTGATGATGCGCATCCCGCTTGGCAAGTTTCTCCGCGCGATTGCCGAGCCGACGACAATCGCGTTTGGCACCAGCAGCTCCGAAGCCGCGCTGCCGAGCGCCATGGAGCAACTGGAGAGATTTGGCGTGCCTCGCGGGATTGTCGCGTTTGTGATGCCCACTGGATACAGCTTCAACTTGGCAGGCTCGAGCCTTTACGAATCGTTGGCGGTGATTTTCATGGCGCAAGCGGCGGGCATCCACCTGGGATTCGGACAGCAGTTTGTCTTGCTCATGACGTTGCTGCTGAGCAGCAAAGGTACCGCTGGCGTCGCCAGGGCCGGGCTGGTGATTGTTCTTGCCGCGGCCGTGTCCATGCATCTGCCGATGGAACCGTTCTACCTCTTATTCGGTGTCGATGCACTGATGGATATGGTCCGCACCGTGGTCAACGTGGTGGGCAACTGCCTGGCAACTGTCGTCGTGGCGCGATGGGAGGGCGAGGCGCCGGTCGCGACCGACTAGAACACTCCTTCGACGGGAATTCCTGTGGGCAACATCAGCCCAGGCAGACGCATCCAGAACCCTGTGACAAACAGCCCGGGGTGCCCGGGGGAGGCGCCCGCGCGACGAAAAACCAAATACTGGTTTCAAGGTCAACATGCGCGTTGACACTGTGGAGCGGTTTTGTTATTCAATTTGTTTGCTTTGTGGCCGGGGGCTTACGAGTCTGTCCCACACCGGAGATGACCCTATCCGGTGGATTCTGATTTCCGTTGAGGAGCAGGACTGCTGATACGATGAAGTGTCGCCACAATCCGCTGAAATGGAAACTGGGTGTGGCATTGGCCGGATTCGGCTCGACACTGCTATTGGCCGTCCTTCTCACCGGCTGCGGGGGCGTAACTGGCCTTGTGGTTGAGCTTACTCCCAGCACAAATCAAGCCGTCGATCAGAACCAGTCGGTTTCGTTCACCGCGTTCGTCCCTGGCGATACCTCGAATTCCGGTGTCGCATGGACTTTGTCAGGCGCACACTGCGAAGGGGCAGCGTGCGGCACCTTTTCGAGCAGTACGCCCTTCGCTGCGACCTATCTGGCCCCCAAGTCGGTTGGCAACCTGCTCACCGTCACGCTTACGGCCACTTCCATCGCCGAAAATAGTTCCTACGCGACGCTGAACATTGTTGTGAGCCCGGCTCCAGTAATCTCCACAACTGCACTGCCGGGAGCACTGAATGGCGCCGACTACAGTGAACAGGTGATCGCGAACGGCGGGGTGGCTCCGCTCGTGTTCACTGTTTCGTCTGGCAGCCTGCCTCCCGGCTTGAACCTCAACACCAACGGCTTCATCACCGGCCGCACCACCTCCGATGGCGGAGCGTATAACTTCACCCTGACCGTCACAGATCAGGGCAGCCCGCCGCTCACGGCCATGCAGTCCTACACACTCAACGTTGCACCCGCACCGCCTTTGTCTGTTGCCACAACTTCGCTCCCGAACGCCGCTCAAGGCACTGCTTATAATCTCGCACTCGCGGCTTCCGGAGGAGTTCCGCCTCTTACGTGGAGCATTACCTCGGGCGCTTTGCCACCTGGCTTGAGTTTGGCCCCGGCAACGGGACAGATCTCGGGCACTCCGACAACCCAGGGTACCTATCCTCTTACCGTGCAGGTTGTGGACTCGTCGCTCCTGCCTCCCAACGACCAATCTCAAACCGCAACACAAGCGCTAAGCCTCACGGTTGGGCCGCCGAACGCCCTTTCGATTGTCACTTCGTCCCTGCCGGAAGCCGAATCGGCAAGTCTTTACAGCCAAACGATTCTCGAGACTGGCGGAGTCGGCCCGTATACCTGGACGATCACGAACGGAATACTGCCTTCAGGGATGTCTCTCGACGCATCAACTGGGGCTATCTCCGGAACCGCGACAGCAGTGTCGACTAACACATTCACTATTCAGGTGACCGATTCAGAGAGTCCTCCTGCATCTGCTTCGGCAACGCTGACGATTACCACGATCGCAGCGGTAAACAACAATGCGTTGCTCAACGGCGACTATGTTTTCATCTTCAGTGGATACGATCCGAGCGGTCCCGTGGTTCTGGGTGGGGGGCTGGTTGCAGACGGCGACGGCAACCTCGTAGGTACTGTGGATAGCAACAACATCAACCCGATCGGCTCGACGTACAATAACGGCCCAGGGCCTACACTGGGAAACGCGTTGACAGGGACCTACACGATGGGGCCCGATGGGCGCGGCACTCTCGACGTGACAGTGAACTCGATCGTGTACGTCTACATATTGACGCTGGACGGCAATGGCGATGGGCAATTCGTTGAGGCTGATACATCGTCGAATGGGACACGCGGTACGGGAATTCTGCGAAAACAGCCGACCATACCCAATTTTATCGCTGCAAACTTCAGCGGGGGTTACGCCTTCCAGCTGGCCGGCGTTGACTCGAGTGGTAAGCGGGCCACGTATGCCGGCGTTTTTCAAGCTGACGGCGTCGGTCTCTTCACAAACGGCAATGTTGACACCAATGACGCCGGCGCGGTCGGCACCAACATCACTGGCGTTTCGGGATCATTCCTGGTCGCGCAAAACGGCCGGGGAAATGCATCGATTTCCATCCCTGGTCAAGGAGCGCTTAGCTTCATTTTCTACATGATCACCCCTTCCGATATTTTGTTCATGGGATTCGATCCGTTGGACTCGTCGCATCCTATGACGACGGGCGAGGCTATCCTGCAAACCCAGCCGTCCTACAATGCGGGTTCGATGATGGGTTCGAGCATCGTGACGACAACCGGCCAGGATACTTCGGGGAAGTCGAGCGTCCTGCTGGCGCAACTCTCCGCAAATGGAACCAGCACGATAAACGGAGCGGTCAACGGAAATGATGGCGGCTCAATCACGACGACAAGTGCGAGCGGCACTTACGCAGTCGCGTCAAACGGGCGTGTCTCAATGAGCGGTCTCGGGAGTCAACTGACCGTGCTTTATCTCATCTCTCCCAATTACGGTTTCGCGATTGGTCAAGACTCCGCCGCGTCCTCTGGCCTCGCCGAAGCGCAGACCGCGGGTCCCTTCACAGATGCATCCTTCGACAGCTACTTTAGTTTCGGCCCCCCTTTTGCAGGTTCCCCCGCGACGGGCGGCAGCCAGACGAATGCCTTCGTTGGTTCTATTCTCTCGAATGGCGTATCCAGCATCTCCGGCAAGATTGGCGAAGTGACAGGCGGGGACACCATCAGCACAAACCTCGCCACCCAGGGAACCTACACGGTTGCTTCAAACGGCGGCGGCTTCATCAGTTTCGGTTCGCCCACGCAGTTGCCTTCACAGTTCGCCTTTTACATCGTATCGCCTACGGCAGTTCGAGCCATTTCTGCCGTGCCATCCGACACCCAGCCCATGGTCTTCTTCATGAATCATTAGCCTCCCCCGTCAAAGTTCTCGCAATAAAGATCCCCGCGTTGAATCTGGATGTATTGCTCAATTGAATCGATGAAAGCCGCAAACTGGCAGATCTGGCGGAGGACTAAAGCGCAGTTGTAACCGAGGTGCCGGCGGCGGCGAAAACCGCAGACATTTCCTTGCGAGCGAGCGGCAGGAAGTGCTGCACGATGTCCGGATCAAATTGGGTGCCGCTTGCTTCCAGCAGGCGCCGCTCCGCTTCCTCGAACGGCAAGCCATTTCGATACGGGCGTGTGGAGACCATGGCGTCGAACGAATCGATCACCGAAACAATTCGCGACCCAACGGGAATTTCTTCGCCTTTCAGGCCACCCGGGTATCCTTTGCCGTCGAAACTCTCGTGGTGGTGAAGAATCAGCAGGCTGGCTCGTTCCAGGCCGGGAATCTGGCGCAATACCACCCAGCCATACTCAGGATGTTTCTTCATCAAATCATATTCTTCGGCCGTGAGTCGAGACGGCTTATTGAGAATTGCATCCGGGATTCCGATTTTGCCTATGTCGTGCAGAAGCGCGGCGACTTCAATATCCGCCAGACTGCTTTCGTCCAGTCCGAGCTGTCCTGCGACATGGAGCGCCCATTCAGCCAGACGGGTGCTGTGCACTCCGGTGTTGAGGTCTTTCAGGTCCAGCAGTTGATTGAACGAGCAGACCACTGACGTGCGCAGGGCCAGAAGCTGCTCTTCAACTTGCTTGATACGCAATGGCCCGCGCTGAGAATCCCGTAGAGGGCGCCCCACGAGGTTCGGGACAAAGGAAGAGCTCCCGATGGCAAGCCCTGCCGTCGTCCCGGCGACAGCCATTGTCGATTCGCTGGCCAACATCGTGCACTCCAGAATCACTAAATCCTCGCTGCTCCGGCTATTGCTGGAAAAGCCAGGACAGCGCGCTATAGACGTCGAGCTCACCGTAGCCCATGTTTGGACCGATCCAGTTGGCGTTAGAGATAGCTGTTGCAGCCGTGGATTGGTTCATTTGCCGCTGATGATTAATGAGCAGGGCGACGGTGCCGGCAACCATCGGGGAGGTAAACGAAGTGCCAGACGTCACCGAATAAGTGCCGAACGGATAGGTGGTGACGACGTTCTCGCCCGGACCGGCCACCCAGACGACCTGATCGCCATAATTGGAGAAACTCGAGCGCTGATCGAAGTCATTCGTGGACGCGACGCCCATCACATTTTGCAAGCCAGCAGGATAGACGACCTCGTCTTCACCGTCGTTGCCGGACGAGGCCACACAAACTACATTGTTGGAATTTGCATAGTTTATGGCATCGCTCAATTCCGTCGAACTCGATGACAGTTCAAAACTCATGTTGATGACGTTTGCGTTGTTTTGCACGGCGTAATAAATGCCGCTCAGAATATTGGAAAGGGTACCGGTCCCGTTAGCGCTGAATGTTTTCACGGGCAAAAGGCGAGCCGTTGGCGCGACAAGATGGATCATGCCCATCACTTCCGTGCCATGACCAAAAGCGGAATACGGCGAGCCATCCAACATGGCAGCAGTGTGCTGATCGAGCATGGCCGCGGTGTGCTGGTCAACGAAAGCCGCTTGGCACGAACTGCAAGCCGAGCCGGTCGCTCCGTTCAGGTCCGTCATTTCTGAGCCGCCGGGCTGATTGCGCGTGAAGTCGTACCCCTGCAGCAGGACTGGCTTGAGGGCCGGATGATTCGGATCAACACCCGTGTCGATGTCCGCGACAATCCCAGAACCCGTTAAACCAAAGGCGCTCCGCGCCTGAGGCAAATCGATTATTCCGGCGGCCGGTTGGGTCACGTAACCGTCCCAGACCACCGAACCGTAATAGTTCACGGGAGTTTCGTTGTACAGGTAAGTAGGTGTCGTGGTTTGGAAAGGCCCAGAGTTCGAAATCACAGGAAGGATCACTAACTGGTCGGGCTCGGCGTCTAGGATGCCGTCAATAAGCTTTAGAAGATCGGCGAGAACACTTGGAAGCAGGCCTTGAGCTGGCTGCACCAGGAAAACCTGGTTTTCGCTGCCGTCCAGGTTGCGCAGAACGGTGCAGCCATTCGCCAGGCAGACATTCTTGAGGCCGCTCAAACCGAGGTTCGTCCGCACGATTACCGCTTGCGGCTGACCCAGCAAGTCTCCCGCTACCGTGGACACGGTCTGCGTGATATCGGAGACCAGGCCTCCAAGAAGACCCTGGGCTGATGCCGCCCGCGGAAATAGCCCCAGTGTCATTAATGTCAAAAGCAAAATTAAGCGCTTCATGGTCGCCTGCTCCTTTGGCCGAATCACCCGCTGAGAGGTTCTAGTCTGGCTACCACCAACGAACCGCTCAATAGTACGGGCGGACGATTTCGGCACCTGAAAATCTATTCGACTTTCCTAGTACTTCGGTTCTTTCGAGCCATCATTTCGTTAAAGACCTTAGAATCAACTGATTCCAGATTCCCCGTCAAAGCGGATACAGAAGGCACCAGCAAGGGAATCCTAATGTCCCGCGCCCGAGGCAAAGCGAACAACAATTGGAGCTGCCCCTCCAGAGAGCATTCCAATTGAAACTCACCAAGGGCGTTGGTCTGCGAATGAGCCAAGACCTTCCTGCCGCGCAAGAGCGTGACGGTGGCCTGAGAACCGGCCTTTACTGGATCAGCCGCGTTCAGGACCTGTCCTACCAGTGATACTTTGTCCGAGTCCATCTGCGGCTCCATCCGCAGGTCGATTCGATAGGTTCCGACGCCGTAAAGCATTTGCCGAGTGGTAGTTGCCGTCGATCGGACGCCAGCCGTCACCGGGTTTTGAAAGCTATCAAATAGCAGCTTTACGACCGACGCCTTTCGCGGCCGGCCGTGTATGGCCAAGAGGCTCTTTGCGGTTCGCGTTGTGCCCTCCGGTGGTTCGTAAGAGCGCTCACGCCCGGCAACTTCGCGGACGCGCACCCAGGTCCCTAGCACCTCGCTGCACTGCTTACAGCAGCCGTCAAGATGTGCTTGCATTGCCTCTTTCCTGTCGCTATCGACGACTTCTCGGGCGAAATCGGCCCACTCCGTCAATGAAAAATGTTTCATCTTCCTCCCCCCGAAAATTTGCAAATCCAGCGCTGCCAATCGCTTGGCCCGCCGCCCCTCATTCCCTGCCTATCTATAAGGGTATTGCCCTACGGAAAAAATATAGGGCGGGTAGAATATTTATGGCCCCTAGTAGGGCGAAACCTTGCCAATGAGGACAAAAGGCGCCCAGTAGTAAGGGTGAGGGTATCGCCCGCGCAGGTCTTGCATGGTTTCGCGCAACGCTGCTGCCTTGTTCGTGCCGGCCTGATAGCGCTTGTAGAATTGACCCATGAATTCAGCGGTGCTCTGGTCGTGAACGTTCCACAGGCTCAAGAGAAGCGATCGAGCGCCTGCATACAGCAAGCCGCGAATCAGCCCCAGCAGTTCGTCGCCCGCAGTGATCACGTTCAGACCGGTGGCGCAGCCGCTCAACGTGACCAGGTCAGCCTCGAGTTTCAGTTGGTACAGATCGTAGAGGCTCAAATATGCGCCACCGAGCCGGATTCCTGAGAACATTGGGTTGTCCTGCCGAAACGTGCCGTGGGTGGCGACATGAATCAGACGGCTGTGCAGTCCCTTCGTTCGCAACACCTGCTCGTTCGCTGCGCTCCCTAAGACCAGCTCGGCGTTCGCCAATGTCCTCGCCACGGATTTGGCTTCATCCAAAATAAGAGGCGCCTGGGCGTCGGGGATGCCCAACACCAGAGGCGCTCCGCGCGCGACGGATGCTTTCTGCTGGCAGAGAGCGAAAATCGTGGCGCTGGGCGCGTATGAGATCGTGTGCGAATCGATTAAGTAGCGCTCGCCGTCAAACAGCGCATGAAATGGCAAGTAGTGCAAAACACCGTGAGGCACCATGACCAAGTGGCGCGCGCCCAGGTGGTCGCGCAACGGAGCCATCAACTCCTGGTGCAGCTCGCCCAAATGCGCCCGCGCCGCATCCAGCAAAGGCCTTTCGAATTCCCGCGTATACGCCGCGCCAAGTTGAAACTTGGACATCTGGAAATGGAGCATGCGCAGCAGGTTCACGACGCGCGAGACAGGAGTGAGCGTGACGATATCCAGCTTTTCGCAGGTAAGTACGGCGGCGACAAACTCATCCTTGATGGCGAAATATTCGACGAGCGCGGTTCCCGTGGGCATGCTGGCGCGAATCGTTTCCAGGGAAGCCAATGTCTGCTGCTGGTTCAGCGCCAACGCTGTCTCCGGCGTGGGAAGCTCGCGCACAGCGCGCAAGAGTTCATTCTCGTGCGCGAGGGCTTGTTTCTGGAGGGCCTCGATGCGCTGCGGCGAGGGATCGGTAGCGCGCAGTTGCTCTTGCTCCAACCGGCGGTAATACCAGTTTAGTTCTTCGCGCATTTCGCGGATGCGGCGCACCAGACCGCTTTGTCCCGCATCCGTGGCAGGAATTGCTTGCGCATGATGCACGAGCAGTTCCGCCAAGCTTCGAGATTTGGCCATCTCCATGTACCCAAACGATTCCTCCGCAGCGCCCTCTCTTGCATCGTCGTTCAAACAAAGCTCCGCCAAGCGCTCGTAGACTTCGAGCCGGTTCTTCATAAAGGCGATTTTCAGCTCTTCGCCGCGGAGGGCGCTTCGCAGCGCTTCCAGAGCAGCTCGCGCTTTTTGGTACGAGTCGTAGGCGCCCGGCCGGTTGTCCGCAGCCTGCTGAAGCTGGCCCATCAGGAACTCCGCCTGGTACCGCACCGCCGGCGTTTCCAAAGAAGCCAAACGGCCCAGCGCTTTTTCACACTCCGCGCGTGCAACCGTGAGGTCACCCGTGCGCAGTGAAAGCCGCGCCAGAAGCAATTGGCACAGCACTGCTTTGCCGGGAAGGAACGAAGTTTCGAAGAATCCTGCAGCGCGCGAACAGAGGCGCCGCGATTCAAACAAACGTCCCTCGTTGTATAGCACCAGAGCTTCGTAGAGGTCGATCAGCCATGGCCAGACCAGATTTTTTTCGCGAACAAACTTCACGCGCGCCTGATCGAACAATTCGACGGCGCGGAGCGCCTTTCCTAGCTGGCTCAAAGCCATCGCTTCGTTGGCCTGGCACTTCGCCTCCTCATAGCCCATGCCGAGTTTTTGGAATCGCAAATATCCTTCGTGAGCCACTTCTTGCGCTTCCGCGCTCAAATTTAGTTCGAGATAAATCTCCGACAAGTCCAGGTAACACAGCGCCAACACATGCGCGTCGCCGTTCTCTTCGCACTTCTTGCGCGTCGCGCGGAGCATTTCGATGGAGCGGTTGTATTCACCGCGAAGGTAGTAGAGGTATGCGATGTTGTAATCAGCCTGCGTCACCAGCAGCGTCATCTGGTGCTGAACGCACATTGCGCGCGCCCGCTGGTATGTCGCCAAGGCGCGCGGAAAGTCATTGAGCGTAATCAAACACACAGACATGTTGTAGAGCGCCACAGCAAGCCCCTCCGCGTCCCGAAGCGGCAACAGCGTTTCGTACGCGCGCTCGTAGCAAGCCAGGCCCTCTTCAAATCGATCTTGCCGGTGATAAATATTCCCAACGTTGATTTCCAGATGGCCCAGGCGCTGCTTGTCTTCGAGGCGCTCGAGGATTGCTTTGGCGTCGCCAGCCGCGGCGAAAGCCCGGTCGTATTCGCCAAGCAAAATAAATGGTTGAATCGAGGGAATCAGCGTGCGGGCTTCTTCCTGCGCGTTGCCCATTTTGCGAAATATTTCGATGGCTTGAGCGTGAAACTCCAGCGCCCGCTGATTATCGCCAATCATGTACAGCGCGTTCGCCTTGGAGCGTAGCGTCCGCCCTAAGGTCTCGCGGTCGCGCGACTTGCGCGCGATGGCAACAGCGACCTCGGCCAAGGAAAGCGCTTCTCGAGTGTCCGCTCGCAGCTTCGTTCGCACGATTTCATTCAACTGCTGAGCGACGCCCGCGCTGCAAAGCTTCGGATGGCCAGTAAGATAGCGTGCGCGGCTCGCGTCATCGGCAAGCTTCGACAAATCCGAAACCAATTTTGCTGGAAGCGATCCTGTCTTTTTCCGTTGAGCCACTAGAAGCCCACTTCGCTGAGGCGCTTGCGCAGGCGTTCCAAGCAGCGCTGGCGAATGAACCCGATCGATCCGGTGGAGAGGCCGAGCTCCACAGCAAGCTGCTGGTAGGGGCGCGGCGGTTCTTCGAAAAACAGCATCTGAATCAATCGCCGGCACCGCGGCGGAAGCTCCGATACGGCATCCCTCAGCGATTGTTCCTTCTCTGCCTCGCGCAAGATTCCTTCGGCGCGCGCCGGAACGCTTGTTTCGAACGAATCATCATCCGGTTCGCGTGCTTCCGTTCTTTGCAACTGTCGCTTGTGATGGAAGCATTTGTGCGCCGCAACTTGCATGATCCATTTCGGCAGAGCTTTCGGTTTTCGCAGTTTTGGAAGTTCGGAAAGAAGCTCTACGCAAACCGCCTGGAAAATATCTGTGGCGTCATCGCTGGAGAAACCGTACTTGATGGGAATCGAGAAGATGAGGTTCTTGTACTTGTCGATCAGCGCCGACCACGCTGCTTCGCTGCCGCGCAGGCATTCCTTTACGAGCCGCGTGTCCGTCCAAACGGGAGCGCCTTCCATCATCGCTGACGTCCTTTGGCGCACGGCCTGCCCTAGTCTCGCGATCTACTGAACATAAAGCTCTTCGACGTTCCACAGAGCATAGGGCGCAAGGATCGCCGGGTGAAAATTTCCGATGCGATCCTTAGCCCCGATCAGAATATGCGGGCTCGCCAGGCAGATCACCGGCAGATCCTGCGCCACAATTTCCTGCACCTGATCGTAAAGATGCTTGCGCCGCGCATAATTCAGGGTGATGAGCTGCTCGTTCATGAGCTGGTCCATTTGTGCTTCCCAGGGGGTCGCCGGCTTCGATTCCGTCAAATCCCACAGGTGCGTGCCGCCGCTGGACAACCAAACGTTCATCTCCGACGTGGGATCGGCATCGCCGCTCGCCAAGCCCATCATCGCTGCTTCGTAATCGAAACTGTTGAGCAGCCTGTCCACCATCGCGCCAAAATCCAGCGACACCACGTGTACATTCATTCCCAGCTGCGTGAGGTCGGCCTGAATGAGCGTGGCCATTTTCATGCGTTCGGCATTGGACGAACTGGTGAGGATGGAAAACTCCACCGGCTGACCGTGCGAATCCATTAAGCTCCCGGCGCTGTTCCATGAGAAGCCTGCGCTTTTGAGCAGTTCGCGCGCATGATCCAGTGACTGCGAAGGATGCGCGAGCGATGCGTCCACCCACATTTTGTTTCCGGGCGTCACCTGGCTCCAGAGCGGTGTTGCGCGGCCGTTGTACACCAGGCGAACAATTCCCTCACGATCGATCGCGGCCGAAATTGCCTGGCGAAAACGCAAATCTTGAAACCACGCTTGCTTTTGCGCAATCTGCGGAAGATTCTTGCCAGTCAGATCGTTGAGATTGAAAAACAGAAAATTGTATTCGAGCCCCGGCCCCATGTCTTCCAGCTTGTACCCTTTGGCTGCCTGCTCTCTTTGCAGCACTGCGAAATTTTCAGCGCTGAAGCGACTCAGCAGGTCGGTGTCTCCCGCCTGGAAACGAATCACCTGCGCGTCTTCGCTGGGAACGAACAGAAACACGAGTTCGTCGATATACGGCAGCCGGTGCCCTTGGCGATCCGCCTTCCAGTAATAAGGATTCCGCTCGAGAACAATGTGCTGGCCCGGCACGTATTCCTTTAGGCGAAACGGCCCGAGTCCCGCGAACTGGCTCGGCGGCATTGAAACGCCCCATGATTGTGCGAACGTGCCGCTCTTGTAGGCGCTCTCGAGAAGATGCTTCGGAAGAATGGCGAGCCCGTCGAAAATCCGTTCGGCCGCAGCGTAGGGCTGGGCCAACTGAAACCGCACCGTGTAATCGTCGATCTTCTCCACGAAAATCGGCTTGCCGCCGATAACCAGCAAATCGCGCTGCGACGAATGAATCTTTTCGTCCAAGTACAGTTGAAAACTGAACACGACATCGTCGGCCGTGAACGGTTGGCCGTCGGAAAACCGCACCCCGCGCCGCAGGTGCAAGGTATACGTCATGCCGTCGTGTGAAACGCTCCAGGATTTGGCCAGCGCCGCCTCCGTTTGTTGCGTTTCGCGATTGATATGAATTAGGTCCGCGTTCATGCAATCGATAATTTCGCGCGTGGCCTCGTCCACGGCCAGAACGGGGTTCAGAGTTTTCGGGTCCGAGCGCACCGCAACTGTGATGCTCCCGCCGAATCGTCCGGGCGCATTGCTCGTGACCATCAGGTCTTCTTTGCCCTGCGCCGCCCGCCCGCTCCCCACGCCGAAAGCGCACACACATACAGCAAATAGGCAGACCGCGACGGACTTCCTCAGGATGGCTTCGCCCATGTCAGAATTCTTAACAGAGATTGGTCAGCTTTTACAGCGCAACGGACTTCACACGTTCCTGCAGAGCATCGGCGGCGGCATAGTACGCGAGAAACACGGGAATCAGCAGCAGCGCCGGCAAGAACATCCACCAATACGAGGCCAGCACATAATATTGCTGCAGAGATGCCAGCAGGCTACCCCAGCTCGGCATCGGCTCGCCGACGCCCAAGCCGAGAAAAGTCAGCGTGACCTCGGCGAGAATATATTGCGGGACCAGAAGGGTCATCTGCGTGAGCATCACGCCGTAGGCCTGCGGAAGAACGTGCCGTCGCAGCAGGTACGCGTCCGACGCGCCGAAAGCCCGCGCCGCGGTGACGAAATTGCGCTCCTTGGCGCTCAACACGATTCCGCGAATCAGCCGTGCCGGCCGGGCCCATCCGATCAGTCCGATCACCACGACAAGCAACAAAAAGACTTGCCACTGCGCGACCTGCAAAGGAAGCGCCGCTCGCACCGCAAATAAAAGATACAACCACGGCAGCGCCAGAAAGAGTTCTCCTCCGCGCATCAGAACGTCATCGAGCCAACCTCCGTAAAATCCCGCAAGACTGCCGATGATGGCCCCAAACAGAATCGAAAACGCCGCAGCGATCCAGCCCGCGGCAAGCGAAATTTGCCCGCCATAAAGCAATCGCGAGAACTGGTCGCGCCCATAACCATCCGTGCCCATCAGAAAAACGCGGCCCGCCGCGGCGGTTCCGAAGAGATGCGTGCGCGAAACAAACAGGCCTGCAACCTTGTATGGCGCTCCTTGAACGAAAAACCGCAGCGGATAGATTTGCTGAAAATCTATTCGGTAAGAATCGTAATTTTGCAGATCATCCTTCAACCCATACACAAACGGACGACCGCGAAATTTCCCGTGCGAATCGACAAAATGAATGTGTGAAGGCGGCGCGTAAGGCGCTTCGCGATCCTGCGCCGAAAAACTGTACGGCGCAAAGAATCCAGCGAATAAAATCGCACCATGAAATCCGACCAGCACGGCGAAAGTCACCCAGAGTTTGTATCTTCGCTTCACTCGTTCACTCCACGCGAATCCGCGGGTCGCTCATAAATAGCAACACGTCCGCCACAAGATTGCCCGCAACCAGAAACACCGAAGACAGCATCACCACGCCGATCACTACGTAGACGTCACGCGCCAGAATGGCTTGAACCATCAGCGGGCCGAGCCCCGGCCAGCTCAATACCACTTCGACAATCACGGACCCGCTCAGCATCGTGGCAATCGAAAACCCGAAAAGCGCAATCAGCGGATTTGAGGCGGCCGGAAGGGCGTAACGAAAGAGCAGGCGCGTGCGCGGAATGCCGTGTCCTCGCGCCGCTCGAATGAATGGCGACTCCAGCGCATCAATCATCGCCGAGCGAATGTGCCGCACCAAAATCGGCAGCGTTGCCAACGCCAAAGCCAAAGCAGGCAAGATCAAATGGTGGGCAACGTCCGCTACGTTGCTCCAAAAATCCGCATGTTCAACGCCGGTCGAAATCATTCCCCCCGTGGGAAACCACCCAGTGCGCACCGCAAGCAGCAATAGGATCAGCGCGAGCAGAAGATCAGGAATCGTCAGCAGCGTGGACATCGCCACTCCACACGCCCGGTCGCCCCACGTTCCCTTGCTTGCGGCGCCCCAAGTGCCAATCGGGATCGCAAGCAGCCACGCGAGCAACGTCGCGGAACCTGTCAACAAAAGCGTGTTTCGCGCGCGCGCCCACAGCAGCGGGCCGACCGAAGTGCCATACGCAAATGAGAAGCCCATCTCGCCCTTGAGCACGGAACCCATCCATCGCGCATAACGCATCGCGAATGGCCGGTCGACGCCGTACTCCGCGCGCATCCCGCTTACGGTCTGCGACGAAATGCGCGGATCTAGTCGTATGGAATCGAAAAAACTGCCCGGCGCCCACTGCAACAACGCAAAAGAAAAAACCGAGATCGCCAGCAGCAGCAGTATGGCGTGAGCGAAGCGTCGCACCAGGTATCTCATAGGCAGTCCCAGGCGGGCCGCGCCGCTACGATGGATTCAAGCGACGGCGCCGCGCCCAGAAGTTCCTTCGTATAGGGGTGCTCGGCGCTTGCAAACAATTCCGGCGCGTCTTTCTGCTCGACGATTCTGCCTTCATACATCACCGCGACTTCGTCGGCCAGTTCCTCGACCATGCGCAGATCGTGCGCCACGTGAATGTACGTGAGCGCGTGCGCCGTCTGCAGCTCTCGCAGGAGTCGCAGAATCATTTCCTGATTTGCGAGGTCAAGATTCGACAGCGCCTCGTCGAGAATCAGCAGTTTTGCCTCCAGCGCAAGCGCTCGGGCGACTGCCAGTCTCTGTCGCTGGCCGCCGCTGAATTCCATCGGCAACTTGTTTTCCCATTTCGCCGGCACGCCCACTTGCTCCATCAATTCCAAAACGCGCTGGCGTCGCTCGCGTTTCGTTCCGATGCCCTGAATCGCCAGCGGCTCTTCGATGATTTCCGCGGCAGTCATGCCGGGATTCAGCGCGGAGGTTGGGTCCTGGAAGATCACTTGGACCTGCCGCCGCATCTGGAAAAGCGCCTTCTTTTTCAGCGCAAGCAGATTTACGTCGTTCCACCATATCTCGCCCGCGGTCGGCCTTTCGATAAGCGACAAACAGCGAACCAGCGTCGACTTCCCCGCCCCTGATTCGCCGACTAACGCAAGCGTTGTTCCGCGGCGAATCGTCAGATTTACGTTCTCCAGCGCGTGGATGGTGAACTTCGCGCGCGTGAACGGACGACGCTGGACGTACTCCTTGCTCAAATTGCGTATGCGCACCAGTGCGCTGCTGTCCCATTCGTTGGTCAAATGAATTGCCCCTGAAGCACCGCGTCTGCCTCCACGCGGTTCTTACCCTTGACCCCGGCCGTGCGCCGCAACATCATCCGCGTGTAGTCGTGAGCCGGATTCTCGTACAGCCTCTCGAAACTTCCCTCTTCGATGATGAGGCCGTTCTTCATGACCAAGAGCCGGTCCGCGAGGCTCGCCTGAAGTTCCGGGCTATGGCTGATGAGCAAAATCGAAATGCCGAATTGACTCTTTATGCCGCGCAGCAGCGCAAGAAAGTCTGCCTGGCTCCGCGCGTCCAATGACGCGGTCGGCTCATCCGCCACCAAAAGCGACGGTTCACAACACAACGCCTGCGCCAGCACCACTCGTTGCCGCTGCCCGCCGCTCAATTGGTGCGGATATGCCGAATAAATTCGCGCGGCGGACCCTAGTCCCACGCGCGCAAGAATCGTTTCCGCCTCCGTGCGGCACCGTTTCCAGCTCCATTCGCGATGCGCATGAATGACTTCCGCAACCTGATCTCCCACGCGCATCACCGGCGACAACGCGATTCCCGGCTCCTGAAATACCAACGAAATCTTCGACCCGCGGATTTTTTGCAGTTCGGCTTCCTTCATCCCCAGCAGTTCCTGACCACGCAGCACAATCGAGCCGACGACCTCAGCGCGCTGTTTTGCCAGCAATCCCAGCAGAGCCAGGGCCGTGCTGGACTTGCCGCATCCAGATTCTCCCATCAGACCCACTACTTCGCCCGGCGCCACATCAAAAGACACGCCATCCACGGCTCGGTGCGGCTCCGCGCCATCCACTTGGTATCGGATCGTTAGATTTCGAACTTGGAGCAGGCTACCCATGGAACTCTTTGCGCTCGCTCGACTCGACTGATCAGCCCAGGATGCGAGCCGCGCAAGCCCTCCCCGTAATCCATACATTTTTCGAGTTCGTTATTCAGTCTAGGTGGGACTTCGACTGGGACCGATAGGCGGACGGGTTCATCCGGCAGGACGCAAAGTACTGGTTCAAAAGTACTAAAGGATTTGCCAAGCTATTGAAACTGATTGCGTTACCCTGCCTCAGCAGACAGACATTGAGATTGGGAGGAGCTAGAAACTGAGGGCGGCAACCACCATGTCGGGATAATTCGTTTTGCGAATTGTGAAACCGAAATGATTCGCCAACGCGCGCATGGCGACGTTTTCCGGAAGCATGTTCGCGACAATCTCGCGAAGCCTTTCATCACGCGCTACATCAATCAGCCGACGCAACAGCTCGGTGCCCAAACCGAGATGCTGGTATCGATCGCTTACCAGGACGGCCACTTCGCCATCCTTCCGCGAACGCGACTTGCTCAGCCGGCCCACCGCGATAATCTCGTGGTCGCCGCTCTCTGTCGCGCAATCGGCGACCAGCGCCATCTCGCGGTCATAGTCGATAAAGCATTTTCGAATCAGTCTTTCGTGGGCGGCGCGAGCGCTCAGACTCTCCATGTGAAAGTAGCGCAGGTAGACGCTCTGATCAGACAACGTCTTATGAAATTTTACCATCAGCGGCTCGTCTTCGGGACGAATAGGCCGGATGACAGCCTCTTTTCCGTTCTTCATTTTCCAGTTGGAAACATACTGCCTCGGATACGGCCAGATCGCCGAACGAGGAAGCTCCTTATCAGCCATCTCCGACGGATGAAGAACGATTCGCGCGTCGAGCGCCAGGAACCGTTCCGGCGACGCAATCAGCGGGTTGATATCGATTTCTTTGATCCTGGGCAGCTCTACGACCAAGTCGCTAAACCGCACCAGGAGCTGCGCCAGAGCGGCCACATCAATAGCCGCGCGCCCTCGGATTCCCCGAAACGCCTGAAAAATCCGCGTTTGCTCCATCAATCGCTTGGCCAACGTCGTGTTCAGCGGCGGAAGCGCCAGCGCCCGGTCACGATAAATCTCGACGAGTTGCCCGCCGGAACCGAACAAGATCACTGGACCAAATTGCGCATCCACGCTGCTTCCCAGAATCAACTCGTAGCCGTCGAGACGCACCATGGGCTGGACCGTCACGCCCAGAAAATGTTCCGCGCCTGCTTTCGCGGTCACCGAAGTCTGAATCGCGCGATACCCTTCGCGGACCGCCTGATCATTTTGCAAATTCAATTCCACGCCGCCGACGTCACTCTTGTGCGTGATGGTTTCGGAGTGAAGCTTGAGAACCACAGGAAATCCGATAGCAACCGCTGACGCTGCCGCTTCTTCCGCGCTCCGCGCCACACGCGTTTGCACCGTGGGAATACCGAAAAGCGCCAGCACTTCTTTCGATTCCACTTCTGTCAGCAACGTGCGGCCCGCCGCCAGAACGCTCTTGAGAAGTTTTCCCGCCTTGCGGGGCGATTCTTCTGCGGGCCCCGGACTGTCAGCAACTGCCGGAGTTTCGTAAATTCCGCGAAGGTTATAGCTGTATCGCCACATATAGTTGAAGGCGCGCGCGGCTGTATCAGGATACGAAAACGTCGGAATACCCGCGCTGTTCAGTATGGCCTCTCCCTCGGCTACTTCCTTTCCGCCCATCCAACTTGCCAGCAACGGCTTCCCCTTGCCTTTGGCGTAAGGCTGCAATCCCGCGGCAACATGCGCGGGATCCGTCATTCCCTGCGGGGCCAGAATCACCAATAAACCATCGCTGTCCTGATTTTCTGCGGCAATTTCCAGAGCCTTGGCATAGCGTTCTGGATCTGCATCGCCCAAAATGTCGATCGGATTGTTATGGCTCCAGTGAGGCGGAAGAATCTGGTTGAGCGCGTCCATTGTCTTCGCCGAAAGGGGAGCCAGCTCGCCACCTGTTGCGATGAGTACATCCGTCGCGAGAACGGCGGGTCCGCCTGCGTTCGTCAGGATAGTGAGGCGCGGGCCACGCGGTCGCGGCTGCTTGCCAAGCACCTCCGCCATATAAAACAAGTCGGAGATGCTCTGCACCCGCAAAACGCCGCATCGCCGGAACACCGCCTCAATCACTTCGTCACTGCCTGTGAGCGCACCGGTGTGCGAACTCGCCGCATGCGCGGCCGCTTCTGAGCGCCCAGCCTTGATGACAATAATCGGCTTGTTTAGCGCGACCTCGCGCGCGGCGGAGAGGAACCCGCGCGCTTCCCCGATCGATTCCATGTATAGCAGAATGCTCTGCGTCTGAGGGTCCTCGCCGAAAAATGAAATCAGGTCGCCCCAGCCCACATCCAGCATCGAACCGGTCGAGATTATGGCGCTGAATCCCACTTCTTCCTGCGCCGCCCAATCGAGAATCGCCGTCAGAAGCGCCCCGCTCTGACTCAGGAAGGCGACATTCCCGGGATTTGCGATTTCTCTGGCGAATGTCGCGTTCAAGCCCAGCCGCGGATTCATCATCCCCAGACAATTTGGCCCGACTAAGCGCATCTCTCCCCCGCGGAGTTCTGATTGAATCTGACGCTCGAGGTCGGCTCCTTCGGGCCCCTGCTCTTTGAATCCCGCCGAGATGACGATGGCGGAACGCACACCGGCATCCACGCAATCCCTGATCACCCCGGGCACTGTCGGCGCGGGCGTCACCACTATGGCCAAATCAATGGCCTCCCGAACAACGCCAATGTTCTGATAGCAATGAAGACCAAGAACCTCTTCACGATGGGGATTGATGGCGTAAACCTTGCCCTCAAACCTTCCGTTGCAGAGATTGGCGAGAATCGTGCGCCCAACGCTGCCCTGCCGGTCCGTAGCGCCGATCACAGCGACGGCATTGGGTGCAAAGAACGACTCAAGCGCGGCGCGGCCACTCATCTGTTCGCTGCCATCATCTCACGATCAAAAGTCCGACGATTGCGTGAAATGTACCAGCGTCAGGCCGCCCTCTGTCCGGGTCTCCGCTGTGCTTTCGGGAACAAATCGCAGCAGCATGCCCTCAGGTGAAGTCCAAATGACGTAGGGGAGGTGAAGCGGAACCTTTAGTTCAAATTTGTCCGCGGTCCATTTTTTCTCGGCCAGCGTGACCTCTTCTTGCCCAAGGTAGTTCAAATGCCCATCCAGGGTGGACACGAACACGGGATCTTCTTGGCTTGGTTCTTCGACCGTCACCAGTTGTACCGGCGTCAGTTTTCCGGGAATCCTCTCGGCGCGACGCGTGATGGTGCTCAGCGAAAAAGCGGATATAGGCCACAGAAAACCGTATGCGTTCTGCATGGGCAGGTTTAGGTTCACCGCATTGTTCGGATCGCTTGCGCCCGACGTGCAAACTAACTCCGCAGGCCGAAAGTCGCAACTGAGCGGCCCGGAATCCGGCTTCCACCGTAGCTTCCTGAACTCAACCACACTCAGCGTCCGGAAATCTGGCGACAGTCGAACGGAAAATCGATTGTTGTGACGCTCGTACTTTGGCGATTCATATGTCCTTTCGCCTTCAGCTTCCAAGCTGCCATCCGGCAAGCGCCACAGCGTCCACGATTCGTGGAAATCAAAAACATCGGGAGCATAGGTCCCAATGGCGTCGTCATTTCCTTGCACAACCTGGTATTCGCCTCTGGCAACGAAGGTCCGCGATTCCTTCCCCTGGCCCGCGGCCGTTGCTGCGATCCGCGTAAGCTCAGCACTCGCGACTGGCTTTCGTAAGCTGGCCTGCCCGTTGCCCATGAACAAGAACAGGCTGGCGCCAGCTACCACCCACCTGGTCCGCGAGATGATTGCCGGCAGTTCCATAAGACCCTCCAAATCGGCATCCCTAAGCTAACGGGGACCGTCATGTTCGACCGTGACGTTGCTCACGACGAAATATGACATTGGTCACGACGCAAAGGCAATGGCGTCCAATCTACGCCCAATCAGAAATCCCTAGGTGAAACCGTCCTGATAGTCCACACTGAAAGAGCAAGGCGGTTTGCTGGAGCTTTTCGAAGCCGGTTCGCGAAATGGAGTTCAGCTTCCCCGCCAAACACAAAATGAGCGATTCCATCCTTATGTTGTATTTGGGTTTCGAATCCGGCGGTCTAGGCCGCGAATATGCCTTCCAGGTACGTTATAACGCAGAAGACGTGCGCGATTTCACGCTGACCATCCAAAACGAGGCTTTCACTTCTCACCGTGCTCGTTATCAGGACGCGCCAGACATCTGCTCCTTGAAACTGCGCCGCGAGATCATCGCCAACGCGAATCTTCCGTCCAATACCAATTTTGCCATTAGTAACAGCGAACTGGACGAATACAGAACTGGACACACCACCAGATCCTCGAAGAGCCAATACGCGCCCAAGCCTCGCAGCGACGACTGAGCCACGGCGCTATCTCTCAGCTCCGTTTGTGAGAGACGCAAATTGTCTTCGGTTGAAAGAATTCCAGGTCTTCAAGAAAAGCAGAAGCCAGGCGGAGTCGAGGGAAAAGTGACTCGGCGCCAAAACTCCCGGTCAGTTTTGCGGATCGGATTCAGCGGTCCCGCTCAAATCTTCGGCCACCGAATCGTTTTCTGAGAAGTCTATGCTTCCAGTCGAAGCGTCGGTTCCTGCTTGTTTGGCAAGCTTCTTCTGCAAGCGGCGCTCGGCCTTCGCTCGCTGTTTTTCCTGCCTCTTCATTTCCTTCTGGCGCTTCAAGAACGTAGTGGCCATTGGCCCTCCTAGCGTTTCAAATGTTCGCCGACAACAAGACAGCCCGCCTGCAAGCCCTACCAGCGAGGCTCGCGCGGCTGGCGTGAGCTTTCGCGATAGTCTTCGGTCGAGAATCTGCCCTTGTCTCGTCCTCCGCCGCCGCTACTGCGCGGCGCGCCTCTAGGCCCGCTCCGCTCTGTCTTCGGGCGCGCCTCATTCACTTTCAGGTTGCGCCCGCCCACATCTTTTCCATCCAGGCCCGCGATAGCCTTTGCCGCCTCGTCGTCATTGGGCATCTCTACGAAGGCAAAACCCCGCGCCCGGCCCGTCTCTCGGTCCATCGCGATGTGAACGCGCGTCACTTGTCCGAAAGCTTTGAAAAGCTCGCTCAATTCACTCTCGGTCATCTGGAAGCTCATATTGCCCACAAACAGATTCTTCATCTTCTTCTTCTCCTGAACGTTCTGCACAAGCTAAGCACAAATGAAATGAGGGCTTGAGACTCGCTGGTCCTTTTCGTGAATCGTGAAAGAAGAATATTTCTCCGGAGAGGGACGGCCCGAACCCATCCGCCATGCCCTCAACATCATACCACCCCGGAGAAATTTCCCGTACCAGAATCCTCGCCGCCCTTAGGCTGGCATCTGCGCCTGGAGGAATTCTCCCGGCAGCCGGACTAGTGGGTTCTTGATACCCGATGGCAGCCGGCGCACGCGGCTTTCGCGGCGCTCGTCTTGCCTCTCGAACGAACTCGGATCGACTGCGATCCTTTCGATCCGGATGCCGAGAGTGCGCTCCAGCTGAAATAGCTCCGTCCGCTGCTCTCTTAGCACAAGTGTGGAAGCAACGCCCCGCTCGCCGGCCCTTCCGGTGCGTCCCACGCGGTGAATGAAATTCTCCGCCAGCTCCGGCAAGTCGTAATTGATGACGTGCGCGATGTTCTGGACGTGGATCCCGCGCGAAGCAACGTCCGTCGCCACCAGTACGCGGAAGCGCCCCTGCTGAAATCCAGTAAGGGCGGCGGTTCGCTGGGATTGCGAGCGGTCGCCATGGATCATGGCCGCACCGATTCCTTGCCAGTTCAGGAGCTTGGTAATCCGATCCGCTCCGCGCTTGGTCCGCGAGAATACCAGACAGCGGCCTTTTTCCTGAGACAGCAACTGGCACAACATTTGCTGCTTCCCTTCCGAGGAAACCTCAAACGCCTGCAGGCGCACATTCTCTGAAGGCTTCAGTGTGGACCCGCAAGCCAGTCGCAGCGGATTCTTCATGTAGTCGTTCACCAGGTGTTTCACGGATTCTTCGAGCGTCGCGGAAAAGAACAACGTTTGCCGCTCTTTCGGCAGAACCGCAACGATCCTGCGAATCGCGGGAAGAAATCCCATGTCCAACATGCGGTCTGCCTCATCGAGCACCAAAGTTTGCAGGGTGCCGAATTGGACCAGCCGGCGATCCAGAAAATCCTCTAGTCTGCCCGGAGTCGCGATCATGATGCGAGCGCCGTTGCGGATTGCGCTCAATTGCGGCCCTTCGGACAGCCCGCCCACCACGAGGGCCGCGGGCGGCATCTGCTTTCCTCGCAGAGCGTCGAACTGCTCGGCCACTTGCATGGCCAATTCGCGCGTGGGAACCAGCACGAGCGCTCCGATGCCCGCCACATTTCTGCGGGTGAGTTTCTCAATGATGGGAATCAAGAACGCGAGCGTTTTGCCGGTCCCGGTTTGAGCGGTGGCCAGCACGTCTTTGCCTTCCATCGCATAGGGGATTGCCGCGGCTTGCACGCTCGTCGGTACAACAAAGTTTGCTGCTGCCAGTCTCTCTTTCATCGAGGGAGAGATGGGTAATTCTGAGAAATTTTGCATTTTGCTTTCTTGCTGGCGAAGACCTTGGGCGGCCAGCGTGAAATGCTGCGCGGGCTCGGCCAGCCTTCAGCCAGTCTTATTTTGAATTACGCTGAAAACGGACGGTGGAAACTGATGGCGGGTATTCTCAGATCAAGTTCGAACAGAGGGACCGCACAACACAGCCGCAAGTAATAAGCGCAAAAGAAGGATACCACACTTTATCCCCAAGCGATAGGGCAAATTGCGCTGTTGCTTAGGACGCTAACGGGGAGATTTCCAGGCAGCGATCGGCGAGATATGGTACGATAGTTTATGAGCTTAGCATACAGAATGATTTTTGAGTGCCCTAAGGGCCATCACAACATCAACTTACAGAGAAAATGCTCCAACGCTTCTCTTTCTGAGACCGAAGTGATGAAGATGTTTGGTGACGAGGACCTTGCCTGCACCAACCCCAACTGCGGCTGGCACGGTAAAGCATCCAAAACGAAACTCCTTCGGATTCTGCCCTTTAACTGGATACTCTCTCCGGCGACTTGACGCCCGAAGAGCGAAAAACCGCTGCGCCGTAGTGTGCCTCGCCTCTAGACTAAGCCATCCCACAGCCGCCGGTCATCGCCGGAGGGGTCCGCGTCCACGTAGCTTGTCTTGTCATAGATCATCGTTTGCCGCTCATGCGTATCGTAAGCGGGCCACGGAGCCGCACCGTCGCGAGCGAACGCGGCCAGATCGTGCTGCATTCGGCGTGAAAGCGCCTGCTCTTCGGGAGTTGCCGGCCTGCCGAAGAGGAACTGGAAAACTCGCGACCGGTCCATGTTTCCGAACCAGAAGGCCATGTCGGTAGCGTGAGTGCTCATTCCCACGGCAGGGGCTGAGGCCCGCAATTCGAAGCGATACATCCATGTGCGATGTTCGCCTGAGCACGCCTCCGAGATGCGAATCGAAGGCATCCGATAGAAAAAGTCCGTGCGAATCAGCCCGGCAAGCTTTGCTTCCGACGTGTCGGGATGATCCTTGGCGTGGCCGTCCCAGATCTGCATGGCGCGTTCTCTGGACACCCAATGCTCCAGGACTTCGAGCGTGACTGGCTTCTGATACCAGTCCTTCACCTGCGGCAAGGCGAGACGGAACGGTGCGCTACCCACTTCCTCCGCGGAACCTCCGGCAAGCAAAGGCACGCGGGCGCACTCTCCGCGCTTGATCAAATCGATCGGGTCAACCGGCAGCACGGTCGCATCGCGCGCGGGAATGAAAGGAAGCTGATCGTCTCCGAGTTGGTAGTATTTGCTTTTGTGGAATTGCTCGATTGCGGATTCCTGCGCCTTCAGCAAAACCGCAGCCGGTAGGGTGGTAACTTTCGGCAGTTCGCTGGCGTTGAGACCAAGCGCCGCCAGGAAATTCCGCGCGTGGAAGGCCTGCAGATCCGGAGTCTGCGCCGTCATCATCGAGCCGCTCTGCGGATTGGCGCGATGAAACAGTTGCCTGGCTTCCGGAATTACCATGAGCGCCGCAACCGACCAGCCCCCGGCAGAGAGTCCTGAGATCGTGACCCGGCCCGGATCCCCGCCAAATGCTCCGATGTTCTCCTGCACCCATTCGAGTGCCGCGATCTGGTCGAGCAGGCCGAGATTGTTGGAAACTCCGTCGCCAAAAACGCGGAATGGCGGAAATCCGAAAACACCAAGGCGATAGTTGATGGTGACAACAACCACATCTTCATTGCGGGCAAGATTTGTGCCGTCAAAATCGGGCGCGCTGCCGCTTCCCTGCACAAAAGCGCCGCCGTGGATATAGAAAAGTACGGGACGCTTCGCATTGTCCGCCGAGGACGTCCAAATATTCAGATAAAGACAATCTTCGCCCATGGGCGGCAGATTCGACTTCAGGATTTCGTCCACGTTCTGCAGGGACATGGGGCTGAACTGCGTTGCGTCGCGCACTCCGCTCCACCGGAGATGTTTCTCCGGCGGTCGAAAGCGCAGCGGGCCGACTGGGGGAGCCGCGAACGGAACCCCCTTGAAAACGAGCACGCCCCTTTCGTTGACTTCACCGCGAAGCAGCCCGCACGAGGTTTTCACCACTGGACTCGGCTTCGCGGCGAGCACGCTCCGGCTCAGCAGCGAAGTGGCCACAAAGGAAGCCGATTCGGCCAGGAACTGACGCCGGCCAATCAAGTTTGTTCGATGGCAACTTGCGCGTGGCGCGCTCAAACTTGTTCTCCGTTTTTCGATTCGGCGGAGGAGTATACGCAGCAGCACAAGGAAAAGATACGTGCCGCTTCACGACTCCGCGTCTGTGGCCCGTTTCTAAATCGCGCGGCTCGACGCAGGAGTCTTACTGGGCCGATGAACCTTCGGAGTTCGCCTTCGCCAGCGCTTGCCATTTCTGCGCCAGCGCTTTGTCAGCCAGCGCTTTGATATAGACGCCCCCGACCACCGAGCGCGCCTGAAAGCCGACTTGTTTACCGGTTTTGGTGTCGTACCAATCGGTGAGGGGGACACGCGAAGGAGATTCGCCGATCCAGCTCACAATGGGAGCGAGGAACGCATCGAACTGGCTCTGGTCGGATGCCAGCGTCGCGGTCCACAACTCCCAATCGAGCTTGGTGTAGTCCGCGCGGCTGTCCAGTTGCAATCCGTAGCGATTCAGGTGGTTTTGATAAAAGGCCATCTCGGTCTCACGTACGGAATCAGGGAAGAAATGCAGGCCGAGAATCTCATCCCACACCAAATTGTACTTCTGGCTCCAGGTGCCCGGCCGGTCGAATGCAAGCTTGTAATGATCGCCGTCGGCATCCATTTGCTGCCAGCGAACGGCCATCTCCCGCGCGGCTGCCAAATAATCATCGGCCACGGCGGCCTGACCAAGGCCTCGCGCCATCAGCGAATAGGCGCCCAATCCCTCGATTGCCTTGATGGAGAGATTAGCGTTGTGTGCGAGGTGTCCCGCGAAGTCGTCCGTGCACAGCTGGTTCTCTGGGTCGAGTCCCTTGGCGAGCACATATTGCGCCCACTTTGTGAATTCCGGCCAGTATCGCCTCGCAACGTGCCAGTCGCCCTCCGCCTGTCCGAGTGCCGCGCCTAGAATGAGCAGATTTCCGCTTTCCTCAATCGGCATCTGATCCTCTTCGGTCTGTTCGCCTCCGCCGTATTCCTGGCCGTTGGCTAGCGGATAGCGGCCCAGATCATGCGGCGCGAAGGGAAACTTCCAACGAGGCAGACTGGCATACTCCAGGACCGGGCGAACCTGCGCTTCGAGCAGCACCGGGTTGAGCAGCAGGAAAAACGGCGAAGAGGGATACAGCACGTCGACCGTGCCAATATCTCCGTTGGAGAAATTTTCCTTCGCGAAAAGCATCGGCTGGCCGGCCGCATCGGCAACCAGCATATGCGCGCCGAGTGCCTGGCGATAGGCGAGCACGGCGAGCTCCGCGTAGCCGGGCCCTCCGGCGCGTGTCAGGTCCGCAGTGAGCTCGCGATCATACTGTGTTCCCCGCGCTTCGAGCGGCGCGTACTGCTCCTCCGCTTCCGATAACATGGACTCGACGCTCTGATTATTGCGTTGCCAGTACGGACGAAGTTTGCGCTGCAGATACTCGATGGCAAAGCCCTGCGTGTACGCGAGCAGAACGTGCTGCATCTCCGGATGTGCGGCTTCGCAGGCGAGCGAGAGAGCGACGGCGAGATGCGCCGCTCCTTCGTGAGGCGTTCGTGGCATATCCATGTCATCGGAAGCGGCTAAGCGGCCGGACCTCACGAAATCATCAATGGCGGAAGCTGAAGCCACAGTCGCCGAGGACTCCGATAAAGGCACGGCAAGGTGGAAATATCCCCAGTCGATGCGCAGATCGTCTCCGGAGCGATTCAGCTCCTGTTGATCGCGCGAGCCGACGTTAAGCACGGAGAGCCCTGCAACCTGCGAGCGGCCCCAGGTGACCTGCTGGTCGTCTGTGTTCACCGCGATGACCGGGTCCACATCCAGAAGAACAACCACTTTGTGGCTCTGCCCGTCCGCGCTCGCAACGGTCCACGTCAAATACGTGACCGGTCGCGAAAGAAAATCCGGACTCTGCGGAAAAGCCGGAGTGAAAAATGCCACGGTGAGCTGCACTCCGCCAGCCTCAAACACATAGACGGTATGCGTCGGCGTTACGGCGAGCGACACTTGCTTCATCGCGGGCGTCTCACGCGGGTCAGCGCCCATATAGCGATAGGCTTTCCCGTCGATTAGCGCCAGGCCGGTGAGTGGCTGCGCAGCGCCGGTCCAGTGGCGCGTGGGCCCGTCGGTGAGCTTGTCGTCCATGGACCAGATGCTGAAATAGGGATTGTGCACCACCAGCGGAACAGCCGGCGGACGCTCCTGACCGAGCGCAACGTAGTCCGCTCCGCCAAAACCAAGAAGCAGAAATAGCACCGCAATCTGCGCGGAAACCGACTTCATTCAGCCCGACCTCACTCCCCTCGCCATTTGCGCAAGCGGAATCCTGAAGCTCCAAGAAAGGATTCCGTTTTGACTTCCCGGCCCGATAACCTACACCCACCCTGCGCCAGCACGCAATGCTTCAGCAGATTTCTGCGTGTAGTCCTTCTCAAGGCAGGAGTTACCAAAAAAAGGTGGTGAGCCGCGCAGGACTTGAACCTGCAACCCGCTGATTAAGAGTCAGCTGCTCTACCAATTGAGCTAGCGGCCCGCTGAGAACGCCCGGCAGAGATGCCGCGCGCACATGCAACCTCGAAACCAAAATTCTATCATGGATTGCGTTTTGTCGGCCCGCGGCCCCGCGCCGATCGAGGAAGTCGGCTTTCGCTTTCAGCCTTTGCGGCTGCGTTCACGCAGCGTCTCCGCGATTTCCTGCGCGGCCTGCCGCGCCCGCGCCAAATCGCCCGGCGCAAACGAAATCGCCGCCACTCTCGCGTGCCCTCCGCCGCCATACTTCTCGCACAGCGACGCCAAATTCACATCGGCCGGCGCTTCTTTCCACGGATTCGTTCCGACAGACACCTTCGCGCGCGTCGGCGAAGCACTCAGCCCCACGGTGTACAGAAAATCCGGATACAAATAGTACGGGATGAACTTGTTGTACCCTTCCATCTCCAGGTCGCTCACATCGAAATAAATCACGCCGTCGCGCGCCTGCGCCCGCTGCTTCAGGATGTCCATCGACTTGCGATGCCGTTCGAGCAGCGGCGCCAGGTGCTTCTCGACCACCGGCAGCTTCACCATCTCCGCCAGCGAACGCTTGGCCATTTCCGGAATCAACATCGGAACCAGATCCGGCTCCGGCGCCGCTTCAATCACCAGCGCCAGTTGCATCGCCGGCTCTTTGAGGCTCACCGCAATCTCGGACGACGCAAACTGTGCACCGTCGATGATGTCGCCCCACTGGATCAGCTCTGTCAGCGGCCGCGCATCGAATCCAAATTTCTCGCTGGCCACCGTTGCCAGAAATTTCGTGCAGGATTTGTACGTGGGATCGTAGAACTTCTTCCCCGAATGGTCCGCGCGAAAATGCGCGGCGTCGGCCGGCGTCAGAAACGCGCTCTGGTGATGGTCGAACCACCAGGTCAGCTTCGGCGAGCTCGAATACTTGAAATCCACGATCGCATTTTCATCGCCGTCGAAAATATCGGACTCAAACGGCTGCGACGCCTTATGGATCATTCCCGTGTAATGGAATTCCGCGTCCGCGGCGATTCGCTCCCGGTAAAAACGCGAAAAAACCGCCGCCGAAGCCGCGCCGTCGAAGCATTTATCGTGAAAACAAACTCGAACTCTCACTTCTCAGTCTTCTCCACAGTCCAAAATCCACTCGAAAGTAAAGCCAATAAAGATGGCCGCACCACAGGTGAAAGTCAAGACTTTCAATTGGGGCTACAGAGAGCCGCCCGGGCCGGCCGCTAGCGCCTTTTCAGTTCAGCGGTTGCGATTTCCCTGCAAAATAGCTGGGGAACGAAAGAAGAAACACTCTCACACTTGGACGATCTGATTGCGGATCGCGTACCGCACCAATTCGCTCACCGAGTGCACCTGCAATTTCCGCATCACATTGGCGCGATGCGTCTCGACCGTCTTCACGCTCATCTCCAGCGCCGCGCCTACGTCTTTGCTGGTCTTGCCTTCCGCGATCAAACGCACCACTTCTCGCTCGCGTGACGTCAGCCGGTCCTTCGTTTCGCTCGGCTCGTTGCCTCGGCGGCTAAACAAGCCGTGCCCGATCACGTCAATCGCCGCCGCCGTAAAATACGCCTGATGATTCGCCAGCGCCTCCACCGCGACCAGCAAATCTTTGTCTGCGTCCGATTTGATCATGTAGCCGCGGATCCCCGCATCCACGACGTCGCGAACGAGCTGGTCGGAATAGTGCACGGAGAGCATCAGCGCCTCCGTTTTCGGCGACACCGCCCGAATCTGCCTGGCCGCCTCCAAACCGCCCAGTTCCGGCATGCTGATATCCAGAATCGCGATGTCCGGCTTAAGCGTTTTGGCCTTCACCACCGCTTCCTTGCCGGTGTGCGCCTCGCCGCACACCGTCCATCCAGGATGCGCACTCAATAGGTCTCGCAGCCCGCGCCGCATCAAGTCGTGATCATCTGCAATCAGAATTCTCAGCGCGCCCATCGACGGCTTCCTCTTATGTTGAAATCGCGGAGCGAATCGCCAGCCAAGCTCCCAAGCCTGTCGAATATCCCCTAACGGAGAAGCCTGCACCACCAAGCGAATTCATCTTAATTCCCGCCTCTCGCTCCCGTCAACCGATCGGCGATGAACGCAACTCCAGTTCCAAGCGAGATCGGGACATTCGTACTCCTTGCATTGTCTCTCAAGAAGGAGTACAGATACCCCAATGGGAGGTGCCTATGCTCGCTGATAGCGTTGATGTTTCCTGGGATCCTGAGAAATCGAAGTGGCAGGTCCAAATTACCGTGGGAGAGGAAGTCGTCCGCCGGCATTGCGACCTGCCGAAAAACGCCGACGATCAGACCCTTCGCGCCGCTGCACAGAAGACCGTCGCGGACGAAGGCTATGAGGCCGACCCGTCAATCATTTCGATCAACCGCGCCCAAGCCGCCTCGTAACCGAGGTTCCACATAGGGCAGCCCGGACTGGTAACGTGGCCGGGCACTGTCACGCCATCGCATCTGTGTCACGGGATATCGAAGACTTCTAACTCGGAGTGTCGAATCAAGGCAAGCTTGTGCCCGTCGGGCGAAAGCGCAGGAGATGGGGCAATCTGCGAAGGGCGGGGGTCCCAATGCGTTTCAAATAATTGCTTCCCGGAAGCCGTGTCAAAAACTCGCACCCGGGCAAAATTGTGGGGCCTGCTGCTGTCAATGTCCAAGAAATTCACGATCCGATTCCAGCGTGTATACGACTGCTCCAGAGCGCAAAATCGAGAGCCTGTACGATTCGCAGCCAGCGTTGTCTCATACGATGCGGTAATCGGGATCGTATACAGCGCACCTCCATCGACTTTTCGAATCGTCATTATCTGCCCATCGCTTGAATCGAACCTCGCGACCGTTGTTTCATTGATAATCTCGCCTTGGCCCTGCGACATCGCCAAACCCCCTCGAGCTTCTCGCGGAGCAAGGAAAACACCGCTCATAAGGCCCATGCTCAAGTTTCGTGGCGCGGGGCTACTCAGCACCTGCAGGGTTGAGGCGTCAAGTAGATCCACGTCGGTTTGCCTGTTTCCGCCGACGAGTAACTTGGTTCCACCCGGCAGGACGCGAATAGGCCCATTCGTGGCAAATGGTGGCCCGCAGGTTAAATCAGACCTACAGACGTGCACTCCTTCCTGGTTGAGAACAACGAACTGACCGTTCTCGGTGGCATGAACAGCCCAACTGCTCTTCTCAACCGGGTAACTCGTTGTGCCGAGCAGCTTTTTTTGATTTATGCCGAAAAGCACCAACGTCGAATCAGGCTGATCGGCAAACAAAGGGTAAGCGGGTTTATTGAGAACTCGGACGTTTAGGCTGACGAGAAGAAGGTTGTCAGTGAGAAACTGCACGCCGCTGTAGTCCACCACATCTGGAGCTTTTGGATTGACCTCGCTCGCAACTCTGGGCCCGTTGGAGACACGCATCTGCTGCGATTCCAACTGAACCGTGAAAATCGGGCGCGGAGGTTCAGCTAATCCAAGAGCTACAACAAAAATAATCAGACCCAACAAGGATGCAACGCGCGCAAACGCAGTAGTGGAAACCCGCACTTTCATTTTGGAGAGTTTACTTCAAGTAAATAGCTTCAGGGAAGAAAGCCTCACAGGAATATCTAGTCCGCTGATGCTGCCGGCACATGCGCCGCGCGCTGCGTCGCGCCGCGCTTCTTGCGGTTTTCAGCGGAAGCGCCGATGAAAGCGGCGAACAGCGGATGCGGCGCGAGCGGCTTCGACTTGAACTCCGGATGAAACTGGCATCCCAAAAACCACGGATGCTCCGGCGCTTCCACAATCTCCACGTAAACGCCATCCGGCGTCTTGCCCGTAATCTTGAATCCCGCCGCCTTCAACGCCGGCTCGTAATCGCGATTGAACTCGTAGCGGTGCCGGTGCCGCTCGGAAATTTCTGTCGCCCCGTACGCGCGCGCCGCAAACGAACTTTCTTCCAGCTTGCACGGCCACGCGCCCAGCCGCATCGTCCCGCCCATCTCGTCCACGCCGAGCAGCTCGCGCAATTTGTAAATCACGCGGTACGGCGTCTGCGCGTCAAACTCCGTCGAATTCGCATTCGCCAATCCCGCCACGTGCCGCGCATATTCGATCGTCGCGCACTGCATGCCCAGGCAAATCCCGAAGAACGGCACTTTTCTTTCGCGCGCGTACTGAATCGCGTAAACCATTCCTTCGATTCCGCGCTTCCCGAATCCTCCCGGCACCAGAATCCCATCCACGTGCCGCAGCCGCTGCTCGGCCATTTCCAGCGACTCGATCTCGCCCGATTCGACCCACTCGATCACCACTTTCGCGCGATGCGGCAACCCACCATGCATCAGCGCCTCGCGCAAACTCTTGTACGCATCCTCGAGTTGCACGTATTTCCCCACCACGCCGATGCGCACTTCGCCTTCCGGGTGCTCCAGCCGCTCCAGCATCCCCACCCAGCGCGACATATCCCGCGGCGCCGCCTCCAAATGCAGCAGCCGCAAAATCTGCTCGTCGAATCCCTCCGACGCTAGCGACATCGGCACTTCGTAAATATTTTCCACGTCCGGCGCGGAAATCACGCACGACGCCGGCACGTTGCAGAAAAGTGCGATTTTCGCCTTCAGCTCCGGCGCGATCGGATGGTCGCTGCGGCACAGCAAAATGTCCGGCTGAATTCCAATGCTCAACAATTCTTTCACGCTGTGCTGCGTCGGCTTGGTTTTGTGCTCGCCCGCCGTCGGAATGTACGGCACCAGTGTCAAATGCACATAAATCGCGTTCTCCGGCCCCAGCTCCAGTCGCATCTGCCGGATCGCTTCCAAAAACGGCAGCGACTCGATGTCGCCCACCGTCCCGCCAATTTCCACAATCACCACGTCCACGTCGTCCGCCACTTTGCGAAACGCCGCCTTGATTTCATCCGTGACGTGCGGAATCACCTGCACCGTTTTTCCCAGATAATCCCCGCGCCGCTCCTTCGCCAAAATGGACTCGTAGATTCTCCCCGTAGTCCAATTGTGGTCGCGTGTCAGCTTGGCGCTCGTGAACCGCTCGTAGTGTCCCAGGTCGAGATCCGTCTCCGCGCCGTCATCGGTCACGTACACTTCTCCGTGCTGATACGGCGACATCGTTCCGGGATCAACATTCAGGTAGGGATCGCACTTCTGGAGGGTGACTTTCAGGCCTCGCGATTCCAGCAAGCAGCCCATCGAGGCCGCCGCCACTCCTTTGCCAAGAGAGGAAACCACGCCACCCGTTACAAACACATACTTCGGGCGCGTCACCAAGGCTTCCGCGATTCCTCCTAGCTAAGGTAGGCGCAACTCGTACAAATCATTATTATCAATTCCCCCGTCCTTGTCAATTCCCGTTTTTCATGCGAACGCTCTTCACGAAAGCACGAATACTCCCTTAATCTCTGGATAGCCCCCTATCGCTCATCTAGCAACCGCCAAATTCTTCGTGACACCTACAGCCCATCGCGCAACAATGCCGCGGTCATAATTTTCTTAGGAGTCGTTCATGAACCGCGACCCTCGCGTCTCGCGCCGTTTTTTCCTCCGCACTTCTACTTTCGCCGGAGCCGCTGCTGCCATCGCCGGAGGGTTCACGTCTTTGCGCGACTTGGAAGCCGCCACGCCATCGTCCCTTGCGCCGCGCGTGCGCCCGCTGCAATCCGCTGCCGCTTCCGGCTCCGCTCCTGCTTCTCTCGATGAATGGATCGAGCGCATCTTCTCCGACGAATTTTTCGGCAAGCGTTTCGGCCCCATACGATGGGAAGAGGGCGGCAAGTCCTACACCGTGCTCGAATATTCCCACGGTGACGAAGAAAAACAGGAGCTCGCCAGCTACGACACTGCTTCCGGCGCGCGCACCGTGCTTTTTTCCTCCGCCGAATTGATCCCCGCCGGCTCCAAAGAGCCGCTCTCCATCGATGATTTCGATTGGTCCCAGGACCGCACGCAAATTCTCGTCTTCACCAATTCCGAACGCATCTGGCGCGAAAACACGCGCGGCGATTACTGGGTCCTCAACCGCGCCTCAAAAAAACTCAGCAAACTCGGCGGCAACGCCGCTCCTTCCACTCTCATGTTCGCGAAATTCTCTCCCGACGGCCGCAGCGTCGCCTACGTCCGCGAAAACAATCTGTATCTCGAAGACCTCGGCACCCACAAAATTACTCCGCTGACCACAGACGGCTCCGCCACCACCATCAACGGCACCTCCGACTGGGTTTACGAAGAGGAATTCGACGTTCGCGACGGCTTCCGCTGGAGCCCTGACGGCCGCAGCATCGCCTATTTTCAATTCGACTCCAGCCCTGTCCGCGAATTCTCTATGATCAATAATCTCGGCGCCGGTTTTCGCGAACCCGTCACGCAAATTCCCTATCCCGAATATGGCGTCTATCCGAAAGTCTGGACCTACCGCATTCCTTCGGCCGGCACTCCCAATTCCAACGTGCGCATCGGCATCGTCAACATCAGCAACGCGCAAACCACCTGGCTCGAAATCACCGGCGACTCGGAGAAATCTTACCTTCCGCGCATACAGTGGGTCGAAGGCTCCAACGAAATCCTCCTCCAGCACATCAATCGCGCGCAAAACGTTAACGACGCCTACCTCGCCGACGCCTCCACCGGCCGCGCCCGCCGCATTTTCCGCGACGAAGACAAAGCCTGGGTCGACGTCAACGAGGACACCCACTTCCTCCCGCATCACGATGGCTTTCTCTGGACCAGCGAGCGCGATGGCTGGCGCCACGCCTACATTATTCCGCGCCGCGGCGGCCACGCGCAGCTCACCACCCACGGAGATTTCGACGTCATCGAAATTCTCGCCGTCGATCCCGCCGAGGAATTCCTTTATTTCATCGCCTCGCCGGAAAACGCCACGCAACAATATCTGTTCCGCTCACGCCTCGACTCTTCCTCCGCGCCCGAGCGCCTCACTCCTGCCAATTCGCCCGGCGTTCACACCTACAATCTCTCGCCCGATTGCCGCTGGGCGCTTCACATTTTTTCGACGTTCGACACGCCACCGGTCACGGAACTCGTCAGCCTTCCCGACCACCGCAGCGTGCGTGTTCTCGCCGAGAATTCCGGGTTGCTCGAAAAAGCCAAACCGCTCATCGCCAGCCCCGTCGAATTTTTCCAGGTCGACGTCGGCGACGGCGTCAAGCTCGACGCTTACATCGTCAAGCCCGCGAATTTCGATCCCTCGCGCAGATATCCCATCCTTTTTAATGTCTACGGCGAACCCGCGGGGCAAACCGTCGTGGATCGCTGGGGCGGGGCCGAAACTCTTTTCCACCGCGCCATCGCCAACACCGGCTACCTCATCGCCAGCGTCGACAATCAAGGCACGCCCGCGCCCAAGGGCCGCGCGTGGCGCAAATGCATCTACGGCGCCGTCGGCGTCCTTTCTTCGCAACAGCAGGCCGCGGCCGTGCGCGCCATCGCGCGCGATCGCAGCTACGTCGACGCCGATCGCGTCGCCGTCTGGGGCTGGAGCGGCGGCGGCACCAACACCCTCAACCTGATGTTTCGTTCGCCCGAAATCTACAAAGTCGGCATGTCCGTCGCGCCTGTCCCCGACCAGCGCATCTACGACTCCATTTATCAGGAACGCTATATGGGCCTGCCGCAGGATAACGTCGCGGGCTACAAAGCCGCTTCGGCCATCAATTACGCCGACGGTCTACGCGGAAAACTTCTGCTCTGTCACGGCTCCGGCGACGACAACGTTCACTTCGCGGGCTCCGAGCTCCTCGTCAATCGCATGATCGAACTCGGAAAATCTTTCGACTTCATGGAGTTTCCCAATCGCACCCATTCCATTTCTGAAGGTCCAGGCACCACGCTTTTTCTCTTTAAGCGTCTCGCCCGCCATCTCACCACTCATCTCCCCGCCGGCCCCGCGTCGCGCACCATGACGCTCTTCCTCGGCGACCGCAGCCGTTCCCGCATGAAGTCGGGAGACTGACCACTGCGGAAGAAGATATTTTGATCTCTAACCGGCGGTTCCGGCGCCTAGTTTAGTTGTACAATGCCGCCGCTTGGAGGCTCACCGTGAAATTTCCCGTCGACAAGACCGCATCACGTTTGCGCACGCCTCTTCTCCTGCTTCTCGCGCTGTGCCTGAGCAGTTTCAGTGCCCACGTCGCCTTTGCGCAAACCGCCGCCGCTCCTGCTCCCGCGTCTCAGTCCTACACGGAAGCCCGCGCTCACGCCAACGCCATTGGCAACGAGCTTCTCGCTCGCGGCATTCCCGGTCTTGCGGTGGCCGTTGCCATCGACGGCCACCTCGTCTACGCCGAAGGCTTCGGCTACGCCGATCTCGAAGAGCGCGTTCCCGCCTGGCCCACCACCAAGTTCCGCATCGGCAGCATTTCCAAAACCCTCACCGCTGCGGCCCTCATGCAGCTCGTCGAGCAGGGCAAAATCGACCTCGACGCGCCCGTGCAGAAATACGTTCCGTCATTCCCCAACAAGGGCGCCGAAATCACGCCGCGTCTTCTCGCCGGCCATCTCGCTGGCATCCGCCATTATCGGGGCGACGAATTCCTTATCTCGAAACACTACGACTCCGTCCTCGAGGGCCTCACCATCTTCGAGAACGATCCTCTCGTCGCGCCGCCCGGCACCAAGTTCAGTTATTCCAGCTACGGTTTCGATCTCTTGAGCGCCGTCATCGAATCCGCCTCCGGCGAAAACTTCCTCGACTACATGCAGCGTCACGTTTTCACGCCTCTTGGCCTCATCGACACCACGCCTGACCAAAATCGCTCCATCGTCACGCAGCGTGCCCGTTTCTATGAGCGCGAAAAGGACGGCGCCGAGGAAAACGCTCCCTACGTCGACAACAGTTACAAATGGGCCGGCGGTGGGTTTCTTTCCACGCCTGTAGACCTCGTGCGCTTCGGCTCCGCTTTACTTCATCCGGGCTTTTTGACGGAAGATTCCCTCCACCAGCTTTTCACTTCGCAGAAAACCAACGCGGGTGTGGAAACCGGTTACGGCATCGGCTGGTTCATTCACAAATCGCAAAGCGGCCAGCGCATCTATGAACACAGCGGCGGCTCCGTAGGTGGCACGAGCCAGTTGATCATCTATCCCGATTCGCGCGTCGTAGTCGCGCTCACCAGCAATCTCAGTGACGCGCCCTGGAAGCTCGCCGACGTCGAATCCATCGTCGAGCCTTTCGCCCAGCAGTAAATCGCGAGCTGACTCGTCGGATTTGCGTCTACCCCTAAGCGTGTTCTTTGCTTTCAATCCCAAGCTGGTAACGGATAATTTCCCAGACAATCAATTATCGTTGTTAACTGTGCGACCGTGATTTTCTCAAACCATAAAACCCACTTTGGAGGCGGACAATGTTTGGGACCCAGCCTGAACCAAACTCCCAAGTTACAGATCGTGTTGCCCGGGCAAATCCCTTCGTTACCCTGATCGTATTTGCGCTCGGCCTCGTTGCGCTGCTCATTGCTCTGAGGATGGCCACGCAGCAAAGCCAAGCGAACATCTCCCCTCAGCAAGTCGTCACCCATGCGAAGAGGTGATTGCCGCGCTTAACAGCTAGATAGGATTCCCCGGCTCTAGCGGCAGACCATGGGCGTCACTCGCCGTTCTCGCTCGATTCAGAAATCTGCTCGAGCTGCCTGTGCCAATCCAGTTGCTTCACCATCGCGCGATTCTCCCGCCAATTCGGCTGCACCTTGACGTGCAGCTCCAGAAAAATCTTCGCGCTCAGCATCTCTTCCAATTCCTTTCGCGCTGCCGTCCCGATCTCCTTCATCTTCGTGCCGCCGCGCCCAATCATGATTCCCTTCTGCCCCTCGCGCTCAACGTAGATCGTCGCGCGTATCCGCAACAGCTTCTCGCCTTCCTCGTAATTATCCACCAGCACCGCCACTGCGTGCGGCACCTCCTCGCGCGTCAGCGCGATCGCCTTTTCCCGAATCACTTCCGCCGCCAAAAACCTCTCCGGCTGATCCGTATACTGATCCACCGGAAAATACGGCGGACTCTCCGGCAGCCGCGCAATCCAGCTCTCCAGCAGCTCGCTCAAGCCCTCGCCGCGCAGTGCCGACACCGGAAAAATCTCTTCGAATTCGTACTCGCGCCTCCACCGGTCGATCAGCGGCAACAGCTGCTCCTTCTTCACGCGGTCGATTTTGTTCAGAAGCAGATACGCCGGCCCCGAAAACTTCTTTACCCACTCCACCGAATACCGATCCGCGCCCGCGAAATCCTCCGTCGCGTCCACAATGAGCGAGACGATGTCCACTCCTTCCAGTGCCTCGCTCACCTCCTGCATCATCTGCCGGTCCAACGCCTTCGTCGCGCGATGAATACCCGGCGTGTCCATCAGCACCACTTGCCCGTTCTCGCGATTCACAATTCCTTGGATGCGCGTCCGCGTGGTCTGCGGCTGCGGCGACACAATCGCTACCTTCCGCCCCACCAGCGCGTTCACGAGTGTCGACTTCCCCGCATTCGCCCGCCCGATAATCGCCACAAATCCCGAATGAAAACTCATCGCCAGCCAATACTATTCCTTCTTGTGCGCGCACCCTAGCAATTCCGCGCCTCCGCCCCAGCGCGCAAACCGCCTCCCAACTTGTCATTCTGAGCGCAGCGAAGAATCTCGCCTCGAGTTTTGCAATACCGCAGGAAAACACGTTCTTGCTCTTTGCGCTGTCGTGTGCGCAAACCTCGCCTTCGATTCCCCGCCTCCCTACCATGATTACTCGCCAGGCAACACCCGTACCATGAATATTGCGCCGCCGTCCGCCTGCGCATAACATTTCCTCGTCACCCAACAAAGTGCATCGCCCCATATCGGTGAAGCCATGCAAAACTCCGTCACCACGCCCGCCGCCGCAAAATCCTTTCGCGTTTTCTCCGCGCATTTTCCCGGCGACTCCCCTTCCGCGCCGCCGCCCAGCATTCACGCCTCCTTCGGAGCCCGCTTCGTCGCCGCCGCCATCGACTTCGCCGTTCTCGCGCTCTTCGTCGGAGTCGTCGCTTCCTTCTACTCTGTCGCTGCCCACATTCCCAAGCAGTTCGCCGAGCTCTCTCCCAGCGCAGCGCCCGGCCAAGTAATTCGCCTCTTCGGCGCGCGCTTCCTCACCTTTCTTCTTGTTCTGTACATTTTTTGCAACTGGTTGTACTTCGCCCTTTCGGAAAGTTCTGTCTGGCAGGCTACTCTCGGGAAGAAATCCCTCGGTCTTCACGTAACGGATAGCGAAGGACGCCGCATCACCTTCGGCCGCGCCAGCGTCCGCTTCTTCACTGGCCGCCTCTTGCTGCATCTGCCCACGGTCGGCATTCCCTACTTCCTACTCGACTGTCTCGTCGCCGCTTTTCCTCCGCGCCACCAAGCGCTCCACGACCTGCTCGCCCATTGTCTTGTCCTCAAAAATCCCCGCCCCATCGATCCCATCTAACTCGGCGGTCGTTTCTTTCTTCCTATCGCGCACATCATCTGTGCGAAGTCGCCACGCCGTCGTGCCCTGAGAAACAAAGCACCACTTCTTCACCCGCGGCCTTTGACTTTGCTCGTCACTCGCTTGCCCTGAGCGTTGTTTTTTGCGAAGGGGTCACTGTCTCTGCCGCACCCAAATCCGGCTCGTCGCCGGCTTGCCCAAATAAATTTTCTTCGCCGACCCGCCCATCGTCACCGTCATCGTCTCGTCGTACTCGCGCTTCAGCACGCGCACGCGCGCGCCCGGCAAAATTCCCAGCCCCGCCAGAAAATTCAGGAACTCCCTCTCTTTTTCGTACACGCGCATCACTTCATACGCATGCCCCGCCGGAGCCTCCGCCAATTTCACCGCGCCGTATTTTCGTCGCAGCTTCGGCAGCCCGCCAAAAAGCGGCACGCCGTGCGGGCACCGGCTCTCTCGCCCAAACCTCTTCAGCAGGAGCGCCACCACCTCCGCCGACAAGCCATGTTCCAGCTTCTCCGCCTCTTCGTGCGCGCGCGACCACTCCAGGCCAATCACGTCCGTCAGCAATTTCTCCGCCAGCCGGTGCCGCAACACCATGTGCTCCGCGATTTTTTGTCCTTTCGGCGTCAACGCGATTCGCCCGCTCCGCTCCACGCGCAAAAATCCTCCGCGCGTCATGCGCTTCAGCGCCGCGGTCACTGCCGGAGGCGTCACGCTCAAGTCTTCCGCCAGCCGCGCGCTGATCGGCGTCTGCTCCTCCTGCACGATCTCCCAGATCGCTTTCAGGTAATCTTCCTGCGAGACGCTTGTCTTTTCTCTTCTCACTTCGTTTTCTCTTTTTCCAAATCACTCACCAGCTTTTTCACTTTGTCTTCAATGTTCCGGCAAATTCGCCGGTAAACTTCCAGATCGCTTCCGTACGGATCTCCCACTTTCCAATCCACGACATTTTTCGTCGCGAACCATCCGTCCAAATCCTGCCCGGACATGTTCACCACCATCTCCGGCTCGAAAAACTGCAGCGCGTCGCTGATGCTCTTCGAGTAGTGCCCCTCCGCGCGAATCCCGATCTCTTGTAACACAGCTAGCGTCTCCGGCGCGACGCTGCCCAGTGGCCTCACGCCCGCGCTCTCCGCTTCGATCAGTTTCGGCGCGTGATGTCGCGCAATCGCCTCCGCCATCTGGCTCCGGCACGAATTCCCGTAACACACAAAAAGTATTTTTGTCCGCTGCAGATGTTTGCTCGATGTTGTCATCACTAGATGGATGCCACCGTGTGTTTTTCGGTTTTTCTAGCCACTCGCCTCTGCCTCATTCCTCGTCTGCGGACCACCGACCACTTCCTTTCACTCAAATAATGTCTTCCTTCCTTTTCGCGCTGCCTTGCGCGCGAACCACCTCCAGCCTGTCATTCTGAGCGCAGCGAAGAATCTCGCCTCGAAATGTTGCAGCGTTGCACGAAAAGCCCCCCCTCTTTGCGCCGTCGTGTGCGCAAACCGCCTCCGAAGGATTGCACGCGTTTGACTCCATTATTCCTTTCTTCCTTTTCGCGCCGCCTTGCGCGCGATGTGTTGTTCCGCTTGTCATTTCTTTGCGCCGCGCGAAGTCTCTGCCTTTCACGGATCCCTGGCCACGGGTCACGGACCAGGCTCCTTCCTCGTCACTTGCTTGCCCTCACGCAGGAAGGGTCACCCGCTTGCCCTGAGCGGCTTTTTTTGCGAAGGGTCACTGCCTTATTCATTGTTTGCTGTCCACTGACCACTCCTCTTGTCTTGTCTTGTCTTGTCTTGTCTTGTCTTGTCTTGTCTTGTCTTGTCTTTTCGTCACTCACTTGCCCCGAGCGGCCTTTCTTGTGAAGGGTCACTGCCTACTCGTCTCCCGAAACTCGCGAGTGCCTCATTCGTCGTTGCTGACCACTGTCCACTGACCACTTTGCTTCACTCGTACCTCAACGCTTCCATCGGCTCGATCCTCATCGCCCGCCGCGCCGGTATCCAACACGCCGCCACCGCCACAATTGCCAGCACCACCGCTGACCCCGCAAACGAAGAAAGATCCATCGTCGACACTCCGTACAACAAGCCCTCCAGCGTTCTTGCGAACGCCCCAGCCGCCACGATGCCAACGGCCACTCCCAGCCCGACGATCAGCATTCCTTCTTGCAACACCAGCCGCATCACGTCCGCGCGCTGCGCCCCCAGCGCCATGCGTATTCCAATTTCATGCGTTCTCCGCGACGTGTAATACGAGATGAGCCCGTAGATTCCCACCACGGCGAGCAGCAACGCGAGAGTCGAGAACATCGTCAACAGTTGCGCCGTGAACCGCGGCTGTGCGCTCGATTCCGAGATCATTTCGTCGCCGGTCTGCACTTGGCCGACAAACATATGCCCCGGAACCATCTGCAAAGCGGCGCTGCGCATCGCCGCGGCCAGGCCCTGCGGTTCTCCCGCAGTGCGCACAATCACGGAACCAAATCCAGCAGGTACCTGCGAATATGCCAGGTAAACCGCAGGCAGCGGCGTCTCACCGGTTCCGAACTCCTTCGGCCCACGAAAAACCCCAACAATCGTGTACGAGATGTCTTTGTCGGTAAATCGAAACTTCGGCTCCACGCTCACACCCAGCGGGTCGCGGTTCGGCCAATAGCGCTCCGCCATCGCTTCGTTGATCACCGCCACCGGCAATGTCCCGTTTCGATCCGTATCTGCCAACCATCGCCCGCGCAGAATCCTCATGCCCATCATGTCGAAGTACTCGGGCGTCACAATGTGCTCGTCTGCCGGTTGAAAACCCTCCGCAATGATCCCCCCACCCCCGTCGGCCTTAAACTGCTCGGAGCTATGCTCGTGAGCCACCGGTGGAAATCCGTCCGCCAAAGCGACCTCTTTCACGCCCGGCAGTGCTGCCACGCGTTGCTCAAACTGTTCGAATCGAATCCGCACTGAATCGTTATCGTCTGCGGGCAGCGAATTCAAATAGGCATTGTCAATAACGACGTTCATCGAAAGCAGATGCTCAGGCTGAAACTGGCTATTCACGGCCAGAAGCCTGTGTATGCTCCTCAGCATCAACAGCGCGCCGGTCAGCAGAACGAGGGCCAGAGACACTTCCACCACCAGCAGCGCGCTCCCCGGCCTGCGCAACAGAGAGCGCCCCGATGACGATTTGCGCGCGCTTCCCGATTTCAGCGTTTCATTCAGATTCGGCCGCGTCAAACGCAAGCTCGGAAGCGCGCTGAACATTCCCGCCGCAAGCACCGACAGCAACGCCGCGAAGACCAGCATCCGCGCATCCAGCGCCACGGAATTCAACCGTGGAATGTAAATCGATTGCGGCAGCAGCTCCAGAAAAGTGCGCAGACTTCCGTAAGCGAGCAACAACCCCAGCGCGCCTCCTGCCACCGCCAGCAGCATCGCCTCCACCAACATCTGGCGGATCAGCGCCAACCGGCCCGCGCCAAGCGTCGCGCGAATCGCCATCTCTTTTTCGCGCGACACCGCACGCACCAACAAGAGATTGCCCACGTTGGCGCAGCCAATCAGCAAAATGAACCCGAATGCCGCCAGCAACACCCACAGAATGCTGCGCACGTTTCGGATCAGTTCGCTGCTGAGTGTCACCACCTCGACAGCTTCATCTTTGTAATCCTTGGGATACTGCCCGCGAATGCGATCCGCGATGGTGTTAATCTCTGACTGCGCCTGGGCCAGGCTCACGCCAGCTTTCAAGCGGCCCATAACTTCCAGATCGTGTCCCCCGAGACGGGTTTGGACGAGTGCCAAGTTAGTCCAGATATCGGGCTTGCTCGGCCCGAGTGGATAAGGAAAATCAACACCATTTGGCATCACTCCGACAATCGTGAACTGTCTCTTTTCTCCAAATTCGTTCACAGTGACTGTCTTGCCGATCGCGCCAGAGCTCGCGCCGTAATGCTGCCTCCAGTATGCGTAGCTCAGAATCGCCACGCGCGCAGACTCCCAGTATTCGCCGTTCAACGTGGCGACGCCCTCGCTCGCCGTGAATGTCCTTCCCAGCAAAGGCGCCTCTCCCAAAACCGAAAAGAATTGTGGCGAGACCGCGGCGGTTGCCACGCGTTCTTCTGTTCCCCAAAGTCTGGTCGCAAGAAGGCCACCTCTTAAGTCCGCAGAAGTGAAGGCCGCCATACCATCGAAACTCTTCGCTTGGCTTTGCAGGATCGGAAACGAACCCTCCATCACGGGAATGTGCTTCAGTCCCGTTCTGCGATTCGAATCCCACAGCATCACCAGCCGCGACGAATCCGCATACGGCAACGGCCGCAGAACCAATCCGTAGATCGTGCTGAACATCGCCGTGTTCGCGCCAATTCCCAGCGCGAGCGTCACCACCGCGACCGCCGTAAACCCCGGCGCCTTTGCCAGCATCCTCAGCCCGTATCGCAAATCTTGCCAAAGCGCGCCCATGTCCGCCCTCCATTCCACGCAGGCAAACACAACGGTAACGATATTCTTTTATCATAGTCGCTTCTTCTCTTCGACTGGTTGCCTGGAGTGATTTGAGCACCGTGAGAACGCTGTACGGATGACCGCTGAGGACTGTGCGCGGGGATAAGTTGCTGTCGCTACCGGCAAGTGAAGCGGCGTCGACGCGCCAGCCTTTACTTGTGAATCTTCGTGCCTGACCCCGACGCCATTTTCACAAAGCGCTCGTGGATGGTTGTGTCCCTCGTCAGTTCCGGATGAAACGTCGACGCCATCACTCTCCCCTGCTGCACCAGCACCGCTTTTCCTTCACGCTCCGCCAGCACTTCCACGCCCGCGCCGGTTTTGTCGATCACTGGAGCGCGAATGAAAACCATCTCCATCGGTTCGTCGCGCAATTTCGTCGGCAGCATCAGCACTTCGCTCGACAGTTGCCGCCCGTACGCATTTCGCACCACAGTCATGTCGATAAGCCCAAGTGATTTTTGCTCCGGCGCTTTCACTTCGCGCGCCAGCAAAATCGCGCCTGCGCAAGTCCCAAAAAAAGCGCCGCCATTCGCGGCGAGTTTGCGAATCACTTCATCGAGTCCCGTCTCCGCGAGCATCTTCATGTGCGTGGTGCTTTCGCCGCCCGGCAAAATCAATCCGTCCACGTTTTGCAAATCTTCCGGCCCGCGCACAAAAACGAATTGCACGCCCAATTTTTCCAGAGCGCGCGCGTGCGCTTCAAAATCTCCTTGGATCGCTAATATTCCGATCTTCATTTTTCCCTCTGCCCCGGTAACGGCGCTCGCCTACTTATATTGTACCGGCGATGCGGCATTTTCGCCTTCGCGCGAGTGAGGGTCGCGGCGGCCAAATTGGCTCTTTTCCAGGGTCAAAATGACGAAAATTGGCCTGGTAGAGCAGGCCATTCAAAAATGCGGTTTTTCGGGTTTGTGGCGAAACGGGTTTTACCGAAAATGCGAATTCCCTAGGAAAACCGCAAGTTTGTGTACCCCTGTTGCCGCCGGACTGTGTGGCGGCGTCGCGAGGGGAGCAGGCCAATTCGGAAAAAACGACGCAAATCGTGGTTATAGAACCAGGCCATTCCCCTGAATCATCGACAAGACCAGAATCGGGGATAAAGGCGGCGGTCCACGAGGCTCGAGCCATTCATAGCGGAGGGCTTCCTGGGCACGTTTTACATCATTGCCGGAGGACTCTTCCCAAAGGCGGCCAGCGGCGCGAAAGAAGGGAAAGCTTGAGGACCGGAATTTCGCACTGGCGCGGATGCGCCGGAGGCGAGTTCGCGTCCGGCGCTATGCCGCGGGTTGCTACGCCGATTTGCGGGCGGCCATGCGCTCCTTGGCCATGGCGACACGCTTCAGAGTGAGTTGCAGGCGGTCGCGGCCGAACTTGGTGCTGTTGATGACTTTTTCGACGTTGGCAAAGACGTGGGGATCCTCGAGTTTTTGGCGAAGCTCGCCGAGGAACGGATGAATCTTGGCGAAGATAAAAAACATCTCGCCGCTGACCGCGGGCTGCAAGAAAAGATCCTGATTCACGGCGCCGCTAAGCACGAAAGAGGCGGCCATGCCCCAGTAGCCGCCGACTTGGCGCAGCCAGTTGTTCTCCTGCGCGCCCAGAGGCATGGCGACTTTCATGAAATCGTCAGCGCTGTTGGGCCAAAACTCGGTGAGCCACCAATTGCGGGCCCTGCGCATTTCCGGTTCACGGCGCAGATCGTATAACTGCATGATGACTTGAGCGTCGGCTGACGTAGCTTTCTTTGCGGGCATTCGAATTCCTCCTGGGCACATTTTACATCATTGCCGGAGGACTCTTCCCAAACCGAGCAAAAACAACTGAGGGAAAGTTGGGATGAAATTTCGAATGGAGGCGCGAGCATGCCGGACGCAAGGTGCGTCCGGCGTTGACACTCGGCGCTTGCTGCTTTAGCGATGCTTGATGAAGGTGCCGTTGTGCAGTTCGCCGACGGCCTGGCGAAGCTGTTCCTGCGTGTTCATCACGATCGGGCCGTACCAAGCGACAGGCTCCTCGATGGGCTTGCCGGAGACGAGCAGGAAACGAATGCCCTGATCGCCGGCCTGAACGGCGATTTCGTCGCCGCGGTCGAAGAGTACGAGCGAGTGATTGGTCGCGTCATAGACAGGTGCGGCGTCAGGCTGCTCGACATTGTCGGTAAGCACGGCGCGAGGCTGCGACGCGTCGCGGAACGTGCCGGAGCCGGAGAAGACATAAGCAAAGGCGTTGCGCGTGGTGTCGATTTTCAGACGCTTGCGCGTGCCCGCTGGAACGAAAACGTCGACATAGCTGGGATCAGCGGCGACGCCCTCGACCGGACCTCGCTTGCCCCAGAATTCGCCGCAGATGACGCGCACGCGGGTACCATCGTCGTCGGTGACTTCCGGAATGGCGCTGGACGGAATGTCCTGATAGCGCGGGTCGGTCATTTTCAGGGACGCGGGCAAGTTGGCCCACAACTGAAAGCCATGCATGCGGCCCTGTGGATCGCCCTTGGGCATTTCCTGATGGAGAATGCCGCTGCCGGCGGTCATCCACTGGACATCGCCAGCGGTCATTTTGCCCTTGTTGCCGAGGCTGTCGCCGTGTTCGACCGAGCCAGCGAGAACATAAGTGATCGTTTCGATGCCGCGATGAGGATGCCAGGGAAAGCCGGCGAGATAGTCCTCGGGGCGGTCGTTACGAAAATCATCGAGCAACAGAAAAGGATCGAAATCCTTGGTTTGGCCGAAACCGAAGGCGCGCTGCAGCTTGACTCCCGCACCTTCGATGGTGGGCTTGGTCTGAATAATTTCTTTCACAGGACGGAGCGACATGAAACCTCCTCTGCGCGCAAGGCGCAGCCTTCTATATTCGATGCATAGGGCGCGAAAAAGCTCAGGCCTTGATGAACTCGGCCTCAAGGCTGATGGCCACTTCGTCGCCCACAACAAACCCTCCGGTTTCCAGGGTGGCGTTCCAGGCCAGGCCGAAGTCCTTGCGATTGATTTTCGCGGTGGCGGCGAGGCCGAGCCGGGTGTTGCCCCACGGATCTTTCGTGGGCGCCGACGGCCCTTCGACTTTGAAGACCACGCTGCGGGTGACGCCACGGATGGTCAGATCGCCGGTGACGTCCAGCTCGCCTTCGCCGGTGCGGGCGACGCGCGTAGACTTAAAGGAAAGAGTCGGGAATTTCTCGACTTCGAAAAACTCCGGGCTCTTGAGATGGGCGTCGCGCTGGGGTTCATGAGTGTTGACCGAGGCCGCGTCGAGAGACACTTCGACGCGCGACTTGGTGACGTCGGCGTCGTCGAGGATCAGCACACCCTGGCGGACGGCGAAGCGCCCTTTTACGTTGGAAATCATCATGTGCCTGACTTTAAACTCTGCGACCGAGTGAACGGGGTCGATATTCCAGGTGCTGGCTTGCGACTGAACCGCTACGCTCATAAAGCCTCCTTTTTCATTTCGATTAGATGCGTGCCAACGATATTCGTTACAACGACTATTTACACTAACAAAACAATCAGGTTGCGCGGCTGCGCGCGACCTGGAGCAGCTCGGCCAGCCTGCGCAGCCGCGGGCGGCCGAGGTGGCCCAACTGCTGGCGGTGCGCGCGCTGCACCGGCGCATCGAGGCGGGCCAGCAGGCGGAGTCCGGCGGGCGTGATGCGGGTGAGCACCGTGCGGCGGTCCTGATTCTGCCGGGTGCGCAAGATCAGGCCGCGCTTCTCGAGGCGGTCGAGCAGCCGGGTGATGTCTGGATCGCGCGTGATCATGCGGCCGGCAATTTCTCCGCAAGGCAGGCCCTCCGGCGAACCGCGCAGGATGCGCAGGACGTTGTACTGGGTCGGCGAAAGGCCGTCTGGCTTTAAGACGTGGACGACACCGCGGGCGAGGACGTCCGAGGTGCGCAGCAAGTCGAGGAAAGCGGCCTCTTCCAGGCAAGCGGCGGGGCGCTTCCCTTCCCGCCCGGAGCGAGTTGCGTGCTTCATGCAGCGATTATAGTCGTTGTAACGACTAATGTCAAGAGGAGCATTGTGAGGGTCGGAGGCGTCCGGCCTCGCGGGCTATACTTCCCGGCGCGGTGAGCGTAAAGAATTGGGGGAAACGGAGTGGGTGCGGGTCGCGTCGCACAGTGTTGCGGATTTCGAGAGGCAAATGATGAAAATGGAATGGAATGGACGATGTTTCGGGGGCACGCTGGCGGCAATTGCACTGGCGATATTGCTGGGCGCGGGCGCGGCGATGGCACAGGATCCAGCGGAGCCGCCGGGCAGGGCGCCGACGCCACAACTGCTCCCCCGCCCGACGGGAGAAATTGATCGCGCCTCCATTGACGAAAACGCAATGCGCGCAACGATCGAAGAGCTGGTGGCGTGCGGCACGCGCGATTCGTTTTCGTCGTGGACGAACCCGAAGCGCGGGATTGGCTGTGGGCGCGACCGCGTGGTAGCGCGTTTCGAGGAGATCGCGAAGGAGTCTGGCGGACGAATGCAGGTGGTGGTGGACAAGTTCGAGACGCAATTGCCGCGGACGGGTGAGAAGCTGCATTTGGAAAATGTGTACGCGATTTTGCCCGGAAGCGATCCGGCGCTGGCGAAGACGGTGTTCATGACCAGCGGGCATTTCGATTCGCGGCCTTCGGAGGTGAACGATCCGAACGCGGACGCACCAGGCGCGGACGACGACGGCTCAGGGGTGGCGGTGTCGATCGAGTCAGCGCGGCTGCTGGCCAAGGGAACGTATCGCGCGACGCTGCTTTTTGCGGCGGTATCGGGCGAAGAGCAGGGGCTGCTGGGCGCGCAGGAGATGCTGAAATATTTGCAGACGCATGACTACACGGTTGGCGGATTTCTGAACAATGACATTGTGGGCGCAGATTCGGCGCCAGGTGCGCCGCATCGCGTGCGGCTGTTTTCGGGCGGCGGGCCGGACGGAGTGGATTCGCCTTCGCGGGAGCTGGCGCGCGCGGCGGAGGAAATTGACGGACGGGAAAATGTCCGGCTGATTTTCCGCGTGGACCGGCTGGGGCGCGGCGGCGACCACATGCCATTCGTCGCGGCGGGATTGCCGGCGACGCGGTTCACCGAGCCGCAGGAAAATTACGATCACCAGCACCAGACTCCGCGGACGGAAAATGGCGTGGAGTACGGCGACTTCGCGAAATATCTGGATTACAAATTTATGGGCAGCGTGGCGTGGGATAATGCCGAGCCGCTGCGCGAACTAGCGATTGCTCCCGCGCCGCCGAGCGAAGTGACGGTGACGCACGTGCCGCGCACGGCGATGGGATATGCGTGGCTGAGATGGTCGGCGGCGGATGATCCGGAGCGCGCGGGATTTGAGATTTTGTGGCGCGAGACAACCGAGCCGCAATGGTCGGTGTATGAGTTTGTGCCGTCGGGAAGCGAGGCGACGCTCGATGGCGTCTCGCCGGACAATCATTTTTTCGCGGTGCGCACGGTGGCGAAAAACGGGGCGCGGTCGCTGGCCGTGCCGGCGATTGCGCCGATGAGAAGATTGCCGACGGGTGCGCCTTCTACACCACCAGGCACGCCGCCAGGCGGGAAGTAAAACCGGTCCCATTCCAAAACATAATGGGCGGGCCTGAAAGCGCCCCCTACGATTTCGACTTGCGTGCGGGATGGACCAGGGCGTGGCAGATGTAGCCCACTACGTATTGCCGGCGAGTCGTCAGACGAAGGTCTTGATTCTCAATCAAGTCTAGAACCGCGCGGTCCACGCGTTTCCACAGAATCGAACCCCGCAGACCGGTGTAGTAATGAGCCAGTTTACCCATTGGTTTTCCTTGCCACCCGACAAGATGTGGTGGGATTGTAGCACGCAAAGCGTGATTGTCAGGCGCGGGCCGCAATAGACGGCGCAGGTTCGCGCTGCGGCGAGTTGTCCGGGGCGGCGCGGAGATATTGCGCGAGCCAGGAAGCCGTTTGACCAAGCTCGCGGGCAGCACGCAGAGGCCAACAGGGATCGCGGAGCATTTCGCGAGCGAGGAGAACGAGGTCGGCCTGTCCCGTGCGAATGATGTGGTCGGCTTGCACCGGATCGGTGATCATGCCGACGGAGCCGGTGAGGATTTCGGCTCCGCGGTGAATTTTTTCCGCGAATTTCGTTTGATAGCCGGGTCCCAGGGGAATGGCCACACCGGGAATCAAGCCGCCGGAAGAACAGTCGATCAAATCGACGCCGAGCTGTTTGACTTCGCGCGCGAGATGGACGGATTGATCGGGGTCCCAGCCGCCTTCTTTCCAGTCCGTCGCTGAGATGCGCATGAAGAGCGGCTGCGTTTCGGGCCAGGCGGCGCGGACGGCGGAGGCGACTTCGCGCGCGAGGCGCGTGCGATTTTCGAATGAGCCGCCGTAGTCGTCGGCGCGATGATTGCTGAAGGGCGACAAAAATTCGTGAATCAAGTAGCCGTGGGCCGCGTGAATTTCGACGATGTCGAATGCGGCGGCGGATGCGCGGCGAGCGGCGGCGGCGAAGGCTTCGGTGACGGCGCGAATTTCTTCGCGCGTGATTTCGCGCGGCTGCGGATAATTTTCCTGAAATTTAATGGCGCTGGGCGCGAGGACGTTGGTCCAGCCGCCTTCGCTGGGCGGGATGGCGCCTTGCTTGGGCGACCAAGTGCGATAGGTGCTGGCTTTGCGTCCGGCGTGGGCGAGTTGGATGCCGGCGAGGCTGCCCTGCTCGTGAATGAAACGAACGATGCGCGCGAGGGCTTCGGCGTGGCGATCGCTCCAGATGCCGAGGTCTTGCGGGCTGATGCGGGCTTCCGGCAGGACGGCGGTGGCTTCACAGAAAACAATGGCGGCGCCTCCGACGGCGCGGCTGCCGAGATGAACGAAGTGCCAGTCGTTGGCGAGGCCGTCTTCGCAGGAGTATTGGCACATGGGCGAGACGGCGATGCGGTTGCGGAGCGTGACGGCGCGAATCGTTAACGGTTTGAAGAGATGTGGCATGTCGAGACAATCGTACTAACAGACAGGCGGAGGCAAAAGAGATTTGTGGCAACCCGCGAAATGAGGAGGGCGGGCCTGCGAGCCGCACGAGCGCGAAATCGGCACTCGGGGACCCTGATGACCCGCCCTTTCGGAGAGCATGTGAGGGCAAACCTTTCACCCAAACGCGCGAGACTCGCGTCTGGTCCTGACGAAGGCCACCCTTACAACCTCATGTGCGCGGGAGTGTGCATGGGAAGTGGCAAGGGCAGAAGGAGATTCGCGGGGTTGCTTGGGATACTAAGCAAACCGGGCCATCGGATCGTTTTAGTTTTTAGTAATCGGGTGCCGGACGGCAACGGGATCACAGGTCGGCACTACCTTTCCGATGATTTCAACATCAGAAGGCAGGTTAAGAAGCACAGTATCACGGCCCATTGAATCGCAATTGCACTCAGCGTCGCATCCCCCGACAGTGACGCTGTAGTGAAATGTAGCCTCGAACTGCATGGGCTTGTTCTTCTCGAACTGCCACGTCTTGACGTTCGCCTCCGCTGCCGCTGCCAACATCGACGGCCCACTCTCCACAGAAACGGCAGACACGTGCGTTCCATCTGTGGAAACACGGAGCAAAACCTCACCGCTGATGTGGGCTGCTTGAGCCATACGGGGATAAAATGGTACGGTCGCGCTCATTACTACTGGTAAGGACTCCTGCGTCTGAGCTGGAGCCGTCGCCCCGAAACTCAACGCAGAAACAACAGTCATTGCTGCAAACCAGATACGTAGATGACATAGCGGATTCCGTTCGAGAGTCGGCACGTGTCCCTCCGGCGAAAAACCGAATTTACCAGCCGCGGGTTTGGAGAAGGTCCTTTTCGTCCATTTGGCGGACGTCGAGGCCCTTCATGGCTTCGCCGAGCTCGTCGGAAGCGGCGAGGACTTTTTTCGCGTCCTGATAATTGGTAGTGGCGTAGACGATGGCCTTGGCGCGCTTGGCCGGATCGCTGGACTTGAAAATGCCGGAGCCGACGAAGACCGCTTCGGCGCCGAGCTGCATCATGAGCGCGGCGTCGGCGGGAGTAGCAATGCCGCCGGCAGAGAAATTCGGCACCGGCAATTTCCCGGTTTTGGCAACTTGCTGAACAAGATCGATCGGAGCGCCGAGCTCCTTGGCTTCGTGCATGAGCTGCTCTTCGCCCAGGGTGGTGAGGCGCTTCATCTGGCCGACGATGGTGCGCATGTGGCGCACGGCCTCGACGATGTTGCCGGAGCCGGCTTCGCCCTTGGTGCGAATCATGGCCGCGCCTTCGCCGATGCGGCGCAGGGCTTCGCCGAGATTGCGCGCGCCGCAGACGAAGGGCACTTTGAAGGCGTGCTTCCAAACGTGATTTTCCTCGTCGGCGGGCGTGAGCACTTCGCTTTCGTCGATGTAGTCGACTTCGAGGGCTTCGAGGACTTGCGCTTCGGCGAAATGGCCGATGCGGACTTTGGCCATCACGGGAATGGTGACGGTGTCCATGATTTCGCGGATGATGCGCGGCGAGGCCATGCGCGCGACGCCGCCTTCTTTGCGAATATCGGCGGGAACGCGCTCGAGCGCCATGACGGCGCAAGCGCCCGCGTCTTCGGCGATTTTGGCCTGCTCGGCGGTGGTGACGTCCATGATGACGCCGCCCTTGAGCATTTCGGCCAGGCCGACTTTGACGCGCCAGAGATTCTCGTGGCCGTCGTCACTATTCGCGTTGGTGCGATTTCCGTTGTCCATTTGGGTTTCCTCGTGAGTCTATTTTAATGAAAAGCGATGGGAATGCGAATGGGGCGGCGGGGCGAGAATCAGGCCAAATTGGCAGGCAGCAGAAAATAATGCGCCGACTCGCGCGGCAGGAGAGCGCGGCGGCGAACAGCGCGCGTGCGGCTTAGACCTGCGCGGCTCTGGCGAAGAGCGGAAGAATGCGCGAGGCGCACTGGTCGAGAAACTGGACGTCAGCGTCGCCGAAGGCGTCGACTTTGTCGGCGTCGGCTTCGAGAGTGCCGACCACGTTGCCGACCGCGTCGATCACCGGCGCGATGACTTCCGAGCGAGTCGTCGAAAATGCGACGAGGTAGCGCGAATCTTTCAGCACGTCGTTGACCACGGCGCTCTTCCGCGTTTTGACCACGTCGCGCGTGATTCCGCGAGTGAGCGGAAAACGCATGAACGCGGGAGACTCCGCGCCAGTCCAGCCGACGGCGCTGGCTTCGTCCTCCGCGATTTCAAAAATGCCGACCCAAAAGCATCCGGACGCCTCGCGAATCATTTCCGCGACGCGTTTGGCGCGCACGGCCACGTCGTCGCGCGCCAGTGCGGCGGCGGCGATTTCGTTAAGGAATCTGGCATCGTACTGTTTCAGGCTCATCGGTCCTCGCTCTTCTGGGCAGGCTGGCCCACGACTACGAATCTTCCGCGGCCGCGCGCCAGAACTTTTCCGGCGGCGTTGCGGATTTCACCGCGATGCATCAGGTTGCGGCCTTCGCGCGAAACTTCCTGCGCCTCGACGACGATTTCTTCGTCGATGGGCACGGGGCGCAGATACTCGACATTCAATTCGGCGGTGACGGCGCGGACGCTGTGAAAGCGATTGAGTTTGCCCATGGCTTCATCGAGCAGTACAGCGATGATGCCGCCGTGCAGGACGCGATTGCTGCCCTGATATTCCGGACCCAGACGGAAGCGGCCGACGATTTTGCGCGCTTCGTGATCCTGCTCGAAGGTGAGCATCATGCCGCGAGGATTGTCCGCGCCGCATCCGAAGCAGGGATTATCGGCCTTGGGTTCGAGCTTTTCGATGGTCATTCGGGTTCCGCCTAGCCGTGAACGGATAAATCTAACAGGAATCCGGCGCGAGTGGGCAGAAAGGGCGAAGAGGTGCTGCGAAAAAACAAAATGCCGTCCGGCGCGAAGAAGCGGCGCTATTCGTAGCGCAGCGCGACAATGGGGTCGACGCGCATGGCGCGGCGCGCGGGCAAATAGCATGCGCCCAGCGCGACGAGCACCAGCAGCGCGGCGGTCAAGAGGAAGCTGGCCGCGTCGAATATCCCGATGCCGTAGAGCAGGCTGTTCATGAACTTCGCGAGAAGCATCGACAATCCCAGGCCCACGACGACGCCAGCGACGACCATGGCCATTCCGTTGGCGAGAATCAGGCGCATGACGTTGCTGGGCTGCGCGCCGAGCGCCATGCGTATCCCGATTTCGTTTCTGCGCTGGCTCACCGAATACGACATCACGCCATAGGTGCCGATGGTGGCGAGCACGAGCGCGAGCAGGCCGAAGGTGCCGAGCAGTTCCGCGCCGAGACGCGGCGCTTGGAGAGACTGCACGAGCATTTCCTCCATAGTGCGGACAAAGGCCAACGGAAGCGTGGGAGCGAGCGAATGGAGGACGGTTCGCACGGAGGGGATGGCGCTGGCAGGATCGCCCTTGGCGCGAACGTACAGAACGACACCTTGCGCATAGTGCTGCTTGAGAGGGAAATACACGATGGCCTGAGGTGGTTCGCCGAGCGAGGCATATTTTGTGGTGTTCACGACGCCGACCACGGTGACCACCCAGGTCTCGCCGAGAAAATGCAAGTGCTGGCCGATGGGGTCTTCGCCGGGCCAGAAAGTAGCGGCAGCGGCGCGATTCACGATGGCGACATCGGTACTATTGGCATCGTCGCTTTCGGCGAAATCGCGCCCCTCGATCATGGTGATGCCCGCAGCGGAGAAGAATCCGGGCGACACGGCTTCGACCGGCGTGAGCTTGCCGTTGCGCGGGTCAGTGGCATCGACGCCGTCGGTGAAGGTGGTGCGTTGCAGACCGCCGCCGAACGGAGGCGTGTCGGTAAGACCAGCGCCGGCGACCATGGGAAGCGCGTCGAGGCGCTGGATGGCGTCGCGATAGAAGGCCTCGGCTTGCGGCTGAGCGTAGTGCTCCGCGCCGGGGTTCAGGAACATGATCATTTCATGGTGCACTTCGAAGCCGGGATTGATTTGCTGTGCGTTGCGCAGGCTGTGAATGAACAGGCCCGCGCCAACGAGGGCGATCAGCGAGAGCGAAACTTGAATCATCACCAGGACGCCGCGCAGGCCGTACCAGCGGGTACTTCCGCTGGGCGCGCCGGTGCGATCCTTGAGCGCAGCGATGCTGTCGCTGCGCGAGGCTTGCAGAGCAGGCACGAGTCCAAAAAGCACGGTGGCGACGGCGGCAAGGCCCAAAGTGTAGAGAAAAACGCGCGCGTCGAGAGTGAAATCGAGCGTGCGCACGAGTCCCTGAGGAAGCAGCGAAACGAGCACGTTTTTCCCCCAGTAGGCGCAGAAAACGCCGAGGACGCCAGCGAGCAACGCGATCAGGAAACTTTCGGTGAGCAGCTGGCGAATCAGCCGCGTGCGCGACGCGCCGAGCGCCAAACGCACGGCAATTTCGCGCTGGCGCTGCGTGGCGCGAGCGAGGAGCAAGTTGGCGACGTTGGCGCAGGCGATCAAGAGCACCAAGCCGACGATGCCCATCATCAAAGCTCCAGCGAGAGCAAAGACGCTGTGCAACTGCGGCGGAATCGAGGTTTCCTCGATGGGCACGATCATTTCATTGCGCCCGCCGTTGTCCTTGGGATATTCCCTTTCGAGCTGTAAGCCGAGGCCGCGGGTTTCGGCGCTGGCCTGGGCGACGGTGACGCCGGGCCTCAGCCGGCCGATCATGTTCGCGAGGCGGAAGCCGCGGTCATGCAAAAAAGTTTTGAAGAGTCCGGTGGCGACTTCGTCGTCCATCGAAATGGGAATGAAAACATCGGGGCTGCCCAGATCGCCGACGCCCTGAAAATCACGCGGAGCGACGCCGATGACGCTGTACTGGAACTGGTCCATCTGAATGGTCTTGTTCAGAATCTGCGGGTCGCCGCCGAATCGCGTCTTCCACAGATCGTAGCTAATCACGGCGACGGGGCGCGGGGTGGTGTCCTCGTCGGGCGACAATCCGCGGCCAAGAATGGGATGAACGCCGAGAACGTCGAAGAAATTCGCGTTGACCATGTAGCCGAAGAGTTGCACATGGTTCTGTGAGAGTGTGAGGTTGAATCCGTCGCCGATGGCAATGGCAATGCCGGAAAACGATTTGAGGTCGTTGCGATAGTCGGTGGCGTTCGGAAGCGGGGTGGGCAGATACTCTTGAGACGGACCCTTGCGGCTGCTCGCCGTGGAATAAAAAACCATCACGCTCGCAGGGTCTTTAACGGGAATGGAGTGGAGAAAAATGGCCTTCGCCAACGTGAAGATGGTGGTGTTGGCGCCGATGCCCAGCGTGAGCGAAAGGACGGCGACGGCGGTGAAGCCGGGAGCCTTCGCGAGCATTCGCAGGCCGTATTTAATGTCTTGCATCATCGTGTTCATGCTTTCACCTCAGCATTAGGCGAGCCGTCAGCAAAGGTAACGCTCAACTATTCGTAACGCAATGCCTCCATCGGCTCGACGCGCATGGCGCGGCGCGCGGGAATGTAGCAGGCCGCGAGCGCGACGAACGCCAAGACCACGGCTACGGCGCCGAATGTGGCGGGATCGCCCGCTCGGACTCCATAGAGCAAACTGGTGAAGCTCGACAGCAGCCGCGTGAGAATCAAGGCAGCGGCGACGCCGATTGCGAGTCCTGTCAGAGCGAGCCGCAGACCCTGACCAAGGATCATGCGGAAAACGTCGCGCCGCTCCGCTCCGAGGGCCATGCGCACGCCAATCTCGTGTACGCGCTGGCTGACCGAGTAGGAAATTACGCCGTAAATTCCGACCGAGGCCAGCAGCAGCGCCAAGCCCGCGAACACTTCCAGCAGGATCATCGGAAAGCGCTGCGAAGACATCGACTCCGAGGCAATCTCACGCATGGTGCGCACGTCATAGACCGGCTGCTCTTTGCCGACTCCATAGACGACATTCTTCACCGCAGGCATCAGGGCCGCTGCGCTGAGCGACGTGCGAACAAGGATTGTGGTGGTGGGAAACCCCTGCGATCCGATCACCCACTCATCGGGAATTTGGTACAGCGGAAAATACGCTTGCGCTTGCGTGTAGGAGCTTTCGTCGCCCAGGCCCCACTGTTTTACGTGGCCCACCACGCCGACGATGCGGCAAGGGCCCCAAGGCGGCGTCCATCCGAAATTCAAGCCCTGACCGAGCGGGTCCTGGCCGTGGAAATAGGTGTTGGCAAAGACGGTGTCGATTGCCGCGACGCACCCGGACTTCGTGGTGTCTTCCCGCGTGAAAAAGCGGCCGCGGACCAGCGGTATTCCCATCGCATGAAGATAATCGGGGCCCGTGTCGAACACCATCATCCGCGGAGCCGCTTGAACCACGGCGGGCTTTTGCGAGCCAATCCAGAACGGGCAGACGTTGTCTTCGCCAAGCAGCGGAACGATGTAGGTGAAGTCCGCGGCCTGCACGCCAGGAATCATGCGCACGCGCTCAAGCAACTGCTGGTAGGCGGCGCGCATGCTCGCGGCGGTCTTGGTCAGCGAAGGCGAAAAACCCACTTTGAAAGTGACGACGTGCTGCGTGTCGAAGCCGGGGTTGGTTTCCCACAAATGCCGAATAGTGCGGAACAGCAGGCCCGCGCCGACCAGCAGCACAAGCGTCAGAGCCATCTGCACAACGACGAGGCCGTTTTGTACGCGATGATGTGCGCCGGTCGTGCCGCGGCCGCCCTCTTTCAACGAGGTTTGCAAATCGGCCTTCGAACTTTTCAGTGCGGGCGCGAGGCCGAACAGAATTCCCACCGCAATCGAAACGCCGAGCGTAAAGAGCAAAACCGGAGCGTTCACGCCGATATTTTCGCTGCGCGGCAAACTTCCCGGCGCCGCCGCGAGCACCGGAGCGACGCCCCATTTTGCAATGACCAGCCCGAGGCCGGCGCCGGCGACAGAAAGAAGCGTGCTTTCGGTGAGCAACTGCCGCACCACGCGCGAACGGCTGGCGCCCAGCGCGGAACGAATCGCAAACTCGCGCGTGCGCGCCGCGGAACGCGCCAGCAACAGATTCGCGACGTTGGCGCAGGCGATCAGTAATACCAGACCCACTGCCCCCAGCAACAACAGCAGCGTTCCGTTTACGTCTCCGATCATTACCTGCTTGAGCGGGACCACGTCTGTTCCCACGCCACGATTCGCGTCGGGATAGAGCTGCTCCAGATGGCCCTGGATCGTGATCATTTCCGCTTGCGCTTGAGAGAGGCTGACCCCGGGCTTCAGCCGCGCGATGGACAAGACTGCCGGCGCGCCGCGCGGATCGAGCATGAGCGGGTCGCCCTGTCCTAGCGGTGTGTAAACGTCATCGTGCTGGTCAGCAAAAGAAAAACCCGGCGGGAGAACGCCGACAACCGCGTAAACGATTCCATTTAGAGTTACGGGCTTGCCGAGCGCTTGCGGGTTGCCGCCAAAGCGATTTCTCCAGAATGAGCTGCTGATGATGACCACCGGCGCGCCGCCGCGCTGATCTTCTTGCGGAGAAAAATTGCGGCCCAGGGCGAGATTTACGCCGAGCATGGCGAAAAAATCAGCCGAGACGTTCTCGCCCTGAAGATGTTCAGGCGCGCCGGGACTTGTGACATCGAAATCCTGCCAGCGGAGCGCGGCCATTTGCTCGAAGGAGCCGGCGCTGCGCTGCCAATCCTGGAAGTTGGGGTAGGAAGCCCAAACGTGATGCTTGAAGTGTAGATTGTTCTCCCAGATCACCACCAAGCGATCCGGCTGCGCATAAGGCAGCGGGGCTAACATGACGCCATCGACCACGCTAAACATCGCGGTGTTGGCGCCGATGCCGAGGGCCAGAGTGAGCACGGCGACGGCGGTGAATCCCGGCGCTTTGGCCAGCATCCTTAGCCCGTACTTAACGTCCTGCCACATCGCTCGCCTCCGGGGAGGAGGTTTAGCCCGTTTGCACAGCTACTCGATGCTCAGTTATCGGATGCAGTTTCGCTGGTGAGCGGCCAGAGGTTTTTCTCGGTTGCTCCAACGCGACATGCCGCCCCGCCAACTATTTCTGGCCCGCTGCGACAAGGCTCTGCAGGCGGGCAAACCAGTTGACAACTACCGTCGGGAGAGCCGGCGCGGTCGTTTTTCCTTGTACCACCTGCAACATCGCGAAATGTTTTCCGTCCGGCGCGACGCTGTACGGGATATAGGGATTGCGCAATTCAAAACCGCCCTGGAACAGAAGTTCAGGCTTGCCAGCGTGGAATGAATTTCCCTCGACGCTATAAGGAACCTCCGCCAGCGCCCCCTCTCCGGCGACACTTGGCCCAATGAAAAACAGTTCGTGTCCCGCCTTGGACCAAAGAGGAAAAATTCCGCCAGCAGCCGAGATCTGCCATTTTCCTCCGGCGTCTGGAAACGGCACCACATAAATCTGCGGCGTGCCTGACTCACTGGACTGGTAAGCCATCCAATGTCCATCGGGCGAAATCTCCGGAAAAGAATCTCCGCCGTGTGCTCCTTGGCCAAAGTAGGGTTTTGCCTGGCCGGGCTGGCCGCTTGCGCTTACCGGTATTGTCCAAATTTCACAACAGCCTCCCGTCTTGGGAGAGAACTGGAAAAACGCAAGGGTTCCACCGTCCGGCGACCAGGAAGCAGGTATCTGGAAGGCCCCCATTCCGGGCGTCAAGGGTTTCATGTTGCCCGTCCCATCGGAAGGCAGCCAGCTGAGTCCAACACCGCCACTCGTGCGGTTGCAGGCGATCATTTTCCCGTTGGGCGTCCATACCGGCTCATTGCAGCCGGCCGGAGGAAAAGTGAGGGAGGTCATCGTTCCTCGGGACAGGTCGTAAACCGAAATGTCGCTGGTCCCGACTTGCAAGGCAAGCAGCTTGCCGTCAGGGGAAAAGACCGGGCCAGCGTAATCGCCAGGCTCTTTGATCAGCGGCGTTGCCACTCCCTTGCCGTCGAAAAGACCGACGGTGACCTGGTTGTTGAAGGTTGCGCCAGCGATGTAAACTGCTGTGCCAGTTTCTGAAAAACTGACTTGAGCGCTTCCGTCGGTGAGGTTGGCCTGAAGGTTCTGCAAAACTGGCATCGCCGTTCCCGTCAGCTTCAGTTTCTTGACGTCGAATGGGACAGCAAACAGCGTCCCGCCGGATACGTAAGTCAGGTATCCAGACGAAAGGTAACGGCCGAAATAGGCGTTTTCCACCAGCACTTGCGCTTCGCCAGTCGCAAGAGAGGCAGCTTCGACGAAAGCATGCCCAAAATCGTTGTTATCTGCAGAAGCTGTAAACAGCACCTCCGTGCCGCCGGGTAGGACTTGTGGCCAGCGATGCGTCGTTTCGCCTCTGCCCTTATCAAGATGTGTGACGGGCCTGGGCGTCCCGCCGGCTGCGGAAACCACATACAATGGGCTCGTGTAGCTTGGCGTGAACAGAATCGTCCCCTTCGTGTCCCAGGACCCGCCGCGGCTGCTGCCACCCACATCGCACAGAACCACGGGCGTCCCGCCGAAAACAGAAACTTTTTCAAGCTTCCCTTCGCTTCCATAAAATCCAATCCATTGGCCGTCTGGCGAAAAGAAGAGCGAGCTTCCTTGCGCGCCTGCTAGCGGAATGGCTTCGGATTTATCCAGCTCGCGCACGTAAATTTGGCCGCTTCCGCCAGACGCAGGCCCGGCCACGTAAGCAATCCGTGAACCATCGCGCGATACAACCACCGCGGGTCCGGATCCCATGAAGAGTTCCTGGCCGGAGGAAACGTCGAGGCTCAGTTCTATCGGGGCCGGCTTCGCGGAATTCATCACGCCCCAGAAAGTGACTAGCAAAATCAGCGCCGCCGCAATACTTAGCCCGGCAATTCCCCAAGGCAGCGCACGGCGCCACGCGGGGGCGGAGATTGGTGCAACGGCACCGGCGCCCGACGACGATGTCTCTTGCGCCGCTCCGGAAAGAGTTTCTTCCAGCGCGATGCGGGCGTCGCCGATGGATTGCAAACGCTGGCGCGGATCTTTTTTCAGGCAGCGCTGCAGTAATTCGCGAATGCGCGGCGGCGTATTCGCGGGCAGCTGCAGCCAATCCGGCTCGGCGCGAATCACCGCCGCGAGTGTGTCGGTCACAGTCTCGCCGCCGAAGGCCATCTTGCCCGTCAGCATTTCGTACAGCACGCAGCCAAATGCCCAAATGTCCGCGCGACGGTCGACCGATTTGCCCTTCGCCTGCTCCGGCGACATATACGCAGCGGTGCCGAGAATGATTCCCGCCTGCGTGGCCATGCGGCTGATCGTTGGCGAACTCGAAATATCCACCGACGCAGGATCGCCCTCGAGTGCCTTCGCCAATCCGAAATCGAGGATTTTTACGGCGTCATTGTTCGAGAGCTTGTCGTGGCTTGCCAGCTTGATGTTCGCAGGCTTCAAATCGCGATGCACTATGCCGCGCTCGTGCGCATATTCAAGGCCCTCGCAGATTTGTTTGGCGATGGGAAGGGCTTCATCCACGGGGATCGCACCTTTGGCGATGCGGTCGGCGAGCGTCGGCCCTTCCACCAGTTCCATCACCAGCGCGAGGACGCCGCTCGAATCTTCGAAGCCGTAAATCGCGGCGATATTCGGATGATTGAGCGAAGCCAGCACCTGCGCTTCGCGGCGAAAACGCGCCATGCGCTCCGCGTCGGCGGAAAATGCCGCGGGCAATAGTTTTAGCGCCACTTCGCGGCCGAGTTTGGTGTCGCGCGCGCGATAGACTTCGCCCATTCCGCCCGCGCCGAGAGGCGCGACGACTTCGTAAGGGCCCAGTTTTGTTCCGGCGTTCAGCATCAACGAAACGTCCACATCTATGAGGTTTGGAGCGCGCATATTGTAAAGCATTTATGCAGCGCTGTCCCTTTTCCCTAAGGTGTTTACCCCAGTGCGCGCACCGCCGCGAGCGTTCATAATTTGTGCAGCACTTGAAATCGAACGGAGATTCCGGATCGAGGGGTCCCATAATTTTCCAGGAGGCAGCCATGAGCAACACGGATGAAGATAAAGACAGAGCGGCGGAAGAGCTGGAGTCGGACGCCGAACAACGGGACGAAGAACGCAGTGAAGACGAAACCGCACAACGGGGAGATCTGAATCAGGGAATGCAAACCGGAACGCAGGACGCTACGCACACGGGAATCAACTGGGGTTCGTCGTACAAGGTTCAACCCAAAAGCGGCAAGCGCAAGAAGCAGTAGCCAGCGGCCGGTGAACAAATTCCCAGTTGGACTAAATTAACGCGACGCGGGAAGACGCGGCCCCGCGTTCGTCATCCGCTACGACGCGACGGCCTGCGCCGCGCGCCTTCTTTTTCAGTTCCGATTCGATCACCTGGCCGAGCGTCAGGATGCCGCGCGCGATGTCTTTTTCTTCGACGCCGGCAAATCCCAGGCGCAGCGTGTTCGGCTGCGGATCTTGCACGAAGAAGTACCGCCCCGGAATAAAAAGGACGCCGCGCTCGCGCGCGTGAATCAGTAGTTCGCCGGCATCGAGCCCCGGCGGCAAGGTAATCCACACGGACATGCCGCCTTCCGGGCGCGTCCATTCGAGTCCCGCCGGCAAATGCCGCTCCAGGCATTTCTCCATGGCGTCGAGGCGCCGCGAATAGATCTTGATCATGCGCTTCATGTGCTTTTCGAGCAGCCCGGTTTTTGCAAACTCCGCAAGGGTGGCCTGCGAAAGCTGATCGGTGTGCAAATCGCTGACCTGCTTCAACTGGCGCAGGCGTTCGATCACGCGCTCCGGCCCGACGCACCAGCCCACGCGCAATCCGGGAAAGGCGATCTTCGAAAAACTGTCGATTTGAATGACGATTCCGTTGCGATCCATCGCTTTGAGCGAAGGCTCGGCGGTGCCGCGCAAACGCAGCCGCGCGTAGATGTGGTCTTCGACGATGGGCACCTGGAAGCGCGCGGCCACGTCCAGCAGTTTTTTGCGCTCTTCGGCGGGCAGCGTGGTTCCGGTGGGATTCTGAAAATCCGGCGTGACCAGGATCAATTTCACGCGATTCTGCTCGAGCGCGGCTTCAACGCCTTTGACGTCCAACCCGGCATACGATTGCCTGGCGCGGCTGGTTTCTACCGCAACGGGCAAGCAGCGCACGCGCGCGTTGGAAAGAATCGAAAGCGCGCCGGGATACGTGGGATTTTCGACGATCACGGCGTCGCCCGGGCGCAGAAACGCCTTGGCCAGCAAATCGAGCGACTGCTGGCAGCCATCGGTGACCAGCAGGTTCGATTCCTTCGCGCCGATTCCCTCGGCGGCAAGCATTTTGAGGAGCACTTCACGGAGCGGCTCGTAGCCGTCGGTGGCGCCGAGCTGCAAAATGTCGCGGCCTTCGCGCTTCAGCACTTCGTTCGCGCATTTCCGCACGTCGTCGATCGGAAAACATCCCTCTGAAGGCTTGGCGCTGATGAATGCGATGGTGTCGTCGGCGACTTGCGGCATCAGCCGGCTAAGGCCGTCGCCGGTGCGCTCGTCGGCGAAGAGCGCTTCCCAGCGCACCGGACCGCCTTGCGTTCGCGGTGGCGGAGTGAATTCGCGCGGCGCGTTTCGCATGCTGATGTATGTGCCGCGGCCAACGAATCCCTCGATGAGGCCTTCGGATTCGAGCTCGGCGTAAGCGGTCGCCACCGTGGTGCGGTGAATTTGCAATTGGTCCGCGAGTTCGCGGCTGGCCGGGATGCGGTCGCCGGGCTGCAATTCGCCCGCGTACACGAGCGCGCGCATCTGGTCGCGCAGTTGCGCGTAGAGCGGAATGGCGCTTTCGGGCTGCAAATGCAAAGGCATGAATGGCCTGCTCATATAATCCAATATAGACCCAAAAAAGGGGGCCAAAAGAGCCAAATTGTCTCTTTGGCCTGTATGACCGATTTTTCCGGCCTGTATGCCGGATGTGCGAGTTATGTGTCCTGGAATCAGCTATTTGTGGTACGAAGGAGAAAACGCTGGATCTTTCCGGTCGCGGTCTTCGGCAAATTCTCGACAAAATGGACTGTTTGCGGACACTTGTAAGAGGCCATTTTTTGGCGCAGCCAGTCGCGAATTTCGCGCGCGAGTCCGGCGTGAACTTCGACTCCGTTTTTCACGACGACGTACGCGGAGGGATGAATCAACCCGTTTTCGTTGGCGTGCGCGACCACGGCGACTTCCGCGATCGCGGGATGCGCGAGCAAGGCGTTTTCCACTTCGCCGGGCGAGACCCACATGCCGGCGACTTTCATCATATCGTCGGCGCGGCCGCAATAATGAAAATAGCCGTCAGCGTCACAAGTGAATTTGTCGCCGGTCAAAACCCAGTCGCCTCTTTTGGTGCGCGTGGTGAGTTCATCCTTGTTCCAATAGCCGGTGAAGGCGCTGCCGCCGCGAACCCACAAGTTTCCAATTTCGCCGCGCGGGACTTCGGCGCCGTCGTCGCCGAGGATTTTCGCGCTGCAGCCGGGGACTTCCGTGCCGCAACTTCCGGCACGCGCCTGTCCGGGACGCGCAGACAAAAACATGTGCAGCATTTCCGTGGAGCCGATGCCGTCGAGAATTTCCACGCGGAATTTCTTCTTGAACTGCTCGAAAATTTCGGTGGGCAATGTTTCGCCCGCGGAGACGGCCATGCGCAGCGAAGAACAATTGACGGCGAGGCCGCGGTCGGCTTCGCGCAAAAGCGCGGCGAAAAACGTGGGCACGGAGAATAATATCGTGGGGCGATATTTCTTCAGGATTTCCGCAGTGCGCTCGGGCTTGGGCTTGCCGGGATCGAGCACCGTGCGGGCGCCGGCGGAAAACGCGAAATACATTCCGCTGCCGAGACCGTAAGCGAAAAATAATTTCGAGACGGAATAGGTGATGTCGTCGGGGCGGACTCCCAGAACGCCGTGGGCGTAGCCGCGGCTGGTGTGCACCATGTCCTCGTGGCGATGGATGGCGGCTTTGGGCGTGCCGCCGCTGCCGGAGGTGTACAAGAAAAATGCCGGATCGCTTGCAGCCGTTGGGTGCGTGGCGCATTCGGTCGAGGCGCGTTCGCACTGCTCTTCCCAGGAGACGACGGTGCGCGCCGCGAGATTTTCCGCCATGGCCCGTTCGCGGTCTTCCGTTTCCGACGCGGATTCGCCAGCGATCGCCACGACTTCGAGAGCAGCGGGCCATTTCTCGAGGGCCCATTCGCTGAAGACGGATTTGTGAACGATGGCGATGCGCGCGCCGGTTTCCGCGAGGTAGTAGGCGTAATCGGCGGCGCGAGCGAGCGAATTCACCGGGACGGCAATGGCCCCGATTTTCGCCGCGCCGAAAAATGCCGCGATGAATTCGAGCGAATCGGGAAGAGCGATCAGGACGCGGTCGCCGGGCTTGCAGCGCCATTCGCGCAGAACGTTCGCGGCGCGGTGGACGGCCTCCTCGACCTCGCGATAAGTGAATGGCCGCGGCTCGCCAAGAATGGCAACGCGCTCGGGATGCTCGCGCGCGGGGCGCGACACAAATTCGTCGGCGATGTTCAGTTGTGCAGGAATGTCCATTTGGGCTGACCCATCGTCATGCCCGCGATTCTACCCCGGTGCCGCGGGCCGTCCAAGCCGCGACGCGGCAAAAAACACTACCAGATTTGGCAGCGGAGGGAGGCGGGGCGGACCATGGCGTCGCCCTCCTTGCAGCCGAAAGCCTTGGCGAACGCCGGCATGTTCGAGGGCGCGGCAATGGAGCGAAGACGATCGAGCGCGTGCGGATTCAAATTAGCCATCAAGCGCACGAACTCGGGGCGGTCGGTGGCGGCCCAGATCTGACTGTAGGCCAGGAAGAAGCGCTGCTCCGGCGTGTAGCCGGCGATGAGCGGACGCGGCTTGCCCTGCAGATCCTTTTCGAGCGCGTTGTAGGCGATGGTCAGGCCGCCGAGATCGGCGATGCTCTCGCCGAGGACCAGCTTGCCGTTTTCGTGCACGTCGTCCACGGCCACATAGTTATTGAACTGATTCACGATGCACTGCGCGCGCGTGTTGAAATTTTTCTCGTCCTCGGGAGTCCACCAGTCGCGCAGGTTGCCGTGGGCGTCGAATTTGCGGCCTTCATCGTCGAAGCCGTGCGTCATCTCGTGGCCGATCACAGCGCCCACGCTGCCATAGTTCGAAGCATCGTCGGCCTTGGCGTCGAAAAAGGGCGGCTGGAGAATTCCGGCGGGAAAGACAATTTCGTTCATCACGCCGTTGTTGTAGGCGTCGACGGTGGGCGGCGTCATGCCCCATTCGTTGCGGTCGACGGGCTTGCCAATTTTGCTGAGGTCGCGGCGGGATTCGAATTCATTGCCGCGAATTGCATCGAGAACGAAGGGGCCGCGGTCGACGTGATAGGCGGAGTAATCGCGCCATTTGTCCGGATAGCCGATCTTCACGGTGAAGGCGTTGAGCTTGGCCAGAGCTTCTTTACGCGTAGCGGGGCCCATCCAGGGCAGGGTTTCCAAATCGTCGCGCAGGGCGGCGATTAGATCGTTGACCATCTTCAGCGCGCGGGCCTTGGCTTCGGGCGGGAAATACTGCTTCACGTAGAGCTGGCCGAGGGCTTCGCCGAGCTGACGGTCGGTAGACGTGACGCAGCGCTGCCAACGCGGCAGGATTTCCTTGGTGCCTTGCAAAATCCTGCTGTTGAAATTGAAGTTCTCGTCGACAAACGGCTGCGAGAGCCAAGCCGCAGTAGAATCAATAAGGTGCCAGCGAAGATAGATTTTCCAGTCGTCGAGCGAGACGGATTTGATTTCGCGATTCACGGCTTCGAAAAACTTCGGTACGGCAACGTCGACAGAGTCGATGTGCGGCGCCTGGATCTGGTCGAAAAAATCTTGCCAGGCGAAATTAGGCGTGAGCGACTGAAGCTGGGCCACGGTCATTTTGTGATAGGTCTTGTCGGGATCGCGGCGCTCGACGCGGTCCATGGACGCGGTGGCGAGATTTGTTTCGATGTCCATCACCGTCTTGGCCTCGGCCGTGGACTTGGCGGAATCATCTCCGAGAAGCTCGAACATCTTGGTGACGTGCGCGAGGTACTGATCGCGGAGCTGCTTGGATTTGTCGTCGGTCTTGAGGTAGTAGTCGCGGTCGGGCAGGCCGATGCCACCCTGATCGGCGCCGCCAATCACCTTCGAACTATTTTTCTCATCTTGAGTCGATCCAAAATTGAAAACGGCGTCGACGCCCATGATTTGCAGGCGCGCGATTTCAGCCTGAAGGGCGGCGGCGGTGTCGATGGCCCGGATGCGATCGAATTCGGGCTGAAGGGGCTTGGCGCCGGCGGCGTCAATCTGCTGGACGTTCATGCAACTGGCGTAATAGTCGCCGATTTTCTGCTCGTTGGAACCTGCGGCACCATGATCCGCCGAGGCTTTTTCGAGGATGCCGCGCAGTTCCCGGCGATTGCGCTCCTCGAGTTCATTGAAGCGGCCCCAGCTGGGATATGCGGCGGGGATGGGATTTTTCTTCAGCCAGTCGCCATTCGCGTAATGATAAAAATCCTGGCAAGGGTTGCAGGTCTTGTCGAGGGACGAGAGATCGACGCCGTGAGATGCCGCGGGAGTGGTCTTGTCCTGGGAGCGGGCGCGCATGGCGATGAGCGTGCAAAGAGTGACAGCCACGAAAGTTGCCGCAGTGAACGCCAGCAGACAGTTTGCAAAACGAGTGATGCGCATAATTCGTCCCCCCCAGACGATTCAGAAAATGATACGGACCGTTCGTTCGATGGCTTCCGGTGACGGATAACCTACACCGGAACGCCCTGCGAACACAACGGCCACGCACGACCCCTTCGACAGATTGAAAATTGCGACGCGCGTCAGGGAATGTCGGGCAGCGGAGCGCCGGAGAGAAACGCGTTGATGACGGCGACGAATTTGTCAGGTTCCTCGAAAAACGGCATATGGCCGCTCTTGGAGAAGACCACGAATTGCGAGCCCGGGATTCCTTTGTGAATGTTCCAGGCGATGAGCGGCGCGACATTCATGTCGAAGCGGCCGCAGCCAACGAGCACCGGAAAACGATACTTCGCGATTTCGGGATTGAGGTCGAAACGGCGCACGTCTTCGTTCACCAGGCGGTTGATGTTGTAATACTCCTTGTCGTTGGCCATTTTCTTGGCGAATTCATCGCGATGCTCGGGCGCGTAGAAGAGCATCGATTCATAGAGCGCCGTGTTGGTGTCGCGGGCGGCTTGGGAATCCTTTTCGTTCAGATCGGCGGTGAAAGTGTTGGCGTCCTCCGCGGCGGTGACGTCGGGAAAGACGTCGTGGAAGAGGAAAAGCGTGTCGCTCCATTTGGGAGCAGCGGAATCGAGGATGACGAGGCGCTCAATGTGCTGCGGAAAGCGCGCGGCGTAGGCCATCACGAGAAAGCCGCCCCAGGAGTGGCCGAGAAGGTCGATTTTGTCGTAGCCCAGATGGGCGCGAAGAGCGTCCAGGTCGTTGATTTGGTCGGCGAGGGTGCAGGTCTCGCCGGGCTTGAGCGCGCCGGATTGGCCGGTGCCGCGCTGATCCCACATGACGATCTTGCGATTTTGCGCGAGGGTGTCCCAGGCGCCGGAGACGTGGAGATACTGGTGATCGAAGCCGGGGCCGCCGTTGGCAACGAAGAGCGGCGTGGCGTCGCCGGAGCCGAAGACCTCGTAGTAGATGGTGGCGCCGGAGGAGGTGTTGAATGTGGTGCCGTGCTCGTCGTGAGCAAGGGCGCGGGCCGGAGCAAACAAAAGCGCGAACGCCGCGACGATGACAATGGCGGCGGGCGCGAGGATTACGAAATGATGCCACGAATGGGCGCGATCAATATTGCGATGAAGCGTGCTGGTCACGAATGCCTCCTGTTGTGTACGCATGAGCGTGCGAGGCGGGCAGATTAACATAGAGCGGAGGTTGAAAGTTAGAGGTTGGAGACTGAGCGTCGGAGCGCCGGCGAATTGACACGCGGGGCTTGCGGGGCGTAGGCTCGCAGCCCAATGTAATAAATCTCTCCTTGGAGGAACTCCCATGGTTGCTCCTACGATCGGGACCGAAGCAAGACGCATGACGGGCTGGTCTATCGCGATCAGCCTTCTAATCATTCTCGCGGGAATTTTGGCCATCGGGCTGCCGGTGCTGGCAGGGATTGCGGTAAATCTGGTGGTGGCTTGGCTGCTTTTATTCTGCGGGGTGGCACATCTGGTTTTTGGATGGCACCTGCGCGGGGCCGGCGGAGCCATTTGGCAGTTTTTGCTGGGCGCGCTGTATATCGTCATTGGCGTGTATCTGCTGATGCATCCGGTGAGGGGCCTGGTGACGCTCACGTTGGCTTTGGCGATCTATCTGTTTATCGAAGGCGTGCTGGAGCTGATTTTAGCTTTTCAGACGCGAACCGGCCGGGGATGGCTGCTGCTTGATGGGATTGTCACGCTGATTCTGGCGATCCTGATCTGGAGGACCTGGCCCTCAAGCACAGAGTGGGTGCTCGGCACGCTGGTGGGAATCAGCATGATCTTCAGCGGCACCAGCAGGCTCATGCTTTCGCTCGCTGCGCGGAACGTGGCGACGAAGTTAGCCTAATTTCGCCGCCGAAACCTGTGTACTGGAGCTAATCCTCGGACCACGCGGCGTAGAGGCCGAAAACCAGCGGAAGAAGAATCACGAGAAACGCCGCCGTGAGCAGGAGCAGCGAACTACCTTGCGCGGACGAAGCGGGCGCGCTGCGATGCGCGAAGGAGCCCGCGAAGTTCGCGAAAAATGCGGCGATGCTCGGCCAGCCGATCACGATGGCGGCGACAAATACGGCAGCGCACGCGCCAAAGGCGAAGCGGCGCACCCAAAGAATCGGGCGCATGGCGCGTTCCATGGCTTCGGCTTTGGCCGCGAGCTGCGCTCTCCACCAGATGCGGCCGGCGTCGGGCAGTGGCGCATCGAGGCGGGACGGTTCGGCGGATTCGCAGAGATAGCCGGCGACCAGCGTGACTTCTTCGCAGGCGCGGCAGTCCGCGACGTGCGCGAGAAGAGCGTCGCTCCACTGGCCCGTGCGGCTGGCCTCGGCGATTTTTTCTTCGAAGACACAGTGACCCTGTTTCATGGCGTTGCTTCTCCCCGGGATTGGCGTTTCCAGCCGCGAGCGCGTAAAAGTTCGGCGAGTCGAGCGCGCGCGCGGAACAGCATGGGACGAATGCTCGCGGCCCGGCAGCTCATGAATTTCGCGATTTCGTCGTGGCGATAGCCTTCCACGTAGGCGAGCCAGAGCAGCTCGCGCTCGCGCGGCTTCAATTCTGAGAGGAATTGCCCCAAGTCGCTCGCAAGCTCGAAATCGCGCGCGGCGTGCGCGCCACTGGGAATTTCCGGAAGCGGCGCAAACGAATGCTTGGCGGCGCGAAAGTGATCGCGCAAAAGATTGGTGGCGATGCGAAAGAGATAGTGTTTGCGATGGGCTTCCTCGCTGGGAGCGAGCGGTGTGCGCAGCAGGCGCAAATAGGATTCCTGCAGCAAATCGTCGGCGACGCTGGCGTCTCCGGAAACGCGGCGCAGATACCCGCGGAGCGGCGGCGCGGTCTTTTCGTAGAAGGCGCGGAACTCCGCCTCGTCCATGCAAGGAGCGCGGAGCGGCTGGCGCACGGCGTCTTCCCCGGGCTCGTCCGACGCGAAGGAAAGTTCCGCGCAATCGAGCGATTCAGTTTGGGCACGCACCGCTGCAATCCTCCGCAAGAGTGATCCTAACGCTTCGGGCCCAGTTCGCGGTCAAACAATCCCCAAGCTTTCGATAGCCGATAAGAAGCTGCGGCAGAGGCCAAAAATCCAAACCCCAGCGCGAGAAGCAGCAGACTGACAGCCAGAAATCCGTGGGCCGTTTGCGCCCGGTCGACGGCGTTAAAGGTCTCGTTCGGCATGGTGGCGCGCACAATGAACATAGCGATGCCGAGGAAGAAGAGAATCAACCCGGCTTGCACAGAGCCGAGGACGCGGCCGAACGGCCTTGCGTGCTCGATCGTGGCGGAATCAAGAAACTTGCTGCCCGCGTCGGTCTTCAAATATTCGATCAGCTCCTGGCTTGTTCCGAACTTCTCGAAAAGCTTGGCCTGCATTTCTCTTTGCACTTCGGCGATTCGCTGACGGCGCTTGTTATTAGAAACAACCCAAACAATCCAGGCGACGCCAATCGTCATGGAAACAAAAACCAGGACTGGAGCCAAATCGGATGACGACATGTTGCCCTCCCAAATCCGCGATCTGCGGTGCAGTGATTGAGGAACGCCCCTGGAATGCTCTCGGCTGTTCCTTCGTATTCCAATACGGAATCGGGTATACCGATGTTAACAGGTATGTTGGGGGCGGCGACGCTTTAGTCAGACGCGGCGGCCTGGCCGAGGCGAGCCAGGCGCTGCCGCTGGCGCTTCTTGCGGCCAAAGCGCAACCGCCAGATGGAGCCGGCAATGATGATGACGCAGCAAATCTCGACGAACACTTTGCCGCCATCGAGATAATCGACGCCGTGGCCGGCGAGGTTGGGGTCGGTCAAAATGCTGTGAATGAAGAGGCCCGCGGCGGCGACGTAGGTCAGATAATGAAAAAGTTTCCACAGATGGCGGCCAAGCTCGATGCGATAGAGCGAGGTGACCACGATAAACACCAGCAGGTAAAGCGCGACGGCGCCGATGGTGTTCCACAAAGGCTGCAGTGGCGACCACACCGGAAAGACGATGTCCAGAGCGCGAAAGTGCGGTTTGCCGTTCAAGAGCAGCGGCAGCGGGTGCGCGAGCGTGAAGCCCAGAGTGGCATAGCCCGTCCAGCGATGCAGGCTGAAAATGTCGAAGCGGCGATGCGGCCAATAGCGCACCGGGCTGTAACGGCCGAAAATCATCAGGCCGATGAGAATGTTGGCGGTGGCGAACCCGACGGCCGTGAGGCCGATGTACGCAGACAGGTCAAGCACAGTCACGCGAAGTGCAACTCCCTAGATTCGTTCCCCGCGGCTGTGCGGGCGGCTAAGTGAAAAGACGCGCGCATGCCGGACAGGGTTTCAGTTGCCAGAAGCCGAAGATAGCGCAGATGCGCGGATGAAAACACGGCTAAGATTGAGCGTGGCATCGAGAGCGTAATGAAAATGCGCAGGGCAATGAGGATGATAGCGCCGCTGGCGTCGCTTGCGATGATGCTGGCAATGGCGCTCGCGGGAAAGGGCGATGCGGCCGAGGCGCGCGGCGCGGCGGCGCCAGGAGCGCAACAATCTGCGGCGGCGGCGCAGGATGGCGCGCGGACGTACATGGGATTCGACCGCAACGATTATCCCGGCGATGCGACGCTCGATGCGCTACGAAAGACATTCGCGTTTTGCGGCTACTGGCTGAATGCGCCTCCCGGTGAAAATTCAGATACATGGAAAGGCAAGCGCGAAATTTTGCGCGCGCGCGGATTTGGATTTCTGGCGCTGTTCAACGGGCGCCTGGACAAAGAATTGAAAGCCTCGCACGACGCCAAGCTTTTGGGCGCAAACGATGCGGCCGCGGCGGTGAAGGCCGCGCAAGCCGAGGGCTTTCCGCGCGGCACCTTGATTTTCGTCGACCAGGAAGAAGGCGGCCGGATGCTGGCGGAGCAGCGCGAATATTTGTACGCATGGATTGACGGCGTCGACGCCGCCGGTTATCGCGCGGGCGTGTACTGCTCGGGAATGTCCGACAAGCCGGGCGCGGGCGGCGTGATTACCGCGGACGACATTCGCGAGAACGCGGGCTCGCGCCAAATTGCGCTTTTTGTTTACAACGATGCGTGCCCGCCTTCGCCGGGATGCGTTTTCTCCGCGAGCGAGTTGATGAACCGGAGCAGCGGCGTGCCGTTCGCAGAAGTGTGGCAGATCGCGCAATCGCCCCGCAGAAAAAATCTTACGGCCCGCTGCCGGGCGACGTACGCGGCAGACGGAAACTGCTACCCGCCGGGGCTGGCCGCGCAGAAAATCTTCGTGGATGTGGACGCGGCAACGTCGGCGGACCCGTCGCATGGACGCTGAATTCTCACAGCTGGCCTACTGCGTGGCGGTTTTTTCGCCGAGTTTGCGCATACGCTCGCGCAATTTCTGGCGCAGACCCGTGGGCGCATTGGGATTAAACGCCACCAGATACCACAGCGGCTGCGTGCGGTCTTTGCTCAACGAAGTGAGCGTCACTGCGTCCGCATTAGGATGGCGCGCGATGTTTTCGCGAATCGCGGCGTAAGGATGCTTGGCGAGGCGCCGTAGCGTCTTGGCCGAAACCCTGGGATGCTCGCTGATGAGGCGCAGCAGGTAATAATCCTCGCCAGGCGTGTCGCGATAAAGGCGGTCGAGAATCTCCGGCTTGATTTCGGCGCTGAGCACCAGGCCGACCTTTTCGTCCCACGAACCGTTGATGCGATTGAGCTCCTGCGTGCGCGCGTGGATCAACTGCTCGATGACGCGGCGTTCCTGCTCCAGGCGGCCGTGCGGCAGCGCGCTGTGCTCCAGCGAATCGAGCACGCGCAGCAGATGCTGGCGTTCCCCGAAAACGACCTGCGAGGTGCGCGGCGTTTTTCCCTTTGCATTATTGCTGACCAAATCGGAGCGTCTCATGATTTTCCCCCGCTAACTTGCACATGCGAACCGCAGCCGAGAGAAATTTTCTGCCAGGCTGCGTGACTCGCTGTGCGATTGCCCGCCGGGAAGAAACAGGCTTGGGGATGTTTCCTCCGTGGAGATGGAGCCAAGAATGATTGCTCGACGTTCCCCGCGCGGCGGCGCCTAAGTCGATGATTATTATCCGGCGAGTGAGGGGGCGCGCGCAACGCGTAGTGTCTGCGGCGTTCCATCTTTGCAACAGGATTTGGCACTACGGGGTGCACTACAGGGACCCGACTCGTGCGAGACTTGGCGCGCCGAAAGACTCGCAACAAAATGATATGGTGGAGTTCGCCGCGAGCCGGCGGAACAGAGGAGCGCATCGCATGACCGTCTTCGACAAGCATCGGGAAGAGCTGGAGCACTTCGAAACGATGATGGGAACGCATCGCGGGCGGCTGGCGGTGTCGCTGGATTTACTGACCAACGCGATGGTGCTCATCGGCCAGCACGGAGTGTATTGCCGAAGCGCCGCGAATCCGCAGCAGCCGCCAATGGATATTCGCCTGATCAACGACGAGCTGCAGAACGCGAAGCAGTTAATCCAAAGCGTGATGGAAAACTTGCGCGCGGAACGCGACGCACGCGAAGCCGGCAGAGCGTAAGAGATCCTCGCAAGCCGTCGACCGGCGCGCGTTGACTTGGCTCGACGCTACCCATACAATTCGCAGGCCGCCTCGGCCACAGCCACAAGCCCAGCATGACGGACAAAGACCCGCTCATCGGAAAAACTGTTTCGCACTACCGCATCGTCGAGAAGCTCGGCGGAGGCGGCATGGGCGTGGTCTACAAAGCCGAGGACCTGAACCTCGGCCGGATGGTCGCGCTGAAATTCCTTCCCGCAGACATGGCGCGCGACAGTTCCGCACTGGAACGGCTGCGGCGCGAGGCGCGCGCGGCTTCGGCGCTCGACGACCCGAACATCTGCACGATTTACGAGATCGGCGAAAGCGACGGGCAGCCGTTCCTGGCCATGCAATTCCTGGACGGCGCGACGCTGAAGCATCGCATCGAGGGCAAGCCGCTGCCACTCGATCTGGTGCTGGAATGGGGCATCGAGATCGCCGGCGCGCTGGGTGCGGCCCATTCGCACGGGATCATTCATCGCGACATCAAGCCGGCGAATATTTTCGTCACCACTCGCGGGCACGCGAAAGTTCTGGATTTCGGGCTGGCAAAAGTAACAGAAGGCGCGAATGCATCAGGTCAGCGCGCGGGCCACAGCATGACCCAGGCGACGATGGATGACGTCGCCGAGCATCTGACCAGTCCCGGAACGGCGGTCGGGACGGTGGCGTACATGTCGCCAGAGCAGGCGCGCGGCGAAGACCTTGATGCGCGCACGGATTTGTTTAGTTTTGGCGCGGTGCTGTACGAAATGGCGACTGGGCAGATGCCGTTCAAGGGAAACACCACGGCGATCGTGCACGATGCAATTTTGAACCGCGCGCCCACGCCGCCGATGCGCATCAATCCAGAAATTCCGCCGGACTTAGAACGCATCATCAACAAAGCGCTGGAGAAAGAACGAAATGTCCGCTGCCAGTCCGCGGCGGAGCTGCGCGCGGATTTGAAGCGGCTGAAACGGGACACGGATTCGGGGCGCTCGTCCGAGTCGCGCGGCGCGGCGGCCGCGAGCGCGTCAATCGCTGCCACGGCTCGCGGCACGGGATCTGTGCCGGTTGCGGGCACGGCGCACGGGTCGGGCTCTTCGGCGGTGGCGGCCGTGGCGCGTGAGCACAAATTTGGCCTCGCCGCTATCCTGCTTCTCGTTCTCCTTCTTGCCGGCGCCGCGGCTTACGGCATTTATGCGTTCGTGCATCGCGCCGCGCCGATTCCCTTCCAGAATTTCAGCGTCACGCAGGTGACCAGCACCGGCCAGGCGGAGCTGGCGGCGATTTCGCCAGACGGCAAGTACATCTTGAGCGTGAAGGACGAAAACGGCAAAGAGAGCCTCTGGCTGCGCAACGTGCCGACCAATAGCGACGCGCAAATCATCGCACCGTCATTTGCGAATTATCAAAGCCTCGCCTTCTCTCCTGACGGCGACTACATCTATTTCCGCGAAGCAATCGACAAGACCGGCACGTCCTATAACCTGTTTCGCGCGCCTGTGCTGGGAGGCACTCCGCAGCAAATCGTGAGCGACATCGATACGGACATTGGGTTTTCGCCCGACGGAAAGCGCATCGCATACTTCCGGGCGAATGATCCGGTGACGGGCCAATACCGTCTGCTCAGCGCCAATCTGGACGGCAGCGACGAGAAAGTCTTATTCATCGACACAGGTTTACAGCCTGGCCATTCGCCGGCATGGTCGCCCGATGGGAGAAAAATCGCTTATGTGACGTCACATTACAACCTGATCGGATTGTTAGACATAGCGGGCGGAAAGACGACTTCCCTGCCCGCGTTCAACGACAAGATAATATTCGAAATGCATTGGCAGCCAGATGGGCGCGGCTTGGTTGTCCTTTATGGCGCCCGCCCGAATTACAGCCACGAGCAAATCGGATACATCTCTTATCCTGACGAAGCCTTCCGTGCTATCACACGCGATACCAACAGCTACAATACTCTAACGCTTTCCTCTGACGGCAAAATGATCGCCACGGTGCAGGAGAAAACGACGCGCACACTCAATCTGCTTCCTGCCGCCGGAACCAAGGATGCGTCTCCCGCCGAAGCACCACTGCAAATACCCGATATTGAAGCGGCCGGGTGGGCCGCTGCTGACGAACTTCTTGTCAGCAATGGCGCGAACCTCTTCCTCGCGAGCGTGGATGGCGGCAGCCGCACAACTCTGATAAGTGATGCCGCCGGATTCGTAATTGCAGCCAGCCGTTGCGGGGCTCGCTATCTCGCGCTCAGTTGGGAATTCCACAACAATACAAACGGCGACGGCATCTGGCGCGTCAACTCCGACGGTTCGAGCCCTCTGCTACTCGCCAGCACCGGCTTGGTCATTAGTCTGGCTTGCTCGCCCGATGGGAAATTCGTGTATTATCTCGACCAAGGTACTGACCGCGCCATGGAAGTATCCACGGATGGCGGAAAACCGGAAATTGTGCCGGGGACGGTTATTTCCAACGAGTTTGTCGCTCGTCCGGTGGCGGGTCTTTCCCCGGATGGAAAGCAATTGCCGTTTTTCTCCGAAGGTGCGCCCGGACACATGAACCTTGATATTGTGGGTCTCAACGCGGGTGCGAATCCTCCGCGCCGCACGCTTAAACCTGACCCGCGCGTTTCCGGCGATGTCGTATTTACGCCCGACGGAAAAGCGCTCGCTTATCCCATCACCGAGAACGGAGTTTCGAACATTTGGATTCAGCCGCTCGACGGCTCGCCTGGACGTCAGATCACCAACTTCAAGTCCGGAATGATTCAGGGGTTAGGCTGGTCGCCGGACGGCAAAACGCTCGGAATCGCTTGGGCGAACACGCAATCCGATATTGTCCTCCTCCGCGAATCCGCGCAGTAGCGGCGGCTTCACGACGCCAGACCTTCTCGCTCGCGGAATTCCTAGCTTGAAATAAGAAAGGGATTCGATTCGCGCTCGATGGCGAGCGTGGTGGATGGGCCGTGGCCGGGAAAAACGACCGTGTCCTCGGGCAGAGCGAGAAGCTTCAAGCGAATCGAGCGAATGATCTCCGGATACGACCCGCCCCATAAATCCGTGCGTCCGATGGAGCCGGCGAAAAGAGTGTCGCCAGCGAAGAGCCAGGGAACCGGCGCTGCTGCGTGCTTTTCATGTGCGGCCGCGTTTGGCGGCACAATGCGATTCCCTTCCTCAACATGCGCGCCCGCGCCGATCGAAGACGGCAAATATAAACTGATGCTGCCCGGAGAATGTCCCGGGGTGTGTAGGACGCGCGCTTGGTAATTTCCCCATCGAATGGTGTCACCCTCGGCGAGCAGGCTATCGACATTTGCGACAGGTGGTGGAGGAACGCCGAGAAATTGCGCTTGCAAATCCAAGCGGCGATACATTTCCAGATCGCCTTCGTTCATTAGCACCGGGGCGCCAGTGACGTCGTGAAGTTTCTTGAGGCCGCCGACGTGATCGATGTGCGCATGCGTGCTGAGAATCGCTTTCACGGTCAGGCGATGCTTCGCGAGCGTGGCAAGGATGCGGTCGATTTCGTCGCCGGGATCGATGACGATGGCTTCGCGCGTTACGGGATCGCCGACGATCGAGCAGTTGCACTGCAAGAAACCGACGGGAATGATTTCGTGAATTAGGGCGCTTTCGTTTGCCATGGTGTTCGCGTTGGCCATTTCCCAACAGTATAGCAACAGTGCCAGCCGCGTGGCGTGGCGCGCATCTGATAAGATGAGTCCGTGACGGAAGCGATTCCATGTCCATCGACACACCGTTGAAAGCTGAGCACGAGAAGCTGGGCGCGACATTCGGGGAATACTTCGGCTGCGCGCTGCCGGCGAATTACGGCGATGCGCAACGCGAATACAAATTCGCGCGCGAATCCGTTGCGCTGTTTGACGAGAATTACCGCGCGGTGCTGGCGTTGACGGGAAAAGATCGCGCGCGCTATTTGAACGCGATGCTGACGAACAACATTCGCGACCTGACGCCGGGACAAGGAAACATTTCGCTGCTACTGAATCCGCAGGGACGGATCCTCGCGGAAGTGGAGACGCTGGCGCTCGAAGATCGCCTGCTGGTGATTTCGGACGCGATGATTCGCGCGCAACTGGTCGAGACTTTCGACAAATTCATCATTATGGATGATGTGACCATGGAGGACGTGACGGACAAATTCGGCACGCTCGCGCTCGAAGGGCCGAAGGCGGCGGACATTGCGCGCGAATTGTGCGGCGTCGATTTGAACGCGATGGAAGAGTTCGGGCACGTGGAAAAAAGCGTCGCCGGAATTTCGTGCCGCGTCATTCACACCTCAATCGGGAACACTCCCGGCGCGGAATTTCTGACGGCGCGCGAAAATCTCGCGGCGCTGTGGAATCTGCTGCTGGATGCGGCGCGGAAGCGCGGCGGCGGGCCCGCCGGGTACGAAGCGCTGAACGTGCTGCGCCTGGAAGAAGGCGTGGCGTGGTATGGCGTCGATTTCGATGAGAATCAAATTCCCCATCAGGCCGCACTGGAAGCGACGCACATCAATTTCTCGAAAGGCTGCTACACGGGACAGGAAATTGTGGAGCGCGTGCGTTCGCGCGGGCAGATCCAGCGGCGGCGCGTGATGCTGCGATTTTCGGGCGACGCGGTGCCGCGCGCAGGCGAGCCGCTGTTTGCAGGCGATGCGGAAACGAGCACGGAGATTGGATTTGTGACGCGCGCGGCGAAGTCGCCGAAGATGGGCGCGGTGATCGGCATGGGCTACGTTCGTCGCGAGCAGATGGACGCGGGAAGCAAAGTGAAATGGAGCGGCGGCGAAGGGGAAGTTTTCGAATTCGCAGGCGCGACGAAGAAGAGCGACGCGTGCCATTGAACGTCCAGCTTCAATTATTTGCCTTCCATTATTTGGACTCCGCAACGGACTGAATACTTCGCGCGGGTGAAACGCCCCGCAGAGGCGTCCGGGGCAGGCGCGATAGGAAAGAAGGCCACCATCCTTAGTGAATTCGTCACCTGAACTTCTCGAGAAAAGAGGCCGATACGATAGTTTGACTCCGAGGGTTAGAGTCTTCGTCGCCGGTTGCATGTTTTTCTCGCGGTTAGTTGTTGAAGGTGATGCCGGGGGCGTCGCCGGGGTTGCGGTTTTTGCCGGTGTTGATGGCTTCGAGGAAGCTGCCGCGCTCGCCGTCGATTTTGCGCTGGAGCTGCATGAGCGCGAAGAGAAGCATCTCGGGGCGGGGCGGGCAGCCGGGAACGTAGACGTCGACGGGAATGATCTGGTTGACGCCCTGCACGACGGCGTAGTTGTTGAAGACGCCGCCGGAAGTGGCGCAGACGCCCATGGAGATGACCCACTTGGGCTCAGGCATCTGATCGTAAAGCTGCTTGATGACCGGTGCCATTTTTTGCGCGACGCGGCCGGCGACGATCATCAAATCGGATTGGCGCGGAGAGCCGCGAAAAACTTCGGCGCCGAAACGAGCCACGTCGAAGCGCGAGGCGGCGAAGCACATCATCTCGATGGCGCAGCAGGCTAGGCCGAAGGACATCGGCCAAATGGAGCTGCGGCGCGCCCAGTTGACGAGGCGGTCGAGCTGCGCGAAGAGGATGCCTTCCTCCTTGAGGAAATTGGTGGCTTCTTCGGGCGTTTCGAGGGTCACGCCTTTTGCGAGTTGCACGGCCATCAGCGGGTCTCCTGTACGCGAAGGAACATTTTCGCACTTTGCGCGCGCAGTGACAAGTGAGCCGTTCGAGCCGGCTGAAGGCTGAAACGGTGATATGGAAAAAGCCGCATTTCAGTCCCGATTAGAAATTGCGAAGTGATTTGTTTTGTGCCAGTTAGCATTTTGCGACTGGTGTTTTGTGTACCGATTAACCTTTTGTTCGCCTTGAATCATATAAGTGACTCTAATTCTGTTAGTTACTGGCTGCAATGGCGCTCCATGCTGAGGCCGCGATGATTCGGCTGTCCGATTAGAACCGCGGGGCGTCTTCAGAGCAAGGGATGGAAGCGACCTCTCCATTGAGCAGCCTCTCAAAAAACCAAAGAAGCCGCGTCGCCGCGGCCGGCCTCCGTGTAAGTCCTGCACAGGCTGGAATTTCCAGACTGCGGGATATGTGTACCACAGAGTTAACTAAGAAGCAAGGAAAATCGGACGCAGGGTCGGGCGTCTGGCGCTTGCGCTGCTAGTGGCTCGTTTTGTTGCGCTGCGTCGAATACGCGGTACCTGTAAGCCGGGACTTCATCATACTTAAGACTGTCCGCAAAGGCGTCTCACCCTTGCGAAGAAATCGGACCCCAAGATCCTGCACGCGCCGAATTGTCGCAGGGTCCGTGACGACGCTAAGGCAGAAGGCGTGAAGCGCGGGATAGTTGCTTGCGACTTGCTCGCAAAGGTAAACGCCCGCATTCTGAGAGGTCACGGCTCCCTCCAGGCCTGCCCCGGGAGAGAGCATGATGTCGATCGATATGAGGTCAATCCTCTCTCGGCCGAGGATTTCAAGCGCCCCAGCAACGTCACGAGCCTTGAGAACGCGAAAGCCCTCGTGCGTCAGTGCGTCGTCAAGTGCCTCAAGATACGATTGCTCGTCATCGACCAGGAGGACCGTCTTTTGGACCACGTACCCTCGCCTTTCCTTCCAGGGCACGAACAGGTAGGTTACAGTGAACGTGACTTGCCCTAGTGGGGTCGTCGAAGCGGAAACTGTGCCTTCGTGGAGCTCGACGATCCTCTTAGCAATGTAGAGGCCGAAACCTGTTCCCGCTGGGTATAAGTTCTTGGCCTCCAATGTTCGGTATCCACGTTCAAAGATTCGGGTTGCATCTGGCGGTCTGAGCGGTATACCGCGATTTCGGATGTTCACAGCCACCGAATCGCTTTTTGGGAGGTAGGCACCATCGATTTCTATTATGGATCGATCTTTCGAGTATTTGACTGCGTTTTCGATTATGTTGCTGAATACTTGGCTGACCAAGGGCTTGATGACCAATACCTCGGGCGCGTCTTCCAGCGGTTTGTCGCTTACTCCAATTTGGATGTTCTTGTCCCATCCTTGCGGCTGGAAATCGTCGGCAAGATTAATGAGCAGTTGGCAGAGGTCAACGGCTTGCAAGGGCTCACGGAGTGCGCTTAGATTGTGATCAGCTTCTAGGTTGGACATCAGCGAAAAATTCTTGGCTAAGTGTACCGCGAGGGTGGCTTGTGAGTAGACGGAACGAAGCACTTTCTTCCCACGCTCGATGCCGACCCGCGCCTCAGTTAAGTTTTCGATATGCCACTTGATGGCATTTAGCGGAGCGACTAGCTGGTGAGAGACATTCTGGAGATATTGAATACGTTCACGATTGACTCGGTCGAGCTGCTCTCTGAGGTTGCGGATCTGGGACTGCAGGTCAGTCAACGTAGGTTCAGTCACGGCGGTGTCCTCTAGGTGTTCGTTTATTGAATTGCCTTCATCTCTCGGCGTATCTGCTCGCCTGAAGCTTCAATGCCGCCAGTAATATCGATGTAGACGACACCGCTGAGGTCGGAAGGAATCTCGATCGGTCCCTTGCGCAGCAGAAATATCCGCCCGGATCGCCTGCCGAGCTTGCCGAGAAAAAAGCCCAATTCGAGGATTACGTTTTGTCTGGCGCGGCGTTTCTTGGCGTTGTCGTCATCTACGTCAGCAGGAGGGTCATCGGGCGTCAGGATCACGAAGGCCAACTCCGTGCACACGGATAGATCTTCAAATTTTTCAATCAGCGTTCGGCCCATGTTTGGTTGTTCGTGAAGGATCACTGGTTCGGGCAAGTGCAGGACATTCTGAAGGTAATTCTTTACTTCGAGTTTGGTCTTGTCGTCATGGCCATGCACGATGAACACCCTCGGAGGAGAGGGCTGGGGTTCCGTGCCGAGCATCCCGTGCACGGTGGCTACGAAGTCGTGAAACTTTGGTGCGGACCACTTTGAAATGTATCGAGCGTTTTTGTCTGCATCGATTACATCGATCAATGTGGGGTCCTGGTTTGCAGTGAACACCAAGATCGGTAATTCCGCGCGACGCTTGCGCAATTCGCGGAACACCAACATCCCTATGCAACGCGCTCCGTCGGGGCTAGAGCCGGACAGGCCCTCTACGTGGGGCATGATGAGGTCCAAGATAATAAGGTCGCTTTTGGCTATGCTTTCAATGTCTTTCAATGCCTCATCTGCTGACGAATAACGGCGCACGTCGTGCCCGCGATGCCCAAGGTTCTCCACCATTAGTTCCGAGGCAAGGTCGTCGTCGATCACAGATATCTTTGCCATCTGCGCCCCTGGTAGCCGGTTGAGTACGGCACTTATCGGTACTCGCTACACAATATCACACAGAAGGCGAGGGGCCCGGCCCAAACTATTCATCACACCTCGCCGCCATTCAAATGTAAATCGACTGCGTCGCGCGGGTGAAGCGCGCAAAAGGAAGGGGACGTTTGTCGCTGTCTTACGGCACGGCTGCGCTTCCTTCGTCAGCGTAAAAAGCCGTGCCGTCCTCGAAAAGCCGCAGACCTGGACGGCGCAGGTCTGCGCTACAAAGGCAACCAACAGCAGATTCTCCGGTCTTGAGGTGCGCCGGAATCCAAACGACGGACCTCACACGACCGGAGTACGGCCGGTTCCCTTCGTTCCTCAGGGCAAACAAGCAGCGCCCCTACGAGGGCAACGGCAAGAGCGTCGAGGCGAGGTCCTCCGCTGCGCTCAGGATGAGAGCCTAAAACAGAAGCAGGTTCCTCACCGACATCCCGCAACAACAGCGGGCTGGGTTCGGAATGACGACAAACCAAACAGCGAACAGCAGATCCCTCACACCAGTCGCGAGGCGCGACTGGGTTCGGGATGACAACCCTAAGAGTGAAGACGCGACACGGAGAGTCGCGCGGGCGCAGCAAGCAGCGCCCCTACGGAGGCAACGGCAAGAGCGTCGAGGCGAGATCCTCCGCAGAAGCGTCCGGAGTCCACACAACGGACTTCGCTGCGCAAAGGGCGCTACGCTCAGGATGACACCCAAGGCAAGGCGGGCGGGGCTAAAGCCCGCCCCTACGTAAAAACAGTGACGAGTGACAAGTGGCGAGTGACGAGCCAGCAAAAGCAAAACTGCTACGAAGGCAAAGCGGCGTCGAGCTCCGGCTGCGCCGGAGTCCGCGAAGCGGACCGCCGCACTCCAAAAAGGCGAAAGCAGATTCCTCACACGGCCAGACTACGGCCGGTTCGGAATGACGACAAGCCAAACAGCGAACAGCAGATCCTGACACCAGTCGCGCGGGTGAGCGCCCCGCAGGAACATCCGGGGCAGGCGCGAAAGGAAAGGACGTTTATCGCGGGCTTACGGAAACGGCGTCGGGCGGGTCGTAGATCAGCACGGTTCGTCCGGAAACTCCTATCGCCAGGCGGCGCAGCATATAACGGAACGGCCTGGCGCCGACGCCGGCCGAACACGATTCCAGACTGTAGTACGCGCCGTCGAAGCGAATCACGCGCGGCGGAGTCCAGTCCTTCTTTTGCCGCGAAGCGCAAATCTCCAGAGTTTCCCCGGATTCGTCGGTGCACGGGCAGATCTGGTCGCAGAGCTCGGGGGTGATCGACGACAACACGCGTGCGTGAATCGCGGAAAAAAACGAGCGAGCGTTTCCAGGGGCGCTTTCCGTCTCTCGGGAATCCGCAGCGTCGCGATCACGAAAAAGGCCAAACAGAATCTGGTCGCATAGAAAGAGCGGCAATGTGCCCACCGCTTCGCCCGAAAATACGGCAGAAAACCGCACCGCTCCTTCCGCGATGAAGTACCCAATCAGCAGCGTCAGAGGATGCGTGGCCCACACGGATAACGCGACGCCTCCAATTTCTTGCACGGTGATGCCCGGGCCGAGTTTTCCGGCCAACGCGGAACCCACGGCGTGATTCACCCAGTTGGTCATGGCGTACATATACCAGTAACCGAGGGCAATGATTGCGCCAAAAACTCCGCGAGTCCGCTGACCAGCGCGGCCTTTGCCCAGGGTGCGGATCGCAAGAACGGCAGCGCCTGCCGCCAGCGTTTCGGCAAGAGCGCGAAGATTGGTCCGAGGAGATAATTCCACATTAGTTGGCGGCGCCGCGAAAGGTGTTGTCGGGCGGAAAGGCGAGGCCGTCGGTTTGGATGGAGGAAACGATTAAGGGGAGAATCGAAAGGGCAACAAAGATGCGCTGGCGCATGGGGCCTCCGGGGGATCCGAGAATCTGTCAACTTTGACATTACTGCTGAGATAGAAGGCGTTGTAGTACAGAGTGAACCGGCTGACCCCAAAGAAGAACTTGGCCGTAAGGACAGGAGCAGAGAAGGCTCAAGATGGCTACTGCGAGGCGGCGGGCGGAGTCTCTGGCCGGAGGGTGAAGACGCGGCCGAGCATGCGCCGCATGTCGATGTGAATCAGGCTGCCGCCTCCGAAATGGCCGCGAAGCAGATAAACTTGAAGAGAGTCAGGGTACTCGACACCTTTTCGCCAGGAAGGGTAGGTCCCTTGTAGTTTCCAATTTGCAGCGTCGGCTGCCAGCGTCTGGCTGAGGAGGGCCTGGTGGGGCTGAAGCGGAGCGTCCGGCGTGGCCAGAGAAATTACGACGGCGCGAACCGGGATGGATTCCAAATAACGCTCGAGTTCTTGCGGGGCAGAGAAAAAGAGGCGGTAATTGGCGCCGTTCCAATCGCTGCGCGCGAGGACTTCGTTGGCGCGCAGGACAATGTGGCCGGGGCGGCGGTCGCGCATGGCAATCTGGGAGATGAGCATGCCCTCGCCGATTACGTCGGAGGAAACCAGAATCACCGAGTGGTCGAGCAGGGGATCGGAGACGAGCATCTGCGCCACGGCTCCGTAGCCGTGCGAAACCGCGCGCGGGAATCTGAGGCCGGTGAAAACAAAGCACAAAACGAGAAGTGCGACACTCGCCGGCGCAGAGGGCCACTTTGCCGGCAATTTCGAAGCGATGTAGCTGGCTCCCAAGGCGGCGAAGGCCACGGCAACGGGAATCACCGGCGAAAGATAGCGGTCGTCCAGGCCCGTGGGAATGGTGACAAGGAGAATGAACATGCCGGCGGCGAGTCCAATGAGGGAAGCCCACAGACCATTTACTTTCGGCGAGCGCAAAAATTCACGGCAGACGACGAGGATGCCGACGAGCGCCAAAATGGCCAGGCCCCAGCCCAGCATTCCGAAAGTGTGCTTGAGGTAAAAGAGAGCGATGCTCGACCAACCGGAGTGATCCGGTTCCCAGCTTCCGGACAGCATCCTGCGAGTGAGCCAATACCAGGGTCCGCAGATCACCAGGACAATCGCGGCAGAAGCCCAGGGCGCGGGGCGCCGCCAGAGATTCCATTTGCGCGAGAGAGGAATGGCAATCAACGGGACCAGGACAAGGGCGAAGGCGCTGCCTTTGGTCATGATGGCAAGGGCAGAGAAGGCGCCGAAGCGAAGAACGTCGGCGGAGCGTTCGGTGTCCAGGAATCGGGCGAAACTCCAGGTGGCAAGCAGACAGAAAAGCGCCACGGGAATATCGGCCATAAGCATTCCCGCCTGCGTCTGCACGGCGGGGATGGCCAGAAGGACGAATGCCGCGGCGAGGGAAATGGGACGGCCAAGCGTGTCCCGGAGCATGCGGTACAAAGTGAGAGCAAGCAACGCCGAGAGAGCGGCCATGAGTACCATCAGCGACGCGTGCGAGGTGGAAAAGATCAGGGTCCAGAACGCTTGTAGGAGATAGAAAACGGGAGGCCAATGGCCGATGCCTACTTTAGGGTAATGGACATAGTAATTCTCGGCGAACTGTAACGGCGAGAAGTAGTGCAGGCTGGCAAAATAATCGTGAAACATTAGCCCCGTAACATAATGGGCGGGCTCGTCCGGGTAGCCGCCGAATTCACCGAGAAAAGCGTGGTCATACCATTGAAGGCAAAGAACCGGTACTAAGAGAATGAGCCAGATGAGGAAATTTGAGCGGAATCGGGACAGTGCGCTGGCTGCGGTGGTGGAATTTTCGGACGAGGACACACGCGTAGAGAGCGTTTTGATCGCCGTTCCTTTAAGGCCTAAGGTGACACTGAGGTCAGCGGTCATCGAGGTTCCGGTTCCCTACACGCAGGCTCGCAAACTGCACGGCTATTGCGCGCCTCGCAGGCGCTCCCATTTCAAATGGTCGTCAGCTACTGCCTCGTAGAAGCCCCGAAACAACTTGTCCGGCCACTGGAACCGGCCTTGGAGCTGGGCGCTCGCGCCGTGTTCGAGACGGGCTCGAACAAATGAGGTCCTCGGTAATCACTTCCGAGAACAGGCGGGCTCGGCCACTCGGCAGGCCAATGCGCCGTTCCATTTTGGGCACGTATAGTACCAAGCTCGGCAATTCTGTTATGTCTTTATATTTCATTAAGTTACAGTTCGACCGCAGACCAGCTAAAGGGGTATTTTCTGCGTGGGCTGGAACGTTTCTACAGTGTCGCCCGTGCAAATATTTGCACGGGGGAGGCCATCGGGCGGGAGTAACGCCGCAGCCTTACACTTTCAGCACGATTTTGCCGAATTGTTCGCGGGATTCGAGGCGCTCGTGGGCGGCGCGGGCGTCGGCGAGGGGGAAAATTTTGTCGAGGACGGGATGGAGGAGTTTGCGGGAGACGAGGTCGAGGACGGGGAAGAGTTCGGCTTTGCTGCCCATGTAAGAGCCGAGAATGGAGAGATGGCGGCTGAAGAGGAAGCGCAGATCGATTTTGGCGTCGAAGCCGGTGGTGGCACCGCAGGTGACGAGGCGGCCGTTAACGGCGAGAGAGGCGACGCTTTGCGGCCAGGTGGCTTCGCCGACGTGTTCGAAGACGACGTCGACGCCGCGCTTGTTGGTGATGCGCTTCACTTCGGCGTTGATTTGCTGGCGGGTGTGGACGATGACTTCGTCGGCGCCGAGGGCGCGAGTTTTTTCGGCTTTTTCGTCGCTGCCGACGGTGGTGATGACGCGCGCGCCGAGAAGTTTGGCGATTTGGATTCCGGCGGTGCCGACGCCGCTGCCTCCGCCGAGGATGAGGACCTCTTCGCCGGGCTGAAGTTTGGCGCGGGTGACGAGCATGTGCCAGGCGGTGAGGAAAACAAGAGGAATGGCGGCGGCCTCTTCGAAAGAAAGGCCGGCGGGCATGGGGACGGCGTTGCGCGCGGGGGCGCAGACGTATTCGGCGTAGCCTCCGGGGACGAGATAGCCGAGGAGCGTATATTTGCGGCAGAGATTGTCGTTGCCGGCGAGGCAGGCGGCGCAGCGTCCGCAGGAGATGCCGGGCTGGAGAAGGACTTTTTCGCCGGGGGCGATGCCGGTGACGAGTTCGCCGACGGCGGCGATTTCTCCGGAGATGTCGCTGCCGTTGATGTGCGGCATGGGGATTTGAATGCCGGGAATGCCTTTGCGAATGAAAAGATCGAGATGGTTCAAGGCGCAGGCGCGGACGCGGACGAGGACTTCGTCGGGGCGCGGGCGAGGATCGGGGACGTCGGTGTAGGTGAGGACTTCCGGGCCGCCGTGCTGGGTGAAGATCACTGCTTTCATGGAGCCTCCTGCTGACCCGCGCGTCGCGAATGTATGCGAGCTCAGTATTTTGCTACAGATGGAGGAAAAGGGGAAAGGAACTGGTCAGTGGTCAGTGAGCGCTAGGCGCGTTGCGATTACCCGTCAGAGATTGCGGAGCAATCCGCGCTCGTCGAGCATTCGACGAGCACTGAGTATGCTTGCCAACGCCGCAGAGCTTAGTTGATTGGGGCGTCAGTAGCCCTGGGGGCGCGGTCCTTGTCAGTCCAGTGGATGATGCCAGTCTCGTCATCGAAGAAGCTACGGACACCTTTCTTCCAGGTAATCGGCCGCGCGGTGACGGAGAATGTGGTGATCTTCCCGCTGGAGTCCTTCGGACCGGCGGTATAGGTGAAAATGTAGGAGTGTGTCGTCCCACTCGTGAGGGAATCCGTGAGGAGGTCTGCAGCGGAAGCGGATGGCTTCACTCCCTTTGGAGGAACCCTCAGTGAGGCGAGGGTCGGGCTAAAGCCGGCCGGATAATGCTTACTGTAATATGCCTCGGCCGTGATGATGCTACGTATGCAACCGACCGCGGAAGCCTGGTCCGACGGGAGCGGCGGGCCGGTACGCTGGTCTTGTCCATACGTGCCCATGGAACGCACGAGCTCCAATCCCGCACCCTTACTGTTCTCTGTCAGGTTCCACAGGCGCGCCTCGTTTGGACCGGTGAGCTCCATACGGAATTTGGCGTTCGGCATCAGTTCGGTGCACCCTTCGCATTTCTTGCGCTGAACTTCAAATGTGAGAATCCTACCGTCCACATGCGTCACCAGAAGAGGTGCGGAATATTTTTGGCCGCTTTCGTGCCAGGGTTCACTTACCTTGCTGCGTCCCAGGAGATAAAAAACAGCGGTCCCGCTGATGTTCCCGCCCGTTTCATCAATCTTGAGGTCCAGGCCCGGTAAGTTCTGCATTTCCCCTTCCCAGGTTCCGGCGAAGGAAGATTGGTCCAGAACTCTCGCCGCAGAACCCATGGGAGCGAAGAAGAAGCCAACGAGTATAGGTACGAGGAAGACGGCGGCAACGAGACCTCCAAGCAGGGTCTTCGGAGTCGGCGTTGGCATGCTTTCGGCAGAGAGTGACATGATGGCCTCCATTCGATTTTTGAGATTGGATCTGCAAACTCCGGAAACACCGGCAACGTTTTCGGTCAACTGAAGACGACAGACCTTGAGAATGCCTGCCATGTAGTCGCCGGGCGCAGCGCCATAGCGAACCACCATTTCGTCGCAAGCCAGTTCGCGTTCGCGGTGGAGGCGCTGCTCAATCCACGAGAGGAGCGGATAAAACCAAAATATGCAGGTCACCACATGCGAGAAGGCCGCCGTCCAGTTGTCCATGCGTTTGGCATGGGCGAGTTCGTGCAGAACGACCGATTCGAGTTCCGCACAGGAGAGCTTTCCGGCAAGGCCAGTTGGCAGAAAGATTATGGCCTTGCGGAACCCGAAGAGCACGGGTTCGGCGATCGAATCCGAGAATCGGAGCGTCACCGCTTGGCGCAATCCGATGCGCTGCTGCAGCCGTTGCAGGGATTCGTGCAAATTGTTATCGCGCGAATCGGAAAAGTGTGGCGCCCTCCAAAGTTTTGGCAGCCAAGCGATGAGCATGAGCACGCAGCCCAAAAGCCAAACGAGGAGTAAGAAATAATTGAGAACGCTTGTGTTCGGAGTGTGCGGCGGTAAAGAAACCGTCGACGGCGCTACCCACGGTGCAAGGAGCATCGGGAGTGGTTGTGAGACGTGATTTATGGGAAGAAGCTGGGCGAGTTTTGATCCGAGAAGTGAAATAGTTTCGCCAGGCAAAAGGAAGGTCGCGGCAGCAAGTAGCCATAACATGTGGCGTGTCGCAGGTCCGCGGCGGCGAAGAATTAGGGTTAGAGCTCCAACGAATACAGTGATGATCGTGGACTCAAAAAGATGCTTCCCCAGCGCGAGGATCATTTCCGGCTCTCCCTTCTGGCCAGCTCCTTTTCGAGCGCGCGGATGTCGGCAAGGGTGAGTTGTCCGGTTTCGACGAGGTGCGACATGACAGAAGCCGGCGAGCCGCCAAACATTTTTAGAAAGTCCGCGACAATTCTCTTGCGAACGGAGAGCCGCGAGAGCACCGCTTCGAACACATGAGCGTTGCCCACTTTCTTGACACGTCTCACAGCGTCCTTCTGTTCCAAGCGATAGATCATGGTCTGAACGGTGGTGTAGGCAGGACGATTTTCTTCCGGCAAAGCCTCTTGAATTTCGCGCACGGATGCGGGACCGAGTTGCCACAGCTTCTCGAGCAGTTGAAGCTCGAATGCGGTGATGCGTGGTATCTTCATTGCCTACCCCTGTCGTCATATCTACTACGTACGTTTGTTTGTGTCAAGAAACATTTGCGGGCATTTATGAGGCAGGTTGTAGATTCTCGCGACACACAAAAGACGCAGCGCACGATTTAGGCGCGGGCGATTGACAGGGGCTGGCGCGAGCCGTAACCTGAAAAGAACGGAAAAGAATATGGACCTGTTCGAAGAAATCGTGCGGATGAGGCGCGCGGGACAGCGCGGGGCGCTGGCCACCATTGTGCATACGAACGGGTCGATTCCGAGCTACGAGAGCTCGCGGATGCTGGTGCGCGACGACGGATCGATTGCCGGGACGGTGGGCGGCGGCTGCGTGGAAGCGGAAGTGTGGGCGGCGGCCAAGGAAGTGATTCGCGAAGAAATGCCGCGGAAGATGACGTTCAGCTTGAATAATGAAGCGGCGTACGACGCGGGGCTGATTTGCGGCGGGACGCTGGAGATTTTTGTGGAGCCGATTTTGCCGCAGCCGCGATTGTATTTGTTCGGCGGCGGGCACGTGTCGACGGCGCTGGGGCGCGTGGCGAGTTTGGCGGGATTTTCGATCAACGTGATCGACGACCGCTCGAGCTTCGCGAACGCGGAGCGGTTTCCGATGGCGGAGGAAATTGTCACGAGTTACGAAGAGGCATTCGAAAAGTTGAAGCCGAACGCGTCGAGTTATCTGGTGATTGTGACGCGCGGGCACAAAGACGATATGCGCGTGCTGGAATGGGCGGTGGGCACGGAGGCGCGATACATCGGGATGATCGGCAGCAAGCGCAAAGTGATTTCGGTTTACCGGGCGCTCGAAAAGCAAGGCATCGCGATCGAGAAATTCGCGCGTGTGCACGCGCCGGTGGGGCTGGAGATTGGCGCGCTGACTCCGGAAGAGATTGCGGTGAGCGTGACGGCGGAGTTGATTGCGATACGCAGAAACGTAGAGCCGGGCGTGAAGCACAAAGCGGTGCGTTTCGATGAGATTCCGGCGCTGAAACACGAGTGACGCCATGCTGGCGGTAGTGATCCTCGCGGGGGGCGAATCGCGGCGCATGGGGCAACCGAAGGCGCTGCTTCCCTTCCCTGACGTGTTTCCTCTTGCCGACGCGGAAAACCCAAAACGGGCGGGGCTAAAGCCCGCCCCTACCGAGTCCGCACCAGAACAGCCAAAGACATTCTTGTGCCATTTGATCGAAGTGACGCGGCATCCGCGAACGGGGATTTTGCGCGTGGTGGTGGGCGCGCACACGCGAGAAATTCAGGCGCGGGCGAAATTGGACGGCGACGAACTCGTGGTGAACAAGGAGTGGCAGCGCGGGCAGCTTTCGTCGCTGCAAGCGGCGATACGAAGCTTGCCGGAAGGCGCGACGGAAGGAATGCTGGTGTGCCTGGTGGACCATCCGCTGATTTCGGCGGAAGTGGTCGGGCGCGTGATCGGCGCGTTCGATGGTGCGAAAAGCAAAATCGTGATTCCGACGTACCGCGGCCGGCGCGGGCATCCGGTGATTTTCCCGAGCGCGATGTATGCCGAGCTGCTGAACGCGCCGGAGGAGATTGGGGCGAGAGCGGTGGTGCGCGCGCATGAGGGCGATGTGGCCGAGGTTCCCGTGGAAGAAGAAGGCGTGGTATTGAATTTGAACGATCCGGAGTCCCTGAAACAAATTCCGAATCTAAAATAGCAAGTGAAGTTCGCAGCGAGATTCGCCGCTGGATTTCTCTTGGCACGAAAGAGCGTTGCGGCAACGGAAGGAGATTTATGCCTCGCATGAGCGGAGTTGAGCCAAAGAAAGCGACGTGGAGCGTTCGGCTGATTTACTGGTTTGCGAAACGGCGGATCGGCCATGTTCCGGAAGGGATGAAAATTCTCGGCTATGATCCGCGGCTTTTGCGGCAGTACACACGCATGACGACGTATTCGGAAGCGAAGGGCGAGTTGCCCGCGCGATTCAGGCGCCTAGCGATGCTGAAAACGGCGATGCTCGTGGGGTGTCCATTTTGAATTGACATTCATTCTGCCGTGGGCAGAAAAACTAATGGGATTACGGAAGAGCAGCTGATGGATATGGCGCGATTCGAGGAGAGCGCGAAATTCTCGGAGCAAGAGAAAAACGTGCTGCGGCTGACGGTGGGGCTGACGCGCACGCCAGCGAATGTTTCCGATGAGCTGTTTGCAGCGCTGCGGCGGGATTTCTCGGAGCGACAACTCGTCGAGTTGACCGCAGCGGTCGCCTGGGAAAATTATCGCGCGCGGTTCAACCGCGCGTTCGGCGTAGAAGCGGAGGGATTTTCGCACGGGAAGTTTTGTCCGCTGCCGGAGCGCCCCGCGAACTGAGTGACTTCGCCGTCCGAGCCGCTATAAGATTACGCAGCGATAAATCATGGCTAAAGGCGGCGCCATCTCCGCGAGAGGTTACTGCTGCTCATCGTGGCATTCGCTCTGCTTCTGGGGATGCGCGTTCGCGATTTTTTATGCAGCGGGCCTGGCGGCGATCTACGGGTTGCATGCCGAGAAATACCAGTTGGTTGTGCTGTTCGCGGCGCTGGGACTCGCGTGCGTGGCGAATCTCGTTCGCAACCGGGCTTTTCATTGCATCATCACCGGGCCATTTTTCCTGGTGGTTGCGCTGGTTCTTGCGTTAAGCGCGCGAGGCGTTTGGAAGGTGCATACAGCGGCGCTGTGGGCCGTGGTCGCGATTGTGGTGTGCGCGGCGTTTCTGCTAGAGCGGACATTCGCGTCCTGAATTGCTGCGCGACGTGCGCGGAGCAAATTCCCTAAGACAATTTGGCGAGGAGGGCGGCGAGAGCGTCGGCGGCGAGCTGCGCGCCGTGAAAAGTGGCTTGTGGCAGGCCGCCGAGGGCGTCGGAGATCTGCGCAGCGGTGACAAGGCGTGCTTCGTGGACGGATTTGCCGGCGAGAAGCTCAGTGAGCGCGGAGGCGCAGGCGAGCGCGGTGACACAGCCCTGAGCTTTGAAGCGTACGGCGGAGATTTTGCCGTTGTCGAGGCGGGCAGCGAGTCGAAGAACGTCGCCGCAGACGGGATTCTCTACATCGACCACGGCCGTCGCGTCGGGCAAATCGCCGGGGTTGCGCGGATTTTTGAAATGGTCGAGGACGGCGGCGGAATACATGAGAGGAAAGTTTACCGTCGAAGGCGAATCGGCGAAAGCGGAGATCGAAGGCGCGCTCGCTGAGAATCGCTCGGACGACCTTGCGTCCACGCGGGCGGCGGACGCGAGCCACAAACCATCATTCGTAGCGCAGCGCGACCATGGGGTCCGTTCGCATGGCGCGGCGCGCGGGGATGTAACAAGCGAGAAGCGCGACGGCGAGCAGCAGAAGCGCCACGGCGCCAAATGTAAGCGGATCGGCGGCACTGATGCCGAACAGTTGGCTGGATAGCGCGCGCGTAAGCGCAAAGGAAGCGGCGAGGCCGATGGCTAGACCCAGAACAGCAAGGATGAGACCCTGGCGCAAAACGAGGCGCAGAACATCGCGCGGCTCAGCTCCAAGAGCCATGCGAATGCCGATCTCGTGAGTGCGCTGGCGCGTGGTGTAGGCAAGAACCCCGTAGATTCCGATCCCCGCCAGAATGAGAGCGAGCACGCCGAAGCCGCCAACAAAAACTCCGGCAAGGCGCTGCGTCGTGGTGCTGAGCTGGACGCGCGAGTCGAGAGTTGTGAGATCGAAAAGAGGCATGTCGGCGTCCAGCGAATGGACCGCGTCCTGAACAGGGCCGACGACGGACAGCGGGTTGCCCGCCACGCGAACGTAAATCGCGCAGCGGCGATTATAGTCCTGGAAAAACGGAAGGTAGAGAAACGGCTGCGGCTTTTGGCCGAGCTTGTGATAGTCGCTATTCTGCGCAACACCAACGACGGTAAACCAAGTGCCGGTGGCCTGAAGTTTTTCGCCAATGGCCTGCTTGTGCGGCCAATAACGGCTGGCGAACGCGGCGTTGACGACGGCAACGGGCTGCGAACCATCGATATCAGCGGCGGTGAATTCGCGGCCGGATGCGAGAGGAATTTGCATGGTGTGGAGATAGTTGGGTGCGATGTCCGCGTATTGAACATCCATGGATTCGTGAGCCTGAGGAACGTAGCCTTGGATCTGAAGAGTGTAACTGCTGTCATCAAAGCCTAGCGGAATCCAACCGGCGATGGTGGCGGATTCGATCCCCGGGATTGTCTGGAGCTTATCGTAAAGCTGCCGATGAAACTGCATGCCTGATTTCCTGTCGTACCCGAGCCCGCTGAGGTCGTAGCTGTCGAGCAGGACGTGATGAGGATTAAAGCCTGGATTGAATTGCTGGGCCTGGCGGACGCTGCGGATAAAGAGCCCGGCGCAAACGAGCAGCAGCAACGACATGGCGATTTGCGCGACGACCAAGACGCTCGAAAGGCGAGCTTTGTGAAGGCCGCCGGAGGCGCTGCCAGCTTCTTCCTTGAGGACATTCGCGGGCTGAAGGCCAGAGGAGCGAAGCGCCGGCAAGATGCCGAAGATGACTCCCGTGAGAATGGAAATAATGAACGTGGCGAGCAGAACGGTGTGGTCCGCGGTCACAGTCATGGAAAGAGGAATTTCCGCGACGGGCGGAACGAAGCTGCCCAGCGTTCCGGCGGTCCACAGAGTGAAGAGCATAGCGATGCCGCCGCCGCAGATGGCCAGAATCAGGCTTTCTGCAAGCAACTGGCGGATGAGGCGCCAGCGGCTGGCGCCGATGGAGAGACGAATGGCCATTTCGCGGCGCCGTGAAACAGAGCGAACCAACAAAAGATTGGCGACGTTGGCGCAGGCCAGCAGGAGCACGACGCCGGAAATCGCAAGCAGAAGAAAAAGAATTGCGTGGAGGTAATAATTCGCGCCGAAAGGAGCGCGCCAGAGCGGACTGACGGTGATTTCAGATTTGCCGACATGCTCCTTGGGAAATTGGGCAGCAATTTGTTGCATGACGATGTTCAGGTCCGATTGAGCCTGATCGATGGTGACGCCGGGCTTGAGATGGCCGACGCAGAGAAGCCACGAGGCGCCGCGTCGATGCAAAAGGAAGTCGGCGGTGTCGCCGCTGTAAAACTCTCCGACCATCATGAGGGGAACCCACAAATCGTAGCTCAGACCGGTTTGTGTTCCGACAAAACCGCTAGGCGCGACGCCGACGATTTGAAAAGGATGGTGGTCGATCGAGACAGTCTGGCCGACGATGGATGGATCTCCGCCGAAATGAGTTTGCCAAAGGCGATAGCTGATGACCACAACGGGCGCGCCACCGGGTTTGGTGTCTTCGACGGGAAGAAAGCCCCGGCCGAGGATTGGACGGACGCCCAAAGAATCGAAGTAATTTGCGGAAGCGAGGATCCCCCATACGCGCTCAGGACGGCCATTCGAGGTGAGGCTCATGGAAGTAGCGGAAGCGGCGACGAGGCTCGAAAGGGAATGGTTGCGGTCGCGCAAATCCACGTAATCGGGATAGGCAAGAGGGTTTTGGTCACGACCGTTAATGGAAACGGCGACGTACTGGCTCGCGTGCTTGACGCCGGGAATGGGGTTGAGCACGGTGGAATTAATCCAACTGAAAATCGTCGAATTGGCGCCAATGCCGAGGGCGAGCGTGAGAATCGCTATGATGGCGAATCCAGGGGACTTCATCAGAACGCGCAGGCCGTAGCGTAAGTCTTGCAAGAAGGTCATTAGCGCACCTCGATCGTGTAACACTGTGGTATGCAAGCAATAGACCAAGATTGCGATGTTTAGTCCATGAAAAGGAATGAGTTAGATGCGTTTCGGCAGCCGGGCGAACCGCGTGTGTCCGATTGTGGGAAAGACCGTCGCCGAAACGAACAGTTTGGCTCGGCGCAGATGCGGGCGTGAACTGCCTGTGCGGGCGCGTCACATTTCCCGAGTGTCGGTGAAATGTCCTACGGCATATATAAGGTTAATCCCCTTGACTCAGAATGTGTCCAGAGCATCTAATTAGTTGGCTGCCCGCCCTTAGGATCCCGTTTGCAATTGGCATCAGGCATAAACGGAGCATCTAGCTCTCACATTTCATGATAGTTCCAATTGGAAGGAGTTACGTAAAGATGAGGACGAAATCTCTCGCTCTGGTTCCCTTTCTCGCGATGGTTGTCGCGCTCATGTCCGCCGCGCCCGCATTCGCCCAGGACGGGAAGCTGAAAATCAAGGTTGCGCCGAAGCAGGCCTATGTTTTTGTGGATGGCAACGCTGTGAGGGAGGGCGGCCAGGGCATTAAGCTGTCGGCCGGAAAGCATACCGTAGGCATCTACAATTACGGCTACACCTCGCAGACGCAGGACGTCGAGATTACCGCGGGAAAAACGACGGACCTGGACGTGAAGCTGCAGGCGTCGGGCGGCGACGTTTCCGGGCCGTTCGGCGATATCGAGATCAAAGGCGATTCTCGGGCTGCGGTCTTGCTGAACGGCAAGACTCCGCCCTACTTCGTGGGGCATGTGGACGAATTCAACTTTAATTGGCTGTTCTGGCACCAGCGGCTGCTGGTGAAGCCTGGCACATACCAAATCGACGTGACGCGAGCCGGGAAGACGCTATGGTCGGGCCCCGTGACGGTGCAGGCAGGACAGCGCATCACCGTGCACCTGAACGACGGCAAGACAAACACGAAGGATTGGAAGCAAGGGAACACACTGCCAGTGCAACCGCGATTCAGGGCCGGGTTGGTCAACACGACGGTTGCCGTGGCTCCCGTGACTGGTACATTCTCCGCGTCGCCGACACAGATCAACTGCGGCGACTCCACGACACTGACGTGGAGCTCGACGGACGCAGTGGATGTGAACATCACTCCGGTGGGCACAGTCCAGGCAAGCGGCACGCAGTCGGTTTCGCCGCACCAAACGACGACGTACGACTTTACGGCGGCGGGTCCGGGCGGCACAGTCACGCAAAATCAAACCATCAACGTGAACATTCAGCCGACAGCGACGCTGACTTTGAACCCGACGGAAGTGACGTACCACAAGATCGGCGACAAGGTGAAAGAAGACGGAACGTCGACGCTGAGCTGGACTTCGTCGAACGCGAGCTCGGTGACGATTGATCCTATCGGAAGCGTGCAGACCAATGGCAGCCAGCAGGTCACTGCGCAACCGAAACAGCAAAACGTGGGGCCGGTCGACGAAAATCAAACGTACACGCTGACGGCCACCAACGTTTGCGGCGGGTCGACAACGCAGACGGCGAGTCTGCACATCACCGGCTCGATCGACCCGATGCCCGTGGTGACGCTCGAAAGCGTTTTCTATCCGACGGCTTATCCGGCGAAGGAACATCCGGACGTTGGACTGATAACTCCCGAGCAGCAGTCGCTGAACGAACTAGCCAAGACGTTCAAGAAGTATTTGGACTATGACGACACGGCGAAACTCACGGTGGTGGGACACGCGGACGTTCGCGGATCTTCACCGTACAACGAAGCGCTGAGCCAGCGGCGAGCCGACCACGTGAAAGATTATCTTGTGTCGCAGGGAATTTCCGCGGACAAGATCGAAACGCGCGCGGAAGGCAAAGAGCGGCAACTGGAAAATAACGAAGTAGCCCAGTTGCAAGAGCACGATCCGGCGAAAGCGCAAAAATGGATGGTGAGACGCGTGCACGATACCTGGCTGGCGTACAACCGGCGCGTGGATATCATCCTACAGCCGACGGGTCAGGAGTCGACGAAGTTCTATCCCAATGACGCGGCGGATGCCAAGGTCCTGTGGCAGCAGCCGAAGCCGAGTCTACGGGCAGTTCGCCAGGCAGAGGGTGACATGCCCGTGGAACAAATGCCGGCGCCGAAGCACAAGCACGCGGCGAAGCCTCAGGCGAAAACGCAACAGTAGATCGCGCTGCGGGCGTAGGCTCACGGCACAAAACGAAATACAAAAAAGGCCTGCACTCTTTGCGGAGTGCAGGCCCTTTGTTGTTGGGCGAAACGATCTGCAAGCGCGATTCGCTTAGCCAGCCGTCGCGGCACGATAGCCGGCGCGCGATGCTTTCTTGAGTGCTTCGACGGCTTCTGCTGACGACATCAACGGGGCGGTCTTCACGCTCTTGCAAGAGCCGCCAGCGGCAAAAGCAATGGCGATGGCGGAAGCAGCGACGTTGTCGGGCATTTTGGTGATCACTACGGCGTCGTAGTCGCCAAACGCAAACCAGCCTTCTTTGATTTTTCCGCCGAGATTCTCAACAGCAGGGCGGACGGCTTCGATACGGTCCTGGGGATTTTTGATGAGCGCCTGCCAGGCTTCCGAGTTGTACGCGACTTGCACCAAAGAGTGGGGCATCGTTCCTCCTTGTGCAGAGCAAATTGGTGGGGCAATTGCGCGCATCGTGGCATCCGCGCAGCGCGAAGTCAATCGAAAGCTGAGGTTGTGCCAGCGCGATGCGACCGATAGAATCGAGGCTTCGCATGGCCTTCGCCTCGCAAAATGTCCGGCAAAGAATTGTTTCGCTTGCGCCGAGTGTGACTTCGATCCTGGTGGCTTTGGGTGCGCGGCGGCAGATCGTCGCGGTGAGCAAGTGGTGCAAGGACGTGGCGGACGTGGGCGGCTTGCCGGAGCTGGGCGATTGTTGGTCGCTTGATAAGTCCGGCGACGCTTCGGCGCTGATGGAATTGCGGCCGACGCTGATTGTGGGCTCGGTGCCGTTCAAGACCGAAACAGTGCAGAAAATTTTGGCGCTGCCAGTTCCCTTCCTCGCGTTGAATCCGAGAAGCCTTGCCGATGTGAACGCTGATATTCGCGTGCTGGGACGAGCGGTGCAGGCGAATGCTCGAGCGGAAGCGCTGATTCGGGAGATGCAAAGGGATTTCGACCGCGTGCGAAAAATTGCGAAACGCGGGAGGACGCGGCCGCGCGTGTATTGCGAGGCATGGCCGCATCCGCGAATCAGCTCGCCACCGTGGGTGGCGGAGCTTGTAGATATTTGCGGCGGCGAAATGATTGTGCCGGCGGGACAGTGCGTTGCCGACGAAGACGTGGCGCGCGCGAATCCCGAGGTGATCGTGCTGGCGTGGGCGGCGACCGGCGGGAAATCGAAACCGGAGCAGGCGCTTGCGAATTCCGCGTGGCGGGACGTGAGCGCCGTGCGGGAACGCAGAGTGTTCGCCATTCGCGATGAATTGCTGAATACTCCAGGGCCACCGCTGGTGTGCGGCGTGGAGGAATTGCTGCGCGTGATACATCCGGAGGTGGCAGGCAAAACTCAAAAGCGCCGAGGCGCAGCGAAGAGAGGCACCTCGTGATCGTTGTGGCGGCTGTGATCGCGCGCGATGGACGGGTCCTCGCGTGTCAGCGAAGCCGCAAAAGCAGATTCGCGCTGAAATGGGAGTTCCCAGGCGGCAAGGTCCAGTCGGGCGAAACACCGGAGGCCGCGCTCGAGCGCGAACTGAACGAAGAGCTTGGCGTGCACGCAAAGATAGGGAAAGAGATTTTGCGTAAGCGGCATCAGTATGAGCAGATGCGCGAGCCGGTGCAGTTGATTTTTTTCGAAGCGCACGTCGAAGCGAGCGAAATAGAGAACCGGATATTCGAGAAGATCGAATGGGTTGAGCCAGAGAAGCTGGCGAAGATGGATTTTCTGGAAGCAGATCGCGAGTTGATCGAGAAGCTCGCGACGGGAGAAATTCGCGTGTAGAACGCTTCCGCAAGTGCGGGAGCAAAGAGCTGCAAATGTCACGGGGCGCTTCGATCATCGAGAGGCCACGTACCATTCCGGCACAACAAAAACGCAGGAAACGCGGGCTGAGAAATTCGCGTCAGAGTAAGTAGGAAGCAGGTTCAGTCGCGAAAAAGTCGTGTTATAGTTACGTTGTCTATTTTATCCGCAGAATAATAGGAGAAGCGATGGCAGCCAAAGGTGGCCGGGGCGTGGCCGAACTGGAAACGGAAAAGAGCGAAAACGGACGAAAAGGCGAAAATGGCCGCGAGCTGATGCTCGGGCTCTATCGAATGCTGGTCAAGTGCCGCATGTGCGACGAAAAAGCGCGCATTCTTTTCCGGCAGGGCAAGTACGCAGGGAATTTCTACTCGGGAGTGGGACAAGAAGCGGCGGAAGTCGGCGCGGCGTACACCTTGCGCGAGGATGACTGGATTGCGCCGTCGCATCGCGACTGGACTTCTAACATCATCAAGGGCGCGCCGCTGAATCTGTGTTTTGCGCAGCTCTTCGGCAAAGTGACCAGTCCGGACCGCGGAAAATCGACTCCGGCGCACATGGGCTATCCGCCGATCCACACGATTACTCCAGCGAGCAGCATCGCGGGACAGCTTGCGGTTGGGACGGGCGTCGCGTTTGGACTTAAAAGGCTCCGGCGCGACACGGTGGTCGTTTCCTTTTTCGGAGATGGAGCAACAAGCCTGGGTGGCTTTCACGAAGCGCTGAATTTCGCGGGTGTGCATCGGCTGCCGATTATTTACGTTTGCCAGAACAATTTGTGGGCAGAATCGGTGCCGCTGCGGCTGCAAACCGCGCTGAAGGATTTGGCGGATCGCGCGAAGGCGTACGGATTTCCGGGCGTGGTGGTGGATGGCAACGACGTGCTTGCCGTCTACGATGCAGCCACAAAGGCGATTGCGCGAGCGCGGGCGGGCGAAGGGCCGACGTTCATCGAATGTAAGACGTACCGATGGTATGGGCATTCCGAGATCGATCCCGCGAAGTACCGCATGAAAGAAGAAGTGGACGCGTGGAAGAAGCGCGATCCAGTGGCGCTCTTCGAAAAAGTTCTGCGCGACAAGAAACTCCTGAACGACGAATCGAAAGACAAGGTCGCGAAGGAAATCACGCAGGAAATCAATGAAGCCGTCGAGTTTGCGGAACAGAGTCCGTATCCGGACGCGTCCGAGCTGGCGGAACACATCTGGGCGCAAGAATAAAAAGGGGACCGCGAAAAAATGGCACGCACGATAACAATGATCGACGCCATCACGGAAGCGATGGCGCAGGAAATGGAACGCGACGAACGCGTCTTCGTGATGGGCGAAGACATCGGCCTTTCGGGCGGCGTCTTCAAGGCGACGCAGGGGCTTTACGACAAATTCGGCGAGGACCGGGTGTTGGATACGCCGCTCGCGGAAGGCAACATCATCGCGTCGGCGATTGGTGCTTCGATGGTAGGGCTGCGGCCGATCGCGGAGATTCAGTTTGCGGACTTTATTACGCCGGCGATGGAGTCGCTGGTGCAGCAGGCGTCGAAGATTCGCTATCGCAGCGCGGGCGGGTACGGATGCTCCCTAACGGTGCGCATCTGCTGCGGCGGCGGCACGGGCGGCGGACTCTATCACTCGCAGGAAAACGCGTCGTGGTTCGTACACGAGCCGGGATTGAAAGTGGTGATGCCGTCGACGCCGTATGACGCGAAGGGCTTGCTGCTCGCGGCGATCCGCGATCCGAATCCAGTACTCTTCTTCGAGCACAAGAAGCTCTACCGCACGGCCAAGGGCGACGTGCCCGAAGGCGATTACACTGTGCCGATCGGCAAGGCGGAAACGCGACGGCAGGGGCGGGACATGACCCTGGTGACTTACGGTTATATGACGTCGCTGTGCCTAGAAGCGGCCGAGAAGATGGCGAAAAATGGCGTGGAAGCGGAAGTGATTGACTTGCGCACGCTGTCGCCCATCGACAAAGAAACGGTGCTGGAGTCAGTGCGCCGCACCAACAAGTGCCTGATCGTCCATGAAGACAAGCGCACGTTGGGGATCGGCGGAGAAATTTCGGCGATTGTGGCGGAAGAGGCGTTCGAGGATCTGGACGGGCCAATTGTGCGCATCACCGGGCCGGACATTCCGGCGATTCCGTTTGCGCCGCCACTGGAGCATGCGTGGATGGTCAACACGGATAAAATCGTCGCGGGAATGGAGAAGCTCGCGGCTTACTAATTGCGGTTGATTTTTGTGAGTTGCGGGCGGCGCTGCTGATTTGGCGCCGCCTTTTTATTTTGAGGCTGGGATTGCATTCGCAGCATCCAAATCCCGCGCGAGGCTCGTACGCAATATATGAATCGCAATTCGACAGACTGGCACGTTTGGCCCGCGGCCATTGCGATTTTTGCGCTGCTCACCTTGGCTTCGAGTGCGTTTGCGCAGGCGCGCGCGACGGGGCCGCATACAACGGTGACGCTGCTCACGAATCGCAGCAGTCTGGAGGCTGGCGAGAGGCTGTGGATCGGGTTGCAGTTTCAAATGGAAAAGGGCTGGCACGTTTACTGGGTGAATCCAGGGGATTCGGGCGAGCCGCCGAAGGTGCAATGGCAATTACCGAGTGGATTTCACATTGGGGCAATCGAATGGCCGGCGCCAACGAAGCTGACCGCGCCATCGATCGTGGACTACGGATATGAAAACGAAGTGTTGCTGATGGCACCGATCAGTGTGCCGGTTAATCTGCAGGGCAAAGGAAATGAAACGCTCAGCGCGAAGGTAGACTGGCTGGTGTGCCGGGAGATGTGCATACCGGGTAAGGCGCAACTGTCTTTGGCGCTACCGGTCAACATCCTGTCAAACAAGTCAGCAAGCGCCGGGCTCGGGCCAAAGGCGGCGCTCTTCCGGGAAGCACATGCGAGAATTCCCCTGGCTGCGCCTGCGGCGTGGAGGATTTCGGCAGCATCTGAGAAAGATGATTTCGTGCTGATCGTCGAAACGGGCAGACGAGAAGCTGCCGCGACGTTCTTTCCTCTCGAGGCGGAACAGATCAACAATGACGCTGCGCAAGCCGCAACACCTTTTTCGCGGGGCGTGCGTCTAAAATTGCAGAAGTCGGACGGGCTGCTGAAGCCGATTGCGCAATTGCGCGGCGTGCTGGAGCTTGGCGCAGGACGCGCATACCAGATCGCAGCGTCCGTACACGCGGCCGCCGCTGGACATTAGGAACATTCTGGAAAACGAGAGGCGAAAACCACCATGAGAAAAAAGATGATTACGGGGCCGATTACGCTCGCAAGTCTGGCGATGATCGCAACGCTTGCGTGGGCCGTGCGCGTGGGTGAGCCCGCGCCGGATTTTACGGCGACCGATTCAAACGGACAAACGCATCACTTGTCCGACTATCGAGGGAAGTTCGTGGTGCTGGAATGGACCAATCGCGGCTGCCCGTACACGCGCAAGCACTACGACAGCGGCAACATGCAGCGGCTGCAGCAAGAGTGGACCGCGAAAGGCGTGATCTGGTTGACAGTGCTGTCTTCCGCGCCCGGAAAACAGGGCTATATGGACGCCGCGGATGAAAACGCGTATCTCAAGCAAGAGAACGCGCACCCTACAGCGGCGCTGCTCGATTCGACGGGCGCGCTGGGCCACCTCTACGACGCGAAAACCACGCCGGATATGTACATCGTCAATCCACAAGGCGTTCTGGTTTACGACGGCGCGATCGACGACAGGGCGACGACGGATGTGGCCGACATTCAGGGCGCGAAGAATTATCTGAATGAAGCGCTGGAAGACGCGATGGGCGGAAAGCCGGTGAGCGATCCGGTGACGCGGCCATATGGATGCTCGGTGAAGTACGCGAACGAATAAACAAAACGGAAAGCGTCTTTCAAGGCGGTGCTTACGTTTCAGGCACCGCCTTTTTTTACGTAAGGCTGCGGCCGCCGTCGACGGCGAGAATTTGGCCGGTGACAAAATCCGAGGTTACGAAAAAGAAGACGGCGTCGGCGATTTCCGAGCCTGTACCTGTGCGATGCAGCGGCGCGCGGCGAATGTAATCTTCGTCGGGTTCTTCGCCGGGAAACTGAATCGTGCCGGGCGCGACGCTGTTGACCAGTATTTCCGGCGCAAGCGCGCGAGCCAGGCAGCGCGTCAGCATGATCACTCCCGCCTTGGAAACGCAATAATGCGTGAATTTGGGCCACGGCAGCATCCCTCCGAGCGAAGAAATGTTGACGATGCGCCCGTGGCCGCTCTTCTTGAGCAGCGGCGCGGCAGCTTGCGCGCAGAGATATTGGGATTTCAGGTTCGTGGACATAATGGTGTCCCATTGCTCTTCCGTCAGGTCCAGAAAATCAGCGGCGGAAAACATTCCAGCGTTGTTCACCAGAATATCGAGCCGGGAAAACTCGCGCTCGATGGTCAGGAACATGCGCTGGACTTCCTGTTTGCGGGCGACGTTCGCGGGAATCGCCAGGGCGCGGCGGCCGAGCTTGCGAACATCAGAGGCAAGACCCTCCGCTTCCGTCTGCGAGGACTCGTAATTGATGACTACATCCGCGCCTTCCGCCGCGAGCTTTTCTACGATGCTGCGGCCGATGCGCTTGGCGCCGCCGGTGACGAGCGCGACGCGGCCTTCGAGTGCCTGAGGCATTTGTGACTCCTGACGAGCAAATTCACGTTAGCATCGTCCGGCGTCCAGACCAACAGTTTTGACGGGGCTCTCTCGCAAACGATAGAATCGGCGTTGGAATTATCGCGGGAGGCGGAATGAAACTCGATTTGCTGGCGATTGCGGCGCATCCGGACGACGTGGAGCTGACCTGCGGTGGCACGCTCATCAAGATGGCGCAGCGCGGATACAAGACAGGCGTTCTCGATTTGACGCGCGGCGAAATGGGAACGCGAGGCACGCCGGAACAGCGCCTTCACGAAGCGGCGCAGGCGGGGCGAATCATGGGCCTCGCGATGCGCGCGAATCTGGGTTTGCCGGATGCACACCTTGAAGTCAGCGAGAAGTACAAGCTGGCCGTGGCGGCCAAAATTCGCGAGTGGCAACCACACACGGTGATTCTGCCGTACTGGGAGGGACGCCACCCAGATCACTACAACGCGGCGAAACTTTCCTATGAGGCGTGCTTTCTTGCCGGCCTAAAACAACTGGCGATTCCCGGCGAAGCTTTCCGACCGTTCAAGATTTTGTATTCGACCACGTACGATGAGACGGTGAGGCCGTCGTTTGCGGTGGACATCACAAAGCAGTTTGAGAAACGGCACAAGGCGATTCTGGCGTATGCGTCGCAGTTCAGGCCACGGAAGGCGGAGAAGAAGTCGCGCGTGCATATTCCGCTCGATGAGCTGGAAGATCGCGTCAATCTGACTTCGCGGTATTACGGCCGGATGATCGGCGTCAAATACGCGGAGCCCTTTCTGGTGCGCGAAATCATGCAAGTGGAAGACGTTGTTAAGATGCCGGTGCGATCAGTCTAGAAACGAATCGCCATCGCGTTTCTGATGGCAGGCAGTCTGCGAAAGAGAAGAAGATGCGACAGGTGACGGTCTTGATTCTGGCGATTGCGGCGACGGGCGGATTGCTCGCGCAGCAGGCTGGCCACTCGGCTGCTGCGGCCGGTCAGCCGCAGTACGTCGATGGGAATCGTCTGGTTCGACCGCAAAATTACCGCGAATGGATTTATCTGTCTTCGGGATTAGGAATGGCGTACAGCGCGAATGCGAACACGCCGCCGGCATTCACCAACGTTTTTGTCGCGCCCAGCGCGTATCGAGTGTTTGTTGCCACGGGCCGATGGCCGGACAAGACGATCTTTGTGCTCGAAGAGCGCGAAGCGGCGAGCAAAGGATCGATCAACAAAGGCGGGCATTTTCAGACGGATCTGCAGGGAATCGCCGCGGCAGTGAAAGACGAGAATCGCTTTCCGGAGAAGTGGGCATATTTCAACTTCGGATTGAACGCAGAGAGCGCGCCAGCAAATCCGAAGCAAGCATGCTGGCAATGCCACAATCAGCACGGCGCGGTGGACAACACTTTCGTGCAGTTTTATCCCACGCTGAAACCTATCGCGATGAAGTTGGGGACTTACAAGCCAAAGGATTAGTTCAGGGCGCGCCAGGAAATTCCTGCATCAGGTGAAGCGTGCGGCGATTTATCGCGCCGCAACAGGGCAGCCTGCATCATTTGAGATCCAGGAGACACCGTCCTTGTCGAGGCGCACTTCGTTGATGGGCGGGCCTACGTTGCCAGGCGAATCGTCGATCTCGAGCTGGACAAGCTTCGTGGCGAGCGCGGGAAGATCGAAATCTTCGCCGGCGTTGGCATGCATGAATTTCTCGGCGGCAGTTTTCTCGCCCAGGGAAACCAATTCCCTGCCATTGGAGCAGTCTCCCGGACAGGTGATGCGGTCAATCTTGATGGCAGGAGCGGGATTGGCGATCCATCCAAATCCACGCGCTGCGAGATGCGGGACTCCGTCCTGATATTGAGCAAGTACCAGGCTCACCACCTCCCTGCTGTTGTGCATCGTGAACGCGTAAGTACCGGGGTCTTCCCGCTGCAAGCGATGCAACTCCGTCAACAGGGATTGAGAAACGGCATTCTCGACGCGCGCGACTTGGTCATCGAAATTCGCCGAGGGCAAAAGACTTTGCGCGACGACGTCCTTCACGGAAAAATTGCGCTGGGAATCTCGATCGAGTCCAGCCGCAGCAAAATAAAGCTCACCGTTATTGTAAATCTTGCAGACCGTCGGCGGCCCAGGCTGCCCCAGGTACGTTGCCTTGCTGTCCGTGGCAATGATGACAAATTCCGCGGTGCGTACAGCGATGATGGTTGTGGCAAAGGCTGATGCTGGGATCAGGAAAAACGCAAAGAGGACGCGGCTGACGCGCCCTGCATGAGTGAGGATCCTCGGGAAACCGTCGGCCATCCGGAACTCCGTGACTGGGCCTAAAACTCTTCCGACTCTTGCGTGAAGCGAAAGCCCGGCAAGCTAGGCGACGCGCCCGCACGGACGACGCGAACGCGCAACGGAGCGTCCGTTTCAGAGCCTGCCTTGCGCAGGACAGCAAAGGTGGCCAGCGCCTCGTTATAGATCTTCGTTACGAGGTACGAGTCACCGGTATCGTCCTTCTTCCATACCTGGCCGATCTGTATTTTCTTGAGGGCCATGCCACTACAACCACTGTAGATAGAACAGCAAACAGCGTCAATAGAACTGAGCCTACAGGTTATCATAGAAACCATCAGAGGCCCTGAGGCGTGGGGCTCGCAAGATCAGGGATGGAGTGAGGGCAGAAAGAAACTCTTTCGGAGCAGCCTGCATCACATTCGGCAAGCACAAGGGCCAATCGGGGTGTATAATGCCCGTATTGGCAAGGAGGAGGGTCCATGAAGAGAACCTCCACAGGTTTTGCAGTTTTCCTTCTGGCGATTGTTATCGGCACCCCCACGGCTCTAGCCCAATCCGACACGGTAAAAGCGGGTACGGAATCTGACGTCAACGCGATTGGCAATCGAAAAGTGGGGCATGGCCCCGATATGTATTCGATCCAGCGTGAAATCGCCCTTGGAAAGCAGTTGTCGGAAGAAGTGGAAAAGGTTTCGAAGCTGATCCAAGACCCGGTGATTGTCGGTTACGTCAATAAGGTCGGGCAAAACCTGGTGAGAAACTCCGACGCCGAGGTGCCCTTCACCATCAAGGTGATCGATGATGAGCACATCAACGCCTTTGCTCTCCCCGGCGGATTTTTCTACGTCAACACCGGTGTGATTTTGCATGCGGACACGGAGTCGGAACTCGCCGGGGTGATGGCGCATGAGATTGCCCACGTCTGCGCGCGACACCAGACGCGCAACGCCACCAAAGCGAATATCATGCAGATCGCGTCTATCCCGCTGATTATGACCTTGCCCGGCACGTGGGCTGGCTACGGGATCTACGAGGGAATGAATTTCGCGATTCCCATGACCTATTTGAAGTTTGGGCGCGATGCGGAACGTGAAGCGGACTACCTCGGACTGCAGTACATGTACAAAGCGGGTTACGACCCGAATGCGTTTGTTGCGTTCTTTGAGAAGGTCGAGGCTGAGGAAAAGAAGCAACCCGGAACCATTCCTAAGATTTTCGAGACCCATCCCCCCACACCGGATCGCATCATCGCGGCGCAAAAGGAGATCGCTAGCATCCTTCCGCCTCGTCCGGAATATATCGTAACGACCTCTGAATTCGACACCGTGAAGGCGCGTCTCTTACGGTTGGAATCAGGCGAAAGGATTCAGCAAGCGCGTGCCGGCAAGCCTACGCTAAAAAGCAAAGCGGAACAGAAGTCCGCTCAGACTCAGCAAGGGCAAACCGACAGCGGCGACGACAACGCACCTGTGCTGAAGCGCCGCCCGAACTGACCGAACGTCATTTATCGACCTACGAAAAGACGGCCTTTGTGGGCCGTCTTTTTTTGCCTGGAACATTTTCGCTTTCTCCTGCGCGGTTAGGATGCTCGGGATGTTGGGTGCGAGTCTTGAGGGAGTTGGAGAAGTTAGAACCTGCGCGGCCCGGTGAGGTCGGCTACGCCCATACGCTTGAGCGATTCGCTGTAATAGCGGCGGTAGAGAATGTCCCATTCCTCGCTGCCTTCGAGGATTTCCTTCTTCTGCGAAGCGATCTTGGCGCGAGCCTCGGCGTCAACTTGCTCTTCTTGTTTCAACAATTCCGTTAAAATGGTGACGACTTCCTGGCGGATGGTGTCGCGATCTTCCACAAAGTCCAGATCTTCGACGGAAACAAGGAGGTCAATGATTCGGTGAGAGAGGCGTACCGTCTTTTCGCGGGTGAGTCGCATCAGCGAAGAATCAACTTCCTCTGGCGCGCGAGTTCGCCCTTCACTTTCTTGTACATTTCCTGGTAGGAGGCCCCCACCTTGCGCATTTCGTCATTGTGCTGGGCCAGAATGTCGCGAACTTCTTCGTTGAGGCGATCCTCAACGGTGAGCTCGTCGACCATGGCTTGCCGAACGCGCTCGGAAAGCTGCTCAACCGACTTGGCCTCAATCATTTGACGGTCCACAAGCCGTTTAACCACTTCTTTAGACATGTATCCGACGAAATCGCGAGAGAGGAGCATCCGTTTTGTTTTGGCTACAACATCGAGTGTACTTGGCGAGTATCAGAACGTCAAGCCGATGGGAATTGTTGTGAGAAGGCGGCGAAAATAAACCGCTACGGTCGCGGTTGACGCTCAGCGAGGCTTCGGATAGCATGGTACGGGCGGTTAGCTCAGAGGTTAGAGCATCCCGCTTACACCGGGAAGGTCGTGCGTTCAAATCGCACATCGCCCACCAGTGTTCGCTTCATACCGCAAGCATGCGGGGACGTAGTTCAGCCGGCTAGAACGCTGCCCTGTCACGGCAGAGGTCGCGGGTTCGAGCCCCGTCGTCCCCGCCATTCTTTCAAAAGGAGTTATCGGACGTGACACCGAAAACTCCTACCGACAGCTCCTACTGTACGCTCCCCGATTCGAATCCCACGGCATCGAGAACTTTTCCTGGGCTGCGATCATCTCGTCGAGGTCTTCGTCTGAGTAAAGGTCGAGGGTGGTCTGTTGAGGCACTGTCGGAAAGTAAGGTGCATAAAGGAAATAAGGATTATTGACGCAGAGCGGCGCGAGTATCTGGCAAGTTTTTTCCGTCACTGTTTCAAGTAACGAAGCGCAACACATCCTGATTTAAAAATCTTGGACTCAACAAGCCTTAATTGTAATCTCTCCTTCAGGCTAACACCTTCAAACAACCGTCTCCCTTCTCCTGCAACTATCGGGTGAACCACAAAATGATACTCATCAATAAGGCCAAGCTCCATTAGTTGTGAAGGAACATCTACACCGCCGACCAAAATATTTTTGCCCCGTTCTTGCTTCAGTTTAAGTATTTCGTCGCGAAGGTTCGTACGAACAATTCTCGTATTTTCATCTTCAGCGCCGGCCAATGATCGTGAAAAAACAATCTTCTTCTTGGAGACAAAGGTTTGAGCAAATTCGATATGCGCTTTTGTCTCGGACTGGCTTTTTGCGATATCAGGCCAATAAGGAACCATCAATTGATAAGTCTTACGCCCGTAGAGGAATGTGTCAGCATCTCGCGTGAGGTGCGTAACATACTCAAACGTTTCTTCATCGGGATTGAATTTGGTATGGTCGCAGCAGCCATCTAGGGCAATGTTGATAAAGTAGATTACATTTCTCATTTTCGCCTCGAATTGAGCAGGAGCATGGTCTTCGAACATAAACCGATAACTTTGAACCGCGCGTCATTGCAACATAAAGATTAGGTGCATCCAACTGGAAAAGGCCGTCTCCGATGTTGATGGCTTTCGTTGGCCGCGAACAGTCTGTGCCTTCGCCGAACAGCCGGACGTGTAACTCTACCGTAGAGTCGTTCTTATCTTCAAATAGCGGGTACCGCAAAAGTTGCTTTGTGCCTGGTTTGTCGGGTTGTAGGAAGTGATAGGTCGGGATTCCTGTCGAGTCACGGGCAACATGGCGGTCAGCCCTTCTCCCGCCCCAACGCTGAAGGGGCCGCGGCACACATAGATCTGAATCGCACCCCCGCCAAGAAAGCATCCGCGGGCGAATCCCGGCAAGTGGACTGAAACCGTCGTCTGGCTCTTGCCCGTAAATATACCTTGACACGTATATGCTCTGTAGAGTATATTAAGAACATGGAATCCGCATTCGAAATCATTGCCGAGCCGAACCGCCGCGCGATATTGAGCCTGCTGGTTTCCTCACAACAATCCGTGGGAGAGATCGAGCGACAGCTTCGTATGCCGCAGCCGACGGTGTCAAAGCACCTGCGAGTGCTGCGCGAGACCGGTTTCGTGGAGGCCACCGTGGATGCGCAGCGCCGTCTGTACCGGCTGAAGCCAGAACGATTCCAGGAGGTCGATGCTTGGCTGGCTCAGTTCCGTCGATTCTGGTCCGCCCGCGTGGACGCTCTCGAACGCCACCTCGACCGCATGGATGAATCGACAAAAGGCGCAACACCAACAAGAAAGAAGACGACGAGACGCGGCGCAAACCGCGAACGTGACAAAGGAGAAACGAAATGAAAATCAAAGTGACCAGTGTATACGTGGATGATCAGGACAAGGCCTTGCGCTTCTATACGGAGGTACTGGGCTTTACCAAAAAGACTGATTTCAGTAACGGCCCATATCGGTGGCTGACCGTGGCCTCGCCCGAGGAGCCGAACGGCACCGAGCTGCAGCTCGCACTGAACAACAATCCCGCGGCCAAAGCGTATCAGCAAGCGCTGTTTCAACAGGGCCAGCCCGCGGCCATGTTCTTCACCGACGACGTCAAGGCCGACTACGAGCGGCTGAAGGACCGCAGCGTCGAGTTCACGATGCCGCCCACCGACGTGACCGGTTCGACCATTGCGATGCTGAAGGACGCCTGCGGCAACCTCATTCAGGTCACCCAGCTGACGAGGAGAGGATAGATGAGCGAGCACGCGCAGTACGCACCGGGTCCGGCTACCGGAGCGCAGGTACGAAAGGACGGAGAGAAGTGGACTCTCATCCTCGTCAGAGAACTACGCCACTCGCCGGAGAAAGTCTGGCAGGCGCTGACCGACCCTGCGCATCTGCGCGAGTGGGCGCCCTTTGAGGTCGATGGGAGCCTAGGTAAGGTCGGAACGGTACACCTCACTTGGGTGGGAACGCCGACGCCGATCGAGACACGCGTGACGCGAGCCGAAGCTCCCAAGGTGCTTGAGTACAGCGATACCCGGTGGGAACTCGAAGCCCTTGGTAGCGGCACGCGCCTGACATTATGGCACAACATCGATCACCGATTCATCTCCTGGGGCGCTGCTGGATGGCACATTGCTTTCGATGTTCTGGATCACCTTCTCAGTGGAACTCCCATCGGCCGCATCGTTGGCCCTGAGGCCATGAAGTTCGACGGCTGGCGGCGGCTGAATGCCGAGTACGCCGAGCAGTTCGGCGTCCGATCTGGGCGGGCTAAGTGAAGCGCCCGCGCCCATAAATGGAGGACAACTTAATCATGAAAGAAGTCACCAAACGTTCGATTTTTCGCTGGATTCACACTATCTTTGGCATTCCGATACTCGGTTACATATATGATTCGCCCTTGGATGCTCAACATTACGCTCCTATTGTTCGCTATGTCTTTCTTCCGGTATTGCTCCTTTCCGGCCTTTGGATGTGGAAAGGGCATGTCGTTCGACGACTTGTAAAGCTACTCCATAAACTGCTCGCATGAACGCGCGACAAGAATTGGAGGCATAAAAATCCAATGAATCCATCAGAACGTATTGACGAGCTGATCGCAGGGCTCACAGACTGGCGTGGCAAAACGCTCGCCAGCGTCCGCGAGACCATCCTTGCTGCCGACGCGGAGATCATCGAGGAATGGAAGTGGATGGGAAGCCCCGTGTGGTCCCGCGACGGAATCATCGTTGTCGGCAACGCCCACAAAGATAAGGTGAAGCTTACCTTTGCTCACGGGGCGAGCCTCTCAGATCCTGACAGGCTCTTCAATGCGGGCCTCGGAGGCAACCAGTGGCGAGCCATCGATTTTTTTGAGGGCGACAAGGTGAATGAGCGTGCCCTAAGAAATCTCATCGTCGCCGCCATTGATTACAATCAGATCACACGGAAGAGGAAAGCGCCTGCGCGTACCCGAGCAAAAGCACATAAAAGTAAAAAGTGATGAACTCTCCGCCATTTTTTCGGCCCGCCGAATCAACCTGAAAGACTCAGTTTCCGGGATGGTAGGTTCGCTCGGTGTGCCCTTGAAGCTGCGAGCGATAGAAATAAACTTCTCGCAGATTTCCTGTGGCGTAGCGCTCGGCTTCGTCATCGAAATGCGGCGACGCGGGATTGCCGCTCTCGCCGCCGGCGGTCACGGCCCTAGCGCGAATCGTTTTGCCGAATTCCACTGCGGCCACAAAACTGTTCCCGCTGGTGCCGTACCATTTTTTCGTATTCGAGTACGGGCGCGCACCAAAAGACGCCAGCGAGCCCCACAACGCCGAAGTGAACTTAACGGGAATGCTGGGCTTGGAATCGTCGAAGTGCGGATTAAGGGAATCGTCAAGGCGCTGGAAGCGATTAATGTTCCCCCAAGGCGTCTTCCACGTTCCAAAGTCTGACGTCAGTTGATCGGAAGCCGCCGCGAGCGATTGCAACAGCTGCTCGGGAGGCACTTTGCTGGCGACATAGTCGTAGATCGGCATGTCGGCGTCTCTCGCATCGCGGAAAAAGTGATGCATCAGATCCGTGCCCCAAAACACGGCGAGCGACGTCGGAATCGAATCCACTCCCCAGCGATAGTCCCACGTGCGCAATATCGCGATCTGATCCGCCAGCTTGGCTTTCAGGGGAGCCGGAGCCTGATCGTAAGCCTTCATCAGCGCGGGGATTGTTATTTCAAACCATGGCAAGTAGCTATCGAACGCCACGGATGAGATCAGAGAGTCGAGCGTGATAGGCTTGTCCCTCATCCCAAGGACCATGACAGCGTGAAGCCCACGCGCGGATTCACCGCCTTTTTCCACATATGCAGGGAAGTTCGATTTTTTCAGTGTGCCTGGCCCGGCGGCGTTCCACGGCGCATCGTTCGAGTTATAGACGTAGCCGCTCTTGGGATTCAGCAAGTGCGGCGTTTCGTCGAGCGTCAGAAGCCCGTGCCAAGCCGTTGCCGGATTGCTGCCGTCGACGGGCTTCGTATAGTCAAAGCGGTTATCGCGCCGAGGGATAAAGTTGGCCTGGTAATAGGCGATGTCGCCATCGGTGTCAGCGAAGAGTGTATTGTTCGAGGAATCCGCGCGCAGTTCCATGGTTTGCAGAAAAGACTTGAAGTTCGTGGCCTTGGTCCGCATGTACGATTGGATGAGGGCTTTGATTGGCTCTTGCATGAGACTGATGGTGACCCATTTCCCATCCTGCTCGCCGATGACCGGTCCATGCAAAGTGTAAAACGCTGTGAATTTCTTCTCTGCCATTCCATGATCCGTCATGTATGGGACGGTGATTTCCTTGCTCATGACCGGGCGCTCTTCTTTGCCGTACTTGTAATAGTAGTGGCCGCCCTTTTTCCGCACCGTCTCGAGAAATTCATCGACGGCGTCGACGCCGCTGGAGGTGTGCATCCAGCCGCAGTGTGGATTGAAACCCTGATAGATGAAGAACTGGCCCCAAGTGACCGCTCCGTACGCATCCAGCCCTTCATCGCTGACCATCTGCAGCTCGGAGCGGAAATAGAATGAGGTGTGCGGATTGATCAGCAACAACGCATGATGGTCGACCGTGTTCGAGGGCGCGATGGCGACGCCGTTCGATCCGGCCGGTTCGGCGACTGTGTCATCGTCATCCTCTGGCATTGTCTGGGACATGGGCTCGCGACCATAGAAAGCGGTCAGTTGGCCAATGTTCACTCGCTCGATATCGCCTCCGATGCTCCCTTCGGTGAAGCTCAACGCCATCCACGGCTCGAATCTCTTGATGACCCGCGGCTTGACCTCCGGATGTTTGTAAAGATAGTAGTTCAGACCATCCGCAAATGAATCCATGAGCGTCTTCAGCCAGGCTGGACTCTCGGCGTATTGCTTCTTCAACGTCACCGGGTCGATGAACAGCTTCATCCTGAGGTCCTGATAAATTGCAGACTCGCCCTCCGCCTCCGCCAGGCGCCCCATTCCGTTGATGTAATTCGTCTCAACGCGGTTGAAGTCGTCTTCGGCTTGCGCGTATTCCATGCCAAAGACGGCGTCGGCGTCTGTTTTTCCGTAGACGTGCGCGATGCCCCAATCATCACGGATGATAGTGATGTTGCGAGCCTCTTGCTCCCAGCGCGCGACTTCCGGGTTGGTCGCTGCCTGGGAAACGAAACAAACGGAGAATACCGCAAGGAAGAGCACGAACTTCTTCATAATTGCCCCTATCAAAGCATGAAATTCTATGGCACGACGGCGACAGCCTAACACGATTTCCGTTTCTACCGCCTTCCCTTCCATCGTTTTAGCGCGATAGCATGCAGCGGGAAGTGCTGCTTCGGCGGACACGACTCTGTCCGTGAATGGAAACTACGGTGAAAAGTAAACTGCCTCGAAAAGGTGACGGCCGCCGCGTAGGGTTGGCGCGGGCGCTCTCCAAGCTTGGCTATTGCTCGCGCTCACGCGCTGCCGAGTTGATCCGCACAGGGCACGTAAGGCTCAATGGAATTGAGCGGCGCAATCCGGAAACGCCCGTGCATATTGGACGTGATCGTGTCGAAGTGGACGGCAAGATCGCGGGCGCCGCACGCAAGATTTATTTGATGATGAACAAGCCGCGCGGCGTGGTAACGACGGCGTCCGATGAAAAGGCCCGCGAGACGGTTTATGAAAACTTGCCCCGCGATTTGCCTTGGATCGCTCCCGTCGGCCGGCTTGATAAGGCGAGCGAAGGCCTGCTGTTTCTGACCAACGATTCCGAATGGGCTGCGCGAATCACTGCGCCAGAAACGCACCTCGACAAAACCTATCACGTGCAAATCAATACCACAGCCGATCAGGCGCTTATCGAAAGACTGAAAAAAGGCGTGCGCTCCGAGAACGGCGAGTTGCTTGGCGTAAAACGCGCGGAAGTGTTGCGTCACGGCGAGAAAAATACGTGGTTCGTGATCGTCCTCGACGAAGGGAAAAATCGCCAGATACGCCGCATATTCGAAACGCTGGGAATCGAAGTTCTACGCTTGGTGCGTGTGGCGATTGGGCCGGTCACTTTAGGCGGCCTGCCAAAGGGAGATTATCGCCCGCTCAGAACCGAAGAAAAACAGGCGCTGGATGAGTCGCCCGGGCCCGGCACAAAGCTCACGACGCCGATCGCCCCGCTCAGGCATGCTTAGCTGAGCGATGGATGTTTCGTGTGCCAGTCCGTATGCTGCTGAAACAACCGCGCGGCGGCGATCACGCGTTCGTCATCCAGAGCCCGCGCCATGAACTGGACGCCGATCGGCATGTGATCCTTGTTGAAGCCACAAGGCACGGTGACCGCCGGCAAGCCGCAGAGACTCGATATGGCGTCCGGCTGCATGCTATTGCCGCGCCGATTGCGCGGACGGCGCTCTTCGCGTTGCTGTTGCTCGCGCGTTGGCTCTGGCGGAGGCTTCAGCGGAATCGCTGCGGTGTCTTCGCCCGGCGCGGCAATGACGTCAAAACGATCAAACAACGTGTCGATCTTCTTCTGCAGGAAGACGCGAACGCGCTGGACCTGGAGCAAATCGGAAGCGGAGAATTCCCGGCTGGCGTACCCGTTGATCTGCCCCAGCGGATCCGCCAGCTGGGCGCAACGCTCCGAATCGACCAACTCAGAAAATGCCGAAGCGGCTTCGATCAAAATCACCAGTTCCGCCGCTTCCTCAAAGGGATCCTCCGGCAATTCCACGTCGGAAACTTCCGCGCCATTTTTCTCCAGAATTTTCAAAGCATCATCCGCAGCCGCATGCAGCTCCGGATCGGCGTTCGGAAAAACGTTGGTCAGCCGACCGATCCGCACGGGCCGAGATGAAACTTGCGCCGCTGGATAGCGAAAGCCCGCCAGCGACGGTGGCAGCGAATCGTGGTCGTTCTCGTCGTGCCCTGCGATTACCGACAGGATCAGCCCGCAACAATCAGCGGTGCGCGCCATCGGGCCGATTTTGTCCATCGACCACGCAATCGCCATCACGCCATGGCGGCTCACGCGTCCAAAACTCGGACGCATCCCCGAAATTCCGCAAAGAGTCGACGGGCAAATGATGGAACCGCGGGTATCGGAACCAAGCGCGAAATTCGCGAGCCCCGCGGAGACAATCGCTCCCGAGCCGCTCGATGAGCCGCATGTCCAATAATCCGTATTCCAGGGATTCTTGCATGGGCCCGTGAGCGAAGCCTCCGCCGACTCATAACCGAGCCCGCCTGCCAATTCGATCATCGCGGCTTTGCCGATAAGGATGGCGCCGGCGCGGTTGAGGTGCTCGATGACCGTGGCATTGTAGTCAAAGCTTTGGTCGGCGTAGGGCTTGGCGCCCCAGGTAGTTTTATATCCCTTGACGGCCAGCAAATCCTTCGCCGCATAAGGGATTCCGTGCAACGGCCCGCGATAGTGTCCCCCGGCGATCTCTTTTTCCGCAGCGTGCGCTTGCTCGAGCGCGAGATCTTCGGTGATTGTGACGTATGCGTTGAATTTGGGGCCCAGGCGCTTGCTGCGATCGAGATAGCTCTCTGTGAGCTCCACGGGAGAAATCTTCCGCGCGCGGATGCGCTCGCCAAGCTCTCGAATCGGGAGGTAAAGCACGTCTTCGCTGAGCATAGCTACGCGCCCTCCTTCTTCGACGGCTTGGAGGGCTTGCGCTCTGAGCCCAAGATCCTGTCATCAACAAGCTTCAGGACTGTCGCGGGGGCGTCGCTATTGGCCACCGGGATCGGCCGAATCGTTTCGAGCATCCTTACGTGGGAGGTCACCGTTCGGCGCATCAGTTTCTTTTGGTCGTCAGAGAACCGTGCACCATACTTCGCGAAGATATGTTGAAGCTTGGCCTCGACTTCGGCCTGAGCATCGGCGGACAGGCCTGAGGCGCCCTCATCTTGCAGCAACGGGGCAATCGAGTGCACCCGCGGCGCCGCGCTCGAAGGGATCGGCAAGGTCGCAGCGGCCAGCGTGCTGCCTGCGACGGTCAAGGCGACGCGGCGCGCGAATTCCCGCCGCGAAACTTCGCCGGCGTTATTGAGACTCCGCGGCTTTTTCACGTGTTCCACCTCGCGCGGCGACGCGCCTCTGCAAAACGGTGCTGTTACTCGGTCGCCAAGCGCGAAAACATATCACACGCGCGTCAGTAATGAAAACTTATGGCAGGAGCGAAAATGCCGGCGAGGGAATTCCATGCGAAAGCATAGTTAAGCAGTTACCGCGTGTGGGCCACGTTGTAAGAGCCACTGAAAAGGAACGTGGCCGCGGCCAAGGATTGCGGCGCCCACCAAATATGGCGCGTCCAGCCGGAACTGCGCTGGAACCTGTGCGCGACATAATCGAGCCCCATCGGTATCACTTGAATGGCGCCATAGATTGTGCTCGAACCGGCGAAAGGCCGCATGATTGGGTCTGCCTCGACGCGGTCGTTGGAAAGGGCGTAGCGCGTCGACCACGCGTCGAACCCAGCCGAGCCGTGCTCGGTTGCGCTTAGCACAATCCACCACTTCCGGTGCATCACCGGCGTTTCATTCGGAGGACGGAAGGCCGGTGGCGGGGGTAAATACAGGTTGGACATCAAGACTGCCGCTGGCTCGGTCAGAGGCTGGCCCGGCTGCAGATTCGGTTTGGAGTGGTCCTCGGTGGTTGCTGCAGACGCGCCGGATGGCTTTGCTGTGTCGTCAGTTTTCGATGGCACAGAAGCCCGCGCCTCAACAACGGGCTGGTCGAGCGAGCGCTGCGGCGAGTTCCCCGCCCCTATCGCGGGAAACTGGAAAAGCAGCACTGCCATGGCCAAGACCATTCGCGTTCGCTCCCTGACATCTCTATTTGAATAGAGCGACGCCCTTCAGGCCAATAGTACAGGTAGGCAATTTTTGCCAGTACTTCCGGCCACCTCTCTTGTAGTACCTATGCCCAGGGCTACACGACCTGCCACAAGCGCTCAACCTCAGGAAAGGTGCCCGGCCACGCCGGAAGTCTCCTCCCTCATTGTTTCGTTGTTACTTTTTGACACCGTTGCGGTGCGCCGGAGTTGATGAACTATCCGGACCAAGAGGAGGACAAAGACACGCAGTGACCTGTTAGGCTCCTGAAGTGGCGCTACTCGGGGTTCGCTGCGAGCAAGCTGAGGGATTCCTTTGTTGCGTCAAGAGTGCGCTCGAGGTCCGTGCCTGTATGCGCCGCGGAAATGAACATCGCCTCGAATTGCGATGGCGCCAGCAGAATACCGCGCTCGAACATGGCGTGGAAAAACGCGGCGTAGCGCCGCGTGTGCGATTTTTTCGCGTCCGCATAATTCCGGACGGGCTGCGGCGCGAAGAACAACGTCGCGAGCGACCCAATCGAGTTCACTTGCGGCGAAACGCCAGATTCACGAACCGCAGTGCGAAGCTCCGATGTGAATTTATCCGCACGCGCATTTAATTTCGAAAAGAAATTCGGCGCTTCCAGCACTTTCAAAACTTCAATTCCCGCCCGCATCGCCAGGGGATTCCCAGAAAGCGTTCCCGCCTGATACACAGAGCCCAACGGCGCGACGTGATTCATGATTTCGGCGCGCCCGCCGTAAGCCGCAACGGGCAGGCCTCCGCCAATGATTTTCCCGAGCGTCGTCAGATCCGGCGTAATGTTCTGCAGCGTTTGCGCTCCGCCGTAGCAAAGGCGGAGTCCGGTGATCACTTCGTCGAAAATAAGCAAGGCACCGGCTCGCTTTGTGACTTCGCGCAGCCCTTCGAGAAAACCCGGCACAGGCAGCACCACGCCCATGTTCGCGGCTATCGGCTCGACGATTACAGCAGCAATCTTGCCGGCATGTGATGCGAAGAGCTTTTCCACGGCGGCGAGGTCGTTATAGGGAGCGTTCAGCGTGAGTGCTGCGAGCGCCTCGGGCACACCCGGGCTGGACGCAATTCCCAGAGTCGCAAGTCCCGAGCCCGCTTCGGCGAGAAAACTATCGGCATGGCCGTGGTAGCAGCCTTCAAATTTCACGATCAAATCGCGCTTCGTAAAAGCGCGGGCCAGGCGAACCGCGGACATAGTCGCCTCCGTACCCGAGCTGACAAAACGCAGTTTTTCAATGGAAGGAATCGCCTGCTTGACGCGCTCGGCTAATTCGACTTCGAGTCCCGTGGTTATGCCGTAGCTCGTTCCACGCGTGGCCTGATCCTGAATCGCCGCAACAATCGCAGGATGCGCGTGGCCAAGAATCAGCGCGCCCCAGGAGCCAATGAAGTCGATGTATTCACGGCCGTCGACATCCCACAGATGCGATCCCAAACCGCTGTCAATGATCGGCGGCTCGCCACCTACGGATTTGAACGCTCGCACCGGGCTGTTCACGCCGCCGACGAGAGATTCTTGTGCGCGGCGCAGAATTTCCTTGCTTCTTGTAGATTTGATTTTCGACGGGGAGGCCATTGCGGACTTTCAGCAGGCTTTGAGCCAGCGCGCCAGGTCCTTGGCATGATATGTGAGAACCACCGAGGCGCCGGCGCGTTGGATCGAGGTGAAAATCTCAAGGGCCACGCGTTTCTCGTCAATCCAGCCATTCTGCGCCGCAGCCTTCACCATGGCGTACTCGCCGCTCACGTTATACGCCGCAACCGGCACATCGAACGCTTCGCGCACGCGATGGATAATATCGAGATATGGCAAGGCCGGCTTCACCATGATGATGTCCGCGCCCTCTTCCAGGTCCAGGGCCACTTCTTTCAGCGCTTCGCGCGCATTCGCAGGATCCATCTGATAACTGGCACGGTCACCGAACTGAGGCGCCGATTGCGCCGCTTCGCGAAACGGCCCGTAGAAACCCGAACAATATTTCGCGGCATAAGACATTATCGCCGTGTCGGCGAAGCCATTGGCATTGAGCCGCTTGCGAATCGCCGCGACGCGGCCGTCCATCATGTCCGACGGGGCTACGATGTGCGCTCCGGCGCGTGCATGCGAGAGCGCCATCTCGGCGAGCAGTTCGAGCGTCGGATCATTCGCGACTTCTTTACCCTCGATCACGCCACAATGCCCGTGGCTGGTGTACTCGCACAGGCAAACATCGGTGATCACCAACAGCTCGGGCCGCGCCGCTCGTATCCCCTCAATCGCGCGCTGCACCGCACCCGAGGCAATGTACGCTTCCGTTCCTTTTTCATCCTTGTGTTCCGGCAAACCGAACAGAATGACCGCGGGAATCCCAAGGTCAGCGACTTCCCTCACTTCTTCCAAAAGCTTATCCACCGATTGCTGGGCAATACCTGGCATTGAGCTCACTTCCGCGCGAACGCCGCGTCCCGGGCAGACGAACATCGGATATACGAGCCCTGCCGTGGACGGCCGTGTTTCGCGCACGAGGCTGCGCATCGCTTCATTTCTGCGCAGGCGGCGTGGACGCTGCGTGGGAAAAGTCATGCGGACTTTGCTCCTTCGCTCGGCGAGTTCGCCGTAGCAGCCCGACGGCCGCTTTTTAACTGGCCGGCAACTGCTTCCGCCAGCAGCCTTGTATCAGGCTCCGCGGCCTCGATCGCGCAGGCGATTCCCGCGGAACGAATCGCCGCCGCCGTCGTCTGTCCGATGGCCGCGAAAAGAGACGTTCGCGCCAACCGCTTGAGATTATCGGCGCCCACAGCACCCGCAAAATTCTCAAACGCCGACGGACTCGCGAATATAACACAGTCCGCGCCGTCGCGCACAATTTCCGCGAGCTGAGGTCCGGCAAGCGTCTTCGGAGCGCAAGTCTGGTACGCAGCCACCGCGGTAACTTCCGCTCCTGCTTCGCGCAGGACTTCCGTCCAATCCGTGGCGCCGCGATCGCGAAGCGCCAAATCACTTCGCGGCACCAGGATCTTCATCCCGGCGACGCCGCGCAAAAACCCTGCCGTCGGATTCTTGACTTCCATCCCAGCGACGCTGCGAACCGAGTCTTTGAAACTGCCTGCAAAGCTTCTTCCTGTTCCGGGAGTGGGCACAAAGTCCACAGAGAAACCCTCTGCAGACGTAGCTTCGGCGGTCGCTGGCCCAATCGCTGCAATTCGCGGATGCGGATTCCCTGTTTGTCCAGGCTGCGTCCCCAAGGCACGCATCCGGCGCGCAAAATATCTGGCGGCATTCTGGCTCGTGAAGAGAATCCAGGCGAAATTGCCGATCGAGTGAATCGCGCTGTCCAGCGCAGCAGTATCTTCCGGCTCGCGAAACTCGACGCAAGGCAGCTCGATAATGCCGGCGTCCGCGCCCAGCGTCTTTTTCAGCTCCGTGCGAAGGCTTTCATTTTGGCCCGGAGCGCGCGTGACGACGATTCGCTTCGCCGTGCGGTTGTCGTTATCCGCCACCGACGCTCCTCCCAGCCAGCCGCAGCAACCGATCAGCTCCCGCGTCAAGCAACTCGCGCGCGAGGCCTCGGCCAAGCCGCTCTCCCTCCTGCGGCGCGCCCTCTGCGTGACGGTGAATGGATTCCGCGCCATCCGCGCTCAGCACTCGAGCGCCCATCCGCATCTTTCCTTCTTCGATTCGCGCCCACGCACCCAGCGGAACCTGGCAGCCGCCTTCGAGTTCAGCCAAGAGCACACGCTCAGCGGTCACTGCCGCGCGGCTATCCGCATCGTCGAATTTCGCAAGAATTTCGAGCGTGCCCGCATCCGACTCTCGCGCTTCAATCGCCAGCGCGCCCTGGCCCACGGCGGAAAGCATGATGTTCGGCGGAAGGACCTGCGTGATCCTGCTGCTCAGTCCAAGCCTGTCGAGCCCCGCCTTTGCAACCACTATGGCATCAACTTCGCCCGCATCCAGCTTACGCATTCGCGTGTCCACATTTCCGCGCAGATTCACCACCTCCAAGTCGCGCCGGAAATGGAGAAGCTGCGATTGCCGTCGCAGGCTGCTTGTGCCAACAATGGAGGCGGCGGGCAATTCAGCCAGTGGCTTGCCGGAGCGCGACACCAGACAATCGCGCGGATCCTCGCGTTTGGTGATGGCCGGAAAACAAAGGCCGCGCGGCGTCGCCGTAGGCACGTCCTTCATGCTATGCACCGCCACATCGACACGTCCCTCGAGTAGCGCATCCTCGATTTCCTTGATGAAAATTCCCTTCCCTCCAACATCCGGAATAGCGGCAAAGGCAAACTGGTCACCCGAGGTCTTGATCACCACAAGCTCCGATTCAATTCCTCTCTCCTGCAAAAGCCTGGCGCGAATGTGCTCCGCTTGCCAGAGCGCCAGCTTGCTGCCGCGCGTCCCAATGCGCAGCACCTTCAAGGCTTCTCCTTGTCATCCGAGTCCGCCAAACCAAAAAGTTCCCGTAGCGCCGCAAGTCCCTCCACCGGCCGGCGCAACTTGCGCTCCCGGCGCAAACGCGAAGCCGGAAGCTGGACAATTCGGTCGATCAATTCCTGCGTGAGTTTTTCCAATCGCTCGCGATCCGTCTCGGAAGTTCGATTGGCATCACCAAAATGAGCCGCGAGAAGCGATTGCCGCTCGGCTTCCAGGCGACCGCGCAACGCTTCGAGCAGTCCGGCACCTTCCAGGCTCGACTGCCACGCCAGAAATTTGCTCACGTGCTCATCGACAATGGCTTCGGCCCGCGGCGCCTCTGCTTCGCGCGCTTTCTTGTTCTGCTCGACGATCTCCCCCAAGTGGTCAATGTTGAAGAGATAGACGTTATAAAGGCCCTCGACCTCCGGCTCCACGTTGCGCGGCACGCCCAAATCGATCACGCAGATCGCGCGCCCCGACCGGGCAGCCATCGAGCGCTCAAACATCGTGCGCGTCAACACATGATCCGAGCCGGAGACAGACGTGACAACAATGTCGGGCTGATCCAGTGCTATTTTGAGCCCGCTCCATTCCAAGGCTGTTCCGCCCATCCGCAGGGCAAGCTCTTGCGCCCGGGCATACGAGCGGTTCGCCAATTGCAGGTCGCCGATCCCGCGCATGCGAAGATGTTCCACCACTTGCTCGGCGACTCCGCCCGCGCCGACAATCAGCGCGCAACGCCCTTTCAAGTCACCGAAGATCCGCTCCGCCAGCTTCACTCCCGCAACCGCAACCGACATCGGCCGCGCGCCAATTTCGGTTTCCGTGCGCACTCGTTTGCCTACTTCCAGCGCGCCCTGAAACAGCCGGTTCAGCACCGGGCCGGTCGAGCCATTTCCAAGGGCGCGGTTATAGGCATCGCGAACTTGCCCGAGGATTTCCGCCTCGCCGAGCATCATCGAATCGAGTCCACTCGACACGCGGAATAGATGCCGCACAGCCTGCCGCCCAGCGTGCTGGTAAATGCGGCCATTCAACTCGCGCGGCGAAAGCTTGTGAAATTCGCTGAAATAAGAAACCAGCGCATCCGGCAGAGACCTGGCCGACTCTTCCGCGACTCCGTAGAGCTCGCTCCGATTGCAGGTGGAGACGACGAGGGCTTCCTCGATCGTTCCTGACTGGCACAGCTCCTTGGCCGCTTGCAGCGCTTGCTCGGGCGTGAAGGCCACGCGCTCGCGAAGCTCCACCGGCGCTGTCAGGTGGTTGCAGCCAATCAGCGCAACCTCCGCACGCCCGCGAAGCGTGGTTTCGCTGTGCTCGCCGATGGAATCGATCGCCATCAGAAGAACCGGTGAAATCCCGTGAAATAGACGTTCACAACCGTGTAGCTGAACAGCACGATCACAAAATTGCACGCGCAAACCATCGCCGCGCGCGCTCCCCGCCATGCCGGAGCGTGCACGATGGCCAGATAAATCACATAGACGGCGAGAACAACAAGCGTCACCAGCACTTTGGGATCGCCAATGGCAAAGTGCCCGGTGAGGCGATGCTCCCACACAAATCCGAGAGTCGTCCCGATGGCCAGCGAAACCAGTCCAACCCAAACGCTCGACCGGCTCATGCGTTCGAGGACCTCCAGCGCCGGGAAACGCCAGAACGCGAGCCCCGGGTGCCCATGGCGCAACCCACGATTCTGGATCAGGTAAATCACGCTGAGCAAAAACGAAATGGCAAAGGCGGCGTATGCGAGAATGCCAATCGTTATGTGCAGCGCAAATAGCGCTCCGTTTGCTGCTGGCTCATGATGCACATTCGAGGGCGCAACAACCACGGCCACCAGCAGCCAAAACATAACAAACGGAACTACGAGCGAACCCACGGCCCGCTGCCGGTGATACGTCTCCAGACCAAGGTACGTCACTGCAAGCAGCCATGCGAAAAGCGACATCGAGCCGTATAAATCATCGTAGGGAATCGCGTGAATCGCCCGCGAGCGCTCGAGGAGCGCGTAGTAATGCACAACAATCGCCAGGATGAGCAAGAGGGTCGCCAAGCGCCCGCTCCACGGCCGGTCGCGATACAAGTGAAGGGCGTAGCCGGCAAAGCTTGCGGCGTAGAGAGCAAGCGCGAGAATGTCCATCCCCATGGAATGTCTCATCGCGAAACAGTCTTCCAGGCGCGGCGATGCGGCCGCAAACGAGCAACCGAACAACCTGCAGGCATTGTGCAATCTTAGCGCCGATTGCGCGGGGCGACAACTTCGGAGAGCCGGTGCGCGCCCAAGGCTGCATCTGTTAAGATGGTTTGCTAAGTGCTCATCATGCATGTGACAAGCGCATCTTCGACGAAAAAAGACGTCTTTCTGTGCGCCGCGCGCGGTGAGCAACCCGAACGCGTTCCGGTGTGGATCATGCGCCAGGCCGGCCGTTACCTTCCGGGCTACCGAAGAATGCGCGAGCGGTTTTCCTTTTTGGAAGTCGCCAAAACGCCCGAACTGGCCGCGCAAGTCTCACTCGAGCCCTTCGAGGTTCTAGACGTCGACGCCGTGATCGTTTTTTCGGACATCCTCGTCGTTGCCGAGGCCATGGGCATTCCGCTCGAAATCAACGACGACGGCCCCAGACTCGGAAAGCCCGTTGCAGATAGCGCCGCCATCGAAGCGCTCAAGGATTTCGACCCGTCACGCGAAACGAAATTTGTCGGCGACGCAATTCGCGCAATCGCGAATGCCGTGGGTCCGGAAGTCCCGGTGCTGGGATTCGCGGCTGCGCCCTGGACGCTCGCGTGCTACCTGGTCGAGGGCAAGACGCGCGGCGAACTGCCCACAATCAAGCGCATGATGTACACAGAGCCGGCGCTGCTGCACGCGCTTCTCGAAAAGATCACTCGCGTCACTTCTCGCTACCTGAAAATGCAGCTCGAGGCAGGCGCCGCGGCCGTGCAAATCTTCGACACCTGGGCCGGAGAGCTTTCCGCGAACGACTACGAGGTTTTCGAGCTACGCGCTACACAAAAGCTGATCAGTGCCATTCATGCGGGGACGGCCCCAGTAATTCTGTACGCCAAGAACGGCGCGCATCTGCTGCCCGCTCTGGCGCGGACCGGCGCAAATGTGCTGAGCGTCGATTGGCGAACCGACCTTGCCGAAGCGCGGTCGGAAATCGGCGCGAGCACCGCTCTGCAGGGAAATATCGATCCGGCCGTGCTCCTAAGCACGGACGAGAAGATTGCATTCGCCGTGCGAGAAGCAATTTCGAAGACACAGGGTATAGGGCATATTCTGAACCTCGGCCACGGAATTCTGCCCACGACGCCCGTCGAAAACGCGCAGGCGTTCGTTCGTGCGGCGCGCGAGTTTTCCGAAGCTAAGCCAAAGCTCGCGGCCAATCGTGCCGAATAGCGAAGTATTCAGGAACGACTTGAGAATGCAAACTGCCAATCAAATTCCCGACCTCGAAGTCAGCGAAGTTTTTCTCACAAGATACAATCGCCCTGGCCCGCGATACACCAGCTATCCAACTGCGCCCGTCTGGAACGAGAATTTTCGTCAGCCAGATCTTGAACGCTTCTACACAACCGCGGAGGCCGCGGACACCCCCGTCTCGCTCTACATGCACTTGCCCTTTTGCGAGAGCTTGTGTCTGTTCTGCGCCTGCAACGTGGTCATTCAGAAAGACAAAACCATCGCGATTCCCTATTTGCAGTCACTGAAATCGGAGATCGACCATGTCAGCCGTGCAGTTTCCCACCGCCGTGAAGTTGTTCAGTTTCATTGGGGCGGCGGCACGCCCACTTATTTGAACCCTCCCCAACTCGAAGATTTGTTCGCGTATACGCACGAGCGATTCTCATTCGCACGCGATGCGGAAATCGGCATCGAAGTCGATCCGCGCGTCACTTCTACTGAACACCTTGAAGTCCTGCGCAAACTCGGCTTCAACCGTCTCAGCATGGGCATTCAGGATTTCACGCCCCTCGTGCAGCAGACCATCCACCGTGTTCAACCTTTTGAACTCACCCGCGATTTGATCCAATCCGCGCGCGCTCTGGGCTTCGATAGCATCAACGTCGACTTGATTTACGGTCTGCCGCATCAGACCGCCGCTTCCTTTTCCGAGACAGCCGACAAGATCCTCCAACTCGCTCCCGACCGCATCGCCATGTTCAGTTATGCTCACGTCCCATGGCTGCGCAAGCAGCAGGGAGCATTCCAGGGCCACTTGCCCGAGGGCATGGAGAAATTCCACATTTTCAAAGCCGGCATCCATAAATTCACCGACGCCGGCTATGTTTACATCGGCATGGACCATTTCGCGCGGCCCTCCGACGAACTCGCGGTCGCCCAGCGCGAGCGTACCCTCCATCGAAATTTCCAGGGCTACACCACGAAGGCTGGCGCGGATCTCTACGGCATGGGCGTCAGCGCCATCAGCAGCGTGGGCGCAGCCTACGCGCAAAATCATCGCGTGCTTTCGGAATATCAGTCTGCCGTCGACGCCAGCGGCGCCGCAACCATGCGCGGATATCGCCTCAACGATGACGATCTACTCCGGCGCGCTGTCATCACGCGACTTTTGTGCCACGCTGTGATTCTGAAATCGGAAATTGAATCAGAATTCCCCATTCACTTTGACGATTATTTCGCCAGCGAGCTCGCCGAACTCGCGCCGATGCGCGACGACGGCTTGGTTCTGCTCTCGCCTGCGGAAATCCGCGTCACGGCACTGGGCCGGATTTTCATCCGCAATCTCGCTATGCCGTTTGACCGCTACTTACGCGAACAAAAAATGGACGCGCGTCCGCTTTTTTCGAAAACGCTCTGACGTGGCCCACCGCCCATGAATCCTCGCCAGGTCATCGTCGTCGGAGCGGGAATCTCCGGCCTCGCCTGCGCGCTGCGCCTCAGCGAGCTCGGCGTCAGTGTCCGCGTCCTCGACGCAGCCAGCAATCCGGGCGGCTTAATCTCTACGGTGCAGCGCGAAGGCTTCCTGTTCGAGAGCGGACCTCAAAGCTTCCAGCTCACTTCGGAGCTCCGCGAGCTGATCCATTCCGCAGGATGCGAGTCCGAATTGCTCGAAGCTGATCCTCGCACCCCACGCTACATTCTGCGCGGAGGGAAGCTGCACCCCGCGCCGATGTCGCCGCCCTCCCTGCTAACCACATCGCTTCTGGGCGTCAGCTCAAAAGTGCGCATCCTTAGCGAGCCGTTCCGGCGCTCGCAGCCTGCCGCAGGAGACGAATCCTTCGCCGATTTCGTGCGCAGAAAATTTGGCACGGAGATTCTCGAGCACCTCGCCGGGCCATTCGTGTCGGGAGTTTTCGCCGGCGAGCCGGAAAAGCTGAGTTTGCGCAGCTCTTTTCCCTCGCTGGCACTGTGGGAAGAGGAGTACGGGAGTGTGATACGCGGCGCGATGAAATCACGCGGCCAAGGCGAGCGCGTCCGTCCCACGCTTGCCTCCTTCCGCTGCGGTATGTCGACTCTTCTGAAGGCCGTTGCACAAAAACTTGGCGGCGCCATCACCAGCGGAGTGGCCGCTAGTTCAATCCAGCACCGGCCGGAAGGCTGGATGCTTCGCTGTTCCGGCTCCTCAAATGCGGAAATGGTGTCGGCAGGCGCTGTGGTGCTCGCAACTCCAGCTTACGCCGCCGCCAAACTCGTCGCGCCATTCGCCGATCGGCTCGCAAAAACTCTTGCCGGAATCCCCTATGCCCCCGTTGCCGTGGTTGCCCAAGGCTACCGCCGCGTGCACGTGCGCCACGCACTCAACGGATTCGGTTTTCTTGTGCCGCGCACCGAAAAGCTGCACACCCTCGGCGTCATCTGGAACTCCTCTCTGTTTCCGGGGCGCTGCCCTGAAGACTCCGTCGTCATGACCTGCTTCCTCGGCGGCGCGACCGACCCGCAAATCTTGGCCATGGACGACGTCCAAATCGCCAATCAAGTGCACCAGGACATCGGCGGAGTTCTGCAAATCAGTGCGCCGCCCGTCGTCCAGCATGTTTGGCGGCACACCCACGCTTTGCCGCAATACAATCTCGGTCACGCGCAAAAAGTCGCCGCAATTCGCGACGATCTTTCCTCTCTTCGCGGCCTTTTCATCACCGGAAATTATCTGGACGGGCCATCCATCGGAAGCTGTGTCTTACAGGGATTTCGCACAGCGCAAAACGTGCAGGACTATCTGTCGCGCTAGGGAAGCAGCACGAACCAATCCCCGGGCGACTTACTCTGTGGCGGGCTTTCTGTATCGGTGGGCGAGCCGTATCTTCCGCCGCTCGCCCGCTTCATTCCAGCGCCGCCGGTCCTCATCATTTTCCAAAATCAGCGTCGGAATCGAATGCCGCTGCATATTGGCGTCGACAGCAACGAGTGTCAGATACGCGCTCGACGTGTGCAGCCGTTCGCGCGTCAGAATATTTTCGGAAAATACCTTAACGCCCACTTCCATTGAAGTGTCGAAAACGCGATTGACGCTCGACTTCAGCACAATCAGGTCGCCGATGCGGATTGGATTGCGGAAATCCAGATAATCCACCGACGCTGTCACCAGGTAGCTGCCCGCGTGCCGGTGGCCGGCAATCGCTCCGGCGATGTCGATCAGGTGCATCACGCGCCCGCCGAGCATGTAACCCAGCGGATTCGCGTCGTTGGGCAGCACCACCTCCACCATCTGCGAGCGCGAGCCGCTGACGGGCTTTCCCGCAGGCGCCGCTTCCTCGTCTCTTGCCAACGCGGCACCCTTGGAATTCGCAACCACCTTCAAATCCGGCTTCTTCTTCAATGCAATCCCTCGATTGGAATTGGCGTTTGTAAAGTTAGGCTCTTATAATACGCCACATATGGGCGCGTCCCAAGCAGGCGCAAAGCGCAGGCAAATGCTCGAGCAGTTCGTCGAGAAGAATCCCCGCGATTCCTTCGGCCGCTACGGTCTCGCAATGGAATGCATGAAAGAACGAGACATCGCCGCGGCGGAAACTCACTTCCAAAAGCTAATCGCCGACCATTCCGACTACGTGGCCGCCTACTATCAATACGGCCGCATGCTCGCCGCTGAAAATCGCATCGAGGAAGCGAAAAAGATCCTTACCGAAGGCGTGGCCCGCGCGGAACAAGCCAGCGATGCTCATGCGCATCAAGAAATGCAAGCCGCACTCGACGGACTGCTCTGAAAATCACTCTCGCCGCGCCTTCTTCTGACGCTTTCCCGCTCATTCATTTCTCCTCCACGGCACATACGGCGGATTCTGTTATCCTAGGATGGCTCGGCCGCGATGAATCCCAAGCGCATCCCGCTCTTCCCGCTAGACATCGTCCTATTTCCCGGCTGCTCCTTGCCATTGCACATCTTCGAGTCGCGGTTCAAGCTGATGATCCGCCGCTGCCTGAACATGAGGTTGCAATTCGGCGTCATTCTGGCGCAGAAGCGAGGCATGGCCACCGTCGGATGCACCGCGGCGATTGTCTCGCTTGTGAAGCAGTATCCGGACGGCAAGATGGACATTCTCACCCGCGGCGAGACGCCTTTTCAGGTGAAGGAAATTTTCGACGACAAACCCTATCTTGAGGCTGCAATCGAGTGCTTCGATGAGGCGTCTGAAGCCTATCCATCTGCATCCAAGGAATTAACCGAGGCCTACGAGCAATGCCACTGGCTGCTGTTCAATCGTGGACCGGAGACCCCACGGAAAAAGGACCGGCTCTCACCCGCGTATGCCATGGCCAGCTCGCTTCCGCTGCCGCTTGAGCATAAGCAATTGCTCCTCGAGAATCGCAGCGAAGCCGAACGGCAGGAGCAATTGCTCGAACAATTGAAGGAATGGCTGCCGCAGTTGGTTTATCTGAACGAACGCCGCCAGCGCGCTCGCGGCAATGGCCATTCGCTCAATTAGCGCGGTTCGACGATCGATTTCGCATGTATCGTACTTCGGCGAGCTTCAGCGGCATTAGCGCGGACAGGCGCGGCGGACTATAATGGGCCAAGAGAACGATCTGACGGAGATTTCCTCGTGCCGTATGAAGCGGAGCGGCGCACTCCAGAAAAGGGTTTCCACAAAATGAGCGTAAAACCAAGTTCGCTCGGCGAATTGCGAAAAAGCGAATGGAGCGAAAAGAAATTCGCGGCTCGCACCGTCAAGGATGAGCTTCGCGAAAACCTCCTGCGCAAGTTGCGCGCGGGCGAGGAACTCTTCCCCGGAATTCGCGGCTATGACGACACGGTGATTCCCCAAATTGCCAACGCCGTTTTGTCCCGACATCATTTCATCCTGCTCGGCCTTCGCGGGCAGGCCAAAACGCGCATCCTGCGCGATCTCGTAAACTTCTTGGACGCGGAGATTCCCGTCGTGGCCGGCTGCGAAATCAACGACAACCCTTATCGCCCCATCTGCCGTGCCTGCCGCGACCGCGCCAAATCCGAGGGCGACGCTTTGCCAATCGCTTGGATCTCGCGCGAGCGCCGCTACGTCGAAAAGCTCGCCACTCCCGACGTGACCATCGCCGACATCATCGGTGATGTAGATCCCATACGTGCCGCCAAAGGCGGTCGTGATCTCTCCGACGAGCTCACCATCCATTACGGCCTGTTGCCTCGCGCTAATCGCGGATTATTTGCCATCAACGAACTGCCCGACCTCGCCGGGAAAATTCAAGTTGGCCTCTTCAACATCATGCAGGAGGGCGATGTTCAGGTGAAAGGCTATCCGGTGCGCCTGCCGCTGGACGTTCTGTTGGTCTTCACCGCGAATCCCGAGGACTACACGGCGCGCGGAAAAATCATCACCCCACTAAAAGATCGCATCGGCTCGGAGATTCGCACCCACTATCCCGCTACGCTCGAGGAAGGCATCGCCATCACCTCCCAGGAATCCTGGACTCGCCGCGACGGCCACGCCATCGAAATCCCGCCTTACATCCGCGAAGTTGTGGAAGAAATTGTCTTTCAGGCGCGCGAGGACAAGCGCGTCGATCGCCGTTCCGGCGTCAGTCAGCGCCTGCCGATTTCGTGCCTCGAAAATGTCGTCAGCAGCGCCGAGCAGCGCGCCGTCCGCAATAGCGAAAAAATGGCCGTGGCGCGCGTGGCCGATATTTACAGCGCTATTCCCTCCATGACCGGGAAGTTCGAGCTCGAATACGAAGGCGAACTGCGCGGCGCGGAAAATATCGCTCGCGAGTTGATCCGCTCCGCCATGGGGAAGACGTTCACAAAATATTTCAGTGACGCGAATCTCCAGTCCGTTGTGCAGTGGTTCGAAGCGGGGGGCGAACTGAAATTCGCAGCCGCTGGCAAGACGGAGGAGCATCTCGCCGAGCTCCGAAAAGTCGAGGGTCTCTTCGATCACGCCGCAGCGCTCGGAGTGAACGCCAAGGATGACCCTGGCATCCATGTTGCCGCCGCAGAATTTGTTCTCGAAGGCCTCTGGGCCCACAAACGCATCAACCGCAGCGAAGAGCGCGGATTTTTCGCCGAGCCACGCAAAGTTCCTGAGCCGCGCGAAGCCCAGAGCAGGATGCCGCGCCGCCAGTTTAACTAGAAAGGAGAGCTGCAATGAATGCGCCGGCGAAGCCACTGTTTGCTCAAACTTGGTTTAACGCCTTACGCTCCGCCCTCTACGCCTCCGGCTTCATTGCGTTCTTCGCTTGGATCGCGCTGCAGCTCCGCATCTACGACCGCGATTTCAGCTTTGTCCTGCCCGCCGCAACCGTCGCGCTCGGCGTAGTCCTGATGTTCGCCGGCGCGGTCCTTGCGCTTCTGTGCATCGCAACCTTCTTGGTTCGAGGCCGCGGCACACCCGCGCCTTTTGATCCGCCGCGCCAATTCGTCGCCATCGGGCCCTATCGCTACGTCAGAAACCCCATGTACTTTGGCGGCTTCACGCTTCTTTTGGGCCTCGCTTTTTACCTACGCTCCGTTTCTATCGTCTTGATGGTGACCGTTCTCCTGCCGGCAATTCACCTGCTCGTCGTGCTCTACGAAGAGCCCGTTCTCAGGCGCAAGTTTGACGGCCCGTACGAAAATTATCTCGCCACGGTCGCGCGCTGGCTTCCGCGCGTCCCTCGCGCCAACGCCGGCTCCGCGCCCCTCTCGTCATGAAATACGTCCGCTACAAGAAGCACTCCGGGCAAGAAGCTGACGACATCGACTTGCAGGAATTGATGAATCGCCTCTCTGATTTCCTGCTGCAGAGCGGCTTCGCTTCGCAATACTACGGCTTTCAGGAGATGGACCCGGAGCGCTCCATGGAGCAGCTCCGCCAAGCCATTCTGCGCGCGCTGGAGGAGGGCGATCTTCTTCCTCCGGAAATGATGGAGCAGCTCCTCGAAAATCCAGATATCGACCAAAACCAAAAGCTCCGCGACCTGATCGATCAGTTGATCGAGCGCCTAACCCAGGAAGGCTATGTTTCGCCGCAGCCGCCGCACGTTACTCCGCCTCCGCAAGAAACCCCCGGTGGGCAGGCCAGCGCTCCCGGCAAACAGGAAATCCACGCACGCTTCGAAATCACAGACAAAGCCCTCGATTTCTTGGGATTCAAAACCTTGCGCGATTTGCTCGCCTCGCTCGGCAAGAGCAGCTTTGGCCGCCACGACACGCGCGATCTCGCGACCGGCATCGAAGCCAGCGGCTCCTCCAAGCCATACGAATTCGGCGACACTCTAAATCTCGACATTCCCGAAACTCTTTTCCACACTCTGCGCCGCCAAACCGCCGAAGACTCACCCCCTTTCCCTCTCAACATCGACTATGAGGACTTGATGGTCCACCAGTGCGAATATCACAGCTCCTGCGCTACTGTGCTGATGCTCGACTGCAGCCACAGCATGATTCTTTACGGCGAAGATCGCTTCACTCCCGCCAAGCGCGTGGCGCTCGCCCTTTCGCATCTGATTCGCTCGCAGTATCCCGGCGATTCCCTGCACTGCGTTCTTTTTCACGATAGCGCCGAGGAAATTCCCCTGGGCAAGCTCGCCCGCGTGCAGGTCGGACCCTATTACACCAACACGCGGGAAGGCCTTCGCGTCGCCCAGCGCATTCTCAATCGTCAGAAAAAAGACATGCGCCAGATCGTGATGATCACGGACGGCAAACCCTCCGCGCTCACCCTTGAAGACGGCCGCATCTACAAAAATGCCTTCGGCCTTGATCCCCTCGTCGTTACCCAGACGCTCGAAGAAGTCGCGAAATGCCGCCGCGCCGGCATCCTCATCAATACATTTATGCTCGCCAGCGATTACAGCCTGGTTCATTTCGTCCAGAAAGTGACCGAACTCTGCCGCGGAAAAGCCTACTTCACCACTCCGTATAACCTCGGCCAGTACCTGCTCATGGATTACCTGCAGAAAAAGACCAGGCATATCCACTAGGCAACGTGCCCGTTTTGTGCATCGTGCCACGCCTTGTTACAATCAGATGAACAGATGATTAGCTTGAAGTCTCTAGTCTCATTGCTATTGGGAGGCAAGATTATGCCTAAGCTTCAGGCCGGAACGGCGGCTCCGACATTCACGCTCGGCGGCGTCAGCGGACAAAACTACGCTCTCGCCGACGCGCTGAAGAAAGGCCCGGTCCTCGCCGCTTTTTTCAAAGTCAGTTGCCCGGTCTGCCAGTTCACTTTCCCTTTTCTCGAACGCCTGTACGAAACCTACGGCGATGCGAAGGCCAGCTTCTGGGGCATTTCCCAGGACAGTGCCGCCGACACCCGCGAGTTCCTGAACGAATTCGGTGTGAAGTTTCCTTCTCTGATCGATGCAGACGGCTACAAAGTCTCGAAGCAGTACGGCCTGACCAACGTGCCCTCGATTTTCCTCATTGAACCCGACGGCAGAGTTCACACCGCCTCGGTAGGCTTCAGCAAGCACGACTTGGAGACCATCGGTGCCGAACTCGCCAAGGTTTCCGGAAAACCCATGCAGCCCGTTTTTCTTCCCGGTGAAAAAGTTCCCGATTACCGTCCCGGTTGAGGCTCCAAAGGCTAGGTTCCGTCGGAACCTAAGAATCCATCAGAAAGAATCTTCTTCGACCAGCCGTTTCTTGTGTTTGGGAGGCTTGCGCCGGCGGTCAGGGATGACGCGCGCCGCAGGCGGCGTGCCGGCATTCTCGCGCGCGATTCGCCGCGCCTCTGTTCCTTTCTCAAACTTCGGCTTTCGTTTCCGCGTCACGATTTTCTAAAATCCTTGCGGCTCTCGTGAATTCAGTTTACGAACAGCGACGCGAAGTGTAAATAAGCATTACGGAGAAAAACCGCGTGCGCAGCAACGAACAGTCCAACCGCAAGCCGCCCTTTGTGCAAAGAAAACTCCGCGCCATTTTTACTTCGCTGACGCTGATTCTCTTCGTCGCTCTGGGACTCCGCGTCGCCTTCACGTGGAACTACGTCGGCCAGAATTCCCATCAAGCCTTGAGCGTCATTCCTTTCATGTTTGAATCCGCCAACGTCGCTCTTTCCGTGGCGCAAGGCCACGGATTCGGTTCTCCGTTTCGCGTCCCCACCGGCCCAACCGCGTGGATGACTCCTGTCTATCCCGCGCTTCTCGCCGGTATCTTTCGCATCTTCGGAACTTACACTTTCGATTCCTACCTCGCCGCTGTTGGCCTGAACATTCTGTTCGCGACTCTAACTTGCATCCCGATTTTCTTCGCCGGTAAGCGCATCGCTGGCACGGGGCTCGGCGCCGGCGCGGCATGGCTCTGGGCTGTATTTCCAAACGCCATTCTTCTCACCTTCGAAAGCATGTGGGACGCCTGCCTTTCGGCGCTCCTCGCCGCCATCATCCTGTGGGCCACTCTTGCCCTCGCCGAGTCCTCCCGCGCGCGCGATTGGATTGGCTATGGCTTCCTGTGGGGCCTCGCGCTCATGACCAATCCCACGCTCGCTTCGCTTCTGCCGTTTCTGCTCATCTGGCTCGCCTATCGCGCCCGCAAGGAGAATCATGCGTTCCTGGCGCTGCCGACTATCGCTCTCGGTGTCGCCTTGCTGTGTTGCGTCCCGTGGACCATGCGCAACTACTCCGTTTTCCACAAATTCGTCCCGCTTCGCTCCGTCCTGGGATTGCAGCTCTGGCTCGGCAACAATCCCGAGGCGAAACCGCCGTGGCTAGGCAATCTTCATCCCATCAACGATTCATCGGAACGCGAGAAATACATCGAGATGGGGGAAATCGATTACATGCGCGTGAAACAACGCGAGGCCATCCGCTACATCGAAACCCACCCGCGCCGCGAACTCTGGCTTTTCAGCCAGCGTTTCGTTTCCATCTGGTCAGGCGGAACGCCTACGCCTCTTCGCGATTTCGAAAGTAACGATTCCGCATGGTTCCGTTATGTTTTGCTCTTCAACATTCTCTCTGGGATTGGCGCGCTGCTCGGGATTGTGCTTCTCGCGTTTCGACGCAGCATCTATGCGTTTCCTCTCGCCGTTTTTCCCGTCATTTTTCCCTGCGCCTACTATGCCACGCTCGCCCTTCCCCGCTATAGCCTGCCCATGGACCCCGTAGTTCTCCTGCTCACCTCGATCGCCATCGCGGGAATCTTCCGCCTGTCGCAATTTTCAAATCGCTCAGAAACACAGCCGGAAGTGAGTGGGGTAGGAAATACGAGTGGGAGTGTAATGCCTTAAAGCTTGTTCAACCCGTCCAGCGCGGCCACTTTGTAGGCTTCCGCCAAGGTCGGATAATTGAAAACCGCGTCTCGGAAGTAATCGACCTTTCCTCCGTAAGAAAGCACCGCCTGCCCGATGTGAATAATTTCCGTGGCTCGCTCGCCAATCGCATGCACTCCCAGCAATTCATGCGTGTTCCGCTCGAACAGGAGCTTCAGCATTCCGTTTTTGTCCCCAAGCATCATGCTTTTCGCCAGCTCCGCATACTTGGCGATTCCCACCTCATACGGGACTTTCTTCGCGGTCAATTGCTCTTCCGTCTGTCCCACCATCGAAATCTCCGGGATCGTATAAATGCCGTAAGGGAAAAGCTCCGGCATATGTGCGAACGGCACGCCGAACATGTGGCAGCTCGCCAGCCGTCCCTGCTCCATGGAAGTGCTCGCCAGCGCCGGAAAGCCAATCACATCGCCGACCGCATAAATATGCGGCACAGCGGTCTGCAGCGACTGATTGACGGACAGCCGTCCCCGCGAATCAGCCTGCAATCCCGCAGCCTCCAGGTTCAGTTGATCTCCATTCGCCTGGCGCCCCACCGCATACAGCAACATCTCCGCCGCTACTCGCTTCCCGCTCTCGAGCTCGGCGAAGACGCGGTCGCGCTGCTCGTCGATACCCACCCGCGTCACCTTTTCTCCCAGGCGAAACGTCATGCCCGTTTGCCGCAGGTGATAGCACAGCGCCTCGATAATCTCCCGGTCGACAAAATCCAGAATCCCCGGCCGCTGATCGATCAAGGTCACTTCCGTACCCAACGTCGCCAGAAACGAAGCATATTCGATCCCCACCACGCCCGCCCCGACAACAATCGCCTCCCGCGGCAGACCATTCATTCCCGGAAGCTGGTCCGTGTCGATCACCCGCTTCCCGTCACAGGCGATCTCCGGACTGTGCGCCGGGCGCGTTCCGCAAGCGATCACGATGTGCTCACCGCGCAGCGTCACCGGTTGTTGAGTGAGCGACTCTACTTGCACTGTATGTGGATCCACAAAGCGCGCAGCGCCTTCGAACACTGCGATGCGGTTGCGCTTCAATTGCGCCTGAATGACCGTGGTCTCCCGCGAAATGATCGATTGCACTCGGAACGCCAGGTCCTGCACCGAAACGTCCGTCTTGTCCTGTCCGTTGTTGCTGTAGGGCACCGCTTCCGTGAAGGCCTTCAAATGAAGAATCGCTTCGCGCAGCGTCTTGCTCGGAATCGTTCCCGTGTGCACGCACACGCCACCGATCATCTGATTGCGGTCCACCACCGCAACGCGCTTGCCGAGCTTGGCTGCAGCGACCGCCGATTTCTGCCCCGACGGCCCCGAGCCGATGACAACTAGGTCAAATTCCGAAACGCTCATCCGCCAAGCCTACCGCCCCCATGAATTCTGTGGAATTAAAATTCGGTTACACATTGCTTAACGAAGAACCTTTTGACTGCGTCGATTGCAAGGGCCGCGTTCTTCTGGAAGATTCGAGAACTTTGCCTTCATTTCCCGACAGCGGAATCTCCGGGAGTCGGCAAACACCTCGAAACCTATATCGGCAGTTGGGCCACGAAAGCTGAGCCGTGGAAGTCGCCTTACGGAATTACCGCCCCGGAGTTTTCGGAGTCGTCGAAGGGGTAGACGTTGGCGGACTGCTGGGCGTGACCGGACGCGGCGCGCTCACACCCGCCACGTCGGAGCCCAATCCCATTTTCTGCAAACTGAGTGCATCGAGCTTCCCTGTCGGCGGCAAGCTATTCGCTTCCTGGAAACGTCTCAGCGATGCCTGCGTGCTCGAATCCCATTTGCCCGTTGGATTCCCGGCGTAATATCCACCGCGCTGCAGGGCCGCTTGGATCTCCTCCGTGCGCTGGGCCGAAGGCGCCTTAGGCAGGATCACGTGATGCCGAATCCGCCGACGGTGCCGCTTGTGCGTCGGAGTCTTGTACGCGGCGTTTCGCAAACGTGCTTTGTGTGACTCAGCGGCCGCTTTGCTCTTCTGCGCTTTATGACTCTTTGCGTGCGCGTGCTGTCCGGATGCCGCCCGCGCTCCGCTCGGCCCGAAGCACAGCGCCACTGCCCCCACCAAAACGCCTAGCGCGCTTCGGCTCGCGAGCTTCCGCCAGATCTGCATCTGCTTCTTCATTCCTTGCTTCACTTCCCGAGTTGCGGAATCGTTCCGGTCCTGAACACGGTAAACTGCTGGCCGGTGCCGTCGGGATGAATCACTTTGAACAGCACGTCCTCACCGGGCCTTAGGGTGGCAATTTCGCGCTTGTAGTCCTCAACGTTGCTGATAGCAACGTGATTGATTTCCACAATCACGTCGCGCTCCAGAAAATTGGCGTCTTCAGCAAAGCTCGCCGGATCGACGCCTGTGACAATCACTCCGGTCTGCGTCGCGCTCAGTTGCAGCCGCTTCGCTACCTCTGGCGTCAGCGTTTCCACGTGCAGCCCAAACGTCGAGGGAGCCTCTTCTACGCCCGCGGAAACCGGCTGGTCACTTCCCGTGTCGTCCGGGAAAACTTTCGTCATATCCGCCACGCCCACCGACGCATTGGCGGTCTTCCCGTTATGCATGAACGTCAGCTCCACGGAATGCCCGATCGGCGTCTGCACAATGGGGTCGATCAAATCTGCACCCGCTCGCACGGGACGGCTGTTCACTTCGGTAATCACGTCGCCGGGCTGGATTCCCGCCTTCGCCGCAGGCCCCCCCGGCGTCACATATTCCACAACCACTCCATACGGCGCGCCGAGCTGCTTGTGCAGAAGCGCGTCGTGCACTTGGTCCTCTTGGAATCGAATCCCGATGGACCCGCGCGTCACACGCCCGGTCGTTACCAGTTGGTTGTAAACACCGATCGCCGTATTCGACGGCAGCGCGAATCCCACGCCCTCAAACCCTCGGCTTCCCGTATAAATCGCCGTGTTGACCCCAATCACTTCGCCCGCCAGATTCACCAGCGGTCCGCCCGAATTCCCCGGGTTGATGGCCGCATCCGTCTGAATGAATTCCTGAAACTGCGAAGTCCCAATCTCCGTTCCTGACCTGTCTTTTGCGCTAACGATTCCGGCTGTCACCGTACCATTCAGTGAAAACGGGCTGCCGAATGCCAGCACCCAGTCACCGACCTTAACCCCATCCGAATTCCCCAGCCGCGCTGTCGGCAGCGGGCGATCCGCATCAATCTTGATCACCGCCAGATCGGTTTGCTTGTCCACTCCGATAACCCGCGCCGTGTACTTCATCGGGTCGCCATCCACCGCCACTTGGATTTTCGTCGCGCCGTCGATCACGTGATCGTTCGTCAGAACGTATCCCTTCCGGTCCACGATGACGCCCGAGCCCAAGCTCTTTTCCTCTTCCGGGCCTTGCGCGTCTGGATTCTGCTTGAAGAACTTGTTGAAGAAATCCTGGAAGGAATCCTGCCCTCGTTTGTCCGGTGTGCCCTTTGGCGTTCCGAACACCTGCGTAGTCGAGATATTGACCACCGCCGGCTCCACGTGCGCGACAATATTCGAAAAACTGCTCGACAAATTCACCGGGTCGGGAATGGTGATCAACGCCGGCGCCGCGTCACTGCCGGCCCGCTTCGCCGCCACATGCCCTGGGATCAATGTTCCAATGATGATTCCCAGCCCCAAGGTCAAAGCCAGCAGCACGCTGGCGAAAATCTTCCGATGCCGAATCCACGCCACCAATTCCTGGAACTGAATGCCCATTATGCTGCTCCCTTCAACCCCTGCCCTGTCTCGATGTCAGGCTGAAAATAGGATTATAGCACCGGCGGTTGCAGTTGCCCCGCTCCAATCCCTAATTCTCGTTGGCTTCGTCGCTGGGGTCACCTGTCCGCCGGTACAGCCATGCCCTACTCTCCACGCCCGCCATCTCCTGCCACCGGGAATCTATTCTCCAACTCGTAATCTTGTGGTATACACCGTCGCAATCCGTTCGCGAGGAGCCCCGATGACTCCGGATCAATCCTTAACGCAGGGCCTTCAGTTGTTGACCCACTGGTCCCTGCTCGTCATCCTCCCTCTGCTCGGAATCGGCGCGCTCAGCATGGCGCTCGTTCAAACGGCCAAGAACATGCTCCCGTTGCGGCGCTGGTTCCAGCGCTTCCACGTCGAAAATTGGCTCGCTCAGCGCGCCCGCGCCACCAGCGCCGCGCCAGCAGTCAACCTTCCCCAAGCCAAAACCGACCTGGTCCATCTCGCCACCGCCGGCGACGACCGCGCTTTCTACTCCCTGCCCATCGAACAGCTCTGCGGCCAAATCAATGCCGCCACGCAAGTCATTCTGGACTATCCCGCGCGCCACTGGGACCTACTCCGCTGCCTCGCCAGCCAATCCAAACTCGCGGACCTCGCTGCTATCAACCCGCCTGACCCCGCGATTCAGTCGGCTCGCAAAGCCCTCCTGCGCAAGCCCGCCATCCAGCTCACCGACGCCGAGCACGATCAGGTCGACGAGCTCGTCGCCGCGCGCAACCGCGTCTCCCACCAAATCCAGCGCGCCGTCGACAGCCTGCAAATCTCTATCGGCTTCCGCTGGAAATTCTGGATGCAATTCTTCGCCATCCTCTTCAGCGCCATTCTCGCCGCTGCCGCGCTCGTTATCAGCGGCCGTCCGTTGAACTCCGCGCACTCCATCTATTTCATCGTGCTCGCCGCGATTTTCTCCGGGCTCCTCGCGCCCGTGGCCCGCGACCTCGTCGCCGCCATCGAGCAGATGCGCACTTGACTATGGCCTCGCCTGTTTTATCCCCTGGCGAATTGAGCGTCCGTTCCGACGCCTCCGGCGGCGACGTCCTGCCGCAAGTCGCCGGCGCTCTCGGCGCGTATGGCGGCCGGCTCGTTTTTCTTTTTCACGGCTTCAACGATTCGTTCGCTGACGCCAGCGCCGCATACGCCTCGTTTTTCGCCAATTTCCCCGGCCCCGGAAACGCCCTCCACGATAAGTGGCAACCCGCCATCCATTCTTGCTATTGGCCCGGCGACAAGTCCTGGGGCGCCGTCTCCGCCGCTAGTTATGCCCTCGAAATGGGCCCTGCAAAACAATCTGCTGCCGTCTTCGCCAATTTTCTTGCAGCGCTTCCAATCCCTAACGGTGCAACTCTCGACATCTACTTCGTCGCGCATTCCCTCGGCAATCGCGTCGTTCTCGAACTGCTCTCCGCGCTCGAAGCCACGAAAACCGCAGGCGGCCTCAGCTCCCAAATTCAGTTCAAAGGCTTCTGCACCATGGCCGCGGCCGTGCCTGTCTCGATGGTCGAATCGAACGCCGATCTCTACCAAGCCGCGACGCTCAGCTCCACCCGCCGGACCCTCTATTCTGAAGCCGACACGGTCCTGCATTTCGCCTTCCCCATCGGAGAGGCCGCCGCTCTCGAGGGCTTTTTTCCCACGGCCATTGGACGCTACGGCCAGCCGCAATCCAACTGGACCGCCCAAACCGAAATGTTCATCTCACCCACGCACGGCTACAACCATGGCGACTACTGGGGCCAGCCCAACACCATTCCGCAAATCTCCGTCTTCCTTGGTATCCCCACCGCCTCCGCGCCTCCATCCGCATCCATCGCCCAGCACACCCTTCCCACCCCCGCCTCCCTCGCCCAGAACCAAATCCCCTCCCGCGCCCTGCCTTCCTCCCCCTACCTCGGCTAACTGCGCGGCTTGCCCAACGTCTTCGCCATCTCATTGCCGCCACATCGCGACTGTGCCAACATATCCACCCAGAGGAACTGCTTTCAGCGATGACTCGGGCAAGTCCCAAGCTTAATTCCGCGACCACCGCGACCGCCGACCAGGCCTACGATCCATTCGCCCGCGGACCTTTTCCTGTTGGCGTCCGCTCCATCCAGATCCGCGATAAAGCGCGCGACCGCCTGTTCCCCTGCGAAATCTGGTATCCCGCTGCGTCGCACCGCCTCGGCCAGGACCTCTCGCCGGCAACTCAGGACACTTTCACCGTTCCTTCGAGCGACACGCCACGGCGCCAGGCCGCCGTGCGCGACGCCGCCCCGGAGCCCGGAACTTACCCGCTGATTCTTTTCTCGCACCACAGCGCGGGACATCGTCGCGCCGCCACTTTTCTCACCACTCACCTGGCTAGCCACGGCTATCTCGTCGCCGCCCTCGATCACTCCGAGGTCATCGCTCCGGAACTGGCGCGCAAAGCCGGAGAAACTCCCGGCCAAACCGCCGCGCGAATGCAAGCCGTGATTGCAGGCCGCGTGCCGGACATTCGCTTCCTTCTCGACTATTTGCTCGCCTTGCCTTCCTCGCTCCCAGAAGCCGCGATCGATCCATCGCGCGTCGGGATCGTCGGACACAGTTTCGGTGGTTGGACTGCGCTTGCCACGCCCGAAGCCGATCGGCGTGTCCGTGCCATCGTGGCCCTCGCACCCGGTGGAGCCTCAAATCCCCGGCCCGGCATTCTTCCCGTCACCCTCACGTTCGCCTGGGATCGCGATGTCCCTACCCTCTACCTCGTCGCCGAGAACGACGTTTCCCTTCCCCTCACTGGCATGTACGAACTCTTCGAGAGAACGCCCGCAACAAAATGCATGTTCGTCCTCCATCGCGCCGACCATCTCCACTTCATCGACAATGTCGAGCACGAGCACGAAAAAATCAGCGCCATGCAGTGGCCGCCCGCGCTCGCTTGGATTCAGCAGGAAATGAAGCCGATTGCGGAACTCTGCTCTGGTGAACAAGCCCACTTCTTCATCCGCGCACTGACTCTTTGCCACCTCGACGCCTTCCTCAAAGAGAATGAGCGCGCTCGCCGCTTTCTTGCCGGCAACATCCAACACGAATTGGCCTCCCGCTCCATTTCTGCAGTGGCGCACCGCGCCTGACTCGGACGCTCGCCTCTAACAATTCCGCCTGCCTTGTGCTACGCTCTTAGTGTTAACGGTCCGTAACTTTTGGAGGCAGCACCGACGGTGCTCCGGGAACAACGTTGTAATCGGCCGGCGCTCTTCTTTTTCCAATGGGCTGCTGCCCCCTGGGCGAATTCTAATCGCAACACCTCGGAATTAGAGATCGAGCTAAGTCATAGAAAACAAAGGCTTGCGGAGTTTCTAATCGCCACATTTTGCACCCTGTTTCAATCGAGCTCGAAACGGCAACTTCCCGGCAAAGTGCCCCGCTCACGCCGCGTCTTTCCTCTTTTGTCGCCGATAAGCCTGAACCGGGTGGTCTCATGCCTCCGCTGACCCTTTACGAGAAAATCTGGAACGCGCACGTCGTGCGCGAAGTCCCCGGCCAGCCCTCGTTGATTTATATTGACCGTCACCTGATCCACGAAGGCACTTCTCCCCAGGCATTCGCCGGACTCAAAGCCGCGGGCCGCAAAGTTCGCCGCCCGGAACTGACTTTCGCGGTGATGGATCATTCCGTCTCCACAAAAAATCGTGCACTGCCAGTGCTCGACGCGGACGCCGATGGCCAGTTCAAAGCTCTCACGAAAAACTGCGCGGAAACCGGCGTGCGCCTCTTCGACATGCACAGCCGCAATCAAGGCATCGTGCACATCATCGGCCCGGAACTGGGCATCACACAGCCCGGCTTCACCATCGTTTGCGGAGACAGCCACACCTCCACACACGGCGCCATGGGCGCGCTGGCCTTTGGCATCGGCACCAGCGAAATCGAGCACGTCCTCGCCACGCAATGTCTCTCGCAATTCAAATCGAAAACCACGCGGATCGAAGTGAAAGGAAAGCTCGGCGGCGGGCTAGCGTCGAAAGACATCATCCTCGCCATCATCGGAAAGCTGGGAATCGCCGGCGGCAACGGCCACGTTTTCGAATATACCGGCGAAGCCATTCGCGCTCTTTCGATGGAAGCGCGCATGACCATTTGCAATATGTCCATCGAAGGCGGCGCCCGCGCCGGAATGGTCGCGCCCGACGAAACCACGTTCGCCTATCTCGAAGGTCGGCCGTTTGTCCCGCGCGGAAAAGATTTTCAGCGGCTCGTCGAACGTTGGAAAACTTTGCCGTCCGATCCCGGCGCGAAATTCGACGAAACGGTCGAGCTCGACGCCGCAAAGCTTGCACCGCAAGTCACCTGGGGCACAAATCCCGGCATGGTCACCGATGTCACGCAGCGCGTCCCCGACCCGGCTTCCTTCGCCAATGACGTGGACCGCAAAGCCGCCGAGCGCGCCCTCGTCTACATGGATCTGAAACCGGGCACGCCCATTACCGACATTCAGCTCGACCGCGTTTTTATCGGCTCGTGCACGAATTCGCGTCTCGAAGATTTGCGCCTCGCCGCGAAGCTCGTCGCCGGAAAGCACGTTGCGAAATCCCTCAAGCAGGCGCTCGTCGTTCCCGGCTCGCGCCGCGTCAGAGCGCAAGCCGAAGAGGAAGGCCTCGACAAAATTTTCGTCGCTGCTGGATTCGAGTGGCGCGACGCTGGGTGCAGCATGTGCATTGGCATGAACGACGACGTTCTACAGCCGCACGAACGCTGCGCCAGCACTTCCAATCGCAATTTCGAAGGACGCCAGGGAAAAGACGGCCGCACCCATCTCGTGAGCCCGCTCATGGCCGCCGCTGCGGCCATCGAAGGCCACTTCGTCGACGTCCGCAAATGGCGCAATGGAAGCCAGAACTGAAATGAAGCCGTTCACAAAGCATACCGGCCTGGCGGCACCGATGGATCGCGTCAACGTGGACACGGACCAAATGGTGCCCAAGCAATTCCTGAAATTTCTGACGCGCGAAGGCTATGGGCGCGTTCTGTTTTACGATTGGCGCTATTTGCCGGGTGAAAAACCGAATCCCGATTTTGCGCTGAACAAGCCGCGCTACAAAGGCGCTTCGGTTTTGCTGGCACGCGCGAATTTCGGCTGCGGCTCCAGCCGCGAGCACGCTCCGTGGGCCATCGGCGACTACGGATTTCGCGCCATCATCGCGCCCAGCTACGCCGACATTTTTTACAACAACTGCTTCAAGAACGGCATCCTGCCCGTGACGCTTTCGGACGTCGACATGGACGAACTTTTCTCGCGCCTCGAAAAAAATGAAGGCTATACGCTGAGCGTCGATCTGGAAAATCAAACCGTCAGCGACGACAAGGGTTTCAAACGCTCTTTCGAGATCGATCCGTTCCGCAAGAGCTGCCTGCTCAAAGGCCTCGACGACATCGGCCTCACGCTCGAACGCGAGTCCGACATTTCCACCTACGAAAAAAAAGGCCTGCCCATTCCGCAAATGGTCGACCCCGTCGACATCCAGTTCTATTCCCCTCGCAACTGAGCGAATTCACCGCACATCATCGCTGCAAGCCAGAAATTGTTGTTTGGAAAAAATCAATATGCTACGGGACTTTTCAACAGGCCGAAATCGATCAGGCCGTTGGCGATGAACTGCACCGCAAGGGCCAGCAGCAGCAAACCCATCAATCGCATGAGGATGCGCACGCCGGTTTCGCCCATGTAGCGCCGCACGCGCCCCGCGCCCGCGAGTACCAAATACGCCGCGAACGAGGTAACGATGATCGCCGCGTAGACCACTCCCCTGCGCCACACCGTGTGCGACTCGCCGATCAGCACCATCACCGTCGAGATGGCCCCCGGCCCCGCCAGCATCGGCATGCCCAGCGGGATAATGCTGGCGTCTTCCTTCGCGGTCCCTTCTTCCGTTTCCTCCGGCGTGGAGCGCTGCCCGGACTGTTTGGCTTGCAGCATGTCGATGCCGATTTGCAGCAGAATAATTCCGCCGGCGATTTTGAATGCCGGCAGCGTGATGCCGAACAACTTGAAAATTAAGCTGCCAGCAATCGCGAAAGCGCAAAGAACAATGGCGCAGGTCAGTGCGGATTTGCGTGCAACGTGGCGGCGTTCCGCAACGGAAGCATCGGAAGTCACCGCCAGGAAAAGCGGAATCACAGCGAACGGATCGACCAGGAAAAAAATCGAGGTGAGCGCGAGGAGCGCGAATTCGAGGACTTGAGTGAGCGACGATGGCATGGGGCGGTACGCGTCAGGCTGGCGACAAATGCCCGCAGCGACAAAGTAGCATTTTCGCGCGCGCGTGGGAAGCGCCGCGGGCTATTTCTGCAGCCGCGCGTCTTTTCGTAGGAGCTGAATTTCGAAGAGCTTCGGCCACAGCTTCCCGGTAACGAACAAGCGATCGTGCGCCGCATCGAACGCGATACCGTTCAGAACCGCGTCCGAATTTCCGCGCACGCTTTCCGGCCGTAAGCCGCTCAAATCAGCCCAGCCCAGCACGCGCCCGTCTTGCGGCGAGATAATGGCGATCAAATCCGTCTGCCAAACGTTCGCGTAGATGCGGCCGCGAATGTATTCGAGCTCATTCAATTCATGGACTTCCACGCCACCGTCCGAAACGACAATACGTTTCACCTCCTGAAACGTTTGCGGATCCAAAAAGCGCAGCGCCGAACTTCCGTCACTCATGATGATATGTACGCCGTCCTGCGTCAGGCCCCAGCCCTCGCCCCCGTATTGAAACGTGCGCAGCAAACGAAAAGTGGCTCGATCGTACACAAAACCGGTCTGCGCTTTCCAGGTAAGCTGAACCAGCATGTTCTTCCAGTTTGTGAGCCCTTCGCCAAAGAGATGCGGATCAAGATCGTGGCGCTCGAGCACCAATCCGGTCCTCAAATCCACTTTGCGCAGAGAAGACTGCCCATTCAATCCGGTGCTCTCGTAAAGATAGCCGTCCAGATAAATCAAGCCTTGTGTGAATGCCTTGGGATCGTGCGGATAGGTGTGAACGATGCGGTAGCCATAAGACGCGGGCTTGTTTTCCGCGCCTCGCGCCACAACCGAAATTAGAATCGAAGAGAACAGGAAGCAGGAAAAGAGCTTCGATTTGGGCGCACCAATCATTTCGACTGAGACAACGACGAAACGCTAGCACGAGAACGCCAAATGAGCCAGGCCACGGTGGCGCACATACCGAGCCAGCCGAGGGTGCGAACCGCGGCGGCGATTTGCGTGTCGTGATTCAGCACACCGAGGCTCGTGAACAAATAATTCCAGTCGTGAATGATGTAGTCGCTGTCTCCGACGGTGACCAGCGGGAGCGCCTGTGCACGTGCGTCGGCCATGTAAGTCGCGATGGGCAGAAACTGTTCGAAGAAGAAAAATGCGCAGAAGGCCGTGCCGGTGACGTGGCGTTTGAAGGCGAAGTAAACGGCCAGCGCAAAGGGAGCGAACAGCTGCATAAACGTGCCGCCGGCGATGTAGATCCATTGGTTGCCAAACCAGCGAAAAAAAGATGGCCGCCTTCGTGGATGGGAACGAAAACGACGTCGATCATCAGCATGGGGCCCTGGTGGCGATAGGCCTGATACAAAAAGAGCAGATAGAAAATCAGCCAGACGGCGAGCGCCCAGCGCGCCACGGGCTGCCAATCTTCCTCCAGGGGTTCGAGGAACGGGAAGCGTTCGGTGATGGCGTCAGGAAGCATCACGGACTGTTGGATTTATCTTCGCGCGGGAAGGAAGAGAAAGACCATGGCGAGATTCGCCGCTGCGCTCAGAATGACAATACGAAAGAGTTAGGGATTGTAAACGCCGAAAATCCAGGGGATGCCAACCAGGCCGTCTTCGACGCGGACGATGACGCGGGAGCCTACCTGAAAGCGATCGAAATCCTGACGAGTGACAGCTAAGCGCTCCACGCCGCGGCCGTCGCGCCAGGATTTGACGATCAACTGGTGCATCGGCAGCAGGCCCGGAACCGCAAGGCGGCTGACGACCGTGGATTCGACGTCACGCGGGGCGGAGCGGTCGAGCGAGCCATTTATCAGAAGGAGCACGCCGAGCAGCCAGGGAATAGGCACCAGGCCGTGAAAAATGTGTTTCAGCAATTCGACTTCCTGGCCGCGAATCGAGCGGCGCTCGGCCCACATGGCCAACGCGATGGTGGAAAAGAAAATCACGCCCACAAAAACGAGAATTTCATCCAGCTCCAACGGCGGATAGAAGAAACAAGGGACGAAGAACGCGACCACGCCAAGCAGAAAAATTCCCAGGCGATTGACGAGGCTGCGGCGCATGGCGCGGCTGGCTTCCGCTGAACTCATGCCGCAGTTTTCGCAGACGATTGCGGTGCGCTCCGCCCCACAATGGGGACAGCGCGTCACTGGTGAGCAAGCTTCCAGATGAGGTGGGTGATATTCATTTTTGTTTCCTGGGTCAGCTCGGTGAACTCGACGACCATGCCTTTGCCCGCATCCACGCGGCGAACGATACATTCTACACGGATCACTTCCGGAAGCATCAGGACGGCGGAAAACTGCGCGCGGGCCCAGAGTGGCTCGGGGGTCTCGAGGTACATGCCGGAGGCGCTGATGTCGCGCAGCCTGGCTTCCAGGGAGACTTGGCCCCAAGTGATTTTCACAGCGGCCTTACAAGGATAGCGTTTATGCCTGCGGCGTTCGGCTCCGCTCACTCAGTGCACCATTTGCAACGGATCGAATTTTTGGGTGCTGGGAGGATGCTAGAAAGCCCTAAGGCAAGTGTCAAGGTTATATCAACGGTCATGACCGGACAATGACCAAGAAAGAACGCCCGCACCCGCGCGCGCTACTTTGCGGACAGCTCGCGCACCGAAGAGGGCTGCAGGTCGAGGCAGGCGATATTCTCGTCGCGGCCGTTAGCGACCAGCTCGCAATCGATTTCCTGCGCGCTGCGAATCGCAGCGGCGCGCGTCTGCCCGGAGGCTTCCGCACAATGCGTGCGCCCATGAAAATCTACGCAGGCTTCCACGCGATGCACACTTTGATGAAAAGAGGAGTAAATCAACAGAATAACGAAAACCGCGCCGACCACGACGATATACCATTTCATGTCGATGCGTCGCGCGCCGGAATTAGGAACCATGTGCGACCGAGGCAGCAACGGATTTGCGCGCCAGCTCGGCAGCGGCGCGAGCCGGAGAGACGCGCAGCGGTTCGATTTGTGCTTTCGGTGCCACGCGGAACAGCTCGGCGGAAAGAACGGACTCGAGCTGCGATGGCTCGGAAAAAACGCCGCCGGACTTGGCAATCAGAAACGGCTGGTTCTGCATTCCCAGCGCGGTGATGACGTTCGCAGCCAGCACCGCCAGTAGCTTGCCGGCATGCGCAAGGATTTCCTGCGAGACTATATCTCCCGCGACGGCGGATGCGGTCACCAGCGGAAACAAAGGCGGAAAAACGCTGTCGGGACGCTTGGCGATGCGGCCGATGACGACCTGCCAGTCGTGAGTTTCCTGCGCGATAAGGATTTTTTCACCGAGCAGCGTCGCCGGGCCGACGCCATCGCGCGCCGCCAAGGCGGCTTTCACCGCGCGACGGCCGACGTCGTATGCGCTGCCATCGTCGCCAATCCACGGGCCCCAGCCGCCAGCGCGCGCGATCTGCCCCGCAGCGTTGCGTCCGCCCACTGCGGAGCCCGTTCCGGCAATGATCACCACGCCGGGCCCGTCACCCGCAGCGGCGCTGAGCGCAAGCTCAATGTCCGTGACGATGCGAACCGCTGCGTGGGGAAACGCGTGGAGGAAATAGGACTTGATGCGGCGGGCGACGCGTGGCCGCCCTGCCCCTGCGACTCCGGCGCAAATCGCGCCGACATTCTCCGCGTTGCGGCCGGCGTCAGCCAGAGCGCGCTGCGCCGTTTCTCCCAGCACATCGCAGGCGCGGGCAAATCCGGCGCGCATCGGGTTCGCGCCGCCTCCGCGCGTCTCCGCCAGCAAACGACCGGCGCTGTCGATGAGAATGCAATCCGTTTTTGTTCCGCCCGCGTCAAAACCGAGAAAAAGGCTCATTGTGAAATTGCTCCGTGCGACGATGCGAATCTTTGACCGTTGAGACGAGTTGTTGACACGCTTCGAACAACACGGATAGCATCGCGCGGCCTCTGGGGAAAGCACGCCATGCGCATCGGCATCATCGATCTCGCCATCATCGTGTTCTATCTCGTCGGCGTGACGCTCTTCGGCCTGCGCTACGGCCGCAAGCAGCACACCATCCGCGATTACTTCCTCGGAGGACGCTCGGCGCCGTGGTGGGCGCTGGCCTGTTCCATCGTCGCCACGGAAACCTCCACGCTGACCATCATCAGCACGCCCGGCATCGCCTACGCGACGAACCTGGCGTTTCTGCAACTGGTCATCGGCTACCTGGTGGCGCGCGTCATCCTATGCATCATTCTAATCCCACAATATTTCCGCGGCGAGTTTTTTACGGCGTATCAGCTGCTCGAAAAAAGGTTCGGCGCGCGCACCAAGTCCGCCGCGGCCAGCATCTTCGTGGTGACGCGAGCGCTGGCCGAGGGCGTGCGTTTCGCGGCCATCGGCAAAGTGGTGAGCGTCGCGCTGGGATTCAACGATCGCGTGTCGGTTGCGGTGATCACGCTGTTGACGCTTTTCTACACCTTCGAAGGCGGCATGCGTGCGGTGATTTGGACCGACGTGATGCAATTTTTCCTGTACATCGCCGGGTCGCTTGCGGCGTTTTTTCTGCTGCTGCACAGGATTCCGATGGGATGGGCCGGCGTGACGCACGCCGCGGCGGCCGCCGGAGACAAGCTGCGCGTCTTCGATTTCCACTTCAGCCCCACACAGAGCTATACATTCTGGTCCGGATTGATCGGCGGCACCTTCTTGACCATGGCCAGCCACGGCACGGATCAAACCATGGTGCAACGGCTGCTCGCGGCGCGTTCCGAGCGCGACAGCAAAAAAGCGCTGCTCGCGAGCGGCGTGATCATTTTCGCGCAGTTTGCGCTGTTCCTGGTGATTGGGGTGATGCTCTACGTTTACCGGCTGCACATACCATTTGCGGTGCCGCAGCATGATCCCGACCGACTGCTTCCGGAATTCATCGTCACACAAATGCCCGTGGGGCTCATCGGGATCGTGCTGGCGGCGATTTTTGCGGTGGCCATGTCGAACGCGAGCGGCTCGCTCAATTCTCTGGCGTCTTCGAGCATGATCGACTTTTCGCGCGCGCGCGGCGCGGCGGGCCAAGTGGACGTTGACGCGGCCAAGCAGGTGCGCCGTTCGCGCCAATGGACCATTTCCTGGGGCGTGCTGCTCGGAATCTTTGGCATGATTCATTGGGGGCCGGTGCTCGTCGCAGGCCTGACGATTGCTTCGATTACCTACGGAAGCTTGCTCGGCACTTTTCTGCTGGTCATCTGGAACCGGCGCGCCACGGCGCGCGGAGCAATTGCGGGTATGATCGCAGGACTGATCGGCATGACCGCGATACATTTTCTCACGCCGCTGGCGTGGACCTGGTACGTCGTAGCCGGCACGATCATTACGTTTGCCGTCGGCTCGTTGATTAGCCTCACCGGAAAGCCGGACGAAAATCCCGCCGCCAGCGGCCGTGATTTTCGCGCGGGCTCCATTTCATGAACGCATTGAATCAAAAAACGCCCAAGAAACCGCTCGAGCTGGTTCGCGACCTGAGTCTTTGGGCGGCCATTGCCATCGTCATCGGACAAACCGTCGGCACGGGAATTTTTATTGTTCCTGGCGACATGGCGCGCACTGCGGGATCGGTGGGGATTGTCACGTTCGTGTGGATCATCGGCGGGGCGCTCACGCTTTTCGGCGCACTTAGCGCGGCGGAGCTCGGCGCGGCGATGCCCGAGGCCGGCGGCACGTATGCATATCTCGACCGCGCCTATGGCCGCGTGTGGGGCTTTCTTTATGGCTGGATGAACTCCGTGCTCGGCGGACCGGTCGCCATCGCCACGATCGCGGCGGGCCTCCTTCGCTTCACCGGTTTTCTTTTTCCCGCGGTCGCCACCTCGATTTTCGTCTGCAACATGAATCTGCCGATGGTCAGCCATTCCTACGTGTTTACGTTCACCTGGGCACAAGTGCTCTCCGTCGGCGTCATCGTGATTGTGACACTGGTGAATTGCCTCAGCGTCAAGCTCGGCGGACAAATTCAGATTACGCTGACGGTCATCAAGATCGCCGCCATCGCTGCGGTGATTGTGCTGGGATTCGCCTTCGGACGGCACGCCGGAGATTTTCACTCCGCTGCCGGTCCGGGATGGAGCGCCACCGGCCTCTCCGGTTTTCTGACCGCCATGGCCGCGGCGCTTTGGGCCTATGACGGCTGGGCCAATCTCACGATGGTCGGCTCCGAAGTAGAAAATCCCGGCCGCAACATTCCGCGCTCGCTTTTCGCCGGCGTCGTGGTGGTCTGCGCTCTTTACTTGTCCATGAGCGCGGTCTGCTTTTACGTGCTGCCCTTCGCCAAAGTGGCCGCGTCGCAGTTCGTCGCTGCAGACGTAGTCGCAAAGGCCATCGGGCACAGCGTGGCCAGTTGGGTCACCCTCGCGATGATGATTTGCGCACTGGGCTCGATCAATTCCTCGATTTTGACCAATGCGCGCGTCGACTACGCCATGGCACGCGACGGCCTCTTCTTCAGCGTGGTGCGCGGAGTGCATCCTAAATTCTTGACGCCGGTGCGCGCGCTTACTTTTCAGGCGATTTTCGCGTCCGTGCTCGCGCTTACTGGAACGTTCGAGCAGCTTTTTAATCTATACGTCTTCGCTCAGTGGATTTTCTACGGATTGCAAACCGCGGGCGTGATTTGGCTGCGGCACAAAGAGCCGGACATGCCCCGTCCTTATCGAACGTGGGGCTATCCTGTGCTGCCCATCCTGTTTGTGATTGGCGCGGCGGCGTTGACGGTGAATATCCTGATTCAAAGCCCGGTGCGCTCGACCATCGGTCTCGCTCTCATTCTTTCTGGATTGATTTTCTACGCGCGCTGGCGCAAACGCATCCCTGCCGAGCAAACTCCACAATAGACCCTCAGGCAATTTCAACGGCGCTGAACGCCTGCTCAGGAACTTCTGGAACGGCGAGTTCCGGATGAAACAAATGCGCCAGGATGGCGACTCCGTCTGCCAATCGCGGCCCTGAGCGCGAGAAATGACTGTTCGCATCGACCGCAAATACGCGCTTCGAGCGAATCGCCGGCAAATCGTTCCAGCCTGACGGGAAATGCGTGCGCCGATATTCCTCGCGATTGCGCGCCACGCCATACCCGCACTGCATCACCACGATGATTTCCGGCTGCGCGTCGACCACCTGCTGTGGCGTTATACGAAAAGAGGGCTTGCCAGGCTCGCCGAAAAGATCCATACCGCCGGCGCATGCCACCATTTCCGGAACCCAATGACCGCCGACGTAAAACGGGTCGAGCCATTCCAGGCAAACAACGCGCGGACGTGAAGCCGCGGCCGAAGCCAGCGCTTCGATCTTCGCGACGCGCTTGACGAGGCTCGTCGCCAACTGATCCGCTTCCGTCAATCGCCGCGTGGCCTTCCCGATTTCGCGAATGTCGTCCCACACTCCCGCGAGCGTTTGTGGATGCAGAGACAGGACGTCAGGCGTCGCGGGCATTCGCGCGAGCGCCGTGCCCAGGTCATCGGGCGAAGCGGCGCAGACGTGGCACAAATCCTGCGTGATGATCAGGTCTGGCGCGACAGAACGAAGCAGCGCGTCATCAACGGCGTAAATGCTTTCGCCGCGCGACATCAGCTCGCGCACCTGGCGGTCGAGTTCGGCAGGCGCGGCCGATGGATCGACGCGCGGACGGATCAGCGGCGGCTTCTTGGCGGCCTCGGGCGGGAAATCGCATTCGTGCGTGACACCGACGACAGAATCCCCGAGGCCCAGCGCGAAAAGAATTTCCGTGGCCGATGGCAGCAGCGAGACGATGCGCACGATGCGAGTGTGCCTGCGCAGGAATTCGAACGCAAGGTCAGTGTGAGGCAGCCGCAGCACGCGGCAGAAAATCCGCAAAAACAAAGCCATCGCGCGTGACGATTTCTCCCGCTTCCACCGGAATCGGCGACGCGAACATCGGCCCAGCAACGACGCAGGTGTGAAACTCGCCGTTTTCCCCGCAAGGATCGACGTGCGGCGGAAGCTCTGCGAGAAGTTTCTTGTCGAATGCCCGTCCGGCGAAACTCGCATCGAGCTTTTTCGGATCGACGCACGTCAAATACGCGCGCAGGCCGCCGACTATCATTTCGTTTGCCAGCTCGCGCGTCGGTTTGAGCCATAGCGGAAACACGGGTGTCATCGCGCATTTCGCGAGATTTTCTTCCCGATACTTGCGGATGTCCTCCAAAAACAGATCGCCGAAAACCATGTGCGTGATTCCTTCAATGCGCGCCCGGTCCATCGTGTCAGCCATGGCGCGTTCGTAAACTTCGTTGGGGCACGGTGATGGGATGGCAACTTTCACGAGTGGAAGGCCCGCCGCCGCGGCTTGCGCATCGAGAAGCGTCTCGCGCACGGCGTGCATCGCCACGCGTTGATATTTTTGGTTCACCGTGGTCAGCAGCGCGGCGATTTCCACGTCGCCGCGCTGGCGCATCACGTGCAGTGACCACGCACTGTCCTTGCCGCTGCTCCAGGAAAGCCACGCCTTGGGTCTTATGCTCACGCTGTACCTGTCAAGAACAAGAAAAACGTTGCACGAAGCGAGAAGTCCATGCAATTTAACAAACATGCCTACAGTGATGCACTCCAGGTTTCTATCATTCGCAGCCTGTATTCTTGCCGGCTCGGCCTCTGGCCTTACCCAGCAAACGGTTACCCTGAGCGAACCTCCTCCCGTCAAAATCCAAGAACTGTTCAAACAAGCCGATCTAGTCGCTGTTGTACGGATCCTATCCGGCGACACGGAGCAGTACCCAGTCTCTCTCTATAAAGCCGAAGTCGTGCAATCCTTCAAAGGAATTGACGTCGGTACCAAAATCTTCTTTGGACCCTATGTCAGCTATCGTCTCGGCAGCGAATATCTGGTTTTCCTCCAGCATTCAAAAAAAGCAATCGAACCGAAAGAACAGTCTGGCATTCCCGGCATGAATTACGGACGCGTCAACTCCTTCTACACCATAATGTACCAAGGCAATAGCGCGATGCTCATTCGATATACTTGCGTTTTCGATGGCAAAGATGTCTCGCAGCAATGCGACAATGGAATCAAATTAAATCCGGAGCAAATCGTGTTACCGAACACCCTGAAAACATTTCCCACAGATTCTGGCAACGCTTCGGGCGAGGAAGACAGGTGGGTCCGAAAAAGCATCCTAATTTCGTTTCTAAGGTCTCTGTCGAAATAGATTGGCCCTCTATCTGCCGGCGTCAACCTCGCTCTATTCGGGATAAATCAAATACTTCGCGCGCATTTTGCGAAAATTATCCAGGTCTGCCTGCCAGTCCCACACAATGCGCAGGGGATCTTCACCGGATTTGAGCTTGGCGATAGTATCCGCGTTCCCGACAAGCTCGATCATTTTGTCGAGCGAAAAGTGGTCAGGATAAAACTTGGTCAGAGCCGCGGCGATCTCCAGGCCCATGAGCATCGAGTTCAGCGACGCGCGATCCGTGATCACCAGCGCAATTCCTTGGCAGAGCTGCCCGCTATAAAGCGCCGAATCGGGCGTGAATTCGGTGGGCACAAAGCGCACGCCGGGAACGAATTGGTGATTCAGATACCCGGCGAGCTCCGAGCCCTGAATCCACGGCGCGCCAAAGAGTTCGAATGGTGTATCCGTACCACGGCCGACCGAAACGCCGCCAGCCTGCAAAATTTCGATGCCGGGATAAAGAAGCGCGGCATTGAGCGAGCGCAGATTCGGCGACGGCGCGCTCCACGCGAGGCCGGTCGCCTCGAACGGATCCTCGCGATGCCAGTCCTGCATTTGAATTACGTGGAAATCCGCGCCGATTTTATTTTCCGCGTTGAACATCTGCGCCAACTCGCCCAGCGTCATCGCGTAGCGCACCGGCATCGGAAAATAACCCACAAAACTCAGTTTGTCCGCATCCAGCATCGGCCCTTCGATGGTGATTCCATTTAGCGGATCAGGCCGATCCAGCACGTAAAATGCGATGTGATGCTGCGCGGCCGCCTCCATTGCATAACCCATCGTCGTAATGAACGTATAAAAACGCACGCCCGCGTCCTGAATATCAAAAACAATCGCGTTCAGCCCGCGCAGCATTTCGTCCGTCGGCCGCCGCCTTTCGCCATACAAACTGTAAATCGGCAGGCCGGTGGCCGCATCCGTCGCGGACGCAACATTCGCATCTTCCTTGCCAAAAATCCCGTGCTCCGGACTGAAAATCGCCGCGAGCTTCACGCCCGGCGCGTGGGCCAGCACGTCAATCGTGCGCCGGCCTTCGCGGTCCACGCCGGTCTGATTGGTGATCAGCCCGACGGTCTTTCCCTGTAGCGGTGCAAAGTTCTCCTGCTCCAGCACGTCGATGCCCGCCAGAGTCTGGTCGCTGCGATGATAAATTCCGTCCAGCCCGTACGGCCGCTCCGCGTCGATGCTGCGCTCGATCTTCGACGTGAATCCCTGCGCGTCTCCCACATTTAGCGCCGCCGCAACCGCCGTCGCTACCTTCGACCGTACGGCCACCATGCCAGTGCGCTCGTACGGATGCACCGCATTCGCCAGCAAAATTACAAACGTCTCGCTTGCCGGATCGATCCACACTGAAGTGCCCGTAAATCCCGTGTGTCCATACGAGCCGAGCGGAAACAGATCTCCGCGCGGCGACGAGTACGCTGTGTCAATGTCCCAGCCCAGCCCGCGTACGTTGGGACTCCACGGCGGCGTCTGCGGCGTAGTCATTTTGTGAACCGCCGCCGTGGAAAAAACCCGCCGCGTCATCCCATTCACATGCGCAACTCCGCCATCCAACATCATCTGGCAATAAATCGCCATGTCGTCCACATCCGAGAATAGCCCCGCGTGCCCCGCAACGCCCCCAATTGCTCGCGAACGCGGATCATGCACCACTCCGCGCAGCACGTGCCCCAGCCCCGAGCCCGGTTTCGCGCCCGGCGGCAGATCGATCTCCTCTGTCGGCGCAATCTCCGGAATCCACGACGCGGGCGGCAAAAATCTCGTGTGCATCATCCCCAGCGGCCGGTAAAAATTCGCTTCCGCGTATTCGTCGAGCCGCTTGCCGGTGATGCGCTTCACCAACTCGCCCAGCAAAATAAAATTCGTATCGCTGTAAATGAACCGATCCCCCGGCGGAGCCATCGGCGTTTCGTTGTCGATCTCCTGCATCAGCGCGCCTTCGCCGGCCAAGGCGGAGGAGAGCGGCGGATCAGGCGCCAATCCCGACGTGTGCGTCAGCAGCATGCGAATCGTAATCTGATCCTTGCCGTTGGGCGCGAATTCCGACATGTACCGCACCAGTGGATCGTTCAGCCGAATTTTTCCTTCTTCCAGCAGCCGCATGATCGACGGCGTCGTCGCGAACAGTTTCGTTAGCGATGCCAAATCAAAAATCGTGCCCACGGTCATTTTTTCCTGCTGCGGAATGATGGCGCGCTCGCCAAACGCCTTGCGATAAATCACACGGCCGCGATGGCTCACTAGCAGCACGCCGCCGGGCATGGCGCCCTGCTGGATGCCCTCTTGCATGATGCCGTCCAGCGCCGACAGTCTCGCGTTCAGCGATTCGCGTGGCGCTGCGGACCCAACAGAGACGGCGCCGTACTGTTGCGCGCGGAGCGGCGCGACCACAAGCAAAACAAGAATGCCAGCAGCGAGGATGCCAGTAGGAGACATGCGCCGAGCTGGTTTGTTGTGCACCATGGAGCCGTGTGCTATATACAGCCGCGCAATGAACGCGTCAACTCCGGAATCTCTTCTCCAATTTTCTTTGCCGGCCGATGCGTGAGCGCGGCATACTGATCGTTGCGCTTCTTTTTCTTATGACCCCCGCCCTCAGCGCTCAAAAAAATAAAGCAACCGCGCCGTCGCGAACGCAAGCCGGCGAAAAATGGGTGCAGCAGACCCTCGCCAAAATGACTCTCGACGAAAAGCTCGGGCAAATGGTGATGGTCTACTACTGGGGCCGCTTCACTTCCACCGAAGATCCCGATTTTCGCGACCTTCTCCGCGAAGTGAAAGACCGGCACATCGGCGGCCTCATCCTGCAGGCGCAGCGCACGCCCACGGGCATCGAGCGCAGCCAGGTTTATCCCACCGCGGCGCTTTCGAATGAGCTGCAGCGCGCCGCGAAAATTCCGCTGTTTGTCGCCGCCGATTTCGAAAACGGAACCGCAATGCGCCTGGCCGACGGAACTTCTCTTCCCTCGGCGATGGCCATCGCCGCCACCGGCGACCCGCGCGATGCCTTCACAATGGGAAAAATCACCGCCATCGAAGCGCGCGCCGCAGGCTTGAATTGGATTTTCGCTCCGGTCGCCGACGTCAACGATAATCCCGATAATCCGATCATCAACACGCGCTCGTTTGGCGAGGACCCCGCGCTCGTGGCGCAATTCGTCGCGCAGTTCGTTCGCGGCGTCCAGGAAAATGGCGCCATGGCCACCGCAAAACATTTTCCCGGCCACGGTGACGTCAACACCGACTCGCACATTTCCGTTCCCGTCGTCCCTGGCGACCTTGCCGAGCTCAATCGCGTCGAGCTCGTCCCGTTCCGCGCTGCGATTTCCGCGGGGGTAGGCGCGGTGATGTCCGGGCACCTCGTCGTGCCCGCGCTCGAACCCAATAAAAATATTCCCGCCACGCTCTCGCCGCTCATTCTGACTGATTTGCTGCGTAAGAAAATGGGCTTCGACGGAATTGAAGTAACCGACGCGCTCGATATGGCCGGCGTGACCGCCATCGATTCGCCGCCGAACGTCGCCGTCCGCGCCATCAATGCCGGCATCGACGTGCTGCTCATTCCGCCAAATCCCGACGCGGCCATCGCCGCGATGAAAGAGGGCGTCGAGTCTGGCGAACTGCCCATCGCAAGAGTCAACGAAGCCGTGCGCCGCATTTTGCGCGCCAAGGCGCAATTGAATCTCGAGCAACAACGCTTGACCGATTTGAATCGCCTGAACACTGTCTTTGGCTCGCCGAAATTCAAAACCGAGGCGCAAGACATCGCCGATCGTGGTATCACCCTTCTTCGCGACAACCCGAAAATTCTGCCGCTCGACGCCGCAAAGCCGACGCGGGTGCTTCTGCTCGTTGTCTCCGGCGACCCTGATCCGTATCCCGGCGTACTCATCGAACAGGAACTGCGCGACCGCGCCGGCTCGCTGCAAACGGTGCGCGTGGACACAAATTTCGTGAAAGCCAGCTCAGTTCAATTGCCCGCGCCCGATACGTATGACGTCGCCATCGCCACCGTCTTCGTGAAAGTCGCGGACCGCAAGGGCAGCGTCGGCTTGCCCGCCGAGGAAATCGCACTTTTGAACAAACTCATTGCCTCTGGAAAGCCAACAATCGTTGCGTCCCTCGGCAGTCCGTACCTTGTTGCGCAATTTCCCAACGCAAAGACGTGGATTGCCGCATTCGGCACGCAGGACGCCGTGCAGCGCGCCATGGCTCGCGCAATTTTTGGTCAAACGGCGATTGGCGGCCAGCTTCCCGTCTCCGTTCCGGGCGTGGCAAAACTCGGCGACGGCTTGCGTGTAGCTGCAAATCCGATGGTGCTCACGCCAGCTCCCGCCGCGCTCACCGCAAAACTGAAACCCGCGTTTACAATTTTGGACGGCGCCGTTGCCGACGGCGCTTTTCCGGGAGGCGTGCTCGCCGTTGGATTGCACGATCAGCTCATCGTGCATCCGTTCGGCCGGCTGAGTTACCCGGCAAAGTCGCCGGCGGTGAATGCCGATACGATTTACGATTTGGCGTCGCTCACCAAGCCGATCGTGACCGCCACGGCAATCATGCTGCTCGCGGCGGACAACGAAGTGGACTTGGACGCGCCGGTGTCTCGTTATCTCGCGCATCAGCAGGCTGGGCCGAATCCCGAATGGGCACAGACAATCACCATTCGAGAGCTTCTCCTACACACTTCCGGCCTTCCCGCGCATCGCGACCTCTACAACTCTTCATCAAGCCCCGCGGAAATGCGCCAGCAGTTGTACGCGGAACATCTGGTCTCCGCGCCCGGCACGAAAATCGAGTATTCCGATCTTGGCTTCATCCTCCTCGGCGACATCGTGGAACGGCTGACCGGTAAAACCCTCGACCAATACGCGCGCGAAAATATTTTCGACCCGCTCGGCATGAACGATTCGTATTTCAATCCGCCGCGGGTGTTGCGTGCCAGAATCGCGCCCACGCAAAACGACGCCGCCTATCGAAAGCGGCAATTGCACGGAGAAGTGGACGACGCGAACGCGTTCGCTCTCGGCGGAGTGGCCGGTCACGCGGGATTGTTCAGCACCGCCGCCGACGTTGCTGCGTTTGCGCAGATGATGCTCAATGTCGGGATATACGCGCAGCAGCGCATCTTGCCGGGCGCGATTGTCACGCAATTCACCGCGCGCGTCGCCGTGGGCGATTCGGCACGCACGCTGGGATGGGACGTTCCGACAGGCGATTCATCCAGCGGCCATTATTTTTCGCCGCGGACCTACGGCCACAACGGATTCACCGGCACATCCATCTGGATCGATTCGCAAAAGGATCTGTTCGTCATCCTTCTCACCAATCGCGTCAATCCCTCCGCAGCAAACGACAAAATCCGCCAGGTGCGCCCGGCGCTGCACGACGCCATTCTCCAAGCGCTGGGCCTCGCCGCGGGCCAGTCCGGCAAACAGTAACCGGAACTGCACAATCTTCGCACCTGAGCGCTTGATGGCGCCGCGATTCATTCCGTAGTGCAGTTATAATCTTCGGGAGTGATGCGTACCAAGAGTCTAGTCGCCACTGAGCAGCGCAATCCGCGCTCGACAAATCTGGATTTGAAGCCGACGCGAGAAATCCTGCGTGTGATCAACCGTGAAGATGCACATGTCGCGAGAGCCGTGCGCCGCGAGATTCCGAAAATCGCGCGCGCCGTCGACGAAATTGTCGCGCGCCTGCGCAAGGGTGGGCGCCTGTTTTATGTCGGCGCGGGCACCAGCGGGCGGCTCGGCGTGCTGGACGCGTCCGAAGTTCCGCCAACTTTCGGTGTCAGGCGAACTCTCGTGCAAGGAATCATTGCCGGCGGGAACCGCGCACTCACTGCTTCCATAGAGGGCGCTGAGGATCACCCCGGGAACGGCGCACGAGACTTGCGCGCTCGGGGATTGCGCGCCGGCGACATCGTGATTGGCCTCGCCGCCAGCGGCTCCACTCCCTACGTGCTCGGCGCGCTGGAATTTGCGCGAAAGCACGGCGTGTATACGATTGCACTGACGACTAATCGCGCAACGCCGATTTCGCGCATGGCCGACTTGGCCATTGCGCCGGTGACTGGACGCGAAGTCATCGCCGGTTCGACGCGCATGAAATCCGGTACGGCGCAAAAAATGGTGTTGAACATGATTTCCACTGCAACGATGACGCGTCTCGGCTACATCTACGACAATTGGATGATCGGGGTCGCCAAGTCCAATCAGAAGTTGTGCAAGCGCGCCGTGCGGAATCTCGGAGAAGCCACGGGAGCAGACCGACGAACCGCAGAACGCACCCTAAAGCAGGCGTCTGGAGATCTTCGCGTGGCGCTCGTGATGCTGAAGTCTGGGCTTGATGCCTCGGCGGCACAGCGCGCTTTGGCAGCACACGGCGGCGACGTTCGCAAAACTCTCCGTGACGCGAGCAAGCATCACGTATGAAGAAAACTCGAAGAGGGCGGCATGGATAAGTTCAGCATTCAAGGCGGCAGGCCACTCGAAGGAACAGTGCGCATCAGCGGCGCGAAAAATGCCGCGCTTCCCATCATGGCCGCGGCGCTGCTGACTTCGGAAAAAGTTCAGCTCGACAATATCCCGCGCGTGCGCGACATCGTAACCATGGCCAAATTGCTCGCGCACATGAAAGTGCACGTCATCGCGCAGGACGTGCCGCCCTCGGCGATGACCATTCAAACCGAAGAAATTTCGCACGCCGAGGCGCCCTACGAGCTCGTTAAGACCATGCGTGCTTCGGTGCTCACGCTTGGCCCGCTGGTCGCGCGATTCGGCTATGCGCGCGTTTCCCTTCCCGGCGGATGCGCCATCGGCGCGCGGCCCATCGACCTGCACATTCAAGCGCTCGAAAAGATGGGCGCGAAGATGACCACCGAGCACGGTTACGTCGAGGCGCGCATCGAGCGCCTTCACGGCGCGGCAATTCATTTCGACAAAATCACCGTGACCGGCACAGAGAACGTGTTGATGGCCGCCACGCTGGCGGAAGGCGAAACGGTGCTCTCGAATGCGGCGCGTGAGCCGGAAGTCACCGACCTTGCCGATTTGCTCATCAAGATGGGCGCGAAAATCGAAGGAGCGGGAAGCTCGACGATTCGTGTGCGCGGCGTGGAAAAACTCCACGGCGCGACCCATAGAGTGATTCCCGATCGGATCGAGGCCGGCACATTTTTGGTTGCTGGCGCGATCACTCGCGGAAATGTTTTGCTCACTGAATGCGAGCCGCGCGACCTCGCCGCCATCATCGACAAGCTCGTCGAATGCGGTGCGGAAATCACCGCGGAAAGCAAAAGCAGCCTGCGCGTGCGCGCGCCGGGCAAGCTGCGCGCCGCCGACGTGACCACCGAAGAATATCCCGGCTTTGCCACCGATATGCAGGCGCAATATATGGCACTGGCCACTCAGGCCGAAGGCGATTCCGTCATCACCGAGACGATTTTCGAAAATCGCTTCATGCACGCGAGTGAAATCATACGCATGGGCGCGAACATCGAAATCGACGGACGAAAAGCGATCGTCCACGGCCCAACAAGATTGAGCGGTACCACGATCATCGCATCGGACCTGCGCGCCAGCGCTTCGCTCGTCCTCGCTGGCCTCGTCGCCGAAAACACCACCATCGTCGATCGCGTCTACCACATCGACCGCGGTTATGAGCGCATCGAAAACAAACTCAAAGCCCTCGGCGCGCGAATCGAGCGCGTCAATCAGGAATCGTCCTGAAATAAAAAGGGGGGGCGAAAATCGCCTCCCCTTTTCCCATTTCACGTTCAGGCGGACGCCGTTCTTACTTGCCGGCAGCGTCGGCAGCTGACGCTTGCTGTCCTGCGCCTGCCGTCTCGGCCGGCTTCTGCTTCTCGCGGGCCTCGCGCAGCAGGGCTTTGCGGCTCAGCTTGATTTTATTGCCCTCGATGGCCAGCACTTTCACCATCACCTGGTCGCCTTCCTTCAGCGCGTCGCGCACCGAACGAATGCGCTGCTCAGCGATTTCGCTGATGTGCAGCAGGCCGTCGGTGCCCGGGAAGAGCTCCACGAACGCGCCGAATTCGGCGATGCGGACGACTTTGCCCAGATAGGTTTTGCCGATCTCGGCCGTAGCCGTCACTTCACGCACACGCCGCAGGGCTTCCTCCGCGGATTTGCCGTCGACAGCGAAGATGTGAACGGTGCCGTCGTCGCTCACGTCGATCTTCGAGCCAGTTGATTCGGTGATCGAGCGAATGTTCTTTCCGCCGGGGCCGATGAGGTCGCGGATCTTGTCCGTGGGAATATTCAAGATGGACAGGTGAGGAGCGTACTCGGAAATCTCAGCGCGCACCGCCGGCATGGCTGCCTGCATCTTGTCGAGAATTTCGAAGCGAGCTTTGCGCGCCTGCGCCAGCGCTTCACGCATCATCGCGATGCTCACGCCGAAAACTTTGATATCCATTTGCAAAGCGGTGATGCCTTCGCGCGTTCCGGCAACTTTGAAGTCCATGTCGCCGTAGTGATCCTCCGCGCCGGCGATGTCGGTCAGGATGGCGTAGTCGTTCCCTTCCACCACAAGGCCCATGGCGATTCCCGCGCACGCCGACTTGATCGGTACGCCGGCGTCCATCAAGGCGAGGCAGCCGCCGCAGACGGAAGCCATCGACGACGAGCCGTTGGATTCGAGAATGTCGGAGACCACGCGAATCGCGTAGGGAAATTCCGCTTCGGGTGGAATCAAGTTAGCCAGCGCGCGCTCGGCAAGAGCGCCGTGGCCCACTTCGCGGCGGCCGGGGCCGCGGAGCATTTTCACTTCGCCGACGGAGAACGGTGGGAAATTGTAATGCAGCATGAAGCGCTTGAAAACGTCCTGCTCGAAGAGCAGATCAAGGCGCTGCATATCATCTTTGGTACCAAGCGTGACGGTAGCGAGCGCCTGCGTTTCTCCGCGGGTGAAGAGCGCCGAGCCATGCACGCGCGGCAGCAACCGGGCCTCACAGGTGATCTGGCGAATCTGATCGAACGCGCGCGCGTCCGGCCGGCGATGCTTCTTGATGATGTCGTCGCGGAAAAGCCGCTCGCGCAAACGCTCGAAAGCGCGGCTGGCCAGTTTGCGCTTTTCTTCGTCTTCCTCGGGAATCTCCGCCAGCATTTCCTTCTCGATGGCGGCCACGCGACCATAGCTCTCGAGCTTCTCGTACTTCGCGGTGTCCAGCGCATCGTGTAGCCGTTCGCCATATTTCGACTCGATTTTCTTAGCCAGCGCTTCGTCGAACATCGGCGGCGCGACGGCCGCTTTTTTCGGATTGACCGCGGTGTGCAGTTCGCGAATCGCTCCGATGATTTTCTTGATCTGTTCGTGGCCGAAGGCCAAAGCGTCGGTGACCGTCTCCTCAGAAACTTCCAGCGCGCCGGCTTCCACCATCACAATCGCTTGCTCCGAACCGGCGACCACGATGTTCAGCAGGCTCGTCTTCTGCTCGGCCACCGTTGGATTCACCACCAGCCGCCCTTCAAGCAGGCCGACGCGAACCGCGGCGATGGGCTTATCGAAGGGAATGTTCGAGCAATACAGCGCCGCCGACGCCGCCGTCACGCCCAGAACGTCGGGATCATTCTCGCTGTCCGCGGAGAGAACCATGCTGACGATTTGCGTCTCCGTGGACCAACCCTCCGGAAACAGCGGACGCAGCGGGCGGTCGATCAGCCTCGAGACCAGGATCTCGCGTTCTGTCGGGCGCCCTTCTCTCTTGAAAAATCCGCCGGGAATTTTTCCAGCGGAATATGTGTACTCGCGGTAATCCACGGTCAGCGGAAGAAAACCCTTTTCCGTGGCTTTGTTATCCATACAAGCGGTCGCAAGCACTACCGTATCGCCATAGCGAAGAACCACGGCGCCATTGGCCTGACGGGCCATCTTGCCCGTCTCAAAACTCATCTCGCGTCCGCCAATTTCAATACTCGTTTGATGTGCCATTCACATTCATCCTTTGTAGTCCGGCCATACCGGACGCTTTGCGTTTATGCGGGACGTCCCCGCAACTTTTTCCCGGGAAGGGACAGCGTGGCGAGCAAACACTTCGCTTGAACCTACAGTCTGGCGCGACGAGCGTGCGCACACAAATGCCCACCGAGCCCTGCGAAACGATTCGATGCGTAGGGTATTTTCCGGGCGGGCTTGCAACGGCTGGATTGAAAAGCCGTATTACTTGCGCAAACTAAGTCTGTCGACAATCTCGCGATACCGATCCGGGTCGCGGCGGTTCAGGTACTCCAAAAGCCTGCGGCGGCGGTTCACCATCATGATGAGGCCTCGCCGCGATGAATGATCTTTCATATGGGCTTTGAGGTGAGTGGTCAAATAGTTGATGCGTTCGCTGAGTAATGCAATCTGCACTTCCGGAGAACCTGTATCTTTTTCAGCTCGGCGGAACTGCTCGATAACGCCTATTTTGGCCTCGCTCAACTCATTCCCTCCTGAATCGTCACACCCTGCTCTACGCTTGTCTCTTCCGTGTCTCAAAAATCGTAGCACAGAGTCCTGTAGAGGCAATAGGAGATTTTTTTTGAAACGGCCGTTTCCGGGGATGTTCCTGGCAAGCACATTTACCCCGAACGGTAACCGTTCACATTCGGGCAGTGCGCTATTCGTTCTTACCGCGCACCAATGCGAGAAACTCATCGCGCGTTTGTTTGTTCTCGCGGAACGCGCCGAGCATCGCGCTGGTTACAGCGGAAGATTGCTGCTTTTCCACTCCGCGCATCACCATACAAAGGTGCCGCGCCTCAATGATCACGCCGACGCCCTCCGGGCTCAGCTTCTGCTCAATCGCCCTTGCCACTTGATTCGTCAAGCGCTCCTGAATCTGCATGCGCCGCGCATACATGTTCACCAACCGCGCGATTTTGCTCAGCCCGATCACCTTTTTCGATGGAATGTACGCCACGTGGCATTTTCCAAAAAATGGTAGCAAATGATGTTCGCACAGGCTGTAAACCTCGATGTCCTTCACCACCACCATTTCGTCGTAACACACGCTGAACATCGCGCCATTGAGGATGGTTTCCGGATCCTGCCGGTAGCCGCTGGTCAGAAACCGCAGCGCTTTCTCAAATCGCTCTGGCGTGCGCCGCAAGCCTTCGCGGCTAGGGTCTTCGCCGAGCAAAACGATCATGCGGCGGATCAGGTCCGCGATGCTTTCTGTCGCTGCGCCCGCAGGCTCGGCGAGTCGGATTGTTTTCGTCCCTGTTGCTTCGCTCATTTTAGGTGTGCTCCTCTTGGAATTCGTATTCGCGGTTTTCACGCTGCGGCGCGCTCTCGGCGATATATTCGAAACTGTTTTTCGTCGTTTCTTCGATGCGCACGCGCTCGATTCGCCCGTCTTTTAACCCTCTCAACCGTTCGAAAATCACGCGGCAAAGATTCTCCGTCGTTGGAATGCAATCGCGAAATTCCGGCACCTGCTCGTTCAGATTTGCATGGTCAAATTCGTCCAGCACTCGCGCCTGGACAAACGCATCGAGCTCCGCCAGGTTCACGATCATTCCCGTCGCCGAATCAACTGGCCCAGCCACGGTGATCTCCACAGCGTAATTGTGCCCATGCCCATGCGGATTCGCGCATTTGCCGAAAATTCGCCGGTTCTCTTCCTCGCTCCAATCCGCGCGAAACAGCCGATGCGATGCCGGAAACGTATACCGCCGCGTCAGCGAAATCTTCATCGCCCGTTCCTCGCGCAATCGACGAAGAGATCCGCCGACTCATACAAACGAATATGGTCCAGCCGCCCGCCCCTTATTTTCGGATCGATTTTTGACTCCAGGATTCGCCACAGCACCGCCGCGATTTCTTCGCACGTGGGGATTTTGCCCGCCAATTCAGGCACATCGCGATTCAGGTGCCGGTGATCGAACCGCGCCATCACTTCGCGCTCGAGGATTTCTTTCAGTTCGTTCAGGTCTAGGATCATTCCCGTTTCCGGATCGGGCTCACCCGCCACAGTGACTTCCAGCACGTAATTGTGTCCGTGCCCATGCGGATTATTGCACTTGCCGAAAATGCGCCGGTTCTCCTCCGCCGAGAAATTCGGGTTGTGATAAAAGTGCGCAGCGGAGAATTCGAGTTTTCGCGTCAATTTGATCATGGGCGGATCATTGCTCGCTGACCGGATATTCCCTGCCCTTCCATGTGATCTTACCGCGGCGGTACTTCCAGGCAGAAGCGACAACCGTGGCGGCGTACAAACACGCGGCCACCCCATAATATATGATGAATCGCGCAGAATAACGATTCGTTGCTAATTCTCGCGCGTACCAGATGTGGTCAATCGTCAGCGCAGCCACCGCCGCCGCCAAAAACCATTCGCCCTCGCGCCCACGACTGAAAATCGCTGTGAAAAACAAAATCACGAATAGCCATGGAAACGCCACGGCAAGCTCCCGTGCGCCGGTTGCTAAAGTCCCGCCAAGCAGCGCGTAGAGATTCTTCGTCCAGCCCTGCCACATCGCGCCAAAGCTGCGATACATTCGCGTGCGCGCGATTCCCTCGCCCGGCGCGAAGTGCAAGCCGAACCCTGCCAGCTTCACGCACCGCGCCAGCGCCACGTCTTCCAGCACTCTGTCGGCGACCGCGCGGTGCCCGCCAGTCTTCTCGTACGCTTCGCGGCGAATCAGAATGAATTGGCCGTTCGCGGCGGCGTCTGGAAGCGAAGCATCATTCACCGCTGCAAAGCGGAATTTCCGCGCCAAGCGGCAATAGATGAACGGAATTAGCGCGTGCTCTAGAACGCTTCGCGTGACCTGCTCCGGCGAATAGGAAACCAGCGCCGCATCGTACCGTTGCGCATCTTCCATCGCGCGCTCTGCCGCATCGGGGTGCAGCACCGTATCGGCGTCCGTAAATAAAAGCCAATCGCATTTCGCGGCCTGCGCACCAATCCACAGCGCATGATTCTTGCCCACCCAACCGCGAGGAAGCTCACCCGCCTGCAAAACCCTCAACCGCGGAATTTCTGCGGCCAGTCGTACCAGAATCTCCGGCGTGCGATCCGTCGATTGATCGTCCACCACGATGATTTCAGCGATCTCCGGCTGCTCGGCCAGGCTCTTGACCGCAGCTTCGATGTTCCCTTCTTCATCGCGCGCGGGAACGATGGCTGAGATCTGCGGCATTGGGGTTCGCGGTGGAATCTGCAAATGGGGTAGCCGTGCGCTATCAAAAAAATATATCATGGAACAGGAAACACGCAGTGCGAGACATGAAAAGGAAAATCTTCACCGGAGTGACGCTCGGAGCAGTCGCCGGACTGCTGATTCTCTTCGCAAGCCCTAGCTACAAGGAAGGCCAAGCCAGCCCGGCGGGCTCGGTGGCAAGAGCTTTTTCGTTCCAGACCGACGGAAAAGAAATGACGCTCTCCGACCTGCGCGGCAAAGTCGTGGTCCTGAATTTCTGGGCCACGTGGTGTCCGCCCTGCGTGGACGAAACCCCTTCGCTGAATCAGTTGCAAACGTGGATCGCGCCGCGTGGCGGGACTGTCCTGGGCATTAGCGCGGACACGGACCCCGGCGCATACGAGCAGTTTTTGAAGGATCACGGTGTCACCTTTCCCACCTATCGCGATCCCGTCGAGCAGGGGAATCTATCGCAAATCGCCCTCGATTACGGAACGGCGATGTATCCGGAAACATACATCATCGACCGTCGCGGCCGCATTGCACGCAAAATCGTGGGCGAACAGGACTGGACCAGCCCGCAGATGACCGCGTACCTCGATTCGGTCCTCGCCACGAACTAAGCATGCGACCGAAGGCGAAATCGCGGAGTGGCACCCATCGCAGTCAAATCCTCGCGCGAATATGTGCGCGCATGCCCGCTCTTGTCGCACTTTGCCTCTTCCTCACTCCATTCGCACACGCTGAACGCAGTTGCGCCTCGAACGAAATGAGCGCCGAGCAATGCGCGATTTTCTGCGCCGCCAATCTAACGGCGCGCATGCGAATGGCCTCGCGAAACCCGAGTGGAATGCGCGCGATGGCCGCCGTGCAAAACACCGCAGCGGCCGGCATGCCAGCCATGGCGATGAACACGCCCGTCCCGCCCGCGGCGGAATTGCTGATGCAAGAAGCATCGGGCACAAGCACGAACCCCGCCTCGGCGCCCATGCCCATGCGGATGATGATGCGCGCCAATTGGCATCTGAACTTCATGGCCGACGCATTCGTCACCGACACGCAGCAAACCGGCCCGCGCGGCGCTGACAAGCTTTATTCCACAAATGTTTTCATGGGCTCTGCGGAACACGCCGTCGGCAACGGCGCGTTCGTTTTTGACCTGATGCTCAGCCTGGAGCCCGCAACCATCACGGACAGGGAATATCCGCTCCTTTTTCAGACCGGCGAGACCGCGTTTGGAAAACCCATTGAAGACGGGCAGCATCCGCACAATTTGGTGATGGGCGCCGGTTTGCATTACGCGCGTCCGATCGGCGAAGACACAGTTTTCGAAGCCTACTTCGCCCCTGTCGGCGATCCCGCGATCGGCCCAATCGCGTACCCACATCGCGCCTCCGCCGCGGAAATCCCGCAAGCGCCAATTGGCCATCACTGGGAAGATTCCACGCACATCTCCTACGAAGTCGCCACTGTCGGCCTGAAATACAAAATCGTGCGTTTGGAAACGAGCGGCTTTCACGGCGGCGAGCCCAACGAGAATCGCTGGAACATCGGCGCCGGCGCTATGGATTCCTGGTCAACACGATTGTCTGTTTTCCCCACGGCGGATTGGAGCGCGCAGGTTTCAGTTGGCCGTCTCACCCATCCCGAGGCGCTTGAACGCGGCGACATTGTGCGCACCACCGCCTCCGTCGAATATTCGCGCCCGCTCGCGCATACCGACTGGTCCACAAGTTTCATCTTCGGAAGAAATCACGAAACAGCCACCGGCACTGGCACCAACGCATTTCTGATCGAGTCTGTAGCTCCTCTACGCAAAAACAATTTCCTCACCGGCCGCTGGGAATCCGTCGCCAAGGACGACCTATTTGCCGCGCAGCCGGCTATCGAACAGCAACTCTTGCAGACGGCGGGCACCAACACATTTCGCATCGGCGCCTACACGCTCGGCTACACGCGCTATTTTCCCCTATGTGCGCCGCTTGAAACCGGCATTGGCGCGAATTTCTCCACGTACACGCTTCCCGAGGCTATCGTGCCGTTCTATGGCGCTCATCCTTTCGGCGTCAACGTGTACCTGCACTTTCAGTTGAAGCCAAACAAATGAGCACCGAGCGCTCCTCCGGCCCCGGCACCGCAGCGGCGCAATCCAGCCTTGCCACGGATCCCGTGTGCGGTATGCGCGTCGATCCAGCTCGCGCCAAGGCCACGCGCGAACACCTGGGAAAAACCTATTATTTTTGCAGCGATGAGTGCGCGAAAAAATTCACAGACGCGCCCGAAAAATATCTCGTCGCGCGTCTCGCGAATGCGCCCGTTGCCAACACGGCGCCCACGCAGCCGAAGCACTCGGTCGCGCCGTCCGCCACGCAATCCATAAAATCCGCCGCGTCTTCGCAAAAAATCGAATACGTCTGCCCGATGCATCCGGACATCATCCGCAACGCGCCGGGCGCTTGCCCCATTTGTGGCATGGCCCTCGAACCTCGCGCCGCGCAAGCGCACGAAGAAGCAAATCCTGAACTCACCACGATGACGCGCCGCTTCTGGGTCAGCGTGATCCTGACCGCGCCGCTTCTCATCCTCGCAATGACCGGCAGCATGTGGCGTGCGCGCATCTCGCCCGCCATCACCGCGTGGCTCGAACTCGCTCTCGCAACCCCCGTCGTCCTCTGGGGTGGCTGGCCGTTTTTCGAGCGTGGCTGGGCCTCGCTGCGCAATCGCAGTTTGAACATGTTCACGCTCATCGCCATGGGCACCGGCACGGCGTATTTCTACAGCCTCGTCGCCACTCTTTTCCCCGGCATTTTCCCTGCGCAATTTCATGACGCGTCAGGCGCCCTGCCCACGTACTTCGAAGCCGCCGCAGCGATCACCACGCTCGTCCTGGTCGGCCAAGTCCTCGAACTGCGCGCGCGCCAGCGCACCGGCCACGCGCTTCGCGCTCTTTTGCAACTGGCTCCCAAAACCGCCCGCCTGGTGCAACCGGGCGGCGTAGAAGAAGACGTTCCGCTCGACGCCGTGCAGCCCGGCGACCGCTTGCGCGTCCGCCCAGGCGAAAAAATCCCGGTCGACGGCGTTGTCCTCGACGGCGGCAGCTCCGTGGACGAATCCATGGTCACCGGCGAGCCCATTCCCGTGGAAAAAACAACGGGCAGCAGCGTCACCGGCGGCACCGTGAACACCACCGGAACGTTCATCATGCGCGCCGAACGCGTCGGCAGCGACACGCTCCTCGCGCGCATCGTGCAAATGGTCAGCGACGCGCAGCGCAGCCGCGCGCCCATTCAGCGTCTTGCCGACAAAGTCTCTGGGTATTTTGTGCCGACGGTGATTCTGGCCGCAGTCATCACATTTATTTGTTGGGCGTCGTTCGGGCCCTCGCCGCGTCTCGCGCATGCTTTGCTCAACGCCATCGCCGTCCTCATCATCGCTTGCCCTTGCGCCCTGGGGCTCGCCACACCCATGGCCATCCTGGTTGGCACGGGACGCGGCGCCACCGCCGGCGTGCTCATCAAGAATGCCGAGGCGCTCGAAACTCTGGAAAGCGTCGACACGCTTGTCTTTGACAAAACCGGCACTCTCACCGAAGGAAAGCCGCGCGTCGCCGCCATCGAGCCAGCCGACGGATGGTCCTCCACCGACGTGCTGCGATTCGCAGCCGCCGTCGAACAACCCAGCGAACATCCGCTCGCCGCTGCCATCCTCGCCGAAGCCGCGCGCCAAAACCTGCGCCCTGAAAGTGCCACTGAATTTCGCTCTTTCACCGGCAAAGGAATCGCCGGCCGCGTGAACGGCCGCACAGTCGCTCTTGGAAACGCGGCGCTCTTCCACGAAATGGAGATTCCGCTCGAAAATCGCCCCGCTGATGGCGGCGACGAGGGTCAAACGGTCGTTTATGTCGCCGTCGACGGCCGCGAAGCCGGAATCATTTCCATCGCCGACCCAATCAAACCTTCGACGCCGGAAGCCATCGAGCAGCTTCGCGGCGAAGGCCTGCGCCTCGTCATGCTCACCGGCGACAGTCGCGCCAGCGCCGAAGCCGTGGCGCGCAGCCTCGGCATCGATGAAGTCATCGCCGAAGTTCTTCCCGAGCGCAAGGCCGAAGCCGTAGAAAAATTGAAGTCGCAAGGCAAGTGCGTCGCCATGGCCGGCGACGGCGTCAATGACGCTCCCGCGCTGGCCGCCGCCGACGTCGGCATCGCCATGGGCGCGGGAACGGATGTCGCCATCGAATCGGCCGGCATCACACTGGTGAAGGGCGATCTGCGCGGCATCGTCCGCGCACGCCGCCTCAGCCGCAAAACCATGCGCAACATTCGCCAGAATCTTTTCTTCGCCTTCGCCTACAACTCGATCGGCATACCCATCGCCGCCGGCGTGCTCTACCCGTTTTTTGGCCTGCTGTTGAGCCCCATTATCGCCAGCGCCGCCATGACCTTCAGTTCCGTCTCCGTCATCGCCAACGCCCTCCGCCTCCGCCGCGCCGCCATCTAGACGCAATCGTTCCCGCTCTTCATCTCTGCTATAATTCCTGCATGACATTCATGACCATGACCTACGAACTCCAAGCGCCGCTCCGCCAGGACCAGTTGCGCGCGCTAGCGTTTTTCGCCAACACTTACGGCCTCCAGAAATTTCGCCTCGACGAAAAAAAGAATTGGCTGCATTTCGATTATGACGCCTCGCGGCTTAAGGAAACGGAAGTCGAACACGTGCTGCGCATGGCCAGAATTCCCGTGGTAGGCCGCGTCCACACAAACTAAACATCCGGGCAAAAAAAGAGGGGCCACCGCTTGGGATCGGCAGCCCCGAAAGCCGCGTTCCGTGACCCGGCCTAGGCGAGACCGAGTCATTGGGGTCATCCATCCTAGCTTCCCTCTCAGAGGCAGGTGGGAAACGTTTCTCACCGCTCCATGACCGAGCCCCTTCCTCCTCTGCCATGGTGCCATGAGCCACGTTTTGGAACGCGACCCACTCTTCCCTCTGCAACCGCTCTGCCAAAAGTTGGCTGAGGCTAAGCCACTGAAAAATCATTCCTTCTGCCTTTCACCTTGCTCCCGGCAACAGCCTCTGGGCCGATTCGGGAATCCCAATCCGGCTTTGAATCACTCCGTCCTCTCACCACCCGACCCGCTTCGCCCGACCACATCCAAATGGCCTCTTCCGCTTGTACTCATTTGTGTCCGGCCCCATAATTGATTCGAGGAACAGCAACCCGATCTGACATGTCGACTCGCAGTCCAACGTTCGCTCTGCTCGCCGCAGCCGTTTTGATGGTGCTTGGCTGCGTACTGCTCGTTCATCACGCGGCCCGCGCAAAATCCCGCTCGGCTGTGCTGGTTCCGCGTCGCGTCGCCCAAGCTTCCGCCTCTCCGCAAAGCTCTAATGAGGACCCCGGCGCAAAGCCGGTCTCCCTTTACTTTGCCGAAGATCCTGAGATCGTTCCGCCCTTCCAGGCGCACGACCTTTCCGGCGGCGCCGTTTCCACCTCTGCCCTCAAAGGCAAAGTGATGATCATCAATTTCTGGGCCACCTGGTGTGGTCCGTGCCGCGAAGAAATTCCTGAACTCATCAAACTGCAATCGCAATTCAAAGACACACTGCAAATCATCGGCGTTTCCGAAGATGAAGCTCCTCCAGCGCAGGTCGCCAAATTCGCGCAGAAGGTTGGCATCAATTATCCCGTCATTATGGCCAACGATGCGCTCGACAAAGAATACGGCGGCATTCCGGCCCTCCCCACTTCTTTTCTCGTAAACAAAGATGGGCGCGTGGTGCAAAAGGACGTGGGAGTCTACCCGTTTGATTATTACAGCCTGCAAGTGCGCGCCATGCTCGGCCTTCCCGTGAATGCGCACATTGAAACCTTCAAAGACACCGGCCAGATCTTCCTGAAGAATGCCGATCGCGCTTCGGAATTGCCGGGCGTTAGTTTTGCCGGGCTCACACCCGAGCAAAAGAAAATGGCCCTGCACCGTTTGAACGCCCAGATGTGTACCTGCGGCTGTCAAATGACTCTCGCGCAATGCCGCATCAACGATCCCACCTGCCCCATTAGCGGGTCGATGGCCACCAAAATCGTACACAGCGTCGCGCATCCAAATGGCACGCCCACGTCGGCTAGCCCTAAGTCCGGCCCAACTCCTTAGCGCTGTCACGTTCCACGACGAACAAAGCTTTCCCAAAAAGCGAAACGGCGCACAGCCCGGCATATCTGCGCGCCGCTTCCTATGTTTGTTAATTCCTACAGCTCACTGCGACAGCAAGCAATTGCTAGTGACTGTTCGCCCAAGCTAGCGCGGCGCGCAGCTCTTCCTGCGCCTTGCCGATGTGGTCCATGGCCTTGGTGCGGTGCCCGCCGAAATCGTGTGCCGCGTGACTCAGGTGATCCTGCGCTTCATTCAGCAGCCGCATCGCATCGTCAATCTCCGGATGTGGCATAGGGGGAGCCGGAGACGTCACGGCCGGAGCCTTCGCCGGCGCCGGACCCGGCTCGGCCGAAGTGGCTGCCGGGAACGACAAAGCCGCCGCAAAAGCTGCAAGAGCCAAAACAGTGGTGATTTTCTTCACGATCATCATCGAAAATTTCTCCTGTTTGAAGTCGATTTGACCGACTACGGGCTAGGCTTTTCCCGCGAGAAATGTTACCGCGACAAAACCCCCGCCTTGCAACCACTCCTGCGCTCCTGCGAACTAAAAGTCATCATCCGGGCCGCGAGCCAATTTGACAGTGTCTTCGCCATATTCTGGAAAATTTGTTTCATCTACCATTTGACTGCGTTCCCCCCTGGGTCTATTCTTGTTCAGTCCGCTTTCAAATTAAGAAGCGCACGGAATGAGGGTCTTTTGATACACCTCCTATACGCGATCATAGCTGTAGTTGTGGTCGTTCAGCTCTCTGCATTCTCCACGAGCATCTATTTGCATCGCACTCTCGCTCACCGCGGCGTTTACCTCAACCCCGTTGTTGCTTTCCCGATGCGCCTGCAGCTTTGGCTGTGGACGGGAATCAACACCAAGGAATGGGTCGCTGTGCATCGCAAGCATCACCGTCACACCGACGTCGAGGGCGATCCGCACAGTCCGGTGCTCGAAGGCCTTTGGCGCATTCTGCTCGGCAACGTTTATTACTACAACCGCGAAGCCAAAGATCCCGAAACACTGAAAGTATTTGCGCCGGACATTGGCAACGACTGGCTCGACCGCCACATTTTGCGTTTCGGCATCGCCGGAGTTCTCGTCGGCATCGCTATTTTCATGCTGCTCCTGGGCCCGCTCTGGGGCGGCATCGCGTTCGTCGTTCAGGCTGGTCTCTACATTTTCTTGAATGCCGTCATCAATGGCGCCAATCACGCCCTCGGCAAACGCAACTTTGACAACACTGCCACCAATCTCGGTTTTGTCGCTTGGCTCACCGCCGGCGAAGGTTGGCACAACAATCACCACGCGTATCCCACGTCCGCGCGCTTTAGCGTTCACCGCGGCGAGTTCGATCCTTCGTGGCCCGTGCTCAAAGCCCTCACTTGGATGCGTTTGGCGCGTCCTTTGAAGGTTGCCCCGAGAATGGAGTAGTATCGTCCTGCGATGGCAGGATGGAACCCAGATCAGTACCTGAAGTTCTCCGACGAGCGCACTCAGCCTTGCCGTGATTTAGTAGCGCGCATTGCCCTTCCGCAAGTTCGCACCGTCATCGACCTCGGCTGTGGCCCTGGCAACAGCACCCAAGTCCTCGCCGAACGTTGGCCCGACGCCCAAATCACCGCGCTCGATAGCGACACGGCCATGATTAACGCCGCCATCGAATCTCACGGTCGCGGCCGCTGGATCACCGGCGACATTGCCAAATGGGCCGCGGGCCAACCGCCCAACGCCGCCGCGGAAAAATCGGCCGAAGCCGCGGCACAAAAACCCTCTGAAGCAAGTTCGCAAGCCTCCACGGAAGCATCTGCCGAAAGCGTCTCGCGGGCAGCCTCAGAAAATGTCCCGGCGGCGTCTTCCGAAATGACACCAGCAGGGACCACGGAACCTGCCCCGTCAGAGGCCCCTGAAAACGAGCAGTATGACGTCGTCTTCTCCAACGCCGCTTTACAATGGCTTCCCGATCACGCCACGCTTTATCCGCAGCTTTTTTCTCACGTCGCGCCCGGTGGTGCATTTGCGATACAAATTCCCAGCAGCTTAGACCGTCCCGCTTATCGACTGCTGCGCGAAATGGCCGCCTCCATCGGTTGGCGCAAATGGTTTCCCACAGGGCGCGTGCGGACATGGCATGCGCAGGATTGGGAATTTTATTACGATCTACTCGCACCCTTGGCCACACGTGTCGATGTGTGGCAAACGGAATATTTCCATGTGATGCCTAACGCCGGGACCGTCGTTGAATGGTACAGAGCCACTGGTATGCGTCCATATCTGAACGCCATCGGCGAAGACGCTGACCGCGATAAATTCCTCGCCGAATACACGGAAAAAATCCGCGCCGCCTACCGCCCCCGCCCCGACGGCCGCATCCTGTTTCCCTTCCTCCGCATTTTCCTCATCGCCTACCGTTAATCGCACGGCGTCGAATCACGGTCGAAATACCAACCGCGTGCCCGGTTCAGTCGCATTCCACATCGTCTCCACGTCCTGCAACGCAACAACTTTCGTCTTCATCTGGAACGGCTCTCTGGAAGCTTCCTCAAGGAAATTCCTCAGCGATTGGAGGATTTGCTCCATCGACACGCTGCCGAATCCGCTGCCATACATCTCCAGACCAGAGCTTCGCAACGTGGCACCCGGCAACGAAATCGTTGGCCCCGCGACGCAACCGATTTGCAAATAGCGGATGCGCGTTGCTTCGTGCTGCAAGCCTTTCTGCGAAATCGCCTCGAGCAATGTCTCTGCCGGACCACCCCACAGATAATCCAGCACGACATCGATCTTGTTCTCGGAAAATTCTCGGCGAATCGCCGCGACCAGCTCTTCCCTGCCCTGTTCCAATGAAATCACCGCATCCGCGCCCAAGCTCTTTCCCTCTTCGAGCGCTCTCGCATTGCGCCCCGCTGCAACGATTCGCCGCGCGCCCAGCCGCTTTGCGATTTGTATCGCCAGCCGGCCGGCAACGCCCGTCGCGCCCAGGATCAGCACACTTTCTCCCGCAGCAAACTGCGCGCGCACCGTCAGCGCCGCCCATGACGACATCGCTGGGTTCATCATCGCCGCGACGGTCACGTCGTCTAGCGCCTCTGGCACCGGAAAGCACATCGTGCGCGTCGTGACGCTGCGCTCCGCAAATGTCCCAAATGGGCTGCGCGAAAAACCGAAGTAAACTCGCTTCCCATCTTCCAACCGTCCCACGCCATCAACTCCCGGAATGAAGAGGAGCGTTCCGGTGCTGCCGTAGTGCTTCCCGCTGGCCAGCGATTTCACGATCTGATGAAGACCCACCGCGCTCACCGTCACGATGGCTTCTCCGTCGCCCGCAACAGGCTCGGCAAAAGACCCATAGCGCGGCGGCGCATCCAAAGCATGGACAACTGCGGCATTCATAAATAGTCCTCCCTGCGTCGTCGTTTCAGTGTATGCGCTGAACAAGTTGAATGGGATTGCCATCCGGATCAGCGATCCAAGCGGCGCGCAGCTCGCCGTCGAGAAAGTCATGCGCAGGAGAGAGAAGAGGCGCGCCCTTGGCCACTAACGCTTTCAAAGTGGCATCCGTGTCGTCGGTCCAGACGACGATTTCGACCCAGCGCCGCTCTCCTCCCGGTCGCAGACCGTGGAGTTCTTTGGCTGCTTCGATTGTCGCGATTCCTAGCGTGAACCCATCCAACGTGAGTTCGAAGCGTGCACAACCGCAGACGCGACCCGGCGAAAACGTTATAGGCCATCTGTGGACCATTCGCCACAGACAAATCTTCCGAGATCCGAATGCCGCGGCATAGGGAACACGTTTCCTCGCGATGCGTCTGAAAGAGCACCGATGTTCATAAACCCCAAGACAGACGGGGACCGTACAGGACATTACCGCACACTGCGCCTTCTTTTTTCGTCAAATGGCGCTTGACAATTGAAGCGGCTGAGCTTAATAGCTAGACTAGTTGTATAGACAGGTTGGGGTGTTGGGGGGGCAAGTGATCCTGGAGGCGCTCGACCGCCACAGCGTGGTCCCGCTCTACTATCAGATTCGCAGGAATCTGCTCGAACAGGTTCGTATCGGGACGCTCAAATCCGGCGAGATGATTCCGTCCGAAGAAGATATCTCCTCGCAGTTGGGCGTGAGCCGGATGACGGCCAGGCAGGCGATCAAGTCGCTCTGCGATCTGGGCGTCGCTTTCAGCCTGCGCGGCAAAGGAACATTCGTTTCGGGTATCAAGTTTGAGAAGAACTTCCGTCAGGTACTTTCCTTCACGGAAGAAATGCGCCAGCGCGGATGGCGGCCCCGAACGAAGCCGTTGGCTTTTACGATTGCGGACGCTGATAACGAAGCGGTCGCGGCGCTCCATCTGTCGCGGGGCGAGAGAGTGATCAGTTTGCGACGGGTCCGCCTGGCGAACTCGTCGCCGATGGGGATTGAGTGGAGCCGCATCCCCTCGCGGCTTTGCCCCAATATATTTGACAAATTCGATCCGCGCACCTCTCTTTACCAAACGCTGGCGGAGCAATACGGCCTGCACATCGTTCTCGCTGATGAAACAGTGGAGGCAGGTTTGGCAAATGCCGCCGAAGCGCGGTTGCTGGAGATCCCCAAGGCGAGCCCAGTCTTTCTGTTCACACGAATTTGCTACCTGCACGAAGGAAAGCCGGCGGAGTACGTAAAATCGACATACCGCGCCGACCGTTACAAGATTGTCAACCGGTTGACTCGACCGAAGGGCGAGTGGAGGAATTAAATGGGCAGAAAAACCCAGTTGTTCGCATTCATGGCAGTAGCGGTCGCATTTTCTCTTCTGTTTAGCGGCGGTGCCTGGGGTCAGGCCACGACTTCGCTCCGTGGGACGGTTACGGATTCTTCCGGGGCGGCCGTGCCGAACGCCAAAGTGACACTGATCAACACGGACACCAATGTGCCGCGCCAAACAGCCACCACTGCCGGCGGAGCGTACAACTTCGCCGCGGTGCTGCCCGGCATGTACAAGTTGACCGTGGAAGCGCCGGGTTTCCACACCTACGTGCAGACCGGGCTGCAATTGCAGGTTAACTTGCCGGCGACCACGGACGTGCGCCTGCAGGTTGGCGAGGTCACGCAGACTGTGGAGGTCAAGGGACAAGCGCCGCTGCTGAATCAAACAAATGCTAGTCTCGGACAAACGATGGGCACGAATGCGATCGAGAACCTGCCGCTGGACCAAGAGAACACCGTGCTTCTACTCAGTCTCCAGCCCGGCGTAATGTACAACGGGCAGAACCTGCTGACAGACGATTATGATACGCGGGCCGGATCGGTGAACGGCGAGCGCAGCGATCAGAACAACATCACGCTCGATGGCGTCAGCAATAACAATGAGTTTGCGGGTTACGCCTTCAATGGCGTCTTGCCCACCACGCCCTTTTCGGTCGAAGAATTTCGCGTGAGCACTTCGAACTACGGCGCAACGGAAGGGCGCTCCGCCGGAGCACAGATCGCTATGGTCACCAAGGGCGGCACCAATCAGTTTCACGGATCGCTTTACGAGTTCAATCGGAACACGCTGGGCGAGGCCAACGACTACTTCCTAAAGTCGTCGGAAGCGGCGAACGGTGAACCGAACGTGCCGGAACATCTGGTATGGAACAACTACGGCGGGACGATTGGCGGTCCGATTCTGAAGAATCGCCTCTTTTTCTTTTTCAACTATGAAGGCCACCGGCAAGCCGTGGATGAGAGCGTCGAGCAGGCGGTTCCGAGCGCGGCGCTGCGCGACGGAGTCATCGAGTATAGTTGCGCGACGGCGAGCCAGTGTCCCGGCGGCAACGTTACGGGCATTAGCGGCACCAGCTATCCGGTGGCGCCAGGCTACTATGGGCTGAATAACACGCAACTGGCAGGAATGGATCCGCTGCACATCGGTCCGAGTCCAGTGTCACTCGCCTACTTCAATACTTATCCACTGCCGAACGATCCCAATTATGGCGACGCGCCGAACTTCGAGGGCTATCGTTTTGCCGCGCCTACGCTTACAAAAGATAACTGGTATATTGGCCGCCTGGACTACAAGCTCACAGCGAACGGCAATCACACGCTATTTGTACGCGGCGAGGGCATCGACGATAAGGTGAATGACATTCCCTTCCTTCCCGGCACGCCGCCCGAGGATGTTAACGCTGACCTCGCCAAGGGCTTTGTCGCGGGTTACACGGGCGTCTTCGGGCCCACCCTGGTCAATAATTTTCGCTACGGGCTCACTCGCGACAGTTTCGGATTAAACGGCGACACCAATCAGCCATGGATCGTCATGCGGGACCTGAGCCAGCCGATCGTCTATTCCTACGGGGACACCGCACCGGTCCATAACTTCGCAGATACGCTTAGCTGGACGAAGAATATTTCAAGCGGACCATTCAAGGGTGCGCACAACTTTGAATTCGGCATCAACTTTCTGCTCTCGCGGCTCAACACCTGGAGCACGACGACCTCCTTTAGTAACGCGCTCACGAACTCCGACTGGCTTACCAGTATCGGTTCCCTGAACCCCGCCTATGGCTGTCCGGGTAGTCCTTGCTATCCGGCGGTAAATTCCGATTTCGGGGAGTCATATAACTTCCCGCTCATGGCAATGATGGGAATGGCCACGGAAGTGGATGCGCAGTACAACTACTCGATCACCAACCAGACAGCCGCGACGGCACTCGGCCAGGGGGCACCGCTTTACCGCCATTGGGCGGTGGATAACTATAACTTTTTCGCGCAGGATACGTGGCAGGCTCGGCGAAATCTTTCGATCACCTACGGCCTGAACTACCAATTGATGACCCCGATGACCGAAACGGACGGGCAGGAGGTAACGCCGTCAATAAATATGGGCCAATGGTTCGATGAACGCGGGGCCGATATGGCGCAAGGAATTCCGCAAGATCAAGTGATGGGCGGTACGCCGATCAGCTTCGCGCCGGCCGGCTCATTCTACGGAAAGCCCGGGCTATACAACTCTCAGACAAAGAATTTTGCACCCCGCGTCGGGATAGCCTGGACGCCAGAACCGAGCATGGGATGGCTGCAGCGGCTCATGGGGAATGACAAGACCGTCATCCGCGCAGGCTTCGGCATGTACTACGACAATTTCGGACCCGAATTGGCACAAACTTATAGCTCCTCGGGCGAGTTCGGACTTTCGACGGAGCTGCAGAATCCGTTCGGTACGGAAACGGTTGCATGCTCGCCCCGCATTACGAGTATAAACGTGATTCCAACGGTCGATAATTGTGGAAGCCAAGTTTTTGAACCAGCGCCGGCATCCACTTTCCCGGTTACTTATCCACTGGGGTCAGAGGCTATCGCAAATGGGATTGATCAGTCACTGAGGACACCCTACTCCTATGCGGCCGACCTGTCGATCGAGCGCCAGCTGCCAGGCCAAATGGTTTTGGATGTTGCGTATGTTGGGCACTTCGCCCACCGGCTCATGGACCTGGACGACGTCGCCGAGCCGATGGACCTCAGGGACCCAAAAACGGGAATCGATTATTTCGCGGCAGCGGACCAGTTGTCGAAACTGTGGCGCGAGGGGGTTCCAGAGAGCAGCATTGACTCGGCTATTGGCTCAACCGGCGCATACTGGCAGGATATGCTGCAACCTCAGTCATCCTACCCTCTCTGTTCGGTTAATTTCTTCGGTATTAATGGACCAGGTCAGACGACAACTGATCTGCTGCAAGCAGTCTATGACAGTTTTGGGCCGAACTGTAACCTCTACAACGAAAGCTCCGCTCTCTACCTGATGGATGTGGCTGCCCTGCCGACTACCCCCGCTGGTGGTCTGAATAGCTATTTCGACAGCCAATATTCTTCGCTGTGGGACTGGCGTTCGATCGGGTGGTCAAACTACAACTCGCTCCAGGTCAGCCTGAAGAAGCAGATGTCCAACGGTGTGCTCTTCGGCTTCAACTACACCTACTCTCACTCGCTGGACAATGAGTCCGAGGCGGAGCGCGGCGTGCAATACTTGACCGACAGCGTCATCAACGCGTGGTCTCCGCAACAGATGTACGCGTCCAGCGACTTCGACCTGCGGCATCAGATCAACGGGTATTGGGTGGCGAACTTGCCATTTGGCCAAGGTCGGCAGTTTGGCAACAGCATGAGCAATTGGGAAAACGCGCTGGTGGGCGGATGGGCGCTCTCCGGGACGATCCGGTGGACTTCCGGGTTTCCCTTCAGCGTCTACCCGAACGGCCTGGACTTCCCAACGAACTGGGACGAAATGGGTTGGATGGATTTGACAGGCCAGCCGATAAAAACCGGAACGGAGACAACGGCTAATGGCGTTCCGAACGTGTTCACGAATCCGGAAAACTGCACGAGCGGCGCGACTGTCCCGTGCGCGGCGAACGGCTTCACCTTCGCCTACCCAGGGGAAAGCGGCGCGCGCAACCCTCTTCGCGGAGATGGCTATTTCGGATGGGACATGAATCTGGCGAAAAGCTGGCGTATTCCACGCCGGGAGAATCAGGCTGTTCAGGCGCGCTGGAGTGTTTTCAACGTGCTGAATACCAACCGCTTTGACGCCTACTCGATGCAGGACCAATGGGGCGCAGCAAACACCTTCGGGAATTACACATCGACGCTGACGAATCCGCGGGTGATGGAGCTCGCATTGATTTACCAGTTCTAAGCTGACGGGGCAAAACAAAAGGGAAGGCGGCAGGGCAAGAGCTGGCGGAGAACCCGCAGACCTTCGAACGCGAAGAAGGTCCCGCCACGTAGGACTTGCGGACGGCATCCGCGATTGAGGGCTGTTGTCCGGCGCCAGCGGCTTTGCTTTTGCGGGCCTCGCGCACCTTTGCGACTCCCTTTGATTTTGCCCTCGGCAACCAGCATCTTCACCATTACCTGATCGCCTCCGTGAGATTCGCTCCCGATTGACGGGCTATCCAGAAGTAGTCCGTTCGCCTGACTGACGCGGTTGCCGCGCCGAGGCAGCGCACTTTCGTTCTCTTCTAACGCCTATCCCCGCTTCGCCTGGCGCGCCATTCTTTATGAGGACAACGGCGTGGCACGGGTATACGCCAACGGAATCGAAGGTAGACCCAACACCAAGAAATCCCTGTTTAGCTATTGACACCGGCACGAAGAATTCTTAGCCTGGATGCGGTGGATGCGCTAGACTTTTCACCGGGGCTGCTCAAAGAGATTGATTGTGGCCGGCGTAAGCAGCCAACGACTGCGGCCCAGGCAGTCGTGGAACTGGGACGAGCGATACAATCTGCGTAACTGGGAGGCATGAAGCGTGCGGAAACCGCTTTTTTCGCTCGGGGCTTTCGTTTTCCTGGCGACCTGCCTCGTTTGTGTAGTTGCTGTCACCTCATCCAGCCATGAAGAAGAATCTCGTGCCAGGGGCGTTGCCGTCCTCACCGACTGGACGACGAACCACGTGTTGTATCCCCTCTACGGGCGCGCGGACCGAATGGAGGTTGCGCAGCGCGATCCCCGCGCCGTGTTCAGCTGGCTGCGACACAGTCCGTACGCTCCTCATCCGAGGCTACCGCGGCCGCCCTTCCGGAGTTCCCGCGGTTTCGATCGCGACTGGAGCATCAATCTCGGCACTGCGGGCACCGCGGCGAACATGTACCCCGCGAAATTCACCTTCGATATCACAGCCATACCGAGTTGCGCGGATGATTACATCGTCTATCCCGTGAACACCGCGGGGAGCCCGACGCAGCCAAACCTCGTGGCGTTTAACAATTTGTACAGCGGGACGGCGGGCGGTACCGGGGCCTGCAATCGCGCTACACCACCCGCGGATGATGATGGAACGGATGCGACGGTGTTGTGGTCGTACGACGTGAGCGCCATCGGCGGCGCGGTGACGACTTCTCCCGTGCTTTCCTGGGACGTCCCGGGGGCGTCGCCGTCCGTCTTGGGAACGAAGGTCGCTTTCGTCGAGTCGACGCCGGGCAGTCCTGCGCATTTCCACGTTCTCGCCTGGAAGGCGGGCGACGGGCAAGATACGAGTGACTCGGACGGCCTTCAGAACACACTGAAGCCGGCTCAGATCACGTCATTCGTTGCAACCGATCCAGTGGCCGGCAGCGGCACCGCGACCGATCTGACGCTGCTGAGCTCCGACACTCTTTCGGCGCCATACGTCGACTATACGCACGATTATGCCTACGTCGGCGACGATGAGGGCAACCTTTACCGCATCAAGGACGTGTTCTGCCCGTCGTACAATACAGATCTGGATTGCACAGCGGGCCTTCAGCCGAGCCTGGATACATCGTGGGGAACGGCCGGCATAGTTTCGGTAGGTGGCGGCTGCGGAGCGCTGACCGGTGCTGTGGACGACTCCGTGACTGGCAACGTGTTCGTCGGATGTTCGGATGGAAGGATTTACGGATTCACTTCCACCGGGGCAAAGTTATCGCCCGCCGATCTTGTGTTGGGGGATGGTACGTCCTTCGGCGGAGTTGTGGTTCCCCCAATCGTGGATAGCTCGAACGGCCTGGTTTATGCCGTGACCGGAACGGACGGCACGAGCCCGGTGTTGCTACAGGCCAACACCGCTTTTGGCGCGGCCAAGAAGGTGGCACTTGGCACCGCTCCTGAGAACGCAGGGAATGCAGGAGAAAACATCACCGTCCCAACTTTCAACGCCGCCTACTTTTCGAGCGCTACTTCTTCCAATTGGGCGATATTGTCTTGCGGCTACGACTCGACAGGTTTCTACACCTTGCTCTACGACGTGGGTTTCAGCGCCAGTCGCGTTATGAACATAGCGTCCCCGCCGCCTTCGAATCAATTCCAGCTCGCCGCCAGCGTGGAGGCGTGTTCTCCGCTTACGGGATTCACAAACGCACCCAGCCCACCCTTGCCAACCATTGACTGGCTCTTCGTCGGACTCTCCGGTGGATCTCTAAGCAACTATGACATCACCAGCACCACCGGCTCCGGGTTCCCCGGCGGCTTCGCGAGTACCGCTACCTTTAGTAGCGTGTCCGGAGGCTCGAGCGGCATCATTCCTGACAATGAGAGTACCGCGGTCCAGGCTTCGAGCATCTACTTTACAGGCCTCGCAACCCAGACTTGCGGCGCCGGAGGAAACGGTTATTGCGCCATAAAACTCACGCAAGCAGGGTTAGATTAAATCCTATGAGCGAATATAAGGGGCAGGCCACAGCAACGGAAAAAACGACAGATCAATCCGCTAAAACGAAGAGACCTTACACGAAGCCCTCGTTCCGCGAGGAGCGCGTCTTTGAGACGATGGCTCTGAGTTGCGGCAAGCTGGCCACGCAGGGCCAATGCCAGATCCATCCGATGAATTCCTAGCCCAGCGGCGCCATGAACGGACAGGCCAACCCCCGGCGCGCAGATGCAGTTCTCAGCCTCGCAGCGGAAATGCTGCGGTCGTTCGGTGAGTTTCGATTCGTGGCTTGGGGCTCAAGCATGGTTCCTTTTATATTGCCCGGAGATACCCTCGTTGTTCGTCGCGGGACGCCCCGGGGCGCCCGCAGCGGAGAAGTTGTGCTCTTCTCCCGAGAGGGGCGTTTTTACGCGCATCGGCTGGTGAGTAAAGCCGAAGAAGGGGGACTGATCCGATTGATCGCGCGCGGCGATGCTCTTAGCCGGAACGATCCGCCTTACGCCGAAAATGAAATGCTCGGCCACGTTGCGGCTGTGATCCGCGGCCGGAAGCAGATCGATCTGGATCGACATCCGGGAGCGGGCCAACGACTGCTTCGATGGATCGTGCGGCGCTCGGGCGGCAGCGTGAGATGGCTGCTCCGATGGCATTCGTTGTGCAAGCGGTTAGGCCGGGATCCGAACACAGTCGGCAGCAATGTCGAGTGGCAACCCGGGGGGTCGGTCTAATGGCCGTTAGCGTTTCTCCCTCGCGATTCTTCGGCCAAGCGCCCGTGGAGAAATTCGGCGCGACGGTTGAAATTGGTGGCATTCCTATTCTCCTGCAGACCGACGATGTGGATTTCCGCACCCTCATCGAGCAGCGCTACGCCGGTTTCGTGAATTCCTCGTCCACGCCGAACTGTCAGCTTGAGATTCATCTTCACCCGCCGGAGCGGCATCCGGTGGAAGATGTGCGAGTTTCAAGAAGCGGACCGGTCTGGCGCATCGCACGCGGGGACTTCCGCGCGGAATTCGATCTGCGTTCACGCCGCGGATGGGTGCGTCAATCGCCCAACCCGTACTCGCTCGATGCGGTTCTGCGAATCATCCACTCGCTTGTGCTGGCCGAGGAGGGCGGTTTTCTGGTGCACGCGGCGAGCGCAGTGCGGCATGGCCGCGCCTTTGTGTTTGCGGGCGTCTCGGGAGCGGGCAAGACGACGATGTCTCGGCTCGCGCCGCTCGACGCTGCCTTGCTTACCGACGAGATTTCCTACGTTCGCAGGAGTGGGTGCGACTATTATGCGTATGGCACCCCTTTCGCGGGAGAATTGGCCCGCGTGGGCGCAAATCTGAAGGCGCCACTGGCGGCGCTTTATTTTCTCGAGAAGGGGCCGGACAATCGCATCGTGCCGGTGAGCGGACCTTATGCTGTGCGCGCCCTGCTGCGCAACATTCTGTTCTTCGCGCACGACTCGGATCTGGTGAAGCGCGTGTTTGAGGGGGCAATCGAATTTGTTTCGCGCGTGCCGGTCGCGCAGTTCGTTTTTGCGCCGGATGAACGAGCCTGGGAACTGATCCGATGAGCGACAAATACATCTCGCGGTCGAAATCGGTTGCCGCGCGCACGTTGGGTGGCGAAATGATGATCATGTCGGCCAAGGATTCGACCCTGTTCAGCTTGAGCGAGGTAGCGACGGTGATCTGGGACGCAGCCGACGGCCACACGCCTCTTTCGGAAATCGTAGAGCGGCGGATTTGCGCGGAATTCGACGTCCCGAACGATGTTGCCTATCGGGATGCGGAACAGCTCGTCGAGGAACTGGCCACCCGGGGAATCTTGTCTATCTCGAGCCAGCCTGTTCCTGACGCCGAAGGGCCCGCCCTGGAGGTGCCATGACCCTGATGCAAGAGCTGAACGATAAAGCTCTCCGCCTGGGTGTGCCTTTGAGCGCGCACCTCGATCTGACGTACCGTTGCAACGAACGCTGCGAGCACTGTTACCTCGACCACGATGACCACGGCGAGATGACGACCGCCGAGATCAAGGATCTTCTCCGCCAGTTTGCAGACGCCGGCGTTTTTTTCCTGACGCTCAGCGGAGGCGAGCCCCTGATCCGCCGCGACTGTTTTGAAATCATCGAACACGCTCGGTCGCTGGGCTTCAACGTAAAACTGAAAACCAATGCTATGCTCATTCGCGAAAAAGAGGCGCTCCGGCTGCGCGCCCTGGGTGTCGAGCAGGTACAGATCAGTGTCTATTCGCATCAGCCGGAAGTTCACGATGCGATCACTAAAGTGCCGGGCTCGCTTGAACGCACGCTGAAGGCGATTCGATTTCTAAGATCCCAAGGATTGCGAGTAACGATGGCGAATGTCCTGATGCGGGGCAATCGGGACGACAGCGAGGGTGTTCACGATCTCGCCGGGAAACTGGGTGCGCGTTACACCCTCGATCCCACAATTACGCCAATGATGGATGGGAATACGTCGGTGCTGCGACTTCGCGTGGATGCGAGCGAAATCTCGAGCTACTTCCATAACCCCAGTCTGGTGGGCGATGTAGAAAGCTTCTGCGCGCCACCGGCCGCCGTGGATGCGCAAGTTCTCGAGGGCTTGCCTTGCAGCGCGGGACACACCTCTTGCTATGTTTCTCCTTACGGCGACGTCTACCCGTGCGTGCAATTTCCTCTAACGTGCGGGAATGTACGCCAGCAGAAGTTTCTCGAAATCTGGCGGAACTCGCCGCAACTCGCCGAAGTACGTTCGATTCGCCTCAAGCATCTTACAACGTGCTCCTCCTGCGGGCACGTCGGCAGCTGCACGCGCTGCCCCGGTCTCGCCTATATGGAGGGAAATATGCGCGGTCCTTCTACAGCGGACTGCGAGAAATCCTTTGTGCGCACGGGAATTGCTACTGCAGGCATGCTGGCGCGGAAGGGATCGCCGACACCCATGCCAGGTTTTGTTCACATAAACCCTGCACCGCCCCTCACCATTTGATCTGCCCAGGATCCCACCATGCAGGTTCGTCTAGCTGGCCGTATCGGCCAGGAGGCGATCAATCAGTTGCAGCGAGCATTGCCTCCGCCACTCACGGAGAAGTCATGAGGCATCGCATCCCCGTGGTCGAGGGTAATCTTCCGAATCGCGAACAGCCATAGTTGGTGCCCGTGACGTTGAAAATAGTAGGTCTGCAGGGTGAGAACACATCAAGTCGGAAGGCTCGAAACGAAAAACGCCGTTTTGTCGTTGGAAGGCTCTTCAGGATGGAATCAGCGCACAAACTTCTATTCGGTTGCGTCCTGTTCGTTTTGCCGTGTAGAGCGCCTCGTCGGCTTGGTTCACCAGTTTCCCGAACTCCGGCGCAACTCTACCTTGAAAACCAGCAATGCCGAAACTGGCGGTCACACGAATCGTCTGCTCCCCAAACGAGAACTCGCGGTCTCGAAGCCGCTGTAGGATGCGCTCGACGACAACTCGAGCATCCTCCTGTTTCGTATGAGTGAGGACTATCAGGAACTCCTCGCCACCGATGCGGCCGCAAATGTCCGAACTCCTCGTATTGGTCTTGAGAATTTCCGCAAATCCCTTGAGAACAGCGTCACCCGCGTCGTGCCCATAGGTGTCATTTACACGCTTGAAGTTGTCCAAGTCTGCGATAGCCACCCAGAATGAAAAACCATGCCGTGCGGCCCCGCTCAATTGGCGGCTTGACCATTCTTCTATGGCGCGGCGATTGGGCAGGGATGTCAGCGCATCAGTGAGGGCGAGTTCTCGTAAGAGTCGGTTCTTTGCCTCTATTTGCCGATGCAGATCCACCATTCTCCGGCCAACCGCCACCCGCGCCGACAACTCTCCGGGATGAAACGGTTTAGTGAGGTAGTCATCGGCGCCGGCCGCGAGCCCTTTCACTACATTCTCTTTTTCCGATATGCTCGTGAGGATGATGACGTACGCGTAGACGTCTTTCGGGCTTGAGCGGATTCGCTGACAGAGTTCGATTCCCGTGAGATCGGGCATCACCCAGTCGGTAATCACCAGCGCCGGATGATGTTCTTCGAAAAGCTTGATGGCGCTCTGGCCCGTTTTCGCGAACAGGATCGAATACTGATCCTGGCCGAGCGTCTGCTCCACAAGTTTCCGGTAGACGGCCGAATCATCGGCGACCAGGACCTTGAAATTTTCCTCAGAAGAGCCCATGCATTCTCTTGATCAAGACTCCATCATTTTCGACATTTCATAAAATCTAGGGAAGAAAATCGGCAAATCTTAACACAAGATAAACAATTCCCGCTGCTCATGGCCCGCGTCTGTCGCCGCAAAATGAGAATGTCCGGTTTGTGCAAAGTAGAAATGTCCGGTTCCATGGGTGGCCGAGGGGCCCATGGAAACGGAGCGAATCACGTTGAGTCAACGGGAACGGGACCGCTTGAAAGTGCTGTACGAAGTAAATCAGAAGCATCTGACGCAGGTCGCTGCCGCCCAGCGGTTGAAAGTAACCGACCGCCACGTGCGGCGAATGCTGTTACGCCTTCGCGATCGTGGGGATGGTGCGCTGATTCATGGACTGCGCGGCCGACCCTCGAACCGCCGGCTGGCGGCGAGGTTCGAGCAGAAGATTTTGGCGCGACTGCGGCAGCGTTATGCCGATTTCGGCCCCACGCTGGCCGCCGAACACCTGGCTCAGGAAGGTTTCGCGGTGAGCCGGGAGACGCTACGGAAGTGGATGACCCAGGCGGCCTTGTGGCGTCCGCGCTCCCAGCGCGTGAAGGCCGTACATGTGTGGCGAGAGCGCCGCGCCAGTTTTGGGGAGTTGGTGATGCAGGACAGCTCACCCTTCCGGTGGTTGGAGGATCGCGGTCCGGCCTGCCAGCTCATCGCGCTGATCGATGGTGCCACCAGTCGCATGTGGGGAAGGTTCACCGAGCACGGCACCACGGAAGAGAACCTGCGAACCCTGGAGGGATGGTTGCGGCGCTACGGACGTCCTTTGGCCCAGTACACCGATAAAGCCAGCATTTTTCGAACGGCCGGGCCGCCGCCGCTTCCCGAACAACTGCGGGGAGATCCGCTGCGCACGCAGTTCGGGCGAGCGTTGCACGAACTGGGGATCGAATGGATCGCGGCCCACAGTCCGCAAGCCAAAGGGCGGATCGAGAGACTGTTCGAAACTCTTCAGGATCGCCTGGTGAAGGAGATGCGCTTGGCGGGAATCGACAGCATCGCGGCAGCCAATCACTTTCTGGAGACGCGTTTTGTTCCCGAGTGGGAGCAGCGTTTTACGGTGGCCGCACGAAATCCACGGAATGTGCATCGGCAACTGGGGCGCGAACAGCACCTGGAGGAAATTTTGAGTGTGCGCGTGGCCCGCAAAGTAGCTCAGGACCACACCGTAAGCTGGGAGGGAAATCGCTGGGGAGTAGTGCGGGAAGAAGTTTGTGCCGGGCTGCGGGGAGCGGCGGTAGAGATCGAACGGCGCTTAGACGGAAGCCACTGGCTGCGCTACCGGGGCCGCTATCTACGCCTGCGTTCCTGCCCCGAACCGGTGCGGCCGTCCGCAAGTCCTGGAGGGCGTAGGCCGCAAGGACTTGCGGAACAAATCCCCAAACCCGAAAACAAAATCAAACACAAATACCATGTGCCTGCAGAACATCCTTGGAGGAGACCATGGAAGCGGACATTTCTACTTGGCGGAAAAGCGGACATTTCTACTTTGCGTTGACAGCTCATGGCCCGCGTCGATTCGAAGGGGTTCAGCAGAAATGCCTCCCCGGGAGACTGACAGTGACTCTCCTCGGGTTTTTGCCCCTCCTTCAAAGTTTGGACTGCAAGTGTGCGGCGCGGCCCAGCTGCTGTTGGAGCTGTGTAGCAAGTAACTTGAAATCGATGGGTTTGGAGACACAAGCATCGCAGCCAGCCTGTATGACCCGTTCGTGGTCCGTAACCATCGCGTGCGCTGTCACCGCAATGATCACCAGATCGTGCAGTTTCGGATCCTGCCGGATCCACTTGGCCAAGGACAGGCCGTCTTCCCGGCCAAGCTGAACGTCCAGTAAAACCGCATGAGGTCGCTGAATCTTGAACGCGGCGAAGCTCTGTTCCAAATTTTCAGCGGACAGCACCTCGAAGCCTTCCGCTTCCAACCAATCGCAAAGCAGTTCGCGATTCGGAAGATTATCCTCGACCACGAGGATGCGGTGTCTCATGACCTCTCCGTGAGCACCGGAGGCACTGCTCGCTGCAACTGCCTGATCAGCGCCTCCTGCCACTGCTCCTGCTTCTGAAAAAGCGCCCCGGTATTCGCGCGAATGTAGTCCTTTTCCTGTGTGGTCAGGTCTTTGCTGGTCAGCACAAACACGGGGAGATCCGCTGTCCGAGGATCGACCCGCCATTCCGACAGCAACTGGAATCCACTCACCTCCGGCAGAATCAGGTCCAGGATCACGAGCTCGGGCAAGGACGTTGCCACTTGGGCCCGGGCCTCTTCGCCATCAGGCGCGACACTCACAACATACCCGTGCTTGGAGAGCAACTCGGCAATAAACTCGCGCGTCGAAGCGTCATCTTCGACCACCAAGATGGGGCGCGCTGGCGCGATCCGTCCGCGAAGATTTAGGCAGCGCTCCACCGCGCCCAGCAGAGTCGCTTTTTCGACAGGCTTGACAATGTACTCATCAGCGCCGAGCAGCGATCCGGTGGCTGGTTGATCGACAACGGTCACCATTATTACTGGAATTCGGGCCGTGCGCGGATCACCTTTCAAATTCGACAAGAGTTCCCAGCCGTTGACGGGTTTCATCATAATGTCCATGGTCACGGCGCTGGGCTGCAGGTCGACGGCCATCTCTAGAGCACGCTCCGGTTGTCCACACAACACCACGCTGTAGCCCGCCGCGACGAGATGCGATTGAAGCAGGTGAGCTGCCGTGAGATCGTCCTCAACCACTAGGATTTGGGCGGTTTCGCCAGCCTTGAGAACCGAGCCGGTCGCGCGGACCGTTTCGGCTTCGAAGCCCGGAACACATGGGAGAGTAAAGTAGAAGCAACTCCCCAAACCTTGTTGGCTCTCAAGACCTAGGCGACCGCCGTGCAATTCGACTAAACGCTTTGTGATGGCCAGGCCGAGGCCTGTGCCTTCTATGGTCTTTTCGGTTTGATTCGACCGGTAAAATGCCTCGAAGATGCGTTGTTGCTCATCGGGAGGAATGCCCGGTCCCGAGTCGCGAACTTCGACTCGGACGACTTCGCCGAGTTGCCGGGCCGCGAGTTCGATCTTTCCTCCTTCGGGAGTGAACTTGATGGCATTCCCGATCAGGTTCATCAACACTTGCCTGAACCGGACGGCGTCGGCTCGGACGCTGAGTTCCTTCGGCGTGTTCACCACCAGGGAATGTGACTTCTTTTCAGCGAGTGGGCGCATGACATCAGCAACTTCCGCAAATGACGTCCTGACCGGCACACTTTCAATCGCCAACTGAAGGCGTCCCGCCTCAATCTTGGAGAGGTCTAGAATGTCGTTGATCAAGCGCAGGAGGTGTTTTCCTCCGGTGTGAATGTGGCTAATGTAGCGTCGCTGACGATCGTTCAGCGGGCCGTAGCGTTCCTCAGTGAGCAGATCCGAAAAGCCCAAGACTGCATTGAGAGGTGTTCGCAGCTCATGGCTCATCGTCGAGAGGAATTGATCCTTGAACTTGCTCGCGCGCTCGAGTTCTTCCTTCGCCTGGAGGATTGAGGCCGAGAAGGCTTCGAGCTCTTTCTTGGCAGATTCCAGTTCTGCCGTGCGCTCCTGAACGCGCAGCTCGAGCTCGTCGTGAGCCTTTCGCAAAGCTGCCTCATTCTCTTGGATCTGCGCCAACATCTCATTGAAAGCATCTATCAAGATGGCCAATTCGTCCTGCCGACGGGCCGGGGTCGCGCGGATGGAAAAGTTTTTATCGTGAGAAACAACCTTTGCCACTTCTGCCAAGTTCACAATAGGCTCCGCAACCGCTTTTCGGAAAATGGACGAGACCAGCAGGGCAGCCATGAGACACACCAACAACACAACCCCGGCAATCCTCGCGTATTGCTCCAGGCGCTGATCCAATTCCTCCAAATCGGATCGGATGTAGATGATGCCGGTGGGCTTGCCTTGGAACACTATGGGCCGGACAAGTACGATCTCCCTGTTCTTAAACGAATGAGTTTCTACCTGGCCTGCGGGGATTGTAGAGGGCGGCGAATCTCGACCGGGGTCGCGCGAGTATGACGCGAAAAGCCGGCCATCGGGCCCGTAAATCGCTGCGGACAAGATGTTGTGGGCGGCTTTCAACGCCGAAAGAGTGTTCGCCGCGGACTGTGGATCGTTGAATAGCAATGCCGAGGCCGTATTGGAGCCAATGATTTGAGACTGCGTGGAAAGATTTCGCACCAGCGCCTGGCGGAAAGTGACCGTGTCGTATCCAATGAATGCTGCGCACGCCAACAAAAGGGCCGCACCGCTGACCAACATGTTCATCCACGTCAGTTTCTGCGCGATAGAATGGGTTTTGGCTTTCAACATCGCTATCAGTCTCCAGGCCCGGTGCTTTTTCTCACGGCGGCCGCAACCTTGAGCAATTCGGAACTGAGCGTCAGCCGAGCATTTTGCGCGCTCGCTAGGTTGATCTCGAAGCGAACTCTGTTGCCGTCCATAACGAACTGAATCATGCCGCCGCGCCGCGAGAAGTCGGGCATGTCGCTTACGGTCAGGACTCCCTCTTCGTCGAGCGAAGATAGAATTTCTTTCAGATGATTTGCTTCCTCAGAGCTGATGAACAGGATCCGGCAGGTCCCTGCGTCTTGCGGCTTCGAGATCCGCCGAGTCGCCACGCGCTTGCCATCCAAGTCCTCACCCGCGAGAGTCGAGTCGAGGACCGGGCCGAATGGATCCTGACCGAGGACACAAACTGTGAAGGAATCATCTTTGCCTGCTGTGGGCGTAGCCGGCCATTTGACGAATCTCCCGAAATTGAACAGGTAGGCGGCCTTGACCTGATACTCGTTAGGCCTCGGCTCCTGCGCGCGCAATACGGGAACGCATAGAAAAGCTAACATCACGATGACCGCGGTCGGGCATGGCCACACTCGTGGGCAACGATTGTGCAAAGCAGACTGGTCCGATGCGGAGGTATTGAAGCGGGTCATGGATGCCGGTCTATTGCCTTCTCCACGTGATGTTTCCATAGATGCTTCTCTTGATTCCTACCAGCGGGCCGGGATCCCCTCCAAATTCGTCGTGAAACGGCTGCAGGAGGTTTTGCCCGGCGACTGAAAATTCGAGAACTTCTATAGGATGCCATCCGAGCCGGACATCAGCGGTGTTATAAGCGTTCACGCTGTATTCAGGGAGCTTACTCGTGTATCTGTACGTCTCGTCGAGCTCGATGTGTTTTGGCAAGTTGAGGAGAGATTGGAAGCTCACGACGTGGCGGGGGCTCGAGCCTTCATAGGAACTGAGCACGTTCCCCACATCTGTGAACCCCGGCTTGTCCTTTAACGCCATATTCAGATACGAATAGGACCCACGCACCTGCCACCAATGGGTAACGTTCCAATCGGGAGCGATTTCCCCTCCGGTAGTGTTGCCTTCGATGATGTTGGCGTAGGGCAGGGTGAAGAAAAGGTGCACAGGGGGCGGATCAGATGATTCGGCGACTCCCGGTGCGCCATAGCCCTCGAGGCCGGAGTAATCGTTGTAAAATGTGGCGAAATCGACGTACACATTGCTTTTGACCTGGGTGCGGTATCCTGCCTCGTAACCGATCAATTGATCCGCCTTTGCGTTGGGATTCCCCAGGATCTCGAAATAGACGCTTGGTGGAGTGGGTTCTGCGGCCGCCAGGATGTCAAACGTAACATCCTGGTCCTGACGCGACGGTGTACGCACTGCCCTCGTCACCGCCGCCCAGAAGGACTGGTGATTAGTGGGCGTCCATAGCAGCCGTACGCTCGGCTCGGCTTCAAAGCCGCTAAAGTTGTTATGTTCCAGTTTGGTTCCCACCGTCACCGTGACCTCGTTGGGCACGAGCGGCAGTTCGTATTGTAGGAAGCCGCTGTAGATACTGTCGGTTTGCTGGCTCGGCAGAAAATTTATGCCCGGCGTTGTTTGTTGGAAGTTGCTCGGGCTCACCCTTGCTCCCAGGCCCCAGGTCAGATTCTGATCACCGTAGATGCGCGCATGCTGAACGTAGTCGACATCAAACGTATCGCGTGTCTCACCACCTTCGAGGTCCCACCGATTGGTCCGGTCGAAGTACGTTTGAATTTGTATACCGGAACCTTCCCCCGTGGTTCGCTGCCAGCGTGCCAGCAGATCACCTCCGGTAGCCGGCGCCATGGCGTTCTCCACAATCTCGGCAGCAGGAGAAAACGTCGGGAGATAGCTGCTCTCTCCGCTCTCCACACTGTAAATGTCGCCCTGCACAGTAAAGCTGTCGTTCTCGCCGCTCTTCCAGTCCGTGCGGAAGCCAACCTGTCCCATCCGCCAGCGGTCGAATCCGTCGCCGTCAGAGTGAAATTCTGGCCCCCGAACAGAACCCATGCCATAGACTCGATAGTTGAAGTCCTTTCCCACCGTGCCGCCATAACGGATCCTTCCTGTCCCCTGATCCACATTTCCGCCCCCCATTGAGACCAAGGCGCCGTGGGTTTTCTCCGCACTCTTCGTGATGATGTTGATTACGCCGTTGACCGCGTTCGCACCCCAGATCGTGCCACCCGGCCCGCGGATCACCTCGATGCGGTCCACGTCCTCGAGCATCACGTTCTGCACGTCCCAGTAGACCCCGGCGAACAGCGGTGTGTAGACACTCCGGCCATCAATCAAGACCAGCAGGTCCTTTGAGAATTGCCCGGAAAGCCCGCGAATCGCGACCGACCAATGATTTCCGTCAATGCGCGCTACCTCTACACCCGGTGCCAGGCGCAGCGCCTCCGGGATGCTCGTGGCTCCGGATCGCCGTATGTCTTCCTGCGTGATCACAAAGACTGCCACGGCCGTCTGGAAAACCTCCTGGGGGGCCTTGGAAACGGTGGTGACCTCGACGTTTCCGAGCTGTTCCAGGCTCAATTGCTTCAAGTTAACAGAGGTGTTTTGATCGCTCTGTGCATCTTGTCCCCAAGACAGTTGAGCGGCTCCCCCAAGTAGGATTAGAAATGCGAGTGCGCTTGCGGTCACCACACCGCGAATCGATCGAGCGTGTGGACGATAGGAATTGGACCTATGGCCCGGGCGATTCGGAATGAAGCTACCGTTCATTCTTGATCCCGGCTCCCGCCAAATGAGGGGCCGATCCGGTCACGAACGCTTCAAGCTCGTCTACCAACGAACTGTCCCACCACCCGCGACTCACTTCCTCTCGCATGATTCCGAGAGCGTCTGGCGGGCGAAGGGCCTTGCGGTAAGGGCGGTCGGTGGTCAACGAATCATAGACGTCGACGGTCTGCAGAACTCGGGCGCTCAGCGGAACTTGGTCGCCGACGAGTCCGTCGGGATATCCCGACCCGTCGAGCTTTTCGTGATGATGGCGAATGGCCGGCAAAACCAGACGAAAGGATTTCAATGGAGAACAGATCCGCTCGCCAACAAGAGGATGCTGCTTCATGATTTTCCACTCTTCCTCCGTCAGCGGGCCCGGCTTGACCAAAATGTGCTCCGGCACAACTATTTTGCCGATGTCGTGAACGATCCCTGCTCGACGCAAAGCCACGCGCATTTCGTCGGGCAGTTGGAGACGCTCTGCCATGGTGACGCAATATTTCGATAAACGCTCGCAATGCCCTTCGGTGTAGGGATCCTTAGCTTCGATGCTCAAGGCCAGACTGAACAAAACCGTCTCAGCATTCTCGAGCTCGTCGGTGAACTCCTTCAGACGAAGAAGCGAATGCACACGAGCAAGCAGCTCATGCTTGTTTATAGGCTTGCTGAGAAAATCGTCGGCTCCACACATGATCCCCTGAATGCGATCATCCGAACTCGTTAACCCCGTGACCAAAACGACGGGTATGAGGCGCGTTTTCGGCTCAGCCTTGATGGCAAGGCATGCGGAAAACCCTGATTTGCCAGGCATCATCACGTCGAGCAGGGCCAAGTCTATCGACTCATTCTTGATGACTCGAAGCGCCTCCTCTCCGTTGCTGACGCAGGTAACTTGGTAGCCTTCTGCGTTGAGCAAGCCGGACAAGAGATCGCGATTTGCCTCGTCATCATCGGCGATCAGAAGTGTGGGCTTCCTGTTCGATTCGGACATAAATCTCTCCGGTGCATCGTTTGGGGTGAGACAAGAAAGTAGGCGCACAGCTTGGTCAGTCGCCAACTGACGTTTTACATTTGACCCCGATCAATTTTAACAATCAGGCCGAGTCTCCGGGAGTTTTGTGCACAATAAGAACTCAATCGGTTAATAGTTCTCCGGCGTCTCTGACAGCTCATCTGATCGGTGGACGGAGGTCGGACATTGCCGCCGTTCCGGATTCCCTGTTGGAGCGTCCAATTGGAACAAAGGTGCCAATTGGAACACAACCGACGGGGCAAAGGGTTTCGAATTAAATAGTTGGCGGAAGCGTGTGGGAGTCGAACCCACCATTCGACTCGCGAAGAGCCGAATCGCCGGCTTTGAAGGCCGGGACAGTCACCGGACCATTTTCGCCTCCGCCCGAATTATACGGTGAATTCCTGAAGCAAGGCCACGTCGCAGTCAAGGGGGATCGAATGTCAGGGTCAAGGATAAGGGTGAGCCTGATTCACCGCTTCGACGCGGCAACCTTCTTCCTCGCCAGCTCCAGCAATTTCGTGTTCACGCAAACTTCAAAATACGGCCGGCTGGTCGGCTCCCCGATTTTTCCGCCCGCCAGCAATGCGCGCGTCATTCCGCGCCGCACCACGATCGGCTCCAGCGCATCGCCCAACGGCAATTCGCCATAGTACAACTGCGCGCGGTCCTTCCCCCAAGGCATCGGGAAACTTCCTTCGAGCGGAAACAGCGAAATCTCGCTCGTCAATTTCTGGAATCCTTCTTCGTTCAACTCAATCCCGTTCATGTTGAACCGCATTAGCAGTTCGTCGCCTTCTTCTTCCGCCGCGCCTTCCACAATCAGCGTCTGCACCGCGAACACACGGAAGGGCGAAGGGTTCTTGTCCATCAATCGCCGCGCCACTTTCGAGCAGCTCGAAAGCCGGTCCGACAAATTCAGCGCCTTCGAAATCATGATTTTCGAGTCGCCGTCGGACCACACCGACGGCGCCGAATTCTGAAACGCCACGCCCACGCCCAATTCCAGCCGCGGCAAGTTGCTCGCCTCCGCCTTCGCGTTATACGCCTGCGTCACTTCGATTATCTCCCGCGCCAGCACGCAGGCCTTGGCCACCGCGCGCTGGTTCGTGCGGTTCGACTCCGTTTCGTAAATCGCCAGAATAATCGCGTCGCCTTCCAGGAAAACTTTCGCCGCTCCGTGCCGCTCCAACAGTTTCTTCACCGGCTCATGCAGCGTCAGGCTGAAATGCGAAGCCGGATTCAGCCCGCGCGCCAGCAAATCTTTGGTAATTTCCGTCGACCCGCGCACGTCCGCCTTGATCACCGTATGCGAAACCACCGGATCTTCGGTCTCGCCGCGCTCATCTGGAAACACAAATTCGTACAGGCTATTGTTCGCTCGCGAAAGCTCCCGCTGCCGGTCCGAACGCACCAGGTTGATTTTTTCCAGCAGCGCCGCCACATGATGATAATTCCGCCGGTCGCGCCGCAGCCGCATCAGGTCCTGCGCGAACCGCAGCGCCGCCGCTTTCGACTCTTCCTGCGAATAGCGCTTCAGCGCCTTTGACGCCTCTTCGATGCGCTTCAGCGAAAAATTCCGCGCCGGAAACTGGCTCAGTACTTTTTCCACGCGCTTCAGCTCGTCGCGCGAAAGCAGCGCCCGCCGCAATTGCTGCAAGTGCACCGGCGGACAAAAATCATTCGACAAATTGCAAACCTCGTAGCTCGCCAGCACGTAGCCCAGCAAATCCTTCTCTTCCAGCCGGTGATGCCACTCTCCAAGCAGCCGCTCGCGCACTTCCGCGTCACCGCTCTGCCCGCCCGTCGCCGACGGATCGAAAAGCCTCCGCGCATTCTGCGGTTCGTTCAAATAATCGCCCAGCCGGTTGCGAAATTCCTCGGTAAGAAAGTCCACCTTCTGCTTCGCCGCTTCCAGCTCCGGACTGATCTCCGCCAGCTTGAATTCCAGGTCCGCCTGCCGGCGCCGCAGCACCGCCAGATTCATCTCCGATTCCGCGCCGCCGCGCCGCTTGAAAATCCCTGGCAAAAAACTATCGCTTCCGCCCACTTTGCGCAGAACTTCTTCCTGCTCTTCTTCCAGTTTCGCCAGCTCCGATCGTTTCGCCAGCGCCTGCTCCACCAATTTTCCATACGCTTCCTGTGCCTGCCGCAGCTCCTGCGAATTCGCATCCGTGATCACGAAGTCGCGCAGGAAATCGATCAGCAGCGCGTCGAAATTCTCGAAGCGATCCGGGTCCTGTAAGAAATTCCCCAGCAGAATGTAATGTTCCAGAAACAAATAATCATCGCTGCCGTTTTCGACGAACAGCAGCCGGTTCGTCAGCAGGTCGTAAAATTCCGTGAACTCCTCGCCGAAAAGCGCTCGCCGCGCCTTCGCCAGCACCGTTTCATCCAATTCCTTCAGCATGTGAAACAGCGACTGCCCCACGCGCCTGGCGATGGCCTTGCGATTCGACTGTAGTTCGGCGATCTGCGCGCGTTTCACGTGCGCCTGCTCGCTGTGCTCGAACACGGCGCCGCGCGCGCGAATGTCCTCCTTGCACTCCACAATCAGGCTCGCGAATTCGCTGCCGATCTCCTGAATGAAAAATTTCAGCAACGCCAGTCGGAACAGCAGGTCGTATTCGATGTTTTTTTCGAACTGCGCGCGCGTGATGCCCGATTGCAGCAGGTCGGTCAGCAGTTTGCGGAATTGCGCCGAATCCGGCGGCCGTGAGTGCCGCGAGTCGCGCCCGAAAAATTTCTGCAGGTTCGCGGCGTTGCGCACCGCCACGGAGAGATACTGCCGCGCCATCTCCAAAAAGCGCGGACTCAAATATACATCGTAATGAATATTGTCGATGCCAGGTGTGAGCGAGCCCAGACGCAGTTCAGCCCTATACGGCTCAAGCTTCAAGCGAGCCGGCCGGGCAGCCGATGCGGTGGTCGTTTCCGGCATGGGAGACTATCTGGCGCTTCTTTTCGACTTTAGCAGAATGCGCCCGCGCCCCGCCCGCCTACCGCCGCCCCCGTTGCCCAATCACTTAACGACTCCCACAGAGGAAGTTTGTCCTGCGGCCCAGCCTCTGAGCCAGCGTGCTCTTTCGGCCCGATGCGGCGCTACTCGTCGCTCACGGTTGCGCGTAATACCCTTGACGCGTCCGCGCAATCAGCCCGGGTTTCGCCACTTTGATTTCCAGGTGGTGGTATTCATCCCGGCTCTTGGCCGGGGGTGGGTCAAAAGAAATCTCATAGTAGGGCGCCACATCCGCGAGGCACTTGTGCAGCCGGTCGGCGATTCCATTCGTGAAACTGAAAGCCACGCCGCCGCTCTGCACCGCCAGCACCGGCAGCCCTAGGTTGCCAAAGTGTACCTGGCCGGGTTTGGTCACGGCTTTCAGGTAATACCCGTAATCCCAATCCGCATTCACCGATCCGTTTGGACCCACCGGATCGATGCTGTAGACCGTGATGCGCCCCCGCAGGAGTTCCGTCGACAGGCCCACAATATCCCCGAACACCTGCTGCTCCTGCTTCGTGTCGAGCGTGGTTCGCACACCGGACAGCAGCGGCCAGCCAGGAGAAACCCAAATGATCAGCTTGCGCCCCGGACGCTTCGCTGCGCTCCCAACAAGTACGTGCATCGCTCCCACCGAACTCTGCAACCGTTCCGCCGCGCCGTAATACCCCGCCGCAGCGCCCATATCGCGAAGGCCTATGTTGGTCTTGTCCAGCGCGGCGCTAAGCGCGTTGCCATCGCTTACGAAGCCTCCCACAACCTGTACGCCTTGGTCCGTGAACACGGTAACGGCCATCGGGTACGCGAGGTTCCCTCCTTCGTCGCGAAGGAATTTCTCGATCTGCACTCGCTCGTACGCGACATTTCGAAAAGGAGCGTTGACCGCATCGATGACCAGGATCACCTCGATAGGTGCTTCACGCCCGTTCACCACCTGAAACGAAGTGATCTTCTGCGGTTCGTTATTATCCAGCAGTGTGAAGTCTTGTTGCTGAAGGTCCCCGATGGGCTCCCCGGACTTCTCCGCCACTTCAACGTCCAGGGTCATCGGTCCGCCCGCTTGCACTGCGGCGCCGGCCTGCGGCGCCGCCGGCGGCTGCGTTTGCGCTGAAGCTGCCGCCCCGCACATCAGTCCCACTACCAGAAAACTGCCGAGTCGCACGCTATTCCACATCACTCGACTCGCCTCCTCCGCGTTGACTCCCGGCTCTTCTCTAAGCAGTATCGTGCGAGGTAACCTAGTAGACGCGATGCAAGCCGCCGCAGTTTCTCCGCCCCGGCCGCATTGCGTCGTTAAATTTAGTGGGAACTGGACGCCGGCGCTGCCGCAGCGGGTTTCTCAGGGTAGAGCCGTTCAAAATCTGGATCGCCGTGAAGCAAGCTCAGGTCCGGATCGCGTCGCGCCCACACCGCGTCCCTGAACCCTGCTTCCCACGCTTTGCGCAGCGCATCGAGCGCCTCCGCCTTTCGTTTCAGCCCGCAATACACGCACGCCGCGTTGTAAAGAATCGACGCCTCATTCGCGCGCAAAGTAACCGCCAGGTTGAGTTCGCGCAGCGAATCCTCGACGCGCCCCAAATCGGCATAGTTCGCGCCAAGCAGGACGCGCGCGCGCGCATCCTCCGGCACTTGTTTCAAGTGGTTTTCGAGCGCCACGATCACGCGGTGAGCCATGTTCCGTCTTGCCTCTTCCTTCCCCATGGCGCCCAGGGAATTCATGATCGGCACATACACGTTGTAGTCTTCGCCGCTCGCTTCGATGGCCGCTTCCGCCACGTCCAGCACTTCCTGATAGCGTCCGGCCGCGAACAGCGCGCGACACAGCATGTAGTAGGCGCCCTCGCAGTCGCGCTTGCGCTCGATGGCTTTTCTGACCATGCGCACCGCTTCGTCGTGCAGTTCCGCCGCGTAGAGCACCCACGCCTGGCTCACCTGCACTTCGGGCAAGTCCCATCGCAACGCCACCGCTTTGCCCGAAGCCTCCCGCGCGCGTTCCACCCACACCGGATCGCGGCTGTAGTTGCTGTAGAACATCGCGCACGCATTCGCGCACGCCGCATGCGCCAGCGCGAACGCCGGGTCCATCGCCACCGCGTTTTCAAACATCTGCAGCGCGAACTCCAAATCCTGCCGCGTCTGCCGCCGCGCGTATCTTTTCCCGCGCAAATACAGATCGTACGCCTGCAAGCTTTCCGTGGGCTTGACCGCCAGCGCCTCCAGCTCCTGCGGCGAAAGCGTCACCCGCAAAGCCTCCGCGATTTTCCGCGCCATCTCGTCCTGCACTTCGAACACGTCTTTCATCTCGCGGTCGAAGCGCTCCGACCACAGCGGAAAATCCGTGCGCGTGTCCACCAGTTGCGCGTTGATGCGCAGCCGCGCGCCCGAGCGCCGCAAAGTCCCTGTCAGCGCATACGCCGCGCCCAGCTGCTGCCCGATCTGCGCCGGCGTCACCGGCTTGTCGCGGAACGCGAGCACCGTCGGCCGCGAAAACGTGTTCAGCCCGCGGATCTTCGAAAGCTCCGTGATCACATCCTCGGTAATCCCGTCCCGCAAATATTCATCCTCTTTCGAGCCGCTCAAATTCTCGAAATACAGCACCGCCACCGATTTTCCCATCGGCTTCGGCACGCCCGGATCCGACTCGTGCTTCTCCTTCGCGCGCCGTTTCCCAGACTCCAAATCGCGCTTCAGCCGGCTCAGGTCCGTCTTCAGCTCCGTGGCCGTCTGGCATCGCAGCGTGCGGTCCTTCTCCAGCGTCTTCTCCAGGATGCGCACAAAATCGCCGGGCAGCGACGGATTCAGCTCCGCCGCTGGCTTCGGATCTCTGTTCAAAATCGCATCGAAAATCACCGCCGTGGTGTCTCCCTGAAACGGCAGCGCTCCCGTCGCCATTTGATACAGCACCGTGCCCGTCGAAAAAATATCCGTTCGCGCGTCCACCAGGTGCCCGCGCGCCTGCTCCGGCGACATATACGACACCGTGCCCAGCGCCGACCCCGGCGAAGTAAGGTTGTGGCTCGAAAGCATCGTCTCCGCCTGCGCAAACGAGGCTCCGTGCGCCGTTTCGCTTCCGCCGATCTTCGCCAAGCCGAAATCCAAAATCTTCACCTGCCCGCGCTCCGTCAGAAACAGATTCGCGGGCTTGATGTCCCGGTGAACGATGCCTTTCGCGTGCGCCGATTCCAATGCATCCGCAATCTCAATCGACAGCCGCAGCAGCCTCTCCATTTCCATCGGATGCCCATTCATTTTCTGCGCCAGCGTCTCCCCTTCCAGCAACTCCATCACGATGAAGTGCCGCCGCTCGTGCTGCTCGATTGCATGAATGGTGCAGATGTTGGGATGATTGAGCGACGAAGCCGCGCGCGCCTCGCGCTGGAAGCGCTCCAGCAATTGGCTGTCCTGGGCCATCTCCGGCGGAAGGAATTTCAGCGCCACGCGCCGCCCCAGCTGCGAATCCTGCGCCTCATACACCACGCCCATTCCGCCCGCGCCCAGTTGTTTGAGAATGGAGTAATGCCCGACCGTCTGTCCGACCAGCGAAGAAGTATCCGTCATGAGGCGCACATCTTAGTTTGTCCCCGCACCCCCGTCAACGCCGCCCAGCCTAATGAAATCTCGCCACTGTTGTGCCGCATGGCGCCATTCATGGCACAGACTCTCGGCCGTGCAGGTCTGCATTTTCGTAGGGGCGCTGCTTGCCGCGCCCGTCGCGTCATCCCGAGCTTGCCCGCCGCAGGAAGGCCTGCCCGTCGTGGCTTGCGCGCCGTCGGCAGCGGGCTTCAGCTCCAACAACACGACTTGCCCAATAGATATTTCCTTTCGCGCGCTCCAACCGCTCACCCTAATGAAATCTCGCCACTCTTATGAGACAGTTGCACCGAGCATCACGATGGAATCACGTCCCACAATCCAGTCGCCGAACGCCGCGCCGCAGTGCCTGCATCTCAGCCGCTCCGGCGAACGCTGCCAGCGCCCCGCCCTCGAAGACGGCTTCTGCGAACTTCACGGCCCTGACGCCGTCTCGCGCTTCAACACCGCCGCGCGCCGGCGCCTCTTCGCCATCCTTCTCGGCGCCGCCATCCTCTGGCCCATTCTCGTCGACCTCTGGCACGCCCTCCAGCGTCTGCGCCACTAACATCCACCGAAACTGCACGCCACTAAATTCTCGCTGAGATGCATTCATAAAGAACAGCGCCCCCCTGGGCGCGTTTCCTTTCGCGCGTTTCACCCGCGCGATGTCTTCAGTTTTTGCTGACCACTGACCACTTGTTTCATCGAATCACGAAGGTTTTTCTAGCCACTAGTCACTAGCCACTTGTTTCATCCTTATCAGCTTCGTAACCGAAACAATTTTTTTCTGGAATCTTTTATGGACCGCGGTATGCTCGGCCCATGCGACATCTCGTCGACATCGGCATCCATGCCGAGAAGGAGGTGATCCAGTGAGGTATAGGTTACCTTAACGCAGTAAGAGGAGGCGCTTGTGAGCTTAGCGCTTGCGTGCTTACCGAGCGCCTCTCTCCTTTTTTCCCGCCGGTGAGTTTCACTTCCAGATCGAAACTGCCTAGCTCGAACTCGAACGCTTCGCGGTGAAATCGCGGTTGAAGCGCCCGCCGCTCATCGTGCCCGTCATCGAATCGCCATCCACAGTCGCCTTGAACTGCATTTCCATCGTGTTCCCGTTGCGGCCCTGACGTTCCTCGGTCCACGAAATTGCGTTGCCGTTCACGGTGGCGTCAGAAGTCACGTCCCCGCGCTGCGTTTTGTGATCTACTTTGTATTTGCCGCCGTCCTGCGTGATCACCAGCGACTGCGCCCCGCCGCCTCGTCCGCCGCGGTTCCCGCCGCCGTTTCCCCCGCCTCCCCCTTGCGGCGCGGCCATGGTCATGTTCCACGTGCCGGCGAAGTTGGGCGCTTCCTGCGCGTTCACTCGAAAAGCCGCGAGTGAAGCTACCAACGCAAAGACGCAAATCCCTCCCAGTATCCATTTCACTTTCTGCATGGTGAAGTCTCCTTCGATGGAGCAAATCTCACGATTGGGCAATCGCGTTTCGCGGGAGCGCTGAGCGCACCACTGTTTGCTCCAGCACCGTTCACACCTTGTGACGCATTCCCGCCCCATGAGGTTTCCTAGCCCATGGCTTGGCGCTCGGCTGCGTGATCAGACTTCCACGCTGAACGAGAGCGACTTGTCGGTGGCAAGAAATATCGAGGTCGGCAGGAAAGCATCCTTAGTGTCCTGCCCTTTCAGTATGTAGTCTGCGAGTTTCTTAGCCCTTGCTTTATTCAGTAGTCGTTGAAATCCGCTGTCGTCGTTATCTTCTGGATCCAGGGTTTCAACGCTAAAAAAGTCCTTTGCAAGTAAATCCTTCACCTTGAGCGAAGTTGAATACAGAGTCAGCTTACCTTGGCGGATTCGCGCTGCGGCGAGTTCAAGTTCGGCCATTCTAATTCCTTATCGGGACCCCAAGAGCTGAGGTCGCGCAACCGTTATCGAATTTCAGACTGTTCCAAAATGTATATCCGAACAGCTCCGAACGCAACTGTCAGCTGTCTGCCGCACACACTCGTAATCACTACTCACTGCTTTTGGCGGAAGGGTGTGGGAGTCAAACCGACCATTCGATTCGCGAAGAGCCGAATCGCCGGCTTTGAAGGCCGGGACAGTCACCGGCTACCGGATTGACCTCATCAGAATTTCCGCCTGTTGTGGGCCTTCGGTGAATGGGAGCCTCTTCGCGACGCTCAGTTTCTCCTCGATCTTCTCATTCCCCTTGGAAATTTTGAACGCGCGGACCACGCTCAGGAGGGTCTCGGCGTAAGCGATAGAAGCGATGTGATAGGCATAGGCACACATGTGAATGAAGTTTTCGGCCGGTACGTTCATTACGCCGGTGAGCCCTGCATGTACGTACCAACTGAGCCGTGCGTAATCGGTGGCGTAGACATGGTCGAAGGGCGATTTCAGTTGCTCAACTCGTCGCCTCAAGGTCAACCCCGACCAGTGGGGTAATTTTTCGGTATTCGGCCAAAGACATTTTTTTACGTGCGCGATTCTCTCTCCGTTCTGAGCGACAAAGGAATCGTAGATTGACGTGTCAATATTGGCGTCCGGGTTTTTCTTTTTGAATTCTATAGTTTTGTTTGCGACTCGCAGCCTCTCGACATTCGCGTACTCCAGCACCTTGACCCAAGCCAGCGGCGTGTTTTCGAGTAATCGACTATCCACCGAAAGCTCAAACAACGCTCGCGCAAGCATCGCAATGGCTTGAAAGTCTCTTACGCTATTCAGTCGAAGAAGTGTTTCAACATTTGGTCGACTGCGGTAGTACGTGCCGATGAAACAGGTCTCATCACCTGTCGGGGAGATGAGTGTGTCGATTACGCCCTTTACCTCCAGAGTGTCAAAGGCGTGCATGCTCTTTATTACGCTGTAGAACTTATCGGTATTTTCCGTCGCCAGCACAGAGGCATTACTTGCCATTTTCACTCCCAGCGTTTCGAGGCGCAAGCCATCCGTAAGTGTGACAGCGTCGCCTTATGTTCGCTACAGACGTTCTTGTAGAATCTCGGCATGGCCGACCAAAACTGCAAGTGCAAGCGTCCCTTGCGCAACGAGCAGCCCCTTTGCCCGTCCATTCGCTCCGCCCTTCGCACCTGCGATGCACTGGGCCAGCGTGCCTTCCACCGGGCCGCGCAGGCCGGTGCCCCGGCAGCGCGTCGTCACGAAGGGCGCGTAGTCGCTCTTCTCTGACCACTGATCACTGCCCACTGACCACTTGTTTCAACTCTCTCACCGTAATCCTTCTCTCGTCTTCCGCCACGTGCTCCAGATCGATCCGCAGCACCGGCCAGTCCGTGCGCAAACGCATTCGCTCCGGCCATTCGATCAGCACAATCGCTGACTCCGCAAACAAATCCTCCAGCCCCAGCGAATCGAACTCCTGCACTTCGCTCACGCGGTACAAATCCACGTGATACACCTTCACCGGCCCCGTGAACGTGTGCACCAGCGTGAACGTCGGACTGGTCACGTCCTCTTCCGCCGCCGCGCCCAATCCGCTGATGATTCCCTTCGCCAGCGTCGTTTTTCCTGCGCCCAGCTCGCCGCTCAACAGCACCAGCAAAGGCGCGCGCATCTTCGACGCCAATTCTTTTCCACGCGCAATCGTTTCTTCCGCCGACCGCGAAACCGCCGCGCCCGCGCTCATCTCAGCTTTCCTGCAGCGCGTCGCGCAGTTGCGTAAACGCATGCGCGATGTTGCGAATCAGATCCGACGCGACCAGCGGCGCTTCGCCAAATTCCTCCGCCGCCAAATCCCCCGCCAGCCCGTGCAAATAGACGCCGAGCGCCAGCGTCTCCGCCCAATTTTTTCCCGCGCCGAATTGCGCCGTCAATCCCGCCAGCATTCCCGTCAACACGTCGCCCGTGCCGCCGCTCGACATTCCCGGATTCCCCGTCGAATTGATCCACGCGCGCCCGTCCGGCGCCGCAATCACCGTCCAGTTCCCTTTCAAAATCACGAACGCATTCCAATTCGCCGCCGCGCTCACCGCAATTTCCACGCGCCGCGCCTGCACGTCTTTCGGAGTGCAACCCAGCAAGCGCCCCATCTCTCCCGGATGCGGCGTGATCGCCAGCATTCCGCTTCCGCGCAACCCCTCCGCGCTTCCGTCAAACGCATTCAATCCATCCGCATCCAAAATCACCGGCACGGAAAGTTTGCTCGTAATCACCGCGCGCACAAATTGCTTCGTCTCTTCCTGCGTCGTCAATCCCGGACCCATCGCCAGCACATTTTTCCCGCGCAAGATTTTTGCGAACCCTCCCGAATCAAAAACGTCGCGCGCAATCGTTCCCGCCGCCGTCGCGTGCAACGGCTCGGTCATAATTTCCGGCGCAAATCCCGCCACCGTTGCCAGCACCGGCTCCGGAGTCGCCACGGTCACCAGTCCCGCGCCCGCGCGCAACGCTCCGCGCGCGGCCATCGCCGCCGCGCCCGCTTTTCCCACCGAGCCCGCCACAATTAGCGCGTGCCCGTACAGTCCTTTGTTCGAATCCGCTTTGCGATGAAACGGCACGCCGCGAAATTCCCACGGTTCGCTCCAGCGCAAATTTCCTTTCGCGATTTCTTCCACCAGTTCCGCCGGCGATCCAATCTTCGCAACGGCGAGCCTGCCAACAAACGGAGACGCGCTCGCGCCCAGCATTCCGATTTTCGGCGCGGTGAAAGTGACCGTGTAATCCGCCACAATCGCCGGTCCGCCGGTCGCGCCGGAGTCGCCCGAAACGCCCGACGGAATATCCACGGCCACCACGCGTGTGAGCGCGTCGTGGCGATTCACCTGGTCGATGCACTGCGCGAGCGTGCCTTCCACCGCGCCGCGCAGGCCGGTGCCGAGCAGCGCGTCCACGATGACGCGCGCGGACATCGCGGAGGCGCGCGCGGATTCCCAGGCGGCCGCGTCGCGCACGACCGTGGCCCCGCCAGTGGCGCTGCGCAGGCGCTTGTAATTCTCCGCCGCTTCGCCGCGCAGCTCGGATGGATCGCCGAAGAGGAACACGGCCGGCTCCGCGCCCATCTCGCGCAGCACGCGCGCCGCGACGAAGCCGTCGCCGCCATTGTTGCCCTTGCCGCACAGCACGGTCACGCGGCGATCATCGATGGGAGCGAAGTGCGCGGCGACGAAGCGCGCGACCGCGCCGCCGGCGTTCTCCATCAGGCTGAGCTGCGACACGCCGTGCCGCTCGGTTGTCATGCGATCCACTTCACGCATTTCGGAAACAGTGAGAATTTTCATTTGGTTTTCACATGCGAGGGAAAAAGATGGCTCGCCTCGGCGAGCAAGCTGCCCGCGCCTTTCAGTTTACCACGCGGGGAAGTTCGAAATTTTCTGCGAGGCTCGCGCGAGCGCGGCGCTCACATCATCCAGCCACCGGAAACGCTGAGCACTTGTCCGGTGACGTAGTCGGCGGAATCGGAGGCCAGAAATTTCACGGCTTCGGCGACGTCGTCGGCGGAGGGAGGGCGGCCCACCGGAAAGCGCGCATCGCGCATGCGCCGCGCTTCTTCCGCGGACAGTTCCTTGTCGTCGATATTCGGCGGGTTGACGACGTTCACGGTGATTCCATTTTTCGCTTCTTCCAGCGCGAGCGAACGGGAAAACGCGACGACCGCGGCCTTCGCCGCGGCGTACGCGGAAATGGTGGCTTGCCCGAAGGCACGCTCGGCGCCCACCGCGCCCAAATTAATGATGCGGCCCCAGCGCTGCCTGCGCATCGCGGGCAACGCCGCGCGACTGACGCAAAAAACGCTGAGCAAATTCGAATCCAGCACGCGCCGCCACTCTTCCACGGTGGTTTCCACGACCGTGCCCCAATTGAAAGCGCCGACGTTGTTGACGAGCACGTCGAGCCGCCCGAATTTTTCCGTTACCGAAGCGACCAGCGATTCCGCCTGCGCCGGATCAGTGGCGTCCGCTTCGACCGCGAAACATTCGCAGCCAATCGCCTGCAATTGCCGCAGCGTATTTTGCGCCGCGGTTTTGTTGGAGCGATATGAAATCGCGACACGCGCGCCGGCGCGGCCCAGGCTCATGGCAATTCCTTTGCCGATGCCGCGGCTTCCGCCGGTGATCAACGCGACTCGCTGGCGAATCGTCAAACCCGCGCCTCCGTAAATTCGGGCCTTTCCCACTTAAGCGGCAAGCAAACGCAATTCATGAGAGTCCTGTCCCTCTGAAGCAAAAGATGGAACCGCATCCGAGCCATGACATTACCGGATTCCGCGCGCGTTGCCAACCGGATGCTTATCCTACTGACGCTGTTTCGCGCCCGTCAGATAAGCAAGGCGGGGGCCTCAGCCTCCAAGGTAACGCCGATTCTCGTTATTGAGGAACCGGAGAGTTTTCTCCATCCGTCTGCACAGGCAGAGTTTGGGCGTGTCCTTCACGATCTGGCAGAGGAGTTCCAAGTTCAGGTTGTTACGACCACTCATAGTCCCTACCTTCTCAGCCACGAGCGTCCCGACTGCAATATATTGCTCGATCGCACCGAGTACTATCACCAGTTGCGCGAGACTTGCCGCGTGGATGTCAGCGGAAGCAGTTGGATGGAGCCGTTTGCTCGAGCCTTGGGAATCAGTAGCACCGAATTTGGTCCTTGGCACGAGCTGTTCTTTAGCCGGGCCGATTCGATTCTTTTGGTCGAAGGCGAGACTGACAAGGAGTACTTCCAACTTCTACTCGATCCGAAACACAGATCGGGGCAACTAAAATTCCCGGGTAAGGTCTTTGCGTACTGCGGAAAGGACACGCTCAAACAGACCGTTCTTCTCAAGTTCATTCGGGACCACTATAAGCGGTTCTTCGTCACTTTCGACCTTGATGCGGTCAGAGATGTCGAAGGTCCGCTGGAGGCCTTAGGGTTGAAAAGTGGCACGCACTATATTCCACTCGGTATCGATGCCCCGGGGAAGAGGGATATCGAGGGATTGCTGCCGGATGAGGTGAAGACCGTTGTGCGGTCAAGGGAATCGGCGTTGGTCGACCAGGCGGTCAATGGTCTCCCGGACGAACGACGAAGAGCCAAGCAGGAACTGAAGAAGCTCTACCTCGAGGAGTTCAAAGGCCGCGCTCTACCTGGTAATGTCCACTACGGTGAATTCTACAAAGTCACGAAGGTCATCAACCGGGCAATGGCCGTTGAAGTTTAGCGAGCGCTGACGGTCAGCGCTCGACGAAGGATTTGAGGCGGGCGAGGGCGTGGTCCCACTGCTCGGAGACGAAGTCGAGATAGTCGCGGAGATCGTCGATGGGCTGAGGGTGGAATTTGAAGAGGCTCTGGCGGCCGGAGCGGAAACTGCGGACGACTCCGGCATTTTGCAGGACGCGAAGGTGCTTGGTGATGGCCTGACGGGTGAGGCGGGAGCCGCGGGTGAGCTGAGAGATGGAGCGCGGCTCTCCGCTGCAGAGCCGGGCGACGAGGCGCAGACGAGTCTCGTCGCCGAGCGCGGCAAAGATGAGCGCGGGAGCGCGGCGTTGCACGCCGATGCGGTTAGGGTTTCTGCGCGACATAGGCCTCGATATTTTTCATTTGCTGAGCCCAGCCGCCTTCGTTTCTGCGGAAGGCGTCGAAGCGGCGATCGGCAGGAAGCTTGTCGAAGCCGGACTCGGTGACGGTGAGCAGCGTGCCGGCCGGGGTTTTCTCGAGGCGAAATTCGACGAGGGTGGTTGGTTCGTTCGAGTAGTCCGGCGAGTAATCGGCTTTGTCGAAGGATTTGGGATGGGACCAGGTGAAGGAAAAGAGGCGCTCGGGCTCCAATTTCTGGATGAGGGCTTCCCATTTGACATGCGCATAGCCGGGATGGGTGATGTGGCCGCGAGAGACTTGGCCGAGGACGAAGGGGCCGTCGAGTTTGACGCGGAACCATTCGCCGAATTCGCGGTGGTCGGTGAGAGCGCGCCAGACGCGAGAAACGGGGGCGCGGAGCTCGATACGTTTTTCGATGCGGTCTTTTGCCTGTGGTACATCCGGTGCGTTGGGTGAAGCGGAAGCGTTTGGCATATTGCGCAACCTCCAGGTTGCAGATTAGCACAAGGGCAGAATAAAGGGCAACCTTTTTGTTGCACATTTTTAGGAAAGCTTAAGGCGAGGCAGGTTGGCAGCCCACGCAAGGAAGTTATTTGCCTTGATGGCCGATAGGCGTGCCGACGCCGGAGCAGAGGTCGTAGCCGGGCACGGCAAAGCTCCCGATGTTCAGGCCGCAATTACCGTAGGAGATGTCGCGGAAATCGAAACCGTTGAAAAGATTGCCGTAGATCAGCTGATTTTCCGCCTGGCTGGAGGGACGGAAGCTACCGCCCGCGTTGATGATGCCAGCCAACGACGGCGCGGCGACGCTGGTGCCGCCGACGATAAACCAGCCGACGCCAAGCACGGGGTTGGTGTTGAAAACCCAAACGCCGGTGTTGGGATTGGAGTCGAAGGACAAGTCGGGAGTGCCGCGCGCGGCTCCGACGACATCTCTAACGCCATTTTGGAATGCGGGGCGGGGTTCGACCTGGCTGGGGCCGCCGCCGACGTCCTGCCAAGTGTTTTCGACAATGAAATTGCCGGTGATGGAATTGCGGGAGATGGTGGTGCCGCCCGCGGAGACGACATTTGGCGAGGCGCTCGGATATTCGGCGCCGGGGCTGTCTCCGGCGGAGGCAAGATAGACGATGCCGCGAGTGGTGAAGAGCGAATCGAACAGCGTTTCCTCGGAGAATTCGCCGGAGCCCCAGCTCATGGAGATTTCACCGCCGCCGGCGTTGGCGACGAGATTGCTGGCGACGGCGACGGCGTTGAAAAGATTGATCAGGCTGTTGTTGGGCGCTTCCACGATGAAGAGGCGTGCGCCGGGCGCCATGGCGTGGGCCCATTGGGTGTCGACGGCGGCCTCGAGCTCAAAGCCGCCGGTGGGATCGGTGCCGGGCTCGGCGCCGGCAGAGTAAACGACGGTGAGGTTCGCGGGAGGCAGGCCGAACTGGGCGGAGAAAATCGCTAGATCGCTCGTGGCGCTGGGATCGTCGAATGCTTCGACGAGGGCGATGGCGCGACTGCCGCCGGAGGGATTCTCGGTGGTGACGTTGGGATTGCAGCCGGGGATGGAATGACGCACCAGGGAGTAAATGCAGCCGAGCGAAGCCGGAGTTTCAAAAAAGTAGCCCGCGAAGGGCGGCAATTCGCTGGGGCGCGCGGATGTGCCGAAGTTCATTTTGTTCGCGGCAGGGACCAGGATGCGGAGATGGGTGCGGGCCATGATTTGGCCACTGGCGTTGCGAGGCTGCGGAAGGCTCGATTGCGGGATCATCACGTGAACTTGAGCCAGGGCGGCGGGCGAAAAAGCGACGAGAGACAGAACCAGGGCGGATGCGAGACACCACGAGAAGCGTTTCATAGGACTCCCCCTTCTGAGTTTCAGAGCAGCGGCCGGGTACGTTCGCTGAGATGCGTATAAGCTGGGGGAACAGAAAAGTCAATAGACAAGAAACGTCGGTTCGCAGAGGGCCGACGGCGGAAAAGGAAATATGGTGCGCGAGGGAAGGCGGCGGTGTATAGCTGCATGGCACATCCTGCGCGGGCTAGAGGCGGCGGTGCGGTCGAGAAATAACGCGACGCGGCCGGCGATTGCGGCGCATGCGCCCGGGGGCCCTGCCGGAGGTCTTGCGTGCACGATATCGCAATCGGGTTCCCACCGTTAGTTCTGATACGAGCCAGCGTGGCATTGGGTGTGGCTGTACGAGGGGCTGTGGTGCAAGATTCTCGGGCGCGCGCGGCTGCAACTGGACGTGGTGACGGCGGTGCCGATGCTGGGGCGGTTCGGCGGGCCACTGCTGAAAACTATCGGCGTGGTGGAGTGCGGTCTCGCGGTGTGGGTGATGGCGGGAGTCGCGCCGGGCGTGTGCGCGATCATGCAGACGGCGTTACTAGTAGCGATGAACGCGAATGGACTGATGTGGGCGCGGCGGATCATTCACGACCCCGCTGGAATGATCGTGAAGAACATCTCGTTTCTGGTCCTGGTGTGGATCTGCGGCGCGATTCCTAAAGGCGGGCTGTAAAGTTGGAGACGGCGTGGCAGACCGGCCGCCTGGGCCGGTCGAGCGGCCCGCAGCGGTTGCTGTTTGGGCGGATGTACGAGGACGCAGAGATTGAGAGCGCCGCGTTCCGTGGAAAAGGGCGCGTGTTTTGCATCGCGTCCGCTGGTGATACCGCGATATATCTCGCCGATGAGCACGAAGTAGTCGCCTGCGACATCAATCCCGCACAACTCGCGTATGCCGAGCGCCGCGCCAAGGGTGGAGCGGCAGAAAGCGGCGAGGCCGAGCGCGTGATGAATTTTGCGCGGACGTTCATGCCGCTGGTGGGCTGGCGAGCAGGAGTCTTGCGAGCGTTTCTTGCGCTCTCCGACGTGGCCGAGCAAACGGCGTTTTGGAAGAAGCACCTGGACACGTGGCGCTTCCGCGCCGGATTTGACGCGCTGATGTCTGCACCGATTTTGCGCGTGATGTATGCGCGGCAGTTCCTGTCATTTTTGCGGCCGAGATTCGGCGCGGTACTGCGAGGCAGGCTGGAACGGGGATTCGCGCGGCATGCCAACGCGTCGAATCCGTACGCGCGAGCGCTGCTGCTCGGCGAAGGCGCCGAGGAGTTGCGGTCGAGTAAGGCGAACATTCAATTCGTTCTGGCGGATGCGGCATCATGGCTGGAAACGTGCCCGGAGCGATTTTTTGAAGCGTTCACGCTTTCCAATATTTTGGACGGCGCCGAGCCAGCTTATCGTTCGCGGCTGGCGCGGGCGGTGGGACGGGCGGGCACCGAAGAAGCAGTTGTGGTGCTGCGGAGCTTCGGAGAGCCGGCACCGGGGCTGGAAAATGATTGCGCCGAATCAGACCGGTCGATGCTGTGGGGAGTGGCAGAGGTCCGAAGTGTGCAGGCATTTTCGGCCGGGGCCGGTGACTGAGGGGCGCGGAGCAGGAATCAACGGAAGCGGGCGACGATGACGGTCATGTCGTCGGCTTGCTCGGGAGTGCCGGCCCACTGCTCGACGGCCGAGAGCAAGCCCTCGGCGAGTTGTTCGGTGGGAATGTCGCGCAAGCGCAGCACTTCGGCAGCGAGGCGCGCGTTGCCGAATTCTTCTCCGTAAACATTTTCGGGCTCGAGCAAGCCGTCACTGAAGGCGACGAGCAGTGCGCCGGGATCGGCGTGGATGGTTCCCTGCGCATAATCAGCGTGATCGAAGAGGCCGACGACGGTGCCGCCCTGGTCGAGCTTCTGCACTTTTCCATTGTCGACAAAAAAAGGAGCGCAGTGGCCGGCATTGGTGTAGCGAAGGCTGCGCGAGGCGGCATCGTATTCGGCATAGAAGAGCGTGGCGTAGCGATCATCGGAAGTGTTCAGAAAAAGATGGCGATTGAGAATTTCGACCACCTGCGAAGTGGTGCGATGCCCGTCGAGGATGGCCTGGCCGCGCAGGGCCGCTTGCAAGCTGGCCATCAAAAGAGCGGCGGAGATGCCCTTGCCGCTGATGTCGGCGATGGCCAGGCCGAGACCGGTGTCGCCGAGCTTCAGGAAATCGTAGTAGTCGCCGGAGACGACGCGCGCGGCGCGGCAGATGGCGGCGAGTTCGAGGCCGGGAAGTGAAGGGAGTTCGCGCGGGAAAAGTTGGGTTTGCACTTCGCGCGCGATGGAGAGCTCATTTTCCAGGCGATGGCGGGCGCGCTGCTCTTCGATGAGTTCGGCGACGGAAGTGGTCATGGCGTTGAAGGATTCCGCGAGGACGCCGAGCTGATCGCGGTTGCGGACATAAATGCGATGGCGAAAATCACCCTGGCGGACGTGGCGCGTGGCTTCATAAAGCTCGTCGACGGCAACGGTGATAGTGCGGGTGAGAATAATTCCGGTGATGAGAGCGGCGACCTCCAGAGCGAGAAAAAAAACGCCGATGAGCCCGAGCGCAAAGGCCAACGATGAGCCGAGCAGTCCCAGCGAAGCGAACAAGCGACGATTCAATTGCGCGGGGCGGAGAGAAAAGCCCACGACGACGGGCATGGTGACCGGCGTCGGCTCGCCGCCGCTGAGGAGCAGCGCCTCCAGCGTGGAGCCGCCGGAAATGGAAACGTCATACCAAGTGCTTTTCGGCTGCAGCGCGCGCAAATTCAAGACTTGCGCGGAGCGCACGAGGCGCTGGCGATTGAGATTGAAAATTTCCGCGGGCGGGTCGGATTGCGTGGCGGGGCGAAAGATGGTGAGCTGGACGGGGCCGAGATCGGGAGCGAGAGTTTGTAAAAGGGCGGTGGTCATGGGAACGCGAACGGAGAGTTCGTCTTCACCGGGACCGAATTGGCCGGGCACGACGGCTTCAATCCAAAGACTTCCCCCCGATTGCACCAAGCCGGAGAAAGTTTTCACCGGATGTGCGTTCGTTGCGGCGGAGGCTGCGGCAGAAGAAGTATGCACGTCCAGGCCGGGCAAGTATTGGCGCGCTCCGGCGAGCAGTCCGGTCACGCCGGGGTCAGCGAGCGCCGCGGATAAACTTGCCGGCACTTTGCCGGCTTGTTCTTTCCGAAGCGTGCGGGCGAGTGTGTCGGCAACGCTGGCAGTGGAGGCGATACGCACGTCCAGATCGTCAGTCAGCAGATGCGCGCCGAGCTGGAAGTAAAGCAGGTACGCAAAAATTCCGGCCATGGCGAGAAGAAGGACGACGGGAACGACGGCGATGAAAACGTAGGCAACCACGAGGCGGCTGCGCAGACTCCAAAGCAGGCGCTTGCGGGCCCATTGCCCAAAGCGGACGACGATGAAGCCGAGAGCGATCAGAAACAGGACTACGAGCCAACCCTTCATGAACGAGACGTAGAGGCCGAGGCGGGTGGTCCAAGAGAAAACGCAAAAGAGCAGGACAGCGGTGGCGCCGCGGTCGAGAGGCGAGGTGGTTCGCCAGAAGGCGCGGAAACGATGGAAAGAGAGCACAGAAAGACAATAGGGGAATGCGGAAAAATTGGCAATAAAGCAGTGGCCGGCGACGCTTCGCAGCGCGGCGAACAAGAGGCTGGGAGAAATCGCGAAGACGCCTCCGGGCGCAGCAGTGCTTTTCAAGCGTCACATGGTAGTGACGGAAAGCGGGCATGGGAGTAGAATCCGTGATATGGGGTGCGTAGGCCAGGCTGCTGGTTGCCCCGGTCAAGATGGTGGGACTCTCAGGTTACAGACCGTTCGTCTGGCAAGGTCGAGAACGAACGTACTTCAGAAAATCGGACTTCTCGCAGAGTTTACGCGACGACTGACTTCCACGTTGGGATCGCGGATGACGCCTAAGCCCTAACGAAGGGGCACAGAATGGAAGTGGCGCTGATTGTCTTTGCGATTTACGGATTGGCGGTGCTGATCTGGTGCGCCTCGCAAATGGCGAGCCTTCGCTACGTGACGATCCCGGTGGAGATGCTGAACCGCTGGACGGCCGACTGCCAAAACCTCATCGTCATCAACCTGCAATCTAAATCGATCCCGGGCGCGGATGATGCAACCATGAACGGCGTGCTGGACGCGTCCCTGATGGAATTGCCCAGCCTCCTGCGGTGGATCCCGCCGGAAACGAGGCTGGTGTTTTGTTGCCCGGGCCGAGTGCGAAAATTCGACGGAAAAATTGAAGAGCTGCTGTTCCGGGCGAAGATCAATCCTGTTTACTTGCTAGCGCTTCCCACCCGGGAGCCGGTTTCCCACCTAGGAATTCCGCGAAACGGACGACTCGCGAGATTGCCGCATCTGCGATAAGCGACGCGTTATCGATAGTGCGCGATGGTCCCTTTGGGGCCGACGGCCCAAGCCTGCTGGGAATCGAGCGCCGCGACAGCGTTGAAATTGAGAGAACCTGCAGGAGCCCAAGACGCGCCGGCATCCTGGCTGATGTCTTCACCGCTCGGGCCGACGGCCAATACGGTCGCGCTATCCAAGAAAACGAGCGCGGAACGAAATCCGCCGACGGGAGAGCGGGCGAGACGCCAAGTGACTCCGCGGTCGAGCGAATAGGCGACGGCGCGGCCGGGACGGGCGGTATCCTTATAATCTCCGCCAACGACGACGACATTGTTGGCTTTTCGCGCGATGGAGAAGATTCCGGAAGAGGCGTTGGTGGCGGCGATGGGCGTCTGGGAGACGGCCCAGGTTCGGCCCATGTCGTCGGAGCGGAAAACGCGGGCAACGGCAGCTCCTCCGGTGCCGAAGTAGATGTCACGCTGGTAGACGGCGAGGGACGTTCCGCTGGCGGCAAACGCGCCTTCCCCTGGCAAAGCGGGCGGCATGCGGTCGCTTGGGAGCTCGCGCCAGTTTTTTCCGTCGCGAGTGGTCAGCAGCAGGAATTTGCCGTCGACGGGATCGCTGAGCGCGAAACACGCGATTTTCGAAATGCACACCAAATCGTCGAGAAAGACTGCGCTGCGGTTGCCGATGTACTCGAGCGCCCAATTCTTGCCGCCATCGACCGTGCGGTAAATGCGCGACTGCTGGCCCGTGCCGATGGACATGACATAAGCGGAGGCGGCGTCGAAGGCCTGGATAGAACGAAAGTCGAGGAGGTCACCGCCCGGCACATGGAGGCGCGTCCACGTGGCCCCGGCGTCTGTGGAACGAAGAATCACGCCGTGCGAGCCGCACGCCCAAATCACCGGAGCGGCCGACGCAGATGGAGAGATGCGGGCGACGCTGACGCCGCGCAGGTTGGTGTCGAGGCCGCTGGTTTGAATGGACCACGAACGCGCGGATGCAGGAGACGCGAGGAGCAACGCAAATAACAGGAGGCCCACGGCGGGCATTCTACAACAATGCTTCGTTGCGGCGCGCCCCGCAGAATCGTCCAGAGGCATGGGGCGGTGAGCCGCTACTTGCGCGTCATCCGGAACTCGATCATCAACCGCTCGTTGCCTTTGTCATCGATCAGGTAATGACGATGAAGGAGGATGCGGCCGTTATCCTCGAGGTGCGCGCGCGCGACGGTCTTGCGCCCAGGATGGTCGGGATCGAGGGGCGTGGCCCACAGGACGATGTTCTGGCCGTCGAAGGTGCCGTCGCTCTGGCGAATCGACATGGTCGTCTGCCGCGAGTCGTACCACACGGTGGTGAAGCGATTCGATTTGGAATCGAAGCCGGAGATTCCGGTGCCGGTGCTCTTTGTTCCGTCCGAATTGAAGAAGATAAAATCCGACTGCAGAAACTTGCCGTCCTCGATCATATACTGCTTAACCGTGCCTTTGGTCACGATCGGCTTCCCGTTCATCGGAAAGAACGTCTTGACGAGGTCCCAGTCGCCTACAAATTTCGCGAGCAGTTTCTGACCGGCGCCCGGCGCGTTCGCCGGCTCATATTGATTGTGGGTTTGCTGCGCAACTGCGGCAGTGGCAATAAACAGCGTGATTACGGCGATCCATTTCGCGTTTCTCATGGCGCGCAATCATACGAAAATCGCAAGCGTTGCACAACTTTTGGATTTGCGAGCCGGAGGGTATGGGAAGGCAACGACCTTTTTCAAGCCTCCACCAATTTTGAGCAAGTTAAGGAGTACAACGGCTGGCAGTTGAAACAGAAGTAGGGCTTACCCGACAACTGTTCCGGGCGACGACCTGCCAGCGACCATTGGTCCGCCATATGTCCACCACAATAGTGTTCGTATTGAACGCACGACCGATCTATCACAAAAATACGGATTTCGGATATCAAGCACCCGACACAATTCCTGCCCTTTCAGCCTTACTGCAAGTTTTCAGTTTTCGAGTACCGCTGCTTAGTTCGAGCCGGCCTTAAAGCTGCACGACGCATCGGTGAGCTTGGTGGGCGCGACGCTGAACTCCTGCAGGTGGTTCTTGGCCAGCACAGCGTTGAAGTCTGTAATCTGGTTCTGCGCCGCCTTCCACGCGGCCACGGTGCGGTTGTAGTTGCTGCAGTCGCTCTCCCAAGTGGTGATCTGCGTCGGGGTGGGCGCCATATCGAGGCCCACCTGCATCATGCTGACCATGGTGTTGTAATCGTCGTTCAGTTCCAGGAAGGATTGCAGCGCGTTGGGCTCTGGAACGGGGCGACCAAAGAAAGGTCCGCGGCCGCCGGCGGGCATCACGCCGCCAATCTTGTTCAGGTTGGCATCGAGCGTCTTGGCTTGCGAGGCGACATCGTCGGGCAGGTTGCCCTGCATCAGGGACGCGATCTGCGTCTTCACGACGTTGACTTCATCATGGCCTTCGTAGCTCTGCTGCATCCCGTGATACGCGAGCAGCGTGAGCTGGTTCTGAGCGCGCAGCGCGGCCATAAGCTCGGGGTCCTGGCCGACGCGCGGGTCGTTCATGACGGTGACGTCGCGCGTGTAGACCTGGCCGTCCACGGTGAGCTTGAGCGTATAAACGCCTGGAATCACTTGCGGTCCGTGCGGACCGGCAGTCGTGGCGCCCGCGACCATGTTCATCTGATTTTCGATGTCGTGCTGGAAGGCGGGCGGGTCATCATAGAGCAAGTCCCAGTTGACGCGGTTCTCGCCGACATCAGTGCTGAGAGCGAGCGACTGGGGCGACGCCAGCCAGTAGCGGGGAAAGGCTTGGCCCTCGAAGGGCGGCGGCAGCGTGCTGGACATGGTGCGCACCAAATTGCCGTGGGAGTCGAAGACCTGAAGCTGGATCGGCCCGTCCGGCTTGTGGCTCAGATAATAATCCACGATCACGCCATACGGCGGGTTCGGGGCATGGGGAACTTCGACGGAGGTCGGTTGGTCCCAGTTGCTGTTGATGCGGGCGCGAATGGCTTCTTCCGGCTCAAAGAGATAGGCGGACGAAGAGCTGATGGCCTTGGCGTTGGCAGCGATCTGGCGTAGCGGCGTGATGTCGTCGAGAATCCAGAGGCCGCGGCCGTAAGTGCCGATGACCAGGTCGTTCATGTGGTAGTCGGTGTGGATGGCAAGATCGCGGATGGACGTGCTGGGCAGGTTCTGGGCCAGCGACTGCCAGTGATCACCATTGTCGAAGCTGACATAGACAGTCGTCTCTGTGCCGGCGAAGAGCAGGCCGGGCTGCTCGGGATCCGCGCGCAGAATGTTCACCCAGCTTCCCGTGCGCTCGTCGCGTGGCAGACCGTTGACGATGCTGGTCCAACTCCTGCCGCCGTCAGTGGTGCGCCAGATCAGCGGCACGTCAGAGTCTTCGCTCGCCGGCACGGTGACGCCGCGCTGGCCGCCGATTCGGGCCGTGACGTACGCGGTATTCACGTCGTCGCCGGCTTCGATCGTGTTTAAGCTGGTATGCTCGGGCGCGTCGCTGATGTTGCTGACGTTGTTCCAGTGTTTGCCGCGATCCATGGTGTTGTAGATCTGGTTGTTACCGCTCACCGTCCAGACCACACCCTGCTTGATCTTGGAAATGGAAAAGTCGTTGATGGCGGGTGGCGGAGGGCTGAAGCCGCCCTCGCGTTGCGGCGGCGACGGAGGCAGCGGCGTGCCGCAGGCCACCGGTGGCGCGCCCTTGGCGGTGGTGAGGTCCGGGCTGAAGGCCTTCCAAGAATGGGCGCCGTCGCGCGAAACCAGCAGGCACTCGTAGGCGACATAGAGGGCGCTGGGATCGAAGGCGCTATCGAACTTCTTCTGGAAGTCGCGACCAGAGCGGTACTTTGTTGCATCAGCACCGAAGTTCGGCGCGACGTTCTCCCACTGCCCGGTCGACATATCAATTTTTACCAGGCCGCTGCCGCCCCCGCCTCCGGGACCATAGCCGACCGCATAGAGGATGTGGGGGCTCTGGGGATCGGGCGTAATGACGCCGAATTCAGACGAGGGCACTGGGCTCCAGTCGATAAAGTTGATCTGGCCCCACATGCCGCGGCTGCTGACCATGAGTGCGCCGGTATCCTGCTGCGAAGTCACGATCCAGTAGGGATACTGGCTGTCGGTATTGACGTGGTAGACCTGGCTGATGGGCTGGGTATACCAGAGGCTCCAGGTTTCGCCGCCGTCGAGAGTGACGCTGGCGCCCTGGTCGGCGCCGACTAACATCCGCTTGCCGTTGGTGGGATCAATCCAGAGCGGGTGGTAATCCTCTCCGCCGGGTGCGCCCTTGAAGGCGTGGAATGTGACTCCGCCGTCGGTGGAGCGGTACATCGCGGTGCTCATGGTGTAGACGATGTCAGGGTTCTGCGAGTCCACGAAGACACCGCAGCTGTAGGCGCCCTGGCCGTTGCTGATGCGCGTGTCCTTGCCTGCCATGTGTTGCCAAGTGGCGCCGCCGTCGTCGGAGCGGAACAGTCCCGAGCCGTGTTCGATATCGTTGCCGACGATGTAGATGCGCTTGCCATCGGTGTGCATGGCAATCGCTACGCCGACGCGGCCCGGAAAGGCCGGAATCGTGATTTGCGTCCAGGTCTGCCCCTCGTCGGTAGATTTGAAGACCAGTGGCGGTTTGGTTTTGGGCTGGGGACCGCCGCGGAAACCGCCACCGGTGCCCTGCGTGTCGGCCAGCATGACGTTGGGCTCGTCGTAGGCGTACTCGACTTCGCGCGTGCCGTCGTAGACGGCGGGCTTGAGCACGTTGGTCCAAGTCTGCCCGCCATCGGTGCTGCGGTAGATGCCCCCGCCGTGGTGGGTGTCATCGCCAAGAGCGGAGACGATTACCAGGTTGGGATTAGTGGGATCGACCAGGATGCGGTCGATCTTCACGGTGTCCTCCAGGCCGATGTGCTGCCAGGTCTTGCCGGCATCGGTGGACTTCCACATGCCGTTGCCGAGGCTGCCGCCGATGGGGTCGCCAGCGCCCGCATAAACGATATCGGGGTTGGAGGGAGCGACCTGGATTGCGCCGACGCTATCCACGCTCGTCACCTGGTCGAAGATGGGGAACCAGGTAACGCCGGCGCTGGTGGTTTTCCAAATGCCGCCCTGGGGCGCACCGAAATAGAACACTCCGCTCTGCCCGACGACACCGGTGACGGAAGAGATGCGGCCGCCGTGGAAAGGACCCACATTGCGCCACTTCAGGCCAGCATAGAGACCAGGATTAACCTGCGCCACCGCCGTCAAAGTTAACGTCAAAGTGAATGTCAGCACGCTGGCAAAAGCCAGCCCCCAATACGCAACCCACGAAATTCGCTTCATGATGTATGCACCTCTTGTAAGAATCCAACCGCGCAAACCGGGAAAGTATACTGCAGGAGCCCCCAAGTAGACACTCACTGTGGCCCAATATAGGCGGGGTCGGTCACGCCCTCCAAGACGCGAAATGGTGGCACTCATAGGCTACAACCAAGGTCGCTTCACGATTTGATTCGCATTGCGACGCACTGCGCTCCGTAGGGGCGCGAATGTTTTCTGGCTTCTTGAATGAGGATTCCCCGGGCTTCTTAATAGGTGAACGACGCAAAATAGGTGTCGCCCTATAAGCTGGACGCGGAGTACGACCTGCTATTTGTTTCTCACTTCTTGTAGCGGGTGGTCCATCGAGTGGCGCTTTGCGGCATCCGAGCGTATGGCCAGATACTTTTCGAGGAGGTCGTCTAATTCCTGGGGGCGAATGGGCTTGACCAAGTAGCCGTCCATTCCGGCCGCGAGGCATTTCTCCTCGTCACCTTTCATTGCGTGCGCGGTCAAAGCCACGATGCGCTGATGTTTACCAGTTATTTTCTCCGCTTCTCGGATCCTGGCAGTCGCCTCCAGTCCATCCATCTCCGGCATCTGGACGTCCATAAGGACCAGATCGAAGGCCTGTTTGCCGACGGCTTCCAGGGCTTCGCGGCCATTCGAAGCGACGACGACGCGATGACCTCTCTTCTCGAGCAAACGCGTGGCCAGCCGTTGATTCACCAAATTGTCTTCGGCGAGCAGCACAAACAAAACTTCGGAGGGATCCCGCGCGTCCTGCAGGGAGAAACGCGTGATCAGAGGGATGGCGCCCTTTTGTTCGCGCGCACCAAGGACGCGGGCAATCGCCTCGCGCAATTCGGACTGGCGAATCGGCTTCAACAAATAGCCGGCGACGCCGAGTTGTTTGCAGCGCTCCGCGTCGCCGCGGTGTCCGGCGGAAGTGAGCATCATGATGGTTGCGGTGGCCAATTCCGGCGTTTGCAGGATTCGTTCGACCAGAGCAAAGCCGTCCATACCGGGCATGTGCATGTCCGTGAGAACCAAAGCAAACGGTTCGCCAGCCTGGCGGCCTGCCGACAATTCGGCAAGGGCTTCTTCTCCGCCGGCGGCCGTTGTCGTTTTCATGTCCCAATGCTTGAGCATGCCTTCGAGAATTCGGCGATTGGTGCGGTTATCGTCCACGACCAAGACTTTGACGCCTCGAAGAATTTCCGGCGGAGCGATGGCTCCGACTTCCACTTTTTTCTCGGAGCTGTGGAAGGGCAGCGTGAAATGAAATCGCGAGCCTCGGCCGAGCTCACTTTCGACCCAGATCTTGCCTCCCATCATGGTTACCAATCGCAACGAGATGGTGAGGCCAAGTCCGGTGCCGCCGTATTTGCGAGTTGTGGAGGTGTCCGCCTGGGAGAACGCATCGAAGATGAGTTTCTGCTTTTCGGGCGGAATGCCAATGCCAGTGTCGGAAACGATGAAATGAATGAGGCGATGATGGTTATCTTCGGCCTCCAAGTTAACGCGCAACTCCACCTCGCCTTCTTGAGTAAACTTGAGGGCATTGCCGATGAGGTTGACGAGGATCTGGCGCAGGCGGCTGGAGTCGCCCCGTACCGCTTCGGGGACGTCGGGAGCGACTTCGCAGAGGAGTTCGAGTCCTTTTTCATCCGCGCGTATCGCGAGGGTTTTCAAAGTCGCCTCGACGCAATCGCGCATGTTGAAATCGATGGTTTCCAGATCGAGCTTGCCCGCCTCGATCTTGGAGAAATCGAGAACATCGTTAATGACGCCGAGCAGCGAATCCGACGACATCTTGACCGTCTCCAGATACTCCCGCTGCTCGGGAGTGAGCTCGGTGTCGAGCGCCAAATCGGTCATACCCATAATGCCGTTGAGCGGAGTGCGAATTTCGTGGCTCATGTTGGCAAGGAATTCGCTCTTGGCGCGGCTGGCCTTTTCGGCGACGTCTCGCGCTCGTTCCAACTCCTGGGTACGCTCCTGAACACGAAGCTCCAGTTGGTCTTTCGCGGCGTGGAGAGCGTTGTCGCGCTCCTGGATACGGCCTAACATTTGATTGAAGGAGCGAATCACCTGTCCCACTTCGTCATGTCCCGACGAGATGGCACGAAGAGCGTAGTTTTCCTGCTCGGAAATTTTGCCGGCCACGCCGGCCAGTTGCAGCAACGGCTCAGTGATGACTCGGAGAAGGCGGGCGGAGATTAGGTAGGTGAGGAGCACGGAAACGAAGAGCACCAGAATGGCGATCTCTATGTACTCGCGTATCTTGGCGCGAAATCCACTCAAGTCGGAAACGATGGCGATGGAACCGGTGCGTTCGCCATTCAAGGAGACGCCGCGAAACAAGGTCAGTGCCTCCGGCCCGAACTGCTTCCCATCCGGATGCCACGGCGGCATCTTGAAATTGTTCCCGAGATCGGCGCGGCGATATTGGGCAAAAATGTTGTTGTGATTATCGTAGAGACAGGCCGCGAGAATATTGGGCTCAGCGTGAAGGGCGCTCAAAATGTCTCGCGCGGCCTTCTGATCGTCGAACGCCAGGGACGCTGCAGCATTCGCGCCGAGCGTGTCGGCGAGCGTGGAAAGCTCGCTGGCCATGTTGGCCCGAAAGCTCGTGCGTTCGTAGATTCCAAACCCGAGCGACGCTAAAACCAGCGCGAAGAAACTTGCGGCGAGAATCAAGAGCGCCAGTTTTTTCTGTATCGATGCATCCGTGAAAAACATTCCGCCTCCTTATTTCTGACTCCCGGTCACTTTGCGCGCCAGCAGCAGCAAGCGGGAGCTGATTCTGAGCTTCGCGTGTTCGGCCGATTGCAAGTTGATATCGAAGCGAATCTTGTCGTTCTCGATGAAGAAGCCGATCATTCCGCCTTGCTTGACGAAATCATCGGCCTCGCCCACGGTGAGGACGGGAGAATCCTTCAGTGCGGCAAACAGGGCCGAAACATTTGCGGAGTCGCGGTTGCCGACGAAAAGGAGCTGGCATCCTCGGATATCCTGCGGCTGTTTGAAGTGCCGCACGCGGAGAGGCCGCGCTCCAATGGACTTTCCTTCGACCGCAGCGTCCAGGTCGCCGTGAAATGGATCTTCGCCGACGGTGCAAAGCGTCACGGGATCGCTGTCGCTTGCGAAGGCGCCTGGCGGCCAATCCACGAGTTGCGCGAAATGAAAGAGGAAGGCCGCTTTGAGGCGGTATTCGTCTGCTTTCGACTGCGCTACGGCCAGACGCGCGACTCCAAACAGGAGAACTCCGAATGTCACCGAGAAGGTCAAGAAGGAGGAGACTGAGCGCCGCGGTATCGCAGGGACGCCAAGAACAGGGGTTCTGGCGGCACCAGCAAGATTCTTGTGGTCAGCGTGGTTCAACATGGACCCTCGCAGAAAATCACCATTCGCCCGGTCAGAAAGACCATGCCAACTTGGCATAAGCGCTGCGTTTGACCTGGCCGGACTGCAAGGCTCCGTCGACATCGTCGAACTCGAAATGATGATCCCTTGCCAGATTTTGACCGAACACGCCGAACGAAAAGTCTTTCCACGGCTTCCAGGTAAGCCCTGTGTCCACCCTGGTGTAGGCGGGGATTGGGAAATTACTTGATGGACCTTGGTTAACCAATCGGCTGACGAAAAAGGCGGAGGTGTCCCACGCGAGTTCGTCCGACACCACCAGGTGAGACCGAAGCTGGGCGCTTTCGCGAGGCGCTGCGCCTTCGATAAAGAGCGCCGTTTGGGTGTCCTGACTTAAAGCACGCGTGTGCATGTGGAGTCGCTCGAGGGCGTATGCGGGACTGATCGTCCAACGGCTCGTCACTTTCCAGTTTGCTGTAACCTCAACCCCATGAGTTTCGCCATACATCAAGTTCTCGTATGTAAATGGGTCGACAATGTGCGCGGGTGGGGGAGTCAGTTCCGGGAAAGGCGTTTCCGGCTCGGTGGTTTGGAGATTGTCGTAGTCGTTGTAATAGGTCGCGAAATCGATGGAAGTGCGGTCGGAGAGCGTGTTTCGATAGCCCATCTCGTAAGCGATCAATCTCTCGTCCTGGAAATTGGGGTTGCCGAGAAGTCTGAGCAGATTGGGTGGGCCCGCGGGTCCTGTGCCGATGTTCAGGACGAGGTTTGTATCGTTCCGGGAAGGGGCCCGCAGGTCCCGGGAGACGGCGGCCCAGAGCATGTTCCGCTTGCTAGCGTCCCATGCCACCCGCACATCGGGCATGTACTCGAATCCTGTGTAGTCGTTGTGCTCGAACTTTGACCCCAGCGTGAGATAGAGCTCATCGGGAATCAGGGCGAACTCGTCTTGCAAAAAAGCATTGAAGACTTGAAGATCGCGGCTGGCGGGATTCATTGCGACCGTGAGGCTCCCGCCGATGTTGTCCGCGGTATTGCGATAACCCAGCCCCCAGACAATGTCTTCGCGGTCGCCCCAGGCGACGTGATGCTGAAAATCAAGGTCCCAGGTATCGCGCGTCTCCGGGTTCTGCGGGTCGTTCCGCCAATGGCGGTTGAAGGAAAGTTGGAGTGAGGTATCTGATCGCGGCGACACAGAATGGTTCCAGACGGACACAAAGGAACCGTCTGAGATGGGGATCTGCTCGGCAACGGGCACAAAACCGGGGGAGGTGATCGACGGGAGCACAAAACCATACTCGCCTTCCCGCCCGGCCGAAAAATCTCCCTCGAACATGAACGAATCTTTTGGCGAGAGCGTGGTATCCGCTCGGAATCCACCGCGCACGGCATGCCAGCCGTCCTCTCCGTTTTGACCATTGGGGTCGAGCATGTGGCCCTGATCGAACGCCTTGATGTAAGTGCGGTAATCCGTTTCTTTGCCAACCTCTCCGCCGTACTGCGCGAATCCGAACCCCTGTTCGAGGTTTCCGGTCCCCCCGTCGATCAACCCTCCGCGCGTTTCCGATGCGTTCTTCGTGAAGATGCTGATGACACCGTTCACCGCATTCGCGCCCCAAACGGCCCCGCCGGGGCCTCGAATCACTTCGATCCTGTCGATGTCTTCCAGGGGAAGATCCAATGTGTCCCAAAAAACGCCGGCGAAAGTGGCTGTATAGACAATTCGACGGTCGATCATCACGAGGAGTTTGTTGCTGAACTGGGAGTTGAACCCGCGAGCGCTGATGGCCCAGGTGCTCCCATCGATCTGGCCCACATCGAGTCCGGGTAGCAAAATTTCTCTGTGAACCCAAACGGGTTCGTGATTTCCGTGAGATAGGCATTCGTATTGCCCGATGGAGGCGCGGCTCCACTGCACCCGCTATAGCTGTCGGTGTAAGAGTAAGTCGTAGAGTGGCTCGTCCCGGTAATGGAGACACACATCTACAATGATCGTTTGCAGCCTTGCTGGATGTACAGCACGACCGGTACAGCGCTCGCCACGACTACTACGTGCACGACAACGGACCCAGGCCCCGGTAATATTCTCGATCTTAAATACAATTTCAATCTAGGTGCAGGCGACAACGGGAACGTCGTGGGCATCACCAACAATCGCGACACGACGCGGACGCAGAGCTTCACCTACGATCAGGTGAATCGCATCGTGACCGCGCAGACCAGTTCCACCAGCGGCTCGAATTGCTGGGGCGAAACGTACACTCTGGATGAGTGGGCGAACCTGACGGTGATCGGTGCTCTTAGTGGCTATACCGGGTGCACGCAGGAGAGTCTAAGCGTTTCTGCCACCTCCAATAACCAACTGTCGAATATGGGCATTCAGAACTATTCCTATGATGCGGCGGGGAATATGCTGTTTGATGGTGTGAACACCAACACCTACAACGCCGAGAGCGAGATCAAGACGGCGGCCGGAGCGACCTACACCTACGACGGCGACGGCAATCGCGTCGAGAAATCGACCGGGACGATTTTCTGGTACGGCGCGGGGACGGAGATACTGGACGAGTCGAACCTGAGCGGGACTTTTACAAACGAGTACGTGTTTTTCGGCGGGAAGCGCGTGGCGATGCGCAACGTTTCGAGCGGGACGATTTATTATTATGAAGAGGACATGCTGGGGAGTTCGCGGACCATGGTGCAGGCGGGGCAGACTTCGGTGTGCTACGACGCGGACTTTTATCCGTTTGGAGGCGAGCGCGACGTTGTCGACACCTGTACGCAGAACTATAAGTTTGAGGGCAAGATACGGGACACCGAAACGGGCAATGATGATTTTGGCGCGCGGTATTACACATCGCGGCTGGGAAGGTGGCTCTCGGCGGACTGGAGCGCAGTGCCCGCCCCGGTACCGTATGCCAATCTGACCAATCCACAGACGCTGAACCTGTACGCGATGGTCAGTGACAATCCAGAGACGTTTGCTGATCTGGACGGCCATGGCTGTGGAACAGCATTGGACAATCAAGGCTCTAATGCGTGCAGCAACCCTGGGCAAAGCAGTCCCGCACCTCCGGGCAATGGGCCGACCTCGACCACCCAGCAGGCACAGCAGGCCCAACAACAAAACCAGGCCCAGGCTCAGATGACCGTTTCAGCTACTATTCAAGCGAGTGGAACCACCCTCGGAGGCAATGTTCTGCAGTACGGCGGTGTCTCGTCTGCCAACCTCACTGTCAAGAATATTGCTCCGGGGTCAGCAACCGTCACTGCGACTCTTGTCGATTCAACTGGGGAGAAGCTTAATACGAGCTCAACTGTTCTATTGGGACCGTCCACGACCACAACGGGTGGAAGCACAATTAAAGGGATAAATGTGTTATCAGGAGAGAAGAACAAGGTCACGAACATAGAGGTTCGAAGTTGTCCCGCCTTTAGTTGAAACCTAAAAAAGGAAGCAGCGGCTCTCGACCCGAACTCGGATAGAGTTCGGGTTGCAAACTCTATTTTCAGAGGAGAGCCGCTGTGAGGAAAACCTATCAGGGAATGAAAGACAAGTGCAAGGAGAAGTTCGAAGTGCTTGGCAAGCGGGAGTTGCTGGAGGTGCCGCTGCCGATGGTCGAAGTGTGGGAGGAGCTGCAAGCCCAGGTGGAGCAGTTGACCGGGGCAGCGGGGCTGCGCATCATCGGCACGATTCTGGAAAACGAAGTGACCCGGCGCGTGGGACCGCCACACCGGCCGGATCCGGTGTCGGGTGCCGTGCGTTGGGGGCGCCAGCCGGGTTACGTGGTGTTTGGCGGACAGAAAGTAGCCGTGGAACGTCCGCGGGTGCGCACACGAGAAGGTCAAGAAGTGGAGCTGGACAGTTACGCGCGGTTGCAGCACGACGGACGGCGGCAGCGCGCGGTGCGCGAAGGCATCGTCGCGGGACTGACCTCACGGAACTATCGCCGCGCGGTGCAAAGCGTGGTGGATGGCTACGGGATCGAGAAGTCCAGCGTGAGCCGGGAGTTCGTAGCGGCCAGCGTGGCGCAGTTAAAAGAACTCTGTGAGAAGAAACTCGACGGCGTGGACCTGGTGGCCATCCTGATCGACGGGATTCATCTCGGCAAACAAGTGCTGGTGGTGGCGCTGGGCATTGAAATCAGCGGAGAAAAACACGTTCTGGGGCTGTGGCAAGGGGCGACAGAGAACACTACGGTAGTGAAGGAGTTGCTGGAGGACCTGGTGGTACGCGGCCTCGATCCCGAGCGGCGTTACTTGTTCGTGATCGACGGAGCGAAAGCGTTGCGCGCGGGGATCGAGCGGGTGTTCGGCGAACGCGCCGAAGTGCAGCGCTGCCAGATCCACAAGCGGCGGAACGTAAAAGAACATCTGCCGCAGAGCGCCCAGGGCGATACGGACCGGAGAATCCGCAACGCCTATGCGATGACCGAGTACGCGGCGGCCAAAGCGGAACTCGAGAAAATCTTCCGGCAACTGGAGCGCATCAACCCCAGCGCGGCACGGAGCCTCGAAGAAGGGCTGGAAGAAACCCTCACCGTGCACCGGCTCGGTGTGGGAACCCTGTTGCGGAGAACGCTGTCCTCAACCAATCCCATCGAGTCGTGCCTTTCGACCGTCGAGAAAGTAGCGCGCAACGTAAAACGCTGGCGTCAAGGAGAGCAAGCCTTGCGCTGGACGGCCACCGGGTTGTTGGAAGCGCAAAAGAAATTCCGGCGAGTGAAAGGCTACCGGGAACTGGAACTCTTGCATCGCCGGATGAACCCGTCGTTGACTCAACAGGAACAGGTCGCGTAACGTGCAGAAAGTCGAGAGCCGCTGCTTTCAACTAGAACTGGGACAACTTCAGAGGTTCCGATCGTGCCATATAAGGGGTCTGGAAAGGACGTTGGCAACGTTCAAATTCGTTTCACAGTAGGAGATTCCGCTGGCCATACGGCATCGACGACTGTGCCCGTTGAAATACGCGGCAACTCCCACACACAATCTGTTGGCGATCTCAATTTTCAACCGACGACCCATTTTGTTGTTAAGGGTCCCCCGAGTCCTTAAAAAAAATCGTTGTTCTGCTGGAGGTAGCGACATGACAAGGACCGTGAGTGTCTTGACCTGGAGTCTACTAGTTCTCGCATTTATCCTCGTCTGGCCAAAAATGGCGACCAGCCAAACCAATAAGATCGTAGCGCTTACTCAGATCAAAGTGCAGGGGTCAGAGCCACCTAACATTTCGAACTGGAACGGTTGCGTCAAGAGCCTCGGAGGCAAGATCTATAACGAATCGACTGCGAAGGAATGCCTCGACTCAATTCTCGCAACGGGATACTTCGCTGGGGGTCGGATAGAAACTGAATCATACAAAAAGGGTCGTGTCCGTGTCGTATTTCGTCTGGATGCACCGTCTCTTGTCCTCTCTGAATTGAAGATAAACCTGCCCAACGAGGAAAAACAGAGACTTGTAAGATGGCTTTCCCAGGACAAGGCAACTCTCGGCCCTGGAGACATCTATACGAGGGATGGGGAGGTTGCAACTTGGTTTGGAATTGACAATTATTACAGATCTCTGGGAAGGCACGCCGGCATTTCAGAGACACTGCATCTAAACTATCGGGATAAAACTGCGGACCTTTCGTATGAGATCCTTGAAGGTCCATCGATGGCCAAAGAAGGCATTGTTCCTCCATACGGCGCTCCCTGCAAGGAGTATGTAACCGTGAACCTTACGGGAGTCGACGATTACGTTCCCATAGCACTCATAGATAGCCTAACAGAAACAAGGGCTTTTTCTTGCTTCGATCCAGAGTCGGTTCAGCATGATCAGAATGCTTTAGCAAGTAGCGGTATGTTTAAGAAGGTTCAGTACAGCGTTATGGCTCCGGCGCTTGATAGAGAGGTCTTACTAATCGCTAGTGGCAAGCCGTTAACAGTTAAGGAAGTTTCGATTCAGCGTTACGGCGAGGCTATGGGAACTCCATTGCCAAGTCCCGACAAACTTAGAGTTCGCGTTGGGTCAGTTTATTCACGCTCTGATGCCTGGGCCGACACGAATTATCTGAAGCAGATTTTTGCGAAGCGGGGCGAGACAGTTAATGTTTTTGAAGATGAGGAAGCGTTACCGCGAGATACACTGAAGGTGAAATACTATGTCCTGCGGTACGAATCCGCGCAGCTGTTCGTGGACGGCAAGAAAATCGTACAACTTACTGACAATTCTGGTAGGTAAACCCAGAGAACGACAGTCGCGATAGCAAACACCTATGCAAAGGGGACACCGATGGATTCACCCTATACGCATCTTCCAATACGAAACGTAGCGAATGACTGTCTCGAACTGCTGCAATTGGCGTTGTATCAGTTCAATTCCTCTCTGCGGCGTCAGAGTCGGCGCCACCCGGTCCGTCGCATGGAATGGTTTTCTAGCCATGTGCATTGCCCCAATTCTTGTTCCGGAGATATTTCGCTATCCCTTCGAGACCTCTGCGATGGTTTTTGCTATCAGGTCCAAAACAAATTCTCTCACGTATGGCTTCGCCTTTTCGAGTCGGATACCAATAAGCTTCCTTTTCGCCGGGACGAGGGGCGCCTTCGGATCTGACGTCACATATTTCAGGTCATCCCAGAGACTCTCGCGGTCTTCTGGCGTCAGTTTGTCATCGTGGTCGAGCAAGTCTTGAGCAGTTTTCAGACGCTCCTGCATCCAAGGATACGCGCCTCCGCAGCGGTGACAAAACTGCGGGAGAGAATAGCCGAGTGGTCTGTAGAGTTTATCTCCCCGAATTGGCTCTTTACAATGCGGGCACTCGTCAATACATGCCGCACCACATCGAGTGCAATGCTCTTCTGAATCGAATGGTGACCCATCGCAGTGCTGGACGTGTCCGTTCAGGCATATCTGGGCATTGGAATGGAGTCGATCTGGGTGAATACCCTCGATTCGAACAGCGCTACGCCTGTATTCTTCCAGCTCGTGTTTCACGGCCTCCTGGATGAGATGACCCAAGTCACCGCCTATGTCCACTTCCGAGCCCAACTCCGCATCTTGTGTGACAGCAAAATGTGGCACCCAATCAAGAGCGTTCCCCTTTGCCTCCGGTGGGGCTGAAACCCTATACTCTCGACCGCCGATGTAAACAATCGCAACTCTTTGTAGAACGCCGGGCTGGTCGGAGCCATTTAAGATCGACTGCTTTATGACAACTCTAGCGTCTTCGTCGTTAATCATCATTGAGGGCCTCCGTCTTCAGTCCTCGACTTTCTCCCAGGTCACATAAACGTCGGTGGGATTGGCTGAATTCTCCGGAGAGAGGGTAACGATCTTCTCGAAGTGGCAGTACTTATTGCCAAGTGGAGCCTTCATAAAGTCGCAGTCGTGAGGCTCGGGGTCAATAAAGACATGGTCAGCGGATATCTGATATTTGACCTCGTACCATGCTTTGGGCCAGAACCAGAGCCAACAGCCAAAACAAATCGCGCCCAACACAAGCATCCCCAGGAATCCACTCCCGGTGTTGCTAGTCTGCGACACCAGGACCGAAGCATCCGCGCCCGCGGCAAAGTCGGCCGCAGCTTTCTTCTTAACGGCCTTTCGCGCGGCTTTTTCTAGCTTGACCTGCAATTTCAATTGCGCGCGGTCCCTCTTGCGCTGTTCCGAGACTACCCTCCACGCACGGCCGATCGCTCCAATTACACGTCGGATGTATGTAAGCATCGGTTAAGTGGCGCGATTATGCCACAGAAGGGAGCCCCCACGAGGCGGCTAACGGCCAGCCATCAATTCTTCTTTGCTTGGTTCTGGCACTGGAGGCTGCTGGAGCGTAACCTGAACTCGATGGGCTTGCTCTACCGCATTTCGGCACGCGGGGAAGCGAGCGGCTCACGCAGCTCAGAAAACAGGTGGACCCGTGAAAATTGGGTTAAAGTTTCGGGGCCATATCTTAGTGCCCGAAGGCGCTCCGGATTCAAGGCCGTGGCGATTGGCGCTTGCATTGATTTCGGATAGAGCCCGGGGATTGCTCAACGTGCTTGTCTCTTGCCCGTTCTGTCTGGCGTATGGCTCCATGGGAGTGGAATCGTTCGGCGGCGTCTGGCCGGTACTTTTCTGCGAGCGCGAACAAAAGGAGTTCGAGGTGCGCTTCAAAGAGCCGGTGGGTTCCCGCTGATTGAAGATATCGCAACATCGTGAATCAATTGAGCGGGGCAGTTTACGCCGTTCCTTCGAGGGAACGTCTGGCGCATAGAGTTCGTTTCGGGATAGATTTCATTCGGAGGCAACTTGAATGAACCTTCTGGCGGCAATCAAGCGCGAAGAGCGAAAGCTCGAAAAGCAGTTGAGCAGGTTGCAGCACCAGTTGGACGGGGTGAGAACCGCAGCGCAGGCGCTGGGGCGGTCGGCGAGTGAGGAGCTGAACAGGGCCAAGAAACGCGTCCTGTCGGCGGCGGCTAGAAAGAAGATCTCCAAGGCTGCCAAGCGGCGATGGGCCAAGGTTAGAGCCGGAGTGAAGAAAGCCGTGAGCTAAAGCAGACCACTAGTCTTGAGGCGGCGCAGGACGCAGCTAAAAATATAAATAAGATGGTCCTCATTGCAACGAGACTGAAGGAACGGCCATGAAACTCAATTTGGCGACGCTGGCGCTGGCAATCATCGTCTTATCGTTCTTTGGCATGCATGCCGCGCATCTGCCATGGACTGCATGGCGCATTGCGGGAATTGCGATCGCGGCGCCGGCATTTCTTTTGTTCGTAGCGGCGCGCATTGAGCTGGGACGCGCCTTCAGCGTGCAGGCCAAGGCGAGGACGCTGGTAACGACGGGCGTCTACTCGCGCATCCGCAATCCGATTTACTTCTTTGGCGCGATATTGTTCCTGGGAATCATCATCTGGATGGGACGGCCGTGGCTGCTGCTGATTTTTGTGGTCCTGATTCCGCTGCAGGTGGTGCGCAGCCGGAAAGAGGGGCGGGTGCTGACGGAGAAGTTCGGCGCCGCGTATCTCGATTACAAGCAGAAGACCTGGTTCTGAATACGTGTGCCGATTGACGCACTCCCAGCGCTACCTGGCCAAATGCAACTTTACGCGCTTCGCGGTCGCGTTTCCGGCGTGCTTTTCGACGGCGATTCGCCACAACCTTGGCCAGGACGCATCACTTCTCATGTTTTGACTCCAAACTCATACTTTGTACCGCCAGCGCTCCCACAGCACCCTGTCGCCGTCCTTGAGCGCATAAAGTTCAACCGCCTGCCAACATTCGCCCGTGTCCACTCCCAGAACCCGCTCAAGCATCGTAGCAACCTGATTCTCAGTGAATGTGCCGTCGTACCATCGCCCGATCAAATTTCGGATACAGGCCAGAACATAAGCCAGTGGGTTATGGATGACACGATCGCCGTGCTCGTCTTCCGGTATCGGCCGCGCGGCCCAATTCAGCCCGTCAAAAGCCCAGTCCGAGCCAAATTTCTCGGTGATCGCGTTCAGGAGGGGAAGCAATCGCGGAGCCCTCATCAAATCCTTGACCTGACAGCTCCTAGTCAGCGGGGTTTGCTCTTGCTGAACCGCAGAAGTTTTTGCTTTTTGCAGTTCAAAAGACTTCCTATCTAGCGTAACCGGCGCTTTCTCGGATTCCAATCGATGTGTATTCTTCTTACTGCTGTAAAGCAGTGACTTCTTGAGTCTCAGATTGGAATTTCCAACAGTCTCAGATTCGCGGGGCAGCAAAAAAGAAGAGTGCAAACTGCGCCGTCGCGTCCAGCATCCCGAAGACCATCGCTTGCCGTCGCCGCGTCTCGCAACCCCCTGCTTTTCCAGTAACTTCAAGTAGCGGAAAAGTGTGGGCCTACTCCATTTCTGCCGATCTTTGCCCGAATATCTGTCCTCAAGTGCGCGCAATGTACGCAAGATCGTCGTACATGAAGCCGTGATGCTCGCGCAGTGCCCCGAATGGTCGAATCGGCTGAGACACTTCGCGATCTTCGCCATGCGCAGACGCATAGACTTGTACTTGCGGGATTCGCCTGTCCCGTCGAGCTTCTCGGCACGGAACTGCGAGCGATGGCAATGCCGGAAAATCTGGTGAGTGCGTTTCGGACCGCGTACTCTAAAGTTTAGACTGGAGGGCTGATCTTGCTTTCTCTGCCGTTCTGACTTAAGCTGCATTTGCATGGCGACTTGTGCTCGCTGTGCTTCTCTTCGGCGTCGGCTCGTTACCGACTACCGAGTTTCCCCTGCTGGGTCTTGTCCCCTAGCAAGGGTGTGTTTGTGTTCGCGATGCCTTCCGGCGCCGCGGCTCTTCGACCGTTCCGCCGACTGTGCGCTGCTCAATAAAATCTTCGACGGCACTCAATTTGTAGCGAATTTTTCTTCCGACGCGAACGTAAGGCAACGGGTAGCGCCCTGTGGAACGCCAAACCGCGAGCACCCCTTCCGTTGTGCCGAGGATCTTCGCGCACTCGTCGGGACTAATCAGGACGCTCGCGACGATTGCGGTCTTGGCCTGTTCAACTTGACTCATGGTTTCTGCTCCTTAACTGGGTCCACTTTCGCATCCCCCGAATGAATCCGCTCCGACACTTCGAAAGATTTTTTGGGGGTCGAAGTGTCTGCCTGGACCGAATCAGGAGCGGCGCTGCACTGCTGCACTCCCTGAAAATAGGGGGGATCCCGCCCAAAGGTAAAACTGAGGTAGAACCGAACGAACGCCGCCGTGCTCGAAGTTGAGAAACATGCTATTCATAAGGGAAAATGGCGCGCCCGGAGAGATTCGAACTCCCGACCCTCTGCTTCGAAGGCAGATGCTCTATCCAGCTGAGCTACGGGCGCGACGAGGAACTAAGGAAGTTTAACGCGGCGCACAGAAATTCTACAACTGTTGTCCAATGCGGCCGACGACGAATTGTTTTGCGCGGCACACGGGCGGCCGCGCGAGACGAGAAGTTGAGGCATTTCGTAAGCTGTTTTCGATGAAAAAGAGCGATCTCCTCGCGAGAGAGCCGCGTTCGAATAGCTAATCCGCACCGAGCACTTCGCGTCTCAAGACGAAGTGAAAGCCCGAACTCGCAGAGCATGCGTACCAGAACGTTTCTAGCGGCTAGCGGAGATTGCCGACCTGGAAATCGAGGTTGTCCATGGTGATCTGGCACTGATATTTGGCGCTGGCTTCATCGATCTCCGCCTGGGTTTCGTTGAGCTGGGCCTGACTGAGCTCGACGATGGAGCTGAGGCCCAACTGGTAGCGAGACTGCGCGAGCTGAAGGGCCAGAACGGCCTGTTGCTGCAAGTGCTGGGTCACGGACAATTGCTGATAGGCGGTGTTGGCGTTCAGCCACGCGACGCGGACATCGCGAGCGATCTGGTTTTCCTCTTCGCGCAAATTCTGGTCGGTCTGCTGGGCTTCGAAGTGCGCTTCGGCGTGACGCGCGGAAAAGAGTCCGCCATTGAAAACCGGAATGCTCAGATTGAATCCGGCGGCGGCGTAGCGGTCGACAAGGGGGGCTTCGTAAACGGGAGTGAGACCGGCGACTCCGACGGCGCTGAGGGTGGGCATCCAAAGATCGCGCTCAGCGCGCTCAAAGGCGAGCGAGGAATCTTCCTGCAGCTTTCCTGCGGCGATTTCGGGACGCTGCTGCATTGCCTGGGCGACGAATTGCGAGGCGTCAGACGCGGGCGCGGAAGGCAGTGGCGTATCGACCAATTGATACGACTGCGTGGTGCTGTAGCCGAGCGCGAGGGACAAATTCGCGAAGGCCGCCTGAACGTTATTTTGGGCCTGAGTGAGCAGAAGTTCTGCCTGGTCGAGATTGACATTGGCGAAACTGACGTCGAGACCGGACTTCAATTGATTTTTGGCGAGTTCGGTGACCTGGTCGGCGACCAACTGGCGCTCCTTGACAGCTTCTTGGGTGACGCGGAGGACGGCCTGGGCCTGCAGGGCGCGATAGTAGGCTTCGTTCACCTGGAGCAGAACATCGGCGCGGGTGGCGTTGCTGCTCTGTTGCTGGGCCTGGGCGCTGAGATTGGCGGATTTGGTCAGATTATGAGTGCGGCCAAAATCGGTGACCAACTGATCGACGGTGACGCCGTTCGCGTAACGGTCGTAGACGCTGGGATTATTCAGCGCGCCGGCATCGATGCGGCTGCCGGTTTCCGAGGCTGCGCCGGTGGCGTCGGCCTGGACCGTCGGGAAATAGGCGGAACGCACTTCGCGCGAAATTTGTCCAGCGGCCTGCGCGGCAGCGAGCGAGGCGAGCAGGCGCGGACGATTGCGCAAGGCAATGGCGTCGGCTTGCGCCAGCGTGAGCGATTGCGGAGTCTGCGTTTGCGCAGGCGGAGGCGGGGCTTGAGCTAAAAGAGATCCAGATGGCCAGACGATCATTGCCAGCAGCAAAAAGGAAAGAGAATGCTTGCTCGTCATACGATCAAACCCTCCATAGAGTGAACTACTCGCTCGGTTGCGGAGTGGCAGGTACCAGTTCCCGAGCCGCGGAGCCGGGATGAGGCCGATTTGAATACACGAGCACATAGGCGGCCGGGACCACGAAGACCGTCAGCACTACGGAAACGATAAGCCCGCCGATGATAACGCTGGCCAGAGGGGCGTAGGCTTCGCTGCCGGGCTCGAGTTTCAAAGCCATAGGCAACAGACCAACGATGGTTGCCAGGGAGGTCATCAATATGGGCCGCAGGCGGATGCGGCAGGAGTGGGCGACGGCTTCGCGGACGGTGCGACCTTCCTGGCGGAGACGGTTGGCAAAATCCACGATCAAGATGCTATTGGAAACGACCATGCCGGTGAGCATCACGATGCCCATCAACGACTGAATGTTGAGCGTGGTGGTGGTGAACGCGAGGGTCAACATGACGCCCACAAGGCCAGTGGGAATGGCGAGAACGATAAGAAACGGATCCAGCCAAGACGAAAACTGGGCAACCAGCACGAGGAACACGAGAAGAATGGAAAGAATCAAGCCCAAACCAAAACTGCGGAAGGAGGCGTCCATGGTGTTGACCAGGCCGCGTATGTTGATGCGGATATTGGAAGGAATTGCCGTGGCGGCAACGATCTTCTCCACTTCCTTTGCCGGCTTGCCAAGATCTTCGCCGGTGGGGGCGACGTAGACGTCGATGGTGCGCTCCAACTGGTAGTGGTCGACTTCGGTGGGGGTGAGGATCGGCGTAATGGTGGCGACTTGGTTGAGATAGGTGGGAAGCTTCAAGCTAGGAGCGTGCAGCGGCATGGCTTTCAGATTTTCAATGCTCTGAACTTCGTTTTCCGGATATTGCACGGTCACGAAGTAGTTGTTTCCGCTGCGAGGATCGACCCAGTAGCTAGGCGCAATCATGGCGTTGGAAGTGAGCGAGGTGATGACGTTGTCGACGACCTCTTTGGGGTCCAAGCCAAGTTCGCTGGCGCGTTCGCGATTCACGTTCATGAGGAGCGCGGGGTAGTCCAGGTCCTGGGGAATATAAACGTCGGATACGCCCTTGAGGGCTTGGAATTCCCTTTGGAGATCGAGGGCGATGCTGTCGGCGGCGTTCATGTTCATTCCGCTCACCTGAACGTCAATCGGCGCGGGCATGCCTTGGTTCAGAACCGAATCGACGAGGCCGCCGGATTGAAAATAAGTGCGCAACTGCGGAAGCTGGTCGGCGATCTGCTGGCGCACCTCGTCCATGTAGGTGAAGCTGCTCACCTTGTGATCCTCGGTCAAGCCGACTTCGACGAAGGCGGTGTGCATGGCGGCGTTCGGCGTGCTTAATGCCGACAGATCGGGGTTCACGCCAATATTTGAGACGATGGCCTGCAAATCGGAGGGGTGCACGACCTGACGAATGATGTTCTCGACCTGCTTTACGTAACCCTCGGTGAAGCCGAGGCGCGTTCCGGTGGGCGCCTTGACGTTGATGGTGAACTGGCCGGCATCGGTGCGCGGAAAGAAGGCCACGCCGACGAGCGGGTAAAGAGCGAAGCTCAAGAGGAAAACGCCCATGAATCCCACAACCACGGGCCACGGATGGTCGAGGGCTTTTTTCACGCCGCGGTCGTAGTGCTCGAGCATATGCTCGAATTTTCGGTTGAAAGCCGCGTTAAATCTCGCGCCCCACCCCATGTGCGGCTTACTCTTTTCTGCGGGCCCTTCGCCTGCTTCCACAGCCTGATGGTGCGCGACTCCGCGCAAAAGATTAGCGCAGTAGAGCGGCACAACGGAGACGGCAACGAAATAGGAAGCGAAGAGCGAGAGGACGACGCTCAAGGCGAGCGCGGTAAACAGGTACTTGCTGACGCCGTAGAGCAGCGTCACCGGGAAGAATACGACGACGGTGACGATGGTGATGGCCAGAACCGCCAGGCCGACTTCGTTCGCTCCGTTCTCTGAAGCCACCATGGGCTGTTCGCCCAGTTCAATGTGGCGGTAGATATTTTCGAGCACAATGACGGAGTTATCGATCAACCGCGAGAACACCAGAGCGAATCCGCTAAGGATCATGCTGTTGATGGTGGCGTCGCCGATGTGCAGGAGAAACAGAGCGGCCATCACGGAGATGGGAATGGAAAGAAAGACGGCGACAGTGGCGCGCGGGCTGCCGAGAAAAAGCAAAACCATCAGAGCAGTCAGGATGAGCCCGGTACCGCCTTCGCGCAGCACGGTGGAGATGGCCTGCTTAACAAAAACGGATTGGTCGAAGACCACATGGGCCTTCATTTGCGAAGGAATGTCGTGGAGGTCGCGGATGGCGCTCTTGATGCCGTCGACGACCGCGATCGTGTTGCTGTTTCCACCCTGCTTTTGCACGGGGACGTAAACGGAGCGCTGGCCGTTGACGCGCACGATGTTGTACTGCAAGGCGGAGCCGTCGACGGCCTTGCCCACATCGGAAACAAAAACAGATTTCACGCCTTCGGTTTTCAGGGGCAATTGGTCGAGCGCAGCCGCATTGGGGACTTGGGCGTTGGTGTAAAGATCGTAGTCGAGGGGGCCGATGCGAACGTCGCCGGCGGGCAAAATCAGGTTGGAACTGTTGATGGCCCGCACGACGTCCATCGGGCTCAATTCGTTGGCCTGCAGTTTCAGAGGATCGACGTAGATCATGATCTGGCGATATTTCCCGCCATAGGGAGGCGGGACAGTCGCTCCGGGCACGCCGGCAATCTGGTCGCGAATCTGGAATTGCAGATAATCGTGCAACTGCGTTTCCGACAGACCCTTCCCTTCCACGGTGAGAAGACAAACGGGCAGGCCGGACGGATCCATTTGCATCACGACGGGCGGCAGGGTGCCTTCAGGGAGGCGCCGCAAATCGGCCATGGCCAGATTGGAAATCTGGGTGACGTCCGCATTGGCGTTCGTGCCGGCTTGGAAATAGACCTTGATGAGACTGACGCCGGACAACGAGCGGGATTCCATGTGGTCGATTCCGGCGCCGAGAGTGAAAAAGCGTTCGAAAGTGTCGGTGATGTCCGCTTCGATCTGCTGCGGCGGCATGCCACTGTAAAAGGTGGCGACTTCCACCATGGGAATATTGATCGGTGGAAACATGTCGACCGGCATTTGAACGAGGCTGGTGAGTCCCAAGACACAAACAAAAAGGCAAACGACCACAATGAAGTAAGGATGTCGCAGAGAAAATGATGGCATAAAGCTCCTATTCCATTTGCCCGGGCTGCACAACCGTTGGCGCCACAAGCTCGCCAACCTTGAACTGTTCCTGCTCTCCGAAGACGACGCGGTCGTTTTCACTCAGGCCGGAGACGACCTCGATCACGGTGGCGTTTTGCAGGCCAAGGGCGACGTCGCGTCTTTCGATATGGTCGCTGTCGTCGACAATCAGGACCGTCCCGTGACCTTGGCCGGAAGATTGGACGGCCTGAACCGGCACGGTCAAAACGTTCTGCGCCGTTTGCAAGGGGATGCTCACGGTGGCGTACATGCCGGGCACGATTTGGTACTTGGAGTTCGGAACCTGAACTTCGGTATGCATGGTGCGCGTGGCCAAGTCGATTTGGTCGGCGACGCGGACGATCTTGCCGGTGAAGGTACGGTTCAGGCCTGAAACGTCGACGTCAACGGTGCCGCCGATATGGACGTTGGCGACGGCTCTCTCCGGCACGGGAATGACGAGGCGCAAGAGATCGTTTTGTGAAAGATGGCAGAGAGCGGAGTTCCCGATGTTCGAGGAAGTTCCCGCAGGAAGCAGCGCGCCGGTGTATGCGTACATTTGCGTGACCACCCCGTTGAAGGGCGCGGTCATATGCGCGTAGGCGTAGAGAGTCTTATCTTTCTCAAGAGCGTCTTTGGCGGCGAGCAGAGCTTCCTGGCTAGCGGACACCTGATCATTGGCTTCGAGGTCTTTGCCCTGGGCGACGTCGATATCTTCCTGAGAAATGAGTCCGGGGTGCACCTTTTGCACGCCGGCGAGGCGCTGATAGGTGATGTGCGCCACGGCGTAGGCCGACTCCGCCCGATGCAGTTCTTCTCCGGCCTGCGCCAAAGCCGCTTCGTCGTGCTGGATTTGCTGGACGAGTTCGGGTATCTCCAGGACGGCCATCAACTGGCCCTGCTGAACGTGGGTGCCCCAGTCGACATAGAGGTTTTTGATATAGCCGGAGACTTTCGCGTAGACGTCGATTTCCTGAAAGGGCTGAAACTCGGAAGCGATCTCGAGGGTGGTGGAAATGCTGCGCCGGGTCACCGGGACGACCGCGACGTGCGGGGCATTTGCCGCATTGACCTTCGCCGGCTCGTTGGACGTTCCGCAGCCAGTGAGAAGTGCAGGCACAAAAAAGAGCGACGGAATGATTGCGATCCAGAAGCTTCGTTTCGATCTCATTGTTCCACCATAGTTATTTCTGGGGCTCATCGGGATTTGATTTCGAGCGCGAAGAGCCGAGAGTTGTGTCATGGATGGCCTGGCGAAGCCGGTCGAGACTGAAATTGGCCGAACGGCGCAATCCTATCAACTGCTGTCTGCGTTGCCTAATCTGCCGCGCCACGTCGGGAACTTTATCGGCGATATCCAGCGGGACGGTCTGAACACCGTGACAGTCGCCGTGAATCAAGTCACCGGGCCGGACCTGTAAGCCGCCGACCTCGACCGTTCCGCCATAATCGAAGAGATGAGCGTAAGCGTGGGAAACGGAGACGTTTCCGGCGAACATCTGAAATTCCGTGGGCCGTATATCGGGAAGGTCGCGGACGGCTCCATTGGTCACAATGCCCATGCAGCCCAATGACAAAAGGATATTCGCGTGGACTTCGCCGACGAAAGCGCCGAGACCCGGGGGATTGTCCACGTCTTCGATGACGACAACGCGCGGAGCGGGAATGGTGAGGATATTGTTCCACCAATCCATGCGGTCGTAATAGTCGAAGGATGTGTCCCGCTCCATGGGCGGTTGGGAGCTGCGGATTCGCGCCGTGGCGGCGTAGCCGATCATGGAGGGTTGATCGGTGAAGATGCAGCGAATGCTGGAATCGGCAAAGCCGGTGTTGGGCAGGCGTTCGTGAAAAGTCTCGATGGCGCTGGCCACCAGGCACGTCGTCAAGCGGCGAAACTGTTCCAATTGAGAGAGCTTGAGCAGCGTTGTTGTCATTCCAACCCCCATCCGAGGGCCAGGCAAGCGAGGACGCAGGCGCTTACCGCTGGCGTGCCGGCCGGGCGCGGCAGTTCAGTTTTTTCGATTTTCATTTGTGACTAGCTCCCGTTATGCCAAGGTCCCGGGAATCGAACGATCCGACGACCGGGAATGTTTCTCGACCCAGGGATGCAATGCAATTCGGACCCATTGGACCCGCTTGCACCACGCAAGTTATGCGTAGTTCAAGTTCCCACACAGAGGGTAAGGTGGCGGTTAGATACGAATGATTGGAGGAGCGCGAAGCAACGAGGGCGAAGCGACCTCACTCAGCATTGCCTCATCTTCGAGCGGAAAACTCAACACCGAAGACGCCGAAGGAGCTGCTTGCGAATGATTTACCAAAGGAGAGACCACGGGTATCGCGGAGTGCGCGACTCCGTGAGCCGTGGCTATATCGGCAAAGCAAAGCGGCGTGCGCGGCCGGGGCTGCGCATGTGGCCGGAATCTACTTACACTGAAGCCGACAAGGAGAACGGCGAGCGGTATAAGCGCCAAGCGCAGAACGACCCTTGCCGAGGAACGTCTCATCAGCATGCAGAACCTGTCAGCAATTGATTGCGCCGCGGCATCAGCGTGCGCCACTCCCCACGTGGATGAGAACTTCAAGCTGCATAAGGACCAATGCTCCTTAGCTTTACGATGCAATTTTATCGCCCCGCGCTGTGCGAAAGCAAGCGGCGCACTCGTAAAAAGCCCCGCCGAGTTACGCTCTGATAAGAATTGCCCGCCAGGCTGACGGCATTCTACGCCGTAGATTCCAGCGAAGGCTCGGGACTGGCAAATTGGCGCTGGTACAAGTCCGCGTAAACGCCCTGCTCTTCCAACAGTTCCGCGTGCGTGCCGCGCTGAACGATGCGGCCATCCTGGACAACGAGAATCCGATCGGCCTTGAGAATCGTGGAGAGACGATGGGCGATGACGATGGAAGTGCGGCCCGCGAGCGCGGTTTCGAGCGCTCTCTGGATGGCGGCTTCGGATTCGGAGTCGAGATGCGCAGTGGCCTCGTCGAGAATGACGATGTCGGGCGCCTTGAGAAGAAGGCGAGCAATTGCCAGCCGTTGCTTTTCTCCGCCGGAGAAACGATAGCCGCGCTCGCCGACGAGCGTTTCGACGCCCTTTGGCAGCGACGAAATCAGCGGCAGGATTTGCGCGGCCCGCAAGGCTTCGGTGAGTTCCGCATCGGTGGCGTTGGGCTTGGCGTAGACGAGATTGGCGCGGATGGTGTCGTGAAACAGATGGGCGTCCTGGGTGACGACGCCGATGCGCTGATGCAGCGAATCGAGCTGGGCGTCACGAACGTCGATGCCGTTCACGGAGATGGAGCCGCTCTGGACGTCGTACAGGCGCGGCACGAGTTGCGTGATGGTGGTCTTGCCCGCGCCGGATGGTCCGACGAGAGCGACGAGCTCGCCCGGTTCGGCGGTGAAGGAAATGTCGTAGAGCACGGTTTTTTCCGGCGTTTTGTCGGGCACGGCGATGGCTTCCAGCGAGGCGAGCGAAACTTCGGAAGCCGTCGGGTAGCGGAAGGAGACGTGGTCAAAAGAAATTGTGGCCGGGCCGGCGGGAATCGGAACTGCGCCGGGCTTCTCTTGAATCATGGGCGCGAGGTCGAGCACTTCGAAGACGCGCTCGAAGGAGACGAGCGCGGTCATGACGCTGACCTGGATGTTGGAAAGGCCAACCAGCGGGACGTACAGCCGCGCCAGATAAGAAACGAGGGCCACCACCGTGCCGACGTCGAGCGTGTGCTTGACCGCGAGCACGCCGCCCCAGCCGTAGGCGAGCGCCGTAGCCAGCATAGCCATGAGCATCATTGCGGTGAAGAACAGGCGTCCATAGACGGCGCTTTTGACGCCGATGTCGGAGACGCGCGTGGCTTTGGCTGTGAACTCCGTGCTCTCGTCCTGGCGGCGGCCGAAGAGCTTAGCGAGTTGCGCGCCGGCGACGTTGAAACGCTCGACCATGAGGCTGTTCATGGCGGCGTTGAGGTTGTAGCTCTCGCGCGTGATGGCCTGGAGCTTGCGTCCCCAGAAGCGCGCGGGAAGAACGAAGAGCGGAATCAGGACGAGCCCGGCCAAAGTGATGCGCCAAGAAAGCACGAACATGGCTCCGAGAATCAGAACGACGGTGATGATGTTGCCGACGACGTTGGAGAGAATGTCGGTAAACGCGGTGCGCGCGCCGCTGACGTCGTTATTGAGGCGGCTGACCAGAGCGCCGGTTTGCGCACGCGTGAAAAACGCGAGGGGCATTTGCTGGATGTGCTCGAAGAGCTTGGTGCGCAGAGAAAGCACGATGCGCGCGCCGATTTTCGCGGACAAATAGGATTGGATCAGGCCGAACATCGCATCCAAAAGGCCGAAGCCAGCCACCAGAAGAGCGAGCTTGATGATGAGGGGAGCGTTGCCCTTCAGGATTCCGTTGTTGATGATGTCGCGATAGATCAGAGGATTTACGACGCCGATGGCCGCGTCCAGAACAACCACAAAGAGAACCAGCGCGAGAAACGAGCGGTACGGAGCGGCAAAGGCGAGCATGCGCTTCGCCGTGCCGGGCTTCACTTTCTGATTAAGGACGGAGGAGTCCTGGCGAAAGGAGCGAAACGAACTGATCATGCTGCCCACTTCTATTCCTCCGATTCCCTGAATGAACCGTTTGGAGCGGTGCGTTCAGTTTATATAGTTAGGCCGCGCGATTCAAATTTGCGCGGCGAGAGAGAAAGCGACGACCTGAACGAACGGCCAGGATGATTTCTTGGAAACAAAAACCCGGATTGGAACTGAAGTACTAGTGAGTGAAACGCGCGTGACTAGCAGAATGGCATGTGCTTCCGACAAAAGTGTGTGTCCCGGGACTGGTCTGCGAGGACAGTCGGTTGCAGAAGAAACCGGACGAGAGGAGAAAGGTCCAATGAGGGGTCCATGGAAGAGCATTTCGGGTATCGTGCTCGGTGCGATGATCGCGCTCATCGTGATCGCTCCGCGTTTGCAAGCCGGGCCGGCCGCGCAAGACAAGTTTGTGCTGCCATTCGACGCGCAATGGGGGAAAACAACGCTTCCGGCGGGCGTCTACACACTCTCGGTCGACCATTTTAATTCGAACGGGACGATCCGTATAGCACGGGGAGAGCAAAGCGTAGGAGTTGTGCTGCCGCAGCTCTTTGACTACACGCAAAAGCAGGGCCAGAACCCCGAACTGATTTGCGTCCGGCACAACGGAGTGGTGACGGTGCGGGCGTTGCGGTTGCCCCAGGTCGGCACATTCTACTTCCCTCTGCCGAAGGACCTAAAGGTTCTGATGGCGCAGCAGCCGCAGATGATTGAAACCGTTTCGCTCGAGGCGACGGACTAAGGCCGCTCTCGCGAACTGGACACAAGGCCATTTAGGGATCTTAGGGCCGGACAGGGCAGGCTACCCGCAAGCGGTATCTGCCCAGAATCCGGCCTTCTTGTTTGTTCGACTTCACGGCCAACCCTGCGTAGGATGTGAAATGAAGGAGTGCGCTGGAATTAGCCCGCCAGCGCCGGTGATGGCGGTATCCCTTTGAATTTGCTTCCACACTCGACTCGAATAACGATTGCCGCTGCGCTGTGTTTGCTGACTTCGGCGTGGCCGGCTGCGCCAGGTCAACAAGAAGCCCGCGGAGTTGCAGGCGGATCGATGCAATCCGCCTCCGTGGTGGTGAATGTATATGCGATCGTCGAGGGGCGTCACGGGCAGCTGATTCGAGATCTGAATAGGGATGATTTCGAACTGAGCGACGATGCGGCTCCGCAGAAAATCGAATACTTCTCGCAAGAAACGAATGTGGCGCTGAGTTTGGGGATCGCGCTGGATACCAGCAACAGCCAAAGCCGTTTGCTGGGCACGGAACAGGCGGCGGCGAAAAAATTCCTGAATTCCATCTTGCAGAGCGGCGATCAGGCGTTCGTGATGAGTTTCGATGCGGATGTGAGATTGCTTGAGGATTTCACGGGCGCGCCCACTGAACTGGCGCGGGCCATCGATGCGGCAGAAATCAACGAAACTGGAAAAAGCGTCCTGCGAATCGATGCGGCGAGCTCAACGGGAGGCACCCATCTCTATGATGCGGTGTATCTAGCTTCGAATGAATTGATGAGCGCGCGGCACGGGCGCGAAGTGCTGGTGCTAGTGACCGACGGCGAGGACCAAGGCAGCAAGATCGATTTGCAAAAGGCCATCGAGGCGGCGGAAAAGGCGAACGTCATCGTGTACCCGATTATCGTGAGCGATGCGGAGTTCTACTCGTTGATGGGCGCTTCGTATCACGGGGACGCGCCGGTGCGCAAACTCGCCCGCGCCACGGGCGGACGGACGATTCGAGTGAAATCCGTGGAACAGATTGGGCAGGCGTTCGGGCAGGTCGAGCGCGAGCTTCGCTCGCAGTACCGGCTGGGTTATTCTCCCTCCAACCTACGCCACGACGGTTCGTTTCGACGATTTGACGTGAAAGTGCGCGGGCACAATTACACCGTGCGGGCCCGCACGGGCTACTACGACCGCAGCGATGAGAAAGCGAGCGCGAAGAGCACCTCGCCAGCGAAGTGAGCGCCAGGCCAACTGGTCGACGAGCTAATTGTTTTTGTCTGCTTTGACAGGATCTCCAGGTTTCGAGGTCTGCAACGCGCCATCCGGGCTGTCGCCCTACTGCTTCACGAATTCGAAGGTGCAGGGCCGACCCAAAAGCCCGTGCCTTCGTCGCGGGTCCCTGTGCCCTTGGTGGCTCGAATTGCGCCTTGATGAGGAACGAAACGGACTGGTCATCCTGCCCAGGCTATTCCTCCGTGCAGTTTCCCAAGTGCATACAGTGTTCCCGTTGATTCAAACTTGCATTCACACGGCAGGATTTTGGAATTTCCCCCGTCGGCGCGACGCGCCTTCGCATTGCTCGAAAAGCGCAGGGAATTTTGCCGAGAGATTCGTGCAGTCAGGAGTTATACTGGCGGGTCATTTCAGAACCATAGAACCTCAATGGCCATGGGGCCGAAATGTCCGTGAGGAAGCGGCTGCCCGTTTCGGTTGTCTGCCTGTTTGCCGCAGCTCTTTTTTTGCCACGCGCCGCGCGCGCGCAGGGCGGGCCTCCCTACATAACCAATGACCCCGGCACGCCCGGCAACGCAAACTGGGAAAATAACATCGGCACGATGGAGACCGTCGAGCGCGGCGGATCGTCCTTCCAAGTTCCGCAGATCGATCTGAATTTTGGAATCGGCGATCGCATCCAATTGACCTTCGAAATTCCTTACGTCCTGCAAACCACCAGCGGGCAGCCCGACCAGACCGGATGGAGCAACGCTTTCCCCGGAGTGAAGTGGCGTTTTTTCGATCAGGGCGAGAAGGGCTGGCAGCTCTCCACATTTCCACAAATCGAGACGGCCGGTTCGCCGTTGGCGCAGAAAGAGGGAATCGCTTCGAACGGGCCGCGTTTTCTGCTGCCGCTGGAAGTTACTAAATCGGTGGGCCCATTTGATCTCGACTGTGAATTCGGCTACTACTTTCCCTGGCATGGGCCGGATGAACGAATTATCGGGTTTGTCGCGGGCCATACCATGACCAAGCGGCTCGAATTGGATGGCGAAATCTACAATGATCGTGCGATGGGCACCTTACCCCATGACACCACATTCGATTTCGGCGGCCGCTACAAACTGCACAAGGGCTTCATTCTGCTGTTTATGTCCGGCCGCAGCTTCAGCGGAAATTCCAGCGGTCAACCGGAGTACCTGGGCTACTTCGGAATCCAAGTACTCCTCAGCAAGTATGGTCGCGCGCTTACTGCGGATCCCTGAGCGCACTATGCATGTCGCAGTTCGAGAAGTGGCGCGCCCGGAGGGATTCGAACCCCCGACCCTTAGCTCCGGAGGCTAATGCTCTATCCATCTGAGCTACGGGCGCGTAGGGAGCCGAGGGAAGTTGCGCGGCGCCCGAAGCGATTCTACCGCGTCGGAGAGAGGGGGTAAAGGCGGCGACGCAGACGGCCGGGCTCAGCGGCCAAGCACCGCCGAGACTCAGTAGCGAGCGAGGTCGCGAATCTTCTTGGCGAGCTTTTCGATTTCGTCGGTCTTCTGGATCAGCCCCACGGAAAGTTCTTCAGAAGCGTCGCTCTTCGCGGCGAGGCTCTTCAGCTCCTGCGCCAGAGAGAATAACTCGTCGACGTCTTTGCGGATATCGCGCTGGTTTTGCCGGAGTTGCGCGCTGGTGGGAGGCACAGCCGGCGGCGGCAGAACGGCCCGACCGGGAGAGTTCGGATTCTGACGCGGCTGACTGGGATTCTGAACAGGATCCTGCGTGGCGCGCGCGGAAGCGGCGCCGAGAGAGCTTGCGCCCGCCAACACAACTCCGGGAACGAAGGCAGTCAAGAAAAGGCGTCTGGCCGGGTCCATGGACGTAACCTCCTGCGCTGCTGAATCGCGGAAAAGCGCCAGCGAATCAGGGTGATATAATTCCGTTCTTTAGCCGCTGGTTATTATATGACGCAGTTTCTCGCAAATGGGTTTGGCTTTGCAAAGGGCACGGGGATCCGCGCGCTGATCGTGGCGGGCGCGGCGCTCTTGCTGATTTGGATTCTGCGTCTGTTGACGTCGCGGATGGTACATGACGCCGAGACGGAAAGCAAAGCAGACAGGGCAAGCGAAGAACCCTCGCGGACCATCGCCAGCGTGCTGTTCAGCGTCGGCTCAGTGGTGATCGCGATTGCGGCGATCTGGGTGATGCTGCCAACGTTCGGCTTGCCGCAGAACACCGAGGCACCGGCGGTACGCGTATCGATCATCGCGATCGGCGCGTTCCTGCTGAACCGGCTGCTGCGGGCGTACACCGCGCACATGATCATCGTAGCGCACACCGACACGCGAGCGGCGCACGCGCGAGAGGAACAAACGCGCACCATGGCCGGCGTGCTGTACAGCGTCGCGACGGCGGTGCTGGTGGTCGGCGCGGTGCTGATGATTCTGCCGGAGTTTGGCTTTCACGAAACTCCGGTGGCGGCGGCCGCGGGACTTTTGAGCTTGGCGCTGGGCTTCGGCGGACAATACATGGTGCGCGACGTGATCAACGGATTTTTCATCATTTTCGAGGACCAGTACACAGTAGGCGAGATCATCAAATTGAACGGCGAAACCGGGCGCGTGGAACACATTACGCTGCGGCGCACGGTGCTGCGCAACGGCCAAGGCGCGCTGGTGACCATACCCAACGGCCAAGTGGGGCAAGTGGCGAATTTGAGCCGCGACTGGTCGCAATATTTCCTGGATGTGACCATACCGAGCGAAGGCGAAACGCAGCAAGCACTGGCGGCGCTGGAAAAATGCGCGGCCGGGCTGCGCGAAGATCCAGCGTGGGCGCCGCTGCTGGTGGACGGGCCGCAGGTTCTCGGCGTAGAATCGCTGGCGCTGACCGGAACGACATTGCGCATGCAGTTCAAGAGCGCGCCGAATCGCAACGACGAAGTGGCGCGCGAGCTACGCCGCAGGATTCTTCTGGAAATGGACCGCGCCGGCGTGAAGCTGGTCACCGCGCACCGCGTGACGCTCTTGGGACCTGAAGGAAATCCGACGACACCACCGCAAACGGGCGGAAACATTCAAGGAGGATAAGATGGGAGAAGTGACGCACGAGCAGGTCAATTTGATGCTGCATCTTTACGAACTGCGGCGCGAGCCGGTGATGCGGGAAGCGCGGTCGTGGTTCATGGCGAATTTTCATCCGAAGAGCGCCGAGGACGTGATGAAGATCTGCCCTCCCGGATCGAAAGAGAACGCCTATATGCGACAGGTGGTGAGCTACTGGGAGATGGTGACGAACATCGTCAGCCGCGGGTTGATCGACGAAGAGTTTTTCTTCGAGAACTCGGGCGAGCAGTGGGTGGTGTGGGAAGCGGTGCGGCCAATCGCCAACGAGTGGCGCGCCATCTTCAAGAACCCGCATGCCTGGGAAAAGCTCGAAGAGCATTGCAAGCGCCTGGAGGCGTGGCGCGAGAAGCGCTCCCCCGGTTCGACGGAGACGATGCGGCAGATGTTCGCGCGGATGTTAGCGAAGGAACCAGCGATTCCGCCTGTGTCGCAAACGGCGCGGCCGGCCTGACGGTAGCAAAATCAGCAACTCGGGCGGACATTTTTTCTGCGGCTTCCTGACGGAATGGTAGCCTTTGGGTCAACAGCGAGCAGTATCCAACGTTGACCCCGAGGAGACGATTCATGTTCAGGAATCGAGTTGTCCTAGCTGCGTGCGCCGCGCTGGTTACGTCGGCGATGATCATTCCCGGCGACGTGCTGGCGGATGCTGCGGCGCAGCACGCCGGAAGCATTTCCTTAATTCTTCCCCAGGTGGAGTTGACCCGCGGCGGGCAAGGCATGGACGTGAAGCCGCCGACGCCGGTCTACTGGGGCGACGTGGTGGCGACCGGGCACATGGCCCGCGCGCGCGTTGCGCTCGACGACGGCTCGGTGCTCAACGTAGGCTCCGATGCGAGCCTCACCGTGACGAAGCATGACGCCTCGCAGCAGCAAACCCAGATCGACATCGCCTACGGCGAAGTGCGCTCGAAAGTGGTGCACATCACCAAGCCGAACGGCAGCTTTCAGGTGCGCACACCGACGGGCGTGGCCGGAGTTGTGGGCACGGATTTCTACCTGGCGTATCAGAATTCCATAACGCGGCTGATCGTGTATGAGGGCACGGTGCGATTTTGCAGCCTGGGCGGGCAATGCATCATGGTCGGCGCGGGGCTGATGTCGGCCATCCACGGGCCCAACGAAGCGCCGGACGCCGCGCAAACTGCGCCGCCATCGGAATTGACGGAAGCGACAAAGAATACCCAAATCAACGAAATGCACGCGAAGGGATTCGTCAAGGGCCATCCGGTCTGGTTCGGATTGATTCTGGCGGCTGCCGTCGGAACAACTGTCGGCCTTGTCAAAGGGCTGAACAATGGCGGATCGTCCGCGGCACCGACGGCGCCGACCGGTCCGGCGCCGACTCCGGGCCGGCCTCGCTGAAATTGTGCGCCTGATGGGAGCGCGCCGCTATCCGGCGCGCCTTTCCATCAGCATTCTGTGAACAGCCGAGAAGATACGCTTACACGCGGGTAGGCGATAACTCCATTGTTCGCCTGGTTCCGGAATGTTTACTACCATCGTGGCGTTGGCCTCAAAGACCAGAACTTCTCCTTTGGCGTTCAGGCCAAAATCGATTCCCGCATAATCCAGGCCGAGCACAAACTGAATCTGTTTCAAGGCTTTCATCGCCAGGGGGCCTAACACCACCGGCATGTTTTCCAGAAACGCCGCGTCTTCCGCGCGGTGTTCCGGACTATCCGCCATCTCCGCGGTGAAATAGTGGATTTTCCAATGATTCGAAATCGCGACGTGCAAGGGGTAGATTTGACCATTGATCATCATCGCGCGGTATTTGCGCGTTTTCCCGTCCGGGCCGCGCCCATCGAGATATTGCATTACGATTAGTTCCTGGCCAGGAAGCTCCGCGAGCACTGCCGGAAGCGCTACGAGGTCTTCGACGCGCACGAAATGTAGTCCGGTGTGAAAACCGGGAACTCTCAGCAGAATGGGAAACTCCAAGCCGAGCCGCGCCAGTGTTGTCGCGGCGTCCCCATCGAGCAGCCGCTCCCGCGGCAGCGTAACAGTAATGGGCGTCACTACTCCGGGCAGCCCGGACAAACGCTTCGCGTTATTGCTTCGGCTCGTCGCGAGGACGGCCGCGGGCGGATTGATGACCGGTGCTTTCGTTAAGGCGAGCAGGGATTGCGCGGCAACGAGCGCGCCCGATGACACTTCCGCGTCGCCGATCGCGTTGATAACCAGCTGGTGGTAGGGCAATGGAGTGTTCGGATCGTGGAACTCGGGAACCACGGTAAACGTTTGGAAGATGCGATCGTCCAGAAATCCCCGCATCCGCACGTTTCCTCCCATCGTGGACATTAGCTGCAGCACCGGCACAGGTGCGCGCGCTCCGCGAAACGGCAACGCGATGACGCTGCGGTTCCGGAATGCCTCGCGCCGATGCCATGCCGCTGTTTGCTCGTCTCCCAAGTCCCGGAGCAAATACGACAGTCCTTCGTGCGCCTTGGCGCAATCGGCTTGCAGTCGCAACGCGTGTTCGTACTGCTCGCATGCCTCGCGCTTCAGCCGCAATACTTCCTCGGCGCAGTCATGCACCTCCAGCCGATCGCTTTCTTCCATCAGAAAATTGCCGTAATTCACCCGGCTCACGGAGTCGTCGGGATGCCGCGCCACCGCCGCCTTAAACGCGATTCCCGCCGCAGTGCGATGCCCCGTGGCAACCAGTACGCTGCCCAACTTGTTTAGCGCTGCCAAGTGGTGTGGCGCGCGTTCGAGTACCTTGATGTATTCCGTTCTGGCGTCGACGAGGCGGCCCAGTTCGGATAACAGGGAGGCTCGGCGAAAGCGCAGATCGATCGAAGATGGATTCGATGCCATTTGGCCTTCGACATCGCACAGCTCCAATTCCCACTTTGCGCGTGGCGGAGGCTGTGCCCCTGCAGCGTTCGGAGTAGTACGGCGTGCCGCAGCGGAATCCTTCGCGATGCGGCGGCCCAGGCTCAGCGTGGACTCGAGCAGTTTGTCAATTTCAAGCTGGCTCGTCCGGTGATTGACGATCGCCGCGCGAATCGCCAGTCGCCGATTGACCATCGTCGTCGATGGCGCAACGCTCCCAGATTCCTGCAGTTCCACTACAATCCTCGCATTCACCTGATCGGAATCACCCGCGCGGTAACGAAAACAGACGATGTTCAGTTCAACCGGCGCCAGCAGCTCCAGCTCCGGCGCGTTGGCGATGCGCTCCTCGAGATAACGAGCCAGCGCGCACGTGCGCGAAATGGCGGCTCCCATTGCTTCGGCGCCGTAGACCTTCAGCGTGAACCATGTTTTCAACGCGCGGAAGCCACGCGAAAGATCCGGACCGTAATCGCAAGGCCAAGGGGAACCGGCGGAGAGCCCTCGCGTTTCGCGCCGCAAGTAAGCGGACGATGCCGCAAACGCATTGAGATGTAGCGCACCCTTGCGAACCAGGATGAAGCCGGCGTCGTAGGGAACCTGGCCCCATTTGTGAAAATCGAAGGCGAGCGAGTCGGCGCGCTCGATGCCGCGCAGCCGTGGCGCAAGGTCAGGAGCAAGCATGGCCAAAGCGCCGCACGCACCGTCCACGTGAAACCAGAGTTTTTCGCCGTGCGCGAGAGCGGCGACACCGGCGAGATCGTCGATCGCGCCAGTGTCCACGGTTCCGGCGGTCGCCATGATAAGGAAGGGCGTGAAGCCAGCGTCGCGATCCGCTTTGATGGCATCCGCTAGAGCAGCCAGTTCCAGCCGGCCCCGACTGTCCGAGGCAACCAGGCGAAGCGCGTCACTGCCCAGGCCGCAGAGGTCCATTGCTTTGGCGGCGCAGCCGTGCACCGCCGTGGAGCTATATGCCGTCAACCGTTTCGATTTTGCGGCTACGCCACGTCTGCGGACTTCACAACCGAGCGCGGCGTCGCGAGCGATGACGATGGCGATGAAATTCGCCATGGAAGTCCCGGTAACAAAAAGGCCGGTGGCGCTGTCCGGGAAACCAAAGAGTTCTTGCATCCAGCGCGCAATTTGACGCTCCACCTCGAGGGGAATTTGATCGCGCCCGCCCAGATTGGCGTTCAGTCCCGCGGCCAGCATCTCCGCGAGCATTCCGACCGGCGTCCCGCCGCCGTGGACCCAGCCCATGAAACCCGGATGAGCATTTCCCACGGCAAAGGGCAGGACGTAATTCATGAACTCGTGGTGGACTTCGGCGAGAGAAGAAGGCCCGGCGCGGAGAGCGCTTCGAAATCGCTGGCGCACTTCGTCGGGAATCGGCTGCCAAACCGGACGCTGGCGGATGTTTTTCGTGTAATCAAGGATGTCATCGAGCATCCGGTGCGCCTGGGTGCGGAAAGCTTCCCAATCCGATGGGTCAAGCGTGTGGTCCTCACGTTCGTGCAAAGAGAGCGCTACGCTCTCGATTTCGCTCTCGGAGGCTTGAGGGATGTTCTCTTCTTTGAAGCACTTCATGGTCTGCTCCGGCGAATGCTTGCAATTTCGGTGCCGGGCAGTTGTGGCACTCAATTTGCTCTGGTTAGCGTTGGCAAAGGTACTTAGCAGGAGGATTATTGAAAGTTCGTAATGGAGAAGCTCTGGGGGGCTGGCAATGATTAAAAAATCCTAATGCACCGGCAATGCGTCTCGCGATTTATGTCCGAAAGGCGACTGCGCCGTTCTCGCGGCAACTCTTGCAGAAGGATCAGCAAAAGAATTACCCTGTCGGTCTCCTTCCTTTGTGTGACGGCAATCACACCGCCGTGTGACATAGGCCATTACAGTATTATCTCAGTTACTGTATGAGTGGCATGGATCGGAGGAACGAACGTTGAATACCCACTCCACCAAAAGCTTCGAAGGTGGCGCCAACCGACGGCGCGGCAACCGGGGAGGGACGATGTGCTATCCCGGAGTCGCGGCTCTCTCCCCGTCTCCGGCATGCCAGCCGGACCAAACGCTTTCTCAAAGAATCAGCGAGTGCGGCAGCAAACTGTCTTGTGAGAAAGGAGCCACTTTCTTTGCGCAGGGAGGAAAGCCAGAGGGCATATTCCTGCTGGTCGCGGGATCCGTGAAACTTTCCATGTCGTCTTCTGACGGAAAGACTCTCATTCTCGGATTCTTGGGCCCCGGAACAGTTCTGGGACTTGCCGCAACCATCTTGGGAAGAACGCACGAATCAACCGCGGAAACCGTGGAGGCGGTGACGGCGATCTTCGTGCCGCGCCTGGCTTTTCTCAAGCTGGTGCAAGAGAGGCCAAGAACGACTTTCGAGGTTGCGGAACTCCTCAGCGAGCGATGCAAAGAACTTCTGAATGAACTGAGGACCATCGGCTTGTGCGAATCCGCGCAGCAAAGGCTGGCGACGTTCCTTCTGGGATTGCGGGCACAGAGCAAAGAGAATGGCGGATACATCCGGCTGCCCGGAGCGAGTCAAGAGGACCTGGCACAGATGGTGGGGCTCTCGCGGGAAACGGCAAGCCGTGTTCTTACCCGCCTCAAGAAACGACGCGTATTGGATTGGAAGCGATCAACCCTTGTGGTCAGAGATTGGGGGGCTCTGCAGAAACTGGCAGCAGAAAATGGCAATGGAACACGAAAACGGTCATCCAGCACGAAGGCCCTAGTATTGCAGGGCTAGAACCGCTGAGGAAAGTGTGATGGCGGTCACAGACAAGGTGGGATGGTTCCGATAGAAAACTACAAGCATTAGGCCAATCTTTAATGTCCTAGAGAATTATCTGGAAGCAGCTCGGGGGAGGGGGCCAATGGCGCGGTTCAGGGCTCTTAGCTTAACGGGACTTGCGGTTCTCGCTTTCCTTGCCATGGTTCAGCCACGAACTTGGGCGCAGGACAAGCCTTCCACGAACGATTCCAAGGCGGCGGGCGCGACACCACAAGCGCAGGCCGGCGGGGCTTCCGCTTACGCCGGCTCGGACACCTGCAAGGCCTGCCACGACGCGGAGTACAAGACCTGGAGCGAGGGGCCGCACTGGAAAACCACCCTCAATACCAAAGAAGGCCCGGGGCACCAGGGCTGCGAGGCCTGCCACGGCGCGGCGGCGGCGCACGTCTCCGACCCAACCGACATTTCGAAGCTGTTCCTTTTCACCAAGGCCTCGGCAAAGGATATTAACGCGCGCTGCCTGGTCTGCCATGCCGGCGGGACGCAGCACATGAACGCGCTCAACTCAGTCCACGCAAAGAACGGAGTGAGCTGCACATCCTGCCATGCGATTCACCACGCTGAAACGAAGGAATTCCTGCTGGTTAAATCGCAGCCGGAGCTTTGCTACTCCTGCCATCTGGCGAAGAAGGCCGAATTTGAAATGCCCTTCCACCACCGCGTCAACGAGGGCTTGATCCAATGCACGGATTGCCACAATCCGCACGGTACTGAGGGCCCCAAGCAGGTCAGGATGGCGGCGACACAAGATGTGGTCTGCTTCAAATGCCACACCGACAAGCAAGGCCCGTTTGTTTACGAGCACGCGCCGGTGAAAGTGGACGGCTGCACGTCCTGCCACGTGGTTCACGGCGGGCCAAATCCTCACATGCTGAGGCTCAGCAATGTGAACTTGCTCTGCCTGCAGTGCCACACAACTTCGAGCTTCAGCAGCGCACCAGGCGCTCCCTCCTTCCACAACCAGGCGAGCTTCTTCCAGGCCTGCACGTTGTGTCACGTGGCCATTCACGGCTCGAATTTCAGCTCCACGTTCTTCAAGTGAAGGATGCCATGGGCTCTTTGCGAACATCGTGCAGTGAGAGCGCGGTCTGCAGCAGAGCGATCGCGCTGGGCCTGATGTTACTGGTTGCAATTTTTCTTCCGCAGCGCTCGCCTGCCCAGCAAGCCTCCACGCAAACTTCCGCGCAGACTTCCGAGCAAACGCAAGGCATAACTTCAGGCGACTATAACGTTCAGCAGACTATCGACTTCGGCTTCCGGATAAACGAAATCGGCGGGAACTACGACACCTACGACACGTTCGTCAATCTCGGCTCCGGCGTCCGCCTGTTCGATTACGAGCTGGACATGCGCTCGCTGAATCATCAGGGGCTGTTTTTTGACGATCTCAATTTCAGCAACTTCGGCTACGGCGGCGATCCCAACGATGTGTCGCGACTGCACATCGATATGAACAAAGTGTACGACTTCCACGCGCTGTTCCGGCGCGACGAGAATTTCTGGGACTACAATCTGTTCGCGAACCCGCTGAACCCGGCGGCACTCAATCCAGTGGGCTCGCAGACCACCGGCTGCATCGTCACCCCGTCTACCTCCACCAATCCTGGCCTTCCGGGCTTCTGCTCGAGTCCATCGGTCGCCCAGACGAATTCGCCGCACGCGCTCGACCTGGTGCGGCGCATGCAGGACTACGATTTGACACTTTTGCCGCAATCGAAGATTCGTTTCCGCCTGGGCTATTCGCATGACGCCGATCAAGGCCCGGGCTTCTTCACCACGGACAGCGGAACGATTCCCGATTACCCGCAGAACTTCAGCTATACGACGAACGCCTACCGCGCGGGAGTGGATTTTCGCGTCCTCCCGCGCACCACGATTTCCTACGATCAATTCCTGAGCTACTTCAGACAGGACAACACCGTTACGGAGAATCCCACGGCGACGCCGCAGCAATACGGCTATCAGGCCAATGGCGTGCCCGTCGATTTGGGCATCGTTTGGAGCACGCAAACTCCCGCCGAAGCATTGCCTTGCGCCGCTCCGATTGCGAACGCCACAACCATCCCGCCCACAGCCGCTGCAGCCTGCAATGGATTTGTGAGCTACAGCCAAGTGGGCCAGCCCAGGGATTTCATGCCCACCGAGAGACTGCGGTTCGAATCCAACTATTTTTCGAAGTTTGAGACCTCCGGTTCGTTCGGCTACAGCAGCTCCGACAATACGGTCCCTAACTTCAACGAAACGATGATCGGCTGGACCACACGCACGTCCTCTCCGGGCAGCACCACCGCCGGCCCGGCCGAAACGAAGCGCGATTCCGTGGATGGCGATTGGTCGGGTGTGTATTCGGTGACCAACAACTTCAGCATCGAGGACTTCTTCCACTACAACAACTGGCGCATTCCCGGCATGTGGGACAGCGAGCTCGGTTCTCTGTATAACACCATCGCGGGGACGGGTTTAGGTTTGGGTGCGCCGGTCGGCTTTTTTGTGGCCGCCAATTGCGACGCCGGCGACAATTACAGCGGCTCGACATGCCCAAACCACACCGCTACCTCTGCGGCGGATCTGGTAGACGCCTATAACGCGAATTTCCTGAAGCAGGATATGAAGTCCAACAACCTGGAATTCGAATACGACTTCACCAAGCGTGTCAGCGGGTACATCGGATACTTGTACACGCACCGTGACATCTACATGTCCACGCTCAGCTACACAACGGAGGATATTTATTATCCCGGAGGGGCCACCGCTTCGGTCGCGAATGACTACCTTGCCGCGCGCGGAAGCTGCGCTCTGGTGGCCGGCGCGCTGCCGACAGGCTGCGTGCTGAACGGCGACGGTTCCGTGACTTACACGCCGGCGGTGCCCACCACCGGCCCCACGGTGAATTCGCTCGACATCAGCGACAATTCGCTTGAGCTCGGCTTCAAAGCGCGGCCGGTCGATACCCTCCTCCTGAACGGAGACTTCTCTTTTGGCTATAACGATGCGGCGTTCACACGCATTGATCCGCGGCAAGTGCAGAGCTATAGGCTGCACGCTTCCTACACGCCGAAGGCCTGGGCGACGGTGGACGGCGCGGTGGAAATCCATGAAAACCGCGACAATGTCGAGTACGTGGACAATCTGGAACACGACCGCACATACAGCTTCGACACGATGCTGGTGCCCAACCCGCGCCTGGCGGTCAGCTTCGGCTACAACTATTGGGATGTGTACACGCAGTCGGATATCTGCTTCAACTATTCGATCACCGCCACGAACCCAACGCCACCTCCTGCGACTCTGCCGGTAAGCACTTCGCCTCCCGGGGTGGCCACTACGGCGTGTGCGATTCCCGGAGCATCGGTTGGTGCAGCAGGTTTGGGGGCTCTTTCCACCTACTCGAGTAACGATCACTTCGCGCATGCCGAGGTGATGTGGAAGCCGGTGAAGCGCGTTACTGCGAACCTCGGATACGGCGGCAGCTTCATCCGCGGTAACACCATCTTCCTCAACCCGCTCACGCCTTCTGGCACGCTGGATTACAACTATCAAATGCCGTATGGCTCTATCGTCATCGATATGTACAAGGGCTTCAGCTACAAGATCGGATGGAACTATTACGGGTTCAACGAAACCGGGGACACGAACCCGTTCGGCTTGGCGGCGATACCATTGCAGGATTTCAATGGGAGCAACATCACCTTTGCTTTCCGATATTCGTTCTAGTGGGCGAATATCTAAAGAACGGCGGCAAGTTGTGATATTTTCCCGGTCCAGGAGGGCCAGATGAATTGTTTATTGCGTCGAGTGAGCCAAGCGTCGCTTTTGGCGGTTGCGTTTATGTTTCTCTGGAATGTTTCCACAAGCGCCGATGATTCCGCCGGCCTCTTTAAGACCAAGTGCGCCATCTGCCATGCTCCCGACGGCAGCGGCAACTGCCCGATGGGCACGAAATTGGGCGCGAAAGACCTGCGGTCAGACGAAGTGCAGAAAAAATCGGACGCCGAGCTGACCGACGCCATCACAAACGGCATGGGCAAGACCATGCCGGCCTATAAAGGCAAACTGACCGACGATCAGATCAAGGGGCTCGTTGGTTTTATTCGCTCTATCGCAAAGAAATAGCAATTCCGGGCGATTCTTGAGGCCGGAACCGTTCTGTCGCCATTCCCAGCGATGGCGTTAGGAGGCACCGTGACGGCGTTAACAGGGTTGCTGCTCGTCCAAATTGTTGTGACCATCCTGCTGGCCCTGGTCTTCCTGATTCGCCCTTCGATCACCACCGGCGCGGCGGGCAAGATCGTGGCTTTTATTGGGCTGGCCGTTCTTCCTGCGCTTTGTCTGGTGGGAGGAATGAATACGCACATGCAGCGCTCGGAGACGACGCAATTCTGCACTTCCTGTCACGCGATGGTTCCCTATGGCCGCAGCCTTTACGTCGATGACCCCAGCTACATTCCCGCCGCGCATTTTCAGAATCACCGCGTGCCGGCGGACGAGGCGTGTTACGCCTGCCACGCGGATTATTCGATTTACGGTCCGCTGAAGGACAAAATGCGCGGCCTGACCCGGATTTACATGCAGTATGTGAGTACGCCGCCCAATCCCATTCGCATTCCCGGCGGATGGGACAACCACCAGTGCTTGCACTGCCATCAGGGCGCGCGCAGCTTCGAAGAGAATCCTATCCATTCCGCGATGATGGACTCCCTCACATCCAATCAAATGTCGTGCATTTCGAGCGGCTGCCACGACACCATTCACAATATTGACGCGCTCAGCCACGTCAAATTCTGGAGGCCCGGACAATGAAACTTGCAATCCATAAGCTGCTGCAAATTTCAAGCGCCTTGATCGTTCTGGGCCTGCTCGTGGAAGTCATAAGCCTACTGTGGTTTCACCCGCTCTCCTTCGTGCTTTTCGCTTTCGTCGCTGCCACGCTGATTGGCCTGGGAATTTTGGTCTTCCTGGCGTCCTTGGTCTTTGTCGAGAAGCCGCCCACAGGAAACGGCAGATGAGACGAGTTGTAACTGCGTTTCCGGAATGGTTTGCGATTGTCTCCTGAGCAGTTGCGAGTCTCTCCAAACCTTCACGGTCAGAAATCATCCGGATCGAAACTTTCATCGTTGCGAGACGCTGCGTTTTGAACTCGCTGTTAGCGTGTGGTCAAGGTGCGTTGGAGGCGCGGGTGGGAATCGAACCCACGTATAAAGGTTTTGCAGACCTCTCCCTTACCACTTGGGTACCGCGCCGGTGAACGGAACTAGTATAGCGAAAAACGCGGCGACTCACTCGCAGAATTGCCCAACCGTGCAGTTCCCCGATAGCGAAGACGTCTGAACAGCTTCAGTGAATGGTCAGCGTAAACGGCATTTGCGCGCGCACGGGCTCGCTGCGCACCATCGACGACAGCCGCTGGAGCAATGATTCAGCTGAGCCGTACGGGCTTTGCGAAGCCGACACATCGCCCTGCGCCCGAGCCAGCAAGAAATCGAAGAGCGACTGCGGCTTGGGCAGGCGCACGAGTTCGACAGATTCGCCCGCGGGAATGTGGGCGAGCTGCTTGGCGACTTCGACGGCGCGGTCCGTATCTCCCAGCTCATCCACAAGGCCCAGGCCCTTGGCCTGCTCGCCGCTCCAGACGCGGCCCTTGGCGATGCTATCCACGGTGGCTATGGGCAAATGGCGGCCAGCGGCAACTCCCTCGGTGAAATTCGCGTACACCTCGTCGAGCATTTTCTGAATCGTCTGCTGCTGCGCGGGAGTGAAATCCTGCTGGTCGGAATAGAGCGTGGCGTTGTCGCCGGTTGCGACGAAATCGGTGTTGACGCCGACGAGCTGGTAAAGCCCGGCGATGTTCATCTTCCCGCTGAACACTCCAATAGACGCGGTGATGGTGTCGGGATCGGCGACGATCTTGTCGGCGGACATCGAAATCCAATAACCCCCGGAAGCCGCCAAATCCGACATGGAGACGACCACCGGTTTTTGCTGCCGCGCGAGTTGGACTTCGCGGCGAATCACCTCGCTGGCAAGGGAGGAACCTCCCGGCGAGTCGACCCGCAGAACAATCGCTCGGATGTCTGAGTCCGTCCGCGCGCGGCGAATGTCCGCAGCGACGGAATCGCCGCCCATGACCTCCGTGCCCGTGGATGAATATTGCGAGGCGCCGGAGACAATTTCGCCCGACGCATAAACGAGGGCGATCTGCGGCCCGCTGCCGTCGCTTAAACTCCGCCGATAGTCCGCGAAATCCACGGGATTCCACGAACCGGTTTTCCGCCGGAAGTATTCCTGCACCTGATCCCAGTAGCCCAGGCGGTCGACCAGCCTGTTTTGAAGGGCGTCCTGCGCGAGAAACGGGCCCGCCTGCACAAGCTCACCGAATCGCGCGCGGCTCATATTGCGCGCTGAGGAAACCTCGGTCAGATACTGGTTGTAGAGACTCGTGAGCAAAGAGGTGACTTCCTCGCGATGCGCCGGCGTGAATTTCTTCTCGGTGTACTCGTTGGGCGCGGTCTTGAACTCCGCGATATGGAAAAAGTCCGGGACGATATGCAGTTTGTCCAGAGTGCCGCGAAGGAAAGTAGCTTCGGCCATCATGCCCCGAACATCGAGTGGGTTGGTGGGCGTCAGCCAGATTTGATCGCAGCCGGTGGCCACGTAATACTCCGCGTTTTCCTCACCGTCGTATCCCAAATAACAAATGCTGGGCTTGCCGCTGGCGCGAAAATCGAGCAGGTGCTGGTGGATTTCCTCGAGCTTCGCCCAGCCGGTATCCATGGACGCGATCCGCACCACCAAGCCCTTGATGCGTGAATCGGAACGGGCTTGGTCGATAGCATCGTCAATTTCGTGGAGCACCAGCGGCTGCGAACCAAGAAAAAAGCTGGAGACATCCGGAGGCTGCTGCTCTTCGATAGAGCCGCTGAGGTTAAGGACAAGGACGGAATTCCAGGAAATGGGCGGCCCGGAAAAGAAAGACCAGTGAGGAATAGTCGCGAACACAATTATCACAGCCGCAACGACCAGTAGAATCACCAAAGTGCGTCTTTGTCCCCAGGTCATGTGCCTTCTCCTCGTCCGCCCACCGCGCTGGCGAGCCTTTTCCAAACTACCATTTGGCAAAGAAAATCGCCACGTTTTGCCCCTGTCCCTTCGTACAGGTGCGGTTTCCGCTCGTACAGTTATTCGGATGGACAAAACCCCCTACGGTAAGCCGCAGCGCGCCCGGCCAGTTGTTACCATCGATAGACGTCGGCGGCCCGCGGCCCAGCAAATTTCTCAACCGGAGGAACGGCTGTGAAGAAGACTATTGTCAACCGGATCCTGGAGATCAACAAAGAGCTTTGGTTGATCCTCTCCATTATCCTGTTCGCAGGGATCATCAATTTCTTTGTTTCGGGCCAAAGGTTGGTTCTCTCGTTTTACAACCTGCCGACACTCTTCGCCGCCTACTACTTTGGGCGTGCACGCGCGGTCCAGACTGCCTTGGCCTCTATTCTGATCGTCTCATGGCTCAACCTGATGAATCCCGTGGCGCTGGCCGCGGGACAGGGAGTGAGCATGCGACACTTGATCGGGTGGGCGGACATCGCCGTGTGGGGCGGCTTCCTGGTAATCACCGCCTATGCCATGGGCACCCTCTATGAAGTGAAAGAAAAGGGTATGGGCGAGCTTCGCGAGACCTATTTCGGCGTCTTGCAGATTCTCTGCCAGGTGATTTCCAACGACAAGTACACGCAGAACCATTCTTACCGCGTCTCCGTCTACGCCGCACGACTGGCCGCGGAGATGGGCCTGCCGGAGGACCAGATTGAAGACGTCCGCGCTGCCGCTTTGCTGCACGACATCGGCAAACTCGAAGTCAGCCGCACCATCCTGTACAAATCCGCGCGGCTCTCGGAAGACGAAATCGCCGAAGTGCAAGCCCACCTGCCCCGCGGAGTGGAGGCGCTCAGGCCAGTGGCCGTCGGCGGAACGCTGCGCCGCGTGCTGCCGATTATCTTGGCGCACCACGACAAGTTTGACGGCTCCGGCTATCACGTAACCAAGGGCGAGGATATTCCTATCGAGGCGCGCATCATCTCCGTTGCCGATGTGTACGATGCGCTGGTCAGCGACCGGCCGTACCGCAAGGCGATGTCTCCCTTCGAGGCTCGCGACATCATCTCGAAAGGCGCGGGAACGGACTTCGACCCGAAGTGCGTGGCGGCATTCGAATCCGCGTTCCGTGCGGGCAGAATGGAAGTGCCGGAAGTGCTGGTCTAAATTCCGGCTTACAACTGAGCTTCTCGCAGAAACCGCGCCGCCTCTTCGGGCGGCGTGGGATTGATGTAGAACCCCGTACCCCACTCAAAACCTGCCACGCGCGTCAGCTTAGGCATCATTTCCACGTGCCAATGATAATGCTCGTTGATCTCCTCGCCGATGGGCGACGTGTGTATGACGTAGTTGTACGCCGGGCAATTCAGCACCGCGTCCAGCCGAGCCAGGAACTCGCGAAACAACTTGGCCAAACTGGCGTAAACGGGACTGGCCTGATTTTCAAACGATGAACTGTGCTGGCGCGGAAGGATCCAAGTTTCAAAAGGAAAGCGCGGTGCGTACGGCGCGAGCGCGATGAATTGATCATTGCCGAGAATCACGCGAGTCCCGGTTTCCGTTTCCTGCCGGATGACGTCGCAGAAGATGCAGCGCTCTTTCACGTCGAAGTAACGCTTGGAGCTGTCGACTTCTTCGCGAACGCGTTTGGGAACGATGGGCAGAGCAATTAATTGCGAATGAGTGTGCTCCAGTGAAGCGCCGGCTGCCTCGCCATGATTCTTGAACAGCAAAATATAACGGAATCGCTTGTCATTCTTCAGGTCCAGGACACGGTCGCGATAAGCCCACAGGACTTCTTCAATGGATTTATCGGGCAGCGAAGCCAGCGTGCTTTGATGATCGGGAGTTTCAATGATGACTTCATGCGCCCCGATGCCGTTCATGCGATCAAAAAGACCTTCGCCCTGGCGGTCCAGGTTCCCTTCAATTCCCAACGCCGGGAACTTGTTGGGCACGACGCGCACGCTCCAGCCAGGTGTATCCTTGCCGCTGCCGTTGCGTCCATACGCGAGTATCTCCGGAGGAGTGCGCGATTCGTTGCCGGGACAAAATGGGCAAAAAGAACCTCCCTTCATCTGCACGCTTTCACGAACAAAATCCGACGGCCGTTTTGCTCGGTCGGTGGAAATAATCACCCACCGGCCGGTGATTGGATCCTTACGTAGTTCAGGCAATCTTCTCTCCTTGTGCAGTGCTCTAGAAAACCAAAACCGGCGTCTATTTTACTCCGCGGGACTCACAACGGCTGAAAAATGGAGGCCGTGAGTACTACACACATCAATGCGCCGCGCTGAAGGCATTTTTGTATAAGCGAACATCCGGCGGGCGTCCCGAGCGGCTTTCGATGGCCACCACATCGAAGCGCCAGGAAACACCAGGGGTTCGGCGCTCGGCCAAAAATCTCTTCGCCATGCGCTCGACGTGGAACCGCTTTTCCGGCGTGACGGCCTCTTCCGGCTGACCGGGATGCTTATCCGTGCCGCTGCGCGTTTTCACTTCGACAAACGCAAGCACCAGGCCATCGTAACCGACCATATCGATTTCCGCCTTGTCTCCGGGCACGCGATAGTTGCGCGCCACAAAAACGTATCCGTGCCGCCGTAAATACCAATAGGCGTACGTCTCGCCGTTGATTCCGCGGCGGCGCGCCTGCTCTTTGCTCGTTTCATCCGCCTTGGCGGCCGCCAATCCGTGGCGCGAGGCGAGCTTCACGACGCCGAAAATGGCGCGCGAAAACAGTGGCATTACTTCAGCACCTCCAGCTCAAACTCCATCACTTTTCCGCGCACTATGTAGCACAAATAGAATTCCCAAAATCGCCGGAAGCGCAGCGAGTGGTTCACCAGAAATTCAAATCCCAGATAACACCACACCTGAAGCAAGCGCACGCGCAGCCGCCGCTGCTTGAGCCGCGCGCGAGAATACCACGATGCTTCTCCGTGCAGCCCTTCGGGATAGAAATACCAAAATGAAAAGCTGTTGAGATGCCAGCGATGGGTGGGATCGCAGAAAGAGCTGAAATCAGTGTAGTGAGGCGTCACTAGAAATATGATGCCGCCCGGGCGCATCACGCGATGAAATTCCTCGATGGTGCGAATCACGTTGTCGACGTGCTCGATCAAGTGAACGGCTCGCACCTCGTCAAAGACGCTGTCGCGAAAGGGCAGCGAGCCTTGGTCCAAATGGCAAAGAACATCGGCCGCGGTGTTCGGGTTCATGTCGATACCGATGGAACCCGGATATTTCTTCGGCCCGCAGCCGACGTCCAAAATGCGAGGCAATCTTCCTCCCGGAGGAAGTCGTGACGCTAATGCGACTTCTGCACCTCGGCGATGCACTCGCCGAAGACGCGCACAGCATATTCCGCCTGTTCCTCGTCAATGACAAGCGGCGGAGCCACGCGCACCGTATTTTCTCCCGCGCCGAGGAGCAGCAGGCCCTTGAAGAAGGCGCGATCGACGATCTTGTTGCGCAGATCCGCCGCTCTTTCCTTGGTCTTTTTGTCGCGCACAATCTCGACGCCGATCATCAGGCCCTTTCCGCGGACGTCTCCGACGATGCGATACTTCTCAGGCCAATCGGCGATTCGATCGAGAATGAATTTGCCCATCTTGCGGGCGTTCTCCATGTATTTTTTCTCGATCAGGTCGATGGTCGCGAGCGAAGCGGCCACGCAAACCGGATTGCCACCGAACGTGGAGGCGTGCGCGCCTGGGGTCCAGTCCATAATACCCTCCCGAGCGATCATGGCGCCCAGCGGCATGCCGGAAGCGATGCCCTTGGCCACGCAAACGATATCCGGATCAATCCCAGCGTGGTCGCCAGCCCACCATTTTCCGGTGCGGCCCATTCCGCACTGCACCTCATCCGCAACCAGCAGGATTCCGTGCCGGCGGCAAATGCGCTGCAGTCCCTGCAAGAAGGAAGCGGGTGCGGCGACGTAGCCGCCTTCACCTTGAATCGGCTCCACAAAAATTGCGGCAACATCGGAGGGATCCGTCAGCCGGTGGAACACTTCGTTTTCCAGAAATTCCAGGCACTGCTTCGAGCATTCCTCGGCGTTTTGCCCGAGCGACCGGTAAGTGTCGGGATACGGTATGTGCGCGACACCACCAAGCAGCGCGCCAAAACCCTTGCGCTGCACGGCTTTGCTTGCGGTGAGCGAAAGCGAGCCCATCGTGCGCCCGTGGAAGCATCCGTAGAAGGCGATGAATCTGTCTCGCTTGGTGTGATAGCGTGCGAGCTTCATCGCCGCCTCGATGGCCTCGGTACCGGAGTTGCCGAAATAAACGCGCTTCGCGTCTTTTCCTGGAGCGATCTCCGCAAGTTTCTCCGCCAGCTCGACCATGTTCTCATAATAAAAATCGGTGCCGGATATGTGAATCAGCTCGCCGGCCTGCTTTTGAATCGCGGCCACCACTTGCGGATGGCAATGTCCCGTAGCCACCACGGCAATGCCGGCGGCGAAATCGAGAAAGTGATTGCCATCAACGTCTTCGATCACCGCGCCGCGACCGGCCTTGGCCACCAGTGGATAGCCGCGCGTATAAGATGGAGAAACGAATTCTGCATCCAAACCGACGAGCTTCTTGGCCTTCGGCCCCGGCAGTGAGGTGATGAGGCGCGGAAGCTTCCAATCGTTCGCTTTCTTCATGCCTTCCTCCAGAAATGGATTTTTGTGCGCCATTCACGCGGCGCGGGCATGCTCGTGAGAGGAAGGGCGGTTAGTCTACGCCGAACAAACTGGGCCGCTGGCGTGCGGGCGAACTGTGCCACGAGAGCGGATATTGAAATTGAGGGTTCATTTCTTTTTCCAGCGAATCCCGCCATCGCGGGTGTCCTCGAGGAGGATACCACGTTCCCCGAGCTCTTTGCGGATTTCATCAGCGCGCTTGAAATTGCGTTGCTTGCGCGCCTCTTGCCGCTCGGCGACCAGCGCATCAATTTGCTCTGCGGTCATTTCTTCACTGCTGGACCCGAATCCCAAGGCGTGCAGCTTCGCGGCGTCGTTGTCTTCGACCACCGCAAAAATCTCCCCGAACTTTTCCATGGCGGAGAGAACATGCGGCGCGTCTTGCTGGCGGAATTCTCCACGATCGATCGCCGTATTCACATCGCGCACCAAATCAAAAATCGCTGCCAGCGCCACGGCGGTGTTTAGATCGTCCGCCAAGCCGGCCTCGAAATCCGCGATGGCCTTTTCCGCGCGCGTCTGCATCGCGGCGTTCGCGCCCGCCGGAAATTTCTCTTCCTTCAGGCGCGCCACGAAATTCCGCAGCCGCTCGACGGAGCTGACCGCTTGCTGAATGCTGTCCGCGGTGAAGTTGAGCTGGCGTCGATACGGCACAGAAGCCAGCAAATAGCGGACGGTCGAAGGCTTGTGCCCCTTCTGGAAAAGATCGCGCAGCGTATAAAAATTGCCGAGCGATTTCGACATCTTCTCGCCATCGATAATCAAGTGCTCGGCGTGCAGCCAGTATCTGACGAAGGGATGACTGGTCGCGGCTTCGCTCTGCGCGATTTCGTTTTCATGGTGCGGAAACACCAGATCAATTCCGCCGGTGTGGATGTCCAGCGTGTCGCCCAAGTACTTCATGGCCATCGCGGAGCATTCGATATGCCAGCCGGGACGCCCGGGGCCAATTTCTGTTTCCCAGAAATGCTCGCCCGGCTTCGGCGCTTTCCACAGGGCAAAATCGCGCGCGTCATCTTTCTCGTAGCGATCCATTTCCACGCGCGCGCCCGCTTTAATCCCGCTCAAATCCACTTTGGAAAGCTTGCCGTACGCCGGAAATTTAGCGATGCGGTAGTAAATCGAGCCGTCGCTGCGATACGTCAGGCCCTTGGCTTCGAGCTCCTGGATCAGCTTGACCATGTCCGCGATGTGGTCGGTCGCGCGCACTAGATGCTCGGGCGTCTCGCAGCTCAGCGCCTTCATGTCCTCTTTGAATGCCTGGATGTACTGCGCGGTGTAATCGAAGATGCTGATTCCCTTCTCCGCCGCGTTCTGAATGATGCGATCATCCACGTCGGTCAGATTCATGACGTGGTTCATGCGCAGCCCGCGCGACCGCAGAAATCGCCGCAAAATATCTTGAAATATAAATGTCCGGTAATTTCCAATGTGCGCGTAGTCGTACACCGTCGGGCCACAGGTGTACATGCGCACTTCGCCGGGGTGAAGCGGCACGAAGGCTTCTTTGCGATTCGTCAGCGTGTTTTCGAGCAGGATTTCGCCCATGTCTTCGCGCTTCGCAGCCTCTACTTCCAGCCTCTAATGGATGTGCGATTCGCTTGCCGGATGCTGGCCACTCCCCGTGCAAGCAACGGTCGACCTGCAAAGAAAATCATTCTAGCTGAGGCTCGCGCATCCCGCAAACGAGCGCGTCGCTGTGTTTCGGGAGCTGGGCTTTATTGCGGCGTGAGCGTCACGTGCCGCGAGACTACAGTGGTGTCGCCATCCTGAATGGGAATCGTCGTCGCCGGCCGCGCGCTGCTCAGGGACATTCCCTGCGGCGGCAGACCGTAGCTTTCGTCGAAAAGAAAAGCGGAAACCGGATTCGTCCCCGAGAGCGTGAACTTCATTTCGACGCCGTCAGGCGGCGTGTCCACGCAGCGATAAATCCGCCAGCCGTGCGTGTAGTGCAGCAGCCGGCTGCTCAGCTCGGGGACCGCGTGCCCCGCCAGCGAAACCGCCTCGAGTGTTACGTCAGGAGCAAAGGCCAGCAGGATATACGGAGCGCCGCGCGGGGATTTGAGCAGCACGTCATAGCTCGCCTTTCCTTGCGAAGACGAAGCGTGCTGGATCGTCAGCGTCGGCGCCGGAAAATTCAATGCTGGCGCATCGGCAGAAAGCGGCCTACCCGTGCCCCAGGGATAGACGCTCGCCTGCGCTTTCGTGAACTGGGCCACGCTCCGCAAGCTGAGCGGTAACCGACCGGAAGCCGAGTAAGCCAGCCACTCCGTCTTCCCGTTGTCGACGTTCTGGTGATACTGGAGGTCCAGCGTCTCCGGCGAAGTCGTCGAAAATGGCGGAACAATCAGCGCCGCAGCCGTAGCAATTACCGCTACTGCAAATGCCGCCGCCAGGAATCGCCAGCGTTTTCCTGCGGAAACAGCTCCCGCCAAAGGCGCCAGCGGCACAGCAATCAGCGCAACGCATACGGTAATTCCAGCGACGAACGCTCCGCCGAGCGCCGCATAGAGAAACCAGATGGCGTAGATTCCGACCATCGCGGCCACGGCGGAGGGAATCACGGCGGCCACAATGACCGGGCCGCCGCTTCCGCGCCGCGCAAACACAATGGCCAATCCCAGAATTCCCGTCGCGAGTACGGCCGCCACGAAAATGAAACTGAGTCCCGGGAGAGTCGCGCCCAGCGCCAGCGCCACAATTCCCCACCAGATCCAAGTCCCGCTCCACATTCCCCAAAATCCGGCCGCACGCCCCAAAAGCGCCGCAACCAGCGCAACCGCGCCAAATCCCAACGCCCATGCTGCGAACAGCAAAGGCGTGGGATGCGCCACCCAGTTTGACGGCGCCGCCCCCGCAATGCCGAGAAACCACTGCAAAATGATCCCGAAGATCGCCGCCGCGACCAGGATGAGGGGCCAACTCACAAAGCCGAGAAGAAATCCTTTCATCCGCAGTTCCCCGCCCCGCGCCAGAACGGCTATCTCAAGAATCAACAAGACCAGCGCCAGCCCCGCAAAGCCAACCGTCCAGCCCGCCGGCCACCAAATCGTCTTCCAGCCAAACAAGTCTGCGTAAACAGCGTCCGAAGCCGCGCCGGGAGTCAAATCGGAATTCGCCAGCGCGCGCACCGCGTCGAAGGCGCTTCCTCCTTCGCTCTGAATGCTGGACACGCTGGCGTTCGCGACATTATCGAGCGCCGTATGGTAGTGCGCCACGTCTTCGAGGAACGCGAAATTCAATCCCTGATATCCGGCGGCCTTGAACACCGTGAAATCGGTGTCATTGGGTAGGGTCTTGTAAACGGTATAGGAAAGCGAATCGGTATTGGGATGGTGCACCGACTTCGCGTATATCCGCATCACCCATTGGTTCGCGCTTCCCGTCTCAAACATGGTGCTCGATCCGGAAGTCCCGCGGTTATCCATATTCACCACGGCGCGCACGTCCTTGGCCCACGGGTCATCTTGCACAAACGCAACCGCGCCAAACAGCCCAGCCTCTTCACCTTCATCCATGAGAAAAATCACCGGATGCCGCAGGGGTGCTGACGCCTTGAGCGCACGCGCAATTTCCAGCACGGAGACAATTCCCGCTCCATCATCCGAGGCGCCCGGACCCGCGGGAACGGAATCGTAGTGCGCAGCAACCATCACCGCCGGACCGGGCTCTTGGCCATCGAGACGCGCCACAATATTCTTCACGTCGCCGCAACCGCCGTCCTCGTCGCAGACGAAATCCTCCTGCACGCGCGGCTGATAGCCCAGCTGCGTCAATTGCGCCACGATCTTGTCGCGCACCGCCGCGTCCGCCGCGCTCCCGACCGGATGCGGCACGTTATCGCCGACAAGCTGCTGCAAAAGCGCCTTGGCGCGAACGCCCGAGAATTCGTCTGCCGGCGCGTCGGCGGGTTTGGGCGCGGACGGTTGCGCGCGCAGAACCGTCAGGCCAATCACCAGCGCGTACAGCGCGAGTGCGAAAACAAATGCCCCGCCACGAGGCCTTTCATCAGGCATGTTCATAGGAATCCTTTCGCATCGCTCGGTGCGCGTCATCCTAGTTCCAGCGCACGGCCAAGTCAACGCGCGTGCGGGTTCCGCGCCGATTTCGCGGTTGACGAACCGGCGCCTGCCAAATACATTGTCCACTCCACCTAGGAGCCAGCCATGAAAACCAGCTCGGCAGTTCGAATTGCGGCCATTTTTCTTTTCCTCGCTCCCGCGGCGTTTTCGGCTCCGCGCCCTCCCGCGGATTCTGCGTCCACAACGCTAACGCCGCAGCAAGCGCTGAACCTTCGCCGCATCGGCGACCTTCGATTTTCACCGGACGGAACGCTCTTGGCGTTCACCGTTACCGAGCCGCCCAAGGGCACGACTATTGCCACGCACATCTGGATTCTGGACGTCGCCAGCAAACAGGTGCGCCAGTACACTTACTCCGACAAATCCGACAATTCTCCGCGCTGGTCTCCTGATGGCAAGTTCCTCGCTTTTCTTTCCAACCGTGACGACGACCGCCAGATTTATTTGCTCTCTTCGAGCGGCGGCGACGCCTACGCCATCACCACTGGAAAACGCAGCATCGCCTCTTTCGCCTGGTCGCCCGATGGCAAGGAAATCGCATTTCTTGCCCCAGATGAACCGAGCGACGCAGAACAGAAAAAAGAGAAGGACAAAGACGACGCCGTCGTGATCGACAAGGAGGACAAGCACTCGCGCGTGTGGATTCTCGACGTAGCTACAAAAAAGACGCGCGCCATCACCGGCACGCAATGGGAAGTTCGTGAGGCCGAATGGACGCCCAGCGGCGACCGGCTCATCATTTCTGCGACCGATCATCCGGAATCGGATGACGACACCGATCGCATTTTCTCTTTGGATATCGCCAGCGGGCAGATGTCGTTGCTCGCCGCGCCCAAAGGCCCCTTCGGCGATATTCGCGTCTCGCCAGACGGCACGCAGTTCGCCTACATGGGCGCACGCGTCGACGGCCCCGAGCCGCACGACATTTACGTTCACTCCACTACGGCGGAAGCAGCCGACCCCAGCCGCAACCTCACCGCCGCGAGCATCGACCGCGCCATGAACGGCGTCGAGTGGCGTTCTGACGGCAGCCTGATGGCCATCGCCGAAACTGGATTCAAGACCACTCTGTATTCTGTCGCTTCAGACGGCCACGCCGCCGCCATCGAAAATGCGGCGCCGAATCCCCACGGTTTCGCCGTTTCATCGTCGGGCACGCTGGCTTTTGTTGGCGGATCTGCAACCGAGCCTCCGGAGATTTATCTCGCCGATGCGGGAGCATCGCCAGAGCGCGTCACCCATTTGAACGCCAGCTGGGACTCCATCACTCTCGCAAAACCTGAATTCTTCCATTACAACAGCTTCGACGGCCAGCAAATCGAAGGCGAACTGCTCAAACCGCTCGATTACGACGGTCACTCACGCGTTCCGCTCGTCGTGTTGGTGCACGGCGGACCTACCGGCGCGTGGTCCGAATCGATAGATTCCTGGGGCCAGTTGCTTGCCGCGCATGGCTTCGCCGTCTCCTACTTCAACATTCGCGGCTCGACCGGCTACGGCGAAAAATTCATGGAGATGAACCGCGCCGACTGGGGCGGCGCCGATTTCAAGGACGTGATGGCGGGCGTCGATTACCTGATCGCACAGGGCGTCGCTGATCCAAATAAGCTGGGCATCGGCGGATGGTCCTACGGCGGATACATGTCCGAATGGGCCATCACCCAGACCGATCGCTTCAAGGCCGCCGTTTCCGGCGCGGGCATGGTCGACCTGATCGCCGAATTCAACACCGAAAACGGCCCGTCATACGACAAGTGGTTCTGGGGCCTTCCCTACGAGCATCCCGAGGGCTTCCTGAATCATTCCCCGTTCATGTATGTGAAGCACGCGCACACGCCCATCCTTATTTTGCAGGGCATCAACGACACCACCGATCCGCTTGGTGAAAGCACCGGCCTCTATCGCGGGCTGAAATTCTATGGGGACAATGCCGAGCTGGTCGAATATCCGCGCGAGAATCACGGTTTCCATGAGGAAAAACACATGCTTGACCGGCTCAACCGCATCCTCGCCTGGTATGAGCAATATTTGAAATAGACGGCGGTCTCGAAAGCTTAGGGGCTCGGCTGCCGCGTTTCTAGCGCGCACACTCCCGCTTCAAAGGCTTTACACACCTTTGGTCCCGTGCTATCTTCCCTTGCATCACCGCCGATCCGAAGCGCCAGGCGGCAGGGCCCGCTCCACGCGACCCGCCACGATTTTTGTCTCGAAATCCGCGTCTCGACACTCTAAATTTGAGCTGTTCCCTGCGCGTGCGCCGGAACAGCCAGTCAATTTCCAAGGAGCAGCGTGCTCAAACTTCGCAAAGTCGAACTTCTGGGATTTAAGTCGTTCTGCGAGAAGACCAACATCGTCTTCAGCGGCAGCGGCGTCACCTGCATCATCGGCCCCAACGGCTGCGGCAAATCGAACGTGGTCGACGCCATCTCCTGGGTGCTCGGCGAGCAGAGCCACAAGATGCTGCGCGCCGAACGCATGTCTGATTGCATTTTCAACGGCACCGCCAAGCGCCCGCCCATGGGCATTTCCGAAGTTTCGCTCACTCTGGTCGATCCCGAACTCGCCGACGCCGTTTCCAAAGTCCTGGGGCCCGAACCTGTCGCCGATGCGCCTTCGGATGCGCAAACACAAATGAGTACGGAAGTTCCCGGCGAAGCTCAACCGGAAACGGAATCGCCGGTGCTCTCAACGGAGTCCGCGGCAATCGCGTTAGAAGGCGGCGCCGAAAAATCCGGCAAGCCCTGGAAAAAACGCGGCGCCGACAAGCCGGCAATTACAATGAAGCCCGGCGAAGTGGTCGTCGGCCGCCGCCTTTATCGTTCCGGCCAGAGCGAATACCTCATCAATGGTCGCGTCGCGCGCCTGCGCGATGTTCAGGAGCTTTTCATGGGCATGGGCCTCGGCCCCGACTCCTACGCCATCATCGAGCAGGGCCGCATCGGCCAAATCCTCAACTCGCGTCCCATGGACCGCCGCGCACTCATCGAAGAAGCCGCCGGCATCACCGTCTACAAAACGAAGCGCCGCCTCGCGGAAGCCAAACTCGAAGCCGCGAAAGTAAATCTTTCGCGCGTGAACGATATTCTTGTCGAAGTCGAGAAGCAGCTCGCGTCCTTGAAGCGCCAGGCGTCCAAGGCTCGGCGCTACGCCGAATTGCGCGAAGAGATGCGCGGCCTGATGCGCACCGTGCTTGCCAGCAAAGCGCAGCAACTGGAATCGGAAACCGAACGCCTCGAATCCTTGCTCGCCGAGTTGGTCGCCGCCGAATCGGAGCAAGCCGCGGCGATTCGCGAGCTTGAAGCCGAGCAAGAGCAGCTTGACGTCCGCAATTACGAGCTCGAAAACGAGCTGCGCCAGCTTCACAACCTGCTGAACCAATCCACGCTGGAACTCGACCGCGCCGAGAATCGCATCGCCTTCAATCGCGAGCAGGAAGCACAGATCGCCTCGCGCGTCAGCCAGCTCGCCGCGGAAATCGCTCAGGCCGAGCAGCAGGCCGCGCAGGTCGAGGCCCGCGTGGCCAGCCATCGCGAAAGCGTTGCGAACTTGCGCGCGGAGTCCTCGCAGCTCGATTCGTACTTGCAGAATTTCGCGCGGCAGATCGAAGCCGACGCTGTCGAGCAGGCCGCTCTCGATCAACTGATCTCCGATCTGCGCGATGCCGCGTCCCGCAGCGGTGAAGACTCCGTGCGCGCGCAGGTTGAATCGATGCAAGCCGAAGACCTCGTCGGGCGCATCAACGCCGAACACGCGCAGCGGGAAAGCGTGCGCGCGCGCTTCGAACAAGAGGCCCAACAAAAGTCCGAACTGGTTCACACCGCCGAATCGAATCATCACGCAGCGGAATCGAGCGCTCTCGCCCTCGCCGAGCAAGTTCGCGAAACGCAGCAGGCGCTCGCGGCGCTGCGAAGCTCACATCAAGAAGCCGCGCAACGAAACGAAAAAGTTCGCGAAGAGCTTTCCGCCGCCCGCGCGCGCCGCGGCTCGCTCGAACAAATATTGAACGACCGCGCCTACACCGCCGAAGCCGTGCAAAAGCTCTTCTCCGCCGCCGGCGGCAGCGAGGCGCGCGGCTTTCGCGCCGTCGGCGTGCTCGCCGATTACGCCGAAGTCGAAGAGCAGTACGAAGGCGCCGTCGAGCAGTTCCTGCGCGACGAACTGGAATACGTCGTCGTGGAAACCTTCGATCACGCCCGGGCCGGCATCAGCCTTCTTCGCGAAGAGATGGGCGGCCGCGCCACATTCTTCGTCGATTCCTTGCGCCATTTGAAATACGAGCCGAAGCCGGAAACTCCTTCGCTTTCGTCGCCGAGCGTTGTCTCGCGCTTTGACCGTCTGGTCGATTTCCGCGACCCGCTCGGCCCCGCGGCCAAGCAATTTCTCTCGAAATTGCAGTCCGCCTATCTCATCGAAACCGCCGCGGAGGCCGAGAAGCTCGCGCGCGAAAATCCCGAGCAATATTTCGTGGCGCTCGACGGCACTTGCTATCACGGCCGCATGGTCACCGGCGGCCGCCCCGGCGAAGCTGGCCCGCTTGCGCTGAAGCGCGAGCTGCGTATGCATGAAGCCGAGGTCATTCATCTGGAGCACGTCGCCACCGACACGCAAGCCCAACTCCGGCAATTGGCGGAAGATCTGCAGCGCACCGAAGCCGAGTTGCAGCAGGTGCTTTCTGAGCACGTCGAAGCCGAAAAATCCCGCGTCGGCGCTTTCCACCAACTGGCGCAAGCCCGCGACGAAGCGGCGCGCGCCGAGGCGCAACTTTTCGAAGCGCAGAGCGAAGTCTCCCGCTTGGCCACCGAAGCCGAGAGCGCCCGCCTGCGCGCCTCTGACGCGCAGCAGGTCAGCCAGCAGGCGCTCGTTTCACGGACTACCGCCGAGCGCGAAGCCGCTGCCGCCGGAGAACGCCTCGCCGTTCTCCGTGGAAAATCCCAAGTGCAGCAGAGCGAGCTCGCCAGCCGCCGCGAAGAATTCGCCGCCATGGCCGAACGCTTGGCCAACGCCGCGACCCTCGAAGCGCGCCTGACCGAAGAGGCCAATCAATCGCGCGAACGCCTCGCCGCGCTTGTCGATCAGCGCGACGCGCTCCTTCGCGACGGCGCGGAGCGCCAGGCCAGCAATCTTCAGCTCGAACAGCAGGTCGCGCATCATCGCAGTGAAAAGGAGCAATTCGAGCAGCGCAAAACCGGCCTCGAAGCCCAATGGAATTCACTTCGCGAGCGCGCCGGAGTTCTCGATGGCGAACTCCACTCCAAGCGCGAGTCTCTGGATGCGCTGCGCGCAAATCGCAACCACCACGAAATCGAAAAAGCGCGCAACGATTCCGACCGCGAGCATCTCCGCCAAACCTGCGTCGCCGAAGCCGGCGCTCAGCCGGAAGAGCTGATCGCCCAGCAGCAGCAACTGCTCACCGGGGAAGAGCTCGCCATTTCCGAAACGAGCTACGCGGAGAAAAAGGAACGCCTAGAATCCATGGGCCCCGTCAACATGATGGCGCTCGAGGAATTCCAGGAATGCGACCAGCGCAACGCATTCCTCACGCGCGAGCGCGACGATTTGGTGCAGTCGATACAGAACACCCAGCAGGCCATCAACGAGCTCGACACCGTGTCGCGCCAGAAATTCGAAGAGGCCTTCAGCGTGATCAACCGCAACTTCTCCGAAGCCTTCCGCACGCTCTTCGGCGGCGGCTCCGGCGAAATGCGCCTCACCGAGCCGGACAGCTCCGGCGACAGTGGCATCGACATCGTTGCGCAGCCGCCCGGAAAGCGCCTGCAAAACATTTTGCTTCTCTCGGGAGGCGAAAAAGCGCTAACGGCTCTCGCGCTGCTCATCGCCGTTTTCCGTTTCCAGCCGAGCCCCTTCTGCATTCTCGACGAGGTGGACGCTCCCCTCGACGAAGCCAACGTCGGCCGCTTCAATCGCATGCTCACGGAGATGGGCGAGCAGACGCAATTCATCATCGTCACCCACAATCGCAAGACCATGGAGATGGGCACGGTTCTTTACGGCGTAACCATGCAGGAGCCCGGCGTCTCCAAACTCGTTTCCGTTCGCTGGGAGGAAGCAGCGGAGCGCGCCAAGTCCACTGCCGCATAATCGCATGCCAAATTTCGTTCCGCGGCGCAAAAAAGTTTTCCTCAGCCTCTTCGTTTAACGGTTGACATCGTCTCTCGCTGCGATAAAATTACGGCCTCTTTAATTTAGGAATAAAAAAACGTTGGCTTCGCCTGGAATTTATCCCGCAATCTCACAAACGGACTTCGCCGGACTCAAACTCCTGGCGCGCGGCAAGGTTCGCGACATTTACGACCTTGGCGACCGGTTGCTGATCGTCGCCACAGACCGTCTATCGGCCTTTGACGTCATTCTGCCCACGCCGATTCCCGACAAGGGCCGCGTGCTTACCCAGCTTTCGCTCTTCTGGTTCGACAAGCTGGCCGGAATCGTGCCGCATCACGTCATCAGCGCCGCCGATTTTTCCGGCGACCTCGCCCCCTATGTCGAAACGCTGCGCGGACGCTCTATGATCGTGCGCCGCACCCAGCCCGTGCCTATCGAATGCGTCGCCCGCGGATACATTTCCGGCTCCGGCTGGAAGGATTATCGCGCCACGGGAAAAATCTGCGGCATTCCGCTGCCTGCGGGCCTGAAGGAATCCGACCGCCTGCCGGAACCGATTTTCACGCCGGCAACGAAAGCGACCACCGGCCATGACGAAAATATTTCTTTCCAGGAGGCCGCGTCGCAAATCGGCGAATCCCTGGCCACGCGCCTGCGCGACATCACTTTGGAAGTCTATCGCCGCGCTTCCGAGTTCGCGGCTGAACGCGGCATCATCATCGCGGACACGAAACTCGAGTTTGGCGTCGACCACGGCGAACTGGTGTGGATCGACGAGGCGCTTACGCCGGATTCTTCGCGTTTCTGGCCCGCCGATTCCTACCAGCCCGGCAAGCCACAGCCGTCCTTTGACAAGCAGTACGTGCGAGACTACCTGGAGCGCATCGGCTGGGCCAAACAGCCGCCTGCGCCCGCGCTTCCGGCCGACGTGGTTGACGCCACCCGCGCGAAATATCGCGAAGCATATAAGCGCCTGACCGGACGAGAACTCGAATAAGATTTCTGCTAGCGGCTTTGCCCACGGCGGGCCCCCGAGCAGCACTCGGAGGATGGAATCGTGAAGGATCAGTTGGAAGCGCTCATCGGCCAGATGGTTGACCGCGGAATTTTGCTCGACGAGGCGCTCACCGAATTCGAACGGCGCTTCATCAAGTGCGCCATGGATCATGCCGCAGGCAACCAGTCGCGCGCCGCTCGCGTCCTGGGCATCCACCGCAATACCCTCAGCCGCAAAGTCGAAGAATACAAGCTCGGTAACGGCCGCCGTCACGCCTAGAGTCTGTCCCCTGCCGGCACGGAGGATCAAAAATGCTGCGCATGCTCTGCCGCAACAAGGTCGCCGATTTTTCCAGTTGGCAGGCGGTTTTCGACTCTCACGCCGGCGCCCACAAGCAAGCGGGCCTCATTCGCGAAAATCTTTGGCGTGAACTGGAAGACGCCAACAACGTCTTTTTCATTTTCCGCGTGGAAGATCTGGCGAAAGCCAAGGCATTCATCTCTTCGCCCGACGCGGCGACTGCGGGAAAAGCATCCGGGGTTATCGAAGGCAACTACTGGTTCTTGAACGGCGCTTGAGTAATCCCCTTCATCCCCTTCTGAAAATCTGGCACAAAAACAAAAAAAAGGCCGCCGCATCTGTACCATGCGACGGCCTCTATCCAATTGTTTTTTCTACCGTACGCCCGGATGGTGCGGCCGTTTCGGTGCACCCTTCTCCGGCGGAATTGCTGACGGGTCTATCTGGCATCTATCGAAATACAGAAGGAACGGCTGCGCGTCGTACTTCATCAGGGTGCCGGTGAATTTGATCGCGTCCCCTTTTTGCAGACGCGACGCTTCCGGCTGCACCGGTGGCGGTGTTTGAGCTTGCGCCTGGCCCGCCCCGGCCGCAGGCGCTCCTGCTGCTGGCGTGGCCGTGTACACGGTCACGTCCAAATTGGCCGTGGTGCCCGCCTGGATTTCCTCTCCCGTTGCCGCTGTGAACACCTTGAAGTCAATCGAATCCGTGCTCGGAGCGATGTCGATAATCTTGCCGACCACGTTCGGAATCTCCTGACCGCACACCGCCAGCCAGGTCATCTTGCCCTTATCGCCGCCGCCCTGCAGATCCGACAAAATCGAGAGCAGGTTGCTGGCCTGCAGCACTTTGCCCAAATCTGACGCGCTCGGCAGAGAATACGTTGTCGGCTTCGCCGCCTGCGTGCCTGCCAGTTGAACCAACTCGTTCATTTGGTCGTCAAGCAAGCTTCCACAGGCCGGCTGCTCATAATTGAACATCTGCGCGCGCAAGTACGAGCGCATTTGCGCTTCGCCCGGCCCCTTCAGAGCGATGGCGCGCGCCAAATCCCAGAAGCCGTTCATATACAGATCCGCAAGTCCGGAGTCTGCCGGTGCGGCCGCAGGTGTCGTTGTCGAGGCCGTCGCCGGAGGTTGACCAGCGGGCGGCGTCTGCGGCTGAGCGGGCTGAGCCGGAGTTTGCTGCGCCGCAAGTTGCAGGTAGGCCACTCCCATCTGGAAGTACGTCGCCGCAACGGTCTGATCGGTGCTGCCGCTGGCTGCGATGTACGCATTGTAGGAATCAATCGCGTTCTTATAATCCTTCGCCTGGTACGCCGCCGTTCCTGCGGTGTAATTGAACAAAATCACAAACGGTTTCTTTTGCTGCGTAAACTGGTCGCCCGTCATGCTCGCGGGCTTGGGAATCTGGTTTAACAGGTCTAGCCCCTCCAGGGCGCATTTCCGCGCATCGGCGAGTTCCTGTTGTGCGTTCGTATCCTTCTCGTTGAACGACTGGTTGAACGCCACCGCTCGAAAATAAAGCGCTTGCACCTTGTCGCCGACCAGTCTTTCCTTGGACATCCCCGGGATGAGCAAGTACTTGTCTTCCGGCACGGCGATGAACTTGTCCACGTATTCAATCAGCTTCGGATAATTCTTCAATTGATTGTAGGCGCCGAAGTACTGCTGATAAACCAGCGGCAAAAGCGAGGAACTCGGAAACTTACTCACAAAATCATCCAACGCCTGGATCTTGGCTTGCGGATCGGTTTGACCCGCGGCCGCCTGATACGCGTTGTATTCCGGAAGCGTATACGGCGTCTTTGAAGTCTGCTGCTCATCCTGCGCGAAGGCTGCTCTCGGCGCCGCAGAACACAGCAGCGCCGCCCCAAGCCACACAATCGCGTTCGCGACGACCCACTTTCGCATCATCGTCCTCCTGCCTCCTCGCTCAAATTCCCTATCATTGCGTGAAACTGTATCCGCGATGGCGCTTATGAAGACTTCAGGCACGCAGAAACTGTCGAATTATAGGGAAACCTCGGAACTCCTGCAAGGCCCCTTTCCTCGACGCGAAACATTTGAGCCGCTGCCCACCACCCGGGTAACGCTGCCATTCAGATGATAAGATGATGAATGGCCGCAAAATGTCGCCCTTCTAGGAGCCCATCGTGAACAACTCCTCCCTTGCCGGAAAAACTGCCCTCGTTACCGGCGCAAGCCGCGGAATTGGCTTGGCCATCGCGCAGCGCCTCGGTCAATTGGGCGCTCGCATCGCTCTTTGCGGCCGTCATCAGGACACTCTTGACGCCGCGTGCGCGCGCCTTCGCGACGAAGCGATCGATGCTTTAGCTCTCACAGCAGACGTATCCCACAGCGATCAGGTTGCCTCGCTCATCGAAAAAACCTTGGCGCGCTTCGGCGCCATCGATTTCCTTATCAACAACGCAGGGACCGGCCGCTTCGGCCCGGTGCAAGAGTTCACCGAAACCGACTGGGATGCTGTATTAGACACCAACTTGAAGGGAGTGTTCCTGGTGAGCCGCGCCGTTGCTCCATCCATGATTTCTCGGGGCCATGGCCACATCGTGAATATCAGTTCGCTCGCCGGAAAGAATTCTTTCGCCGGCGGAAGCATTTATTGCGCCTCAAAATGGGGCCTGCTCGGCCTCACCTTCTGCATGGCCGAAGATCTCCGCGCGCACGGAATCCGCGTCACCGCCATCTGCCCCGGCTCCGTGGCCACCGATTTCGGCCATCCCTCGTCGAAGAACGTGCAGAAAATGCTCCAGCCGCATGACGTCGCGCATGCCGTCGAGATGGTCATTACCGCCGAACCGCAGAGCTTCATCAGCGAGGTGGTCATGCGCCCCACCCAAAAACCGTAGCTCCTTCTTTTCCGCGATTCGGCGATCCTTCTTCGCCTCTTGACATCCTCTCTTCTTTATACTATTTTGCTCTAGGCCTAGACCAAATAGACCTCGATCCCGCGCATTCGCAAAGGAGACCGCATGAGCAACCATCAGCCCCGCGACCTTTTCCCCGGCGCGCTCGAGATGATGATTCTCCGCACCCTGAAGGCACAGCCTCTCCACGGTTACGCCCTGGTGCAGCACATCAAACGCGCCTCCGACGATCTACTGCAAATCGAGGAAGGCTCGCTCTATCCTGCGCTGCAGCGCCTCCTCAAGGAAGGCTGCGTGAAAGCCGAGTGGGGCATTTCGTCCGCCAATCGCCGCGTCCGCATTTATAAATTGACGCCCGCGGGCGCCAAGCATCTCGAGCGCCAGGTCTCCAGCTTCGAGCAAATGCTCGAAGGCATCGCGCGCGTCCTCGCTCCGGTGAAATCATGACCTGGCTCACTGGGCTGTTCTCGCGCCGCCGCCTCTATTCCGATCTCTCGGCTGAAATGCAAGAGCACCTCCGCGAAAAAATCGATGCCCTCGTCGCTTCTGGCATGTCCCGCGCCGAAGCCACTCGCATCGCCCGCCGTGAATTCGGCAACGCCACGCTCCTCGAAGAGCGCAGCGGTGAAGTCTGGCAATGGCCCTCGCTCGAAAGTTTTCTTGCCGACATTCGCTTCGCCTTCCGCATGCTGCGCAAATCGCCCGCCTTCACCGCCGTCGCCATTCTCACTCTCGCCCTCGGCATCGGCGCCAACACTACAATTTTCAGCCTCGTCGACGGCGTCATCCTCCGCCCGCTTCCCTATCCGCACTCCGATCAGATCGTCTACTTCGGCTGGCTCGACAAAACCGAACTGATACCCGACTTGTCCGTCCCTGAATTTGAATTCTTCCGCGACCACTCCACCAGTTTTTCAGCCGTCGCCGGCTTTCAGGGTTACGAGGACCTGGAACTGACGCAAAACACCGCCCGGCGCTGGGTGACCGCTGCATTCGCAACCGATGGATTTTTCGAAACACTCGGCGTGAATCCGCAACTCGGCCGTCCATTCGCACGCGAATTCACCCGCGAGTCTGGCGCTTCCGCCGCTGTTCTCGCTGACTCCCTCTGGCGCGACGCTTTCGCAGCCGACCCCAACATCATTGGCCGCCAGATCGTCCTCAACAACCAAAGCTACACCGTCACCGGCGTCCTGCCGCCCGGCTTCAAATACACGCAACCTGCCGATCTGTTCGTCTCTCTGCACCTGGGCCACAGCATGGGCGATGAAGGACTGAACACCGACGTCATCGGCCGCCTCAAGCCCGGCGTTTCGCTGCCTCAAGCCAACGCCGAAGCGCGCCTCCTCGGCGCGGAATTTTTCGCGCAGGCTTCCGCCGGCCAACATCAAGGCTCCGGCATCCTTCATCTCGACCGTTTACGGGATTACCTCGCGAGCAATTACCGCCAAACCCTGCTGATTCTTCTTAGCGCCGTCGGCCTGCTGCTTTTGATCGCTTGCGCAAATGTCGCCAGTCTACTTCTCTCGCGCGCTACCTCGCGCCAGAAGGAAATCTCGATTCGCCTCGCCCTCGGCGCGGGCCGCCGCCGCTTGCTGCAACAATTCCTTTCCGAAGCCCTGCTTCTCGGAATCGCTGGCGCCACTGCCGGACTCGCTGCGGCTATGGCCTCGCTGCGGGTTTTCGTCTCCGCGATTCCCTGGGATCTTCCCTCCGTCGATCACATCGCTCTCGACGGCCGCGTCTTGCTCTTCACATCTTTCGTCGCCGTCGCCACCAGCGTCGTCTTCGGCCTCGCCTCGTTTTTCCAGACACGCAAGCTCGACCTGAACAGCGCGCTCAAAGATGGCCGCGCCGTCGCGGGACCAAGCCGCAGCCGCTCAGGCTTGCTCAACGCGCTCGTCGGCGGCGAAGTGGCCATTGCGCTCATGCTCGCCATCGGCGCCGGCCTTCTGATTCAAAGCCTCCACAATTTGTTTCAGGAAAAAATCGGCTTCAACCCCGCGCATCTCGTCCTGATGCACACACCGTTCCGTTCCAACATGTCCGACGCAAACATCTGGAACTTCGAACGCCAAGCCCTTGAACGCATCCAGGCAATTCCCGGCGTCGAATCCGCCGCGCTTATTTCCGTCGCTCCCTTGCATGGCCGAGGCAATGTCCCCATGCAGCGCGACGGCCATCCGGAAAACAGCATCGGCACCATGGAGTACCGCCCCATTTCCTCCGACTATTTTTCCACCATGCAAATTCCCATTCTGCGCGGCCGCGTTTTCGCGCAGACCGACTTCGCTTCCTCTGTGCCTGCCGCCGTCATCAACGAAACCCTCGCCCGCGCGTGGTGGCCCAACGGAAATCCAATCGGCGATCGCATCGTCATCGGCGAATATCAAGGACATCAATATCTCCAATTTCCTCAGCCGGTCTGTCAAATCATTGGCGTCGTCGCCGACGTCAAGGGTGCCTTCCTGGAGTCCCCCGTGCCGCCTATGGTCTATGTGCCAGCCTCTCAGGGCCTCGCGGTGAACGGGTCCGCTGACTGGGTCATCCGCACCAACACGTCCGCCGGAATTGCTTCCGCGCTCACCAACGCCATCACCAGCCTCGCTCCCGACCAGCGCATCACCGACCTCGAGCCCATGACTCAGCTCATCACCGGCTCCAGCTCCGTCGCGCAAACAAATTTCGAAGCCCTGCTCATGGGAACATTTGGCGCCTTGGCGCTGATCCTGACGCTCGTCGGCGTCTACGGCGTGCTCAGCTTCCAGGTCGCGCAGCGCACCCACGAAATCGGCGTGCGCATTGCACTGGGAGCTACGCGCCGCGACGTCATGCGGCTGGTCATCGTCAAAGCCGTCAAAGTCGCCGCGCTCGGCGTCCTGATCGGCCTCATCGCCGCTTTCGCCTTGACGCGCCTGATGGCGTCCTTGCTCTACGAAGTCCGGCCCACTGACCCGGTTGTATTCGCTTCCGTTGCGCTTCTGGTTCTCGTTGTTGCCTTGCTGGCCGCTTATCTACCGGCCCGCCGCGCCATGCGCGTCGACCCCATGGTCGCGTTGCGTTATGAGTGACGCTTTTGCCTTTGTAGCGGCGGGGTCTCCCCGCCAGTATTTGCTTTTCGGTGTTGGTGTCGTCCGTATCGCGGATTTAATCGCGCCAGTGTTCAGGAGGCTGTTATGAACTGGTTCAGCAAATTGTTTTCGCGCCGCCGCCTCTATAGCGATCTCTCCGCCGAGATGCGAGAGCATCTCCGCGAAAAAATTGACGCCCTCGTCGCCTCCGGCATGTCCCGCCAAGAAGCCGCGCGCACCGCCCGCCGCGAATTCGGCAACGCCACGCTCCTCGAAGAGCGCAGCCGCGAAGTCTGGCAGTGGCCCTCGCTCGAAAGTTTTCTTGCCGACATTCGCTTCGCCTTTCGCATGCTGCGCAAATCCCCCGCCTTCACCGCCGTCGCCATTCTCACCCTCGCCCTCGGCATCGGCGCCAACACCGCCCTCTTCTCTATCGTCAACGGCGTCCTGCTGAATCCGCTGCCCTTCCCTGATCCCGATCGCCTCGTCACCGTGGCTGCGAGCAAACCAAATTTCGGTCCGCGCGGCTCGATTTCCTACCCCAATTTCCTCGATTGGCACCGCATCAACCAATGCTTTTCGTACTTTGCTGTTTCGCGCTACAGCGGCTATCTGCTCACCGGCGTCGGCAGCGCCGAGGAACTGAACGCCTCCTTAATCACCTCCGATTTCTTCCCCATGCTCGGCGTCAAGCCTGTCCTCGGCCGCTATTTCACACCAGCCGAAGACGAAATCGGCGCCGGGCATGTGGTCGCTATCAGTACGGATCTCTGGCAACGAAAATTCGGCTCCTCACCCGACGTCATCGGCAAAGGCGTCTCCCTCGACGGCATAGGCTACACCATCGTGGGCGTGTTCCCCGGCCATCTCGACTTGCCCATGTCCCCCGTGGACATTTACGCTCCCCTCGGCGAATTTCGGACTCCCGCGCTTAGCAGCCGCTCCGCCGGGCTCGGCATTCACGGCATCGCCCGCCTGAAACCGGGGATCACCATCGAGCAGGCCCGCACGGATATGCAGCGCGTCACCAATTACATGGCGCAAACCTACCCCGACGCCGATAAAGGAACCGGCGCCACCCTAGACCCCCTGAAGGAAAGATTTGTCGGCAAGGTCCGCTCGTTCCTGCTGCTGCTGCTCGGCGCGGTCGGCCTCGTGTTGCTGATCGCCTGCGTCAACGTCGCCAATCTGCTGCTCGCCCGCGGCACGGCTCGCAGCCGCGAAATCGCCGTGCGCTCAGCTCTTGGTGCTGGCACCAGCCGCATCGTCCGTCAGATGCTCACCGAAAGCGTCCTGCTCGCAATCCTCGGCGGCGCGCTCGGACTGGCGCTCGCCGCCGTTGGAACACGCGCCGCGCTCGCCGCGCTTCCTGCCACGTTGCCTCGTGCCAGCGAAGTCGGCATGGACGCCCGCGTCCTTTGGTTCAGCCTATTCCTCTCCCTCTGCGCCGGAATTCTCTTCGGCCTCGTCCCCGCGCTCCGCACCGCGCGCGGCAGCACCTACGAAACGCTCAAAGAGGGCGGCCGTGGAGCCGTCGGCTCGCGCCACCACACGCAAGGCGCTCTGGTCGTCACGCAAATGGCCATGGCCCTCGTGCTCCTTGCCGGCGCGGGACTGGTCATCCGCAGCCTCGCCCAGCTCTGGAACGTCAATCCCGGATTCAACCCAGACAACGTTTTGACCTTCGACCTCGCTCTTCCCCCGCAGATGAACACCGCTCCTGCCGCGACCATTCGCATGGCTCTCCGCAATTTCGACGAAGCCATCGCGGCAATTCCCGGAGTCCAAGCCGAGTCGCTCTACTGGGGCGCTCTCCCCATGTACGCCGAAGATGACAACTCCTTCTGGGTTGAAGGCCAGCCCCAGCCCGCGAGTCAAAGCGCCATGGACAGCGCGCTCAACTACACCGTCGGTCCGGACTATTTGAAGGTCATGCGCATTCCCTTGCTCGCGGGACGCTTTTTCACCGACCAAGACGACGAACACTCCAAGCCCGTGGTCGTCGTCGACCAAGTCCTGGCGCAGAAGTATTTCCCGAATGGAGACGCCGTCGGCAAAGTGATCTACCAGGGAAGTCCGGACAACGCATTTGAAATCATCGGTGTCATCGGCCACGTCAAGCAGTGGGGGCTCGACACCGACGCCCAAAATTCTTTGCGTTCGCAGTTCTACTTTTCCATCAAGCAATTTCCCGACAGCATCATCTCCCTGATGGCTGGGAACACCGGCGTCATCGTGCGCTCCTCGGGAAACGTCCTCGGCCTCGTCGACTCCATTCGCCGTGCCAGCGACCGCCTCAGCAAGGACGAAGTGCTCACCACCTTCGTATCCATGCACGAAATCATCGAGTCTTCACTGGCGCCGCGCCGTTTCGCCATGATGCTGCTCGGCTCGTTCGCCGCGCTCGCTCTCCTGCTCGCGGGCATCGGCCTTTACGGCGTCACCGCGTACGCCGTCGGCCAGCGCACCCACGAAATGGGCATCCGCATGGCCCTTGGCGCGCAGAAGCGCGACGTTTTCCGGCTCGTCATCGGCCAGGGACTGCGCCTCGCTCTCGTCGGCGTCGCCATCGGAGCCGCCGCCGCGCTCATTCTCGTCCGCCTGCTCTCCAGCTTCTCGCAGTTGCTCTACGGAGTCGCCGGCAGCGACCCGCTGACCCTCGCCGCCGTTGCTATCGTGCTCCTCGCGGTCGCGTTCCTGGCCTGCTACATTCCCGCGCGCCGCGCCATGAAGGTCGATCCCATGGTCGCCCTTCGCTATGAATAGTCACGCCATCGCGCTCCGTTTTTGTCGTTGGTAGGGGCGGGCTTCAGCCCCGCCCGCCGGGCCATGCACGCCGATCCCATGGTCGCCCTTCGTTATGAATAGCCCCGCCATCGCGCTCTGCTTTCGTCGCTCGTAGGGGAGGGCTTTAGCCCCGCCCGCCGCGCCATGCGCGTCGATCCATGGTCGCTCTTCGCTATGAATAGCCCCGCTATCGCGCTCTGCTTTTGTCGTTCGTAGGGGCGGGCTTCAGCCCCGCCCGCCCGCTAACGACATGCAACCTTTGTCATTCCGAGCGAGGATGCGACCAGCATCCGACGAGGAATCTGCAGTTCGCCTTTGGCTTTGGCTTTGGCTTTGCCTTTGCAGCGGCGGCTTTGCCCCGCCACTCCTTGAATTTTCGTTGGGTTTGTAGCGCCGGCCTTCAGGCCGACATTCATCGCGCAGCGCAGAGCCACAAAAACGCGGCTCTGTGCCATTACGCTTTTGTGGGGTGCGTTTAGCCTGGCTGACGAGGCGGGCTCGAGCCCGCTTCGTCGCGCAAACCTGCCTCAGGTCTGCGACTCTTGCCTTTGCAGCGGCGGGTTTATCCCGCCACTCCTTGACGTTCCTCCTGCAATTGTTCGGCGCTTCTTAGGAGGGCACGGCGTTAGCCGTGCCGTAAACTCTCCTTCAGTGTTTTCTTCCTTTTCGCGCACGCCTTGCGCGCGATGTACTCGTTTTTGCGCAGCTTGCTCTTGCCCGCGGACGTTACGCTGCGCGATGTCTTCGCTTTTCGCTAGTCACTAGCCACTTGTTTACCCTGAGCGCTTTTTGCGAAGGGTCACTCGCTTGCCCTGACGCAGGAAGGGCCACTGTCTTCAAATCCTAACTCCCGGCCCCAGCACGCCGACGTAAACAATCGCCATCGCCGCCGCCGCAATCATCCACCCAACGCTTCTCCGAATCACACTCGCCCCAGCCACGCCCGCCGTCCCCGCCTTATCCCTAAATCTCCCAAACATCCCACGCACCCACAGCAACCCCACCGCCGCCAGAAAACTGCTCGCCGCGCCTGAATTCAACATCTCCATCGGCCCATGCGGATCCAGCGCCGCTCCCGCGCACGCAATCACCCCCCTGCCACGTACGACACCACCGTCAGCCGCCCCACCCGCGCCCGCCAATCGGCCTCCTCGCTCGACACAATCCAGTGCAGCTCCGCCGCCGTTGCCATCTCCGACGCGCGATACAGCGCAATCCCCGCCGCAATCAGCACGCCGCGCCACAACCACTCCCGCTTCGCGCCCGCCACCAGCGCGAACCAATCCCCATGCCCCAGCACTCCGCAATAGATCAGGTACCCAAATCCCCAGAACAAGCTGAACGCCATCACCAGCCACAGCAGCAGCCGCAAACGCTCCGCCCGCTTGCCCTGAGGAACGAAGCGCTGCCCCAGCCACGCCAGCCCCGCGAACAGCATGTTGCCGCACGGCCCTCCCATGTCCAGGATTCGCCATCCCGGATCGCCCAGTTGCTGGTCTCCCATGATTCGCGTCGTCGTCTGTATCCACGACCTCCCGCCTCCAATCAGATATCCAATCCCGTGCCCAATCGCCTCATGCCCCACGTCCGCCAGCATGAACGCAATCATCGCCACCGCCGCCACCGTCCACGCATCATCCCGCCGGACGCTTCCCGCACTGGCGCGCACAGCCGCTCCCGCCCCTTCCATTAAATTTGCTTCCCCTTTAATGTTTTCCTTCCTTTCGCGCGCTTCACCCGCGCGATGTCGTCATTCTCGACCGCCCGCCATTATCCTGCCTCCCCAGCCACTCCCTCCGCTCGATGCTGCATAAGCTCTCTGATCCACTCCACCGACTCTCGATCCTTCCCAACCGAGGCTCCGTCACCATATCCATTGATCAATTGCAAAAGCTCGTCCACGGGAAATAATCTGTTCAGGCCGACTAGCGGATCGCCTTGATAAATTGCCTCTTTCGGAAGAGCCCAAGCGAGAAACCTGCCTAGCTCATAGGGGTACCGGTGAAATCTATCGCGAAAGAAGGCCGCCGCTAGTTTTTGATCTTCCTCACCCACTGAAGCCCAAACAAAAAACGGTGGTGCCTCCGCCCTACGGTCATACGCAACCTCCACGTCGGACCCCACAGCATATTTGTCCCGCATCCGCTGAGCGAACGCCCTTCTGATTGCGGACTCATCGACTTCTGACCAGTCAGTAATGATCTTGTTTTCTTTTCTCATGCCAGTACTGTATCTGAGAATGTCGGCGGCGAAGCCGTCGGACGTGGCTTCTCGAATTGCGGTTGATAGGACCTCCTGGAGCTTCGGAGTCCCAGAGAAGCGACTCGCCGCTACGAAAAGTAGAGCACGGGCTCTCCCCCACTCGCCAAGGCCGAGCAAATCAGCCTCGAAAGATTCCGAGACCATTGCCACGGCCGCGACGACCGCTTCAGATTGGACTTCCCCTAGGCGAACTCTCGCTAATTCATTGGCCAGATTGTGCAGGAAATCCCATCTCTTCCATGGATTGTTCGCAAGTTCGCCAAGGGTTTTTCGAAATGTCGCAACACCCTGCTCGACACTCTCTGCCGCGTTGAGTCTCGCCTCAAAGCTCAACATCTCCCCCCTTCCAAACAGGGCACCGGGCACCTGATGGATGAAATAGCGCGGAAAATAATCAGGGTGGCAGATGCGTTTCTTGGCTTCCGCCTCTTCGGAACTCACCGCCTTCCGCGAAAATGCGTGCGCGTGAACGCACTCGTCAACGGATGGGAAAATCTCACTCAAGAGTTCCGTCACGCGCGCCCTGGTCGAGTCGGCAAGCGAGCCGAAGAATGCGTTGAGTCGGTCGTTCCGCATTTTGGTCTCAGTTTTGTCGTCTACCGACAATCGCTCCTCCCAGTGCCTGATCCTCCACTCCGGCTCATAGAACAGAGGGCCATTGTCGTAGATGAACTCGTAGGTTTCTTCCGAGGCCATTTTCACGAGCTGGAGGACCATCATGTCGAGCAAGCTAACCTCTTCATAAACCGGTCCAAGAGACGCCTTAAATTCATTGAAAAACAGCGTCAACCTCCGGAAGTTGGTCAAGAAAGGTTTTATCGAGGTTCGCCACAGCGGGTTAACTGCTTCGCTGAAGGCCTTTTTCTCCCCCGCATCTTGCAGCAAATTGAAGGCCCGACAAATTTCCTCCAGCTTGCGGTCGAAGAACTTGCTCAACAGCTCCTGGTCGATCCGGGGCAATGGGATCTGCACCGGGAAGAACTTTTCCAGATAAAACTCGCCGTACGCCGAGTCATTCTCATTGATTAACCTCACGGCCGCTTTCTTGCTAAACGCGCAAACGTACGAAAGGTTCGGCAGATCAGTTACGCCGCGAATAGCCTTAAGGAGTACAAGCAGTTCGGCGGTGTCCATGCGATCTAGTTCGTCCACAAGCACCACAACTCGAACCGGCAGCTTATCCAGGAAACCCTTCAGACTGCGTAGCTGCTCGACCTGAGATGGCGGTTCGAAGAACCTACTCAGGCCCCCTCCGAACTTCGGAACTGCCCCTGCGAGCAGCCTCGCAAATCGCCTCAACTCACTACCCAAACCGAAAACCAGAAATCGAGATCTGACCTGCTCGGCAATCGTCGCGAACAGAGACAACATCAACGTCTTTTCGTCACCGGGCAACCAGGAACTAAATCGGACGATTACTAAGTCCCGCCGATGTTCGAGGGACTGAGCAAGTAGATTTAAGACAGACGTCTTACCCTCGCCGAACGGGCCGACAATGCCAACGACAGGGGCCTTGTTTCTTAGAATGAGGCCACCAATTGACTGGATCAAGCGACCCCGCTTCAAGCGATCCTCCGCCCAACTCTGAATTGGGAGGTCAAATGCAAGCTCACGGCCTGCAAGGAGGTCCTCGGGGAGCGGGGCTGGCTCGGGGACGAAAACCGAAAAATCCAACGGTGTCGCGGATCGACGACGAGTAATAAACCACGAGGCAACGATCGGGAGCAGGCCAAAAGCAGCAAGAATTAGAGCGCGCCTCCAACTAGGACGTGCTCGTGGCATGAAGAAAACCATGGCAAGAACGAACCAGACGGGCCAAACCCCAGTGATGACCCCGCCCGACCACGAACGATATAGCCTTAGGAAAAACGACTTGAAACGGCGCGCAAAAACAAAGAGCAGGTTTCCAACAATAATCACAAGCGTCAAAGAATCAGCTGCGTCCTTTGCCGCGGCAGCAATGGTTCTCAGAAACTGAAAGCTTGGACCTACCGTCACACCCGATAACAGTCGTATTCCGACGTGCGCCAGCAGAGAAAATGTCGCTCCTAAAGCGAGGCCGGCAAGAACCTCACGAAATGATCGATATGCAAAATGTTTCACGGAGAAACCCAACTCCCGCCTCGCGGGCATTCTACTACTTGTTGCGCGCGCCGCGAACCAGCGCGAATCTAACACCGCCCATTTTGTCCTTGAATTTGTCGGTACTTTATGGTATATAGTTGCATTCCGGCCGGAATTCCGGCCACACAATTCGCGCAAGAGGGCCATCGCCGCGGAGACGCGGCTTTTTGTTTTTAGGGGCACTCAAAATGGACAGCACTTCAACTTCGCCGCCAAGCGCCTCGCCGAATCGCAGCGCCGTTCTGCGAACCCCGCGCGCCCATTCGACCTGCCACCCTGGGCTGATCGCCGCAGCAGTTCGTCTTTTCTTCGCCGAAAATCATCCCCTGCTCCCGCGCGTCTCCTAACCTCCACAAAAAACAGCCCGTTAGCCCATGCTCATCCCTGCCAAATTCTAATCGGTACACAAAACACCAGTCCAAAATCGTTAAGTTCTTGCAAACAAAGCACATGGCAATTTCTAATCGGGACTGAAATCGCACTTTTAGCGCCCCATCGAAGTGACTGGGCCGCTCGCGCTGAGAAAGGAAACGTCGGCCTGCGCAAGGCAGAGTGTTTGAATTTTTCGCGGCAATTACAAACGCGGCAGCACGATTCCCTGCTGCGCTTGGTACTTCCCTTTTTTGTCTTTGTACGAAATTTCGCACACCTCATCCGACTCGAAGAAAATCACCTGGCACAATCCCTCATTCGCGTAAATGCGCGCCGGCAGCGGCGTGGTGTTGCTGATCTCCAGCGTCACGAAGCCCTCCCACTCCGGCTCGAACGGCGTCACGTTCACGATGATCCCGCACCGCGCATACGTCGACTTACCCACGCAAATGGTGAGCACGCTCCGCGGAATGCGGAAATATTCCACCGAGCGCGCCAGCGCGAAGGAGTTCGGCGGCACGATGCACACCGGCCCTTTAAACTCCACAAAAGAGCGCGCGTCGAACTGCTTCGGATCGACGATCGTCGAATTCACGTTGGTGAAAATGCGGAACTCATCCGCCACGCGCATGTCGTAGCCGTAGGAGGAAACGCCGTAGCTGATCACTCCGTCGCGCACCTGCCGGTCGGCGAAGGGCTCGATCATTTTGTGCTCGCGCGCCATTTTCGTAATCCATCGGTCACACTTGACGCTCATCCCATCCTCCGCCCGTTCGATTTTTTTCGAGGGCGCGGCATGTTAGTACAGCGCGTGCAGCTTGACAACCTGCAACCGGGCCATCTAGCATTACCCATCGCAAAGGAGCGGTTGCTCGCTATGATCAAACTGGACATCGTCAACGCCGTGGTGCAGCGCACCAACATCCCTCGCTCGAAGGCTGAGCAAGCCGTCGAAACCGTATTCGAGGCGCTCAAGAACGCGCTCGGGCGGGGCGAGCGCATCGAGCTTCGCCGCTTCGGAGTCTTCAACGTCAAGCCGCGCAAGACCGGCATCGGACGCAATCCGCGCACTGGCCAGCAAGTGAGCATTCAGCCTGGCAGAGCCGTGCGCTTCAAGCCCGGCAAAGAACTGCAGGCCCTCTAAGCGCCAAGGCTACTTTTTTAGATTGGATTTCGCCGCGAAATCTTATTCGTAGCGCAGCGCAACGAGCGGATCGACGCGCATCGCGCGCCGCGCGGGCAAGTAACATGCGGCCAGCGCGACGACCATCAGGAAAAGAGCGACTCCCGAGAAGATCAGCGGATCCGCGGCCTTGACGCCAAAGAGCAGCGCCGTCATCGAGCGCGTCAGCGCAAATGCTCCCGCGACGCCAAGCAGCAATCCTGCAATCGCCAGCTTCGCGCCCTGCGCAAGAATCAATTTCATCACGTCGCGCGGATGCGCGCCCAGCGCCATGCGGATGCCGATTTCCTGCGTGCGCTGCACGACAAGAAATGCAAGCACTCCATACGTGCCGACGGCCGCGAGCACGATTCCCATCGCGGCGAATATCCCGAGCAGCGTGGCGTTGAAGCGCGGCCGCGCTTCCAATTGACTCACGCGCTGCGTCATCGAATCCACAGTGACCGGCACAGTAGGATCGAGCGACGCAACCGTGGTGCGCATCCACGAAGCCACTGCCGCGGGACGCAGCGACGTGCGCAGAACCACGAAAGCGCCCGACTCAATGTCATTGACAGAGTGCTTTCGCGGGAAATAACACTCAGGGTCAGCCGACTTGGTGATGCCGTTGTTTTTAACGTCCTGGGCGACTCCGACGATCGTGAACCACGGGTCATCCGACAAAAAACGAATTCGCTGGCCAACCGGATTTGCGTTTGCGAAAAGACCCTGTGCAAGCGCGTGGCTCAAGATGGTGACGTTCACGTTCGGGGAGCGGTCGTCCTCCGTGAATGCGCGCCCGCGCAGGATGGGAATCTCCAGCGCCGAAAAATACGCGGGCGAGACTGTACGCCGTCCCACCATGCCTCCCGTACCTTGCGGCATGTGCGGACGGCCCGGCACTTCAATATTGGAATAGGCACTCTCGGAGCCGCGGCCCCAGGGTGGCAGGGAATCGCTGAGGGCGAACGCGCCCACGCCCGGGAGCTGGCGAAGCCGCTGTTCGATAGTCTCAAAGAAATTCAAACGCCGCGATGCGTCCGTGTAGAGCCGGGGATTCAGTTCGATCTCCGCGGTGATTACGCCGGAGGTGTCCATTCCGAGCGGCACGCGCTGGAGGTTGATTAAACTGCGAATCAGCAGGCCCGCGCCGGCCAGCAGCACAAACGAAACGGCGATTTGCACGGAGACCAGCGCGCGGCGGAAGAACGCGCGCGAGAGTCCAGAACTCGCGCGGCCATACAGCGCATCGCTCGGCGCATTTTGTTGCGCCGAAGCGAAACCAAGCAACATCCCGGAAATCACCGAGACGGCCAGCGTGAATGCGAGCACGCGCAAATCGAGCGTGGCGTCGTTCAAATGCAAAATGCCCTGCGGCGATATGGCCACGAAAATCCTGAGCAACGCGTAAGCGAAGCCGCAGCCGAGCGCGCCTCCGGCGAGCGCCAGCATCACGCTTTCCGTGAGCGTTTGGCGCAGCAGGCGCGCAGGTCCCGCGCCCAAAGCCGCGCGAATGGCGAATTCACGCTGGCGCGCGGTGGAACGCGCGAGAAGCAAATTGGCAACATTGGCGCACGCGATCAGGAGCACGGCCAGAACTGCACCGAAAAGAACCCATGAGGCCAGGCGCGCGTCTTCGATTTGCCGGTCGCGCAGCGAGCGCACCGAAAGACTGACCTCGTTACGAAAACCGGCAGGGACCCACTTGAGCGAGGATTCGAAAGACGGCTGCAGCGCGGCCTTGGCCTGCGCGATGCTGACGCCGGGTTTCAACCGCGCAAAGGCGCGCAGAATGAAGGTCGGACGATTGCCTCCACGCATGAACGCGCCTGGTGCAAAAGCTTCCGGAACGAGCATGTCCGCGTGGCCCAGAGTGGGCAGCTCAAAATCGCGCGGCAAAACGCCGAGAACGGTGGTCTGCTGGCCATCGAGCGAAATGGTCTTACCAACGATATGCGGGTCGCCGCCGAAGCGGCTCTTCCAGAGGCCATAGAAAAGGAGCGCGACTTTCGGCGCCGTCGAAGTGTCCTCGTCGCGCGAGAAATTGCGGCCGAGCAGCGGCTGAATGCCCAACGTGGGCAGAAATGTGGATTCGACGTGAGCACACTCCATTCGCGCAGGCGGAGCTTGGGTGATGTCGCAATCCTGAACGAAATCAAAGGACGCGGTGGACGCGAATGCGCCGTTCGCATTGCCCCAGTCGGCAAAATCCGGGGCCGTTATAAATTCGTTGGGTTCAATGGGCGCGACGTAACCGAATGTCACTAGCTGATCGGCGTGCGGATACGGAAGGCTGCGGAAGAGAATGCGGTCGACCACGCTGAAAACAGCAGTGGTCGCGCCAATGCCGAGCGCCACGGCAAGAATCACGGCGACGGCAAACGCCGGGCTGCGGCCGAAGCCGCGCAACGCGTAACGCACATCGCGCCAGAATCCTTCCATCGCAGCACCTCCGGATTTTGTGAACGCTAGACTTCGCGGCCATGTTGCGCGCAGGCAAACAGAATCCCAACCTCGAAAGTTAGACACCCGAAGATGGCATTTTGTTTCGCAGGTGCGTCCTTATGATGGTATGGCGAGTGATTGATTGCAGCCACTGGTTCATAAATACCCGACAAACAAACCATCGGCGGAGGACCATAACAAAACCTCAGGTCAGTCCCGATAAAAAGCATCGGGGCCGGACCTGAGTTAGAAAACGCGCCCGACCTACGGGTTGACGGTGGACTTGGGGCGCTTGCTGAAGCGCTCGTAAAGATCGAGCTGCTTGTTGTCGAGGCTGGTCGGCTGGCCCTGGATGAACAGATATTTGACGTGGGTGCGCAGCTCGAGCAAATCGCCATCGGTGACGACGATGTTGGCGATTTTGCCAGACTCGATCGTGCCGAGATCGTTGATGCCAAGCATTTGCGCCGCGTTTACGGTGACGGCCTTTAGCGCTTCTTCCTGCGGCAAACCGTAGCCCACAGCGGTACCCGCATACTGAGATAAGCGTCGCGCCATGGACGTGTTGAAGCTGCCGAAGGCAATCTTGACCCCGGCGGCGTAGAGCTGGCCGGGCATGGCGTAGTCGGCGTCGTAGGGATCGTCTTCGCCCTGCGCCATGCTGAGAATCGGACCGATGATGACCGGAACGTTGTCCTGCTTGAGCAGATCGATGGTTTTCCACGCTTCGGTGGCGCCGGCCAGAATCATGCGGAGATCCTGCTTCTGGCAATACTCGACGGCGTTGCGAATGTCGCGCGCTGAGTCGGCGACGACCAACAGCGGCTCTTTGCCTTGAACGACAGGCACGAGGGCTTCGAGCTTGAGGTCGCGCGGAAAATCGGTGGCGCCGCTCTGCATGGCTTGCGCGTAGTGGCGCGCTTTGTCGAGCAGGTCGGAAAGAGCATCGACTTTCTGGTGATATTGCTTGGTGGCTTCATCGAACGGAAGCTGATGAAACGACATGGTGGTGAGATCAAAGGAGCCGGTGGCGATGGAGGGCCAAGTAAGTTCCATAGCGGCGCGACGCGCGATAACCATATCGTTGATGTTCCAGCCGCCGAGATTTACGGCCGAGGCGTTGCCGCCGATGACGGAACCTCCTCCGCCACCGAAGCCGCCGCCGAGCGAGCCGGGAACGGTGAGAACTTCGGTGATGCCGTCGGCTCGGGTGACGTCCACGTGAGCGCTATCCGCGTTGAAGGCCGTCGCGGCGGTGACATCGGGATTGAATTCGCCGGTTTCGACGGTGTCCACGGTGGCTCTGACGGCGCCGACTTCCTCAAGGCCGATCTGGTCGGCTGCGTCGAACATGCCGGGATAGACTTCGAGGCCGGAGGCGTCGATGACTTGCGCGCCATCAGGAACATCAACGTTGGCGCCGACGGCGGCGATTTTTCCGTCGCGAATGACGACCGTGCCGTTTTCGATGGGCGCGCCGGCAAGCGTGAAGACCTTCGCACCCTTGATGACGTAGACACTGCTGGTGGAAGTTTGCGCTGTTGCGGGCAAAGCGAATGCGAAAGCGAGGAGCAGCGGAGCGAAGGCCTTCAGGCTAAGTTTGCGAAGATCGGAGTTGGCAGTGAACGTTTTCATCGCGCACCTCCGACAGTCACATCGGCAAGTTGCGGCGTATCGGGTGTTTTCTTGCCCTTCTTCGACTTTTTCTCGTTCTTCTGATTCTCCATGGCCGGCGGCGCGGCGGGCTTGCCCGCATTTTTCTGCTTGTCGAGCAAATCCTGCTTCTCCTTGGCGAGCGCCGCGCGATTGGCAAGATCCTCCTGGCGGTCGAAATAAACTTTTCCGTCGATGATGGTTTTCTGCACCACGGCGTAGACGCTCAGCGGATCGTGATTGTAGATGACCAGATCGGCATCCTTGCCGGTTTCGATGGAACCGACGTGATTGTCGATGCCGAGTTGAATCGCGGGATTGAGGGTGACCAGGCGCAGCGCTTCATTTTCCGTCAGATCGCCGTAGTGCATGCTCTTCGCGGCTTCCTGATTCAGATGGCGGGCTTCCTCGGGATCATCGGAATTCACGGAGACGATGACGCCACGGCGAGTCATCAGCGCGGCGTTGTACGGAATGGCTTCGTACGCTTCCATTTTGTAGGCCCACCAGTCGGAGAAGGTCGAGCCACCGACATTGTTGGCGACCATTTCGTCGGCGACTTTGTAGCCTTCCAGAACGTGCTGGAAGGTGCGGACTTTGAAGCCCTCCTCATTGGCCAAGCGCATGAGCATGAGAATTTCGTCGGAGACGTAAGAGTGGCAATGAATGTAGCGCTTGCCCTCAAGGACTTCGACGAGCGGCTCGAGCTGCAAATCGCGGCGCGGAGGAATCAGATTCTGTCCGCCCGCGGATTTGCGCTGATTGTAGTCAGCCCAATCTTTCTGATATTGCTTCGCGCGCACGAAGGCGTTGCGAATGGTTTCTTCGACGCCCATGCGCGTTTCCGGATAGCGCGGAACGGGCCCGCCGAAATTGGAATGTTTCACGTTTTCGCCCAGGGCGAATTTGATTCCCGGCGGCGCATCGGGAAACGGCAGTTCGTCAGGCGGCCCGCCGTACTTGAATTTGATGACGATGGTCTGGCCGCCGATGGGATTGGCGCTACCGTGGAGCACGTTGCCGATCACCACGCCGCCGGCGAGCTCGTGATACATGTTGATGTCGTAGGGATTGAGCACGTCTTTGATGTTCACCATGGACGAGACGGAGATGCTGCCTTCGTTGACGTCGCCGTCGACGGCAATGTGCGTGTGGCAATCAACGATGCCGGGCATGAGGTACATGCCGGTGGCGTCGATGATTTTGGCGCCAGCGGGAGCCTGCACATCCGCGCCCACGTCGGCGATTTTGCCGTCGCGAATGAGCACCGAGCCGTGCTCAATGCGGCCATGGGTGATGGTGATGACGGTGGCGTTCTTGATGAGCGTGACGCCGGATTCATCCTGCGCGCCCGCGGCGAGCGGAAGCAGCGCCGCCGCGGCGAGAATTGCAAACATTTTCAACGAACTCAGCGAATTCATTTTTCCGAAGTTCATGGCTGCACCCCCTCGCCGCTCTGCTGCATGGGCATTGGCTCGCCGCCCCCGGGGGGGCCCGGCGAAGCCTCTTCGTGAATTTCGTAGCGCATGCCGTCGACGAAGACGTCTTTGATTTTTGTTTTTTCGCCGAAGAGGTCGCCGTCGGTTACGACGAGATTGGCGATTTTGCCCTGATCGATGGAGCCCATGCGATCGGCGACGCCGAGAATTTGCGCCGGGTTCACGGTCATCGCTTTCAGCGCGTCATCCGGCGAGAGGCCCGCGTCGATCGCTTTCTTCACGTTTTTCAAAATGTCCTTGGGATCGGCGAGGCCGCCGGAGTAAAAGGCGTACATCACGCCCACCTTCGAAAGCGCCGCAGGAGTAGAGGGCGCGCGGTCCCAGAAACGCAAATCGCGCAGGGTGATGGCATCTTCGTCTCCGCCCTTCGGCATTTTCGGCCAGTTCACGTTGAGGAACACGGGAAGTTTGCTGGCGGCGATTTCGTTGGCCATGTCGTAGCCTTGCTGCACGCCGTACATCGCGGCGCGAATCTGCCATTCGTTGGCCAAGCGAATCGCGCGATAAATGCGGAGCTTTTCGTCCGCCGGGAGTAGAACGAGTTCGTTATTTTTGAGCGCGTCGCCGACGACGACTTCGGTGCGGTCATACGGCGGGCGCTCGACGCCGGACTGATGCGCGTCGTAGGCGGCTTCGGCGTCCTGATACCAGCGCGTGTCGATGAAAACCTGGCGCACATAAGCGACCGCGCCCATCAGCGAGGTGGGAAAGCTGGAGAAATTGCCGGAAGTCTCGAAGGCGATGCCGAGAGTGGCGCGCGGCACGACGACCATGTTTCCGGCGCGCTCGTCGCCGAGATCGACGACGGAGCCCTGGCCGGGGAAAATTCCGCCCTCGGGCTGGACGAGAGCGGTGGTGAATCCAGCGTTACGCCACGTCTGGATGCGCGGATCGTCGGGATTCAATTCGTTCGCGGCGATGTCCCAGGGCGTGGTTTGAGGACGATCCTGCGGTCCGTTGGCTTGCTTTGCGGGCGCCGCGGCGCGCGGGCCGCGTCCTCGTCCAGCAGGCGCACCTGCGCTTTCCGGCGAGGGCAGGCCAACGGTGGTGCCTGCGTCGATCAGGCCTGGATAAACGGTGAGACCTGCGCCGTCGATGACCGCGGCTTCGGGCGGAATGGCGACGTCGGTGCCGACGGCGGTGATGATTCCGTTGGCCATGACCACGGTGCCCTTTTCAATGACCGGCCCGGACACCGGCACGATGCGCGCTCCTTTGATGGCGAAGAAGCGCGGCTCGCCGGTCTGCCCGAGGCCCGCGGATATGGACAATTCGCTCTGCGCCTGCGCAAACGTCATGCGAGGAAAACCGAGCGCGGCAATCGCGCACATGGCGCCAATCACGAAAAATGCGGCGAACGAACGAATGCGGTTTCGTTGTTTCATTTCACACCCCGGGAAATGACGTTTTCGTTCCGGACCGACCCTTGATTCCTGAAACAGATTCAGAGAGGGCAGATGCTATCGGTAGGCTGTAACGGTGTCAACTGTTCTGAGAGATTAAAAGCGTGAAGGCAAGCACCCTATGGACGAATCTACTATCGCCCATAGGGCAAGCGATACCCGTGAAACAAATGTTTCGTTATGGCCGCGCGCTTACTTTCGGGCGAGCGGGCTACGCGGGGCCGAGATACATCACGTGCACGTAAGTGCCCAGCCGGACGTTATAGGCCAAATACCAGCCCGGGTTGTCAGGGTCAGCGTAAATCACGATGTCGTCGGAGTCCCACAGCCAGTCGGAGCAATAGTCAAGGTCATAGGGAGCCACGCTCCAGAAAAAAGCGCCGAACTGGAAGCGCGACGGCCCGCCACCGACGAGGCGATAGACGTAGCTGCGGCCGATCTGTCCGGGGAAATGGCCGTGCTCCCAAGGATGATCGAGGTGATAGTGCGGGCTCGGGCCACTGCCGACCCACTTGCCAGTGCTGGCGTGGACGTGAGGCGCCGAGGGATGTCCTGCCTGATCCGCATAAGTGGGGTGCCCATTGCCTGCCGGAGCCTTCGCCGCCGGACGCACTGGCGCACGCGACGGCGTGGGGCCGCGGGAGGGAATGTATCCGTGGCCGACGGGCTCGCTTTTTTGCGGCGCGCGAGCCTGTGGCGCGTGTGCTGCCGGGTGCGCCGCCGGATGCTGCTGCGCGGCAAAGGCGGACATCGAAAAGAGGAAGAACGTTGCTGCTGCGATTCCGATGAGTTTCTTCATGACACCCTCCGGGAATGGCTCAGCACACTATACGCATTTTGCGCTCGGAGTCACGAATTTTTCAGTTTCGCAGCGGTTTGCCGGTCTTGAGGGTGTGGGCGATGCGCTCCTGGGTTTTGCGTTCGCCGCAAAGGGAGACGAAGGCCTCGCGTTCCAGGTCGAGAACGTACTGCTCGGAGACGAACTGCGACGCGGAGAGCGCGCCGCCGGCGAGGACCGTCGCGAGCTTGCGCGCGACGAGCGCGTCGTAATCGGAAATGTAGGCGCCGCGCAGCATCTGATGGATGGCGAGCTTGGCGGCGGCGAGCATTTCTTCGCCGAGCACGCGAATCTGCGGAGGCGCGGGCGGATGATAGCCCGCGCGGAACATGGCCAGCGCGGTTTGCTTGGCGTCGGCGACCAGACGGTCGCGATTCATGGCAACGAGATCCGAGGGGCGCAAATAGCCGAGCTCGCGGCACTCTTCGGCGCTGGTGCCGACTTTGGCCATGGCGATGTTCTGGAAGATGGGCTTCATGGCGTGGAATAAATCCAAATCTTCGCCGCCGGCCGCGTGTTCATTGGCGCGAATCAGCATTTCCTTGGAGCCGCCGCCCGCGGGGATCAAACCGACGCCGACTTCGACAAGTCCGATGTAGGCCTCCGCGGCAGCGTGGATGCGCGCGGCGTGCAGGCTGATTTCGCAGCCGCCGCCCAGAGCCATACCCTGCGGCGCGGCCACGACGGGGCGCGGCGCGTACTTGACGGCCATGTTCATGTTTTGGAATTGGCGAACGGCTAAGTGCACATCGTCCCACTCCTGCTCCTGCGCGCTCACCAGCAAGAGCATCAGGTTCGCGCCGACGGAAAAATTCGCGGCCTGATTGGCGATGACCATGGCGTCGAAATCGCTCTGCAGGCGCTTCAGGCCGGCGTGCAGCATGGCGACGATGTCTCCGCCGATGGCGTTCATCTTGGCGTGGAATTCGCAGCAGACCACGCCGTCGCCCAAATCGATCAGGCTTGCACCGGCGTTTCCTTCCACGACTTTCGATTGTTCATGCAGCGATTTCAGAATGACGATGCCCGGCGATTCTTCGACGGGCTTATAAGCCGTCGCGGCGAGATCGAAGTAGCTCGTGTGGCCGGCCGAGGATTCGTAAAATGTTTTTTTGCCCGAGGATAAAAGTGAAGTCACCAGCGGCGGCATCTGCTTGCCGAGCATTTTGAGCATCTGCGCCATGCGCTCGACGCCGACGGCGTCCCACACTTCAAACGGGCCAAGCTCCCAGCCGAATCCCCAGCGCATCGCGCGGTCGACTTCGACGATGCGGTCGGCGATTTCCGGAACGCGCCGCGCGGCGTAGAGGCACGTCTCGGACAGCGCGCCCCAGATGAAGCGCGCGGCCTTGTCGACGACTTTGCCGTCGAAAAGCGGATTCACGAAGGAGCGCAGGCGCTCGCGCGTGTCTTCGATCATTTTGCCCGCTTCGATGGAGGCGAATTTCGATTTCTGGCGCGGGCGATAATCCATCGTCTTCCAGTCGAGGGTGAGGATTTCGCTTTCGCCGCCGGAACCCTTGACGCGCTTGTAGAAGCCGCTGCCCGTTTTCTCCCCGAGCCAGCCGCGCTTCATCATCTCTTCGATGAGCGGCGGCAATTTGTAAATTCCGCGCGACTCATCGTTGGGCACGGTGTCGTAGATGTTGCGCACCACGTGCGCGAGCACGTCGAGGCCGACAAGATCCGCGGTGCGAAACGTCGCGGATTTGGGCTGGCCGATGGCCGGACCGGTGCAGCCGTCGACATCTTCCACGCTCATGTCGATTTCCATCATCAGGCGCACCGCGTTGAGCATGGAAAATGTGCCGATGCGATTGGCGATGAAATTCGGGGTGTCTTTCGCGGCGACCACGCCTTTGCCGAGACGGCGGTCGCAGAATTCATCGAGCGCGGCCAGAACTTCGGGCTTGGTTTTCGGGCCGGCGATCAGCTCGACCAGTTTCATGTAGCGCGGCGGGTTGAAAAAATGGGTGCCCGCCCAGTGCGCCTGGAAATCGTCCGAGCGGCCCTCCGCGACCAGATGAATCGGCAGGCCGGAAGTGTTCGTGGTGATGATTGTGCCGGGGCGGCGGTGCTGCTCGACGAGAGCGAGCAGGTTGCGCTTGATTTCCAGGTCTTCGACGACGGCTTCGATGATCCAGTCGGCGTCCTTGCACCAATCGAGATTGTCTTCGAAATTCCCGGGCTTGATCAGCCGCGCGAAATCAGGGACGAAAAACGCCGCGGGGCGGGATTTTTTCGCGGCTTCGATTCCGGCGAGCGCCAAGCGATTTCTGGGCGCAGACGGCTCCCGCGGAACCATATCCAGCAAGGCACAGGGCACGCCGGCATTGGCCAGATGCGCGGCGATGCGCGCGCCCATTGTTCCGGCTCCCAGAACTACCGCTTTTTCAATGCGAATGCTCATAAGGTAGGGGCGAATTGGAGGGTACAGAAACGGACATACCCTGGTCAACCGGAAATCCAGTGCAACTTTGGACGCGCTACAATGTTCTATATACAGAGGCCTAACGGGTGAGCAACGTCCTGCGGTGGATCGGGTCAGCGGTCAAAGGGATTCGCGAGTTTGCCTACCGCCAGCCAGAGGAGCGGCCGGTTATCGGCGTCGCGCTGGGCGGCGGATTTGCGCGCGGAATCGCGCATATTGGCGTGCTGCGCGTGCTGGAGGAAAACGAAATCCCTATAGACCTGCTGGCGGGGACCAGCGTCGGCGCGCTGGTCGGCGCGGCTTACGCTGCCGGCACGACTCTCGACGAACTCGAGCGCCAGGGTATGCTGACGCATTTCCGCGATTTTGGCCGCTGGACCATTTCGCGCATGGGCATGGCCACCAATGAGCGCCTGGAAGGCTTTCTGCGGAAATTCACTACGCTTCGAACGTTTGAGGAGATGAGAATTCCGTTCGGCATCGTGTCCACGGATTTGGTCACGGGCCAGACGGTTTGCTTCACCAAAGGCGAGCTAGGGCCGCCGCTGCGCGCGTCTTGCGCTTACCCCGGGCTTTTCATACCCGTTGAACACGAGGGACGCATGCTCGTCGACGGCTTTTTGACCGAGCATGTGCCCACTGAATCGCTGCGGCACATGGGTGCCGACGTGGTCATTGCCGTCCATCTGGACCCGGGGCAGCCGGATCAAAGGCCCAAAAACACGATCGAGGTGATTGGGCGCTCGTTCTCAATCATTCAGGAACAGATGCCGCCGCGATGGCTGCGGTACGCGGACGTCATTTTGCAGCCGGCGGTGAAAGACATTCACTGGGACGATTTTCAGCGGACGCCGGAGCTGGTTGCGGCTGGAGTGGCCGCGGCGAGGGCCGCGCTGCCGGAAATTAGAGCGACGCTGAAACGGCCGCTGCTGCGCCTGCGCAGGGATGGAAATCCGACCCGGACGGAAGAGAGCGAAGCAGAGATGGCCTTCACCAAGCCCAAATAGCAAATAGACTGGCTGGTTGGGATTAGGATTTCGAAGGCACAGCGTGAATTTCGACGGTGACGGGCTGGCCGTTGGCCTTGCCACGCTTGGTTAGCCACTCGCCAAACGCCGCGGCAAATCGTTCCGGATTGACCTTCAGACTCGCCTCCATCTGGCCCTCGGCGATGGGCAATGTATCGTCAAATTCCGCAGAGCCAGTGAAATTGCGCATACAGAAGGCGTCGAGCCAGTCGAGAGGACACGGCTTGCGTTCTTTGCCGACGATCACATCCACTTGGAGTTTTTGCGCGTACACGGCGGCAGTATAGCATCCACCGCAGACGAACTGAGTTGCGTGCGTTGCAGGAGCGCACGGGCAGGGTGGCTATTGTTGAGAGCTGGGGGGTGGGTTGCCGCCACCAATCTGCGTGCCGATGATTTCGCCGGAGATGATGATTTCGACGCGGCGATTTTGCTTGCGGCCTGTCACCGAGTCGTTGCTGGCGACGGGGTTTGATTTTCCGTAGCCGATCGACGTCACCGCCGCCGGATCAACGCCCTGGCTGACCAGATAGGCGCGCACGGAACTGGCGCGGCTTTCCGAGAGAGTCTGATTGTAAGCGTCGCTGCCGACGCTGTCGGTATAGCCCTCGATCTGCAACTTCAAACCGGGATGCGCTTCCACGATGCCGGAGAGCTTGGCCAGCGCTTCGCGCGCCGCGGGTTGCAGATCATATTTTGCGGTGTCAAAAAGGACGTCAGCCATATTCACTTTCAGGCCGCGAGAGGTGTCCGTGGTCGGCAGGATGCGGCTGAACTGCTGAAGAAGATTCGCACGGAGGTCCTCTTTTTCCTGCTCGGAACGCGCCGCGGCGGCCTGAGCTTGCGCCGCAGCCTGTTGCGCTTGCGCGGCGGCTTGCTGTTCCTGCTGGGCCTTGGCGTCAGCGAGTGCGCGAGCCTGCGACTGCTGTTGAGCTTCCAGCTCCGCCTTTTCCTTGTCCAGTTCGGCTTGTTGACGCGCTGCGGCTTCGGCCTGCGCCTTGGCGTCGGCCAACGCGCGAGCTTGCTCTTCTTGCTGCGCTTGCAGCTCCGCCTTCGCTTGCTCTAATTCCGCCTGCTGGCGAGCGAGTTCGTCCTGTTGCTGTTTTGCGGCTGCGGCAGTGGCAGCGGCCTGAGCATCGGCCTCGCGCTTGGCTTCAGCGGCGCGCTCGGCAGCGGCCGCTTCGTCGGCTTTGCGCCGCAGCGTGATTTGCCGCGCATCAGCGGCATTCTCGACGGCATCGCGCGCACTCTGCACCTCCTGCTTGCGGTCGCCGCGATGAGCAAGGATCGTTTCGGCATTGGCGAGCGACGCTTGCGCGCGGGAGAGCGCATCCGCGGCGTACTGCGCGGCGCCGGCGCTTTTCGCGATGGCAAACGCGTTGCGCGCTTCCAGCACTTCCAGCGGCACAAACGTCTTGGCTACATTCTGATTTTCCTCGGCCACATTGTAGGAATATTCTCCGCGGTCCAGCAGCTCATATTTGGCGGTGACTTTTTCGATGGTGCCGGCGGTCTCCGGAAGAACGATATTTTCCAGCACCACTACGTTGCTCGGCTGGCTCACTGCGTAATACGGCTCGGCGGTAACGATCAGGCCGAAGGTCTGCAGCGACGTGGTCACCTGGATCTTGCTGCTGTCGGCGCCGTTCAATAGGATTTCGCCCAGATTGCTGGCCTTCCCTTCGGGCGTGATGGCCCACAGAACGTAAGTAAAGAACTCGGGACCGAATCTTTGCGCAGGGACGAGGTCCTTGAACTTGGCGTCGATGGCCAAGCGACCTTGCTTGCTTTCGACTTTGGCGTCGCCTTTGGCCTGAACCAGCAAGGGCGTTCCCTGGAAGCCGATATCCGTCGCGCCGCTGCGATGCTGATAGCTGATGGCAGTGACCGAATCGCCGACAACGTTCACTTGATAGATGGGCGCGTTCTTTTCGGCCTGTTGCCCGTGGGCCATGGGCGCAGAGGCCGCAAGCGCAATTGCGAGCGTGAGCGATCCGAGAATCTTCGTCATTGCCTTCCTCCGCTACCAAGGCCGACGCGCGCTGCTCAGCGGCAACCGGTCGACTCCGTGCCGGACCCTATCCAACTTTGTTCAACAATGGGTGGAATTGCCTGTGATTCGAGCGTAGCAAGGCTGATTCTGGAGGTAAACGCTTTGTTTTGTGCAATTGTCGTAACCGTATAGGGCGAGCAGTGCTCCGCGGTCTTGCTGCCGAGAAGATACGCGTCGTGGGCGCCTCCATCCCCGACCAGTAACTTGAAAAGCTCCTTCAGGGTGGTTAACTGCGACAGCACATCGACAGGCCGCCGTTTTCTTGCTTTTCCTTTGCCACGGGCCTAAACTTTTGTTTTGTTGGCTTTGCAATGATAGAAGTGGGGCGACTTTACCCGCGCCTTATAAATTCAGGAGGCCACTGTGCCCACCCCGTTGGAAAATTGGGTTGAGGAAGTTTCCCGCCTGACGACGCCGAAAGAGGTTGTCTGGTGTGATGGTTCAGCCCGCGAATATCAAAAAATCGTCGAGGGAATGCTCGGCGACGGCTCGTTTGTCAATTTGAACAGCCAGACATATCCGAATTGCTATCTTCACCGCAGCAATCCTAACGATGTAGCCCGGACCGAGGGCGTGACGTTCATCTGCACCAGGCAAAAATCCGACGCGGGCCCCACTAACAATTGGATGGCGCCCGAAGAGGCCAAGAAAAAAGCGGAAGTGTTCTTCCGCGGCGCGATGAAGGACCGCACCATGTACGTGATTCCCTACATCCTCGGCCCCGAGAAATCGCCGTATAGCAAAGTGGGCGTGGAGATTACCGATAGCCCTTATGTGGTCGCGAACATGCGCATTATGTCGCGAATGGGCAAAGCGGCGATGGACCGGCTGGGCAGTTCGGATGATTTTGTCCCTGGCCTGCATTCGTTGGGCGACATGGACCCGCAGCACCGCATGATCCTGCACTTCCCTGAGGAAAAACTCATCTGGAGCGTTGGCTCCGGCTATGGCGGCAACGCGCTGCTCGGCAAGAAGTGTTTCGCGCTGCGCATTGCCAGCTGGATGGCGCGGCACGAGGGCTGGATGGCCGAGCACACCCTGATTTTGGGGCTCGAGGATCCGTCCGGGAAGACCACGTACATGTGCGCAGCGTTTCCGAGCGCGTGCGGCAAGACGAATCTGGCGATGATGGTGTCTGCACTGGAAAACGAAGGCTATCGGGTGAAGACGATTGGAGACGACATCGCGTGGTTGCATCCGGGGAAGGACGGGATACTGTATGCGATCAATCCCGAAAATGGATTTTTCGGCGTTGCCCCTGGAACCAACGACAAAACCAATCCCAACGTAATGACCGCGATACACCACGACACGATCTTCACCAACGTGGCCATCACAAATGACGGCGAGCCGTGGTGGGAAGGCATGGACGGCGGAGTTCCCGCAAGCATGATCGACTGGAAAGGCGAGAAGTGGACGCCGAGCAAAGGCAGCGCCGCGCATCCCAACTCCCGCTACACCGTCCGAGCCGCGCAGACCCCCTCCATTTCCAAACATTTCGAAGATCCCGGAGGCGTTCCCATTTCCGCCATCATTTTCGGCGGACGCCGCGCGAAGGTCGCGCCGCTGGTGTTCGAAGCGCGCGACTGGCAGCACGGCGTGTTCGTCGGAGCCACGATGGCCTCGGAAACAACCGCGGCGGCCACAGGCGCGGTGGGCGTCACGCGGCGCGATCCCATGGCCATGCTGCCCTTCTGCGGCTACAACATGGCCGATTATTTCCGGCACTGGCTGGAAATGGGCCGGCGCGTTTCCAAGCCGCCAAAGATTTTCCACGTGAACTGGTTCCGCAAAGGCGATGACGGAAAATTTATGTGGCCGGGCTACGGCGAAAATGTGCGCGTTCTGAAATGGATGCTGGAACGCATCGAGGGGCGTGGCGCAGCCATGGAAACCCCGATTGGCAATGTGCCGGCTGCGGGCGCGCTGGACTTGAAGGGCCTGGATATTTCCGATGAGACCATGCAGAAACTGCTGAACGTCGATACCGGTGCGTGGGCCGACGAGCACGACGCCATCGGCAAGTTCTTTGAGAAATTCGGCAGCCGCTTGCCGGAGGAACTTCATCAGGAACACGAGAAACTGGGCCAGCGGCTGCAACGCGTAGCCGTGGCACAAAAATAAATTCACGCGCACAGATTTTGTGCAATCGTGGCCGCAGGATGGCGTTTCGTCCCGCGGCTTTTTTGTTTTATGCTCGCTCGCAGCGGCACGCCGAGCGAGGGTCCATGAATATTGATTGGGTTCGCGAATACTGCATGCAGATGCCGCATGCGACAGAGTCCCTGCAATGGGGCGACGATCTCGTGTTCAAAATTGGCGGCAAAATGTTTGCGGTACTCGTGCTGAAGCCCGCGCCCGTGTGGCTCACCTTCAAATGCACGCCGAAGAGTTCGCGGAGCTGACCGAGCGGCCCGGCATCATCCCCGCGCCGTACGCGGCGCGGTATCACTGGGTCGCTCTCCAGACGCAGGAGGCGCTCAATGCGAGCGAGCTCGAACCGCTGCTCCGCAATTCTTACCAGATGGTGCTGGAAAAACTGCCGCGCAAGACGCGCGAAGCGCTGGCCCAACCCGCGTCGCCAAAGAGCAAAATCAAATCCACAGGTAGGCGCCGCCCTCGCCGTAAGGCCCGTTGACGTAGAACAAATTCACCTGCTCGAGGGACGTGAGCGCGCGGCAGACCGTTTGCGCGCCGTGGATGGCGCAGAAATGCTCGCCGGCGACTTCACGGATCAGATCGGCGGCGGCGAGATTGGGCACACGCCCGCGCGGAAACCACAGCCAGTTCGCGGGCCGTTCGCAATCCTGGCAGGATTTGAATTCGTCCGCATCGCGAGCGAGCCGCACCCCCACAGCTTGCGACAGAGCGGGCTCGACACCGGCGGCGTCGAAATCGGGCGCCGCGACAAAGAAAAATTGCGTCACCGATTCGGGATCGGGCTCGAACGCGACCGCGCGTCCTGCATAGAGAGCGATTTCCTTCTCGAAAACTTTGGCAAAGCAGTCGCGGCACAGAGAAACCTCTGGACGGCGCCGCTCACGCAGCTTTACGTTCTTGCCCTGCAGGAAAAGATTGTCCGGAAGAAAAGTGGCCATCCAGGGAGAGTGCGATTCCAGGTGAACGCATTCCGCGGGCATGCGGATCAAACGCGAGAGCCAGTTCGCGGTGCGCCAGCGAAATGAGAGCTCCGGATAGGCCTGCTGAATCGAGAGTCGCGACATTTTTTCGCCGGCGCCGCGCGACGGCGCACCTATGGTATCGCAAGGCGTTTGCTTCACGCCCGTTTGTCTCACGCCGGTTTGTCTCCCATTGGGCCATCGGGTTATGATGAAGTGCTTTTGCGGCGGACTGTTCGCCAGCCATTATCGAAAAAAAAATCGCGAGGAGGAGTCGTGCCAATTGCCGTGGGCGCTGCCGCGCCGGAATTCACGCTGAAGGATCAGGACCAAAAAGATGTGAAGCTGAGCGACTTCAAGGGCAAGAAAAATGTGGTGATCGTTTTCTACCCGCTCGATTGGAGCCCGGTCTGTACCAATGAACACATCTGCTTTATCAACGACATGAAAAATTTCGAGAAGCTCGACGCGCAGGTGCTGGGGCTTTCCGTGGACAGCGTCTGGTCGCACAAAGCCTGGGCCGAGAAAATGGGCATTCATTATCCACTGCTCGCGGATTTCCAGCCGCGCGGCGCCGTGGCGGATAAATTTGGCGTTTTCCTGCCGGAAAAAGGAATCACCGGACGCGCCATTGCGATTATAGACCGCAACGGCAAAGTGGCGTGGTTCAAGAACTACGAGATTTTGCAGGTTCCCGACGTGAAGGAAGTGGCCGACGCGCTGGCGAAAATCAAATAGTCTTCGGATTATTTCTGCGCGGGCGCGCTCGCGGGATGAGCGAATACGCGGATTAGATTCACCAGTTCCCAGCGCTGCGCGTCGCTGAGGCGCTTTTTGAAGGCCGGCATCGGCTTGCGCCCGTTTGACACTTTCCAGAAAATCTCGCCGTCGCTCATCGAATCGACCAGCTGCGCATTCGTAAAATTCGTCGGCTTGGTGGAGTAAAAATACGTTGCGCCCTGCGGCAGCTTTCCATCGCCGCTCACGCCGTGGCACTTTTGGCAGTTGTTGGCATAGAGCTCGCGCGCCGCGGCAATCGTCGTGGAATTCATCGGCACGGGATTTTTCAGGTTCTTCGCATCCGGCGGAACGTTCCATCCACCACAGCCCGCAGCCGCGGTCGCCACGGCAAACAAGGCTGCAATGAACGCGAGCGTTTCCTTGGAAAATATTCGGCGGCGGCGCCTCGCATGGAGACCATCTGCCCGGCGCAACTCAGCCCCCGCCATGCACGGCGCGAAACACGGAAATCGCGACGATTACCAGCATGATGATGACGTAGATTCGCAGCCCCCACAGCATCAGCCGCACGCTGAAAGAGAGCGGCCTGCGCCCAAACCGCGTGCGCTGCTTTTCGGCAACGATTTGGTCCGCCTCCAGCAGCGACAACACGACTTGCGGATGCTTCAGGTCTGGCGGGCCGGACAATGCCGCGGCAGCGTCCAGCTCCTGTTGTGAATCTTTGGCTCGATCTTTCTTAAAGTGATCTCGGTCCAACGCGCAATTTCCTTTCGTCAAAATTCCGCGAGGCGCTTCCCTGCTCACCCGCCCAAGATGCCGGGAAACACGGTGGCGATTCCAAATCCGAGCCCGGCGCAAACCAGCAATATCGTTACCGTGACGCCGGCAAAGTTTTGCCAGAAGCCGTTCGCATATTCGCCCATCAGGTCGCGGTCATTGACGAGCAAAAGCAAAAACGCCAGCGCCGGCGGCATAGCCAAAACGGCAATCACGTTCACAGTCAGCACGATGAATTCGAGCGGGGCGTGCGGAACGAGCACCAGCCCCGCGGCCACACACGCCGAGCCGATGAGAATCAAATAGAACGGCCACGCCTCGCGAAGAGGCCGGTTCAAACTATGCGGTGTGCCAAGAACTTCGCCAAACGCGTAGGCCGAAGAAGTGGAGATGGCAATCGCTGCCACGAGTCCCGCTTCGAGTATGCCCAGCGCAAAAAGCATGGCGCCCACGTGGCCAATCCACGGCTGCAGTGCCTGTGCGAACTCCGCACCCTGAAAATCCGCGGCGTTGATGCCGTGGTGAAACAGAGGCGCGGTGGCCAGAACCGTCGCGACGGCGAATACCGCCGCCAGCACCGTTCCCAGCAGAGTGTCGACCTGGCCCGCCGTGATATCGCGCGGCTGCATTCCCTTATCGACCACCGCGCTCTGCTGGAAGAAAAGCATCCACGGAGTGACCGTAGCGCCCACCACGGAAAGCAGCAGCAGCACGATTTCCGAACGGTTGCCTTGAGGCAGCGGAGTCCACGTCAGGAATGCGTGTCCCACGGCGTGCCAATTGGGATGCGCCAGCAGCGCGGCCGGGATGAATAGGCCGTTGAAAATCGCCAGCCCCAACGTGATGCGCTCCCATGTCCAATAGCGGCCGGTGGTAATCGCGCCCAACACCAGAAGCAGCGCGCCGCCCACGGCCACTCCCGGACGCACGCCGAAAAAACTCAGGCCCGCGCGCACGCCGATGAATTCGGTCACCAGCGTCAAAAAATTTCCGAGCATCAGATCGGCCATCGAAAACAAACCCCAGAATTTTCCGAAACGGTCGAAGATCAATTCCGCGTGTCCGCGATGCGTCACCGCGCCCAGCCGCACGGTCATCTCCTGCACCACAAAGCCCATCAGAAACGTCAGCACCACGAACGGAAGGAAAAAACCGATGCCATAGCGCGTCCCGATCGCGGAGTACGAAAGCATGCTCGGCGCGTCGTTTTCGCCGAGGAAGACCAGGACGCCCGGGCCCACCAGAAGCCAAATCACGTTCAAGCTTCGAAGGGATGCCGACCGGCCGCGCCACCGCGCGCGCGCCACACGCCAGCGATCCTGCGCACGGTCCAAGTCTTCGTGAGTGAGCAAGCCGATCAATTGCTGGCCGGCTGGCGAGGCGGAAGCAGGCTCTGTGGTGGGTTGAGCGTGCTGATAGGCGGGAATGTCAGTTTTGTCTGTCGGGCCTGCCATAGTTAACCGGGCTAAACTAGTCAGCTAAACTACACTTAACTAGAAACGGCGTCAACGATTCGGTTCTTCCCGCTTTCCCATCGTGAAACCACGCCGCTGCGGGCCGCGTGCGGCGCGCATGCGCGAACGCCACTTCTGCTATAGTGAGCGAGACCACACGCGGAGGAATCCATGGCCGAAGCGCCCAAACAACAGCAGGTGCAGATCAAAGCGGACGAAAAGGAGCTGGTGGGGCAGTATTCCAACCTGGTGATGATTCATCACAACGCCGAAGAGTTTACGCTGAACTTCATCTATATTTTCCCCAGCGTGCCGCAGGGAAAATTGGTCAGCAGCGTTATCGTGAGCCCCGCGCACGCCAAGCGCTTGATGCGCGCCCTCACCGAAAACATCACGCGCTATGAAGCGCAGTTTGGCCCCATTCCGGAAGGTCCGGGCCCCACGCCCGAGCCGACCGTGGGCTTCGTGCAGTAACAGACAAGCCAGCTCGCGCCGGCTTGCTGTTCAAGCTGCTCCGTTCGGCGACTTCGGCGAGCCGAGCACCCACTGGCCTTCCAATTCCAAGAACTCGACCCCGATCACAAATCCCGCATCGTGGATCGGCTGACAATAGGCAACGCGCGCCAGCGACCGGAAGCCATCGGCGAGCGACATCACGCAGACGCTTTCGCCCGGCCGCCATCGCCTGACGCTGCGCACCCGCGCCCCTCGCGAGCTCACATTTTCTGTGAACGTTGTTTCCAGCCCCGGCATGAACGTGTTGCCGGAGAGACGCACACCCACTTGCATCGGCAACCGCGGTTCGCACCGTACTATCTGAGGAGCCTCAGGTTTTCTTTTCCTTGCGCTTGCCATTCGCCCGCCCCCTGTACTCCGCGTGGATTTCCTCGCGTGCCTTCCCCACGTTCCCCACTGCGATTCGCCTTCATGGCATAAAGAGCCCCGTCCGCCGAATTCAAGAGCTTCTCGATGGTCAGTCCATCGCGCGGATAGACCGAAACGCCGGCGCTCACGGAGATGCGCGGCTCGTGCCCATCCTCCAGCAGGCGCTTGCGTATCCGGTGCGTAACTTGCACGGCCACCGCTTCTTCCGCTTCCGGAAGCACCAATGCAAACTCATCTCCGCCGTAACGCGCTGCGGTATCCATCCCGCGGCAGTGCATGCGCAGGACGTTCGCCAGCCGCTTCAGCGCCTGACTGCCGACCAAGTGCCCATGATTGTCGTTGATTTTTTTCAGTCCATCCAGATCCAACAGCACCACGGCGAATCCGCGATTCGTCCGCTGCGCGCGCTGCAGCTCCGTCTCCATCACCTCCAGGAGGCGGCGATAATTCGAGAGTCCAGTGAGCGGGTCGCTGATGGCCAAGCGGCTGACTTGGTCGAAAAGCCTGGCGTTGTCCAGCAGCGCGCCGGCCAGCACGATGGCGTAGCCCACAGCCTCGAGGAATTGTGCCGCGCCAGAAGCCGCGTCGAAGTGCGCCGACGATTGGCTCATGGTCACGTGGCAGGCCACATTAACGAGCGCCGAAAGGAACAGAGCGCGGTCCAGCGCCGAGTCCACGTGGTTCAGGCGCTTCCAAAATCCGATGGTCGCGGCAAGATAAATCGCCGCAGGCAGCAAATCCCAGGGGCGCGGAACGATGGTGTGCGGATAAATCTTTGGCGCGGCGGGCACGGCGAAGAATGCCACGCTGGTGAGATACGAGATCACTCCGACAATCAACAGAGCCCAGGCAATTTCCCGATTGGGCTCGCGGGAAAGCGGCAGGCTTTTCTCGACCAGCAGCGCGGCGACCAGCAGCACGGCCAGCAGCGTCCGGCTGACCATCCAGGAGAGCGGAACCGCGTGAGCCGCGCCGGCGATGTTGGGCGTGAGGTTCGCGCCCATTTCGATCAGCCCTGCTAGGCCAAAGCCAAAAGCCAATATCAGCGAAATGCGGTCGTGCATTCCGCGGAAGCGCACCAGAGCATTGGCCGCGAACGTGAACGCCAGGACGCTTCCGGCAAGCTGAATGTATCTTTCGAGTAGCGGGTCGGGATAGAAGCTGGTTCGCCGAAGCGACCACAAGAACAGCATAAACACACCGGTGACCAAGGTCCACGCGATGGCCCACCGGAAATATGTGGATCGAGTTGCGCCCTTAATGCCCTTTGTCCCTTGCCCCAAGAGTGCCCCCAAGGCACACGAATCCTGCCCCAACGGGGATAGGTTGAGCACGCGGCTAGCCGTTTAAATCAGTGCCTGAATTGCGTTTAAGTTGCTGACAAATAAACGCTTAACCGAAGGGCTGGAGGGCTGGCGCGCCCTGCCAGAGGGGTCGTCTATTTGTCTCGGGGGCAAAAGGTTACGAATTGAACCGCGCGTTCCATTGTGGAAAACTGAGGAAAAGTTTCTCCGCTCGATAACTCTTTCACATTCTCGGTGGGGGCGGCGGAGGAGGCAGGTCCCGGGCGACGATCACGCTCTCGAACGCGCACTGCTTGTGCGTGCCATCGCAAAAGGGTTTATTTTGCGACTGCCCGCAGCGGCAGAGCGCCACCTGAGTGCGTCCGCCGAGGCCGAATACCCTTCCCTGCGCGTCGACAATTTCGAAGTCGCCTTCGATCTTGATGGATCCGTTGTCTCGGATGGTGATTTTCGTTGCGGCCATTTCATCCCTTTCCCAAACTCATCGGCGGCGCGTTTGCCGAAGCTCGCCGCGACGCTCCTTCAATCAATATTTTGGCACCGAGGGATCCACTTCGTCCGACCACGCCAGGATTCCGCCTTTCAGATTCCAAATCTTGCGGAAGCCTGCCTGCGTCAAGAACTGCACGGCATCCGCGGAGCGTTTGCCACTGCGGCAGTGTGCCACGATTTCGCGCGAGCTGTCGAGTTCGCTGACGCGCTTCGGGAGATCGCCCAGCGGAATCAAATGGCCGTGAAGATTGCATATCTGATATTCGTGCGGCTCGCGCACATCCAGGATGTAAATATCATCGCCGCGGTCGAGCCGGGTTTTCAGTTCTTTCGGAGTAATTTCAGGAATGTCCAATGGCTTCGTCTCCATTTCCTCACCGCGAATGCCGCAAAACTCCGCATAGTCGATCAACTCCGTGATGGTGCGATGTTCGCCGCACGCCGGGCAGTCGGGATTCTTGCGCAGCTTCAATTCGCGAAAACGCATCCGCATTGCATCGAAGAGCAGCAAACGCCCAACGAGCGTATCACCGCTTCCCAGAATCAGTTTCAGTGTTTCCATGGCCTGGATGCAGCCGATGATTCCCGGCAATACGCCCAGCACTCCGCCTTCCGCACACGAAGGCACCAGACCCGGCGGGGGCGGCTCCGGATACAAACATCGGTAGCACGGCCCGCCCGGATAACCGAAAATGCTCGCCTGCCCTTCGAAGCGGAAAATCGAGCCATACACGTTCGGCTTGCCGAGCAGCACGCAAGCATCGTTCACCAGATAGCGCGTCGGAAAATTATCCGTTCCGTCTGCGACGATGTCGTAATCGCGCAGAATATCGAGCGCGTTGTCGCTCGTCAGGCGAGTCTCGTACGTGTCGATTTGTATCTCGGGATTCAAATTGCTCAAGCGCTCGCGTGCCGCTTCCAGCTTCTTGCGTCCCACATCGCTGGTGCCGAAAGTCACCTGCCTCTGCAAATTCGTAAAATCGACGGCGTCAAAATCAACAATGCCCAGCCGGCCCACGCCGGCCGCCGCCAAATACAAACCCAGCGGCGCGCCCAATCCACCCGAGCCCACCAGCAACACCTTTGCCTTTTTCAGTTTGAGCTGCCCCTCCATGCCCACTTCCGGCATGATCAGGTGGCGGCTATAGCGCAGCACTTCTTCGTTGGTCAGACCCGCAGCCGGCCCGTTTGCCGCCGATTCTTTCACTTGCGTTGCCATTCTTTTTCCTCTGCTTATTCCATGCCGCCGGCAATCGACGGCACGATGCTAATCGTATCACCTTGCTGTACCACCGTTTTTTCCTTCTGCAAGTAGCGGATGTCTTCGTCGTTCACATACACGTTCACAAAACTGCGCAGCTTGCCGTCATCGGAATACAAATGCTTTTTCAGGTCGCCGAACTGCGACGTCAGCGAACTGAGCGCCTCCGCGACCGTCTTTGCCTCCAAATCCACGCTTTCGCGCTTCTCCGCATACTGCCGCAGCGGCGTGGGGATCATCACTTTCACAGCCATCTCTTCTCTCCTTGTTAACCCTGGAAATTTAGATGCGCCTCGCCGCAACCGGACTGCAGCGCTGCAAATTCCTTTATCAGTTCAATATCGCGGCACGCTCGAAATGAACTCGATGCTTTCTTCCTGATATTTCGCGCGGTCGTCGTCCAAGCGCCACGAACGCATCTCCCGCGGCTCGCCCTTTTCCACCTGAAAAATAATATAGCTGTACCACGGCCATGCATGCTCGCGGTCAAATTCGCTGGGGAGCGCGGGCGAATCGGGATGGGAGTGATACCAACCGATCAGCTCCCAACCTTTCGCCGCCGCTTCTTTCTCCGCCAGCCGCACATCGTCCGAAGTGATCGAAAAGCGATCGCGCGGCGAATCGCTGCGCTGATTCACCAGCGGCACCAATCCCAAAACGGTGCGCTCTGCAAGCGCATCATGCCCCAACAACGCCCCACAGCACTCGTTCGGATAATCCCGCGCGCCATGCTCGTGAATTCTGTCGATCAGCGCCTCACCGACGCGAAGCATCAGTCCACCTTCTTCTCATCCCAAAATCTCTCCGTCAGGTAGCGGTCGCCGGAATCCGGGAAAACCGTAACCACTATGGCCTTTTCGTCCCGCTGCAATTTTTCCGCCACTCGCAGGCACGCGCACAATGCCGCCCCTGAGCTAACGCCCGCCAGAATTCCCTCTTCGCGCGCCAGCCGCCGCACCATGGCAAACGCATCTTCCGTGCGCACCGTCAGATCCACGTCCGCCAGCGAAGCATCATAAATCGCCGGCACGATCGCGCTGGCCATGTGCTTCAATCCCTCCAGCCCGTGAAAAGCCTCATCGGGCTGCACGCTGATGGCGTGAATCGCGGGATTCAATTCCTTCAGTCGCCGCGTCACGCCCATAAACGTCCCGCTCGTTCCCAGCCCGGCCACGAAATGCGTGACGCGCCCCTGCGTCTGCCGCCAAATCTCCGGTGCGGTCGTGTCGTAGTGCGCGCGCGGATTCGCGGGATTGCTGTACTGATCCACGTAAAAATACTTCTCAGGATTTTCGTCGAATGTCTGCCGCGCGCGCCGGATCGCCCCATCGGAGCCCTCTTCCCCCGGCGTCAAAATCAATTCTGCGCCCAACGCGCGAATGGTGCGCAGCCGTTCCTGCGAAGCCGACGACGGAACGCACAGCGTCACGCGATACCCCAGCGCCGCGCCGATCATCGCGAGCGCGATTCCCGTATTGCCGCTGGTGGCATCCAGAATGGTTTTTCCGGTGCCCAGCGCTCCGCTCCTTTCCCCTTCGCGAATCATCGCTAGCGCCGCGCGGTCCTTCACCGAGCCTCCCGGGTTAAACCATTCCGCCTTCGCATAAAACTCCACATGGGTGAACTTCGCGCCCACCGCGCCCAGCCGCAGCAGCGGCGTATTGCCGATAAGCTCCACCAAACGCTTGCCCATCGGCCGCTTGTGGCCTTCGGCGCTTTCTCCGAATGCAGGTTTCGATGCCACTTCTGTCCTTGTGACGCTCAGACTCACCTTCGCAAAACCTCTCTTCTCACAGGCAATTAGATGCGCAGCAAATCGCTACGAATCAGGAAGTTCCGAAAATTCCAACTTAACAAAACCCACGCCGGCTTGGACGGAAAAGCTCTTGGCAGGATTCGCGCAGTCTTGACTTATTGCCGGGCAGCGATGGCTTCGAGCTGTTTCACGTGATTCAAATCGTGCCCGCCCATGGTTTCCACAATATCCTTGAAAGTCATTTCGCCGCGCTCAGGATGTTTCACGCGTTTCGAAAAAGCGTCCGCTGGCACGGCATGAATGAACGAGATGTTCCACCGCCGCAGCGCGGAAAAAACCGCCAGCGCTGCCGGTGCGTCGTACGCGGCATACACTTTGGCAAATTTATCTTGGTCGAACGGTTGAATGACGTGATGTTCCTCCGCCAGCGTCTGCCGCAGCCGGTACGAAAACACAATTTCGCAATCGGCCAGATGGCAGACGATCTCCCGCGCCGTCCACTTTCCCGGCGCGAGGCTTTTTTCGATGCGCTCCGGCCCCAGCGTGCGCACAAATGTAGCGAGCTGCCCTGGCGTCGCGGCGATCACTTCCAACGGGTCTTTGCCTGCTAAATGCGATGCATAAGGACTCATAGTCCCAAAACGATATCACGCGCGGTTCCGTTCGCTCAAGCGCACGGCGTTCTCTCGTTTGGCTCCCGCTCGAAGCCCTCGCCGCGCAATTTTCGCTTTACAACTCCGCCCCGAAATCCTTACTCTGTTTCTTCCATGTGGTACGTCAACGCGAAGTTTCCGGCGAAGAAAATCGAAGGGGGCCTGCCGCAGCTCGGCTTCACCGTCAGAAGTTCCGGCGGCGTGGCGCGCGTCGAGAAATACAGCTGTGGCTCCGAATTTCGCAAGTCCCCCGATGGCAGCTATCAAATGACCGAGCTTCCCGCCATTATGAAGAACGGCCAGTTCACGCAGCTCTGGGACGCCGGCTACCAAAAATTTCTGATCACGCGAGATGGGAGCAAGCTCCCGGTGGTCGTCAAGGAATTGGGCGACCTGCGAAAATTCAACGAGGAGCTGCGTTTCGCGCTGGGCGTGCCCACCTATTACAACGAGGCGCTTGGCTCCGTAGCCCACTATTCTGTCTATGATCGCCTCAAGGGCCGCCCGGGTGATGATCCCGATGAGACCGTCGGCGCGCACTCCGTCGAAAAAGAAGAATAGCGAGTCGCTAGTAGAAACTTCTTAAGACAGGCCCACTCAAACTACACCCCTTGGGAGGTTTCGATGAACGGCCGCAACAAGGCTGCACGCGCATTCGTCGTCTTGGGCTGTTTGGTGCTGTTCGTAAGCGCGGTGCTTCATTGCATCGGCGGATACAAAGAGGGTTTCCCGGCGTTGAACGCTTCGAACTTGGACCCCCGCCTGCAAGTAGGCTTCCGCGTCGTTTTTCTCTCCCTTGCGTGGCACTGGGTCATAACTGCGGTTGTCGCGCTGCTGGCCGGCTTCACCCAAACAAGATTGCGCCAAGTACTCGTTCTGTTCTGCGGTCTGGCGGTCCTGCTGGAAGCGGCAGTCGGCGCCATCATGATAGGATTCTTCATAGGCAACGAGATGATGGGAACAGGGGCGTTGTTGCTTGTTTGCGGCGGCCTGCTATTTGACCAATCGGGAGTTCAAACGTAGATGGCCCTCTCAGCCCAAGCCGAAAAAGCCCACAAGCTCCTGTCGCTTCACCTCGGCCCGCATATTCTTGTTTTGCCCAACGCCTGGGATGTCGCCAGCGCGCGCATTTTCGAAGATGCCGGCTTCCCCGCCATCGCCACCAGCAGCGCCGCCGTGGCCAATTCGCTCGGCTATCCCGACGGGCAGAAAATCTCGCGCGACGAAATGCTCGGAGTGGTGGCGCGCATCGCCCGCGCCGTCTCCGTGCCGGTCACCGCGGACATGGAAGCAGGCTACGGCAAAACTCCCGAAGACCTCGCGCAAACTGCCGTCGCCATCATCGAAGCTGGCGCCGTCGGCTGCAACATCGAAGATTTGGTCAAGGAAGGCTCCGGCGAGCTTTTCCCCATCGATCTGCAACAGCGCAAAATTCGCGCCATGGTCGAAGCCGCCAAAAAGCTTGGTGTCCACTTGGTGATCAACGCGCGCACGGATATTTTCCTGGAAGAAATCGGCGAATCCGCGACGCGCGCCGAGCGCACCATCGAACGCCTCAACGCCTATCGCGAAGCAGGCGCCGAATCGCTCTTCCCTCCCGGCGTGAAAGACCCCGCGACGATTGAAAAGCTCGTTGACGCCGTGCGCGGCCCGCTGAATATTCTCGCGACCGCCGGCGCTCCATCGGTTCACGAACTCGAAAAGCTCGGCGTCGCCCGCATCAGCGTCGGCTCCGGCCCGATGCGCGCTTGCATGGGGCTCACGCAACGCATCGCCAAGCACATCCGCGACAAAGGCACCTTCGAAATCATGACCGACGGCGCCATGCCCTACGTCGAAGCCAACCGCCTCCTCGAAAAGCGCTGACTGAATCGAACCACCGCGTAGGTATGGAGTTACTTCCCGGCCTTCTCCAGCGCCTGCCTAAACTTCACGGTATCCACGTTGTGCCGCGCAAACTCTTTCGAGCCCAGAAAAATCACCGGCACATCGTTCGTGTACAGCTCGCGCAATTCCTCGTCCTCGTCGATATTCACTTCGCGCAATGAGCCGCCGAATTCGCGCAAGATCGGCGCGAGGGCCTCGCGCGCTTCATCGCACAGCTTACACTTGGGCCGCGAATACAGCGTCACGTCGAGCGGTTTCGCCACGGCGAGCCGCCCCTGCTCCGTCCGCCGGTAGAAGTCCGCTTCTCCGCTGACTTCCAGATCTCCCGCACGCTCGAGCATTTCGACGGCGCTCACCACCGCGTCGCGCCGCGCCGGATCGTTGCCGCCAGCGAGTTCGCGCAACGCGTGCAAATCGAGCGTGTCGCGCCCCAACTCGTCATAGACCTGCAGAACGCGCTGCGAAAGCTCGTCCATGAAAATTCCACTAAGGCTTGATCGTGTAGATCTTCTGGAATGGCCCCATCGCCGGATAGAACGCCCGTGAACGGAAAAGCTCCGCGATCTGCCGGATGTGCCCCAAATCGTGAAACGCCCACTCGTTCAATAATTGCCCCACGCTGATTTGGCCCAGCTGCGCGTGCTGCCCTTTGCGCGCCACAATGCTTTCCGGCATATACCGCAGCCACGAAACGCTCCTGTCGCGCTCATGGCAAAATGCCTTCAAATGCTCCCGCGCCTTCCCGCCCGTATATCTTCCTGCTTTGTACTGCGCTTCCTGGTCGTACAGCGCCAGTTGCGGCATATCCGTCTGCACCATGCGTTCCACGCGCTCGCGAAATCCTGCCACCTCCACGTCCGCCAGATGCGCCAGCACTTCGCTGATCGACCAGCGCTCCATCGAAGGCTTCCATTGCAGTTGCTCTTCCGTCGCCAGAGACACCAGCTTCTCCAAAATGATCGGCGTTTGCTCCAGCACCTCCAGGCCCGGCAACGTGGCCTGATTCATGGCGGATTTCATCGTTCGTCCCCCAGGCGATACGCGTCGCTTCTTTATATATACTCCAACTCACCGCGCCAAAGAAACGCCTCCGCGCTCCGCAAAGCCCTTCGCCGCCGTTGCGCATCCTACAGAACTGCGAAACCGGCAGATGCATCTTGTCCGCCGTGCACGCGCGTGATACATCCATAAAGGTTCTTTTCCGGAGGATTCGTTGGCGCAAATCCTGGCCCTGGTGGACGATATTTTCTTTCAAGCGAAAATGCTGGAGACCGCCAAGCACTCCGGCGTGGAGATGAAATCGTTCAGTTCCGGCGACGCGCTGCTCGCGGAAATCAATCACGCTGCACCCAAGCTGGTTGTCGTTGACCTGAATGCCCGCCAAGCGCCGGTCGAGACCATCGCCTCGTTGTGCTCCGGCGATTCGCAGATTCCCATCGTCGCTTTTTTCTCCCATGTACAAACGGACCTCGCGCAACGCGCCCGCCAGGCCGGTTGCACCGAAGTGATGCCGCGCTCGAAGTTCACTAAAGAGCTCGCCGCGATTTTCTCTCGCGCAAAGTCATGAACAGGAACTTCGCCGCGCTCGCTCTCATGGTCGTTTTGTTTTCTCCGAGCGCCTTCGCCGCCCAATTATCGCAGCCCGCGCCGGACAATGGCCCGACGCCGGCGCTGATGGCCGCCCTCGGCGCCGCTTGCCGCCAGGACAACGCCAACTTTTCCGTCTACTTGACCGTCGCAAACGCAGCGGCTTTCAACAAGCTTCCCTCGGACGAACGCATCTCCTTCATGGAGCGCTTCGTCCTTCTCGACACGCCCGGCCGCCCGCTGCTCTCCACCAGCACGGAAGGCCGTCCGGAGCTGCGCTGTGAAGCCACTGACGCCACGGAGGAATTCACCCTCGATGCTCCAAGCGTCCACGACAATCTCGCGTACATTTCCGTCACCATTGCCACCGGAGAAAAGATCCGCGTGGGGCTCGTGCGCGAAGACGGCAACTGGAAGCTGCTCTCTCTGGGCTTGTTGCTGATTGATATTCCTGCGCTGCAAAAAGAGTGGGACGTTCAGGCGCTCAAAGCCCGTGAAGAATCCGCCATCGATACGCTGCTGGGCATTGCCCAGGCCGTCGACACCTACCGCAGCGCCTTCGGCAAACTTCCCGACACTCTCGCGCAGCTCGGGCCTCCCGCGCAGGGCGGCGTTTCACCGAGCGCCGCGAAATTGCTCGACGCTTCTCTGGCCGCCGGCGCGAGCAACGGGTACAAGTTCCGCTACCGCGTCATCACGCCCGCCGGCTCGGAAAATCCGGGCTTCGAAATTGCCGCGCTTCCTGAGCAATATGGAAAGAGCGGCAACCGCTCGTTTCTCCTGGACAAAGACGGCAAGATTCACGGGGCGGATAAAAAAGGCGCGGTGGCCACCGCCGACGACCCTATCGTCACCGGCCAGGATGCAGGCACGCCGTAGCTGTTCCGGCATCTGACTTCGCGCACGGGAAAAAACCAGCCCGCCTGCGTCTTTTTGCTTAAACGCACCTGTCTTCGATAGACCGCGCCCGACATGCCAAAGCCTGTTAGAATCGCATCCATGAATGCAGAAGCGTTTTGCCGAGTCTTTTTGCTTTTGGCATTTTCCTGCGCGCCATTCGCGTCCGCCGGCGCGGCGCAGCAGCAGGTGGCCTCTCCCGCCCCCGACTATTCAGCCCGCGCCACCGAAATTGTGAACGATCTCGCTGCCCGCCAATTCGACAAGGTCTTCGCGCAATTTAACCCCACCATGGCCGCCGCGGTTCCCGCGGACAAGCTCGCGCCGGGCTGGGATCAGGTGATCGGCCGGGAAGGGGCGTTTCAAAAAATCAACTCGACACAGGTGATCGAACAGTCCGCCTATCACGTGGCCACGGTAGCCTGCGCATTCGAGAAAGGGCCGGTGAACATTGTCCTGGCGTTTGACGATAGCGGGCACGTAGCCGGATTGCGCATCGTTCCCGCGGCAAATCCCCAAGCGGCACCAGCCGCCGAGCCTTGGCTCGCTCCGCCCTACGCAGACGCGACCAAATTCCACGAAGAATCCGTCACCGTTTCCGACGGCCAGTGGCAAATGCCCGGCACGCTCACTCTGCCCAACGGCAAAGGCCCTTTCACCGCTGTCGTGCTCGTTTCTGGCTCTGGCCCCAACGACGCCGACGAAACGATTGGTCCGAATCGGATCTTCAAAGATCTCGCGTGGGCGCTCGCCACCGACGGCATCGCCGTGCTGCGCTACGCCAAGCGCACTCACGAATACGGCGTAAAAAGCTCCGCCGACCCGCAGAACCTAACCGTGAAAGACGAATACATTGACGACGCGCGTGCCGCCGTTGCCCTGCTCGCTTCGCGCCCCGAAATCAACCCTAAACGCATTTTCCTCGCCGGTCACAGCGAGGGCGGATACCTTGCGCCGCGCATCGCCGCCGGCGATCCGCAAATCGCCGGAATCATCGTTCTCGAAGGCAATACGCGCCCCATCGAGCAGCTCGTGATTGAACAGCTTAAATATCAGGCCAGTCTTGGTGGCCCGAACGCGCCGCAAATCGAAAAAATGATTCCTGAAGCCGAGGCCCAAGCCAAAGCCATCGAAGATCCCACCCTGAAACCCGCTACGATGGTCCCTCTTCTCACCGCCCAGGTTCCCTCTTCCTATTTTCTCGATCTGCGCAACTACGATCCCGCTGCCGTCGCCGCTAGTCTGAAAATTCCCATTTACGTTACGCAGGGCGGCCGCGATTATCAAGTCACCACCACAGACTTCGCGAATTGGCAGAAAGCCCTCGCCGGCCACGCCAACGCCACGCTGAAGCTCTATCCGTCGCTCAACCATCTCCTGATTCCCGGCACCGGCCCGTCGAAACCCGAGGAGTATTTCGTCGCCGGCCAGCACGTCTCGCCGGAAATCATTAGCGACCTCGCCGCCTGGCTCAATTCCCACTAGCTGCCCATCTGGCAAGTGCCCCATCCGTTGCCGCGGGGCTCATGTCTTGCCCTGTCCACTGACCACTGTTCACTGACCACTGTCTCTGGTATTCTATCGCCCGAACTGAGACGGCGCCCCAGCCGGCCGGAATTCACTCCGCGAATACTGCAGACGAGCCACAGGGCTCTGTGAATGCCGCCGAACTGTCGCAGCAAGGCCGGAAGGTGCGCACATGGCTGCTGGAGACCTAAACCCTATGGCTGCTCGCACTGCAACCACGCAAACGTCCGAAATCCGCATCGCGCATTCGCCCGATAGCGACGACGCTTTCATGTTTTATGCGCTGGCCACTGGCAAGCTCCGCGTCCCCGGGCTCAAGTTCACGCACATTCTTTCCGACATCGAGTCGCTCAATCAGGCCGCGCAATCCGAGACGTACGACGTCACCGCCGTCAGCGTTTACGCCTACCCTTTCCTCGCCGACAAATACATCCTGCTCGATTGCGGCGCCAGCTTCGGCGAAGGCTACGGCCCCATCGTCGTCTCCTCGCACGCACTGAAGAAAACCGAACTGAAGGGTCGCAAGGTCGCCATTCCCGGCACGCGCACCACGTCCTATCTCGCTCTCAAACTCTTCGAACCCGGCGTCGAAACCGTTACCATGCCTTTCGACAAAATTCTCGACGCCGTGCGCGCCAAGGAAGTCGAAGCCGGCCTGTTGATTCACGAAGGCCAGTTGCTCTACGCCGCCGCGGGCCTGCACAAAGTTGTCGACCTCGGCGTCTGGTGGCAGGAGCAAACCAGTTTGCCGCTCCCTCTCGGCGCCAACGCCATTCGCCGCGCGCTCGGCACCGATCTTGCCCGCCAGGTCGCCGGAGCCATTCGCGGCAGCGTCGCCTATGCCCTCGAACATCGCGAAGAGGCGCTCAACTACGCCCTGCAATTCGCTCGCGACATGGACCCCGCTCTCGCCGACAAATTCGTCGGCATGTACGTCAATCGCTGGACCCTCAACTTCGGCGACGAAGGCCGCAAAGCCGTCAACGAGCTCGTCGCCCGGGCCAAATCCGCCGGCCTCATGCCCCCCGACGCCCGCGTCGAATTCCTCTCCGAATAAACGTAACCAAGACGCCTGAGCAAAAGCCGGGCGCTGGGACAAGCACTTGCTCGACGAACTGGGCCGCGGTAGCATCTCTGCATGCCGCACGAATTTACCGAATGGCCCTACGAGCCGGAAACACAGCCGTCGGCGCAAATGGGCCGTAGGCCGCCGGGAAGATTCACCGCGGTAGGCCTGTTGGATCCTGGGGAGTCGCTTCCCTCTGCCGAGCGAAAGCCGCTCACAACGTCCGAAATCATGCAACTTGCTGCCATTTTGATCGGAGGCAGCGGCGCCGCGGCCCTGATCGGCTATCTGATTTGGGCGCTTGCCGTGAAGTAGTTCGCCATCCTCGTCGATGTTCCTGCGCGAATAAGCCTGGCGTAACAACGTCCACCTGCAAACTTTTCCCGCCTCATCGCGTACCTTGATGTAAGCTCCGTCAGCCAAACACCATAATCAGGCATTCAGCCGCGCAAACACGCACCATCGCGCCATGGAGGGAAGCATGTCTCTCGCTCACGCAGTCGCCCGGAATCGCTTCGCCGCCGTCTGCCTCGTGCTGTTTGCCTGCCTCTCCACCGCCGCACACGCCGACACCAACGCGCAGGATTCATCCGCACCCGCGCTGACCGCCGCACAAATCTCCACCATCGACCAATATGTCACCGCCGAGATGGCTAAAGAACGCATCCCCGGCGCGGAAGTCGGCATTTACCATCGCAGCCAAATTCTGCTCGCCAAAGGCTACGGCCTCGCCGACGTCGAGCTCAGCGTCCCCGTGAAGCCCGAAACTCTTTTTCAGTCCGGCTCCGTCGGCAAGCAGTTTGTCTCCGCCGCCGTGATGATGCTCGTCGAAGAAGGCAAAGTCGGCCTGGACGACAGCATCTCTAAATACTTTCCCGACGCGCCCGCCACCTGGAAACCCATCCTCATCAAGAATCTTCTCTCGCACACCTCCGGCCTCGCCGAATACGAAAGCGAAGCGCGCACCGGGCCCAACGGCCCCTTCTACCTGCGTCTCGATTTCACCGAAGACCAGTTGCTCCAGAAAATCGAAGCCATGCCAATCGAGTTCGCGCCCGGCGAAAAGTGGAACTACCGCAACACGAATTACGTCCTGCTCGGCATCATGATTCACCGAGTCACCGGCAAGTTCTACGCCGATTACCTCGCCGAGCGCATTTTCCAGCCGCTGGGCATGACTTCCACGCGCCTCATCAGCGACGCTGACATCATTCCCAATCGCTCCTCCGGCTACGAAATCCACGGCGACAAACTGCAAAATCAAACCTGGGTTTCGCCTACTTTCAACTCCACCGCCGACGGCGCGCTCTACTTCAACGTCCTCGATCTGGCCAAATGGGACGGCGCTCTCTATGGCACCACGCTCCTAAAGCAATCCAGCCTCGACCGCATCTGGACCGTCTATCCGCTCAATGACGGCAAACCCAATCCCGCTCACTACGGCTTCGGCTGGGAAATCAACACGCTCAACGGCCACAAGGTCATCGAACATAGCGGCGCGTGGCAGGGCTTCACTTGCGATATTTCACGCTATGTGGACGACAACCTCACCGTCGTGGTGCTCACCAATCTCGACTCCGGCCACGCTCGCCCCGAACGCATTGCCCATCAAGTCGCCGGCCTCGTGAATCCCGCGCTCACGCCCCCTCCGCCAAAACAACACACGAAAATTTCCATCGACCCGAAACTGCTCGATGGCTACGTAGGAACCTACTAGCTCGACGAGGACACAGAACTGACCGTCACTCGCGACGGCGATCATTTGTTCGTTCAATCAGGAGCGCAGTCGAAGGTCGAGATATTCCCAGAGAGCGACCGCGATTTCTTTCTGGGCGATTTCGAGATCACTTTCGTCACCGACGCCAGCGGCCGCGCCACTGAACTGGTCCTCCATCAAGGCGGCATCGACCAGCACGCCAAACGCATCGCCACAACCCCCTGACCCCGCCAGCCTTTGCTTTTTCCTTGTCATCCCGAGCCCGGTCGCCCGTCTTTGGCGAACGGCGGCGAGGGACCTGCTGTCGCTTTCGTAGGGACGCCGCTTGTTGCCCTGCTTGCCCTGACGAAGAAAGGGAGGAACGAAGGGCTTGCGCCCGTGCAGACGCGCTCTCGTCGCACGCCTGCTCTTGCGTTGGTAGCTCAGGGCTTCGCGTCTTTCGAAGCTCTGCGGCCTTGCCTCGGTAGCAGCGGGTTTATCCCGCCAGTCTGCGCAGTGAATCACCTTCATACTCAAAAGGGAACACCTGAACCTTCGGGCAGCTTTATTCCAAGAACATAAATGTTAGTGTGAAGTAACCCAAGTTCTCGCGTTCCCTTGGAGGCTCCGTGAGGTTTCTGAAGATTATTCTCCTCTGCGGTGCGTGCTTTCTGGTCGCCGCCACCGTGACTTGCATTCTCCGCGTCACGTACCGCTGGCTGCCGGACCTGAAGGAGAGCTATGCCTTTGATTACGCCGATAACGTAGAACGCTACTCCTTCCTCCAATATAGCCAAGCCGGCCCCGAGCAGGGCAAGAAGGCGCTCTTGCAATACATTGAGCTGCTTGAACGAATCCGGCGCGAAAACATCACTTACCCTCAAAATCTCCTCCATCGCGATCTCGCGCTGACCTATCTTCGTCTATATCGAATCGAATCCACCGCCGGGAACACCTCAACCGCCGATAATTACATGAAGTCTGCCCAGAAAGAGCTCTTGGCACAAGGCGCGAAAGAACAGCAGGTTTCACCGGAAGCTCTTACGAAACTCATCGAGGCACGCGAGTTCCAAGAGGATGAACTTTACGATCAGACGCCAGCGTCCGGGGGCCCCAAGAAATCAAATACTTCAAACGGGAAGTCCAAATGAAAAAGATTATCGCCGCATCGCTATGCGCCTTGGTCGGCGTTGTTTTCGGATATTTTGCCGCGCCGGTCGCGTCGATGTCGTACATCCAATCGAGGGAGCCAGACATGTTCGGCGCCTTCATGTTAGCTATGGTCGATAGCTCCATCGCTTGCGATTGTGAAAATCAGCCCGCGAGTCAAAGCATAAAGGCGGTGACGGATGACCTAGCAACCCTTCAACGCTGGCGCGACCAAAACCCAAACAGCGTGCAGCTCAAACAAGAAATCGGCCTCGCTGAAGTCCACCTAGCGCGTCTGGATTCAGAGTTGGCGCGGCAGAATCAGGCGGATGAAGAGATGAAAGACGCGCAGGCAGAATTAACCACGCTTGGCTGGAAGAATGTCTCTCCCGAGCATCTGATCGCTTTAACGAAGCAATTAGACTCCGAGTACAAAAACCCCAACCAACCGAACAGGACCTCCGCACCCAAGAAACTCGCGGCCGCCCGCTGAGTCCCGCCTCGACTTTAAGGGACATGTAGCACGGACCGGCGCGTTTCAGGTCCACAAGTTTTGCCCTTTTTCCTTGACTTTTAGTTAACTACATGGGTGGATTATTTACTTTACTAAAGTAGGGGTGTGCCCATACCCTCTCCATCGGAGGGTCAAGCGTATGACGATAGGCGTTGGCATTCGCTGCGCCGATGGTCTGGTGTTGTGTGCCGATTCGCTCGAATCGGACGGAGTGACAAAGAGAAACGTAAACAAGATTCGAGAGGTTTTCCGAAACGACGAATGGGGAATCGTTATAGCGAGTGCGGGCGATGCCGACCTTGCGGAATGTTTTGCTGATGATCTAGGCGACGTACTTGCAGATAAGCAAGATTTTGACGAGGCATGGTTCATCAGGACTTTGCGGAAAGCTGTACAGGAAACCCACAAAGCGAATCTCAAAAGCGAGTTTGCATTGCTCGTTGGATTCTACCGCGAGACAAAAAGAAAAACGTCCTCGCGCATTTTTCGCGTACAGCAAGATAGTGCTGGGCCAGTTTCCTATTGGCAGGCCGTAGGAATCGGGGGACATCTTTCCGACTTTTTCCTGTCACAACTTTACTCGCCAAACATCTCCGTCGCGGAAGCATTACACTTGGGAGTCTTTGTAATCGCACGGGCAAAGGAACACGTAGATGGTTGCGGCGGCCCAACGCGCGCTTGGTGTTGGACTATCGGAGATACACAATGGCGTCCCAAGGATTGCAAAGCTATCGAAGTGATGTACGCGCCAGAGAAACTTGAGCAGGCGTTGAATGTCTACTGGGAATCGGAAGGAAAGGCACGGTATGGCTAAGAATGCGGCGGTTCAAAATATTCCGAGTGAGCTTGTGCAAGAAATTTCTCAATTATTGATTTGCGTGCTTCGGGGGGAACAGCCCGAATTGTTTGAAGTACATGTGAAGCAACCGCAACGACTTTCGGATTCCCCAAGCCGGAAGCAATCTCATTTCTCCAATTCTGTATACGATGGAGTTTTTTCTCGGCGGGAGCCTCGCTCGCTTTTAGGTATTCCAAAAACGAACGCATCACAAAAGCCTCGCAAGTCGCGAACTGAACGAGTTCCCAAAGGTCATCGAAAGAATCGGAGGGCTCCATAGGTTTTCCTTAAGCTGTGAGTCGTTCAAATGTCAGAACGGGTGCTGTAATCATGTGGCGCAACGTATCAAGGAATAAGTTGTGATTCTTTCGGCGATTGAATCGGAATGTCATTTCGTCCAAGTAGGCGGAGAGATGCTTCGCACTGACTTTGTGCCAGCTTCCCACGATGCCGCGCTTCAAGAGCGAGAAAGCGGACTCGACGGTGTTGGTGTGAATATCCGTTCCACGTCGGACGTATTCTTTATGCCAGTGATTTACGGTTTCGTGCCGCTTGCGGAGTTTCCCGAGAGCGCGAGGGTAGGCTGGCAGTTCGCCCGTAATGACTACATCCACGTCCTCGGAGATATTCTCTTGGATGTACTTCGCAAGCGTGCCCGTCTTGGCATCTTCGGCGTGGAAGAATCGCAGATCGCCGTTGCGCTTACGGATGCCAATGACTGTTTCTTTGTAGGTGCGATGCAACCCGCGCCAGTCTTTGCCAGCGCCACGCAGTTTGCCGCCGACGTAGGTTTCGTCCATCTCAACCGTGCCGTCGAGCATCGGGCCAACTTCCTTCATGGCCGCACGGATGCGATGGCAGAGATACCACGCTGTTTTGTAGCTCACGCCGAGGGTGCGCTTAATCTGGCACGCGGACATTCCTTTCTTCGCTTCGCAGAGCAAGAGCGTGGCGAGAAACCACTTGTTGAGCGGCAAGTGCGAGTCATTGAAAATCGTTCCAGCGGTGACGGTGAACTGGTAATCGCATTCCTTGCAGTAGTAGAGCGTCTTTTCGGTTTCCAGTTCGACAGCGGGCATCTTGCAGCGCGGGCATTCAGGGCCAGCGGGCCAGCGCAACCGTGTGAGTAACTCACGGCACTTTTCATCTGTCGGGAACAGGGTGTTTATATCAACTAGGTTCATAGGGAGCCTCGCATGGAGAAGGGCAGAAAAGAGCTACTGAAACGGGTGCCAACTAGGAAGCTACTGGCATCCGTCAAAAAGGACTTGCGGCAGGTTATTAGGGCCTCTGCCGCGTCCAAGCCTAAGAGGAAGTGAGTGTTGCGAACCATGACTAATCATGGCAGGGAACCTAGCTTTTGTCAAGTAAATAATCTGCCTACATGGTAACAGTAGCTTACAGGCTGGAGTTTCCAGCTTGCCCGCTTGTCCTGAGGGAACCAAGGGCCTTTGGCGAGGCTGCACACAACTGAACGGGAGGTCAGCCGCGGCGACGCGGCTTTTCGCTTTTTATGCGCTTTTTCGATTCTAATCGCTTAACCTATGAAGAATTAGAACTCGGTCTAACTCGCACAAAACAAACAACCGGACCTGTTTCTAATCGCTTATTTTGTCGATATTGTCGTCCGAGTTTTCGATTTCGGACAGTTGGCCCTATTGGCGGCCATTTTCAACTCCAATCCTCACTCTTGCGCATTCGTCCCCAATCGCATAGATTCGCTGTCGCCATGCGCACGCCAATGAAAACATTAGCCTTCACCGCCATTTTCTGTTTCTCGGCCGCTTTTGCGTCCGCCCAATCGCAACAGCAACCGCAGCTCCAGCCGCGCGAGTACTCCTCACCCGCTGGCGAAGCCACCCAGCCAAATTGGCCCGCGGCCGCCGTTCGCGGCGCGCATGCCATGGTTGTCTGCGACGAAGCGCTTGCGTCCGAAGCCGGCGTGGAGATCCTGAAAAAAGGCGGCAACGCCGTCGACGCCGCGGTCGCCGTCGGCTTCGCCCTCGCCGTCGTTGAGCCTTCCGCCGGAAACATCGGCGGCGGCGGATTCATGCTCGTCCGCCTGCGCGACGGCCGCGCCAAGTTCATCGACTATCGCGAAGAAGCCCCCAAGCACGCCACGCGCGACATGTACGTCGGCGCAGACGGCAAAATTATTCCCGGCGCGTCCACCACCGGCTATCGCGCCATCGGAGTTCCCGGCACCGTCGCGGGCCTCGCGCTCGCCGCGAAAACCTACGGCAAGCTCACTCTCGCCGAAGACATGACGCCCGCGATTCGCCTCGCGAAAGATGGTTATGCCGTCAACGCGCGTCTCGCCGCCTCGCTGAAGTATTCGCAGGATCGCCTCGGCCAATTTCCTGAGAGCAAAAAGATTTTCCTCAAGGACGGCGCTCTCTATTCCGCCGGAGAAACGTTCCAGCAGCCGGAACTCGCGGCGACCCTTGAGCGCATCGCGAAAAACGGTCCCGAGGAATTTTATCGCGGCCAAACGGCAAAAGATTTGGCCGCGCAGATGGCGCAAAACGGCGGCCTCGTCACCATGGCCGACCTCGCGGCGTACCACGCCAAACTTCGCGAGCCGCTGGTCGGCTCCTACCACGCGCGCGGCGATCGCTGGACCATCATCACCAGCCCGCCGCCCAGCTCGGGCGGCGTCGCCATTCTCGAAGCGCTCAATATTCTGGAGCCCTATCACCTTACTTCCTGGGACGATGCGCAATCCGTTCATCTCGTCGTCGAAGCCATGCGCCGCGTTTTCGCCGACCGCGCCACTTACCTCGGCGATGCGGATTTCACGCACGTGCCCATCGCCGGCCTGCTCAATCCGCAGTACGCCGCAGAGCGCCGCGCCTCCATCAATCCCCTGGACGCGACCTCCAGCGCGCAAATCGGCGCCGGCAATCCCGTGCCGTTTGACCGCACCCGCGCTACGTCCACGCCCGTGGTCATTGAAAAGCTCAACACCGAAATTGCGGCCGCGCTTGTCACCGCCGAAGCGCAAAAATCGCACACCACTCACTTTTCCGTCGTCGACGCGGAAGGCAACGCCGTCGCCAACACCTACACGCTCAACGACAGCTACGGCTCGGCAGTCACCTCCACCGACGGCTTCCTCCTCAACGACGAAATGGACGACTTCACCAGCCAGCCTGGCACGCCCAACATGTTCGGCCTGCTGCAATCGGAAGCCAACGCCATCGAGCCGGGTCATCGTCCGCTCAGCTCCATGGTTCCGACCATCGTTCTTCGCGACGGCAAACTCAGTTTCGTCACCGGCTCGCCCGGCGGCCCGCGCATTATTTCCGCGACGCTCCTCAGCATTCTCAATTGGGCCTGGCTCGGCATGGATGCCCAGCAAGCGATCAACGCGCCGCGCTTCCATCAGCAATGGATGCCCGACGTCGTGCTTCTCGAGCAACCGTTTCCGCAAGCCGTCGCGGACCAACTCGAGCAGCGCGGCTACCATCTGGCGCCGCGGCGCTCCTGGATCGGCGAAGTCGAGGCCATCGGCATCGACCCCAAAACCGGCGAGCGCTTGGGCGCGCCGGACCCGCGCCGCGACGGTGCCGCTCGCGGCTATTGACGCCGGGGAGTTTTCCAAAGACCATAGAGCTTCGGCTTTTCAATTTCAGGGACGCCGAATCGCCGCAAGTTTTGTTTCGCGGCAACAAGAAATAATTCCTAGCCATGCAACGCGTTTTCTCAACGTATCGCTATTGTGACGAGCCGCTGACCTCCACGCTGCTCGCGGAGATCGCGCAGGCCGGCATCTCGCACGTCGAGATTTATTGCACGCCCGTTCATCTGAACTACCGGTCGTTGCAGGCGATTCGCACGCTTTCGGAATGGATTGGCGAGCATCACCTCACCATCCATTCGCTGCATTCGCCCACCGAGCGCGACTTGCTTCCCGGAAAACGCGAGAGCGGCATCCCCATTTCCATTTCCGACCCGGAGCGTGTCCGCCGTCTCGACGCGGTGGATGAAGTGAAGCGCACGCTGGAAATCGCCGAGCAAATTCCGTTCCGCTATCTGGTGCAGCATATCGGCAACGGCCGCGAGGCTCACGATTCGCGCAAGGTCGACGCGGCCTTCAATTCGCTCGAACACCTGACTCTTTTTGCGAAGCAGCGCGGAGTTTCCATCGTTCTCGAAAACACGCCGGGCGAGCTGGGCGCGCCGTCGAATCTGCGTCATTTTGTCAGCGACACGCGGCTCGATCTGAAATTCTGCTTCGACATCGGCCACGCACACATGGAAGACGGCGTGGAAATCAGCTTCGAGCCGATGCACGAACACGTGGTGATGGTGCACGCCCACGACAATCACGGAGAAAAAGACGAGCATCTGCTGCCGCACAGCGGCAACGTGGACTGGGACGCGGCCATGGGCGTTTTGTCCAGCGCGCAGCAGGATCTCCCCATCGTGCTGGAAGTGCGCGCGCAATCGGCGAACGCCCCGTCACTCGCGGACGCCACAGCGGCGTTCGAAAAACTGGAACAATCACTCGCGGCGAAACGCTCGGCCGCAAATTCCTGATGCCAATGCAAGCGAAAGGGAAAATCTAGAGGTGTCCATGCCGGTCGTTTCCATCGAGCACGTTGGCGAGCACGTCGGAAAAGAAGTCACCATTCGCGGATGGCTCTACAATCTGCGCGAATCCGGCAAATTGCTCTTCCCGATTTTTCGCGACGGCTCCGGCATCATTCAAGGCGTGATTTCGCTGAAGGAACATGCGGATGCGTTCAACGCCGCGAAGGGGCTGACGCAGGAATCGAGCGTGATCGTCACCGGAAAAGTTGCCGCGGAGCCGCGCGCGCCGGGCGGCTACGAACTTCACGTGAGCGCGGTAGAGATTGTGCAGCGTGTATCGGATTCGCAGCCCTACCCCATTCAACTGAAAGAGCACGGCGTCGATTTTCTGCTCGACCAGCGGCACTTGTGGATTCGTACGCCGCGGCAAGCATCGATTCTGCGGATTCGCGCGGAAGCCGAGCGGGCCGCGCGCAACTTCATGGACTCGCAGGGCTACACGCTTACGGACGCGCCGATTTTTACGCCGGCGGCCTGCGAAGGAACCACCACTCTTTTCGAAGTGGACTACATCGACGACCAAAAAGCGTATCTGACGCAGTCCGGCCAACTGTACGTGGAAGCCACGGCCGCGGCTCTTGGAAAAGTTTATTGTTTCGGGCCTACGTTTCGCGCGGAAAAATCCAAAACGCGCCGCCATTTGACGGAATTTTGGATGCTCGAGCCGGAAGCGGCCTTCGCGCACCTGGAAGACATGATGGTCCTAGGCGAGGGCCTGGTGAGTGCCATGGTGCAATCATGCGTCAAAAACCGCGCGCGCGAACTGGAAATGCTGAAGCGCGACGTTGCCAAGCTCGAAAAAATCAAGGCGCCGTTTCCACGCATCATGTACGAAGAAGCGATCAAGGTGCTCAACGAGAACGGCAATGGCGCGAAGTTCGGCGACGACTTCGGCGGCGATGAAGAAACGATCATCTCGAAGAATTTCGACAAGCCGGTGATCATTCATCGCTATCCTGCGGCGATGAAAGCCTTCTATATGGCCACGGACGATGCGCGGCCGGAGCTTTCGCTGAGTTTCGATATGATCGCACCCGAGGGCTACGGAGAAATCATCGGAGGCGGGGAGCGCCTGTCGAGCTACGAAACGGTGATCGAACGCCTGCGGCAGCACAATTTGCCGGAGGAGTCCTTCCAGTGGTATCTGGACCTGCGGCGCTACGGCAGCGTGCCGCACGCGGGATTCGGTCTGGGATTGGAACGCACCGTGGCGTGGATTTGCGGAACGGAACACATTCGCGAAGTCATACCCTTTCCCCGAATGCTTTATCGGGTCTATCCTTAGGCTTGCTTCGCCTGCCGGTTTTTCTGGGGGGATAAGCAGCGCATGGCGCAAAAAATCCGCATTCTCGGTGTGCCGATGGACCTGGGCCAGAGCCGTCGCGGCGTGGACATGGGTCCTTCCGCTCTGCGCGTGGCGGGCTTGCAGGCACATCTGAAGCAGCTCGGCTACCAAGTGGAAGACATCGGCAATATTTCCGTCAAGCAGCCGGAAGAGCAGCACTACGGCGACAAGCGCGCGAAATACCTGAAGGAAATTGCGGAGACTTGCCAGGGGCTGGCGGAAACCGTGGAGCGGACTCTGGCCGAAGAGATGATGCCGATGATTTTGGGCGGAGACCATTCCATTGCTGCGGGTTCGATCGCCGGAGTTTCTTCTTTTTTCCGTAAGCAATCGAAGCGCATCGGCCTGATCTGGCTGGACGCGCACGGCGACGTGAACACGCCCGATAGCAGCCCGTCGGGCAACGTTCACGGCATGCCGCTCGCGTCCATCATGGGTTATGGCGCGCCGGAGCTGACCGAAATTGGCGGATTCAAGCCGAAGGTCGAGCCGCAAAATGTCGCCATGGTCGGCATACGCGAGCTTGATTCGAAAGAGCGCCAACTGGTGAAAAAATCCGGAGTGCATGTTTTTACGATGCGCGATATCGACGAACGCGGCATGAGAGAAGTGATGGCCGAAGCGCTGCGTTTCGCTACGGACGACACCGGCGGCGTGGCGGTCAGCCTGGACATGGATTTTCTGGACCCTTCGGAAGCGCCCGGAGTGGGCACGCCCGTGCGCGGCGGGGTGACGTATCGCGAAGCGCATCTCGCTCTGGAAATGATCGCGGACAGCCGCGCGCTGGTTTCCTTCGAGCTGGTGGAAATCAACCCGGTGGTCGATTTGCACAATACAACCGCAACTCTAGGAGTCGAGCTCGCCCTCTCCGGCCTCGGGAAAAAGATCCTCTGATGGAAAATAAAAAACGGCTTCGCGTTGGTATTTTGTTTGGCGGGCGCTCGGGCGAACATGAAGTGTCTCTGGCTTCCGCAGCGTCGGTGATTCGCTCGCTCGATACGGACAAATATGAAGCGGTCCCGATCGGCATCACCAAAGACGGCCGCTGGCTGGTGGGCGCGGCGGCGCAAAAAATGACGGAGCAGAGGATGCTGCCGGAATTGCTGAAGAACGGCGAGCGCGTGGTTTTGCCGCCCGATCCGAGCGCGTCGGCCCTCGTTCCGTTGGGGCCGGGCAACTCGCAGCCCAGCGTGAAAGTGGACGTGATTTTTCCGGTTCTGCATGGAACGTTTGGCGAAGACGGAACGGTGCAGGGACTGCTGGACCTGGCGGGGGTCGCTTACGTTGGCGCGGGCGTGCTGGGCTCAGCGGTGGGCATGGACAAGGACGTGCAGAAGCGATTGTTCCGCGACGCGAAGATTCCGATTGTCGAGTTTCTGTCGATTTCGCGGCATGAATGGGAAACCAATCGCGGGAAGACGCTGGTGGCGATCAAGAAGAAATTCCGCTTCCCGCTTTTCGTCAAACCCGCGACGCTGGGCTCTTCGGTAGGGATGACGCGGGCACACGAAGCCGCAGAGCTTCCCGCTGCGATGGATTTGGCAGCGAGCTTCGCGCTCAAGATTATTGTTGAACGCGCCATTCGCGGACGCGAAATCGAAGTCGCGGTGCTGGGCAATGACGAACCGCGCGCGTCGGTCCCCGGCGAAATCATTCCGCACCGCGAGTATTACGACTATTCGGCGAAATACCTCGAATCCGGCTCGCAGATCGAAATTCCCGCGAAGCTCAGCAAAAAACAGGTGGCGCAGTTTCAGGAATATGCGATTCGCGGCTATCGCGGCATCGAATGCGCGGGCATGGCGCGCGTGGATTTCTTTCTGGAACGGGGCACGAACAAAATATACCTCAACGAAATCAACACCATTCCCGGATTCACCAGCATCAGCATGTACCCGAAGATGTGGGAAGCAAGCGGCGTTTCCTACACGGAACTGATCAGCCGCCTGATCGAGCTGGCCATCGAGCAGCACGCGGAGAAAGCACGCACCAAATATTCCATCGAGCTGCCGGCCGGAGCAGGCTCCGGCGGCGCGCTGGAAGGCTAGGAACTCTGTCTCCGCGCGCGGCAATGCACCATGGCCTGGCCCTTGACATTCCCCGAAAGCCTGATTAAACTAACCAGTTAGTTAAATAATTGACCCCAATTTGACACAATACTCGTGAACGATTGAGGAACGATGCATCGCGGCAGGAAAAAAATCGAGAATCCCGAAGCGGCGCGGCGCATCCTCGCCGCCGCGGAGCACATTTTTGCCGAGCGCGGCCTGGCCGGCGCGCGCACCGAGGAGATTGCCCGGGCCGCGCGCGTGAACAAGGCCATGCTCTACTATTATTTCAAGAGCAAGGAACAGCTGCATCACGCGGTCTTAGCGAACCTTTTTGGACACGCGAATCGCATGGTTCAGGAGCAAATGCCGCCGAACGCATCGGCGCGGCAAATTATTCTGGCGTTCGTGGACGGCTACTTCAAATTTCGCATGGCCTTTCCAAACTATGCGAGGTTGATGCAGCAGTTGATGATGGAAGCGCCCGATGAATTTCGCCGCATCGCACGACAGTATTTCCGGCAGGGATACAGGGAGCTGACGAGCGCCATCGAAGAGGGCATTTCCCGCGGCGAGTTTCACAGCGTCAATGCGGAGCACACGGTCTTGAACATTATTGCGATGATTGTTTTTTATTTTTCCGGCGCACCGTCGCATAGCGTCCTTCTGGGGCAGGACGCGTTGAAGCCAAATGCCGTGGCCGAACACCAGCGAGCGGTGATCGACCTGCTCGAACACGGATTGTTCCGCTCTTCCGGGAGGTCTGGATGACTGGGCGCAAGTTTTTCGTGATCCTCGGCGTGCTGTTTCTAATCGCCCTGGCGGTTTACATTTTCACGACGCCGAGCGGGAACGCGTATCCGCTGATCGGGGTGGTGGACGGGAACGACGTGATCGTCAGCCCGCAAATCACCGACCGCATGATCAAGCTGAACGTCGACGAAGGATCGGTGGTTACCAAGGGCGAGCTAATTGCGGAGCTGGACCCCGCGGAGCTTCAGGCGCAAGCGGCTGCGCAGGACGCGGCCATCGGAAGCCTGCGCGCGCAAGTGGTGCAGGCGCAGGCTAATTTGAGCCTGGCCGACAGCCAAACCGCCGCGGCGCTGAACGTGGCGGCGGCTAACTATACCGCGTCGCAGGCGCAGCTGGAGCAGGCGCGGGCCACGAGCGATCTGAACGACATCAACATGAAGCGCGAGGTGAGCTTGTTTGCCTCCGGCGTGGTGGCCGCGCAGGACCGCGACAGCGCGGTGGCAACATTCAAGGCGTCGGATGCGAACGTGCGTTCGCTGGTCGACCAGGTGAAATCGCAGCAGGCGGCGCTGGCGGTGGCGGTGGCGAACCGCAAACAGGTGGACGTTCTGCGCAGCCAGATCGCGTCCACGCAGGCGCAGCTCAAGCAGGCCATCGCCATGGAAGCGGAAGACGAAACGCAGCTGGGCTACACGAAAATCTACGCGCCGATCGGCGGCATTGTTTCGGTGCGCGTTGCGAAGCAAGGCGAGGTGGTTCAGGAGGGCAATCCCATCGTGGTGCTGGTGGATATGGACGATTTGTGGGTGCGCGCGGACGTGCCGGAGACGTATATCAACGATATTCAATTTGGACAGAAGATGCCGATCAAGCTGCCATCGGGCGAAATCGTTCAGGGCGATGTTTTCTTCAAGGGAGTGGAAGGCGATTTCGCGACGCAGCGCGACGTCAGCCGCACCAAGCGGGACATTCAAACCTTCGCCATCAAGGTTTCGCTGCCGAACCCGCAGCACCGCTTCTTCACCGGCATGACCGCGACGGTGCTGCTTGCGCCGCAGAAGGAAACGAAGCACTGGTGGGCGCGCGAGTAGGGCGAAAAAGGCTCAAGGACGATGCACGCGATTGAAGTGAAAAGTCTGACGAAACAGTTCGGCGACCTGATCGCTGTCAATGCCGTCAGCTTCACGGTGGAAGACGGCGAAATCTTCGGGCTGCTCGGACCCAACGGCGCGGGCAAGACCACGCTGATTCGCATGCTTACGACGCTCACGCCGCCGACTTCCGGCACGGCTACGGTGGGCGGGCACGACATCGTCGCCGACCCCAATGGCGTGCGGCATGCGCTGGGCGTGATTCCTCAAGCGTTCACGTCCGATCCCGAGCTTACCGCCGAGGAAAACATGCTGATTCACGCCAAGCTCTATGGCATTCCGGCCGACGAGCGCGCCGCGTTGATCGACCGGCTGCTCGAATCTGTCGACCTGCTGAAGTTCAAGACCAAGCTGGTGCGCACTTTTTCCGGCGGCATGCGCCGGCGGCTGGAAATCGCGCGCGGCCTGGTGCACTCGCCGAAGATCATGTTCCTCGACGAGCCGACGACGGGGCTGGATCCGGTTTCGCGCACCAACGTGTGGGAAATGATCCGGCATTTGCGCGACGCCGGCCATCTGACCATTCTCCTCACCACGCATTACATGGATGAGGCCGACAAGCTCTGTGATCGCATCGCCATCGTCGATCATGGAAAGCTGGCTGCGCTTGACACGCCCACGCGCCTGAAGGACAGCGTGCCCGGCACGGATGCGGTGGAAGCCGAGTTCACGGGCCAGCCCAGCGATTGGGAGCAGCAACTCAAGGGCTTGTCACACGCACAGAGTGTGCAAAGCCGGGATGGCTCGGTGCATATTGCATCGAACGACGGGCCGGCCACGGTGGCCGCGTTGATGGATCTGGCCAGGGCGCGCGGGGTGACGGTGAAGCGGGTAAGCGTCCAGGGCACGACGCTTGATGATGTTTTCCTGCATTACACGGGCAACGACCTTCGCGACGCCGCCAATGAAGGCGCGAAGTACAGCATCGGACATTTGTACCGCTAGAAAAGGATATTGCGCTTGACGTTCAGTCTATCTCGCATGTGGGCGCTGGTCGAACGGGACCTGCGGAAATTTTTCCGCAGCCCGGCGCTGATGATGAGCTCGATGGTTTTCCCCATGATGCAGCTCATCGTGCTGGGCTACGCTTTCGGCGGGAAAATCACAAACGTTAAAGTGGGCGTTGTGGATCAGGACCACACCGAGGAATCCTGGCAGGTTCGCGAAGCCTTGGCCGGGGTAACCACCGGCCCGAAGATGTTTCACGCGGTCGATTACAATTCCATGCCGGATGCGATGGACGATCTGCGCTCCGGCGCCATCGGCGCGATCGTGGAAATTCCGCAGAAGTTCTCGCGGCGGGCCTTCGCTCAGGATCAGCCGCGCATCGCGCTGATCGTCGACAACACGGACCAGTTCGTTTCCAGTTCGCTGGAAAGTGAGCTGCAAAGCGTGGTCGACCAGATGAACACCAACCTCATCTCCGAGTTGGACGTCGGGCCGATCTCACAACTCAACACGACCGGACCTCTCGCTTCGCGGCTGCCGGGCGAGATCGCCCTGAACATCGTCGAAGTCTATCCGTACATTGAGTACATCAAGTATCTGCTGCCCGGCTCGATCGCCATGGCGATTTTTATCGTGGCGATGATCGGCGGAGGCATCACTTTTATCGACGACAAGTCCCGCGGATTGCACGAAGGTTATCTGGTCACGCCGATTCACAAGGCCGAACTGGTGATGGGACTGGATTTGGCCGGAGCGATCAAGGGCTTGATGGCTGGTCTGGTGATCACATTCATCGGCGGATTGATCGCGGGGATTCCACGGCTGTGGGATCCCGTTCGGCTGATTTACCTGATGGTTGTGGTTGCCGTGGCGTCGCTGTGCATGATCAGTTTCATGTTCCTGCTGATGGTGCGCATCGATGATCCGCTGGTGCCGCGCGCGATTTTCGGCGTGCTGAATACTTTGCTTTTTTTCCCGTCGGGCGCCATCTATCCGACCTATGGCTTTCCGTTCTGGCTGCGATGGATTTCGATCATCGATCCTTTCACGTATACTGTGCACGCGCTGCGAAATTTGCTGCTCCGCGGGAGCGGCATTGAAGGCATCTATCGCGACCTGTTAATTTTGGGCGGGTTTGCCGCGGTGATGATTGCGGCTAGCATCGCACTTTTCAAGCGACAAATCTGAATTCTTGGTGTCTAACAGACGGGGGAGAATGTGAGCCTTCTCGATGCGAATCCGCAGCCTGAACCTTCCAAGAAGCCGTACTACATCATTCTCGCTGTGCTGGTTGTATTCCTCATCGGAATCTTCGTTTGGTGGTCAGTACGGTTCAAGGCAGAGGAAAAAACGGCAACCGCATTCTTCAGCGCCCTCGCGGCGGGCGATATGCAGCAGGCGTATACGCTCTGGAAGCCGGCGGAGAGCTACACGTTCAAGGATTTTCAGGATGCCTGGGGGCCCGCGGGATATCTTGGTCCGGTGAAGAGTTTCAAAATCGTGTCGGCGACGGCACCGCACAGAAGCGATTCCAGCGTGGCTGTGACAACACTGATCAGCCCGTATCAGCCATTTCCCGAAGGCGGGTCTGCGGAAGCGAACAAAACGAAAACGGTGGTCATCTGGGTCAACCGCGCAACACACTCGCTCAGTTTCCCACCGCCTACGTTCTAGCAGTCACTTCGCCCAGCATGGCCGCAAGTTCTTCGCGCGTCAGCGTTGCTGTTCCGAGCTTGGCGACCACTACGCCGGCTGCGGCGTTCCCCAGCACGGCCGCTTCGCGCAATGAAGCACCCGCTGCGCTTGCCAAAGCCATGGTAGCAAGCACGGTATCGCCTGCACCGGTAACGTCAAACACTTGCCGGCCGCTGCTCGTTCCCGGCGTTTTCCCAATTACGATTTGCGTCTCGCGGTTGATGGCCGGCACGTGAAATCCCTTCGGGTCGTCGCGCTCGAAAAGACTGAGCCCCTGCTCGCCACGCGTGATGATCACCGCACCGCACGCAAAATGCTCCAGTAATTTTCGCCCGGCGTCGCGCACGGATTCGTCCGTCTCCAGCGGATGCGTGACCAGAAATTCTGCTTCCACGCGATTGCAAATCACTGCCGTTGCGCCGCGATAGACAGACAGGCGCGACCGTTTCGGTTTGATGAAGGATGGCACTTTGCGCCGCGTGGCCGCTTCCAGTACACGATCCACGAACGGGTCGCTGACCACCCCTTTGTCGTAGTCCGAAATCACCAGCGCGCTCAGGCGCGCCATCGCAGCAAGCACTCGCTTCGCCAATTGTTCTTCGGTCGCATCCGGCAAATGGGTGCGTACTTCGCGGTCGACGCGCACCACTTGCTGCTGGCGCGCCATAATGCGCGTCTTCAGCGTCGTGGGCCGTCCCTCTAGCTCGACGATTCCCTTTTCCGCGAGGCGCATCGCGCGCATCTCCCGCCGTAGGGCAGCGCCAGCCTCATCTTTGCCGATCACACCAAAGGCTTCCACTCGCGCGCCGAGCGCAACCAGATTCGCTGCGACATTCCCCGCACCACCGAGACGATCTTTCTGCTTACTAAAGTCCACGATGGGCACTGCGGCCTCCGGCGAAATGCGGTTCGCCGTCCCCCAAACGTAGCGGTCGAGCATCCAATCGCCGACGACGGCAAGTCGCCGCCCGCGCATCTTTTGCAGGAGTTGCGTACCACGCCGTCTGGAAATCGTGCCGGTCATCGTTGTTGTCACAGGGCCCTCACCTCAATCCGCGTATCAACTATTCATCAACCGGCCGCCGCGTTATCGAATGTTCTTCACATCCGGCGCCTGCATCGTTTCTGACAGCAGAGCCGCGCACGCTTGCTGGACCTGCTCGAGCGTGATGGACAAAATACACCGCGGCTCGGCAAACGCATAGCAGCGATCTCCGGGGCACGGGTTGCACGGAAAATCGTTCTGCACCACGTGATGCGCGGTTTGCCACGGACGCCAGTGCACCGAACTGCTCGAGCCGAAGATTGCCACGACCGGCCGCCCGGCCGCTGTGGCGATGTGCGTCGGGCCGCTGTCATTGCCGATGAAAATCCGGGCTCCCGCCACGAGCGCAATCAATTGGCGTAGGTCGAGAGAATCCATCAGGGCAAATTCGCCGCCGCATTCCTTTCGCAGTTCGCTCACGATTGCCGTTTCGTGGCCGCCCGCGCTGAACACCGGCGCGACGCCATGCGTTTCCTTCAGCCAGCGCGCCAATGACACGAAGCGTTCGACAGCCCATCGCTTCGTGAAATATTTTCCGCCGGGATGGATGACCGCGTAATCCCCGCCGGGCGCAACTCCCGTCTCGGCGAGTTTCTTCGCGACGGCGGTGCGCGCGTCCTGCTGCGGATAGACGCGCGCCGGCGGGATCGGCCCGCGCGGCAGGCCCGTCGCGTAGAACTGCTCCATGCGGTGCTCGACGGTGTGGATTTTATCGCCGGGGTCGGCCACCAGCACGTTGTACACAAACGAAAACTGCCGGCGCGTCCAGCAAACTCGCTTCCGCGCGCCAATCGCCGCGGTCAGCAAAGCGCTGGTCGGCCCGGCGTGCTGGTTGTAGACGACCGGAAAATGCCGGCGCCGCAATTTCACGGCCGTAGAAAGAAAACCGTCCATGACCAGAATCTCAGCGACGGCGGGATTGCTTTCAAGCACCGGCACGCAAAACGACTCCACGAGCACACAGAGACGCAAGTCCGGACGCCAGGCATGCACGGCGGAAAGCGCGGGAGTCAGCAGGATTACGTCGCCCAGCGAGCGCAGCCGGATGATCAGCACTTCCGCGCCTGCGGGCAAATCTTTCAGGAGAGACGGCGATTCACGAGGCGTCAATGCGAGCTTCGTCCACGAGCATCACCGGGATATCGTCACGCACGGGGTAAACGCGGCGGCACGTGGAACATTTCAGTCCTTGCTGGTCCGGCGTCATCTTCACCGGCGTTTTGCAAACCGGACAAACCAAAATCTCCAGCAATTCCTTGGAAACCGCCATCGGCTCCTCCCGCTTAGCCACTGTATCAAACCCCCGCCGAGCGCGGCAACCTTTGCGCGGATTTCAAACGGGGAGAACAACGGACAGGACCGAGAGAAGGGTGATCCTGTGTTTTTCCGGTTAGTGGGCGGGCTCGAGCGTACAAATCAGACGCGCTTTCCATTCTTTCCCGGGCTGAAATTCCGCCGGCCACACGGCCAGTACCTGCGAGCCCTGATAGACGCGCTCGAATCCTTCCTCTGACTCTGAAATGGTTTCAATCGGCGCAACCCAATAGTCTTTGGCGTTCTCCGCCTGCAGCGTAACGCGAATGTTTTGCCATTCATCGACAAGCTTCAGCTCCGACGCCGGCGCCGCGCCCGCCCATCGCAATGATTGCCTCTTCCCGCCGACTTCGATGTAACGGTCGGTCGCATCTGGCGCGAGCAAATTCACCACCATCTCGATTCCCACCATTGCATTCGCGGGAGTCTGACCTTCGTGTTCCATGCTCAGATCGCACGTGACGCGGAAGCCGTCGCCGCGCCCTGCAAACGAAAAACTCTTCTCCACTTTCCATTGGCCGTCCGCGGTTTCCGCAGTCAGCCGCACTTTCGACGCGCCCGCTTCTTTCACGCGATAAGCCCCCCCGGCGATCGCGGCATTTTCATTCAGCTTCAGATTTTCGTAATCCTGCGCCGAGCCTTCGGCCGGAAACATCAGCACGCGAAACGAACTCCGCGGCCATCTGTCGTATTTCAGCCGCTTTTCCAGGCCGGGCTCCTTGGAGCGCACCTGGTCATGAATCGAAGCGAAACCTGTCTGCCCCGTCGCCTGGCCCAGCTTCTGGTGATACGGCTCCGGCCGGCGCATCATGGAATTAATCACCGCCACGCTGTTCGGCCGGAAATCCATCGCCTTCACCGTTCCGCCATCGTTCGGGGAAATCAGGACCGCCGCCCGCTCGGTGGTCAGGTAGAGCTCCTCATGCCCGTCGGCATCGAGGTCGAATCTCCGCAGCTCGGAGAATTTTTCGCGCTTATGCGCGGCCGCGTCCGCAAACGACTCCGCGCGAATCAGCGAGCGCCACACGGTGGTACGCAGATGCGGCGCATAGAGCCCGCCGAAAACGCCGTGCCAATACGCATCGTTGGCCTGCCCGCACAGCAAATCGGTCTTCGCGCGGCGCAAGCCTTCGAGCGGCGCGCCCTCCGCGCGCAATTTCGATTCGACGTCGCGCAATTTCCGCGAAACCAGCGTGGCCTTTTTCTGCATGAGGTTCGATTCGGAATATTTCGTCAGGAAGCCGCGCCACACGCCGCCGCGCAAAAACTCTTTGACGTCCTCGCGCGATGCAAACTCCTTCTCGACGGCCTGAAAACGCAGGCGCGCCGGCGTCGGCAGCGCCCACTCCATCATTTCCGCATACGAACACGCGGGCAAATCCGCGCGCCCCAGCGGCTCCTGCGAAGTCATGGCCTCGCTCGGGGTCACCGTCGCCAGCCAGTTCTGGTTCGCTTCCAGCTCGGCGATGAAACGCTCCAGCCAGCCGTCCTTGTAAACGTGGTCATATGTTCCCGGCCAGACGCCGAACTTCTCCATGTCGTCGCCCATGGTAGCGATTCCGCCAGGCCGCGTGCGCGCCGCCTCGCGAAAAAACCCGACCACTTCCTGAGGGCTCTTGTACGGAATCAGGTAGCGCAGCGCCTTCAATCCGGGGAACAAGACCACCGGCGAGCCTTGGTCCTCCGCGACGAAAGTTCCGTACAAGCTCCCGGGATCGAATCCGGCATTCAAGAAATGATTGTCGTCCACCAGCGTGTATTCCACACCCGCTGCAGCCAACACCGACGGCAACTGCGGCTCCCAGACGCGTTCCGCCAGCCATGCGCCGCGCGGCCGCTTTCCGAAGTGCCGCGCCAAGTATCCGGAGAGTTTGTCGGTCTGCTCGCGGGCGTCCTTTTTCGGGATCACCACCAAGATCGGCTCGTAGTATCCGCCGCCGAGCAGCTCCACCTGCCCGCGTTTTACGAGCGTCCTGAGATTTTCGAAATAATCCGGATGCGCCCGCTCAATCCATTCGAGCAAGCCACCCGAATAGTGCAGCCCAACGCGCAAAAACGGATGCCGGAGCAGCACCTGCACGAATGGCAGGTAGGATTTTTCGTACGAATGCTCCATCACCGAGTCGAAATTCCCTACTGGCTGATGAGCATGAATGATGAGGACGAGGTTAAAGCGGGTCACCTGTTAAACTCCGGCTCTCTTCCACCATACCTGTCTAGTTCGTTTCTTTCCAGTGAAGAGACTGTAATATTTCCTGTATTCGTTATGCTTGCGGGCCTGTAGTCGTCGTCCGGTGACAACCCCTGCTTTGATGCTGCGAAGCGCCGTTCGGAGTCACACTTTCTGGCTTATGTTTACGCTCAGCAGGCGGTGACTTTGGTGCGAACTGCCTTTGCTCCGGAATGAACTTCGAGGCGCCGCGCCTGTTTTTCTGCTGCTGCAGCCACGGCGGCATCCGGCGCAGTGGCAGGCGCATAAATCACCGTTAGAATCTCGCTTACCCCTTCGCAAACTTGGGTGCGCGTGGAATCGCTGATCGGGCTTCCAAACGGCCCAGCGGCATCCGCCAGCACCGGACGCCCTTCCAGATGCCACACGCGCCTACCAATTCCTTCGTACTTCTCGCCCGCCGCGCCCAGGCGAAGGAAAATCTCGCCCGAGATCGCGGCGCGGTTATAGACACCATAGGGCCAGCGGGTTTCAATCGAACCAAGGTTGCTGAGGTCCACCACATTCGAGACGTTGTACAGACCCTTGCCTTGCACCACACGTCGCAGCAGCGCCTCCGACGACGGCCGGTACTTCGACGGGTCCATTCCCCATCGACGAAACATCGCGCGCACGGCGACAATGGCCTCCGCTTCCGCGAGCGATTCCGCCGTTAACTTCCGCCGCTGCCGCGCGCACTCTTCGTCAATTTCGCGTACGAGCTCCGCGCTCGCTGGCGCCACGGTCACTTCGTCGGCTTCGACAATTCCCAGCCGTGCAGCCGGAATCTCAATCGCAATATTCAACGCCTCTTCTCCGCAAAAATGCCTCTGCTATCATAGCGCGCGAACATCTCTTGGGCTTAATCGGGGCGTTCTTATCTCAAAATCAGACGAGTTACGTCACACCAAATTTCAGAACGGGATCGTGCTCTTCAATTCCGGAGAGTTTTTCAAAGCGCACGAAGTGTGGGAAGAAATCTGGCTGGCTGCGCCGGAACCCGAGAAGACTTTCTTGCAGGGCCTGATTCAACTCGCCGCGGCATTCCACCATTATTCGCGCAGCAATCGCGCCGGAGCGCAATCGCTGGCCACCGCCGCGCTCGAAAAACTGGAAAAATTCCCCGGCAATTATTCCGACATCAATCTCTCTGCTCTGCGCCTGGCCATCCGCGAATGGCTGTCCGCGCCGCACAACCATCCAGCGTGCGTTCCAGTTCCCACTCCCACGATTCAATTCCGCTGAAACATGCTGCCTGGACTTCCGCTCATTTCGTTTTGCGCGGGTCACTCGTCCACAACAACTTCGCCTTTCATTCCCATGTGCCCAAATCCGCAAAATTTGCAGCACTTGAAGGGATAGTTCCCCGCCGTGTTCGCCACGAACTCGATAGTCACGGTCTGCCCTTTGGGTATTGCCCAGCAATCCTGCGCCGACGTAAACACCAGCCCCGGCGCTCCCTTCGTGTCTCCGCCATCGGGATAGATGTTGATCTTGAATCCGTGCAGGTGATCCAACGCAGTGATGCGCAGCTGCACCTTCGTCCCTTTCTTCACGTGCACCGAGGACGGCGTATACGTGTATCTCTTCGCGGTCATGTTGATAACTTGCACATTCTGGGCTGGCGCCTGTTGCCGAACCCGATTCCTCGCGCTCAAGGGCGAACCGTTCACCAACAATCCAGCCATCAGCAGCAGCAAGAAAACGCGAAGAAATATTCTCAAAGGCCGCCCCCCTTTGTTTTTCACTCCCCTAGCTCTGCGTAACATGCCGCATCACCGCCACCAGCGCAAGCCAATTTACTTGCATGGAGCTGATTGTGAATCGTCTGTAACAGAAGATATTGCCTGAATACCACCGCCCAATTTCCGCATTGCTCACAAGGGCGAGAGCTGACTTAGCGCGTTTAGGCTAAACTCAGTGTGGCGAGGAATTGGATGAGCAGGCCAAGTTCTTGAGCAAAATCATGACTTTAGCGTTGGGGGTTACGACGGCCTATGAAGCTGTTGCGGCCGATTTTACGAATCCACCGACGGCTAGCTCCTATCGCTGGCGGAGATTGTCTTGAGTGACACCAGGGCCAGCGAAAGCGTGACTGTTGTTGTGCCTTCGTATCGCCGCCCCGCGGCGCTCACGTCCTGTGTGCGTTCGCTCCTGGACGGGCGCTCGCGCCCCCGGGAAATCATTGTTGTTGGCCGGCAGGGCGACGAACCCACGCAACAAGCTGTCGCTCTTCTGCGAATCTCAGCCAAAGATGCCGTCGATTTACGTTCCGCATGGGTCACGGTTCCGGGCCACGTTCCTCCGGTTGAAACGGGAGTGCGAATGGCAGCGGGCAGCATCGTTGGGATCATCGACGACGATGTCACCGTACATTCAGATTGGCTTGATCGATTAGTTTCCGCCTTTTCGGACCTTCGCGTCGGCGTAGTCGGCGGAAAGGTCATCGTTCCCGGTATTCCGCTCCCCAAGCTAAAGGGTCGCCCTGGACAGATCTCCTGGTATGGAAAAACTTGGGGCAACGTGGGGAGCATGGATGGAGCCAGCCCAACGGACGTTTGTGCCGTCATGGAAGGCAATTGGGCGTGGCGGCGAGATCTATTGTCCGCGATGGTTTTTGATCCGGTCTTGAACTTTGACGATGCATCGATGTATGGCTTGGATCTTTGCTTTCAAGCGCGACGGAAGGGTTACCGGGTGGTCTACGAGCCCCGCGCTGCCGTTGATCATCATGTGGCTGAGCGCGCACCGGAATTGGATCGTTCCGACCGACCTCGGCGAGCGTTTTCCTACTGCCGGAATTACACGTACATCATGCTTAAGAATTCACCGGCGTGGCGAAAATTCATTTTCTTAACGTGGACATTCCTCGTCGGCGAGCATCAGGCGTGGGGAGCGGCTGCCCTGCTCGCGGACACCTTAGCTCGCGGACCGCGTGTGCAACGGAACGTTGCGATCGCGTTCCGGGGCAAAATGGAAGGACTGCTGTTGTGGCTAAGGAGCTGAGGGTGCTCCCAGGTAAGGCGCGCCGCCGTCAACGCGAGTAAACCGCGGGTTCGCTTTCCGCTTCGGAAAAGACAAACGCGGCCCTCGCGGCCCGAGATTCTCGCGACGCGATCTCACGAGGCGCAGCGCTTTGCCATAGCAACATGGCCGCATACGCTCGCCATGGCCGCCACACCTTGGAGTAGTCCTCCAGTTCGCGCGCGCTGTGGAAACCGGCCATGCGTCGCAACGCAGGATCGCCGCTCGGAAATGCGTCAGGGTCTCGCAGCACGCGCACGGCCGCGTATTGCACGACCCACTTTTCGATGCCCGGAATTTCGCTCAGCCGAGCGACAAAAGCGCCGCTGTCGACAGTTCCGTCAAACTGGAGCTGCCTGTCGCAAACCGCGCGCGCAAAGGCACGAACGGTTGCGGCTTTTGCTTTGGGCAGCCCGATCTCGGCCAGATCGGCGCGGACGAGAACTTCGGGCGTGGGAAAAAGATGGGTGAGTCCGCGCGTTGCCGGAAACGACTGACCGAAGGCCTTTACCATCCTACCCGCAAGCGTTGCCGCGGCGGCATTGCCTATCTGCTGCACGAGAATCGCTCGCGTCACCAACTCGAAACCATTCCAGCTGCCTGGCACGCGAACTCCTTGCTCGGAAACAACGCGCTTGGCCAGGAACGGATCCGCTTGCAGCGTTTTTGCGATCACCGTCCAATCCGCGGTCACATCGAACATCGCGCCGATCCGCTCGATAATCAGAAACAGCGAGCGCGCATCGCCAAACTCTACCCGCGCCGTGAGCGCGTTGTGCTCTTCCTCCAGCGAAACCTCGAAATATCCGCGGCCGCCATTCAGAGAAACAGTGCGTCGATATGTGCCCGCTTCCACTGCTTCGACGCCGGGCGTGGCGCGCGCCGCCAAAAACTCCAGCACGCGGCGCCAGTTGTACGGCGGGCGGAAATGAAGATGAAAAACGTACTGGCCCTCCCGCTGCGCGGCGCTCTTCCCTGCCAGCCGCCGAATCTCCGTGGGCGCGCGGTGGTAGACTTTGCGGATACAGTCGTTGAACCTCCTCACGCAGCCGAAACCCGACGCAATGGCTACTTGGGTCATCGGCAGGCGCGTCTCGTCGATCAGCTTCTTCGCGAAATGCAGCCGCCGCGTCTGCGCCACAGCACTCGGCGTCGCTCCCACGTGCCGCAGAAACAGCCGTCGCAGATGCCGCGAGCCCATTCCGAGGCGCTCCGCCAACGCTTCCACTCCTCCATCCTCCAAACCGCTTTCTCCGATCAGCCGCAACGCCCGCGCCACGGTGTTTTGGGTTCCCGCCCACGCCGAAGTTCCCGGCGAACACTCCGGCCGGCAGACCAAACACGGGCGAAAGCCTGCCTCGGCCGCAGCGGCCGCGCTAGGGTAATACCGAACGTTGCATTCTTTCGATGTGCGCGCGCGGCAAATCGGACGGCAGTAAATCTTCGTACTGACCACTCCGATGAAAAACTTGCCGTCAAATCGCGCATCGCGCGCTAGTCTGGCCCGCGAACAAACTCGCCAATCGAGTTCCGGAGCTTCCACAAATTCATCGTAGTTGATTCCACACGCCAATCTGGACATTTTCGGACCTGCATACCGCGCCGGAATCCACCGGCTCCGTTGGGTCGCGCTCGAATCAAACATTGATCTTGTCCATCGCATGACGCTGCTTTGTGCGGCAGCGGGCCTCGATGGCCTGCTGGTATCGAAGTCCGCTAACTTCCAACTTGGATGCCTGAATCAATATAGTGTGGCCGAGAATTTCTTGAACACCTCAAGGAGATGAAGATGAAGAATGATTCTCTTTCCAAAGCTATCGCGCGGAGTGCGATTACGAACGCCACGGACGCAGGCCGCAGGCTCTTTCCTCGCGGGCCATTTTTCCTGCTTGTTGTAGCCGGGTTGGCTCTGGGCATATTCGCGGCGATGGCGGCGCATCGCGCGAGCGCCTCCGCTGCCGATGATCAAAAGGCCGTCGCTTCTTTGGATACCGAATATCAAGCGGCCGTAAAAATAGACGATGCCGCCACAATGGCTCGCCTATTGGCGGACGATTTCGTTCTTGTGACAGGCTCCGGGAAGACTTACACAAAAACCGACCTGGTCAAGGAAGCGCGGGATGGCCGCGACGTGTATGAACATAACGAGGACACGGACCGAACCGTTCGCGTTTGGGGCGACACGGCGGTGATCACCGCCAAATTGTGGGAGAAGGGGGCGACCGACGGAAAGCCATTCGACCGCGTATTTTGGTTCAGCGACACCTACGTACGCACCCCAACGGGATGGCAATACGTGTTTGCCCAGTCTTCCTTGCCGCCGCCAAAACCTTCCAAGTGAAGCGGTCATAAAATCCTTCGAATAAGCCCTTCGTTTCAGCGTCGGTGTCTTCCCGGGCTTCGACCCGCGAAAATTCGAAGTCCGCAAATGTCCAACCCCTGTTCGCGAATCCCTCTACCGTACTCGTGGGATGCAGAGATGTCCTGGATTCGGTTTGCCTTTTCTTGGCGGAATTTGCCGTTCACTACAGGCCATCACAAGGCAGACCGTCATCTCGGTTCCTAACTTGGGGAGAAGACGAAATCAAGGAGACACCATGAAAATGCGAACATTGATTTGTGTAACCGCAACGAGCTTGCTGGTGGCGTTGGCCCTCTCGATGCGGCTCACGGCGCAAGATCCACCGGGTTCGAGTCATTATCGTGTAATTGATCTCGGCACGCTCGGCGGCCCATTCAGCGCCGGCAACGCCATCAACAACGTCGGCTGGGTCACGGGCAATTCCACGGAAGCAAGCGGCGTTCAGCTCGCAACCCTCTGGCTGAACGGATTACAGATTCCGCTTGGAACGCTCGGCGGACCGGGCAGCAACGTTGCCTGGCCGGTGAAGAACAATTTCGGGCTGATCTCCGGCATAACGGAAAATGGCAAGCACGATCCGCTGAACGAATCGTTTTCTTGTCCCGCAGTCGGACTCGTGAGCGGCAATTCCTGCATCGCGTTCGCGTGGCAACACGGGGCGATGACCCAGCTTCCTGGGCTTGGCGGCAATAATTCGATTGGCGCAGGTGACAACGACCTGGGCCAAATCGTAGGCTGGGCGGAAGACAGCGTCTACGACCCGACCTGCGACAATAGCGCCAACCAATTTCTACAGTTTGAGGCGACGCTGTGGCGGCAGAACTCCCGTGGGAAATGGCAGGTGCAGGAACTCCCTCCGTATCCCGGTGATCCCGATGGGGCAGCGACGGCCATTAATGGTTTGGGCCAAGCGGTCGGCATCTCTGGCACGTGCGACGTGGCCATCGGCGCCTACAGCGCCATTCACGCTTTGCTCTGGCAGAACGGCAAGCCGATCAACCTGGGCAATCTGGGAGGCCACGGATGGAACACGCCCGGCGCCATCAACAACCGTGGGGTGGTCACGGGATTCGCAAACGGCCCGAACGATGTGCTCGATGGCCAACTGCAGTTCAAATTCCTGGCCTTCATTTGGACAAAACAATTGGGCATGAAAAGTCTGGGGACCTTGCCGGGGCTCAATGGCACTCCAGACGCCATGAGTGAGGCCACCGACATTAACGATGAAAATCAGATCGTCGGCGTCTCGTTCGCCGATTTCGAGTTCGACGGCCCGCGCGCCTTCATCTACCAGAACGGCACGATGACGCCGCTCAACTCGCTCATCGGCTCGGCCAGCGCCAATTGGGATATATCTTCCACCGGCGGTATCAATGACAGCGGCATGATCGCGGCGCAAGCCAATCCTGTCTCCGGCGGTGTGATCAACTATTCCGTTGCGCATGCCGTTTTGTTGGTTCCTTGCGCTCCAGGCGATCCTGTGGCCTACGGCCCGACGCAGGCGATCACCGCTTCGCTTGGCGCCCAGAAACAGGTCAATGCCGGTCATTTTCTTCTTCCGGTAAGACCACACTGAGAGTGACGAAAATCGCTCATCTGCGTTGCATCAGCTCGTCAAGCGAAGCACCGCGATTCAGGAGCGAGGGCAGCGTTTCACCCACGACTGCCCTCGCGTCCCTGACCATCAACGCGCGCGCAATCGGGAGAAAATCGAAATGAGACTCGTTGTTCCCGGCACAGTGATTTTTTGTATCGTGCTTTGGCTGGCTGCGACTTCAGTTCGGCCAGCCAGCCGCGGTGTGCAAGCGTCAGCTCCGAAAGCGCCTCCGTGCACGGCACCCGAATACAACCAGTTCGATTTCTGGATTGGCGATTGGGACGGTTTCGATGTGGATAAGCCCACGGTCGTCGTCGCGCGCAATCATGTCGACCGCATTCTCGGCGGCTGTGTCCTGCGCGAGGACTATCGCGGCACGGACGGCTCCGAGGGCCAGAGCTTCAGCATCTACGATGCGTCAAGAAAGGTCTGGCATCAGACTTGGGTGACGAACCACGGCAGGCTGCTCGTCATTGAAGGAAGATTTCACTCCGGCCAGATGGTTCTCGCCGGCGCCGATCGCACCGACGATGGCAAGGAGCGCCGCGTTCGTGGCATCTGGAAACAGGAGAAAACTGGCGTTCGTGAAACCGCATTTACTTCCATCGACGGCGGCAAAACTTGGCAAACCTGGTTCGACATGATTTTCCGTCCTCACCGGCCTTGACGCCGCCAGCGTTACAAAGGTCACTCTTCCCACTTGCCCGTCGGAGAGAAAAACTCCAGCCCTATAACATACTGGCCATGAGCGCCATCGAGAGGATTGCAGTATACGATGCGCCCGTGAGCGCGGAATGTACCGTTCAAAGCTCGTACCAGCACACGCTCTCCTTGGCCCCACGGGACAGCGGCAAAAGCCCGCGCGCCATGGCGGCTGACGTCTTCCACTGCCAGCGTTTCGCTCGCTTCTGGCTGATCGAGCAAGGAGACGCGGATCGCCGCCTTTGCGGGCAAACGAGCCTCCATACGCGGCAGCTGGTCGGTCATGACACCTCTCCTGTCAGAGGAAGCGTCCTTCGGGGGGGCGGGTGCCAACTATCTAATATTTGAAATGGGCGCAACGGTCAATCGGGTGGGTCACTGGCTCTCTGGTAAGTATTTGAGCCGAGTGCCGTCGGGCTAAACTCCAGTGTCCACGGGTTTTTCGGGCTTCTCTTCGTCGAATTGTGTTCCAAGATAGGGCAAAAACTCTACGGACAGTCATGGTGGAACAACGCGACAAGATTCAGCTAGAATGAATTTCGCACTCGGAAGCAACGTGCGCGAGGTTTTGATGGCTCTACGAGACAGTCTGGATGCGCGGCGCGCCGCGGCGAAGGATCGCTTTCCGCCCGAAGATCTCGCGGTGATGCATCGCGCCACCGAGGATCTGCGCAACTCCGGCATCGTGCAACGCGCATTGAAAATCGGCGACGCCGCGCCCGCCTGGGAGCTGCCCGATTCCGGCGGGGCAATTCTCCGCTCGCGCGAGCTCCTTGCCAAAGGCCCGCTGGTTCTCACTTTTTTTCGTGGCGTCTGGTGAGCGTACTGCAAACTGGAGCTGGCAGCTCTGGAAGAATCCTTCGCTCAATTTCAATCCTTGGGCGCCACGCTTCTCGCTCTTTCGCCGCAGCTTCCGGAACACTGCGCGGTCACGCGGGACAAGGTTCATCTTTCTTTCGAAGTTCTCAGCGACATGCACAATGAAGTGGCCCGGCGCTTCGGTATTGTTTTTCGTTTTCCGGATGACTTGGCGCAGATCTACAGGAAGTTCAACATGGACCTCGCGAAATTCAATGGCGACGCGTCCTGGGAATTGCCGTTGCCTGCGCGCTACGTGATTGACCGCGAAAATATTATTCGCGCCGCGGATGTGAATTTCGATTACACCAGGCGTCCCGAGCCCGGCGAAACGCTCGCCGTCCTGCGCAATCTGCGCGCAACGGGTGCCCCTTGAACTTTCTCGCCGGCTACAAAAAAAACGGCGGACCAGAAGTCCGCCGTTTCCGCCACCAATGCCGCTGCGTAGAGCAGCTTACGCTTTCGCCTTTTTCGCCTTATACCAATCCGCGTTCAACGCGGTGTAACTCGACCATTTCTCCGGCAAATCCTCCAACGCGAAAATCGCGGTCACCGGACACACCGGCACGCACGCGCCGCAATCGATGCATTCGTCAGGATTGATGTACAGCTGCTTCTCCGCCTCAAAATCCGCTTCGTCCTTGCGCGGATGAATGCAATCGACGGGGCAAACGTCCACGCAAGCTGAATCTTTGGTTCCGATGCAGGGCTCTGCGATCACGTACGCCATTTAGTCTTCTCTCCGAAAACAAGCTTGATTATAACAGCCATCTGCGCCGAAGGTAAATCCTGCCAAATAATTCGTCAGAAGTAAATCCATGAGTGCAATTCATGGGCGTTTTTGCCGGCGAGCAGGCATGCCGTGCGAAGGTGAACACAGGAGGCTAAACCAGTTGAGCCGGGGCCGCGGCGGGCGGCTAAAATGAACGAACAGATAAAAGAACAGCAAGATTCGCGTTAGGCGCCGGGGAAAATACGCGCTCTCGCGGCCAGCATATTTCGAATTACTCTCTGGAGGTACCGATGCGAAAAGCTTTGTTGGTATTGACGATCATTTTTTCGGGCTTGCTCTTTGCAAGCACCACGCACGCACAGGTGCAAATCTTCGGCGGATATTCGTATCTGCGGCCGAGCGTTGCGGTGTGCCCGGTGGGAGCGCCGACTCCGTGTTCCATAACTACCCATCCGAATCTCAACGGCTGGGAGGCTTCCGGCACATATAACCCTTTCCACGTGCTCGGCTTCACAGCGGACTTTGGCGGTAACTACGGGACAGTTGCGGGCTCGACGATTCATGTCCAAACGTATCTGTTTGGTCCGCAGGTGCACTTTCCGGGGCCCGTTTCGCCTTTCGCGCACGTGCTGGTCGGCGCGGCGCACGAGTCGGTGGGCAGCAACGGATCAGCGCTTCCGTTCACGGACAATGCGCTCGCAGCGGCGGTCGGCGGAGGTATTGACGTCAAGGTCGTACCGTTCGTGTCGCTGCGCGTGATCCAACTCGACTACCTGGTAACTCGGTTTGGCTCTACCACGCAAAACCAGCCGCGCGCCTCGGCGGGCATCGTCGTGCATTTCTAACGAATTCGTCTCAATAAAGAAATCGGCACGCACGCCTCGCTCTTTCGCCTACCGCCTCACCCGCGCCGTTGCTTCCTTCGAAGTTAACCGCGGGTGCCTGCCCGCCTCAGGCGGCAAATTCGTGGCGAAGGAATTTGAATGCCAGTAAGATGTCTGGCGGCATTTTCCGCCGGACGATCCGGCGCGCACGGAAAATTCATTCGACACAATTTCGGAGGCAATCATGTTGAAGACTCGCGGAAACAAGATTACCTGGCTGGGACATGCAACATTCCAAATCACGCTGCCAGACGGCAAAGTAGTTTTGCTGGATGCGTGGGTGGACGGGAATCCCGCCTGCCCCAAGGATGCGAAAAAATTGCAGCGCGTGGACACCATGTTGCTCACGCACGGCCACGGAGACCACATCGCCGACGCGCTGGCCATAACCACGAAGTTCAAGCCGCAGGTGGTCGCAATTATTGAAACCGCGCAATGGCTCGAGTCGAAAGGCGTGAAGAACGTGATTGGCATGAACAAGGGTGGAACGGTGAAGGTTGGCGAGATTGAAGCCACCATGGTGCACGCTACGCATTCCAATGGCATTCAAGACGGCGACAAGATGATTTATGGCGGAGACCCGGTCGGATACATCGTACGTTTGCCGGGTGGCCTGACGATTTATCACGCCGGCGACACTGCTGTTTTCGGCGACATGAAATTGATTGCGGAATTGTACGCGCCGGAAGTGGCCATGCTGCCCATCGGCGATTTTTACACCATGGGTCCGCGCGAGGCCGCCATGGCCATTCGCCTGCTCAACGTGAAGCACGTGATTCCCATGCACTATGCGACCTTCCCCGTGCTTACCGGAACGCCGGAAGAATTAAAGACGCAGACGAAAGACATTGCGGGCCTGGAGATCCATGCCATCAAGCCGGGCGAGAGTTTGGGCTAAACGAAGATCTGACACGTGTTGGGAATAACGCCGATGCTGCTGCGTCATTCAAAGTGAGAAGTCTAAGAACGAAGCGAAAAGGCTGAGACTTCGGGGCTGGGCGCGAACTGTCCAGCCGAAGCGCCCAACGGCTCGGTTCGACGAGCGATAGCTTCGTTTATGGCCATCGCGACGGCTGTTGTCCACTCTTCGCTGCCCCGCAAAATAGGCGCGCGCTCACCGGAAACAGCCGAGAGATCAAGACTATAGACGGGCTTACATTCCTTGAACCAGAACCCGCCGACAGCGACCACAATCGCTGCAAGTATTGCAAGACCGAAGGAATGGCCCGTGATTCCTTCAACGAAAAATGCAACGCCCACCGCGATCACCAAAAGAGGTCCGACTCGGCTGGGCCGCTCGACGCGGCTCGCAATGGAAGCGAAGTTTGTGAAGGCGTAAGTCATATTGTCGAGCGTCACGCCTCTGTCTGTTACTCTTATGCCTTTGGCGTCCGAATAGAAGACAGCCCCTTCAGACATTTGTACGGCTCCTTGGCTGGGGCGCTCGAAACCCACGCTTTGTGTAACTCGAATCGTGGGCGAAACCGTTCGGAGGATAGTGCGAACCGGGTTACAAGAGCATAGCACAACGGTTACAAAAAACATGAAGAACGAAACGAGGTGAGCGATGGCTGGAGAGATTACCAACAAAGCCGTAGAAAAATATATTTACGACATTTTGCCGGCGCGCGACGCTGTGCTCGCGGACATGGAAAAGGCCGCGGCGCGCGAGGACATTCCCATCGTCGGGCCCGCGGTCGGGCGTATGTTCTATCTGCTCGCGCAAATCTCCGGCGCGAAAAGGATTTTCGAGATGGGCTCGGCCATCGGTTATTCGACGATTTGGTGGGCTCGCGCCGCCGGTCCGAAAGCGGAAATCTATTACACCGACGGCGATCCGAAGAACGCCAAGCGCGCTACGGATTTTTTCAAGCGAGCTGGCGTGGAGAAGCGAATTCACGTCATGACTGGAGATGCGCTGGCGATGCTCGACCGCGTGCGCGGCAATTTCGATTTGATTTTTATCGACGTGAATAAAGATCAGTATCCAGCGGCGCTGAAAAAAGCCGCGCGGCGATTGAAGCGCGGCGGGCTTTTGGTGACCGACAACACGTTGTGGTCGGGACGCGTGACCCGCAAGGTGGATAGCGATGCGACGCGCGGCGTGCAGGAATTCAATCGCCTCGTCTACGGAATGAAAGATTTATTTCCGGTGATGATTCCGCTGCGCGACGGCGTCACTGTCTGCCGGAAAGCCTAGATTGGCTTTTGGCTTGCGAGACGATCGAAGGGCTACCCAGACAACTCTAATACCAGTGAGGAAAACTAGCGCCGCGATCGGAAGATAGAACATCGGCACTCCGCCGCCCAACACGCCGCCGCTGATAACGTGCCTCCACGAAGGAACTGCAGCCAACGCTATAAAGAAACTCGGCGCACAAAGCATGATTGCGATCAGCAGGAACCCAATTCGTTGCACGGCGGTGAGCGGCCGGTCTCCACGCATCAGCAAACCATAGAATCGCCCCTCGTTCATGGCGTAATCCAAGGGCAGGACGTTACTTTGACGAAAAGCTGCTTCCGCCTCGAAACGACGCAGGTCCTTCTCGTTCGCGAGCTCTTCGGCTGTCGGATCGAGTGATTCGTCAGGCATAGAGTTTCCTGGCAGCGCCAACGGGTGTCGAAGCCATCGCACGGCTTCGGGTATGCTGCTAACCATCGAACTACGTTCCAAGAGGATACACAACGCGGGAATCGCCCGGCCGTGCGTAACCGTTATTCCTTGGTTCGCACAGATTCAACAGGGAAGGGAAAACTTCTCAGCCCCTGATTCCTGAAGGGTGCTTATTTCCAGCCGTTGCGCTGGCGGAGGCTGGTGATGTGGGCGACGTGGTGGCGGCCGTGCCAAGCGTACAGGCCGACCATGTAGTCGAGAGGCACCGCTCCGTGTTCGGGATGCGTCAACTTGCGCGCGAAATCATCCGGTTTCATCCCATGCAACAAATTCATCCAGCGCTCGTGCAGCGCGTCCATCAGCGCGAGCGACGTCTCGACCGGCGTGACCTTCGAGTCGCTTAGCTCCGCCCAGCGTGTTTCGTTGTAGGGCTTGATGGTGGGATTATCTTCGGTCAGCGCGAGCTTGAAGCGCGTGTAGGCGTTCATGTGGCTGTCGGCGAGATGATGGACCACCTGCTGCGCCGTCCAGCCGCCATCGCGGTAAGGAGTCGAGAGCTGCTCGCGCGACAGTCCTGCCACGGCGGCGCGCAATTTTTTCGGCGCCTCTTCGATCTGCGCCAGCAGTTGCTTGCGATTTTCTTCGGTCAGCTTCTCGGTGGGCTGATATTTTCCCACCGGGTACCGCAACTCCGCGTCGCTCATGTGTTCGTCTCCTCTCGTGCTCTGTTCGCTGAGGATTATCTCTGATTTTCTTGATATTCCTCATGCCAGGCCATTTGGATGGCTTCGAGCTTGCCTTCATTGGACTGCGACGGATCTCCGGTGAAACCGTCGAGCCCGATGACCCATTTGTGCAAATCCGTAAAGCGGACGGTCAGCGGATCGACGTCCGGGAATTTCTCCGCGAGGCGGATGCCAATTTCCTCGGCGTTGTCCCAGTCAAATGTGGAAGGCATGTTCGCTCCTCTTAAATTCGCGGCGCGGGATCAGTGTTCCGCTTCCTTGGCGTAATTCTTATTCCATGCTGGGATTTCGATAACAATATCTTTCGTACCGTCAGGAACGCACTGGCAGCCGAGGCGCGACTTGGGCGTGACGCCGGGGGCCTCGTCGAGCTGGTCGAGTTCAGCGTCGGTAGGCTCGTTGCAGGACTCGAGTCCTTCGTGGACGATGACGTGGCACGTGGAGCAGGCGCAGACGCCGCCGCAGGCGTGATCCAGGCCCATGTGGAAGCCGGTGGCGATGTCCAGAATGCTGCCGGGCAAGCCGTCGTGACCGTAAGGGAACTTCGCAGGGTCGACCTCGACGGTCTGGCCTTCTTTTGCAAAGGTCACCTTGAACTTCTGCGTCGCCGGCGTGTACTTTGTCTCTTCGATGTAAGGATTCTTGCCGCCCATTTGCCGCTCCTCAAAACTTGGCGCGAGCTTAACACGCGAGCCGCGCGCTTCACACTTCGTCGATGCGCTTGCCTCCGACCGCCGCTTGCAGCGCTTTATTCATGCTGAGTTCCGCAAGATGCTCAGTCGCGTGATTTAGTTCGTCGATCTTTTTCCGTACGAGCTTGTAGTCCGTACCGGCGACGGCATCGCGCAAAGCTTTCACCGACGCATCGATTTTCGCGCGCTCCGTGGCGGGAAGCGATCCTGACTCGCCCCGCGCCAGAACTTTTTGCGTGGCGTGCAGGATGGTATCCGCTTCGATGCGCGCCTCGATCAATTGGCGCTGCGCGAAATCCTGCTCGGCGAATTCGATGGACTCTTCGAGCATCTTTTCCATCTCCGTGTCGGTCAAGCCATAGCTGGGCTGCACTTCGATGGAGCTTTGCTCGCCGGTGCGCAAATCGCGCGCGGCCACTTGCAGAATTCCGTTCGCGTCGATCAGGAATTTCACTTCGACGCGCGCCAGACCCGCGGGCCCGGGAGGAACCTTCAACTGAAAACGCGCCAGGGAGCGGCAGTCTTTCGCCAGTTCGCGCTCGCCCTGCAAAATGTGGATGTCGATGCCGGTCTGATTCTCGACGCCAGTGGTAAAAAGCTCCTGGGCGCTGGCGGGAATGGTGGAGTTGCGCGGAATCAGCTTGGCGACCACGCCGCCCATGGTCTCGATACCGAGCGAGAGCGGGGTGACGTCGAGCAGCAGCATATCCTTCACGCCGCTTTCCAGAATGTCCGCTTGAGCGGCAGCGCCAAGCGCGACCACTTCATCAGGATTCAATTCGCAATGCGGCGCGCGGCCGAAATACTCGCCGACCGTTTTGCGAACCAGCGGAATGCGCGTGGAGCCTCCAACGAGCACGACTTCATCGATTTCCGAAGGCTGCAGTTTCGCGTCGGCGAGGGCCATCTTCACCGGGGCCATGGTTCGCGCCACGATAGGCGCGATGATTTTCTCCAATTCGGCGCGCAGAAGCTCGCGAACATAGGCACGACCGTCGGGCAATTCGAAGCCGATGGTAGTGTGCTCGTAATCGGAAAGCTCATGCTTGGCATGCACGAGGGCTTTGCGAAGTTGCTGCACAGCTCCCGGGTTTCCCGTGAAATCGAAGGAATATTTATCGCGGATGTCCGCGCTGATGACCTCGAAGAGCGCGTTGTCGATGTCGTCGCCGCCAAGATGCGTGTCGCCGTTGGTGGAAAGGACTTGATAAATGTCGCCTTCCTCGCTGGAGATGAGCTTGAGAACGGAAATGTCGAAGGTGCCGCCGCCAAAATCGTAAACGGCCACGCGGCCGCGGCGCTGTTTGTGCAGGCCGTAGGCGAGTGCGGCGGCGGTGGGCTCGTTGACGAGGCGAAGAACTTCCAGGCCGGCGAGACGGCCGGCGTCTTTGGTGGCCTGGCGCTGGGCGTCATTGAAATACGCCGGCACGGTGATGACCGCGCGATCAACGGTGTCGTTGAAGAATTTCTCCGCCCAGGATTTCAGTTTACGCAGGATGAACGCGGAGACTTCCGAGGGTGTGAAATATTTTTCGCCGAGGCGGACGCGAATGACGCCGTGGGACCCCTCGTCGATGCGAAACGGAAAAATTTTCAGCTCACCGCGAATGTCTTCGACGCCGCGGCCCATCAGGCGCTTGACGGAATAAATGGTGCGCTCGGGCTGGGTGAGCAGAAGTTGACGAGCGGCCTCACCGACAACGATTTTGCCTTCGGCATCAAGGGTGACCACCGAGGGGCACAGCGTGCTTCCCCAGGGGCCCGGAATGCAGCGCGGCTGGCCGGTCGCGGGATCGACGAACGCGATCAGGCTGAATGTGGTTCCCAGGTCTATGCCGACCGTCTTACCCATGGATTCTACTCTCCCAACGGACCCTGAAAAGCCTTCCAAAGTTATCGATTAGAAAAAGCGATGTCCTGTGTTTGCCGCAACTTAGCGCAATTCCTAATTTCGGGCATTGGCGATTAGAAACGGACGGGTTCCCCATTAACCTTGCCCCAGTTCCTCGCCGACATTCCGCACTAGATTGCGGATGTAGGAGCGGCGATTCAGCAGTTCGTTCAATTTGGCCATGATGGACTTGCGGCCGGCTTCGCCCTCCGGCTGCGCAAAGGTCTGGTCCCATTCGGCGAAAACGGCGTTTAACTCAGCGTCGACCTCAGCCAGTTTTTCCTGGAAATTCTGCTGCGCTTCGGCGAGCTTGGCGCGGAGTTCGGTCAAATCGCCGCCCTCGGATTTGGCTTCGCGCAATTCGTCGAGCGATTCGTTCAGCTCGAAGACTTCTTCGAGCAATTCCGGTGGAGCTTGCTGCTTGGTGGTCCCTTCCTTGCGGACGCCAGCGCGGAGCAGGAGATACTCGACCCGAGAAATCGGATCGCGCAACATGCGATAGGCGTCGTTCAGTTCGGAGGAGCGCTGGAGCGCGAGATTGCGTTCGTATTCCGAGGCTTTCACGAAATTATCGGGATGCAGCTTCCAACTCAGCCGGTGGAAGCGCTGCTCCAGGCCGGGCTCGTCGATTTGCAATTTTCGCGGCAGAGCGAAAAACGAGAAATAATCGGCGCCGCGAGAGAGCGGCTGGATTTTCCCGCAGGCCCCGCAGAAATGGCCGCCGCCGGACGAGGCTTGGCAGCTCCAGCAGACAACCTCAAGCGAAGGCGCAGGCGTAACTCCGGTTTGTGTTTTCGTGGCGCTCATCGAATTCTCAGGACTTTCTTTTGCCAATTGAAGACTGGCTCCGCGGGCGGAAACAGAAAGGCCGGGGCACTTCTCATGCAATTCTCACGCCGTGAAGGAGCTGCCGCAGCCGCAGCTTCGCGTCGCCTGGGGATTTTGGAAAATGAACCCCTGGCGCACCAGCGTCTCCTCGAAATCAAGGGTGGTGTTCGCAAGGTACAGGAAGCTCTTGGGGTCGACGAACACACGCGCGCCATTTTCCTCGATGACGTTGTCGCGGTCGCGCGCCTGGGTTTCGAGACGCATGGCGTAGGACAGCCCCGAGCAGCCGCCGCCCTGCACGCCGACGCGCAGCCCGCCGGAGTCCGCAGGCACGCCTTCTTTGGCGAGCAACTCGCGGATTTTCTCGGCCGCTTTTTCAGTGACGTGAATCATAGAAGTCGCGCGCAATCACTGCACGCCAGTAAATACAACTAAAACAGCAGATTCCTCGTCGCGCCTTCGCGTGCTGCGCGAAGAAAAGCGCTCCTCGGAATGACAGCAAAGCTGTCAGCTGTGCGCTTGCGTGGCGCTGGCTTCCGCGGGCTTCTGCTCGCCAGCCTTCTGCTTCCAGTCAGAGATGGCCGCCTTGATGGCGTCCTCGGCGAGCACGGAGCAGTGGATCTTCACCGGCGGCAGCGAGAGCTCGCGGACGATGTCCGTGTTCTTGATCGCCAAAGCCTCTTCCACAGTCTTGCCGCGGACCCATTCGGTGGCCAGCGATGAACTGGCAATCGCCGAGCCGCAACCGAAGGTCTTGAACTTGGCCTCTTCGATGACGCGCGTGTCGGGATTGATTTTCATCTGCAGCTTCATCACGTCGCCGCATTCCGGCGCGCCGACAAGACCGGTGCCAACGTTCTGGTCTTTCTTGTCGAGCGAGCCGACGTTGCGCGGATTATTGTAATGGTCGATCACTTTATCTGAATAAGCCATCATGCCCTCCAGCGAATTTGATTAAACTTGGTCCCCAAACTCTTATGCCGTCTTCCAGTTCATTTTGCTGACGTCGATGCCCTCTTCCTTGGCCATTTCGTACAGCGGAGAAAGCTCGCGAAGACGCTCGACGGTTTCGACCACGCGACCCGTGACATAGTCGACTTCTTCGACAGTGTTGAAGCGGCCCAGGCCGAAGCGGATCGAAGTGTGTGCGAGATCCTCGCCGACGCCGAGAGCCTTGAGCACGTAGCTGGGCTCCAGAGTGGCCGAAGTGCAGGCGGAGCCGCTGGAAACGGCGATGTCGTTGATGCCCATGAGGAGCGATTCGCCTTCGACGTACGCGAAGCTGATATTGATGTTGTGCGGCAGGCGGTGCTCCATTGAGCCGTTGATGAACGTTTCGTCGAGCTTGCTCATGAGTCCGTCTTTCAGACGATCGCGGAGGCCGCTCAAGCGGGCGCTCTCTTCCACCATTTCCTGGCGGCAAAGGTCGCAAGCCTTGCCCATGCCGACGATGCCGGGGACGTTCAGCGTGCCGGAACGCATGCCGCGCTCGTGGCCGCCGCCGTCGATGATGGCGGTCAGCTGGACGCGCGGATTCTTGCGGCGGACATAAAGCGCGCCGACGCCCTTGGGGCCGTAGAGCTTGTGCGCTGAAATGGAGAGCAGGTCGACCCCGTCTTTCTGGACGTCGACGGGAATTTTGCCGATGGCCTGCACGCCGTCCACGTGAAAGAAAATGCCCTTCTCCTTGGCGATCTTGCCAATTTCGGCGATGGGCTGAACGACGCCGATTTCGTTGTTGGCATACATGATGGTGATCAAGATTGTTTTGGGCGTAATGGCGCGGCGAAGATCGTCCAGATTGATGCGGCCATCTTTCTCGACGGGCAGATAGGTGACTTCGTAGCCCTCTTTTTCGAGGCGCTTGCAAGTGTCGAGCACGGCCTTGTGCTCGGTGACCTGAGTGATGATGTGATTGCCCTTCTCGCGATACATGGCGGCGACGCCCTTGATGGCGAGATTGTCGGATTCCGTAGCGCCGCTGGTGATGACGATTTCCTTGGGCGTAGCGTTGATGAGCTGCGCGACCTGCGCGCGCGCTTCTTCGACGCCCTCTTCAGCGGACCAGCCGAAGGCATGGTTGCGGCTAGCGGCGTTGCCGAATTTCTCGTTGAAATAGGGCAGCATCGCGTCAATGACACGCGGATCCACTTGCGTGGTCGCGTGATTATCAAAATAAATCGGCAGCTTGATGGCCATTCCTACTCTCCTAAATTCTCAATTCGACGACCTCGGAAGCCGGGGCGTCGTCTGCAATCTGCGAAATCGTGACTTTGTTGAGCATCGCGAGGATGCTGTTGTTCACTTTGCGTAATGGCTCTTTGATGGTGCAAGTTTTCGATTGGTCGCAATCGCCGTGATGCGTGACGCAGGAAGTGAGCGAAAGTGGGCCGTCGATGGCGTCAATGGCCTCAAGCGCGGTGATCAGGCGCGCGTCGCGAGCGAGCATGTAGCCGCCGCTCGAGCCGTGGCGCGCCGCGACGATGCCGACACGGGCCAGCCGCTGGAGGACTTTGGCCATCAGGGGCGCGGAAATGCCGTAGATTTCGGCGATGTCCGCGGCACTGAAGGAGCCTTCGTCCGCATGCACGGCAAGGTGCTTCAAAGCGATCAGTGCGTAATCGGATTTTTTGGAAAGCTTCAGCATGATGTCCCTGCGACCATATACGACTCCCCCAGTCGCATATGCAGTGTAACCCTGGAAAGCAATCTCTGTCAAGACTAAAAAGCTAGCCAACCCCTATGCTGGCAATGAGTTAAAGTGAGACCATTTCGGTCGTATTCCACTCACCGGTGTGGCCATCGAATGGCGAATTCGCAGTTCCGAATGGCAGTTTAACGAGTTAGGTTGCTCTGCAGAAAAGTCAGGGCTTCCAGGTCTCCAGGAACTGCTCGACGTCTTTCAGGCCGATTCGCGTGGTGTTTTCGAAGTCGCCATTTTTTTGCGAGACGAGCAGATTGCCTTTGCTGTCGAGAACGGCGAGGCTGGGAACGCCCTTCTTCAGTGGAATTTGATACTTCTGGGCAAGATCCAAATTTGCGTCGTATTGGCCAATATTGATGTGCACGACGACGTAGTTGGGGTCGAGAATCCTGGCGACTTCGGGATAATGAAACGTCTCGTCGAGGACGTGGCAGTCGTAGCACCAGTTGCCACCGAAATCCAGAAGCACGCGGCGGTGCTCGCGGGCGGCGACGGAGAGGGCGAGGCCGATGTCTGTGTGGGCTTCCGAAGCGTCGGGATAAAGATCGGGCTTGGCGTCGATGGGCTGCGGCAGGCGCGACAAATTGGTGCGTTGCGTGGCGACGATTACGGGCTTGCCGTCCTCTTGAATCCAGGCCTGAGCGATCGAAGCAAATGATTTTGTCGCGCCGGAAGGCCCTTGCATGGTCGCTTCAAGGGTGAAAAAGACGCGCTGGACCCCCGTTTGCGGTGAGTCAATGTGAGCGATGCGCGTCTTCAGGTGCGAGAGCCCCGAAGGTTTGAGACCAGCCCAAAAATCGGGTTCGGCAGCAGGATCGCCACTCGTTCCCTTCGGCGTTTTCGTGGTGGCTGGCGGCTCGACGCTATAGAGCGCCTTCAGGGTTGCGGCGTTTCCGGAAAGCACGGCGGCCTTCCAAGTCTCGAGGGAACCAAACTGAAGGGGCGCATTCGCCGCTGCGTCCTGGCTGCGGACGTTTGCAGACGCGAATAAGGCCAAGCACAACGCCACTCCGAGTTTGGCTGCGAACCACGGTTTTATGGAGAGGTCTCTCATCGCGCCCATTATAATTCCCCTGACACTCCTTTAGATACAAGGTCTCCGAGAACGGATTCGGCGCGAGCATTCTTTCAAAAGGGTATTCCCCTGGGGGCGAGGGCGAGATACAATCCGTGGCCGGGGCGCGGTTCTCCGGAAATGCGGACCAATTTTATCTCATGATGCCTTTCGTTAAATCGCGGAATACAACGGACGCGGGCGCGGCGCTCGGGCGGCTGGAATTGAGCGTGATGGAGATTATGTGGTCGCGCGGCGAAGCGAGTGTGCGCGACGTCGTCGCCCATCTGGCGCGGCCGCTGGCGTACACGACGGTGATGACCACGCTGGACCGCCTCTACAAGAAAAATCTGCTGGATCGGCGCAAAGAGGAGCGGGCCTTCCGTTACTCGCCGCGATTTTCGCGCGGCGATTGGGAACGCAAACGCGCGGACAACTTGCTTGCCGGATTCCTGGGAGGATCCCAACCTCGCGAGCTGCTGATTTCGTGCCTGGTGGAAGCGGTCGGGCAGTCTGACCAAGCGCTGCTCGATGAACTGGAAAAGAAAGTGCGCGCGAAACGCAAAGAACTGCTTTCCAGGAACGGCCGATGATTCTTCCCTACACGCTGCGGCTGCTGTGTCTGTGCTTTGCGTCGTTCTTCTTGATTCACGCGGCCCTGGGCCTGGCGGTGTGGACGGCCACGCCGGGCGCGATGCGCATCGGCGAATCCATGCGGCCGAGAAGCGGAGTGCGGTTCTTGTTGGCGCTGCGGCTGCTGCCCGTGACGCTGGCTGCATTCGTCGTCGCTGGGCTTTGCGTCCCGAGTTATTTGTGGCTGGAAACGAACGAGGCGACGGAGCGCGTCGGGCTGGCGTGCTGTGCGATGGCGTTGCTGGGGGTGTTGGTGTGCGCGAGTTCGCTGGCACGGTCAGTACGTGCGCTGTTTCTTTCCGCGCGGCAGGCGCGCCGTTGCAAGCGGGAAGGGCGCTCGGACCGCGAGAGCGATTCCGTTCCGGTGACGGTGATGAACAGCGACGCTCCGGTGCTGGCGCTGGCGGGATTGATCCGGCCGCGGGTGATCGTTTCCCGCGCGGTACTGCAAACACTGTCGCGGGAGGAATTGGAAGCCGCGCTGGAACATGAGCATGCGCATCGCAAGTCGCAGGACAATTTGAAACGCCTGCTTTTGTTTCTCGCGCCGGATATCCTTCCCTTTTCACGGGCGTTCACACGCTTGAACCAATACTGGGCGCGATTGATCGAGTGGGCCGCAGATGACGAGGCCACCGAGGGAGATTCGGCGCGATCGGTTGCGCTTGCCGCAGCATTAGTGCGCATGGCGCGGATCGGAAGCGCTGCTGCGGTGTCGCCGCTGGCCAGTTCTTTCCTCGGAAACGACCGGGAGCTTTCCGCTCGCGTGGACCGGCTACTTGGGTTTGCGCCGATTCGCAGAAACGTATCGCGCCGGGCGCGCGCCGTGCTGACGACAGCGGCGGCGCTGGCGATGACGCTCGCTCTCGCTGCGATGATTCGGCCTGCTACCTTCTTGTCCGTGCACCACCTGCTTGAACAACTGCTGCGCTAAGCACACTGCTTAATACGCTCCGGACTTTCCGCAAGAAGGAACGAACTACGAGGCATGGTAGTAATTGCGGGCCTGCTTTACCCTGTCCTGCCTTTTGAAACAATTAGAACATTCAGGAGACAAAATGCCTCGGGTACACAGATTGTGTTCATTCACTTTGCTGGCAATCTTCTTGACCACGATTTTCTCGATGCGGCTTCTCGCGCAAACGCCGGATACGGCAACGATCCAAGGACGGATCACCGACCAAAGCTCCGCGGCCGTTGGCAAGGCGGAGATCACGGTGACCAATTCGATGACTGGACAGAAGCGCACCGCGGAAACAGATGTTTCCGGGTATTTTTCTGTCGCGGGCCTTCCCATTGCGGGCAATTACAACGTCACAGCGCATAAGGAAGGTTTCGCAGATGGCGAAGCGCACGCCATTACCCTGGTCGGGGGGAGAACAGCGAACATCGATTTCCGACTCAATGTTGCCGGGCAGCAAGCGCAAGTGATCGTTACGGGAGCTGTGGGCGAGGTGCGCACAGATGAGCCGCAGCTTGGCATTCACATTAGCGAGGTGCAGGCGCAAGAAATTCCGCTGTACAACCGGCGGATCACCTACCTGCCGCTGCTGGAAGCCGCCAATCGCCCGGCGATCAGCCAGGGTGATATTTTCATGAACGAGGATCTCTTTACGACGAATGGAACGGGCCGCCGTCAGACTTGGTTTGAAGTGGATGGCAGCAATGCCGTGGATGCATGGGGCCGGCAAACGATTTTCAGCAACATTCCGGTCGATGCGGTGCAGGAGATGACCGTCCTGACGAACGCGTTCTCCGCGCAATACGGGTTGACCGCGGGCAGCGTGGTGAACATGGTCACGCAGAGCGGTGAAAGCAAGTTCCATGGTGACGCATGGGTCCTCGGACGGCCGTCGGGCCCGGAAGCGGAACTGTCGGGATTTTCTCCCACGACCGCGAGCAGCGGCAACGACATCACCAATGACAGCGTGACGCAGGGCGGGTTTGGATTTTCTGGGCCTATCGGTTCAGACAGCCGCACTTTCTTTTCGACGGACTGGCAATATACGTCGCAAGATCGCGCCTCGCCGGTCATCTCGCCCGTGCCGCTCAATTTCGTCGGGCATTATCAAGGATGGCTTGGCTTTCTGCGTTTGGACCATCAGATCACCAACAACAACGATATTTTCTTCCGCAGCGACGCGGATGATTTTTATGACACGAACCCCAACGGGATTGTGGGCGGAGCCACGCAGCCAACAGTGGACCGAATCTTCAGGCGCCGCACGTATTCGGAGGAACTGGGGGACACGTGGTCGCTGAGCCCGTCCCTGCTGAACAACGCCCGGGTGCAATTCCAGCTCGCTTCGCCGATCACGGAATTCGATCCGACGGTGTATGGCACGGAATTTTCCGTGCCGATCGCCGGCAGCAGCAACGGGACGTTCGCCACCGGGACATCGCAATCCGCCAGCCTGCAAAATCGCCAGTACGAAGTGAACGACGTGGTGTCGTCGGTGCACGACAAGAACACAATTACTTTTGGCGGCGACATGATTCACGCCCACAACGGCGGCGACAGCAAGGAATTCGGCGGCCCGATCTTTCTCGGCGAGTTCAAGTACAACCCGTGCGCCGTGTCCGCCACACAAACGCTCGAGGACTGCGAAAGCTCGGCCTATCTGGACAACATCAATAACGTCCAGAGCTATACGCAGAGCTTCGGAAACGCGTCGTACACGGTGGACGATACGCTGGGATCGGCCTTCGTCCAGGACGATTACAAGGTGAAGTCCGACCTGGTGGTAAACCTCGGTTTGCGATACGAGATTCAGACTTTCACCGATTCCACCAAGGACTTCGCCCCTCGTGTTGGCTTCGCATATGACTTGCGCGGCACGGGAAAGACGGTTATCCGCGGGGGATTCGGAATCTACTATTCGCAGATCGTCGACAACGATGAAGCGAATTACGCGCTGACGGGACCAACTGGGGTCTTCAACTACACTGCGGATCCCGGCCAGCCGGGTTTTCCGGCATCCATATCGGATGCGCCGCTGCCCGCGTTTCCTCCGGGAGCGGCAGTTCCTCTGCGCAGTTTGTACATCCGGCCCGGCGAAGGCGGGTATTTGGACCAGTTCTTCCCCGCGTCAGTACTCATCGGCTATCCGAACCTGTTGCTCAGTCCCTATACGGAGCAGTGGACGATTGGATTTCAGCGGCAACTGATTTCCAACTGGGTGTTGAGCGCGGACTATGTTGGTTCGCACACCTTGCGAATCAATCGTCCGCTCGATGTCGATCCACCGGCTCCGTTCGTTCGAACGGAACCAGATCAATTCCGCGGCGCGGCGCCGAATGGTTCAGGGGTCGAACAGTGCGTACCGAACCCTGCAATCGGCAATACGGCAAACACCTCTCTCAGCACGTGCGCTGCGAATGCGGCAAACGCTACGCGCCCGCTGTGGATTTATGACGCCGCCAACGGGATAACGCCGGCGTACTCGGTGATTCAGTCGGACGTGAACGACGGGTTTGCCTCTTATAACGCGCTGGATATCGATGTGAGCCGGCGATTCTCCAACGGGTTCGAGATGCTGGCCAGTTATACATGGTCGCATGCCATCGACAATGTCGATCCCGACCTTCCGAGCCAAAATCCAAACGATCCGAACTTTACTGGCGATCAGGAAAAAGGAAATGCAATTTACGATCAGCGTAACCGGTTCGTTCTGAGCGGAGTTTATACCGCGCCATTCAAGATCCGCTTCGGGGGCGTGGGGACGTTCGGCTCGGGGTTGCCGTACAACATCACCACGGGCACAACGAACAGCGGAGACACGGGCGCCACCACGGATCGTCCGGTGGTCAACGGCGTCGTCATCGGACGCAATAGCGGACAGGGAAGACCAATCTACAGTGTAGATCCGTTCATTGAGCGGCCATTCACCTTCGCCGAGCGCTATGTCCTGAATCTTCGGGCGGAAGCCTTCAACGTTTTCAATCATGCGAACTTTGTGGGTTTCAACGGCACCTGGGGAAATGGCGCCACGGCTCCTGTTGGTTTTGGTTCGCCCTTGGCGGGAATCACCAATCAACTTCCGGCTCGCGAATTGCAGTTCGAGGCAAAATTCAGCTTCTAAGCGCATCCTCGTCTCTGCGTCGCCGGGAGAACCGTTCCTGGTGGCACCTGCTCGAACTACGGATATGGTAGTAGATGCGAGCACACAGTAGGCTGCGAGCGCCTTAAGGAGCTCATCGTGACTAAACAGTGGCGGGCAGCTTTTGCATTCTTTGCTGTTTTGTTTTTTGTTGTGTTTTCTTCGCAGGCGCAGGACTTTCACGGGAGCATCATCGGCGAGGTCGTCGACACGAGTGGCGCACGCGTGCCATCTGCGAAAATCATGGCCCGCTCGCAGCAAACGTCCCTCGAGCGCGAGGCCATAACGAATGAGCAGGGCGAGTTTCGCATCCCGGACCTTCCGCCCGGCCCTTACCGCTTGACTGTTTCCGCGGCGGGCTTCTCCGACGCCACCTCCGACGTCTCTGCTGTGGTCAGCTCTGTTCAGGACGTGAGCGTCACACTGAAACCGGCGCCGGTCCAGCAAAGCGTCACCGTTCAGGGTCAGGCTTCCTCCATCACCACGCAGCCGCTCGACGTCACCAGCGCCGTGCATGGCGGCGCCGTTTCGGCGCAGGACCTCGAATCTCTGCCGCTTCCGGCACGCAGCTTCGCCAACATCGCTTATCTCGTACCCGCAACTGAGCCTGTCGAGCCTTCCGATCCTACCAAGGCGCGCATAACTGCCGTGTCCACGGGCGGAAGCTCCGGCTTGAACAACGAACTGTCGGTTGACGGCGCCGACAACTCCGACGACTATATCGGCGGCTTCCTCCAAAATTTCTCGCCCGACGCTATTCAGGAATTCGCCGTGCGCACATCCAATGAAGAAGCGGATACCGGTTGGACCACTGCCGGATCCGTTGTAATCACCACCAAGCGCGGCACCAATGATTGGCACGGCGACGCGGCTTTCTATGACCGCCAGGCAGCACTAAACGCCCGGTTCCCGATTGAGAATCCGGCGCAAACATGCACGAACGGTGTCTGCGTGAACAATCCCAAGCAGCCGTTCTCACGCCAGAACTACGTCGGCACGCTTGGAGGACCTATCGCAAAGGGAAAGATGTGGTTCTTTACGTCATTCGAGGCCGTGCATGAGGATGCGAGCATTGCGTACAGTCCGGCAAGCCTGACGCAATTCAACGCGCTCGGGCAATTGGCCCAAATGGGGTTGATCACCAGCGTTCCTTCGATCAACGTTCCCTCCACTGTTCCGATTCCCTTTCGCGACTATCTCGGTTCGCTGCGCTTTGACTGGGCACAATCGCCAAAATCGAATTGGTTCCTGCGCACATCGGGAGACACATATACCGCGCATAATGACCTGGTGGAGCAGGGGACATTGCCGTCAACTGGCCTGCTGACGCACAACAATTACTGGAACGTGGCGCTCAGCAACACCTATACTTTCAATCCAAGCACGGTTGGCACTTTGGTCCTCGGCGGGAGCTTATTGCATCTCACGCAGACCCGGGATTCAAATCTGGGTTTCGCGCTGGCGTTCCCCTTCAGCTCCACAGCGCTTACCATTTCTGGTTTCGAGACGTTTGGTGACAACCAATTTGCTACGCCTATTACTTTGTTTCCCGACCTGCGTAATCAAGAGAAATACCAGGCACGCTACGACCTGAGCCACATTGTGGGTACGCATTCGCTCATGTTTGGAGTCGACTTCATTCACGAACCCGTGCTGGGCGGGGCTTTTGCCGGCACGGCGGAAACTCTCGCCAGTTACGTCAATAACCCGAGCTTCTATGTACAGAATCCCGCCGTCTTCGGAACGTTTACCCCGCAATGTGTCAACTTCACCGCTTCGGACGGATCGAGTTGTACGTTCACTCCTGCTAGCGACGGCAGCTTTTCACAGAATGTTCAGCGTCTAGCGCTCTACGCCGAGGACTCCTGGCGAGTCACGAACAAACTCACCTTCAACTACGGTTTGCGTTGGCAGTCGACTTGGGGACTATTCCTTGGGTCGGGCCGAAGTGAAGCTGATAACGCCGCATACATCACGCTGCAGGCGTTGCAGATTCCGGTTGTCGGCAGCCTGCCGCACGATGATCACGCGCAGATCGCACCCCGGATTGGGCTCGCCTACTCTCTCGGTAAGAGCGAGACGACTGTAATTCACGCTGGCTTCGGCATGTACTATGACGATCTGGCGCAGAACGGATGGGCGACTGCATTCCAGGGTGTCAACGGCTCGAACTTCACCACCGGACCGTGCAGCCTTACTGGAGGCCCAGGCACTTTTGCGCTCACGGGCTCCGGGTGCCTGATGGGCGGGAGCGGGGCCACGGGCAATCTGGTGGGCTCCCCTTACAGCACTCCTTACGCCATCCATGTTACTGGCGGCGTAGAGCACGCTTTCAACAAGCAATGGCTCATGAGCGCCGATTATATATTCGAGGACGGCGTTCATGGGTACCGCGGGTTCCCCTATACCAGCGGCACCAGCCTATTGACGCCACTCATTTCCGCGACAGACCCAGACTATGCGACTGACCAAGCGAATGTGGTCCCCAATGTCAATGTGTTCGAGTCTGACAACCGTTCGAAGTACAACGCGCTGGTGCTGCATCTTGCAGGCAATATGAGCCGCTTCAACCTGGTGGCGAACTATACGCTTTCCAGGGCGGACACGTGGGGTTGCCTGTTGGGCGAGCTGTTTGACTATGTCGACGGTGTCTGCAGCCTGCCAAACGGGCAGTTGGACGCTTTCGGACCCGGAGACTACGGACCATCTGGTGAAAACGTTACGGACCGTTTCGTTCTGGCCGGCACACTGCGTCTTCCCGGTGGATTTGAATTGAGCAGCATAAATCAGTTCGAGAGCGCCCGCCCCATCACCATCACGAACGCGGACAACACCGGGCGTATCTACGTAAATGGAGTGTACACAAGCCTCGATGAATTCCGCGGCAGGCCTTACATCCAGTCAGACCTGCGCGTCACGCGGCCGTTCAAACTCAACGAGCGTTGGACCGTCTTGCCATTCATTGAGTTCTTCAATTTGTTCAACCGCAACAATCCCGGGGCGAATTACGCGGTCAACGTCGTCCAGCTTCCAGTTCCAGCGTCGCAGATGGTGCCAAATCCCGTCACAGGCATCACTAATGTCACCAGTATTTGCGCGAACCCAAGCTGCACTCAAACCGGGCCCATCACCAGCCTGCGCCAGCTTGAGATACCCGAGGGTGCGCTGGGCGACTTCTTTGGGCCGGGCACGACGGTTGGAATTCCATTCGCCGCGCAGATCGGCGCACGAGTGACGTTCTAAAGATCGGCAAAACCAGTCGGCCGAGCAAATGGGCCGTGACAGAAAAAAAGGGACACGTTATCCTTTGCCGTGTCTCTGCGTGAGGCGGGCTTCCTTTTTTCAGCGGCGGTAGTGGCCGGAGCGATCAATTCCGTCGCGGGAGGAGGCAGCTTCATTTCCTTCCCGGCGCTGCTGTTCACGCGCATCGCGCCAATCTCCGCAAATGCCACGAATACGGCGGCCATGTGGCCGGGAACCATCGCCAGCACGGTGGCGTACTGGCGCGAAATGAGCCAGCCACGGGTGCGTAAGGTGCTGCCGCCGCTTCTCCTGACGGGATTCGCGGGAGGCATCGTCGGCGCGAGCATCCTGCTGAAAACTCCTCAAGCGACGTTCATGAAAATGGTCCCGTGGCTGCTGCTGGGAGCAACTCTGCTGTTCATCTCGAGCGGAAAAATTTCCGCGTGGGTGCGCGCGAAGGGCGAGCACGCCACCCGGCGGCGTTCGCTCTTTGTCGCGGCGCTCGCGCTTGAACTGTTCATTTCCGTGTACATTGGATTTTTCGGCGCGGGCGCCGGAATTCTCGTGCTGGCCGTGCTTGCGTTGCTGGATATCGGAAATATCCACGCGATGAACGGCTTGAAGTCGCTGCTGGTCAGTTCCGTCAACCTGGTGGCGCTGGTGCTGTTCATACGGGCGCGCGTGGTGGTCTGGCCAGAAGCTCTGGTGATGCTCGTTGGCGCCGTGGCCGGCGGATATGGCGGCGCATATTACGCGCAGAAGGTGAATCCAGTGATGATTCGCAGGCTGGTGATCGTGATCGGATTCGGCATGTCGGCGTACTTCTTCGTGACGCAGTTCGCCTAGGGCGACACGACAGCGCCGCGGCTTTGATCTCTCAGGCGAAATCCCCCTCCAGCAAATCAAATCGGCCATTCCTGGAACATTCCGGGACGGTTGTACGTATTGACATTCGATAGGAGGGCGCGCTAACGTAGCCAGCTACAGAATGTCTATAGGAGGCCGGATGGCGCAATCGCAAACCGAACTGCTGCAAGGAACGCTGGACATGCTGATTTTGAAGTCGCTGGCGCTGGGGGAGATGCATGGCCTGGGGATCTCGCGACGCATCGGGCAGGTCACGCGAGGAACCTTTCATGTGAAGCCGGGCTCGCTGTTCCCTGCGCTGCACCGCATGGAAGAAGAAGGCTGGCTCAGCTCTTCCTGGGGGGAATCGGAGAATAATCGACGTGCAAAATATTATCAGCTGACCAAGAAGGGGCGGCGCCAGCTGGAAAACGAGACGCAGCGATGGGGGCGCATTTCGCTGGCGATCGAACGAGCGCTGGAAGCGTGAGAAGCGCAGTTGCAACCGGCGGGTGAGCGGCGAAAAACAAAGGCACGGTTGTGTGGCTGACGAACGCAGCGCGGAACTTGTGGCGGAAGAGACGGGCCGATGCGGAGCTCGATGAGGAAGTGCGCGGGTACGCCGAGATGCTCGCGGATGAAAAAGTGACGAAGGGCGTCGAGACGCGGCAGGCGCAACGGGAGGCGAAGATGGAACTGGGCGGCGTGGAGCAAGTGAAGGAGCGAACGCGCGAGGTGCGCGCCGGGCATTTCCTGGAAACATTGTGGCAGGACCTTCGCTACGGCGCGCGCATGCTGCGCAAAAATCCCGGATTCACGATCGTTGCGGTGCTGACGCTGGCGCTGGGCATCGGCGCGAACACGGCAATTTTCACTGTGATCAAAGATGTGCTGCTTCAGCCGCTGCCCTACGACCATCCCGAAAACCTTATCGAGATCTGGAACACCTATCTTCCGACTGTTCCACTTGGCGGATTATCTCCCGGGGACTTTGCCGATTGGCGTCGCGCCGTGACAAAAGTTTCGGATATGGCTGGGTATGCGTGGGTCCAGCAAGGAGCAAATCTGACGGGCGACGGAGATCCCCAGCGGCTGGAGATAAGCTATGCGACGTCGAACTTATTTCCAATGTTGGGCGTCAAGCCCGCCGCCGGACGGTTATTCTTGCCGGAAGAAGACCGGCCAGGCAGCGGTCCCATTGTGATCTTGAGCCACCGCTTTTGGCAGAGCCGTTTTGGAGCGGATCCCGGCGTTATCGGACGCAGCGTCACGCTCGATGGACTGCAGTACTCGATCGTGGGAGTGCTTTCGGGAAATTCTCAACTGCTCAACTCGCCGGATATTTGGATGCCGCTGGGGCAGTTCCCCGACGATTTGAGCGAACACGTTCACCACGAACTGGTGGGGATTGCGCGGCTGAAGCCGGGTGTGACCATCGCGCAGGGGCGCGCGGAATTTGAAGCGCTGAACCGGCAGTCGGCGATGGTGTATCCGACGGAGCACAAGAATTTTGGGCTTGTGGTCCGGCCGATGCAGGACCCCTCCGCGGCAGAGATGCGGCAAAGCTTGCTGGTGTTATTTGCGGCCGTCGGGCTGGTGCTGCTGATCGCCTGCGCGAACATTGTGAATCTGCTGCTGGCGCGGAATGCGGTGAGGGAGAAGGAAATCGCGCTGCGAACGGCCTTGGGTGCGAATCCATGGCGGCTGGTGCGGCAACTGCTGACCGAAAGCACCCTGCTCGCGCTGCTGGGCGGCGCGGTGGGAGTTGCGCTGGCTGAGGTGGGAGTAAGAATCCTGGGCGCGATGGCGCCAACGAATCTGGCTGCGGTCCAGAAGGTGCATCTGGATGGCACGGTGTTTCTTTTTACGATTGCCGTATGCGTGGTCGTGGGGATCGTGTGCGGACTATTGCCGGCACTGCAGGTGAGAAAGACAAATGCGAATATCGCGCTGAAGCAAGGGACCAGGGGGGCGGGAGGATTTGGCGGCCGCAAATTGCACAATGTGGTCGTCGTGATGGAAATCGCTCTGGCGCTCGTGCCGCTCATCGGCGCTGGATTGTTGCTGCGCAGCTTACACCAGCTACTGAACGTCAGTCCGGGATTCCGGGCCGATCACCTTCTGACCATGGACATTCCCCAAGCCGGCATTCCGCCAGCGCAACTCAGCAAACTAACGCCTGCGCAACAACAGCAGTTGACGCAGAAGCAGTCCTTACAATTCGAGCAGATCGTCGAGGAAGTGGGCGGATTGCCGGGCGTGAAATCGGCGGCGGGCATCGACGTCCTGCCCCTCGCTTCTCAGATCAAGCAAGCGTCTCGATTCGTTATTGAAGGAGAGCCGATTCCCGATGCGGGTGTGCGGCCGCTCGCTGAGTTTCGTACCGTCACGCCGGGATATTTTTCCACGGCGGGCATTCCTTTGCTCAACGGGCGCACGGTAGGTCAGGAAGATTGGAATGGGCTGAATATCGATATCAACGACGCAATGGCGCGCCGATTCTGGCCGCATGGTGATGCCATCGGCAAACGAATCAACTTTTGCTCGTTCGGTCCGAAGCCATGCTGGATTTCAATCGTCGGAATCGTCGGCAACGTTCACCAATTCGGCCTGGATGCGGATCCGACCTATGACGTCTATTTCTCCGGCGGCTGGACGCCGTACCTGGTGATTCGCACGACGTCCGATCCCGAGCGGGCGGCCTTGGCCGCGGCGGGCATCGTCCACAAAGTCGACCCGGCTTTGCCAGTGACGGATGTGATGACTATGGACGATGTGCTCTCCGGCACGGTGTCGCCAAGGCGATTTTCGGCGGTACTGATCAGCATATTCGCAGGGCTGGCATTGTTGCTCGCAGCCGTAGGAATTTATGGCGTCATGAATTACATGGTGAGCCGACGGACGCAGGAAATCGGGCTGCGCATGGTGCTGGGTGCGCAGCCGCAGAATGTGCTGAGGCTGATCGTGGGGCACGGAGCGAAGCTGACGCTGATCGGCATCGTCGTGGGAGCCGCCGGCGCGCTGGCGCTGACCCGGTTGATGACGAACCTTCTCTTCCACGTCAAATCGGCAGATCCGGCGACCTTCGCAGGAGTTGCTGCGGTGCTGGCGATTGTCGCTTTGGCGGCGTGCTACATCCCGGCGCGGCGGGCGATGAAAGTCGATCCAATGGTGGCGCTGAGATACGAATAGGCGGAACGATGCGACTGAAGAATGCATTTCGAAACTTCTGGCATCGGCGGGAGATCGACGCGGAGCTTCTTGAAGAGTTGCGCGGCTATGTCGAGATGCTTGCGAACGAAAAGACGAAGCAAGGATTGACGGCGAACGAGGCACAACGGGAGGCGAAGATGGAACTGGGCGGAGTGGAGCAGGTGAAAGAGCAAACGCGCGAGATTCGCGCCGGGCATTTTCTCGAAACGCTCTGGCAGGACCTTCGCCATGGCACGCGGCGATTGCGCCGCAGCCCCACATTCACGATTATCGCCGTGCTCACCCTCGCCCTCGGCATCGGCGCCAATACCGCCATTTTCAGCATGGTCGACTGGCTGACTCTTCGCATGCCGCCTGTTGCGAAACCGGAGCAGGTCACGACGCTTGCAGCGGAGGACATCGACGGCGGGTACGACAACGGGTTCTCTTATCCCGATTATGCCGATATTCGCAGCCAATCCGCCGCCGTATTTTCCGACGTAGCCGGCACGATGATTTTTCAGCAGGACGGATTGAGCGCGGACGGCAACAACGAGCCGATTTGGACGAACTATGTCACCGGGAATTTCTTCCAGGTGTTGGGAGTGAAACCCGCGTTGGGCAATTTCATCGAGCCAGCGACGGAAAATTCTCTGAATAGCGAGCCTGTTCTTGTGCTCGGCTATGCGTATTGGAAAGTGCATTTCGGCGGCGATCCGCGGGTCATCGGCAAGAGCGTCCTGATCAATGGACATCCCGTGACAATCATCGGGGTCGCGCCAAAGGGATTTCGCGGCATCACTTCGCTATTGGATACGCAAGGTTACCTGCCGCTTGGCATGGCTGCGGTTACTTCGGACGCCAGCAAAGACTTTCTGACAGATCGAAAATCTTCTATCGGCTTGACGATCATCACCCGATTGAAACCGGGTGTCGAGCTTGCTTCGGCGCAACCCGTGTTGAAAGTGATTGGTCACCGGCTCTCCGCGCAGTACCCCACCACTGACAAGTGGAAGTCTCTGATGGCCTTCGCATTCGGCCCCATGAGTCCGACCGACGATCCCCAAAGCGATAGTGTGGTGAAGGTCATCAGCGCGCTTTTCCTGATACTTGCCGCATCTGTGCTCATTCTCGCCTGCTTGAATGTCGCAAATTTGCTGCTGGCCCGGGCTTCGGGCCGACAGCGCGAAATGGCCGTTCGCGCCGCAGTTGGCGCGGGACGGAGCCGGCTGGTACGTCAATTGCTCACGGAAAGCCTTCTTCTCGCGTTGCTTGGATGTGCGGCCGGAATCGTCCTGGGGCTCGTGGGCAGTCGCTATATGAGCTCGATCAACCTGCATATGTCCATTCCTCTCATCCTGGATTTTCAATTCGACTGGCGGGTGTTTGCATACGCTTTCGGCATTGCTCTGCTCACTGCCCTTGTCGTGGGAATCGCTCCGGGGTTGCGCGCGACTCGAGGCAATTTGAACAATCTGTTGCATGAAAGCACCCGCACGGCGACGGCCGGAAGTCTGCGCGCTCGTGGCGTTCTGGTTGTCGCGCAAGTCGGCGGCTCTTTAATGCTGCTGATTGTCGCTGGGCTTTTCGTACGAAGTTTACGGAACGTCGAGCATGCAAGTCTGGGATTCGATCCGATCAATGTTCTAAATTTCACCGTTGATCCGCACCAAACGGGATACGGCGAGGCGCAAAGCCGGGAGTTTCTTCAAACGCTGCTCCCGCGCGTCCGTGCTCTCCCTGGCACCGAAACAGCGAGCCTCGCGACTACAGTTCCCATGGGCGGCATACACTTCGGGACAGACTTAAAAATCGACGGCTATCAGCCCCGTAGTGGTGAAAGCGCTCCACACGCCGGCTACAACGCGGTGTCGCCGCAATATTTTGAGACCATGCGCATTCCGACGCTGCGCGGACGTACCTTTCTCGATTCCGATGGTCAAAACACCCAGTACGTTGCGGTCATCAACGAAACCATGTCGGAAGAATACTGGCACGGCGAAAATCCAATTGGCAGGCATTTCACCCGGTCCGACGACCCAGAACATCCAGTGGAAATCATCGGTGAGGTGAAGAACAGCAGAGCCTCGGGCGTTGCCGGACCGTACCAACCTTACCTGTATCTCCCGCTCGTACAGCATTACGACTATCAGATGCCGGTCACGCTGCAGTTGCGCACGAGCTTGCCTCCCGCAACCATGAATCGCGGAGTTATGGGCGCGATTCACGCGCTTGCTCCGGCAATGCCCGTGCTCGACGTTCAAACAATGACTGAGGCGCTCGATACAGTCAATGGACTGTTGCTCTTTCAAATTGGCGCAGTGTTGGCCGCATCGCTTGGAATTCTGGGCCTCTCACTCGCTGTTGTGGGTGTCTACGGCGTGGTGTCTTACAGCGCGAGCCAGCGCACGCAGGAGATCGGCATTCGCATGGCGCTCGGCGCGCAACGGACAGACGTTCTGCGCATGATCCTGCGCCAAGGATTCTTCATTGTGGGCGCTGGACTCATTGCCGGCATTCTGGCAGCGGCCGCGATTGCGAGGCTGGTCGGGAATTTCTTGTCCGGCGTCTCGCCGGTTGACCCGCTCACGTATGCCAGCGCCTCAATTTTGCTGGCGGCAGTTGCCCTGCTGGCCTGCTACATTCCCGCGCGGCGGGCGATGAAAGTCGATCCAATGGTGGCGCTGAGGTACGAGTGAAAAAACGGCGGCAGACGCTACGAGAAACTATTATTCTTCGCCGATGTCTTCGTGCCACAGGTCGGGGTTGGCGCGAATGAAATCAGCCAGCATCTCAATGCATTCCTGATTTTCGAGGTCGATCACTCCGACGCGGTTCTCGCGCAGCCAGTCTATGCCACCGCGAAAATTCTGCGATTCGCCCACAATGACCGTGCCGATGCGAAATTGTCGGATCAGGCCGCTGCAATACCAGCAGGGCGCTAGCGTGGTCACCATAATTTTGTCGCGATAAGTGCGCTGGCGGCCGGCCTGTCGGAACGCATCGGTCTCCGCATGCATCGCCGGATCGTCTTCCTGTACGCGCAAATTGTGGCCACGTCCAAGAAGTTTCCCGTTGGCATCGAAGAGCGCCGCGCCGACGGGAATGCCGCCTTCGGCGAGGCCAAGACGGGCCTCAGCGATGGCGACGCTGAGAAGTGCGGAAGCTTCAACGTGGTTCATGAGGGCCGATTCTAGCGCAACGCCAGCGCCGGAAGCATTTACTTGCTCACGCGCGGCTGTGGCTGCGCGGCGCCGGCAGAAGCGGATTCGGCCTCAGCGCGGGAAGCATAGAGAGGGAAAAACTGCTCCAGATTCGACATGCGAATCAACGCCGTGATGCGCTCGCCGGCCCCAACAAGGACCATCCGGCGATCCGTTTTTCGTCCGGAGATGAAGGCCCCCACCAGCGCACCGAGACCGGCGGAGTCTACATACGGCACTTTGGTCAAATCGACGATCAGCAGCCGCGCGGGGCCGATCTCGCGCAGGGCTCCTTGAAACGAGAAGAGCGTTTGAATGGTGAAAGGGCCGGTACAAGAAAGGATCGTGTCGCCAGTTCGTGTTCCGGCCAGAGATTCAACAATAAGGGTCTCATTTGGCATCCGCGCAAAATAAGGCCCAGCAAGGTGAGCAAATATGAATGGGGCGTTAATTTTGTGTGACTTCTGCAAGAACGAGCAATGCACATGTCTGAAGAGAGTCCGTTCACCCCAGGGCGACGCACAAAACAAAGACAATATGAGAAGTGAGAGCCGAAGATTTTGCCGCGCGGGCAGAAGAATTCTAGGTTAGAATGCGGCGCAGTGAATCCTCCGACGATGAAAGCCGTACTAGCCATCTATCCGGGGTCCTTTGATCCGGTGACCAATGGGCATCTTGATCTGATCGGACGCGGCGCGAAGATTTTCGACCGGCTGGTCGTGGCCGTTCTGCGCAACATGGAAAAAGACCCGCTCTTCAGCGTCAACGAGCGCCTGGAGATGCTCCGCGAAGTGACACAGACATGGCCCAACGTCGAAGTGGACGTCTTCGAAGGATTGTTGATGGACTACGCGCGACAGAAAAACGCGCAGGTGGTGCTGCGGGGCATCCGCGCGATTTCCGACTACGAATACGAGCTGCAAATGGCGTTGATGAACCGCAAGCTGGAACCCAGAATTGAAACAGTTTTCATGATGCCCGCGGAGGCCTATAGCTATTTGAGCTCGCGGCTGGTGCGCGAAATTGCGCGGCTCGGCGGATCGGTGAAGGATTTGGTGCCACCTGCGGTCGAAGAGCGGCTGAAAGCGAAAGTCGCGTAAGGCAAATTAAGGGGGCTAAGAATGGAACTGGCAGAGCGAGTAAGGCGGATCGAACCTTCAGCCACACTTGCGGTGCTGATGGAAAAGGAAAAGCTGGTCGCGCGCGGCATCGACGTGGTCGATTTCGGCCCAGGCGAGCCGGATTTTCCGACGCCGCGGCACATCAAGAATGCGGCGATCAAGGCCGTTGAGGAAAACAAGACGAAGTACACGCCGTCGGCCGGCATCATGCCGCTGCGCCAAGCCGCCGTCGAATGGCACGCGAAGTATTTGGGCAGCGCCTATGCTCCGAAAGAGTGCGTGATCAATTGCGGTGGCAAGCATTCGCTCTTCAACGTGATTCACGCGCTGATTAATTCCGGAGATGAGGTGCTGATCCTTGCGCCGTATTGGGTTAGCTACCCGGAGATCGTCAAGTGCGCCGATGGCACGCCCGTGATTCTGGAAACATCGGCCGAGGATGGTTTTATTCCACGCGCCTCGGAAATTGAGAAGGCGATTACCCTGCGCACCAAGATTCTGATCGTGAATTCGCCGTCGAATCCCACCGGCGCGGTGATTCCGGAAGATGAATTTGCGAAAATTCTGGAGGTCGCAAAGAAACACGGCATCTGGGTGCTTTCCGACGAATGTTACTCGCATTTTGTTTACGGCGACGCGAAGCCGTTCTCCGTCGCGAGCCTGCCCGGCGCGAAAGATCACGTGATTATCTCCGCGTCGCTTTCCAAGACGTTTGCGATGACCGGCTGGCGGATGGGCTACACGCTCGCTCCGCAGGAGATTTCCGACGCGGTGCTGAAACTGCAGAGCCAGTCGATCTCGAATCCCACTTCCATCGCGCAGTATGCGGCGCTCGAAGCGCTACGCGGGGGAATGGAAAGCGTCGAAGTAATGCTGACGGAATTTGCGAAACGCCGCAGGCGGATCGTGGACGGCCTGCGGGAGATTCCCGGCGTGACTTGCCACGAGCCGGCGGGCAGCTTTTACGTATTTCCCAACGTCACCGCAGCGGTGGATGGGAACGACGGTGCAACGCAGGCGGACACGGTGCAAGTCGCGAAAGACTTGCTGGAACGCGAGCACGTGGTGGTGATTCCGGGCGAAGCGTTTGGCGCGCCAGGCCACTTGCGAATTTCGTATGCGACTTCCATGGAACGCATCGAAGAAGGCCTGCGGCGGCTCGCAAGTTTTTTTCATGCCGCGAAGCCGGTGAGTTCGGTCGCGGCGACTCGCGGATAATTTCTGTGGCCCTGCGGCCTGCTCGACTGGAACCGCAGTTCGTAGCGCGCATCTGGGGCGCGCGGAGCCTTGCCCCGCTCTTTCCTGATAAAGAATCGCTGCGCGAACCGGTAGGCGAAGTTTGGCTGACCGGTGACGATTGCCGCTTCGCGGACGGCGCGTTTTCCGGCGAGCGCCTGAGAGATGTCTGGCCGCGCATGGGCGAGGAGTGGACGGGCAAACGCACGCAAAGCAACAAACCATTTCCGATTCTCGCGAAATTTCTTTTTCCAGAGGACAAGCTCTCCGTGCAAGTTCACCCCGATGACGACTACGCGATGCGCAACGAGGCTGCCGCTGGCGGGGTGGGCAAAACAGAAATGTGGTACGTGGTTTCCGCTCGACCCGGCGCGGATGTGCGCGTCGGGCTGAAGCCGGAAGTGACCGCAGAAAAGTTTCGCCGGGCGATTGCCGACGATAGCGCGGAGGATTTGCTCGAGCGCATTCCCGTGAAGGCCTGCGACGCGATCTTTGTTCCGGCCGGAACCGTGCACACCATCGGGCCGGGAATGATTCTGTGCGAGATCCAGCAGAATTCTGACATAACCTATCGTGTGTTCGATTTTCACCGGCTCGGTCCCGAAGACAGGCCACGCGAGCTACATATCGAGAAAGCCTTCGACGTGATTCGATTTGGAAAACAGCAGGGAGGGAAGGTCACGCTTGCGCGACAAAACGAACGAGCGGGCGATGCCATCGTTCTCGTGGACTGCCCGTATTTTTCAGTGGTCAAGTTCACGTTCTCCGAACCGCAAGAGTTTGCGGATTCACACGGAACGCTTGAGCTGATTATCGTGCTGGAGGGCAGCGGGACGCTCCGCACACACCCGGGCGACGCGCGCGTCGAATACTCGCGAGCACAGGCGTGGCTGATTCCCAGTTCCCTGCGGAACCGAATTTATGAACCGAAAGAACCGACAACAATATTGTCTGTTTCTGTGCCTTCTTAGGCGTGACTGACGCCTATCTCGAAATGTCGAAGAAAAAACAGTTGATGCAGTGCGCGGTGATCTTAGCGGGCGGACGCGGAACCCGTTTCTGGCCGCGCAGCCGGAAGCGCACGCCGAAACAATTGCTGGACATCGTGAGCGCGAGGAGCATGCTGCGCGAAACCGCCGACCGGCTGGCTCCTCTGTTCCCGGCAAATCATTTGTGGGTGGTGACGAATGACGAGCAGGCCGCGGGCGTTCGGCGCGAACTGCCGCGCGTGCCTCGCACGCACATCCTCGCCGAACCCATGGGGCGCAATACCGCTGCGGCGATCGGGCTGGCGGCCATTCATCTGGCGCAGGAGCATGGAGACGCCCTGATGGCCGTGCTGCCCGCGGACCATTACATTGCAGACACGCCGCGTTACCGCCGCATTGTGCGCGCGGCCATGGCGCTCGCCAGCAAGCCCGGGAATTTGGTGGTGCTGGGGATTCCTCCGACGCGCCCCGATACTGGGTTCGGCTACATCGAGCGAGGCACCGCCATACGCCATAAAGGAGTGTCCGCATACACGGTGAAGCGGTTCACGGAAAAACCGAATCTCGCCTTGGCGCGAAAATACATTGCGTCCGGGGAATACTTCTGGAACGCCGGCATGTTTTTCTGGCGCGTCTCGACGTTCTTCGAATGCCTCAGACGATTTCTTCCGCAAACGTGGGGCGCGCTGGGAGAGCTGCAGCAATCCATCAGAACGCCCGGGTATTCAAGAGCACTCGCCACGATTTACTCGCGCCTGGAAAATATCTCGGTCGATTACGCAGTGATGGAGCCGGCCAGCCGCGGAAATGGAAGGGAACGTGTGTTCATGCTGCCCGCGAAAGTCGGCTGGAGCGATATTGGCTCGTGGGCCGCAGTATATGAGTTGCTGGCGCGCGGGAAGGGCGAAAACGTATCTGCAGGAGACTCGTTCGCACTCGATGCCACCGGAAACTTTCTTTGGAGCCCCAAGAAGTTTGTCACCGCAATAGGCATTCGCGACCTCATCGTCGTGGAAACCGACGACGCGCTGCTCCTGTGCCCGCGGGACCGCGCGCAGGACGTCGGCAAGGTCGTGAAGTGGCTGGAAGAAAAGCGCCGGGACGACCTGCTTTAATTTGAGTCGCAGAACCCGGAACCCGCAGTCCGCACGGCTTTCCGCCTGACTCGCTATCGCATATACTTTTTGGCATGACGCAGATTCGCTTTGGCACCGATGGTTGGCGCGGCGTTATTGCCGAGGAATTTACAGTGGCGAACGTGCGTAAAGTGGCCACGGCGATCGCGCGCTACGTCATCCGCGCGGAGAGGCCGCAAAGCGGCGTGCTGATTGGCTACGATTCGCGCTTTGGCGGTCCGCTATTCGCACGCGCCGCGGCAGAAGCCATATCCGCAACCGGAACTCCTATCTGGCTCTCCGACGCGCCGTGCCCCTCCCCGGCGCTTTCCCTGCTGGTGCGGCAACGGGAGGCTGCTGGCGGAATCATGATCACCGCCAGCCACAATCCTTCGCGCTGGAATGGCGTGAAGTACAAAGCGAGCTACGGAAGTTCGGCGTTGCCGGGAATCGTCGCGGAAATTGAGAAAGAACTCGGTGAAGTGCTTGCCAATGGCTCCCGTCGCGGGCTGCCGCCGCAGAAAGATTTGATCCATTCATTGCATGTGCGCGCGCCGTATTTGGAGACGCTGTCGAAACTCATCGACTGGGAGCGGCTCCGGGAGAGCAAATTCCGCTTCGTCGTGGATCCCATGCACGGCGCGGCATGCGGCCTGTTCCGGGAACTGTGCGCGCGGCACGGAGTCGCGTGCGACGAGATCCGCGGGAACTATGATCCGCTTTTTGGCGGCGTGAACCCGGAACCGATTCAGCCGCACGTGGCCGCGCTGCAGGAAGCAGTGCGCAACGGCAAATACGACGCGGGATTTGCCGCCGACGGAGACGGCGACCGAATCGGCGCCGTGGACGCGGACGGAACGTTCATCACGCCGCAACAGATTTTCGCGATTCTGCTCTGGCACCTGGCGGGCACGCGGAAGCAATCCGGAGACGTCGCGAAAACGTTTTCGACTACGAAGATGATCGACAAAATCGCCAAGAAATTCGGGCGCGCCGTTTTCGAAACGCCGATCGGCTTCAAGCATATTTGTGAACTGATGCTCGAGCGGGACATCCTGCTGGGCGGCGAAGAAAGCGGCGGATTCGCAACGAAAATGTATTTGCCGGAGCGCGATGCCACGGTGACCGCTCTGCTGCTGGCCGAGGTGATGGCCTGGCACGGCAAGCGGCTGGGCGAACTGGTGAAGATGCTGCACGACGAATTCGGCGTCCATCACTACGGGCGCGTCGACCTGGAATTGCGCGCTGGACAAAAGGAGCGCGCGGTTCAGCATTTTGGCTCGCGCGTGGAAACGCTGCTGGAATGGCGAATCGAGCGCCGCGAAGACATCGACGGACAGAAACTCTACTTCGGTGAAGCTGGCTGGGTGCTTGTCCGCGTCTCGGGAACGGAGCAGATGCTGCGAGTGTACGCGGAAACTGCGCATCCGCAGATGACCGAGCGGGTGCTCGACGAAGTCTGCACACAGGTTCGGAAGCTGTAACTCGATCCTGGGAGGAACGCGTTTGCCGGATCAATCGCGGAGGCAATATATGGAAAAAGTTAACCTGGAGGAGAAGTTTCGCCTTTTCGACGATGTATGTCATCCGAGAATCGTTGGTGAACTGAACGACTCGTACGTGAAAGTCGTGAAGCTGCGCGGCGAATTCATCTGGCACCACCACGAGAGCGGAGATGAAATGTTCTTGGTGGTGAAAGGCGTGCTGCCCATGCGATTCCGCGACGGCGATGTGATCGTGAACCCTGGCGAATTTATCATCGTGCCGCACGGAGTGGAGCACATGCCGGTGGCCGATGAAGAGTGCCAAATTGTCCTGTTCGAACCCAAGACCACGCTGAATACTGGGACTGCGCACAACGAGCGCACCGTGGCAGAATTAGAGCGCATTTGAAGCGGCCTGAGCAGAAGACGCAAATCACGATTTCGTCGCCCGCAGGGAGGAGTTGTGGAGTTATTTATCTTCGTGCATTTTCACGCCCGCGAGCGACAAGGGGATGCTGTAGAGGAAGCACTGCGTGACGTAATCGCATCCTCGCGCCAGGAAGCCGGCTGTCTGGCGATTCACGCGTTTCGCTCGACGCGCGATGCGCGGCTCTTCTACATTCATTCGAAGTGGACCGACGAAGCCGCCTTCGAGCTGCACGCGAAAATGCCGCATACCGTGCGCTTTCGCGAGCGTGTTGACCCGCTGCTCGACCGCCCGCTCGACGTGACTCGAGCAGAAATGATTTTTTGAATTTCCCGGCCCAGCGGCGAGAATGAAAGGATTGAACGAGACACTGTGAAGCGAAGATTCTACCAACTCGATGTTTTTACCACCAAGGCCTTCGCCGGCAACCCGCTGGCGGTGGTGACCGACGGAGACAACTTGTCACGCCAGCAAATGCAAGCAGTGGCGCGCGAGATGAATCTTGCCGAAACAGTTTTCGTTCAGCGGCCGACGAACAATCGCGCGCTCGCCCGCCTGCGTATTTTCACCACCACGCGAGAACTGCCATTCGCGGGCCATCCAGTGATCGGCACATGGTTCCTGCTCGCGGAGCTCGGCGTGGTGCCCGCGTCGGAAGGGCCCGTCCAAATCCAGCAGCAGACCGGCGCGGGTATCTTGCCAGTCGAAATCACATTCCACGACGGGCGCCCCGCGCGCGTGACCATGACGCAGAAGGAAGCGCGGTTCAAGCCGGCCAAGATTTCGCGTGAAGCTTTGGCCGAAGCCCTCGGCTTACGCGCCGACGATATCGATTCCAATTTGCCGATTGAATCCGTGTCCACGGGAATTTTCAATCTGATGGTTCCTCTGCGAGGCAAAGCAACGCTGCCAAAAATACAATCGAACTTGCGCGCGCTCTTTCATCTTTTGAACGGCAACAGCACCATGGCTTACTGCTTTGCTCTCGGCGGCCGAGGCAAGGCATTTTCGCGCGGGATGCTGCCGTGGGAAATCGTGGAGGATCCAGCCACGGGATCAGCGGGCGGATCGCTCGCAGCGTATTTGGTGCGGCATGAGAAGCTGAAGCCCGGCGAAGATTTGTCCATCACGCAAGGTGTTGAGATGGGAAGGCCCAGCGAAATTCATGTCCAGGTCGCGAAGGAAAAAGGCAAGCTCGTCCCGCGCGTGAGCGGATCGGCCGTGAGGATTTTAGAGGGGCACATCGAAATCTAGCGAAAACTGGTCCTCGCGTGATGAGCAGAAAGGCCGGCTCGCAATGAGCCGGCCCTTCTTCGTATTCGCGCACGTTAGCGCGCTAATCGTCAGACGGCATTGCGATCGCGCCAACCGTCGCGGCGGTTGTGACGAAGGGCGCGGTTCATGGCATAGCGCTGACGAAAATCCCGGCGGATGCGCCGGCGAAGCATGCGTGAGCGGAAACTGCTGCGTCCGAATTCACCGTTCGAGCGTCGCAGTTGCCGGAAATTGCGCCGAATTCTGCGATTCATGCGATTGCGCATGCGAGCGCCGCGCCGCATGTCGCGGCGGCCGTTTCGAACTTCGCTGTGCACAGCGTATCGCGGGGCGGCGCTGGCCGACTGAACCAAGCCGCCAATAGCAAACAGGCTCCCGAGGGTAACGGCCAAAAAGCTGCGGCGAACTATTTTCCCGAAATTCATAAGAGGCTCCTTTTGGCCTCCACCCCGCCCTTGTGTCAGATTGTAAAACACGGTGACTGCAAGGAAGTTGCGCTCGCGTAACTAGGCCTTTTCGAGGAACTTGGCGGCGGCGTCGAGAATCCCATTGAGAAAAGGGGCCGATTCGGCGGTGGAAAACTTTTTCGCAAGTTCAACGGCCTCGTCAATGACCACCTTCAAGGGCGCAGTACCAGCGCGAAGCTCATAAATGGCCAGCCGCAGAATGCCGCGATCGATTTCCGGCATGCGATCCAGGCGCCAGTTCTTCGAAAGTTTCTCCAGCAGCTTGTCGTTCGATTCGGCCTGCGTCACGGCTCCTTCAAAAAGCTGGTTGGCGAAGAGGCGCGTGGAATCGGCGGCGCGCGCGGATTTCCAGAACGATTGTTCGATGCTCGTGGCCGGCTGCTGGCCAATTCCCCACTGAAAAAGCATTTGCAGAGCGCATTCGCGGGACTTGCGGCGGAGGGTCATAATTCAGCGGCGACTGGCGCGGCGACGTGGTTTCTTTGACGTAGAGGGCTTGGACGTGCCGGAAAGCTTCCGCGAAAGATGCGCCATCTCGATCGCCGTGAGGCTCGCGTCGAAGCCTTTGTTGCCAGTCTTCAAACCCGCGCGGTCGATGGCTTGCTCGAGCGTGTCACAGGTCAGCACGCAGAACGGCATGGGCACGCCGGTATCGAGTTGAGCAAGCTGGACGCCGCGAGCGGCCTCGGTACAGACGTGATCGAAATGGGAAGTCTCGCCGCGCAGCACGCAGCCGATGCAAATCACTGCATCGCAACGGCCGGTCTGCGCTAGCTTTTTCGCAGCGAGGGCAATCTCAAGCGAGCCGGGAACGCGGACCACTTCGATTTGGCTCTCGGAAGCGCCCGCGCGTTGCAGCGCGTCGAGCGCCCCCGCAAGCAGCCGGTCCGTGATGAACTGGTTGAAGCGGCTGACGACGATGCCGAAGTGAAAGCCGCCGGCAGAGAGTTCACCCTGTGCTAAGGTCGGCTGCCGCAACGGCGGTTTTTTCGCGGGCATGCGTCTATTTTCCCTTGAACTGCGCCGGGCGCTTTTCAATGAAGGCGCGCGTGCCTTCGCGCATATCCTCGGTCGCGCAGCAAAGCCCAAAAAGCGTCGCCTCGAGGAACAGGCCTTCCTCTTGGGGCATTTCCATGCCGCGCTCGATGGCGTCCATGGAGAACTTAACTGCCAGAGGCGCGTTGGCGATGATTTTTTTCGCGATGGCTTCCGCGGTCGCGATTAATTCCGCTTGCTCCACGACGTGATTCACCAGGCCGACGCGCAGCGCCTCATCGGCGGAAATCATTTCGCCGCTCAGAATCAGTTCGTGCGCAATGCCTTTGCCGCAAAGGCGTGCCATGCGCTGCGAGCCGCCATAGCCCGGCATGATGCCGAGCTTCACCTCGGGCTGGCCGAGCCGCGCATTCTTGCTGGCGATCCGCATCGTGCACGCGAGAGCCAGTTCGCAGCCTCCGCCAAGCGCGAAGCCGTTGATCGCTGCGATGGACGGCTTGCCCATGGTTTCCAGCCGGTGGAAAATTTCCTGCCCAAAAAGCGACAAATCCTTGCCGTCGATCGGCGTGCGCTGGGCGAGTTCGTTGATGTCCGCGCCCGCGACGAACGATTTTTCGCCGGTGCCGGTGAGAATCAAAACGCGAACGGCGGCATCTTCCCGCGCACGATTCAACGCATCGCCCAATTCTTCAACTGTCTGACGATTGAGTGCGTTCAGCACCTTTGGACGGTTGAACGTGATGTAGGCAATTTGATTTTTCACTTCGTAGAGCAGGTTTTCGTAAGCCATCACTGGGCTCCGTATTCTCTGATTTCCAGGCTATCCGAGCTGCATGGCGCGCGGCTTGGCCGTGTCGGAATAATCGTAGAAGCCGCGCCCCGCTTTGCGCCCGTTCCATCCAGCGAGAACCATGCGCTTCAGCAGCGGCGGCGGAGCGAAGCGCTGTTCTTTGAATTCGTCGAACATGATGTTGGCGATGTAATAGGTCGTGTCCAAGCCGACAAAATCCAGCAGCGTCAGCGGCCCCATGGGATAGCCGCAGCCAAGCTTCATGGAATTGTCGATATCCTCGATCGAAGCGACGCCGCCTTCGAGCACACGGACTGCGTCGAGAAGATACGGCACCAGCAAGCGGTTCACGATGAAGCCGGTCCGGTCCGACGTTCGCACCGGCACCTTGCCGACGCGCGTGGCGAAGGCCACCGCCTCTTCGTAAACTTTGGGATCGGTGGCGATGGTGCGAATCACTTCCACCAGTTTCATCAGCGGGACCGGGTTGAAAAAGTGCAGGCCGATAAATCGTTCCGGGCGCGAGGTAAAAACGGCCATCTCGGTAATGGAGAGCGAAGACGTATTGCTCGCGAAAATCGTGTGCTTTGGGCAAATCTTGTCGAGAGCCGTGTACAGCTCGCGCTTATCCGGCAGCTGCTCGATGATCGCTTCCACAACCAAATCGCAGTCCTTCAGATCTTCCAGCTTCGTGGTTCCGTGAAGGCGGGCGCGTGTGGCGTCGCGATCGGAAGCGGACAATGTTCCCTTCTCGACAAATTTGCCGAGGCTCTTTTCGATGGATTGCAGACCTTTGTTCAGGCGCTCCTCGCTGACTTCCCGGACGAAAACGGTGCAGCCTGCCTGGGCGGCAATTTGCGCAATGCCCGAGCCCATCAGGCCGCAGCCCACCACCCCGACTTTTTCGATTGGCATTCCTTCTCCTCAAATGGTCTTAAAGAAAATTTACATTGATCGCCCGCGCCGCTTACGATATCGATTCCACGATCATCGCAATTCCCTGCCCTCCGCCGATGCATGCGGTGGCCAAGCCGTATCGCTGATTGCGCCGGCGCAACTCCAGAAGCAGCGTCAGGATCAGCCGCGTCCCCGTGGCGCCCAGCGGATGGCCGAGCGCGATGGCGCCGCCGTTGACGTTCGTTTTGTTGCGATTGAGGCCCAGCGCCTTCTCCACGGCAAGGTATTGCGGCGCAAACGCTTCGTTCACCTCGATTAAGTCCATCTGATCGAGTTTCAATCCGGCCAATTGCAGCGCCTTGTTGCTCGATGGCACTGGACCAATACCCATCAAGCGAGGCTCAACCCCCGTCGTTGCCCACGAAACGATGCGGCCCAGCGGTTTTGCCCCGCGCTCTTTGGCAGCCTTCTCCGTCGTCATGATCACCGCAGCGCCCCCGTCGACGATTCCGCTGGCGTTGCCCGCCGTGACCACTCCATCCTTGCGAAACGCCGGCGGAAGCGCGGAGAGGCTCTCCATGGTGGTGTCCGCGCGGCGATGATCGTCCTGTGAAAAAAGATGCGCCTTCTTGCCCTTGCCGACTTCGACCGGCACGATTTCTTCGCTCATGCGGCAGGCCTTGTACGCGGCTTCGGCGGCCTGCTGGCTGCGCAGCGCGTACTCATCCGATTCGCGGCGCGTGATTTTGTATTCGACAGCAAGGTTTTCGGCGGTATCGGACATGGTGCAGCCGCTGAACGGGTCGAGGAGCCCGGCCATCAGCGCATCTTCGAGTTTGCCTTCGCCCAGCCGGAAACCGCTGCGCGCGCCGCGAATCACGTGCGGCACCTGGGTCATATTTTCCATACCGCCAGCCAGGACCATTTTGGCTTCGTCCAAAAGGATGCGCTGCGCGGCCTGGCTGATCGCTTCCATGCCGGAACCGCAAAGGCGATTCACGGTCACCGCGGGCGTTTCCACTTTCAGGCCAGCTTTCAATCCAACGTGACGCGCGCCGTAATGCGCGTCGGAGCTGCTTTGCTGCACGTTGCCAAAAACAACGTGCTCGATTTCCGCCGAGTCCACGCCGGAGCGCTTGATGGCTTCTTTCGCCGCCAACGCGCCCAGATCGATTGCCGAAATATTCGCGAATTCGCCGTTATAGCGCGCCATAGGAGTGCGCGCTCCGGCCAGAATCACCACGTCCGTGGGAAACATAATTCCTCCTTACTTCATTTATCAGGCAGGCTGCGGCGCGGCCAGCGAAACCACGCGATTGCCGCCGCGACGCCGAATTTCATCCAGACCAAGTTCCGCGCGGTTGATCCACTCGGTCACTCGATCTTCATTTTCATCCGAGGGCCGCGCAGCGGCATCCGCCACCACCGCGCCGATTGTCAAGGGCTTCTTCGCCCATTCCGGCTGCACCTGCGCGGCAACTTGTCGCAATTTCTTGGCGATATCTTCCGCGCTTTCCCGCGACGTATCCGGAAGCACGAACGCCAGCGACCACGCCGTGTACTTGACCCCCAAATCGCCTTGGCGGATGGAAGGCTCGACCGCGCGCGCCACCTGATTCATGTACGATTCGAGCGCGCTGTCGCCTTCTTCGCGCAGAATTTCCGGCCCATGGTCGATCTCCAGAATCACCAGCGCTAGCGGCGTGCCCTGAACACGAGATCTCTTGGACTCGGCGAGAAGGCAATCGAGGTAAGCGCCGCGACCGAGCAATCCTGTTTTCTCGTCGGCCACCGCGAGCGTGCGCACCAGCGAACGCAGCCGCGTGTGATTCACCGAAATCGTGATCTGATCGCCGACGGCCTGCAGAAAATAGTTCTCGTTGGGCTTCCAGGCGCGTGACGCAGCGTCTCCCACAAAAAGGATTCCCGCAACCGTCTGAGTATCTTTGTCGGTCAACGGAACACCCAGCACGCTTTCCACATCAAGCGCTCGCAGATCGGCAATTTGAGAAACCTGGGCGGAAATCCCTCCGAGCCCGTCGGCGGGAAGCTTTGCCAGAGCCGCGGCGACGTTCGCCAGAGCGGGTGCAGCGGCGGACTTCAGGCCGGGCGCCGCAAATTCAGCGGTCATTTGCGATTTTTCTCCCGGCGCTCCGATCAGCGCGATGCATCGGCGCACCGAAAGATACTTGCCAATTTCCCGGACCGCGGTGGCCAAGACCTCGCGAGGTGTCACTTCGCGGTACATCAGCCGCGTGATCTCCGCGATTTCAGCAAGGTCGCGGTGTGTGTCCGCCGCCGACGTCGGCGACGGATGAACCGGTGCGGAAGGCGGCGCGACGGGCTGCGGACGCGCCTGCGACCCTTTCGGCCACCAGTTCGCGCGCTCATAGAGCATCCGCAGCCGCTCGTTTTTCGCTTCTTGGCCGGGGAACATGTCGGCAATGCGTTCCAGCCGCTCGATGGCTTTACTCTGCAGCGAATACTGCAAGAAAATCTCCGCCTGCACGATCAGGTCGTCCAGAGCACGCTGCGACTTTTCTTCTTCCGTCGCGGGCGCGCGCGCGGAATCTCCCAATCCACCGGTAACATTCGCCTGAGTCTGGTTGCCACCAGCGACCTTGGCAGCTCTCATGTTGATGCTGCGGAGAAAGGCTGGCGTAGCCTTGCCCTCGAGTCGCGCAATCCGCTCGTGTATCCGGTAATCATAAGGGTCGATTTCAACCAGACGGTCCAGCGCGTCGCACGCCTCAGAAATCTTGTTGCGCTCGAAGTCAAGATCAAACAGGCAGATCAGGGCGTCGAAGTATTTCACTTCGCGATTCAATTGGTCGTAAAGTTTGGCCCAAAACTCGATCAGCGGAAGCGACTTCGGGTGTCCCGCGACGATCTGGTCAAGCCGCGACGCAAACGCTGTCTCCGCACGAGCGGCGAACATCCATTCCTTGGTTTGCTCCAGTACGGCGATGGCGCTCTCATCCGCGCCTGCTGCGAAGTACTTGTCGGTCAGATCGAAAAGCCTCTCAAATCCTTCGGGCTTCTCCCGGCACAAAGCGAAAAAAGCCTCGCGGGCCGAATCGAGCTGATCGGTTTGCAAAAGCGCTTCTCCGTAGAGGCCCAGAAACGTCGTGTCGGAGGGATCGGGTGGCGCGAATGGCTGAAGCAGCTGAACGGCGCCCGACGCATCGCCGTTGTGCAAGCGGGCATCCGCAAAAAGCAGGGCGACGCTCCGATCCTTCGGCGCCAACCTATGCGCATCGGCGAAATGGGCCAGAGCTTCGGCTGGCTGCCCGGAGGCTTGGCTCAATTGAGCGGCGCGCAGGAAAGCCCGGCCGGCGACTTCCGCGTTCCCGAGTTTCTCTCCAAGCTGCGCCAGAGCCACCTGACGCGCGGGATTTTCCTGATCCAGTTGCGCCACGCGCTGCAAGCATTCGAATTCCGATTTCAGATCTTTCAGTTCGTGGAACTTCTGCGCCGCGGAGGAATAATATTCAATCGCGTCGGCGGTCTTGTTCTGCTTTTGCAGCAAGAACGCGTAGCGCGCAAGCCTCGCCGGCGGCTGCGGATACGCCTTCAAGTAGCGCGTAAAAATCGCGGAGGTCCGCGCCACGTCGCCGGATTCCGCCAGGCGATCGAATTGCAAACCGTAAAAATTTGCGGCCTGCACCAGGTCGCCGACCCGAACGTAAAGCTCGGAAAGCATTTGGACGGCCTCAGGATGATTGGGCGAGGCGTCCAGCGTTGCGTGGTATTCGGCGATCGCTTCCTGAAGTTTGTTTTTCTCCAGGTTTTTGCGCGCGCGGTCCAGGTGCTTGGCGACGTCTTGACTCATGCGTGTCGTTGCTTCAATCGACCATCGGCACAGCGCAAACTCTCTCGAGTCGCAATGCAATACTCCGCCCGGGAAAGCTCGCCTGTATGTCTGTGCAAGGCTACTTAGACAATATACCGGACGCCCGAGCATCGACAAAATGGGAATTTGCGCCCGCATGCGGCTCGGGCAAGGTTGCCGAATCCGCCGGTGATTGCTAGGATACGCGGCGCGATGACTCCGATGAGCGAGCTACATTCCTGGCTGCGCAAGCATGAACCGGAGATTGTGCGGCTGCTCGGCCGCATGGTGGAAATCGAATCCCCGACCCATGACAAGGCCGCCGTCGACCGCCTCGGACAAATAGTTGCCAGTGAATGGAAACGCCGTGGCGCCGTCGTGCGAATGCTGCAGCAGACCTCGTGCGGCAATCACGTGCTTGCCGAGCTACAGCCAAGTTCCAAGGCCACGGGTCGCCAGATTTTCGTTCTCGGGCATCTTGACACCGTCTATCCCATGGGGACGCTCGCGAAGATGCCGTTTCGCGTCGTGAAAGGCCGAATCTGGGGTCCGGGAACATTCGATATGAAAGGAGGACTCGCGATTGCCCTCTCGGCGGTCGATGCTCTTCGCGCTCGGCGAATTTCACCGCGGCGGAAAATTGTTTTTCTGTGGACTTCCGACGAAGAAACCGGCAGCCGGGCATCCCGCGAGACCATCGAGCGCGAGGCCCGCAAAAGCGAGGCTGTGTTCGTGCTTGAGCCCGCTTACGGACGCGATGGGCGTTTGAAAACTAAGCGCAAGGGCGTTGGCGAAGCCGAACTGATTGTCACAGGGCGCAGCGCGCACGCCGGAATCGACCCGGAAAGCGGCGTCAACGCGGTGCATGAGTTAGCCCTGCAGATTGTCCGTCTGCTCAAATGGAACGATCCAAAACGCGGAATCACCGTGCAAGCAAACGTGATCGAGGGCGGGACGGCATCCAACGTCGTGCCCGCCCGCGCGCGCGCCTTCGTCGATGTTCGCGTCGCGCGCCTGGCGGGCGCACAGGCGCTGAACCGCAAATTGCGAGCGCTGCGGCCTATCCTTCGCGGCGCAAAACTCGAAGTGGCCGGCGGCATCAACCGTCCTCCCATGGAGCGCACGCCCGCATCGCGCAAGTTATTCGCTCACGCGCAAGAATTAGCCGACGAAGTCGGAATGAAGCTCGCCGAGGCCGCGACGGGCGGCGGCTCCGACGGGAATTTCACAGCTGCGCTCGGAATTCCCACGCTCGATGGCCTCGGCGCCGTCGGCGACGGAGCACACAGCCCGCGCGAGCACATTCTGGTCGGCTCGCTCTCCGAACGCGCCGCAATCCTGGCCGGACTCCTCGCCACCATCTGAAGCCTGTCCGCAATCGGGACGCCTCAAGCCGCTGCCCTTGCTCGATAATCAGCGGATTGTTAGAGTCAATCGGTGCAAAACGCAGCGAAGCTCGCCCTGGCAATCTGCTTCCTAGCCGCTGCGCCTTTCGCCGCGCACTCTGCCCAATCAGCCACTCAAACGCAGACGCTAAGCCCTCCTCCCACACCGCCGAGCGCACGGCAACTCTACCAACAGCTTCAGGCAGTCCGTGTCGACGGAACGAATGTCTACACGGTTCACGATCTGGCCGTCCGGCGCGACGGCGTCGCATTCACATTTGCCGACGGAAAGCTCGCCTTTCTCCAGCCGGTTGACGGACGTGTCACCGGAGCTGTGTTTGTAGGCCGCGGACGAGTGTTTGCCGTCCCGCCGGATCCGGCAGAACGAGCTTCGGTGGCGCGATTTTTGGGAGTTCCGCTGATCGATGTCGAATTCTGGCAAGCCTATCTCCGGTTTGACCAAGGCACAGCGAAGGAAATCCAAGATGGCCTAACCGCCCAAAAAGCCGTGGCCGGCAGTGATCCCGATTTCACGAACAGTTGGAATCCCATCGTCGCTCAGTTCAATCCCAATTCGTCCCTCCGCGTGCTGGAGGGGCTGCTATCGTCGGCGCCAGTCGGGTACTTCTATGCAGCTTTGAATTCGACGGCGCACGGAGGTTTCGACGTCGCGCTCGACGAACGCCGCACCGAAACCGTGCTGGCCGGGCAGCCGCGCCATTCAAGCGACGGGGATTTTTTCGATGTGTGGACCTCTTACACTGCCGCGAATGCGCCTCCCCATACCCAGGATTTCGCCCCGGTCGACTATGCGGCCGACACGACCATTGGCGATGATCTGGCTCTCACCGGCAATACCGTCCTCCACTTGAAGTGCCTGGCGGGGGGCGACCGCATCCTGGAATTCGAACTCTCGCGCTTCCTGCAAGTCCAAGCCGTCACAGATGACCAGGGCCGCTCTCTGGATTTTTTCCAGAACGAGGACATGCGCCGTCAGGAAATTGCCAGGCGCGGAAATGATCTGCTGTTCGTCGCCCTTCCCGCGCAGGCGGTTGAAGGGGAAGTCTACGAATTGCATGTCTCCTACCGCGGGACGGTGATTCAAGATGATGGCAATGCCGTCTACTTCGTCGGCGCACGAGGAAGCTGGTACCCGCATTTGGTGGGATTGGAGCAATTCGCTCCTTTCGATTTGAAGTTTCGCTGGCCCAAGCGCTTGCGGCTCGTCGCCACGGGTGAGGAAATCGAGAGTGGCGAAGACGATGGCCAGCAAACCGGCCATTGGCGCAGCACCCAACCAATTTCCGTTGCGGGATTCAATCTCGGCGAATACGCCGTGCAATCCGTTGGGGAAAAACCACTCATTCAGCTTTTTGCCAACCAGCAGCTCGAACAGGGGATCGTGGATCAGTTACGCCGCAACGCGTTGGGTCAATCGAGCGCAGCTTCCCGCGTGCCCCTACCCTTGGCCAGCCCCGCCGCTGTGCTGAAAGAACTGGGAACGAAGCTGCTTGACTCCGTCCACTACTACGAAGAATTGAACGGGCCTTTTCCTTTCCCCGAGTTGGACGTTTCGCAAATTCCCGGCTCGTTCGGGCAGGGCTGGCCAGGATTGCTGTATCTGACCACATTCGTTTTCTTATCGCCGCAGGAGCAACAACAGGCAGGGCTGTCCGTGCGTACGCAAGAGCAAGTGCAAGAGCTTGTCCCATTTCACGAGGTGGTTCATCAATGGTGGGGAAACATCGTGACTCCCGCCAGCTACCGCGACGTCTGGATCGAGGAAGGCATGGCGGATTATCAGTCGCTGATGTATGACCAAAACCGCCACCCTTCAAAGCACGCGCTGCAGGAATGGCTGTCGCGGTATCGCGATGCGCTCCTTGCCAAGGAACCCAACACTGGTCAAACCGTTGAGCAGACCGGCCCCGTCGACTTCGGTTACCGTCTAGACTCCTCGAAAACCCCGGACGCCTACCGCGTCATCGTCTACGAAAAAGGCGCATGGGTATTCCACATGCTCCGAATGATGCTGCGCGATCCGCGAAAGAAGAATCCCGACGAGCGATTTGACGAACTACTGAAGAACACACTCGCCGATCATCGCTTTCAAACGCTATCCACCGAGCAGCTTGAAAATGAGGTGCAACGTCTGATGACTCCCTCGATGGACCTTGAGAGCAGCCGCTCCATGGACTGGTTTTTCGATCAGTGGGTGCGCCAGACGGGAATACCGGAATATAGCCTCAGCTTCAGCGTGCGCCCCCGCGAGTCTCGTTTTCTAGTGGAAGGCTCGCTTGAGCAGCGCGAGGTCGCCGATGTTTTCACCGAGCGGGTTCCGATTTATGCTTCCGCGGCGCAAGGCAAACCGGTTTTTCTCGGAGACGTCGTGACCACCGGCACCGCAACTCCATTTCGATTCATCGCACGCTTTCACCCGCTGAAGCTCGAAATCGACCCTGACCACACCATTCTCTGCCGCACAAAATAGCCTCGCACGCGCAGTGACCACGCCGCGGGCTTAGTGCACATCTCCGCAGTCCGCGCCCAACCACTTTTCGGTGAAGGTGCTGTTCATGTTCATGGCGTTATTGCCGCCCAAAGTGTTACCGCCCGAAGCGTTCATGCGCATTGACCCCTTGACGTTTTCCGAGTCAACCGCTTCCACCACAAAATTCCCCGTCATCTTCATTCCGTTTTGCGTGCATTCCGTCTTCATTTCTAGCTTGCTGCTCGTTGACGATACGATCGTGTACGTGCACGACTTTGGAGCATTTCGAAATGCTTCTGACTTGTCAAGTTTGTCCTTGGTCACGCAAGTCTTCATCGTGTTCGCCTGGCCCTTCATCATCGCCTCGATCTTGGCACGCTGGTCAGGGGGCATCTGCGCGAGCACACTGTCAGGAATTGCAGGCATCGCGGGAACGGTCATCGTCACCGACACTTCCCAGAGTCCGGGTTTAACATTGAGCGGCTGCATCGTGCTGCCCGATTGCATTGCAAAGGGAAACAAAACAAGGAGCCCAAGCAGAATCCTGCCGAACATTTTTGCACCTCGGATGAGCTTCGATTTTTGTTCCGGATGGCCTACAGGGCAGCAGTATACCATTCCGGTTGGCGAGCCTTTGTCGATGTGCCCTAGTGGAAATACCCCGCGTGGCGTATTTCTTTGCGGTAGTCGGGCGCGTAAATCTCCACCGTTCGGCACATTTCATATAGGCGTGAGCGTATGCGCTTGCCGACACGGTCCTCAAACGAATCGCCCAGGGCCGCGCTCACCATTTCTCCCGAAGGCAGCGCCACAGGCGGGGGTTTGATTTCCTTGTCCAGATAATTCGTCGTCAGCAGCGTAACGCGATGTTCGTTGTACCGCGTGTTTAGAATGTGCCCCACGGTTTCCAGCGCCCACAGCGAAGGTTTCGAAGATCCCACGTCGTCCAGCAGAAGAATATCGGTTTTCAGCACGGGTTCCAGCACACTCATCTCTGTCGAATTGCTTTCCGGATTATAACTATCCTGAATTTCCTTCAGAAGTTCCCGGTAATCATAGAAAAGCCCGCTGTGGCCGCGCAGAATGATTTCCTCCAGCGCCGCCACGGCCAGATGCGTCTTGCCAACGCCGCAAGGGCCCATCAGCATCAGCCCGTGTTCGATTCCCACGGGAAAATCTCGCGCGAAGCCCTGCACAATCACCTTTGCTTGAGCCAGACTTTTGTTCCACGCCGCGGCCTGCGTTTTGCTCTCGTAAAGGTCCGTATCATAGCTCTCGAAATTGCAATGCTGATACCGCTTCGGCAGCCGCGCACGCTCCAGTACCCTGGAATGTTTGTCGGCAAACGTGCATTCGCACGGCACCGCCATTCGCGGCAGCCCCGCGCTCGCGCTATGTCCCGCACCGCGAGATGAACCGTTCGGCGCACCCACCGCGAACGCCTTCACGCCGTCCGCTTCCGCCTGCTTGGCCACCGCCGCAGGGACGCGTTGTTCAGCCGGCTGAATTTCGCGCTCGCCTTCGACAATCTTCCATCCTGTGCCATTGCACTTCGGACAATCCGCTTGCGCCATGAGCACCAGCATATTCGCGCCACACTCCGCGCGCAAGTCGCCGCCCTGTGCACGTCTGTGGAAGCTGTGGATTTGGTAGCGTCCTTGCTTGTGGAGGTGAATCTCTTCCGGCGCGGCTTATCTCTCGATGCGGATCGCCTTGGGCGGCATGGCGCGCACAATGGCGTTTCGAACCGTGTGCCGCTCTTCGGCGCTGAAGCCTTTGCGCAGTTCGCCGCGAACAAACCCGATGAACGCTTCCATCTGCTGCTGCATCTCCGACATTTTGTCGCGCATATTGAGGATGATTTCGATTCCCGCCAGGTTCACGCCCATGTCGCGCGTCAACGTCAGAATCACTTCCAGCCGCTCCAGATCCTGATCGGTATAAAGCCGCGTATTGCCCTGCGAGCGCGACGGTTTGAGCAAGCCCGCGCGTTCGTACAGGCGAAGCGTCTGCGGATGAAGCTTGTAGAGCTCTGCGACAGCGCTGATCATGTATCCGGCGCGGGCCTTTTTTCGCGGGCGAGCCATCGCAAGCTCCTCCTACAACCAACTCACAACGCCGCGCGGGAGAAAATTTCCTGCCGCGGATCTTCTGGTGAGTATTTCGTCAGGTCGCGCAGCAGTTGCCGCACGCGCTCATCTTCGGGACGCGGCACCACCACGCGAACTTCCACCAACTGGTCTCCGCGCTTTCCGTGGCGGCGCACCGACGGAGCGCCTTTGTCGCGCAGCCGCAGCACTTTGCCGCTGTCCGTGCCGGGCGGAATGCGCACCTGCGCGCGTCCATCGATTGTCGGCACTTCAACCTTCGCGCCCAGCGCAGCTTCCGAAACCGTCACCGGCACCACTGTGTACAGGTCGTCGCCGCGCCGCTCGAAAAACGGATGCGGCTCCACGCGCGTAATGATGTAAAGATCTCCCGGCGCGCCGCCGCGCGTTCCGGCATTCCCCCGCCCCGGCACGCGAAACCGCGAACCCGTCTGTGCGCCCGGCGGAATGCGGAAATCGATCGTATCGGTGCGCCGCACGCGGCCCTCGCCTCCGCAGGTGCGGCAGACCGTCTGCGAGTGTCCGGTCCCTCCGCAGCGCGAGCAGGCAATCTGGAAGCGCATGCGCCCGCTCGTTTGCGTCGTTTGGCCCGAGCCCTTGCAATCCGGGCAAACTTGCGGGCTTGTTCCGGCCGCCGCGCCCGTGCCGTGGCATTCCTGACAAACGTCCAGCCGCGTGATGGTGATTTTCTTCACTGCGCCGCGCATCGCTTCCGCGAAGGGAATGTCGATCTGGTATTCCAGATCGCTTCCCGGCTCTTCTTCGTAACCCTGCGCCGCATGCTGCCCGCGAAACACCTGGCTGAACAGGTCACGAAAACTCGTTCCGCCCGCGCCTCCGAAGTCGAATCCGCCGAAATCGAAATGCACTTCCTGCGGCCCGGTGCCCGCATCACCCGGACCTCCCGCTGCTCCCTGAAAATTCGGCCCGTTGAAACCGAATTGGTCGTACATCTGCCGCTTCTTCGGGTCGGAAAGGTTCTCGTAGGCTTCCTGAATCTGCTTGAACTTCTCTTCCGCGGATTTGTCTCCCGGATTTAGGTCCGGATGATACTTGCGCGCAGCTTTGCGGTAGGCTTGGCGAATTTCCTTGAGCATCGCTTTGCGCTCGACGCCCAGCAGGTCGTAATAATCTTGTTTTGTAGCAGTGGGCATTTGTTATTCTCTGTTTTCGCGCGCCTGACAGCGGACTCGCTTCGCGAAGACCACCTCACCGAACTGGACGCCGGTCACAGCTTCGCCCAGCGCGCGTTCCATTCGCCGAGCTCCGCCGACTCCTTCACCATTTCTTCCTGCTTGCGGCGCTGCTCCTCGTTGCGCCCGCTCATCGACGCTTCTTTCTCATTGGCATGCTCCACCCAGCCATCGATCAGCTTGATTCGCGGCTCGACGGCGGCGGGGTCGGAACGGAAACGCAACAGCGCGCCGGAAATTTCCACCGAGCGCGGCTGGAAATCAGCAGACGCTCCCAGTCTCGTTTCGTAAAAAAGCCGGCGCCAGTCGGCCGAGGGCGACCCGTTCAGCAGTACCTGCACAAGATAGTAGTTGTCGCGAACCTTTTGAACCGCCTGAGGCGGGCCCGAACGCTTGATGCCCGTCGTAGTCGTCAATGTCCGCTCCCATCGCCACAGAACGCAACCGAACGCCTGCGCCGATGCGTGGGCACGCTCAGCGCAGACTTGTCACTCATCACTTGTCACTCATCACTGCTTTTCAATTCGGCTTTTTCGATTCGTCGACGTCCACATATTCCGCGTCGACCACTTCGCCTTGGCCGGGCTTCGGACTCGCATCCGTCGAGGCGCCCGGTCCCGCACTTCCCGGCTGACCCGCTCCGCCCGCTGCGGCTCCGGAAGCCGCCTGCGCGCGATAGAGCGCCTCCGCCAGTTTGTGCGAAGCCTGGGTCAGTTCCTCAACCGCCGCATTCAGCTTATCGACGCCGCCTTCGGCAAGCGCGCGCTTCGCCGTTTCGACGGCCTGTTCCGCCGTTTTGACGTCCGGCTCAGACAGCTTCTCGCGATTCTCGCGAATCAGCTTCTCCGTCTGGTAGACCAGATTGTCGCAGCGGTTGCGCGCTTCGGCCTCGGCGATTTTCGCCTTGTCCTCGTCCGAGTGCGACTCCGCTTCCTTGCGCATCTTCTCGGCCTCTTCCTTGCTCAAGCCCGTCGAAGCCGTGATAGTGATCTTCTGCTCCTTGTTCGTCGCCATGTCCTTGGCAGACACGTTCAGGATGCCGTTGGCGTCGATGTCGAACGTCACCTCCACTTGTGGCACTCCGCGCGGCGCCGAAGGAATTCCGATCAGATGGAATTTCCCGAGCGTGCGGTTCCCGCTCGCCACCGGCCGTTCGCCCTGCAGGACATGGATCTCCACCGACGTCTGATTGTCAGCCGCCGTCGAGAACATCTCCGTCTTCCGCGTCGGAATCGTCGTATTGCGCGGGATCAGCACGGTCATCACCCCGCCCATCGTTTCCACGCCAAGTGAAAGCGGTGTCACGTCCAGCAGCAGGATGTCCTTCACTTCTCCGCCCAGCACGCCGCCCTGAATCGCCGCGCCCACAGCCACCACTTCATCAGGATTGACGCCCTTGTGCGGCTCTTTGCCGTTGAAGAGGTTCTTTACGATGTCAACCACGCGCGGTATGCGCGTCGAGCCGCCCACCAGCACCACCTCGTCGATTTTATCCGGCGTGATGCCCGCGTCCGAAAGCGCCTGTTTCACCGGACCAACCGTCCGTTGCAGCAGATCTTCCATCATCTGCTCGAGCTTCGACCGCGTGAGCTTCATTTGCATGTGCTTCGGCCCGGACTCGTTCGCCGTGATGAACGGCAGATTGATCTCCGTCTCCATCAATTGCGAAAGCTCGATCTTGGCCTTCTCCGCCGCTTCCTTCAGGCGCTGGATGGCCATGCGGTCCTTGCTCAGATCGATGCCTTGCTCTTTCTTGAATTCCGCAATCAGCCAGTCCACGATGCGCTGGTCGATGTCGTCGCCGCCCAGGTGCGTGTCGCCGTTGGTCGACTTCACTTCGACCACGCCTTCGCCCACTTCCAAAATCGAAATGTCGAACGTCCCGCCGCCCAAGTCGTAAACGGCTATCGTCTCGTCCTTCTTTTTGTCCAGGCCATACGCCAATGCCGCCGCCGTTGGCTCGTTGATGATGCGCAGAACTTCCATGCCCGCAATTTCGCCCGCCTGCTTAGTCGCTTGCCGCTGCGCGTCGTTGAAATACGCCGGCACGGTAATCACCGCTTTCGTGACTTTCTCGCCCAGGAAATCCTCCGCCGCGCCCTTCAGCTTCTGCAGAATCATCGCGGAAACCTCCGGCGGGCTGTACGACTTGCCGGCAATCTCCACGCGAGCGTCGTCATGCGGCCCTCGAACCACCTTGTAGGGAAGCCGCTTCATCTCGTCCACCACTTCGTCATAGCGCCGCCCCATGAAGCGCTTGATGGAATAAACCGTGTTTTCCGGGTTCGTCACAGCCTGGCGCTTGGCCACTTGCCCCACCAGACGTTCGCCCGATTTCGTGATCGCAACCACCGACGGCGTGGTGCGCGCCCCTTCCTGATTCGGGATTACGGTCGGCTCGCCTCCCTGCATGACCGCTACGACGGAGTTGGTCGTTCCCAGGTCGATACCGATGATCTTACTCATTGTCTAAAGCCTCCTGGCCCATCCGCGATAGCGCCAGCCAAATCATTGCTATGTGCTTCGCGGAGTGCATTCTACACATTGAGCATGTTGTTGTCAAGTTTGTTGAATGCGATTGTATAGCCAGCAGATTCAGCCACTTACAGCCTCTCCCACTTCCTTCCTACCCCATTCTCCGTCGAACCCCTCGCTCCAAGTCCGCATCCTAGCAACTGACGCACACTGTGCGCCTTTCGCGACAGCGCCTCGCAATTTTGCGCCAAGCTCGCGGAGAATCGCGTAAAATGCTTCAGAGTTTTGGCCATCTTTGGGGGAGGATTTATTGCCAATGAACTTGCGCCGCCTGCTACCCATTCTCGCCGGAGCCGCGTTGACCTTCGCGGCGATCTCCGTCCGCTCCCCGCGAGTCGCCGCCCATCCGCGCGCCCGCGCGGTTGTTCCTGACCAAGTCCAATTGTCGGCGGAGAAGTCTCTCGGCTCGCCCACTGCTCCCATCAAACTTACCGTCTATGATGATTACGAATGCCCTGCGTGCGGCAACTTTTATGAGCAAACGCTCCGCCTGATGATCGATTCCTACGTGGCGGATGGCAAAGTCTATCTTGTTCATCGCGACTTCCCTCTGCCCATGCACCAATTTTCGCGGCAGGCTGCGCGTTGGGTGAATGCCGCGGCTCGCATCGGAAAATTCGAAGCCGTCGAGCGCGCTTTGTTCGACAATCAAATGGCCTGGTCGGAATACGGATCGGAAGAGCCAAAAGGGAACATCAAACCAATTGTCGAGTCAGCGCTGACGGCGGCTGAATTCAAGCGCGTCGAGCGCATCATGCAAGGATGTGAATCCAACGACCACACCGAGCTGAAGACATGCGCCGTGGATGCGGAAATCCAGCGCGACATGGCTGCCGGAGAGTTGATCCCCATCACCCAGACGCCCACTTGGGTTATCTCCTATCGCGGTCAAAATTATCCCCCCCAGCCTGGCGGCGTCTCCTGGCCGCTTTTGAAGCAATTTCTCGATCAGCTCCTAAGCCAGAGATAAGCCATGAGCGAACCTTCGCGCTGGACCACCGGTCGCCTCTTATTGCTCTTGGGCCGTTTGGCCCTTGCAGTGATTTTTCTGGCCGCCGCCTACGGCAAGCTCCGCCCGCAAAACGCCGTTCCGTGGACCCTCAGCTCGCTGAAGATCACTCCTTCGTCGCTGGGGCTATCGATGACCTTCTTTGCGATGCAAGTTGACTCGTATCAAATGTTACCGGCTTGGGCGGTGAGCCCTTTTGCGCACACATTGCCATGGGTTGAGTTTGGCCTCGGAATTTTGCTCCTCGCAGGCGTTGGTTTGCGCTACGTCGGCGTAGCGTCGACTCTGCTGCTGGCCGTCTTTTGGGCTGTGGTCATTCGCTCCTACGCCATGCATCTAGCCATCAATTGCGGCTGCTTCGGTCCCAACGAGAAACTGTCCGGGTGGACGATCGCGCGTGACGGAAGCTTCTTCGCTCTCGGCGTCGCCGTGACCGTAGGCGCCTTCATCCTCCATCGCCGCAGCCGGCTCGGCGCATCCACTCTTGCTCAAACTGAACTTCCCGCTCACTAGTTCTACTATTCTCAATCGCTCTCGCGTCGTATTATCTCAGCCTCATTTTGAGGAGAGCACCATGCCCGCGAAAATCAAATTCCTGTCGCTCCCGATTCTGGCCCTTGCGCTCATTTCCGCGGCGGCCATCGCCGCCGACGCTCCTGCCTCTTTCACCCTCCACGAAGTCGCCCCCGGCGTTTGGGCGGCCATCGACAATCCAGCCGCCAAAGCCGCGCGCGCCGGAGCCAACGCCGGATTCGTCATTGGCAGCGACGGAGTGCTGGTCATCGACACCTTCGAAAATCCCGCCGCCGCGCAGGAACTGCTGAACCAGATCCGCCAAAAGACCAATCTCCCCATTCGCTTCGTCGTGAATACGCATTACCACCTGGACCACGTCGCCGGAAACAACATCTTTGCCGCGGCGGGCGCGGTAATCCTCGCGCAGCAAAATGTGCGCGCCTGGGAGCGCACCGAAAACAAGAAATTCTTCGGCGCCAAAATCACCCCTGAACAAACCGCGATGGTCGAGTCTCTCGGTCTCCCCTCCGTCACCTACGAGCACGGCGTCGAACTTTTCCTCGGCACGCGGCAAATCATCGTGCACTCTTTTCCCGGACACACTGGCGGCGACAGCGTCGTTTACGTGCCCGATGCAAACGTTGTCTTCTGCGGAGACCTTTTCTGGGACCATACCTTGCCGAACCTGATCGACGCTTCCACCAAGCCCTGGCTCGCAACTCTCGACACGTTCATTCAGGACCACCCCGCGGCCACCTTCGTCCCCGGCCACGGCGAAGTGGGCCACGTGCAGGACGTTAACGACTTTCGCGGCTATTTATCCGATTTGCGCGCGGACATCGCGCAGGCGCAAGCCGCCGGCAAATCCGGCGACGCGCTCGTGGACGCCGTCTTGCTGGAGCTTCAGCAGAAATATGCTTCGTGGGATGCCTTCGCGTACTTCGCTAAGCCTGACATTCATTACACCGATCAGGAATTGCAGGGGAAGAAGCGCATTCCGGAGCCGCCCGCTCAGTAGGATGCTTCTCGTCGCGTCTGCCGAAAGGCGTGCGGACTAATTTTCAGGGCCGCGATGCGTGCCGTGCCGGGGCCCTTCTTTGTCCGTTCGAATCACCATGCTGACCAGCGGAACTTCCAGGGTTTCGCCGCTCTTCTGCGGGCTTTGCGGCTTCCACGGGCTTATCCAGTAGTCGATCGCCAACCACAAGCTATACGACGGCCGCGAGAAACCCAGGCAAAGCACCGTGCCGAAGACGATCCACAGAATGTTCTTCTGCGCGTACGAGAGGTGCGTGAGTTCCGGAAGGAAAAGCGAAGGGACAAACACCGCCAGGAAAACCGCAGCGGACAGCGCGTAATCCAGATACATCGCCCCGGCGTAGTAACCGGACTCCGGATAGAACGAGAGCCCGCACACTGGGCATTCGTCGCGCATTTTGAAAAAGCTGGAAAACACGCGGCCTTCTCCGCAATTCGGACAGCGAAAACGCAGCCCGCGTCTCAGCGCCTGCGAAAAGGGCGGCTTCATGGCGTTTCTCCTTGCTGCGGCCGGACCATCACCCAAATTTCGTGTCTCATTATAACGCTCAGGGCGCCTGGCCGTTTCATGAGATTTGATTCCCAGAGGGCCCGCTCAGTTTCCAACACTTTTCGCTGGACCCTGAAAAATTCCCGGCCCGCGCATGGCCTACTGAAGTTTCGCGTATTCCGCTTTGGCCTGCAGCAGGACAGGAAGATTCGGGTCCGCATCCTTCCAAAAAGCGAAAAAATCCTGATACGCCGTCCGCGCTCCCGCCGCGTCCCCCCCTAGCGTTCTCGCCCGCGCGAGGCCCAGATACGCGAGTGGGTAGACAGCAGTGAGGTCGAACAACCCGCGATGATCCAGGATGGCCTGAAAATCTGCCGCGGCCGACTTGCCGTCTTTCGCCTGCAGCTTCGCTACGCCATAAAAGTAGAGATAGTCGCGATTGGGCGCCCAGCGATACTGATCAGCGGCCTGCAGGATGGTCAAAGCCTGTTGCGGATCTTTGCGGTCCATCGCCAGGATAGCGCGAATGGTAGGGCCATCAATGTTATTGAGATCGGCGTCATTCGGCGTCTCCTTGATCAGAACCGCGAGCCCTTTCTCCGCCGCCGCAGTATCCCCGCAAAGCGCCAGCGCTTCCACCGCAGATAAATTGGGGTCTTTCGGCTGGAGAGAGAGCGATTTCTCTCCGTCCTTGCAGGCCTCTCGCGTGTAGCCGAAAACGGACTCAGCGCCCGCGCGCTGGCCCAGTTCACTTGCCATGCTGCCTTTCGACGCGGGCTTTGAACCGGTTGCTACCATGGCATCCAGCAATTTTTCCGCCTCCGCGGCTTTACCCATTATGACGTCGAACAACATAGCGAACGTGTCCGCTTGTTGCGCCCCCACCTTCGTACGAATCCATTGCATCTGCTGCTGCTCGGTCGAAGCATCATTCTGGAGAAAAGCAACGAGCAAGGATTGCTGGTGGTAACCTAGCGCATCGGGATGCTTCGCAAGGCCTTTTTGAACCAGAGCTTCCGCTTCGTCATATCGATTCCGGTAAGTGTAGGCGCTGATCAGGTCGCTCGTCAGGATCACGCTGTCCGGGTCGAGCTGGTACGCCGTAAGGAGCTGTTGTGTGCCTTCGTCAATCCGCCCCAGGTTCAAATACTGACTCCCCAGATTGATCCACGGAACTTCGTCGCGCGGGTAGGTCTGCTCCCAGAGCAGATAGGTCTGTTCCGCTTTGGCAAAATCGTCCTCGGCAAACTCATAATAATGCGAATCGACGTAAAGCTTTTCGCGTTCGCTGACCCGGTCACGCAACGCGAAAGCCTTCTTCATGTTGTCCGCGGCTTGATCGCTGCCGTTCCCATTGTTCATGTTGGAGTAGATGGTGCCGAGCGTCGCATAGGCCATGGCAAAGTTCGGGTCAAGCGCGATGGCATGCTGGAGAAGAGGAATGGCCGTCGAGTAATCCGTTAGCTCCATCTCGCGGCGTCCCATCGAGTAAGCCTTCAAAGCATCGAGCGAACTCGTCGTCGCCGTTTCGACCGGAGTATCGTATTTCTGAATCATCGTAAGCGATTCGCCCAGCTTCGACCGCATGCTGGATGCCAGCTTGCCCAGCGCCGGCAGAACGTTGTTCTTGCCGTTCGCGTCTGCTTCCACGCGTGCCAGCGAGGTGCCCGAATCGCAATTCACCGCGTCGAGCGTCAGCGCATATTGATCGCCGATTCCGGAAATGGTCCCGTCCAGCACCGCGCGGCTGGCGTCGCGCTGGCAAACTTGCCGCGCCAGCTCGGGCGCGAGACGCGTGTTCGGCGGTTGCTCCATGAAATGCAGCGTCTGCTGCACCGAGGAATCCGAGATCACATTCAGGTAAGGCGATTCCGCGAGCTCCGCCGCCAGCGCCTCGCGAAGCGAATCGTCGAACACCGCATCCCCCGTGGTGTTCACGAAATCCGCCAGCACGATCGAGTCATTACTCGTCAGCATGGGTTTGCGGTGGGAATAAAAATATGAGCCGATGGCAATCGCGACAACCACGATGGCGGCCAGCGCACCGGGAAGTGCCCAGCGCTTCTTCGCAGCAGGCACCCCAGAACCGGACGAAATCGACGGCGCCGCAACCCCCGTTGCCGGCGTAAATTCCGAACTGATGCGTGACGGCCCTGAGCCTGGCGGAACCGGCGTTCCAGAATCGCCCGCCACTGCCCGCACCGCCATTCGCGCCGACGTGCGCCCCGAATCGGTGTCACGTTTCAGCCGCGCAAGGTCCGCACGCATCTCCGACGCGTGCTGGTAGCGCAGGTTGCGATCCTTTTCGAGCGCCTTGCTGGTGATTTCCTCGAGCTTCTCCGGGATTTCCGGATTCACCCGGCTCGCAGCTACAGGATCCCGATTCAAAATCGCTTCCTGAATCACGCCGGTCGTATTGCCCGAGAACGCTTGCCGCCCGGTGGCCATTTCGTAGAGCACCAGCCCGAACGAAAAAAGATCCGTGCGCGCGTCGAGCGTTTCTCCGCGCACCTGCTCCGGCGACATATACGCCACCGTACCGAGCGCCGTTCCCGGACTCGTCAGCAGCGCTTCGCCAGCGTCCGCCGTCGGCGAGCCGGAGGTATCGTCGCTCCCGGTGCTCGTTGTCGCCGTCACTTTTGCCAACCCAAAATCCAGAATCTTCGCGTGCCCGCGCTCCGTGATGAAAATGTTCGCCGGCTTGATGTCGCGATGAACGATGCCCTTGGCATGCGCGGCGTCGAGAGCGTCGGCGATCTCGGTGCCCAGGTCGAGTGTAATGTCGAGCGGCAGAGCCCGCCCGCCGATGCGATTGCGCAGCGTCTGTCCTTCCAGGCACTGCATGGCGATGAACAGCTTGCCTTCGTGCTCGCCGATTTCGTAATTGTGCAAATATTCGGATGGTCCAGCGCTGAGGCGGCCCGCGCTTCGCGTTGGAAGCGTTCCAGCGCCTGTCGATCGCCACCGAGGTCTTCCGGCAGGAACTTCAGCGCCACAAACCGCCCGAGTTTTGTGTCTTCGGCCTTGTAGACCACACCCATCCCGCCGCCGCCGAGTTTCTCGACGATTCGGTAGTGGCTGACTGTTTTGCCAATAAACGACTGAGAATCGGGCATTCGCGCATCTTAGGGTGTGGCGTAGAGCAAGTCAATGCGGCTAAATCCGCAGAGGAGGATGGGCTTCCCCGAGCATCTGGGCCGAAATCCGAAACGCGCGCGCGCAACATGCCGTCTTAGACTTTGACTTTCCAGTCGCGCTGAAACTATCATACCCGCGACAGTTCTAAGGGAGCCCCAGGTGATTCGAAAGGCTCGTCCAGATCCCGCATCGCAGTTCTTTTCTCACACTTGTGATTCCGTTATCCGCAGGGGGTGTATTTATGTCGTCGCATGACGATAAGCCGCGTCCGAACGGCGAGGAAAAACCGGATCGCTCGCACGCCAAAGATGCGCAAGACAAGAATCTACCGGATCTCTCGCGCCGTCGCTTCATCAAGGGCGCCGGAATCGCCAGCGTGGCGGCATCGGCTGGCGCGCTGCTGGCGGATCGCGTGGCCCAGGCTGTGCCGCGTCCGCAAACCGGCGGCGCGAGCAGTGGCGGCGTTGTCGGGCCGGGTGAAGTTCCCATCACCCTGAAAATCAATGGCAAGACGCAAGCGCTCAATCTCGAGCCGCGTGTCACGCTTCTCGACGCCTTGCGCAACCATCTCGATTTGACCGGCGCGAAGAAAGTTTGCGACCGCGCCACCTGCGGCGCCTGCACCGTTCACATTGACGGCCGCGCCGTCTACTCCTGCACCACGCTCGCCATCGACGCCCAGGGCCACGAAATCACCACCATCGAAGGCATCGGAAGCGCCGAACATCTCAGCCCCATGTCCCAGGCTTTCTGGAACAACGACGCGCAGCAGTGCGGCTTCTGCACGCCCGGGTTCGTCATGGCCTGCACCGCTTATCTTGACCACGAACCGCATCCGACGCGCGAAGGCCTCGAAAGATCCCTTGGCGGCAATCTCTGCCGCTGCGGCACCTACATGGGAATTAAGGACGCCGTTCTCGAAGCCGCTGAAGCAACCAGATCGAAAGGAGCGGTAGCCTAATGGCTGACTATCATTGGCCTTCGGCAGATCGCCGCGCGCTGATCGGCAAACGCATTAAGCGCATCGACGGCCCGCAAAAATCCGCCGGCCAGGCAAAATACTCTTACGACATCAATCGCCCCGGCATGCTCTGGGGCAAAATGGCCACCTGCCCTTACGCTCACGCCAAGGTCACCAAGATCGACACCACTGCCGCCGAAGCCATGCCCGGCGTGAAGGGCGTCGTCACCATCGTGCCCGAAGGCCAGGAAGTTTTCTGGGCCGGACAGGAAATCGTCGCTGTCGCCGCTGATACAGAAGAGCGCGCCGAAGCCGCCGCTGATGCGGTGAAAATCGAATATCAGCAGCTTCCTTACCTGGTCTCCGACGCCAACCCACAACAGGCCGGCGCGCAATACAGCAAGCAGCTTGCAAATCGCGTCGCCGGCAATCCCGATCAGGCTTTTCAGCAAGCCGATGTCATCAGCGAAGGCGATTACGGCGTACCCGTCATCACCCACTGCTGCCTCGAATCCCACGGCCACGTCACCGAATGGCAAGGTGACGATTTGACGGTCTGGTCCTCGACGCAAGCCGTTAGCGGCATGGCCAGCGAATTTGTCGACGGCTTGGGCCAGCAGGGCATCAAGATTCCCGCAAACAATATTCACGTCATCACGCAATACATGGGAGGCGGCTTTGGCAGCAAATTCGCGGCGGATGACTGGGGCATTGCCTGCGCGCAACTCTCCAAAAAAACCGGCCGTCCCGTGAAAATGATGCTTGAGCGCGACCACGAATTGATGGTCGCCGGTTGCCGGCCTTCCATGCACGCGCATGTGAAAGTCGGCGCGAAGCGTGATGGCACCCTCGTCGCGTGGGACTCCGATGCTTGGGGCACGCAAGGCCCGCAGGCAGAGGGTTCACCTGACTTGCCTTACGTTCTCCAGGTTCCCAACGTGCGCGCGAAATATACAGGGATTATGACCAACATCGGCCCCGCCCGCGCTTGGCGCGCTCCCAATCACCCTCAAATGGCGCTCATCTCCAACAGCGCCATGGAAGACCTCGCCGCCAAACTCAACATGGATCCTGTCGATTTCTACCTGAAGAACATCGACCTCGCCGGACCGCATGCCAAAATCTATCGCGACGAATTTCCCATCGCTTCACAGCTGATGGACTGGAAAAGCAAGTGGCATCCCCGCGGTCAGGGCGGCTCCGGCGCGATAAAGCGTGGCCTCGGCCTCTCCATCCACACCTGGGGCGGCCGCGGCAACATGAACAATGCGCAGGTGATCATTCATTCCGACGGCTCCGTCGAGACCAATATGGGCAGCCAGGATCTAGGCACCGGCACTCGCACGGTCATCGATATCGTCACCGCCGAAACTCTCGGCCTTCCGCTCGACGCCGTGAAAGTCAATATCGGCGACAATCGCTATCCTCCCGCCGCCGCGTCCGGTGGCTCCGTCACCGTCAGCAGCGTCAGCACCTCCACGCGGATGGCCGCGACAAACGCTCTCAACGAACTCCTCGCCAAAGTGGCACCCTCGCTCGGAACAACTCCGGACAAGCTCGAAGCATGGAACGGAAAAATTCAAGTCGTCGGCGATCCATCCAAATCGATTCCATGGAAGCAAGCCTGCGCCAAACTCGGCACTGCTTCTATCACCGGCACGGGTCGCACGAATAATGCGCTTATGTCCAGCGGCGTCGGCGGCGTACAAATGAGCGAAGTCGAAGTCGACACCGAAACCGGCGTCGCCCGCATGGTCAAGCACGTCTCCGTGCAGGATTGCGGGTTGGTCATCGACGTCAAAACCGCGGAAAGCCAGGTCTACGGCGCCGCCATCATGGGCATCTGCTATGCCCTGTACGAAGAAAAAATCATGGACCAGCCCACCGGCCGGTGCCTCAATCCCAACATGGAGTTTTACAAGCTCGCCGGCATCGGCGACATCGGCGAAATTGTCGTCCACATGATGACCGGCCCCGGCTACGACGAGCGCGGCACCATCGGCCTCGGCGAGCCGCCCGTCATTTCGCCCGGCGCCGCCATCTCCAACGCCGTCGCCAACGCCATCGGCGTCCGCGTCCCAGAACTTCCGTTGACGCCTGACCGTGTCCTCGCCGCTCTCGGCAAAGGAGGCATAGCCTAGTGGACGCATTCGAATACGCAAGCCCCACATCTCTCAAGGAAGCGATTGGCCTCCTCGGCTCCGACTGGGAAGACGCTTCCGTCTTCGCCGGAGGCACCGATCTGATTTCCTTGCTGAAAGACGACATCGAGGAAACCAAGCGCCTCGTCAACATCAAGCGCGTCGGCCAGCTCCACGCCGTCCAGAACGTCAACGGCGGCCTGCGCATCGGCGCCGCGGTCACCATCGAGCAACTGCTTTCCGCCTCCGACGTCCGCAAAAACTTTCCCGCCATCACGGACGCCGCCGAAGGCATTCGCAGCCCGCAGCTCCGCAACATGGGCACGGTCGCCGGCGAACTTTGCCAGCGCCCGCGCTGCTGGTATTACCGCAGCGGCTTCGGCCTTCTCGCGCTCGACGCCGGCGGAAAATCTCTCGTCGAACAGGGCGACAATCGCTATCACGCCATCTTCGGCAACTCCGGCCCGGCGAAATTCGTTAGCCCTTCGAGCCTCGCTCCCGCGCTCGTAGCCCTCGACGCGCAACTCCACGTCGAAGGCCCCAGCGGCGGCCGCGACGTTTCCGCCGCGGAATTCTTCGTCATTCCGCAAAAGCCTGACCAGCGCGAACACGCCCTCGCGCCCAACGAAATCGTTACCGAAATCATCGTCCCCGGCTCGTCGCGTGGCATGCGCAGCGCCACCTACGAAGTCCGCCAGAAGGAAGGCATGGACTGGCCCCTCGCCGCAGCCGCCATCGCGCTCAAAATGCACGGCGACACCGTCGAAACCGCCCGCGTCGTCCTCGGCCACGTCGCGCCCAAGCCCTGGCTCGCCGAAGGCGCCTCCAAATGGCTCGCGGGCAAAACGATCAACGAAGAGAACGCCGCGAAAGCCGGCGACAACGCCGTGCAAGGCGCCACGCCGCTCAGCCGCAACGCCTACAAAATTCAGCTCGCGCGCGTCGCCGTCAAGCGCGCTTTGCTCGCCGCCGTCGGCAGCCGTTCCGCCGCGGCCTCGGCGTGATTTTCGTGTAGCGCAGAGCTTCGCTTCTCAGAAGCTCTGCGGTTTTGAATTTGTTGTTGCCTTTGTAGCGGCGGCTTCTCGCCCTGAGGGCGTTTCGCGAAGGGTACGCCTCAGGCTTTCGCGACTTGGTTTTTGTAGGCGCGATCGGAGTTATCGCGCCGCTGCCGTCCGCGACCGTCCCGCGCGGCCCCGGCGTAGAATGGGATTTGTCATTCCGAGTGGCCCGACCTCGACCTCGGGCCCCGAGGAATCTGCTGCTGGCTTTGCTTTTGTAGCGCAGGTCTTCACGCTGTTCGTGAAGTTCTGCGGTCTTGGTCTTGGGGATCTTGTTTGCGCCGTTCGCCTTGGCTATTGTTTTTGGCTTGCTGACCACTGACCACTCGTCACTGGCCACTGTTTTGGAGAGGAGTCACAGCCATGCTGAAATCTTCCACCGGACCAAGCCTCAACATCCTCATCTCCACCGGCGAAGTCTGCCGCTCCGTGCGCTCGAAAAAACTCTTCTATCAACTCGACGGCGAAGACGCTTCCGACGCCCGCAACGCCGGCCCTTTCTGGTGCTCCCGCACGCAACGCCCCGTCGGCCCCGATGGCAACTTCGTCGCCCTCGACTCCTGCCGTCCCGGCCGCGGCTGCTGCCAAACCGCCTAGCGCGCCTCTGTACCGCCGGCCTTCAGGCCGGCATTTCCTCGCTCCGACGGCCGCTTAGGGCGCGAGCTGTTCTCACCCGACCGTCTCAGGCCACTTGCGTCGCCGATTCCACAGTGAGAAACTATACGTAGTTCGGAGGTCAATTATGAAAGCGAAACTCGCGCTTCTGGCCGCTGCATTTCTGATGGCCATTCCCGTCATGGCCCAAACGCCGAATCACATTTCCGGAAATTACATGGAATTTCGCAACGCCGACGTTTACACCGGCCCGTGCTTCGCCAATTCCCAGGTCGGACTCACCGGCCAAAACGCCGTGCTCGCCTGGCAAGTCACTGACGGCCAATGGAACGGCGTCTCCCTTTCCGGCCTCGGCGTCGTCGCGGTCGTTCGCGCCAACGCCACGCTCGGCGATCCCTACGCGGATCCGCTGCCGGCCAAGGCCGTTGTGTTCGTCGACGCTCGCGCCAATGAGGCGCAGCAAGCCGCGCTGATCTCCTTCGCGCAATCGCAATCCGCCGGCCTTCTCAACAATATCGTCGCCACCAATCTCGCGCCCATTTCCTTCGCCGCTGACTCGTCCCGCATGGGCTGGCAAACCCTCGCCGTCGGCAACGTCGTGAAACTCTCCACCCGCGCCATCAACATGGGCGACATGATTTGCCACAACGAAGAAACCTACTATCCGCCGCTCGCCGCGCACCTCACGCATTCCATGCCGGTCGTCGCCAGCGACAGCAGCTACCAGGGAAATTCCCTGGGCGTCACCTGGGACGACGCCAATCGCCGCAGCTCCTTCGTCGGCCATTTCTCCGAATGAAGTGCGGACCGAAATCCGCTGAATAATTTCCGCTTGCATCTGCGAAAATAAAAAAGCCCGCCATCCCGGCGGGCTTTTTCTTTCAGTGTGCTTTCCGATTGCCTGGAAACCGCGCGCACCGGATAATCATCCATTACTGTGAAGGCTTATTTTCATACAGGAGACTCGCAATGATTCGTCGCTTTACGCACTACTTCTCCGCCGTCGCTCTCGCGGCCGTGCTATCGTTCGCCACTTCCGCATCTGCTCAGGACTACAAAGCGGCAACCAGCGCCGCGCCCGTTCCTCCGGAAATCTCCTCGGCCATTCGCGCCCTGCTGTCCCCGGCATCGACTTCCGTCACGCAATCCGGCGCTCCGTACTGCGAAATCTGGATGCGCACCAGCATTCCCGCCGCCGCGCAACCCAGCAGCGCCCTCGGCGTCAACTATGGCACCCTGGTCGAGGGAGAACTCGTCGGCGCCATTCATTTCGACGCCGCCGTGAAGGATTTCCGCAACCAGCCCGTCAAGCCCGGCACCTATCTCATGCGTTATGGCCTGCAGCCCGTCGACGGCAACCATCAGGGCGTCTCCGACTATCGCGACTTTTTCCTGCTCACGCCGCCCGATCAGGACACTTCGGCCGACAATCTCGCCGACAATCCCATGTACGTCCTCAGCCGCAAAACCACCACCACCGGTCATCCTTCAGTCTGGAGTCTGGTCCCAACCGACGACGCCCCCGGGTTGCTTCCCGGCACCAAGCAAAACACCGACGAAAACTTCTGGGCCGTCTACTTCCAGGCCGCCCTCGGCGCCTCTCCGACGAAAATCGGCCTGGTCATTTTCGGCCATGCGGCTACGCCCTAACGTGGAAAACTCCGCAGCAAATCGTCTGTCGTTACTTTCATTCGCGATCGAGCATAGGAATGGGGAGACGTTCGCGGACGGAGCCTATAGGACGGCCAGGACATATTTGGATTTTGTGATCGACGGGTGCTCTGTCGGTGAGTTAATCGGAGCGAAAAAGCGCGACCAAATCACATTCTTGGCCACCGGTTTTCTAGAGGTCAACTATGCCCTTCGCCGTTTGTTGCTGCAGGAACCTGCGGATCTGCCGCGTAATCGCCGCTCGATTTATGTTTGTCCAGAGTGTGGCGACATCGGCTGCGGAGCCGTTACGGTAGAAGTTCTCGACGCTGGTGACGCGATTCTATGGCGAAACTTCGGGTATGAAAACAATTGGGAGGAGGGAGTGAACCTTTCGGGCTTGGAACATATTGGCCCGTTTGCCTTTGAAAAGGAGCGCTATAGGGAAGCATTCACTGAAGCGTTAGAAAAGCTGAATGAGTTAAATTCAATGCTAAAGAACTCTTCTGGCCCCGGTTAACCAATGTATCTCTGTCAAAACTGTCAGCGTCCCATCAATTCCGCCAGCGCCATCTGTCCGTATTGCGGCGCGAACCAAACCGAGCCCGAGTCCGATCTGCCGCAGCAGCAAAAAAAACGCAGTTCGCCGAAGCTCATCATCGCCGTTCTGGCCGCCGTCGCCGGCATCTGGGCCATCATTTGGTTTGCGCTTCCGTTGCGCTTTGAAAACCCGCGTCCGGTCGCCGAGCGTTCTGCGCTCGAAGCCGTCCGCAACCTCCAGCATCAGTTGGCGACCTACGAAAACGGCGCCGGCTCCTTCCCTTCCTCGCTCGAAGCGCTCGGCGATCCTGCTCGCGAAGCCGCGCAGACCGCCATGTCCGGCGGCTATTCTCTTCGGTACACGCCGGACCAACCCGACGCCAGCGGCAATCCTCGCGCTTACACTCTCGTCGCAATCCCTCGAAATTACGGCTATGAAAGTCTCTACACGGATCAATCCGGAGTGATTCACGCCACGCGAGACAACCGCCCCGCCACTGCCCAGGACCAGGCCTTAAAATAGCGCCTTGCGGCTGGAGCAAAAGGCCCCCGAAAAACAAAAACGCCACAAGCCGCGCGGCCATCCGCGCAAACTCGCGGCGTCTTCAAACCTTCCCGGCGACAGCTCTTACCGGCGGCGTCCCTTCTTCGAACGCCCCTTCGCTTTCGCCTTTGCCTTCTTCTTCGGCGCGGCTTTCTTCGCCTTCTTCGCCTTCTTCGCCTTCCGCGCCTTCTTCGCCTTGCCTTTTGCCGCTGATTTCCGCCCACTCTTCGCTCGCGCTGGTTTCGAAGTCGCGCCGCGGGCCGGCGAGTGTTCCGGCTCGGCTTCTTCGTCGTCGCCGGACTCGATCTCGACTACTTCTTCTTCGACGACGACTTCGTCGTGCTCATCGCCGCTCGGCTCCGCTTGTTCCTCTTCTTCTTCAAAACCGGGGAGCTCGTTTTCTTCTTCGTTCTCGTGAAACTTCGCTTCGAACATGTTTTTCCTCCGTGGGCTTTTGGGGCTCAGCGGCAATTACCCACTTGGTTCTTTTAATCGCAGTCTTGGAAGTTTGTCAAGGCGCAAAGTCAGGTAGGCCACCGTGGGACCGCTGCAGAAAACTGTGCCATTCTGGCCAGAGGGCACAGCACCTGTATGTTAGTGATTGTAAATATACTTAGTTCTGTCGAGGGGAAATGCTCAGCCGGTCGCCCACTTCCAGCCCGCGCGTAGCCAGGAACGGATTCTGCTGTTTAATGGCGTCTACCGTCGTCCCGTACTCCTTGGCAATGGACCACAGCGTCTCTCCGGAGCGCACCTTGTGTTCCACCTTCTCGTGCGGTCCAGCCGTAGCCGCAGTGGCCTGCGCCTGTTCGGTCGAATGCCGCGCCACCGTCACCGTACGCGGCGCCGTCGCCGTTTCTCCCGGATAGCTGTTCTCGTAAATCCGCAACGAGCGGCCGTGCGGCGTCCTCGAGCTGCGCAGACGGTTCCAGCGCTGCAAATCACTTACGGTGACGTCGTAGCGCAACGCGATGCTATCGAGCGTGTCCGCCCTTCGCACGCGATAGTAAACCAGCCGGACGCGCGGCGGCGCCGCGGGAACGATCAGCACCGTCCCAGCAGCCGGCGGGTCGTGCGGGTCAATCACGTTCACGTTTTCCAGCGACGCCAGCGTCACACGATACTGTCGTGCCACTTCGCCTAGCGTCTCGTCCGCAGAAAACTTCGTCAATCTCCACGACGTCAGCTTGTCCGCCGGAATGTTCGCAATCTCGGTCTGGAGTTCATCACCCGTGCCCTTGGGCACTTTCAACACAAAATCAGGCGGTGTAACTCCCCGCACCAACTCCGGATTGAGCGTCTGCAAATCGTCTAGGCTCGCTCCCGTCGCATCGGCCACCAGCCGCAGGCTGATCGAATGCTCTAGAGTCACCGCATCGAATTGCGGCCCTGGATCCGCATCCACGTGAATGCCGTAGAGCCCCGGGTCCTTCGCTACCAACGTCAGCGCCAAAATGATCGGCACGTAGTTTTTCGTCTGCTCTGGCAGCGCATTCATTTTCTGCAGGTTCCAGAAATCCGCATATCCCGTGCGCTCCACCGCGCGCGTCACGTTCATCGGCCCCGAATTGTAGGCCGCCATCGCCAGATACCAATCGCCGAAGCTCTGGTACAAATCGCGCAACGTCTCCGCGGCCGCTTCTGTCGCCGCTGCCGGATCGTCGCGCTGGTCCACATAATACGTCCGGTGCAAACCGTATTCCTCGCCGCTATACGGCATGAACTGCCAAATTCCTCGCGCGCCCTTGCTCGAAACCGCTCGCGGTTTGAACGCCGATTCCGCCTGCGCCAGGTAAATCAAATCCTGCGGCAGCCCTTCCTTTTTCAGCGTCGATTCAATCATCGCGCGGTATCGCCCCGCGCGCTCCAAGCCCATCTCCACGATTTCCCGCCCGCGCGGCGAAGCAAAGAAGCTCAAATACTGCAGCACCGAAGGATTCAGCGTCAGCGGCAAATCATGCGGAACGGTGATCAGCTCTTTTTCCGCCGTGGCCGCCAACCGTGGATCGCTCGCCGGCAGATCTTCCATGTCGGCAATCTCTTCGATGGGCGCTGTAGGTTCGGGTGGGGCCTGCGCGTTGATATCCTCAGAATTGTCCGCGCTTACGCTCGCGCCGGCGCTGTCTCCTGCGTCCGCCGCGTCTGCGGCGTCTTCGTTGGCCTCGGCGGTCGCCTCGTCCTTCTCCTCCGTGGCCATCTCATCGGTTTGCATCGTGTCCACGATGCGATTGAACAGATCTTGCAGCCTGGCGTCGCCCGTCGCCTCCAGATTGCTCTTCATCAGCCGGTTGAGCGCCGCATGGAACTCCTTGCGCGCCACGTCAAGCTGCCCAGCCTGATAGGCTTGCGCGCCTGCGTTCAGGGTCGCCTGAACCTCATCGATAAGTGCGTCGACCCAGGGGCGTGTGCTTGGTTCTAGAGCGCTGAAGTCCGGAGGATTCGCCGGTAATGGCAGTTCCCCCACGCTGGCCACCAGCGTTGGCGAAGCCTTGGGCTGCGGAGTCCCTGCCGGCGGACGCACTTTGGCGCTGTTCTTGGCGGTCTCTTGGCAGCCAGAAAATCCGGCCAGAGACACAGCTAGCGCCATCGCCACCAGCGCAATCCCTTTTCGTCTACTCAATTCGCCTCCGCGGCCTCTTTATGTAAGACGACCGGTCTGCGCAAACGTTTGCCTACACTCGGGCGCAGATTTGCCCGCATCCTACCAAAAATTGTACGGACCCCGGAAGCCCAGGGTCAACCGGTCATCTGGCCAGGGGTGCCAGAACCGAGAAACCGAGTACTATCGTGACTTACCTGTGCAAGAATCGTGCCGTTTCACCCCGGAAGGCCTGCAGAACCCCAACCGGAGCCTGACCCGTTTAGCTATCCCAATGCCTGGCGCAAATCCTCAATCAGATCCGTCGCGTCCTCCAGCCCAATCGACACACGGACCGTTCCCGATTCGACGCCCGCGCGCTCCAGCTCTTCCCGCGACATCCGATAGTGCGAAGTATACGCCGGCAGCACCACCAGCGACTCCACGCCGCCCAGGCTCGCCGCCAGCGAGAATATCTGCACCCGGTCGCAGAACCGCCGCGCCGCCGCAATTCCGCCCTTCACGTCGAACGACAGCATCCCGCCAAAACCACTCATCTGCCGCCGCGCCAGCCGGTGGTCCGGATGCGACGCCAGCCCCGGATAATGCACCCGCGCCACTTTGCGATGCGCCTCCAAAAATCGCGCCACCGCCATCGCCGTCTGGCACTGCCGCTCGACGCGCACGCCGAGCGTCTTCATCCCGCGAATCAACAGGAACGCGCCCTCCGGATCCATGCACCCGCCCAAGTAAATGATGTTCTCCCGCACCCGTCCAATCCACTCCCGCGAACCCGCCACCGCCCCGCCAATCAAATCCGAATGCCCGCCCAGATACTTCGTCGCGCTGTGCGCCACCATGTCAAAACCCAGCCCAATCGGTTTTTGCAGCACGGGACTCGCGAACGTGTTGTCCACAATGGACACCAGCTTGAACTCCCGCGCCAGCTCCATCGCCCGCCGCAAATCCACCAGCCGCAGCGACGGATTCGTCGGCGTCTCCACGTACAGGCAGCGCGTCTGCGTGGTCACCAATTCCTCAACGCCCGCCAGATCCGTCCCCACGTGCCGCACGCGAATCCCCATCCGCGGAAAAATGTCGCGCATCAGCCGGTACGTCCCGCCGTAAAGCTGCGCCGTCGAAATCACTTCGTCGCCCGCGCTCAACACCGCCAGCAGCGCGCTCGAAATCGCCGCCATGCCCGAAGCGGCCACAATCGCCGCCTCCGCTCCCTCCAGCGCCGCGATTTTTTCCTCCGCAATCGCGAGCGTCGGGTTCCCATACCGCGTATAGATGTATGCCGAGCTTTTCCCCTCCGCCCAGCGCTTCATCTCCGCCGTCGACGAAAACGTGAACGTCGAGCTGCGCACAATATCCGGCGCCACCGGCCCGCCCCGCCCGTGCCGCGCCTCCCCGCGATGGATCGCCGTGGTCGCATCTCCCCAGCGCGCCGCGACTTTCTTCGTCCTCTTCGCTCTCGCCTTCGCCATTCGAATCACCTCTTGCTCGCGCGTGAATGCTTGCCCGATTTCGCGCCTATCATCTCAGAGAACAACCCAGAGCCGGAAGCACTGCGACAAAACGCTTGGGCCGCTGACCGGCCAATTTGTCTTTCGCCCTAGACCATCTCCGTCGTGCCTGTGGCCGAAATCCAAATCCCCATGTAAAATGTCTGCGGCAGGGAAAAACCGCAGAACTCCGGGAAAAGAAGCCCAGGAAAGATGATGTCCAACCTCCAAACTCGCCTCGATCAATTCAAGACAACGTTCGAATCCGGCGCTCCTCCCTACAACGCGCCACGCGAGGCCATCGAAACCATGCATCGCGCCACCGCCGAGCTCAAGGCCACCGGCATCGAAGCTCGCGCCTTGAAAGTCGGCGACTCCGCCCCGGCCTTCACTCTGTTTAATCAGGACCACGTGGAGATAGCCTCCGCCAACCTCCTCCGCGAAGGCCCGCTGGTCATCAGCTTCTTCCGTGGACATTGGTGACCCTACTGCAATATGGAGCTGGAGGCTCTACAGGAAATCGATTCGGAGGTCAGAGGTCTGGGAGGGCGCATTGTGACGCTCACTCCCGAGCTCGAAAGGTATACTCGCGCTCTGCATAAGAAATTGAATTTGACCTTCGACATCCTCACCGATCTTCACCTCAAAGTCGCCGAGCAATTCCGCCTCGTGTTCACCCTGCCGGATTATTTGCGCGATCTTTACAAATCGTTCGGCAGCGCGCTGGACAGGTTTCACGACGAACCGCAATACCGCTTACCAATCCCTGCGCGATACGTGATCGATAAAACCGGCGTCATTCGCGCCGCCGACGTCAACGCCGACTACACCATCCGCCCCGAGCCCTCCGACACCGTCAAGGCCCTGCAATCGCTACGTCCTTGACGTGCAGGCGAATGGCTGCACTTCTCCGTCTCGCCACGCGCAATGCCTGCGCTAATGACGCGCCATTTTGGTCGCCGTCCGATACCATTTCTTAACAACCTACTGCTGTTTCTCCTCGCTCTTAGAGGCTGCACGCAAGAATTCGTCTCTTTCCTCCAGCGCCTTTTTGCCTTCTTCAGAATTCTCCCAACAATCGTCCGGCTTCTTCCCAAGGTCGAACCAGCACGACCTTGTCTCCCCCTTCCAAGAAACGAATTCCTCCGTGCAATAAGCCCTCCTCAGCCGATTGGCTTCATCAACCACCTTCCGAACTGCGTCCAAATAGAACGCGTGTTCACGATGTGAGATCAGCAATAGGTGATTTGGAGTCAATGGCAACGATATCTCGACATCCCTCTGCCCCAACCCTGGGCTGCGGTACAGAGGCGGGAACCTATGGAGCTTTGGATTAAACATAACGCATGGATCATCTGATGTGATGAAGCCAAATTCATCGCCGGTCACGAGTATGTTCATGGGCATTTCAAACAACAATGGGGTCATAATCTTCAACGACTCCGCAACTATCCATTGTTCCGCATGATCAACCATCTTTGCAGTTGTATGCGACATTGTGGGCTCCGCATCATGCATTCGTTCAAGAGTCTCCACTCGCTCGTGAATCTCAGAAAGCTGATTCTTCCAGTGAGCGCCCATTGCCCTCGTCCTCGCCATCATCGCTGCCGCAAAGAGACAAAGATGCGCGCGATCAGTCTGATTCAACCTCTGACGCCTTCGAATGCGACTTAAGACCCGAACAAACGCGTCCTCAATTTGCCCTAATGTCTCCTCCAAGATCAGATTGCGCTGACCATTTGGAAGCTTGATCGTGTATCGGTCGTTCTCCCTGAAGGACTTGTCTGGTGACTTGCGTTGCTTTCTCTCGCCGTCCTTCGAAATTCTCCAAATGAATGGATGCTGCCCTGGCGGCACGCGCGGATCACACCACGACTTCAGGTAGCAATTCGGAATTATGTGTTGACGCTTTCTTTGCATCTTCAATGCTGTCGACTAAATCTCGGGCCTCTTTTTTCCTTGAATAGTAGCTTATCATATGATAAACAATACCTTCGGCTAGACATCCAGCCGAAGGGGAAACGGGAGAAGAGAAAGACAGGCCGCGGAGACGCGGCCTTTTCGCTTTTTATGCGCTTTTCATGATTCTGATCGCTTAGGATATGAAGAATTAGAACTCGATGCAACTTACACAAAACAAACGACCGAGACCACTTCTAATCGCTGAAATCGTCGTCCTCGCGCCCGAATTTGCGATTTCGGACACTCGCGTGCCAATCGCTCCAAATTATTAGAAATCCGAGTGATTTACACAAAACAAAGAGTCGGACTCATTTCTAATCCCCGGAAGCAGCGGTGTCCCTCTTTTGATTTTCAAGTTTGCTCGTCACTTGACACTTGTCACTCGTCACCGCCTCTATCAGTGGCCGTTGGCGGCGGAGGCAGATTCCTCGTCCTCGGCGGCGGCGTGGGGCTTGTGCGCGGCGATGATCTTCTCGGCCTGTTCCGCGGGCACAAAATCGTAGTGCGAAAATTCCATCGAATAGCCCGCGCGCCCCTGGGTCATGGACGTCAAATCGTTGGCGTAGCTGAGCATCTCCGCCAGCGGCACCTGCGCGCGCACCACCACGTTGTGCCCGCGCGCTTCGCTTCCGCTGATGCGCCCGCGCCGCGAGCTGATGTTGCCCATGATGTCGCCGGAATACTGGTCCGGCGCGTACACTTCCACTTTCATGATGGGCTCGAGCAGCGCCGGCTTGGCCTGCTTCATCCCTTCCTTGAAGGCCAGCGCGCCGGCGATCTTGAAGGCGATGTCCGACGAATCCACGTCGTGATATTTGCCGTCGTAGAGGCTGGCGCGGAAATCCACCACGGGAAATCCGGCGAGGAAGCCGCGCTCCGCCGCGTCGTGAATTCCCTTCTCCACCGAGGGAATCCAGTTCTTGGGAATCGAGCCGCCGAAAATGTCGTCGACGAATTCGAATCCGCTGCCGCGCGGCAGCGGTTCTATCTTGATGCGGCACAGGCCGAACTGGCCGTGGCCGCCGGTCTGTTTCTTGTGTTTGCCTTCCGCGTCGGCCTTGCCGCGAATGGTTTCGCGGTAGGGCACCTTCGGCGGATGCAGCGTCAATTCCACGTGATAGCGCTTGCGCAGTTTCGCGACAACGACTTCCACGTGCTGCTGCCCGGCACCGGAAAGCAGGAACTCTTTGGTCTGCGGATCGCGCGTGAAGCGCAGCGCGGGATCTTCTTCGAGAATGCGGTGAATCGCGACGCCGATGCGGTCTTCGTCGGCGCGCGTCTTCGGCTCGATGGCAAAGGTGATGGAGGGCTCGGGAAGGCGCGCAGTGGGATAGTAGACCGTGACGGCTTTGTCGCCCAGCGTGTCGCCGGTGGTGGTGTCTTTCAATTTGGCGATGGTGCCGATGTCGCCGGCGTGCAGCTCCGGAATGGCCGTGGCGGTCTTGCCCTGGCGCACTTCCAAATGCTGGAAGCGTTCGACGGCGCCGCGATTGAAATTCGCGACGTTGGCGTCGTTTTTCAAAACGCCGCTCATCACTTTGAGAAAGCTGATGCGCCCCGCAAAGGCATCGGCGATGGTTTTGAAAACGAAAATGGACAGCGGCTCTTTGTCGGAGATGGTCCGCTCGACGCTCTCGCCCTTGCGCTGCGGCTCTTTGTACGCGGCGGCTTTTCCGCGCGCCGCCGGCGAAGGAAATTCCTCGACGATGAAATCCAGAAGCGCGTCGCTGCCGATATTGTGCAGAGCCGAGCTGAGCAGCACCGGGAAAATGCGCTTTTCGAGAACGGCGCCGTGGAGGCCTTTCTTCAGGTCTTCAACGGGCAGCGTGCCTTTGTCGAAAAACTCCTGCATCAACTCGTCGTCGCCCTCGGCCACCATTTCCACCAGCGCTTCGTGCGCGGCCTTGGCGGCCTCGGCCAAATCCCCGGGAATATCTTCGACTTTCGCTTTGCCGTCGCCGTCCGGCGTGTACAGCAGCGCCTTCATGGCCACCAAGTCGACCACGCCTTTGAAATTCTTCTCCGCGCCAATGGGCAACTGCACCGGAACGGCGCCGCGGCCAAAAACCTGCTGGATGGATTCCAGCGCGCGCTCGAAGCTGGCGAGTTCGCGATCCATCCAGTTGATGACAAAGGCGCGCGGCAGCTCGTATTCCGTGGCGAAGTCCCACACTTTTTCGGTGACCACCTGGCAGCCCGCAGACGCGTCGACGAGAATCATCGCTGCGTCGGCAGCGATCAGCGAAGCTTTCGTGTCATTGATGAACGTGGAGTATCCGGGCGTGTCCAGGAAGTTGATTTTGTTTCCTTGCCATTCAGCGTATGCCATGCCCGTCTGGATGGAGATTTTTCGCGCGATTTCTTCTTCGTCCCAGTCGGTGACCGTCGAGCCATCGGTGACTTTGCCGAGGCGCTGGGTCATCCCCGCAGTGAACAACAGCGACGACACGAGCTGCGTCTTCCCCGTGTCGCCGTGGCCTACAATGCCCACGTTTCGAATTTGCTCCGTGTTATAGGTTTTCATTTTTCACCTCGTAGAATTCTTGCAGGGGCGGCAGACAGGAGAATCGGGCGAATGACAGTTTTGTAGCGGCGACCGCGAGGCCGAGAAAGAAAGGACGGTGAAACGTTTTGAGGCGCATCGGCAAATCGCCTCGCTCCCTGCGGAAACGCCGCATGCTAGCATAGGGAAGTTACGCCATCAACTACGAGGCGAGAATAATTGCACAGGGCGTCGAGCATTTCGGATCACGCATGCGCCTGTGATAGGCCGTCTACAGGTTTAGGACTTGAAGTGAAATAGTTTGCACATGGGAGGGACGAGTCGAAAATTAAGTACTGCGAATTGTTCAGTGATTGCCGGTAAATTTGGCAAGGAAAGTGCTACAACATTTAAGGGATTGGAGTACTCAGGGGGACATATGAGGGCCAGGATCGCGGGAATTGCGGCGGGGTTATTGCTTTTTGGGGCTAGTTCGGCATTCGCGGGCAGAGTAAACTTCAGTTTCGGATTTGTCGGTCCGGATAAGGCACTGGGCAAGTCGGCAGGTTATGCGTCGAATGGCGCGACGATTACGGCATACGGTTACAAATGCTGGGCGAAGACGCCATCCAGCACAGACACGCTCTCGCATTGCGTCGCCAGCGATCTTTATGAAAAGGATGACAGCAGCTTCGAGCTCGGGTTGGGGTTAGCAGGCGAGGACGACCACGAGATTGGCTGGGACGGACCACACCAGGATTACGTCATGGGTCTGAACGTCAGCGACCTGTTTGACTTGGGCGCGACCTCGATGACGCTGACTTTCGGCAGCGTGGAGCCTGGCGAGGCATTCGCCGTTTTGGGGTACGGGTCCGACCCGTTTACGGCGGGGACACCTTTTGCGCTAACCAACACAAAAGCATGGTTCGGGAACGATGGAAGCTATCCGGATGTGGACTCGGCCACGTTCGATCTGAACGCGCAGGACGAATATCTGGTTCTGATTTCACCGTGCGGCGCGAGTCCGGGCGTGCCTCTGCCGTGCGGCAGCAACGTCACGCTGGTCGGAGCGGCAGCGACGAACACGCCTGAACCGGGCACGGTGCTGCTGTTCGCCACGGGCTTGCTCGCGCTTGCGCTTATCTCGCGGCGGCGCTGGGCGGCGCGCTTAGCAGCAGTTCGAAATTAAGAAAAATCGCGACGAGTTTTGTTTGCGGCGGACCGAACCCTCTCCCTCGGTCCGGCGTTTTTTTGGGCCGCCGAACGACTCTAGCCGTAAGTATTGAATTGATCTTCGCTGAATGAGACCATCGCCACACTTAGATCTTGCGCTTCGACGATGATTGGAGGACTCATGCAACGAATTAAGTCCTTTGACGTGTTTTCCGTCGCAAAGTACGCCAGCATATTCTATGTCCCGATGGGTTTGAGCTACTTCGAGTTTCTAAGATTCAAAACAGTAGAAATGGCTACGCTGCCATTGGGCTTTTACTTCGCATTTATCCATTTCACCGTTAATTTGCATGTTCCGGCACCGCAGAACTGGTTCGGAATCTCCCTGCTCGTTCTACTAGGCGGAGCCGGCTTTGCTGTTACAGGTTGGTTGACGGGGCTCATTTGTGCACTTGTCTATAACTTCTTCGCAGGAAAATTCCGAGGGTTACGCATCGGGGTAGAATTGGAGTAGGAGGAGTTGTCGCGGCGACTACGGTGCGATGTGGAAGGAGCCGCTGGGCTCGATGTAGGCGTAGGCCATGCGAGGAGTGTTGAACGAGGCGGCGGGACGACCGTCGCGGTCGAGAAGAATCAGGCCGCCGGTGCTCTGTGTGCGGCGGGCGAGCAAGCGCACACATTCGTCGGCGGCAACGCTGGAAGCAGAACCGTTGCGAAGCGAGTCCGCGGCGGTTTTGGCCATGACGATTCTCATGATGGCCTCGCCGTGGCCGGTGCAGGAAACGCCGCCGGCTTCCGCGTCGGCGTAACAGCCGCAACCGATCAGAGGCGAATCGCCGACGCGTCCTGGAAATTTGCAGCACGTGCCACCGGTGGAAGTGGCCGCGGCGATTCCGCCGCGAGAATCGCGCGCCACGGCACCGACGGTACCGTGCTTATGTCCAAAGTGAAATTCGGATTCGTGATTTCCTTCGCGGCAGCGGAGCCAGGCCGCGCGTTCGCGCTCGATAATCAGCTCGGTGGGATCGCACAGAGCAATGCCGTTTTCCTGCGCGAACAATTCAGCGCCAGCTCCGGCGAGCATCATGTGTTCGCTGGATTCCAGAAGCTTGCGCGCAAGGCGAATGGGATTCTTGATGCGTTCGACGGCAGCGACAGCGCCGGCCTTGAGTGTGGCGGCGTCCATAATGATGGCGTCGAGTTGCACGCGGCCGTCGCGATTGAGGTGTGAGCCGATGCCCGCGTCGAAGGTGACGTCGTCTTCGAGGACGATTACCGCGGCTTCGACGGCGTCGAGCGCTGAGCCGCCTTTGGCAAGGACTTCGCGGCCTCGTTCGAGGGCGCGCGTGATTCCGGCACGGCAATCGGCAACGGCGGCGTCAGGAATGCTCCACGCGCCGCCATGGACGATGAGCGAGAAGTTTTGCGAATTCACGTCAGAAGCGCGGGCCGCAAAGGAAAATGCGCAACAAACTCAGGCACCCCGCTTGGCGGTGCGCGTGAGCAGATTGCGCGCGGGCGAGTCCGGATTCTGGTCGGAGGGCGGCTCGCCGCGGAACTCCGAGCGCGCCACGAGCGGAGATTGTGTTTCGCTGAACGGCGGGCCAGCGACAACCGCCTGTTCGGCGGAGCGACGGTTTCCTTCGGTCTCTTTCCAAGTGTGATAAATGCGATGGATGACGGTGAAATTGGTACCGATGGCAAGAATAATGAGCGCGATCGGGAGACGGTTCAAGACCGTCCCGAGAATCATCAGGCCCAGGCGCTCCGGGCGCTCCCAAAAACCGACGCGGCAGCGGTCAATGAGCGATTCGGCGCGCGCCTGAGAATAGCTGACCATCACGGAGCCGGCCATGACGAAGCCGGTGAGCAGCGCGTAAAGAAAGCGATTGACGGACGAATAGTAGACGAGAAGGCCCATGAAGATGGCCAAGTCCGCGTAACGATGGAGAACGGACTTGAGAAAAGCGCCGAAGAAATCCACGCGAGGCTGACGGCGCGCGAGGGGCCGCGCGAGAAGATCGCACGCAGCGGCGGGAATCATGACGAGGCCGGCCGTGAAAAACCGCCCCATGCCGAAAAGAGCGCCGGCAAGAATGCAAACGGCAAAACTGGCAAGGGTCAATACACTCGCCGGGACGCGAGCGGCTGCGAGAGCGTCGACAGACCGCCGAAGAATCCAACGAAAAGGCCGAGCCAGAATTTCAATGCGCATAGCGAAGCGCCGAGACGCCACTAGACTCCATTACAAAACTTCATCGTAAATGGTTACCAGCCGAGTGACTTCAAATTCCTTGGTGCCCGTCGGGGTCTGAACCGTCACTTCGTCGCCCACTTTCTTGCCGAGCAGAGCGCGGCCGATGGGCGAAGAGGTGGAAATCAAACCCTTGGATACGTCAGCCTCCTCTGCGGTTACAAGTTTGTATTCGGTCTCCTGCGATTTGTTAACGTCGAGGAGGCCGACGGTCGAGCCATAGGCAGCGCGGTCGCGCGGCAGATTGTTGAGATTGACCATAGAGATTTCCGCCATGCGCTGGTGCAATTGGCTGAGGCGCGCTGAGACGAAGGACTGACGCTCCTTAGCGTATTTGTATTCGGCGTTTTCGGACAGGTCGCCGTGAGCGCGAGCCTTCATCAGCTCTTTCGGCAACTCGTCGTGAAATTCGTGTTCGAGCTGCGCGATTTCGTCCTGAAGCTTCTTCTTAAGTTTTTCGCTAACGTCGGTCATTTTTCGTTTGCGGGAACCGTGTCCGCGAGAACGATGCTTCTTCCGGCCTAGTGTAGTCTTTATTCGCGGACCCCCAAAAGGCGTACCGTTTACCGTTAGATTATAAGAGATTCGGGCGCAAGGCCGCAATCCAGAGAATTGCCGAGGGAGTTCTAACAGAAAGCCACGGTGCCGGGGCGTGCCGGTGGCTATTGGGCGCCAAACGGCGTAGGCTAGCGGGGCCTGGTCCGAAGGGTACGGTACAAGAAACAATTAGTTTAACCTGCAATTTATGGTGCGAGTATTCCGCCGGGCGATGCGCTGCTTGCCTCAAACCGATAATTGTTATTAGATACGTGACCGACAATAGAATAAGCCCGCTAAAAACAGAGGACGATTCGGCCATGGATAGGAATAAGAACGCAAAAAAGGGGTCGGGATTCGCTGGGCTGGTTCGCGCGCTTTCTCCCAAGCGACAGGAAGTGATACGGCCACTGCTGGAACACCCGCGCCAGTATGTGCTGCACAGCCTGCGAGATCTGGCGAAGGAATTGGACAGCGCGCCGGCAACGCTGCTGCGAATTTCGCGAGAGATGGGATTTCCGACGTTTCATGATTTCCGGCGTTATCTGCACGAATTATCGGTGGCGCAGGCGACGCCTCTCGGCGTGCTGGAAAGCAGCAGCGGCAGTTCGGGACTGGAAGGACGCGTGAAGGAATCGCTGAACCAGGACGTGGCCAACGTCAGGGGATTGAGCCACAGCCTCGATATGAAACGGCTGTTAGCGCTGGTGAAACGGCTGCATGCGGCGGATCACATCTTGATTCTGGGCGGAGACATGGCGGAGAGCCTGGCACGATTTCTAGAGTACAACCTGACGGTCATCGGGCTGAAAGCGATCGCGGTTTCGAGTGCGGGAGAGATTTCGCACCGGCTGCGGCAGATGACGCGGAAGGACGTGGTGATCGGGATCAGCTTTCGCCGAGGCCTGCGGCAAACCGTGGACGGGCTGCGCCAAGCGCGGAGCCGAGGAGCGTACAGCGTGGGCATTACGGACAGCTCCATTTCTCCGGTGGCGCGATATGCCAGCGAATATTTCGTGACACCGACGGAAGGACCGCTCTTTGCAGGTTCCTACGTTGCGGCGATGGCGTTGCTGAACGCGCTGCTGGTGGCCTGCTCGAATTACCGGCGCGACCGAACGCTGGCCGTTCTGCGAGAAGCGGAAAAGGAGCAACGAACGGGCTTCCGGTGGTACGACGAGAATTAGAATCGCGGAGGAAATCGGTGATGAGAGCGATTTCGAAGCTGGCCGTTGCGCTGGTTGGTTTGCTGGTTCTTACTGGCATCGCGTTCGGCCAGGAACACAAAGGGTTGCGAGTATTCATTTCGGCGGACATGGAGGGCGTGGCCGGCGCGGTGAACGCAGAGCAGCTCTTGCCCACCGGTACGGATTATCCGTTATTTCGGAAACTGCTGACGGCGGAAGTGAACGCGGCGATCGAGGGAGCGCTGGCCGAGGGCGCGGACAAAATCACGGTGGCGGATTCACACGGCGAAGAGCTCTCGATTCTGCCGGACGAGCTCAACCCCAAGGCGCGGCTGGTGCGTTCCGGGCCGCGGCCGCTGGGGATGATGGAGGGCGTCGATCAAGGATTCGACGCGGCCATCCTGATTGGCTTCCACGCATCGATCAACACGCCGCAAGCGGTGCGGGCCCATACACTCTCTTCCGCGCGGTATTTCGATGTGCGGCTGAATGGAAAACACGCCAGCGAGGCGATGCTGTGCGCAGCTATCGCGGGGCAATTTGGCGTGCCGGTGGTGCTGATGTCCGGAGATGACAAGGCGATCGATGAAGTGCACCAGACGATTGATCCGAACATTGAAGGCGTGGTAGTCAAACGCGCACTGGGTTACGAATCGGCGGAAAGCGTTTCGCCTCAAGTGGCGCAAAGTATGATCAAAAATGGAACGGAAAAGGCGCTGGCGCGCTTGGGCTCCTTCCATCCGTACGTGGCGAGCAAACCGACGACAATTGAAATCACGTTCAAGAACATGATCAACGCGGAAATACTCGCGTTCCTACCTTACGTGACGCGCGAAGACGGCGCGACGATTCGCTTCACGGGCAAGGATATCCTGGAAGTGGAGCGGTTTATGCAGGTGGTCGGCTCGTACGATTCCAACAAATAGAAAATGCTCCTGCGCACGAAGCCGGCGGCGTTGGGCGCCGCTTATTCGCTAGCGGCTCGCGGGAGGAACAATCCCGTTCATCCGCAGATATTCAACCATTTGGCCGTAATGATCGAAAGCATGCCCCACAGGATAGGTGACCAAAAACAAGCGCGCCGCCTTTCCGTTGCCGAAGGGCAACGGGTCGAGCATGTTCGCGGTGGTGAGTGATTTGGCAGCGAGGTGGCCGAGAGCGTAGGAATTCTTCAAGAATTCCACGATTTGCGCCTTTGTCTTGATCGAATCGGGGCCATTGGACGCAGAGACATCGATGGACGGCTTCTGTTCCAGAGCCGCTGACCAAATCCGGTAATTCGCCGCAGCGGCATGCTTCACCTCTTCGGCGAAGGTGCGCACACCTTTGAAGTTGCCATCGGTCGGAGCGAAGTCATATTTGTCCTCCGGCATGGCTTCGGCGGCAGAAACGATGTCCTGCTCGACGATGCTGATTTCCATCTCCGCAACGGAAGCAACGGTGGGAGCTTTTTGCGCGTGGGCCTGCGGCAAAGGCTTCTTGGCCGGGGATGAGGCGGCGGAGGCAGCAAGAGTTGCTACGGGAAGGCACAACGCGAAGAATAGCGGCAGCAGCAAACGTTTCATTTCTGACCTCTCTGACTGGCGATAACTGCTTAACGACGGAAAGATACCACAACGGGAGAGGGAGCGCGCCGAACTGCGAGAAGAAGCAGAACGCGCTGCACAAAAATCGAGAAGCGAAGATTGATTTGGGTTACAGTCGCTCCACGTGGGCGGCGCTGGACACGCGCCGATAATTTGGGCAAATATCTGCCGGATTCGTAGAGAACTGAGAGCCTATGAACGCGTTGCAAGGCCAATATGACGCCGTGGTGGTTGGCTCGGGGCCGAATGGACTTGCGGCCGCGATTACCATCGCGCAAGCAGGGCGCTCGGTTCTGGTTATCGAAGGACGGGACACGATTGGCGGAGGGACACGAACGGAAGAGCTGACGCTGCCCGGATTTTTCCACGATGTTTGCTCCGCGGTGCATCCGATGGCGGTGATGTCGCCATTTTTTCGCACACTGCCGCTCGAGGAGCACGGGCTGGAATGGATTCAGCCGCCGATTCCGCTGGCGCACCCGCTGGATGATGGCACGGCGGTGGTCGTCGACCGCTCGGTGGAGGCAACCGCTGCGAACCTGGGAGAGGACGGCGCGCGCTACCGGAATCTGATGGAGCCGATACTGGAGGCGTGGCCGCAACTCGAACCGCTGATGCTCGGTTATTCGGTGATTCCCGAACGGCCGTTTTCCGCGGCTCGCTTTGGACTGCTGGCGCTGCGCTCGGCGTCGAGTTTCGCGCGAAGAAAATTTCAGGGAGAGCGAGCGCGGGCGGTGTTCGCAGGATGCGCGGCACATTCCATTTTGCCGCTGGAGAATGTGCCGAGCGCGGCGTTCGGATTGGTTTTTGCGGCGACGGCGCATCGAGTGGGATGGCCATCCCCACGAGGCGGTGCGCGAAAGATCAGCGACGCGCTGGCTTCGTATCTGCGGTCGCTGGGCGGAGAAATTGTGACGGGAAGAATGGTCGCGTCGCTGGAGGAGCTTCCGGCGGCGCGCATGATTCTTTGCGATGTGACGCCGCGACAACTGGTGCGCATGGCAGGAGCGCGACTGCCTGCGGGATTCCGCCACAAGCTGGAGCGTTTTCATTATGGCCCCGGCGTTTGCAAAATGGATTGGGCGCTCGACGGGCCGATCCCGTGGAAGGCGGCCGAATGCGCGCGCGCGGGAACGGTGCACATCGGAGGGACGCTCGAGGAAATCGAGACGTCGGAGCGCGCGCCATGGAGGGGCGAAATCTGCGAAAAGCCGTTTGTGCTGCTGGCACAGCCGACGCTATTTGACGATACGCGGGCGCCGGCGGGAAAGCATATCGCGTGGGCGTATTGCCACGTGCCGAACGGCTCCAGCGCTGACGTGTCGGAAAAGATTGAAGCGCAAATCGAACGATTTGCGCCGGGGTTCCGCAGGAGGATATTGAAAAGAAGCGTGCTGGTGACGTCGCAACTGGAAGCGCGCGATCCCAACCTGATTGGCGGCGACATTACCGGCGGGTCTTCAGACTTGCGGCAGTTCTACTTGCGGCCGACATGGAGGCGCTACCGGACGCCTGCCAAGGGATTGTACCTTTGCTCCGCTTCCACTTTTCCGGGCGGCGGAGTGCATGGGATCTGCGGGCAGCTGGCCGCACGAGCGGCACTGCGCGACAATGCTTAGCGATTTTAGCGGAGAAGAATTTCTCGTTCGATTGGGCGAACGTGCACAGCTTTCTGAGGAATGGAAATGTCTGAGCAATTGCAACAGCCAACCGACCAGAGGGTTCTCGAGATTTCGCTTTCCGGATACGACCTGATCAATTCTCCCCGCTTGAACAAAGGGACGGCATTTTCCGATCATGAGCGCGATATTTTCGAATTGCATGGCTTGCTGCCGCCGCACGTAGGAACTCTGGACGAGCAAGTCGAGCGCCGCATGCGGGCGCTTGCGCTGCAACAAACCGCGTTCAACAAGTACGCATTCCTGCGGGATCTGCAGGACACCAACGAGACGCTGTTTTATGCGCTGTTGGTTCGCAATATTGAACAGATGCTGCCTCTAGTCTACACGCCAACGGTGGGCGAAGGCTGCCAGCGCTTTAGCGAGATATGGAGAAAGCCGCGAGGGCTTTTTCTCAGCTATCCGAACAAAGATCGGATCGACCGGATTCTCAGCCATCCTCGCTACGACGGCGTGAAGTGCATTGTGTTCAGCGATGGAGAACGCATTCTGGGGCTCGGCGATCAGGGCGCGGGAGGGATGGGAATTCCGATCGGGAAAATGGCGCTTTATACCGCGCTGGGAGGGATTCACCCGGAGCATTGTCTTCCGATTTTGCTGGACGTGGGAACCAACAACGAGGAAAGGCTGAAGAGTCCAATTTACATTGGATGGAGTCACCATCGGGTTCGCGGCGAAGAGTACGACGCTTTCGTGGATGCTTTTGTGAACAGTGTGAAACGGCGCTGGCCGCATGTTCTGTTGCAGTGGGAGGATTTTGCCGGTTCAAATGCGACGCGATTCTTAGCGCGTTACCGAGACCAGCTATGCACCTTCAATGACGACATTCAAGGCACCGCTGCAGTGGCAACGGCAACGTTAATCTCCGCGACCAACGTGACGGGAATTCCGCTGAAGCAGCAGAAGATTGCGATCGTCGGACTGGGCAGCGCGGGCCTGGGCATCGCGAACCTGCTGGTGCAGTTCATGCGGGACGAAGGCCTTTCGGCAGAGGAAGCGCGCAGCCGCTTTTACGCGATAGACCGTGGCGGGCTGGTTACGGAAAACAGCAAGGACGTGCGGCCCGAGCAGCGACCCTACGCGCGCAAAGAAGAAGAAGTACGGTCCTGGAGACAACCGAATGGAGAGATCGGACTGTTCGATGTGGTTCGACACGCGAAGCCATCGGTTCTCATTGGCGTGTCCGGGCAAGCCGGCGCGTTCACCGAACAGGCGGTGCGCGAAATGGCGAAATATGCGACTCGACCGGTCATTTTTCCCCTCTCAAATCCCACTTCGCGCAGCGAAGCGACGCCTCAGGATCTGCTGAATTGGACGGAAGGGCGAGCGCTGGTCGGCACGGGAAGCCCGTTTGAGCCGGTGAATTTTGGAGGGAGGAAGATTCCCATCGCCCAGATCAATAATTCGTACATATTCCCCGGCCTTGCTCTTGGAATTGTGGCCTCGAAGGCCAGGCGCGTCACGGACACAATGATCAAAGCGGCGGCGAAGGAATTGGTGCGACATCTGCACACGCAGAACGACAAGGAAGCAAGCCTACTTCCTCCTCTTTCGGAAGCGCGTGAACTTGGACGAGCGATCGGAGAGGCCGTGGGAAAACAGGCGATCCAAGATGGGCAGGCGCAGGTTGCAGACGAAAAGGCTTTGAACCGCGAACTTCAAGCGAATATCTGGGAGCCGGTGTACGTGCCCTACGAGCGCAAGCTGGAGCCGGCTGTGCGGGGGAACGTTTAACAGACAACTGCTTCGAAGCAAACAAGGAAGCTTCCCAAAGATTGCATCTCTTCCATTATTTCGCAGGAAGTCCTTTGCCGGGCAAGATTCCCGTACCCTCTTTGATGGTCACCAGTTGATTCGCTGCGATCCCTTGGAACCTTTCTTTGAGGCCGTTCGGCCAGACGACCTGGATGTCCACCGTTGTTTCTGCGCCTAATCCGAAGTGGAGGCGCGGGTCGCTTGCGGAATAAAAACTCGATTGACTGAGCACAGCCTGGGCTTGAGTTTTCCGCCCGTAGTGGACGAGCACGCGCGCGCCAATCGCGCTGCGGTTCGATTTCACGCCAATGAGCCGAACTTTGAGCCAGTGGTGATTGCCGCTCAGATCGTTGCGGAGCAGGGACGGCGGTTCGTCGCGAATGTTCTTCTCGATGGCCGCAACGCGGCAATCGTCAATCGAGAATCCGGCAATTTTATCCGCCCGACGATACTTGATGGACTCCCATCAACGAGCGCGCTGGTCGACACGGAAATCTTCGGTCCCGTGCTGAGCCTAGTGCATGCCGGCGACATGGACGAGGCGCTCGCTATCCTCGAGCACAGCCCTTTTGGGAATCAAGCTTCCCTATTTACTTCCAGTGGCGCGGCGGCGCGCCGTTTTCGTTACGAAGCCCCTGCGGGGAATATCGGCATCAATATCGGCGTCGCGGCTCCGATGGCCTATTTTCCATTTACCGGATGGAAGGACAGCTTCTTCGGCGACCTTCACGGACAGGGTCGCGATTCAGTGGAGTTTTATACGGATAAAAAAGTGGTAGTGGAACGCTGGGGCAAGGAGCACTGGCGAAAATTTTGAGGTTGGAAAGGCAGTTTGCAGCGAGCTTGTTGACTCCACGATCTAGCGTCCCAGCCCCAAAATCCATGGGCGTAGCAACACCAAGAGTTTTTCTGGGGAATTTAGAGTCTGGCGGAGAGGGGGGGATTCGAACCCCCGGTAAGGCTTTTGGCCCTACAACGGTTTAGCAAACCGCCGCCTTCAGCCTCTCGGCCACCTCTCCGGAATTAACTTCTTGCTGCATTGTAGCTTAGGACCCGATTTTGTGACAGTGCGGTCTTTGGTTGCTGCATAGTTGGCATACTTTCACACTTTTGTTGACCTCGCGAAAGATATGCGTGAAGCAAACGCGCGGGGCGAGAAGCTAGGCTTTTCGGACGAAGAACTGGCCTTTTACGATGCCTTGGAAGTGAATGACAGCGCCGTCAAAGTGCTCGGGGAGACGATCGAGGAACGGGCGGGCCAAGCTGTGATACATGGGCACCAAGGGCAGTGCGTCCTCGAAAAACGCTCGGCCAGACTGCTCCTACCGGAATTCGTTTCCCTCGCGGAGAATCGCCAGCGAAGGATCCGCTTGAGCAGCGGCTATTGGCGGAGAGGCAAACCTGCGCGCTGCCAATTGCGCGCGTCCATGTTCAAGGGCGGCAATCAACCAGCTTTCGAATGCCTTTTCGTGCTCAGCGCGTTTGTCCACGCCGTGCGTAACAAGCTTAGACGTAACAAGTTGCATCCCGAGGCCTCCCAGTCGAGCTGACTGGCTGCTGTTCAATTGGTCGTCATCATCCGCTCGATTTTTCGGGCGGTCAATGAACGACGGCTAATTTTCGTCTAATTTTTTTCTAAGCGACCAAGGATATGCAGGGCCATACGGTTAGGATACCGTCTAACCGAATCGGCAGGGCATTCCCCGCCGAATGTGTTAGAATCACGGCCACAAATTAGCCCGGGTATCTAATGAACCAGGCCAACCCCTCTCGGCGTGTGATTTCCTTCGGCATATTCCAATGCGACTTCTCTGCAGGAGAACTGCGCAAAAACGGCGTGAAAGTAAAAATTTCCGACCAGCCGTTCCGGCTGCTGACGGTTCTGCTGGAGCGTCCTGGGGAGATGGTTACGCGTCAGGAGCTAGGTGAGCGGCTGTGGCCGGAGGGCACGTTCGTCGGATTTGAAGACAGCCTGAATACCGCGGTCAACAAGCTTCGGACTGCTCTGGATGATGAATCGGAGAATCCGCGATTCATCGAGACCATTCCGCGGCGTGGCTACCGTTTCATCGGCCCCGTCAAAGAAATCAAGGGACGCGACGCGGGCCAAGGCAGTGCATTCTCACCCGGCGGGGCGAATCTCGAGACCTCCACGAGGGGGGCGCCGCCCCGCGAGCGCAGCCGCGCGTTTGTAACAATCCTGCTCCTTACCTGCACTTTGCTGCTGATTCTGGGCATCCTCGGGGATTGGTTTCTGCGCGGCCGCTCGGCGCTTTCGTTCAATGCGCGCGATGCGGTGCTCGTTACCGACTTCGAGAATCAAACGGGCGATGCACGTTTCGATTATGCCTTAGGAACTGCATTCAGCGTCAGCTTGCAGCAGTCTCATCGCGTGAACATCTTTCCCCACGATCAGCTAGCGCCCGTCCTTCAGATGATGGGCCAGGCCGCCGGCGAGAAAATCACCCGAGGAGTGGGGCGGGAGATTTGCCAGCGCGAGAATATCCGTGGCCTCATTGCGACAAGTGTTACTCGAACGGGTGAGGAATACGAACTCGCTGCTCAACTCATTGATCCACAAACGGATGAAACGGTGCGCTCTTATACGGAGCGTTCATATGGCGAAGATCACGTGCTTGAGGCGCTTGATAAGATCTCCGCGGAGGTTCGCCGAGACTTGGGCGAATCCCTCTATCAGATTCACCGGGCTCAGATGCCCCTGGCCCAGGTCACGACTCCTTCGCTGCAGGCTTTGAAAGACTACTCCAGCGGCAAAATGCTTTGGCACGCTGCCAAGTACCAAGGAGCGCTTGCCGACTTCCGCGCGGCGGTGGCTGCCGATCCTGACTTCGCCATGGCGAATGCAGCGCTGGGTGGCGCCTACTATAGCTTCGTCTACAATGAGTTCAACGAGGGGCAGAAGTACTACGAGAAGGCGCTGGCAAACGCGTCGCGAGTGACGCCGCGTGAACGCGAGATCATCGAGACAGAATATGCGGAAGACCGAGGACACGTGCCAGACGCCATGCAACTCCTTAGAAGTTACCTGGGGGAGTATCCCAACGATTTGGAGATGCGTTTCGACTATGCGCGCCTGCTGCGTATGTACGGCCATGCCGCCGACGGAATCGAGCAAGACCAGCAAATTCTTCGTATAGAACCAAGCGACGCCCATACTTACATTGATATGGCCACGGCGTACCACTCATTGGGTCAATTGACGCAGAGCCTCGCGGCCTACGACAAAGCCTTTCAGATTGATCCGCAAATTCGCGTCGCCGGGAACATCAGTCGTGAATATGGGTTCACGCTGGTTCAAAGCGGCCAGATTGGCGAGGCAGAACAGTTCTTTTCCGGATTATTGAACGATGCGCATCTCCAGGAGCAAGGACTGCGGTCGCTCGCCCTGCTCGATCTTTATCGCGGCAACTACGAAAGCGGGCAGAAATACCTTGAGAAGGCCTTGAAGATCGACATCGCAGCCAAACAGCTGCTTTCCGTCGCGAGGGTTCGTTATCTGCTGGCTCTGGTGGCCTCGGGCGAAGGCCGCAAACAAGAACAGATCGCGCAGTTGGATTTGATTATGGCGAATTTTTCCGCGATTGAAGCTAAGGTCGTCTACGGGTCACTGGTGGGTCAAGCGTATGCCCGGGCCGGTGAAGTGGCCAAAGCAGAAAAGATCCTCACCCAAATCGCGCCTCTAGCAGACAGCAACTCGCAGGAGCAATCCTCCTACTTGCGCATCCTGAGGGCGGAGATCGCCGATGCGAAGGGCGAAAGCGGCCAGGCCTTGCAGCTGCTGGGGCCGCCGCAGGCCGATGACCCTGTCAGCATCGTGCCGCTCGATCTCGATGCGCTGGGCCACACATACCAAGTGGCCGGCAACGTCGATCAGGCAATCGCTTCCTACCAGAAGCTCGTCGAGTTGCCGATGGGGTGGGCAGGATGGGAGCCTCAGCAGCAATGCCTGGAGGACTACTACCTATTGGCTGAGGATTACGCTCGCGAGGGCCAAAGAGCCAAAGCCATAAGCACAATCGAAGATTTTCTCTCGCTGTGGAAGAACGCCGACTCCGATCTGCCGCTTAAGAAAAAAGCCATCCAATTGCGTTCCAACCTACTCGCTCAGCAGTGAAACGGCGGCCTGCATCCGATTCAACATAGTGCGCAGGACCTTAGGCCGCACGCTTGAAAAAGTGCGACTCGATGTAGACTGGTGCGGTTTTCCCGAAGACCGCGTCGAGACATGTGACGTGCGCAGGAGCGCGAGGACAAATTGAATTCGCCGTCCACGGAATATGCGGCGCGAAAGGCTGCGCGCATGCGGGTTGGCGCCGAGCGGGAACGCGTCCATATCCGCATTGGCAATTGCAAATTGTTGGTGATCGTCGCAGGACTGGTGCTGGGGTGGTACGCGCTGCTCCGGCATCGCGCATCGCCGTATTGGCTTCTGATCCCGGTCATCACATACCTTGCACTGGCGGTGTGGCACGAACTCACCATTCGCGCGCGCACTCGCGCGGAACACGCGGCGGCGTTTTACGAACGCGGCCTGGCGCGCATCGAGGATCGCTGGAGCGGAAGCGGAGCATCCGGAGAGCGGTTCCGCGACGCGGGCCACATCTACGCGGATGACTTAGACATCTTTGGACGCGGCGGGCTGTTTGAGCTTTTATCGTCGGCGCAAACGCCGATGGGCGAGCAATGCCTGGCCGATTGGCTGCTGTCGGCGGCACCCATGGCGGAGATCCGCGAAAGGCAGAGCATCGTGAGGGAGTTGGGCGAAAAGCTGGATCTTCGCGAAAACACGTCGCTGCTTGGCGCGGGTCTGGTAGGAACGGTGGATGCTCGGGCGCTCGTCTGTTGGGCCGAGACGCCTCCGACGCTGGCAAATCCTCTGCTAAGAGCCATCGCCGTGGCACTGGCGCTCCTGCAGATTGCCGCCACGGTGGCGTGGGTGGCAAGTGGGTGGTCCAAGTATTTGCCGTTTGTCGTCGTGCTGATCATCAACATAGGCGTCTATGCCTGGCTGCGCAAGCGTGCGGAAGCGGCCATTGCCGGGATTGGTTGCAATGAAGACGGGCTGCTTATTTTCTCGAAAATACTGAAGCAGATCGAAACGGAGCAGTTTACGTCGGAGAAGCTCTGCCGTTTCCAGCGCGAACTGCGAGGTCGGCCGCAAGCCGCGTCGCGCGCCATGGAAAAGCTGGCGCACCTAGTGAATTGGATCGATGCGCGGGACAGCTTGCTTATGAAGGTCATTGAGCTGCCGTTGCTTTACACAGTTCAGCTCGGCCTCGCCGCCGACGCCTGGAGGAAGCGGGAGGAACGCAAAACGCAGTTTTGCATCGACACGGTCGCCGAGTTCGAAGCGCTGCTGTCGCTTTCGGCATACGCTTACGAGCATCCTAACGATTGCTTTCCGGAATTCGGAGAGCGCGGCGAAGTGCGTGCCTTTTTTGCCGGCGAAGAGCTTGGGCATCCCTTGATTCCCGCCGCGAAGTGCGTGCGAAACTCCGTGCACCTTGGCGACGGGACGCGAGTGTGGCTGGTGAGCGGCTCGAACATGTCCGGCAAGAGCACGTTGTTGCGTACGGTGGGAGTCAACGTTGTGCTGGCGATGGCTGGGGCTCCGGTGCGCGCGAAGTCTCTGCGCCTGTGCCTGATAGCGCTGGGCACGCGGATTCGCAGCACGGATTCGCTCCAGGAGGGCCGGTCGAATTTCTTCACGGAGATTCTGCGCATCCGTCAGGTGGCAGCTCTTTCCGAAAAGGATGGCCCGCTGCTTTTTCTTTTTGACGAATTGCTGGAGGGGACGAATTCGCACGACCGGGAGATTGGTTCGGAAGCCTTGCTGCGCGCGCTGCTGGCACGGGACACGGTGGGAATCGTGAGCACGCACGACCTGGCGCTGACGCGCATCCAGGTAGCGCTCGACGGAAACGTTCGCAACGTTCACTTCGAGGACCAGATTGTGAACGGAGAGATGAGTTTTGATTACAAGCTGCGCGACGGAATTGTGCCCAAAAGTAACGCTCTGGATCTGATGCGCTGGATCGGATTGAAAGTGTGAAAGCGCGAAAGGATGAGGCGCCTGTACCATCTTGAAACAATGTGCGGCTCTTCGAAATTTCAAGCATCTTATCGACTGAGTACTCGTTCCCAAATTGAAAATGTTTTTCTTGCGGCGCGCGAGAACGCTGGCTAGCATAGCGGCGCGATGCCGCTGGCTACCGAACACATCCGACGAATGCGCGGCGGCGCGCAGTCCCATCTGATGCGCTGCGAGGACGAAAACTTCTATATCGTCAAATTCCAGAACAACCCGCAGGGCACGCGGATTCTGGCGAATGAATTGCTGGGCACACGATTAGCGGCGAGAATGGGAGTGGCGGTGGCGGGCGCCGAGGTGATCGAAGTGCGCCCGGAAATGGTGGCGCTGACCGAGGACTTGGTGGTGCAGCTTGGCCGCGGGAGAGTGCCGTGCGCCGCAGGCCTGGAATTCGGGTCACAGTATCCCGGCCATCCGGCAACAACCGCGGTATACGATTTCTTGCCGGATGAACAGTTGCGCCGGGTCGAAAATCTAGCGGACTTTTGCGGCATCTTCGTCTTCGACAAGTGGACCTGCAACACCAACGGCCGACAGGCGATTTTCTTGCGCGCGCGGGATGCGGAGCGTTATCGCGCCGTGATGATCGACCACGGCTTTTGCTTCAATGCCTCGGAATGGAATTTCCCGGACGCACCGCTGCGAGGAATTTATGCGCGCTCGCTGGTGTACGAACAAGCGCGCGGCTGGGAGGCCTTCGAGCCCTGGATCGAACGCGTGGAAAAGCGTATGAATGAAAGCGTGCTGGACGAGGTTGCCCGGGAGATTCCTCCCGAGTGGTACAATTTCGACCAGGACGCCCTCTACCGCTTGCTGGAGCGACTGCTTCGCCGCCGCAAGCTCGTGCGGGAGCTGGTTCTGAACGCGAAGAACTCTTCGCGAATGCCCTTTCCCCACTGGACGTGAAAACATGAGCGAATCGAATCGGAGCACGCTGACCTATCGCGTTTTGCGCTACACGCCGAATCTGATCCGCGGCGAATGGGTGAACGTCGGGATTGTGCTCGAGGACCCGCGAAAGCAGGTGGCCCGCGCGCGGCTCATCGAGGATGAAGCGGAAATTCTGCGCGTGCGGCGGCTGCATCCGAACGCCGACGATGCGCTGCTTCGCGCGCTTCCCGCCTCCTTCCAGGCGGAACTGGCCTCCACCGGTGCGAGCGCCGCGTGGATCGAAAAAATGGAAGAGACGCTCTCGAATACGCTGCAGCTCAGCCCGCGCAAGGCGGTGATGAGCGAAGACTTCGACGCCGAACTGGAGCGGCTGTACCACGACCACGTTGCCGTGCCGCCCAGGATGGGACGCGGCGCGACGATTCTGGAAAACACGCGCGCCTGGATTCGCGTGAAGCTCAATGATGTGTTCCGCAGGCACCGCATCCTGGCGAAAATGGAAAAAAGCTTACGCGCAGAACAGTTCACGCAGCCCGGCGACCCCCTGCGCATCGACTACGGCTACCGGTTCAACGGCACGCGCGGATACGTGCAGGCTCTGTCCCTGGCGCGCGACCCGGCGCAAGCGAAAGTGCTCGCCTACACCGCGGAGTGCATTCGCGCGCGCCACGCCCAATCGGAGTTTGCGGCCATCACGGAGGTCGCGCCCGCGCGCGAGAATCCCCGGCACCAGTTCGTGGTGCGCCTGTTCGAAGAACAGAAGATCAGCGTGGTTCCGCTGCCGCAAGTGGAAATGTTCGCGGAGCGCTTGAGGCTGCGCTTGCAATAAGGCTGCTCGGGCGAGTCTGGGGCTCGCCGCCAGGCGCCTGAAAATAGGAACGGGGCGGGAGAGCGATCCCGCCCCGTTGGAGAGACTGGCTGGGGAACTCTTACAGAATGCTTTCGGTCCAGTTCTCGAGGAAATGTTTGATCTTTCCCATGAACTGGTGGGCGACGGCGCCATCGACCACGCGATGATCGTAGCTCAGCGTTAGATAGACCATCGAGCGGATGGCAATCGCGTCGTCCACCACCACCGGCCGCTTCTCAATCGTGCCCAGGCCCAGAATGGCGACGTTGGGCTGGCTGATCACGGGCAATCCCATCAAACCGCCGAACACGCCGGGATTGGTGATGGAGAATGTGCCTTCCTGAACCTCTTCAGGCTTCAGGCGCTTTGAACGGGCGCGCTCCGCCAGATCGTTGATGGCGCGCTGCAGGCCAAGGAAATTCTTCTCCTCGGCGTTCTTCACCACCGGGACGATCAGGCCCCAATCGAGCGCAACGGCGATGCCGATGTTGCATTCGCGGTGAAACACGATGTTGGTGCCATCCACCGAAGAATTCACTGTGGGGAACGCGCGCAGACCCTCGACGGCGGCGCGAATGAAGAAGGGCATGAAGGTGAGTTTCGAGCCGGTAGTGCGCTCGAACTCCTCCTTTTTTTGATTGCGCAGCTTGACCAGATTGGTGACGTCGGCTTCGTCGATGGAATATACGTGCGGGGAAACACGCTTGGACATGACCATGTGCTCGGCGATTTTCTGCCGCATCACGGACATGGGTTCGACGCTGTAATTTCCAAAGTACATGCGCTCGCGCGGAACGGCAGTCTCCAGGAGCGCGTGCGCCTGGCCACCTGAAGCTGGGGGTGGTGGAGCGGCCGGGGGACGCTGAGTCGTAGGCGCATACGAGGGCGCGGGCCGGCCGGCTGCGCCGGCGCCCTGCATCGCAGACAAAATGTCTTTCTTGCTGACCCGGCCGCCGGCTCCGGTGCCGGGTACTTGCATCAAGTCGATGTTGTTTTCTTTGGCCAGGCGGCGCACCAGCGGAGAGCTGCGCACCTTCTCCGTACCGGGTCGCTGCGGCGGAGCAGCCGCGCCCGTTGCGGCAATGGGACGCGACGCGGCCTGTGGCGCTGGGGCAGGCTGCTGAGCGTCGGCCCTCGCCGCCTCGGCTCTGGTTGGAGCGGAAGCCGGTGCGGGTTTTTCGTCCGCGCGCTCGCGTGCCTCCACTCTTGCCGGCTCTTGCTTGGCCGGCGCCGGCGCTGGCGCCGGAGCTACGGCGCTTCCTGCGCCGTCAATCACGCCAACGACGGTTTGAATCGGGACCGTTTGGCCCTCGGAGACTTTGATTTCTTTCAGCACGCCCGCGGCGGGAGAAGGAATCTCCGCGTCGACTTTGTCGGTCGAAATCTCGAAGAGCGGCTCATCGCGCTCGACCTTCTCGCCCGGCTTCTTCAGCCATTTGGTGATGGTGCCTTCGAAAATGCTTTCCCCCATTTGGGGCATGATGATGTCAGTAGCCATCGCTCTCTCCTTAGGAGTTCAATACGCTGCCAGTTCGCGCGCGGTTGCAAGAATGTCGTTTTTATTCGGCAAAAAGCGCTCCTCGAGCGGCGGTGAAAACGGCACCGGCGAATCTTTCGCAGTGACGCGGAGAATCGGGCCGTCGAGGTCCTCGAACGCACCTTCGCAGGCGACGGCGGCAATTTCTCCGGCGATGCCGCCGGTGCGCGTGTCCTCGTGGACGATCAGCAATTTATTCGTCTTTTTCACCGACTGCAAAATCGTTTCCTTGTCCAGGGGAAGCAGGGTGCGCAGGTCGACGACTTCGGCTTCGATGCCCTCTTTCGCCAATTCCTCAGCGGCTTCGAGCGAGGTATGCATCATGGCCGCATAGGTCACGATAGTCAGATCGCGCCCCTCGCGGCGCACGATCGCTTTTCCGATGGGCACGGTGTAATCGTCAGTGGGCAGCTCTTCCTTGACGCGGCGATAGAGAAATTTATGCTCGAAGAAGAGCACCGGATTGTTGTCACGAATGGCGGATTTCAAAAGGCCTTTGGCGTCGTAGGCCGTCGAGGGATAAATCACCTTCAATCCGGGCGTGTGCACGAAATACATTTCAGGATTCGCGGAGTGGAACGGCCCGCCGTGCACTCCTCCGCCGGAGGGCCCACGCATTACCATCGGCACGGGAGCGCCCCAGCGATAGTGGGATTTTGCGACGAAATTCGTGATCTGGTTGAAGCAGCAGGCAATGAAATCGATGAACTGCAGCTCCGCGATGGGCCGCAAACCCTGATAGCTCATGCCCACCGCGGCGCCAATGATGGCGGTCTCGCTGATGGGCGTGTCGATCACGCGCTCCCAGCCGAAGCGCTCAAGCAGCCCGGCGGTGACTTTGAAGGCCCCGCCGTAAACACCGATGTCTTCGCCGATCGTAACGACGGAGGGATCGCGCTCCATCTCCTCGAAGATCGCCTGGCGAATCGCCTCCAGCATCGTGACCGGCGCCATTACTTCCTCCCTGCCTTGCCCTTGGGGCCGCGGCCGAAGGGAACTCTGTCCGCTTCCGCGATTCTTGATTTCTCCGGACGTCCATTCGGCTTTTGCGCGCTGGCCTTCTGCCCATTGGATTTGGGCTCAGCCGAGTTGCGCGTCGATTTGCCTATCGGCGGCGCAGAGGCTGCGGATTTCCCGCCATTGCCGACGGCAGCGGCGGCTTTCTTCGAAATCGTTGACGCCAAGTCGAAGCCGCCGAAATCGGCGACTTCCCACTCCGGCTTTACACTGGATTGCGGCGGCGTCACTTCCTTCTTGGAACGCTTCCATTCGGCCTCGACGGTGTGGCAGCCTTCACAGTAGACACCCTGCTCGGCGAGCTCCGGCGGCGGCAGTGGAGACTTCTCCGCGAATTCCAGCTCTTCCTTCAATTCCTTGTCGATGCGCGCGTCGAGAGCCGTTTTAGCCTTGGCATCCCAGAAATTGTTTTCGGTGAGATATTTTTCATAACGCGCGATGGGATCGCGCGCTTCCCAATATTCGAACATCTCCTTGGGCACGTATTCGGCGGGGTCATGCTGCGCGTGGCCTTTCATGCGCATCGTTTTGGCCTCGATGAGCACGGGGCCGTTGCCCGCGCGGCAGCGGTCGACAGCTTCTCTGGCAGTCTGGTACACGGCCACGACGTCGTTGCCATCGACGATGGAACTGGCAATGCCATACGCTTTGGCGCGATCCGCCAGATCGTGAATCGGCACTTGCTTCGCCACCGGCGTCGAATACGCCCACTGATTGTTTTCGACCACCAGAACGAGCGGAGCGCGTTGCGTCGCGGCGAAGTTCAGGCCTTCGTGAAAAGCGCCGGTCGACGTGGCGCCGTCGCCCACCCAAGTCATCGCCACGATGTTCTGACCAAGATAGCGGCCTGCAATGGCCACGCCGGTCATCACCGGGACCAAATCCCCCAACATGGAAATCGGCGAGACCACGTGGCGGACTTTCAAATCGCCGAAGTGGCTGGTGCCGTCCTTGCCCATGGTCGGAGAGCCCTCGCGCGCCATGTATTGCATAAGAATGTCGCGAGGCTTGAAGCCTTTGACGAGCAGCCCGCCCACATTGCGGATCATCGGCGCGATCCAATCGCGCTTTTCGAGGGCGTACGAGGTGCCGACCGAGGTGGCTTCCTGCCCGAGATTCGAATACAGCCCGCCCACGACCACGTTCTGGCGGAACAACCGCACGAGCTGCTCATCGAGCGCGCGGTTTAATTTCATGTAGTAATAAAGTTCGAGGTGCTGATCCCTGGTGAGCGGATAGCTCATCTGTCGCCCCTTGCGCGAGATGCCACCATTCTACGGCAAATCGCGGCGCGAAGCTGCGGCGTTCTCGCCGTCGCGCGCTGCTGATCAGACCGCGGCATGAATCGGAGTCTCCTGCGCCTGTCCGCGCAAAGCATCTTCGAGCGCGTCGAGCGAAAGCGTGCGCATGTCGCGGGCAAAAATTTCGGCAAAATGCCGCACGATGCGCGGAACAACTTCTTCGTGATGAACCGTCCGGCCCAACAAAGCTTCCAGCGACGTGGCGCGTTTGCCTTGAATCCCGCAGGGAACAATCAAGTCGAAGTAACGCAAATCGGTGGACACGTTGTACGCGAAGCCGTGCGAAGTCACCCAACGGCTGAGGTGCACGCCGATGGCGGCGAGCTTTTCCACGGTTGCGCGCTCTTGCGCATCGGCAGGCCGTTCCACCCAAACTCCGGTCATGCCCGTCTTGCGGCCGGCGTCAATCCCAAACTCCGCCGTGGCTCGAATCATCACTTCTTCCAGTTGCCGCACGTACCAGGCGACGTCGCGCCGAATGGCCGCGAGGTTCAAGATTGGATAGCCGACAATTTGTCCGGGCCCATGATAGGTGATGTCTCCGCCGCGATCGGTCGAATGGAACTCGACGTTCATCTGCCGAAGCAGATGCTGCGACGCCAGCAGGTGCTCCTGATGGCCGTTGCGCCCCAGGGTGATCACGTGCGGATGCTCGCAGAGAAACAGCACGTCCGGCACTGTTCCGGCTTTGCGCGCGGCGACCGAGCGGCGTTGCAGCTCGAAGGCCGGCTGGTAAGCCATGAAACCGGTGTCGACTACCCAGCAAGTGTTATCGGTGATTGGCAAGGGCTCCATCGGCGCTACGCGTTGATCGCCAGTCCCATCACGGAGTTGAACGCATCGCCCATCGCTTCCCAGACGGTCGGATGCGCGTGAATCATGGCCATCATGTCCTCGACAGCGCCTTCCAGTTGAAGCGCGGCAGTGGCTTCGGCAATGATCTCCGTGGAAAGCGAGCCGATCGAGTGCACTCCCAGGATTTCATTGTACTTCTCATCGGCCACCACTTTGATGAATCCTTCGTGACGATTCAGAATCGAGGACTTGCTGTTGGCGGCGAATGGAAACTTGCCAGTTTTTACTTTGTGGCCGGCGTCGCGGGCCTGCTTTTCTGTTAATCCGACCGAGCCGATCTGCGGCTCGCAGAACGTGCAATTCGGGCAGCGAAGGCGGTCGAAGGGCTGCACCGGCTTTCCGGCCATGCGCCCGACGGCGATGATTCCCTCCATAGACGCGGCATGCGCGAGCTGCGGCAGGCCGGCCACAATATCGCCGATGGCGTACAGATGCGGCTCGGCCGTTTCCATATACGGCGAGGTGAGCACGAACCCGCGATCGAGCTTCGCCGCTGTCTTTTCGAGCCCGACATTCTCGGTCTTCGGTTTACGCCCAACGGCGATCAGAACTCCCTCCGCCGCGATCGTTTGCGCCTTGCCCTCTTTATCCTTAAACGTAACGCTGACGCCCTTGGCGTCTTTCTTCACCGATTCCACTCCGGCCTCGAGCTCGAAACGAATGGCGCGCCTCCGAAACGCTTTGGCAAGCTCGGCGGAGATTTCTTCGTCCTCGAGCGGCACCATGCGTGGCAGCTTTTCGAGAACGGTGACATCGGCGCCAAAGCTCTTGTAAATCGAAGCGAATTCGACACCTACCGCGCCCGCGCCGACGATGACCAGTGACTTCGGTATTGCCGCAAGCGCTAGCACGCCGCAGTTATCGAAAATGCTTTTGTTGTCGATTTCCACTCCGGGCAGCGACCGCGCGCTCGAGCCCGATGCGAGTATGATATTGGCCGCCTCGATCTCGGTCTGCTTGCCGTTCTGTTCGACGGAAACTCTTCCCGGACCGGCGATGCGGCCCCAGCCCTGCATGGACTCAACTTTATTCTTCTTGAATAAAAACTCGATGCCCTTCGCGTGTTTGTTTACGATTTTCGTTTTGCGATCGATCATCGCGGGCCAATTCACTTTGACGTCGTTGACCTCGAAGCCATACTCCGAGGCCCGCTTGAAATCTTCGTAAATCTCGGCGTGATGGAGCAGAACCTTCGTCGGAATACAGCCCACATGCAAACAAGTGCCGCCGAGAAAAGGGTCCTTCTCGATGACAACAGTCTTCAGGCCCCATTGTCCGGCGCGAATCGCCGCTACATATCCGCCCGGTCCGCTTCCAATAATTGCAAGATCGTATTTGCCCAAACTCGTTCTCCTCGCCGGGCGTCCAGCCCAGTCTTCCCAGGAAATGCAGAAGCCTCGCGCACGGCGGCTCCGGTTCTGCCCGCGCAAATTATCGATTCTATCAGCCACGCCAAGGCGTCGCAACCTCGCAGACAAATCGCGAAAAATCGTTGGCCGTGCGACGATTCGCGTATGATGCGCATTCGGAAACAGGAATTGACGGTAAGGCCCACAGACGAATACGAGCGTTCGAAAGGAAGAAGGGCTGCACACGATGAATCCGCAAAACGAAAGTCCTGTCCCCGGCCAGCAATCGCCTCCGAAAATGGAAACTATCGAGGACCGCATTGTGTCGGCCTTCGTTGGTCCGCAGGGTATCCGAGCCGGTTGGCGGTGGCTGATTTTCCTGGCGATCCTCATCGGATGCGCAACGCTACTGGTAGTTGTCTGCGTTGCTGTTGGGCTTTTGCACCTGCGCGCTGGGCAACAAGCAGCTCAAACGTTGACGGCGTCGAATGCTGCCCTGCAAGAAGCCATTTTCGTAATTTCGATGTTTATTGCGGCTGCCATCATGGCGAAGATCGAAAAACGACCGATGGGGCAATACGGCCTGCCGCTGCGCCAAGCGTTTGGGCGTTTTTTCTGGCTGGGGATCGTCTGGGGATTCGTGGCCGTCACGGCCACGTTGGTGCTGATCGCAGCGCTGCACGGATTCAGCTTCGGGAAAGTGGGACTGTCTGGGCGGGTGCTAGCTGGTTATGCCGCGTTGTGGGGATTCGCGTTTCTGTTGACCGGCTTTTTCGAGGAATTCGTCTTCCGCGGCTACAGTCAGTTTACTCTTGCCACCGGAATGGGATTTTGGCCCGCGGCTGTTCTGCTGTCAGTTCTCTTCGGGATCATTCATCTAGGTAATACGGGTGAAGCGTTATCCGGCGCACTGTCCGTCGTGGCGATCGCGCTCTTTTTCTGTTTCACGCTGCGCCGAACAGGCAGCTTATGGTTTGCCGTCGGCTTGCACGCTGCTTGGGACTATGGCGAGACTTTCATTTATGGGGTGCCCGATAGCGGCATGGTGGCGCGAGGTCATTTGCTCAACTCATCGTTTCACGGCCCACGGTGGCTGACTGGCGGTACGGTTGGACCCGAAGCAAGCGTGGCGTGCTTCGTTATCATTGGGTTGCTGTTTCTGATCTTCCACCTAGCCTTCCCCGTTCGTATGTCGAATGAAAACAGCGGGTAACTTTTCCGATATGACCTACATCTAATGGGGGCTTGCGAGGAACGCGGCGTCCCGTAAATTGACAACCGGAAAGCACGCCGCTACAATCGTTCGATTTTGGTGAAGGCGAAAGACCTTCCGAGGACCATGACTGTGGATAAGAAGAGGTTGGATTATTACAAAAAGAAGTTGCAAGCCCGGCGCGAAGAGCTGGTGAAGGCCATCGTCCGCACCGGCCAGGAAGGCCGTGAGGCGGATGAGGATCCTACGGTAGACCTCGCGGACAAGGCCGCGAACTCCTACACCAAGGAATTTCTCTTCGGGCAAACGCATAACGATCGCGCTTTGCTGCAACTGGTTGACGAAGCCTTGGAGCGCATTCGCGAAGGGACCTTCGGATTGTGCGTCCAGTGCCAGGAAGAATTGCAGCAGAAACGCCTCGAAGCTGTGCCGTGGACCCGCTACTGCATCAAATGCCAGGAAAAGCAGGAACAAGGGCTGCTGTAGCAACCGTCTTCGCTCCCCGAAATCTTCCGCGGTTACCCTGCCGGCGGCTCGGCCCCGATGTCCCGATTTGCCCATACACACACTTCCTCGCGGAGACAAAATAGTATAAGTTATTGGCCGTCCCTATTCGGTAAATGAATCTCTCCATCGTTCGCGGAGTCACCGACGCCCTAACCTCGGTGCTGTTTCCGGCGCCGTGCCACATCTGCGGCGCTGTGCTCATGCGAGCAGGCATGCTGCCGATTTGTGAAGCATGTTTTGAATCCTTCAAACCATTACGGGGGCCACTCTGCACTTGCTGCGGACGGCCATTCGTTTCCGAAGCAACCCTCGACGCCAAGGTGCCGAAATGCTTTGCGTGCAGGCGCGAAGTGTACGCGTTCGAGTATGCCCGGAGCTTCGGCGCTTACACCGACCAGATGGTACGCGCCATCAGCTTGCTCAAATATGAAAAGCTGACCCGCTTGGGGCAGTGGTTCGCGGAGCGTTTGCATCAGGCCATTCAGGCGGATCCCGTTTTGCGCCCCGTGGACGTGATAGTGCCGGTTCCGCTCCATCCCTCGCGTCTGCACGAGCGCGGCTATAATCAAGCGGAATTGATCGCCAAGCCGCTGGCTCGCAAATTGCGCCTTCCGCTGGGGCCGTACCTCCTAGTGCGCACCAGGCCTCGGCCGCCCCGTCTTCTGCTCTCGCGTAGGGAGCGGTGGCTGACGGTACGTGGCGCTTACGAAATGCGAAAAGGGGCGCGAGTTGACAACCTGCGCGTGTTGCTGATAGATGATGTATTTACGACTGGCGCGACTCTTGACGCGTGCGCCCGGGTCTTAAAGAAAGCCGGTGCCAAGAGCGTGATTGGTCTGACGGTTGCACGGGCCATCTCGCAGGCCGGTCCGGATGCCGCCCGCCTTACGACCCTCAGGGCGCAACCCGCATCTAAGGGAGAGAACGGCTAGGTTCACGGACAGTCTCAGCGTTGGCTTCGAGCTCACTATGGATAGCCGTCACAAACCGAACATGTTGCGGCCCCGGCCGAAGATTTCTATCGCAGGGACTCATCCCGTAAGCGAAACGGGGGTGGAATCCGCACCTCGCCGCACGTCGCTCATGCAAGCTCCTGTTCTAGTGCTCAACGCAACCTTTGAGCCAATTAACGTCACCGCGGTTCGCCGGGCATTGGTACTCATGCTCAAGGGGGTTGCTCAGGCGGAAGAGACGCAATCCTCGCAGGTGCATTCGACGAGCAAGGCCGTTCCTGTGCCGTCGGTGATTCGCCTGCTCAGTTATCGCCACATTCCCCAGCAGAGCCGCGCGCTTTCGAGGAAGAACATCCTGCTGCGGGACCGCAATATCTGCCAGTTTTGCGGGCGCACGTTTTCTACTTCCGAGCTTACTCTCGATCACGTCCTGCCTCGTTCACGCGGAGGTCGGTCTTCTTGGGAGAACCTGGTAGCTTGTTGTTACGAATGCAACAATCGGAAGGGTGATCGAACGCCAGAAGAAGCTGGTCTCCAACTGGCTCGAAGGCCCCGACCTTTTACTCTTCACACTTCACGGCAGCTGATGCGCCTGATTGGCCACAAAGACGAGAAATGGCGGAAGTACCTTTTTTACTGAAGGCTAAGTCGCGGCTTTTTCTCTTTCCTTTTACGGGATTTCTTTCATTGCAACCTTTCCCCAAATATGGCATCTATCTGAGTAATCACATCTAGGACACACCCCGGGAAGTGGCATAGGGAAACCTAAGCTGCTTCCCTTCTTTCTTTTTGGGCTGCGTGCTTAATTATTGCCTGAAAACAACCTGCAGACCACGACGCCAGTTCTCGTTCAACCCGATCCTGCTAAATTTCAGGTCTGGCGAGAGATAGCGTAACTGCATTTCGTTTGCGGGGTGAAAACGCAGGCTCGGCGCCACCAGCCAGATCAACGGCGCCTCGGGCCGGAGCTCGACATGTTGAAAATAGCCATAACGCTGGAAATCGCCTTCCACCAGATGCCGGCGAACCCGCAGCCAATAATCGACGGCTTGCAACGGCAGTTGCAAGTCCTCTGAAGCTTTCAGTTCAATGACCACCAGCCGTCCGTCGCGCGTTACGCCGAGGAGGTCGATGATGCCGCGCTCCCCAGCGGCCAGCGCTGGCACTTGGGAGTAAAGGTGTTCTGGGTCCAGGCGAGCATCCAATCTGGTTGGATCGGAGCGCACCATCGTCTCGAGCCAGCGTTCCGGCGCGGCTCGGTAGAGCGGATCGTTTGTCTCGGAGCTGAGGCACGTCCGCTCCCGCGCAAGTTTCGCGAGCAGGCGTGCGAGTTCTGGCGCTTCTGGACCATCTACCGGCCTACGCTCATCGCCGAGGCCGCAATACATCTGGCCTTCGCTTCGGCGCGCGAACTCGAGGCCTCGAAAACGAAAGCAAACGTCGCGCGTCCCGGTCGGTACGGAAACTTCGATTGCGTCTGCATCCTGCGGCAGCAACGCTCGCACGCGATTGATCGTCTCGCTGGCCGCGGCAAGAGCAAGTTCCGCGTCGCGGCGGGGCGCAAGCCGGCTTTCCACATTCCCGCGACCGGAAGCTTCCAGGCGCCTAACCTGGAAGTCGTTCTCACCGAACTCGTATACCTCCAGGCCCACCGTGGGGCTCAACGCGCGAGCGCGCTCCATCGTGACTCGCGTCTGGCTCTCGGGAAGGAATAGCCGCAGGCCTTGGATCGCGCGGCGTTCTGCATGTTGCCGCCTCCAATCGAGCCACAGCAAACCGAAGCTCAGAATTCCATCGAATGCGACGGAGTTTTCCGATGGCGCCGCAGCCATCACCGCCCACGAGGGGCGGCCTTCGCTCATCACTCCTCGTGTGTACAGCGCGGAAAAGGAACGCTTCAAATCGGCGGCCGTAGTCAGAGATTCGACTTGCGCATCCGGAAACTGCTCGGCCAGCATGCGCGCAAATCGTGCCTTGAACTGTTCTCGCCCGACGCGCGCCGCCGTTCTAGGACGGGCCGCACCCAAGAACTCCAGTCGCGCCGATTTTGCAAGACCGAACTTCTGCACTTCGAGCTGAATGTGATTAGATTCGCAGGCGGAGACGCGCAGGATTCTGCGGACAAAGCTGGTTTCGGGAGACCAGAGGTGAATCAGGGTTTGCTTTCCCTGCGTTCGAATTTCGCTACGGAAACCGTCAAGTGACGCTAGCCACTCACCGTCTTCATGAACCTCGACTGCCCCCGTTGAGACGAGCTGCCCAAGAGCCTGCTCCAGATTTTTCCATTGATCCATGGAGCTGGAAAAGCCAAATCACCGACTAGAATCTATTCGAAATCGAGCCCCGTTATGCGAATCGCAGGGAACTTGTGGTTCCACCTGTCCGGTATTTCCTCAAACCCGATCTGGAAGTCGCGCGTCTCGCCGCTTTGGAGCGGCTCAGTGTTGTTTCCAATAATCCGGCGCGTATCCCGCAGCGCGAGCTTGTTCTCTTGGTCGTAGAATTCGACGGTGACCTCAGCCGCGCGAATCGTGCGAGCGCCCTTATTGGAAATATCTCCGTTCAAGTAGGTCACTTGTTGATGCAGCATGTTCTCGAAAGCGGACAAATTCAAATTATCAAAACTGATTTCCGCCACGTAGGCCTGCTCGGCAGCGCCAAACGGAAGGGGCCTCTGAACCGTGGATGCCGACCCGCCCGAAAACCGCATCGCTAGATAGAAGACACCAAAAACGATGAGGACGACAACGACCCCCACCAGAAAAGGGCCACCCATCCGGCTTTGATCATCACGCTCCAAAAACTGCTCTCCTAAATGTCAGACTGAAAGCCCAGTGCTATCGCTAACGGCCAAACGAAAGCCGCAGAATAAGCGATTCCGGCAGGCCCGCCTTTTCCATGCGCTGCTGCACCGATTCAACTTCGTAGGGGACGCGCCAAAAGTCGACCTCTCCGTGAGCAACATCCGCAATGGCAAATGCAGCACGCGGGTCCCCGTCGCGTGGCTGGCCGACCGATCCGGGGTTCAGCAGGTAGTTCGTACCCTTCTTGAGTTCCAACTTGGTGAATTTTTCGCCATTGGCAGGACGCAAACGAAGCGCCGCTATTGCATTATCCGGGCCGAGCGAGAAGCCGCCTTGCAGGTGGGTGTGCCCGAAAAACGTCACTTGCGAAGGCGCGTCCAACAGTGATTCGAGCGCTTGCGCCGGCGCGACCACATATTCGTCCTCGTCGCGCAGTGCGCCATGAACCAGCGAAAATCCATCGACCGAAACCGGGCCAAGCGGCAGGTTTTCCAGATATTCACGGTTTTCCGGACGAAGCTGCTCGCGGGTCCACATAGCCGCAGCGCGAGCCACCGGATTGAAATCCTCCGCGCTCTCGATCCCGCTTCCGACCTTATCGTGGTTTCCACGAATCGTTACCGCACCCAGGGCTCGCACGCGGTCAATCACTTCGTTGGGATCCGGCCCGTAGCCGACGATATCGCCGAGGCAAACAACCTTGTCCCACTGCCCTTCTGATTCCGCGAGCGACGTCTGTAGCGCCGTCAAGTTTGCATGAATGTCGCTAAGAATCAGAAACCTCACGAAATGCGCTCCTCAATAATGGATGGCCAGATTATAGACGATGGACTTGCCGCTTGCACGGCCTGGAATATTAGACACCCGTGCCCCGAAGTTCGCCTCAGCGAATCCACATGCAATCGCCGTAACTATAGAAACGGTAGTTCGCATCGACGGCGTGCCGGTACGCTCGCAGGACATTGTCCCGCCCCGCAAACGCGGCCACCAGCGCCAGCAGGCTCGAGCGAGGCAGATGAAAGTTTGTCAGCAGCTGAGTTACAACGCGAAATGGCTTGCCGGGGAAAAGAAAAATCTCCGCTTCAAAACGCCCTGGGGCAAGAGGCCCACCCTGGACGCCGCTGCTTCTGGATGGCGCGAACTTTTCGGCCGCGTCCTCAAGCGCTCTGACCACCGTCGTGCCAACCGCAAGGATCGGCCGCTGTTCCTTACGAGCGCGCTCAACCGCATCCGCCGTAGCGTCGGGAACCTCGTAGGACTCGTGATGGATTCGGTGCGCCTCAAGCTCGTCTGTGCGAATCGGCTCAAATGTACCCAGACCAACATCGAGGGTGATTTCACGAACCTCCACTCCCCGCTCCTCCAAACCTGAAAGGATCGCCGGTGTGAAGTGCAATCCCGCAGTGGGAGCGGCAACGGCAGTTCCCTGCCGCGCAAAAACCGTCTGATAGCGCTCACGGTCCGAGGGCTCGTCGTCACGTCTAATGTAAGGAGGCAACGGAATATGGCCAAGCCGCTCGATGGAATTGAGCAGGTCGCCCCGGCCTGAAAACTTGAGCCTTCTCTGGCCATAGGTGTCGCGGCCAATTACTTTAGCCTCCAGCTCGCCACCTCCGAAAACGATCGTCTCGTTCACCGCAATCTTGCGACCCGGGCGAACCAACGCTTCCCATTCGTCCGCACCCACGGCTCGCAGCAGCAGCACTTCAATTGGCGATGTCAGGTTTTCGCCGCGAATGGGGCTGTTCTTGCCGACCGGCTGGGCATTCAACCCTTTCCGGCGGCCCCAAAGGCGCGCCGGAATCACGCGCGCATTGTTCATGACGATCAGCTCGTCTCCTCGTAAAAGCCCTTCGAACTCTCTGAACATCCGGTCTTCCAGCGAGCCCGTCGCGCGCGACATGACGAGCATGCGGGAAGCATCACGGTCCTTGAGGGGCCACTGCGCAATGCGCTCGACAGGCAATTCGTAATCGAATTCGCTGATGTTCAAATTTTGCAGGCTCTCCGCCGCATTCGGTCCCCGCAGGATGGCGCTTCGGCGAAAACTATGCTATGACAACCTCGAAATTAAACCGGTTGCGTGCGTTATCGCCGGATGGTTGCCTTGTGCAGCTGCGACGGCCCTATTGTAGCGAAGCTTCTGGCCTGATGCTTCTCTTGAGGATTAACCGTGGCTGAAGGGCAAGTCAAAATCAGCCAGCGAGGAGCTGATCGAATTCGCTCCGGCCATCTGTGGGTTTACCGCAGCGACGTTCGCAGCGCGGATGCCCAAAGCGGTGACGCTGTTCGCGTCACCGATGAACACGATAACTTCGTGGGGCGCGCGTTCTTCAGCAGCCGTTCACAGATTACCCTACGCTTTCTCACCCGTGATGACGTCCTCATTGATCGTGAATTCTTCAAGGCTCGCATCCGCTCGGCCGCAGAATACCGTGGGCGCGTCGTCGCCGGCACGGACGCCTACCGGCTCTTTTACGGCGAATCCGACTTGATTCCGTCCCTCATCGTGGATCGCTATGCCGACTGGCTAGTGCTTCAAACGCTCAGCCAGGGTACCGAGTCCCGCAAAGAAGAGCTCGTTTCGCTTCTCGTCGAAATGTTCTCACCGCGCGGCATTCTGGAAAGAAACGATCCTCGCGTGCGCGATCTCGAGGGCCTCGAACGCCGCAATTCCGTTCTTTATGGAGACGTCCCGGGCAAGGTTATTGCCGCTCAAAATGGCATCCGTTTCGTCCACGATTTGCACACCGGCCAGAAAACCGGCGGTTTTCTGGACCAGCGCGAAAATCACCGGGCCGCCGCAGAATACGCCTCCGGAGAAGTACTCGACTGTTTCACCTACCACGGCGGCTTCGCGCTCACCGTCGCGGCGAAGGCGGCGCACGTCGAAGCGGCCGATCTCTCGGGCGCCGCCATCAGCATTGCGCGGGAAAATCAGCAGTTGAACAACATCTCCACGGTGACTTTCACAGAAGCGAACTCCTTCGACGCGCTGAAAGCTCATGACAGCTCCGGCCGAAAGTTCGACATGGTAATTCTGGACCCGCCGGCATTCGCCAAGAACCGTGAAAGCGTGCCCGCAGCCGTCCGTGGATACAAAGAAATCAATTTGCGCGCGCTGAAAATCCTGAAGCCAGGGGGCATTCTGATTACGTGCTCCTGCTCCTACCACATTCCGGAGCCGTTATTTCTGAACGTCATCGCCGAAGCCGCGAACGATGCCCGCCGAGCAACTCAGGTTATCGAGAGGCGGACTCAGGCAAGGGATCATCCCATTCTTCTGACGATGCCCGAGACGCACTATCTTAAATGCTTTATTATAAGAGCGATATGATGGAATATTGTGGTGCCGAGAATACTTTACAATAATACGCTCATATTATATGCATATCTCTGTAGATTATCGAGGTAGGAGGCTTAGAAAATGAACGGCATTACCCGTTGGGACCCTTTTCGCAACGTTTCTACGCTGCAGGAGCAGCTAAATAGGCTCTTTGAGGGAAGATTCTCCTCGAGCGGAGATACCTCGACCTTGACCTCTTGGGCGCCGCCCGTGGACGCCTATGAGACAGAGAACGAACTGGTGATCAAAGCCGATCTGCCGGAAGTCCCGGAGAAGGATATCGATGTCCGGGTCGAGAACAACATGCTGACGATTCGCGGGGAGCGCAAATTCGAGCAGAAGGTGAAAGAAGAGAATTACCTCCGCATGGAACGCTCCTATGGTTCGTTCAGCCGCAGCTTCTCACTGCCCAATACCGTCGATACTCAGGCAATCAAGGCCGAGTACACGGATGGCGTGTTGACCGTCACCCTTCCGAAGCGCGCTGAGTCGAAGCCGAAGCAGGTGAAGATCAACGTCACAAACGGAAAGAACTAGCTTAGCTCTGGCAAAGAGGGGCCGCAGAATTTCGGCCCCTCTTCCTTCTCCGCCAGGCCTACAATATTGAGCGCGAGGACAATCGCATGTTGCGCTATGACAAGCTAACAGTAAAGGCTCAGGAGGCCCTCCAGGAGGCCCAGGAAATCGCTGCTCGCAGCAGCCAGCAGCAGGTCGAGCCGGTGCATCTATTGGCCGCTCTTCTCGCCCAGAGCGACGGCCTCGTCGCGCCCCTGCTCGCCAAACTAGGTGTCTCTCCCGAAAAAGTTGGCGTGGAGGTTCACCGGGAGATTGATCGCTTACCCAAGGTTTCTGGGGCCGCGCAGCAATTTCTAAGCCCAGCCTCAAACGACGTGCTGTCCAAGGCGTTCGACGAAGCGGCGCATTTCAAGGACGAATACGTCTCTACCGAACATATCCTGCTCGCCATCGCGAACCTTGACGGCGATCCCGCTGGAGCCCTTCTCGCAAGAAACGGGGCCACGCGTGACGCGATCCTACAAGCGCTCGTCAGCGTTCGCGGAAGCCATCGCGTAACCAGTCAAAATCCCGAAACGACTTATCGCGCGCTCGAACAATACTCCCGTGACCTGACCGAACTGGCGCGCCGAGGAAAGCTCGACCCGGTCATTGGCCGCGATGAGGAAATCCGCCGCGTTATGCAGATTCTCGCACGCCGCACTAAGAACAATCCAGTACTGATCGGCGAACCGGGCGTGGGCAAAACGGCCATTGTCGAGGGCCTCGCGCAGCGCATCGTTGCCGGCGACGTACCTGAAGTTTTGAAACCGAAGAGAATCGTGGCGCTCGACCTGGCGTCGCTCGTAGCTGGCGCCAAATACCGCGGCGAGTTCGAAGACCGCTTGAAAGCCGTCCTCAAAGAAGTCACGGAATCCGAAGGCCAAATTATCCTGTTCATCGACGAACTTCACACCGTCGTTGGAGCTGGCGCCGCCGAAGGCTCGATGGACGCCTCGAATATGCTTAAGCCGGCGCTCGCTCGCGGAGAACTCCGCACCATCGGCGCCACAACTCTCAATGAATATCGCAAGTACATCGAAAAAGACCCCGCGCTCGAACGCCGTTTTCAACCCGTGATGATTCCCGAGCCATCGGTGGAAGACGCCATCGCCATTTTGCGCGGCCTCAAGGAGCGCTATGAAGTGCACCATGGCGTGCGCATCCAGGACGCAGCGATCGTCGCCGCCGTGATGCTCTCGCATCGCTATATCGCCGACCGCTTCTTGCCTGACAAAGCCATCGACCTTATCGACGAAGCGGCAGCCGGCTTGCGCATGGAACTGGATTCCATGCCCGCCGAAATCGATGAAGTGGAGCGCCGCATTTTGCAACTCGAAATCGAGCGCCAAGCGCTCTCCAAGGAATCCGATGCGCATTCGCGCGAACGTTTGCGGGAGATCGAAAAAGAACTGTCTTCTTTGCGCGAGAATTCCAGCTCCCTGAAGGCGCAATGGCACGTCGAGAAGGACGCCATCGCGCGCATTCGCAAAATCAAGGGCGAAATCGACCAGCTTAAAACCGAAGAGCAGCGCATGGAGCGTGCCGGCGAACTCGCGAAGGTCGCCGAGATTCGCTATGGGAAACTTTCCGCCGCCGAACGCGAGCTGCAGAAAGCGCAGGAATCACTGGCCCAATTGCAGAAGGGCCGCGCCATGCTCAAGGAAGAAGTTGGCGAGGAAGACGTGGCGCGCATTGTCAGCAAATGGACGGGCATTCCTGTCGGGAGATTGCTCGAAGGCGAAGTCCAAAAGCTTGTGCACATGGAAGAACGTCTGCGCCAGCGCGTCGTGGGACAGGATGACGCGCTCAGCCGCGTAGCCAACGCCATTCGGCGCAGCCGGTCTGGTTTGGCCGATCCGCGACGTCCGATTGGATCTTTCCTTTTCCTTGGCCCTACCGGCGTGGGTAAAACCGAACTTGCCCGCGCGCTGGCAGAGTTTTTGTTCGACGATGAGCGCGCCATGATTCGCCTGGACATGTCCGAATACATGGAGAAGCATTCCGTCGCGCGCATGATTGGCGCTCCTCCGGGATACGTCGGCTATGAAGAGGGCGGCCAGCTCACCGAGCAAGTCCGCCGCCATCCGTATTCGGTGGTGCTCTTGGACGAAATTGAAAAGGCTCATCCCGATGTGTTCAATGTCTTGCTGCAGATTCTCGAGGATGGGCGCCTCACCGACGGCAAAGGCCGCACCGTGGATTTTCGCAATACGGTCATCGTGATGACCTCGAACGCCGGCTCATCCGCCATTTTTGAACTAGCGGCCACCGATCCCAAGCGCGCGCGCGCTGAGGCCATGGACGCCCTGCGCCATATTTTCCGGCCGGAGTTTCTGAACCGGATCGACGACATCGTCATCTTCATGCCGCTCGGCAAAGAGCAGCTCGACCACATTGTCGATTTGCAGCTGGCCCAAGTGGCGAAGCTGCTCGAAGGCAAACACGTTTCCCTGCGACTCTCCCCCGCTGCTCGCCAGTTGCTGCTTCGCGAGGGGTATGACGCAGCTTACGGCGCTCGGCCGTTGCGCCGTGCGATTCAACGTCTGGTGCAGGACCCGCTGGCACTGGATATTCTCGACGGTAAGATTTTGCCGGGCGACAACGTACTTGTGGATGTGGATTCGAAAACGGGTGAAATGCGCTTCGAGCGCCAGAAACCAAAGGCCGGAGCTGCGCAGCGGGGCTGATTTGACGCTCGAGCGCGATCAACTTAAACTGTTAGCTTGAATCACGGGGAAGCCATGAAAACGATCAGGACAGCATTCTTACTCACTGCTCTCACGCTCTTGCTGGTTATCGGCGGCGGGGCCATTGCCGGGCCCAGAGGCATGACCTTTGGCCTGATCATTGCCGTTGTCATGAATGCTGTCTCGTACTTCTTTTCCGACAAGATTGCATTGCGTTCTGCTGGCGCCCAGCCAGTGACCCGCGAACAAGCCCAGCGTCTCTACGCTGTTATGGAACGTCTCGCGGGAAAAGCTGGACTACCCATGCCGCGCCTCTACGTTAGCCCGCAGGCAGCTCCCAACGCCTTCGCCACGGGCAGAAATCCACATCATGCCGCCGTCTGCGTCACCGCTGGGTTGATGCAAATCATGAATGACGACGAACTGGAAGGCGTGATCGCCCATGAACTCTCCCACGTTCGCAATTACGACATTTTGACGTCTTCCATCGCCGCCACTTTGGCAGGCGCTATTACCTGGGTCGCGCAAATGGGCCGTTGGGGACTGATCTTCGGCGGCTACGGCGGCTCCCGCGACGGAGACGGCGAAGGCAATGCCATCACTGCGATCCTGATGTTGATTCTCGCGCCCCTCGCAGCGGTTCTTTTGCAGCTGGGTATTTCCCGCCAGCGCGAATATCAAGCCGACGCTTCCGGCGTGAAGATGGTCGGGCACCCCTACGGACTGATCAGCGCCCTCGAGAAACTCGAAGGCTACAACAAGAAAATCCCCATGCAAATCTCGCCCTCCACGGCAGCGTTGTGCATCGTTGCGCCGCTGCAAGCGCGCCAGATGCTGGCCAATTTGTTCAGCACGCACCCGCCGCTTGATGACCGCATTGAGATCCTCAAGAACATGCAAATCACCCGCTAGGACCTTGCCCCCGGTGAGGTTGGATTTCACGTTCAGAGCAGAAACAACCTTGTACAGGTAAAGATTTCAGGGTAAGGCCGTCTGGGCAGAAACCTGTACTAAAGACCAGGGCCCTGTAACCGATTGACTAATCATCCACTTAGCGCGAGAATTTCCAAGGTGGGAGATTGGCATGGGCCGTGCTCCTTGGGTACTTCGCAGGGGGAATTCAGGTTCAAGGAGAGACACGAAAATGACTTTCGAAGAGCGAGATCAAGCGCCGCCCGACGCGGCCACTCCCCGTTGGGTTGGGATTGTTGTGGTTTTGATTGCTGTAGTTTCTTTAGTGGCTCTGGGCATTGGCTGGAGCGCCGAGCGTGCTTCCAAGGATAACGAAACGGCTCTGGCTTCCCAGGTCCAGACCGCCAAGCAGGCCCAAGGCGTACTTGAGCAAAGGCTGCAGCAGAGCGAAGAAGCCAATGCACAGGTGCAGGGCGAACTCAATGTCATCACTGACCGCCTGAAGCTCACGCAGGGTGAATTGGCCCACGCGCGCGCGCAGGCCAAAAAAATCACGGCGGATGAGTCCAAGCAGTTTGCCGCAGTGCAACAGCAGGAAGATCAGATGAACACTCAGCTGGCCACCAAGGCCAGCGCTGATGACCTCAATAAGGTGAGCGGCGATGTCAACGGCGTCAAGACCGACCTCGACGCGACCAAGCAGAACCTGCAAATGGCGCGCGATCAGTTCGGCAACCTGATCGCTCGGAACCACGATGAAATCGAGACGCTGCGCCGGATGGGCGAGCGCAACATCTACGAATTCACCGTCGATAAGAAGGGCGAGAAGAAGCGCGTGGGCGACCTAACCGTCGAGCTGCGCTCAACCAACACCAAGAAACAACTCTTCACGATGTATCTGTTCGTCGATGACAAGCGCTTTGACAAGAACAACCGTTCCGTGGACGAACCGATTTACTTCTACACGCCCGCGTACCAGGTTCCCCTCGAGCTGGTTGTCAACCAAGTCGGGAAAAACAAGGTGACCGGTTACCTGAGCGTGCCGAAGGAAGCGGCGCCACCGCAGACCGCGAGTGGCTCCAGCGGCACCGGTTCGAGCCAGTAAGGCCGTCGTAGCGATGCGCTAAAGTCCCAACGGGACTGGGCGGCAAGAGGGAGGCGTTCTGAGGGCGCCTCCCTTTTTTCTGTCTTCAGGATTTATTCTGCTTTGGACAGGGAACGCATCTTCCGTTGCAGGAATACCTTGGCCAGCGCGGGCAGTTTGTCGTGCGGCAACTTCCCTTGCTCGTAGAGCTTCATTTTGGCCTTCGCTGACTTCCGTTTGCGGTGGTGGCGCTTCCACGCCAGGAACCGCTTGTCATTTGCCATCTATGGCCTCCGGTCGCTTAGGAACCCATCAATTGTAACCGAGTGTGCCATTCTTGCAACTGAGCATCACGATTTCCCGCTCGGCTGGTTGGCCTTCGAGTAGGATTGTCCGCGATGGGCTCTACAATCATCCATGCTGCGCGCGCTCTCACGCCGCTTCAAGAGATCACTGACGCAGCCGTCGTCTTCCAAGATGGCCGCATCACCGCGGTCGAGTCGCGAGCGGGAATCGTTGCGCCGGCGGGCGCCAGAGAAATCTCAGCGCGCGACGCCACCATAGTGCCAGGATTCGTAGACGTCCACGTGCATGGCGCGGGCGGCCACGACGTGATGTCCTCCACCGAAGAAGCCCTCACGACGATTGCCAGCACAGTAGCGCGCCACGGCACGACATCTCTCGTCGCCACGACGGTGACCGCGCCGCCCGACGAAACACGTCGCAGCCTCGAAGGCATCTCGCGTTACATCCTCAACCCCGCAAATCGCGCTGCTGACGCCACCGCCGAAATCATCGGCATTCACATGGAAGGGCCGTTCATTAGTCCCACACGGCGCGGAGTGCATCCGGCGGGTGCTATCGCCAATCCTTCGGTCACGCTTCTCGATCGCTATCTGGAAGCTGCCGCAGGCACGGTCAGGATTCTCACTCTCGCGCCCGAAATTCCCGGCGCATTGGAGCTTGTTGAACGCGGTTATGCAAAAGGCCTGGTCGTCGCGCTTGGCCACACGGATGCCACCTACGAGCAGGCTCGCACCGCAATCTTCCGTGGCGCGCGGCATGCCGTGCACGTCTTCAACGCCATGAGGCCGTTTTCGCACCGCGAGACCGGTGTCCTCGGCGCGGTCCTGACCGATCCGAACGTCACCGCAGAAGTGATCGCCGATGGCGTCCATGTGGATGACCCGGCGATTCGGCTCCTCTTGGCGGCCAAGGGCACAGACTTGGTCTTGCTGGTCAGCGATGGAACGGCGGCGACGGGCATGCGCGACGGTTCCTATCGCCTGGGCACGTTCGACGTGACCGTCTCGGACGGCGTATGCCGCAACCGCGAAGGCAAACTTGCAGGCAGCACACTGACCCTCGATCGCGCTGTGCAGCACATGGTCCGCCTCGGCGTGCCGCTTATCGAGGCGATACGCATGGCCACCTTCAATCCCGCGCGCCGCGTCGGAATGGAAACGCGCAAAGGCGTCTTGGCACCTGGCGCCGACGCCGACGTTATCCTCCTGACCCCGGAACTGAAGGTGGCCAACGTTTTCGCGCGCGGCGCTTCGCTCTCATAACCAGTCGTGCCACGGCGGATTTCCGTCGCTTCGACGCTGGTTGACGGCGGAAAAAAGGGATGCGATAATTGCTGGATTTCTGGTGCGTGAAAAAGTGCCTTGTGGCGGCGACGAACCGCCTAGCAACAAGAAAATCCACGGAGGACATGCGGCAGTCGCGATAAGTGTGCCATGCAGATTCTGCGAGAGCTCGGCTGGCTTTTCCTCAAGTCTGTTCCCACGATTATTCTCTTTCTCTTGTTTTATTGGTTCTTGCGGGCCAATTTCTTTAAGCCCTTGGAGCGGACCTTAGCCGAGCGCAACGCCCGCATCGATAAAGTGCGCGCCGACGCGGAAGCCGTCCAAGCCGCCGCCAAAGACAAAACTCAATCCTACGAAGACGCGCTGCGCAAAGCCCGCATGGGCGTGTTTGCCGAGCAGGAAAGTTCTCGCCAAGTCGCTCTGGAGGAACGCGCGAAAGTTCTTCGCGAAGCGCGCAGCGCCGCCCAGGAAACCGTTCGCGCCCAAAAAGAACGTATCAGCCGTGAATTCGCCGCTGCTCGCGCGCAACTCGAAAGCGAGACTGCCGCGATCGCCAGCCGCATTGCGCAACGAATTTTGGAGCGCCCCGCTGCGCCGCTGGGAGGCTCACGGTGATTACTCGCATTCTCCGCTGGCTACGCAGTGCCTGCGCTGTCACTTTCGCGCTCACCGCCTTTGCCGCCCCTGTTTTTGCCGCCACAAATCCTCAAGAAGAGGCCGGCACGACCACTGGCTGGATCTATCGCTGGATTAACTTTCTGATTTTTGTCGGCGTCCTGGTGTGGGTTTTCACGAAGAAAACTCCCGCGTACTTCCGTAGCCGCCAAAAAGCCATCGCCGGCGCCATCGCCGAAAGCGCACGCGCACGCGAAGAAGCGGAACGGCAAGAGCGTGCCGCAGAAGTAAAAATAGCCTCGCTCGACCACGAAGTCGCCGACCTGCGCGCACGCGCAAAGCAGGAAAGCGCAGCGGAAGCGCAGCGCATTCGCGCGCTGGCGCAAGAAGAAGCCAAGCGTATTGAACAGGCCGCGCATACGGAGATTCGCGCCGCCGAACGCGCCGCGCAAGCTGAACTCAAGCTCATCGCCGCGCGCATCGCCATTGAGCGCGCCGAAGGACTCCTTCGAGACCAAATCAACTCCCCGGCCGAATCGAATCTGTTTCGCGGATTCGTTGCGGCTCTCCAAGGAGCGTCGAATTGAGCGCCATCGCGCAACGCTATGCCGCCGCGCTCGCCGATGTCGCCTTCGAGCACAAGGACGCGGACAAGATCCGCCAGGATTTGGCAGACTTCCTCCAAGCGTTTGCCGCCTCCGCCGATCTCCGCAATCTCTTGTCCAATCCGTCCGTCGGTGCGGACGCGAAAAAATTGGTCGCCGTCAAGATCGCCGACAAAATGGGCACGCACACCGAGGTGCGCAATTTCGTTTTTCTGTTGGTCGATCACGGCCGCACCGGCATCGTCGTCGAAATTCAGCAGGCCTTCGAGTCGGAAATGAATCGCCGCGCGGGAATTGTTGACGCCCTGATCGTCTCCGCGCACGAGCTTTCCGCGCCGGAAAAATCCCAGTTGAGCCAGGCGCTCGAGCGCGTCACCGGTAAGAAAGTGCAGTCGCAGTATCAATTGGATCCCCAGCTGATCGGCGGCACGACCGTCCGCATCGGCTCCACAATTTACGATGCATCCGTGCGCGACCAGCTCAACCGGCTGCGCGCGGAGTTGGAATCGCAATAGGAGCGGGAATGGCGACAATCAAGGCTGACGAGATTACAAAAATTATTCGCGAGCAGATCGAGAACTACCAGCAGGTGATGGCCGTCGAGGAAGTCGGTTCAGTCATCTCCGTCGGCGACGGCATCGCGCGCATTCATGGCCTCGACAAAGTCATGGCCGGCGAGATGATCTCTTTTCCCCACGACGTTGTCGGCATCGCCCTCAACCTGGAAGAAGATCAGGTCGGCGCCGTTCTGCTCGGCGACTACACCAAAATCGAAGAAGGCGATACCGTCCAGCGCACCAAGAAAATCATGTCCGTGCCTGTCGGCGAAGCGCTGATTGGCCGCGTCGTGAATCCGTTGGGGCAGCCGCTCGACGACAAAGGTCCCATCGCGACCGACAAACGCAGCCCCATCGAGCGTCTGGCGCCGGGCGTGATTGACCGTCAGCCTGTTCGCGAGCCGGTGCAGACCGGCATCAAGGCCATCGACGCCATGATTCCCATCGGCCGCGGCCAGCGTGAGCTGATCATCGGAGACCGCCAGACTGGCAAGACCGCCATCATTCTCGACACCATCATCAACCAGCGCGGCGGCAACCTCATCTGCATCTATTGCGCCATCGGCCAAAAGCGCTCCACCGTCGCGCAGGTTGTCAAGACGCTCACTGATAGCGGCGCAATGGAGCACAGCATCGTCGTGGCCGCTTCCGCCTCCGAACCTGCCACCATGCAATACATCGCGCCCTTCGCGGCGTGCGCCATGGGCGAATTTTTCCGCGACAACGGTAAACATGCCATCTGTTTCTACGATGATCTTTCTAAACACGCGCAGGCCTACCGCGAGATTTCGCTGCTTCTCCGCCGCCCGCCTGGCCGCGAAGCTTATCCCGGCGACGTTTTCTTCCTGCATTCCCGTTTGCTCGAGCGCGCCGCGAAAATGAACCAGGAGCTTGGCGGCGGCTCGCTTTCCGCGTTGCCGGTCATCGAAACTCAGGCCGGCGACGTTTCCGCCTACATTCCCACGAACGTCATCTCCATCACGGATGGCCAAATTTACCTTGAGTCCGACCTCTTCAACATCGGCGTACGCCCTGCCATTAACGCCGGCATTTCCGTCAGCCGCGTCGGCGGAAACGCGCAAATCAAGGCTATGCGCCAGGTTGCTGGCTCTCTCCGATTGGACATGGCGCAATTCCGCGAACTCGCTGCCTTCGCGCAGTTCGGGTCCGAATTGGATAAAGCCACGCAGGCGCAGCTCGGCCGCGGCCAGCGCCTCACCGAACTGCTAAAGCAGGACCAGTTCCAGCCGCTTCCCGTCGAGAAGCAGGTCCTCATCATTTTCGCTGGTACAAATGGCTATGTGGACGATATTCCCGTCGAGGATGTGCGGCGCTTCGAGAAGGAGCTTTACAGCTTCGTCGAAACCAATTACAACTCCGTGCTGAAAACGATTGCCGACAAAAAGGCCATTGATGACGGGCTCCGCGCCGAAATGAAAAAGGCGATCGACGACTTCAAGAAGCGCTTCGTTGCAGACCACAAGACCGCGGAGGCTGTAGCAAACTGAGCGCCTGATTAGATCTTCGTATGCCGACTCTGCTCGATTATCGACGCCGCATCCGCTCCGTGAAAAACACGCAGCAGATCACGCGCGCCATGAAGTTCGTCTCCGCGGCGAAGCTGCGGCGCGCGCAGGAAGGTGTCTTCCGCGCCCGTCCTTACGCCAAGGAAATCCGCCGCGTGCTGCAATCGGCGATGCAGCGCATCTCCGAGCCGCAAAACCCTCTTCTCGAGGTCAGGCCCGAAGAGCGCGTCCTCATTCTGGTGATCAGTTCAGACAAAGGCCTTTGTGGTCCGTTCAGCACAAATATCTTGCGGCGGGCCGTGGAATACCGCCGCAGCCTGCGGGGAAAAGAAGTGGAGGCCATTGCCGTAGGCCGCAAAGGCATCGAGGGCCTGAAGCGGAGAAAGTGGAAACTTGCCGCCGAGTATCTAAACGTCTCGATGCACGTCGAATTTCACCACGCCGAAGAAATCTCCAAGCGCATCTCGGACTTGTACACTTCGAAAGAAGTGGACGCCGTCTACGCCATCTATAATGAGTTCAAAAGCGTCATGGTCCAGCGGCTCCGGCTGGAGAAGCTTCTGCCTCTCAAGACCGAATCGTTCGCAGCCGATCCTGCGGCGGAATCAGCAGCGCACGGACAGCATCCAACAAGCGGCGAGAAATCAGATTCGAGCAAGCTCGCCGAAACTGTTGATTACATCTATGAAGAACCACCCGAGGAAATCTTCGCGAAGCTCGTGCCGCGCTACTTGGAAACGGAAGTTTTTCGCATCCTGCTCGAGTCCGCTGCCGCGGAACATGCTGCGCGCATGACCGCCATGGATGCCGCTACCACCAACGCCGGCGAACTCATCAGCTCTTTGACCCTGGAGATGAACAAGATTCGCCAGGCCAGCATCACCAAGGAAATTATTGAAATCGTAAGCGGCGCCGCTTTCGCGGCGTCCTCATAAGCAAGGGAGCTTCGATGGCACAGAATCAGACGACGGAGAAAAAAGAGTTCAAGATCGGCCACGTGGTGCAGGTGATCGGGCCGGTCGTCGACGTCCAGTTCGAAGAGGGGCACCTTCCCCTGATTTACGGCGCGGTCCGCATCACCAGCGAGGGGTTCGACGTGGCCGAACGGATTGATCTCATCACTGAAGTGCAACAGCACCTCGGCGAAGGCCGCGTGCGCTGCGTCGCCATGAAGCCCACCGAAGGCATTGTGCGTGGCATGAACGCGATCGATCTCGGCGAGGAGATCTCCGTCCCAGTGGGGCGCGGCACGCTTGGCCGTATCCTGAATGTGCTGGGCGAACCCGTCGACAAGCTCGGTGAAGTGAAAGCAACAGAGCGCTGGCCGATCCATCGTCCCGCGCCGCCGCTCGATCAGCAGTCCACATCTCTGGAAATGTTCGAGACCGGCATCAAAGTGGTCGACTTGATTGAGCCTTACCTTAAGGGCGGCAAAATCGGCTTGTTCGGCGGCGCCGGCGTCGGCAAAACCGTGCTCATCATGGAGCTTATCCACAACGTCGCGATGAAGCATGGCGGCGTGTCCGTCTTCGCCGGAGTCGGCGAGCGAACGCGCGAAGGCAACGACCTGTGGCTCGAAATGACCGAATCCGGCGTCGTTGTTCCCGGCAATTCCGAGAAATCCCGCGCGGCGCTGATTTATGGCCAGATGACCGAACCGCCCGGCGCACGTCTTCGCGTCGGACTGACCGGCTTGACCGTCGCCGAATATTTCCGCGACGCTGAGGGCCTCGACGTGCTGCTCTTCATCGACAACATTTTCCGCTTCGTGCAGGCTGGCTCGGAGGTTTCCGCGCTGCTCGGCCGCATGCCGTCGGCCGTCGGCTATCAGCCAAACTTGAATACCGAGATCGGTGAACTCGAGGAGCGCATAACCTCCACGAAGAAAGGCTCCATCACTTCGGTGCAGGCCATTTACGTTCCTGCGGACGATTACACCGATCCGGCTCCCGCCGCGACCTTCGCGCATTTGGACGCGACCACCAACCTCAGCCGCCAGATCGTGGAATTGGGGCTTTATCCCGCCGTCGACCCGCTTGCCAGCTTCTCGCGCATTCTCGACGCGCGCATCGTCGGCCAGGAGCATTACAACGTTGCCCGCTCCGTGAAATCCACGCTCCAACGCTATAAGGATTTGCAGGACATCATTGCTATCCTCGGTATCGAGGAATTGCCCGAGGAAGACAAACTCATCGTCGCTCGCGCGCGAAAGATCCAGAGATTCATGTCGCAGCCCATGTTCGTGGCGGCGCAGTTCACCGGCCTTGAAGGAAAATACGTCAAAGTTGAAGACGGCATTCGCGGCTTTAAGGAAATCGTCGAAGGCAAACACGACGACATCCCGGAGCAGGCTTTTTACATGGTGGGCACAATTGAGGAAGTGCAAGAGAAGGCTGAGAAAATGGCGGCCACGGCCTAGCGCCAAACGGAAGCGGGTAATCGCAGGAAAATGCTGCCGGAACACCTAGAACTGGAAATCGTCACGCCCGAGAAGCACATGCTCGCCGAAACGGTCGACTACGTCGAACTGCCCGGGCAAGAAGGCTATATGGGCGTTCTCCCCGGCCATGCGCCGCTCTTGAGCGAACTCGGCATGGGCACGCTTTTCTATCGCAAGGGCGCCGACGTCCGTTATTTCGCCGCGCTCGGGGGTTATGTCGAAGTGCTTCCCGGCCGGATCATCGTGCTGGCGGACGCTTGCGAGCGAGCCGGCGAAATCGATGTCGAGCGCGCTCGCGCCGCTCTTGAAAGAGCCAAGAGCGATCTGGCCAAGGCTGGCTCCGCCGATAAAAACGCGGCTGAGCTTGCACGCGCCATGGACCGCGCTCAGGCTCGCATTGAGGCTTCCAAAGCTGGTGCTGCCGTTTCGGCCGCTGCGGGTAACCATTGATTTCTGGATGCACCGGTAATTCTTTTGACCTCCCTTCCATCGCGCTAGTTGAATCTGCGCCAATTCTCAAGCATCTTTAGAAGCGAAGAATGCGGGGGAACCTTGCCAGCGCCTGCGATTACGATGTACACCAATCCCTTTTGCGGCGATTGCCGCCGGGCGAAGCTATTTCTGCAGGAGCGCGGCGTTGCCTTCCGGGAAGTGAATATCGAGCAATCTCCGGAGGCCGAAGCCCTTGTCATTCGCGTCAATGACGGCAGCAGAAAGGTGCCCACGTTTGAAGTGGACGGCCGCTACTTCTCGATTAGTCCCTTTGACCCTTACAAGCTCGCCAACGAGCTCAAAATTCCTCTGAACACGTAATCCGCCCTTTTGGTCCAGTCCGCTGCGCTTTTGCCGTCCATATCGTTTCCCGCAGCCCGCAGGAATGCTATTCTTGTGCGCCTGTTTTCTGCCGTATTTCGCTGACCAAAGGAGACGTGCATGCCCGCTTTTTCCGGGGTCGATTTTCTCGACTTCGATTCCCTGCTGACCGACGAGGAAAAGCTCGCCCGCCAGACCGCCCGCAGATTCGTAGACGATCAGGTTCTACCCATCATCGAGCAGTACAACCGCGAAGCCAAATTCCCGATGCAGCTTCTGCCGACGATCGCCGAACTGGGATTTTTTGGCGCGAACCTGAAAGGCTACGGCTGCGCGGGCATGTCCAACGTGGAATACGGCCTGGTGATGCAGGAACTGGAGCGGGGCGACTCCGGCCTGCGGAGTTTCGCGTCGGTGCAATCCGCGCTGGTGATGTATCCCATTTACACTTTCGGTACTGAGGCGCAGAAGGAAAAATGGCTACCGCAACTGGCCTCCGGAAAAGCGATCGGCTGCTTCGGACTCACCGAACCTCAATTCGGATCGAATCCCAGCGGCATGCTCACGCGAGCCGTGCGCAAGGGTGACAGCTACGTCCTCAACGGCGAGAAAATGTGGATCACCAATGGCTCGCTTTCCGCGCTGGCGCTGATCTGGGCCAAGTGCCAGGACGAAAAGATCCGCGGCTTCCTGGTCGAGAAAAACACGCCGGGATTCAAAGCATGGGACGTGCACGGGAAGTGGTCACTCCGCGCTTCGGTGACTTCGGGCCTCGCCATGACCGATTGCAGAATTCCCGCGGAAAACCTTCTGCCTAACGTGGAAGGCCTGCGTGGACCGCTTTCATGTCTGAACCAGGCGCGCTACGGGATCGGATGGGGAGGAATCGGCGCGGCCATGGCCTGCTACGACACCGCGCTGCGCTTCGCCAAAGAACGCAAACAGTTCGGCAACAAACCCATCGCTTCGCACCAACTGGTGCAGGAAAAGCTCGTATGGATGATCACCGAAATCACCAAGGCACAATTTCTGGCGCTGCAAGTGGGCCGGCTGAAAGACAAATCGCGCGTTCACCCTTCGCACATTTCCATGATGAAGATGAATAACGTTGCGATCGCGCTGGAGACGGCACGCAAGGCGCGCGACATTCTCGGCGCCAATGGCATCGTCGACGATTACTGCATCATGCGCCACATGATGAACCTCGAATCGGTTTACACCTACGAAGGGACGCACGACATCCACAAATTGATCATCGGTGAACGCATCACCGGAATCGCGGCATTCGAATGATTGTGTCGGCTTCAAATGGAACGTGCGCAATGCGTCGCAGGCCCATTTGCGCGCTGGTGACTGTGCTTTTCTTCGGCCTGACGATTTTCTCAGCTGGGGCTTCGCGTGCTGGCGCGCAAACGGCCTCATCGCCGGAAAAGAACCGGCCCAAGGTTCGCACGGTCACCGCCTTCATCGAGCTCGATCCGTCTCGCTACGAAAGTCAAATTGCTGCCACGCTCGCGGCGCTCGAAAAAATCAAGTCTGTTTATGAGAGCGCGGATTTCACTGTCGAAACGGTGCGCATCACCACCCAGCCGTTTCCGGAATACACCCGCCATTTCTCTGACGAGCAAACGCTCGATTTCTTCCACAAGTATGATCAGCTTGCCCAGAAAGACGGTTTTGACGCGGCCATCGGTCCTGCGATTGGACCCGGCGCAGCGCGCCCGGACGACTCCCGCGAAGCCCATCTGCTCGCGCGAATCATCGCATCGACGAAAATCCTGGAAGGCAGCATCGTCATTGCCGCTGACGACGGCATTCACTGGAATGCCATCCAATCCGCGGCGGAAGTGATTCATGACCTCGCCGAGGACAGTCCAAATAGCCTGGGGAATTTTCGGTTCGCTGCCGGCGCGATGGTTCCGGCCAACGCTCCATTCTATCCCGCTTCTTATCAGCAGGATGCCGGCCACACCTTCGCCGTGGGACTGGAGTCCGCGAATGTTGTCGCTGCGGCGATGGCTTCCACGCGCGATCCGAGGCAGGCACAGCGCGCTATCGAAGATTCGCTTGGAAGATGGGCGCAGCAGATCGAAACCATTGGAAAACGCGCTGCGCAAGAAACCGGCTGGAAGTATACCGGCATTGACCTTTCACCGGCCCCGCTGAAGGAGATTTCCATCGGTGGGGCGATCGAGAACTTCACCGGAGAACCGCTAGGTTCCAACGGCACGCTTGCCGCCGTTGCGATTATCACCAGCGCGCTGAAAAAAATCCCAGTAATGCGCACAGGATATTCGGGGCTGATGCTGCCGGTTCTGGAAGACTCCGTGATTGCGCGCCGATGGAATGAAGGTCGCCTTTCGCTTAATTCTCTGCTGCTCTATTCCTCGGTGTGCGCCACGGGACTTGATGTGATACCGATGCCGGGCGACACCAGCGAAGCGGAAATCGCGTCGATTCTCAAGGATGTTGCGAGCCTCGCCTACAAGTGGCACAAACCGCTGGCGGCGCGTTTGCTTCCGGTGAAAGGAAAAACGCCGGGCGAGGAAACGGAATTTGAGGACCCGTTCCTGGTAAACGCGAAAATCCAACCGATTCGGTGAACGAAGCGAGCGGGCCCACGGGAGCCAACATGGAAGACAAACTTAGCCTCGAATTCCTTCGCGTCGTTGAGCAGGCGGCGATTGCCTCGGCGCACACCATGGGACTGGGCGACCAGCACAAAGCAGACGCCGTCGCCGTCGAGGCCATGCGTCGCGAAATGGATAATGTCGGCATGGACGGCACCATCGTCATTGGCGAGGGCGAACGCGATGAAGCGCCGATGTTGTTTATCGGTGAAAAAGTCGGCCTAGCGTCGAAGCACAAGGACAGCTATCCGGCCGTGGACATTGCTGTTGACCCGCTCGAAGGCACGAATCTGTGCGCCACGGGCGAGCCCAACGCCATCACCGTTTTGGCCGCGAGCGAGAAAGGTGGACTGCTCCACGCTCCGGATTTGTACATGGAGAAAATCGTCGTCGGGCCCACGTGCCGAGGGGCCGTCGAACTCGATGCGCCGGTAAAGGACAATTTGAAAGCCATTGCTCGCCGGCTCGACCGTCTGGTCGAAGACCTGGTCGTCATTGTTCTTGACCGACCGCGGCACGAGAAGCTGATCGGCGAAATTCGCAACGCCGGGGCGCGCATCCGTCTGATCAGCGATGGCGATCTTTCTGCCGGAATCGCCGCAGCGGTCTTGGGTTCCGGCGTTCACGCGGTGATGGGAACAGGCGGCGCGCCGGAAGGAGTTCTGACAGCCGCGGCCTTGAAGTGCCTGAACGGCGAAATCACAGCGCGGCTGGTGGTCTCAACGCCGGAACAGCACGAGCGGTTGGCCAAGATGGGCGTGACGGACGCGAAGAAGATCTACAAGACGGACGATCTCGCGCCCGGAAAGAAAATCATTTTTGCATGTACCGGAGTCACGGAAGGCAATCTGCTGCGCGGCGTGCGCTTCTTCGGCGAGGGTGTCCGCACGCATTCGCTGGTGCTCACCTATGACGACCGCCAAGTGCGCTTCATCGACAGTGTCCATTTGAACAAACGCCCCGACGCAAAAGTTCGTTTTTCGTAGAATCGACGGTACTCTAGTCTCATCTCGGTCTTGCCAGGCAATGCTCGTCCAAATCGGAAGGGTCAGGGGGCTGCGCAGATGCCGGAGCGTTCCAAGCCGCAATCCACACAGAGTGGCGGCCAGTCGAACAAACGGTTAATTATTTTGGGGGCGATTCTGGTGTGCGTTTTCCTGGCCTGGGTCGTAACGATGGTTATTTAGCGGCCGTGCTTGCCGAGCACGACGTCGATGTCCTTCCAAACCAGCCAGTGCGGGTTCAACTCCTCGGCACCATGTCGCGCGTAGAACCGTCGCGCCGCAGTGTTCGTTGGTTCAACATCCACACAAATTCGTGAAGCTTTCTGCGCCACAAACCAGCCCGCCAGCAACCGAAGCAATTCCGAGGCGATGCCGCCTCCCCGCCGCTCCGGAATCACATTGATCCACTCCAGCTCGCCATCGCAGGAATGGCGGCGCGTCAAGTGCCCCGCGATAAAACCCACGAGAGTGTCGCCTTCGTACGCTACGTAGCCGACTCGTGGCTTGAGAGCCAACCTTGGGTCGAGATCACCATCCATGTACGCGGCGATACGTCTACGCCAGTACTCCTCAGTTTCCCATTCAGCGGCACGGACTTGCGCCATAGGAGGTATGTCGAATTTTTCTGCCTCTCGGTAGGTGACGGCTGGCATGACATGTACTCGGCGACGCCATCCAGCGCCGCCGAGCTAGCTCTCGATTTGAAAAACCGTTATCGATGGGCCGAGGCCATCGACGGTGTGTGCCGTCGAGGTGACATGTGCGGCATTTTCGATTCCTGCATGGGCTGCACCTGCGGCCGTATGACGCTGCTGCTCACGTGGTCGCTGATCGCCTGCAGGCGCTTAAGGATGGATTGCCACTGCGCCCAATCCAACTGGCGCAGAAATGGCCGCAATCCCAGAATGAACGGATCCTCGAGCAGCGTCTGGCCGGTGGACTCGGGAACGAAAAAGCGATTCAACCCGACTCCCAAGGCTTCGGCAATCTTCTCGAGCGTACCGAGGCTGGGCGTCATCTGCCCGCTTTCGATGCGTGAGAGATACGAACGCGAGACGCGCGAGCGCGCCTGAAGCTGGCTCTGCGTCATTCCGCGCGATTCGCGCAACTGGCGGATCCGCTGGCCGATATTCTCTACGGTTTCGCGGTTCGGCCATTCATCCGCCGACTGCGCATCGGCGCCGGCCACCCCTTCGGGCGACGGCGTCGGAATCACAAAAGTCACCTTCGGAGGCAGTAAACGCAAGCAACGACGGCAATTGTCAGTTCGCGTACGGTACTGCACCAGGCCGCACACACCACAACGGATTACTTCTCGGTCCATGTCCGAAATGACTTCCTCAACTTTCTTTTCTCCCACCGGTCATCCTCACAGACTTTTCCGGCGGTGCGGAGGGGAGGAACGTTTCACAGAGGGAAGGCAGAAACTGGCGCGACCGGCATTCTCTCCAGCGCACTAACCCAAGTCAAGTCTTTTTTTGCCTATTTCCTTGTTCCAGAACGCGTCAAGATTCTAGCCCCAGCACGACGGGAAAATCAATCTTTCCGGGCAGCGAAGAAGCCGTCCCGGGTAAAAGCCATTTTTGATACGCTAATGGGCTCACAAAATGGGGGAACAACGATGGCCAACCTGCCAAGCCGGGAAGACGCCTGGAAATTGCTCTGCGAGTACACACAAAGCGAGAATCTGCGCAAACACGCGCTGGCCGTAGAAGCCTGCGTACGCGCCTACGCCCGCAAGAACGGAGCTGATGAGGAACTCTGGGGCCGCGCGGCTTTGCTTCACGACTTTGATTACGAGCGCTGGCCCAATGCGGAGCACCATGCAGACAAAGAGCATCCCGCGCAGGGTTCCAGCGTCCTTCGCGAGCACGGCTATCCGGAAGAAATGGTCCATGCAATCCTGGCCCATGCCGATTACACGGGAGTGAAGCGCGAATCCGCTCTTGATCGCACGCTTTTCGCCTGCGATGAGCTCGCCGGCTTTTTGACCGCGTGCGCGCTGATCAAGCCCAGCAAGAAAATCGCGGACGTGGAAGCGGCATCGGTCAAAAAGAAGCTCAAAGACAAAGCGTTCGCACGTGGCGTCAGCCGTGACGATGTGCGAAAAGGCGCCGAAGAACTCGGCATCCCTCTCGATGAGCACATCGCGACCTGCATCGAAGCGATGCGCGGCATTGCAAACGAACTGGGCCTGGCATAATTCCCGTTCGTGCTCGGCGAACCGGAAAGCCCGACCGAATTTCAGCCGTGTGCTAGAATCAAAATTCCATGGAACGAGCAGGCGATTTCCTGGGCGTTGCGTTGCGAAGCATGCGCGATCCGAGCGCTGCCGCAGCTTGGTTGCAGGCGCGATGGCCGGCGCTCATCGGCGAAACGATGGCGGCCCACGTTCGCCCGACGAGTTGCATAAAGGGAGTTTTGTGCGTGGAAGCGGATTCGCGCGCGTGGAAAAACCAGACCGAAACGATGGAGCAGCAATTGCGCGAGCGCGTCAATCAGGCCTGGGGTGGAACGCTCGTACGAGAAGTGCGTGTGGCATTGGCACCGCAAGCTAAACGCCTCGCATATGAAGTCGACAACGATCACCTGCCTTTCCTGCGCAAGCGTGCAAAGCCCAAGCTATGAAAATCAGCCGCGAAGAAGTGATGCACGTCGCCGAACTGGCGGATCTGGAACTCACGGAAGCGGAAGTTGAAAAGATCCGCACCCAGCTCGACGGTATTCTAAGCTACATCGATAAGCTCAAGGAACTGGACGTGTCTGGCGTCGAACCAATGGCGCAGGTCTTGGAGGCCCACGCCGCTCCGGAAGCGACCCTGCGCGATGATATTGTGGGCACCTGCGACGTTTCAAAGGCCATCCTGGAGCAAGCGCCGCAAGCCAAGGCCCCTTATTTCCGCGTCCCCAAGGTCATCGAGCGGTGAACGCCGTCAAGAAATGGACAGTTTCCTCGGTACGTGCGGCGCTCGAAGCCAAAACGATTTCCGCGCGCGAACTGACCGCCGAATTCTACTCGCGCATCGAGAAGCGCAATCCTGAATTGAATGCATTCCTGACGCTTTCGCCTGAGCGGGCCTACGCTCAGGCGGATCGCGTCGATGGCCTGCGCACAAGCGGAAAGCAGCTGCCGCCGCTCGCGGGGGTTCCGATCGCCATCAAGGACGTCATCAGCACTCGAGGCATCCGCACCACATGCGCGTCGCGCATCCTTGAAAATTACGTTCCGCCTTACGATGCCACCGCTGTGGCGCGGCTGGAGGAAGCTGGCGCGGTGATTCTGGGAAAAACAAATTGTGACGAGTTCGCCATGGGCAGTTCGAACGAGAATTCTGCCTTCGGCCCAGTACGCAATCCGGTGGCCCTCGATCGTGTTCCTGGCGGCTCGAGCGGAGGCTCGGCGGCGGCCGTGGCCGCGCAGTTGGCCGTCGGCGCACTCGGAACGGACACAGGCGGATCGATTCGGCAACCGGGAGCGCTCTGTGGCATCCCCGCGCTGATGCCGACGTATGGCCGCGTCTCTCGCTATGGGCTCATCGCGTTTGCTTCTTCTCTCGACCGCATCGGTCCCTTTGCCACCACGGTGAGCGACATCGCAGCCTTTCTGGCGGTCATTTCCGGACGCGATGAGAACGATTCGACCTCGGCCAGTGTCCCCGTGCCTGTTTTTTCCGCAGAAATTGAAAAATCCGTTGAGGGAATGCGCATCGGGATTCCAGTGGAATATTTCGGCGAAGGCATGGATTCAGAAGTCCGGCAGAAAGTAGAAAACGGAATCGAAGTTTTCAAGGAACTGGGTTGCCGCACGGTGAACCTGAGCATGCCGCACACCGACTACGCCATCGCGACCTATTACATCGTCGCGAACGCCGAGGCAAGCTCCAACCTTGCCCGTTTTGACGGCGTTCGTTACGGACTGCGCGTGGATGGCAGCAGTCTGCGCGAAATGTATAAGAAAACTCGCGGCCGCGGGTTCGGTACCGAGGTGAAACGCCGCATCATGCTCGGGACGTATGCCCTCTCGTCGGGCTATTACGATGCCTACTATCTCCGCGCACAGAAGGTGCGTTCTTTGATCACCCGCGATTTCACAGAGGCATTCAAAAAAGTGGATGTGATCGTGACGCCCACATCGCCTTCGCCAGCCTTCCGGATCGGCGAGCGCATCGACGACCCGCTCGCCATGTATCTATCTGATATATATACAGTTACCGGGGACTTGGCGGGCGTTCCTGCAATCTCCATCCCGTGCGGCGTCACTTCAAACAGGCTACCCATAGGCCTGCAAATCTTCGCTCCTCCTTTCATGGAAGCGCGCATCCTGCAGTTGGCTCATGCATTCGAGCAAGTCACTGGTGACAGTTCATAAGCCCTCCTCTACCAAAAACTGTAGGCACATCCGCAAGATGGGCAAAATATTTCCTCCGCCGTGGTGCAAATTCCATACCTCCACGTCAGCTCTCCCTTAGGGCTCACTTCCGTAAATCATTGTCTGTGAAGATCTTGGCAGATAGCCTTGGCCTTCGGCAGTTGGTGCCAAAGATTGGCAAGCCACATGCTCAAGTATTTTCGTGATTTTCCGATGACTCAGAACGAGTAATCGGGAGGAATCGAAGAATTGTCCTACATCCCGTCGAGTCAAAAGCTCTTCACCGAAGACGAAGTTTCTCGCATTACGGGAATTTGCCTCGAGCATCTTCGAAGGCTGGCTCAACTGAAGCATCTCGGCTCATTGGTCCGCGCGGCCGAGGCAGCTGGCGCTGAGGCGGAGAAGTGGCTTTTTACGAACTCGGAGTTGATGATCCTCAACGTGCTGTCTCCTCGCTGCGACCACTAGCCCTAGTCCGTAGCTCGGTTTGCGACGCATATGGCACGCCATCGAGCGGAATCTTCTCCTTCGGGCCAAATCTCACGCCATTGCTGTTTTCCGCTTCTCGGGTATAAACTGAACCAGCGTGGCAAACTGCCCTGTCGAGAAGAGCATCCTAGACTTCAGGCGCCGTTAGCGAAGACCACTTCCGCGATGCACAAGCGCAGCCCTTTCCGATTCTCGTTTTTTGGCGCGTCCTTCCTTGTTGCCGCGCTTCTCACCATCCCAATTGCCGCGACAGCGCCGCGACCCAGTCTCATCCCCGGCACAATGCAGCAAGAGGCTTCTGGTCCAACCGTGCCGCGCGGCAAGAAGCTGGTGATGAAGGATGGCACTTTCCAAATCGTAAGCAGTTATCAGATCGATGGAGACCGCGTTCGCTACTTCAGCATAGAGCGTTCCGAATGGGAAGAAATCCCGGCCTCGCTGGTCGACTGGGCGGCCACGAAGCAAGACGAGACTGCCGAACAGAAGGCAGATGCAGCCCTAACCAACAAGATCAAGGCCGGCGAAGATGCCGCAAAAGCAGTGCCGCTTGACGTCGACGCGAGTTTCGAAGTCGTTCCCGGTGTCCTCCTGCCGCCCGGTCAAGGGTTTTTCCTCCTTGATGGCCGCGCCATTTCGCCTCTCAAGCAATCGGCCGCATCCTCGAAGCTGAACAAGGGCCACTTCGTGGAGCAAGTCGTAGTTCCCTTGCCCGTCATACCGACGCGCACCAGCGTGGATCTGCCGGGCCGGCACGCGGCCTTTCGAATTAACAATCCAAATCCGGAGTTTTATTTTCGCACTGCGGACCTCGGCGAACCGCAGATCGAACTCCTCGTGGCGCGCATAGAGGGCGACAAAAGGCACATCGAAAACATCGACACGCTCTTTGGGCAGCAAAACAACAAGGGCAAGATTGTCTCCTTGCAAGAATGGCAAGTGGCAAAGGGTTTGTATCATTTCACGCTGGGGAAATCGCTTGCGCCCGGAGAGTATGCACTCGCGCAGTTTTTCCCCAAGGAAGGCATAAGCCTTCTCCTATGGGATTTTGGCGTGGATGCGCCACGAACCAAGAAGACCGGGAAAAAGTGACGCGGGATCCTAGCGCTCGATGGATTTTAGTTCCGGCGCCGATGCAGAAAGCATCCCTTCGAGTACTGCTACGAGTTCTGAAATCTGAAATGGCTTCTGCAGCACCCTCAGTCCCTTTTTCTCCCAAGTGGATATCTGCTCCGCATCCAACAACTCGCCGGTCATCAGCACAAATCGCACGGGCTGAGAGCTTTTCCTGTTCGTAATTCTCTCGAAGAGCCCAGATCCGCTTTCGCCTCCCAAGTTGCAGTCGCATAGCACCAGGTCATACGACCGAGACATCAGCAGATCCCACGCCTCTTCTCCTGTTTCAGCAGCATCCACGGCGGCTCCCCGCGCTGCCAGGCCCTGTTGAACCAAATCCCGAATGCCGGCCTCGTCATCGACCACGAGAATCGACCGGCTCTTCAAATCGCCGCGGCTCGAGCGGTCTGGCGTTTTCGCAGACACAGCCGCTCCCTTCGCCGAAGGCAACAGAATGCGAAACCGGCCGCCGCCCGTCGGGGCTGTTTGCGCTTCAATGGTCCCGCCGTGTTCTTTCACAATGACCAGGCAAATCGTCAGCCCCAGCCCTGACCCCCCGCTGGTGCGATGTGTGGTAAAGAACGGATCGAATATCTTCGAACGAATGTCTGGCCGGATGCCCGGCCCGTCATCATCAATCAAGATTTCCTGTTGCCCATCTGCAGCACCCATGTGAATAGAGATCCGGCCGTGATCGCTCACTGATGCGATGGCCTGTTCGGCGTTCGAGAGCAGATTGACGAAGACTTGCGTCATGTGCTGCGGATCCGCCTCAATCAACGGCAAGCCCGCCGCTGCGTCCACGCTCACGGCAATGTGCCGAGATTCCAATTCCGCTTTGTGCAATTCGATCGCGCGAGCAATCAAGTCCGCAACGCGAACGTGCTGGCTCTGATGTCGGGATGGCCGGGAAAACATCAGCAATCCCTGAACAAGCTCCGCGGCCTTGCGCGCCTGCTTGTGAATCAACTGAACCTGGCGGCGCGAGGCCTCATCCGTCGTTCGCTCCTGCAGCAAGTCGCTCACGCCGAGGATGGCCGTGAGTGGATTATTCAGCTCGTGCGCCACGCCGGAAACCATTTGCCCGATGGCCGCCAGCTTCTCCGATTGCATCAATTGTTGCTCCAAACGCTTCGATTCGGTGACGTCCCTGGCGGAGGCGACAACTCCAATGATCTGGCCCTCGGCGTTGGTCAGCGGGCTGGCGTTCGCGCGCACCGTTCGCCAACCGCCGTTCTTGTGCGCCGTACGATATTCCACCGCACCAAAGCTGACTTCGCCATTCGTCAGGCTGCGAAAGAAACTGAGAAGCGAATCGCGGTCGTCCGGGTGCGGACGCTCTTGGAGGCTGGCCCCAAGATAATCATCCGGTGTGTAGCCTAGGAATTCCTGAACGCGCGGACTCACGAACGTATAGCGTCCGCTCTTGTCGAGCACCACAATAATGTCCGGAAAGCACGCAACCAGCCGGCGCACGAACTCCTGTTCCTCGCGCAAACGCCGCTCCATCTGGCCGCGCTCGGTGATGTCCACGAGCGAGCCCTGGAAGCGGACAAATTCACCGGCCGCGTCGCGTATCGCCACGCTGGAATGGAGCGCGCGGATCAGTGAGCCGTCCTTGCGCCGCAAGGTCACCTCGCGGTCACGGACAGAACCCGATCTCCGCAATTCCTCCCATAAAGCAGCGCTCTCGGTGGCGGCGACAAAATGCCGTTCGACGGGCTGCGCGAGCAATTCGTCTTTGCTTTCGTATCCCAGCATGCGAACCGCCGCCGGGTTCACGTCAAGGAGCTCTCCGCTGGGAGCAGCAAAGTAAACTCCTTCGTGCAACGTTTCAAAGAGGTCCGTAAAACGCGATTCCGCTTCCCGCTGCAGCGAAATATCGCGCGCCAAGCCGCTTACGCCGGTCACCTTGCCGTCCTTTACAACGGCGTACAGCGTGCAATCGTAAAAGTGCACTTCCGGCTGCGACTTCCAACGCACCGGCACGACGCCCGCCCAAAAACGCTTCTCGAGAAAATGGGGTAAGGCCCGCGCGAGTTCTTCGCGCTTCGGTTCGGCGACGAACTCATCCAGCGGATGGTCCACGATAGCGGCGAAGGGTAGGCCCAAGACGTCCGCGAATCGGCGATTGATGACCTGGATGCGGCCATCGAGCGACAAGTTGAAGGCGATGCGATCAAAGCTGTCGATCAGCTCGCGGAAACCGCGCTGCGAGCGCGCTACGACTTCAAAGAGCTCTCGGCTTCGAGCACTCTCTGGCGGCCAAGGTTGTGCGCTGGATTCGCTTTGCGGAGGAACACCGTCGCCGGTTTTTTTCTTTTTCGACATATAAGCCGACGCTCGCCACTGCAAGACCGGCGGAACGTGCGTACCTATTCAAACCATTGTAGCGGCTGCCGGATTGTGCCGACAAATCGGAAAGAAAACTGAGTTTCCAGAGGTTCACTGCGAGCATGGAGCCACGGAAAAGCGTTGGGCCAAAAAAGAAAAAGCGGCGCGCTGCCTTCGCACGCCGCTCTTCTGTTTCCGTAAGTGTGAATCTAGCCTTCGGCGACGGTATCGCTATCCTTTCGCAGAAAGTCCAATGCTGCCGCTTCCTCCGCAGTAAGCTGAGGCTCTTCCGCCTCCGGCTCTTCCTTGGGAAGTTCGGTCAGCAACTGAACTCCGCGGTAGCGGTCCAGACCTGTTCCGGCGGGAATCAGCCGGCCCATGATCACGTTTTCCTTCAGGCCGCGGAGGTAATCCACCTTGCCGGAAATAGCCGCTTCTGTCAGAACGCGTGTGGTTTCCTGGAAGCTCGCTGCGGAAATGAAAGAATCCGTCGAGAGCGAAGCCTTCGTGATTCCCAGCAGCAGCGGCCGCCCCGTCGCGGGGCGCTTGCCATCGTGAATCACATGGTCGTTTTCTTCGCGGAAACGGAACTTATCCACCTGCTCCTCCAGAAGGAACGGTGTGTCACCCACGTCTTCCACCTTCACCCAGCGCATCATCTGCCGGACGATAGTTTCGATGTGTTTGTCGTTGATGTTCACGCCCTGCAGCCGGTAGACTTCCTGAACCGAATTGACCAGGTAAGCCTGCGTGAACTTTTCGCCCAGCACCGCCAGCAAATCGTGGGGATTGAGCGGGCCGTCGATGAGCGGTTCACCGGCGCGAACATGTTCGCCTTCCTGCACGTTGATGTGCACGCCGCGCGGAATCGAGTATTCCTTGATGGTCTTGCTGTCCTCGCTCTCCACGTAAATGCGGCGCATGCCCTTGACGATCTCGCCGTACTTCACCACTCCATCGATCTCGCTGATGACCGCCGGATCCTTCGGCTTGCGCGTCTCAAACAGCTCCACAACGCGCGGCAGACCTCCGGTGATGTCCTTCGTCTTCGTGGTCTCGCGAGGAATCTTCGCCAGCACGTCGCCCGGATGCACTTCATCGCCATCAGCAACCATCAAGTGAGCGCGGGACGGCATGAGGTACTTCTTGCGCACGCGTCCGGCAGAGTCGCGAACATTGATGGTCGGCTGGTGCTTTTCGTCGCCCGGCGGCAAAGTCACCACCAACTGCGAAAGCCCGGTGACTTCGTCCACCTGCTCTTCGATGGTGATTCCGGACTGCAAATCCTTGAACTGCACCGTACCACCCGTCTCCGTAAGAATGGAGAAGGTGTACGGATCCCATTCGGCCATGGTCTGGCCGACGGTAACGGGCTGGCCATCCTCAACCTTTAGCCGCGCGCCGTAAACCACGTGATAACGCTCTTTTTCGCGGCCCTTCTCGTCGACCACGGCGATCAGGCCGGAGCGGTTCATGGAAATGAAGGTTTTGCCGCGACCCTCCACAACCTTCAGATCGATGAACTTCACAAAGCCGTTGTTCTTGGCGTCGACTTTGGATTGTTCGGTGACGCGCGTCGCCGTTCCACCGATGTGGAAGGTCCGCATGGTGAGCTGCGTGCCCGGCTCGCCGATCGACTGCGCCGCGATGACTCCCACGGCCTCGCCCATCTCGACGAATCGGCCCGTTGCGAGATTGCGGCCGTAACAGCGCGCGCAAACTCCGCGGCGGGATTCGCAGGTCAGCACGGAGCGGATTTTCACGCGCTCGATGCCGGCCGCCTGAATCGCGTTGGCGAGTTCTTCCGTGACTTCCTGGTTGATCTCGACAATCACGTTGCCTTCGTAATCCTTGATCTTTTCGAGCGAGACGCGGCCAATCACGCGGTCGCGCAACGGCTCGACTTCGACGCCGGCTTCGAGAATTGGTTCCACGTAAATGCCGTCCGCCGTGCCGCAATCGAATTCGTTGATGATCACGTCCTGGGCCACGTCGACCAACCGGCGCGTCAGGTAGCCGGAATCCGCGGTCTTCAGAGCAGTATCCGCCAAGCCCTTGCGCGCGCCGTGCGTCGAAATGAAGTATTGCAACACGTCGAGGCCTTCGCGGAAGTTCGACGTAATCGGCGTCTCGATAACTTCGCCTGAAGGCTTGGCCATCAACCCGCGCATGCCGGAGAGCTGGCGAATCTGCTGCTTCGATCCGCGAGCGCCCGAATCGGCCATGATGTAAATCGGGTTCATGGTGCCTTCTTTATCTTGGTTCTCGAGCGCCTTGAACATCTCGTCCGCCACTTTTTCGGTGACGTCGCTCCAAATCGCGATCACTTTGTTGTAGCGCTCGCCATTGGTGATGGCGCCATCCAGATACTGCTGCTGCACCTTCACCACTTCGCGCTCCGCGGTATCCACGAGTTTGGCCTTGTCCCCCGGAATCAGCATGTCGCTGATGCCGATGGAGATGCCCGCCTTGGTCGCGTAGAGGAATCCCAACTCCTTCAACTTGTCGAGCATCTTCACGGTGCGCTCGAGGCCAAAGCGCAAGTAGCAATACTGCACCAACTGCTGCGTGCCCTTCTTTTTCAGCAAGCCATTGATGAAAGGCATCTCGGTCGGAAGGTGATCGTTGAAAATCACCCGCCCGACGGTCGTCTGCAGGAATTGCTTGTTCAGCGTGACCGATTCTGTGTGCGTCACGTCCTGGTCGTCATACGCCGTGGTCATATCGACCACCTCGCCCGTGAAGCGCAACCGGATCGGCGTCAGCAGTTCCACCTCACCCGTCTCCAGCGCCATCAGAACTTCTTCGATCGTGCCAAACGCGCGGCCTTCGCCCTTCGCGCCCGGCTTGGACTTGGTCAAGTAATAAATTCCCAGCACCATGTCCTGCGTCGGAACGGCCAAAGGCCCGCCATTCGCGGGCGAAAGAATGTTGTGCGAGCTGAGCATCAACACCGAGGCTTCGACCTGCGCTTCCGGTGACAGTGGAATGTGCACCGCCATCTGGTCGCCGTCAAAGTCCGCGTTGAACGCCGTACACACCAACGGATGGATGCGAATAGCCTTGCCTTCCACCAGCACCGGCTCGAATGCCTGAATGCCCAAACGGTGCAGCGTAGGCGCGCGGTTCAGCAGCACCGGATGCTCGCGGATCACCTCTTCAAGAATGTCCCAAACGATCGATTCCTGCTGCTCCACGAGTTCCTTCGCCTGCTTGATCGTCGTGCAGTGGCCCGCTGCTTCCAGCCGGTGATAGATGAACGGCTTGAACAGTTCGAGCGCCATTTTCTTCGGCAGTCCGCACTGGTGCAGCTTGAGTTCCGGCCCTACCACGATGACCGAGCGCCCGGAATAGTCCACGCGCTTGCCAAGCAAGTTCTGGCGGAAGCGGCCCTGCTTGCCCTTGAGCGTATCCGAAAGCGACTTGAGCGGGCGATTGTTCGTTCCGCGAAGAACGCGGCCGCGCCGGCCGTTGTCGAAGAGCGCATCCACCGCTTCCTGCAGCATGCGCTTCTCGTTGCGTACGATCACGTCAGGAGCATGCAGCTCCATCAGTTTCTTCAGCCGGTTGTTGCGGTTGATCACGCGCCGGTACAGATCATTCAAATCCGACGTCGCAAAGCGCCCGCCATCGAGAGGCACCAGTGGCCGCAACTCCGGCGGCAACACCGGAATCACGTCCAGAATCATCCACTCCGGCCGATTGCCGCTCTTGCGGAACGACTCGACCACCTTAAGCCGCTTCGCGTACTTGATGCGCTTTTGCAGGCTGGGATCGACCTTCATTTTTTCGCGCAGCTCTTCGGAGAGCTTTTCGATGTCCACGCGGCGCAGCAACTCCTTGATGGCCTCCGCGCCCATGCCTGCGCGATATTTCCCGGCGAACTCCTTCTGCAGTTCGCGGTACTTGTCGTCGAGCAGCAGCTCCTTGTCCTTGATTCCCGGGGCTTCGCCCGCGTCGGTGACCACAAACGCCTCGAAATAAAGCACGCGTTCCAGGTCGCGCATGGAAATATCCAGAAGGTAGCCGATGCGGCTCGGCAACCCCTTGAAGAACCATACGTGCGAGCACGGCGACGCCAGTTCGATATGGCCCAGCCGCTCGCGCCGCACTTTGCTCAGTGTGACTTCCACGCCGCACTTGTCGCAAATTACGCCGCGGTGCTTCATGCGCTTGTACTTGCCGCACAGGCACTCCCAGTCCGTCACCGGACCGAAGATCTTCGCGCAGAACAATCCATCGCGCTCCGGCTTGAAGGTGCGGTAATTGATGGTCTCCGGCTTGGTTACTTCGCCATGCGACCACGAACGGATTTTTTCCGGACTCGCCAGGCTGATGCGGATCGAATCGAAATCGGCAATCTGACTGGCGCGATCATACGGGCTAGAACGATACAAGGGCTAACCTCCCGTCCCGGCAAAGCCGGGACAATGAAATTCGTGTTTCTGCTCCGGCAAAGCCGGGACGATTAATCGGCTGCAGCCTGCTCGATCTGCGGTTTCTGACGCTTCATCAATTCCACGTCCAGGCAGAGCGACTGCAATTCGCGAACAAGCACGTTGAAAGATTCCGGCACGCCGGGCTCGATTCCCGGCTCGCCTTTGACGATGGCCTCGTAAATCTTGGCGCGCCCATAAACATCGTCCGATTTCGCCGTGAGCAGCTCCTGGAGAATGTGCGCGGCGCCATACGCCTCGAGCGCCCACACTTCCATTTCTCCAAAGCGCTGGCCGCCGAACTGCGCTTTTCCGCCGAGCGGCTGCTGGGTGATCAGCGAATACGGGCCGATGGAACGCGCATGGATCTTGTCGTCGACCAAATGCGAGAGTTTGAGCATGTAAATGTAGCCCACGGTTACCTGCTGCGAGAACACATCGCCGGTCATCCCGTCATAGAGCGTGATCTTGCCGGTCTCGGGAAGGCTGGACGCGTGCAAGAGCTGGCGAATATCCTTTTCGCGCGCTCCGTCGAAGACCGGCGTCGCCATCGGAATTCCTTCGCGGAAGTGCTCGCCGAGATCGATGATCTCCTCGTCGTCGAGCTCCTTGATGGAATCCCAAACCGACGTTGGCCCAAAAGCATCCTTGAACCACTTGCGCACGACGTCGGCGCGCGATTCTTCGTCGAGCAGCTTGGCGATTTGGCCTCCCAGTTCCTTCGAGGCCCAACCCAAGTGCGTTTCCAGAATCTGGCCTACGTTCATGCGCGACGGAACGCCCAGCGGATTGAGCACGATTTCGACCGGCGTGCCATCCGGCAAGTACGGCATGTCTTCCGCCGGCACGATTCGCGCGATCACGCCCTTGTTCCCGTGGCGGCCGGCCATCTTGTCGCCCACCGACAGCTTGCGCTTCATGGCGATGTACACTTTCACCAGCTTGATGACGCCCGGCGGCAACTCATCGCCCTTCTTCAGCTTTTCCTTGCGCTCTTCGGTAATCTTCCGTAGCACATCGATCTGTCGCGACGTCATCTCTTCGATTTCGTCGATCTTCTCGATGAGCAACGGGTCCTTGTCCGACAGGCGCAGGCGCTTCAAGTTGCGCGTGGAGATTTTTTCCAGAATGTCGCGCGTGAGCTCCGTGCCCTTGGTCAGCAGCCGCTTATTGGTACGCTCGTCGTGCAGGTCAGCCATCAGTTTTTGGCTGCCCAGCAAGCTCGTAAGCCGCTTCAGGCGCTCGTCGGTGAGAATGCGGATTTCATCGGCGAGGTTCTTTTCGAGCTTGAAGATTTGCGCCGCTTCGATGGCCTTGTGACGCTCGTCCTTTTCGGCACCCTTGCGGCAGAAAATCTTCACGTCGACAATGGTTCCCTCAATGCCCGGCGGACAATACAGCGAAGCGTCGCGAACGTCTCCGGCCTTCTCGCCGAAGATCGCGCGCAGCAGCTTCTCTTCCGGCGTGAGTGTGGTTTCGCCCTTGGGTGTCACTTTGCCCACCAGAATGTCGCCTGGCTTCACCGTGGCGCCGATGCGAATCACGCCGCTCTCGTCCAGATTGCGCAAAAACCCTTCGTTGATGTTGGGGATATCGCGTGTGATTTCTTCCGGACCGAGCTTGGTATCACGCGCTTCGATTTCGTACTCTTCGATGTGAATCGAAGTGTAGTAATCCTCCTGCACCAGCTTTTCGCTGACCAGGATGGCGTCCTCAAAGTTGTAGCCGCGCCACGGCAGGAACGCGACCAGCACGTTGCGGCCCAGCGCCAGCTCGCCGCGATCCGTGCACGGTCCGTCAGCCAGCACTTGCCCTTGGCGAACGCGGTCTCCCGCGCGCACCAGCGGCTTTTGATTGATGCAGGTGTTCTGATTCGAGCGCTTGAACTTTGTCAGCAGGTAAATGTCCGAACCCACTTCGCGGCTCAGCACTCCCGACTGGTCCGATTCGACGCGCACGATGATGCGCTCCGAATCGACCTGATCGATGATACCGTCGCGTTTGCAGCTCACCACCGCTCCGGAGTCGTGCGCCGTCACGCGCTCCATGCCCGTTCCCACCAGCGGCGCTTCGCCCTTGATCAGCGGCACAGCCTGGCGCTGCATGTTCGAGCCCATCAGTGCGCGGTTCGCGTCGTCGTTCTCAAGGAACGGAATCAAGCTCGCCGCCACGGACACTAACTGCTTCGGCGAAACGTCGATGTAATCCACTTCATCGCGCGATTTCAGAACGAAGTTGCCAGCTTGGCGGCAATTGACCAACTCGGTCGTAATGCGGCCGCGGTCGTCCAGCGACGCGTTGGCCTGCGCCACCACGTAGCGGTCTTCCTCCCACGCGGAAAGGTAGAAGCAATACGCTTCGGAAGTAACCTTGCCGCGCGCCAGATCTTCATTCGCCGAATCCACTTTTTCCTTTTCGACGATCTCCCCGGCCTTGAATTCGCTGCCGCCGGCATTGACGATCTGCACGTAGTCGATCACGCGCCCGTTCTTCACCTTGCGATAGGGCGACTCGATGAACCCGAATTCGTTGATCCGCGCGTAGCAGGAAAGCGAGCTGATCAACCCGATGTTCGGTCCTTCTGGCGTTTCGATTGGACAAATGCGGCCATAGTGCGTCGGATGCACGTCGCGCACTTCGAATCCGGCGCGCTCGCGCGAGAGACCGCCCGGCCCAAGCGCCGAAAGCCGCCGCTTGTGCGTGATCTCGCTCAAAGGATTGGTCTGGTCCATGAATTGGCTCAACTGCGAACTGCCGAAAAACTCGCGAATCGCCGCCATCACCGGCTTGGCGTTCACCAAATCGTGCGGCATGGCCGTCGACATTTCCTGATATACGGACATCTTTTCCTTGATGGCTCGTTCCATGCGCACCAAGCCAATGCGGAACTGATTTTCGAGCAATTCGCCCACCGCGCGAACGCGGCGATTGCCCAAGTGATCGATGTCGTCCACCGTGCCGATATTGCGGCGCAGCTTCAACAGGTACTTGATCGCCGCGACGAAGTCCCCGGGATCGAGCGTGCGCTTGTCGAGTGGCGTCTCCAGCCCCAGCTTGATGTTAAATTTCAGCCGGCCCACGCGGCTGAAGTCATACTTCCGCGGGTCAAAAAACATGCCGTTGAAAAGCGCAGTAGCTGTTTCCAGCGTCGGCGGATCGCCCGGGCGCAGCTTGCGGTAAATCTCAATCAGCGCTTCGCGCGAATTGCGAATGGCATCCTTGTCGAGCGTCCGGCTCACGATCAGGCCAACGTCATCCCTCTCCGGGAAGCACACATCCACTTCCGTAATTCCTGCCTCCGCGAGCGACGCCCACGTTTCCGGATTCAGCGGCTTGTTGGCTTCCAGCAGCACTTCGCCGGTCTGCCGGTTTACCAGTTCGCCCACCGTCACGGCCCCTTCCAGGTCCACCGGGGTCGCCTCCACTTGATTGACCCGGGACTTCACCATTTCTTTGTAGAGCGCCTCTGTGATGCGCTTGTGCGCTCCGACGATCACGTCGCCTGAATGCGGGTGCTTGATCTCATGCGCCAGCTTGCGATCAACCAGCCCTTCGGAAACGTTCCACAGCAACTCCCGGTCGCGCAGCGAAATTCTTTCCACCTGATAGAACGTGCGCAGAATCTCCTCATTCGACTTCATTCCCAGCGCGCGCAGGAAAATCGAGCCCAGGAACTTGCGCTTGCGGTCGATGCGCACATACAAAATGTTCTTCGTGTCGTATTCGAATTCCACCCACGATCCGCGATAGGGAATGATTTTCCCAAGGAAGTAGCTACGGTTGTTGGCGGTCTCGTAGAACACGCCCGGCGAGCGGTGCAACTGGCTGACGATCACCCGCTCCGTTCCATTGATGATGAACGTTCCATTCTCCGTCATCAGCGGAATATCGCCGTAGAAGACTTCCTGCTCCTTGATGTCGCGAATCGATTTCGCGCCGCTCTCCGGATCCTTGTCGTAGATAGTCAGTCGAATGGTCACCTTCAGCGGCGCGGAATAGGTCATGCCCCGTTCCTGGCATTCGTTCACGTCATATTTCAATTGCAGCGTGACCGGATCGCCGCACTTGTTGCAAAAGGTCGGCGTGTTGCGATTGAACGCGCCGCATTTCGTGCACACCACATCGCCGGTCTTGTACGGATTGGTGACCACCGAAGCTCCGCAGTTCCGGCACGTCGCGCGCAGGTGATGTAGCCCGCGCAGATGGCCGCACTTGCACTCCCAGTCGCCGATCGCATAATCTACGAAGTCGAGCTGCGATAGCCCGCGAAAATCCTGTATCGGAAAGACGGACGTAAACACCGACTGCAGTCCCGTGTCCTCGCGCTCGCTCGGCAGTTTGTCCATCTGCAAGAAGCGCTCGTAGGACTTCTTCTGTACGTCGATCAAGTTCGGGATCTGCACCGCCGCGCGAATGCGCGCGAAGTCCAGACGTTTCCGTTCACGTGTCGAACGATTACCGTTCCGCATGCTGATTTACCTCGTTCCCTTGTGAGGGTGGAACCGGACAATTGCCGCAGGGACACCACGGCACAGAGTCCGGGCAGGACGCGCAGTGAAACCCGATATTTCGGTGAACCATGCGCGTGAAAGAATGCCTTGTCGCTCGGCGATCTTTGCTCGCCAACGGCACTACTTGATCTCGACCTTGGCTCCGGCGTCTTCGAACTTTTTCTTGATCGTGGCGGCTTCTTCTTTGTTGATGCCTTCCTTTACCGGCTTGGGCGCGCCATCCACCAGGTCCTTCGCCTCTTTCAATCCGAGGCTCGTGACTTCGCGGACCGCCTTAATCACGTTGATCTTGTTCGCGCCGACTTCGGTGAGAACCACGGTGAACTCCGTCTTCTCTTCCGCCGGAGCCGCGCCGCCCGCCGCTGCTCCGCCCGCAACCATCATCGGAGCCGCCGCTGCAGCCGAGACACCGAACGCCTCTTCCATCTTCTTGACCAAGTCCGACGCCTCGAGGAGCGTCAAGCCCTTGATCTCGTCCAGAATCGTTTCCACTTTGCTCGCCATCGCTTTTTCCATCCCTCCGTTAAGTTAAACTCTTATTCCGATTTCGTTTCTGGAGCGGGCTCTGCTGCGCCGTCCGATCCGAATTTGCCGGCCTTCACCGCTTCATTCGTCACCACCGCCAAATTCCGCGATACCGCTGCCATCACCGTAGCCAATCGCTGCGCCGGCGCGTTGAGCAGGAACATGATCTTGCTGATCAACTCTTCCTTGCTGGGCAGTTGTGCGAGTTGCTGGATTTCCGCAATCGAAATCACGCGCCCTTCTACCCAGCCGGCGCGGAACTTGAATGCCGGAACGTCCTTCGCCACTTTGCTCAGCACTTTGGCCAGCGCCACAGGATCCGTCGCCGTGTAGGCGATGGAATTCGTTTGCTTCAAGTCCTTCAGCAACGGTTCCACGGGAGTGCCCGTACCGGCTCGCTCCGCAAGTGTGTTTTTCACCACTTGATAGTGCCCGCCGGCCTTTTCCACGGCGCGCCGAAGCTGCGTATCCTGCTCCACCGTGATTCCCTGGAACGTCGAGAGAATCACCGTCGACACATTCGCCAGCTCAGCACGAAGCTTGTCCGCGTGGTCCCTCTTCTCCTGCTTCTTCATCCCCATGCCAAAGTCCTCTCGCCAAACTTTATGCGGCCGTCGATGCCGCGGTTTCCACTTCCACGTGGTCGATCAAAATCCCCGGCCCCATCGTCGAAGTCAGCGTCACCCGGCGGATGTATTTGCCCTTCGCCGTCGCCGGCTTCGCCTTGGACACCGCGCCCAGAAGCGCCAGCGCGTTTTCCGCAAGCTGCGGCGCTCCAAAACTGATTTTCCCGATCGGCGAATGAATGATTCCGGTCTTGTCTAGCCGAAATTCCACCTTGCCGGCCTTGATTTCCTTCACCGCGCGCGCCACTTCGAACGTCACCGTGCCGGTCTTCGGATTCGGCATCAAGCCGCGCGGCCCCAGCACTTTGCCCAACCGGCCAGCCGACTTCATCATATCCGGCGTCGCGATCACCGCGTCGTAATCCGTCCAGCCGCCCGCGATCTTCGTCACCATATCCTCGCCGCCGACGAAATCCGCTCCAGCCTCTTGCGCCTCGCGCACTTTCTCGCCGCCGGCGATCACCAGCACGCGCTTCGATTTTCCCAGCCCGTTCGGCAATACCACCGTGCCGCGCACCATCTGGTCCGATTGCTTCGGGTCCACGCCCAGATTGATGGCCAACTCGACCGTCTCGTCGAACTTCACGAAGTGCGTTTTCTTCAAAAGCTCGGCCGCCTCGCCCAATTTGTAAGCGCGCGCTTCCACCAGTTTCCGCGCCTTCTCAATGTTTTTTCCGCCTACCTTGCTCATCGCTTCTCCTGATGCCGTCCGGACTAGCCCTCGACTTCGATGCCCATGTTTCGCGCCGTGCCCATCACCGTGCGAACCGCTGATTCCAGGTTCGCCGTATTCAAGTCAACCAGCTTTACCTTGGCGATTTCTTCCACCTGCTTGCGCGTGACCTTCGCCACTTTATTTCTGTTCGGCTCCGCAGAACCCTTCACGATTCCCGCGGCGCGCTTCAGCAGCTCCGACGCCGGCGGCGTCTTCGTGATGAACGTGAACGTCCGGTCGCTGTAAATCGTCACCACCACCGGAATGATCATCCCATCCGGCTCTTTGTTCGTCTTCGCGTTGAACTGCTTGCAGAAATCCATGATGTTGACGCCCTGCGGGCCCAACGCGGTGCCCACGGGCGGCGCCGGCGTGGCTTTCGCCGCCGGCAACTGCAATTTGAGTGTCGTCTGAATTTTCTTGGCCATCCCAGCTCCCCTAAGAACTCAAAACGCGCGCTACGCGACCTTCTCTACCTGCGCAAAATCCAGCTCTACCGGCGTCGAGCGCCCGAAAATCGTCACGCTGACTTTCAGCGTGCTGCGGTCGGAGTTCACTTCCTCGACCACGCCCGTAAAATTCGCAAACGGCCCATCCACAATGCGCACATTTTCATTGCGATCAAACGTCAGCTTCGGCCGCGGTTTTTCCGCCGTGGTGGTCGCGCGGTTCAGAATGTTTTCCACTTCCTCTTCGGTCAGCGGCGTGGGCGTTTGTCCGGACCCCACAAATCCGGTCACGCGCGGCGTCGAGCGCACCACGTGCCACGTGTAGTCGTCCATGTCCATCTCAACCAGCAAGTAGCCGGGGTAGCACATCCGCGACGAAACCACCTTCTTGCCGCCGCGCACTTCGACCACCGACTCGGTCGGAATAATCATCCGCCCGATCTTTTCCTGCAGCCCGAACGCCGCCACGCGTCCTTCCAGGCTTTCCTTCACTTTCTTCTCAAAGCCTGAATACGTATGGACGATGTACCACTGCTTAGCCATGACGCTTCCTTCTCTTTGTTCCGCGTTAACCAAATCCGTTGCGCGCCCCACTTTACTTAAATCGGTTCAGCACCCAGTTGAACATGGCGCCGAACAGCGAATCCGTTCCGAGAAAAAAAAGCCCAAAGAACGCCACCGTGATGACCACCACCGCCGTTGTTGAAATCACATCCTGCCGCGAAGGCCACACCACCTTCGACATCTCCGAGCGCACCTCGTGGAGGAATAGCTTCCATCGCCGCGGATACTCCGCGATCTTCTGAAACGGCCCGGATATCGAAATCGGTGATCCGCCGCCGCTACTCCCCTGCTCTTCTTTCAACTTTACCGCCTCGGTCATGAATCTCTTTTGCTCCGGCTATGTCCGTCTCGCTCGCCCGTCGTCGCCGTTCCTTCCAAAACTGGCAGGGGAGGAGGGATTCGAACCCCCACATCCGGTTTTGGAGACCGGCGGTCTACCGTTGAACCTACTCCCCTGAATCGCAACCGCTTTTGTTGCGATTCACAGAACCTCTCCGAAAACCGCCTACTTCACTTCCTTGTGCGGCGTGTGCTTCCGGCACGTATTGCAAAACTTCGACGTCTCCAGCCGGTCGGGGTGCTTCTTCCGGTTCTTCATGGTCGTATAATTTCGGTTCTTACATTCGCCGCACTGCAATGTGATGATCTCTCGCATGGTCGTTTACTCGACGATCTCCGTTACCGCGCCCGCTCCCACCGTGTGTCCGCCTTCGCGGATCGCAAACCGCAATCCCTTCTCCAAGGCCACCGGCGTGATCAGCTTCACTTCCACACTCACGTTGTCTCCCGGCATCACCATCTCCACTCCCGTCGGCAGCGCCACGTCACCGGTCACGTCCGTCGTCCGGAAGTAGAACTGCGGCCGGTAGCCCGTAAAGAACGGCGTGTGCCGCCCGCCCTCTTCCTTCGTCAACACGTACGCTTCTGCCTTGAACTTCGTGTGCGGCGTGATCGACCCCGGCTTGGCAATCACTTGCCCGCGCTCCACTTCCTCTTTTTCCGTCCCTCTCAGCAGCAACCCTACGTTGTCTCCGGCAATCCCTTCATCCAAAAGCTTCCGGAACATCTCCACGCCGGTCACCACTTTCTTCATCGTCGGACGGAAGCCCACAATCTCAATTTCTTCTCCCACTTTCACTTTCCCGCGCTCCACGCGCCCCGTCACCACCGTCCCTCTTCCCGAGATCGAGAAAATATCCTCGATGGGCATGGCGAACGGCTTATCCACATCTCGCTGCGGCAGCGGAATGCTCTTGTCCACCGCTTCCATCAGCTCCAGAATCGACTTCTCCCACTTCGCGTCCCCTTCCAGAGCCTTGAGCGCCGACCCGCGCACCACCGGCACTTTGTCGCCTGGGAATTGATAGGTCTTGAGCAGGTCCCGCACTTCCATCTCCACCAGATCCAGCAGCTCGGGATCCTCCACCGCGTCGCACTTGTTCAGAAACACCACGATGTACGGCACGCCTACCTGCCGCGCCAGCAAGATATGCTCTCTCGTCTGCGGCATCGGCCCATCGGTCGCCGCCACCACCAGGATCGCGCCGTCCATCTGTGCCGCCCCGGTGATCATGTTCTTGATGTAGTCGGCGTGCCCCGGGCAGTCGATGTGCGCGTAGTGCCGGTTGGGCGTCTCATACTCCACGTGCGACACCGCAATGGTGATGCCCCGCTCGCGCTCTTCCGGCGCGTTGTCAATGCTGTCAAACGCCCGGAACTGCACTTTCGGGTTGTTCTTCGACAGCACCTTGGTGATCGCCGCCGTCAGCGTGGTCTTCCCGTGATCGATGTGCCCGATCGTCCCAATATTCAGGTGCGGCTTGCTGCGCTCAAATTTTTCCTTCGCCATCGCTCCTTATCCTCACTCAGAATCTTTGCTGCCTTTACTTCCCGCTAATTCGATGGAGCGGGGGACGGGATTCGAACCCGCGACCATCTGCTTGGAAGGCAGAGACTCTACCCCTGAGTTACCCCCGCCCAACTCACAACTCTGGAGCCTGGGACCGGGATTGAACCGGTGACCTCGTCCTTACCAAGGACGCGCTCTACCAACTGAGCTACCCAGGCTCAAACCGGTTCTCTGCGCGATTCCTTTCCCAACGATTTTTTCGCCACAACTTTCAGGTCTGTCGAGTCGAACCGCGCTACTCTTTGCGACGCTTCTTTCGGCCCTCGCGGCACAATGGTGGACGGGGGAGGATTCGAACCTCCGTAGCCCGCAAGGAGCGGCAGATTTACAGTCTGCTGGTTTTAGCCACTCACCCACCCGTCCCGCGAAACTACGGGACTTGATGCGCTTGTCCCAAACGGGGCGCTTCGCAACGCAGAAAGGGCTCGTGTCCGAAGACACCAGCCCGTTCATTTCTTGTGCGAGGAATCCGTCTGATCCAAACCCAAAATCCCGATCCTCAAAAATTCAGCTGGCGGAGGGAATTGAACCCCCGACCCTCTGATTACAAATCAGATGCTCTACCAGCTGAGCTACGCCAGCTCAACCAAACCCAGCAAAGTTATCACAGAGGCAATAAAATTGCAAGCGCCTCGCTCAGCGAAGCACGACCCATGCCACACTAATCCGTAATTGCCCGTGCATCCCAACTTTACACTAATTGGATGCGTATTTATACTCAAAAAGTAGCCTCGCGGATCTCATGAAACGTACCTTGACAATTCTCTTCGTTGCTTGCATCGCCGCAATCGCCATCTTCGCCTATGTCCATCATCGCCAGCTGGTAAGACAGCGCCAGGCGTTCGATGCTCCCTCGCCCGCCTCTAGCATCCCTTTTGGCCAAAACCCCACTACCGCTAATCCCAGCGCGTCCAATTTGGTTCAGCAATTGCCGCCCGGCGCATCCGGCGTCGTGTTTGTCGACGTTGCCGCACTCCGCGCTTCGTCCTTTGCAAACGAACTGGCTGCTCTCGCGCCCGCGTCTGCGCAGGATCCCGCCTATACCGATTTCGTCCGTGCCACCGGATTTGACTACTCGCGCGATTTGGACCGCGCCGCCGTCGCCCTATGGCCGCAAACTTCCGCTACATCCGTTCTCGCGCTCGCACAAGGCCGTTTCGATCAGGCCAAAATCGAGCGCTACGCCTTGCGCACCGGCCGCATGGTGAAAATTCACAGCGTGGATATCTATGAAGTCCGCGAGGAAAATTCTCCGCGCATTATTCGCTTCACTTTCCTCGCCCCCGGGGAGATCGCTCTCGCCGACGGCCCTGCCCTATCCCAAACGCTTGGCGCATCGAATGCCCATCGCCTCGATCCCGAAATGTCGGCGCACGTTGCCCGCATTTCCGCCGCTCCCATTTACGCCGTTGCCCGCACCCATGATCTGCCGAAGGACCTTGGCATCGACGCATCCCACTCCGCGCAGCTTGCTAACCTGCTTCGCAGTGTTCATGCCATCACCGCGGCAGGCCGCCCCGCGGCCGATAACCTAAAAATCTCCGCATCCGCTGAATGCGATTCCACTCTCGATGCATTTCAACTTTCCACCGCCCTCCAGGGATTGTTGTGGATGGGCCGCGCGGCCCTGGCGGATTCTAAAACGCAGCAGGAAATCGGCCCAGAGTGGCCGGCCCTCGATGCTCTTCTCAAGGCCGCCGACATTTCCCACGACGGCCACCTGGTTCAACTGCGCATCGAGATCACTCCGCAGATGCTACAGGCCGCGGGGGCAGCCACGCCTGCGAATGGTGTCACCAGGAAATAGGGGAATCCGCGTCTTTGATTCGAGGGAAGCGCAACGGAAGAAATAGTGCGGCCGGAAGCCTAGACTCTTAATCCCCGCCCGATACTGTCCCACCGGTGTCAACCTGGTGTAAGTAAGGCCAAGGATTCACCGGAGCGTTGTTGATGCGAACTTCGAAGTGCAGATGCGGAGCTGTCGCGCGCCCGCTGTCGCCTTCTTGCGCAATCACGTCGCCGCGCTTCACGCGCATCCCTTCCTGCGTGTCATATGCTGCAAGGTGCGCATACCACGTGGTGATGCCGAAGCCGTGATCGATGATTACCACGCGGCCATATCCTTCTCTCGTTCCCGTCCAAATCACCACGCCATCCGCCGCCGCGCGAACGTCGTCACCGTAAAACGATGCAATGTCCAGGCCGGTGTGAAATTCGCCCTCTCCACCGAACGGGTCAAGCCGCTCGCCGAATCGGCTAGTGATACGCCCCATCACCGGCCAAAGCGAAGGAATGAACGGCGCATCCGCAAGTTTTCTCCCCGGCGCTAGCCGCAGCACTCCCGTCGAAGCCAGCATCACTGCCGAAGCGTTCTGTTGCAGGAAGTTGAACTGATCGACGGTGTCCTTGTATGTCGCGTTGGACTCCGCTGCGGTGTTCGTCAAGCTGAATGGCGTGTCCGGCACGCGCGTCAGCCCATACGCGACAGCCACGTCGCTCGCCAGGGATTGCAGCGAATTCAGCCGCTCGTTCGCGTTTTTCACCTGACTCTGCAGATCGCGATACTGTTCGGTCAGCGCACTCTGATCTTTGAGCAGCGAATTGTAGGCCGTAACCTTCCACAGCATATGGGAATACGAACCCACCGCCGCCAGCACGGTCACGCCTCCCACCGCCGCCAGAACCATCAGCAAGTGTATGGCATAGTGCGGGATGCGCATGCGGCGCATCTTCCCCGCATCTGTGGAAGCAATAAAGAATGTGTAATATTTACGTCGCATAGCTCAAGCTTGAATTTCTGAACTTGTCTTTGCGCTGGACTAAATGACCGCTGGCCCCAAGTGCGGCCTGCACGACGCCTATGAGCGTTTGAACCGCGAGACTCGGTCCGAAACCCGGCCGCGAATATATGTGCTGGCCTCGGCGGAGTCAACCATAAACTCCTCGCAGCCGGCTGGGGCTGGCGCTAGTCCTCCGGATCGCTTTACAATCCGGCGGGCACAATCTACCCTCTGCGTATAGGATAAGTGGTGCGAAAACCGATTACAACTGGTCACAGGGACAGGGAAACTGAGCTGGTCGCTAAGCTCGCACAAACCATTCCATCCATTGGACATATCGGTAATTCCACCTCGCTAATGACAGGCGTTGGCGATGATTCCGCGGTACTCCGCCCCTCACCACGGTCGGATTGGGTCATCAGTTGCGATTTATCCCTAGAAGGCGCTCATTTTCAATCGGACTACCCTCCTGATTCGATCGGGTACAAGTCTCTCGCCCGCGCCACGAGCGACCTGGCCGCGATGGGCGCCCAGTCGCGCTACTTCCTTCTGGCCCTCGCCCTGCCCGCCGCCAAAACCGGGAAATGGCTCACGCGCTTTGCGTCAGGGATGTCCCGCGCCGCCCATGAATTCCGGTCGTTCCTGATCGGCGGTGACATCTCCAAATCATCCTCGGTGACCATTTGCATCACCGTCCTCGGCGAACTACCCGCAGGTCTTGCCATTCCGCGCTTCAGCGCCCGGCGCGGCGACCTTATCTACGTCAGCGGCACTCTCGGCGCCGCGCAGCTTGGCCTCGAAATCGTCCTTCGCGGCTGGTCTCGCCAGCCCTCCCTGAAGAAATATCTCCAGCCGCACTTCTACCCGCAAGTTCCGGTCGCCCTCGGTCAGGCGCTTGCGCGCCAGCGCATCCCCTCCGCCATGATGGACATTTCTGACGGCCTTTCCACTGATTTGGCTCGCCTCTGCGCGGCCAGCGGCGTCGGCGCGCGAATCTGGGCAGACAAGCTTCTCGCCGTTCGCGTTCCGGTCGCCTTGCTCGCGCGCCGAATCGATCCGCTCGCTCTCGCTCTCCACGGCGGCGAAGACTACGGCTTGCTTTTCACCGTCCCGCCAAAATCGGCGCCACGCCTCCGCCGCCTCGCGCACTACGCCCACATTACCCAAATCGGCGAAATCACCCGCGCGCGCAAAATTGTTTTGATTCACCGCGACGGCCACTCATCCCCATTGCCTTCCAAAGGCTGGAATCCGTTAACAAAGTAACGATTGGCTGCGACTTAGTTCTTGCTGGGCGCAATGTGAGGTATATCTGGCTTTGTTGGTGGCTTCACTGGCGGCTTCGCAGGTTCCGGCGGCTGCTTCTCCGGGACCCCTTGCTCCGATAAATCCGCCGGCGGCGCGTTATCCGGTACATCCACCTGTTCGTGCGCCGTTTTTGCCAGCTCTTCCAGCGACGTCACGTTAGGAAAATCCTCCACCGGCATTCCCTTGCTCGCCTGTTCCATGAATTCCAGCCAAATCGGCAACGCCGCGCGCGCTCCCGTTTCCTTCGGTCCCAGCGAAGTCTTCGGGTCGTCGAATCCCACCCAAACCCCCGCGGTAATCTGTGGCGTGAATCCGATGTACCACGCGTCGGTAAAATCGTTCGTCGTTCCCGTCTTCCCCGCCGACGGCCGTCCCAGCGCCTGCGCGCGCACGCCTGTCCCGAAGTGCACCACGTCTTCCAGCATCGACACCATCGTTCGCGCCACGTCCGACGGCAGCACATCCGTCACTTTCGGCCGCGCTTCCTCCAGAATCGCGCCGTCATACGAAGTCACGCGCCGGATCATGTGCGGCTGAATGTGAATCCCGTCATCCGGAAACACCGTGAACGCCGATGTGTGCTCCAGCAAAGTCAAATCCGCCGCGCCCAGCGCCAGCGGCAGATAGGGCGGCAGCGGACTGGTGATTCCGAACCGTCGCGCATTGTCGATCACGTTCTCGATTCCCACCTGGTCCAGTATGCGCACGGCCGGCACGTTGCGGGAGTCCGCCAGCGCGCGCCGCAAACTGATGCGCCCCTCAAACGTGTTGTCATAGTTCCGCGGCGTGTAATCCTGCCCGCCGCTCATATACGTGATCGGCTCATCCAGGACCGTATCGAACGGCGTCATGCCCTTCTCCAGCGCCGTCGCGTACACATACACTTTGAATGAGCTCCCCGTCTGTCGCATCGCCTGCACTGCGCGGTTGTACTTCGACTCCTCGAAGCTGTACCCGCCGACCATGGCCTTGATTTCTCCCGTGGCGTTATCAATCGCCAGCAGCGCCGCTTGTGCGGCGGGAATCTGTTCGAGCTGCACGTGCACCGTGCTTCCGTTCACACTCTCGATGTACAGATTCGCCAGATCGCCGATTTGCAGAAGCTGCTCTGGCGATTTTTCTCCGGTCCACGCAAAATCCGGCGCGGTAATCACCGCTCGGTATGGTCCGATCTTCGCCACCGCCGCGGTACGATCCACTGCAGTAATCAATCCCGTGACGTAATCTCCCGCCTTGATCGGATCGCGCCAGTCCGGAGACTCGTACGTTTGCAACGTCCCCAGGTGCTCGTGGAAAATATTCGCGAGGTCGCCGCGCCAGCCGTGCCGCCGGTCGTAAGCATGCAGGCCGTCGCGCACCGCTTGCACTGCTGCGCGCTGTATCGCCGTATCCAGCGTGGTGTAAACGCGCAGCCCTTCCTGATGCACCGCTTCTGGTCCGAATTCCTGTTCCAGTTTCTGGCGGATCTCTTCCACAAAATACGGAGCCACCGTGCTGTTCTGCGGATACGTCACGTTCAATCCCAGCGGCATCTGCTGCGCCGCTTTGGCCTGTGCCTTGGTGATTTTCCCGTTGTCCGCCATGAAATCCAGCACCAGATTGCGCCGGTCGAGCGCGCGTTTCGGATGCAGTATGGGCGAATAGATCGGTCCGCGAATGATCGCCGCGAGCAGCGCCGCCTCCGGCAGCGTCAATTGGCTGACGTGTTTCCCGAAATATGACTCCGAAGCCGCCTCGAATCCGTAATTTCCCGCGCCCAGGTAAATTTGATTGCAATACATCGTGAAAATCTGTTGCTTCGTGTAATGCCGCTCGATTTGAATCGCCAGCATGGCTTCTTCCGTCTTTCGCCGGAAACTGCGGTCCGAGCGGTTCAGAAAAAGCCCTCCGGCAAGCTGCATCGTGATCGTGCTCGCGCCCTGCACAATGCGCCGGTGCACCAGGTTTATCCACGCCGCTTCTGCCACGCGCGGAAAATCCACGCCCCAGTGCTCCATGAAGTGCCGGTCTTCCGTCGAGATGATTGCATCCTTCAGGACTTGCGGGAGCTGATCATAGGTCAACAGGATTCGTCGTTGCAGCGCGAACGTCCCAATCGATGTTCCGTCGTCCGCGTAAAGCTCCGTCACCACGTCCGGACGGTAATTCTCCAGCTCTTGAATCTGCGGCAAGTCGCTGTTGTAGACGAAAAGCAGTCCCGCCGCGCAACCTACCGCAATCGAACAGAGCACCAGCAGGAAAATCGCGACGCGGCTGAAGAATTTTCCACCGCCGATGCGAACTAAACCCTGCAGCCCTTCGTCCTGGAGCGTTTCATCTCGGAACTCGTCGTCGCGCCGCTCTTCATCCTGTGGCGTTTCATCCATTTCCCTTCAATTGTAACGCAAGCCCCTCGTTGCAAACTGCCGGTTCGGAACAATCGCGCCGATCAGAAAACACTTCATTCCGCATCGGGAACCACCGCGTCCGCCTCGATTTCCACCAGCATGTCCGCCGAAACCAGTCCCGTCACTTCCACCATCGAAGACGCCGGCCGGATCTTCTCAAAAACCTCCCCATGCGCCCGCCCAATCGTCTCCCACTGCGAAATATCCTTGACGAAAATCCGCGTCCGCACCACGTGTTCCATCTTCGCGCCCGCTCTTCCCAGCGCTGTCTCAATATTTTTCAAAATCTGCACCGTCTGCGCGCGCACGTCACCTTTTCCAACAATCTCGCCCTTTGCATCCGTCGCCGTCGTGCCCGCCACCCATATCTGCGAGCCCACTCTCACCACCCGCGAATACCCCACCATCGGCTCCCACGGCGTCCCGCTCGAAATATTTCGCCGTTCGATTTTGCTCATCGCCTATTCTCCCCCCCGTCATCCGCGCACAGTTTTCTCAATTGTCCTGGAATCGTAATTCGTGGATCACATTGAGCGCATTCGTCAGGTGTCTGCCCCAATGAGACTCAAAGCCAAGCCGTAGTTCCCAGACAGCGTCCTCGAGACGCGCGTCATCGGCTAGGGCAAGAAGATAATCGTGCAGCTCACAATAGATATCGGCTAAATCGTCGGCCAAGCACTGGGTAATTGCCTCTTTGTCGTGAATCGGGTCGAACACATGCCAATATACGTCCCATGAACCAAGTTTCCGTTGCAGCGCATGGAACAGTTTCGACCACTCTTCTGTGGTGTGATAATCCGGAAGAAGTTTTTCAGACACTTTTTGGGTTGGAGGCAGGTTCCACGCAGAAGCGTAGAGAACTGGAAGCACTTTGCCGATCGCGTCAACAAGCCTACCGCGAGAAATTGATTTGCGTGTTTCGATTATCCTGCAGTACTGGGTTGCAACCTTGCAAACGTTCTGATCGCTTCTCGATGGCTTTTCTTCATTGTGCTGCGTTTTGCAATTGCCGGGCGGTGGCGCTAGGCATGAAGAATTTCGGTGGTATCGGCGGGCAGAGCGATTCCCTTTTCTCTATATTCCTCGGCAATCATGCGAAACACACTTGTCAGCTCGGCAAGCGCTCGCTCCCGCGTGGGCATAAGCGCGTAACAGCCCGGAATGGCCGGCACTTCGGTCACCCACGAGCCATCCTCTTGCCGGTAAAGAACCGTTTTGTAGTCTTCGAGCTGCATGGCTCAATCGGAATCTTTAACTATACCGCAAATCAGCGCCTCCGAGCTCAGCAACCTCTTTTCCATGCCCTTCTGGACTTCCCCTCCCAAACTCCGTAACCTTACTCCTAGCCCAATTTGAGGTCGCCGCTTCCGCATGCTTTGCAAAAATATTCTCGAGGCCATCGGCAACACGCCACTCATCCGCCTCAATCGCGTCACTCAGGATATTCAGGCCGAAGTCTTCGTCAAAGCCGATTACCTCAATCCTGGCGGCTCCGTGAAAGACCGCATCGGCATCTGGATGATCGACGAAGCCGAGCGCAAAGGCCTGCTCAAGCCCGGCGGCACCATCATCGAAGGCACTTCCGGAAACACCGGCATGGGCCTCGCGCTCGTCGCTGCCGTCCGCGGCTACAAAATCGTTTTCACCATCACCGACAAGCAGTCCCGCGAAAAAATCGACCTGCTCAAAGCCTTCGGCGCTGAAGTCATCGTCTGTCCCACCGCCGTCGAGCCCGACGACCCGCGCAGCTACTATTCCGTCGCCAAAAAACTCGCTCGCGAAATTCCTAATTCCTTTTACCCCAATCAGTACGAAAATCCCATGAATCCCGACGCCCACTACCACACCACTGGCCCGGAAATCTGGAAAGACACCGCCGGAAAAATCACGCACTTCGTCTGCGCCATGGGCACCGGAGGCACCATCAGCGGCGCCGGCAAATTCCTCAAAGAGAAAAATTCCGCCGTGAAAATTATCGGCGTTGATCCTATCGGCTCGCTCTATTACGAATTCGTGAAGACCGGCAAAGTGGGCAAAGCGAAAACCTATGTCGTCGAAGGCATCGGCGAAGATATTTTTCCTTCCACCATGCACTTCGACATTCTCGACGACGTTCTCCAGGTCACCGACGAAGAATGCTTCGTCTGGGCGCGCCGCCTCGCCAAACAGGAAGGCATTTTCACCGGCGGCTCAGGAGGCGGTTGCCTCTCCGCCGCGCTGCGCCTCGCGCGCGAATTGAAAAAAGACGACGTGGTCGTCGCCTTCCTCCCCGACACCGGCATGCGCTATCTGAGCAAAGTCTACAACGACGGCTGGATGCGCGAGCACGGCTACGTCGAATCCGAAGTCCCGCTCTGCGCCGCCGACGTCGTGCGCGTCAAAGCGCAAACCGGCAAGCACCGCGAGCTCATCATCGCCCGCCCGTACCAAACCGTTTTTCACGCCCTGCACACCATGCAGCAGCAGGATATTTCCCAGCTTCCCGTCTTCGAGGACGAAAACCCCATCGGCACCATCTACGAAGATCAAATCCTGAATCTCGCCCTTCAGGGCAAAGATCTTCGCAAGCTCGTCATCCGCGAAGTCATGGGCGAAGCCCTCCCGCGCATCCCCAGCGACGCGCCCGTCGAGCGCGTCACCCAGCTCCTCAGCCATTCTGGCCCCGCCGTCTTCGTCGAAATGTCCAACGGCAAGTTCGAAATCCTCACCAAATTCGACCTCATGGACACCATCGCCAGCCTCATGGAACAAAAGCGCTGACCGGCTATGCCCGCCATCATTTCCCTGCTCCGCGGCGTCAACGTCGTTGGCCGCAACAAAATCAAAATGGACGCGCTGCGCACGCTCTACGAATCGCTGAAATTCTCGGGCTGCGAAACGCACATCCAAAGTGGCAACGTCGTCTTCGCCACCATGGAGCGCGACCTCGCCGCCCTCTCAACGCGCATCGAAAAAGCCATCGAACGCAAATTCGGCTTTCGTCCCAGCGTGATCCTCCGCACCTCCGCCGAACTCCGCGACGTCGTCGCCCGCAATCCCTTCGCCAAGCGCCGCAATATCGAACCGAGTAAGTTGCTCGTGGGCTTTCTCGCGGGCGATCCGCACTCGGAAGCCCTCGCCAAACTTCGTGCCACCAACACTGGGCCGGAAGAGGTGCACTTCGCTTCTCGCGAGCTCTACATCTACTTCCCCAACGGCGTCGGCCGCGCCGAATTGTCTTGGTCCACGATCGACCGCGCTCTCAAAATTCCCGTCACCGGACGCAACTGGAACACCGTCACCAAGCTCCTCGCTATGGCCGAAGAACTCGAATCCCCGCACTAATCGTTCGGCTCTACCATCACATGCTGACCGCTACGAAGAAGCAAACCGAGAACAAGAGAACAGAGGACGTTAGGACCCACCATCGGTATCTCGCACTTCCAATCAACAGGCAGAGCAAGGCCAAAACGAACAATCCGAACTCAACCCGTGCCCAACTGCGAAACAAAAGGTAGTCGTTGTCCCACCCTCCGATACGGATGTTATTCACCCAAAATCCCGCAAGCAGGATTGCTTGGAGGCTTGTGAGAAACAGACCGAACGCCGCGAACGCTCGGCGCCAGAGCGGACGTGCTTTAGCGTCCCGCCTAGCATAGAGTTTCAGGCCCCAAATGAGGGCGGCAAAGCCGCCCATAATCATGGCCCCAAACAAAATGTCCCCAGCGATTCTCACCACGAGGCCCTCGCAGCGATTTATTTCTTCCGCGTGTAATCCGTTTCCTGGAACGGCGCTTCCTTCCCGTCCGCTCCGACCGTCGCCATCGTCACGCTGAAGTGATCGTCGTCCGTCTGCACAAACAGCGCATGCAGCGGCATCTTGCCCATCCCGGAAGGAGTGCCCGCCTCCCCGCCGAAGTCGATGGTCTTGCCACCATCGCTGCTCGCACCCTTCAGCAACGTGATGCCGTTCGACATGGTGTACATCCGCGCCATTTCGTACTGCTTGGTCGCGTCGTTGTACCCATAAATCCGCAGCCCGTCGACCGGGTGTCCAAAAACCGTGTCATGGCTTTCTTCCAGAATGAACCTGCCGCCCAACACCACCGAGAATTTTGAGGTGCCCGAGGACGGCGCGGCGTTAGCGCCGGTCTGCCCAACGAATTTTATGACCCGGTTATACTCGCCCGCGAGTTTCGCCAACCACACGTGCTCCGCATCGCTCGGCCCCGCCGCGGCACCTTGCCCGCCCATCTGCCCGCCCGCGCGGGTCAGCACAGCATCGCCCGCGCCGTTCGACCCGTTATGCTGCGCCAGCGCTCTTCCCCCAACAAACACCATCGCCCCCAACAAAAATCCGGCAACCACTCCAAGCATCGTGCGTGCCCGTTGCGCCGCACCGCGCGTTTCCTGCTCGCTCATCTCCCTTCCTCCCCTCGCATCAATTTGAACGCGCCTATTCTGCATCAGGACGCCGCCCCGCGCCTCACAATTGCCGCTCCAACCGAATTGCTTTAGTATGGTGCACAATGGTGCATTACGGTGTACACTGTCTTCATGACAACTACCGAAAAGCCCGTACGCCAGAGCGTCTCGCTTCCGTCTCGCCTGGCTCGCCGCGTCCGAACAATCGCCAAGAATCAACGCACCAGCACCAACCATGTCCTGGTAGAACTGATTGAAACCGGAATCGAATCGCGAGAAGCCGAGAAAAGCAGATTCTTCGAACTTGCGGACCAGTTGAGCGCCTCCTCGAACCCCGCCGAGCGGAAACGCATCAAGGAAAAACTCGCTCGCTTGACCTTCGGCGAATAAATGCCCAAGATTCAGTGGACCGCGTTGCCCCCTGCCTTGCGCGATCATCTCTTTGAACGTATTCGCGACCGTAAGATTTCTGTCGAGGACCTCTATCAGCTCAAACTGTGGCGCGAATCCGAACCCGACGCGCCAGAGGGTTCCTGGTATAAGGACTTTGGGTCGTTCAAGATCTGTGGCACCGGAAAATACCCGAAAACCTTCCTTCTCCGAGGCCAACCTGCGATGGGTAAGAAACTCTGACACTTTGGGCGTCTCGCTTCCGCATTTAGCTGTTGACATTCTGGTTAACTCGTTGTATACAATCTCATGGTTTCGACTCGCCAATCCGTCAGCTTAATCGCCTTTTCAAAGGGTCCCTGGTGGAGTTTCCCCTCCGCCTAGCTCTCCCTTCCCCCGCTTTCGGTAACCTTTTGACCCAATATATGATTTTTTTAATCGGACACTGGGACACAAGTCCCGAATTCATAACTCACGCAAAACAAAGGAGAAAACATTTTCTAATCGGGACTGAAATGCGGCTTTTTTCATCGTCCCGATTACAGCCCAATCCCGTTTTTCATATCCCATTCACCCCGCCATTCGCCGCCCGCGCCACCAATCGCGCCAGCGCCAATGCTATACTGCCCGTTCCCTTTTTTGAGGGGAATCGCCGCTCTCCGCAGGAGCGCCGCCCACAATGAAGATCGAAGAATTCAGCGACCGCCTCCGCAGCGCCGTCCTTGTCGCCGACGGCGCCATGGGCTCCATGCTCTACGAGGTTCTGGGGCCGCAGCGCTGCCTTGACGAGCTGAATTCCACCCAGCCCGAAGCCGTCTTCCGCGTGCATCAGGCCTATCTCGAAGCCGGCGCACAAATTCTCGAAACCAATACCTTCGGCGCGAATCGCCACAAACTCGCCGCCGTTGGCCTCGGTGATCGCGTCGCCGAACTGAACCATCGCGGCGTGAAAATCGCGCGCGAAGCTCGCGAAGCCTCGCGCCATGAAGTCTTGATCGCCGGCTCGATCGGTCCGCTCGGCACGCAGCGCCAGGCCAAGCAGCTCCCGTCCGAGGAAATCCGCGAAATTTTTCGCGAGCAGGCTCTGGCCCTCGAAGAGCGCGGCGCCGATTTTTTCATCCTCGAAACCTTCGGCAATCTCGAAGAGCTTCTCGCCGCCGTCGACGCCATCCGCTCCTTCTCCAAATCCCCTATCGTCGCGCAGCTCACCTACTCGGAAGAAGGCAGCACCTTCGACGGCACGCGTCCCGAAGATGCCGTGGCAAAACTGAAAACGAAAAATGTTCAAGTGATTGGCGCCAACTGCACCATTGGCCCGCAGCTTCTTCTACCGATTCTTCGCGAGCTTGCCAATTCCACGAGTGATTCCAAGTTGCCCCTAAGTGCCATGCCTAACGCCGGCTTTCCCAAGCGCATCGGTGACCGCATCGTCTACCCCAAATCGTCGCCCGATTATTTCGCCGATTTCGCGCGCGACGCTGCCGCGCTCGGCGTGCGCCTCCTCGGAGGCTGCTGCGGCAGCACGCCCGAGCACATTCGCGCCATGGTCGACGCCGTCAAGAATTTGCGCCCTTCGAGCGCCGCGCATGTTTCCCCGGCGGGCATCGCCGAAGAAACTCTCGAGCCGCGCGAAAAAACGCGCCGCTTGGCCACCCGTGAACCGGAAAGTCAGTTCTGGCGGAAAATTCAGTCCGGCAAGTTCGCTGTCTCCGTGGAAATCGATCCGCCCAAGGGCACCAGCATCGACCGCGTGCTCGAGCAGGCGAAGCGCGTCACCGCATCCGGCTGCGTCGACGTGATCGACATCAATAGCGGCACGCTCGCGCGCGTCGGCATGGACGCGCTGATGCTGGCCAGCGCGCTCGAAGCGCATGGCATCGAAACCATTCCGCATCTCACCACGCGCGATGCCAATATCATTGGCCTGCAAGCGATGCTTCTCGGCGCATGGTCCGTCGGCGGCGTGCGCAATGTGCTGGCCATCACCGGCGATCCGCCGTCGCTCGGCGATCACCCCGAAACGAGCGGCGTGTACGAGGTGGACTCCACCGGCCTGGTCAAAGTGCTCGCGCGCCTCAATCAGGGGACCGATTGGGCCGGGAAAAATCTCGGCGGAGCCACGAATTTCACCATCGGCGTTGCTGTCAATCCTGTCGCCGACGACCTCGAAGAAGAAATTCGCCGCTTCTTCGCCAAAGTGGAAGCCGGCGCGCACTTCGCCATGACCCAGCCGATTTTCGACCCCGAGCACTGGCACGCGTTCCTGAAAAAAATCGGCGGAAAATCGCCCATACCCGTACTCGTTGGTTTGTGGCCGCTGACGAGCTACAAGCAGGCGCTGCGCTTGAACAATGAGGTCCCCGGAATTTTGATTCCGGAAGCGACTCTGAAAGAAATGGAATCTGCAGGCGCGTCCGCGCGAGATCGTGGATTCCAGTTGGCGCATCGCATGCTGGATTGGGCGCGCACGGAAATGTCCGGCGCTTACCTGATTCCGCCGTTCAAGCGCTACGAGGAAATTCTAGAGTTGTTTTCCTGAGGAGGACTACAGAGTAAAGTTTTCAAGCCGCCGCGCAATTTGCGGTCGCGGCGACGGCTAATTAACGACCACTTGGCCGTTCACAATCTTGATGCTATTGATCCCCGGTGGCAGGCGCATCTTCTCGCGGTTCTCCGGCGACGACATCAGCTTATCCACGGCGGCGTCGAGTGTCGATTGCGGCAACGGCAGCGAACCGAGTTCCCCCGCGGTCGGCTCGAAGTGCAAATAACCATCGGCCGAAGAGAGATGCCCGTCGAGTTCGAGCGACATATCCTTCCCGTGAAAATCGAAGGTCACATACGCCTTCACCAAATCGCCGACCATGTCCACCTTCACATCTTTCACTGCGGATTGCACGTCGTCGATGGTCGGGTCGGCAGGAGGAGCCTCTGCGGATGCCGCGGGCGTGGCCGCTGAATCCGGTGGTGCGGTCGAAGATGCGGCGTCGGATTGTGCTCCAGCTTTTGCGAGCTGCAAATTGGAATTGAGATATGAATTCACTTCCGTAGAATCGAGCGTGACCTGATGCGGCTGGTTTTGCTGCGCCGCGGTCTGCGCCTCCGAAAGTTTCGCAGCAGCGCGCGCGGCCGCTTGCGGATCGATGCGTACTTGCGGCGGGGTAGCTTTGTGAAAGATCAGGAAAACCACGGCCAGCAACAGCGCGAGGCTTATCCCGCTCATCACGCGATAGGCTGTGCGCCACGGGATGAAGAATCCTTCCGCCGGCGCCGTTGGACTAACTGAGGTCTCGGACGGAGTCGCGGCGACGGGTTGTTCGTCCGGATTATCGGGCGGCGTTTTCGATTGCGAGTAATACGAAAATAGCGACGAGCACTTCTGGCATTTGTCTCCGCTGGCTTGCTTGTGACCGCAATTCGGACAGGTGAGCATTGGCCGGGCCACTCCTCGGAACAGGAACAACTCTGCGAGATATCTTCAAATACCAAGATACCGGAGGCGTTGCCCTTTCGCGACCCGTGCGTGATTCTTTTGTCTTGCGAGGAACCTGTCCCGATGAACAGTCGAACAGGCCCAGCGAATGTGCTCATGTCCGCAGTCGCCCGGAGCAGATTGCGCCGTAGATCTCCAACGGTAACTTGAGCGCTAGAAGTTGGACTTCTACGGAATCCGAGGGAGCCCGCTTCCACTGGTTCGGATAGCATGCATTCCGAGTTGGACTGATACGGTGATGCCTGCGAGCGGATTCGGTCAGCTTGAATCTGGAAGGACGATGATTGGAAAAGTGTCGGACGGCGGCGGAAGCTCAAAGCCGTATCTACACTAAACAAACATCTTAATCGAGTTTGTTTTGCAAATTGGCATGCTCAGATGAGAACCAACGCCAATCGTAGCGTTCATATGGTCGTCAGACGCTCACATCCACTTTGAGAGGAGGCGGAACCGCTTGGCCCTTGCGCATCCGCTGGATGCGCTCGAGCTGACTCAGCGTACGGTCGAAAGCGCGTTCGAGGCTTGCCTCGTATCGCATTAAACGATCGAGTGCCGGAGAATCGGGGACGCTTTGGCGGAGTTTCTCAATCTCGATTCGCAGCAGATCAGTCGCGAATGACTCTTTCTTGTACTGTTTTAGGCGCTTCATCTCAGAGTTAATTACCTCAAGCGCACATTTCTTGCATTCTGCCGGAGAAGCCCAGCCGTTTTTCTTGCGTTCTTTTTCTTCGGCCCTCGCGGTAGCGCACCAACCCGCAAAGTCATCGTAAAGAGTATCATCCAAGTGCTGCTGATTTGATGGCCCGTAGATTCTTTTGAGGGTCGAATCGACGGATTCGAGCGACAGCTCCGGGCTGTTATCCACTTCTTCATGCAATGTGTCGAGCAGCTCCAGGCAGCGAGCCAGACCTTGGCGATTTTCGATGTGCCGGATCAATCCGTCCTTAACGTCGATATTGTCCGAGTCAAAGCCTGCATCCGCATGCTTTCGGGCGAGCTTGCCCCGGCACCAGCTCAAGGAGGTGGGATGGACCAAGGCGACGGAGTTAGCGAAGGTGGCGCGGCGGGAGGGACAGCGGTTCGAAAGTGCAATCTGGTTGCACAAAGCCCGTCCCATGCAGACCGAAGTCTTCAAACGGGAGGTCGAGAAGCACCTGACCGGCAAAGACACGGAGCCCTGGGAACTACTCTATTTCAGGGTGTACAAGAGTCAGCTGCAGGTGATCGAGCAAGCGCTCGAGACGGCCGGCCTGATGCTGGGCACCAGCAAGTCGCGGGGCTACTGTCTCGAGATGATCTGTGCGGATTTTCTGGCAGGAGCGAGCCAGGACAACAACGAGGAAGCTCTGTTGCTTTCGATCAATCGAATGTTCGAGCTGCTACCCCAAGGGATGAAAATGAGCTTTCTCGAAGGGTTGTAAAAAGCCTCGTGACTTCGTTGCGCCCAAGGCGGTCGCGCCTGCGCCTGGGTAGAGAGGCGTACGACGAACTTCGAAGACAGGTGCTCGAGCGGGATGGATGGAGATGCCAAAACTGCGGAAATCAGAAAACCTGCAGGCACATCACATCGAATCAAGAAGCCGCCTGGGAGACGACGCCATTGAAAATATGATCACGCTTTGCGCCGACTGCCATCGGGCTGCGCACATCAACGATATCGGATAACTTCTACCGAGAATGGATAACACGGTTAAGGACGCATTTGAAGTGAAGCTTTCGAGGCATGTGCGCGAATCAAGGTTTCTAGAATGCGCTCAGCAGCATGTCCGTCCCAATACTCGGGTGTCCTGTTCTGACGTTTCCGGTCAATCTGAGATCGGACGGCCTCCTTGATTCCCTGCTTGGTTGTTCCGGCAACAACATTCGTTCCGCTCTCAATAGTGACGGGCCTTTCGGTGTTTTCTCGAACCGTCACGCACGGGACTCGGAGGTAAGTGGTTTCTTCTTGGATACCGCCTGAATCAGTCACCACAATCGTCGCATGCTTCTCCAGACATAGAAAATCGAGGTAGCCCAACGGATTGATGAGCATGATTCCTCTGCTCTTGTTCAGCAGCTCCGGCTCTGCGTTCCCGTTGTTAGTATCACTCGCCGCACGAGAAAGCTCCAGACCGAAGTCCTTGATTCGTTGCTGCGTTCGAGGATGCACGGGAAAAACTATCGGCTGATCTTTCGCCAACTCTTCTAAACCACCTAGAATATTCGTAAAGGTAACTTGATCGTCCACGTTCGACGGTCGATGGAGAGTGAGAAGCGCATAACGCCTGATTTCTTTCACCTTGCCATTTTCTGTCGGGTCGACTCGGAGCCCCAACTCCTCTAATACATCCGAAGCATCAGCTCTCTCGATGAAAGTAAGCAGAGAATCGATCATCGTATTGCCCACAAAATGGAGCTTGTCGGGCGATATACCTTCTCGGTGCAAATTTCGAAGGCCGCTTCGTTCCGTCACGAACAACAGATCCGACAGGTGGTCGGTTACGACGCGGTTGATCTCCTCGGGCATGGACCGATCGAACGAGCGCAGCCCGGCCTCTACGTGAGCGATGATTGGCCTAGAACCGCGAGAGTTGAAAGAAACTTTAGCGCTGGCCATAGCGCAGGCGACAGTCGAATTGACATCGCCAACCACAATTACGACGTCCGGCTCCTCGACGCATAGCACGCGCTCAAATTTCTTCATGATCTCCGCGGTTTGTACCGCGTGAGATCCCGAACCGACTTCAAGATGGACGTTCGGTTCCGCAAGGCCCAGATCGCTGAAAAATGAACCGGACATCAAATCATCGTAATGTTGACCAGTGTGAACGAGGATGTGTTGGATTATTTCTGGCGACACTTCGTCTTGCTCGACACTACGCAAAGCAACTGCTCTGTTGTGTTGATTAAAGGCAGCGATGATAGGTGCGGCTTTCATAAAGTTAGGTCGCGCACCTACAACAGTAAGGATTTTCATCAATGGTGTGCAGTGAACAAAACTAGTCGTGATCTCCGACAGCCTGGAAACGATTATTTGCTAGCGCTTCGGTACCGACGTCCAGCGAATGGCAGGTCTGGTGCAAGTATTCGGGGACGATCTCCTTGATCTTGGCACGAATCGGCGCGGCGCCATCGATGCTCAATGACGCGCGAAGTTCATCCAACTGACCACACAACGTCGTCCAATTTGTCGTCAAGGCATTGGTGCGCTTGATCTTTGCACAGGCTGTAGGCAATACTATTTCATATTGGTAAAATAACTCCTCTTCTATCTTCTCCCCTTCGCGCAAGCCGGTGAACTGAACCTCCACATCTTGCTCGGACTTGCCACAGAGCCGAATGAGATTAAGGGCTAAATCCAATATCCGCATGGGCTCGCCCATGTCCAACACAAGAATGTCGCCATGAGATCCAATGACAAAGGCTTGCAAGACCAGGGCGACAGCTTCACGAGTAATCATGAAGAAACGTCTAATTTCAGGATGGGTGATTGTTAACGGCTCGCCATTTCTGAGCTGCTGTTTCAGTACCGTGATCACGCTTCCGCTGGAACCTAGCACATTCCCGAATCGCACCGAGACACACCGCATTCCGTTTTGCGGTCGAGATGAAAGGATCAATTCACAGATCCGTTTGGTTGCTCCCATCACGTTTGTGGGGTTCACCGCTTTATCGGAGGAAATCAACACGAAATTCTTGCAGCCCGCCTGGTCAGCCGAATCCAACAAGCCTACAAGGGCCAATACATTGTTTTTGACCGCCTCTTGAACATTGGTTTCCATCATCGGCACATGCTTATATGCGGCGGCGTGAAATATGATCTCCGGCCTGAACTCCGAAAGCAGAGAGCGAATGCGGGCAACGTCATTTACATCGGCTACACGAAAAGTCAATCCGATATCCTTGTGCGTCGCAAGCTCCAACTGAAGAAAGAAGAGCCCGGTTTCGCTCTGATCTAGGCAGAGAAGCCGCGAAGGACGGCAATCAACTATTTGGCGACACAGTTCGGATCCGATCGAACCGGCAGCGCCCGTTACAAGGATCGTACGGCCTACGATTTCTCTCCGGACGGCAGCCAAGTCAATTTGGACAGGTTCCCGGCCCAACAAATCTTCCAGCTGTACTTCGCGGACCTGATTTACTATTGCTTCTCCGCGAATAATCTCGCGCAGCGCGGGCACGGTCTTGAACGGTAGCTTTGTTCTCTGGCAAGCCTCGGTTATGCGCCGCATCTGTTTACCCGATGCGGAGGGAATGGTAATAAGGATTTCGTCGACGGCATTCTTCTCCACGACAGATTCGATCTCATCCACGGCACCGAGCACTGGCAGTCCTTGGATGCGGAGGCCGCGTTTCGATGGATCGTCATCAACACATCCGACCGCCCGGTAGCCGCTATCGGGGCGAGCCAGTTCTCGCATGACCATCTGGGCGGCGAACCCGGCTCCCACTAGCAGTACCCGCTTCGCACGCGAGGGGTCGCGCCGGGCGGACTCCGCTAAAATTCGTGAAGTCAATCTTGCACCTGCAAGAAGACCTGCGGTAAGAATTGCCTCTAGAAAATAGATGGATCGAGGGAACGCTGTAACCCCAAGCAGGTAGCGATCGAGCAGGAAAAACACCAACGAGCCGGCAATAACTGCTTTAAGGATGTTCAGAATTTCACTCACACTGGCGAGGTGCCACCAGCCGTGATTTAGTCCAAAAAAACGGAGGGTAACGAGGCGAACCCCGATGAGTAACAAGCCGGAGGTAAGCAGGACGTGCCGATACGGCAATGAGAAATTGAAACGTAGCAGCCATCCTATGACCAGGGAGACGAACACAAGCATCGCCTGGAAAATGTAAATAAATATCGGTCGCTTGTTAAAAAAACTCTGCGTCAATCGATTCATATGGCGCTCCCCTCCGAATACAAACTCGACCGACCGATAACCAACGTTGCGGCGACCGGCGTAGCCAGGTAGCCTGCGTCAATCATTTCCCACGCTTGCAAGTGAATCGCTGTCGGCTTCAGCCACGGCGGCGCTTGTCCGCCGAATTGCTGCCTTGGCTCCCCGCTCCGATTGACAGTGCAGATTCGGAGTGCGATCCCATGTCTAAGGTGCATCTTCGAGAGATTTCCGATCTTTGATGACCTGCTAGACAATCGGCCATTGGTATTCCGGGCACGCATCCGCGCGCATTTTCCCGCTCATGTTGCCTCTCGCTTTGGAGGCACCGATTTTGCTTAGCTGAGACGTGCAGTTTTAATGGGGAGCACTACAAAGCTTTCAAACTCATCTGCCCGTCGGCGACCTGCTCTTGCGACCGAAACCTCGGAACAGTTGGGCACTTAACTCTTAGCGTGAACACCGGCGACCACTTCGTGAAGGGCATCAACAACTTCATCCACCTGACTTGGCAGCAGTCGACTATGAAACGGTAACGCCAGTGTCCGGCGGGCAATGGATTCCGTCACGGGCAATTCCCCGATTCGGCAATCATTTCGACCGAGAATATAGCTCTGCAGGTGAACCGGCGAAAAATAGCATCTACACGGAATCTCGCGTTTTCCGAGTGCCTCCACTACTGCATCTCTGTCCACTTCTTTGTCCAAGGTGATGACATACACAAACCAGCTCACGCGAACGCGCGGACTGGCAACAGGGGTGCGAATCTGGGGAATACGACTCAGACGACTGGTGTATAAATCTGCGATCTGTTGACGCTGAGCCAAGAATGTGTCGACTCGGCGCAATTGAGACACGCCCAAGGCGGCAGACATTTCGTTCATCCGATAATTAAAACCGAGACGTTCATGTTCGAGCCACGAACCCATCTCGCTACGGCCTTGATTCCTGAGGCTGCGAGCTACTCGGGCAATCTCAGGATTATTGGTGACCAGCGCTCCGCCCTCGCCCGTTGTAATCTGTTTATTTGCGTAGAAGGCGAATGCTGCTGCATCGCCAAATTGTCCCAGCTTGCGACCGTTATATTCTGCTCCGAGAGCCTCGCAAGAATCATCGATTACCCTCAAATTATATTGCTCGGCCACGCGTGATATCACGCCCCATTCGGCTGGGTGTCCGAAAGCATCCACTGCCAATATAGCTTTTGTTTTCGGGGTAATATGTTTTTCCAGCTGGAATGGGTCGAGATTATAGGTTTCGTCCTCAATGTCGCAGAAGACCGGCGTTATACCCTCGTAAAGCAGAACATTGACGCTCGCCGCAAACGTGAATGAAGGTACCAATACCTCATCGCCGGGCCCTAGCTCCAGGGCTTTAACAATCAGATGCAGCGCCGCTGTGCCGGAGCTGACGGCAACCGCGTGTCCAACGCCGACGTATTCGCTAATTGCTTTTTCGAATGCCTCAATCCTTGGTCCAAGCGACAGTCGACCTGAACGAAGCACTTCAACCACCGCTGCTATGTCTTGAGCATCGAGATCGGGTGCTGACATTGGAATACGCTCATTCATGTTGTCTACGCAGCCCTCCCTTAGAGCTACCGCCCTTGGTTTGACAGAAATGTGAATTATTGAGTTATGGAAAGCGGAAGAAAGGAACGAGTCACACTCAACGGGAAGTCTTGAGAAAAGCAAAACAACTTACGTTCTCCTCAGGATTCTGGCAGGGACCCCGACTGCCACAACCTTGTTCGGAATATCTGATAGAACGACAGCACCAGCCCCAACGATGCTGTCAGCTTCGATGGTGACACCTGGCAGCACCACCGCGCCCAACCCGACATGAGAAAGCACACCGATTCGGGAGGCTCCCCCCAAAGAGGCGTTGGGTGAAATGTGGCTGTAATCACCCACTTTCACATCATGTTCGACTACTGCGCCAGTGTTTAGGATCACCCCTTCTCCGATTTTCGCATTAGCATTAACCACCGCGCCAGCCATTATGACTGTCCCGGAACCCACCTCTGCCGAGGATGCCACTATAGCGCCTGGATGTATCGCGGTGAGAATTTGAATGCCCCGTTTGGCAAGCTGTTGGGAAAGCCGACGTCGGTTGTAGTTGCTACCTACTCCCAGGACGATGGCTATTGGGTGGCGTTTCGTTTTCTTGATCAGCCATTCGCCATTGCCGAGCACGGGGTAGCCAATCACATTCGCGCCAGCCAACTCTTCCCCATCGTCCACGAAGCCCGCAAATAGTTTTTCTTTCTTCGAAATCAAAATATCAGCTACGACTTTGCCGTGACCACCCGCACCATACACAAAGATGCTTACGGATTTCATGGCTCGATCGGCCCCCGCCTCGTAAACGCCGGCATCGTCGCATGACCATCGTGAGCGATATTCTTGCGCATAATGACCTGCCAAATGGTCTGGAAGAGGATCCCAGCATCGACGCCCAAACCCCAATGGTCGACATACCAGAGGTCGAAAGCAAAGCGGGCTTCCCACGATAGAGAGTTTCTTCCGTGGATTTGCGCCCATCCCGTAATGCCTGGTTTCACTTCATGACGCCGTGCTTCCGCCTTCGTATACATACTAAGGTATTCCATCAATAATGGCCTCGGCCCGACGAAGCTCATCTCACCTTTCAAGACATTCAAAAGTTGGGGTATTTCGTCCATGCTGTAGCGCCGCAGGCGCGCCCCCAACTTGGTAAGCCTTTTCTCATCAGAAAGCAAATTGCCCTCTTCATCGCGTGTTGAATTCATCGTTCGAAACTTTAGTAAGGTGAAGGGTTTGGCTTCGTAACCGGGACGCAACTGGCGGAAAAACACCGGACCGCCCATTTGTAGCCGCACCGCCAGTGCTGCAACGACCGCTATTGGTATGACGAACGGCGACATAACAAGCAGTACCGACAGATCCAAAACGCGCTTGCCCCAGTGGCGGTAGAGATTCATTCTCTTACTAGCTCACATGTCATTGCGTCTCCGATCCGATAATTCCTGAGCAGAGAGACAAGCGGGGCCCGAATGCCGCCACCGTAACGTATTGTTCCTTTACCATTCACCCCGCTGCGGCGCACCTGCGAAACTGTGCCAGCTAAGGTCTATCTCGCAGCTACGTTTTCCATCACCGAAACGCAACGTTGTGCGAGCGTCGACTGTGAAAACTCGCGCTTCGCAAAACTGCGCCCTCGCGGGCCCATCTCTGCTGTCGCAGCACGAGTATCGGCCATACGTATTAACGCATCGGCAAATGCCACTGGATCTTCGGGAGGTACCACAACCCCCGCGCATTGTGCTGCAACCATGTCTGCCATCCAGCCGGGGTAGTTCACAAGCACAGGTAATCCGCTCGCCAGGTAGTCAAAGAACTTGTTCGGGGAGGTCCCGTAGTAAAAAGCCGGGACATTAGCAAGGATCATCAAGCCAACGTTCGCACGCCGGGATAGAAACTGGGCCAAAGACTTCTTTGGCATCGGATCCACGAACAGACAATTCTCTAGTTTTTCGCGCTGCGCTCGTTCAATAAGACTGGGTTTTTCCCTTCCGTCACCAATGAACACAAAATAGATATCCCTCCGCCCGCGCGTTCGTAGTTCTGCTGCTGCATCCAAGACTGTCCCCAAACCATTGGCAACACCATGGGCACCGGTAAAGGTCGCCACAAAGGCATCCGGAGGCAACCCAGGGACTTCGGGCACAGGTTGTGCGGAGTCGGGAGTGAATAAATCCAGATCGCAGCCATTCGGCGCCATTACGACACGGTTGTCTGGGACGCCACGCCGAATGATGCCTTGCGCGATTCCGGGCGAGAGGGCAACACAGGAAGTTGCCGAGTGGTACGCCGCGTATTCCAGCCAGTCCATCATCAACAGCGCTAAAGGATTGCGGATGACCCCCATTGCCCGCGGGAGTTCCGGCCAAAGATCGCGTACCTCAAAGACGAATGGCTTGCTGCGTAACCAACGGGCAGCAATCCCTGGAAACGCGGCGGTCAGAGGTGTGGAGGTAGCAAAAACCACGTCGTAGTCCTGCCTAAGGGCCAGAACAACACTTCGAAATGCGAATCGGAGGAAGGTAAACGAGCGACGCAGAAAACTATCATAGTTGGAATATGGCAATTCCAGTTCGATAACAAAAATGCCGTCTACGCAGCCTTCGCGTCGCCCGCTTGAAAACGGACCAGAAAGCCCGGACTTTGACATCGAAGCAGCTCCGCACACCATGGTGACCTTGTGCCCGCATGCCAGCAACCGTTTCGCGATTTCGTAAGACCGGGTGCCACTGGACCCATCGGGAGTTGAAAAATGCTGATGGAAATACAAAACATGCATAGCTAGGACAGTGTGACCGTCGTCGTGAGCACTGCCGGCGATTGGTCTATTTCCACTTCCAGAACCGACACCGCGGATTTTTCCAAATAATGACGCGATTCCCAGCCACTCTCCAGACTCATGCGACGGATAGGTACACTGCTCTCCACCCGTATACGGCCCATTGTTGACGCGCACCCGGTTTCATTCTGCGACCAATTTCCCGGAGCCAGGCGCCACCGCAGCACGACACTCCGCTTAAATTCTTGCACTTGGTCAAGCACAGAGAGGGTGTTGGCACTGAGAGTTACGGTTCGCATGTGCCTTGCTCCCCAAACATCAGTGTAGCTCCCCGCCCAAGATTGGTCGTCCGCGCTTGTGGTGATTGCAGGCATCCCGACAACTCTCACCCAACCGCCATACAAGAATCGGCTGAGCCGGACCATCTGATCGCGGCAGTCAAACTGCGGCACGTTGTGGCCAGTCACACTGGAGAAGGCCACGCCCTCGTGGTCGGCATAACTATAAGTACCACCGTCCCGCAGAACGTTCTCGCCTTTCCACCACAAGTCGAGATGAAGTGCATCAGCATGAGCCGGGCGGAACAGCGCTGTGGGAGCACGAAGCAGCAGCCGCGCACCATCTCGGTTGAGCATTACCACGTAACCGCCATCAGGGAATACGATACTGCTCAATTCGCTCAGCCACGGCCGCAGGGCACTTTCGGTAGCAACACCCAACCAAGCCGATGATTCGTCCCACGGACCAGGTTCTAACGCTGCGTTGCCAATGAACAGGAGCGATGCGAGTTGCAAACAGGGTCGGAAGTCACGGTAACCGCTCGAGTCGAGGCGGTACGGGTGCCCTCCGTCGTTTGCCCCCAAGTTGGGGCCATCGCCACTCGCGGGATCAATCATTGCACCCAGCCATCGCGTTGCAGCAGCCGCACGCTTATAAAACTTTTCGGTGAATGCTGCCTCACCCACATACCGGCGCCATGCTTCCACAATAGTAAGAGTATCGAGCAGCACTCGGTGGTAAGTAAGCGAATGCTGCGAAAAGCTGCCATCGGGCAAGACCAACCTGCAAACCCGACTCTCGAGCAGCTTGCGACCTTTCTCGGCCCACCTTTGGCCGCGCCGTCTCGCACGACCCTCGCTATACCTAGCCAGCCATGTGCCGCCGACGAAAAGACCCGCCGCCTCACTGATGGCGTGATTGTTGTCCTGCGCCAAGGCGTAAGAAGTAGTGAGGTTTACGCGGCGACAATGTGCCTCGACGAATCCCACCAGTCCAGGCCCAGCATTGTTGTCCAACCGCGCCAAGCGCAATGCTAAGAGCGCATTAATCAATCGGACGGAGGTTTCCTGTCCACACATCCAGTTGGGGCCGATGTTAGGTGGATTGCACCGCCACCAGTCCTCTATCCAGAGCTGCAAGGCCGAAAGATAACGTGCGTCTCCGCTTATCCTCCAAGCGCGAGCAAACACCGGCGCCCACATGAGCCGGGAGAGCTCCCAAACGATTTTAATGTCTCCCGCTTCGACACTAAAGTCAGGAATCTTGCTCCAATGGGCAGCGGGCTGCGGGTGCTGTTTCCTCCGAAATGGATTAAGCATCCAATTGGGCGGATTTCCGAAGTCACGGGCATGCACTGAGAAGTAGTTGCTCCTGCCCGCGAGCAGCTCTTCGGCCTCGGTTATTGCTGTTCCATCGGCCCACGAAATAGCTGGCCGAGCAAGGTCGCCTGACGAATCTACTCCAAGGCCGATGCGTTGCGCTTTGCGCGGCGGAAGCATCCACCGATAAATACCGGCCCGCTTGCAGATACGATGGATAAGTACGCGCGCTACATTGGCAACCCCTATTTGCCGCGCCGTGGAGAGATAGATAATCAGCCGTTGCAACGAGTGAACCTCAGGCTGAGGACCGGCCCCAGGCCGGCTCCGAATAGCATCGTCAATCCCGCGAAGTCGGCCCCTTAATTCTTTGGGACTCCTAAGTTCCCGGTTCTCGTTCACTCTCTTCGCGCCAGGTACTGCCGGTTTCATATTGCTAGCGACCATTGAGGCCTTCCGAAACATCGATTGCCACACGGGAAACCTCAAATATCTCCTCCGCCGAAATCGGCGAAGGCCCTCCGAACTCGACCGCCTTCAGAAATGCCTGTACACAAGCGCGATGTCCCTTGTCCTGCCTCCAGGTCCGGAAGCTCCGAAACCCAGGACAGCCAAAGCCGCGCAGCACCCGGAAATTTTCCAACTGAAGAATCTGTCCTGAGAAAAACACCTCAATACGCTCCTTCGGAAAGGAACGATTTCCGTTGGCATAGTACTGGATCGAGGCGATCGAGCCGTCCTCGAACTCCAGTGAAATCTGCGCAGTATCTAAGCTAGATGTGGCGCCGTTCCTGCCGCGCATTGCACCTGCGCGTGCCCCAACAATCCGCGCCCCCACTAAGTAACGGGCTAGGTCAATGAAATGACACGCCTCTCCAAGAATGCGTCCCCCGCCGACTGCCGGATCTTGGGTCCAGTGATCCGGGGAAATCGCACCCGCGTTCATCAACAAGCTCAATGATTTAGGGCATTTCGTCACGCTCAAAATCTCCCGCATGCGCTGCACGTGAGGGGAAAATCTGCGATTGAATCCGACAAGAATGATGGGCGAGTCACCGTTGGCTGCGGACTGGGCATAGGCAGCTTCCACCTCGGCAAGCTGCTCCCGGTTCAAGGCCAACGGCTTTTCCACGTACACATGCCGCCCGCTTCTCAGGGCTTCTGAACTGAGCTGCGCGTGACTGTCGTGGCGCGTGGTGATGATCACAGTGTTGATTTCATTCTGCGCCAGCATGTCGCCAACATTTGTGGACGCTCTTGCGAAGCCGAACTTTTTCCCATAGTGAACGGCATTCAAACCGTTTGTCGTCACAATGGTATGCAGGTCTGCCCCAGCTTTCGCGAGCGCAGGAATCAACGTCCGCCCGCCATAGTTGCCAGCTCCAATGCAACCAATTACTGGTTTGGCGGTCGCAGCGGAAGGCTTTCTGGCATCGAGCAGGATCGTGCGAGGCTCCGCTTTAGTGTTCGATCCAACACTCGGGTATTGCAAGATTATGCCGAGAGAGGGCTCGCCGTGGGTCAGGAGAGAATAGGCCTCTTCTGCGCGTGCGATGGGGAAGCGGTGTGTAATCAGCGGCCTTACGTTTAGGGCATTCGATGCCATTAGATCTAGAACTGCCTCGAAGTTGCGCTGTTCGGTCCAGCGCACGAAGCCGATCGGATAGTCTTGACCCTTTTGCTCGTAGCTTGCGTCATATCGACCGGGACCATATGAACAGGACACCTGGAAAGCGATTTCCTTCTCGTAAAAATCCTGCCGGGAAAGATTGAGCCCGGTCACTCCCACCAGCACAATTCTGCCGCGCCTCCGGCACATCTTGGCCGCCTGCGAAACCGGTTCGCTGCTCGTGGTGGAGGCGGTAAGGACAACCGCGTCGACGCCCCGACCCCGCGAGAAGCTCTCTGCGACAGCAAACGGATCTTCGCCACGAGAAAGATCCACCACTTCGGCGCAAAACTGTCTGGCCAAGGCCACGCGCGTTGGGCTCGTTTCGATGCCCATTACTCGGCAACCATTGGCGCGCAGGATCTGCGCAGCGATCAGCCCAATCAGACCCAGACCTGTCACCACCACGGTTTCGCCCAAGGTCGGGTTGACTAGGCGGACGCCTTGTAGTGCGATAGCAGCCAGTACAGTGAAAACGGCAGATTCATCATCCACGGCATCGGGGATGCCCACGCATAGATTTCTTGCCACGCTCACAATTTCCGCATGGCTACCATTGGAAACCACCCGATCGCCAGCTTTGAACTCGGTTACGCCCGAGCCCGCCTCAATCACCCTACCCACATTGCAGTAGCCCAGAGCCAGGGGCTGGTCAAGCTTGCTGCGCACCGCTTCTATTGCGCTCATCACACCATCGGTGCGCATCTTGTTGAGGAGCAACTTGACCTTTTCGGGCTGCTGCCTGGCTTTGTCGAACATCGATGCCCGACCGAAATCGATGAGCATGCGTTCGGTTCCTGCGGAGATCAGCGTGTGCCGTGTTCGGATCAACACATGGCCATCCTGAAGCGCGGGGGCTGGCGCGTCGATCAGCTCTGTACTACCGGTACCGATGTTTAAGAGCAATTGTTGCATCGAACGTCAAAATGGAACGATGTCCCGTGTATCGTGGCTCGGACTTGGAGAGCGCTGGCTCATCCTCGGAGACGCGCTCTCAGATGGCATGGCTTTGCTTGTACTCCCTCTTCTACCCGGATCGTTATCGATGAATTCTTGACACCACAATTCAATGCACATCAGACTGAGAATATTGTAAGCATGGTCAGTCAGGCCCATCTCATTGTCTGACACTAAGCGCGACACAGCAGTCGGATCGAAAAGCCCCCGTTTATGCAGCGTGCCGATCGATAGCAGATCGCACATCATTCCCTTTAGCGGCCCCCGCAACCAAGCGCGCAGCGGCACGCCGAAACCCATCTTTGGGCGGGAAATGACATCGCCTGGAAGGATTCCCTGCATGGCCTTTTTCAGAACCCACTTACTCCGGGCTCCATTCTGCCGAAAGCGATCGGGGATTCGGGCAGCCAACGCGACCAGATCCGGATCAAGAAACGGCACACGCGCCTCCACACCTGCCGCCATGCTCATTTTGTCTGTGTAATTGAGATTGTGGTCGGCCAGAAAGAAGCGCTGCTCAAGCAACAGCATGCGTTGCAAGGGCGTGGCCGTCGCGGGCACGCTCTGGGCCGCAGCGAGCAGCGGCTCCTCATTCAAATTCCGAGCGAGTTCCGGCACAAATAGGTTACGTACCGTGTTCGTCGACGCCCAATCAAAGTACGACGCCAGCCGCTCATTGCCTTCTAATCCTGATGCCGTTAGCAATTTGGCTGCACGTCGCAGAAGTGGCGGCCGTCCCGGCAAACGCCGACCCACCCCAGCAATAAAATCTCGCAACATTCCAGGCATGCGATCCCAAACCGCATTCAGACCAAGGGCACGATGCCGCCGATAACCGGTAAACAAATCATCGCCACCTGCTCCGGACAGCAGAACTTTAATGCCGTGCTGCCGCGCCAGCCGGCTGATGAACAGCACATTAAGAGCGGAGAAATCAGCTAGAGGCTCATCGAGTTGCCAGACCATGAACGCGAGCTCCCCGGCCATCCCCGCATCCACGTGCACGGCATGTAAGTCGACGTCCAAGTGCCTGGCAACGCGCTCAGCGTAAGGAAAATCGCGTTCAAAGCCTTCCTCTTTGGCAAGCGCTTCATCAAAATCGATGGTGAAACACTGCAGTCTTCCTGTCGTGTGTTGTCGGGCGTAAGCGACAATGGAGCTGGAATCCAATCCGCCAGACAGAAATGCTCCTACAGGAACATCAGAAACCATCTGTCGCTCGACCGCGGTGGCCAATGTCTCCCGAACATCGGCGGTCCACTCTGCGACGGAAGGGAACATATCTGGGCCTGGTGCCGGAAGCGCATAGTGCCGCCAACGCCGAACGATGTGGCCTTCGCGAACGATTAGAGCGGTCCCGGGTTCCAGCTTGTGCACATCCAACAGCGGCGTGCGCGGCGCCGGGCACCACAAAAATCGCACATAATGCGCCAGCGCTTGCGGATCTAAGGTACGTGGCACCCATGGGAAACACAGCAACGCCTTGATCTCGCTTGCAAACGCAAAAGCGCCGCCGGATTCACTGAAGTAGAGCGGCTTTACTCCCAGTCCATCGCGAGCAACGAACAGGGATTCTGAGCGCGCATCCCACAGGGCGAAGGCATAGATGCCGTTCAACTTCTCCAATAATGCCGTGCCATGCTCAAGGTACAGCGCCAGGAGCACCTCGGTATCGGTGCGCGACCGAAAAACATAACCGCGCGTCTCAAGCCCGGCTCGCAAGTCGCGGAAGTTATAGATCTCACCGTTGAACGTGATCACCACTTGGCCGTCTGCGGTCGCCATCGGCTGCGCGCCATCCGGTGTTGGGTCCAGAATGGCAAGCCGGGTGTGAAACAACGAAACCAAACCACCAGCTGAATTGTAGCGGCCGCGTCCATCGGGGCCTCGATGGCCGATTCGCTCGAGCACGGCGTCTGAAACTTCAACCGCCGGGCGCCCGGAAAAACCTGCAATCCCACACATGCGCTGAAGCTCTCCCCTTAGTCGGGCTCAAACCCGAACATCACGTGGATAAACTTGCCTGGAATCTACGCTCGAGAACAGTGGATTCGTCGATGGCGACGCCATGCTTACATCAAATCTCAAGCTTTCAACCAAATACCTTCTCGTATCGTCGGTAAATCTTATGCGCATCGCGCGCGGCCTCCCAAGTTTCCCGATCATCAAGCGCGCTCATAGCCCCGTGAAAATGATGCAGGACTTTGATGGAAGGCTCGTAATAAATGCGCAACCCCTTGTCGCTTAGCTGTTTGCTGAGGAAATACTCCTCGTGCATCAGAAACGTCGGCGCCCACAACTCCTCGAAGTGATGGAAGAACACGGGGCCGAGCAAGTAGCAGGCCCCCAAACCCGAATAGATTTCCTGTGCAATGTCGTGACGAGTTTGGTCTGGCCTCTCTGTAAAACCCCTGCTCAATTTCGCCAGTTGGCGGATAGCGATCGCCAGGTAATAGTTTGCATAATGCAGGTCATAGACGAACTTGCGAAACTTGCTGATCTTGCTAATGACGTGTGGATTTTGATGAACGCCATCCAGCGTTACGATGTCAGGAGAAACGACCGCGTACTTCTCAAATGTGGGAAGATTCCTTCGAACAGAATCAGCGAAATCGGCTGGGAACACCAGGTCGTTGTTTCCGACGGCCATAATTTTGATATCTGGTTGACTGCGCCTTAGCTGCTGGATACCTAGGTTCAGGCCTCTGAAATAGCCGACGTTCTCCGTGTTCAGTACCAATTCAACTTCCTGAAATTCCTTCGCGAGAGCTTTCAGCGCCTCGACGTTTCCTTCGTCGGAATGGTTGTCAACCACAACAACCCGGAACTGATACCCGTCGCTTTTCGATAAAGAACACACTGCTTCGCGGGTGTAGGAAGAATTGTTATAGTTCGTGCATACATAGCCGATCGTCATACTGCGTGCTCCGTGCGTGGTCCGGTCTTGCGTGCGGCGTAGTCCCACAAGCCACGCGCGATGGCGCGATAACTGGCGAGCGGGCTCGGATCCAAAAACCCAACGAGGAGCAGTAGGAACATATGAGAGAGACCCAGCTTCACAATAAATCCCGGGAATTTGAAAAAATATCTTTCCGTCAAATACATAAAATTCCTAGACATGTAGTAGCGCCGGAGCGGCGAATGCAGGGAGTAGTACGGCTGCACAATGCCGGGCAGATTGACAGCCTCGCCCAGCTGATGCCGCATCAGCGCGGTAGGAACGCGATGTATTGAAAAACCGGCGCGCCGGAGGCGCAGACAAAAATCGAAGTCGATGCCGTCGACGAAGAAGCCCTCGTCATACAATCCGATCTGATCGAAGAGGCTGACCCGCACAAGATTTCCCGACGTAATCGCGCAGCTGATTGTCCCACCGGCCGAATCCTTCTTTCGACTTCTTGTCGTGATCCGCGGCGCTAGGCATACCATCTCCGGATCCTGTTCTAGTGCTGCCCGGCAAGCCCCTATGAACGAGTCGTCTACTACGCTGTCCTGGTCCATTGTGAGTAGCCATGTACATCCCATCTGCCGCGCGCGTTGTACTCCACAATTCAGAGCGTATCCAATGCCCCGATTTTTCCTCAGACGCTCGACAGTGACGCCGGACTTCTGCTCCAGTGACTCAAGAACGCCAAGGGATTTCTCGCCCGAGCCATTGTCCACAATGTAGATGTGCCCAACTTGTCTTCGCAGCGCATCCACCGTCTGCGCAATATTCTGCGGCCCATTATAACTAACGACGACAGCCAACACTTCTGTCGAATTCATGCACTTTGGCGCTCGGAGGCAAATGGGCTCAAGGGCGTCCTCCCTGCCAACCGGGGACCATCAAAGCCATGTTGGAATGTGGATAAGTAGGGCAACAATCCGACAAAAAAAAGCAAGTCGAAGGATCCGAAGTACGGGTTTGAGTAGGCCCCGAGGAAAAGCGAGCAGTACCCGACGAGAAGAGCAAAGGGAAGCACCGATCCATGTTTGAACTGGCGTAACAACCGCACCACACGAACGAAGTACACGGAAAAAACTATGCCGAGGGCCGCCACGCCCGCCACGCCCAGATTAAAGAGCATTTGATAGTACGTGAGTTCGTAGGTCCATGGCCGCTCGTCGCTTCGCACGTACCCGGCGTAAGCCCCGAAGCCTGATCCGAAAACAGGAGAGTTCATGAAGCCGCGGACCAGATAGGGCCGTTGAATCGTTCTCTCGTCCTCTAAGGAAAAAGCCTCTTTGAGATGACTAATGGATCCTACGTCCACCGAGCCTTGAGGAAGAATCAACAGAGAGCTCAGCCCAAGGATACCGGCGGCGGCGCACACTAGCAGAAAGCGCCTTCCACCAGACTTGATCAAGCTACAGCTGCCGGTAAGCCTGGCCAGTAGGAGAATGGTACACGGCGTCAGCGCAACCACAATCCACAGGGCACGCCGGCCCGACACGGCAACAAGTATCAGCGACAGGGCCAGTGCCAGCTTCGCAAGTACGGAATTCGATTTGCCTGCATCAGCGCGAAACTGAATTGACAGAAGATATGGCGCGATCAGGAACATGAGATCGATATTCCGGCTGGTGATCTGCGTATACCCGTCCCCGAATCCGATTCTCAAGTTGAGCTGCTGCAAAACGCCCTCTGAAATGAGCCCCGCTCCACTGAATTGGTCGTACAGTCCTGCAAAATTAATTAACGGAATTAGAATGCCAGCTACAACCATCGCTTTATGCATGATGCGCAGCGAGGGCTGCGCCCTGAGAAGGTTGTACAGGACGAGAAAGACGATACTCCAAAGGAAGTAAAGCCTCAACGCGTCCCAGACGCCTTGATCGTAATTGCTGTGATGAAGCAAACCCACGAACGCCCAAACGACACCAGCCTCGCCGATCCACAAATAGAAAAAAATGATTCGCTGGTGGACGACGATTTTTTTTCGTCCGAAAGCGACGCCCAACATTGAAGTAAGAAGGAACAACATCAGGAAAAACAACTTAACCTCTGTGTAGGACTGAACCAAGGTCGCCATGGATGCGACCATCATTACGGCGGTCCACGTGGTCCAGCGCCCATCCTGCTGCGACCGTGCAACACTTTCAGAGTTCATTTGGGATTTTTCTCGCACACGACGCTTGTTCACGCGAGGACATGGATTTCTTAACGGTAGCTTTGCGCGAGGGTCCGCTCTTCCGGAGTGAGAATCCGGAACCACATCACAAGCGCGAAACACAGGATCGTTCCCAACAGAAAGAGGCCTTTCACAATGGGACCTTGAAGCAGGGTGGCCAGCGCCAAAATTCCCAAAGCTACGGCCACCACAAACGCTGTGCGCAGGCGTATGGGACTGCTCGCCGGCACAAAACGCTTCGCCAACACAAACAGGAACAAAGCATCAAACGCCACACGCACGGACCATGCGATGGCTGCTCCTTCAATCCCGCGCGTGCTAATCAGCCACCAGAGCAATCCCACGTACAGGGGAAGCTCGATGAGGTGCAGTGTGGCGGTCAGGTCCGGCCGCCCCACCCCTTGCAGGAGCGCGAAAGGCACCTGAGCGAGGCTATTGGCAAAAACACCGACGGCAAGAATTTGAAGCACGCGGAAGCTGTGCGCGGCGAAATCAGCTCCGAGCCAGAGCTTCAAACCGTCCTGCGCCAGCGCGACCGCACACAACATCACGGGGAACGACACGAGCAGGAGGGATTTGACGCTTCGGCTGAAAAGAAGCCCGGTGCGCTCCCGGTCCTTCACAAAGCTGGCGGTGAAAGCAGGAAACATCACCCCCATTAGCGCCCCGGGGAGGAAGAGGAATTTAGTAATGAGCTCGTAGGGGGTCGCGTAGTAAGCGACCGCAGCCATGGATACCATGGCACCAATGAAAAACCTGTCGATGGTAACCATGAGCGGGCTGACTACGTTGGACACAGTCATCCATCCACCGAACCGCAGCATCGGGCCAACGATGGACCGATCCCAAACGAGAGAGCGTCCCAGTTCTGGCAGAACCCGCAGGCATACCAATAAGTGAGCCGCCCACACTGCGATGCGTACGGCAACCAGCGTGGCGACCACCGGAACCAGACTCCTTGAGAAAGGCAATACAAATAGTGGCCCCGCGAACGTGAACACCCCCATCGGGACACGCAAAGCATTTACCAGCACGAAACGCTGATGTGCCTCCAGCAGGCCGCGCAATCCCGCGGTGCAAATGACCAACGGAATGGATAGCGCCAGCAGGTAGAATGATTGCAATGCCTCGCGCTGCAGCGCAGCCGGCACGTTTAATGCGCGATGGACAAGCCATGGCGATAGAAAACCTACGACCATGGCGCCCAGGACGCCCAGCAGCAGCATCAGGAAAAGAGAAGTCCATACCACCGCGGGAACTTCGCGGTCTTCACCGGCTCCGAGCTTCTTGGCGACAAATTGCGTGAGCGCGCGGCCTAATCCGAGGTCGAATAGGTTGGCATACCCGATCAACGCCCAGGCCAGCGTCAGGACCCCAAAGCGATCCTTGCCCAAATCTCGAATGAGAATCGGAATCGAGAAAACCGCTACAGCCATCGGCGCGCCGAAGCCGATCAGGTTCCAGATTGAGTTGCGGGCCAGCAGGCGGCTACTCGTCAAATGCTCGTTATGGCTTTTGGGTGTTTCAGTCATTTCAACGATTGGAAGTTACTTCTTGGAGTTCTAGAAAACAGGAGCCACGTCTGCGACTTCCACGTCCACGGCTACCGAGCGCTGAATGAGACTGAGTGATACCACCACTCTCAAGCTGTTCCTCTTTTTCTTCAATACCCCCTCAAGCCCCGCGAAGGGGCCTCCCGTAATCCGCACGCGCCGGCCAATTGTCAAGAACGGATGCGGCTCGGCACACAGACTTTGAGAAAGACCCGAGCGTAAGATCTCCATTTCACTATCGGGAAGCGCAGTGGGCTTACCATTAGAGCCAACCAGCCGAACGACACTCGAAATCTGTAGCACGCGAAGCCGATCGCAAGGCGCGAGACGCACGAACACGTAGCCCGGGAACAGCGGTAGGTCCAATTTCACGCGGCGATCTTTCCACCGCCGTATAGAAGAGTATACCGGCAAGAAATGCTCGACAGTTCTGGCATGGAGTTCTGCCGCGACGCGCTTTTCGTGATTTGCACACGTGTATGCGGCGTACCAGCAGGGCTCGAATGATGCCGCGGAGATAGAAACGGCGCCAAAGTAGTCCACCGGCTCAGCGCCTGGAATCGTCTGGCTTGAGGGCACCGTCATGGCTCCACATACAGCTCCGCCCCGTCACTTACAGGGGCATTTGTGACATAACCCTTTTAATTACAATCGGATGAAGCGGAATTTAGCCTTCATCCCCGCGGGCGCCGTCGGGGCGCTCTACATCCTCGGAGGCCTCTTTCTTTGCCGCCGTTACGGCATGCGCTCCATTTGACGACACCCACGGAATACGCGCTTTCATCGAAGCGAAGATCTCATGCGCCAATTGCTTTCCTGGATCGTCCACGGCTATAGCTTCCCAACGCGATCTTGCCAGCACCCAAAACGTAGCCAAGCTCATACTCACAAAGGTCCCGAGAATCATCAGTAGTAGTCGATGAGGATATGACTTCCTCTCGGGCACTTCCGGCGCATCAAGGACTTTCACCGTGGGCGTTTCTTTTGCTTCTTCGACCTTCGCCAATTCGTATTCCTTCGTGAGCGTTTCATACACAGTTTCCTCGACCGTCAACTTTCGGTAGAGATCTGCAAATGGCACCCCCAAAATCGGCAATTGGCGCAACGACGGATACATCATGTCTGTTGCTGTGCCAGCGCCTCCCGCCGGCGTGCTTGCTGTGCCGCTTAGCTTCTCTAGCTGGAGATGCAGTTCCGAGATTCGTGCCTCCGTCGCGCGAACTCGCACATTGTTTTCTGTGTATATTTGCTTGAGTCCTTGAAGTTCGGACTGTGCGGCAATGAGCTGCCCTTCGAGGCTTGCACCCGCTTCGACCATCGCCTTGCCCTGTTCCGTGATATCAATGGCGCCGTTCTTGCTGGCAAATTGGCTGAAATTCTTCTCTGCCGCCTCCAGATCTTGATTGACGCTCTTCAACCTTTCTTCTAAGAAAACGCGCTCGCGATGCGCCGAGGATGTCGAAAGCTGAGTGATCATAGTGTTCAACTGATCTACATAAGCTCCAGCGATCGCTGCGGCGCGCCTCGGATCGTGATCGCTCACTGCAATGGAAATGATCCCGCTCTTCCGATCTTCCGAAATGGTAGTGTTGCTCTCCAGATCCTTCCTGGCCGAGTCTTCCAAACGGTCGCCATAAACTCGATTGAGATCAAGACCGCTGACAATTCGATCTTCCACTGTGCGGCTGCGCAGGACGCCAATGAACAAATCTCCTGTGCTCTGGATTCCTAGAAGATTTCCTGCGAGCCCACCCAACAAACCGGACTGTCCGCTAAACGCCGAGAGCAACGCCAAAGAGCTTGCCGACTGAGAATCCGGCGGCACCAGTCGAGCCGTGGAAACGTAGCGGTTTGGGATCAGAAAGGCGACTACTGTCGTACAAATCAAACCGGCCACAGATGCACGAAAAAGAAAACTGCGGTTCAGCCACAACAGGCGAAACCGCTCGATGAATTGCTGCCGCGCAAGTTTGTCCTCTAACTCCTGGGCATATAGCTGCTCGGCAGTCGGGTGATCGACGATTACCGGCTCTGCTTTGGTTGGTTCCTTGGTCAAGTTCGATCTGTCCTTGCCTTGTCCCTCAGATCGCTTCAAAACATCGCCGCACAGTCTGACACGGCACCTACCTGGGCCAGGATTTCGGCCTAAATCCAATCTGTAATGAAGTCGTCCAATCCGACTGTGACGTCAGTGCCAAAACTGGAATGTTCCATTTCTCGTATTGGAGGGAACTCGAAAGACTCCAATCGGAGTGCACCCACCACTTCACTGATACCGAACCGTCAGTCAACGTGCCGCCGCCAGGGATGAAATCGGGTGCAATCTTGGAATGGCGGTAGCCGAACTGGATGGAATTTCGAGCGCTCAGGGAATATGTGCTCCACAACTGCTCTCCTTCGCTTCCCCTTCCTAGCCAACTTCCCGTCACGTTGCCCCGGTTCGTATAACCACTCAAGTACTGCGTATCGAAATAGAAGCAGCCCTGGCAATCCCAAAAACCGGGCGGCTCGGTGAATCCGCCTTCCGCACGGAAATCCACTTTACTGAGTCCCGGAAGCCTGGGTAGATATAACCCTCCTTGCATCGCTGCCTTGCGCGGATAAGCAAGCGGAGAAATTTCGTCTTCCACCATCCCGTCCGCGTAAAACGTCAACCAGCGACGCAGTCCAGGCACGCGGTAAGTCAAATCAGCGCCGATTTGGCGGTCTCCAGGCTTCTTTGGATTCCCGGCCGGATAATTCGAGCGGGCGAAGATACTACGGTAAAAAGTTTGCCAGGTGACGGGCTGGCTCGGACCGCCGAAGATTGCTGTTTTGGAGATACTAAATTCAAAGTTCTTGGTTGGTTTAATGGTGACTTTTTGTCCGTTAATGAATGGTTGATCGCTGAGAGGTTGTCCAAACTCCCCCACAACTCCCGTAGATACGCCGTAGACGAACTCCTGGCCCGTGAGCCGACCGACAAAGAACTCGCCTCGAACAGGGCCAAGCCACCCGAGAATGCTTGGCAATTTGAACGGGTGCACGTTGGTGATGCGGAGCATGTCGATGGGTTCGGCGTTATCACTGAACATCAACGGCCCGCCCTCGCCGGGGCCCCACCACAAACTTTGCTTGCCGAACGATACTTCAAAGTCGTCGACATTCATTCCGACGTAGGAATCGAGCAACTGAAATTGATCGACACTTGCAGTGGGGGTGGCAGATGGTACCTCACCAAGATCGTCGACTTGACCGATGACTTGTCGCGCTGATAGCGGTAACGCCGGCGCAGACGGCGCATGCTGATACTCGCCCTGCACATACGCGACAAGCGGTCCGTTCGAAACCCAGCCGGAAGCGCCCGTTACGTTGTTGAAGCCTTCCTCATAAGGGCGACCGTAATCGTCAATGATTGTTTGTCCGAAATGATAGCCGTCGGTGAGAGGTTCGCCGGAAATACCAGTCACACGGGTATACACCGACTCGACTTGCGCCTCTCGATTGTTTCCACCGCCGAGCAAATTGATTTCCTTGGCAAATTCTTTTTCGAGCGACTCGTAAAGTTCATTCGCTTCAGCACCTGTTGACTCGCTGTCCGCGATCTTGTCCCCTGCTTCGTCAACCAGCCGCGCGCATTCCATGCGCGTCCACGGCCGCATGCCTTCGATGTCGCTCTTGATGTAGCCCTGGGCCGCGAGCCGCAGCAGGGCGGGGTAGATCCAGCTGTCGAGAGGAACGTAAGGTGAACCCATGAACTTCGCTTCCCAGTGCCCTGGTCTATCGGGCTGGATGCCCGGCTCTCCCCACGACCCACCAAGAGAATCGGGGTCGTGGTGTTCCCGATAAACGTATTGCGAAACGAGCCAGCCTATGGCGCTCCCGACCGCGACGTCGGATGGGAAATGCTCTTCGGCCTTGATCCGGGAAAGACTCACCGCCGTGGCCGCGCCGTACGAGAGGAATTTGACGATTGGGCTCGGGTACTCGTGCGCGACGATCCCAGCAATGGACCAGGCTATGGCTGAGTGATCGGATGGAAACGAGCCGCCTTTACCATGCCAGAACTGCCCGTTGGCGTTGTCCACCAGCGGCCGCTCTCGCCAGGTCATGTAGTCGATTGCTTCGGTCGCAACCAAACTATCCACCGCCGCTTCACCGCTAAGGAAGCCGGTCTCTTGCTCGTGCTCGTTATGCGTGGCCAAACCCAGAAAGTAAGCGCCGCCGGCAATCCCTCCCATGGCCCCGAGACCATAATTTGAAATGTGGTCGTAACGAGTCAACGTGCTGGAATTGTGGGACAAACTCCGCATGAATTCTGAATCGGTGGCGAAAAGGCCCGCTGTAATTCCGGCCACCGGCACAAGAAATGTCGCCTCCGGCGCGCTGATGTGGGACGGACTCGTCCACATCGCTTTTTGGTCGAGCAAGAAGTGCTTCGGCGCTGAGCGCAGCGAATTCATGTATCTATCGTCACTCGAAGAATCAGGCTTCAAATCATCTCCAATCGTTTCCGAGTTGCTTGCTCCCTTCTTCGCGTGCTTTTTCTCCGTGGCGGTCGTCGGAACGAACTGCCCCGAAAGAGGCGCGACCGACTGCCCTCTCGCGGTCATCGTCGTACCAGCGACTAAGATTGCAGTCGTCATGCAAATCAACCCAAAGCCCCTAGGCACCAAGAAAATTCCTCAGTAATGAGCTGCGAGAATTGCACTCGTCGTAATGCCACTTACCACCTGAACAACTTCGAAGAGCGCCTTCCAAGTTGGCGGACCGCCTAAGGCCTTCTCAGGGACAACCACTGCGTCGCCAGGCTGCAGCGATTCGCTAAGCGCGCCGCCCGAAAACCAAGAAGACCCGCGCGACCCACCGATTACGCTGCCGTTCGCGCGAACTACAAAAATCGCTTTCTTATTCGCAAGATTGGTTGGCCCGCCGGCTTGGCTCAAGTACCACTTCGCGCTCTTCCCAGGCCGGTAGGCGACGGCTGTCGGGTTGTAGACCTGGCCCTGCACCATTACGAAGCTCGGTCTTTTCGGTACGGTAAGTACGTCTCCGGCGCGTACCGTGATGTCTCGCGGTGTGTTCGCCCAGTCCTTGGTGTTTGCGGAGAGCTGAATCGTCACGCGGCCCAGAGGAGGATTGTTCAGCAAGCTGTCCACCGTGTTCTGCCATTGCTGGTATGCGGCTTGGTCCGCCAGCTTTTCGTCTGGGTCTGTAGCCCGCGTGGAAGCAAGCTCCAAGCTGGCCTGCTGTTCGCGCACTCGCTCCACGAGTTGCGTGTGGGATTTATCCTCCAGCTGTTGGACCTCGGATCGAACAAGCAAAGCGCCGTAGGGATAGGCGTCTGGTTGAAATCCTCCGGCTCGCTCAAGGACCGAGCTCAATCTCTCTCCGGGGCGGATCCCGTAGCTTCCCGGATGGGTCACTTCGCCTCGCAACTCGATGGTTGCGCCTAGGTCGTCCCAACCGGGCAACTGGCGAATCGTCAACACGTCTCCGTTTTTCAGCGAAACGTTCTCGCCCGGGTCTCCTTTGAAGGCTGCGGCAAGAGCAATTTCCTGGTGCTCGCCCTCGATTCGTGTTTGCCCTTTCCATTCGTAGCTCGTGAGATCGGCGTTCTTCGGGTCCGCGCTCTGCTGGAGTCCGCCAGCCGCATGAATCAAGTCAGCCACCTTCATGTTGGCCGTCAGCGGGTAACGTCCCGGCCTGGCGACTTCGCCTTTGATGTACACGGTCGCCGGATCCACTTCCGCGGGATTGCGATGCACGAGGACGCGATCGCGCGAATTCAGCACGATGTTCTCCGCAGCATCTCCCGCCAGCGCTTCGCTCAGATTCACACTGAAGATCGTCATTTCACCATTGGGCAAGTAGCGGAACACCTGCGCATCCTGCGTTTCCGCGTCCGCCGCCAAGCCGCCCGCCATGTGGACGGCATCGCTCAAGTGGATCTGTCCAGAAGTGCTATATGTGCCGGGCGTTCGCACATCGCCCCAAACCGACACGGTTGGTGGATTTTCAAAATCGTATCGGCCGAAGACCTGCACCGTGTCCAGTGGGTCCAGAAGCGGAGCGCTCCCAGGATGGCTCAGCGCGTCTGCCAGGTCGAAACTTTCAACCACCGGCCGGTAATCCGGCGCACTCAGCCTGATAATCTCGGCGTACTGAGCAGCTGGTTCCGGCAAGATATCCTTGTAGGAGGAAACCAAGTCTGTCACGCGCATGCCCGCGTGATACGAATATCGCCCCGGCCGCAAAACGTGCCCTTCCAGATAAACCGTGTCCTGGTTGTATGGCGCAATCGGGAATATCCGTATCTTGTCGCCGTCGTGAATCTGGAACGCATCGAGTTGCTTGCTGATTGCAGTCGCGTCGGCGTCCGGCGAAATATCCAGGCTCAGCATGGTGCGCTTTTCATGGGTAACGACGCGCTGCACCTCGATGTGGCGCAACGTCGCGGTCGGCAACAATCCGCCAGCCAATGCAAGCACATCAGCGAGCGATTTTTCGTTCTTCAACTCATAAATTGCCGGCCGCCGCACCATTCCTTCAACCGTGACTTCCGGTCCGATGGGCGGGACCAGAACGGTGTCGCCGTTATCCAAGCGCTGGATGTCGGCCTTCACTCCGTTCAAGAGCAGCTCGTACACGTCCACCGATTGAACTAATTGACTCCCCCGGTTGTGCTCCACAATTCGCAACGAGCCTTGGCTCGTCGGCCCGCCTGCGGCAAACAGCGCGTTCAATGGCGTTGAAAGAGAACTGATGTCGTAGGCACCGGGGTGCGCCACGTCTCCAACCACGTAAACGCGAATCGTCCGCAACCGCGCCAGGGATACATCCACCGAAACATCACGGAACTGGGAGCGCAGCGTTTGTTGCACGGATTGCTGTACGTCGGCCAAGCTCTTTCCGGAAACAAGCACCGGCCCGGCTTCGGGCAGACTAACTCGGCCCTCGCCGTCCACCACCCGCATTAGCCGTTGGGAAACGCCGCCCCACAGATTGATCGCCAGACTGTCGCCTGGCCCGACCACGTAATCCGGCCCCACGGGCAAATCCATGGGGATCATCTGCAGGTCGCGCGTCCCATTTTCAAAAACTTGCGCGCCGAACCGCTCCGGTTCTGGAGGCTGCGGCATTGCCTGCAGGTACATGTCGTAGAGCGACGGCACATCCAGATAGGGATCGGGCTGCCGAACCAGCGTTTGGCTCGGGCTCAATCCGGTCCTGATGTCATATTCACGCGTCCGATTGTAATTTTCGGTTCGGTACGTGGGAGCGTTCGATTCGACGGAGCCAGGGAGGCCGTTCGTCAGGTTGGGCTGCTCAGCCGTCGGGAACGGTGATTCCTGCAGGTTCGTTCCTGGAATCCCGCCGTTCATACTCCCGCTAACGGATCCGCCTGCCATCCCGGTCTGTCCAGGAACGGCGCCTTGCGAGAGTTGCTCCTGCATTCCATCTATGCCGCCGGTCTCCATGGTCGACGGCACCAACGTTCCCGGTCCCGCCACTCCAGACGTGTTGGCAAGCGCTTCCAACGATCCATAAGAGCCCCCGAGAGGCAATTCCTCGCCTTCCAATGGCATCTGCCCGCCGGACTGCATCAGTTCTGTTTGTTCAACGGTTGGCAGAGCGCGTTGCGGCGAGCCTGGCACGTTCGGTGCGTTGGGCGAAAAATTCGGCGGAAGACCCGGCACGCCGAATTGCGGCTGCTGGCCCGCTGGAACGGTGCGCTGTAGGTTGCAGTTGGGATTTAATCGCTGGTCGCAGCTTTGTGTTTGTTCTAAATTCTGTCTTGCCTGTTGGCGTGCCGCAGTGCGTTCCTCCTCCTCATCTTGCGCTAGCCATTTCGCGCGGTCCTGAATCAGCAATTCCTGCTCTTTTGCCTCCGGAGAACCAGGATTAATCTGAGGAAGCAAGTAGCCGAATTTCTGCAGCAAATCCGTGGCCACGGACCGGAACCGGACATCCCTATCTAGCCGATCGTAAATGGCCTGATCCGTCAGATCGGAATCGCTAATGAGTTGCCCGTGGTCGGTAGCATCCTTCGCCACCCAACGTTTCAGCTCGACCATCAAGCCCGGTTCGCTGTGCAACACCGTTTCGATTTGCGCCGCCGACGCGGCGACCCGTTCAAGATTCTGCCGCGCAAGATCCGAAGGAGGCACGGTTGTCGGCTGAGGGTTCTGCGCAATCGCCGCCGGGCAGGCCAACATCACCAAGCCCAACAAAACAGCCATCCCGGCAAGTCCCTTGTAAGGACTGCCCATCGTCACGAAGCGCTTAAACTCTCCAGACTTCATTGCACTTCGCCTGCTGGCGCTCGGACTCCGCGGAGCGCTCCTAATACGCCATCCTCCGAAGCTTCGATCTGGCTGGACTTGATCTGCAACGAAGCCCAATAAAATATCGAGCTGTTCCGGTTCGGAGATATCGCGATCACTTTCATACGCGGATGGTTTTGGAGAACGAAGTCGCACACCGCGGGCAAACGATTGGACTTTTCCAGAGCCACGATCAGGAAGTCCGGCGCGGTGTTTCTGATCGCGTTTTCAATTTCACTCTCATCTTGGATTTCGCCGACGATTTCGATATCCGGTTGATCCGCAATCGTCGCCAGAACGAGTTCCCGCATGAGCCGAGGGCGATTCGCCACGAGGACACGTATATTCTTCATTGCGGCTCCGTCCTACCAAGGTATCCCGACGGCGCGCAATCCTGGAAGGCTCAATTAATGAGCAACATAGTACCTAGACAGAAGGCATGGATGAGTACTATAAGATGGGGAAGTTCCGGTACTAGATATCTCTGAAAAAGTACTCAAAAAGTACCAACTTGAAGGCGCTCGAACTAATTGAGGAAATTCGCCGGCTCCAGCGCGCCCAATATGCCCAGCCGATTCTCCACTCCCACTTTATGAAGAATCCTGTGCACGTGATTCTTGACCGTCTGCTCCGACAAGTTTAGTTGGTTGGCGATTTCTTTATTGGTCAGCCCGCGCCCGATCATCGGAATCAACTGCTGCTCGCGGCGCGTAAGGCCAAGACTTACCGTGCTATACCGGCTCTTCAGCCCGGCACCCTGAGCCGCCACGAAATCGAACAGGAACTTGCACAATCGCGCCGGACACACAGCCTCCCCCCGCGCCAGCGAACGCACCGCCGCCACTACGTCCAAGGCCGACGCCTCCTTGGGGATGAATCCGAGAACACCGGCGCGAACCGCCCGGAGAAAGAGCTGTTCATCTTCCTCCATAGAAACCAGTAAGGTCTTTACCGCGAGCCGTTGCTCGTCTTGCCTTTTCTCGCATTCGCTTTCCGAAAAAAGACAATCTGGCGAATCCAGAATCAGAACCTCAGCACCACAAAGAATCGCTTGCTCGCGCGGATTTACAGATACCCCCTGAGCCGACGCGACCTCTAAATCGCTTCGCTTCGAGAGAATGCGGCTAAGCGATTCGCGCACCAGGCGATTCTCTGAGACGATGAACACCCGAACCCTTTGGTCCATTCTCGGCCCCGCCATTTACTTGTGGTTACTGTGAAGCTATTCATATGTTCAAGATTGATTCAAGTCAAGTACCAACCTTCTAAATTCTTATTAACCTTGGGAATTATTGGGCCTGCGCCACCAAAGGACGCTCACATCATATGGTGTCCTGGGACGTAGGAAATTGGCGGTAATGCACTGCTTACGATTGCAAGCACATCCGACATTCTTTGCGTGTGCTCCAAATCGGGGAATTAAGCCCATTCGATTCAGCACCAAAGCGTGCGTCAGTGGTCCTTCGCTCGACGAGTCCGCGGAGCTTTGGATAAAGTATTAGTGGTACTCACTACATGCGGCGTACTGCATCGGTTAGAAAAACCAGAAGCGTTTTCGAACACTGTCCGCTTCTGTCCCGCTCTGTAATTTTTCCCAATCGCCCGGTTCGGGCAGATAAGGCAACGGCCGGCCCTCGAGCACCGCGCGCGGGTTTTTTTCGAGCAGAGCCCTCGCGAGATTCTCACCTTTACTCTCCACGAGCGCATCGAAAGCCGACTTAAGTCGCAGCGGCCGCGTCGTCACGTTGTGCGCGTCGCTGGCCACGAAATGGACGGCGTTCGCGTCGAGCAGCAGTTCCGCAGCCCGCTGCGCACGGCGGCCAAATCCACCGGTAATCGATTGTGCCGTCACCTGGACGTAACAACCCTGACGCAGCCATCCCCACAAACGAACCCACTGCGAACGAATCAGAGGATTGCGTTCGGGGTGCGTGATAATGGGGTGGAGACCGAGCAACTGTAATTGATGGAGAGTTTGATCGAGCGAGGCTGGAATCGCAAAATCCGCGAACTCGACCAAAAGATAGTCGCCTTGGTTCAGGGTGAAACGTTGAGGGTCGGCACGCAGCGCCTCGATGTTTTCGAAACTCAAATGAAAATCGCATCCCGTGGTGATTGCCAAACGATCACCCATGCGAGATTGAATCTCATCCCGGCGCGACCTCACTAATTCAGGATTGAATTGATATTCGCTGTTCGCGTGAGGCGTAGCTATGACGTGCGTGACGCCATCGGCTATGGCCATCTCTGCCATTGCCAAAGACGTCTCGATGGAATCCGCCCCGTCGTCCATGCCAAAAAGAATGTGGCAATGAATATCGACCATTCACTCCGACCATAGCGCAGCGCCAAGCGAATGGAAAGCGTAAACCAAAATCACGACGGCTTCAGTGTTTGCTGAGCCGATCCGTTTTGCGTTCGAGTTGGAGAAAACCGTCTTCCTTCGAGATAATTGGTCGCTCAGAATCAAATTGCGACGGCAGCCATCTTGTGCGAGTCTTTCTAGCTATGAATCACGAACGCTCTTTCGCCCCGGCGCTGGTTCGTCTCTCCAAACTCTCACAGGGCTGAAGACAATCACGAATGACCGTTCTCATTTTTACGCTGCTGATATGGATTTGCGCGCTCGGTGCGGGGCTTCTGGGCTCGCTCACCGGCCTTGGCGGCGGCGTCATTATCGTTCCGTTGCTGGTCCTGGCGTTCAAAGTGGACATCCACTACGCCGCCGGCGCTTCGTTGATCTCCGTGATCGCCACGTCGTCCGGCGCTGCTGCCGCCTATGTGCGCGAGGGTTTCTCGAATCTTCGCATCGGAATGTTTTTGGAAGTGGCGACCACGCTAGGCGCCGTGCTGGGCGCGTTTCTGGTCGCGAAGGTTTCTCCTTCGGCCATCGCCATCATTTTCGGAGTCGTCTTGCTCTTTTCCGCTGGATTATCCCTTCGCCGACCTCCGGCTTCTCATGATTCGCGACCGCCCGATCCTCTCGCCGTGCGCCTCCGTCTAAATGGAGAATATCCGTCGCGCGACGGCATGAAAGCCTACAACGTTCATCGCGTTCCGCTCGGCTTCCTCGTTTGCCACTTCGCCGGAATCCTTTCGGGCCTGCTGGGAATCGGTAGCGGCGCGCTGAAGGTCTTGGGAATGGATCAGGCCATGGAGATCCCCTTTAAGGTATCCACAGCCACCAGCAATTTCATGATTGGTGTGACCGCCGCGGCAAGCGCGGGAATTTATTTCCATCATGGCTACGTCGATCCTTCGCTGGTGATGCCGGTGATGCTGGGCGTTCTCTTCGGCTCATTCATTGGAGCGCGAATCTTGCCGACGGCAACCACCCGCTACTTGAGAATCCTGTTCGCCGTGGCCATCGTTGCGCTTGGCGTGGAGATGCTCATCAAGGGATTGACCGGGAAACTGGGATGAGCGACTCACAGTACAAGTTGGACGAAAAACATTTCGACGACATGATCTCGCTCCTGCTGCGCACCGGCGTGATTGTTTCGTCGATCGTCGTGCTCATCGGCGGCATTTTCTATTTGCTTCAGTCGGGAATGCTCAAGCCGGTTTATCACCCGTTTCGCGGAGAACCAGGGAACTTGCGTCACCTGCGCGGAATTGTTCGAGGCGTCTTCACGCGCGATCCGCGCAACTGGATGCAATTCGGGCTGCTGCTCCTGGTGGCCACTCCCGTAGCGCGTGTCGCGCTTTGCGTCATCACGTTTATTAAAGAAGAAGACCGCACCTACACTGTGCTCACTCTGATCGTCTTCTGCGTCCTCGTGATTGGTTTTCTCGGACGCTAGCCGTGCGACGCTGAATCCGGCTTTTGCGCCGATGGCATTCTTGCTATAGTTCCGCTCGTATCGGAGCCGCCTGCTCATGGCCTTCTCATGAAAAATGCTTCCACTGCCATTTCCCAGATTCGCGAACAATTGCGCGAAAGCGCAAGGATAAAAGAAAGCCTTTCCGATGAACTCGTGGAAAAGATTGCGCGCTGCGCAGAGGTGAGCGCGTCGGCGATGACAAACGGACGCAAAATTATCTTTTTCGGCAACGGAGGAAGCGCCGCGGATGCGCAGCACCTTGCCGCCGAACTCGTGGTGCGCTTGGAGCGCAATCGCCCCGGCCTGGCGGCCATTTCGCTGGCGACAAATACTTCCGTCTTGACGGCGGCCGGAAACGATTTGGGATTCGGGCATATTTTTTCGCGGCAGATCGAATCGCTGGCGTCTGCCGGAGACGTGCTCGTGGCGCTCTCCACCAGCGGAAACAGCGCCAACGTGATAAACGGAGTGGAGGCGGGCAAGGCGAAACGCGCGTTTACCGTTGCCCTCACCGGTGAAACGGGCGGAAAACTTGCGGGCAAAGTGGACTTGCTCCTGAATGTGCCGTCGCGAAACGCGCAGCGAATCCAGGAAGCGCACATTACCATCGGGCACATTGTGTGTGCGCTCATTGAACAGAGTTGTTGCCCGAGCTGATTGCTTGGCGCCTGGCGGCCTGTGCTTCCTTTCGCTGTTAACTGACTCGCATGCGATTTCGCGCAGGTATTTGCGGCGGCCGACGAACAACGCTAAGGTAAAAGCATGGCGGATCCGGCGAGCTTTTCGGAATTGACCCTTGATAAGGGCCGGCGCCGCAGCATGCGCGTCATGCTGTCGATCACCATCATCGTGCGCGGCAAAAACCCGGACGGCCAATCGTTCTTCGACGAGGAAACCAAGACCCTTGTCGTGAACGCTCACGGCGCGCTGATCCATCTGCGCTCCGAAGTGAAGGCCGATCAAAAAATCACCATGACCCACAAGGGCACGCGGGAAACCGAAAGTTGCCGCATCGTCTATGTGGGCAGAATACAGGGCGGCAAAGCGCAGGTCGGAATCGAATTCGACAAGCCAGCGCCGAAGTTTTGGGGCATCAGTTTCCCGCCGGAAGACTGGAACGTCCCGCCGGAATAAACGTTCGCGGTCATCTTCATTTACGCTCGTCGGCCTCGCGCAATTTCTTCGCTTCACCCGTTCCCCTCTCGTGGTTAATGTAGCGAGGCAAATCCGCAAGCGTGTCGAGCAATAAATCCGGGGGAAATTCGGGTAGCATGCGCCCCAGTCCGTACGTTACGCCGCAGGAAAGCGCTCCGGCGTTGTGCGCGGTCTGAATATCCACGTCCGAATCGCCCACCATCATCAGTTCGCGCGGAGCGATTTCGAAGTCGCGCAGCAGCGTGTGTAGTCCGACGGGATCGGGCTTCTTTTTGTCGAAACTGTTGCCGCCGTAAACGAAGCGAAAATAATGGCTCATGTTCAGTCCGGCGAGGATCGCCTGGCTGAATTTCACGGGCTTGTTGGTGAGCACGGCGAGCGCGCGGCTGCGCAGAGCGTCGAGGCATTCGCGCACGCCGGGATACGGAACGGTGTGGTCGAGCATGTGCGCACGATAGTAATCGAGGAAGTGAATCGTGCCCTCTTTGACTTCTTCCTCCGACGCGCCTTCGCCCAACGCGCGCTTGATGAGCAACAAAACGCCGCCGCCAACGTAGCCGGCAATCTGCTCGTGCTCGAGGGGTTTGTGCCCCAGATGCTCGAGCGTGGCGTTCATGGAAAGGACGAGATCGAGTTTCGAATCGATCAGCGTGCCATCGAGATCGAAGACCAGCGCCTTTACGCCGGGGAATCGCTTGCCGTTCTGTTTGCCGTTTTCAGACATAGACTCCCATTTCTCGGTCACTTGTTCTCGCTCATTTGTGCGCGGGCAGAATGTCCCAGATGCCGGGGTCTTCATTGCCCAGCGACCAAGAGCAAAAGCCCGCGAGCCCGCGCTGCTTCGCGAGTTCGTAGCGTTCGCGAAAGGTGCGCGCATCGGTGTAGAAAATCCACTCGCGCATGCCGTCACGATAGAAATAAAACCAAGCGGTGCGATCCGCAGCGTCCCACTCGATGTGGCCGTTATAGGCGCGGGCTAAGTCGAGCGCGTCAGGAGTGGAGATAGATTGTGCGGAAGGATTGGGTTTGTCGGCGGGCGCCGTGAGCGTTCCGGGCGTGGGCGTTCCGGCGAACCAGTGGTAACCGTAGAGCGGGATGCCGATGAAAAGTTTGTCGGCTGGAACAAACTGCAGCGCGTACTCCAGATTGCGGACGGTCCAGTCCCAACCGGCGACAGGCCCGGGCGTAGTCCAGCGAGTGTGCTGGTCGTAAGTCATCAGGCAAATGAAATCGACAGCTGGAGCAAGCGCTTTCAGATCATAGGCGCCCTGCCAGTTTTCATAGAGCCACGCATCGAAACCTGTTTCGCCCGGCGCGCCCGGAGCGTTCGGCACCGTAGCGACGCTGATCTTCAAATTCTGCGTGTGCAAAGCGCTGGCCGCTTCCTGAATCATGGTCGAAAACAAATCGCGGTCGGCCCAGTTGACATTTTCAAAGTCGAACTGAAAACCGGTGTAGCCGTTCTGTTTGCACGCGTTGATGAGTTCGGAAAACATCTCGCGATAGGCGGACTGATTGGTGAGGAGCTTGTGAACGTCGGCTTGAACGAAAGCGGCACCGCTGACGATGGGCATTACCGGAACGTGATGCTGGCGCGCAGTATCGAGTACGAAAGGATTGGGGCCGCCGGAGACGAGGCCCTCGGAGTCGACCAAATACCATGCCGGGACGAGGATATCGACCTTGTCGGGATGAGCGAGAAAGGAGCGGACGGAATTGGGATCGCGGGTCATGTAAAAAAGGGACTTGGGCTGTTGCGTCGCAAAAGCGCTGACCGCGAGGGAAAGCGTGACGAAAGAGACCCATAGTAATCGTCGAATCATGGACGTAGTGTAGCGGCTGCAGCGAAGGACGCGCAACCGTGCATTGGGATAGGTTACAGAGCGGGGAAAAGTGATACACCCCGATTCGGTGAAAGGAAGGACAACGCAGTGTGACAAACGCGAAGTCTACAAAATTGCGATGAATTACTCCCGGAACCGGGTGTGAAGTTTCGTTCGTCTACTTTCCATCCATCTTACTTCCGCTTTCCAGCGATAGACCGGTAATAGGTCCGCTCCGTGATTCCCGTGCTGTCGACACAACTCCGTCGTCGCCAGCCCCCCGCTTCGTCTTGCTTCAAGCATTTTAGTTCGTCTCGTCCTCGGTACTATACTGACTAGAATGCGCAGCGAGTTGCAGTTTTCAAGCAACCTCTAACATGCGACGACAGCGTACTAAGGAGATGCAGGAATATTTTTTGAGAAGAAATTGGAGATAGACACAGCCGCAACATTGGCAGAGGGATTGCTAGTGGATAAACGCCAGCCCGGCTTATCCCTTAAAGGAGTGTGATCCCATGGAAAGTGACTTACAAGGTTTGAGGAAGCTCCGCGCGCGTGCTTTGCGCGGGACTGTCTGTCTAGGCTTGCTTGCGGTGGTCGGTGCGTTTTCCAGCAGGGCATCTGCCACTGCCGTCATCAGTCTTACGCAGGGTACATCCTGCCCGTCAACCAACGGAAATGGCGGCACCTGGTGCCAAGGAAACGGCGGACCGACGTTTGATCTCAGCTCGTTTACCACTCAGACGGTCGGGCACCACGGAACAACGGTCGCCGGGGATTCAGGCTTCTTCGCAATCTACAACAACACAGGCATGGACGTCACCTCCCTGACGTTGGACTTCGTCGGGACAATCACCATACCGCCCGTTCCCGAGCAGTGCGGCGGTGGTAGTACAGGCATTCAGGGCTCCGGTCCGAAGCCGATGACAGGTTCAGCCAGCTGCTCCATCACTCAGAATAGCAAAGGTTTCGCGGTTGCTTGGACCAACATCAACTGGGCGTCTGGCGCCACATTCGATCTCCAGATCTCTTCCTTTTCCGCCGTCGGCACGAGCGGTACTTTCTCGACTCCCCCGCCACCCCCGACTCCGACGCCGGAACCGGCTTCTCTCCTGTTGCTCGGTTCGGGACTTCTAGGTCTGGGAGTGGTGGTTCGGCGGCGCGGCGCAAGTCGCGTTCGATCCACCCAATAAGCGTTTCGGCCAAGTCGCAACGGGTAAAGGCATCCAACGAAGCAGCTGTTGGATGCCTTTTTTTATTTTTGAGGATTAGTGCATTTCCGGCCGAGACCGACGACGCTGCACTTCACGGATGGCGTTCAGGAGTTTCCGACTGCCATCGGATTTGGAGACATATCCGTCAAAGCCAATTCGTTGCCACTCGTTCAAAAACCCTTCGGACTGGAGGACGGTGTAAGCCAATATTGCAGTGTCCGGGAGAAAGTCTTTTATCGCTCTTGCTGCCTCAAACCCGTTGACGAGTGGCATCGCAATATCGAGGATCACGAGGTCCGGCTTGAGCTCCTTGGCCCTTTCGATGGCGACTCGGCCATTGCCAGCCTCCCCACAGACGATCCAATTATCTTGAGATTCCAGCAGTGACCGTATGCAGTGCCGCAAGACTTCGTGATCGTCCGCGAGCAAGATTCGCATCCCCCATTTTTATTGAAGCCTATGCCGAACGGTCGATACAGCAAATCCCGTAAACTAGAAGCTGCGTTTCCCTGACAGGGTGATGCTGTTTCTAGTCCTTGCGTCCGAGGTTTTGAACGGGAGTGGATGCCGGAAAACGAATTCTCCAAAAGTTTTGCGCGGGTTCCGAGAACAATAAAACCCCATTCCCGGTGCGGCCGCAGACGACAGATTCTAGACGGCTGCAAATTCGTGGGGGTCAACTTCTTGTCGATGGCCATGGAATTTTCATTCTCCAATTCCCCTGGCCGTTCAATCCTATCAAGCTGTGAAGCGCGGCAATCACTTCTTCGCATGGGCGACCACTTGCTGAGAGGTAACGTTCGCTGGGCGTTGCTGCGTGACCAGTTTCAGAGCAGTAAGCAGCGCACAAAGGCCGAGCGCAAACACGATCAGGGTAACGAAGGGATTTGTCTGGGCAACACGATGCGTACCTTGGGAGTCTGGTTCAGGGGGTCCCAAACATTCTCCGCCTCCGAAGTGAGTTTTATGGTTTGAGAAAATCACGATGGGATAACTCAACAACGATCATTGATTGTCTGGGAAATTATCTGTTGCCAGCTTGGGATTGAAAGCAAGCACACGCCTACGGTTAGGGGCAAATCCGACGAGGCGGCCCACGATTTACTGCTGGGCGGTTCGGGCTCGACTCCCACTGTCCATTTGCCACCTAGCCGAGGACATCGCGGATTTTTGATAGCAATGCCCGCCGCGTGAACGGCTTCTGGACCAGGTACATACCCTCATCGAGCACGCCTCGCGGCGCGATTACGTCATGAGTGTATCCCGACATGAACAGAACTTTAGTGTCAGGACGCAACGACGTTATTTCGCTCGCAAGCTGGCGTCCATCGGTGTCGGGCATAACAACATCGGTCAGCAATAGTTGGATGGGCTTCTGGGAGTCGGAAGCGATTCTTAGCGCATCGCGAGGATCACTCGCCTCGAGCACCTCGTAACCTGCGTCCTCCAAGACTTCGCGCGTCAACTCGCGAATCGAAGGCTCGTCCTCAACAAGCAGCACGGTTTCTGATCCACGCGGCGGGGCAGCCGTATGCGTGCGCTGAACCGTTTGGGGAACATCACTGACGTGCGGAAAGTAAATTTTGAAAATCGTTCCGCGCCCTAATTCACTGTAGGGGATGATGTGGCCGCCATTCTGTTTCACGACGCCGTACACGGTTGAAAGACCAAGCCCCGTCCCCTTGCCTTTTTCTTTCGTCGTGAAGAAAGGCTCGAACAAATGGCTCAGTACCTCGGAGTCCATACCGACGCCCGTATCGCTGACGCTCAGCAGAACAAACGGTCCGGTGCGCGAGCCCCAATGTTTGTCGATGTATTCCTCCCCCAGTTCCACGTCGGCTGTCTCGATGATGAGCTTGCCGCCACGCGGCATTGCATCCCTCGCATTAATGGCCAGGTTCATCATGACCTGCTCGAGTTGCCCCGGATCAATGCGGATGAAGCTCCGCTTCGCTTCGAACCGCACAGCCAGTTGCACGTCCTCTCCAATCAACCGTCGAAGCAACTTCTGAACATTCTTGACCGACTCGTTCAGATCGAGGACCGTGGGCTCGACAACCTGTTTCCGGCTGAACGCTAACAACTGCGAAGTAAGAGCCGCCGCCCGATTCGCGGCGTCTCTGATGGCGGTAATCCTTTTGTGAAGAGGATCATTCGATGAAAGCTGTTCTTCAACAATTTCAGTCTGCCCAATAATCACCCCGAGCAGATTATTGAAGTCGTGCGCAACGCCGCCCGCCAAACGGCCGATCGCCTCCATCTTTTGCGATTGAAGAAATTGCCGCTCAAGCGATCGGTGCTCGGTAACGTCTTCCGCGAAAACTTCAAAGCACTTCAGTTCGCCGTTTTCGATGACCACTGGCCGGCCCGTCAGCCGGACGGTTATGAGTTTTCCGTCCTTACGCCTCCATTCTGCCTCCACCCGACTAAAGTTCTGTTTTTTCCAGTGATCGCCGAGGAGACGTTCTCGAAGCTTCGGATCTTTGTAGATCCCTCCGATATTGCAGTGCAGCAGTTCCGCCGCGGAGTCGTATCCGAGCATCGCGACAAGCGCTGGATTAACCTGAAGGAACTGGCCGTCGATGGTCACGCGATAAATGCCGTAGGGGGCTTCCTCAATCAGTGAGCGCGACAGCGATTCTGATTTTTCAAGGTCCTCCTGCGCGTGTTTCAGGTCCGTTATGTCGTGGGTGATTGACAGCATGCACGGCTGGCCATTCACCGTGACCCGCGATGCGGACACTTGCGCGTACCGTATCTCGCCGGTCTTCGTTCGAAACTTGAATTCCTCCCCGTGTATCTCCCCATCGGTAAGCATCTTGTGGAGCGTCTCGCGATGCTTCCCTTGTTCAACCCACAGATTGAGTTCGGCGGAGGTCCTGCCCAATACTTCCGCCGCCGTGTACCCCGTCAGGCGGGTAAACCCCTCATTGATTTCCAGATAGCGCCGGTCCGGAAGACTGCGAAGTGTGATCGCGTCCGGACTCGAATGCACCATCGTCGCGTACCTGTCGGATGAGGTTTCCTTTGCGTGGCTGAGAGCAGGTTTGGGTTCTCGCTTCGCCATAGTCGCACCGTTGCGTTCCCCGGTTTTCTGTAACTTTCCCGCGTTCTCGAAGTCGAACAACATGGCTTGGAAACCCTGTGCGTCCTTCGCCGTGCTCAATCGCGCATATTCCCTCAGCGAAATCGGCAGCATGGGACGATCCGCATCGTTCTGATCCTTGACAATGAAAACACGGTTCTGCAAAACAGGAATTACTGCCCAGCGGTTGAAGAAACTGTGGGTGCCGCTTATCATAAACCGATGATGTGTCGCCGATGCGATAAGTTTTTATCCAGTGATCACCGGATCATGTCCAATCCGTTACGAACCGTGGCACGTCAGCCTCCCTGGGTTACCCAGGACAGCCTGCCAAAGGCGTTACCAGCTGTCTTACTTCGCAGTCACCTTTAATAGCATCTGCGTGCCATTCGACAGATGAACGTTGTGGCCTGCCGACGTAATCACCGACGCCTGCGTCGCGTTCCGGATCGAGGATTCCAGTTTCAAGCCCTGCAACCCAAAAACACCACTGCTCGTTGACGTCAGGTGGCCTGCCGCATCCAATCCGCCCACGTTGCCCGTAGCCGATGCAGCTGTGGAAGACGTTGCGCCTAGCGTGCCGGATGCGTCTCTCCCAACCCCGCTGGCCATCGATCCCACGCCTCCTGCCGTTCTGCCAACCGCGCCGACTGCCGAACCCGCGCCGCCGACTAATCCGCCGCGCGCCGATCCGCCCATGCCGCCGGATGCCATTCCGCCTCCGCCCATCATTCCTCCACCGCCACCATACATCGCGTTTTCAGCCGACGCCTGCGACTCGGCCAACGCCTGAATCCCGGCGTCGAAGGGAACATGGGTGCCGTCCTTCATCACTGCTTCATCAAACGCAATTCCGATGGAAGACTCGGCATTCTCCTTGGTCCGCGCCTGCGCTTCCGTGACGTGTCCAACCAGTCGCGTTCCCTTGCGCAGCGCCACGTGTCCATTCTCTTTTACGTCCTCCGTGGTTTTCGCGGTGATTTCCTGTCCAGGATGGCACTTGCTCGCATCCACTGTGCCCACCAATTGCGCATGGACATTGGTGTTGGAGGCAAGCGCGGCTGATGCTGGCCCTGCGTTCGCGGACGCTGACGTCGAGCTCGTCGCCGTGGCCGACGCAGATGCCGACGTTCCCTGGCCCCGCCCCTGCGACGATTGACCTGATTGCGCAGACTGTGACGTCGGCCGCGTCTGCTGCTGGCTGCTTTGCTCCGTCGGCTTCGACGCGGTCGCCTGTCCTGCCGCGGTAAACGCGAGCGTCGTGACTGTGAATAATGCTAACAGCGTCTTGCTTAGTACTTTGCTCATTTCCGCCTCCTTCTCCTGCCCTCTATTTTTGCTGCAAGACTCAAAACCAATGCCTCGCGCTATCCCGCGGAAACCGAGCCCTGTGCTTCGCTTTACTGCACACTCTTGGTGCTGCTCGCGCCGTCCCGCATCTGGATCGACAGCACGTTGTACTCGCGTTCCTTGTCGTCTCCCTCGGGCGCACGCAAATATAATTTGTCCTTCTGGACGCGAAAATCCACGTTGTCGCCCACCGGCAACAGCACGGGATGCTTCATGTCCCTCGGCCGGATCCGATAAACGAGCCGGTCCGTCTGGATGGTGTACTCCTGGCACAGAAGGTCCTCGGTGTTGGAGTGTCCTGAGTCCGTCCCGATCAGTTCGCTCGCCAGGTTCTTCGCGCTGCTCTGCTCGGTGCCGCACTTCACCGAAGTCATGGACAGCAATTTCCCTTTTTCGTAGCTCGGCGGATCCTTCGCCAGAACGATGGGCGCAATGAGCAATACGAATATGGCTGCCAAACCGATTCCCCGCATGGCATTCCTCCGCAATGACTTGGTCGACTTTTTTGACCCATAATAATTCTACGGAATAAGGGTATCGGCCTCGCCTTTTGATATAGCCGCTTTCGAAAATAAAACCTGTCCCAACGTACAGCCCCTACCGCTTTGCCCTTCTACGCCCTGGCCCGCTAATACTCGCCCGGCCGCATGCGGGGGGCACCTGTAGGCGCGGCTTTATGCGCGCAATCTGTCTCTTTGGGAGACAGGGCCATCCGGGAACTGAGCTCTAGCGTGTGGAAACCATGTGAGGCTGTTTGGGACGCCTTCGCGAATCAAACTCGCGGAGACTCCCTGGAGGATTCGTGAGCTATCCAGGGCTCGGTTGGCCTTCTGGTGGGTAGGACGACCGTTTTCCTGCCCCTCGCTGAGGACTCCTCTGACGTTCTGGACGGCTTAGCCTACCCCCCGCATACTGCGGCACCGCAGGTGTAGCATTTTTCGCTCAATGCGTAATACCCCGTCAGACGAATGCGGGGATGGGGGTTAGGCTAGAGTGAAACTGCCCTCCCCCTGCGACGGAGTTTTGTTTCGATCTTTCGTTTGTTAGTTCGTTACGAACCTGTACCGACGATATTCCAGTGATAGGAGGGCGTTCCATGCCACAGGAAAAAATTACGATGACTCGTGCCGAGCTATACGAAAAGGTGTGGACAACACCCATGCGGAAGCTTGCTCCAGAGTATGGTCTTTCTGACGTAGGCCTAGCCAAACTCTGCCGCCGTCACAACATCCCGCTCCCCGGGCTTGGGTATTGGGCAAGGGTTCAATTCGGCCAGAAACCCGAACGCCCGACTTTGCCCTCATCGGCAGATCCACGGTTAGACGTTGTTGAGATTCTGCCCAGCGAACCGGGTCAACAAGTCGAGAAGAAGGAAAGGATTGAGTACCCGAAAATCGAGGTTCCGGCCGACATGGAGATTTCGCACCCAGTAGCGTTGCGTTTTCGGAGGATCCTATTCAAATCAAAGAAGGATCAGCGTGGCGTGCTCCTGGCATCAGAAGGTACCGTTCCGCTGAAAATCACGCCAGAATCTCTGCCCCGCGCCTTGCGGATTTGTGATGTTCTTTTCTCCGCCCTCGAACACAACAAGTGTACGATTTCATGGCCCAAGCCATACAACACACCGCTCGAAATCATTGTTAATGACGAGAAAATGCACCTCTCGATTAGTGAAAAGCTCCATCGCAAGGAGAAGCCGCCGTCAGAAAGTTCAAGTCGTTGGTGGAAGGATTACGAATACACCCCAACCGGAGAACTAAAACTGGCGTTTAGCTCGTCGGAGTTCTCTTGGGTGAGCAAATCGTGGAACGACGGGAAACGGCGAAGATTAGAAGATTTCATGGGTGAAATTGTCGGCGAATGCGAAAGAACCGGGCTTGCGATCAAGAGGTGTCGACAGGAAAGAATTGAAGCTGAACATCGCCGAGCGGAGGAACAAAAGCGAGAAGCTGAGAAAGCGGCTAGGCAGGCGGAATACGATCGGAAGGCGACAATTGTCACGAAATTTGCTCAAGACTGGCGCGAAAGCAAATTGATCAAGTGTTTTGTCCGCGCCCTGCAAGCAGCGACGGATGCCGCCGAAGTATCGCCCGAATTAAAAGAGGATCTGCAGAAAATAATCGATTGGGGACGTGAGCACGCTGATTACGTTGATCCGCTCACAGACCTCAATTGGATGATCAGTCATTTTAAGAAGCCATCTTGGTAAGGACGTTTTTGAGCTTCCCACTGTCCGCTGTACCGACATTCCAACGTCAGCGGCTGAGAATGCTTCCGAATTCGTCGTTGTTAGCCTTTAGCGATCTTTCCCAACCAAAGACTATAGGAAAGAGCCTAGTCGCCTGCATCAAGGCCGAGCAGCTTCCGAGGCCTGAAACGCAACGACACGCCATTTTTGCGCTTCGCGGATGTAGACCTTCGCGAATCGCCAGTCATCCGTGAGTCCCTGTCCATTCATTGTGCGAGCTCGCTCAAGCCGTCCAGTCACGACGGCGGCGTCGCCATAAACTCGCACGTGGATGTCCGATGTCCCGTAACGCAAAAACTTCATTCGGCCAGAGCGGGCAAAGCTGAGCGCGGTCTCCTTCGTCATCACGGGCATTCGCGGTACATCATCCCGCCTTATCAAACGCAACTCCATTTTCGGAGCCGCAAGGGTGTATGCTCCAAAGCATACATTCAGCATCCTCAGCCGCGAGGTTCTCCAATTCCTTCTGATCTCCATCGCGCTGGCCGGTATCCGTTCGCAGCCAAATGCGAAGTCACCGATTTGCACTCCGAGATGCTTCTCAATGCATTCACAAGCAACTTGAGTATGTTTGGATGCTATGTGATTACGGGAAGCCCATTCTCGAAAGGGATAAGGGTCTCGCTGAGGATTATGCGCGGCGGCACAACCTTTGCCGGATCCGGCAGCGTGGTGTACTCCAAGCCGAAGTACGGCATGGGAATTGCCTTTACAGAAATTGATCCAGGTAGCCTAGCAACTTTGGGGGAGTGGATCGAAGGCGCAACGTTGGCATCAATTAGGCATCAAAATCCCCACTAGCATCTTGGAGACCGGAAATGAAAATCGAAATCGTTCACTGCCCAACGTGACAGAACAACCAGGCTAACGTCACGAGTCTCGTGGCCCTGATCAAGAAGCGCCTGGGAATCGATACCGTCCTTACGCCCGGTAAGACCGGTGAGTTCGAGGTGATCGCGGACGGCGAAAGGATTGCTCAGCGGGGCGGGAACTGGCTCACACGGAAGTTTGGCGCTGGCTATCCCGATCTCGACGCAGTGGTCGAGCAGCTTGAGAAGCACCGTACGAGTGGCCCGGCTTGATTAGTCCGCTAAGAAGCGATTCCAGTTTTTGCATGCGCAAACAATCACTACGCGGGTTACGCCCCCGGCGATGATGAACCCCGCATTCGAACGGTACATCGCATCGACCACTCCGCTGCGGAGACACTCAAGTCGAGTCTCAAAAGTCTGCGCATTTACGCAGCCGACCGGGTGGCTGCCCCGCAGGAAGTCGAGCCGCCACCCAGCCCGCGTAAATACTGGACCCGCAGAGGCGTCGCTGAATGGCTGGTTGAGAGGCTTTCCCAAGGAAACTCTCCGTCCCCGCAGCCATCCTCGACAAGCCCGGGCCGCTCACCGCAGAAGAGAGTGCGCTGGTACGTAACCATCCCACGGTGGGAGAAGAGATCTGCTCGGCGCTGAAATCCTTGCGGCCCACCCTGCCTATCATTCGCCATCACCACGAGCGCATGGACGGAGGTGGATATCCCGACGGACTCGAAGGCGAGGAGATACCGCTGGCAGCGCGCGTCCTGCAAATCGCGGACATTTACGATGCGCTTACATCGAACCGGCCGTACCGGAGTGCATTGTCCGCCCGCGAGGCCATTCGAACCCTACACGCCGAGGCGGAAGAAGGTTGGCGTGATGAAAGCCTAGTGGACGCCCTAGAGGCTCTCAACTTGTCTTCGGACCTGCAAGAAGAACACGGGGCGGTTTCCGGCCCGGTGCTAAGAATGGAACCGAGGCCCGGGTTCCCCTTCGGCACCCGTCCGCAGTTCGCGCTTTATTCGAGCGGCTTCGTCTCGTAGGGGTCCGCCTGCACGAGACTCAAACTCAGCTATGTGCGCATTTGTAAAGCTGTTCAAGCGCAAGCAAATTGACACGGCTTCTCTGGGATCGTGGAAGACATAGAGTACCAAGAGGGAGACCGCTTATCGCCGAATCAGAAAATCATGCCGGCCCAGTCGGCAGAATATCCAAGAAAGTAGGGATGCGTAGGCCCTTCGCCTGATGTTCAGGCTGCGCTTTTGTCCTTATCCTGAATTTGAGCTTGGTGAGTCGATTTCCATGAAGAGGTGCTCCGTGAGAAGGCCTTCTCGGTCGCGATTGTATGTAGCGGTCGTGTTTTCCGTCTCTGTGGCTCTGGCCGGATGTTCGAATCAGGGAAATAGGGACAACAGTGCAAGCGGTTCCTCGGCTGCGCAGCCCGCTTCGGCCGCTGGCGGCGCAGCGGCATCAGCAAGCAACGCACCTGCTGTACCGCCACCGGTGACGATTCCAGTAGGGACGGAGATCCATGTGGTTCTGGACTCCACGGTGTCCAGCCGTGACAGCCAGCCTGGCGATACGTTTGACGCGACCGTCTCGGAACCAGTGATCGTCGAGGGCCAAACCGTCGTGTCACGACAAGTGCGCGCGCGCGGAGTTGTCGTGGACGCGCGGCCTTCTGGGCGCCTATCCAAGGCAGCTCTTCTCAGCCTGGCCTTGAAATCGGTGCAATGCAACGGGGCCTGGGTTGATATTCACACTCACGACTTAACGCTAGAGGGCAAATCGCACAAGAAACGGGATGCGGTCGCGATTGGCGGGGGTTCGGCGTTGGGAGCCATCATCGGTGGACTCGCCGGAGGCGGCAAAGGAGCAGCGATCGGAGTTTTGGCCGGAGGTGGGGCGGGCACTGCCGGCGCAGCTGCCACGGGGAGAGAGGACATCATCCTGCAGGCGGAATCGCATGTGACCTTCGGACTCAGCCAATCTGCTACGGTCCAAACGCAATAATTCTTTACCTCTCGCTTTCAGCCTTAGCGTCGATTCGCGTGCCAAAAGGCACTCTGCTGATTTTCGGCGACGGCTATCTTGCGGTGGATTTCCTGCAGTTTGGAAACGAATTCGTCCCAGTTTCCGGTTCCGAGTGGTCATCCTCCACCTGAGGTTTGGCCGAACTATGCGCCAACGGCCCATGCCCTCGATCTGCTCTTGCGCGGTTCCTCTTCAAACTGTTGCATATCGCTGATCGAATACATTGGAAAGGACGCAAGTAAACGCTTACAGGATTTTCTCCTGCCTTTCATGCTGAGAATAACCAGTGCACAAGTTGATTTGGATCATTAGTCGCGTTGCCGGGCAACTGAATTCAGCCAACCCAAAAGACCGGAGAGATTTCACCGATTGGCATCGATGCGGCGCGAAAGCGAACGGGGAGGCGGAAAACTAAAGGTTCTCTTTGTCCTTTTGGTTGTCCTTGGGATGTTCTACAGCAGTTTCAAAATTGTGCCGTGTTATGTCAACAATTTTGAGCTTCAAAAAGGGATGACGCGTGAAGCGCGGTTTTCGGCAGGTTCGCGACGAGATCCTTAACCAAGCCACGCAGCTTGGTATCACCGCCCGTCCCGACGACATTCAGGTGGAGCCGGTCCAAACCGCTAACCTAACCCCTCAACCGTTCATTCGATGCCCTGAGCAAGTTGGAGCGAACTGGCGAGCTTGTTACAATTGCGCGCCTGCGCAAAGCGAACTGCGCAGTGAAAAAACCGTGGCAGAAATCTTTCCATTCCGCGCCGTACGATACAACACGCAACGCGTGGCGCTGGAAAAAGTGTTGACGCAGCCGTACGACAAAATCACGCGGGAGATGCAGGAACGGTATTACGCGGCAAGCCCGTTTAATTTGATCGCGATTGAAAAGGGAAAAGCACTGCCCGCGGATTCGGCGGCGGAAAATGTTTACACGCGCGCTGCGAGAAAACTCGAAGAGTGGCTGGCGGAAGGAATCCTGATTCAGGATTCGGAGCCGGCGATTTACGCATATTTTCAGAATTACGCGCTGCCGGGAACGAGCCGAAGACTCGAGCGCCGCGGCTTCGTCTCGCTGGGGCGGCTGGCCGATTACAGCGAAGGCATTGTGTTCCGCCATGAGCAGACGCTGACGGGGCCGAAGGCCGACCGGCTGGAATTGCTGGGGCACACGCGCTGCCAGACAGGCCAGCTCTTTTTGCTCTACGACGATCCAGCGCGGAACGTAGATGCGATTCTGGAAGAAACGGCAAAATCGCAGCCGACGGCAGAGATGCGCGACGAATATGACGTGCAGCACCGGCTGTGGGCGATTACGGATGCGGAGCGCGTTCGCAAGATCGCGGAGTCGATGGCGGCGCAGAAACTGGTGATCGCCGACGGGCACCATCGCTACGAAACGGCGCTCGCGTATCGCGACGAGTGCCGGGCCAAGGCAGGAAAGATTGACAAGGATGCGCCGTACGAAAAGGCGATGTGGACATGCTTCAACATTTATCAGAGTGGGCATGTGGGCGGGCATCACGAAGGGCTGACGATTCTGCCGACCCACCGGCTGGTGCGCGACGTGGCGGGATTTTCGATCAAGACATTTCTGAAGGCAGCTTCGGCGTATTTCAATTGGTACGCGTATCCGTTCGCGTCGGCAAGCGAGCGCGAAGAGAGCCTGGGGGAATTTCGCCACGATCTGGAGCGTCGAGGGCGCGCCGGACGCGTGATCGGAGTTTATGCCGGCGACGCGGGATTCTATTTGCTGGTGCTGCGGAACACGGCGGAGCTGGAGCGCTTGCTCCCGGACATGACGCCGGCGCAGCGGCAACTTGACGTGGTGCTGCTGCACCGGCTGCTGCTGCACAAATGCCTGGGAATCACCGCGGAAAAAGTGACGGCAGAGGCGAACGTCGGCTACGAGCGGGACATGGACCGCGCGATCGCGGAGGTCGACGGCAAGGGAGCGCAGATTGCTTTCCTGTTGAATCCGGTGCGCGTGAAGCAAGTGATGGAAATTGCGCTTAGCGGAGACGTGATGCCACAGAAGTCGACGGATTTTTACCCCAAGCTGCTGAGCGGGCTGTGCATTTACAAGCTGTGAATGAGGCCGGAGAAGAGTGGTACGCCGATTATGAGAAATTGAATTGACCTGAAAAACAGGTGCAGAAAAAGGCGTATTCCAGTCCCGATTAGAAAAGGACAAGTGGCTGAGTTTTGTGTGAGTTAACGAAACGCGACTGATGTTTTGTGTACCGATTAAAAAAATCATAGATTGGGGCGAGAAGTGGCTAAGAGACGATGAAGAAAGGGCTAGGCGGCGGGGAAACGCCACCAGGAAGCTCCCATTTTGGGAAAAGCCGGCGCGGAGATGAGTGTTGATACCATAACTAAGAGGATATGTTTACCATAGGTTAACGGAAAAGGCAAGGAATTTCGGATTGACATCAACTTCGCAAAATGCGAAGATTGGGCCGTGCGAATCGTCAGCCGAAAGGCGATTCGAGAAGCGACCGCCAAGCATGCGGAATGGGGCGCGTCGCTGAACGCCTGGTACAAGATAACCAGGAACGCAGACTGGAAGAATTTCGCCGACGTTCGAAACAGCTGGAAAAATTCGGACGTAGTGGGGCGTTTTGTGGTGTTCGATATAAGCCACAACAAATGCAGGCTGATTGCGACGATCAAGTACAGGTGGAGCATGGTTTACATCCGGCAAATCCTGAGTCATGCGGAATACGACAACAAGGAGTGGCAGGAATCATGATTGCGGTATCGGAAAAGTACGCACTCGAAGTCAGTTCTCCCGCGCCGATCACGTCGGAGCGCCAGCATGAGGAATACGTCTCGGTCTTGGACAAACTGGCGAGCAAAGAGAACCCAACGAGCGAAGAAGAGAAGTACGCTGAAGTCCTGCTGACGCTGATCGAAGCCTATGAGGAGAAGCACCATGCCGTTCCAGAAGCTTCGCCGGTGGGAGTTCTGCGCGCGTTGATGGATGCAAACGATTTGCGACAGAAAGACCTCGCAGCGATCTTTGGCTCCGAAAGCATCGTGTCTGAAGTCCTGCATAGGAAACGCGACATCAGCAAAGCCCACATCGAAAAATTGAGCAAACGGTTCCACGTTTCCCCAGCGGCTTTTTTCTAAAGTAAAACCCCGGAGAGGAAATCAATGTAACGAAGTTTTGAGGACGAGGAGTCTGGAATCTTACCATACGGCATACTGGTGTTGAATATGGTATAATGTACCTATGAAAACCGCGCGAAAAATCACCATCGAGGTGCCCGAGGATCTTCTTGATAAGGCGCAAAAAGCCAGCGGCACGGGGATTACGCAAACTGTCCGTACCGGGTTGCAACTTGTGGCGGCGTCGCATACGTACGCACGGTTGCGCAAACTCCGGGGCAAAGTTCAATTCAGCCGAACGGTTGAGGAGTTGAAGTTCGACCGATGATCGCTGCTGATACGAGCACATGGATTGCGTTCTTCGAGGGGCACGAAGGCGAAGACGTAAGGCTGCTCGATAGGGCGCTAGAGGATAGGCAGGTCGTGATGGTGCCGGTTGTGCTGACGGAGCTGTTAAGCGATCCGCAGCTGGCCGCGAGTGTTGCAGAGATTGTCTTAGATGTTCCGCTGATCGAGACGGAGTCCGGTTATTGGCAACGGGCTGGAAAGTTACGAGCGAAGACGTTAGCAAGGGAGCGCAAGGCACGACTGGGCGATGCACTGATTGCGCAGAGCTGTATCGATGCAAGAGTGCCCCTCATCACGCGGGACCGTGATTTTCGCGCGTTCGCTGATGATGCAGACCTTCGCCTCCTGGCAGGTTAAGAGATTGAGGCTGGCCAAACCGAGCGGAGAATCAGGCGAGGACGCGGAGAGGGCGAGCGCTTTCTGTGCCTGATGGCCGCTTGCGGTATTTGGTGTCGACGTAGTCGTTGACGAGTTTTTGGAAGGCGGCGGAGAGCTCGTCATAGTTGCCTTTCAGGGTGACGAATTTTTCGCCGTCGATGTAAACGGGGCAGCTGGGTTCTTCGCCAGTGCCGGGCAGGCTGATGCCGATGTTGGCGGCGCGGGATTCGCCTGGGCCGTTGACGATACAGCCCATGACGGCGAGCTTCAGTTCTTCCACACCTTCGTATTGCGTTTTCCATTCGGGCATTTTGTCGCGAATGTAATTCTGGATGCTTTCGGCGAGCTCCTGAAACGTGGAACTGGTGGTGCGTCCACAGCCGGGACAGGCGGTGACGCTGGGCGCAAACGAGCGCAGGCCCAGGGCCTGGAGAAGTTCGCAGGCGGCGTAGACTTCGTCGCGACGGTCGCCTCCGGGGCGTGGCGTGAGAGAGACGCGGACGGTGTCACCGATGCCTTCGGCGAGAAGAACGCCCATGGAAGAAGCGGACCAGACCAGGCCTTTGGCGGCCATGCCGGCTTCGGTGAGGCCGAGGTGCAGAGGCTGGTCGGTTTTGCGCGCGAGTTCGCGATAGATGCTGATGAGGTCACGGGGACGCGAAACCTTGCAGGAAATGATGATTTGATCTTTGCGCAGGCCGGAGGCGAGAGCGAGTTCGGTGGACTGAATCGCAGAAAGAACCATGCATTCGTTGATGATTTCCTCGGAGGTGCGGCCGAGGTTGCGGTCAGTGTTCTCCTGCATTTTCTGCATGACCAATTCCTGGTTGAGCGAGCCGCCATTGACGCCGATGCGGACGGGTTTGCCGTTGTCGACGGCGACTTTGCAGATGGTGGAGAACTGCTCGTCGCGGCGCGCGCCTTTGCCAACGTTGCCGGGATTGATGCGGTATTTGTCGAGGGCCTTGGCGCAATCGGGATATTTGGTGAGAAGGACATGGCCGTTGTAGTGAAAGTCGCCGATGAGCGGCGTGTCGCAGCCGGCGTCGAGGACGCGGCGCTTGATTTCCGGGACGGCGGCGGCGGCTTCGGGAATGTTGACGGTGACGCGGACGAGTTCGGAGCCAGCCTGGGCGAGTTCGAGATATTGTTTGGTGGTGGAAGCGGCGTCGGCGGTGTCGGTGTTGGTCATCGACTGGACGACGACGGGCGCGCCGCCGCCGACCTGGACTTTGCCAACTTTGACGCCGACCGTTTTGTGACGCTGCGCGATTGCCGGTTCCATGCGAGTGTCCGTGAAAACGCCTGTCCGCATTGAGATGCTGCAGATATGATTGTAGCGGATTTGGGCGCGCGGGCGCTAGTCGCTGAGGTTACGCGAATGGCAACACGTGCCTCACGCCGGTCAGATCACGGTCATATCGATTGAGGAGCAGAGCGCGGGTGCGAGTTATTCGCGGACGTTCTGATAGATGCCGAAGAGGGTGAAGGCCATTCCGGCGAGGAAAAAGAACGGGAGCAGGTAGCGCGTGAGAAGAGGAGCGAAGGGAACGGGGAGCTTCAGCGGGCTTACCGGCGAAAGAAAATAATAGACGAACGCGACGGTGAGCATGTACAGGAGGCCGCGACGAAACGTGGTTTGCCGAGAGCCCGCGCTGGCGGCACGAGCTTCGGGTGCAGTGCCCGGGACGCGGCGCTCCGGCAGCGTTTCGTGACAGTGCGGGCAGTCCCGGAACACCTCAGAGATCGATTTACCGCAAAAAGGACACTCTCGAACGCCCATTTATCCTCTCGGTCTTGCGAATCAGCGACGACGAAGGATGTGCCTATAGAGGACAGACTAGGGTGCTGAGGAACTTGTGTCAAGAATGGGAGCATGTTACGTGCGTGAAAAGGAACTGTACGCACGGCCAACTATCGTAAACCAATGATTGGAAATGGCCTACGAGCCGGCCGCGCCGAGAACACTCGCGGATTTTCCCGCCCGAACATCTGGAGTTCGGCGTGGGCCGGGGTCGGTTCGAGTGTCACGAACGCAATCGCGGGCGGATCAAATCGCATCCAACTCTTGGAGCGCGGCAATACATCCGGAAGCAGTTCTAGTAGAGTACTCATTATGGATATGGAGCAGCAGGGATGATGGTGAAACGCGAAGCCGCCACGGCGGGCAAGCCGGAATTGACGTATTCGGACATCACGCCCAAGGGAACGTACACGAATCGGCGGAATTTCCTGTTTGGATTGTTGGCCACGGGTGGCGCGGTGAGCGGCTGGAAACATTTTTCAAATTGGATGGCGGGTCCGGCGACAGGTTCGGTGCCGCGACCGCTTTCGGGAGTGACGAAGTGGCCATACAGCACGACGGAAAAAGTGACGCCGGAAGGCGACGTGACGACGTACAACAATTTCTATGAGTTCGGGACGGGCAAGGGAGATCCGTCGCAGAATGCAAAGAATTTCCGGACTTCGCCGTGGGAAGTGTCAGTGGAAGGAGAAGTGAAGAAGCCGCTGAAGCTGAGCGTGGACGACATCATGAAGATCGCGCCTCTCGAAGAGCGCATCTACCGGCATCGCTGCGTCGAGGGGTGGTCGATTGTGGTGCCGTGGATCGGATATTCGTTCAGCAATTTGATCAAGCTGGCGGAGCCGACGCCGAAAGCGAAGTATGTGGCGTTTCAGACCTACTACGACACGCGGCAAATGCCGCTGGGACCAGAGGCGGGAATCGAGTTGCCGTACGTCGAGGGATTGCGGCTGGACGAGGCGATGAACCCGCTGGCGCTGCTCTGCGTGGGGATGTACGGGGAAACACTGCCGAATCAGGATGGCGCGCCGGTGCGCATGGTGATTCCATGGAAGTACGGATTCAAGAGCATCAAGTCGCTGGTGAAGATCCGCTTCGTGAAGGACCAGCCCCCGACGACTTGGAATATCTACGCTCCAAATGAGTACGGTTTCTACTCGAATGTGAACCCCAACGTGGACCATCCGCGCTGGAGCCAAGCGAAAGAGCGGCGGCTCGGCGAATTTTTCCGACGGCCGACGTTGATGTTCAACGGATACGGCGACCAGGTGGCGAGCCTTTACACCGGCATGGATCTGCGGAAAAATTTCTAAGCGAGCATGGTCGTGCCGAATTCCATACTGACAAGCAAGTGGACGAAGGTGGCCGTGTTTCTGGTGTGCCTGATTCCGCTGGGCGTGTTGATCTGGCGTGCGACGCAAGGCGACCTGACGGCGAACCCGGTTGAGTTCGTGGAGCACTGGACGGGGGACTGGACGATACGATTCCTAATCATCACCCTCTGCATCACGCCGCTGCGCAAACTGTTGAAAATCCCGCAACTGATCCGATTCCGTAGGATGCTGGGGCTTTTTGCGTTTTTTTACGCGTGCCTGCACTTCTCGACATGGGTGGGGTTGGACCGGTTCTTCAATCTTCACGACATGTGGGCGGACGTGGAGAAGCGGCGGTTCATCACCGTAGGTTTCGCAGGGTTTGTGCTGCTGATACCCCTGGCGGTGACTTCCACGAAAGGCTGGATTCGCCGACTGGGCGGGAAGCGCTGGCAAATGCTGCACCGGGCAATTTATGTGACCGCAATTCTGGGCGTGATTCATTATGCCTGGCTGGTGAAATCGGACGAGCACAAGCCGCTGCAATATGCGGCGATGGTTGGAGTGCTGCTGGCGTGGAGGATCGGCACGTGGATTCGCAAACGCTGGCAGCGAGAACCCGCGCCCGGGCTTCGTTCGAACGAACCTACAACGGCTGAAACCGCGTAGACGCGGGCTTCGCGCATACTTCCCTCTCTCTGATAGACCCACTGAAACGCGCGGCGAAGGCTGAGCGTCTCACCCGTCGATAGTTGTTCATCAGGGGATGCGTCCCACAGAAAAGATTGTGAAGAAGGCGAGGAGGATGATGGTGCGAAAACTTGGAATGGCGGTGGCGGCATTGCTGGGTGTTTTGGTGATTCTGCCGGTGGCGGCGCGCGCGCAGAACGAGGGAGATCTGAACGCGATCTACACGATCAAAGATCTTGGCTTCAATCATTCGCAGGTGATGGACATCATGAGCTACCTGACGGATGTCTATGGCCCGCGACTGACGAACTCGCCAAACATGCGAGCGGCGGCGCAATGGACGGAAGATCAGATGAAGCAATGGGGCCTGGCGAATGTGCACACCGAGCCGTGGAAATTTGGGCGCGGCTGGTCGAATGAACAATTTTCCGCGATGATGATTACTCCGCGGCCGTACATCCTGATTGCGTACCCGCTCGCGTGGACTCCGGGAACGAATGGACCGGTGACGGCGGACGCCGTGCTGGCGCAGATTCAAAGCGAGGCGGATTTCGACAAGTATCGCGGGCAACTGAAAGGCAAATTCGTGCTGACACAGGCGCCGCCGGACGATCCGGCGCATTACGACCCGCAAGCCCATCGCTACACGGATGCGGAACTGGAAGAGATGGCGATGCAGCCGATTCCCGGAGCACGGAACGCAGATCGTTTCGCACAATTCCGGGCGCTGAGAGCGCTGCGGCAGAAGATTCAGGCATTCCTGGTTGGCGAGGGCGTGGCGGGGTGGGTTGAAGCATCGCCCGGGGACGACGGCACGGTTTACGTGCAATCGGGCGGCTCGTATGAAACGGACGGGCCGCCGTCGCCTCCGAGCTTTGAGCTGGCCAGCGAGTGCTACGGACGGATTTACCGGCTGCTGGAAAAGAAAATCCCGGTGACGCTGCAAATCAATGCGGAAAACAAGTTTTACGACGACGACCTGAATTCGTTCAACATTATCGGTGAGATTCCAGGGACGGACAAAGCGGGTGAAGTGGTGATGATCGGCGCGCACTTCGATTCGTGGCACGCCGGAACGGGAGCCACGGATAACGGGGCCGGCGACGGGGTGATGCTGGAAGCGATGCGCATCCTGAAAGCCAGCGGACTGAAAATGCGGCGCACCGTGCGGATCGGGCTCTGGACCGGGGAAGAAGAGGGATTGCTGGGCTCGCGCGCGTACGTGAAGGACCATTTCGGCGACCCAACGACGATGCAGCTCAAGCCGGAACAGCAGAAACTCGATGCGTACTACAACATCGACAACGGCACAGGCGAGATTCGTGGAGTCTACCTGCAGGGCAACGAGGCGGTGGCGCCGCTGTTCGAACAGTGGATGAAGCCGTTTCATGATCTGGGAATGACCACGCTGACGATTCGCAACACCGGCGGGACCGACCATCTGTCATTCAACGCGGTGGGAATTCCGGGATTCCAGTTCATCCAGGACCCGATTGAATACGAAACGCGCACGCACCACTCGAACATGGACGTGTACGAGCGGCTGCAAGAGCCGGACATGAAGCAGATGGCGGTGATCGTGGCGTCGTGGGTTTATCTGACGGCGAACCGCGAGGAGATGATTCCGCGGAAGCCGTTGCCGCCGCCGTCGACGAGCCCGTTCTGAGCAGCGAGCGGCTAGCTGGCGCGACGGACCGGCTTTCGGCGGGATTCGGCGAGGCGCTGAGCGTGGACGGGCTGTTTGTGCGCAGCGCCCGATGCGGCGAGGCTTTTCTTCAGCGCCGCCATCATGTCGATGACGGGAGCGCGATACGGTTCGGGCGCGGCCGCGACTTTCTTGCCCTTGAGCTTGGCTTGGACGAGCGCTTTCAGGCGATCTTGAAACTCGTCGTGGTATTTGCTGAGGCGGAACGGCTCGGAGAGGTTTTCCACCAACTGTTCGGCGAGCTTCACTTCCTGCGGTTTGAGCTTGATTTCCTCGGTTTGGCCATATCCCGGGGCTTCGCGGATTTCGCTGGCGAAATACATCGTGTGAAGCGCGAGGCCGTGGTCGTAAGGGCGAATAAAAACGGTGTATTCACGCTGGTGCATGTACACCTTGGCGATGGCGACGCGCTTGGCCTTCTCGAGGGTCTTCAATAAAAGCTGATAGGCTTTGCGGCCTTCTTCTTCGGGAACGACGAAGTAGGAAGAGTCGAAGAACAGCGGATCGATTTCCGATTCCTTGACGAAGGCCAGGATTTCCATGGCGCGCGCCGAGTGCGGCGCGATCTTCTTGATTTCCTCAGGATCGATTAGGACGTACTTACCTTCCGCATATTCGTAGCCCTTGACGACTTCCGAGCGATCAACGATGCGATTGCAGGTGGGGCAAAAAAGAGGCTGGCGCAGGCGGGTTTTGCAAGTCTTGTGGAGCTGATGAAGCTCGAGGCGGTAAGTGCGCGCGGCGGCGTAGAGTCTGACGGGAATGGAGATCAATCCGAAAGTGACGAAGCCCTTCCAAGCGGAGGAAGCCATGTTCGCGACACCTCACATTTCCAGTATAGGCGAATTCTAGTCCCGTTTTTGATGCGGCGCACACAGGAAAAGCTTGCGCGATCGGACGGCAGGGCCGCGGGCAATAGTTTGATTGCCAAAGAGGATGCAAGGCTCTTTATAATCACAGAATGGTTGCGCTCGAAGAATACCGAAAGAAACGGCACTTCAAAGAGACGCCGGAGCCAAGCGGGAAAGTCGGCCGGCAGCGTGGCAACACGTTTGTGGTGCAAGAGCATCATGCGCGGCGGCTGCACTACGATTTCCGGCTGGAAGTCAACGGCGTGCTGAAATCGTGGGCGGTGCCGAAGGGGCCTTCAATGAATCCCGCGGACAAGCGGCTGGCGGTTCAGACGGAAGACCATCCGCTGGAATATGGGAATTTTCAGGGAACGATTCCGGCGGGACACTATGGAGCGGGAGAAGTGGCGATTTGGGACAGCGGAACGTTTGAGCCAGAAGGACAGATGACGGCTGCCGAGCAGATCGAGCGCGGGGAGTTGAAGTTCACTCTGCACGGGAAAAAGCTGAAGGGCAGTTTTGTGCTGGTGCGAATTCGCGGAAGAGGAAACGGAGAGAAAAAGGAATGGCTGCTGATCAAGCATCGGGATCAAGCTGCGGACACGAGCGGGCCAGCGGGAAAAGTGGCGGAGCCGATGCTTCGCGTGCCGTCGAAAAACGCGAAACGGGACGGGCGCGGGCGTCCCGATTCGGGCGCGCGGCCGCAGATTCCCGACGGCGCACGAAAGGCTGCCCTGCCAGACGCACCACCGCAACCGGCTTTGGCGACACTGGCGGAAAATCCGTCGTCGGATCCGAGCTGGATTTTCGAAAGCAAGTGGGATGGCATTCGCACAATCGCGCGTGTGCACGATGGGACGGTTCGATTGTGGTCACGGACGAAGCGGGACATTACGCCCGAATTTCCGGAACTGTCGGCGATTGCCGCGGCGGTGAATGCGAAAGAAGCGCTGCTGGATGGCGAGGTGGTGGTTTTGGACAGCACGGGGCGAAGCGATTTCCAGCGGCTGCAATCGCGCATGGGAGTGCGAAACCCGTCGCTGCAACTGGTGAGCGACGTGCCGGTGGTTTATTACGTGTTCGATATTCTCTACTGCGATGGGTACGACCTGCGGCAGGTTCCGTTGATCAAGAGGAAGGAATTCCTGAAAAGCATACTCGCTGCGAACGGGTTGGTGCGCTACTCGGACCATCAGGAGGGCGAAGGCGCGAAATTATTCGAGCTGGCCAAGAAGGAGCGTCTGGAAGGAATCATTGGGAAGCAGGCGTCGAGCGGGTATCCCACCGGACGCACGACAGCGTGGCTGAAATTCAAAACGGATGAGGAAGTGGATGCGGTGGTGGGAGGGTGGACGGAGCCGCGCGGGTCGCGCGAACACTTTGGGGCGTTGCTGCTGGGACTGTATGACGATGCGAAACTCGCGTTCGTGGGCGGAGTCGGAAGCGGCTTCACGGTCGAATCGCAAAAAAAATTGTGGCCGATCCTGCAATCTTTAAAGACGGAGCAGTGTCCTTTTGCGGAGCGGCCCGACACGCGGGAGAAAGCGACGTGGGTGAAACCGAAACTGGTGGCGCGAGCGAGATTCGGAGGATGGACCGAGGGCGCGCATTTGCGGCAGCCGCGATTCGTCGGTTTGCAGGAAGATCGAGACCCGCGCGAATGCACGCTGGAGAAGGAAATGAAGGCACCGGTGAATCAGGGGCGGGAGCAAACGCGAATGAAACGTGAGCAGAAAGCTAAGACGAGCGGACGGCCAAGCAAATCTCACACGAAACGAGGCGAGGGTTCAGTTGACGACAAGCTACCGCACGGCGAAGCATTCGAAAAAGAACTGGCCGATGGTTCGGCGGAGGAAATATTCGCGGAGGTTGATGGACGGCGTTTGCGGCTGACAAATTTGAACAAGGTGTACTTTCCAGAGGATGGGATCACGAAGAGAGAGTTGCTGGCCTATTACGCGCGTGTGGCTCCACTGCTTCTGCCATTCTTGAAGGACCGGCCTTTGGTTTTGCGGCGATATCCAAACGGGATTCACGGCCAGTCGTTTTTCCAGAAGGATGCCGATAAGAGCACGCCGGAATGGGTGAAGACGGTTCCGATTATGTCGGAAGGAACGGGCAAGCCAATACACTACTTCATAGCGAACGACCGGGCCACGCTTCTTTATCTGACGAATCTTGGGTGCATCGATCAAAATCCGTGGTCGAGCCGCGTGGGGAGTCTGGAACATCCAGACTATATTTTCTTCGATCTGGATCCGACGCCGAACACACCCTTCGCAACAGTGGTCAAGCTTGCGAAGATTTTGCTCGCGCTGCTGGACAAAGTGCAGCTTGCGGCGTTTTCAAAAACGTCGGGAGCGACGGGATTCCACATCTTTGTACCGGTGGAAGCGCGGTATACGTTCGAGCAAGCACGGACATTCGTGGAGGCCTTGGCGTCAATTGTGGAGGCCAAACATCCCGAATTGCTGACCGCCGAGCGCAGCGTGAGAAAGCGGCCAGACGGCCGAATCTACCTGGACGCTCACCAAAATTCCTCGGGGCAGTCGCTGGCAACGGTGTACACGGTGCGCGCATTTCCCCATGCGCCGGTGTCGACGCCGGTTCGCGCCGGCGAACTCACTCCTGGACTGCAGCCGGAGAAATGGAACTTGAGGTCGATGGCGAAGCGGATCGAAGCCGTCGGAGACCTGTGGGCGAATTTCTGGAAGCAGCGTCAGGAAATCGAGCCGGCGGCAGAACGTCTTCAACGGCTCGGTCGATAGAGTTGCTCTTCCCGCCGGCCCTTGGCAGTAGAGCGCTCAGAACGTGTGGCTGTGATGGTCTACTGGGTTCGTGTTTTCAAAGGTTGAAGGTGCGGTTGTTTTCGACTCCCGTTGGCGGGAAGTTGGAAGCAAGCCGCGGGATCTGTCGTTGGACGAAGGCGAAATCCGCGTGGCCGGTGCATTTTGACTTCGCAATTCCTGCTCGGCGGCAAGCCAATCCTCCACGTCTTTGCCCGGTTCGCCCCCACGCCTTTCATACAGCTCATAAGCGCGCTGCGCGATTTGATCTCTGGTAGGAACGTCTTGTTTCGGAATCCTGCGGTGTAGGTCAGACATTTAAATCCTCCTGGTATCTGGGTTTGGACACCAGTATGAGGCTGGGAATATTTTGCGGACAATACCGTGATTACTGTATGGATCGAGGAGGTCAGTTTTCTGGAGCCGCAACGGTCACGTGCGGGACGATGGCGTTCTTGAGCTTGGCATTGAAGTTCGCCAAGTCCTTGGACACGAGTTCTTCGAATTTGCTCTTTTCATCGCCAAGCTGCTTGGTATACGTCGCGTAGAGTTCGTTTTCGGCCGCGGTCGGTGCAGAATCGTCGCCAACTTGATTTGGCCCGAAGTCATCACTTGAGGAAACCACCACGGCAAGACTCATGATTTTGGAATAGAGGCCTGGCGGATAGTAGAAGGAATTACCGCTGGTGATGTGCGGATCGAAGAAGGCTTCTTCTAGGGTTAGCAGCTTGGTATCGAGAGCCCCCGCGTCGCTCGCGAGCGATTTCCAGCGGGCGTCGGACTTGAGAATTGGCTCGAGGCTGATGATTTGGCTCCTGGCCGTCTCGACCTGGTCGATGATCGAGGCCATCGTATTCGCTGCGTCGCGCAGGCCCAACTCCATCTTGGTCTGGGCGAGGATGTCCTGTTGAGTTCCCTGGGAATTCGGATCTTTCAGCACGGCAAGCGGTTGGCTGAATTCGGCAGTGCCGACCTTCAATTTCACCGTGTAATCGCCGGGCGCAACCAAGGGCGACAGTTTTCCTTCCGATGGAAAGGGCCGCGAGCCATCGGGTCCCAGCGCGACTTGTGGCGCTCCCAGCGGCTTGGTTCGCAGCAGCGGGCTCTTCGACTCTTCATACTTCAGGTCCCACCAAACGCGGTTGATTCCCTGCTGTTTTTTGCCTTTCAGCGTACGGATGACGCGCCCGCCGGCATCGAGGATTTGGATCTGAACGTCACCCGTGGGAACCGAGCCCAGGTAGTAACTGATGTCCGCGCCGTATGGCGGATTTTGGCCCGCGAGAGTGGGCGGATCGTTGGCCTCGCCCATGTACATCGGGAGAGTGGGCTTGGTCAGGAAGCGATAAGCCGCACGAATGGTGAATAGATGGGCGCTGGAGGAGCGGACCGCATCGGTGAGCTGCTGCAGCGGTGCGATGTCGTCCAGAATCCAGATGCCCCGGCCATACGTGGACACCACAAGATCGTCGAAGCGCCGCTGGACGGTCATCCAGGAGACGCGCGTATGCGGCAAATTCTGCTGCAGAGGCACCCAATGAGCGCCGTCATCGAAAGAGGCGAAGATCCCGTTTTCGATTCCCAGATAGAGGAGTCCTTTACGAATCGGGTCCTCACGAATGCAAGCGGCGTAGCTGAAGTCGCCGATAGGTAGGTCCGAGGTAATCGACTTCCACGAGGCGCCGTAGTCGGTGGTCATGAAGATGTAGGGATTCCGATCGTTCATCTGGTGACGGTCCACGGTGACAAACGCCGTACCGGCGCTGAAGTGCGACGGCTCAATGCTGGTGACGGTTCCTTCGGGCGGAAGGCCGGGAATGTTTTTGGTGACGTTCGTCCAAGCGTGTCCGCCGTCGCGGGTCACCTGCACTAACCCGTCGTTGGTGCCGGCCCAGATCAGGCCATCCTGGAGTGGCGATTCGGCGATGGCGAACAGAACATCGTAGACCTCGACGCCACTGTTGTCCGGCGACAATCCGCCGGAGGATTGCTGCTTGCTCTTGTCGTTCAAAGTCAGGTCCGGACTGATAACCTTCCAGGTTTCCCCGGCGTCATCGGATTCCATAACGTACTGGCTGCCCACGTACAAGCGATGAGGATGGTGGGGCGAGAGCGCCAAGGGATACGTCCATTGGAAGCGATATTTCTGATCTGCAGGCGAGCTGCCCATGGAAGACGGCCACGGATTAACATCCCGCGCGTACTCGGTGCGCAGATCCAGATGTTGGAGGAATCCGCCCATGCCGGATGACCAAAGCATATTGGGATCGGCAGGATCAGGAAACGTCCAACCGCTCTCGGCTCCGCCAGCCCAAGTGCAATCGGCGGGAAGAATCTGGGTCCCGTCAAGACTGTTGCTGGGGCAGCGATGCGCCGGACCGTCTTGCCGATTTCCGTAGACGAAGTATGGAATCCTGTCGTCAGCCGACACGTGATAAATCTGGGCGATTGGCAGGCCTGCCCTCATCCAAGTGCGGCCGCGATCGGTGGAAATGTTCACGTAACGATCGTTCGCAATGACCAGGTGATTTGGGTCGAGGGGATCAATCCAAACGATGTGGTTGTCCGGGTAGACGGCAGCAACCGCCTTGTCGGTGCGGCCGCCGTCGTAGGAGACGTGGGGATTGGTCATGGAAGCGAACCAGACTTCGTCGGGATTGTCGGGCATCACCGCCATGCGTGAAAAATAATGGGGCCTGACGTTTAGCGCGGTATCGCGGCTGACCAGGGTCCAGTTGTCGCCCTCGTCGTCGGACCGCCATAAAACGCCGTGCTCACCGGCAGCCGTTTCGATCAGCGCATAGACACGGCTGGGCTCGCTCGGCGCGATGGCCAGACCAATTCGACCGATCGGTGAGTCGGGAAGACCGTGACCGGTGAGGTGAGTCCAGGTGGTTCCGCCGTCCCGCGAAACGTAAATCCCGCTGCCCGGCCCGCCGCTATCGAGATCCCAAGGGCGAATCAGGACCTGCCACATACCGGCGAAAAGAATGCTGGGATTTTTAGGATCCATGACCATGTCCGCCGCGCCGGTGTTTTCGTCAACGAACAAAACCCGCTGCCAGGTCTTGCCGCCGTCCTCGGTGCGGTAGACGCCGCGCTCCTGCTGGGGGCCATAGCACGTTCCCAGGGCCGCAGCGTAAACGACATCGGCATTGCGTGGATCGATGATGATTTTGGCGATGCGGCCGGTGCGCTCGAGGCCCATGTGGTTCCAGGTTTTGCCGCCGTCGGTGGATTTGTACACGCCGTTTCCAATGGAGATGTTCCCGCGAATGAAGGGTTCGCCGGTTCCCGCCCAAACGATATTTGGATCGGAGGGAGCGACAGCCAGCGCGCCGATGGATTGCACGTCCTGACTGTCGAAAATGGGATTCCAGTGAACGCCGCCGTCGGTTGTTTTCCAAATCCCTCCGGTGGCAGCGCCGGCAAAGAGAACATTCAGATTGCCGGGAACGCCGGCAATTGCGACGACGCGATTTCCTTTGGGGCCAACGTAGCGGTACTTCAGCGCGTCAAAGGAACTCGGGTGCTGGGCTCGGAGCGTCTTGGGGCACAAGAATGCGAGAGCAACTAAGGGCAGTACAAGTCGCACCGCAAATGCGGAGCCCATTTTCACGGCTGGCACGGACATCGCCCTTTGAACGCGTTGCTCATCATCTAGAAGTGGGCTAGAAGTGAATTTTCAGAGCCAGTTGCACTTCGCGCGAAGTGCCGAAGCCGATCTCCTTGCCGACAGTGCTGAGCAACTGACCGAATGTCGCGTCGTCGACGAAATTGTCCGGCAAATCGAAGTTTGTATGATTGAACAGATTGAAGATTTCCGCGCGGAATTCCACTTCTTTCCCTTCACCGAACGGAGTGTGCTTGATGGCCGAAAAATCGGTCTGCGCGAACCTGGGGCTGCGGACGACGCTGTTGGGGCAGGTACCGAAAGTATTTGCGGGCGGGTCAGAAAACGCCGCGGGATTCCAGAAATCTCCCGGGGTGCCGTTGCCGTAGAGCGGCGCGCCGGTATTGCAGTCCGCTCGCTGGTTGTAGTAGTTGCCGTCGGCTCCGTTGTCGTACGTATAGACGGTGTCCGCCAATCCTGTGCGGAAGAAACCGAGAGCGGCGATTTCCCAGCCGCCGACTATTTTGCTGACCGGTCCCGTGCTCAGGTAAGAGTGTCCCTGACCGACCGGGATGTTCCACAAAATGTTGTAGGAAAACTGATTGCGCGCGTCGTTGGAGTTGTCTCCGCGCTCGGAATCGAAATCGTTATTGTTCTCGGGTTCTGGGCCGAACTGGTCGGCCATCGGTTCATTGGAGATCGCGTGACTCCAAGTGTAGGCGACATCGTACAAGAGTCCGTGAGACATCTGCCGTTTGAACGAGACCTGAAGGGCGTTGTAATTGGATTCGCCATTCCACTCGACAACGTAATTCACGCCGTCGGCGGGAATGGGTGCGATGCCGGTGATGGGGTTCGGCCAGTTGTTAAGCAGATCTCGCTCTAAATTGATAGCGTGATTGCCGACATAATTCACCAAAATGCCAGTGGTGTTACTGAGCTGGCGCCCGACCCCGAAGTTCCACTGTTCGACGTAAGTGTTTGGGGCATCAGGCCAAAACCCAGAGAGCGCGGGTGGTGGAACGGAACTGCTAGACAGGTAAGAAGTGTACGGGTAGGAGAGTTGTTGACTCGGCGTAGTAAATAAGTCGAAATTCCCCGGAAGAGTATTTGCCGCTGGACTGCCAAAGCCGGCGTCGCCGAGGGGATAGGCGGTATAGAAAATTCCGTAACCGGTACGGAAGACCCATTTCGAATTATTCGGCGCCCAGGCGATGGATACTCTGGGCCCAAAGTTTTTGTAGTTGGCGTTGAAGTAGGGCGTGTTCGGCGAATTCAATACGCCGGTCACCGGATTGAAGGCTTGTGTCTGGTGAAATTCATCGTCTGGGACGGTGTCATAATCCCAACGCATGCCTGCATTGATCGTCAGGCCGGGGCGGACCTGCCACGCGTCCTGCACGAAGAGACCGACTTCGCGCTGAAAGGTCACGGTTCCCGGATTTCCGGCTGTCTGCGCGACCTCGTTAAGATCGTTATTGATGAAGTCCTGAGGCGAAAGGTAGGTCAGAACATCGGTTGGTTGAGCTGTGTACGGCATGCCAACGAGCCAGACCGTGCCGCCCATTTGAAGCGTGTGAGCACCACGAATCCAAGTCATGGTGTCCCCCAGTTGCCAACTAGTCGGCGTCCGGGTGTAGTCGCCAAAGTTACCGGGGGTAATTGACAAGCCCCTTATGTCCAGTTGCGGCAAAGAACCCAGACTTTCATCGATGGTGCTGGCGTATCGTTGCAAGCCGGCCAGAAAATTGTTGGTGAAATTCGCCGAGAAAATGTGAGTCTCACTCAGAGCCATGTTGGTGGTCGTGGTCGGAACGTCCTGGCCGTCGGTTAATCCGAACGAGCCAGGGAAGATCTGGAATACGGGACCGCTCACCAAAGAGTTGTTAATGTTCAGTCGAAAGAAGGCCGTATCCTTATCGGAAAGAGTGTCGTCAATGCGAACGCTGCCGGTGTCTTCACGGACTCTCGACGTCGCCTGCCCGTTATATAACGCTGTGTTACCCGTGGGATCGCTGGCCAGCACGTCCGTGCTGGTGGGCATTGCGTCAATGAAGGGCATCAGCACCGGTGAGGTTGACTGGACTGCCGAGCGCATCGCATTGCTGGGGACTGTCCCTTCCGCGATGACGCCGATGCCTTGCCGCGAACCTTCGTAATTCAAATAGTAGAAGAGATGGTTCTTCTTGATGGGACCGCCGATATTGGCGCCGAAGTCCTGATAGTGAAGGGGCTGATTTGTGGCGGCGAAGTAATTGCGCGCGTCCAAGGCGGTATTGCGGGCGAAATCCCACACTTCACCGTGCAGGGCGTTCGAACCGCCCTTCGAAACGATGTTGATGTAGGCGCCGCCGGAGCGTCCGTATTGCGCGCCGTAGTTTCCGGTCTGAATGGAAAATTCACCAATGGAGTCCAAGCTGCCTGTTAACAGGCGCGCGCCGCGTTCCGAACCATTGGACATGTAGGGATCATCGATGCGCGTGGCGTCGATACCGTCAATCGAAAATGTGTTGCTCACGTCGGACAGGCCGTTAAAAGACAGATCGGCGATATATCCCTCGCGGACCGTTGCGCCGGGTGTAAGCAAGCTGAAGCGGCCATAGTCCCGGCCATTGATGGGGAGTTGCGAAACCTGCGCGTTGCCCATCGTGGAGCCAGTCGTCGCATTGGTGGTTTGAAAGGCCGGCGCCGCCGCGGTTACTTCCACTTGCTGCGAAATCGCGCCGACCTTCAGGCTGATATTGACCGCGACGGTCGCACCGACGGTGAGGGTTACGTTCTCAATCACCTGCTTTTCAAAGCCTGAATGTTCGGCCGTGATTCGGAAAATCCCGACGGGCAGCTGGGCGATGTAGTAGTGGCCAGACTGGTCGGAGGTGACGTTCCAAGTCTGACCAGTCGAGATATGGAGCGCAACAATCGCGACTCCCGGCACCGCCGCGCCCGACGCGTCCATCACTTGCCCAGTGATGTTTGCCTGGACCTGGCCCTGCGCATACGCCTGGCTGTGAAACGCCAGCAGCGCCAACCCCAAGGCAAGGCACATGAACAAAGAACGACACCGAAGGATGTTTTGCAAAGTCTTATTGATCACCATTTTCCCCTCCTCCCGGCTCCCGGACGGAGCCATCGCGTGACGCTCCCATTGGTTCGCACAATTCGGTTCGAAAGGTTCAGCTAAGTGTTCGGAAATCTGCATCGAAGCCCTCGTTTCCCGCATCGCTACTTCGCCGATGGCGGTGGAATATAAGGAATCTTTGCCTTCGCCATCGCCGCATTCAGTTTGGGAAGATCGGTGTCAACCAACGTCTTGAGTTCAGAAGCTTTGCTATCGACGTCCGCTGAAATCTCCGAGAATTCACGCCGCTGCGCAGAGGTCGGCGCCTGGCTGACGTTGTCAAGACTAAAAAGCAAACGTCCGGCCTGATCGCGAAGAGGAGGCGGCGTGTATGTCAGCGGAGCAAACATCTCTTCGGAAGAGCCGACGATTTGCTTGTGAAGCTGGTCGACGCGCTTCGCCAGGTCTTGAACTTGGGCCTTCAGTTCCTTGGGCATGTCGGGATACTGCTTCTGCGCGTCATCGAGCGATTTCTTGAGCGACGTAATGTTCTTCCCTGCGTCCACGGCCCGCTTGTAGGTTTCGTAGGCCTGCATAATCAGGCCATCACGCGCCTGCCGGTCTTGAGCGCTCATTTCGACGGTCGGGTCATCCAGCACTTCAACAACTTCTGAGGCCTTCGCGCTTCCCATCATGACCTCGACCGTGTAATTTCCCGGCGCCACAACGGGCCCGCGGATGGCGTTGTAGAAAAACCCTTCATCTTGCGCGTTCAGCTGATCCTGCGTGGGCTTCACGGGAGTGGGATAGCGCAGATCCCACGTCACACGATTTATGCCGGTATCGTTTGTGCCGGGAAACTCTTGGATCAGTTTCCCCGTACTGTCAGAAATTCGGACCTGGACCGCTTGATCTTTTGCAGGCGGGCTCGCCAAAAAATAATCGATGGTTGCGCCGTTCGGCGGATTAGGAGCAATGAACAACTGGTCGCCGGTATAACCGTTGCTATGGTCGAACTCTTTCCATTCGCGCGCAGGCTGTACGCTGAACAGATGGAGAGGCGAAGAAAGGACCGAGGGGCTCAACTGCTCGAGCGGGCGGATGTCGTCAAGGACCCAGAAAGCACGACCGTGCGTGGCCAGCACCAAATCGTGCGATCTGCGCTCAACTGTAATGTCGTCGACGATGACGGACGGAAAGTTCAATTTCAGCGCAGACCAGCTGTCGCCGCGATTGAACGAAGCGAAAAGGCCAAACTCGGTGCCGGCAAAAAGGAGGTTGCGGTTGTAGGGATCCTCGCGAACGACCTGCGCCGTTCCGCGGTTGTCCGGAAGCCCAGCGGTGATTTTCTGCCAGGTTTTTCCGTAATCGTCGGTGCGAAAAACGTATATCCCGAAATCCCCGTTGCGGTGGCCGTCAAACGTCACGTACGCGGTGCCTTCCGAGAAGGTCGAAGCGTTCACGTAACTGACGTAAACGCCTTTGGGCAGGCCCTCGGAGTTAATTACATTGCTCCAGTTTTGCCCACCGTCGCGCGTGACCTGAAGATTTCCATCTTCCGTGCCGACCCAAATCACCTGCTCATTCTTTTCAGAAACAGCCAAAGCCGTAATGCACGGATAGGTGCCCGCCCCGTAATCGCGCTCGATCGTTTTTTCGTTCGGCGCTTCTCCGAGAATCAGGAGCTTGGTCGGGTCGACGTTGGTAGTTAAATCCGGACTGATCGTCGTCCACGTATTTCCCTCATCTGCGGACTTGAAAAGATAGTTCGCGGCCGAGTACAGATCGCCCTGCGGCGTGGCCACGAGCGGAGAATTCCATTCCCAACGATAGGGCGGTCCGCTCAGTTTCTCCGGCATAGGACGAATCAACGCCCACTCGTTGGTGCGGCGATTCAGCCGGATCAACTTTCCGTTCTGTCCTTCGACGAAAACAATGTTGGAATCCTTGGGATTGGGAACCACTTGGAAACCGTCCCCGTCCATCACGCGGGACCAGTCGCTGTTCATAATTCCCTTTGGGTTTCGCGTGCGAACTGGGCCGCACCACGAGCCGTTGTCCTGAAAACCGCCGCAGATGTGATAGGGAATCTCCGTGTCCGTGGCAACCGCGTAGACTTGCCCGACCGGTATGGTGTTAATGTAATCCCACTTTTCCCCGCTATCGTGGCTGATATAGACGCCGCCATCGGAACCAGAAATCATGTAATTGGAATCGTCGGGATCGATCCAAACGGCGTGGAAGTCGGCGTGGATCGTTTGCAGTCCCTGCTTGTCCGGATCAGGAAGAAACGTCCGACCGCCGTCATCGGAATGGGCAAGTCCGCCGCCGGGTAGCCAGACGCGAAGATAATTGTTCGGGTCGACCAGGATCTGCGGAAAATACGAAGGCCGAGGATCAACGCTGCTGCGCTTTTCCCAAGTTTCTCCGCCGTCGGTGCTGCAGAAGACGCCGCTGTTGTCGGCGCTTTCGACCCTGGCATAAACGATTCGAGGATCGCGCGGATAAATCGAGACTCCGATGCGCCCGGTGTCAACAGTTCCGTGTTCGTAGGGAAGGCCTTTGTACAATTTGTGCCAGGTGGCTCCGCCGTCCGTCGTTTTGTACAGAGCGCTGCTGGGACCGCCACCGTTCATTCCAAATACGGTGCGACGCCTTTCGTAGGCCGACGCGAAAAGCGTTTGCGAGCTCTGCGGGTCCATTTCGACATCAGCGATTCCCGTGTTTTCATCCTGATAGAGCACGCGCTGCCAGGTCTTGCCTCCGTCTTCTGTTTTGTAAAGTCCGCGCTCCCCCCCAGGTCCCCAGAGGTTGCCCAGCGCTGCCACGTAAACGATCTGGGGGTTCGCAGGATCAATGATAATTCGGCTGATCTGGAAGCTATCGCTCAGACCCATGTGCGTCCACGTAGCGCCGGCGTCGGTGGATTTATAAACGCCGTCGCCCCAGGATGAGGTTTGGCGGTTATTGGCCTCTCCTGTTCCGACCCAGATAATCGATGGATCGGATGGCGCAATTTCGATTGCGCCGATACTCGAAACGGGCTGCTGATCGAAGATCGGCGTCCAAGTGGTTCCGCGGTTCGTCGACTTCCAAACGCCGCCGGTGGCGGAGCCTACATAAATTGTGTTGGGATCATGGCGAGGCACGGCGAAAGCGTCGATGCGGCCATCCATGGAGGCCGGGCCAATCGACCGAAAAGCCAAGTGCTGAATGGCATCCTGGTAGGCTTTGCCATTGGCCGCGTCCCCGGATTGCGAAAATGCAAAACGGGGAACGAGGGCAGACACACCTGTCAATAGAAGAAGCAAAACTAGTCTGCGCATCCCAACTCCTCACTGCCAAAAGCAACATACGCCCCGCGCCCCTACCCTCTCGGGCGAGTGAGCGCGCGAAACTTTTGTTTCATTTTACAGTTTGCAGTTTCAGGAGACGCACGATACCCCTCGCGTACCGCTACTGTCAAGTCTTTTGACAGCACGACTGAGAAACAATCGTTGCGTATTTCCTCGGTGGATACCGCCCCGCGGCGAAGCGCTGCTGAAGGACGAATTGCCGCGAGAAATTTTAAAGAAGCGAAGCCGTGATTGAAGAAGACTTTAAGGGTTCCGACGAGAACTAAATACGGGGAGGATCACTTTGCCAGCGCGCACGGGAGAAACTCGTGTTTTCCGTATTCTACCTGAGCACCCAGTTGAGGGGCTCACTGAGAAATTGAAAGCCGCACCGCTGCCCTGGGGTTTCGGGCCATTCAATGCGGACAACGCGGGCCTTGCCAGCCGGCTGTTGGCCGACGCCCATCACAAACACTTCGACGACGGTGCCTGTCTTCACAGACGTACTGCACCCGGCCAGAAAACCGTGAGCGCTGACATTCTCGGTAGAAGTAAGCAGCTCGAAAGCTTCCCCCTGCGCCGTCGTGCCCTTAACTTTCAGCGTCACTCTTAACTTTACGCGCGCTTCACATCGCCGGTCGACACGCTTGCTTCCGAGGAGCGCGACGAGCCGGCCTTCGAGAGCCTCGAAATCCACGGGCTTTTGAAAATAGCCCTTGGCTCCGAGGTTCGAGCAGAAGTCTTTGTATCGCGACGCGGACTCGCCCGAGACGATAAGAACAGGAATCAGCTGAGTGAAGCTCATGGAGGAAAGCGTCTGGCAAATCTCGAAGCCGGAATACTTGGGCATCATGAGATCGAGGAGAATTGCATCCGGCTTTTGCTGTAACGCCAAAGCCAGGGCCTCTTCCGGGCAGCCGGTGTCGAGGATTTCGTAGGACTCTTTCAATCGGAAGCGAAGAACCTTGCGCACCGATTCGTCGTCATCGACAATGAGCAGCCGCGGCATTCGTTTTCCTCCAGAGAACAACATCAGCCCGGAAGCAGGAATTCATCGTGTCAAGGCCTTACCATTTGCTTCTCAACCGAGCGCAAGACTTCGTCAACCCGCGCCGTCAGTTCATCTCGCGTAAAAGGTTTGCGAAGAATCGAGATCCCCGATTCCAGGACTCCATGCGTGGCCACCGCGCCATCGGTATATCCGGACATGTAGAGCACGCGGATATCCGGATGGGCGGCGGTCAATTTGTCGGCCAATACGCGGCCGCTCATGCCGGGCATGACCACATCCGTCAGAAGTAAATCGATAGCAAAGTTGTTTCGCTCTGCGATCTCGAGGGCCTGGAAGGCATCACTCGCCTCGAGAACGGAATGGCCAATCTCTACGAGCGTCTCCCGCGTCAGCTTTCTGAGCGAATGCTCGTCCTCGACCAGAAGAATCGTCCGCGAGCTACGGCTGGAGTCTCGCGCGGGTGTTTCGATTGGCGTGGCGATTTCCTTGGGCTCCTCGACACGTGGGAGATAGATCTTGAAAGCGGTGCCCTTTCCCAGTTCGCTGTCCACCCAGATGTAGCCGCCGCTCTGCTTGATGACCCCGTAGACCGTCGCCAGTCCAAGCCCAGTTCCCTTGCCCGATTCTTTGGTGGTGAAGAAAGGCTCGAAGATGTGAGACTGCAATTCCGCGTCCATGCCACAGCCGGTATCGGTGACCTTCAGCAATACGTACTTGCCTGGCACCACATAACGAAAGCGATTGACGTCACTCTCATCGAGCACGGTGTTGCTCGTTTCGAGCGTCAGCTTGCCGCCTTTCGGCATGGCATCGCGCGCGTTCACGGCTAAGTTCAAGATGACCTGATCAAGCTGACCGCGGTCAGCTTTCACCATGCCGAGCCCGTTTGGCAGAACAATGTTGAGCTCTATATCCTCGCCGATCAGCCGACGCAGCATCTTTTCGACCTCAGAAACCAGGGTATTCAGGTCGAGAACCTTTGGCTCGAGCACCTGCTTTCGACTGAACGCCAGCAGTTGCTGCGTGAGCAGGGCGGCGCGCTTTCCCGCGTTTTGAATTTCGTCGACAGCTTCGCGGTGAGGATGGTCTTCATCAATCTGCCGCTGCAGTGCTTCGCTATAACCGATGATGACGCCTAAGAGGTTGTTAAAATCGTGCGCTACTCCACCGGAGAGCCTTCCAATGGCTTCCAGTTTTTGCGACAGATACAGTTGCTCCTCGAGTTGTTTGCGGTCGGTAATATCGCGGTTTACGATGACCAACCTTTCGTCTCTCTCCTGATTCCTGGCGACGCTGGCCGTCGATTCCACTACCAGCCAGCGGCCATCTTTATGGCGGACACGATATTCAAGACGGCGGCCCGCCCCGGACTTACGCGCTTCGGTGATCGCCGCGACGACCGCGTCCCGGTCATCTGGGTGAATTTGCTCATAGGCTGAAGTCTTCACCAGTTCTTCGGCTGAGTACCCGAGCAACTTCTGGTAGGAAGGGCTGCTATAAAGACGGCGGCCACTTGCATCCACCAGGGCAATCATGTCGGCGGCGTTCTCGCTAATCAAACGAAAGAGCTCCTCGCGCTCGGTGAGGCGGGTACGAAAGCGATGAATTTGGAGCTGTTGAAACACCACGTAGATATCGAAAAGCAAGACCAGCCCGACAAGCGCACGAACTTCTAACTTTATGTTGATTGAATAAAATGAATCCACTGCGGAAAGGAGCATCGGCGCTGCGAAAGAAACGATGCCCAAAGTCAGCAACAGGGTGACGACAATCCCCGAGGAGAACAGCCACCACTGACGCCGCTCTATGCGGCGCAAGCTAGCATCGACCGGCGCGGAAGGGGCCCTTCCCAGAGTTACCGCCATCTGTCTCCCCGGTTTCTCTTAGACGAACCTCCGACTGCTGAGTATGTGCGAGGATTTCGCGACTTTGCTATTTCTCTCATAGAGCAATTCGCGTCAGCCTGCGAGTTCTGCCGGACAAACTGCACACTGTTGCGCCAAGATACGCCTGACGCTAGTTGCAGTTTGAAACATATGTATCTTCAACGATCTAGGGTAAAAGGGCGCGAGAAAGTCCCTTCTGCTTGCCTTGCTAAGCAGAGAACCTGTGGCGAGGGGGAATTATTGTGGAGGAACTGCGACTGATTGCTTTCGCGATTCCTTATCTTCGTACAACGCCTTGTCCGCGCGATGGAACAAGTCTTCGGCCAGGTCGCCTGCTTGGTAATCTGTCCAACCCACCGAGAAACTAACCGGTATGCGGTCACCCTCGAACTGGACGTCGATGCCTTCGAGCCGGCGGAGAACAGACGGCAGAGATGCCGGATCACATTCAGCGAGCACAAGCAGAAATTCATCGCCGCCCAAGCGAACCGCCAAGTCTCCTTCGCGGACGCCCTTGCCGAGGCGATCGGCGAACCCCTTCAGGACCATGTCGCCAGCCGGATGACCGAAGCGGTCGTTGATTTGCTTGAAGTGGTCAAGATCGAAAAGCACTATGGTCAAAGCGTAACATCTACGGCGGGCTCGCGCGACTTCCATCCTGAGATGCCGTTCGGCGAACCTGCGGTTATACAAACCCGTAAGTGGATCGGTTAAGGCCAGATTGCGCCACATGGAGGAGTGGAACTGTCCTTCGGCAAGTTCGAAGCGCAGCCGATTGATCAGGAATCTCTCGTAAGTCAGGTAGCCGATGAAAAGCAAGATCAAAAAAACCAGACCAAAAACCGTTTGGAATACACCTGCCCCAACAACCGTCTTTCTTTCCTGCAAGATTTGTGGAAATGAGAGCGAGACCACCGCGGCAGTGAGAGCCAGCAGCACCAGCATGGAGAAGCCCCAGATCCACCATTCGCGGCGCTGTAACTCCCGCAGACGCGCCGAATACTCCCAGTTGCGAAAGGTGACATTCTGAGGATCGACTGCTGGTTCTTGGGCGGTCACCGTGCCCCATTCATAACAGACGAGATTGACGTTCGCATCTGCTCAAGCCATCCGGACAGAACGCTCATGCCGCTAAGCGATTGTGGGGCTATAAGATACAGCTCTTAAGCACATAGTACCTTAGCTCTATTGCTGAGATCACTTGGGTGCACCAAACTGGTACACCATGATAGCAGCATTGATTTGCGTGATGTCGCTCGCGGCGCTCATCCAATTCGCCGTCTCCCAGTGGAGATCGATCTGGGTAACGATCGCTGCCCAACCGCTTTCGAACGCTCTTGAGGCCGCCACGGGAATTGCCAATGAAGCCCTCGGCGCGGATCACTTCGAGATGCTGATCCATACATCCCGCCAGATGTCTCCGTCGCCGCAGGAGGGCAATCTGTGGCTGAAAGAGGTGAGCGTCTATTACCGGGCGCTGCGCACCTGCGTGAAGCTGAGCGGCACGAAGCTTCCTTCCATATCGAACTGGGCGAATCGAGAATTGACGGAATGCGCCAAATTTGCGGCGGCGATTTTGGACCGACGCCTAGCAAATTTCGCATATAGCTCGGAAGGCCAGCATTCGTAATCGGGCTGATCATTATGAATGATGTGTTATCGAAAGTAATCACCCCAACGCATCGAAGCCTAATTGCGACGGGCCACTGCCGCACACAAACGCCCAAGCCACGCGCGTTCCTTCAATTCGTGCTTGAAAAGGCAGCCACTCGGCTCTCCTAAGAGTGGCTCGATTTCCTGCAAGGGACAGCCTTTGTCAAGCAAGAGGAAAAGCGGCGTGCGTGGAGCGCGGGACCGGATCGTTGTCACGATCGTATTTGTTCGATGATTCGCGAGCGAGAAATCGAAAAGAATGGCGTCAAACTCGGTATAAGTAAGGCTCTCACAGGCAATCGACGGCGAGGAAGTGCACTCCAAGTGGCTGCGTTCCCCAAACGCTTGCGCCAGTTGTTTCAAGAGCAGCAGCATCACAGCGTCATCATCTTCGACAATCAAGAAATGTCGCTTATACAGCATCGGTTTCCTCTATGCCGCACAAAACTGCGGTCGCTTGGGCCCAGTTTTCTCGAACCCAGTCCACTTGGCCGAACAGCCTGTTCCACAGAGAAACCTTAGGAGCTGATTCACACTTCCGTGAATCCGGAGTCGGAAACGATCCCAAGCAAATCAAGATTGCTGAAACTTTTGTATCGTCTCCCGATATAGGTTACGGACAGACCGTCACAAGTAGAAAGACTTTGAAAATTCGCTTATGTTACCGAGCAGGGTGGCACTATCGTCCAGCAGAAAATGGCGACTCATGAGTAGTATTGCTGCGAGCACGAACGTGAGGACGCTCTCTTACGACGATTTGGGAGAACCCGCGTCTTCCTTGTGCGCGCCGGTAGAGTATGAGAAACTTCTGTTTCGTTTTGGTGAAGATGAGTGGATGCACGTTGCCTAGCAGCACCTGAAAAAACTCGATGCGCGCCGGCGAACAGCTAAAAGATCTGAGAAACAAACTTGGGATTACGACGCGGGACGTCGAAGAGTACACGCGAAAAATTGCGGAGATGGAGGGCAGTGAGGATTTCTGTATCTCCAATGCGTGGCTCACTCAGATCGAAAACACGGATGCCACTCCCAGCATTCACAAACTCTTCAGCCTCAGTATCGTTTACCGGACCAACTACAGTGAACTTCTAGCCCTCTTCGGAGTGGAATTGGGAGAGATCTCCAAGTATCAATTCTTGATGCCCTTGGAGAAAACTCATTTGACCAAGAGTTTCGCGTCCGATCCAAGCAAGACGGTTACCTTCCCTGTCCGTTTCGATCCTGGCTTCCACGTCGAGAGGAGCAACTTGCTGTCGCGCATGGTGGAAGTGTGGGGAGAAGTACCGATTCCCATCCTTCAGAGTTTGGATGTGCGACACAGTCTCTATGGATACATCGGACTGAAAGATTTCACGCTATATCCGCTCTTGCGGCCTGGCTCCTTCGTCCAAGTCGACGGCGCGCGAAGCGAAATCCAGGAAGGCCCGTGGAAGTCCGAGCTTGAACGGCCAATCTATTTCATCGAACTTCGAGACGGTTACGCTTGCTCCTGGTGTGAGCTGCACGAGAATCGATTGATGCTCGTCCCGCACCCGCTTTCGCCGTGCAGCATCCGCCAATTCCTGTATCCCGACGAAGCGGAAATTGTAGGGCAAGTGACCGCTGCGGCAATGCGCCTGGTCAATTTTTCAAACGATTCTTCGCGCGGGATTCCAAAATTGCCAAAGCAATCCTGAAGTTCGAGCAAAAGAGCTTGGCAGAAAGCGAATCGCAGTTCAGCGGGATGATGACCCGATACGGTTCGAGTGTCAGCCAGGTGCTGACCAGCTCATTCTCCGAATAGTCGCCTTTTGTATATTCCTCCAATTCGCTGACCAGCTCCTTTAAAGGAGCTTCGGCCACTCGTTGAAAAACTTCTTGATGGCATTCCGCCAAGGCCTGATTGGCGATTTCTTGCGTAAACCGGCCGGCGAGGCCGTCATGATAGTACTTTCCCGTATTGTAGTCGCGAGTAGCCGCCAGGTAAACCAAGCGGGCGATCTCGCCGCGAAGAGAGGCCAGACTGTGCTTCTTGAGATCCTGGACCGCTGCGTTAACCTCAACGGCTCTGAGCATGACCTAGATTATCCTCCGGCGGGTCAGTGCTGCTCGGGTGCTTCCTGCATGTTGGCGTGATGGGCCTCGGCACCCGCAAGAATTTCCTCGGACACGGCGCAGAAGCGTGCCGCGACAGTCATCGTGCAGCGAGCAACTTTCAGCGCCTGGAATGGGCCGCGCAACCAGATCAAACCGCGCAAGGCGTTGCAGGTCGCCAGGAAAGCGAAATAGTTCACCGCCAGGTTGAACTCAAGCGCGGCAGCGAGTTTGGTGTTGTGCCGGGCAGACTTCACATAAAAAGTCATAAGCAACTTTACTTGTTGGCGCGTATGGCACAGCCAGTACGTGGCGATCGCTTTCCGCTCGGATTCAAGCAACTGAAGAATGTCGGGTTCTGTTTGCTCGTTCACAAAAGCGAAATCGTTGGAATCGAGAATTCGATCCACCAAGTTCAAGGGCAGGAACTTCGACTGCAGGCAACCCAGCGCAGCCCGCGCTTCCGATAGATCGACCTTATTGGATACATCCCCCTGCAAAAACCAATAGGACATCACCGCTAACAGCAAGCACCCGATGGCGATTGGAAAAATGATCTCCATCACGGGCGAGTCGCTCTAGCGAGATGGGTTCGTGCACGAAGTAGTACCATTTTCGTCTCCTGGGCAAGGTGTTCGTAATCCTGTTCAATTCCGCATGGAACGTCAGCCGCGACCTCGGGCCTCGACGCCCAAAGAGCCAGCGACCAAATGAAAAGAGAAAGCGCGTACAAAAGCGGATCGATTTTTCGCATCAACGGGTCGAACCCGGCCGCCGGATGGAACGCGAAAGTGCGAGTGATTACTTGCGTGCCCACTAACAGGGAATAGCCAGCGACCAGTCCACGTAGATTTTTTCCAACGGCGATCTTGTAATAAACGAAAAGGATCAGGAGGCAGGACAAGAGGACTGCCTGCACTTGCCGTAGATTGCGCTCCAGTTCTGCCACCGTGCGGCCGAATGCCAGATGCAAGCTGCTCAGCGAACCTATACAAACCTTTGCGGCAATCACCAAGAACGCGGCGAGAAGAAAGATCCGGAAGAACCTGGCCACGCCCGGATAATTCTTCAAGGATTGGTTGTAGATTTCCATCAGGACGCCATAGCTTATGGCCGCCAAAAGGAGCTCCGTGCCCCAATAGAACGAGGCGTAGAAAGAGGGATAATGGGCATAAATCGGAATGCTCAAGAGATCTTTAGCCAGCACCCAGGCAATATAGGTATAAAACAGAGGAAATTTGGTCAAAAGATTCGCGCGCGTGGCTCGAACCAACAACACGCCTTCCAGCACAATACAAGCCGCCCAAATGAATTGGTCGAACAAGCCTCTTATCCTGTAATTGCGCGAATATTAACATGAAAGGGGGGAAAGGTACGGATACCTTCCCCCTCTCACGTTTTTTGTTACCTCCTTATGCGTTTGTTTGACCCTGCATAGCCATCGGCACAGTCAGGCCTGACGGAGGCGGGGGCGGCACCGGCGGCACCGGAGAGCCACCGTCTGCGGTTAGCGTCAATGTTGACCGGAGAATTGGTGCAATTAGACGTGATTTTGGCGGGATCGGTGGGACCGGAGACCCGCCGTCTGCCATTAGCGTCAACTCTGGCCGGAGCACTGGCACAGTTAGGCCTGATTTTGGCGGGATCGGCGGGACCGGAGACCCGCCATCCGCTGTCAGAATCGGCGTTAGTTGCTGTGTCGGTGGTGGCGGCGGGACCGGTGGCACCGGGCTTCCGCCATCCGCTTTTAGTATTGGCCTTCCCTGGGGATACGAGTGCTGAACGCCCAGAGTGATCGAAACTGCGAGCGACGCGAGCAAGAACAGCAAAGCGATTCTCTTAGCAATCATGTGTTGCCTCCTAGAGATTTATCTGGATTGGTAGCTACCCGGTACAGGCTAATGACGGCTATTTAGACGGACCAGGGGAGGGGAGAGAACTGCTTGGCATCATAAGCAGGAAAACCAAACTCGAACTCATCGAAACGGGGATTGCGCTCGGTCGGAATTCCAGACTTTACGCGATAAAGAGCGTCCGGCACTCGTAATTGGCCGTCCCGTAGCGGAGGCGGAAATTCAGCGCTAGCGCATGGAAGCCGCTGCGAGAATTTTCTTGTACAAGCCATGGAGTTGCGACTCGGAGCGGAGGTTCAATTCGGAAGTGTCGAAGCTCAAGACCCGCAACCTTCCAATGGAGTTGTGGTGGCGGGCGTAGGCCTCGCGCAGGGCGTCCAGGTATTCCGCATCGATCGACGCCTCGTAGGGCCGATTGCGTCGCCGGATTCGATCCAGAAGGATGTCATTTCTGGCATCGACATAAACCGTTACGTCCGGGCGAGGAACGCTGGCGTCAAGTCCAACGGTGAGTCTCTCGTATAACTCCACCTCGCGATCGTGCAGCAGCGCCCGCGCAAAAATGGGATCCTTTGCTTGCGTGTAGTCCGAAATGACGGGGCGAGTTCGAGATGGCGGAATCGTTCTCAGTTGCTCGTACCGGGAAATCAAAAACGCCAACTGCGTGCCCAGCGCCCACCTATCTCTGTCCGCATAGAAATCGGGAAGAAACGCGTTGCCATCCACGTCCTCCAAAACGAGCGTGGCGCCGAGATGCAAAGCCAACAACTGCGCCAGCGTCGTTTTCCCGGCCCCGATCGGCCCCTCGAATCCTATGTACGGCTGGTTGGTAACCGCCAAGTTGTCTCGGCTCCGATGTTGCAGCTTATTGGGTTCCTGTTACTCTGACCTCGGATGTGGCCCGATGATACCATCCGGAAACTCAATTCGCGGTCCCCTTGTGCTCCGCGCAGACGGTTACGACTGACGGTCAATCCTGTTTAACGGCCCGCGGGAGAGGTCGGAAAATTGGATCGGCGCTGTGCAAACCCAGCGTGGAAGTCTGAGTTCAAACAAACGAAGAGCGTCGGTCCAAATCGTCGGGGTAAATCATGTAAGCGAATGGCGCGCCCGGAGGGGACGATCTTAGAACTTTTCTGGGGCATTTTCTGTCAACATTGCCTCAAGTTGAGACTCATCCCGCGTTGGGACTATAGCGCGCCAAGTCGGCATCGCCCGCTTACCGACTCTACATCCATTTGGTCCGCGTCTATGACGGACCAAACGCGGCTGCCCAGCCGGATTAGGCTTGTCTTCGGTTCGGAATCGCGGTTTACTTCTCGCCATTCACCATGCGGCGGTCAATCATTATTGGAGTTTTTGCTACCGTGGTTTTGGCTCTGCCTTCGACCCGAGCCCAGGATGCGAGTTATCCTCCACGCAAAGGATCGCCTCCGCAAATTGATTCTCAGGTTCTTGTCTTGACGGACTCGATCGTTCAAGAGCAATGGGCACACACGCTGGAACTCGTAAACGGTCCACAGGACATAAGTCTCCTGAACCCAAGTGAGTGCGTGCGTGTCGGCGTTGTCTCGACCGGCGACAATCGCGATGACTACTTGCGGGATACTAAGTTGTCCTTCGATGTCCGACTCGCTGGACGTAGCGATTCCTATCCGCTAGCAGCCCTTTCAGAGTTCAAGCGAATCAAGCCCCATGGTGCAGATTTTGTGAACGGGGCGCTGAGTTCGGCGGGGATAAAGGAGCCTGCGACGATGGAGTCAATGGCCAGCCTAGGCGCATCTAGCGCTCGGTGGTGCGTTCCGAATAATGCGGCTGACGGAACGGCGACGGTGGAAGCGGAGGTCGATTCCCCCGGTGGACATCAAGCCTTAAGCCCTGCCTCGATTCATATCGAAAGCTTTCAGGCGGGTAGTCAGAAGGCCTTCAAGGACATGGCTCAGTTGGAAGCGTTTTTACAGACGTACTACCGTCAGCCAAATCCAGCGCGGTTGCTTCCGGCATTACAGTTCGTCATAGCAGAACAGACCCAAGAACCACGCGAAGGCCAGGCGGAAATCTTCGCCGCGTTCTTAGCTGCAGCCTTGAAGTCAAATCCGGTTGCCGCGGAGGATTTCTTGATGCGTGTCCGTACGCAGCCGCCGCTGACGCGTGCATTCGGTCTTCTGGCGGCACGTTCAGCCGGATATGACATCAGTGGGGTGCTGAACACTTTGAGCGCACAGGAGCAGGAGAAGTTCCACAGCCTTCCGGCTTTGGCGGACCCGTACGATCTGACTCCGTCACGGGAACTCTTTGAGCATCTCGATATGCTTTGGGCGGTGTTCGGAGCCACCGGCCAATTCAAACCGGTTCAAACAATTTCCACTGCTCTCGACTGGCGGACTGACTACGAGGACTTTGAGAAATTACGCGAGACTCCAAACCATTCATCGGCTCTTACGCCATCCATCGTGCGAGCAGTTGTCTACTCAGCAGCGGGTTGGTCGTTGTTGTCGTTCCAAAGAAGCGACCCACTGGTGGCCGACTACATACAGTTCTTACGCGCTTCGAAAGACACCTCCAAGTCGGTCAAATCCGAGCTTGCCGATTTATCGAACAACCCCGCATTTAAGCGCCCCGGAGAACCTTGATTGACCGATGGGCTTCGGCAGCTCTAGTGCACCGACAGGCCAACCGGGCGAGCACAATTCCTGCTTCTCAAAGACAGCAGTTCGAAATCACCGAAAGGGTGTGCCTGGAAATGATTGTAAAAAAAGCACTAAACGAGTGGCGCGCCCGGAGGGATTCGAACCCCCGACCCTCTGCTTAGAAGCTATGCAATACAAAACTCTAAGTGCCGCTGCTGGTGTCGCTTATGAGGAAGCGCGCCATTTATCTCGCCCTTGAACTGGACCGAAGCTGGACTGAGCTCACCGACCAGCTCAGAACGCCTGCCTCGGGCTCGGACCGACCGACTCCAAGCATGGATGCAATTGCACTTTCCCCCTCGTCGATCAGGGCATACGCCGAGCGGGAATACTCTCTTTACTGAATCCGCCGAAATCGCCCCCTCGCAAGCTCACTACCCTCAATCGCCTTACCCTGCAGGCAGAGCCTTCGGCAACAACGCAAAACATCCCAGGGTTCACTATCAGGGATTTGATCAGATATTTCTTCGGCTGACTTCTCACTGTCGGAGAGCCCTTCCAGTACTCGCTGCATAAGCTCGTCCTCGCTTGCATCGGCTTCGTCTATCCACGACTCACCGTATCGCTGTCCAAACATCAGAATATCATCACGCCATATGATGAAATGGCTTTCGCAATCAGTGTCGCGCCACACTGACGGGTAAATGCTCGTCCCCTTAGGCGATTCATAGATGCGCCATGCGGGACCGGCGCGCCGGTCGAGATTCACGGGCACCTCAGCACCGCACCCGCACGGACAAGACAAGACCAACCAACGCGGTCCGTGCCTATCCACGATGACCGCATCTCCCGGCTGCTTCAAATAAGGGCTCGCCTTTGCGCGCGACTCCACTCTTGCTCGGATAGTAAAACGTTTCTTCATCATCGCTTCGGTGCCTTGTACGGAAGCTTCTTCTTACCTGAAGCCATTGAGATTTTTGCGGCTATCCCACGCAGAATTTTTTGGCCAAAGAAAAAGGCGATTGCACGTAAAGTATTGGGCGCTTCGGTCTCAAGACCGTCATGTGGGTTGCAACCTTTGCGAATAAGACAAAGCGCGAGCGTCAACGCGTATTGGCCAGTCTCATTTTCCACCGCCCAGCTCAAGGTCCGGATTTGGTTGACTGCGTCGTAGTACCATTCCGTAGGATCTCCTGGCCGGCAGAGCGTCGTCCCGCTGCCTTTAAGAGCAGTTTGCTCATAAAGCGGCTCGATCAACTTAACGAGGTCCTTTGGTTTGAATCTGGCCTTTTTGAGATCCTTTGTGAAGCCTTCGACCAAAAGTCCTCCTTCCAAAGACGCCGGGTCGTAGGTCAGTGGATACTCCCTTTCCAATTTCTCGAAATCTATGAGGATCGCATCGCCGTGTCGAACAAGCACGTTCGTCGCGTGCATATCACCATGGGCCGGCGCAACCAGAGCCGCGCTGTTTCCGTAATTCTCGAATATCATCTTCAGCGGCGCGATGTCAGGAACTCCTCCAAGTTCGCGAACGATTTCTGCTCGCGCGGGAGACAATGTGATAAGGGCATCCGAACCCTCGGTGTACCATTTGCGCTCTAAATACTTGCTGAGCGACCCATTCGTGCCGAGACGCTTCTGTTTACGCCATCCACCAAGCGTCTTGTCGAATAAATTCGAGATGGCATGCCCAGAGCGGCCTCCCCGTGCGCATGTTATCAGCGACTCTGCGCCTTCTACACAATCGCCCACAAGGATTCCCCGCGTTGATCCAAAATTGCAGCGATCTTGGCGCAGATGCGGCGCGAGATGAAAAGGCACATACTCACGTATGTACCCGCAGTATTTGTCGTACTCGTCCAGGACTTTCTTGCGAGGGCCGATTTTTACGAAATATAGATGCGGGTAATGAACATTCACGTCCCATCGCATCAATGTGGGATCTGGCCACGCATAGGCCTTAAAGACGGACGCACCAGACATCCCACCATCAAGGAATCTCAGTTGGAGTCCCGAGCAATTCCAGAAGGCTCGTTTCAGCAGCATAACCCGTTCCGGATGTCCGTCGGACCCAAATTCGTCGAGAAGAAATTGTTCGTCGACTTTCAAGTCAAATTTCGGCGACGGACCGGCGGGTCGATCACAGACCAGAGGTGCAATACTCCGCCATTCTACAGCAGAGTCGAAGATATAAACGCACGGCATCATGAAGCTATTCATTCTCTCGCTACGGTTTTCCGGTATCGTTTTGTATTCTTCTGGCAGGAGATTTGCCACGGGAATCCCGCTTTCTAGGAGGGCATTGACGACTAGCTTGCGGGGCGTTTCACTGAGCTTCTGGTCCGTGGCGAGACGAACATAAACCCGAACATCATGATCCAGCAGGTTGGGAACGGTGGTTCCCAGTTCTCGAGGCAAAGTATTGAGCTTTACCGGATCCTGCGTCCAAATCACCGCATCCAACTGAGCAGCATATCCGGGGCGGCGAAGCTCTTCCGGTGTGCAGGACTCGCAGAGAAAGTTCCGCTCTTTAAACCGCTCCAAGTCCTCAGCTTCTGGCAAGCTGCCAACGAAGGCAATTTTGGCGCGCGCCGCGCCCTCTGACGAAAATTCGCGCATCGCCATCTCAATCGTCCCGCGTGAACAGGGGTTGCGCGTCTCCTCGTGCGAGGACGCCCCGCGAAGAACAAATATAGCAATTCGGGTTTCTAGTGAACGATACCGCCCGCAGCGATGGAGTCCGTGCGTTGTAAAGGATGTGTCGGCCGTCGCTCGGAACGCCTACCGTCATGGCCAGAAACATGGTCACAGCGATCGAGGTCACGGTCCCATTGATTGAGATGACGGCAGGCGCAGGTTCATTTGCGCCTTGGATATAGACATCCCGTTCGCGTTCTTCAGTATCCATCATGTCTCGCCGGACCTCTTCGGAATCGAGCAACTCACAGCAGGTGAAGCATGGCAGTCCAGGCGCGAGCGCCTGGACGCGGCCATGTATGCCGGTTATGTGACCATCGCTTGCCGAGATAACAGAACCCACGTCGACGCATGGAATGAGGTATTGATACGCAATCTGCTGAATAACCGCACGGCTTCCATGCGAATCAGTACAGGAGAAAATGAAATCTGCACTCCGGAGTTCGCGGGCCACTCGCGTCCTTGTGACATCCCCCACGATCCGCTGCGAGACGGGGTTGGGTACTATCCGCGCAATCATGTCTGCGGCTACGTCCGTCTTGAAGCGGCCAATATCGCTCGCGTAGGCCCCAACCACTCGGTTCAGATTAGTCAAGTCGATACTATCGGGATCGACGAGAATAAACTTGCGTACACCCAAATAGGCGAGCTGTTCGGCAGCGATGGAACCGGTGCCACCCATACCGACTATGGCTACAACCAACGATTCAAGATGCTTCTGTCCTGCCGAACCCAATGCACGGACCTGGCGGTCGAATTTCAGCGAAGCAGGCTCTTGAGCGTAGTCCGGGTCGAATAGAACCTGCAGATGCGCTCCAACGGAAACAATGCGTAAAGGCGTCTGTGTGCCCAGACATCGTGCCCGCCACCCGCCAGCGCTGACCACTACAGCGACATGCTTCGTATCTGGAGCGCGTACGAACAGGAATTCCGCCAGACGACTCTCGCCTTGGTCATCTGTCCGAGAGAACTCTGGTGGCGCAGACCCGGGGTGCGAGTGTACGAAAACCACGGAAACATTTGGACGCGCCGCCACTTTACCGATGTGAGCAATATAATCCGGCTTTAGTTCCGCACTCAGTGGGCTGCGGTCTGAATAGCTATCATCGTCGGGATACTCTATGCGGGTGACGATTAGACGCTCTAGGTCGTCAGGCAGAGCTACGCGGGACGCAAAGAGGACGGCGCATCGCTCGGTCTCCCTTCCTACGAGTTCGCCGACAATGCGGCTGATGTCGCCATCTTGAAGCCTAAGCTCGATCATCGTGGTGGATTCAATCGCTGAACGATCGCCCGATAAAAATTTTCAAGCCGACTACGATTTGGATCCCACACCTGAAGGTGCCAAGAAAACCATGTCAGAGGGCGTCCCGGACTGAGATCGTACGGCAGCGGAGTTCCTTCGTTCGCGCTCTGCGGAATCGCGCCATTGGAGAGGCGCACCGGTGGAGAGACCCAGAAGCAGTCCGGCTTAGCGGCAGGATATCCTGGAGGCGCGACAAAAAATACGTCAACTTTCCGAGGGTTCCAGCCCGTCGGCAGGTCGACGCCTTTGATCGTGATGAGATACGAGCCATCTGCACGGCGCTGAATGTCGGCGCCCTGATTCTTGAACTCCTGCAGATAACCCTGAAGTTCTAAGAATTGTTCGCTGATCATCGGAAACCGAACGTCGCTGGCGGGACAGCGAAGAAATGCTTCACACGCTCAGTAATACCCACCGCTTCACCGTCGCCGATACCCTTATCAGGCCTGTCGCCCTCCTCTTCAAGGAAGAGCTGATAGTTTGGAGCAACGTTGGCAATCGCCTTTATCTCGCCCCCAGTGAGTGCGGTCTTGGCGGTTTCGTAACGCTTGGCATCAACAAAGAACGGATGGAGTGACTTTTCTGTCTCAGGCATATAGTGCTCCTTTTTCGGTTTTCATTTGTCGTCTTTCACCTCTTCGAATTGACTGCGATTGGCCCAAACGATCGGCTGAGCCTCCTGAGCTTCGTCGATGCGTAGGTGCCGCACAAAATATGAAACCAGGGCGCGCCGGATCGTTTTGGATAGCCTTCCATCCACCATGCCAAAATCGTCGATAACAGATTCTCTCTGGCTGATCGTCAGATTTGGATTGGGCTCAATTTCAACCACGAAATAAGTTTGCCATTCCACGTCTTCTTGCCGATTCACACTACCCGCGCGGCGGCCGTGGATTTCTTGGAAACGCGTCAAGACGAAGTCGCGAAATCGAGAGGATCTGTGACACCACGCCCGCGCATGCCAACGTGTGCCATCGAAGGCTAGCGAATGCGGAGCAATCCATTGACGCGTCGGATCAGGACTACGCATCGATTGGTACGTGATGTCGATGTCTGTGCCATCACGCATCGCCCATAGAATCGACAATAGTACTTCCGTGCGAACGCGTCGGACCGGCAAAGTTACGACGTCGCATGACGGCCGAGCTCCCATAAAACTGAACGATTGCGATATTGTTCCCATAGCCAACCCCGAAAGTTCGTTGAGATAGGTCTGGGTGTCGGGCGCGATGAATAGGGGCGTGAATTTCTTTGTAGCACGATAGACCTTTTCGCGGCGGTCATATTCCATGTTGTCGTTGGCTAGGAGCATGTACCTCGCAAAGTCTAGTGATGCCTGTTGAATTGAGACGTTGAAGTATTCCGCCACTTCACCGCGATTGATTTTCCCATCCCAAAGCAAGCGAAATTCGATGAATTCCAGTCGCCGATCTTGACCCCAAGGGCGGGGGCGCGAATTCTCTTCTCTTTTCTCTAAATCCACATCAGATAGCATGCTGGGATTGTCCATAAGTCGTCTTACACGATTCATCATAATATACGACATATTGTAAAGTCAACCCCTTAAAAGACCCTCTAGGTGAATTATCGTAGTTGCGCTTATAGCGTTTGTTGTTGACAATCTGCTGGCGATGTCCGAGAATATCTCAGTTGCGTTTATAGCGCTTGCAGGTTCCCCGCTAAGCGCAACGGGGAGGACCCATGGTAGCTGCAGCCGAAGCCATCCAACTTGCACCAGGTGAGCAAGAAATCGAGCAAGCCCACAGGTTATATCGGACGCTCGTACAAGAAGGCATAGCAGCCTTGATCGGTCCAGATGGGACAAGAATTGACTTACCTCCATCCGTACACCTGATCTTGATGCGCGTTGTAGAAAAAATGCAGGAGGGCAAGGCAATCGCCGTCTTGCCGCTCACAGAGGAACTAAGTACACAAGCGGCCGCCGATCTTCTGGGAGTCTCGCGGCAATTCTTCGTGCGGGAGTGTGAAGCCCACAAGCTTCCGTTTTACTATACCGGGACGCATCGGCGTGTTCTGTTGGGGGATTTGCTCGACTACAAGAAGCGGCGGGAACAGGCACGTCGTGACTCAATTGTGCGGATCGCTCGCCAATCTGAAGAACTCGGTGATTATGACAAGTTCATCCCGCCCGAGGAATAAATGATTTCTGATTTCCTCGTGATGGTGGACGCGTGCGTCCTGGTCCAAGCCGCCGTTCGTGACACCCTCTTAAGGCTGTTCGAGCGGCGGCTCTTTTTGGCGAGATGGACGGACGAAATCATCGAAGAGACAGTCCGTACCCTCCGAGACAAGCTGGGCCGAACACGAGAACAAACAGACCACCTCGTCAACGAATTGCGCAATCATTTTCCTGACGCCTGGGTTGAGCAGGGTTATCGGGAGTTGATTCCAGCGATGACGAACCAAGAGAAGGACCGTCATGTCCTCGCTGCGGCCGTGAAAACACCTTGCGAGGTGATCGTCACATACAACCTGAAACATTTCCCCGAAGAATCTCTCAGCCCATTCGAAATCACGGCGAAACATCCCGACGAATTCTTGATCGACCTCTACCACCTCAATGGCGAGATGGTCGTCCACGAACTTCATCAGCAGGGAACGGCCTTGCGAACCTCTCGCACGATCAGTGAAGTATTGGCCTCTCTCGAAACGTGCAAATGTGCGCAGTTTGCTCAGCTGATTCGCGAAAGGCTAGCCTTATGAAGTCCTCCGCTACCATCCAGGAACGGGCCCTTCTCTGGCAGAATCGCCGTAAGGCTATTTAACTTGAATTAGATACACTACTAATGGGTCGCAGGAGATCCTTGTCGTGGCCCCCTACAATCCCCAAGTCTCGGCCCTGGCCCGAACGCTTCCTGCCGGCGCTCGAGTCGGTACCGTCGATAATTTCCAGGGACAAGAGGCGGCGGTGCAAGCGGCGATGCCTCCGTTCAATGGAACAGTTACGGCTCAATCTCAGATATAGCGATTGCTATAGCATCTGTTGACGATGGAACTTCCACACTGTATATTGAAAGTATGTTCGATGCCGCGCATGTAACGACGATCCGACGGCGGCTTGATCTGTCTCAAGAACAAATGGCTCACCTTTTGGGCGTATCGTTTGCGAGCGTCAATCGATGGGAGGGTGGCCACTCGAGTCCCACAGGTCCGGTCTGTGACCTTTACTTGGCCCTTGATGCAGCGATTAGGGCGGGCAATAGACCGGAAGCAATTCGCAAAGCAGCCAACGCTGAGCGGGGTGCGTTCCTATATGCCTTGTTTCGGATGGCTCACGCGGGTGCCGCAAGGAGATCACGATGAGTTACCAGATTCTGAATCTTAGGCCTCTCGGCTCGGGGGGCAATGGAGACATATACATAGGTCAGCGTAGCGATAATGGCGCGAACGTTGTTGTCAAGTTCCTCCGCGAAGCGCACTTGCCCCATGCAAGAAAGGCGTTCATCCGCGAGGTGCGTATTCTGCAGCGTAAACTGCGTGGACTGATTCCACTCCTATTCGCAAATGCTGCGGCAGAGCGGCCATACTACGTGATGCCTTATTTGGAGGGCGGAACATTGGCGCAGTATGCGGGCATTCTTACCGATAACCAGCTCCGGGCAGTCGCCGTAGAGCTTGCCCATACACTGGCGAAACTCCACGAGGCGTACGAGGCCCATGGTGATGTCAAGCCCGACAACATTCTAGTAACCCGCGACGGAAAGCTTCAGGTTGCAGACCCCCTGGGAAATGGGACCCTCTTCACCATCTTGTTTTCTGAAAATCGTGGCGGTACGCCCGGATACTGGGCACCAGAAATATGTAGAGGAGGATCAATTTCCCGAGCCGCAGATATTTATTCGTATGGCGCGACGATGTACCACCTGCTTACCGGACGCAGACCAGTGGACGGCAAGCGGCTTGATGCGAGTTCGGAGGGTTATGTGAACGCTCCTACGATTCGTGAAGTGATCGCCGCCTGCTGCCAGTTGGAATCTGGACTGCGGCCCAGCATGAGTGAGGTGCTTCGCATGCTTCGCGGAGAGGATTGGGCAGATATTCAAGTGGTTCGGAAGCAGCGTCAAGAACTGGTAGGACTGAGTGTCGTTGGCGGCCTCTTACTGCTGGCAGTTTCGGTGCTGCGACAGAAGACGCATCCGTAACATAAGCGCTTGATCGCCAGCCGGAAGAGAAGCTACATAGAGACGCTTTCGATTGAAACTTGAACGACACTTACAATGCCTCTTGATTTCTTCGATAAGGACGCTTCCCGTAGCTCCTATCGCGTTTGAGCAAACAATTTCTCCTGCCGCTCGATGCGCACGTGCCCGTCGATGCTTTCAAGTACGGCTCGGTCCACTTGGATGCGTGCAGAAGACTCGCCGCAGCGAACCACGATACACAATGGCACCATCCGAATTGCTCTCGAAAAGCTGCTCGAAACCGGCGCTCAGGGCGGTGTGCGGTCGTCGATAACGCTATAACCAGGTAGAGTGTCCCGCAAGAGCGCCGAGTTCAGCCGAAATGACACCTGGTGGGTCAAGTGCGTCGCAACTGGTAACGGAGCCCCAACCGCGACCATCTCTGTCTCTGTATTAATGTTTACGGGGCCGTTTCCGGATATCGCTGCCCCAGAAGGCCGAAACGCAGAGAAAGGCCAAGAGCACAAGCACGCCTATCAATATCCATACGGCCATCGGACTCTTTTCGGATCCTTAACTCCGGTGTCAATATTCGCGACAGTTCCAGCATGACGCGGGCTATTGCGGGATTGCCCCCGAAATTCGCTTTTGACCTTCACAGTTCCGCCACCGCGGAGATTAGTTTCATCCTGCACAGAGCTTTAGCCGGTCGCGCCTCAACTGACTCATTCTGACTACCTCGCCCGTGATGATCGCCTGCCACAGCCGACCTCACACAAACGCAACGAATGTCGCATGCTCGATGCGAGCATCTTCACTGCTTCGGCGCGTTGGCATCGGGGGCATTTGGCGACCTCGGAGCAGGAGTGGAGGCTCGCGTTGCAATGCTGATGTCCATCGCAGTGTTCTTCGGAAATACGATATCGCGTCCGCGCGCGATGAAGTGCCGGTAGACCGACATGCTTGCACCGTATGCGCCCATCGCCATGCCCAGGGGCTGTGAGTGAACGAACGCGCCCAGCACGATGCCCACGAGCTTGAATCCTCCCGCACCGCCTGCCACCCGATTGCTGGCATTGCCGCCAGCCTGTCCGTCATAATCGTCAGTATCGGTGTGAGAGGACGCGAGGGCGAGTGCCACAGACATTCCGGTTGCTAGATACCGCGTCTTCGGAGAATTGGCCTCCGCGCCACCTTCTGAATCAAGCTTAACGTCCTGTCCTTTGCTCGACTGAATGCCCTCCAACGTCGCCTCCACTTTTTGCTCAATGCCCTCAGGCAAGACAAGCTCGCGGAACACCATGCGCAATTGCCCATTGCGGCTGAATCGGCGTGCTGGCCGAACCTGAGTCACGGAACCCCTCAAGAGACTTCCCTCAGGAAGGAGCAGGCGGTTTCCGTCAAACAGTGGTTGAGAGAGGACTGCCTCGATTTCTTCGCCCTTCTGTGTCGTCGCTGAACTCAGCCCTGTCATGAGCCGCGCGTGCACCAAGCTGCCAGGCAACGGCGTGCTGATCGAGGACGCCATTTCCGGAGTCAAAGGCTCCGTTCCAAAGTCGAGGGGCTCGTTAAGTTCCGCAAAATAAATGGTTCCGGCGTCGAGGTATTGCGGGTGAACCGGGAGTTGGGCGACAACATACCTCTTGATCTTATGCATCTTGCCGACCTCACGCACCTGCTTCATCGCATTGTCCCACTGCCGCCTAACTTCCTCCTCTGCTTGGCCTGCCTCATCTGACGCGGCGCCCTTTACGCCCTTCTTTTTTTCGCCCTCGGCGCTGGTGATGAACTGGATGACTTTTCCAGAGCCGGGCGTGACAGTCGTGTGGATCGGAATATGCCGACCGTCGACCAGTTTGAGATCGTCAAATTCGATCTGCACCGTGCGGGGAGGAGTGAAATCGGCATTCAATGCGTCTAGAATGCGTTTTCCACTGGACACACCTTCGAGCTGAGTGATCCGGCCTGTAGCCTCGGTTCCCACAGGCACAACGAGTTTGTCGAAGGCAGACAAGGGTTCAGCGACCCGACCGCGGACAGACTGCCCGACTTTCTGAACCTTCACTTCCTTGTCCAGAACAATCTGCACCGCAGTCCCTTTCGGCACCGTGAGAGGGAGGGTCTCATTGATTGAAGCATTAGCAGCGGGGAGCGGCCTGTGTCTCAACGTCGAGTTCGAAGGCACAGATGCCAAGACAGTGCCCTGGGCCTGCGCCAAGCTCACACACACGCATGTCAATAAGGCTACGCAAATCGCGCGTCCTGCTGCCATGTCATTTCTGCTTTTGCCAAGTCATTTCCATGCGCACCGGTATTTCATTCTTGATGGGCATCATCAAGAGCTTCGGCGGATCAATTTTGAAATCGGACACCGTTGCGGGAATTGTTCCGGTCAGATTGATCTCATTCCCCTGAATCACCAGCTGGAATGGGACTTGTTTATAGTAAACGGTCTGGCCGGCGAATTGGACTTCTAGGTCAGCATGAATCCCGCCGCCCTTAATTTCCGCCTCGGGCAATTGGGTGCGCACTACGACCATCGGGAATTGCGCGCCACGCGTCACTTCAATCATATGAAGATCCCGGTTGCTGTCACCCGAATCGAACGACTTGACCGGCACCGCAATCAAAAAATTGCACTGGCCGGCGTTGCAATCGCCCTTTCCCCGCGCCGCGTGGCTGACGCCATCGGCCTCGTGCAGCGGATGAGAAACGTGATACGTGAGCGTAGATTTTTCAAGAACCCATTGACTATCTGCTTGGGCAAGCCTTGAAAGCGCTAGAAGCAACAAAATCGTCAGTATTATTTTCTTCTTCATTCATCCGCCCTTTCGAACTGCCATCCGTCAGTGTTCCCATTCTTAACGGGTCAAGCGTTCGCTGCCCGCTCTGCAATTGTTCGCAATGCCATTACTGGCTCGCGTACGCGTCGCGGCCAGTGATTGTGTCCGGAGAATTGGAACGCTTGAGACCAAACGCTGCGGCGACTTTGCGCGCCGACCGGGAGACAGAGCCCGACTTAATTGACACAGACAAAATAGCGGCCCCGTAGGCTCCCGCCGTGGCGATGGCCACCTGCCCATGAAGCTTCGCGATTCCATGCACCCGTTCCCCTTGGCTTCGTTGACTAAAAGCCATCTCGCCGAGGATGGGTGTCAGGATCATCCCTGGGCCGTGAACCCAGGCCAGGGCCTTGTGCAGGCGGATGGGCCCCTCGACTTTGGTTCCGGGAATCTTGGGTGCAAAGATGGCGTAATACGCAGTTGCGAAATACAAACCCGCGGTCGCCGAGCCGAGCGCGGCATGCAAATCCCGGTCCGTCGAGCTCGTGGTTTTGCCCCCGGCGAAAGCGCCGCTGACGACGGTGGCAACCAGGGGAATGGTCGTGATTAAGCCGAGGCGTTGATGAACTTGCAGCATGTGCGATCGCTTGTCCAGCCTCTCTTGCTCCCGGGCGTTCCCCTGAGTCTGAGCGGGAGAGAAGCCGAGATTCCCTAGTGAAAGCGCCCGACTCAACGTCAAGTTCATCGTTTGCTTGGCCCCTGCGGTGATCGTCACTTTAGCCATGTTGGTACTGAACCCATCCGCCGAGACGGAAACCTCGTAATTCCCCGACGTGAGATTTGTTACGTTGTACAGGCCGGCCGAATTGGTCTGAGTGTCCGTCGATTGACCCGTGGTGACGTTCTTGATGGAGACTCTGGCGTTGGGAACGGCCTTGCCCGTTGGATCAGTGACTGTTCCAGAGAGCACGGCGCCAGCGACCTGTGCGCGCAACGGAAGCGAGATCAGGAAAGGAAACAGTAAAATTCCCGCCCCAATGACGAACTTCGCCATTTTGCCATTCATCCGCAGTTCTCCTCTTGATGGCAGGCTTGTCAGCAAGACAACCCTCAGGTCGCTGTAAGTCAACGATGTACCGACTGCTTGGAAATCGCGCCTGTCGATCTTCAGGAATGCCTCCTGGGCGCTCCCAAAGTTCGATGCGGAACTCTATCAGCGGGGAATGAAGTCCTAGTGTCCTATGGATGACGAATTGTTCATTTTCCTTGCGGTTTGCGTCGGATAATACACAAAGCTATCGATCTGTTGAACCCGACTTCTCATCTTCGACGGTAATCGCAACTCCGGGGCTACCGAAGCGCCGGAAGTGCCCACTGTGCCAAATCAATCGTGCATTCAATTCGGCTGAATGATTTCAGGAACAGGATCAAAGTCCTTGCTAGTCTTCGACCGTGGGCGGGACGAAGCACGAAACGCTTCTTTCGCTAACTTGAAAATTGTCCGCCGATTCTGGGCCATGACCTTCACCCATGCTAAGCGGCCCATCTGAGGGAAGTAGATTCCGCGAAAACACATTCGTGCGATGAAGATGTTGATGCGATAGCCCAACGGCTTATGATCGAGCAAATCGACGGCCCTTCCAATCGCCTCTGGACTGTACGACTTGGCCCACCCGTACTTCACCTCAGCGTGAGCTTCTGCAATTGTCATCTTCAGCGGAGTATGGGCCATCTCAAACGGTATGAACTCCTGCCAGTGTTTCGGCCGCGTCAGTCTTCCTGCGGCCTCAAGTCGCTTGTAAAGCGGCGTCGCCGGTAAGGGCGTGAGCAAACCGAAAATCGGCAAACCCGGGGGCCACGTGCGAACCTCCTTAAGCGTCCGCTCCGCGACCCCGGGCGTGTCGTTATCCATACCGAAAATGAAGGAAGTAATCGCATAGACGTTGCGCTGGGCGAGCCTTTCAAGCACGGCCGCGTACTCACCGGGCTTGTTGAATCCCTTGTTCACGTCGGCAAGGTTCGCAGGGTCGATGGACTCCATGCCGATGAAGATCCACTTGCCGCCTGAGGCCGCAATGAGGTCAATGAGTTCCTCGTCCCGCAATAGGTTGGCGCTAATCTGGGCGACCCAGTTCACTTGTGCACCTGCGGCGATGATATCGCGCAACAGCGATTTCGTCCGTTTCACGTTGATCGCAAAGTTGTCGTCGATAAAAAAGACGGCAACCTGGCCACGCTCGCTTCGCGCGCGAGATTTTAATAGCAACAGCTCGTCCACAACATTCTTGTTCGTGCGAAACCGGATCGAGTCGCCGAAAAAGCCGGTTACAGTGCAGAACTCGCATCCATAAGGGCATCCCCGTCCCGATTCCATCGGGATAATGCGGAAGGTGCCCCAGCCGTCGCCGATACGTTGGAGCATCCTTCTTGCCATTTTCGGCACCAGATTGAACTGGTCGAGATCTATCTTGTCCCACGGAATCGCCGGATATTTCTGGAGTGAGGGTTTGTGTTCCTGGCCGAACGCGTCCACCGGCTCGTACACATCCTTCAGTTTGCCGCGCACCGCGTCCTCGACGATCCTCGGCCATGTTTCATCTGCCTCGCCCAGCGCCACTGCGTCCGCGTGACGCGACCCCCCGCTGCGCCCCAGAGCCTCGTCGGCTTCTTCTGTGACGTGCGGGCCGCCCATCACGACCGGCACACCCACGGCGCGAATCGCGTCGGCCATACGGTAGGCCTTGGCGATCATGCGGGTCATCGCGCCGATCCCGACAAGTCCGATGTTTTGTTCGCGAACGAATCGCGCGATATCTGCCTCACCCATCGGTTGAGCGTTGCCATCGATCAGCAATACCTCATGGCCAGACGGCGTCAGCGCCTGGAGAAGAAACATCCAGAGGTGTGGCATGAAATTCCGCGTCACACCATTGTCAGGGTTGTAGAGTAAAATCTTCACAATGCCTCCGTTTCTTTTCACTCTCCTACATGGCAACGGAGAGCACCTGTATTTGATTTGCGGCGACTCGGAGATGACAATTTGTTCATTTCAATTTATGAGCGGGGCTGACAATTCATCACCCATGACAAGCAACCTATCATTGCAAAATAAATCCCGCAAAAACAGAGCCACAAAATGTGGCAGCTGTTCAGTTGAGATCACGCGACAGCATCAGCTTCAACGTCAATTTGTCGGCCCCGGCGGTCAAGCCAAATCCCACGCCTGTTTCAATATTTACGAACTTGCTTTCGTGATCCATGACGGCCCAGACCTCGTGGAACTGGTCGTTCAGTGGATAGAAGTGGCGCAGGGGGCCGTCATCAGAATACTCCTCGAAGGCAACGGCCCATTTGTCATTCACGTTATAGGCGATCCGCGTGGCGGGAACGAATTCGAGGTTTCCAAAACCGCCGGCGTAGTTTGTATCCACAATGGGATTGAAGATGATGCCTATCGGACGCAGGTGCAATCCTACGATGGGCCGCACCTCGGAAGTAATATGCCTGGACTCCCAATACTTGTAGTTGACGCTGAACTCGAAATTGACGCCGTAGAAGAACGTGTGGTCGTGCGCATGCGGCCGCACGAAAAGTTCGCGTATCTTAAACCCGTTAATCGAACCGCCGCGCCCTTCGGAGTAGGCAGTGTAAACCGGCAGGTAGAGGCCCTGCTCAAACCAGTCGGTGACGCCGTAAGCCCATTCGACTGCACCATTAACCGAATCGTTGGGAATGATCCCACCCGGGAAATCGGGTTTCGTCCGCCCTATGGGAGTAAAGTTGCTATGCACCATGACATTGAACTTACCCAGTTCCTCAATCTCAGCGTCGTAGACTTGGATCTCGTCGGTTTGCGCGAAGGCCGCTTTCGGGATGACGGCTAGACCTATCGGAATCAATGCAAGTATGGGAATCAAGGTTCTTGGGAAGATGTTCATAGTTTGCCCTTCGGAAACTACCTATTCGCCTCCTTCCTTTTTGAACCTGGAGATTCACGCAACCGGCGCGTTAGCCCACAAAATCTTTCTTAGTTGTATGTTGCTGCCTTCGACCACAGCAGCAAGACCCTGGATATCGAAGCCCGCCTGGGCTATGGCTTGACCAGAGCATCCGATTTTGCCGGCGTATCGGGCACCAGAACTTTCTTAACGGATGCGGGAAGTTCATTCGCGTGCGCAACCAGTTGGCTCACTTGCCATAGCTGCTCGTTCGTCAACTTATCTTTGAATGACGGCATTCCAGACAATCGAACGCCATTGGCCGCTTTCCAGTAGCTTTCTGACGCCGGATCATCGGTCACGCCCTTGCCTTTGAATAATTGGGTCGGCTTCGGGAACATCATCTTCAGGTAATCAACCGGATGATCCGGCAGGCCGTGGCACATCGCGCATTCCTTCTTATAAGTTTCCGCCCCCGCAAATAGATTCGGCTCGTCAGCCGGCACAGGAGATTCTCCGATGTGCTGCTTTTCAATGTGGGCATCGAGGGCCATTCTCGCGAGCGCCTTCTCGAACGGCATTGGCGGGTCGGCCGTGGCTACGGGTGCCATGCCCGCAGCAAAGTAGTAGTAAGTTCCTCCCGCCAAAGCGATCACGCTCAAAATAAATCCGACCACAATACCCTTTATCACTCTTCTCCTTGCATATGACGCAGTGGAGGCGGTCTTCAGTAAACAACCAACGAAGTGGTCGGTAATCCACGGTTCAAAAGCTAGATTGATATCTGAGAATCGTTTTGGCGATTCGATGATCCATCTAGCGTGTGAGTCCAGAACCGAGACCGAACACTTCGGTTCGAAACACTACCAGGCGAGAATGAATTCGCGGTGTCTGGGCGATGACAAAGTGTTCATGTTTATTACAATAGCGCCGGCTGAAGCACGCTCGTCGGCAGCGACAAAGTTATAACAGTGCCACCTATCGGACGATTAGAAATCCTAACAGCGCCACCGTGTGCCTTTACAACTGCATCGACAAAAGCGAGGCCGAGGCCGTGACCCGGTGAGTGTTTGCCTTTCACGAACCGCTCGAACGCATGGCCAGCTACCTCAGGTGGAAATCCAGGACCATTGTCTTCGATCACTAAGTCCGCTGATTCTTGCCGCGGCCGCAACTGAATATGTATTCGGCATCCGGGCGGCAGGTGAATCATTTCGTTTTCGAGTAGATTACTTACAACGCGACTCAACAAAGATAAATCAGCGCTCACGACCAGGCGAGTTTCAAGGTCTGCCGTCAATTCATGCTGGCGTTCACACATAGCTGGCTGGTAGAGCTCCACGAGTTGCCGGATCACGCCGGAAAGGTCAACCGTAGTGCGATCAAGACGAAGTGCACCCGCTTCTGCTTCGGCGAGATCAAGGGTTGTGTTCAACAAGTTTAAGAGCCGATCTAGGTCTTCGATTGCTTCCCCGACGGAATCACGCCAATTTTCGTCGGGCTCGCTACATAACGCCGATTCGAGCTTGCCTCGAATCGAGGTTACCGGGCTTTTGAGATCGTGCGCCACCGCATCCGTTACGGAGCGGAGCTGATTCACTGAGGATTGAATCCGGTCCAGCATGAGATTGAAAGTCTTCGCCAATTGGGCGATCTCATCGCGTCTCACAGACTCAGGTAACCTTTCGCTCAAGTCTTCGCTGCCAATTCGAGCGACGGTTCCCGTGATGTGCTCTACGCGGAGTAGCGTCCGCCGCGCGCTCAGGTAGGAGATGAGAAAACCCAGGAAAACGGTACCGCCCCACAGGAGAAGAAACCGACGCGTCAGATTGTCAAGCAGATGGGTGTCTCCACGATTGGAGAGCCCCAAATAAATGGTTTTCCCTCTCTCGTCTACGTGTCTGGCGACTACTCGGAATGACATCGGCCAGCCTTCGACTCTTATCGACTGCGGAGCTTGACCAAATTTGGTACCCTGAATCGCCGTTAGGAACGCACCGACGGAACCCGGCCCAACCCACAAAGGGCTTCCGTTGGCATCGAGGTATTCCAAGAAAAAGACGGAATTCAGTCTTTGCCCTCGTGAATTACGCTCATCCGGCAATTCGCGGGTTGCAAGCTCTGCCACCTCTCCAACGATTCTAGTGTACAGATGGTCTCTGGGAGTATCTGCAGAAACTTGAGCAAGAACATCAGCTTCACCGCTAAGCCACGCGTCACTGCGATCTCGAATGGTCTGGGCAACGAGCAAGTAAACGATCGCAAACGCCAGACCGGTTCCGAGGGCAAACGCCAGAGTTGTCCAAATCGAAATGCGCCAGGCGGCTGTCGTACGTAAAATCTTAGGCATGCTTGAGCATATATCCAACACCGCGGATGGTATGAATTAGCGGTGTGCTCCCTTGGGAATCAACTTTGTTTCGCAGACGATAGATGTGGACATCGACCAGATTGGTCGCGGGGTCTATCCGCATACGCCAGACGTGATCAAGAATCATAGTACGAGTTACAACGCGTCCAGCATTCCGGCAAAGGTATTCCAAGAGGGAAAACTCCTGTGGGGTTAACTGGAGCAAGTGATCGCCGCGTTTAGCTTCATGACGCACGAGATCAAGCTGCAGGTCGGCGGCTTCCAGTCGTACAGAGTCATTCTGTGTGGGTGACGATCTACGCAGAAGATTTCGCAGCCTCGCAAGGAGCTCGGCAAAAGCGAAGGGTTTTGTGAGATAGTCATCGCCCCCTTGTTCCAATCCCCGTACGCGCTCGTCCACGGAACGACGCGCAGATAAGATCAACACGGGAGCCGAGTTGCCCTGTGCACGACACCGCGCAATCAAGGTCAGGCCATCCATGTCAGGAAGCCCCAGATCAATGATGAAGGCATCGTGGATAGCTTCCAGCGCCAGGTGTTCTCCGGTCTTAGCATTGCTGGCTGTATCGACTTGGTATCCCGCTTCCGCCAAAGCCTTCTTGAGAAACCCCTGAATGGCCAGGTCGTCTTCCACCACGAGTAATCGCATAGGAGCATCCGCCCGCGAAGACTGTACACCCGAAGATATGATGTTTGGAACTCCTCAAGCGTTTGAACGTCGTCGGGTAAGAGCAGCCCCCGACGCGTGGCAGTTCCGCACGCGGCTGCGCTCAAATGGCAAATCGCCGTCATCAGAGTTGGTTGATGATCTTCGGAAGGACCATGCCGCGAAGCCGCCTAGGCTATCCTCGCCAACCGAAAGTAGCGACGCCTATTCACCCTAACACCAGCTTTCGGCTTGCTTGGATGCATTGCACCAAGCTTGCGGATCACATACTTGATAGCTACGCAAGAGGCTGGCAATTGCTTGACCTTCCCACGAGGTGGCGTTCATCGTCCGTCTGCTCGCCATGGATCTCACTCGGGCAGGTTGGACGCTTTTGGCGTTTCCCTCGTTTAACAGAACCAATAACTTGCGCGTTTTCCGCACCACTCTTCGTTCGATCCCGGCGCCCTGCCAAGCGATCCTGTCCCTTGCCGAAATTCTGGCCTGCTGGAATCGATATCCCAGAATGGGAATTAGGCCCATGGCGGGATCGAGGACCTCATGCTCTCGACCTATTGTTGCCAGCCCCCGCCCAGAGCGTTGTAGAGCTGGACGAGCGCGAGCCGCTCATTGAGCTGCGCTTGCGCGAGATTGAGTTGCGCCGCAAAGTAATTCGTTTCGCTAGTCAAGACTTGCAGGTAACTCGCGCCGCCATGCTGATAAAGCGTGTTCGAGAGGCGGTCACTATCCCGCGCGGCGGAGGTTAATAACTCCTGTTGCTCTCGAAACTCACGGTCCTTCTGATACGCGACGAGGGAGTCAGAAACCTGCTGGAAGGCGTCCACGATCGTTTGTTTATAAGTCAGAAGCATTTGTTGTTCCTGCGCCTGGGCAAGCCGCATGCCCGAGCGGAGACCCCCGGCCTCGAACACGGGCTGCGTAAGCGACGCGGTGTTGTTCCAGAGTCCAGCCGAGCCGGTGAAGAGTTTGTTCAGCGCGTAGCTTTCGAATCCTGCCGTGCCCGTGAGAGAAATGCTTGGGAAATAGGCCGCTTTGGCAACGCCAATCTCGGCGTTCGCCGCTACCAAGTCTCCTTCGGCTTCCCGGATGTCCGGGCGACGCTCCAGAAGTTCGGAGGGCAGACCGGCGGGCACGGCGGATGGTCTTGGCTGCTCGGTGAGTTGACGGCCTCGAGGAATAGCTCCTGGATTCTCACCCAGCATAATGCTCAGGGAATTTTCCTGCTGCGCAATCTGGCGTTCGAGGTCGGGAATCGTCTCCGCGGCAGTATACACAAGTTGTTCGGCTTGTCGTACGTCGAGCATAGATGCGGATCCGTTCTTGGCGAGCACGTTGGTGAGTCGCAGCGAATCCTGCCGCGAGGCTAGCGTGTTTTTCGATACTTCCAGCGCCGAATCAAGTTCACGAAGCTGAAAATAGGCAGTAGCCACGTTCGATACTACGGAAGTGAGAACCGCACGCCGGCCCCACTCCGAAGCGAGCAAGCTGGCGCGCGCTGCTTCCGTCTCTCGCCGGTATTTCCCCCAGAAATCCAGGTTCCAGATAACGGACAGATCGACTTGCCCCGCATTTGCCTCATAGGAGGGAACTGCGCTTGAGATTTTCGGATTCCGTTCGCTGAAGGCTTGGGCCCCGGCGCCCGCCATCGGAAACTGGTTGGCACGTGCGATCCCGAGCTCGGCCTGCGTCTGAAGAACGCGTGCGGCGGCGATGCGCACGTCGTAGTTCTGCTGCAATGCCGTGCGTATCAATTGCTGCAATACCGGGTCTTGAAAAACTTCCCACCAGTTTTCGTTACCCAGGGATTCTGCCGAGGAGACGGAAGGGCGGCTGAGGTTTTCGCCGCGGTAGGCGCCAGGCGTATCGATTGCTGGTCTCTTGTAATTCGGTCCAACGGTGCAGCCAGCGAGCAGAAGTCCGAATGCCAGGAGCGCGAGCCTTCTCATGTCAATCGCCCTCCTGTGGCATCGGCAGGAGACTCTTCTAAGTGGCGCCGCTTCCCGCCGGAAAGCTTCTCCACGAAATAGAAAATCGCAGGGATGAAGAAGATGGCGATTGCGCTCGCGGCCAACATGCCCCCAATCACAGTCGTACCCATGACTTGGCGGGCTACGGACCCAGCGCCAGATGCAAACCATAGCGGAGCGCATCCCAGAATGAACGCCAGAGAAGTCATCAGAATGGGCCGGAGGCGAAGCCTTGCCCCGCCGAGCGCTGCGTCGATGAGGGGCTTGCCTTGTTCGTATTCGTCTTTCGCGAACTCGACAATCAGAATCGCATTTTTGGCTGCCAAACCAATCAGCATCACCAAGCCAATTTGCGAATACACATCGTTTTCGATTTGGACCATGTAGGGTGGGTCGAAGGCTTGCGTGAATAAACGGCGTAAGAGCAGCACTCCAAAAGCGCCGAAGACGGCTACAGGCGTGCTCAACAGCACGCTGAAAGGCAGCGACCAGCTCTCATAAAGCGCCGCCAGGATCAGGAAAACGAATAAAATAGAAATTCCAAAAATCGTCGTGGATGATATGCCTTCTTCCGCCTGCTTCTGCTGGAACGACATACCCATGTAGTCGTAGCCCATATCATGGGGCATTGTTTGCGCGAACACTTGCTCGAGTGCAGTCATGGCTTGATCAGAGCTGTATCCGGGAGCGGCATTGCCGTTGATTTGAGCGGACGGATATTCATCGTAGTGCATGACGAATTCAGGACCGAAACGTGGTTCGAACTTCGTCAAAGCCGATAGCGGAACCATGGCGCCGCCGTCGTTCCGAACGTAGAACTGCCCCGCATCTTGCACATTTGTCCGATAGTTGCCTTCGGCTTCCACGTAGACCTGCCACTGACGTCCGAAACGATTGAAATAATTTACGAAGAGGCCGCCCATGTAGGTTTGCAGCGTCGTATAAACGTCGGAAATCGGCACGCCTTGTTTGATCACTTTGTCGCGATCCACGTCGACAAACTCTTGCGGAACGCTCGGCAGCAACGAAGAGTTCATGCCTGAAATCTCTGGGCGCTTGCGGGCAGCCGCCAAAAACTTATCTACATTTGCGGCTAGATAAGGAATGTCATTCCCACCGCGATCTTCGAGGATAAACGTGAAACCACCGGAAGTGCCCACGCCCGGAATAGCTGGCGGCGAAAAACTAAAAGCGGTTCCCTGCGGGAGCTTGCTAAGCTCTTGATTCAGCCGTTCCTTAATGGCTTGGAATTGCTCGGCTCGCGTTTTGCGGTCTGTCCAGGGCTTCAACGTAACAAAGAAGAAGGCGTTGTAACTGGTCTGAACGTAGCTGAGCAGGCTGAAGCCAATGACGCTCGTCGTGTATTGAACTCCGGGAGTTTTGGCGAGGATGCCCTCAACGTCCCGTGCAGCTTGATCTGTGCGCTGGAGCGATGCCGCAAGAGGAAGCTGAAGGTTGACGTAGGCATATCCCTGATCCTCATCCGGCAGGAAGCCCGACGGCAGCTTCTCGCCGAAAAAGACTGCCACAACTCCGAAAAGCAGCAGAGCGATAACTGCCACGCCGCTTTTGCGAATCAACGCCGCGCTGGCGCGAACGTAGCCGTCGGTGGTGCGCCCAAAAACGCGATTGAACGAATCGAAAAACTTCCTCAGTGGTCCCTTGCTGGGCTTCTTTGGCCGAAGCAGCAGCGCAGAGAGAGCGGGGCTGAGACTGAGCGCATTGAACGCGGAAATGATTACGGAAATCGCGATGGTCACGGCGAATTGTTGGTACAACCGTCCTGTAATCCCCGGTATGAATGCTGTCGGCACAAATACCGCCGAGAGTACAAGAGCGATGCCAATGACTGGCCCTGAAATCTCTTCCATGGCTTTCAGAGCGGCCGCCTTCGGCGCCATACCTTCTTCAATATGGCGTTCAACGGACTCGACAACGACAATCGCATCATCCACCACCAGGCCGATGGCGAGCACCAGGCCGAACATCGAAAGTGTATTGATGGAGAAGCCGAATAGCGGAAAGAATGCGAAGGTGCCGACCAGCGAGACCGGAACGGCGAGCAGTGGAATCAGCGTGGCGCGCCAGCCTTGGAGGAAAATGTAGACCACGATAATCACAAGTACGAGCGCGATAATTAGCGTCAGCAAAATTTCCCGTATACCTTCAGTGACCGCTCGCGTTTGATCCAGCGATACGACATAAGCGATGTCTGCTGGGAAGCGGTCCTTCAACTGAGCCATCAGCGCCCTGACCGCCTTCGCGTCATTGACCGCATTGGAGCCGGGAAGCTGATAGATAGCAAGAATGGCGCTCGGCTTCCCATTCAAGCGGCCCATCAGCGTGTAGCTTTGGACGCCGAGCTCGATGCGCGCCACGTCCTTCACCCGCACCACCCCGCCCTCGGGATTTTCGCGGACGATGATGTTGCCGAATTGCTTGGGTGTAACCAGACGGCCTTGCGCTCGCACCGAATACGTGAATTCCTGCCCCGCAGGGGCCGGTTCGCTGCCGATTTGCCCAGCCGGATTTACCGTATTTTGCGATTGAACCGCGTTGACGACGTCGGATACTGTGATGCCAAGCTTGGCCAGCAGATCGGGCTTGAGCCAGATTCGCATCGCGTACTGTCCCGCGCCGAAAACCTGCACGTTGGCAATTCCCGGAACCCGGGTGATCGGATCGTCAAGATTGATATATTCATAATTTGCGAGGAACTGGGCATCGTATGTGCCGTGGGGTGAATAGAGCGCCACGAGCATCAGTGGAGCGGATGTAGACTTCTGTACGGTCACGCCATATTGAGCAACGGTCGATGGAAGCTGCGGCGATGCCTGAGTCTCCCGCATCTGGGTCAGAATGAGGTCTGTGTTGGGATCCGTCTGAACGCCAAAATCCACAATCATGGTCATCTGGCCGTTGGCCGTTGCATTCACCGAATACATGTAGTTCATGTTGTCCACGCCGCTCATCTGCTCCTCAATGGGCGTGGCAACCGACTGCGCAAGAGTCTGCGCATCTGCACCAACGAATGTGGCTTGTATCTTCGCTTCGGGGGGAACGATGTTTGGAAATTGAGCGACTGGCAATCGGAGAATCGAGATTGCGCCGACGATTACCGTTAAAATCGCAATCACCATCGCAACGATCGGACGATTGATAAAAAACTTGGACATGGTTCACTTGCCCCCAGAACCAGGATCGAACGGAACGGGAGTGACGGTGCTGCCGTCTTTCACTTTCAGCGTGCCCTCCGCTACGACGCGGTCTCCTACATCCAAACCCTTGTTGATGATCCACATCGTGTCCACGCGCTCGCCGACTTGAACAGTACGAACGGTGATCTTGTTATCTGGTCCCACAACTGCAACCTGATAGGAACCCTGTAGTTCCGTTACGGCGCGCTGCGGAATCAGCAGTGCGCCTTTTCGGATTTGCGTCACAGCGCGCACCTTGCCGTATTGCCCTGGACGAAGGATATTGCCAGGGTTCGGAAACGCCCCCGCTATCCTGATCGTTCCAGTCTGTTGATCGACCTGTCGATCCGCGAAAAGGACTCTGCCACTGTGAGCGTAGGTGCCGCCATTCGAGAGGATTAACTGCAGCGGAATAGGCGAGGTGACTGACAGCAGGTTCACCGTGTCGGGGTTGAATTTACCGGCAATCCGAAGGTAGTCGTCTCCGCTAATGGGGAAAAATGCCTTGATAGGATTCACCTGAGAGACCGCTGTAAGCACGGTTAAGGGAGTAACAAGATTACCTACCTGGATTTGTGCGATACCTGCTATTCCGCTGATCAAGGAGCGCACCTTTGTGAATCCCAGATTCAGCGCGGCCTGCTCGACGGCAGCTTGGCCTGCCTCCACAGATGCTTTCCCCGCCAGTTGGGCTTGGGTGTCACTATCGAGCTGACTCTGAGGAATCGCGCTCGCCTGCGCTTCGGGAATATCCCGTTTTACGTTGAGCGTGGCGTTGCCGAGCTGGGCCTCTGCCTGCGCGAGCTGCGCTTTTCCTTGATCGAGCACCGCCTGGAATGGACGGGGATCGATCTCGAAGAGCACATCGTCCTTGTGCACGAAGGAACCTTCGCGATAGTCCTGCTTGATGAGATATCCAGTGACCTGCGGTTGTATTTCGGCATTCACGTACCCATCAAGCGTGGCAACCCACTCGCTGGAAATGCGGACATCTTTCTGGACCACGTTCGTGACTTCCACTTCCGGCGGCCGAGACGGTTGCGCCGACGATGCCTTCTGGTTGCATCCGGCGCAAAAGAGGAAGCCAAAGATACTGAACAGGAGAGCACTCCATGTCCGAAAACCAAGGCGCGTACTGTTCAATCCGTCCTCCTCTTTGCACTCATGCTGTGAGTCATGCGAGAGCTCTGCATCGCTTGGCGACCACGCAAATCCTCAACACTTCAGTTTGGGCACGAGATATCCAGTCAAAACGGACTTGAATTCCCCGATCATCGCCGTCTTCTCGTCAGCGTCGGCCTGCGCGTATAGCGTCAACAAAGCTCTGCTGACTTGCTGCACGACCGAGGCAATGCGCAGAGCCGTGGTTCTGGACATGCGAGACTTGTGTGAAACCAACACCGTGGCAATTCGTGCGCGAATCATCTCGCGCCGTGTGTGCGAAGCCGGAGGCACATCCAAGAGCGCGAGCAAGGCGGGATGGTTCTTGACGATCTCAATCTGCAAGCTTACCAGCCGATGGGCAAGATCCTCGGCGTTCAGAGCCGCTGCCTGACGGCCGAGAGCTATCCAGGATTGTTCAATCTCCTCGATGTACTGATCCCGTAGTGCCTCGGCCACAGAACGCTTGTTGGGGAAAAACTGATAGAGCGAACCAATGCACGAGCGTGCGCGTTCGGCAATCGCGCTCATCGTCGCCTGCTCATAGCCCATGTCAGTGATCACACATGCCGCGGCGCGCAAAAACCCAGCCACGCGACGCCGCCCGCGCTTCTGTTGCGGTATCCGCCGCTGCGCCGGTGATGAATATGAGGGCACGCTCATATTGTATCAGATATGAGTATCGTCTCATATTTCTATTCGAGCCACAGGCTCTGGCATGTTTCTCCAACATTGACAGCGCGCGTGAAAATGCCGCCGCATTGGCATGAAGGTGCAATCAATTAAGAACGAGCGATGCAGCCTTTCGATCCACGCGCATGAAAATGCAGGGGGTATAGTGACTTGGTTTTTGAGGCTGCTTCTGCCGACCATCCGCCCTGTTTTGCGGCAGAGTCTCGGGAGACTCCTGTTTCAAAAGCAGGGGTCCTCAACGTAAACAACTACGTGTAACGTTCTTACAATTGGGCGAGCGACGCTCATTTAACCCAAGACCGACATTTGAGTTCTCTTTTGCGTGCGAACCATCGAGAAGCGCGCTTGACTCGAACGCTCCGGGCGTCTAAGTTAGTAAATGATGCGATGGGCTAAGGCAATTTTGCTGGCAGTACTTGTGACCGGTCTCGCGGCGTATGCGATCGACTGCGGTGCGACGACGCCCGAGCAGGCCATGCAGTGCTGCAAGTCAATGCCATGCTCGTCGCGGGGTCATCAAGGGCAAAATTGCTGCAAGACCATGCCAGCGATGCACGCACCTTTCGTGCAACCCTCGTCTGCGTGCGAGGCTCCGTACTCACCTGTCGTGGTCGCGGTTCTGACAACCTCTGGTGAATCCCTCGGCATAGATTCATCAGCCCAAATCATCGTGCAGAATTCCCACGCTCCGCCCATCGTCTACTCACCGGCTACCTTGCCTCTTCGCATTTAATCTGTCCTCCCATTGGCTCCTGGCTCAAGGGATTCGTGTGCCGGGTATCGGTGTCGCTGCTGGAGGGAAAATCTGTGAGATTACGACTATTCGTCTGTCTTGAGCGGAAAATGTGCGTGGTTGTGTTGCTGCTCGCGGTTGTTGGCGTAACTGCGGCAAGAGGGCAAGGCCCGGCTCCCGAGACAGCCCCTCCGTTGTTCCCCGGCGGCGGGCTGATCTCCTACAACTCCATCTTCACGACACGCGGATTGATGCCGGAAATATCGGGGAACCTCCCTGCGACAGCGCGGCCTACTTTTTCACACGAAGGCGATCTCAATTTCACATGGGGGTTCTACCGTAATTTTGATTTCACGATTCTCGTTCCGATCGTTACGAATCATTTTGCCAGCACAAGTGAACCGACCGCTGGAGGAACAGGGCTTGGCGATGCGATGGTGCTGGTCAAGTACCGATTTTATCGGCGCGATTCACAACGAGGGACTACACAAGCATCCGTCACATTCGGGCCCAAGATTCCGACAGGTCGTACAGACCTAACCGATGGAAATGGCGGTCTGCTGCCCGCGAGTTTGCAGCCCGGATCGGGTTCCGCCGATTTGTTTCTGGGGGCAAACTGGACTTACACCGGACTTTTCGACTTAGAGCGTCTGGTTGCTGACGAGGACTTTCACTCAATTTTGCGCACACAAGGGGCGCAGGCAACTCGCCTGGGCAGCGACATCGAATCGCGTTTCTGGCTGTCTTACCGGCCTTATGAATCGAAAAACGTGGCCCGTGAATGGTTCATTGGCCCTGCCTTGACCTGGCTGCACTCCCAAGATGACCGCATCGCAGGAGCAACTCAGAGCGGAAGTGGTGGCGACGTGTTGCTGGCCGGAGCCACCACATACGTGGGTCTGCGTCCCGGGATGCACGCTTGGCTCGGAATGGATTGGGATGTGGCGCATTCCACTGATGCGATGTTCATGCCGGTCCGCCGTCATCTCAGTTTCGGAATTACACAACAGTTTCGGCTGCATCTTTGGTGAAAGGAGGAACGATGAACAGGAAAAAACTCGCGCTACTGGCTCTATTTGGTTTGATCGTTGTGCCAGCGGCTCAAGCGCAAATCAAGCATATCGAAATACGTGTCGAAGGCATGACCTGAAACTTTTGAGCATACGGGGTGCAACAATCCCTGGGACGCCAGGCTGGCGTTCAAAAAGTCGTCGTCAGTTTGCTTGATGGAAAAGTTGAAGTCACGCCAAAAGAGGATGGGCAGGTTGACCCTGCTCAACTTCTGAAGGCGACCTACGACAGTGGTGTGACCGTCGCGGAAATGGATATGACCGCACAGGGGAAGATCGTGAAGGACTCTTCTGGCAATCTCGTCTTGCAGGTTGAACCGAATCGGTCATTTGCAATCGAACCGAACGAGTTGTCGAAAGGGATTGAATCCCTCGCTGGCCCCTCAACGATGGTCACGGTCCGTGGTCAACTGTACACGAAGCCCGCGGGGAAGAAGAAAAAACCGGAGATCTCGGCTCCGCTAAAGCTGCTGATGCTGGAAGTGCAGAAGAAGGAATAGATGATGGGAAGACGATTGTTATTTCTGAGTCTCGCTGCGGTTGGACTCGCTGGATGGAATCAGCCTTCGGCGAATCTCCCTCAGCCGAAAAAAAATATAATTGCCGCAGGGCAGATTGGTTCGCACTTGCCGGAGTTCTCGGTGAAGGATTTGAAGGGGCACGTGCTTTCCTCGGCTGACCTTCACGGCAAAGTGGTGCTCATTGACTTTTGGGCGACCTGGTGCCAACCGTGCAAGAAGGAGATGCCGGGCTACCAGAGGCTCCTAGACCGCTATGGGCAGCACGGATTTGTTGTCATCGGATTTAAGTTCGATACGATGAAGGACACGGAAGACCCGCTGTTGTTTGCAAAGGAAACTGGAGTCCGCTATCCGCTAGCAGTTGCTTCAGATGATTTGAAGCAGAAATTCGGCGGCATCGAGGGATTGCCGACCACGATGCTCTATGACCGCCGCGGAACACTCCGCGACAAAATCGTCGGGTTTGAATACACGGATGCCATCGAATTGAAGCTGAAGGCACTTCTCTGAATTGCTCGCTGGCGCGTCTAGTCCGTCGCTGCTAACAACCTGAACTAACGGCGATATCCGCTACCGGGACATATGTTGTCCGGCTGGTCGGCGCAGCGATTGTTCTAACGGCGTACTCGGAAATAATCCTCCTAAAATCTCGCCCTCACTTGCACCGAGGTTGTACGGAAGGCTGATCCTCGGCGCCACCTTGCCTACGACGTGCTTAGTGCAGATTGTTTGCGAAAACCATTGTCGAAACCGAACCACCTAGGCCAGAGGGGAAGGAGGATTAATGACAGGATCGGAACTGGCGACCGCTTTATGCCTTCCGGTACCTTCCCAGCGGAAACTCAGCCAGATATGCAATCAGCGTTAGAAGCAGCACCGCGCCCAAGAACCCGTTCGGATTCATTGGAACGAGATGAAATTCAGCGGGCACGACATACGCCGCTGCGACAAGGTACAACGGGCCGGTGAAGTAGCAATGCACTCTCCCACATCGCGTGGCGTTTGCCAGACATGCAATTCCCATAATGAGGAGTGCCGGAATCCAAAGCCAGGAGCGCATGCTCGACCACGAGCCGCCGACGATCAATGCTAGGATCGGCAGACCCCAAACCAACAAGCTCTTGCCGCTGCACAGCCAATCAGTCGTGTGACAGGATGCGGCTGAGGCCGGGAAATTGGACTCATTAGTCTCCATGCGGACCCTCCTTGGAGTGATCGAGCAGCTTCGCCACTTCCACGCTGAGTCGTGTTGGGTCAGCACACAGGAGCAATTTGGGATTCACCCCCTGCAGCTGATGCATCCAGAATGTGGGGCGCGGCGGCTCCTGGTCCTCCCACTTGATTCCCGGCTTGTAGATTAGATATACATCCCAGGCGGTCGCGTGCAGATCAAGAGCCTTTCCGAAAAGATCGCCGGCCTTTTTGCTCCCGTTCCAACCCTGCCAGATGCGAGTGTCGCGAACTGTCTCGGCCTGTTGCGTTGCAGCCGCGGGGCTGTCGTCGCTCCGCATCGGCTCCCATACCAATATGGCGTGTAGTTCGGAAGACGAAAACTTTTTCAAGACTCGACCCACGACGGCATGCCCGGACTGGCATCCCGGACAACTCGGAGAGAGGAAAGCAACAATCCGAACCTTGTCGCTCGATGCGTTGAACTCCTTCCGCACGTCATCCGCATTCACCGGAGACATTGGCGCGACTCTTGTGACGGGCTTAGCCCCGAAGTGCATACTCTTCGCATCAGGCCGAGGGCAGCAATCTTGAGTATGAGCAACCGGCGGGCCTGCCCATCCGAGCAACAAGACCCCCACAGCCGTAGACAAACACGCATACATGATCCGCATTGAATGTTCCTCCTATAGCGATCTAGGGCCTTTGACGAGTAACCTCACCAAGCGCCGTTGCAAGGCCGGAAATCGATCGGTATACAGGGCCACGCCAAAACAATGGCGCTGGCGAGTCCTCCCATCTGGAATGCGGCGCACACACGATGGCTTCATCCCAATGAAATCCATTGTCGGTGTCCGTGCCGGAATTGGGCACGGACGGCCTTAACTTCGCCATTCGACTCAATGCTTTTGACACTTCATGGTTTGGGTCCCAGAACTGCTCAACCCGAGCATCGGACATCCTGGCCAACGTACTTCGACTCGGTGCTCGCCAGTCGGTCACCAAGATTGGCTCCCAAACAACCAGCACGCGGAGTTTCCAATCGCGGTGCTGTGTAAGAAGCTGTTCTGTCGCGGAGGACCCCCGCAGACAAAATGGTCATGTTGGAGAAAACACCAGAACCAGGCGGGGCAAATTCGCCTCCGCATCAAAGGCAGCTTCGAATGCGCTGACATTTGCGGATGTAAGCGTCGTGAGCGGCTGCTGGCCGGCTGGGACGATCCCCGGTCCCTGAAGAAAGTAGATTGCACCGAGCAAAACGACCGCCGCCACCACGACAAGAATGATGAGTTTCTTTTTCATTTTCCAGCCTGCCAGAATCCGCCGGCAACCAATCCGGCGATTTGCTGTGGAAACAGAATCATCCCCAAGACCACAACCACGGCCGCCCAAAGCAATACTTTGCCAAGCCATCGGCCCCGGATCGCACACTGTTTGGCGCGGTGTTGTTGCCAGAATCCGAAGCCAATCAGGGCAACCGAGAGCCCCAAAAACCAGGGACGTAGCGTCGTGAAGAAAGCGCTCGCAGCGCCAGCCCCTAGCGCAGCGGCGAATCCGAGCGGAAGACAACAACTGACCATCGCTAGAGAACTCAGAATCGCACCGACCGATGCCGAAACGCCTGTTCCTTGTTTCACGGCCTTCCCCCCTCGCCGGGCCTCGACAACTGCGCGGTGAATCATTTCTACAGGTGGAAGACCGACATGTTTCGATCCGGAGTACAAACGGCAACTCAGCGCGAAGCCCTGGGGAGTTTGCGATTCTCCGGCTATGTCTCGGCCGTTGATGCGAATGGTCGGAGAGCCAAGAAACCTAAGATCGTTAGCCATCCGTTCGTCGCTAACCAATACTTCATGAATCTCAGCCGCGACACCTTCTGCGGCCAAGATATCCCTGAGGAGCTTCACTGCTTCAGGGTGAGATGGGCATCCCGCCACATACAGAACTTCAATTTTCACTTTTCGCTCCCCGGTTTCCGCGGCTTCTATCTCTCAAAATCGGGCAATGAGCCGGTCGCTTGCGCAGCTCCCTGTTGCAACGTCGCAGGGCCAGACGCAACTCGTGCTCCAGCTTCTGAAGGTCAGCAAGTTTCCGCTGCACGTCAGCCAGCTTTTCTTCCAGACGGCGACGCACCGGAGCGCATGGCTGCAAGCGGTTTCCTCGCAGACTCAACAAACCGCGGATTTCGTTGAGTTTGAATCCCAGTCCTTGTACGCGGCGGATGAAAGCCAGCGTTTCAACATCGTTTTCCTCATACCGGCGGAAGCCTCCCTGCGTCCTGGGGGGTCGTGGGAGCAATGCATTGCGCTCATAAAAGCGAATCGCGTCAACGCTGAGGCCGATCCTTTTTGCCACGACACCAATTTGCATCGTCTTGGCTCCTTTCTAGAAGCTACACCCTGGAGTATAGTCCAGAGTCAAGCGGTTTTTTAGGCCTGTCAGCCTCGGGTCGATCTAATAGTTGGCCCACTAAACGGTGTGGTGGTCGCATGGCGCTCGGCGCGCGCAAGCGGGACGTTTTCCAAAGGGGCTGGGGCCATTCCGGACAGATTGGGAACAGCTGCTGCAACCTGAGAGAGCGTGGAATTCTGCGAAGGTTAGACCTGGCGGACCCCTTTGGGCTTTGAGATTCCGTCCGAACGGGCCCCAGCTGGACCGAATGGAGCGAAAGTTGAAGGGGGGCAGTTGAAGAGGCCGCTGTACGTCCTTGATGAAACGATGGTTGCGCGGTGTGCCCGTAGCTCAGTTGGATAGAGCGTCTGCCCTTTGAGCAGAGGGTCAACGGTGAAGAGCGATTCTTTTTACTCTTTTCAGTTCAAGGAGATGGCGCGCCCGGCAGGACTCGAACCTGCGGCATTCTGCTTAGAAGGCAGACGCTCTATCCACCTGAGCTACGGGCGCGTTGTATGATTCTAAGAGACTTGACGCATTCGCGGCCATCCATTTGTTACGTTTCGTATCATAACTGTGCCAGAACTGTGCCAAAACTCTCGTTTTCGAGCACAGGTGTCGCCTGTGCCGTCATTTCGTTAGCTTGGCGATTGATTTTATCCAACGCCTCTCTTTGCATCTTCAACTTCATTTGCGAATACCTCTTAAACACCTGCGAGTCTCCTTGTCGAAGCAACTGAGTGACCCACTCGTCTGCTACGCCGCCCGCACTGAGGCGTGTGGCGTATGTCGAGCGCAGATCGTAGATTCTGAAATATGGGATCTTTGCCCTCTTTAGAGTGAGTCGCCACGATGTTCGCAAAGAGTATTGATATCCCGTCGTGCTTTGCTCGCTTGGGAACAAATACTCTCCTTGGCCTGAAAGAGCGATTTGGTCCCGAAATGCTTGGACCGCGAGTTTTGTCAGCGGGACTTCGCCAACCCCGTTTGGTGTCTTGGAGTCGGGAATCCAGACGACAGCATTCGCCAAGTCTACCTGCTCCTTCTTCATCGAGAGCAGTTCCTTGTAGACCCGAAGTCCCGTCTCCGTAATGATACGAACAACGTTCCGCAGATAGCGCGGAGCGTGTTGCTCGATGCACTGCTGCTCTGACCAAGAGACGTAATGCGGTCGGAACAGTCCTCTGACTGCTACGGGGAATTCGACACCCGAACATGGATTCGAAGGAAGCAATTTCTTTCGAACCGCGACGTTCAGAATGCGCCGCAGCACTCTCAGTTCTTGATGAATCGTCGTTGGCTTCACGATTCGTTTGCCTTCACGGGTTCCGAAGCGAGACGTGATTCGGATTCGCTGGCGGAGCCGTGTTCGGAGATAAAGTTCAATGTCATCTGCTGTCAAGTTCGCCAAGGTGCGGGAAGCGAAGGTTCTATTCAAATGCTTCACAGCCCGTAGATTGGCGACGTGGGTTTTGTGAGTTCGGAACGGCGGCTTGGAATAATTCTCCATGAAAGTTTCGGCCCATTGTCCAAAGGCTAGGCTTTCTCCTTTTCGGACAACGTCCAGTATGTTTCCGTCTCTGGCGTGAAGCCGCTCTCGAAGTTTCTTCTGAGCTTCCTGCCAGTCTGCTGTAAAAGTTGATTCTCTACGGAGCGTTCCGTCTCGTTCCCGGTAGCGCATCCACCAGAACTTCGTTGCCTTCCGCCGAAACAAATTACCGTCATGTTCAATGGGTCTACTCATTCTCCATCTCCTGTTTGAACGACGCGCGGAATGGTTCGAGGTCCGATCTGAGAAACCGGATATTTCGACCCATCACGCGGAGATGGGGAATCTGCTTTCGCTCAACCCAAAGATATACCGTTTGCGGACTGACTCCAAGAAATTTGGCCGCTTCTTTGACGGTGAGCGGAATTTCGCTCGCACTGCTTGCGACGGTGGGCGCGACTTCTAGGCATGGCTGATTCATGGCGGTTCTTCCTTTGGAGTATTCGGTGCTGTTCTACTTGGGACCGTTCGAGATCGTACGGACGCTAAAAAGTCGATTTCTCGTCATAGACGGGGTTGAATTCGTATTGGTCGCGTTCGGCATTGAAAGCCCGGACTTCGAGAATCTGCGAAACGTATCGTCTTCCTGGGCGGCGTTCGAGTTGGATTATGACGTTGAGCGAGTCGCCGATGTTCGTCTTGATAGCGCGATAGGGCAATTCGACACCGCTTTGCAAAACGCAGCTCGTGAATCTTGAGATTGCTTGTTGAGCGGAACTGGCGTGGACGGTTGATAGCGTCCCCGAGTGGCCGGTATTGAGGAGCTGAAGCAAGTCAAATGCCTCACCGCCACGAATCTCGCCGAGGATGATTCGGTCGGGCCGGTGCCGGAGTGATGCCTTCAATAAGTCGCGGATCGCAACGGCGGGGAGGCCCGCCTGTGCCTGACGAGCTTCAAAACGGATGAGGTTTGGCTTTTCGAGTTGAATCTCCGACGTGTCCTCGATAAGGAGAATTCGGTCGTCATCAGAAATGAGCTTTCCCAGGGCGTTCAAGAGCGTTGTTTTGCCGGTGCCGGTTCCGCCGCTGATGAGAATGTTCTGCCGTCTCTCAACGTAGGTTTTCAGCCGTTCAACAAGAGTTGCATCAAGGCTTCCGCATTTCACCAAGTCTTCAATCGTGAAGTGACGACCGTTGAACTTGCGAATTGTGAGCGTGACGCCGTGGATGCTGCACGGCGGGATCACGGCGGCGACGCGGCTGCCGTCAGGGAGCCGGGAGTCGAGGATAGGGTTCTGCTCGGAGATGTCGTCTCCAAGTCGCCGTGCGATGTTCTTGACGGCGACCATCAAAGATTTCTCGCTCAAAGTGAGGTCAGGCACTTCCTGAAGTACGCCAGCCCGCTCGATAAAGACGTGAGTCGAGCCATTGACCATGATTTCGCTTATGGAGTGATCGCCGCTTGGGAATCCTCTTGCGGCAAAGACAACGGCGTTACTCGCATTCGGTGACGACGAACGACATCGCTTCACAGATCAGATGGCATTTTATGGTTTGCGTAATCCGGGACCGCAAGATCGCCTGAGAGATAAATCTTCACTCGGTGGCCTTCGCGAATTGTTACAGTAGGCAAAATGTTCAGGAATTTATCGAGAATGCGCTGCGACGTTTGGCCCAGACTCTCACCAACGCCTTGTTGAATGGTTTGGGTGCCGGATTGTGTAAGAACACCTCCCGAACCTGCTTCGGCAATGCCGCCGATTGCGCCAACTGCGAGGGAAGCGCCGAAGATTTTTAGGTAGTGGTTGTTAACCTGATCGCGGAGGCCGGTGTCTCCGATCTGATTCATTCCTTTGAACTGGTCGAGGCTGCCCTTCTTGTTGCTGGTGGAGAGCAGCTTGACGTAACCCTTGTTGTGGCCTCCTTCCACTTCGAGGGATGCGACTTCGATCTGCTTCACCAGCTTGCGCTCGTACTCCCATCTCGATCCCGACCAGCTCGTTGCCTTCCGCATCCACGGCGTTTCCCCCGAATTCGTCGCCGCGCTCGACAAGCTCGGCTACCATCATCCCGATCCCGACCAGCTCGTCACCATGCGCATTCACGACGTCACGCCCGAATACATCTCTGACCTGCGCTCCCGCGGCATGCAAAACCTCACCATCGACCAGCTCGTCGATATGCGCATCCACGGCATCAACTAACGCCCGAGGCAACCGATAAACACGAGAGCCGCAATCAGGCGGACTTGCGCGCCAGAACATTTCGACGGAGATTAATTCTTGGCAGACCGGAACGATGAAGCTTGAAGCAGATAAGAGGAAAGATTCTTTCGAACCGCCGAGGATTTGCTGCCTATTTCCTGCTGCAGTTGCTCCCGCACTTTCGATACTGTTTCGAATTGCTTCCCGCCAGCCGGTCGCAGCAAATCTTCGGCTCGGAGAATGCAGGCAAAAGCCAATTCGGCGGATGCTGTGCTGCGCCGGAGAAATTGTCCGTAATTGAACCAATCCGCCGCCTCGGCCGTCGTGTCGCCGGACTGCTGGTCGAGAAGAAGGCTTCGCTGGTATGAACCGGCCGCCGCAGCGACATCACCGCTCGTTTCCTGTAGCTCAGCGAGATGGGCCCATGCCAGGCTTTCGAGCTTGATATCACCGGCTTTCTCCGCCAATGTCACGGCCGATTGATAGGCCTCAGTGGCTTGTGGAGCGCGATTCAGGCGCGCGTTGTCGTTGGCGAGCGCGAGCATCGCGGAAACAATTTCGGCGGGCGGCGTTTGTTCGCGATTTCGATCCGCCGCGATCAATTCCAGGAATTTCTCGTAGTGCTCGCTTGCGGCGGAAGCATTTCCTTCGTGATCCAGCGCCTGCGCCAGATAAATCTGCGCGTTCGCTTGTTCGGGGTCTATCGCCACCGCTTTTTGCCAGGTGTTAATCGCGTCGCCGGCATCGCCCTTCTGGAACATCAGTAGACCGTAATTGATGAGTGCATCGGGATCGCGCGGCGAAATCGCGAGCAGACGTTGATACTCATCGAGCGCCTCAGAGTATCGATGCTCTTCGATCAGGACCTGCGCGCGGGCCTCCTGCGGACCGGGATTTTCGGGATTCACGGAAACGGCTCGCGCCAGCGCCTGATCCGCCTGCGGAAGATTCCCTTCCCGCGACTCCACGCGCGCAATTTTCATTTGCACGGAGCTGTCATAGGGATCGAGCGATGCAGCACGCACCAGATGCGTGAGGTTGCCGTCGTCAAAGCCGAGAAAATAATGGATCTGGTCCATGGCGCCCCACGCGATGAGCAGCGCGGCTACGCCGATGCGAAACACATGCGCGGAGGAGGTGCTGCCGGTAAGCCATTGCCACGGGCCGCTAGTGGTCGCCGCGGAAGCCTTTGGCTGAGCCGCTGTTTCTGCAGCACGCCCGCCGCGCGCCGTGAGCAGGGTCGCGACACGCGAGTCGCGCAATTTCCAGATCGCGCCGTCCAGAATGAAGTGGTGGATGTTGACGAGCGCGGTGAAAATCAAGAAGCTGACCGCGAAATCATAATGAAACACATAGCTGACAATCCACGGACCGGGGATAAAAAGGGCGATTCCTCCGGCGATGAGCGTGCCAAAATACGCGAGGCGGCTCCAGCCGACTCGTCCGGCGGCGCGCGCTTCGCGTTGCGCGTAGTAGCTGGTGATCCACAAATATTGCGCCGAATGCAGCACCGCGAGGATGCCGCTGCTGTAGCGGCTCTGCGGAATCTGAATGCGCATGGCCAGCGCGAGAAGAATCGGCACCAGAAACCAGAGGAACTGCGAGAGAAGTAGCGTGAGCGGCGCGGCCAGAGCCCGCAAACCGGATTTCGCAAGGCGCAAGAATGCCACAGCACTTAACGTGAGAAATGTGCCGGCCAACAGTAGTTCTGCCGGATGCGCGAATCTCGCGGGAAGGCCCAGCGACAGAACCAGCGGATCTCCCGAAGCGCCAGTCTGAAAACTTATCAACAGCATGATGTAAGAGGCGACGAAGGCGTAGTGAAGCAGACGCCGCTCGGCGGTGTTCACCGTGGCGCCGTTGCGCCGCAGGAACATCATCAGCAGGCCGAAATTCTGCCGCGAATAGTGCCACGGGCTCCAACATATGTAGAGCGTGAAAACCCAAGGAACGAGCGGGAACCACGCGTGCGCGAGGAGGCCGGTTAAAATCAGCAGCACCGTCAGATGCAGCGTGAAGACGCGGTACTTCACGAATTCTTCCTTGGTGCGATAGGCGCGATAGATCGTGGCCATGAAGTGCGGGTAGTTGAAGACGACGGCGAGGAGATAAAACGCAACCGTCCAGGTATGGAAATGCGAAGTGCCCAGCAGTCCCGCGATCAGAAGCAGCGGCGCCGACCACGCGCCGCAGCCGAAAATCAAATCCGTCCACGGGCCGTAAATCCACTTGTTCGACGTGGGAGCCGTTACAGCTTCAGCTCGCGCGCTCATCGCTGGCATTCCCGTGCTCGCATGGTGCAAATCATCGAAGTTCGCCGGAGCTCCTGTGTTGATGGGAGCCTCCAGTTTACTTGGCTTGGCGGACGCCGTGGGTTCCCCGCGCATTGCCTTGCAGTATGGGTAACCCGGCCGCCGGACGGATGCCGACCCGGTGAGGAAACACGTGCGCCCGCCGGAATCGGCACGCCACGTGCTTCATTACTATCGCGCTCAACGGTAAAGAGAAGAAGGCACGAGCGATACGGAGTTTCTTCTGACGTGATTTAGCAAACAGAAGAGATTTCTTGGTTTCTTAAGCTGCAAAGAATTGCATCTCGGCTCCGAGCCACCAGGCCGCCGAGGGCATGGGCCAACGGGGGAAAAGAGTGAACGGTGAGGCGGTGGGAACTGTACAACGCACGCGCAGGAAGCGAGTGGCAATCGTTGTTGCCCTGGTCTGGGCCGGAATTGGCGCCTTGGCCGCGCCTCATGCCTCGGCGCAAATAGAACGGCCTGTCGCATCCCGTCCTCTGACGTCACCTCTTCGCTTCGAAGCCAGCAACCATCCCGCTGGTGGTCCCGTCAAGTATTCCGCTCGCGCCGCGTCTTACAGTCTCTTCCTCTCGAATGACGAGGCGGACGTTGTCCTGCACGGCGAGACAGCGCCTTCCGGTGAAATAACCCGCGGAAAACCGATCGTGGTGCAGGCCTACGCCAGCCTGCTGCGCATGCGATTCGTGGATTCGGATCTGCCGACCAGCATCGGCCCGCTCGATGCGCGAAAGCGATCGTGTGCTGACTTCACGGCCGTCGCGTATCGCGGAATCTATCCCGGCACGGACGTAATCTTGCGCGGCGATCAGCGGCGAATCGCGTTTCAGCTGAATCTAAGTCCCGGGGCCGACTTCGAGCACATCGTGCTCGAACTTGCCGGCGCCACCGGAATAAACTTGGACGCAGACGGCAACGCCGTCGTGCATGTTGGCCGCGCGTCGCTGATCCTCCAGAAACCTTCCATCCTGGTTAGTCCCGAGGGCGCGTCGCAAAGGCTGCCCGGCGCCTACCAGATCGAAACGGGCAACCGCCTGCGATTCATCGTGGCGGCACCAGCTCCCCGCAACGGCCAAACCATCACGGACTGAAGAGGCCGCGTCGTTCGCTCGCCTTCCACGCTAGGAAATCGCACAGAGTTGCAGTATCTTGAAACATCAAGCCGCGAGTATTGGAGGAATGGATGGTGGATGACAACACAAAGAATTCAGAACCCGCGCCGGCGGGCGTGCGCATGGTGAAATGCGTGAAGATTGGCCGTGAAATGCCCGGCCTCGATCGCGTCCCGTGGAAGGGCGAACTGGGCCAGCGAATCTACGACAATGTTTCCAAGGAAGCCTGGAAGATGTGGATCGAATACTCAAAAATGGTGATGAACGAGTACCGCCTCAATCCGCTCGACCCTCAGTCGCAAACCATTATCGCCGAGCAGATGGAAAAATTCTTTTTCGGGGAGGGCGCGCAATTGCCGCCAGGATACGTGGCGCAGAAGGCCAAGGGCTAATTCAGCGCGTCTAAACGGATTTTCCAAGTCACACTGAGATTTTCCCCGTCGCTGGATGCTCCACCGGCAATCGCGCTGAAAACCGAAACTGCAGCTTCGGGTGAGTTTGCCGCAGCGTAGACTCCACGGCCGCGGGCTCCGCGGCGCGCGCAAAGACGAATCCCAAATAGCTCGCGCCCTCGGGCCATGCCGCGACGTAATCCTTCAATCGTGCCGTAATTTCGATTCCCGTTACGCCTGGCACGCGCGAGGCTCCTTCCAAGCCTTCGACGCCTTCGAAGATTCCACCGCGCGGCACCGGAATCATCATCACGCCAGAGGCATCCGGCTCGCGGTCAATCTCGGCGCCGCCCATCTCGAGCATGTAACGAATCAGCAATTCTTCGAGCGAGATTCGCCGCGGGCCAAAACGCAGAGCGCGCGAACACAGCCCCCCGATCGGTCGCGGCGCAATTTCAAGCGCCCACGGGCCGTGATCGTTCACTCGAAACTCGGCGTGAATCGGCCCGTCGGTCAGTCCGAGCGCCGCCACAGAGCGAGCCGCGCAATCGCATAGCGCTGCCAGTTGATCCTCAGAGAGTCGCGAAGGAGTGACGTAAATTGTTTCTTCGAAGTACGGGCCCTCGAGCGGATCGGGCTTGTCGAAGATTGCCAGCACTCGCAGGCGCCCACGATCCAGCAAGCCTTCGATGGCCACTTCCTTTCCGGGAATGTAACTCTCCACGAGCAAATGGTCCAAGCCTGCCTCACGAGTGACCTGAATCTCCGGCGATGCAAGCAGAGCAGCGATTCTCGATACGGCGCTTCGAAACTGCTCTTCGTCGTTCGCGCGAATCACGCCTTGGCTCGTCGCGAGCGACAATGGCTTAACCACGCAGGGAAATTTCACTTGTGGCAAGACATTCTCAACGGCGTCGGTAACGGCAAACGAAAAAAACTGCGGCACGGGCAGACCAGCGTCGCGCAGGGTTTCTCGTTGACTCAGTTTGTTCCGGCAGCGCTCAACGGCTTGCGGGTCGTTTCCGGCAAGTCCGAGAGCGTGCGCCGCGTATGCTGCCGTTGCCGTGGGGCGATCTCCTAGCGCCAGGATTGCGTTCGGCGGATCCGATTTCGTTTGTCCCGCAATTTCCTCCGCGGCTTCGCGGGGATGCGCGAAGTTCAAGGGCAGCGCTCCATCGCCCCAGGGATCTTCGAGTTTGTGGCAGCGGTCGGTGGCGAACTGCACTTCGACGCCCAGCGCGGCCGCGGCATCGGCAAAACCGCGAGTCTGGTAACCAAGCTTGCTCGCGAGAATCAAGAGCTTCTTCCGTGGCGTGTTCATTGATTTTCGGCGCACCGGCTCAAACGAACGCGTCTGCCTGCCGCAAAGATTTTCTCGCACTAACGATGGAGGCCAACTGGTCTCCCGTAGGCTCGGCTCAACAGTACCAGGGCTCGGTCAGGTACGGCACGGTCGCGCGCGAAACAAGGATTGGCTGCGCCCTTTCCGCTTCGCGCACGCCAGCAGCGCGCCGGGCCGCTTCTTCAATCAACGAGAAGGTTCGCGCCCGCGTTCGGCCCATCTTCTCGCTGGCGTGAACGATTCGCTGAATTTCCTCGCACAGATCGTCAACGCGCCTATCAGCATGCTTCCAGGGATAAACCATCGCCGCGTCGTCAAACGCGCCCACACCTTCGCGGATATCATCGAGTTCGAGCAAGCGGGAACCCGCAGGAATTAACAGGCGAATCGCCAGTTGAATCGGCGCCACATTTTCAACGAGTTCGTTCTCGCGAAGAACTTCGAGAAGTTCCAGATAGCCCTCGAGAGTCGTCCACGGAGTGAAAGGCACAAACGTCGGCTGCAAGACCAAGTCCTCCGCGCGAAACCGGTGGACCACCTCGAGAAAATCAGCGCGCGTATGGTGTTTGTCCAGCTTTTCGAGGATCGCATCATCCACCGATTCCACGGCGGTGGTGACGAAAAGGCATCCTGTTTTGCGCAGCGTTCGCAGATGCTCGGAATGCTTCAGCAAGTGCTCGATCTTGATGGTGACGTCATAGGTGATCTTCGGAAAACTCTTGTGCAGCGCTTGGACCAGCGGTATGGCGTGGCCAATGCCGTTGAAGAAATCGGGATCGCCAAAGGTGATGTGCTGAGCACCCGCCGCCACCTGCTGGCGAATATCCGCCAGCACTATCTCTTGGCCGACGATGCGAAAAACGCCTTTATAAACCGGCACGATCGGGCAGTGCCGGCACAGATGTTTGCAGCCCCGGCTCGCCTCCGTGTAACCAACGGTAAGCTTTTCACCGCTCGGCAGCGCCACGCGCGCGTATTTATTAAGCGGCACCAGCCCGTCCCGGCTCGGCACCTTGAATTCCTGGCGCGCAAGAGAAATCACTGATTCCTCTTGCGCCGCAGCGGCAGATGATTTTGCGCTCGCCAATCGGCCTGCGAGGTGCACCAATCCCTGCTCAAACTCTCCGCCGAGAATCGTTTGTACACCCAGGCGCCTCAGCCAGTCTTTGTTCATGGGAGCATACAACCCGTAGAAACAAATATGCGCGCGCGGATTGATTCGCCGAATCTCGCCGAGCAGTTCTGCGGCGAGTCGCGTCGCGGTGTGCATTGGTGCGTAGAATGCAACGAGGTTCGCGTCGCGAATGGCCTGCTCGTTCAACGGCTCGCGCGACGTGTCGATGCATGTGACTTCGACGCCAGCCTCGCGCAGCCACGCCGCCGGCGAGGCCAATCCGAAGGGTTGGCGCCCGAGTTCGTACGTGGAGATGAGGACGGCTTTCATCGTTTCCGTGAACACTGAAATTATGGCATGTGCAAACTTGCCGCAGCAAACGCAGCAACCAGCGTAGCAGGCAAAATTGGAAAGCGCCGGCGAGTGGTTGCGTTATTATAGGAAGGTTAGCAGAAGGAGCCTGCACGTTCATGAGCGCTGCCTCGAATTCTTTCAATGCGCGTTCCACTCTCAAAGTTGCCGGAGAATCGTTCGAAATCTTCCGCCTGTCGTCGCTAGAGTCCTCCCGGGAAGGGAAGATCGCTTCGTTCCCTTTTTCTCTGAAAATCCTCCTCGAGAATCTTTTGCGCCAGGAGGGCGGCCCATTCGTGCAGGCGGACGACGTTCGCGCGCTCGCACATTGGCGGCCAAAAGAGGAGCCGTCGCAGGAAATCTCGTTCCTCCCGGCGCGCGTTTTGCTTCAGGATTTCACTGGCGTGCCCGCCATCGTTGACTTGGCCGCGATGCGCGAGGCCATGCGCAAGCTCGGCGGCGATCCCGCCAAGATCAATCCGCTGTTTCCCGCGGAGCTGGTGATCGATCACTCGGTGCAAGTCGATCAATTCGGGACGCCGCAATCCTTTGCGTTCAATTCGGAATTGGAATTCATGCGCAACATCGAGCGCTACGCGCTCTTGCGCTGGGGGCAGGACAGTTTCCGGAATTTCCGCGTGGTGCCTCCGGATACAGGCATTTGCCACCAGGTGAATTTGGAATATCTGTCGCGTGTGGTCTTCCGCCGCGAAGAGGCCGGCAAACAGATCGCGTATCCTGATTCGCTCGTTGGCACCGACTCTCACACAACCATGGTCAATGGCTTGGGGGTTTTTGGCTGGGGCGTTGGCGGAATTGAAGCGGAAGCCGCCATGCTTGGCCAGCCGCTCTCGATGCTGATTCCGCAGGTTGTCGGCTTCAAGCTCCACGGACGTCTGCACGAAGGCGCGACCGCAACCGATTTGGTTCTGACCGTCACCGAGATGCTTCGGAAAAAGGGCGTGGTTGGAAAGTTCGTGGAATTTTACGGCGCCGGGCTTTCGAGCTTGACGCTCCCGGACCGCGCCACCATCAGCAACATGGCTCCCGAATACGGCGCGACCATGGGTTTCTTCCCGGTCGATTCCGAAGCGCTCGCCTATCTTCGCTTCACCGGCCGCGATGAAAATCACGTGAAACTCGTGGAAGCCTACACGAAAGAGCAGGAGCTCTTCCGCACCGACGCGACGCCCGACCCGGAATTTTCGGACATGCTGGAGCTTGATCTGGCTGACGTGGTTCCCACCATCGCCGGGCCGAAGCGGCCGCAGGATAAAGTGCCGCTCACGCAGGCCAAGAGCGTTTTCCAAAAGTCGCTCGCCGCGGCGCCCAAACACACAAACGTCCAAAACAATGGCGACCGGTTCGAGCTTGGCGACGGCTCCGTAGTGATTGCAGCCATCACCAGCTGCACCAACACATCGAACCCCTCGCTCATGCTTGGCGCGGGCATTCTGGCAAAGAAAGCCGTCGAGCGCGGCCTGAAATCCAAGCCATGGGTGAAAACGAGCCTCGCGCCCGGTTCCATGGTCGTCAGCGACTATTTGAAAAAATCCGGCCTCACGCCGTTTCTGGAGGAGCTGCGTTTCCATCTTGTCGGCTACGGCTGCACCACGTGCATCGGCAATAGCGGGCCGCTTTCCGAACCAATCAGCAAAGCCATCAAGGAGAACGATCTGGTGGCTGTTTCCGTCCTGAGCGGAAATCGCAATTTCGAGGGGCGCATCAATCCGCTCTGCCGCGCAAATTATCTCGCTTCTCCGCCGTTGGTCGTGGCCTATGCACTTGCCGGCCGGATGGATTTCGACATGGAGAAAGATCCGCTCGGAAGCGACAAAGCCGGCAAGCCCGTTTATTTGCGCGACATCTGGCCCACCCCACAGGAAGTGGAAGTGCTCATGCGCTCCTCTGTGACTACCGACATGTTCCACAAGGAATACGCCAATATCTTCACCGGCGATAACCGCTGGCGCGCGTTGCCGGTTCCCAAGGGCGATCTGTATGCGTGGGACGCAAAATCCACGTACATCAAGTTGCCGCCATTCTTTGAAGGCATGCCGCCGAAGCCCGGGCCGATCCATGACTTGAATGGGCTGCGCGTCCTGGCGCTGCTCGGCGATAGCGTCACGACAGACCATATTTCACCCGCGGGCTCGATTCCCGTCGACAGTCCCGCTGGAAAGTATTTAATCGCGAATGGCGTGCAGCCCAAGGATTTCAATTCGTACGGCGCGCGCCGTGGAAATCACGAAGTGATGATACGCGGAACGTTCGCCAACATTCGCTTGCGCAATATGCTTGCGCCCGGGACAGAAGGCGGCTGGACACTGCATCAGCCAAGCGGCACGAAGATGACCATCTTCGATGCGGCAGAGAAATACCGCTCCGAAGGCGTCCCCTTGCTGGTCATCGCCGGTCAGGAATACGGCGCAGGTTCTTCGCGCGATTGGGCTGCGAAGGGAACGCTGCTTCTTGGTGTCCGTGCCGTTCTTGCCGAGAGCTTCGAGCGCATCCATCGCAGCAATTTAATCGGGATGGGTGTTCTGCCGCTGGAATTTCAGAATGGCGAGACCGCGAAATCGTTGGGTCTCACTGGACGGGAGTCTTTCCAAATCGAGGGCTTCGCCGAGCATTTCAAGCCGCGAAAAATCGTGCGCATCCACGCGCGCGACGCCGCGGGGAAAGAAAAAAGCTTCTCCGCCTGCCTGCGCATCGATACGCCAGTCGAAGCCGCTTACTACCAGCACGGCGGGATTCTGCAATACGTACTAAGGCAAATGTCCTAGGCTCGGTTCAGGCGATCAGACTCCGTCTGACCCTCTGCGCCCCGCAACGATGCTACGGGTTCACCGTAACCAACTGCGAGTTGGAAAGCCCGCCACCCGGTCCAGGGTTGATCACGTTCACCGCGACCGTCACGCTGCTCCCGAAATTTGTGGGCGGCGGAAGCGACTGCGGGCTGGAGCAACCTGCAGTCAACGCTAGCAGAACAACCATCCCAACCGTTGCACCCAAGACAGCGCGCCGTCTGCGCGGCATTGCGAAACATCCAGCGGCGCCCAGGGCCGCGACGATGAGTGCCAGAAAGAGCCACGGTGCCGGACCGCCTGGCCGCGATTTCGGCGCACCAAGCGGAATTACGTTGCCCACGGTGGAAGACAGCAAGCTCGCGGGCACCGTCACGGTGAACGAAGTGCTTGTTCCGCCGGGCAATTGCGCGAGCGCTGCACTCACATTCTCGTTGACGCCCGACGTAGGCGTCCAGACCACTTGGGAATTCGCCGTGAAACTCGACCCTGTCACCGTCAGCGTGACGTTGCTCCCTGCCGTAATCGAGCCCGGCGATGCGCCGGACAGCATCGGCACCGGTCCTTCCACGCCGAAATTCAGCGAATTCTGCGCCCCGCTTACGCTCACTGCCACCTCGCTTGAACTCGCCAGCGCCGACGACGGCACGGCCACCGTGAGTTGGGTTCCGCTTCCCGATGAAGGCAGCGGCGTGCTGCCGAAATTCACCGTCGGATTCGTCGCGAATCCTTGACCCGTCAGCGTCAAAGTAATGCCCGACGTTCCGGCCGAGGTGCTCGTCGGCGAAATTCCGGTGAGCGCGGAGGTAGGCAAACCCGGCAACTGCAAATCCCAATCGCCGCGGCCGTGCGTTCCCACTCGCAACGCGCGAGCCGTATTGTTCAGCTTCAGAGACGTGCACTCGACGTGCGGCAGCCCGGTCGCGAGTTCCGACCAACTCGTGCCGCCGTTTGTCGTAACAAAAACGCCGACGTCCGTCGCGACGTACACCGTGTTGTTGGTCGTGTCGTTCGGATCGACCACAACGTCGTTCACCGGCGTATTCGGGAGATCCGTAGCCAAAGGGCTCCCGCAGTTGCCGACATTTTGGCAACTGATGTCCGTCCAGCTCGCGCCGCCATTCGTTGTCTCGAACAGGTGCCCGACTTCATCCGTAAATCCCGAAAAACCAGAGAATGCTGCAAACGCAACGCTCGAATTCGCCGCGCTCGCCACCACCTGCGTCACCACGCGCTCTGGCGTATTGGCCTGGTCAATTTCCGTAAACGTTGGCGCTGCCGAGGTCGCATTGGTGGAAACCCAAATCGCTCCAACATCCGTACCCGCATACACGGTGTTGGAGCTGTTCGGCGCCACCGACAGGCTCGTAACCACGCAAACGCCGCCGCCACAGTCCGGATTCGTAGTGAACCCGGTCAAATCCTGCGAGGCGATATTCCACGAAATCCCGCCATTCGTTGATTGCCAGACGCGATACGTGCCGAAGTACAGATTCTGCGAATCGCTCGAATCGAGAACCAGCGGCGGAACGAAGTCCGCGTTGTCCGCGTCCATGGCCGGCGTGTCGAGAATGATCCAATTTTCTTCATCCGTGCCAGGGACGCCATCCAGCTGGTTCTTGTTCACTATGCCTTCTTGGCCAACGTCTTCGCACGCCGCGTAAACGGTGCTCGGCGTCGTTGGGTCAATCGCCGTCCATCCACCGTCCCCGCAGGCTTCCGTGTCCGCCCAGTTCAAGTCCCCGGTGAACATTTGCGTGCCATTGTCCTGTGCGCCCGCAAAGCCAACTTCCGGATTCGAGGGATGAATCGAATTGCCAGGATAGAACTGCGTCAGATTCAACGTTGTGTTCAGATCCGTCCAGGTCTGCGCGCCGGGCGTGCCGCTGGCGACGTTCGCGGAAGACCAGACGCCGCCATCATTTCCAATATAAAAATTGCCATTCGGGCTGAACGCGAAAGCGTGGGTGTCCACATGGATGAACGTTCCGCTCGAATTATCGCAGGAAATATCATTCCAGCTGTTCCCGCCATCATTTGAGCGGATGGCCGCGGAGATGCCGTCATCGGCCGGAAACTCGCCGCAGTCCTGCGAAATGCCGCTTCCTTCTGCGGACGGGCCTCCGCCGAGAAAAATCAGCTGTGGATTCGTCGGGCTGATAATCGCGGCCATGTCATAAAAACACTGCTCGTTGCAGAAGGCCGGCGTGGGCAGCTCGGTGAACGTGGAACCTCCGTTGGTGCTCTCGAAAACCGCGAGCAAACCGCTCGATTCCGTGGTGATGTCCGCGATCGAAACGATTAGCTCACCGGGATTGCCCGAACTGGCGGCGGGACCTGTGGCAATGGTGATGCGGCCATACCCGTCAACGCTGAGGCCGACCGCCTCGGCAGCAGTGTCCAAGCCGGTCAGCCGCGTCCACGTTTGCCCGCTATCGCTCGATTTGTAGACGCCGTTGTCTAGCTCTTCGTCGCCCGCTTGGTCGCACGGATTGCTTGCGCAGAACGGAATGCCCAGCGCTGCGTAAACGGTGTTCCCGGTTGCGTCCGTCGGATCAAAGGCTACCCCCGTTGCATAATCATTGGGCGATTGCGAACTCGCCGTGGGAAACATTTTTGTCCAGTTCATCCCGCCATTCGTGGAACGCCAGATGCCTGAACTGATTGTGCTGCTTGCGCCCTGAATCGCCGCCAGGAGCACCTGATTTGCTCCGGTCGTTGCCGGATCAACGCCAATCGAGCCAATGTATGGCCCAGCTGCATCAGCATTCTCGGCAGTAATCGTCGAAGGAGTTCCGCTCGTCACAGTTACAAACGTATTGTCCTTCACCCAAGTATTGCCGCCATCGTGCGAAATCAGCACCCCCGCACCGTAAAAACTGTCGTAAGCGAAATTCTCCTCGCCCGTCCCGTAATAAATCGCGCCCGTGTGCCCGCCGGTGCAGTCGCCAGGCACGGGATCGAGAGCGATGGAGCCGGTCGAAATCGAAAGCTGCGCATCCGTCAGCTCTGTCCAATTCGTGCCGCCATTGGTCGTTTTCCAAACCCCGCCCTGCGCTCCGCCAGCGTAAATCGTGTTGCCGCTGGCGTCACACGGGTCGACAGCAAGGGCGTTCACGCGCCCGGAAGTGAAACCAAAAAAAGCGCTCGTCGTGGGCTGAGGGCCAATCGGCGTCCAACTCGTCATATTGATTGCGATTTGCTGCGCTGTCACGCCGGACGCGCTTTCGGCGCTTGCATGCTGCGCCGCGAAGCGCTGCATAAAAGTCCCGCTGTTTGCGCGCATTTGTTCGAGGTGCTCCACAGCCCGCACTCGCGCACCAGCGGGAATATGTCCCAGTGGATAAGCGCGTTGGTGAAAGAACCACTGCGCGCGCTTCTTGATTTGCTGTGCGGAATCTCTTTCTCTTCCCGCTCGCTCGCGCGCCGGCCCTTTGCCGATCAAAGGCCCAATGAATACAGCGAGCAAGACGATTGCGGGCAGCGATACAGAGATGAACTTGTGCCGGATGATGAAACTGCGAACCGCCTGAAAAAGAGGCTTCACTCGACCGGTGGTTCTAGTGTCTGGGAACACGGTGCTTCCTCCTCGTGCAATCCAAACGAGCGGAAAAATCCACACTGCAGACCAAGGATGTCAGGTGCAAGATGCGAGCCGGTTGCCGGGAAAAGATTAAGCACCACCCCACCCCAAGGGCTTACTTAATGGATCGTTTCGCTTAGATGCAGAACAATATCGCTGAGATGTAGAGCCCATCGGCCACCCGCGAAGCCAAGCCTATACTAACCCCAGCCCCCTTTCAGAGTTGCGGATTCCCTCTTGGCCTCTAACTGCAAGCAAAACTTTACTGTTAAAGCCTCCCGGTCGAGCGGGATTTTGGTGTCCGATAGCGGGACAACCAAGTCCCACTATCGGGCGTGCGTGCCCAACCGCAGCGGGTGTATAATACACCTAAGCCGCACAATAGGTGAGGTTTAGGCACCTGAGCGCTGTCGGCATCCGAATTGCGGTTATCACTGCCGATCGAGGAGAAGTACCTTGGACATTGTTCGCCCTGACGTGAAGAGGAAGAAGCGGATTCGCAGGATCATTTACATCGTTGCCATACTCATCCTGCTTCCTCTGGTGACTTACGGCCTGTCGCGGTTAAAGCCAGCGCCTCCCAGCGTTGATGGATCGGTTATCTACGCAGACACCGTTAAGCGCGGTGACATGCTGCTCCAGGTGCGTGGCCTAGGCACGCTCGTACCGGAAGTCATCACTATGATTCCCGCAAAGACCGAGGGGCAAGTGGTCCAGCGATTGATTCTTCCTGGCGCGCTGGTCAAGCCGGATTCCGTAATCATGATTCTGACCAATCCCACTCTCCAGCAGCAACTCCAAAGCGCGCAATTCCAGTTAAAGTCGGCGCAAGCCGCGCTGGTCCAGTTGAAAGCCACGGTCGGGAACTCGCTCATGGCGCTGCGTTCGACCGCTGCCAGTGTTCGGTCGAACTATCTCACCGCTCAGATGCAGGCCCAAGCCGACGAAACTGGATACCAGCAGAATGTGGTCGCAAAAGTTATTGCCGATAAGTCGCGGGTGGCGGCTGAGGAATTGAAAGTGGAAGACGAGCTGGCGCAAAAACAGGTGGATAGTTTCGCAGCCTCGGTGGATTCCCAGCTGGCTGTCCAGCAAAATACCGTGAACCAGGATCAAGCCCAGGTCGATCTCTATAAGCGCGAGGTCGATGAACTCACAGTCCGCGCCGGCCTTAACGGTGTGCTCCAGGACGAACCCGCCCAGGTCGGCCAGGATATGGCCTCCGGAGCGGAGCTGGCCTCGGTAGCCGAACAGACCAAACTCAAGGCGCAGCTACAAATCCCTGAGACCCAAGTGGGAGATGTTCAGTTGAATCAGAGCGCATCTGTCGACACTCATAACGGCATCATTCCCGGGCACGTAACTCGCATTGATCCCTCGGTCACAAACGGTACGCGCACCGTCGATGTCCATCTGGATGGACCGCTCCCGCCAGGCGCCGTGCCCAACCTGAGCGTCGAGGGCACCATCCTCATCGAGAAACTGACCAATGTGCTTCACGTCGGGCGCCCCGTTCATGGCGACCAGGACAGCAAGATTGGCCTCTTTAAGGAAGTCGACGACGGGAAGGAAGCAGTCCAGGTGCAGGTGGACATTGGGAAGGTGTCGGTAAGTACGGTCGAGATCATCAAAGGTTTGAACATAGGCGACGTGGTCATTCTGTCGGACATGTCGCAGTACGACAATTTTGACCGCATTCGAATTAAGTAAGGCGTATGATACTGGCGACGGAGGAGCGAGCATGAACGGCACGCAAATATTGATTCATCTGGACGGTGTTACCAAGGTTTTCTATACCGACGAAATCGAGACTCACGCCCTGGCCGGCGTACACCTCGAAATCAAGGTCGGCGAGTTCCTCGCGATCGCCGGGCCCTCGGGCTGCGGCAAGTCAACGCTGCTCTCGATTCTCGGCTTGCTGGATTCGCCCACCGACGGCAATTACACGCTGAATAACCAGCCGGTCGCGAATCTCTCGCTCTCCGATCGCACGCGCATCCGCAATCGCGAAATCGGCTTCATCTTCCAGGCGTTCAATTTGATCGGCGACCTCACCGTCTTCGAGAACGTCGAGCTGCCTCTTACCTATCGCAGCATGGCGTCGGCGGAGCGCAAGCAGCGCGTCCAGCAGGTGCTCGAGCGCGTGGGCATGGCCCACCGCATGAAGCACTATCCGTCGCAGCTCTCTGGCGGTCAGCAACAGCGCGTAGCCGTGGCTCGTGCTCTGGTTGGCCAGCCTTCCATCCTCCTCGCTGACGAGCCCACTGGAAACTTGGACTCCAAGAACAGCGAAGCGGTCATGGATCTGTTGCGGCAACTCCATGGTGAAGGCGCCACGATTTGCATGGTGACGCACGATCCTCGCTTTGCAGGCGTCGCGGATCGCTCGATTCATTTGTTCGACGGCCGCATCGTGGAAGAAACAGTGCACGCGCGCACGCAAGCGGTTTAAGAAATCCTTATCCCCCGGCTGCTTTTCATAAGGTTGGGGTGTGCCCGCACGATCTGGAGGCGAGGCGAATGAATAACTTCTGGCAGGACCTGCGCTTCGGTATCCGCACGCTCGCCAAGAACCCTGCGTTCGCGGCAGTCGCGATTCTTACGCTGGCCCTCGGCATCGGAGCATCCACTTCGATATTCTCCGTCGTCGACGCCGTGTTGCTGCGTCCGCTTCCCTACCCCAATCCGCAACAAATTGTGTATGTCTTGGAGCAAGAAGCGCATGGCCATCGAGCGCACATGGCCGATCCCAATTTCCTCGATTTTCGCGCTCAGAATCACACATTGACCACGCTGGCTATGTTCGCCTCGATTCCGGAATCCGTTTCCGGAGGCAGCGAGCCCGTCCGCGTGAATATCGGCTTGGTGTCGCAGGACTTTTTTAAGACGCTCGGCGTCGAGCCCTTTCGCGGCCGTGAGTTTGCAGCCAGCGAGCTCGTTGCCCATGGCGCGCCTGCCATGATCGTCAGCTACAGTTATTGGCGGCAATTTCTCGGCGGAACGGACGATCTATCGCGCGCCCGCTTGACGATGGACGGAGCCGTCTATCCGGTCGTTGGGGTAATGCCGCAGGGATTCGATTTTCCTCATGGCGTAGCCGCCTGGGCCACATGGGAGCGCTACGGGTGGGGAACAAGCCGCACCGCCCATGATGGAGAAGTCATCGGCCGCTTGCGAGACGGGGTGACCATCCAACAAGCGCGCTCGGACCTGGACACCATCGCGCGTCGCATTCATTCCCAGTACGGCAAGACGGAAAATCCCGATTATTTTCTGCAGGACGCCCTGGTGACTCCTCTCGCGGATAAATTGGTCGCCAATGTTCGCCAGGCTCTGCTCGCGCTTTTTGGCGCCGTCATGCTCCTCTTCCTCGTCGCATGCGCGAACATTGCCGGATTGCTGGTGGCCCGCACCTCCGCGCGGCGCAAGGAATTGGCCGTGCGTGCGGCGCTCGGAGCTGGCCGCGGTAGGCTCGTGCAGCAACTGCTCGCTGAATCGCTGGTCCTGGCGATCGCTGGCGGCGCTCTGGGAATCTTGCTTGCGCTCTGGACCACGAGTTTTCTCCCCGCCGTCCTTCCGACAGATTTGCCGATGCAGCAAGGCATTGCCATCAACGGACTCGTTCTTCTATTCACGATCGTCGCCACGTTGGCCGTCGCGGTGGGCCTCGGATTGTTCGCTGCGTGGCGCGCAGGCAGCGTGGATTTGAATGACGCGCTCAGCGCGGGCTCGCGCAGTTATAGCAGCGGAAGTCACAAAGCTCGCAGTGCATTGGTGATCGCCGAAATTGCCGCCACGATGATGCTGCTCATCGGCGCCGGGCTTCTGGGCCGCAGTTTTTTGCGGTTGATCTCCGTGAATCCAGGCTTCAGTGAAGCGAATTTGCTGGTTCTGAAGTTTTCGCTGCCGCAGCCGGAAGGTGACCGCACGCCTCAGCAGAAAACGGAGGACATCGCGCGGCAGACTCAGTTTCTCAACAACGCCGTGGCCCGCATTCGTGGAATCCCCGGAGTCGAATCCGCGGGCGCAACCGGAGCGCTCCCCATCGCGGATGCAGATGGATTCCCCGATGGGCTCTTTCTGATTCTCAACGGCCAGCCGGTCCCCACGACCGAGGCGGAATGGAATCGCTTCTCGCTCAATCCTAAACAGACGGGATCAGCGGACTATGCCGTCGCCAGCGGAGACTTTTTCCGCGCCGCCGGAATTCCTCTGATTCGCGGAAGGCTCTTCGACGCACAGGACGGCCCTGATACACCACACGTCGCGCTGATTACCCAAACGCTCGCGCGCGAAAAATGGCCCAATCAAGACCCCATCGGTCAGCAGATCTTCTTCGGCAATATGGACGGCATCATGAAGCCGCTCACGATTGTCGGCGTCGTTGGCGATATCCGCGCCGACGGCCTCGACCAGCCGACGGCGTCGGTTATTTTTGTGGACTATCGTCAGCGCGGTCTAGGCGTGAACAGTTCGCCCGCACTCGTTCTGCGCACAACCTTGCCGCCGTGGGCCGTTGTTCCCGCCGCGAGGGATATTTTTCACCAGCTCGATCCGAACATTCCCGTGGAATTCTCCACGTTTGCGGAAGCTCTTGGTTCCTGGACAGCTCCGCAGCGTCTCCTGTTCCTTCTTGCGGGCGTCTTCGCCGGAGCGGCTCTGCTGCTTGCCGCCGTCGGCATTTACGGCCTCGTTGCTCATTCCGTCACGCGGCGCACGCAGGAAATCGGCATTCGCATGGCGCTCGGCGCGCAACCCACCGATGTGCTGCGCCTGATCGTGGGCGAAGGCGCTCGTCTCGCCGCGATTGGCCTACTGATTGGCGTGGCTTTGTCACTTGTAATAACGCGGCTGATGTCGAGCCTTCTTTTTGACGTCAAGCCTGCCGATCCGCTCACTTTCATCGTCGTTGCCGTGCTCCTTTCTTTCGTCGCGCTCCTGGCATCCTACATTCCCGCGCGTCGCGCCATGCGCCTCGATCCCACGGAGGCTTTGCGCTACGAGTGACGCTTCTCAGCGCCGAGAATCCACGTGCGGAAAATCGCAACTCGCGTAAAATCGGATCGCATGAACAGGCCGCCCGCCGTCTCTTCTGTCGCATGGGCGCATTTGGTTCACGATTCTGATTCCGGGAGGGCATGATGAAAGACCTGTTGCGAAGGCCTCGCACGAAAACATTTGCCGCCAAGGCGCGGATTCTCATCCATCCGACATTGCTCGCAGCGGCAGCGACATTCACGCTGGCCGTCGGCCTCGGAGCGCAGGCGCAGCAGCAGTCACAGCCGGCGCCGGCCGAAAAGACCGCGGCGCAAGTTTACAAGAACATTCAGGTGCTGAAAGATATTCCCGCCTCGCAACTCCTCCCGGGCATGCGCTACATCACCACCGCTCTCGGCGTTGAGTGTAACTATTGCCATGTGGACCAAAATTTTCCGTCTGACGATAAGCAAGCCAAGCAGACCGCCCGCCGCATGATGACCATGCTCTTCGCCATCAACCAGAATAATTTTGAAGGCCGCCCGGAAGTCAGTTGCTTCACCTGCCATCAGGGACATCACGAGCCGATGGGCGCTCCGGCTCTTCCCGCCGAAGCGGTCGAGCCGCAGTTCATCCGCCCGGATCAAACCGCCCAGGCGCAGCCTCTTCCAACCGTCGACGCCATATTGAGCAAGTTTGCCCAAGCCAAGGGTGGAGAGGACGCTCTGAACAAAATCACCACGCGCGTTATTCAGGTTGAAGAGACGAACGAGGGTCGCACCTCGTCGATTGAGGCTTATCAAAAGGGCGGGAAAATGTATTCGACGGTCGCCACCCCGCAAGGCAACGCGACGACGGTATTCGACGGAACACAAGCCTGGATCACGACACCTCAAGGGTCCTTCAAAGCCGAAGGCTTTGACGAAATCGTTCTCAGCCGCGAAGCGCAAATAAATCCGATTGCTGCGCTGCAGGATTACAAAGCCAAGCGTCTGCGCGGCCAGGCAAAAATCGGCGACACGATGACCTACGTCGTCCAGGCCACCGCGCCGGATGGCCTTGTCGAATTTCTTTTCTTCGACCAGCAGTCTGGCTTGCTCATACGCCGAACAATTCGCGAACGCACCATTTTTGGCGTCCTGCCGGTGGAAGCCGATTATTCCGACTTCCGCCTGACTGACGGCGTCGATATCCCGTACCAGATAGTTTGGTACACCAGTGGGCAGACGGCAACATACGTAGTCAAAGATGTAAAGGACAATGCGCCGGTCGACGACTCGAAATTCGAGCCGCCGCAAATGCCGCAGTAATTTTCGGCGGCGGCCAACGGCCGTCCGGGAAAAGCCCGGCGCAGCGGAGAGTGACTCATGGCTACACTATTGCAAGATCTTCGCTACGCGTTCCGGATGCTCACAAAATCTCCGGGATTCACCATCGTCGCGGTATTGACGCTGGCGCTCGGCATCGGCGCCAATACCGCCATTTTCAGCGTCCTCGATGCCGTCGTCCTGCGTCCGCTGCCTTTCGCGTCGCCGAATCGCCTGGTGCATCTGACCGGAAAATTCGCCATGGGCGACACGGCCGGAATTACGCCTGCCGATTACACTGATTATCGCGCCGCGAACCGCGCATTCGAGCAAATGGCCGCGCTCGATTATGCCGCGTCCATTTCCAATCTCAGCGGGCAGGGAAAGCCCGAGCAGGTCGCAAGCTCGAGCGCCTCTTGGAACATTTTTGCCGCTCTCGGCGTCTCGCCGCTGCTCGGCCGCACCTTCGTTCCCGCGGACGAGCAAGCTGCGCTCCCGCAGGTCGCCATTCTCAACCGCAGCATCTGGCGCACGCACTTCGGCTCCGACCCCAAAATCATCGGCAAACAAATTATTCTCGACGATCAGAATCTGACCGTCGTCGGCGTGCTCTCCTCCGATCCCACGATCCTTTCCGACGCGCAAATCTGGTTGCCTTTGCCCATGCTGAATCCACACATGACCTCGCACATGTCGCATTTTCTGATGGGCGTCGGCAAACTGAAGCCCGGCATCACGCTCAATCAAGCGCAAGCCGATCTGGACGCCGACGCCACAGTCATTGACGCGAAATACCCGGACACCGACAAAGGCTGGGGACTCAAGGTCCGTTCTCTCACGAACGTGCTGATCGGTCCCGTGCAGTCGCAAGTCTATTTGATTTCCATCGCCGTGGGTTTGCTCCTTCTCATCGCCTGCGCGAATGTGGCCAATCTTCTCCTCTCGCGCGGAGAAACGCGCCAGCGCGAACTGGCTATTCGCAGAGCTCTCGGCGCATCGCGCGGCAGAATCATCCAGCAAATGCTCACCGAAAGCATGGTGCTCGCCTGCGGAGGCGGCATCGTCGGATTGCTCATCGCCGCCTGGGGCGTCGCCGCGCTGCGCGCCATTGGCCCTGCGGATTTTCCGCGCTTGAGCGAAATTCACGTCAATGGCGCTGTTCTCGCTTTCACCGCAGCGATTTCCGTCGTAACCGCCGTCCTTTTTGGACTGCTTCCGACGCTGCACTCGTCGCAGGCGCATTTCGTGGATGCTCTAAAGCAAGCCGGCCGCGGCGTGCATCGCGGCCGCAAGTCGCTCGGCAATTCTCTGGTCGTGGGACAGATTGCCGTTTCGCTCGGACTTCTCGTCGGCGGCGGATTGCTGCTGCAAAGTTTTTGGCGCCTGATTCACGTCAATCCCGGATTCCAGCCGCAGAATGTCGTCGCTGCTAAGATTGAGTTGCCCAACCAAACCTATGGCACGCCAGCGAAGACCGGCGCCTTCATGCGGCAATTTGAAGAGCGCGCCGCAGCATTGCCCGGCGTGCTGGCCGTGGGAGCCGTCTCCGAACTGCCTTTGGCCGGCGAATACGGCGACGATATATTCCGCATCGAAGGCCGCGTCTACGGCGCGAACCAGTTCGAGGACGTGGAACTCAGCCAAGCGACGCCGGGTTATTTCCAGGCCATGCGCATTCCGCTGCTGGCCGGGCGCGTGCTCAGCTGGAGCGACAATGCTAGTTCTCCGCTGGTCATCGTTGTGGATCAAGCGTTCGCGAAGCGCTACTTTCCCAACGAGAATCCGGTTGGAAAGCGTCTTCTATTCGTGGGTCCGGGATCCGGGCTGGCGTTTACGCAAGCCACTACCATCGTGGGCATCGTCGGCAACGTCACTCACGACTCGCTCGGTGCGCCGCTGCGCCCGAACATGTACGTGCCGGTAGGGCAGAGGCGCTCGCCTGCACTCGAGATCGTTGTCCGCACCGCCGGAAATCCTCTTAGCACGGCTGGCGAGCTGCAGGGCGTCGTGGCTTCGCTCGACAAAAACGAAGCTCTCTCTTCTCTTCGCACCATGCAGGACGTCATCGCTTTGTCCGTCTCAACACCGAAGTTCTCGGCGCTCCTCGTCGGAATTTTTGCCGCGCTGGCCCTCGGTCTCGCGGCCGTCGGACTCTACGGCGTGATCGCCTATTCCGTCAGCCAGCGCACCAACGAGATCGGCATTCGCATGGCCCTGGGCGCCACCCCGCGCCACATTCTGCGCCTGATTCTTGGCGGAGGAATGAGGCTCGCGCTCATCGGATCGGCGGTAGGCGTGGTTCTCGCGCTTGCTCTCGGGCGATACCTGCAGAGCTTGTTGTTCGACGTTCGCGCCACCGACGCAGCCACGCTCATCGCCGTTTCCATTCTCCTGTTGCTCGTGGCCATGGCCGCCTGCTACATCCCCGCGCGCCGCGCTATGAAGGTCGATCCTATGGTGGCTTTGCGCTATGAATGATGCTTTCATCGCCGGCTCGCCCTGTCGATCCAGGAGTCAGAGTGAGCGTTGGCGAATAGAAAACGAAAATTCTAATCGCCAGAGCTCGGAATTAGAAATGCCTGTAAGTGACTGAAAATAGGGGCTCGCTCGATTTCTAATCGCCAATTTTGGCGCGCTCTTCGAGTTTCGGTACAATAGCTGTTCTGCTTTCCACGGGAGACGAACGTGATACGAATGGTGGATGTCGAGAAGTTCTACGAATCAGGCGCCGGCAAAACCTGGGTCCTGCGCCGCATCAATCTGGATATCCGTCAGGGCGAATTCATCACCATCATGGGCCCTTCCGGCGCGGGCAAGTCCACCCTGATGGGCATCGTCGGCATGCTCGACGGCGCCTGGAAAGGCCAATTTTATTTCGCCGATCACGAAGTGCACAAACTCGACAACCGCAAGCGCGTCGAGCTGCACAAGAAATACATCGGCTTCGTTTTCCAGCAGTATCATCTGCTCGACAACCTCACTGTCTCGGAAAATCTTGATTTGCCGCTCTCCTATCGCGACATCAAGAAATCCGAGCGCGACGGCATGGTCGCCGACATTCTCGACCGCTTCCAAATCGTCGGCAAGAAGGGCCTCTATCCCAATCAACTTTCCGGCGGCCAGCAACAGCTTGTCGCCGTCGCGCGCGCGGTGATCGGCAATCCAAAACTCATCCTCGCCGACGAACCCACCGGCAGCCTGCACTCCAGCCAAGGCAAAATGATCATGGACCTGCTGAAGAAACTCAACGACGAGGGCACCACAATTATCCAGGTCACGCACAACGAAGCCTGGGCGGCCTACGGAAATCGCGTCATACAACTTGCCGATGGCTGGATCGTCGACGGCGGCGCACAGGCCACCAGGGCCTGACTGTCCGAAAACGCGACACGCCTATCCCGCAAACGGGCGTGCATGCCGTCGAAATCCGCCCCGCGACGTGTTAAGTTATTCTCGTCAAAGACGTTAGTTCCTCGCGCGAATGGCTGGGCATCTGCCCTAATCCGCGCGAGAGGAAAAATCCTTGGCTCGGGAATGTGCAGTGCACTCTGACTCAAACTTGATCCCCACTTCAGCAGCGGCCCCGGCGTCGGCCAGTTTGCGCGTTCTGATCGCCGACGATCAGACCGACGTCCTCGAAGCCCTTCGCCTGCTCCTAAAAGGCGAGGGCTATGAACTGGAACTGGTCAATTCTCCCGCGGCATTGCTCGCCGCGTTATCTCGCGGCGCTTTCGACCTTGTCCTCATGGACCTCAACTATGCGCGCGACACTACCTCCGGTCGCGAAGGCCTCGACCTGCTTTCGCAGATTCATGAGCGCGACGATCTTCTTCCCATCGTCGCGATGACCGCGTGGGGCAGCGTTGAACTCGCCGTCGAAATCATGCGCGAAGGCGTTCGCGATTTTGTTCTGAAGCCCTGGGACAACACCCGCCTGCTGCGCACGGTGCGCGCGGAAATTGAAAATGGCCAGCTCGCGCGCAACGCCCGAAAACGCCAAGCCGAAAATGAAGCGCTTGGCAGCGCGCAAGGAGCAGGCCAGTGGGAAGAAGCCCAGCGCACCCAGCTTGGCTTTCTGCCCAAGGAAATCCCGCAAATCCCCGGCTGCGAATTTTCCGGCGCGTGGCTTCCGATTCACGGAATCGGCGGCGACTATTTCGACGTTCTGCAACTTGACGCCAATCACTTCGCGATTTGCATTGCCGACGTTGCCGGCAAAGGCATCGCGGCAGCGCTCCTGATGTCCAACCTTCAGGCAACCGTGCGCGGCCTCGCTGCTCAGAATTTTGAGCCCGCCGGGTTGACCGAGCGCGTAAATCGTTTCATCGGCCGCAATACCGCCTCGGATCGCTTCATCACGTTTTTCTATGCCGTTTTCGACGCGCAAACACGCCGCATCGTCTACACAAACGCGGGACACAACGCCCCCATCGTGCTCAGCCGCGATGGCGCAACCGCCCGCCTCTCCTGCGGCGGCCCGGCCATGGGAATTTCGGCCACAGATCGCTACGAACAAGACGCCGTCGCTCTCGCCGAAGGCGATCGTCTGATTCTTTTCACCGACGGCATCACCGAAGCTTCCGATTCCGCCAGCGAGGAATTCGGCGAGCAGCGCCTGCTCGACATTTTGCGGGAAAGCCGTGCGCTCGGCGCCGCGAACATCCAGGCTTCGGTTCTCGCTCGCGTCGCAAAATTCAGCGGCGACAAATTTCAGGACGATGCCACGCTGATCGTTCTTGCCGTCGGCTAATTCCCGCGAAGTTCACCGCTCTCGCGGTGGTACTTTCCCTCTGAGCGCGATGCGCATTCGCCCCGGTCGTCGTTCTGCGATATGAATAGTGAAACGGTAACGGCAATGATGTATAACAATGCCTGCGTCGCGCTCCCTCTTGCAGGCTTGTCAAGCGTAATCACAGGGGCCGCACCATGCGTCGATGAGAAACCTTTGGCAAGACGTGCTGTACGGCGGCCGCTTGCTCCGCAAGAGCCCGGCTTTCACCTTGGTTGCTGTGCTCACGCTTGGCCTTGGCATCGGCGCCAACGCAGCCATTTTTAGCATCGTCAACGCCGTCATTCTCCGTCCTTTGCCTTATCCGAAGCCCCAGCAACTCGTAATGGTGTGGGAGACGGACAGCAATCGCAAACTCGTACGCGGCACCGCTCCTCCCGCTGACTTCCTCGATTGGCGCTCGCAGAATCGATCCTTCCAGAGCATCGCCGCGTACCATCTCTGGTTTTTTACTCTGTCCGGCGCCGGCGACCCGGAGCAGCTCTGGGGTGCCCACGTCTCACCGGTTTTTTTCTCCATGCTCGGCGTCAAGCCCGCGTTGGGCCGCGCGTTTCGTCCTGACGAGGAACAGCCTGGCCAGGACCGCGTGGTTATTCTGAGTCACCGAGTCTGGGCGCGGCGCTTCGGCTCGGATCCAACCATCATCGATCGCAGTATCACCCTTGACGACAAGACGTACACCGTTGCCGGAGTACTGCCTTCGAGCTTTAGCCTTTGGGGTCCCAGCCAGGATATCGATCTCTGGCTGCCCTTATCTTTTGCCCCCAATGAAATTCGCCGTGACAACCCATCGCTCATCACGTTTGCAAGGTTGAAAGATCGTGTCACTTTGGCTCAGGCGAACGCAGACCTCAGCACGATCTCCCACCGCCTCTCCATGGAATATCCCGCCACCAATCAGGGCACAGGCGTCCGTGTTGTTCTCCTTCATCAAGACCTCTTCGGAAGTATTGGCAATCCTCTTCTTATCCTTCTGGCTGTCGTCGGTTTGGTTTTGCTGATCGCTTGCGCCAACGTCGCGAACTTGATGCTTTCCCGCGCCGCAGGCCGTCAGCGCGAAGTGGCAGTTCGATCCGCGCTCGGTGCGCGGCGCTTTCGCTTGATTCGGCAACTCCTCACGGAAAGCATTCTTCTCGGATTGCTCGGAGGCGCCGTGGGCCTGCTGTTTGCGTACATCGCCTTCCGTTTGCTTCCCCTCGTTCTTCCTCCTTCCACCGCTGCCGGCGGGCTCCCTCATGAAGAATGGATTGGCATGAATCTGCCCGTGCTGGCATATACAGCGACGATTGCCATTTTGGCCGGAATTATTTTTGGTCTTGCGCCCGCATTCCAGTTTTCGAAGCCTGATTTGAGCGAGTCACTGAAGGAAGGCGGACGCAGTTCCGCCGGCGGGCGCCAGAGCCGTATGACCCGCAACTTTCTTGTCGTTGTGGAAGTAGCCTTGTCCCTGGTTCTGCTGATTGGCGCCGGGACGTTGATTCGCGGCTTGGAAGCCGTGCTGAGGCAAGACATGGGCTTTAATCCGAAGAACGTACTCTCGTTTCAAGTGTGGCTTACTGATTCCAAATACCCGTCCGGCGCGCAAGTGAGCGACTTCTTTCAGCAGGCCCTCGAAAGGATGCGCCATCTTCCCGGTGTCACGGCGGTTGGCGCCGTGAATTTCTTACCGCTCACCGGATGGACGGATCTTACGAACTTCGATATCGACGGCCGTCCTTCTCCTCCTCCGAAGGAGGAATTCGTCGCTCATTATCGCGTCATCGACCCGCAGTATTTCCAAACCATGCAAATGCCGCTGGTCGCCGGGCGATACTTCACCGATTCGGATTCGGCCACTTCTCTCAACGTCGCCATCATCAATCAGGCGCTCGTGAAGCGCTACTGGCCGAATCAGAATCCCGTCGGCCAGCGCGTTCGCCTTCATCTCGTGCAATCGAAATCCGCGCCGTACCGTCCGATTGTCGACAATCAGTGGAGCACCATCGTTGGTGTCGTTGGCGACGTCCAGGACCGCATGCTTCGCAACACCCAACCGGGAGAACTCTATCTTCCGTACAGCCAGGCGCCCTCGCGAATCATGCGTTTCGTTCTCCGCACTGCCGGCCCTCCGGATTTGGCTGCCGATTCCGCGCGCCAGGTGATTTTCTCCATCGACAAGAGCCAGCCGGTCACTGAGATGAAATCCATGGAGGAACTTCTCTCCGCCTCCATGGCTTCCGAAACCGTGAACGCCAAACTTCTCAGCTTCTTCGCTTTCCTGGCCCTGGTGCTCGCCGCCATCGGCATCTACGGTGTGATTTCCTACGGAGTACAGCAGCGCACCCACGAGATTGGCATTCGCATGGCGCTCGGCGCTCAGCCCGGTGATGTGGTCCGCCTGATCGTCGGCGAGGGCGCCCGTTTGGCCCTCGCCGGCGTCGTTCTCGGACTTGTTGGCGCTTATGCGCTCACCGCGGTGCTTGCAGGGTTTCTGTTTGGCGTCAAGTCCGTCGACCTTCCCTCCTCCGCGATAGCCATCATCATCCTCGCGCTCGTGGCTCTCTCCGCGTGCTATATTCCCGCACGTCGCGCCACGCGCGTCGATCCGCTGCAGTCGCTCCGGTACGAATAGCCAAGCCTTTTTGTCAGCAGTAACTCGCGTCCCATTCCAGACACGGACTGTCCGAAATCGAACAGTCCCGGTGTGAGCGCGCGACGCCTGTCTGTGTTACCCTATGAAAATACGGCGCTTGCTCGGACGCTCGCAAAGGCAACGCGGCAAGTGACGTGCCCGGAAATCCGCAGGGGGAAGCTTGTCATGAAAAACCTCTGGCAAGACGTTCGCTATGGCCTTCGCACTATCGCCAAGCAACCGGGCTTTGCCGCCATCGTGATCCTCACTTTGGCCCTGGGCATCGGCGCCAACACCGCGATTTTTAGCGTCGTTTACGGCGTGCTCCTACGGCCCCTGCCCTACCCCCAGCCCGACCGCATCACCCAAATCTCCATCAGCTACAACGGCCAGCTCGACTATTCCGGATTCGATGCGCGCGAATTTGACTTCTGGAAATCTCACAGTGAGCCGTTCTCCTACGTCGCGGCGACCACCAACGTCGGCTTCAACCTCGCCGGCGGCAGCGAGCCGCTGCGTGTTCGCGCTCTGCGAGTTTCTTCCGACTATTTCCGCGTCATGGGCGTGCAGCCCGCTCTCGGCCCGGAATTCTCACCCGACGAAGACAGCGTCAACGGCCCGAACGTCGTCATCCTGAGCTACGGTCTGTGGAAGTCGCAGTTCGCCGGCGACCCGCAAATCGTCGGCAAAACGGCCTCGTTGGACGGCAAACCTTTCACCGTTGTCGGCGTCATGCCCGTAGGCTTTCAAAGCATGTGGGGTCGGCCCGCCGGGCCTTCTGTAGATCTCTGGACAACCATCGGCCAGGTCAATCAATCGCTCGGCGGCGGAATCAACTACGTCGTGCTCGCTCGCCTCAAGCCGGGCGTGTCGCGCCCGCAAGCCGATAGCTACTTCAGCAGCATCGAAGATTCCTTCTTCAAGCAATTTCGCACTCACTCGATCTCGTCTGCGGAGCGTCAGGGCATTGCCTTCCGTGCGGTTCCGCTTCGCTCCATGATTTCGTTTGGCTACGACACGCCGCTGCTCGTGCTCTTCGGCGCAATCGGATTTGTGCTCTTGATCGCCTGCGCCAACGTCGCCAATTTGCTGATGTCCCGCGCCGCTGCGCGCGGCAAAGAAATCGCTATTCGCACCGCGCTCGGCGCGAGCCGCGCCCGTCTTTTCCGCCAGTTGCTGACGGAAAGCCTTGTGCTGGCAATTCTCGGCGGGGCGTTGGGGCTGCTCCTTGCGAACTGGGGACTGAGCTTGCTCCTCACGTTCGCGCCGCCCGATTTGCCGCGCGCGCACGATATTTCCCTGGATCGTTGGGCGCTCGCTTTCACCGCGCTCGTTTCGCTGCTCACCGGAATTTTGTTCGGCCTGGCTCCGGCGTTTCAATCCTCCAAAGCAGACCTGAATAATTCTTTGAAGGAGTCCGTCGGGCGCGCCACTTCCGGAGCGGCCCGCCGCCGTCTGCGCAGCGCGCTCGCCGTGGCCGAAATCGCGCTCTCGCTCGTTCTGCTTGCTGGCGCGGGTTTGCTCATCGAGACCTTTGCAAATTTGCTGCGCACCAATCCTGGCTTTGACCCGCATCCAATCCTCGCTCTTCAAACTTGGACCACAGATCAAAAGTTTCCCCCGTTGCCCGCGGCCGCAACCGCGTCGCAAGAAGGCGCGCGCTCTGCCGCAATCGATCGGTTTTATCGAGGAATTCTAAGCAAAGTCCAAGCCATCCCCGGCGTGCAAAGCTCCGCCGTCGTGGGAGCCGGCTTGCCCTTTGACGACGGCGGGAACGTGGATGTGTCGCTTCCTTCGGAACGCGGTACAGGAGACATCTCTGCCGATTTTCGTTCCATCACTCCAGATTATTTCCGCACGCTGGGCATTCCCCTTCTGCAGGGGCGGCTTTTTTCCGAAACGGATTCCCCTGCGGCCCCTAATGTCGTCATCATCAATGAAGCCTTCGTGCACGAGAAGTTTCCCCATCGCAATCCCATCGGCCAGCAGCTCATGGTAGACGATTCGCCCCGCGAAATCGTTGGCGTCGTCGGAGACGTCAAGTCCGCCCTCAATGAACCGGTTCCTTCGACTGTTTTCATTCCGCTCGCGCAGGACCCTGGCGAAATTCAGGGATTCCAAACCTGGTTTCCGATCGCCATCCTTGTGCGCACCGCGCAGCCGCCTCTCAGTCTGAGCCGCGCGGTGGAGACCGCAGTTCACGACGCTGATCCGGATTTGCCCGTCGGCCACATCGAGTCCATGGATCAGATCCGCTCCGTCTCCCTCGCGTTTCAGCGCTTCTTGATGCTCGTGATGAGCATTTTCGCCGCTCTCGCGCTTATTCTCGCCGCCGTAGGAACGTACGGCGTCATGGCCTATTCCACTGCTCAGCGAACGCACGAGATCGGCATTCGCATGGCCCTGGGTGCGCGCCCGGGAGACGTGCTGCGCATGGTCGTCGGCCAAGGCATGATGCTTGCCGCAATCGGCTTGGCGATAGGATTGGCCGCGGCGCTGGAAACCACGCAACTGCTGACGTCGCAGCTTTACGGCGTGAAGCCCGCCGATCCGCTTGTCCTCGCCGTCGTGGTCGCGCTGCTCGGACTTGTCGCCTTGCTGGCGTGTTACATTCCCGCGCGCCGCGCGGCGCGAGTCGATCCACTCGTCGCTCTTCGATACGAATGATTGTTAGAGACAAAAGTTTGCAGCGCACCCAAGGGGCGAATTTTTGATGACTGGACCCAATTCACAACGCTGGCGCATTCTCGTAGCGGACGATCAGCCCGACGTTCGCGAGGCCTTGCGCCTGCTCCTAAAGGGCGAGGGCTTTGACATCGACGCTGTCGCGTCGCCCGCCGCCTTGCTCGCGGCTCTCGACACGCGCGAATTCGACGCCATCCTCATGGACCTGAATTACGCACGCGATACCACTTCGGGCCAGGAGGGTCTCGACCTCCTCACCGAGATTCGCACCCGCGACGGCAGCTTGCCGGTCATCGTCATGACCGCGTGGGGCAGCCTCAATCTCGCCGTCGAAGCGATGCGCCGCGGCGCCAAGGATTTCATCCAGAAGCCCTGGGAAAACGCGCGCCTGCTCGCGATTCTGCGCACGCAAATCGAACTCGCCCACGCCATCCGCCAGAGCGTGCGCCTCGAAGCGGAAAACCGCTTGCTGCGCGCCGACGGCCGCCCGATGCTCATCGCCGAATCCGCCGCCATGCGCCCCGTCATGGATTTGATCGCGCGCGTTGGCCCTTCCGACGCGAACGTCCTGATCACCGGCGAGCACGGTACCGGAAAAGAAGTCATCGCCAGAACGCTGCAAGCCCTTTCGCCCCGCGCCGGCAAACCGCTGGTCACCGTCAACGCCGGCGGGCTCCCTGAAGGCGTTTTCGAAAGCGAACTTTTCGGCCACGTGAAAGGCGCCTTCACTGACGCCAAAACCGACCGCGTTGGCCGCTTCGAACTCGCCGATGGCGGCACTCTTTTTCTCGACGAAATCGCCAACGTGCCGCTCAATCTGCAAGCCAAGCTGCTTCGCACGCTGGAGATCGGCGAACTCGAGCGCGTGGGCTCTTCCACCACACGCCGCGTCGACGTGCGCATTCTCTCCGCCACGAATGCCAACGTGCAGACCGAAGTCGAGGCCGGCCGCTTCCGCGAAGACTTGCTCTTCCGCCTCAACACCATCGAAATTCATCTCCCGCCCTTGCGCGAACGCAAAGAAGACGTTCCCCTTCTCGCGCTTCACTTCTTGCGCCAGTCATCCCAGCGTTACCGCAAGAACCTCGGCGGATTCGAGGCCACGGCCATGAAGCTGCTGCTCGATCATCCCTGGCCGGGGAACGTTCGTGAATTGGACCACTCCATCGAGCGCGCCGTCTTGATGGCCGAAGGCCCCGAAGTGCGCGCCAGCGACCTGGGCTTGCGGCCGGTCCGCGAAGGCACTTTGCGAATCGAAGACATGAGTTTGGAAGATGTCGAGCGCGCCCTGATCCAAAAAGCCATGAGCCGCTACGGCGGCAACGTCAGCCATGCCAGCAAGGCTCTCGGGCTCAGCCGCAGCGCTCTTTACAGGCGGTTGCAAAAGTACGGGCTGTGAAGCCTATCGCTTACGAACGCCGCATCCTGCTCCGCGCCCTTCTCGCGGGGCTGCTCGGTTCCACCACCGCGCTGATTCTCCTTTGGACCGGACAGCACGATGCCAAGACCGCCTGGACTCTTACCATCCTCATTGTCGTCGCATGGCTCGGTTTCGCCTTCAGCGCTCAGAACCGCATCACCTTTCCTCTGCGCACCCTTTCCAACATGCTCGCCGCTCTTCACGAAGGCGACTTCTCCATTCGCGCTCGCGGCGCCGAAAATCCGGATGCGCTCGGCGAAGTGATGCGCGAAGTCAACGCCCTCGGCGAAACCTTGCGCCGCCAGCGCCTCGGCGCGCTCGAAGCCACTGCGCTTCTGCGCAAAGTGATGGAAGAAATCGACATCGCCGTCTTCGCGTTTGATTCTTCCGATTGCCTGCGCCTCATCAATCGCGCCGGCGAACGCATTCTCAATCGTCCCGCCGAGCGCGCCATCGGCCACACCGCCGAAGAGCTCGGCGTGCAGTTTTGCCTGACGGTGGAAACTCCCCACGTCGCGCAAATCGCTTTTCCCGGCAAGATGGGCCGCTGGGAAATCCATCGCGGAAGTTTTCGTGAAGGCGGAAAGCCCCATCAATTGATTCTCATCTCCGATTTGAGCCAGGCCCTTCGTGAAGAGGAACGCCTCGCGTGGCAGCGCCTCATTCGCGTGATTGGCCACGAGCTGAATAATTCTCTCGCTCCTATCAAATCCGTCGCGGAGAGCCTCGCGGGAATGATGGCGCGCGCTCAACGCCCCTCTGACTGGGAAGATGACTTGAGCCGTGGCCTCGCCGTGATTGCCAATCGCACCGACGGCCTGGCTCGTTTCATGAATGCTTACGCCCGCCTTGCCCGCTTGCCCGCGCCGCAGTTTCAAGCCATGCCTGTTGCCGCCTGGGTGCATCGCGCCGCAGGCTTAGACCCGCGCATGCGCATTCCGGTCGACCCTGGACCCGAGTTCACCATTCAGGCCGACCCGGATCAGTTGGATCAAGTGCTGATTAATCTCGTCAAGAACGCTGTCGATGCCGCCAGCGAAACCGGCGGTGGCGTCACGGTGGGTTGGAACTCAGCGGATAGTTTTCTGGAAGTATGGGTGCGCGACGAAGGCCCGGGAATCCCCAGCGCCGCCAATCTCTTCGTTCCCTTTTTCACCACCAAGCCCGGCGGCTCGGGAATTGGCCTGGTGCTCAGCCGTCAAATCGCTGAGGCCCACGGTGGCAGCCTAACTCTCGAAAATTCTCCCTCTGGACGCGGCTGCGAAGCGCGCCTTCGATTGCCTTTGCCCAAGAATTAACCGCCGCTGCGTGAGAGAAAAAGTCGAGGCTTATCTGCGGGTGTCCCAGAAGCCCGGCGCCGATCTCGCGAAAGCCACGCCGACACGAAGATCCGTGTGTTTGGGGCGTTTCGCCAGCGTAACCACGCGGCACTCTTGCTCCGCTTTCGTCACTCGATTCACCACCAGGAGCTTCTGCCCGCACAGCACATTGGCGTCCAGCCGCAAAAGGCCCCCATTGGCGTTCACCTCGAGCGTATTTGTGTCTTCGTGAAATGGCTCGCCGGCCATCGTGTAACCATAGACAAATAAAGGCACATACATGCTTGTCCGGGAGCTCTTGCGCCGCTCGGTAACCTCCGCAGACACTTCTGGCGCCACAGGATTCTTTCTCTGCGGAGACTCCGACTCACTCAGGAGATCCCAAATGATGCTCACACTATACCTTCGGGCGGGGGACGGGCGCTGATTCAAATTATATAGCAGTACGACGGCGCTGGCAAGAAGCCGTACCGGGGGCCTTCGAAGAACTTGGCCTTGGCGATCACGCCGCCAAGGCCAAGGAACAAAAGGACTTACTTGGCAAAGCTCTGCACCGCCAAGGTCTCGTTGTCATACACGTCGAACACCGTCATCAGCTTCGTAACCTGCAGCACTTCCTTGAATTTCGATCCAAGATTGCACAGCTTCAGCGTGCCACCCTGCGAACGGGCGCTGTGAAATGTCGCCACCAGCGTGCCCAAGCCGGCGCTGTCGATGTACGTCACATTCGACATGTTCAGCACGATTTTCTTTTTGTTGTTCGCCAGCAGGGCTTTCACCCGCTCCCGGAAGGAATTGCTTTCCTCGCCCAGGACGATCCTTCCGTCCAGATCCACGACGGTGACCCCGCTCACTTCTCGTTCCGTCATTCTCAATGCCACGTTATTCGCCTCCTGGCAAAAAACTCGATTTCAACTTCTGCAGATTGCGCCCCGGTTCGAGGCGCTCGTTGCTCTTAGTAATAATCCGAACAGGACATATAGTAGCCGCACGCTCGACAGATCAACTTGCAGCGGTGCTGCTCCAACTTGCGCGAACAAACTGGGCAGTACACCGAAGCATTTGCCGCCCGGGAAATTATGTCCCCGGAAGAAACCGTACACGATTCCGTCGCGACGCTCGTAGCGGCTCTCGTTGTTTCTTCCGCTCCCATCGGCCCAAAGGTTATAGCACATCCAGACCACTCCGCAAAGCAACGCCGTTCGGAAAAACTGCTGTCACGTCAGGAGCCGGGCATCAAGGCTCGAGCGAAAAGTGCGAGAATGATTCGCCGGGGATAGGCAAAAGCCGCTCAGTAAATCATAATTGCTGTTTCGGGGCCAGATGGAAACCGCGTGCGCTTTTTAAGAAGGTTTTTCCATGAAGAGATTGGCCTTTCTATTCCTGCTATGCACGATGCCCGTTTTCTGCCAGAGCAATAGCGGTGAATTGCGCATCCACGTCGTCGATCCCTCGGGCCTTGGCGTGACGGCAACCGTCCAGATCATCAGCGAGGCCAATCAGTATCGAAGTTCTCTAGCCACCAATAATCAAGGCCGTCTCGACGTGCAGCGCCTGCCTTTCGGGACATACCAGATCGAGGTTAGCCAGCCTGGCTTTGCACCTTTATCCCAGCCGGTCGAGATTCGCTCTTCGATTCCAGTTGAATACACAGTCCAACTCAAGCTCCCCTCCATCCGCCAAACCGTAAATGTTAACGCGGTGAATACGTTAATCGACCCCGATCAGGCCGGCGCCGTCAATCAGATCGGCTCGAACTTCATCCAGAATCGGCTCGGCTCAATTCCAGGACGCTCCTTGCAGGACTTGGTGAATTCTCAACCCGGTTGGCTTTACGAGGGCAACGCCGTCCTGCATCCCCGCGGCTCCGAATATCAAACGCAGTTTGTGGTCGACGGCATCCCTCTCACCGATAATCGTTCGCCGAGCTTCGGTCCTGAGATCGAAGCGGACGACGTGCAATCGATGACTATCTACACCGCCGGCATTCCCGCGGAATACGGCCGGAAAATGGGCGGTGTGATCGAGCTGAACACAATTCCAGATTCGCAGCCGGGCTTCCACGGTGAAGCCGTGCTTTCCGGCGGCAGCTTTGACTCTGCCGGCGCCTTCACCCAGGGCCAGTATGTCTGGGGTCAGAATATCTTCGGCGTGAGCGCGAGCGGCGACGGAACAGCACATTATCTGAATCCAGTGGTTACGCAGAACTACACCAATCGAGGCACCGTAGGCGACTTCTCCGTCAATTATGAACGCGACTTCACGCCGAACGACCGGCTAACCATGAGCGTCCGCCACGAGCTTTCGCGATACCAACTCCCCAACGAAGATATTCAAGAGTCCGCGGGCCAGCTTCAGAGCGCAGATAACTTTGAGACCATGGGCATCATTTCTTACCAGCACACGTTTTCGCCTCACGCTGTGGCGGATTTCAGCGCCATGGTTCGCGACAACGCGAATGATTTTTATTCCAACGCGGACTCAACGCCGATCCTCATTACTCAGCACAACTGGTTTCGCGAAGGATATTTCAAGGGCACTACCACCATCGATCATGGGAGGCACGAGATAAAGGTTGGAGTCGAGTCGGACAACATTTTCCTGAACGAAAACTTCCACTATGTAATTCCAAACATACAGACGCAGCTGGCCTATTTTGATTCGAGCACTCCGCTCACGTTCAGCTTTATGGCAAATCGCCCGGACCTCGAGCAAGCGGCGTCCATAGAGGATCTAGTCCGCATTGGCGATTGGACGATCAATGCCGGTGTTCGCTGGGACCATTATCAGCTCATTTTGAACCGCCAGGCAGTGCAGCCGCGCCTTGCGATTTCGCGCTACTTCCCCGGTGCGGGCATTGTGGTTCATTTCTCTTATGATCGTGTTTTCCAGACGCCTTCGTTTGAAAACATATTGCTCTCGAGCTCCACGGCCGCCGCGGGGTTGGATACCATCTCGCTCCAGTTGCCTGTTCAACCTTCGGAGGGAAACTATTACGAAGCCGGGTTAGCAAAGGTTTTCTCGAATAAATTCAGGATCGATACGAATTATTTCCGTCGCATGGTAAACAACTACGCAGACGACGACCAGATCGAGAACACGACCATCAGCTATCCCATCGCGTTTGAGAAAGCGATTATTTACGGCGCGGAAGGAAAGCTCACTCTGGTGAACTGGAAGCGATTCTCCGGATTCGCAAGTTATTCCTATGAAGTTGGCAATGCCTGGTTTCCGGTAACAGGAGGATTGTTCCTGGGTGACGACGCAATCCTTCCGACATCGGGTCACCTGCCGGACTCGCAGGATCAGCGCAACACCGTGCGCGGCCGTCTTCATTATCAATTGACACCGCGCCTATGGATTGCCGGCGGAGTCCAATACGATACCGGCCTTCCATTCGACTTCCAGTGCGCCAGCCCTTCCGGGAATCAAACGCCGCAACAGGCCCTCCAGCAGTGCATCGCCGGCCAAGCTCAGATCTACGGCTGGAATGTTGTGGATCGTCTGAATTTCGATCTCGGCCGCATCCTCCCATCGTTTCAGGTAAGCGCCTCCGCTGGTGTTGATTTGTATAAATCCGAGCGGATCAATGTGCGTCTTCAAGCCGATGGGGAAAATCTCACAAACGTGGTTGAGGTGATCGACTTCGGGGGTCTGTTCTCCGGGAACGCCATCGGCCCTTCGCGAAGCTATGCCCTGCGCTTGAAAACCAGTTTCTAGGTCATCTCGCTTCGCATGGGCCTTGAAGGCCGACGCACTAACGGCTAGCCGGAGGAATTGGATCAGGCATGTAGTACCGCACTTCCGCGGGCAGGCCGGCGCGTTCGAACTGAATGGTCGTGTGCGTGATGCGAAACTGTTCCGCCAGCCGCTCGCGGATCGCCGCCAGGACTCTTTCGCTTTGCTCCATGTGCATGTCGGGAATGCACACATGGCAGGAGAGCGCTTGCAATTCCGCGCCAATCGTCCAGATGTGAATGTCGTGAACTTCCTCCACGCCTTCGACGTTGAGAATCGTATGCGCCACGTTTTCAAGCTGCAAATGTCGCGGCAATCCTTCCAGCAAAATGTGGCTGCTTTCGCGCAAAATTCCCACGGCGCTCCACAGGACCATCAGCCCGATGGCGATTCCGATCACCGGATCCACCCAGGTCACGCCGGTCCAGCGGATCGCCAGCGCGCCGGCGATAATGGCGACGTTCGAAAGCGCGTCGCCGAAATTGTGAATCAGGATGCTGCGCAGGTTCAGGTCTTTGCGCCCGCGCACCAGTCCCAGAGTGATGCCGCTGTTCACGATGAGCGCGAACACCGCCACCCAAATCATCAGCGCCGTCCGCACGCTCACTGGCCGCAACAGGCGCTCATACGATTCGAATAAAATGTATAGAGCGACCAGCACCAGCAGCAGCGCGTTGACGAACGCGGCGAGCACTCCGGCCCGCTGATATCCATACGTTTTTTCCGGGGTCGGCGGCCGCACCGACCATCGCGCGGCAATCCACGAGATAAGAATCGTCGGAACGTCGGTCAGGTTATGTACGCCGTCGCTGACCAGCGCGATGGAATGGCCCAGCGTGCCCGCGGCAAACTCCGCGACCACCAGCGCCAGGGTCGCCAACATCGCGCCACCCAACACTCCGCCGAACGCGGCCGACGAACTGGCGCCGTGGCTGTGCGAATGGCCTTCGCCGTGGCTATGAGCGTGGAAATGCATCAACGAATTCTACCCATAAGAAACGGCCTGCGCGTAACTTTCCGAAGCGCGTGCTGCCGGATTCCATATCCTGCTCGCCAAGCTCACCACCTCGACACCGCCGCCGAACAACCCATTTGACTTCATCCATCGCCAACCCTAATCTGTTTTTACCGCATCGGGGGCGGGATTTTCGGAGCATGGATTCCGTTTAGAAACCCCTTCCAATGCATCCAAACTGCGCGAAGCTGCACTTCTGGGGTGTCCGGGGCTCCATTCCCACGCTGGATCGCGGAATGTGGCGCTACGGCGGAAACACGCCCTGCCTCGATTTGATCGCGCCCGACGGAACACGCTTTGTCCTGGATTGTGGCACCGGCCTGCGCACCCTCGGCAATCAATGGGCCAACATGGAGGGCGACCGCCCGATTCAAGCGCACATCTTCGTGACCCACTACCACTGGGATCATATCCAGGGTGTTCCTTTTTTCCGGCCGTTCTATATGCCGCAGAACGATTTTCATTTTTACAGCTTCCAATCGAAATATCTGGGGCGTGACAGCCTGCGGCAGGTTCTGGAAGCGCAACTTGCGCGGCCGTATTTTCCTGTGGATTTGACGCTCATGCCGTCGGGTCGGCAGTTCTCCGAAATTAAGGGTGGGGATCAATTCGATATCAATGGCACGAAAGTGATTACGCGATGGCTCAATCATCCGCAGGGCTGCCTGGGCTACCGCTTCGAAACTTCCGCCGGAACAATTGTTTATGCGACGGACAACGAGCCCGGCGTACCGGAGATGGATGAAAATCTGCGGCAGCTGGCCTCCGGCGCCGACATTCTGATTAACGACGCGCAGTGCTCGCCCGAGCAGTTGGCGTCCTCGCGAAAGGGATGGGGCCATTCGAGCTGGCTCGAAAGCGTGAAACTGGCGCGGGAGTGCGGCGTGAAAAATTTGGTCCTTTTCCACCACGATCCGGACTCGAACGACCGCGTGGTGGATGGCTATCTGTACGCGGCGCGGGAGGAGTTTGCGAACACCTGGGCGGCAACGGATGGAATGGGCGTGATGCTTCACGGCAACCAAGCGGATTTCCACCTGCGGCCTTCGCGCCTGGGACAGCGCCGGCCGGTGCATTTCTCGGCGACGGTCAGCGGGCAGTCGCGCGAAGGAACGCGATTCCAGGAATACGCTGTGCTCAAGGAAATGAACCTGCGCGGCGGATATTTGTGGCTTTCGCATTCGCCGCAACTGCAGTCGCAAATGGATATTCGCGTGGAATGCGGCACGCCGGAGCATCCCAACTGTCTGGTGCTGCGCGGGTCGGTGGTTCACTGCGACGCGGGACAGGAAAAAGATCGCGTCGGCGTGGGCGTGGTTTTCGTGGACGAAACGGAAACGGCGCTTCCGCTCGACTGAAGACCGCGCCAAAAATTTCACGACTTGAGTCCAGGAATTTCATGCATGCGCGCAAAGGCGCGGCGCACGTGCGGAATGGTGATCGAGCCGCCGACGATCAGCGCCACATTGAGCGCGTCAATCACTTCATCACGTTTCCATCCCTCGTTCGCGCACTGCTGCAAATGATAGGTGATGCAATCGTCGCAGCGCAGCACCGCGGAAGCGACCAGGCCGAGCAACTCTTTCGTTTTTCCGGAGAGCGCGCCGGATTCGTAGGCCTGATGATCGAGCGCGAAAAACCTCTTCATGCCCAAATGACCACAGCCGAGGATTTCTTCGTTCATCTCCGCGCGAAATTTTTCGAAGTCCGAAACTTTGTCCGTCATGCTGTCCTCCCGGCGCATTGAATCAAGATTTGCCGAAATGAAGCTGCCATTATGCGCAAAGAGGCGAGTTGTGCGCCAGCGCGAGCTGGTGTTCAGGCGAGGGAGCGGCGCTTGCGGAATCGCTGAACGTAAATAGCGAGATTGAAGAGGCACACAGCGACGGCGACAGTGACGAGCAGCGCGACCGGCACGTTCGGGTAGACGGTGGCGTCCAGATAGTGGAGCAAAAACGGGCCGTGGTAGGGCGCAACGCCGGCGTGGGCTTCGCACCAGTTTTCGGCGAGCGTGAGCGGGCAAGGCGCGGGAGTGGTTTCGGCGATGATGCCCCAAAGAATTGTCGCGATGTGAATGGCGGCCAGCCACGGACGGCGGCGCGTGAAAAGCGCGCCAAAGATCACCCAGGCGATGTACAGCAGATGGAGGAGCAAGACCGCGTCGGCCAGAGCGAGGTAGGTTTCGCGGTTCATGTGTTGGCTCCCATGGCGGTCGCAGGTGAATTATAGCCGCGGCGGCGGCGGGCAGAACGCGATCTGCCAAGAATGACCTGTGAAAAAACGCGAATTTGTCCCGATTAGAAAATTCCATCCTGTGCGTTTTCAGCAAGTTGGCTCTCCGGGACTGGTGTTTATTGTCCGATTAGAAATGCGCGAGGCCGCGGCACGTGACCCGTGGTTCATGGCCCGTGTAACTGCGAAGACGTGGCCGGCGCGTGCGGCAAGAGGCGTCCGAAAGTGGGACGAAATCTCTCGCGAAAAGCGACAAAAGACGCGATTAGAAATGGGTCCGATCGTTTGTTTTGTGCGAGTTGCGCGAGGTTCTAATTCTTCATAGGTGACGCCATTAGAATTTGAAAAGCGCATAAAAAGCAAAAAGCCGCGTCTCCGCGGCCCGCCTTTCTCTTCTCCAGTTTCCCCGCCCCGGCTGGAAGTCCAGCCGAAAGCTATGTATACCATAGAGTTAAATAATTGTCAAGGAAGAACTTGCGCGGTGACTCAGGTTAATTTTGGTGCCGTAGCTTCCGGTAACGCGACCTACCAGGCAGTATGGCGCGCCCAAATAGTTGAGGACTCCAACAAATGTGGCGACGAGCCATTCAGGGGTACGTTTCCGACTGTGTTACAGCGAGATAGGTGAGCTTCGAGGCGGTGAATTTGGCCACGACGAAGGAATCGATGTAATAAAGATCAAAGGAGTCATGGAAGTCTTTGTCAGAGAGATTCGGGTTCTGTGCTCGCAGGCGTTTCAATTTGCTCGCTGAAGTTCTTTTCTCAACTTCAAAGGAGTAGACGAGCTTACCAGGCAAGGCTGTGCTCGGTTTTCCTAGAACGGCTTCCACCTGAGTCGCAGTCAGCCCCAGATGAAGTCCGCTGGCAGTCGAAACGCCTTGAGAAACCAAAGGCGATCTAGCGCAGAGATTGCTTCCATTCCAGGCAGGCCCGTCCCTAAAGAGATAGAACGAGGCGCCAAAGCCCTCGCCATCCTCCTCAAATATGAGGTGCGTGTCGGAATCGTCGGAAATATAGCAAGCCTGAATCCGGCTTGTGGCAGCGTCACCTCGCCTAACAACCGTAGCTTTTCCGAGCTTTGTCGCGGCTTTGCCGATTTCTCCCAGCCCCACCTTTATGGTCGCTATCTCCAAGGTTGGGGAGTCAAGCTCACGGTGCTGAGTGCGTGTCTGGGGAGCAGAGAGGTCGGCATTCACATAGTCAGCGAGGTTTGACCACCAATCGGAATAGTCAGCCGTCAGAGATGAGGTCGTTTTCTGGCCACAATGTGCGGGCAGAGCACCGAAAAGAGCCAACAAGAAAACGGTCCGCGAGGTGGCAGCTTTGGCGCGGCGAAGAATGCGATGTAATCCTGTCATTTCGGCTTAATGTAGCAGCTGCGAGAAGTCGCCCCAATCATTGATTGCCGCCAATGTGCCGAAAGGCGAAAACACCACTATCTTAGGGTCAAAACCGCAGATGCCCAACTTGCGCGGTCACCGGACTGAGGCACTACCCTTTCGTCGAACGAGGGCGCTATTGGCTCGGGCGCTAGCTAGCGGCGCGCCGGGCGCCGCTGTGGCGCGCTTGACGATGGGAAGCAAACAGGCTAAGAAAGAGCGAGCGCCGGTTGGGCGCGCGTTCCCGCCGCGACTGGCTGACTGGCCGGCCGCGCACAGGCAGTGAGATGGCCGCTCGAGGCCCAGCCCACCTTATGCCACAGGATATGCCCGAAGAAACGACCGCAAAGAATAGCGAGAACCGCAGGAAGTGGGTCAGCCTGGTGCCGTACGGGCTGAACGAGCAGCATCCGAACGCCTACAAAGACATTCTGGGGACAATTTGGGAGAACCGGGACCAGTTGGGCTACGCGTGGCGGATCTTGAACGATGGCTGCTGCGACGGCTGCTCGCTGGGCACTTCGGGCATGCGGGACTGGACGATGCAGGGCGTGCACCTGTGCGCGCTGCGGCTGAAACTGCTGCGGCTGAACACCATGCCGGCGATGGACCCGCGGCTGCTGGAAGACGCGGAGGCGCTGCGGAAAACGCCGACGCGGCATTTGTCGCGGCTGGGAAGGCTGTCCGCACCGATGGTGCGGCGGCGCGGAGAGAAGGGCTTTCGGCGAATTACGTGGGATGAAGCGCTAGACATTGCGGCGAAGGGATTGCGCGAAACGGATCCGAAACGGATCGGCTGGTTCATCACTTCGCGCGGGCTGACGAACGAGGCGTATTACGCGCACCAGAAAGTGGCGCGCTTCTTTGGCACGAATCACGTGGACACCAGCGCGCGGATTTGCCACGCGCCGAGCACGGCGGGGCTGATGGCCACGGTGGGATGCGCGGCGACGACGTGTTCGTACGCGGATTGGATCGGCACGGACCTGCTGATTCTGGTGGGCACGAACATCGCGAACAATCAGCCGGTGAGCACGAAATATTTGTATTACGCGAAAGAAAAAGGCACGAAGGTTTTTGTGGTGAATCCGTATAGGGAGCCGGGGCTGGAGCGCTACTGGGTGCCTTCGGTGGCGAAGAGCGCACTTTTCGGGACGCGGTTCGCGGATGATTTTTTCCCGGTGCACGTGGGCGGGGATACGGCGTTTTTTTATGGCGTGCTGAAACATCTGATCGAGAACAATTGGCTGGACCGGGGATTCATCGCTGCGCGAACCGTGGGATGGAATGAAGTAGAGACGAAAGCGAAGAGCTTTTCCTGGGAGACGCTGGAGCAGAGTTCGGGGCTGACGCGCGCGGATATGTTGCGGTTTGCGGAGGCGTTTGGCAAGGCGCGGCACGCGATCATGGTGTGGAGCATGGGGATCACGCAGCATCGCTATGGCAGCGATAACGTGCGCGCGATTGTGAATCTACAACTCGCGAAAGGGAACGTGGGGCGGCCGCATACGGGCTTGATGCCGATTCGCGGGCACTCTGGCGTGCAGGGCGGCGCGGAGATGGGCGGGCAACCGGGTGCGTACGCGATGGGCTTGCCGGTGAACGAGGAAAACGCGCGGCGGCTGGCGCAGCCGGAGCTGTGGGGATTCGCGCCGCCGACGTGGAAAGGATTGACCGCGGCGCACATGATTCTGGCGGCGGAGCGCGGCGAAATCGACGCGCTGTGGCAAAGCGGAGGGAACTTTGTGGACACGCTGCCGGAGCCGGAGCGCGTGAAGAAAGCGGTGGGCAACATAAAGCTGAGGATTCATCAGGACATCGCGGTGAGCTCGAACATGCTGGTCGAGCCGGCGGATACGGTGCTGCTGATGCCGAGCCGCACGCGCTACGAGCAGCGCGGCGGCGGGACGGAGACGAGCACGGAGCGGCGGATTATTTACAGTCCGGAGATTCGCGGGCCGCGATTGACGGAGACGAAAGACGAGTGGGAAATTCCGGTCTTGGTGGCGCGGCGGGCGGAGCCGGAGCGCGCGGCGACGATTTTTCGGTGGAAGGACACGCAGGATATTCGCGAGGAGATCGATCGCGTGTGCGCGGCGTATAAGGGAATCGCGAGTCTGCGCAAGAAGGGCGACAACTTTCAGTATGGCGGGGCGCGGCTGCTGGAGGATAAGTTCTTGACGCCGGATGGGAAAGGGCATTTCAGCGCGGTGGAGTTGCCGGAAGAAAAAGTTCCGGCGGGGCGATTCTTGCTGGCGACGCGGCGCGGGAAACAGTTCAACAGTATTATTCACGGCAAAAAGGATCCGCTGACCGGGGCGATGCGCGATGATATTTTCATGGCGGCGGAAGATGCGGAGAGGCTGGGCGTGAAAAATGGCGAGGCGATCGTGTTGCGCAATGAGCGCGGCGAATTTCATGGGCGGGTGCGCATCGAGCGCATCAAACCGGGCAGCGTGCAGGGGCATTGGCCGGAAGTAAATGTGCTGGTCGCGGCGGGATGCCTGGACCCGAGCGGCGTGCCGGATTACAACGCGATTGTGGAAATTGTGAAGGCTGCCGATGCAATGCGACTGAGTGAGACGACCGTGGCGGCTGAGGCGTTCAGGTAGTGATGGGACTGTCCAGGAAAAAGCAGATCCCTCACCACCATCCGGGAAAAGCGCGGCTGGGTTCGGGATGACAAATAAGAAAGTGAATGTACGCGACGTCGACGTGACGCTGGTGCATGAGTGGAACGACGGAAAGGTGCGCGCGCAGCAGGATTATCTGGTGGGCGAGGAGCCGCTGGAGATACGCGTGGGCGAACATGCGTTGAGTGTGACGATGCGGACGCCGGGCGATGATTTGGATTTGGCGGCGGGATTCCTTTTCACCGAAGGACTGATCGAGCGGCGAGAGCAGATCGTGTTCATCGAGCACGTTGCGGCGTGCAAGCCGACGGAGCGCGGGAACATCGTGCAAGTGGAGCTTTCGGCGGACGTGACGCTCGACCTGGAAAGGATGCAGCGCAATTTTTTTGCAGGGTCGAGCTGCGGGATTTGCGGAAAAGCATCGATTGACGCGGTGCGCGCGCGGGGCGTGCGTCCCGCCAATGCGAATTTTCGCGTGAGTCCTGAAGTGATATGCGGGCTTCCGGAGAGTTTGCGGGCAAAGCAGCAGATTTTTGGGCGCACGGGCGGACTGCACGCGGCGGGCGCGTTCGACGCAAGCGGCCAGTTGATTGTGGAGCGCGAAGACATCGGCCGGCACAACGCGGTGGACAAAATCGTGGGCTGGGCGCTGCGCGAGGGGAAGCTGCCGCTCTCGGAGTGCGTGCTGATGGTCAGCGGGCGCGGCGGATTCGAGATTGTGCAGAAGGCGGCGATGGCGGGCGTGCCGGTGGTGGCGTCGGTGAGCGCCTGCTCGAGTTTGGCGGTGCAGTTTGCGCGCGAAATGGGAATGACGCTGATCGGTTTTCTGCGAGACAGGCGGTTTGTCACGTATTGCGGCGGCGAACGTCTGGGTTTGGCGGCGGAGGGCGCTTCGCGGCCGGCCAAGCCGTAAAGAATACGAAACGAGAATCGCGGCATTACTCGGCAGGTTCGGCCATGGCGACGCGATTGCCGCCTGCGGCTTTGGCGCGGTAGAGAGCTTCGTCGGCGACGCGCAGCAGAGCCGCGGCCGCCGTGCCGTGCGCCGGAAAGGCGCTGACGCCAAGCGAGAGCGCTCCCGGATTCAGGAACATGTCGCCATACTGAATGACGATGCGGCGAAATTCGCGCAGGAGCAGTTCGGCGCGGCGCTCGGCGGTGTCGGGTGAAGTATCGAGAAGAATGAGCACGAACTCGTCGCCGCCATAACGGCAGGCGATGTCCCCCGCGCGAACGATTCTCGCCACCAGATCGCCAAACGAGCGGAGGAGCGTATCGCCGGCGGCGTGACCGTAGGAGTCGTTAAAAGATTTGAAGCGATCCAGATCGCACATGATGATGGCGAGATTGCGGCCGTCACGGCTGGCGCGATGAATTTCGCGGGGCAAGGTTTCATCCAGATAGCGACGGTTAAAAAGGCCGCTGACCGGGTCGCGGATGGATTGGGCGCGGAGGCTCTCGCGCAACCTGAGATTGGCGAGGGCCAAAGCGATGTGGCCCGCGAGGGTTTCCACCAATTGCTGCCGGGTAGCGAGCAATCGTTGCTGGAGGTCCGCCGGCTGGCCCAGTTCGTAAGGACCGCCCTGCACGGTAAGCACGCCAAGTGTCTCACCGGAGGCCACCAGGGGAGCACAGATGGAATTTGCGGAACTGAGACGCGACAGATGCGGGCACAACAGGGGCGTGCTGGGGTCGGCAACGCGATGGACGCGGCCGCTGCGAAGAGCCCAGCATTCTTCCGGGGAAAAAACCGCATCGTTCAGCGGCGGCTGGCCCCATTTCACCGTAGCTTCGAGCAGATTCACTGAGGTGTTCCACTCGAAGAGCGCTCCGGTTGCGGAGGGAAAGAGCTTCGGCAACGATTGATCGAGGACCATATGAGCTTCCGCGGCAGTGAGACAGGACTGCAGCAGCGTGCTGAGCTGCTGTACGAAGTTCATTTCACGATTGCGCTGTTCCAAGTTGCGTACGGTTTCTGAAAGCTGCTTGTTGGCATCGTGGAGCTCATGCTCGTCGTCCGGAAGCGCGTCCATAGGCCTAGCAATCACGGCTGCGCCGGCGACGTGGCCGGGGGCGTAGCGTAGCGGCGAAAGGGCAATGGAGACGGCAATGGCCGAGCCTTCCCGGTGCACACATGTGATCCGACGCGGGGGCACGTGCGTGCCCGCGGCCACGTCGATCAGATCACGAAGCAATTCAGGCCAATCCTCGGGAGAAACCACCAGAGAGAATGAGCGGTTGGTTACCTCTGCGGCGGTGTAGCCAAAAATCCGTTCCGCGGCAGCGTTCCAACTGAGGGCCATGCCGTCGAGCGTCAGGCAGATGATGGCATCCTCGGCGGATTGAATGACAGCGTTTGCGAGGTCAAAGCCTTCCTCAAGCGCGGCTGGCGCGGCACGCCGGTCCCCTGCGCGGGAGGATTCACACTGCAGTTTCTGTTCCCTGGAATTCTCCATTGGGTCGGGCCCTACCGGTTCCGCGGCAGGAGAATCAAGCGGCAACGAATTGCCCAGACATGCGGCGACAGGCGTGTTGCCGTGCGAAACCAAGAGATTCGCTCCTAAGCCGAGGTTAAGCGAGTGCTGAAGGAGGAGCAATACAGCGAGTAACGGACGAATTAACAGGCATGAACCCGAGGCTCCCTGGAATGCCGAGGTTCGGAGGGACCGTTTTAGCGATAAAAACGGGAAATACTTTGCCTAAGGGATTTTACTGTCTTCGAGTCCAGTAACTACGGTATTGCGTGCGACAGGGGCCCGGGTAATATCGCAGCAAGTCGATGGGAATTTCGCACACACTGACGAAGGAGAAGAGTCTGGGAGGACTCCCTGCCACCACCGTAGGGATCCTAAGAACTCACTCCCTTACTAGTTCCCCACGAATTTCTCCTTTTGCGAAATTCCCATCTCCATCACAACGCCATTAAAGCCATTTCGGGAACAAGGATGTCCGCAAAGCCGTAGCCTGCTGACGATTGACGGGTCTTTAGGTGCGGTGAGAGGCGGGTCTTAGTTCTTCCAGGGTACGCACTGGCCGCACTGCATCCAGTTTCGAAGAGTCGCGGTTGGCTTCGCCATGGCCGACATCACCTCGCCGAGAAGGATCACTGATTCCGTATTGCCGCATCTTGTTCCACAATGTCTTGGTGCTGATGTGGAGGGTGCGGGCTGTTTCCGAGCGGTTCCAGCAGTTTTTTCTAAGGCAATCCTCGATCATTTGCCGTTCCGCTTCGGCGCGAATGGAGGCGACGCGCGGCTTCAGACCACTGCGATCGACTCTGCCGCCACTTTTGCCAGGCAGCTCTCTCTCTTCGCCAGCAAACAGCTCGGAGATCAATGCGTCATCATCCTGAAGAACCAGATGCCGGCAGACGAAACTCTTGAGTTCCCGGATGTTCCCGGGCCAGGAGTACTGCAAACAGGCTTCGAACACTTCCTTAGATAAGGGTCGCGGGCGGCAGCCCAATTCGACAGAAAGCATCTCAACGAAATATTCGATAAATTGTGGGATGTCCTGGCGGCGCTCGCGCAGAGGCGGAATGCGCAGAGTGATAGTGTTCAGCCGGTAGTAAAGGTCGGTGCGGAAAGTCTTTTCCTCAAGGGCTCGTTCGATATTCACATTGGTGGCGGCAATCACGCGGACGTCGACGGTGAGCAATCGGCGGCCGCCGAGCCTGGAAAACTGTTTGTCTTGGAGGACGTGAAGCAGTTTTGCTTGCAGGCTAGAAGGCATTTCTCCGATTTCGTCGAGGAGAATGGTGCCGCGATCGCAGAGCTCGAAGAGGCCGGGCTTGGACTTGGCCGCGCCGGTGAAGGCGCCTTGCTCGTAGCCAAACAGCTCGCTTTCCAGCAGTTCCGAGGGCAGCGCGGCGCAGTTAATCTTCAGGAAAGTGCGCCCCACGCGATCGGAGCGCGCATGGAGAGTCCGGGCAGCGAATTCCTTGCCGACGCCGGATTCGCCAAGGAGGAGAACCGGGACATCGACGCCGGCGACCATTTCAATTTGGCGCTGAAGTTCGGCCATCGCCGGGCTGAGTGAAGCGGATAATTCGCCGGGGCGCGGCGTGTATTCGCGGCCAGGCCTCAAGGGTATGGGCGCGGGAACTTCACGGACTTCCAGAACAGGAGCTGCAGGAACAGAAGGATCAAAATCGATCACACGGGCCGAAGCATTCATCAGAACTCCCAGGTTCCGAACTGCGTTTTATTTGTCGAACAGCGAAAAAACTCCCCCCGATGGAGAGGAACTTCAAAGTCTTTCAACCCCGGTTCCTGCAAAAAGTCGCAAGGACATGGAAGTATCGTATTGAGGCGAGCAGAGCTCCGCCATAGGTGGCGCACTGAATTTCAGCTGGGAAAAATCCTTAACGCTGTGTAGGGCAGAATCCCCTCGTTCTACAGCTATGCCTGAACCAGCCCAGACCGAATGGCGTAGCGCACGAGGCCCGCGGTTTCATGAATGTCGAGTTTCTCCATGATGCGGGTGCGGTGGGTTTCCGCGGTCTTGACACTGATGTTCAGCACTCCGGCCGCTTCTTTGGTCGTTTTGCCTTCGGCGATAAGCTGCAGGACCTGGCGTTCACGGGGACTGAGGGGTTCGGACGACAGCTCCGTTTTGTTTTGGTACGCCTGGACCACGGCGCGGGAAACCTCCGGACTCAGGTAGACGCCGCCGCGCGAAGCTTCGCGGATGGCCTGAACGAGATTCTCGGCGGCATGGGTCTTGACTACGTATCCTTTGGCGCCGACGCGAAGGGCGTCGAGCAGATACGGATCTTCGTCATGGACGGTGAGGAAAATGATCTTGGTGTGGGGCGAAACTTTTTGAATTTCCTTCGCGGCGTCGATGCCGTTGAGAACGGCCATGCTGACATCCAGTACGGCGACGTCCGGATGCAACGATTCCGCGATCTTTATGGCCTCCTGTCCGTTGGAAGCTTCGCCAACGATTTTCAGTCCCTCTTTTTCGAGCAGAACTTTCAACGACTGGCGTACGATTTGGTGGTCGTCCGCGAGTAAGATTTGTATCGGCATGGTTTAAGCCTCCACGGGAACCAGAATCTTGAGTTCTGTCCCCTGCTGTGGTGCGGATTCGATTTGTAAAGTTCCCCCCAGGACGTTCAAGCGCTCGCGCATTCCCAGGAGTCCCAATGCGTTTCTGCTTCCCTTGGCTACGGCGACGGGATCGAAGCCAACCCCGTCGTCACGGATACAACAGTGAAACTCACCCGGAGCGCGCCAGAGGCGAATGTTGACGCGAGAGGCTTTGGCATGCCTGGCGACGTTGTTCAACGCTTCCTGGGCTACGCGGTACATCGCGGCTTCGACCGTTTTCGAGAGGCGCGGCGCCACTTTGCCGTCGACGCTCACCGGCAAGCCGAAGCGTTTTGAAAACTTCTCGGCCAGAGTTTGCAGCGCTGGAAGCAGACCGTAATCATCCAGCACCGTCGGCCGAAGTTCATGCGAGAAATTTCGCAACTGTTGTTCGACTTGCTCGAGGAGCGACTCCACTTCCACGAGGTTGAATTGTGCCGCGGGAGAAAGACCGCGGGCCATCTGGCGAAGTTGGATGTGAACGGCCGCCAGGAGCTGGCCGGACTCGTCATGCAGGGCCCGAGCGATCCTGCGTGTCTCACTCTCTAATGATTCATTCAGGCGGCGCAAAGTGTCATTGGCCTCGCCAAAAGCGCGGTGAGTCATTTCGAAAGGCGACATCAACTCGACGAGAAACTCGCCGGCATGATGAACCGCATCGACTTTCTGCCCGTTGGTGAGAATTTTCTCCAACACCTGTTGATGAACGCCAATCATGTCCAGGATTCCGCGGCCTTCGGTCAGCGCACGGCGACCGAGCTCATAGGCTTGCTTGAGGGAGCTTTCGCCGCCTTGCCGGAGATACGTTCCTAGCGCACGTTCATACTCGCCCTGCAACCCATCCACTGGGCACCTCCTTCTGCGGTCCGGTGTAGCGCGCCACGAGAACCAGGGCATCGTCGGTTCCCCGCGCGAAGCCCGCGAGAACCGCGTCGGCGGTCGCCTGCACGGAGTCCGCCCTGAGGCCGTCGGCAAAGCCCAAACGGAGGCCATCGGTCGCAAAAATCAAAGTGTCGCCTCGGGATACCGGGACAATGGACGCCACCAGCGGCGGCAACTGATCACCGACCACGCCACCGCGGAGCGGCAGCACCTCCTGGCTGACCGTTCCGTAAGGATCGCGACGGAGCAGCACGCCTTCCACATTGCCGACGCCCAGCCAGGTAACCGTGGCGTCGCTGGCGCGAAAGGAAGCGAGGCTCAGCACCACTCCGCGAGTTGCCTTGAGCCTTTCATGACACAACCGAATCAATGTGATCACGGACTCTTCGGCGTTTTCCTCGAGAACCTCGGTGGCGATTCGCGCGGCGGCCGCCGCCTCGCGGCCATGGCCGAGACCGTCGATGACAGCAACCAGCGCGCCGCCGTCGAAGTGCACAATGGCGTGACGGTCGCCAATTTCATCTTGCCCATGCAATGCCTGGGCCGCCACGCCACATTCAACGAATGATTTTACCTTTTCCATTTGCGCGCGGTGACGGTGGTACCGTAGCCGACCCTCGATTCGATCTCAAATTCATCCATGAGCCTGCGAACACCGGGCAAGCCGAGTCCCAGACTTCGCGAAGTGGAAAACCCGCCCTGCAGAGCCCGCCGGATGTCCGGTATGCCCGGCCCTTGGTCACAGGCGCGAACCATGACACCGCGCTGTTCGCCGCGCTCAAGGACTCGCAGCACAATTTCGCCTTGCTTGGCGTAAAGAACGATGTTCCTGGCCAGTTCAGAGATTGCCGTGGCGATAAGGGTGAGTTCGCTCGAGGAAAAACCCAGCGTCGCCGCGAGCAAGCGGCCCTTCTGGCGAGCGGCGACGATGTCCGTGTCGCCGTTGATATGCACGGCAATTTCTTCGAGCACACGATCCCTGGTGTTACCGATGGAGGGCTGGGTTTGGGCGGTTGCTTCTCCAGGGTTGGTGCGCTCACCGTCCACGAGAGTTCGCTTCCTTGGCTGGGCTCGCATCTTTCTGACTCAGAAAAGCAATGCCTTCCTCAAGGTCAAGCGCCGTAGGCACTCCCTCCAACTTCAAACCAAGCTGCACCATGGTGAAGGCAACATCGGGCTGGATGCCGACGATCACAGTCTCAGCACCGCGCAAGCGAATCATGAAGGTGATGTCCCGGAGGGTGCGCGTGGCGAACGAATCCATGACGTCGAGAGCCGTGACGTCCACGATCACGCCGCGCGAACGCAGCCGTCCAACCTGCTCAACAAGCTTGTCGCGCAACTGCACCAAGTCGGCGTCGGAGAGCGCCGACTGGATGGAGGCGATGAGATACGGGCCCTGTTTGAGGATAGGAACTTCCAAGTTTTGTCCTCAGGCGTGGTGCTCTGCGACCGATTCGGTAAAAGTGACGACTTTGTAGCCGAGGAGGCGTTCGGCTTCTTCGATTCCTCCCTGCAGGTCGCCGACAGTGTTCATCTTGCCTAGATCCACGCCGATCGTTACCAGAGTTTGCGCGATTTCCGGGGACAATCCGGTGATGATGACGGTGGCGCCGAGCAGACGAGTGGCCTCGACGGTTTGCACCAGGTTGTTGGCGACGTTAGCGTCCATCACCGGCACGCCGGTGATATCGATGACGACGACTTTTGCGCGGTTGGTGCGAATGCCGCGCAGCAACTGCTCGGTCAACTGACGGGCGCGCTGCGGGTCGATCACGCCGATGATGGGAAGAATCAGCAGTCGTTCGCGGACCTGCAACACAGGGGTGGACAACACGCGAATCGCCTCTTGCTGTTCGCGAATGACGCGCTCCCGTTCCTGCACGAAGCCAACGGCCACGGTGTTGGCGATGCGGTTCGCGGCAGGCTCGTAGGCGTCGAGGATGCGGTTCAGAAGGGCGAAGTCGTTCTGATATTTCGCGAATAGGGAGCGCGCGAGGACGTCGCGGAGCAAAAGCACGATGCCGACGACTTCGTGGGTTTCAACGCCGCGCGGAATAATACGTTCGGAAAGGTTGCGCGCGTAGGCCTGGAGCGCTTCGAAAGTTCCGGTTTCGAGAGCCTCCACGTAGTTGTCATACACGGACGTGGCTTCGGCGAAGATTTCTTCCTTGGTCATGGCCGTCAGCAATTTGGCTTCGGTGATGCGGCGCGCCCATTCTTCGCGCAATTGGGTGCGATTTTGGCGCAAGTGCGCCACGAGTTGCCGCAGCAACTCCGCTGTGGGAGCGGTCATCTGATGGGCGGGCCCGAAGGTTGTTCGCGTGTCTCGTGCTTCTCGTGACTCTCGCGTGTCCTGTGCCATCCGGTTTCCTCCTGTTTTTCAAACGCAGGCAAGGCGTAGGCAATGTCAGGAACGTTTCTGACTGCCTGTAAGGCATGGCGATTCTTGCAGAGGGAGAAAAGTAATGGAATAGGGACAAGCACGTGTAATGGGTCAGGTATTTAACTTACAGTGTTTGCTGTATAAGACTTAGGCCTTCAGTTTGTCACAGTTGCGACCGTTTTCGACCTTCCATTGGGCTTTGCGAGCTCTTCGCCCTCGCCGGCGGTCTCTTTCTCATCACTCTCCGTTTGCAAGCCGAGCGCGTGAATCGGTAGAAAGGCTTGAACTACGGTGCCTTTGCCTAGCCGCGAGAGAATCTCCAATCGCCCGGAAAATTGGCGAATGCGCTGGCGCATGCCCTGAATTCCCACGCCAAGAGGAGCAAGTTCGCCACTCGGCGCCTTGTTTTTTTCCAGCGGCATGCCCTTCCCGAAGTCTCCAATCTCCAGTTTGAACTCATCAGGACTTCGACGAACGCGCACGTAGGCCGTCGGACTTCCGGAATATCGATGCACGTTCGCGAGGCTTTCCTGCACGACGCGAAAGAGGGCCACTTCGACGTCGGGGCGAAGGCGCGGCAAATCAGGGGCGATGTCGACATCGACGCGGATTCCGGTGCGCTGCTGAAAACCTTGCGTGTACCACTTCACGGCCGAGGGTAATCCGAGCTCGTCGAGCAAAGGCGGGTGCAAGACGTAGGAAAGGGTGCGAATTTCCTCGCTGATCTGATTGGTCAGCTCCAAACACTGGGCAATCGAATCTTTGGTTTCCTCATTGGCAGTCGGGGAAAGCACGCGCATCATTCGCGACAGAGCGATGCACTGCAAGGCGAGTTTCTGACCGGTGATATCGTGCAGATCGCGCGCAATGCGGCGGCGCTCCTCGTCCTGAAGTTCGAGTAGCCGCGAGGAAAGCTGCCGCAAAGCCTCTTCGTTGGCCTTCAGGGCTTCGTTGGCGTCGGCCAGCTCGGTTAAATCGGTGGCGACGGCGCAAATCGTTTGCAAAGCAGCATCCTTGACTGGGCTCAGGGACAGGCGAATGAGTTTCTTTCGTGCGCGGCTCAGCTGCAACTCGATGTGGCCATTGGCGCTGCCACGCGCCCCGCTTTCGAGAAGGGCCTGAAGTTTGGATTGTTCGCGGGCCGGCACGTAGGCTCGGAGCCGGGTGCCGATGAATTCCTCGAGAGGCAGGCCCACAAATTCCGCGAAACGGCTGTTGGCGTAGAGAACCTTTCCCTGTCCGTCGAGCGTGGCGGCGCCTTCGTTGATGTTCTCGACGAGCACGCGATAGGGATGCTCAGCGTCCTGCAGAAGGAACACGCGCGCGCCACGGGGAACGTTGGCGAGGAGCGCGTCCATATCGCCCCGGCGGATCGGGGCGAGGGTCTGCTCAAGCCCGAGGCTGCGTTCGCGGAGGCCGAGCCGCGCACTCTGCGGCGCTTTCTTCATCTTCCGGGAAGGAGAATTCGCTCGAGCGTTTTTCATCGCGGGCACCAAGTACCCCGGGATATCCCTTTTCTCGGGGCCAGGGCAGCATGGAGGGCGAGGGAACCGTGTCGCCCGGCGCGGAGCAAAAATAGTAACTGAAAAAATATACGCGGGCAAGCTATGCCGCCAGCAAAACGAGCTGCGCACACGCGCGGCATGGCGACAGTTGCGTGAAGCTCTTGCCGCGAACGTTCGGGACTAAGATTTCTTTTTCGGGACTTTGGCGCCCTTCTTGCGCGCCTCGGAAAGCCCGATAGCGATGGCTTGCGTGCGGCTTTTTACCGTGCCGCCCTTGCCGCCTTTTCCGGACTTCAATGTGCCGAGCTTTTCGAGATGGAGGGCCCGTTCAACGCTCTTCGACGCAGCTTTTCCATATTTTGCCATTGCCATCCTCCTTTTCAATAGTAACGAAGCTTCCTCACTCACCTCCGAGCCCTAGGGCAACGCGAATGCGGGCATCAGCTAAACGGGAAGGAATGGTCGAGTTTTGTTCATCGGTGCGCGCCTGTAGTATGTTGGGACATGCAAGGGCTGCAGGTCAACTGACTTGAGCGGTCGATTCATGGGGATCGTGTGAAAGCGGCTGTCCTTACATCTCCGAAGAGCGTATTGGAAAGGCCCCTGGCCATTTCTGAAGTGCCGCGGCCCAATCTGGAGGCTGGGCACGTCTTGCTGCGCGTCCGCGCTTGCGGAGTTTGCCGCACGGACCTGCATATCGTCGAAGGCGAGCTGGCGCCGCTGCGCAAGCAAGTGATTCCCGGCCACCAGATCGTCGGGGAAATTGTGGAAGGCGCGACCAAGGAATTGCCGGCGGGATTGCGCGTGGGCGTGTGCTGGCTCGGCGGTGTGGATGGAATTTGCCCGTATTGCCGGCGCGGAGATGAGAATCTTTGCGACAAGCCCATCTTTACGGGTTACACGGTTGACGGCGGTTATGCGGAGTATGCCGCCGCGCGAAGCGATTTTATTTTTCCGCTTCCCGCCAGCCTGGACGATGCGCACGCGGCGCCACTTCTCTGCGCCGGCATTATTGGCTTTCGCAGCCTTCGCGTCGCTGGCGTGCAGCCCGGCGAGCGCGTGGGCCTTTTTGGATTTGGCGCGTCGGCCCATCTGACCATCGCCGTTTTGAATGCATGGAAGTGCGAAGTATACGTGTCCACGCGTGGGGAGTCGCATCGCCGGTTGGCGGCTTCTCTGGGAGCAAAATGGGTGGGAACGGAAGATGAAAAGCCGCCTGTAGAACTGGACCGTGCGGTCACGTTCGCTCCCAGCGGTGCAGTCGTCATCGCGGCGCTCAGCAGCCTGCGAAAAGGCGGAGTGGTGGCCATCAACGCCATTCACCTGGACCAGATGCCGGCCTTCGATTATGACAAACTGCTATGGGGAGAGCGCCAAATCCGCAGCGTGGCCAACATGACCCGGCAGGACGCGCGCGATTTTCTGGAAATCGCTGCGCAAATCGGACTGCGGCCCAAGGCGACCATTTTTCCACTGGCGCAGGCCAACGAAGCGCTTATCGCAGTGAAAAATGATTCGATCGACGGCGCGGCAGTGATTACTCCGTAATCGCTCCCGGAACTGAGGTTCGAGAGGAGAAGTAATGCAGAAGCGCAAGCTTGGAAAAAGCAATCTGGAAGTCTCGGCCATCGGGCTCGGCTGTATGGGCATGAGCTTTTCCTACGGGCCTCCCAAAGACAAGCAGGAAATGACCTCTCTGCTCCGCGCCGCCGTGGAACGCGGGATCACATTCTTTGACACCGCGGAAGCCTACGGCCCATTCATCAACGAAGAGCTTGTGGGCGAAGCGCTCGCCCCGTTCCGCCGGCAGGTGGTGATCGCCACGAAGTTCGGGTTCAACATCGATCTCACCGTTGAGCGCGGTTTGAACGGGCTGGATAGCCGGCCGGAACACATCAAGCAGGCCGTCGAAGGCTCGCTCAAGCGGCTTAAGGTCGAGACCATCGACCTGCTCTACCAACACCGGGTTGATCCCAACGTACCGATTGAAGACGTGGCCGGCGCGGTGAAAGAGCTGATTCAAGCCGGCAAGGTCAAGCACTTTGGACTCTCCGAGGCAGGCGTGAAGACGATTCGCCGCGCGCACGCCGTCCAGCCGGTCACCGCTCTCCAGAGCGAGTACTCGCTGTGGTGGAGAAAGCCGGAGCAGGAAGTAATACCAACGCTGGAGGAGCTCGGAATTGGTCTCGTGCCGTATAGCCCTCTCGGCAGGGGTTTCCTGACGGGAGCGATCAAAGAAAACGCGACCTTCGACCGCTCCGACTTCCGCAGCGGTCTCCCTCGCTTTACGCCGGAAGCTCTGAAGGCGAACCAGGCGCTCATTGGCATGCTCGGCAGCATCGCGCAACGGAAGAAAGCGACTCCCGCTCAGATCGCACTCGCCTGGCTGCTCGCGCAAAAACCGTGGATCATTCCGATACCCGGCACGACGAAGCTACCCCGCCTCGAGGAGAATATCGGAGCAGCGGCGATTGAACTGTCGTCCGACGACCTCCGCGACATCGCTGAAGCTGCCTCAAAGATCATCGTGCATGGAGACAGGTATCCGGAACGCCTGGAGCGAATGACGGGCCTGTGAGCGCGAATCGCGACTGGTGCAATAAGGCTTGGATTCACTTATAGTTGCGTAGCAGGGCCCGTAGCTCAACGGTTAGAGCAGCGGACTCATAATCCGTTGGTTCAAGGTTCAAATCCTTGCGGGCCCACCACTCTTTTATAAGGATTTAACCGCATTTCCGCTTTTACGACGAACGCCTCACCGTAGTGAAAATCGTAGTGACTTGAAAGCGTGTGCGCTGTGAAGCCCCTCACCGTAAAACTGCCTGCCAGCAAATCGCCGAACTGCGGTACGCGGGACTTGCAAACCATCCTGCAAGGTTCCGTATTCTTTTTTGAAAAAACCTCGCCAGCTACGCTGACCAACTAAGTACGGCAGGGGACCCCTCTTGCTGACAAGAAACCGGCTGCAGCTTCACAAAGGCCGAACGGCTGGTTGGCGTAATTCTGCCGCACGGAAAAACATGGCAAATTCGCAGGCCCTAGAGAAGCTCCAGAGCATCCCGGAAAGAGCTGCATTCCCCTGAGAGATGGCCATCTGAGTTGCGTCCATTTAGGTTAGAATCCGCCCGTCATTTGCGGTCTAGGGAGGCGTGCAAATGGCCATTCCGGTGACAAAAGAGCAAGCGCTCCGCAACATGCGCGTCATGTGGTTTGCGTTCATCATGTCGGTGGTGCTTTACCTCTACGTAGGCACGACGCTTAGCCCGAAGCCATCACCTGCTCCTGCGATGACCATTTTCATCCTACCCGCTGCTCTCGATTTTCTCTGGTATTTGTGGTTTCGATTGAAGCGATACGTTCCTGCACTGCGAAGCCTGCAAAGTCAGCCAGACGATGCCGGCGCTATCAGACGATGGACCGCTTATTGGGTTATTCTCCTAGCCATGGCTGAAGCCGAAATACTCTTCGGTTTGGCGTGTTGGATGGTAAATGGAAGATTCACGCCGTGCATTGCGTTCTTCGCACTCGGTTCCCTTCTGTTGCTGTCGTTGTGGCCCCGGCAGGTTTGGTCATCATCGGAAATTCCAACCGAATGAGGGCTGCCAGTCTGTAACCAGATTCCCCGAGCGTTAAGACAGATAGTTGCTGAATAATTCGAGGTAGATTCCCGAATAAACATGCATGAATCGCTCAAGCACCTTTATGTCGAAAAGATTATGGCCTTCGTATTCAAGCAGCCGTTTTGCCGGTTTGGGCTTCTTCCCTCTCTTGCGAACGATGTCCAGCATCCACTCATGAGCACACTTGTTTCTAAGTGGACGAAGCTGGTTCAGCTTGCTGTACTGCTTTTTCGTGACAATCCGCAACACTCTTGCGAGTTTGATTTTTGCTTCGAATCCCAGACGTCCGCTTTCCAAAAGTTCATCCAGCTCGCAGGCAACTCCTTCCTTCTTGCTTTTGCGTTTCTTGGAGTTGGGGTCATGCCCGGCAAGGACTCTCCAAAAAAGGCAGTCAAGCAAGTCTTCAATCGCCAAGGACATCTGGAGAACCGTTACCCGGACGGCGTCTTCCCTTCGAGACCGAACTTGAAAGAGATTCTGCTTGGGGTCTGGGTCGCCCAGCGGATGCAGAAGTGAGTGAATCCTCTCGACCTGTTTCAGAGTTTGGTCAATTTCCTGTTGGACTCGGCTCATTTTCCTAATCACTTGCCATTCACCATGCGCCGCAATGCGACATGTCTGTAGCGGTCATCCTGAGCAAGAAGTTCACGAAGCTCCTGCTCGACGCTACACTCAGGACGTATTAGAACTTCGCTCACGCAAGCAGGGTCGAACGGCGCGACAAGAACGGGATGGCCGTCATGTTCTCCTCTGCGCTCCAGACCATGCAGGGCGCGAATTATTCGCCACTCGCACTCGAAGGCATACTTAGCACGCTTCATGAAAAAGGCTTCTGGGCCATAAGAACCAAGGAACGTGCCCAACGGCTCGTCGCTATAGGTCACCTTGCCCAACTTCCCCGGATTCCGAAGCGAATCGAACGAGGCGTGAGCTGTGTCGAATGCGACGACGAACCCCTTTGTTGCGGCATACGCCGCCCACATTTCGTTCGAGTTCAGCTGCTCGCACAGGCAGAAGACGCCGAACTCATCGGCTGCTTTCACGTTCGACCGTGCAATTTGCGTGACCCGTTCTTGCCAGCCTTTTTCTGCGAACATCCTGCCTAGGAGTTCCTCTTTCAACCACGTCGGCTTGACCCGGAACGCAGGGTCGAAACCCATGTATACGCGTATCTCTTCTTCTGTCCCAAAGGCTGCGACCTCGGGTCGTAGCTCCCGCTCGTCGTCGAATGCAGAACGCTGGCTAAACCTTACCGAGCACTCCCGGAGTACATGGACGCGCTCGGGGCGATAGTACTTGTACAAGGTTCGCGGAACTGGCTGCTCGAATACCCAACCACCCTTGCGGTCGTACAGCCACTGACCGTAGGCTTTGACCCATTCAGGAACCGGCTGAGGCATGGTCTAGAGTGTATGACATTTAGCGCGGTGCTCGGACGGTCAACACCATGAGTGCCACTAGACGAGTCCGCGAAAACCGGGGCACGCCGAATGCCCGAAGCAAATAGAGTCGCGCCTTGCTTCCTTCGACTAACCTCTTCGTGCATCGAGGCCGCGGGAACGCCTGGCCCGGCGTCGGATGACCTGCGGGCGCTGCCCAGCCTGCCACACCTTCTGATGGTTTGAGTTGTAGCCTTCAGACGATATAGCATCTGTGTGTTAGGTAATTCACTTGACACGTAGAAGCCTGGATGATACAGACATAACCAAAGCGACCATTCGTTATTCGTGAGGCAACTATCCTGATGCGGAACGGTCAAGGGAGGATTCCGATGACTAGACGCGTTTTAGCTTCGGTCAGTCTACTTAGCATACTAGTTCTGGGCCTCACGGGAAAAGCGAAAGCGCAGTTTGGCCCGCAGCCGATTTACGTTGGCATACCCAGCTTTCAGGTTAATTTTGCCGCTGCTTCCCAACAAGAAAACGAATGGTGCTGGGCAGCATCTACGCAAATGATACTTGGCTTGTACGGAATCCCTGCGAGCCAGGGAAGTTGTCCCAGTTCTAGTTGAAAGCAGCGGCTCTCGACTTTCTGCACGTTACGCGACCTGTTCCTGTTGAGTCAACGACGGGTTCATCCGGCGATGCAAGAGTTCCAGTTCCCGGTAGCCTTTCACTCGCCGGAATTTCTTTTGCGCTTCCAACAACCCGGTGGCCGTCCAGCGCAAGGCTTGCTCTCCTTGACGCCAGCGTTTTACGTTGCGCGCTACTTTCTCGACGGTCGAAAGGCACGACTCGATGGGATTGGTTGAGGACAGCGTTCTCCGCAACAGGGTTCCCACACCGAGCCGGTGCACGGTGAGGGTTTCTTCCAGCCCTTCTTCGAGGCTCCGTGCCGCGCTGGGGTTGATGCGCTCCAGTTGCCGGAAGATTTTCTCGAGTTCCGCTTTGGCCGCCGCGTACTCGGTCATCGCATAGGCGTTGCGGATTCTCCGGTCCGTATCGCCCTGGGCGCTCTGCGGCAGATGTTCTTTTACGTTCCGCCGCTTGTGGATCTGGCAGCGCTGCACTTCGGCGCGTTCGCCGAACACCCGCTCGATCCCCGCGCGCAACGCTTTCGCTCCGTCGATCACGAACAAGTAACGCCGCTCGGGATCGAGGCCGCGTACCACCAGGTCCTCCAGCAACTCCTTCACTACCGTAGTGTTCTCTGTCGCCCCTTGCCACAGCCCCAGAACGTGTTTTTCTCCGCTGATTTCAATGCCCAGCGCCACCACCAGCACTTGTTTGCCGAGATGAATCCCGTCGATCAGGATGGCCACCAGGTCCACGCCGTCGAGTTTCTTCTCACAGAGTTCTTTTAACTGCGCCACGCTGGCCGCTACGAACTCCCGGCTCACGCTGGACTTCTCGATCCCGTAGCCATCCACCACGCTTTGCACCGCGCGGCGATAGTTCCGTGAGGTCAGTCCCGCGACGATGCCTTCGCGCACCGCGCGCTGCCGCCGTCCGTCGTGCTGCAACCGCGCGTAACTGTCCAGCTCCACTTCTTGACCTTCTCGTGTGCGCACCCGCGGACGTTCCACGGCTACTTTCTGTCCGCCAAACACCACGTAACCCGGCTGGCGCCCCCAACGCACGGCACCCGACACCGGATCCGGCCGGTGTGGCGGTCCCACGCGCCGGGTCACTTCGTTTTCCAGAATCGTGCCGATGATGCGCAGCCCCGCTGCCCCGGTCAACTGCTCCACCTGGGCTTGCAGCTCCTCCCACACTTCGACCATCGGCAGCGGCACCTCCAGCAACTCCCGCTTGCCAAGCACTTCGAACTTCTCCTTGCACTTGTCTTTCATTCCCTGATAGGTTTTCCTCACAGCGGCTCTCCTCTGAAAATAGAGTTTGCAACCCGAACTCTATCCGAGTTCGGGTCGAGAGCCGCTGCTTCCTTTTTTAGGTTTCAACTAAAGGCGGGACAACTTCCGAGCCAGCCCGAAATCGTGCAGCGGATTTATGGCATCGCCGGGGATTTCCCTGGGTCTGACCAAGCTGTGAGTGCTGCGCTGAATGGTTGGGGGCGCACAGTCAACGGTAGGATTGTAACCATTCGGTCTGCGGTCTATCAGGGCCAGCTCCCACCACAGATATTGATAAGCCAGCTTTCTCAGCGACATCCCATACTGCTGGGCGTCTGGAGTGGGCCAACGAGCGGGCACGCCGTAGTTGTAACGGCTGCCAGTTACATAAATTCACCGTCGGGGCCGATAATCATTTCCTTAGTGATTCGTGACCCGTGGCCGTCCCCACAGAATATTGCGACCGCTGGACGTGTAGAGTACACGGGACCGAACTTACCTCAATTCGCCGGTACAATGCGTGCCTACTGGTTGGTGACCGTACAATGATGCGGGGCGTGATTCGACCGGCGGTAACCATGCGAATGTTGCTCCTATGCTTGGTATGCGCAAGCGTAGGAAGTATTCCCGCACGACCACACCCGCAATGGTTGCATGGCGGGAATTTCTTTCCATACACACAGGTGACTTCGTGTTCGGAACGGTGATGCGTGTCGTGAAGTACGCGATAAATTCCTGAGTGCGGAACGATATCGCCCGGCTTGAATGTGTCCCCTATGTCTGCCATTTTCTACCCCTCCAGTTGATTCCCTTGTGTTTGAGGCTCGTTCAGGGCGTGGCTTTCGCCGTCGCATACGTCGGGGCGGTGACCCGCGGACCGCGAGGAGTCTAGGCAGGACGATAAATCAGTGAAGGAAGCGCTGCAGAGGCGCTCGTGACCATCTGGCAAGCGCAGGCTTTGACCTTTCTGTGTTTTTGAAGTCGAGCAGAATGGCTTGGAAACTTTCTGCATCCGTTGCCGCCCTCAATCGTTCATATTCGTTCGGCGAAATCGGCAGTATCGGATAATCCGCATCATTTTCGTCTCTGACAATGAACAGACGGTTTTGCAGGACAGGAATTACTGTCCAGCGGCTGAAGAAACTATCTGCGGTACGTGACATAAAGCAAAGATGCGCCGCAGACTGGATAAGTTTCACGGGACTAGTATTCAATTCGATAAGCTAAAAGCCCTCTGACTTATCGGAGTAAGAATGTTCTCGCCCCTGAAGTAGTTCCGAAATGTTCTTTGCAAAAAATTGTTCGCGGATTGAAACTGGCTAAGCCGCGCAAGGAATCCCTTGTTGCGCAGAAAAACCGGCTGCAGGTGTTCGTAGTGGCGAAAGGGCAAAGTTGAGCCTTTGCTTGACCTCAACATGCAAACGGGTCTAAGTTGGTAACGTGCGATTGAGTCGTGCAATTCTGATGGCAGCCCTCACTGTTTCTCTCGCCGTGTATGCATTGGACTGTGGCGGCATGATGACGCCGCAACAAGCAATGCAGTGCTGCAAGTCCATGCCATGCTCGTCGCAAGGACATCAGGGCAGGAATTGCTGCAAGACTATGCCAGCAATGCATGCGCCTTTCGTGCAGCCATCGTGCCTGCACGCGGCCGGTTCGACGTTCCACGTAGCAGGCTTGCTGCCTACGTCGAGCGAATCGAGTGCTCCAGAGTCAGCGGTTCTCAACATTTCAGCGCGTTACCACTCCCCACCTGCGCTTCAACTGTCATCTTTTTGCCTACTCAGAATCTAGTCTGACCTCCAGTTCTCCCGACTAACGGATTCGTGTGTCGGGACCAAACCCTTGTGTGCTGGAGGAAAAGTGTGCGATTTCTCTGTCTTGTAAGCGGAATATGCGGTCTGGGTCTGTTGCTTGCTGCGCCAGCGTACGGTCAAGGCCCCGCGCCTGAGACTGCCCCGCCTTTGTTTCCGGGCGGCGGCCTCGTCTCCTACAACTCCATCTTCACAACGCGGGCGATGCCAGACACGGCCAGCGTGACCGCGCGTCCAACTTTCTCGCACGAAGGCGACTTGAACTTCACGTGGGGCTTCTATCGAAACTTCGATGTGACGGTTCTCGTCCCGATTGTCACGAACAACTTCCAAACGGCGAGCACATCCGCTGTTGGAGGAACCGGCCTCGGAGACGCCATGGTGCTCGTCAAGTACCGTTTCTACCGTCGTGATTCGGAGCGCGGGACGACACAAGCATCCGTAACGCTAGGCCCGAAACTTCCTACCGGGCGCACAGACATTTCGAGCGTGAATGGAATCCGGCTGCCCGCAAGTTTGCAGCCGGGGTCGGGTTCGGCGGATTTGTTTGTGACAGCGAATTGGACCTACACCGGATTATTCAATCTCAAGCGCCTTGTTGCCGATGAAGATTTCCATGCGTTCGTGCGGTCGCAGGGGACGCAAGCGACGCGCCTCGGCGATGACCTCGAATCACGATTCTGGCTGTCGTACCGTCCCTATGAAGCGAAAGACGGGGCACGCGAGTGGTTCATTGGCCCGGTATTGACTTGGCTGCATTCCCGCGACGACCGCATCGCCGGTGTCACTCAGAACGGAAGCGGAGGCGACGTGCTCCTAACTGGAATCACAACCTACGTCGGCGTGCGCCCCGGAATGCATGTGTGGGTCGGCATGGACTGGGACGCGGTCCACTCCACGGGAGCGTCGTTCATGCCTGTTCGCCGTCACATCAGTTTCGGCATCACGCAACAGTTTCGACTGCATTTCTTAAAATGAAAGGAGGGGCCATGAATCCCAAACGAATCGCACTACTGCTGCTTCTCGGCTGCGTGCTTGCGCCGGTGTCACAAGCGCAAATCAAACACATCGAGATGCGCCTCGAAGGTATGACCTGAAACTTTTGAGCATACGGGGTGAAACAATCCCTCGGACGCCAGTCTGGCGTTCAAAGCGTTGAGGTCAGCTTGTTGAACGGAACGGCCGATGTCACGCCGAAAGAAGATGGTCAGATTGACCCGGCTCAGCTTCTCAAGGTGACGTACGACAGCGGTGTGACCATCGCGGAAATGGATATGACCGCCGAAGGGAAAATCGTGAAAAACTCCTCGGGCAATCTCGCATTACAGGTTGAGCCGAATCGGTCGTTTGAGCTTGTACCGAATGAGCTGTCCATCGGGCTTCAGAACCTCGCAGGCACTCAGGCGACAGTCACCGTTCGCGGGCAGTTGTATAAAAAGCCTGCGGGCAAAAAGAAGAAAGCGGACACGTCGATTCCGCTGAAACTCCTAATTCTGGAAGTGGAGAAAAAGGAATAGATGGCAAGCAAAGTTGCACTGCTACTGATTTTTGCCGGTGGACTCGTCGGATACGGTCTGGGTCCTGCGAGTCCTCCTCAGTCGAAACAAACCGTCATCGTGGCGGGAGAGGTTGGGTCACGTCTCCCCGATTTCACAGTGGAAGATTTGCATGGGCATAAGATTTCTTCCTCTGACCTGCGCGGCAAAGTCGTGCTTATCGACTTTTGGGCTACGTGGTGCCAGCCCTGCGAGAAAGAGATGCCCGGCTACCAGAAACTGCTGAACCGGTACGGCCCTCGCGGATTTGCGGTCGTTGGGTTCATGTCCAGCATGATGCAGGACACGGAAGACCCGCTGAAGTTTGCGCGCAGAATCGGAGTCCGTTATCCGTTAATTGTTGCGACAGGCGACTTGGTTCGGAAGTTTGGCGGCATTGAAGGGTTGCCGACCACAATGCTATACGACCGCCAAGGAATCCTCTGCGACAAGGTCATTGGATTCGAGTACACGAACGTTATCGAAGCTAAACTTAGAAAACTCCTCGGCCCAAAACTCAGTTCTCTTGTGTCGCCGGTGCGTTGACGCGAGCGAAATCAGTTTCTCCGAGGATGCTGTACAATCGCCGTCGAAATCGTTCGAGGGGCGCTGGTGAACGCGACAATATCGGTCGTAATGGCGGCGTTACTTCTGTGCGCTGGAAACGCTGCGGCGCAGTCGGTCAAGGCCGATAGGGAATACGCCGTCGTCGAGGTGGGGGCTGCTGCTAGCGTGAGCCTCACAGATGGCGCTTCAAGTTTCGGCCCGGACCTCGCCGTTGAAGTTACGCCGATAGAAAACTGGCTCGAAATTGAAGGAGGCGTTGCGCCACTTTTCACCAGTCATTCGACAGAATGGGATGTGGACCTTCTGTTCAAGAAACCTTGGACGCTCTCTAAGAAAGCGGAGTTTATGGCCGGTGTCGGCCCCGAGTGGGTTCATACGAGACAGTACGGCGTGACAACGAACTCGGTCGCCGGTGAAGCCGTGGGGGATTTCATGTTCTGGCCTCCGGTCGGGAAGCATCGATTCGGGTGGTACCTCGAACCGGGTTACGACTACAACTTCGGGCGAGGCCATGAGCAGTCGATTGGCATAAGCGGCGGCTTGCTGATATCAATCCGATGAGGCTTGGGTCCCGGCCTGCCATCAGCGCGGGTATATAATTCGCTTGACCCTTGAACGGTTCCAGACCTGAGCCTATTGCCGTGGAACCAAACGGTTCGACAAACCGGCCCCTGCGTTCGGGAGAGCTGGCGCGGATTTCGGGTGTTAGTGCGGACACGCTCCGTTACTATGAGCGTCTTCGGCTCCTGCCTGCTGCGCCTCGTTCTGCCTCTGGGTACCGTCTGTTCCCGCCCGAGTCCATCGTTCGTGTCCAATTGATTCGCAGCGCCCTGTCCATCGGGTTCTCGATAAGGGAACTTCGCGAAATCTTGGGCGAACGGGACCGCGGTGGGACACCGTGCCGTCGAGTCCGTAGTCTCGTGGGCGAGAAGCTCACGGCTCTGGAGGCTCGGCTCCGCGACTTGAAATCCTTGCGTCGCGAGCTACGGAGCACGCTCGCGGAATGGGACACTCTCCTGCGCAAGAGTCCGCACGGCAAACAGGTCCGGTTGCTCGAACAGTTTGGTCTTTCCCACCCGACGAGGCGGGTTCGAAATGCACTGTCTCGCGGTAATCAGAAACGGGAGGGATAACGATGAAAGGAACTCTTGCAATGGCGGCCGTCTTGTTTATTGCAACGGGCGCGTCCGCACGGTCTTCGACACAGCAGACACAAGCATCAATGGCGACGTGTCCGATGCACGATAATCAGGCGGCCATGAATAAGCGTGGGACGGAAGCAATGGGATTCTCGCAGACCGAAACCACGCACCACTTTCTGCTGACCGCGAGCGGCGGTGTAATCCAAGTCGAGGCGAACCGCACCGATGACACCGCGAACCGCGATGCCATTCGCATGCACCTAACACACATCACGAAGATGTTTTCAGAAGGTGACTTCGACATTCCGATGTTTGTCCACGACACTGTTCCACCCGGCGTACCGGAAATGAAGCGGCTGAAGGAGAAAATCACATATACATTTGTGACGACTCCGCGCGGCGGTCGCGTCGTAATTTCCTCGATGGACAAAGATGCGGTAACTGCGATTCAGAAGTTCTTACGCTTCCAGATTACCGAGCACAGGACCGACGACCCGGTAAGTGTCAGCCCGACACACCGAGAGTGAGGGTACGGTCGTCACTCGATTCCTTTGCCGCCACATGAGCTGGTTCATATTCGAAGCGGCAACGAGCTTCGGGCAGGCACTGAGCCAAGTAAGCACCGGTCCCGCGTCAAGAACCAGTACTTGTAGCTACGCAACGATTTGCAGTTTTCAAGCAACATCCAACATGCGACGACCGCGTAATAAGAAAATGCGTCGATATCTCTGCAGAAAATATTGGAGATAGACATAGCTGCAACATTGGCAAACGGCTTGCACGTGGATGACCGTCAGCCCGTTCCCTAAAGGAGTGTGACCCACATGGAAAGTGCCTTACAAGGTTCGAAGAAGCTCCGCGCGCGTGCTTTGCGCGTGTCTGTCTATCTGGGTTTGCTTGCCGTGGTCGGATTGATTGCTGCACCGTACGCGTCGGCGGGCATAGTCAGTCTTACGGCGGCCACGCCTTGCATGACGCCCAACGGGAATGGTGGCGACTGGTGCCAAAGTAACGGGATGCCTTTCAACCTAAGTTCCTTTACAACGCAGAATCTCACGACTACCGGTTCCTCCGGGTTCTTCGCCATCACAAACAACACGGGGGTGACGATTAGTTCCCTCAACATCATTTTCGCAGGAGACATTCCAGAGAATGGGTTCGTAACCTGTGGTGGCGGCGGGACAGGCATTCAGGGTTCTGGTCCTAAGCCAACCAGCGGCAACGCGGCATGTACGGTGAATGGCATGACCGGCAACGTTGGGCCGGGCGGTTCAGGGTCTACGTTGGTGGCCTTCACCGCAGACGTGCACTGGAGCAACATCGATTGGGCGAGCGGAACGACATTCGATTTGCAGATTGCATCCTTCGCCAATGGTGCGACTGGTAGTTTCTCGACTCCTTCGAGTCCCACGCCCGAACCGTCATCGCTTCTTTTGCTCGGTTCGGGGCTTTTGGGTCTAGGGGCGATTGTTCGGAAGAGCGGGACCGTCAAATAGGAGTGGGCCGGAACAGGAACATTTCAGTATCAGGCTATCCTGCTAAAAGGCACCCAACAAAACAAGTGTTGGGTGCTTTTTTTTGATGATTCCGTCAGCGGGCCAGTCCAGTGTTTTGCTCCGAAGCATAGGTTCGGGTGGTACCTCGAACCGGGTTACGACGACAACTTTGGTCGAGGACATGAGCAGTCGATTGGCATAAGCGGCGGCTTACTGATATCAATCCGATGAGGTTTTGTTCGGAGTGTAAGCGGGTCCCTCTTCCGGTCAGGTGTAACCAAATGTCTCATTCGTAGCCCCACCCGCAAGCGTCTGCGAGTTTGTGCAAATGCGAGTCGAGTCCACGTACATCGAAACGCATTGTCTGTGGACTGCCATCGAACGGAGTGAATTGGAAGGTATACGTGCTGGCCTTGGACAATGCCTTAGCCAGTTCCTGCCCGCCACCGAAAAGCCCCGTATGGTCCGTGGATTCAAACCAAGGTTCGGTTTGTGGCGGCGCATCATCCAACCGCGTTCTAACCGTATGCGTATCGCTTGGCCCACCATCGAGGTCTTCTTCAACATCTGCGGGCATTCCGGTTACGACGTAAGTGTCAGTGTTTCCTTCTTGGCAGCGAATCTTCAATGAAGGTCTCATTGCCCCCATGGGCCCCTGAATGACGTCCTCCGAGTCCAGACTTAGCAACATACCCTTCGAATCGTCCATAGCCGAGCGGGTCTCCGTAACGCGCCACTTGTCATTCGAGGCAGGCTGCGCGGCTTCCGTCGCGCTGCCAACTGAGCTACCTACGCCTTCGGAGGTCGATGTCATTCCTTTAATTATGATTATCGCGACGACAGCCGCAATTCCGATGACAACCATGCGTTTCTTGCTCATGTTCGCCTCATTATCGCAATGATACTTATAGTCCGTGGACATATAAACAACGAGGTTCAAAGATGGCACGCAAAGGTAAATGGCCGACATTCGAGTCCGATTTGGCAGAGCGCTGCGCTTACGGCGAAAAAAGCTGAACGTGTCTCAAGAAGCATTCGCAGACATGTGCGGATTGGACCGGACCTACATCGGCGGCATTGAACTTGGAGAGCGGAACGTTGCGCTCGTCAATATCGAGAAAATCGCAAAAGCCTTGCGGATTTCCTTATCGGACCTTTTCAAGGGCGTTGACACTAAGTGAGTTCTGCCCGGAATCCCCGAGGGAGCCGTGCTTTCGTAGCAGCCAGAGCCGCCTTTTCGATGTTCGGTAGGGCTCGCGACAGCAGCTTGCGAATTCTCCGGCGCTGGCGTTTATCGCGGTATCGCGGGCCCACGATGTCAATGTTGAATTCGTGGAACACAACCGTTCTTCGGCTCTTCACGGTCCTCTCCAAATCCTCGCAGGGCGAGCGAAACGCTATCGTAGGCGGACGAGGCAAGACAACGAGGAATTCAGGAGGTGACTCAGGTTGATTTGGTGGCGTAGTTTCCGATAGCGCAACTGCTCGGGCACTTGATTCCCACAAGAAGATTGCTCCAGCGCGAATTGGCGTGAGATTTTGGAACTTCACACCACATGCCTGGGACAGGTGCAAAGTCCATGCATTTGGGTCGAAACTTTGGAAGCATCGTCGCCGTGAAAACGGCTGTCTTCGCTATCGTCACTTTGTTGGCTGCGACAACGATGCTATCCCTATTCGTCATTCTTAAAAGCGCACCTCTGACACATCGCACACCGGCCGCATATTACATCCCGCTATTCTGCCTCCTTCCGTGGCTGTCGGGATGTGTGCTGTGGCTCAAGGTAAGGAAAAGAGCGAAATTGGGTATAGCTGACGGAGGTGCCACCAGATTTTGTTACGACATCATCATTATGATGGCTATTGCGGCTTATGTGGCCATCGTTCAATTTGATGGCCTGCTTCTTTGGGTTTTGACCAGGGCGAAATAAAGCCGAGTGGGAAGCGCCTGATAATGCGGCGCAACGTCACCGCGCGGCTATTTCACGAAAGCGCGCCACAGCGGATAACTCAAGAAGGCGACGACAGCTGCGACGACAAACGAGATGACCATGATGCGTTTCTTACTCTGCGGGAATGACCGAGTATGCTCGTTCCAAGCATTGATGATTGCTCGGCCCGAAACCAGTCGCCCTCGAGCAGCCCCATAAATGGCAAACGCAATTTGGTCTTCCGGACTCAACAGCGGGAAAACCTCGTGGACGATAAGGCCCATCGTCATAATTGCTAACCCGAATAGAAAGACACCCAGATAACCTAAGAAATCCCTCATGGGAACAGTTTAATTCACATTCGACGGTGTGACAGTGGGGTTGCATAGTGAGCGGACTCAATGCGACCTATCGGATAACGCCTGGCTAACGCTAGAGCCTATCAGAGGCGCGTTTTGGCGAAGCAGTGGAAACGGGAGTGGTACTCTTCGCGCGTTCGATAAAGCGCGGGAATCGGACATTCGGAGGAGACTTCCGGTAACCCGACTACACGTCCACTTGCCCCAGTTCAGACTTTGCAACTCAACACTTGTGAACCAAATCGTGCTTGGAGTGACTCGGAGTAAACTGAATCGCATGGGAGCAGCGAACAAGGAATGTGTAGCAGCAACCTTCAACAAACAAGACTTTCATGACGACGCCCTTTTATCAGTGAGAGTTCACCCGCCTCGCAGGCGGAGCAATGTCACAAGAATCGATTTTGAGTTTCAGGATGATTCGACCGGTGGTCGTAAGCTCCTCTCGTTTCATAGCTGTGCCAACCTTCGGTTCATGATGGATTTTGATGTCTTGGCCGACCGCTGGTACTTCGGCACTTCCGGTTGTGTCGCGAGGACTGACGTTCACAGAATGAAGAAATTCGTGAGAGCGCAAAAGTCGCATTGGCGAACTACGTATATGCCACCGATGCCGAAGGATATGCCGATTCAGAAGAAGCTTAAATCCATCCGGAACTATGTTCTGTTTCGACTTGAATTCTTTGGCGGCACAGCAGAAATCTTGGCAAAGAATTATAGCCTTAGCCGTTAAGGACGAATTGGACGTGTAACGCGGAAATCGGAAAGTTGCGGCACGGCCCCGGACCAAGTTTCCGATAATCCGACTACACGCCCGATTGCGTCGAGCATCTCGAAATGACCTGTGCTTATGGACAGATAACGGCGCAAGCAAACGCGACACGCCGGTTCTATTGTGTCGCTACAGCGAGGCTGCAAGAATATGAACAATGAGAGCCCTCATTCATGTCACGGCATGGGAGCGAAAATCACTATGGCGGCGGCTCGTGTGTGCGTTCGTGCGTGTCGCAGCACTATTGGCTATCCTGAGTGTTTTGCTCAGCGTTCTTGGCCCTCCGATTGCCATTTTCTTCACCGTTAGGTCGGAAGCGAGAAAGATACCAGCGGTAAAAGTGACTGCGCAGGCGCTGACCGACTACTCCGTATCTGACGCGCCGGGAACAACGGTATCGTATTTGGGCTATTCGTTCGAGGTTCCGTGGGATGCCAGCTTCAAGACGAAGGGTTCTCAGAAGGGCTCCACTAAGGGAGGCATCATGGAACTGACGTTCGACTCGGGACAGACTCTGCTTCTCTTTGCACCGGAGAATCAGAACGGCCTTTTCACCGAGATTGTGCAGGACCAATCGATGCACATGGAAGGTCTGCGACTTATTTTAGGCGACCTGATGAACGGTTCAGCATACGACCAGTATTCTGCACTGCTGAACACGTCGCCTTCTGCCATTCGGGCATTTGGGCCGCGTTCGGAGGCAATCCGTGGCGAGACGTTACTCTCTATCAAGGCCATCGCCCTCCCTGCGAGCCTCGAAACGGGTGCATTCTCGTTTCAATTACCGGACAAGCGAGGGTTCCAAATCGGTGACCCTCGAAAATCTAGACGCATCGACCTGGAGGTTTTTGACATGCATGGTCACAATCTTGAAATCATATGCGGAACTGCCAGAGACAGCATTAAACTGACCCAGCCCGAACTAAATCGAATCCTCAAGACCCTTCACCCTGTATCCTTGGCTTCTCCTGCGGCTCACGCTGTCAGCGCAAAAGCGCTGCGAAACTGAACCATAGTTTCGCGGCAAACTCCTGAGTAACGCGGTTGTCTGAAACTGACAGTACCGGAATTCCAGCCGTAAACCAGCCTTTTGCGGTCCGCCGTGTCCCCGAGAGCCCAATTTCGTGAGCGCTGCCACATCGACGGCTGAACGGCCCGGGCGGGGACGGGCGGTAGGGCTGGGGCGGTGGAAGGAATCGCAGTAGGAAGCCCCCGTAGGTGAACGCAGCAGGCCCGGCTAGGCATACGGATACCCTGCATTTTGCGGTCGCGAGACACCGGTTTGGTGATTCATGCGTTTCTGACGTTTCTGGCGATTCTTTAGGGAGGAAGATTTGGATTTTAGGAAGGAAGATTTGGATTTTCCGCACGAAGCCCTTGACAAGTGTCGCAGTCGGCTCAAAATAAGGCCCTCCGCTTCCTAAATGTTTTACGCAGCCCGCGTCTGCGGGTGTTCGCAACCATACTTTGCCGTCCTTTCCGTGAAAGCGCGCTCGCAATTCTTCAGCGCAGACGGCCCGGAGCGAATCCGTGGCCGAATATTGCCCGTCACAAACAAACTCGAGTCCGCCTAAGAACGCCACTAGCCCGGCCAGCGACGATTCCTTTACGGTCAAGGAAATCGCCGCGCGTTGGAAATTGTCGCGAGATTTTGTTCGGCGAATCTTCGAACGCGAGCCGGGCGTTCTAATTTTCACCAATGGAGTCGCCCATCGACGACGGTACCGAACTTTGCGAATCCCGAAAGCTGTTCTGGAAAGAGTGGAGCGGGAGCATACGCTCCCAGCCCCCACCGATTCCAGGAGGAGGGCGTAACACTATGAGCAGCGAAAGTCCCAAGCAGACCGTCAAGTCAGGTCCGGACGGTCATCTTCGTTTTGCGAGGTTGCGACAAGAGCGAACCGTTGAGGATTTGGCGCAGCGGGCCTTCGGAAGGAGCGCAGGTTTTTGAGAGGGCGGATTGTGGAAACGGGGCGCGGGGTTCGTCCCCGGCCCCCCAGAGCAAGGAGATTCAGACTGAAATCGATTCCGCCGATTCTTCAAAGAGTGTGCCCACAGCGTTTCCCTCGCCTCCGGGAAGATTATCCTGACGCGCCGTGGACTGGGAGCCGCGAGGAAGCACTGGCTGAGCGAGCGATTTGGGAGGAGAAGGCGAACGAACTGGTCGTGACCCTCGCTGAGCATCGTCGGCAGATGGGCTATGCCTTTCTTCGAGTGAAGGGGACTTGCGAGTATGGCGGGTGGCGAGAATATTACGATGAAACGTACGCGTCTCGTGTCCCGTACCGCAGCGCAGCGCGATACATGAGGATGTGGCGGCGAGCCCACGCCAGGGCCAGAAGTGCCAGTCTGGCAATTCTGAAACCAGGCACGAGCCCCGGCGCGGAGGAGATTGGGCGAGTGACGCGCGAGGTTGAAGCTAAGGTTCACGCCGAGATTGGTGACGACACTCCGAAGGAACCGGATTACAGATTTCCGCTGCCCTTAGGCCCGGTTAGGAAGGCCGGTGTTATCCAAGTGCTGAAATCACCGGACCGCCGTCCTGCTCAAAAGGCAGTGGTCGCAAGCTTGGATGTGTTCCTCATCAAAAATGGCTTCGCCACGAAACAAGCGCTCGAAGCCGAGGGCGATGATAGGGAGGTATCGGAGGCGTGAGAACAATCTGGCTTCGAGACGACTATCAACAAGCCGCGCGGAAACTGCACGGCAAATTGCCGGACGCTTCCAACGTTCGCCGGGCTCTCCGTCACGAGGACACCACGCTGATTGCGCCAGACGGAAAAATTGCTGCTGTCTTCCTTTGCAACGTCATCTCCAAGAAATTGCAAAAGCGCGCTTACGAGGTTTTGAAGCGCGTGGACGAGCTGCCGCGAAAGCGGGTCGATGCAGTCGGAACAAAAAGTCTGCCACAACACCGCCGGAAGGATGGCAAGTGGTCGAGGTTTTTGTCGGTGAACGAGAAAGTCTTGGGTGTCGTGAAAAAACACGGCGTGAAGACCGGAACTCTCGGCTACTGGAATGGCCGGTTGACCCCGCTCACAAAAAAACATCCGCGATGGTTGAAGCGGTGCAAGCGGCTCAGCAGACTCTTGGACAAGCTCTACCGCAAATATCTCCCTGTTCCTTACACGAAACAACTTGCTGCGGTACCGCCGCGCCACCAACTCTTTGGCACCGCGTTCAGTACGACTTACATCACCAAAAACTGGCAGACCTGTTATCACGTCGACGGCAACCTGAAAGGCGGCATGACTTGCATCACGCCACTGGGCCACTTCACAGGCGGCGCACTCGTCCTGCTTCGATGGCGTGTCGCCGTTCCTTACCAGCGCGGCGACCTCTTGATTTTCAACGCAGAAGATTTGCACGGCAATCTCCCGTTCGAAGGCGAGCGATTGTCCGCAGCATTTTTCTGCGGCGGGTGGGTAGCCCGTTGCAGCCGGTAGACGCGAAGGCGCGGAATCGCAGGATTCGCTTGTCGAGCATCTTGGCGAACAGGTAGCCTTCCGGCCCGCGATTCTCCTTAACCATCGGGCATTCAAGTTGTACAGATTTCGATTCGAGCGGCGTGTTTATTTCGGAGCATGACATTGAACTCGTTTTTTCGAGGGCAACCGAACCGAGCATCATCAGCGGACCTTCGCTATGACACGCAGAGAAAATCTCGCGCCGCAATAGTGCCGCGCGTCGGCGGGCTGCTCTCGCCGGGTGAGGCCGCTGAATTCCTGGGCATCCCAGAAGGGACCCTTGCGCAGTGGCGCTCGCAGCGACGCGGACCGTCCTTCCTGAAGCTCGAAGGGCGGCTTGTGCGTTATCGGGTCGCAGACCTGGAAGCGTATTTGTCAGGTCACGTCGTAAAGATGTGGGACTGACAAAGCTCATGCCTACGAGGAGGTATCGTGGCGGTTTTTAAGCGCAAGGGCTCGCCGTTTTACAGGTTCGATTTCCATTTCGAGGGGCGGCGGTATCAGGGTTCCACAAAACACAAGAATCTCAGGGCCGCCGAGAGGCACGAAAGTACTTTGAAAGTGAAGTTGGCAAATTCCCGCTCCGGATTCGTGGAGCGTAAGCCAATCCCATTGTTTCGGGACTTCGCCGTGCAATTTCTGGAGCGTGTCAAACCGCAGATTCGTCCGAAAGCATATTCCCGTTACGCGGTTTCTCTGGGCTTACGGTTTGGTGAGGATGGCAAGTCGAATCAACGGGAGGACGGACTTCTGGCTTGGTTCGGCGTAAAGCGGCTAGATGAGGTCGCGGCAGATGAGGTCGAACGTTTCAAGCAGGCGCGGATGGAACAGGGGCGCTCTCCATCTACTGTAAATCGTGACCTGGCCGCTTTGCGCCGGATTCTTCTTTTCGCTGTGAAGCTGGACGTAATTTCTACGACTCCGTTTATGGCTCACAAGGTGAAATTTCTGAGAGAGAACGGGCGTGAACGCACCCTCAATTTTGACGAAGAGCGGCGCTACCTGGCAGCGGCTGGCCAGCCATTAAAGGATGTGGCAACGTTGGTCGTCGAAATGGGTTTGCGTCCAGGGGAGGCATGTTCGATTCGGCGCGAGGATGTTCATTTATACGCATCGACACCGTTCGTTCACATTCCCTTCGGCAAGACGAAAAACGCAGTGCGTGATGTGCCTTTGACTGAACGAGCAAAAGAAGTGTTGAGACGGAGACTTGCCGGAACGAAAGGCGAGTATCTGTTTCCGTTTCGCGTTGGGACTGGCTACGATTGGTCTAGGCCCATGTGTGAGTTGCATCCGGCACATTATCAGGCTCTTAAAGAGAGCAAGATTCAGCCGCTTTTTCAAATTTACGATTTGCGCCACACGTTCGGAACGCGGGCTATTGAAAGCGGCACCGACCCGCTGACGCTCATGCGGCTCATGGGACATGCGGACCTGAAAACGACACAGCGATACGTCCACCTGTCGAAGCGACATCTGGCCGAGGCGCAAAAGCGAATCGAGCAGTACCGTGCTGAGCGTGAGATTGCCGAGGCTGAAGCGATGAAACAAAATCACCATGTCGCAGAGGTGCAATAAACCGTAGTGAAAAACGTAGTGAGTCCATGCACATTTCGCGTCAACTCCGTACAAGTCGGCGAATCGCACGTGAAGTGCGAAAATTCCGCGAATGGAACAGGTTACAGTCGAAAGTGTTGCAGGGAGATGGTTTACCAAAAAGGACCTTACGCGCCCTCATAATCCGTTGGTTCAAGGTTCAAATCCTTGCGGGCCCACCACCTGTTCTATAAGACTGATCTATAAAACGCTCTGGACGGTTTGCGCTACGGATTGCCAATCGCCGGGCTTCGGCTGCCGGAAAAGGCGCAAGCTGGGATACCAGGGAGTATCCTCGCGCGCCTCGAGCCAGCGCCAGTCAGGAACAGCGGGCAGCAGGACCCGAGTCGGGACGCCGAGCGCGCCGGCGAGATGCGCCGTGGAATTATCAATTGTCACGACCAAGTCCATGGCCGCGATCTGCGCTGCAAAGACATCCATGTCGGCGAGCTGATTCACAGAGCGATCGATCAGAAGAGGCGCTCCCGCCGCCGCTGCCTGGCTCTCCAGCGCACTGTGATCTCCGTATTGCAGACTAACCCATCGGATGCCGGGCCGCGCGAACAACGGAGTGAACAACGACAAGTCGATGGAGCGATTACGGCCAGTTTTGGGGTTTGATGTATACCACGCGAGGCCGATTTGCTTCTTGCCATCGGAGTAGCGGACGCGAAACCGGTCGCGTGCAGCCGGGTCGGCAAAGAGGTAGGGTGACGCGGTGTCCGCGAAAGCAGTTTCGGTTGTCCTGAATATTCCTGGCAAACTGCCGCTGGGCAAGTGCGCAGCGATATCCTGCGGCGAATTATTCCGCAACTCTTGCACAGAGAAAACCTCGACGCTCGGAAAGGAGCGCGCGAAAAGCGGCTTGAGCCGCGCGTCGCAATCCATGACGCAGCGGTTGCCGGCGCGTATCACGTCCGGAATCAGGCCCGCGAACATGACCTCGTCGCCGACTCCCTGCTCGCCCCAGATCAACAACCGCCCAGATGCCAGCTTTTCGCCGCTCCAGAGCGGCTGCGGATAGACGCGCATCGGCGTTTTGTGAAGCTCTTTGGCTTGCCAGCGCCATTCAAAATCTCGCCAGCCAGCAGTGAAGTCTCCTTTAAGCAACCGCGTCAGAGATGCGGCAAAACCGGCTTGGGCATAATTTGGTTGGATGGCCAGAGCCGTTCTGTAATGCACTAACGCCTCATCCGGATTCCCTTGGGCTAAGCGGCGGCGCCGAGATTGTAGTGGGCCTTGACATAGCCGGGCCGGAGAGCCAGCGCGCGCTCATAGCATTCCACCGCTTCGTCCAGCTTGTCCTGGTTCTGGAGGGCGTTGCCCAAGTTATAGTGCGATTCGGGTAGTTTCGGGTTGAGCGCCAGCGAGCGCCGATGATGGGACTCGGCTTCGTCCGGCTTCCCTTGGGTCAGGCAGACAGTGCCCAAATTGCCATGGGCCTCGGCGGAGTTCGGGTCGAGCGCCAACGCCTGTTCAAAACAGGCCACCGCTTCATCGAGCTTGCCTTGCGCCTGCAGGACGGTGCCCAAATTGGAGTGATAGCTGGCGGCCTTTTTGTTGAGGGCGATCGCCTTGCAAATCATCTCAACAGCAACATCGTGACGTCCGCCCTGAAATGCGATCGTCCCGAGCAAATGCAGGCTGTCTGCGTGGTGGGGATCCACCGCCAGAATCTGCCGATAAATTCGCTCGGCCTCGTTCACTCGCCCGGCTTGGTGGTGCCGAAGAGCATCACCCAGCATGGCCTGAATGCGCCGGGACGGCGCTTGCGTCGCGGTTCGATTCCGCTGTTTAGCGAATGGATGGTGATGGCGATGCATTGGTTTCGCGAGCCCGTTTCATAAGAGAGAAAGTCGACGCCCGTCTGTCGATTCTCATAAGGCTTAATTTCCCGCCAGATTAGGTGCACTTTGAGGTCCAGGTGATTTCCGTGGTGGTTCGACTGAGATTTGAAATTACTAAGCGCGCTCTGCGCGAGTGCATGCCACTCTGAAACACTCGCCACACGCGGAATGCGAACTCTTCCAGCCACAGCAAAACGAGCACTGAACTCTATAGAGTTCGCTAATTTTTCCGTGGGAATGTCGAAGTCGTGTGGTTATCCGATTGCTGAATCACTGAACGGAGGACTGGAACGTGTCCGTGCAGGAGAAAAGCTGCGTGAGCGACGCTCTTCCGAAGACCGCCGTGCCGTGCAACACAGCGCCTGAGGCTCAGGGATTTCGTTCGCATGCGGAGTTGAAGTCGGCATTACAGAGAGTGGAAAAACAGTTGGCTTCTCAACCTGACTCGGTTCCCCTCCTCTTCTTGCGCGGCAATCTGCTGAATAAAATAGGCCGCAGCCTGGAAGCGAGGAACACGTACGTCGAGCTACTGCGTTTTGAGCCGGCTCACACAGGAGCTTTAGACAGCCTGGGAAACCTTCTGGTCGCTGCGGGAAAAACCAAGGAGGCGCGAACGCTTTTCTCGCAAGTGGTTGCGACGCGCCCGGACGACATCATTAACCGCGTGAATTTCGCCGCTTTGCTCATCAAGTGCGGCGAGCCGGAGAAGGCCCTCGAACATCTCGAACACGCATTGAAAATTGATCCGAACTGCCGGCAAGCGCATGCGGGCCTGTCGTTTGCGCTAGCGAACCTGGGGAAGCCGGAGCAGGCTTCGCGGCACCGACGCACTGCTTTTCAGGGCCGCTGCGTGATTCCGGCCGTGTATCGCGGCGAACGGCCGCCGATAACCGTGTTGGAGCTTTTGTCGACGACTGGCGGTGGCATACGACTCGATGGTTTTCTCAGCGACCGCTTCTTCCAGAAATACTACGTGGTCGTGCAGTTCTACGACGCGAACACAACTCTTCCGCCTCACCAGCTGGTGGTCAACACCATCGGCGATGCCGAAGTGGCCGCCGACGCACTGAGCGCAGCGCAGTCGCTGCTTGCTCACACGACCGCGCCGGTGATCAACGCGCCTTCGGCGGTTCTAGCTACCGGCCGGTGCGACGTTGCGCAGCGCCTTGCAGGTGTGCCGGGGGTGATAACTCCGCGGACCACGATCCTACCGCGCGACGTACTCGCGTCGTCCGACGCCGAGACTATTCTAAGCCGCCACGGGTTCGAGTTTCCTCTTCTGCTGCGAACGCCCGGCTTTCACACTGGCGACCATTTTCTGCGGGTCGAAAACACTGATGAGCTTCGTGGCGCATTGGCCGAACTGCCCGGGCAAGATTTGCTGGTGATAGGGTATCTCGACGGCAGAGGCCCGGACCAAAAAGTGCGCAAGTATCGCGTGATGACGATTGATGGGCAGCTCTATCCTCTGCACGTCGCGATTTCGAATCATTGGAAGGTCCACTATTTCACGGCGGACATGGCGGACAATCCGGAGCACCGCGCCGAGGATGCCAGGTTCCTGGCCGATATGAGCGGTGTGCTCGGGCCTCGCGCCATGGCCGCACTCGCGGAAATTCAGAAAACGCTCGGCCTGGATTACGGCGGAATCGACTTTGGCTTGAACGCAGAAGGCGACGTTCTGCTCTTCGAAGCGAATGCGACGATGGCCATCATTTCACCTGATGCAGACAAGCGATGGGACTATCGTCGAGCCGCGGTCGAGCAGATTTACAGAGCCGTATTGAAGATGCTGATGGGCAGAGCCAAGAGCGTTCCGCAGGAAAATCACTCCACTTAAACTCCCGCCGATATGTGTAGTGATTCGGCGGCGTCCACCGTTCCCATTCCCGATTTGTCCTTGACCCAAGGGAGCGAGGCGCATAGATTTCTGCGCGGAGGTAGACTCAAAATGAAATCATCGGGAAAGGTAGTGTCTGAAGCTGGTGTGAGCAGGAAACTGCTGTCCAGCGCCTTTTTTGCATTTTTAATCGCCAGCGCACTGTTAATCGTTGCGCCAGCAGCAAACGCGGGCCCGGTCTCGCAAGAAACTCTGATGAGCCGGTTGCAATGGCGCAGCGTTGGCCCGTACATCGGCGGACGCGTGGTGGCCATCACGGGTGTTCCTGGCAACTCGAATCTTTATTATGCAGGCACCGTCGGCGGAGGCATTTGGGAGAGCACCGACGAGGGTCTCCAGTGGAAGAACATTTCCGACGGCAAATTGCCCGGCCCTAGCCCGAGCATCGGTGCGATCGCCGTGGCGCCGTCCAATCCGAAAATCATCTACGCCGGAACGGGCGAGAGCGACATCCGCAACGACATGATTCCCGGCGACGGTATGTTCAAGTCGACGGACGGCGGCGAGAGCTGGCATTACGCCGGATTGCGGGACACGCATACGATCAGCACCATCGTCGTGGACCCCAAGAATCCCGACGTGGTCTACGCCTCGTCCATGGGCCATGTGTTTGTGGCGGATCCGGAGCGCGGCGTTTTCAAATCGACGGACGGCGGGAAGACGTGGAACAAGATTCTATTTGTCGACGACAAGACCGGCGCCATCGACCTGGTGATGGAGCCGAATAATCCCGATGTGCTTTACGCCGCGATGTGGCAGGCGCAGCGCACGGCATGGTCGCTTTCGAGCGGCGGCCCGGGCACTGGACTTTACAAGAGCACCGACGGCGGCGCGCACTGGAGCAACATCACGCACAGCGCCGGTTTCCCCGAGGGCATCCTCGGGCGCATCGGAGTGGGCGTCACGGCGAGCAATCCTGACGTGGTCTACGCCATCGTCCAGGCGAAGGAGGGCAGCGTGTTCCGCTCGAACGACGGCGGCAAGAACTGGACGCGCGTCAACGACGAGTGGAAGTTGCGGCAACGCGCGTTCTATTACATGAGCATTTACGTGGACCCAAAGGATGCCAATACAGCTTACGTGCCGGAAGTGGATGCGTTGTGGGTTTCGCGCGACGGCGGAAAGATTTTCACGAAACTGCGGACGCCGCACGGCGACAACCATATTGTGTGGATCAACCCTGACGACACAAAAATCATCTTGGAGGGCAACGACGGCGGAGCGACCGTCTCCACCGACGGCGGCAAGACCTGGAGCGAAGAACACAATCAACCGACAGGCCAGTTCTACCACGTCAACCTCGATGACCAGTTCCCGTTCCACATTTACGGCGCGCAGCAGGACGAGGGCTCCTTTGAGGGGCCGAGCGCATCGAGCGGCGGATCGATTCCGATCTCCGATTGGCAACGCGTCGCCTACGGCGAAAGCACATACTCCGTTCCGCAGCCCGGCGATCCGAACATCACCTACGGGAGCGGCTACTACAGCATCTTCCTTCGCTACAATCTGCAAACCGGACAATACGAAAGCGTAAGCCCGTGGCCCAATTACCAGGAGGGCGCAGCTTCCGACGAACTCAAATACCGCTTCGGCTGGACCCATCCGATTCTGTTTTCCCCGGCGAATCCAAAGGAACTGCTGATCGGCGCGCAGTACGTGATGAAGAGCGACGATTACGGCAAGACATGGCAGCGCATCAGCCCGGACCTGACGCGCAACGCGGCGGAGACGGAAGCACCGAGCGGCGGGCCGATTGATCTCGACCACTCGAGCGCGGAAGTCTATCCGGGACTTTCGGCGATAGGCGTTTCGCCGATGGACGACAACGTGATCTGGGCTGGCTCGGATGACGGCTTGGTTCACGTCACCAGCGACGGCGGCCAAACGTGGCAGGCAGTGAATCCGCCGGGGCTGCCGGACGAATCCTGGATTTGCTCGATTCAACCATCGTACGCGGACCGCAATACCGCGTATCTGACTTCGCGGCGCTACATGTGGGACGATTTTCGGCCGTATGTTTTCAAGACCACCGATCTGGGCCAGCACTGGACAGCGATCACCGACGGCCTGCCCGAGGACACTTACGTTTTCGATCTCCGCCAGGATCCGAACGACGCGAACCTGCTTTTCCTCGGCGCCAAGAACACCTTGTACGTCAGCCTGGATGCGGGAGCGCACTGGCAGCCGCTGACGAACAATTTGCCGGTCACGCAAGTGCGTGACATCGCGATCAACACGCGGCAGGGCGACGTGGTGATTGCAACGCACGGCCGCTCTTTCTGGGTGCTCGACAATCTTTCGTTACTGGAGCAATTGACCAAGAATCCGGAGGTTTCCTCCGACAGTGCATTTCTATTCGCTCCCGAGCAGGCGTGGATCAGCCATGCCTACGGCGCGCCGAGCGAAGACTTCGGCCCGGCGACTGTCGGCCAGAATCCAGCCTTCGGCGCTGCCGTGTTTTTTAATATTCCAGCAGGGTACGACGGCCACACACCCGCAACGCTGGAGTTCACTGACGCGCAGGGGCAGGTGATTCGCAGCTTCAGCCTGCACTTGCGGAAGAAACAACCGAAGAAGAGCGAAGCGGAGGAAAGCCAGGAAACACCTGAGCAGCAAAAAAGGGAGCAAGAAGAAAAACTCACCGCGATCGAGCCGGGCATGAACCGCTTCCAGTGGGATCTGCGCTACCCCGACGCTACCGAAGTGAAGGGCTTTCAACCGCCCGTCGCTGCCGGCGGCTTGGATGACACGGTTCAAGGCCCGCTGGTTACGCCCGGAACCTACACGGTGACGCTCGATTATGGCGGCCAGAAGACGCAGCAGAGTTTTCAGGTTGCTCTCGATCCTCGCCTGACCGCTACTCCGGAAGATCTTGCCGCGTGCCTCGCGCTGCAGCTCAAAATCCACGACACGCTCGACACGCTGGACAAAAAAATCAACGAAGCCATCGGCGTGCGCGAGAAGCTCGAGTCCGCCGTGCGGCAGAATCAATTGACGCAAGCGCAGGCAAGCCAGGCGATCAGCGATCTCGACGGCGTGATCGGTAATCTGGTGCAACTCGATATTCACTCCAGCGAAGGCAGCCTGCTGCACGAGACGAAACTCCGCAGCCACGTGGCTTATTTGGCGGCGGATATCGATCTCGGCTACGCCAAGCCTACACCGGCGCAGTACGCCGTCTTCGCGGAACTCAATGAGGAAGCCCAGGCCGGCGAGCAGAAGCTTGACGCGGCCATCTCGGAGGGCAACAAGCTGTTCTGAACCAAGCGGTCTACGTAATTCGCCGGCTAGAAATCGACGTGAAGGCGCAGGGCGGGGACCAAAACCGGTCCCCGGTCCTTGTTGTAGCCCGGGTTATTGATGTGCTGGAGATCGAACGACGTAAAGAAGCCGCGCCACAGGTGCGCCGTGTAATAGCTCTCGACGATTTTCTCCTGGCCGTAGTTGAGCGCGCCGTCACCAAGCAGAAAGCCAAGACCGCCTAGCGCGAGATATTCGCGGTGATCGGCCGAAAGGGCGTTCAGAGAAAAGGCCGCGCCGACGCGATCGTTCTTGCGATGCCAGGCGTCGCCGCGATAATCCCCGCCCAGATCGAGCGCGCGATCCACTTCCGTATAAACAAAGGACTCATTGTGGCCGTCGTTCCATCCCACGCGGCCAAAGACGCGGATGCGATCGGTCAGGTTCTGCTCGGTGTTGAGCCCTGCGCCGTACTTGTGGCGGCCCTGGCGGCGCGTAGCGATAATGTCGGGCCGCGTAGGGGTTTCCCCGTCGAGAAATTCATCAATCGCTTCCCGGTAATTTCCCATGTTCGCGTGATTGAGGTAGGTGAGAATGCGGATTGCGCCTTCCTTGTGGCGCAGGAATCCGCCGTTGTAGTCGGTCTCAAAATTCTCCTCGCGTGCGCGCGCAATGTCGGCATCGAGATTGATGCCGTTGGCCACTTTGGGCATAAGGGCTTCGACAAATCTGGCCGTCCAGCGGCCGTCGTCGTATTCCAGCATCGCGCCGTCGGTGTACCCGCGAGTATTGGCCGCATAGTCGTACGCGCCGTTTTGGTCCACGGTCCAATTCAAAAATTGCAAGTGCGAGTCGCTGCCCGGGCCACTGGTGTCCAGGAAATCCGGGATCGCGAACTTGCCCACCCAGAATTCCATGCGGCGCTTGGGAAGCGAAGTCGCGAGGCCCAGATAAGACCGTTCGACAGACACGCGCTCGGAAGAGAGCGGGATGATTTGCTGCAGAAGGAGCCTGGCGAGATACGGGGCATGCGACAAATCCACGCCCGCAGCGGTGCGGACGACGTCCAGATTTGTGTAGCCGGCCAGGCCTAGCGCATTGCCAATTCCTGAACCGGTCGAGTCTTCCAGATCGAGGAAAACCTCGGTCGTGTCCGTGAGTTCATAGCCCGTATACAGCGTGACCACGTGCGATGTGGCGCTCTGCGCCGCTGTTGAAAGGCTGTTTGGGCCGCTGTAGTCCGCGGAAAAGGACGGATGCCACTGCAAAATAATGTTGGCTTGGCCGGAAATCCAATAGCGGCTCGAGTCGGAATGCGGAAACACGGTAGTGCTGGTATCGTCCGGGGCCGTCGTCGAACTATCGGAGGGCGTGGATTGCGCTTGCGGCGGTTGACTTTGAGCGCGCGCCTGCCGAAGGGGCACACCCGCAGCGACCAGTGCAAGAAGAAGCCGCAAAGTGACCGTCCAGTAGCGCACAACGCATGTTCCTCACGTCAACCGTTAGTGGGGGCTCGTGATCCACGGCGCAGAGAGTAAGTGAACTCCGTTGAGGAATGCCAGAGAAAAATGCAATTAGCAGAAAATATTTGCAGAATTTTAACGAAGTCCTTACGAAAGGCGAGAGCGTCATCGCCAGAAAAGCGGGGATTCTCATTTCGCTGGGGTCGGGGCAAGTTCCATGGGAAACGGATAGATTTCCCACGATTCTCTTCGCTCGCGTGCTCCATCTCGTTCCTGCCGCATGAGTGCGCTTCTTCAAAGAAGAACAAGCCTCGGCGTCGCGCACCGGCTGTAGCATAATGGCGCTCGCGTTTGGCAGCAACGATGGACTCCACTCGGGAGACATCAACGAAAGAAATCACCAAAGCGGTCATTCTTGCGCGCGGTTTGGGCAAGAGAATGCGCTCTTCCAAATCGTCCGCGCATCTCGACGCCGATCAGTCCCACGCCGCCGACGCCGGAATGAAGGCCATGATTCCGATCGGCCGCCCTTTTCTCGATTTCGTTCTCAGCGCGCTGGCCGATGCAGGATTCACCGAAGCTTGCCTGGTTGTGGGCCCGGAGCACGCCGCGATTCGCGAGTATTATGCGGCTCTTCCGACGCGGCGGATCAAAGTCAGCTTCGCGATTCAGGAGCAGCCCATTGGGACGGCGAATGCCTTGCTCGCGGCGGAATCTTTTACGGCGGTTGAATCTTTTCTCGTGCTGAACTCCGACAATTATTACCCCGTCGAAGTTTTCTCCACTCTGCGAACCCTCGGCGAGCCGGGACTGCCCGCGTTCGAGCGCGAAGCTCTGGTGCGCGACAGCAATATTCCTCGCGAACGGATTCGCGGCTACGCGTTGCTGAAAATCAGCCCATCGGGCTACCTCGAATGCATCGTCGAGAAGCCGGACGAGATGCCCGTGGCGGCAGCCAGCGGCGAAGAGGTTTTCATCAGCATGAATTGCTGGCGGTTCGCGCCAGAAATTTTTCGCGCCTGCCGCGAAGTGCCCCGCTCGTCCCGCGGCGAATTCGAACTGCCGGAGGCCGTGCAGCTTGGTCTGGCCTCGCTCGGCCTCCGCTTCAAGGCTATTCCGTTTCACGCCGGAGTGCTCGATCTTTCCTATCGCGGCGACATCGCGGAAGTTGCCAAGCGCCTGGCCGGTGTGCGCGTTGAGCTATGACGCGATTTGACGCCCAGCTTCGCGCCTCCGGCATGAACGCGGCGGAATCCGCGGCGAAGGCCGCGCTCCTGGAAAAACTCGATGGCGAACTGTCCGTTTTGAGCGAAGGGACAGCCGATGCACATTCCGCTTTTTTTATTCCCGGCCGGCTCGAATTCCTCGGCAAGCATACTGACTACGCCGGCGGCCGAAGCCTTCTGTGCACCATCGAACGCGGCCTTTGCCTGGTGGCGGTACCGCGCGCTGAAGCGCAAATTCGCATCCTTGATCTTGGCCGCGCCTCCGCTGTGAATTTCGCTCTCAGCGCGGAACTTGAACCGCTTGCCGGTCAGTGGTCAAATTTCCCGATGACCGTCGCGGCCCGGCTCGCCCACGATTTTCCCGGCATGCGGACCGGCGCGGACATTGTTTTCGCCAGCGACCTTCCTCGCGCCTCCGGCATGAGCAGTTCCAGCGCCCTCATCGTCGCGATCTTTTTCGCTCTTGCGCAGGCGAACTCGCTGTGGCAAACGGAAGCCTACCGCCGCGCTTTTCCCACTCGCGAAGATCTTGCCGGCTACATTGCGGCCATCGAGAGCGGCGGCGGCTTCGCCGCTTTTTCCGGCGCGCGCGGCGTGGGCACCCACGGCGGCAGCGAAGATCACGTCGCCATTCTTTGTTCGCGCGCCGGATTCTTACGGCAGTATTCCTTTTGCCCCGTCCGCCTGGAAAAGGAGATTCGCTGGCCGGGAGATCACGCCATCGTCATCGGCGTCAGCGGCGTGAAGGCCGACAAAACCGGCGACGCGCGCGAAGCCTACAATCGCGCCTCCGGGGCCGCGCAAAAGATTTTGCAATTGTGGCGAAGAGCGACCGGCCGCGACGACGATTCGCTCGGCGCGGCCCTGGCAGCTCAGCCAGGGGCCCTCCAACAACTGCGCCAAATTCTGCGCGATTCGCGCGACCACGAATATCCGGCGGACGTGCTCCTCGCCCGGCTCCAGCAATTCCGCGAAGAGAGCAACGAAATCGTTCCTGCGGCTGCCGATGCGCTCGCTCGCGGCGACTTCGAGCGCCTGGGCGCGCTCGTGGACCGCTCGCAATTCCTGGCGGAAACGTGCCTCGCGAATCAGGTTCCGGAAACGGTCGCGCTTGCCCGCTCTGCGCGCCAACTCGGCGCCGCGGCCGCATCGGCGTTTGGCGCCGGCTTTGGCGGCAGCGTCTGGGCGCTGGTGGAGGCTGGCCGTGCGGAAGAATTTCGCCAAGCGTGGTCGGCGCAGTATCATCAGCGATTCCCTGCGCGCGCCGAGGCCAGCCAGTTCTTCGTGGGCTGTCCGGGCCCAGGGCTCGTCCAGTTCACTTAGTCTCGCTTTTCGAGGAGGCCTGTGCGCCACAAAAAAGAAGAAGCACTCTCACCGTTGCAAATTTCCCCAGCTCCCATTTCGCGCCGCCAATTTGTGCGTGATGGCGCGCTGCTCCTCGGAAGCTTGCCTGCGGTTCCGTTCTTCGGTCACCCTCCGCTGGACGCATTGCTGCGAGGCTCGCAAGGTGGGCAAGATTCGCCGACCGCGCAAGTAGACGGCGGCAAAGTTTCACTCTCCAATAGCGCTGTAGCTGCGGAATGGCATATCTCGCCAGCCGGCTTGCAGTTTGGTCGAATCCAAGATCGCCGAGGGGGTCAAACGATCGCCGGCCCGGCAGCCGCGTTTTCGCTGACCCTCGCCGATGGCTCGCAAACTATGTCTTCCAAAATGCGCTTGCTCGAAGCGCCGAAGATCGAAAATCTTCTTGCCCAGCCTCGCGCCGCTCGTTTCTCGGAGCGCGTGCCCGGGCGCGCGATCAGCGCCTCTTTCGAAGACGCGCAGCATGGCTTACGCGCCACGTGGCGCGCGATTCTTCGTGACGGCTCTCATTACATTCGCCAGGAAGTTGAATTCTCGTCGATGAAAGAAAGCCTCCCGATTACCACAGTCACTATGTTGGACCTCAGCGTCGCCGGCGCCGCAGTTGCCGGCAGCGTAGACGGCTCGCCAATCACCTCCGGCACGTGGTTTCTCGGATTCGAGCATCCGCTTTCGCAAGGCGCCGTCGACGCCGGCCGTTTGCGCTGCACACTGGCCCGCCAATTGCCGCTCGAGCATGGCCGCTCGGCGTCGTATTCGTCAGTGATCGGCACAACCGCCCCGGGTCAGATGCGCCGCGATTTCTTGCGTTACGTCGAGCGCGAGCGCGCCCATCCCTACCGCACATTTCTGCATTACAACTCCTGGTACGATCTCGGCTATTTCACTCCGTACGATCAGGCTGGTGCGCTGGACGTGATTCATGCGTTTGGCGAAGAGCTTCACGTGAAGCGCGACGTCGTTCTCGATTCTTTCCTCTTCGACGACGGCTGGGACAACCACAAATCGCTTTGGGATTTCAATTCTGGTTTCCCGCATGGCTTTACTCCGGTGAAAGCTGCCGCCGCGGAATATGGCGCCGCGCCGGGCATCTGGCTTTCGCCTTGGGGCGGCTACGACGGTTCGCGCAAGGAGCGCCTGGAATACGGCAAGCAGCAGGGCTACGAAGAAAATTCCGGCGGCTTCGTTCTTTCCGGCCCGCGCTATTTTCACCGCTTCCGCGAAGTCTGCCTCAAGATGACTCGCACCTACGGCATCAACCAGTTCAAGTTTGACGGCACCGGCAATGCCTCCACAGTGTTTCCCGGCAGCGAATTCGATAGCGACTTCGCCGCAATGATCAGCTTGATCGGCGATTTGCGCGCGGCCGAGCCTGATTTGTACGTCAACCTCACCACCGGAACTTATCCTTCGCCCTTCTGGCTGCGCTACGCGGATTCGATCTGGCGCGATGGCGACGATCATTCCTTCGCGGGAGCCGGCTCGAATCGCCAGCAGTGGATTACCTACCGAGACTCGGCAACGTATCGATACGTCGTGCGTCGCGGCCCGCTTTACCCGCTGAATTCGCTCATGCTGCACGGTCTGATCTACGCGCGCTACGCCGAAAAACTCGGCGACGACCCGGGCCACGATTTTCCCGATGAAATCCATGCGTATTTCGGCAGCGGCACGCAGCTGCAGGAAATGTACGTGACGCACTCGCTGCTCTCCGATTCGGACTGGAACACGCTCGCGGAAGCCGCGCGCTGGTCGCGCCGCAACGCCGGCACGCTGGTCGACACGCACTGGATCGGCGGCGACCCGGCGCATTTGGAAGTTTACGGCTGGGCCTCGTGGTCACCGCGCGGCGGAATTATCACTCTGCGCAATCCGGACAAAGTGCCGCACACATTTGAACTCGATGCGCAACCTTTATTCGAATTGCCGCCCGATGCGCCCCAAACCTATGCCGCGCGAACCCCGTGGGCCGGCGCTTCCGCGGCCGAAATCCGCCTTAGGTCTGGCAAGCCGCATGCCTTCACGCTGCAGCCATTCGAAGTCCTCACTCTGGAAGCCGTTCCAAGATGATTTTCACGCCGATCGATTGGCTCATCGTCATCGGCTATCTGGTCGGCTCGGTGGCCATCGGCCTGCTCGGCAAGCGTTACCTCGGCGACGTTACGCAGTATCTCGTCGCCGGCCGTGAACTCGGCCTCTACGTCGGCATCGCCACGCTGGCCGCCACCGAAATCGGCACCATCACGTATATGTACAACGGCGAGCTCGGCTATCGCTTCGGCTTCGCATCGTTCGCCGCTGCGCTGATTTCCGGCGTGGTGATGATCGTCGTCGGCCGCACCGGCTTCATCATCAGCCGCTTCCGCCAGCTCAAGCTCATGACCGTGCCGGAATTTTTCGAGGTGCGCTACAGCCGCGGGCTCCGTCTGGTCACCGGAATCCTGGTCGCTCTCGGCGGAATCCTGAACATGGGCGTGTTCCTGAAAATCGAAGGCGAATTTCTGACCATCGTCACCGGCATTCCGCAGCGCTATCTGGTCGCCGTGATGACCGCGATTTTGCTGCTCGAGCTTCTCTACACCGTGATCGGCGGAATGGTTTCCGTGGTCATCACCGATTTCTTGCAGTACTCGCTGCTCTCCATCGCCACGATCTTGGTCACCATCTACGCCGTGCATTTTGCTGGCTGGCACAACATCGTCCACAAAGTCACCCTCACCATGGGCGCGGCCGGCTTCAATCCCATCATCAGCCCGAAATTCGGCTGGACATTTCTCGTATGGCAAATTCTGCTCTGGCTCTCCGTGGTCACCTGCTGGCAAACCACGGCCATGCGCATTTTCTCCACGCGCGACGCGCAAACCTCCAAACGCGTGATGACCTGGACCGGCTTCATCTTTCTTGGCCGCGGCATGTTACCGATGCTGTGGGGCATCGCTGCGCTCACGCTTTTCGGCACCGGCATGCTCGACCATGGCGTCCCGCTCGCGATGATTCACGGCCACGCTATGGCGCCCATCGACGCCATGCCAGCCATGCTGGCGCAGATTCTGGGCCCCGGCGTGCGCGGAATCGTCGTGGCCGGCATGCTCGCCGCAACCATGTCCGTGAACAGCTCCTACCTTCTCGGCTGGAGCGCGGTGATTTCGCAGGACGTCGTTCTTCCGCTGCGCGGCCTGCTCGGAAAATCGCCGCTCGGCTCGCGCGCCCAGCTCTTCGTCAATCGCATCGCCAATCTTTTCGTCAGCCTGTTTCTGATGTTCTGGGGCCTGTATTACACGCCGCCCGGCGCCGTGTATCTCTACCTGAACATCACCGGCACGATTTTTCTCGCCGGCGCATTTGTATCCGTGGTCGGTGGGCTTTACTGGTCGCGCGCCAATACTCTCGCTGGTTATCTGGCGATGATTCTCGGCGCCGCCGGCGCGATCATTCCGTTCTTCTTTCTTCACTGGAACGAAAACGTAACCGGCTTCATGGCTTTCGGCCTCGCCGCTTGCGGCTTCTTGCTCGGCGCGCTGATTGGACGCCCCACGCCCCCATCCGAGGCAATTCGGATGGCCGGCACATTCGTCAAGGAAGCGCAGTCATGAGGCGCTGCGAGGGAACACGATGAAATATTGGGAGATTTTCTGGACGCTCTGTCTCGTCGTCGCGGGCGCGACCTTCGCCTTCATCACGGTCATCGTGATTATCAAAGGCGGCCCCGACCTTCGCGAAATGCTGCGCCAGCTCCGCCGCCAAAATCTTCAGCGTTGATCAGCCGCGCTGTGCGCACACGCGACGGTCTGCTTCCGCAATCCACTCGTCGAATCGCCCTAATGCTATGCCCAGCTTCCCGCGCCCCTCTCCGAATCCGATGCGCAAATATCCCGGCATGGCAAACTGCTCGCCCGGCACCAGCAGCACGCCTTTCTTTGCGCGCAATTCCTCGGCCACCTGCGACGCATTCCACTTCTCGCGCAATCCGAGCCACGCGATCGCTCCTGCGCGCGGCGGAACATGCGAAAACATGTCCTTGTGTCCGCTCAGCCATTCGCTGACCAACGGATAATTCTCGCGCAGAATCCGCCGCGTCCGTTCGAGCAGTCGTGCATGCCGCTGCGGCTCAAGCGCCAGCGAGGCGATTCGGTCCGTGAGCATCGTCGGGCCGATGCTGGTGTAATCGTGATAGCCCCACAATTTTTCCGCCATTTCCTCCCGCGCGACCACCCATCCCGTGCGCAATCCCGGCAAGCCATACGCCTTGGAAAGCCCCGAGGTGCACAGCGCGCGTTCGTATCGGCCCCAGAAACTGGACGTGGTCTTACCGTCGAACTCCGCGCCGCGATACACCTCATCCGCCAGAATCCACGCGCCAACTTTGCCGGCCGCCGCGCAAATCGCGTTCATCGTCGCTTCGCTCAGCACCGCGCCCGTCGGATTGCTGGGATTGCACACCGCGATGATCTTCGTTCGCGGCGTCACCAGCTTGGCCAGCTCATCCGCATCCGGCGCCCAATTCAATTCCTCTCGCAGCCACCAAGGCTTCACGTCCGCACCGAATCCCTTCGCCAGCCCTGCCACCTGCATGTAATTCGGCTGCATGAAGACCACTTCGTCGCCGCGCTCGATCAGCGCCCACGCCACCACGTAATTCGCCTCCGCGCCGCCGCACGTCAGCAGCACATTCTCTATGCCCGCCTCCGGATAGAGCGCCGCAATGCGCGCCCGCAATTCTTCGCTGCCGTTGGTCTGCGCATAGCCCAGCCGCACATCGAGAATGCGCTCCAAGTCCGCGGCGTCTTCCACCAATTCGCGCACGCTCAGCGGATCCACGCCGCTTTCCGCGATGTTCAGCTCGATGCGGTTCTCCCAAACCGACTGCCACCTCTCCAGCTCAAACGCCTCGATCTGCATTTCTCACCTCGCTTATAGTGCACAGTAAACTATTCCGCGCGGCGCGCCAGGTCAACCCGTGACCCGCTCTCCACGTCGCGCATTCCGGTTGCCTCGATTCGCGCCTTGGAGCAAAATGACGCCGCCGCGAGCCTGCGATCAAAACAGGGCGCGGCGCTCGATTCGTAAACTGGGGTTTTCACGGAGGCTCCATGTCTCGCCGCAGTTTTTCTCTGGCGATAATGTCGCTCGTAACTGCAACTTTTTCTGCCGGCCTCTTTTTCTTTTCTCATGTCTCCGCCGCTCGCGCGCAGGAGCAATCTTCCGCGTCCTGGAACTTCGCCGTCTCCGGGGATTCCCGCAACTGCGGCGACGTGGTCATGCCCGCCATCGCCGCTGGGGCCATCGCGGACCACGCCGCATTTTACTGGCACCTCGGCGATCTGCGAAAAATCTACGATTTCGACGAGGACATGCAGCACGAACCCGAGCACCTCGCCAAGCCCATGAGCATCAGCGAATACGAACAGATCGCCTGGCCTGACTTCATCGCCAACCAAATCAGTTCCTTCGGCTCGCTCCCCTTTTTCCTCGGCATCGGCAATCACGAGACAATTCCTCCGAAGACCCGCGAGCTTTTCATCCAGCAATTCGCCGACTGGCTGGACGAGCCCGTTCTTCGCGAGCAGCGCCTTCAGGACAACCCTGCAAATCACATGCTCGAGGCTTACTACCACTGGATCGACCGCGGCGTCGATTTCATCAATCTGGACAACGCCACTGCCGATCAATTTGACAGCGCCCAGATGAAATGGTTCGAAGGAGTGCTTCACCGTGACACAGCCGACGACGAAATTCATACGGTCGTCGTCGGCATGCACGAAGCGCTTCCTGAAAGCATTTCCGCCGGCCACAGCATGAACGAATCCGCGCAAGGAACCGAAAGCGGCCTCCGCACCTATCTCGATTTGCTCAAAGTGCAAAATGACGCGCACAAGCGCGTCTACGTCCTCGCCAGCCATTCGCATTACTACATGGCAAATATTTTCAACACAGAGTACTGGCGCACGCACGGCGGCGTGTTGCCGGGATGGATCATCGGCACCGCCGGCGCGGTCCGGTATCCTCTGCCGCCCAATTACAAAGACGCTGACGCCGCGGAAACGAAAGTCTACGGTTATCTGCTCGCGACCGTCCAGCCCGATGGGCAAATCGCATTCACTTTTGAAAAGCTGGCCACCTCCGACATTCCCGCGGCCGTGACCGAGCGCTTCACTTCGGCCTTCGTTGACTGGTGCTTTGCACAAAATTCACAGACCGCTTCTCCGTAACGGCACGATGAAAGGACAATCGATGAACAAGAGGAATTTTGTTGCACTTCTCGCAGGACTGCTTCTTTGCGCCGCGCCGCCGCTCCGCGCGCAATCCGCCTCGTCTCTCGCTCCGGGCGTTCGTGAATTCGTCAAAGTCAGCGCGCCGCTCATTGCTCTCACCCACGTGCGCGTCATTGACGGCACCGGCTCGCCCGCGCGCACCGATCAAACCATCATCATTTCCGGAGACAAAATCGAATCCATCGGCGACTCGGCTAGCACTCCTGCGCCCGCCGGCGCTCAAGTTCTCGACTTTACCGGCAAGACCGTCATCCCCGGCCTCGTCGGCATGCACGAACACTTGTTCTATCCCGCCGGTGGCCGCACCGCCGTCGCACTCTACAACGAAATGGGCTTCAGCTTCCCGCGCTTGTATCTCGCCTGCGGCGTCACCTCCATGCGCACCACCGGAAGCATCCAGCCGTACACCGATCTCGAATTGAAAAAACTGATCGACTCCGGAAAACTCGCCGGCCCGAAAATCCATGTCACCGCCCCGTATCTCGAGGGCGTCGGCTCATTCACTCCCGTGATGCACGCACTCACCGGGCCCGATGACGCGCGCGAAACCGTGAATTATTGGGCGGACGAGGGCGCCACGTCTTTCAAAGCCTACATGAACATCACCCGCGCCGAGCTCGCCGCCGCCGTCGACGCCGCGCACAAACGCCATCTCACCATCACCGGCCACTTGTGCTCCATCGGCTTCAAAGAAGCCGCCGCGCTCGGCATCGATGACTTGGAGCACGGCCTGATGGTCGACACCGAATTCGACCCCGGAAAAACTCCTGACGTTTGCCCTCCGCAGCAGCTCACCGCGCAAACCCTCGCGAAGATCGACATCGAAGGCGCGCTCGTGCAGGACACCATTCACGACCTCGTCGCGCATCACGTCGCCGTCACTTCCACCATCGTCATTTTCGAAACCGACGCTCCCAATCAGCCACCGCTCGAGCGCCGCGTCATTGACGCCATGCTTCCGGAAGCCGCAATCGCTTATCTCAGTACGCGCGCGCTCATCGGCAGCAACCCAAACTCTCCGTGGCCGGTCCTGCTGAAAAAAGAAATGCAGTTTGAATATGACTTCGTCAAAGCAGGCGGGCTGCTCCTCGCCGGCGAAGACCCGACCGGTTACGGTGGCGATTTGGCCGGCTTCGGCGATCAGCGCGAGATGGAGCTGCTGGTGCAGGCCGGCTTCACGCCCGCGGAAGCAATCCATATTTACACGGAAAATGGCGCGCGCTTCCTCGGCGAAGATGACCACATCGGAACCCTTGCCGCGGGCAAACAGGCTGACATTGTCGTTATCGACGGAGACCCGTCCGCCAACATCAACGACATCGAAAAAACCGAGCTCGTATTCAAAGACGGCATTGGTTACGATTCGGCCAAGCTCATCGCATCGGTCCGTGGATCCGTCGGCCTCCAATAAGCCGCGGCCGCGCGGCCATCTGAGTTTCAGTTCATCGAAAAAGGGGACCTCCATGCAAAACGCATTTGAATTTCGCAATGTAGTGTGCGCATTTCGCGTCGCCATTTTCTTGTGCATCCTCGCGCTCTTCGCCACGCCGGCGCGCGCGCAGACCTCCACGCAATCCACGCAAACTCCCCCGACAACCGGCACAGTTTCCTCGCAGAACTCGCAGGCGACCTCTTCGTCCAAGGAAAACTATCAGGGCCGCTTGTTCTTCGGAAAGAATTTCATCCGCGGTTACACCGATTTCGAGATCGCGCCGCCGCACAACGAGCCCGATCTGGGCCGCTGCAATCAGCCGCAGCCCACTTGTTCCGCGTTCGCGCGCTATATCATTGGCGGCTATCTGGAAATCCAGCCGTTCGCGCGCACGCCGCTTCGTCACGCCTATTTTTTCTACGAACCGCGCTTCTTCTTCGGCGACAACATCCCGCAAGTGAAATACACCTACTCCATGGCGCCGCTGGCGTACGAAAAAACCTTGGGTCTGGCCATCGCTTTGCCGAAACATTTCGAATTGCGCGTCACCAATCACGGCGTCACTTCGTTCCCGCCATTTAACGTAAGCCTCGGCCCGTACGACTCCGGCCCCAACAAGGAACCGCTGGGAATCTACAATACCGTTGGCGTGCGCTGGTATTTTGGCGGCTACGATCACTCGAGCTCGTCGTGGTAGTAGAGGCGCAACCACAGATTCGCCAACTCGAGCGGCCGATCAAATGAAGTGAAAAGCGAGGTCTCTGGCGGTGGGTTCTACGTCGCCGTCGGCGCTTTTCCCGTGCCGAAAGCAAGCGCCAGCAGCGTCTTCTGTTCCATTTCGTGCGCCTTCGCCGAACCCGTCGCCGGGCTCGCGCTGGCCGAACGCTTCACCGAGCGCACCGCACGCCCGCGCAATACGCGTCCCAGTCGCGGCATCACAAAATTCAGCGCGCCCATATTCGCCGGCTCTTCCTGCACCCACACGAAATCGTGCGCGGACGAGTACGCTCCGAGCACCGCCTCCAAATCTTTCTCGGGAAATGGATAGAGCTGCTCCAGAAAAATGATCGCCGTGGAATTATCCTGCCGCCGTTTGCGCTCCGCCGCCAGCTCGTGGCCGATTTTTCCGGTGCACAGCAGCACGCGCTCCGCCTGAGGGACGTCTGCGTCCGGCAAAACGGTTTGGAATCGTGGCAACGAGAAATCCGCAATCGGCGAAGCGGCCGCCGGATTGCGCAACATGCTTTTGGGCGTAAACACCACGAGCGGCTTGCGCCATTTCCGCAGCGCCTGCCGCCGCAACAGATGAAAATACTGCGCAGCATTGGAAGGCTGGCACACCTGCATATTTTCTCGCGCCGCCAATTGCAAATATCTCTCCACGCGCGCGCTGGAATGCTCCGGCCCTTGCCCTTCGTACCCATGCGGCAGCAGCAGCACCAGCCCGGAGAGCAACTTCCACTTGTCCTCTCCCGCCGCGATGAACTGGTCGATGATCACCTGCGCGCCATTGGCGAAATCGCCGAACTGCGCCTCCCACAGCACCAGCGCCTCCGGGAAGTCCCGGCTGAAGCCGTACTCAAATCCCATCACCGACGCTTCCGAAAGCGCCGAGTTGTACACTTCAAACCGTGCCTGCTCCGGCGAAAGATTCCCGAGCGGCACAAACTCCTTTTCTGTCTGCGTATCGATCAGCACCGCGTGCCGCTGGTTGAACGTTCCGCGCTTGCTGTCCTGCCCGCTCAGCCTCACCGGCGTGCCCTGCATCACCAGCGAGCCGAACGCCAGCGCTTCCGCCATTCCGTAATCCACCGGACTTTTTCCCCCGCCCATGGCCGCGCGCTGCTCCAGCAGCTTTTTCACCTTGGGATGAATCGCGAAGTCGCCCGGATAGCTGGTCAACTTCTCCGTCAGTGTTCGCAACGTTTCTGGCGCCACGCCCGTGTCCGTCTCGTACTCCGGCTTGTATCTCCCGCCGTGATAATTGTCCCAGTAAGTTGGCAGCCGCCACATGCGCGGGATCTTTTCCAGGCTCAGCGCCTCCTTCTGCGCCTTCTCGAACTCCGCGCGCACTTCCTCCACTGTCCTCGCCGGGTCGATGCCGGTTCTCTCCGCATACAATTTCCAGAGCGGCGGATGCGCCTGAATTTTGCGATAACGCAGCGGCTGGGTGATCGTGGGATCGTCCACTTCGCTATGACCGTACCGCCGGTAACCAATCAAGTCGATCACCACCGAACTTTGGAACGTATATCGATACTCCACCGCCATCTTCGCCACGCGCACCACCGCGTCCGGATCCTCCGCGTTCACGTGGAAGATCGGCACCGGCATGCGCTTCACGATGTCCGAAGCAAATCGCGACGACTCGCACTCCGCCGGCGTTGCCGTGAATCCGATCAAATTGTTCACAATGATGTGCAGGCTGCCGCCCGAGGAAAACCCATTGATCATCAGGAAGTTCAGCGTCTCCGCCCAGATTCCCTGCCCGGCGAACGCCGCATCGCCGTGCAACACCACCGGCAGCACCTGCGTCGTTCCCGCTTCCCCACGGCGCGTCTGCTTCGCGCGCGCACGCCCCAACGCCACCGGGTCCACCGCCTCCAAATGGCTCGGGTTCGACACCAAATGAATCCCAATCGGCCGCCCGCTGAGCGTCGTGTATTCGCCCGTCGCGCCGATGTGATATTTCACGTCGCCGCCGCCCAATTCGCTGCGCGCGTCCACGTCTTCGAATCGCGCGAAGATGTCCGACGCCGGCCGCCCCACGATGTGAATCATCACGTTCAACCGTCCGCGATGGCTCATCCCCAGCACAATTTCTTCAACGCCGCGCTTCGCCGCGCTTTCGATGGCTTCATCCAACAGCGGGATTAGCGAAGTCAATCCTTCCAGCGAAAATCGCTTGTTCCCCAGGTAGCGGCTCTGCACCACCTGCTCGAACAGTTCCGCGCGCACCAGCCGCTCCAAGATCCGCGCGTGGTCCGGCGTCGGCGCCGGAGATTCCAAGCGTTCCTGAATCCACCGCCGCCGCTCGCCGTCCAGGATGTGCATGAACTCCGCGCCGATCGTCCCGCAATAAATCCGGCGCGCTTCATCGGCCTCTTCGCCGGAGAGTTCGTCCAACTCCGGCACGGGCTGCGGCTTCAAATCTCCGAGCGGATCCAAATCCGCTTCGTAATATCCCCAGCGCCGGAACACGTCGAAAATCGCTTCGCGCTTTCCGTTTCGCTTTTCGGCTGAGGCGTTTTCTTCAATCACCGCTGATTTGTTTTTCAATTCGGGTCCTTATATGAATGCAATAAATCCGCTCGCTCAAAAAAGCGCTCCTACGATTTGCCCCACGCTCCCACCATCTTTCGCACCAGCACCAGCTGGCCCAGATGGTAAGCGTTGTGGTCGGCGGCCAGCAGCGCCTCGCGCAGGATAGTCTGCCCCTCGCCGTGCGGGATGCGCCCGAAAAGATTGGTCTTCGGATCGCTCACCAGCTTCTTCATTTCCTCGAGGTCCCGCCCGAACGCCTTCACGCTCTTTTCCCACGCCTCGGCGCTCGGCGGAGCCTCTGTCGCCGGCCAATAGCCCTCGGGAAATTCCGGCGATACATGCTTCGCGTCACGTGAAAACTCCAAAATGTCCAACTGCGCGATGCGCATGTGCTCCAGCAATTGCCACGGCGTATGCGGCGCCCCTTGCGGCTTCGCTCCTCGCAAGTTTTCCGGCATGTCCGCAACGGCATCGCGCCATTCCGCGTGCGCTTGGCCGCCGTCGAGTAACTTCACAAGCTGCTCGCGCAGCGCCTTGTCATTCGCTGGCGAACCGCCGCCATGTGTGGACTTGGGCGCAGTTTTGCGCTTGCTGCTTTTCTTTTTTCGGGCGCGTTTCATATCCACCATTTTAGGACGCGTCAGACTGCGGGTCAACGCATGCTCGATCGCGCCATCCCGCCGTCGCGCCGCTTGCGCATCGTCTGCTCAAGTCGCATAATTCCCGCGGATACCAAGCCAGTCGTACGAGCTTTAGAGCCGTGATTCTGCATCTGTGATTTCTTGCTCTTTGGGGGAGGCGCCATGTCCGCGAAAGTCCTGGAACCAAAAACCACTCGCCGTCAGTTTGGACAGTCCATCGGCGCGATGCTCGCTGCCGCTTACATTTCACCGAAATTCGTTCAGGGTGTCACCGGCGGCCGCCTCAAAGGCTTCTCGCGCGCCGACGCCATCCTCATCAATTCCAACGAAAATCCCTACGGCCCTTCGCCTCACGCCATCGCCGCCATCACCGGCTCCGAATCCGTCGCCTGCCGCTATCCCGACGACCTCTATGCCCGCGCCGTCCGTTCCATCGCGCGCTTGCATCACGTCGACGAGGAAAACGTGGCCCTCGGCTGCGGCTCCACGGAAATTCTCCGCGTTTGCGACGCGGCTTTCGTCGGCGCCGATAAGCAGCTCGTCGTCGCCGAGCCCACCTTCGAAGCGGTCACCTATTACGCGCAAGTTTCCCGCGCCAGCGCCGTGAAAGTTCCGCTCACTTCCGATTTTCGCCACGATCTTCCCGCCATGGCCAATGCTTGCGCCAGCGGCGTAGGGCTCGTCTACTTCTGCAATCCGAATAATCCCACCGCCACCATCAACTCCCGCGACGAATTCGCCGATTTCCTCGCCAAAGTTCCCGCGTCCACTTACGTCCTCGTCGACGAAGCCTATTTCCATTTCGTCGAAGACCCGCATTACTCAAGCGTCGTCGACATGATTCCCCAACACCCCAATCTCATCGTCACGCGCACTTTCTCCAAAGTTTACGGCATGGCCGGAATGCGCCTCGGCTACGCCATCGCCCAAAAGGAAACGCTCGAACCCATGCGCCGCGAGCTGCTTTTCGACAACGGCAACGCCGCCGTCCTCTCCGCCGCCGTCGCCAGCCTCGCCGACCCGGACATCGTTCCCACCAACAAGAAACGCATCAACGACACGCGCAACTGGGTCACTTCCGAGCTCACCAAATCCGATTATCGCGTCATTCCTTCCCAGGCCAACTTCTTCATGGTCGACACCGGCAACGACGTCCAGCCCGTCATCGAAGCCTTCCACGGACGGAAAATCATCGTCGGACGCAAATTCCCGTCGATGAGCAATTGGCTTCGCGTCTCGGTCGGCAAGGCGGAGGAAATGCAGAAATTCCTCGCGGCGTTCCGTCAGATCGTGCCCTTCCCGCAAAAATCCGCCGCCGCGGCTTAGTTGCAATTCACGCTTCGCGGAAGATATGTTCGTAGGTCACCGAAAGGCACAGAATGAAGAACCGTTCTACTGCCCGTCCACTTTACGCGCTCGGATGTGTCTGGATTTTCGGCCTCCTGCTGTTTCTCCTTTCCGGAGGACCCAAGGTTGAACCGATATACGTCACGGTGTTATGCCTTGCCTGGAGCGCATTCCTGATTTGGGTCACGTTCAGAGCAGCAACGAAGTCCGAGCGAAACGCTCGCAGTACTTCTTCAAATAAGGCACTTCTGTAAACAAAAAACGCCTCCGCGCGGCCTCACCACACCGCGACGGAGGCGAAAAATCCCTACCTCGTCTAGAACCAGCAGGCCTCGGACGCGCTCCCGCGCACCTCGGGTCTGCCCTCTATCCTGCGGCCTCCGACACCGCCGCTCCCCCGATCGTCCGCCGCTGCTGGAAACACTCGCGGCAATACACCGGGCGCCCCTGGGTGGGCTTGAACGGCACCGTCGTTTCTTTTCCGCACTGGGAGCAGACCGTTTTGGTTTCGACGCGCTGCATGTTCGGTGCAGCGCCGGCGCTCGCGCTTGCTCCCCCTTGCGCGCGCGCCGTCTTGCAGGGTTTGCACCGCTTTGGCTCGTTTTTAAAACCCTTGTCGGCGAAAAACATCTGCTCGCCGGAGGTGAACACAAACTCCGAGCCGCACTCAGCGCATTTCAGTACCTTATCGTGGAATTCCATGGATCGCTCCGGGCCATAGCCTGGACGGCGCCAAAGGAAACGCCGTCCTGAATCGGATGATGCCGAGAATGATGGGAACTCCCTGCTTTTCCCGACGGAAGATCGGAACGAAGCTGGTTCGAAGTACCCAAGGATTTCCGCCTAGTTAGTCCTGCTCCCTGCGCTGCTTCTTACGGAGACGCTTGCGTGATAGCGCTTCTTTGGCCCGGCGCTTCTCTCCAGGTTTCATGTAGTAGCTATGCCGCTTGATCTCCTTGATGATGTCTTCGCCCTGGACTTTTCTTTTGAATCGCCGGAGAGCATTCTCCAAAGACTCGCCCTCTTGAATTACAACTTCAGCCACGCAAATTCACCTCCCATTCGAGACGCAGTTATGTCGATGTGTTGCTGAGTGGGCCTACTAGATCCCCGCCACAGGACAACATCTATTGTGCGTTTCTAACGAACCCTACCATGCAAGTCAAGCACTATATTTGTAAGACCGGCCGCGCAGCGTCGTCGTCCGCTCTCGCTTGGTTTCCACCGGTTTTCTCTTTTAGTATATATTTTCCCGCGCTCCAGGGCGGCTGCGCCGCTCTGCGCCCATCCGCTCTTCGTCCTTCCCGCCGAATATCCCGCTCTCGCGCGGATGCTGGTAGAATGGTCGCCCGCGCGCAGCGGCTGCTCATTATGTCCCTGATGAAAAATGCGATTGCCGTGCTCATGGCCGGCGGCCAAGGCGAGCGCCTCTGGCCCCTCACGCGCGATCGCGCCAAGCCCGCCGTGCCCTTTGGCGCCATTTACCGCATTATTGACCTGACACTTTCGAACTGCCTCAATAGCGACCTGCGCCGCGTCTTCGTTCTCACCCAGTACAAAGCCCTCAGCCTCAATCGCCACATCCGCCAGGGCTGGTCTTCCATGATGGGCGTCGGTGACTTCATCGAAATTCTGCCGCCGCAAATGCGCGTCTCCGCCCATTGGTATCAGGGTACCGCCGACGCTGTCTACCAGAACATCTATTCCATCGGCAGCGAGCCATCGAGCTACGTCATCGTCCTCTCCGGCGACCACATCTACAAAATGAATTATCAGAAGATGCTCGATCAGCACGTCCAGACCGGCGCCGACGTCACCGTCGCCACCGTGGAAATGACTCCGCAGGATGCCGCCGGCAAATTCGGCGTCATCGAAACCGACACCGAAGGCCGCATCCTCGCCTTCTACGAAAAGCCCGCCGACCCCAAACTCTCGCCGCGCCATCCCGGCAAAGTCGACGCCTCCATGGGCATCTACATTTTCAACACCCAATTCCTCTTGCCCACGCTCATCTCCGACTCCGAAGACCCTAATTCCTCACACGACTTCGGCCACGACATCCTTCCCAAGGTCATCGGAAAATTCCGCGTCTTCGCCTACAACTTCTACGACGAAAACAAGAAGGAGAATCTCTACTGGCGCGACGTCGGCACCATCGACGCCTACTATGACGCCAACATGGATTTGGTCTCTGTCTCTCCCGTTTTCAACCTCTACGACAAGAGCTGGCCGCTCAAAACCTGGGAGCAGCAATACCCGCCCGCGAAATTCGTCTTCGCCGATCCTGAGCGCACCGGCACGGCTGTTGACTCCATCGTCGCCGCCGGCTCGATCATTTCCGGAAGCCGCGTCAGCCACTCCGTAGTGGGCTACGATGTCCGCGTCAACAGCTACTGCCACGTCGACGATTCCATCATCTACAATCACGTGAATATCGGCCGCTACTCGCGCATCCGCCGCGCCATCATCGACCGCCACGTGAAGCTCCCCGAGCACACCGAAATCGGTTACAACCTCGACGAAGACCGCAAGCGCTACCACGTCAGCGAAAATGGCGTTGTGGTCGTCGTCCGCGAAGAATCCATGCTCGAAGAACCCGAGTAGCAATGTCGTCCGGATTCCAATCCCGTTTCGGTCACGCCGCCGAAGAATTCGAGCGCTACCGCCCGGAATATCCGCCCGAACTTTTCGAACACATCCTCGCCGCCGTTCCCGCCGATCGCCGCCAACGCGCCATCGACCTGGGCGCCGGCACCGGCAAGGCCACGCGCGCGCTTCTCCCGCATTTCCGCGAAGTCGTCGCCGTCGAGCCCGACCCGGGCATGGCGGCCAAACTCAAGGAAGATCTCCCGGCCGCCATCGTCCGCAACATCACCGCGGAAGACTTCTCCCAACAGCCCACAACTGTCGATCTCGTCACCGTCGCAAACGCCTTGCATTGGATGGACGCTCCGCGCGTTTTCGCCAATGTTCATTCCTGGCTGCGCCCGGCCGCGATCTTTGCCGTCTTCGACCGCCCGCTGCCAAAAACCACTCCCGTCATCGACGCCATCACCCTCGCCGAAATGCGCGGCCCGTGGAAGCCTCATCGTGATTCGCGCCTCGGCAAAAAATACGTCTGGGAGGACCAGATCCGAGCCGCCGCCGGCTTCGAGATTGTCGACGAAACAAAATTTCCCTACGTGATTCCCATGTCCCCCTCCGATTTCGTCGGCTTCTGGCGCTCCACATCTTACGGCAGCGCTTACGCGCTCACGCTCGCCGATGCCGAGCCCTACTGGCGCGATCTCGAATCCCGCTTCGCCAAAGCAGCCGCCGGCGCCACCATTCCCGTCGACCTTAGCCCTACTCTTATCCTCGCGCGCAAAATCTAACGCTTTCGTTTACCCTGAGCGTACTGGGTCAGTTTGAATTACAATCGCCGCTTGTCGCGCTAAGGAGAACCGCCATGCCTCGCACTAAGAAAGCCATCATCGAAACTGCCGCCGCAAGCCTCAAGGGCCGCGAAATTATTGACGCGAGAGGCAAACGAGTCACCGCCAAAATCGCTCACGTCATCGGCCGCGAGATTCTCGACTCGCGAGGCAATCCCACCGTCGAAGCCGACGTCATCCTCTCCAACGGCCTGCGCGGCCGCGCCGCCGTTCCCTCCGGCGCGTCCACCGGCGAATACGAGGCCATCGAGCTCCGCGACGGCGACAAATCGCGCTACCTCGGCAAAGGCGTGCGCAAAGCCGCCGGAAACATCAGCGGCCCTCTCGCCAAAATCGTCACCGGCATGAGTCCCGCCGATCAGCAAGCCCTCGACCGCAAAATGCTCGACGCCGACGGCACCGAAAACAAATCCAAATTCGGCGCCAACGCCATCCTCGCCGTCTCCATGGCCGCCGCGCGCGCCGCCGCAAACGACGCCGGCCTGCCGCTCTACAAATATCTCGCGCGCTTTTCCTCCAACAAGTCCGCGAACATTCTTCCCGTCCCGATGATGAACATCCTCAACGGCGGCGTGCACGCCGATAATTCCGTCGACGCGCAGGAATTTCTGGTGATGCCCGTCGGCGCGCCAAATTTTCGCGAAGCGTTGCGCTGGGGCGTGGAAGTCTTCCACAATTTGAAAGCTGTGCTGAAGAAAAACGGCTACTCCACCGCCGTCGGCGACGAAGGCGGCTTCGCGCCCAACCTGAAATCCAACGAGGAAGCTATCGAACGCATCCTCGAAGCCATCACCGCTGCCGGCTACAAGCCCGGCGAGCAGGTGGCCATCGCTCTCGATCCCGCGGCCAGCGAGTTTTACGATCCCGGCGCGAAAAAATACGTCTTCAAAAAATCCGACAAGTCCCAGCGCACCTCCGAGCAAATGGTCGAATTCTGGGCCAACTGGGTGCGCCAATATCCCATCATCTCTCTCGAAGACGTCATGGCCGAGCAGGACTGGGACGGCTGGCAATTGCTGACGAAAACCCTAGGCGAAAAACTTCAGCTCATCGGCGACGACATTTTCGTCACCAATCCTAAAATCTTCGCGCGCGGCATTCAGAAAAAAATCGCCAACGCCATTCTCATCAAGCTCAACCAGATCGGCACCGTCACCGAAACCGTCGAGACCATCGAAATGGCCCGCAAGGCCGGTTACGCCTGCGTCGTTTCCCACCGTTCCGGCGAAACCGAAGACACTTTCATCGCCGACTTCACCGTCGCCATGGGTACCGGCCAAATCAAGACCGGCTCCGCCTCGCGCACCGACCGCATTGCCAAATACAACCAACTCCTGCGCATCGAGGAGGAACTCGGCCGCGAAGCCAAATTCCCCGGCCGCCGCGCCCTCTCCGTTCACGATTAGCCTTGTGGAAAACCCGTGCCTGCGGAGCGCAAGGGCTGCCGTATTTATCGATTGGGCTCTACCTCGCGTGTAGTAACCACCCTCGTGCTAGTCTAATGGACAGGCTTCTTCAGACAACAAATGAGACTCGCAAAATCAACTTGGGTGATTGTTGTCGCTTGGATCGTCTTTGTCGGTGGGTTCGCCTTTCTTTCACTGCTCGTGCCGGCCACCTCCACGCGCGCCGCGATCGCCAATATTGCCCTTTGCGTAGTTCCCCTTTTTGCCAACGCCTGCCTGCTCTGGAATGCCTCTTCGCCTTATCGCCGCCAAAATGACTTTTGGATGCTGCTGGCCTTTGGCTGCACGCTATGGTTGGCCGGCCAGTTGGTTTGGACCTACGACGCGCTGGTCCTGGGCCACGTCAGCCATGCCATCGGTTTCCTCGACGTCATCTTTTTCCTCCACGCCGTCCCCTTCATGGCCGCCTTGGCCATGGCGCCGCACGTCCGCAAAATGCGCGAAGCCCTGCGCTACGGCCATCTGGACATGCTGCTCCTCGCCGTCTGGTGGCTGTTTGTCTATCTGTTCATGGTCATCGCATGGTCCCGCAATCCCGCCAGCGCCAGCCTCGAGCACGTTCGCGACGTCCAGGTTTATGCTCTCGCCAATTTGGTCTTTCCCGTCGGCGTCGGTTTCTTTGCCCTCCGCGCCAACAAAATCTGGCGCGTCATCTATGCCAATCTTTTCGGCGCTTCCTTGATGTACATTGCCAGCCTCTGGCTTGTGGAAACCTCTGTCTCCCGGGGAACCTACGTTCCCGGCAGCCTCACGAATCTGCCGCTCATGGCCGCGTTTGTTTGGTTCGGCACCGCCGGCATTATCGCGCGCCGAAGTTCGCCTGCGCCCGACTTGACGCAAAACGTCAAAATGCGCGACTCCCAGCGCTTCGCCCGTCTGGCCATCCTGTGCGTTCTCTCCATGCCCTTCATGGCTGCATGGAGCGCTTTCATCAGCGACGCTCCCACGCTGGTGCGCCGGTTCCGGCTGTTCCTGACCCTCATCACCATAACCATTGGCACCGCCCTCGTTTTCTTGCGCCAGCAGCTCGTCGACCGCGAGCGCATCCGCCTGCTCCAGGGTCTGCAGGATTCCGTCGAGCACCTCAAGCGGCTGCAAATGCAATTTGTCCAGGCGGAAAAACTCGCTTCGCTCGGCCAGCTTGCCGCCGGCGCCGCGCACGAAATCAATAATCCCCTCACCGCAATCCTCGGCTACTCCGATTTGATTCAGGCTGATCCCACCACCTCGGAACGCTCGCGCGGCCTCGGAGAAAAAATCCGCGAGCAGGCCCGCCGCACCAAAGTGCTTGTCACCAACCTGCTCAGCTTCGCGCGCCAGGTCCCTGCCGAAAAACAGCTCCTCGACCTTCGCTCCGTCGTCACCAGCGCCATCGAACTGCGCCAGCTCGACTTGCGTGACAAGAAAATCCGCATCGAAGTCGAAAATCCCGGCGTTCTTCCCGCCGTCCGCGGCGATCCCAACCAGCTCCTCCAAGTTTTCTTCAACTTGATCGCCAATTCCGTCGACGCCATGGAAACCGTCGGCGGCGGCTCTTTGGTTGTCCGCATGCGCACTGAGCGCGGCAGCGTGGTCTTGGATTTTTCGGATTCCGGCCCTGGACTCCGCGAACCCGAGCGTGTCTTCGACCCCTTCTACACCACCAAGCCTGTCGGCAAAGGCACCGGCTTGGGCCTCAGCATCTGTTACGGAATTGTTCAGGAGCACGGCGGCCAGATTTTCGGTTTCAATCGCGCTGAAGGCGGCTGCACCTTCCGCGTGATCCTCCCCGCGGTGCTTGCTCTTTATCCCCAACTCGCTTCTTCTCCGCCCGTAAGCTCCCGCCAGGCCTAAACGCTTTTGTTTTGCCTGCTGACCACTTATCACTGACCACTGACCCCTGTTTTCTGTGTTAAATTCACCCGCATGCCCAATGAAACTGCCATCGTCACCGAAAACCTCACCCGCCGCTTCGGCGAGCTCGTCGCCGTCGATCAAGTCAACCTCACCGTCGAAGGCGGCCAGTTCTTCGGCTTCCTCGGCCCTAACGGCGCTGGCAAATCCACCATGATCAAAATGCTCACCGGCTTGCTCGCTCCCTCCTCCGGCAACATTCGCATCCTCAATCTCGACCTCGCCACTCACGGCGTCGAAGTCAAAGCCAGCATCGGCGTCGTCCCCGAAGGCCTCGCGCTTTTCGGCCGCCTCACCGCCGCCGAGTATTTGAACTTCGTCGGCCGCATGTATGGACTCGGCGCGTCCACCGCCGCGCAGCGCACCCGGGAGCTGCTCGAATTCATGCAGCTCGATGACCGCCCCAAAACTCTCATCACCGACTTTTCCCACGGCATGCAGAAAAAACTCGCCATGGCCGCCGCCGTCATTCATGGCCCGAAAATCCTTTTTCTCGACGAGCCTTTCGAAGGCGTCGACGCCATCGCCGCCACCACTTTGAAAGCCATGCTCCAGCGCATGATCGCGCGCGGCGCTACCATTTTCCTCACCTCGCACGTCCTCGAAATCGTCGAGCGCCTCTGCTCCCACGTGGCCATCATTTCCAAAGGCAAGCTCGTCGCTCAGGGTTCACTCGAAGAACTTCGTGCGGGCATCGAAGCGCGCCAGGGCGCCACTGCATCTGGCGACGGCAAGCTCACCCTCGAGCAAATTTTCCTCGACATCGTTGGCGGCACGCGCGAAACCGACCGGGAGCTCACGTGGCTGGGCTAAACGAAATCCCCGGCATCGCGCAGCAGATCCGCCTCGTCGCCCTTCTGCGCTGGATGCTCTTCAAGAATTCCCTGCGCAACATCAAAGGCCGCCTCGAAGCCGTCTCCAACGCCATTCTCTGGTTGATGATGACCGGCATCGTCGTCGGCGGCAGCATTTTTTTCGGCATCACCACCTACTTGCTCGTATCTCGCGGCCAGTGGCCCTGGCTCGCCGGTTTGATGTGGCTCGTTTTTCTTTTCTGGCAGATCTATCCGATTTTCGCCGCGACAGCTGGCGCGCAGTTCGATTTTTCCAACCTGCTGCGGTTTCCTCTGCGCTTCGCCAGCTTCTTCGCGCTGAACCTGGTCTACGGTCTCTTCGACCCCGGCGCGGTCGCTTCGCTTTTCTGGCTTTTCGCCATGTGGATTGGCCTCGGCTTCGCCCGCCCCGCCCTGCTCCCCTGGGCCTTGCTCGTCCTCGTCGCTTTCGCCGCCATGAATCTTTTCTTCGCCCGCATGCTCCTCGCCTGGATTGAGAAATGGCTGGCCCGCCGCCGCACACGCGAAATCATGGGCTTCGTTTTCATTTTGCTCATCATTTCCTTCCAGCTCATCGGCCCCATCACCCAGCACTTCCAGCGCAATCACACCCATCTGCAAACCGGCTGGATTCTCGCGCTCCTGCCCGTCGCCAACGCCCTCCCGCCCGGCCTCGCCGGCCGCTCTCTGCAATTCGGCCTCGCCATGAATTTTGTCCATGCCGCCTATTTGCTGCTTTTCCTGCTGATTTATGCCGTCGCATTTTTCTGGCTGCTGCGCATTCGCCTGGCCGCGCAATTTCGCGGCGAAAATCTCAGCGAAACTTCCGCCGCCGCGCCCGTCGCGGCTCCCACTCGCAAAGCGCCCTCGCCGCCTGCGGCAAGAACCATCGCATCTTCCTGGGAAATCCCCGGCCTCTCGCGCTCCGTCGCTGCCGTTTTCGACAAAGAGCGGCGCTATGCCTTGCGCAGCGGCCCCATGCTCCTCAATTTGGTCATTCCCGTAATCTTAGTCGTCGTCTTGGGCATCAGCTTTCGTCAACAGAACGCGTTTCGCCACATCCCTGAAATGGTTTTCCCCATCGCTGTCGCCTACACTTTTCTGATTCAGATGAACTGGGTCTTCAATTCCTTCGCCTTCGAAGGCGCCGGCATTCAGTTTCTGCTCATCGCGCCGGTGCGTTTTCGCGACATCATGCTGGGCAAAAACCTGTTCCTCGGGCTGGTTTCCTTGCTCGAAGCGCTCTTCGTGTGGGCTGCGGTCAGTTGGATCTTCGCGCCGCCACCGCTGGTCATTGTCGCCGCCACTTTCGCCGCCCTGCTCTACGCGTCGCTCGCGAATTTCTCTCTCGGCAATATCCTCTCCGTCTGCTATCCGCGTCGCCTCGAATTCGGCGTCTTCCGTCAGAAAAAAGTCGCTGGCGTCACCATGGTCGCCGCATTGATCGCCCAAGCCGTCCTCATTGGCCTTGGCGCTCTGGTCTTCGCGCTCACACTATTCCTCCATCGCCCCATCCTCGCCATTCCGGTTTTTCTCGTCTTCGCGCTCCTCGCTCTTGTCGCTTACCGCATCAGTCTCGGCCGCATCGACGGCTTGGCCATGAGCCATCGCGAAACTTTGACCGCCGAGCTTTGCCGCCAGGAGTGAACATGCCATTCCTTCCGCGCGCGCACGCTTGCCCGCCGCGCGTTCTTCAACGTCTATTGTTCATTGTTCTTATGTCCTGCGTCGCAATCTGCGTCGGCTGTGGCGGCGGAAGCAGCTCCTCCATTCCCGTCGCACCGAGCGGATTGTCTTACCCCAGCCCGTCCTCCGCCACCGTCGGCACCGCCATCACTCCGCTCTCCCCAGCCGTCACCGGCACGATCACCACCTACTCGGTCACTCCCGCGCTCCCGCCCGGCCTTTCCCTCAATGCAACCACCGGCGTCATCTCCGGCACTCCCACGGCCAGCACCGTGGAAGCCACCTACTCGATCACCGCCTCCAACGCCGCCGGCAGCACCGCGTTTGATCTCTCGCTCACCGTCAATCCGCCCGGCACGCTGGCCATCAGCGCCGCCAGCCTCACATTCGCGAACCAATTGCTGTCGACCGCCAGCGCCGCGCAGTCCGTCGCCGTCATCAACATCGGCGCCTCCGCACTCACGGTCAGCGCCGTCACCATCTCCGGCTCCGCAGCTTCTTCTTTCGCGGACGCCACCGCCTGCGGCAGCGTCCCTGCAAACGGCACCTGCATGATCAGCGTGACCTTCACGCCTTCCGCCACCGGCGCGCTCGCCGCCAGCCTCAACATCGCAACCAGCGCCGGCAGCAGCACCGTTCAACTTTTCGGCGCTGGCGTAGCCGTCGATATCGCCTTCAGCCCCGCCATCGTTGCCGCTGGAAACGCCGCAACGCTCACCTGGTCCGTGCCGAGCGCCACTTCTTGCACCGCTTCCGGCAGTTGGAGCGGCGCCGAGCCGGCCAGCGGCACCCGAAGCGTCACGCAAACCTCCGCCGGCTACTACACCTACACTTTGACCTGCACCGGCCCCAGCGGCATGAGCGCAAATTCCGCTCTTCTTACCGCCTATGGGCCTACGCCGCCCGTCAGCGAACCCGCCGGCGAATTGGGTTATCAAGCGGACTTCTATGTCGCGCCTCCCAATCAATTCGTCGGCTTGCAAACCACGCTCACCGTCCCGCCGCTTCCGCCCGTGCCGCCCGCTCCCGGCGCGGCGCTTTTTTTGTGGCCCGGCATGGACCCCGCCACCAACAGCGCAAATTTTCTGCCCATCAATAATGGCGTTTTGCAGCCGGTGCTCTCCTGGGGGCCTTCTTGCGCTCCCACGCCGCAGCCGACGCCGTTTTCCTCGTGGTGGATTTCCGCGCAATACGTAAACACATTCGGGAGCGATCCAGGATATTCAGGATGTCTCTCTGGGCCTTCGATGCTGGTCAATCCGGGCGATGTGCTGCTGCTCAATCTATCGCTCGACGCCGCCTCGGGCATCTGGACGGAAACCGTGACCGACGCGAACACCGTTCAAAGCGTCGTGTTCAGCATCGACATGCAGGGCCAGGGCCAGAACTGGGCCTATTGGGCCATGGAATTTTGGTACGGCGCCACCATCAATGCGCCGGTCACGTTTACCAACACCACCATCACGTTTCAGTCGCCAGACACCGCCAATTGGTGTTTCAGCTCTCAGGGCGCCAACAGCGCATACATTTACACGCCGCCTACGCCGCAGAACTCCTCGACGCAGTGCTTCATCAGCTCCGTCGTCTTGACTCAGCCTTAGCGCTGCGCCGGGCCGGCGGGCGAAATTCTAGATAGTGGGTCAGCTTGAATTTTCTTGATCGTGACACAAGGAGTCAAAATTCAAACTGACCCAATACCAAATTCTAGCCTTTTCGCGCGTCCCGCAGTTTTCTCAACAATTGAATCTGCCCTGCGTGATACACATCGTGCATCGCGATGCCCACCAGATTTCGCCTCACCGTCTGGCGGCTGCCGCGGCACGCCCGATCGAGCGCCGAATCCTCCACCGCCTCTGCAATCGCCTTGCGCAATTCCTTGTGCGTTTTCGTCAGCAACGCCAAATCGCGCGCCCAGTTTTTCTGCGCTTCCGCCGCGCTCATTTTCTTTTCGCCGCGCGCAAACCAGTTCCTGCCCTTCTCCGCAAATTCATGCTTCTTGCTTCCCGTGATTCGCTTCGTCACCGCGTATTTCCAATACGCTGCATGAACCGCAATCTCCCAAATGTTGTGCCGGCCCTTCCCCAGCCGCCACGCCGCTTCTTCCGCGCGCACCCCGCGCAGCGCGCTACGCAAATTCGGACCGTGCCACGCCGCCTTCTGAAATCCCTCCTCAATCAGCGCGAGAATCTGCTGCCTCTCCGTATAAGCCACCTATGCCCCCTGTTGCGTATTTGCAGATGCCGGTGCCCGCCACAACGCGCTGTAGCTGACTGTACACTCGCACCCAGCGCACATGCCTGTTGCATCTTGTTTGTCATCCTGAGCTGGCCCGCCGCAGGCGAGCGGAGCGAAGGATCTCGCCTCGACGCTTTTTGTCTTGCCTCTCACCCGCCACCTTCGCAATTTGCTGTTTCCACGTTGTAGCGAATGCTTCGCCTGTGATGATCTTGCGCAAATATAATGAAAATCTTCCTTTCGCGCGCTTCATCCGCGCGATGTATTCGTTTTCTCACGGGTCACGGATCACATTTTCTCGCCACTTGTCACTGTTTCCGCGCCAGAATCTCCTTCAGCCTCTCGATCGGCAACGCTTCGATCACGTGCCCATCACGCCCTCTAACCGTCGTCGCGCGCAGAAGCGAATTGTCGATCGCTTCCTCCGTCGCCTCGATCACCGCTTCAAACAGCGGCGACAACGCCTCCTCCGAAAGCATCTGCGCCTGCACGCTCGCCTGCGAACCCTCCGGAATTCTCGCCGTGGTCGAGAATGCGATGACGAAATCTCCGCTTCCGTTGCTCCCCGAAGACCCGCTCCTCGCAAGTCCAAACGTCGCCCGTTTCGCCAGCCGCATCAATTGCCGCGCATCGAGCGGCGCGTCCGTCGCCACCACCATCATGCAAGACCCGTCCGCCTCATTTCGCTTTTCCTCCCGCGCAGCGGTCGCCCGCCGCGGAGGCTGCAGCTCCCGATACACCGGCGCGCCCGCCATCGTCAAATTCCCCCCGAAATTCGTCTGCACCAGCACGCCCACCGTGTACCCGCCCGCGCTCGCCGCCACCACGCGCGAACTCGTCCCGATTCCGCCCTTCCATCCAAACGCCACCGTGCCGGTTCCCGCGCCCACCGTTCCTTCCTCCACCGGCCCGCCGCGCGCCGACTCCAGCGCGCGCCGCACATCCTCCGCCTTCACGTGCCGCCCGCGAATATCGTTCAGCCATCCATCATTCGTCTCGCCCACCACCGGATTGATCGACCGCACTTCTTCATTCCCCGGCAGCGCCAGCATCCAGTCCGTCAGCGCCGCGGCCGCGTCCCACACGCTCAGCGTGTTCGTCAGCAGAATCGGCGTCTCGATCTGCCCCAGTTCGTTCACTTGCGTCGACCCCACCAGTTTTCCAAACGCGTTGAACACGTACACCGCGCCCGCCACTTTTTCCTGAAACATGTTTCCCGCGTGCGGCAAAATCGCCGTCACGCCCGTGCGCACATCGTCGCCTTGAATGATGGTCGTCTGCCCCACCAGCACCCCGCCCACGTCGGTAATCGCATCGAGCGCCCCCGGCTCATCCACGCCGATGCGTATCCCCAAATCCCTCGCTCTCGGCCGCGCATTCGCCGTTCCATTGTGCTGTGTTTGCGCCATCGCTGCCTGCCCCAATAACATCATCGCGCATATCGCCGCCGCTCTTGCAGACATCCGCACCCTTTTTCTCATCCCGCCTCCCGCCGACTCTACGCCGCCGCGAACTTTCCGTAGGGGCGGGCCTCAGCCCCGCCCGCTTGCCCTGACGCAGGAAGGGTCGCGACTCCCCGAGTCGCGCTGGCCGTGGTCTCCGCTCTTTGCGCTGTTCCGACAACCACTGCCAGCATCGCCGCGCAATTCACCGCTGCAACCTTCGCAAACGCCCTCGCAATTTTCCTCATCCTTCCCTCCGCGTGTGATTCTACAGCCACCACACGCCGAGTAACGAAATACGCGGTAGTGACCCAGGTTGATTTAGTGGCGTAGTTTCCGGTAATCCGACTACACGTCCATTTGCGAGGCATGAAACGCCGTTGGGTCGTTCTATTGCCGGGTTTTCGGCAAGGGCACATAATTTTACTTTTATGTTCTGTCACAGGCTCACACACAACGCGGCAGCTAAATGAGGCGAGAGTAGCAAGAACTTTATGCTTGAAATAAAACAAGAGGGATGGGCGTGCGCGGACCACAATCGGCCTCGAAAGGCCTTGAGTTTACTGCTGGTTTTAATGCTTGCTGGAATCGTCTGCGCGTCCAGCGGAAAGAGTGCTAACACAGCAGGGAAAACTCCCACGGGACGGGATGAAGCGGCCCCCTTACCTAGAGGAACGAGCCCGACCGCACTGTTCACGACAAATTCGCCGTCTCTTGTAATAAAAGCAGCGAGCGATGCCTACCATCGCTCCGTGTATTCCTGGCAGCCGGGCAGTAGGGCCGTCCTCATCGTTGAGGGGCGCGACTTGGACGTTACGCGTCTGTCGGACAACACATTTGCTGCTTGGTTTTCCGACGGCCATCAAGAACAAATTGTCACCCTGAATGAGAAGAGGGTCATCTCCCTACCTCTGGTGCTTCCAAATGGAGGGCCGAGAGGCTGGGGGGCCTGTGAAGGCGACTCCCAACATGTTGTCTGCATCGGCGACCGGCCTGGCATGACGGAGCAAGACAGAGACTATGATGAAACGGGTTTTACTGCCGTCCTTGTCGTTGACCTCGCAGCCCGGCAAACAAACTGGTTCTCGGTCGGGGACCGGACCCATTTTCGCTTCGATCAAAGACGCGAGATGGTCTACGTCGTGGACTGGGATTCCCCGTCCTCCCACCGTCCGGTCGAGGCGTTTGACCTTGCTGGCAAGGATCGGGGCGAGGCACCCTTGCGGGACATCATGCCATCGTCGCCCGCAGATCAGTATGTCGAATCTCTGGCAGAAGACGGTTCCGAATCTTGGGAGGTGTACAACGCCGCGACGATGACACTCGTGTTAAAGTTCAATTGTGACCGGGCCGGATGCAGGGAAGGAGATAACGATTACGCTCCGTGGAATCCAAAGTTCACTGATCAAATTGTCGCAATTCGTAGCGGTGGGGCATATGGCAAAGGCGGGGCATGTGACATCTATCAGCTTTCACCCCCTCGGCTGTTGAAACCCGTGCCTTGCGTCGGATTGCCAGCTTACGATTGGAGCCGCGATGGCCGGGAGCTCGCCACTCTTCAATACGAGGGAAATGTTTTTCGACGCGAGCCCGTGAATTAGCGGCGCGGCTAGTTAATATTTCTCAAACGCCTGATAAACTCGGTTATCGGAAACTGAGTCACTACCAAAATACAAACGCTTTTCTCGTTTCAAAGTGCCGTGTGCGACATTGAACACCTTGCAGCCATTCCACGACTGCGCTACATTCGCCAGTTCGCGCATCCGCTCTGCAACGGATACCTGGCTTGCGCGGCGCAAAAAATCAAATCGCAAGGCCATTGCGCCTCAGAGGAAGCCATCCGCCATGATCAAGCGACTCGCATTTTTATTTTTTTCTGTAATCTCCGCGTGCATCGCCCCCGCCGCCTTCGCGCAATCCAACGCCGCCAAAGTGCCGGGCTCCGCCGCGCAGGACATGCGCGAATTCGTCGAAACTCCCGCCATTCCCGGCTACGAATCCGCGCTCGCCGCAAAAATTCGCGACCGCGTGAAATCTTTTTCGCCCCAACTCAATATAAAGCCTGACAATCTCAACGACGTCATCGTCACTATCGGCTCCGGCGGCCCCGTGCGCCTCATCGTCGCACCCATGGACGAGCCCGGCTACGTCGTCAGCAACATCACCTCCGACGGTTACATCCAGTTGCAGCGTCTTCCGCAGGCCGGCGTCCTGCCGCTTTTCAACGAGCTCTACGCCGCGCAGCCCGTCGAAATCGAAACGCCCTCCGGCAAATGGATTCCCGCCGTCGTCGCCGGCCTTTCCGTGCATTTGCAGCCCGGCCGCTTGAATCCGCCCGATCCGAACTACATTGAAAACATGTGGGTCGACACCGGCGCCTCTTCCGCCTCCGAAGTGAAGCGCATCGGCGCGGATCTCCTCAGCCCCGTCGTGATCGACCGCACCCTGTACAACATGGGCGCGAACTTCGAAACATCTCCTGCCATCGGCGACCGCTTCGGCGATGTCGCTCTCGTCGAACTTCTCCGCCGCATCGATCCATCCAAAATCAACGGCACGCTCGTCGTCGCGTTTGTCGCGCAGCAATGGGCCGGCGCGCGCGGCCTCGAACGCGTGCTCGACGAATTGCCTGCTCACGCCGACGAACTCATTTTCGTCGGCCGCCTCACCCCGAGCCCGCCCAATCCCGCCGAACCCACTTTGCATCGCGCCCCGCGCCGCGAAATCGGCAGCGGCGTCCTCGTCGGCGACAACGACGTCTCCGATCAATTCTCCGATTTCGCATCGCAACTGAAACATCTCGCCGATCAAAATCAAATTCCCTTCGTCAAAGATTATTCCGCCCCACTCATGCCGCCGAGCTATCTCGCCATTCCGCAAACTCCCGCGAAAACCGTTCACCTCGGCATCGCCACCGCGTGGCCTTCCACGCCCGCGGAAATGATCAGCACTCGCGACCTCGCAAATCTCACCGACCTCCTCGAACTCTACGCGCAAGGCTCCGTCACAAAGCCTGCTCAGAGAGCCCCCACTATGATGTTTCGCGACGAGAGTCCCCTGCCCAGCACGCCCCCAACAAACGAGCAAATCATTTCGCGCCTCATCGACACCTACGGCGTCAGCGACCACGAAACCGCCGTGCGCGACACGGTCAAGAGCCTGCTCCCCAAATGGGCACATCCGGAAACCGACGACGCCGGCAATTTAATTCTGCACGTCGGCACCGCGCGCGCCTCCGCGCACGCCCCCAGCATCATGTTCGTCGCGCACATGGACGAAATCGGCTACGAAGTCGAGCAGATCATGCCCAACGGCCGCCTCGCCGTCGAAACCAAAGGCGGCGGCATCCTCGATTTTTATCTCGGCCACGCCGCGCTGGTTCACACCACGAGCGGCCAAACCCTTCCCGGCGTGATGGAACTCCCCGACGGCTGGGATGAGCCCGGCTTCAAGTGGCCCGTCGGCCGCGCCTTGATGTACAAAGTCGACATCGGCGCGCGCTCGCCCGAAGAAGTCGCGCGAATGGGCGTCGCCGTCCACGACTTCGTCACCATTCCCAAGGCGTATCGCCGCCTCGCCGGCACTCGCGCCAACGGCCGCAGCTTCGACGACCGCATGGGCGACGCCTCGCTGATCTCCGCCGTGTGGGCGCTCGGCCAAAATTTCAAAGGGCATGACGTCACCTTCGTTTGGTCCACCGGCGAAGAGCTCGGCCTCGTCGGCGCCGGCAAACTCGCCGCGCGCCTCGCCGTCGAAGGCAAAGCGCCCGACTACGTCTTTGCCATCGATACTTTCGTTAGCTCCGATTCGCCGCTCGAATCGCCGCGCTTCGGCGACGCCAAACTCGGCGACGGCTTCGTCGTGCGCGCCGTCGACAATTCCAACGTCGTGCCGCGCACTCTCGTCGAAAAAGTCGTCTCCATCGCGCGCGCGAACAAAATTCCCGTACAGTACGGCATCACTGGCGGCGGCAACGACGGCTCCGCGTTCCTGCGCTACGGCTCCATCGACGTCGCCCTAGGCTGGCCGCTGCGCTATTCGCACTCGCCCGGCGAACTCATCGATCTGCGCGACCTGGACGGCCTCGCGCACATCGTCGTCGCCCTTTCGCGCACCTGGTAGCCGCTTTTATTTGTCATCCTGAGGAGCGGTTTCCGCGGAACGAAGTCCGGCTTGTGGACTCCGGTGCTGCCGGAGGATCTCGCCGTGGCGTTTACTTTCGTCGCGACATCCTCGCCGCGCTTTCGCGCAGCTGGTGAGCGGGATTCACCTTTGTAGCGCCGGCCTTCAGGCGCGGTTCTTGCGCTCCGGTTGGTTCTGCCGAGCCGGCGTTTCATGTTTCAACCGAGCGGAGCCGATCTGATTCGGCTCCGCCACCGATCGCGCGCTTCATCCGCGCGATGTATTCGTTTTTCGTCTGCTCGTCACTTGTCACTGGGTGTTTGTTATAATTCCCGCCCATGCCCGAACCCAAATTCAAGCCGCCAAAATACTTCGCCGTCGAAGGCCCCATCCGCGTCGGCAAATCCACTCTCGCGCGCATTCTCGCCGAACGCTTCCACGCCCGGCGCATCTTCGATTGCGAAGACAATCCCTTCCTCGCCGATTTCTACGACGAAAAAGCCGGCTCCGCCTTTCGCGCCCAGATGTATTTCCTCATGGAGCGCCACAAGCGCCTCCTCGAAGTCGACCGCGACGCCGCACCCTCGCCCGTGGTCAGCGATTTTCTCTTCGAGAAAGACAAAATCTTCGCCTACGTCAATCTCGACAACGAAGAGCTGAAGCTCTACGAGCGCTACTACGAAATGCTGGCCTCTTCGCTGGCCGTTCCCGACCTGGTCATCTACCTCCAGGCCAAGCCCGAAGTCCTCAAGCGCCGCATCTCCAAAAAAGGCGCGCGCGAGGAGTCCAACATCTCGCCCGAGTATCTGGAAACCATCGCCCAGGCCTACGAGCATTTTTTCTTTCACTACTCCGCTTCGAATCTCCTGGTCGTGGACACCTCCGACATCGATTTCGTCGAGCGCAACCAGGATTTGCAGGAACTTCTCCGCCGCCTCAAACAGCCCGTCAAAGGCACGCAGTACTTCCTCCCCCTCGGCCCCGACTGAGTAGTAGACGCCTGCCTCCCAAATTGAAGGCAGCGCTAGCGACTGGATGAGTCAGGCCATTCGGTCGTAGGGGCGCTGCTTGCTGCGCCCGTCGCGACTCCCTGAGTCGCGGGTCAACCTCGTGTGACAACATTTATCAATATAAAATTCCTCCCATGTCCGCCAACACGCCCTCACGTCGCTCCATTCGCCTTGGCGGATGTGACTATTCCCTGGCGGCGGCTTACTTCTTCACAATCTGCGCTGTCAATCGCCAATCCATCTTTGGACGCATCGTCGGCGATAAAATGGAATGCAATCGCGCTGGCGATGCGGTGTGTTCGGCATGGCGTGAATTGCCTCTCCGGTTTCCCACCATCCAACTCGACACGTTTGTCGTCATGCCGAATCACGTGCACGGCGTTTTGTTTTTGTTGCGGCCCAACACATCGGGCGCAGCAAGCGGCGCCCCTACGAAAATCGCTCGAAACATGCCCACGGTCAGCCTGATCCTTCGGGCGTTTAAGTCGCTTTCTGCCGCCGCTGTCAATCACCTTCTGGACCGCTCGGGCTCTGTTTGGCAGCGGAACTACTACGAACACATCGTTCGCTCGGGCAAAGACCTCGATGCCATCCGCCTCTACATCGACCAAAACCCGCAGCAATGGCGGGAATGACCGCGAAAACCCGCAAGCCCAGGCCACCTCACCAGACCCGTTTGGCCCGTAGAATCCCTAACTCCTTTATTTCCGTTTTTTATTTTTCTCTCATTCACATTTTTCCCTTGCAATTTTAGTACCTATATGGTAAACTAGCTCTAAGATTATCCGCTTCCGCCGCAGCCAGGTCGTCGGAGCCGCCAACCTGACGTAAGTCTAATCAAACACAACTGTATAAGGAGATTCATTCATGGCCCTCTATGGCATGCCTCCGTCCGCTCGCCCTCGCAAAGGAACGCCGGAGGCTATCATCCTCGAACAACTCGAAAGCCTCGGCGCCTTCCGCGTCAACGCGGCAAACCCCGCTCCCGCAAGTCGCGCTGAAAACACTGAAAACACAGACACTGAAAGCGCCATAAACAACGACCGACCCTCAGCCGGAACTCCCAAGCAAAATCCCAGTCCAAACTGCTCCCCAAACGAAAACTCAAAGGAGAAACCAGCCATGCCCGCAACGCCCGCAACTCACGCCAAAGCCTCTCTGCGCGCCTCCAAACGTGTTCACCCCGGCGAAACTGTTCGCCGTCCCGAGCCTGCTCGCCGAGTCGACGCCAGCGCCAAGTCCAAGCTCAAAATTGCCGCTTCCGAATCCAACCTGGAGCGCCACAGCCGCAAATGCAAGATCTGCAATCACCCCGACCGCGAAGCCATCGAAGAGCTTTTCGTCAACTGGCACAGCCCTCAGTCCATCCGCAGCCAGTTCGCCATCTACCACCCCTTCGACTGGTGCGCCATCTATCGCCACGCTCGCGCCGCCGGCCTCTACGCCAAGCGCAGCAGGAATCTTCGCGCCGTCCTGGATCTCCTTCTCGAAGGGGCAACCAACGTCCCGCCCACCGCTCACGGCGTCATCGCCGCGATTCGCGCCTATTCTTGCCTCACCGAAAAGAACCAATGGGTCGAACCCGAAAAGCGCGTCCGCATCGTCAACCACGTCTACCGCTATTTACCCGCCGAGGCGATCGTCCCCGCTCCCCCACCTCCATCCCCTCCCGAAGATTCTCCCGTCCCCATCTCCGCCGCCGCTTCCGAGCCTCCTCAAAATCACCCCCGAGTGACTTCTTCTCCAGTTTCGAACGCCGAACCTCTAGTTTCTGACTTAGCCACTAGCCACTCGATTTCCTAATCGCCAACCCACGGAATTAGAATCTCCGCCAACTCGCAGATAACAAACGGCGAATGAATTTCTAATCGCCAATTTTGGCGCGCCGTTTGCGCTCCGGTCGATTCCGCGGAGCGCGTTGTTTGGACGCAGTTCAAAGGGAGGAACGGAAGGGGAAAAGCAAATCATAATTCGGCAGGGACAAGCGCAACGCCGGTTCAGGCGTCGGCGACTTTCAGGATGAGCTTGCCGTGGTTTTCTCCGCGGAAGAGCATGAGCAGGGCGGCCGGGAATTTCTCCAGGCCGTCGACGATGTGTTCGCGGGATTTCAATTTGCCCGCCGCGAACCAGGCCGCCAGTTCGCGCAGCGCTTCGCCGCGGCGGCTCATGTAGTCGCCGACGACGAAGCCGGTCATGGTGCCGTGATTCACCAGCAGCGAAAGATAGTTGGACGGCCCGCTGACCGGCGCGGTGCTGTTGTATTGCGAAATCGCGCCGCAGATGACGATGCGGCCATAGCGCGCCAGCAGAGAGAGCGCGGCCTCGAGGGTCTCGCCGCCGACGTTGTCGAAGTAGATGTCGACGCCCTTGGGGCAATGCTGCTGCAACGTGCGGTAGACGTTTCCGGCTTTGTAGTCGACGGCGGCCTCGCAGCCGAGTTCGGGCAAGTAACTGCATTTCGCTTCGCCGCCGGCGATGCCCACCACGCGGCAGCCCTTGATGCGGGCAATCTGGGCGACGATCGAGCCGACCGCTCCGGCAGCGCTGGAAACCACGACCGTTTCGCCGGGCTGCGGGCGGCCGATATCCAGCAGGCCGAAGTAGGCGGTGAGGCCGGGCATGCCGAGGGCGCTCAGATAAACCGGCAGAGGCGCGAGCGCGGGATCGACCGGAGCGAATCCGCCGCCTGTGGTGAGCGCGTATTCCTGGACGCCAAGCGCGCCGTAGACGTAATCGCCTGCGTCGAATTTGGGATTTTTTGAAACGACCACGCGCCCCAGAGCCAGCGCGCGCATCACTTCGCCGAGCGCCACGGGAGGAATGTAGGAGCGGCGGTCGTTCATCCAGCCGCGCATGGCGGGATCGAGAGAGATGTAGAGCACTTTGACGAGAACTTCGCCGTCGGCGGGATCGCGGAGCGGCTCTTCTTTGTAGTTCCAGTCGGTGGGCTTGGGCAGGCCCACGGGCCGCGCGGCCAGTTCGAATTTGCGGTTGATGAGGCTCAAGGGCGGACCCTCCCGAATCCGTGAGAGTGACTCTCAGATGAAAGTGACTCGCACAGCGGGCATTGTATATAATCCGCAGCGCGCCGCCTAGTAGATGCTCCTCGGGAAACGGGCGGCGGGCGGACTGGCGAGCCACGTGGACTTCGAATTCAGCGACAAGGTGAAGGCGCTCGCGCGGCGCCTGCAAAAATTCCTCGACGAACATATTTATCCGAACGAGCAGCGCTACCACGAGGAAATCGCGCGGGAGCGATGGAAGCCGGCGCGCATCGTGGAAGAACTGAAGGCCAAGGCGCGCGCCGAGGGCCTGTGGAATCTGTTCCTGCCGGATGCCGAGCACGGCGCGGGGCTGAGGAATCTGGAATACGCCCCGCTGTGCGAGCTGACGGGACGCAGCGTGATGGCGCCGGAGGTGTTCAACTGTTCTGCGCCCGACACCGGAAATATGGAAGTGCTGGCGCGCTACGGCACGCCGGAACAGAAAGAACGCTGGCTGAAGCCGCTTCTGGCCGGGGAGATGCGGTCGTGTTTTGCGATGACCGAGCCGGCGGTGGCTTCGTCGGATGCGACGAATATCCAAGCGAGCATCGTTCGCCATGGAAACGAGTACGTCATCAACGGCAGGAAATGGTGGATTTCCGGCGTTGGCGATCCGCGATGCAAGCTGGCGATTTTCATGGGGAAAACGGATGCGAAGGCGCCGGCGTACAAGCAACAATCGATGATCCTGGTGCCGATGGACGCGCAGGGAGTGCGCGTGGAGCGGCTGCTCACGGTCTTCGGCTACGACCACGCGCCGCACGGGCACGGCGAGGTGACGTTCCACAATGTGCGCGTGCCGGCGTCGAATATTTTGCTGGGCGAGGGGCGCGGCTTCGAAATCGCGCAGGGGCGGCTGGGGCCGGGGCGCATTCATCATTGCATGCGCTCGATCGGCCTGGCGGAGCGCGCGCTGGAAACGATGTGCAAGCGCGTGCAAGCGCGCGTGGCGTTTGGAAAGCCGCTCGCGGAGCAGGGCGTGATCCGCGCGGACATTGCCGCGTCGCGCATGGAGATTGAGCAGGCGCGGCTGCTGACGCTCAAGGCCGCTTACATGATGGACACGGTGGGAAACAAAGCGGCGCGAATGGAGATTGCGATGATCAAAGTCGTAGCGCCGAATGTTGCGCTGCGCGTGCTGGATCGCGCGATTCAGGCGCACGGCGGCGCGGGGGTTTCGCAAGACACGTTCCTCGCGAGCGCATGGGCGCACATGCGGACGCTGCGGCTGGCCGACGGGCCGGACGAAGTGCACGAGGAAGCCATCGCCAGACAGGAATTGCGAAAATGGGAGAAGGCGGCGGAGTAGCGCGAGGCCAGCTCAGGGCTCGCGCATTTTGCTGATGCTTTTTTCTTTCGCGAGGAGTTTTCCGTGCCGCCATTTGTTGTGGAAACACCGCAGGCCTTGAAAGATTTCGTGGGCCGCGAAATTGCGACCACCGAATGGTTCACGGTGACGCAAGAACGCATCGCCCGATTTGCGGAGGCCACCGAAGACCGGCAATGGATTCACGTGGATCCCGAACGCGCGCGCAAGGAATCGCCCTACGGCAGCACAGTCGCGCATGGCTTCCTGACGCTTTCGCTGCTCAGTCATTTTCTGGGGGAAGCGATTCGGATTCGGAGCGGCGTGCGGATGAGCATCAATTACGGGCTGAATCGCGTGCGGTTCCCTACCGCGGTGCGCGCGGGCAAAAAGATTCGGGCGCGGGTCACGCTGCAATCGCAGAAGGAGGATCCCGGGTTTGTGGAGGCGCTGTTCGGCATAACCGTGGAGTGCGAAGGCGAAGCGAAGCCGTGCTGCGCGGCGGAATGGATCGTGCGCTACTATTTGTGATCTTCGGTCAGGTCGAGGCAGCGTCGATGGTGTGCAGCGTGGCGCGCAAAAGAATTTTGGCGACGTCGAGCAACGGGGCGAAGCGGGCGTCGTGCGTCAATCCTTGATGGTAGCGGTAATAAATCTGCTGGACGATGACCGCGACCTTGAAGCGGGCCAAAGCGAGATAGAACACCATGTGGGATACGTCTCGGCCAGTGATTTGCGAGTAATATTGGACGAGTTGGCCGCGCGTCATGCTGCCGGGATAGGTGGTAGGCGCCCAGCGGATTCGCTGCAGATCTTCAGGGTCCTCCGGGTCAACCCAGTAGGCTAGCGCGGTTCCGAGATCGGTGAGCGGATCGCCGATGGTGCACATCTCCCAGTCGAGTACGCCAATGATTCGAGTGATATCGGCGGAATCGAGAACCAGATTGTCGTATTTGTAGTCGTTGTGAATCAGCGTGGCGTCGTTCGCGGAGGGCATGTGCTCGTTCAACCATTGAGCGATGCGCTCAAACCCCGGCAGATCGGCGGTCTTGGAAGCATTGTAACGCTCGATCCAACCGTGGACCTGGCGCTTGAGGTAGCCTTCGGGCCTGCCCAGATCGGCGAGGCCAATCGCGGCGGGAGCAAGGCGATGCAACTCGGCGAGCTTCTCGACGAAAGACTCGCTCAGCCGGCGCGCTGTCGCAGCGGGAAATGGCACGCCCTCCGGAGGATCACGGCGGAGGACGAGTCCGCGAATCGGCTCCATCAGATAAAAAGGCGCTCCAATCACGGCCGTATCTTCGCAATAGAGGAGAGCCTCTGGCGCGGCGGGAAACGCCCGATGCAATTTGGAGAGCACGCGGTACTCGCGACCCATGTCGTGAGCGGATTTGACTTTGCTGCCGAAGGGCGGACGGCGCAGGACGATTTCCCTGGGACCGAGATGAAGCAGGTAGGTGAGGTTGGAATGGCCGCTGGGAAATTGCTCGATGGAAAGCGGCCCGGCGCTTTCGGGAAAATGATCGCGCAGGAAACTCTCCAGGCGAGACAAGTCCAGCTCTTCTCCGGGCCGAACAGCAGCGGGACGGTCGCGAAGATAGGGCATGTGCGTCGCGTTTTCTCCCTCAGCGATAGGTGAGCAGCGAAGCGTCGTCCAAATGAGGAAAGGCGTTGAACGCGCTCAGGGTGAAGCGATCGCTGGAAAAAAGAAATTCGCTGTAGGAACAGTTGCGAGACATCCAAACGGTGCGCAAGGTATCCTGCGGCGACAGATTCAACGCGCGCTGCATGGCCACGCCGATGGGCCCACCCGATGAAAAAACAGCGAGCTGCCTGCCGCTCTCCGCTCCGGAGAGGATTTGCGAGAGCCCGCGATTGACGCGAGCACAAAATTCCGGCCAGGACTCGATGCCGCCGACGGAGAGTTCACCCGCGACCCATTTTCCAATCACGGCTTCGAAGATGCGTTGAAAGTATTTGAGTTTTTCGGGTGAATCAGGCGCGCTGTGATATTCGCGATGCCAGTCGCGGATTGTGACGTCGCTTTCGAGCAGGCGCGGAAGGCTCTGCCGCAACACGACGTCGCCCGGGTACTCGTCGAATTCCTGCAGCACGGTGAGTTCAGGAAAGGCATGTCCCGCGGCGCGAAAGGCGTCGCTGACGATTTCCGCGGTGTTTTTCTGGCGCTGGCGCGGCCCGGAATAGACGCGATCAAACGAGAAATTCCGCTGCGACCAATATTTGCCGAGGAGGCGAGCCTGCTCTTCGCCGAGGCGAGAAAGCTTGTCGTAGTCGGCTTCGAAGAAAGAAGCCTGCGCGTGGCGAATCAGAAAAAGGCGGCTCATGCGATTGCGCTTACGCCGAGGCGCCGTGGCCTTTGGAGAATTCGGCGAAGGATTTTCCCTGCTCGGCCAATTGCTTCAGCAGGGGCGCGGGCTCCCAGAGTTCGCCGTGGCGTTCGTGAAATTCGCGGACGCGTTCGTAGACGTTTTTCAGGCCGACGGTATCGGCGTACCACATGGGGCCGCCGCGATACGCGGGGAATCCGTAGCCGTTGATGTAGATGATATCGATATCTCCGGCGCGCAGGGCGTAGCCCTCTTCGAGAATGCGCGCGCCTTCGTTCACCAGCGCGTAGATGCAGCGCTCGACGATTTCCCCTGCGGAAATCTGACGCTGCGGGATTCCTGCTTCGGCTGCGCACTCGCGCACCAAGGCATCGACTTCGGGATCGGGAATCGCGCGGCGATTCTCGTCATATTTGTACCATCCGGCGCCGGTCTTCTGGCCGTAGCGGCCCATCTCGCACAAACGATCCTCGGCGATGGGCTGGCGGACGCCGGGCTTTTGCAGATGGCGATATTCCTTGCGAATGCGCCAGCCGACATCGAGGCCGGCCAGATCGCCAGTGGCCAGCGGGCCCATGGCCATGCCGAAATCGTAGAGCGCGTTGTCGACGGCATCGACGGTTGCGCCTTCCTCGACGAGAAATTGCGCTTCGCGGCGATAGGGACCAAACATGCGGTTGCCGACGAAGCCGCGACAATTGCCGACGAGCACGCCGATCTTGCCGAGCTTCTTGGAGAGCTGCATGCAGGTGGCGATGACTTCCTTGCTGCTGAGCTTGCCGCGGACGACTTCGAGCAGACGCATGACGTTGGCGGGGCTGAAAAAGTGCGTGCCGATGACGGAGTCGGGACGAGAAGTGGCCGCGGCGATTTCGTCAATGCTGAGCGTGGAAGTGTTTGTGGCGAGAATCGCGCCGGGCTTGGCGATGCGGTCAAGGTCGCCGAATATTTGCTTCTTGAGCGCCATGCCTTCGAACACGGCCTCGATGACCATATCGACGCGGGCGAAATCGTCGTAAGCGAGCACCGGCTTGATGAGGCGGAGACGTTCGTCGCCGAATTCCTGAGTCATGCGGCCGCGCTTGACCGAGCCGGAGTAGTTTTTCTGAATGGCGGCCATGCCGCGATCGAGAGCCGACTGATCGGCTTCCTTGAGAACGACGGGAATGCCAGCGTTGGCGAAAACCATGGCGATGCCTCCGCCCATGGTTCCCGCGCCGATGATTCCCACGGAGCTCACCGGAATGAGCGGGGTCTCTTTCGGGACGTCGGGAATTTTGGAAACTTCGCGTTCGGCAAAAAAGACGTGGATGAGCGCCTTCGATTGGCCGGAGAAGAGGCACTCGTCGAAGAGCTTGGCCTCGACGCGGCAACCCTCTTCGAACGGGAGTTTGGTGGCCGCTTCGACGGCGTCGATTGCCGCGAGCGGGGCCGTCTGGCCGCGCATTTTCTTGCGCGCTGTTTCGCGCGCGGCGGCAAAGACGGATGCATGCTGGCCGGGCGCGCCAAGTTTTTCGTTACGCTCGCGAGTTTTTGGAATTGGCTTGGCGGCGACTTCACGAGCAAAGGCGACGGCCTGCCCGAGCAGATCGCCCTGCAGCAGACGATCGACGATGCCGAGCTCGAAGGCTTCCTGGGCGGAGATGGGATTGCCGAGCGAACACATCTCGACGGCTTTCGAAACGCCCGCGAGGCGAGGCAGGCGCTGCGTTCCGCCGGCGCCGGGAATAATGCCGAGCTTCACTTCCGGCTGACCAAGCTGAGCGCCCGGCACGGCGACGCGATAATGTCCGCCCATGGCGAGTTCCATGCCGCCGCCAAAAGCGGCGCCGTGAATGGCCATGACGACGGGCTTGCGGCAATCTTCGATGCGCAGAAGAAGAGGCAGCAGGCCGGCACCGCGCGAGGATTTTCCGGAGGTAATCTTGCCAAATTCCTTGATGTCCGCGCCGGCGACAAAGGTGCGGCCTTCGCCGATGAGGACGGCGGCGCGAAGGCTCGAGTCGTTTTCCACTTGCTCGATGGCGGCAGCGATTCCTTCCGGGACGCCGGGGCCCAAGGTGTTCACCGGCGGATTGTTGATGGTGATGACGGCAATTCCGTCTTCGTTTCGAAGTTGAACCAAATCGCTCATAGCGATGACCTCTCTCCTTCGGTGCTTCTACACGTACCCCTTACACGTACTTCTACGCGGTCTTTGCGGGCAGTGCGCCAGCGTCGATGACTTGCTGGGCGATGCGCTCGCGATGAAAAGCCGCATCGCCGAAAGCGGTCTCCGAAACTTTGGCACGACGGTAATACAGGTGGAGATCATTCTCCCAAGTGAAACCCATGCCGCCCTGGATTTGGATGCCGCGATTGCCAACGGTGCGGGAGGCGTCGCTGGCGTACATTTTCGCGATGGAAACGGCGACGGCTGCATCGGGGGCGTTCTCTTCGAGCGCCCAGGCGGCGTAATAGGCCGCGGAGCGGGCGCTTTCGGTTTCCAAATACATGTCGGCGCACTGATGCTGCACGGCCTGGAACATGCCGATGGGCTTGCCGAACTGCTTGCGGGTTTTTGCGTATTCGACGGCCATTTCCAGAGTGCGCTGCATGCCGCCGACCATCTCGGCGGCCAACGCGGCGGTGGCAACATCGATGGCGCGCGCGAGCGCTGCAGGACTGCCGAGCGCTTCCGCGGGCGTGGCGTTGAAGCGCACGGAATATTGCTTACGGGTGAGATCCATCCCTTTCATGGGCGTGATTTCGATGCCGGGGGCGCCGGCGTCTACAACGAAGACGCCGTTGCGCGCGACGACGAGAATCGAATCGGCTGTGGCGGCGTCGGGAACGAAAAATTTTTCGCCGGTGAGCTTTCCCTTGTCCGCAGAGATTTGAACGTCCGCGGGAGACGGGCTGGCGTTGGCTTCGAGCAAGGCGACGGTGGAGCGGGCTTCGCCGCGGCAGATGGGCGCAAGGTATTTCTGCTTCTGCGCCGGAGTGCCGGCAGCATCGAGCACAGCGCCGGCGAAAGCGACGGTAGAGAAAAACGGACCGGGAAGAAGCGCGCGGCCGGCTTCTTCCATGAGGAGAATCAGTTCGACTTTGCCGAGGCCAGCGCCGCCGTACTCTTCGGGGAAAATGATTCCGGTAAATCCCTGCTCGGCCATTTTGGACCAGAGGGAGGCGTCGAAGGCGGTGTCCGTTTCCATCAGGCGGCGGACTTCGCTGATGGGACACTCGCCGGCGAAGAATTTGCGGGCGCTGTCCTTCAAAATTTGCTGGCTATCGTTCAATCCGAATTGCACGTTGCATCCTTTCAATAGCTCCGCGGCAAGCCGAGCACGAAGTGGCCGATGATGTTGCGCTGGACTTCGGAGGTGCCCGCTTCGATGGTGTTGCCACGGCTGCGCAAGTAGCCGTAGGACCAAAGCCCGTGGTCGATGGCGCGGGGATCTCCGGCGAGCAACTGGCCATAGGGGCCGAACATTTCCTGGGCGATTTGTTGGAGGCGCTGATTCAGTTCGCTCCAGAAAATTTTCTGAATGGAACCCTCGGGCCCGGGCGCGCCGGTGGCGCTGATGCGGCTGAAGGCGCGCAACTGGTTGAGGCGCATGATTTCGACTTCGGCGTAACACTGCGCGAGCTTCTGGCGGATGAGCGCGTCCTGAGCGGCGGGCTTGCCGTTGCGCTGAACCGCGCGAGAAAGCTCGATGAGACGGCGAATATTGCGCCGGAAGAGCGGAAGGAGGCGGGCACCGTAGGAGCCGCGCTCGTACATCAGCGTGCCGATGGCGACATTCCAGCCATCGTTGACCTGGCCGAGAACGTTTTCGAGCGGGACGCGCACGTCGCGGAAGAATATTTCGCCGAATTCGGATTCGCCGGTCATTTGCCGCAGCGGGCGAACTTCGACGCCGGGGGATTTCATGTCGACCAAAAGAACCGTGAGGCCCTTGTGCTTGGGGACGTCAGGATCGGTGCGAACGACCAGTTCGCACCAGTCGCCGATCCAACCGTAGCTGGTCCAAACTTTCTGGCCGTTGACGACGTAGCTGCCACCATCGAGGCGCGCTTCGGTTTGCAGACTCGCGAGATCGGAGCCGGCATTGGGCTCGGAAAATCCCTGGCACCAGATTTCTTGCGCGCCGAGGATGCGGGGGATGAAGCGTTTTTTCTGCGCGTCGGTGCCGAAGGCGATGATCGTGGGGCCGATGAGGCCAAGGCCCAGGGCGTTGGCCATCGGCGGCGCGTCCACGCGGGCCATTTCTTCCCAGAAGATGGCCTGCTGCATCAGAGTGGCGTCGCGGCCGCCATATTGCTTGGGCCAGGAAACGGCGGCCCAGCCGCCATCGTAAAGCTTGCGCTGCCAGGAGCGCAGGTAGGGAAAGGAAACTTCTATGGGCTTTTCGCGCCACGCGGGCCAGTCCGCGGGAACATTGGCTTCGAGCCAGGCACGAAATTCATCGCGGAAATGGCGTTCCTCACCGCTTAGATTCAAATCCATTCACGACTCCTTCGCTTGGTGCCGGCCCTGCGAGCCTTTTCGCTTGGCTTCCACCGACTCCGGACGGATGGTTTCCTGGCCCTGCCAATATTTTTTGCGCAGATCTCTTTTCAGGATTTTCCCCGTGCCAGTCCTGGGCAGGCTTGCGAGGAAGTCGACGGAGCGGGGACATTTGTAGTGCGCGAGCTGCGAGCGGCAGAATTCGAGCAGCTCCGATTCCGCGGCGTGGGCTTCCGGCTTCAAGACGACGAGCGCCCTGGGCACTTCGCCCCATTTTTCGTCCGGCACGGGAATAACCGCGACTTCCAGAACGGCGGGGTGAGCGAGGAACGCCTTTTCGATTTCGAGCGAGGAAATATTTTCTCCGCCGCTGACGATGATGTCTTTGCTGCGATCGAGGATGAGGAGGTAGCCCTCCGCGTTCATGGTGGCCAGATCGCCGGTGTGAAACCAGCCGCCGCGCAAGGCTTCGGCGGTGGCTTCGGGCTGATTCCAATAGCCGAGCATGACTCCATCGCTACGAGCGACGATTTCGCCGACACTTTTTCCGTCGTGCGGAACGTCGTCACCGTTGGCGTCCACGATGCGAAGCTCGACGCCGGGGATGGCGTAACCGGTCATGGCCTGGATGGCAGAGCGCTGCTCCCCTTCGCCGAGCTCGCCGGGTTTGAGCGGAGAAATGGTGAGCACGGGCGAGGTTTCCGTCAGGCCATAACCAGCAAAACAGGTGCAGCCGAGATTTTGTTCCACTTCGCGGATGAGCGTGGGAGAAGAGGCCGCGCCGCCGATGGTGATGCGTTCGAGGCTGCTCAAGTCATACTTCTTGCGCTCCGAACAGTTCACAAGCGCGGTGGCCATGAAGGGCACAAGGCTGCAGGAGCGCACGCGCTCCTGCTCGATGAGGCGGAAAACTTCAGGGGGATCGAATTTCTGAATCATGACGTGCTTGCCGCCCAGCAAGGTGAGGAAATGCGCCGCGCCCCAGCCATTGACGTGGAAAAGCGGAATGGTATGAAGCTCGGCGGCGCCGACTTCGGTGTGGAGCGATAGACTGGAATTCAGAGCGTGAAGATAGATGTTGCGGTGAGTCAGCATGACGCCTTTGGGTTCGGCGCTGGTCCCGCTGGTGTAGAAAAGCTCTGCGACGGCGTTCTCGTCGATGTTCGTGAAGTCCGCACGATGGGGCGCGGCTTCGGAAAGAAGGGCTTCGTAATTCTTCGGCGAGAGCCAAGGCCGTTCCGGCGCGGCATCAAGGGTGCCATCGAGAAGATGGAACGATTTCATCGCGGGGATTTGGGAGTGAAAGGAATCAGCAAGGCTCAAGAATTGTTTTTGCAGAAACAGGAGTTTGGCGCCGGAATCGTTCAGAATGTAAGCAAGTTCGTGCGTCGCGAGGCGGATGTTCAGCGGAAGCAAAACGGCGCCCGCTTCGAGAACACCGTAATAGGCTTCGAGGAGACGATGGCAATTGGCGCTCAGGAAAGCGACATGATCGCCTGGCTGAATGCCCTCCTGACGCAGCGCGCCGGCAAGGCGGCTGACGCGTTCGGCCAATTCGCGATATGTAAATCGCTCGGCGCCGCAGACCACGGCTGTCTTGTCCGCGTACTGCTGCTCGGCATAGCGCAAAAAGCGTATTGGCGTGAGCGGAAGATTCATGAACGACCTCGCCGAATTAAGCGGTCTGCCCTCCGTCGACGACGAGCACGTGGCCGGTGACATAGTCCGAAGCGTCCGAAGCCAGAAAGACGGCAGCGCCTTTCAGATCGTGTTCTCCGCCGAGCCGGCCGAGCGGAATTCTCTTCAAGAAAGCTTCTTTGTTTCGCTCCAGAACGGCCTGGGACATGTGCGTGGGGAACCATCCGGGAGCGATGGCATTCACCTGGATATTGTGCATCCCCCACTTGCAGGCCAAATCGCGGGTGAAGGCGATGACGCCGCCCTTGCTTGCGTGATAACCGATGGCCTGAAGCGCCGGCGGGGCGCCGTGCAGGCCCGCGACCGACGCGATATTGATAATTTTGCCGCAGCGCTGCGCGATCATGCTCTTGCCGGCCGCTTGCGAGAAGAGAAAGGTTCCGGTGAGATTGGTCTCGATGACTTTGTTCCAATCCTCGAGGCGCATTTCTTCGACGGGCGCGCCCCAAGATGTGCCGGCATTGTTGATGAGGATGTCGATGCGGCCGAAGCGCGCGAGGGCTGCGTCCACAACTTCCTGAATGCTCTCGGGACTTCTGACGTCGCAGGCAAGCGGCAGCACGCTCGCGCCCTGGGCCTGCAGCTCCTCGGCGGCCTGCTGGCAACGCTCCTTCTTGCGCGCACAGAGCACAAGATGAGCTCCCATATCGGCCAAGCCCTCGGCCATTTGGCGCCCCAGTCCGATGGAACCTCCGGTGACAATCGCGACGCGTCCCGTGAGGTCAAAAAGCTGTTTCGCGCTCCTCGCCTGTGCGGCTTCTTTCAATTGTGGTTCTGCTCCTCGCGCGACATCCCTGAAGTCCCCGACGTGCAGAGAATAGGCGAAAGCACCGCGCATGCCGAGCCACGGCGAGCGCCATGCGAAGCCAGCGACGATCCGATTCAGCACGCGAGTACCGGCGCCGCCCAGTCCTCAGCGCTCCTGCTCGACGGCTGCGTTAGAAATTAAGGCGCAGACCCAGCTGAATCTGCCGCATGGGAAACGCCGAAGTGAAAGCGAGCGGCGTGCTAGGCGTGGCGACCCCGCCACCGGCAAGAGGCGTGCCGGGCTTCATTCCGTGCACGTTGAACGTGGTAAATCCCGGCTGAAAACCAAAGAGCGGACTGACTTCGTCGTTCACGCTGGCGTAATTGGTGCGGTTGGCGATGTTGAATCCCTCCGCGGTCAATTCCAGGCTGCTCTTCTCCTCGATTTTGTGGCGCCAGGCCAAGCGCATATCAAACTCGTTGAAGTTGGGGCCGAGACCCGTGTCGCGAGGAGCTCCGATGGGCCGCTCATTGGTGGTGTGGTTGTCGCCGTTCACCTCGCCGCCAGCCAAGAGATTGAATGGATGCCCGCTGTGATAGGTGAAGATCGGAGAAAGCTCGAAGCCGGAGAGGGCCGCTTGATGCCAGGGGCTGTCGAAGACTCCCGCGATGACGACTTTGTTGCGCTCGTCAAATTCGGAGAGGCCGCGATCGAGGCCCAGGTTGGTGGGATCCTGCGGACCATAGTCGGAATTGAAATCCGTGGTGGTGTCAAACCCCTTGCTGTAGGTGTAATTCCCAAACAGGGTGTAGTAATCGTTGAAGCGTTTCCGGACTTCGAGGATACCGCCTTCATAGAGCGCGGATGCCGCAGAGGTGTACTGATTGTTCTGAGTAATTAGCGGGTTGACGAAACAAGGCGAAACGGGCTGGCCGTAGGGGTTCAGGGTGATCGCGCAGGGGAACACACCGCTGGGAAACTCCGTGCCGCCGAGCGGGTCGGTGGCCGCGCTGGTATTCCAATTGCGGTAGGAAACGTTCTGGCCGTTGGCCAGGGTTACCGTGCTCAAGGGCGCCGGCAGCAGATTGGTGTCAATGGCAACGGGAAGCCGGAGGGTGTGGGTATAGATGCCGCTGGCGGAAACGGAAAAACCATTGGCAATCTCGCGTTCGACGCCAACGGAAGCCTGCTGGGAGTAAGGAGTCTTGTAGTTCGGCGGATTGCTGAAAAGCACCTGCAAAGGAGAGAGCTGGCCGCTGTTGGAAACGAAAATATTGAATTGCGCGAGGTCCTGCGGAGTGATGCAAGCGGCGTTGCCGGCCGTGGGCGTGGTGCATTGAATGGCGCCCTGCGAAAAGAGCGTCTGGAAAACGGCAGCGGAGTTTTGAATGGGGAGCCCCGTCGCCGTAAGCGGGTCAACATAAATGGATATAAATCGAGTGCAGGGGCTCGAGCCGTTGCCCGGGAAAATGGCGGTGCCGGGAAAGCCGATGCCGCACGTGTTGACGAGGTTGTTGACCTGATCGGGAACCTGGTTCGTGTTGTTCTGATTCTCGACGGCACTGTAATTTTTGTTGAGCGCCCCCAGGCTCAAGTCCACCTGGGGAATCTGCGCATCGATGGGGCCATAAAAGATTCCGTAGCCGCCACGAATGACGGTCTTGTGGTCGTTAAACGGATCCCATGCGAAGGACAAACGCGGGGCAACATCGCGATAGTCGGTATTGAGCGGCAGAAACTGCGAATCGATTTGATAGCGGATTCCATAGTTCAAAGTGAAATTGGAGCGGATTTGCCAGGAGTCCTGCCAGTACATTCCCGTCAGCGGCCTGGTGTACGCGGGATAGGCGGGATTTCCAAAGCCTTGTTGGAAGACTTGGGGCAGGCCGAGCGAAGCGGACTGGAGAGAACTGATGCTGGCTCCGCCCGTCAAAAAACCGCAGGGATTAGGACTGGAGGCGCTGGCGGAGGGCGCGAAGCACGGGCTCAAAGCTTCTCCTGGAAGAGAGCCAAAAACGAAACGGCCAGGGAAAAACGTGTGCGATTCGGCGTGGTCGCCGCGGAGAAGCTCGGAGCCACCGAAGGTCATGGCGTGATGGCCGCGGATGAGGGTCAAATTGTCGGAAAATTCGGAGCGGCGGAGGATGGTGTAACTGGGAAGAAAAATGTTGGTGCCGAGATTGTTCGCAAAACCGGGAATTTGCAGGCCGACCTCGCCGGGCTCATTGGGAATCACGTTGAAGCCGTTGTAGTCCCATTGCACCAAGGCTTGGTTCTGAAATGTGGGACTGAATTCGTGGAACCAGGAGCCGAGAAGATCGTCGTCGTAGTTGTGGATGGAGCTGCCGGCGGAGAAGCCGGTCAAAGATTGCACGTCGGGCGATTCTTCCAGATCGTGTCCAAAGTGATATTCGAGAGAAACCTGGTTGGCGTCGTTGAAATGATGATCGAGGCGCGCGGAGGCGAGATACTCGCGCGTGTCGTAATTGAAGAGTCCGCCGTTGGTTTCAAACTGATTGATGAGGAAGTTGTTGGTGGCGGTCTGAAGGGCGGTCAGGCCGGTGACGGGGCTGACGGTGAGCCCGGTCTCGAGCGCGCCCGCGCAGGTTTGCGCGGGAAGGCTGGTGATGGTGCCGTTGGGATTGTTGAGGCAAGGCACCATCGGGTTTCCCGGATCAGTGGCCAGAGCAGTGACGACGGATTGCTGCGCCGCGCGCGGATCGCTCGCCGAAAAGGTGGTCGGCGCTGCGGCAGTGGGCCCGGCGAAGATGGAACTGTCGGTCAGGATGGGAACGGCATTCTGCGCGTTCTGGAGCAAGCCCTCGAATGAGGTGAACAGGAAAGTTTTGTCCTTCTTGATAGGAAAGCCCAGCGTGCCGCCATACTGATAGCGGCTGAGGGTGTCCTTGACGGGCGAGCCTGTGGCCGTGAAGGAAAAAGGGCTAGTCGGCAGCAAGGCCTGGCTGAAAGCAAAGGGATCGCGCGCGTCCATGGCGTCGTTGCGGAAATAGCTGTAGATGCTTCCATGCACATTGTTCGTGCCGGATTTTGTGACGATGTTAATGCTCGCGCCGGTGGCGCCGCCCAAGTCCGCAGCGTAATCGCTGCGATTCACCTGGAACTCCTGCACGGCGTCTTGGCTCGCGGTGAGACGGACGCCGCCCGCGTCGTCGTTGACTTCCCCGCCGTCGACGGTGACGCTGTTTCCGCGGCCGTTGCTTCCATAGAAAGAGAGCCCGCTTTGCGGGGTCTGCTTCACGCGATAATCCTGGTCGTCGGAGAGGCGGGTGGAATTCGCGACACCGGGCAAGAGCAAGGTGAACGTAAGGTAATCGCGGCGATCGATGGGAAGATTGGCGATGTACTCGTCGGTGAGAGTGTTCGACTGGCTGCCTCTTTCTGTGTCTACGACAGGTGGCTGGGCGTTTACTTCGACAGTCTCGGCCGCTGCGGCGACCTTCAATTGAAAGTCCACCAGGGCGACGCCTCCGACGGTGACCACAACACCCTTCTGGACCACGGTTTCGAAACCGGAGGCTTTTGCGGTCACGTTGTAAGTGGCCGGCGGAAGAGCCGCAAACTGAAAGCGGCCACTGCTGTCGGTGGCTCCGGAGAACTGGATTCCCTTGTCGACCTCCGTGACTACGATGGAGGCACTGGGGATAACGCCGCCGGAGGGATCCGTCACTGTGCCGGAAATGCTGCCCGAGGCGCCAACACCTTGCGCGCACGCGGTGCGGGCCATTGAAAGCAAAAAGAGAAAGGTGCATACCAGTAAGCGCGTCGACTTCATAAGGTCTCCTTCCGGATGCGCGAGGTTCCGCGCCCGATGGAATGGATTGGAAGTCCAAGAGAAGTGCGCTGTGCGGAGACACCGGGAAAACTTGCGCGCCGTGGTCCTTGCCGCAGCAAGATGTAGCTTCGTGTCCGAACGCCCCGCATGGTCACCCCAATTGTGAGAGTGAGTATCACATTAGAGCGACTAACGTCAAGGAGCGGGGCGCCCGGCGGCTGGCTCGGGAATTGCGGAGCGATCAATGCGGAGTGAGGACAACGCGGCCGGAAATCTGCCCCGCACGTAATTGTTCGAGAACGGCGTTGGCGTCGGCAAGCGGACGCACGGAGGTTTGGCAGCGCACCTGGCCGGCGGCGGCCATGGCGAGAACTGCGCGCAGATCTTCACGCGTGCCTACCGCGGTGGCTTGGATGCGAACCTCTGCGGCGGCCATGAGAATGGGCGGGAAACAAATATCGTTCGCCGGCAAACCAACAGCGAGAAGAGTTCCTGTGGGCCGCAGGCAGGCGAAGGCGGTGTCGTAAGCAGTTTTCGAGGCGGAAGTGACCAGCGCGACGTGCGCGCCACCCTTAGCGCGCATTTCTTTGGCCACCTTCACCGAGGAAGCGTTCAGGACGCTGGACGCGCCGAGCGATTGGGCGAGCGCGAGTTTCTCGTCGGAAACATCAATGGCGGTGATCTCCGCGCCCATCGCGCGCGCGATCTGCACGGCCATATGTCCCAGCCCGCCGATGCCGAAAATCGCGACGCGCTGGCCCGCGGAAATCTTTGCCTGTCGAAGAGCGCGGTATACGGTGACGCCAGCGCAGAAAAGCGGCGCCGCTTCGGCAAAAGGAATGCCGTCGGGGAGTTTCAGGGCGTGGCTTGCGGGGGCTTTCACAAATTCAGCGTAGCCGCCGTCCATGCTGACGCCGGTAATTTTCTGACGGACGCAGAGGTTTTCGTTCCCTTCACGGCAGAATTCGCATTCTCCACAAGTCCAATAGATCCAGGGCACGCCGACTCGGTCCCCGATTCGCAGATTACGCACCCCCGGCCCGACTTCAGCGACACGGCCGGTGATTTCATGGCCGAGAATCAGCGGCTTCTTCACAATGCCCGCAAACTGTTTCCAATCTCCGTCAGCGACGTGCAAATCGGAATGGCAGACGCCGCACGCTTCGACGGCGATCAAGACTTCGCCGGACGCGAGCGTGGGCCGGAGGATTTCCTCGATGACAAGCGGCGTTTTGAATTCGTGCAGGACGGCGGCCTTCATGCGTGTCCCCCAGGCTTGACGGTCGAATCGAGAAGGATCAGAAGGTCACAGATGGGTGGCGGCTAGAAAAAACTCGACCGCGCTGCGGACGCGATCGGTCAAACTGTGCGGTCCGGTCAGGTCAACCGCCCAGCGGCGCACAACCGTGGTGTAGAGCCCTTCCATGAACTCCGCCAAATGGTCGACCGGGAAGGTGCGGGTTAGTTCCCCGCGTTTCTGGCCGGCGACCAGAATCTCGCGCAGCAGACTGACCGCACATTCCTGGGATTCGCGCATCTCGGGCGAGCGCACCGGATCCATCGCGCCGGAGAGCACCACGGCTCTCCACAGGGGCCGATCCGATTCCACTTCGCGAGCCATGCCCTGGTACATGCGGCGGAGGCGGTCGGCGATAGAGGTATCGCTGGACAGTTCAGTTTCCAGACGCCCTTTCATGCAGGAAAATCCGCGGCGGCCGACTTCGCGTAGAACCGCATCCTTGCTGGGGAAATAACGGAAAAACGTGGGCTGACTGATCTCGAGAATGCGGACGATGTCGTCGATCCGCGTGTTTTCATAACCGCGCTTGCGGAAGAGCTTGATCGCAGTGTCGATAATCTGCTGGCGCAGGCGCGCCTTCTTGCGTTCGCGCAGGCCGACCACTTCCCTTGCCGAGTCCTCGGTGAGACGAGGAGTCTCGTGCAGTGTTTTTCGGCCTTGAATGACACGGAGCGAGGTGAGGCGAGGATAACTTCGGGCGTTCTTGGCACGATCCATGATGCTATCTTCTCCTGGATGAATGAAAACAACACGATGAAGTGCGCCGAAGCGCAGACTGCGAGAGTCACTCTAACATGATAGTGGCTCACGTCAAAACCGCCGGAGGTAGGTTCGCGAGTCGGGCCGTTTCAAGGAATTGCTGAGGACCTGGCGAAGCTCAGCCCTGATCCGCCCCAATCAATGAGGTTTCGCTATCGGGAAGGAGAGATAGCACGAACTGTTCGAGCTCGCGCGCGCTCTTCGCGCCATTGGGATAAGTGCAGATGGATGTTGCGGAGGAAAACTTATTCATGGAACCGGCGGCCCTCAGCGCGTCTTCCAGCCGGACGATCACGCTATTGGCAGATGCTCTGTCCGTATCCGGAAGAACCAAACCAAACAGGCATGGCCCAAAGGTGTACATCGAGTCGGTTGGCCGCAAATTGCGGGAGATTCCCCGCGCCGCCTCGCCCAATGCGGAGGTCTGTTCATTTTCGGCAAGGCCGGCCTGGAGCTTCACGGTGACGACCACGAGAGAGAGCGGCCGCTGCATGTTCGAGGCGCGGCGGTATTCCATGGTGAGACGGTCCTGAAAGTGGGTCATGCCTGGGATGTTGTTAAGCAGATCCGCATCGGCCCTGCGGCGCAATTCGAGATTTCGCTCGAGCTCGGTGACGAGCTGCTGTTTGAGGCGCCGGACGGTTCGCTGGCGATCAAGGAGATAAACGACGAAGAGGATCGACAATATGCAAAAGCCGACGAAGGCGAAGCGAAGGGTCCATTTATCCCCGGCTTCGGCGGGGACAAACACCAAAGGGTACATGAGCAGCGCCACGCCGCCGGCCATGACGAGAACGATAGTGGCCGCCAGAATGGATAAATGGAATTCGCGGCGCTCGAGACTATCCAGTTCGGCCCGGTTGAATCCTGCCATTGCTTGAACTCCGCCTTCGCCTGAGGAACAAGGAGCTCCAGCTCACGTCCAATCCTTATAGTATTGCTCCTTGTATTTTGAGGGAAAAAGTACCGGTTACAAGCAATTCGCTTGAGTTTGTGGTTTAGCCGTTACCTCCACGGCCGAAAGGCAGTTAATCCGGGAGTTAATGCCAGGATTTTCAGCCGGAACCTGAGCGCGATGATACTAAGGAGAGCCGTCTTCTCCGCCGCGACAGTTCCGGTTGTGCATGCGACCTCGGCGCACGAGGGACGGATTTTGCAATTTGCGGTGAAGTCGCTCTTCTAAATTATTTCACTTTTGCACGATGCTCTCTTTGGTGAACGTCCACGGCTGAGGGTTCGGCACGACGCTAATGGTGATTTTCGAAGGATAGTCGGCCGAATGATGGACGGCGTTGTGCGCGACGACGTAAGTGGTCTCATCGTAGTTGTTGCCGCCGGTGTTGAGGTTGCGGTCGAACCGTGGAAAGTTACTACTGGAAACTTCCAAGCGCAGGCGATGGCCGGGGAAAAAGTAGTTACTGAAATCGATCGGCTGGAAGGTCACTTTGTAAACTTGGCCGGGATGCATCCAGACGGGCGGTTTGTCGTAGCCATCACGATAACGCATGCGCTGAATATTTTCGATGAGATTGAAGGCCCGACCGTCGGGATAAACGTCGTCGATGCGGAATGTGAAATCGGTGTCCTTGGCACTGGAAGATACGTAGAGCGTGACGGAAATCGGGCCGCTCATCTCCGTGCCGGCCGTGAATGGCTGGGTAGTGTAAACCAAGACGTCGTTCCGCGCTTCCATAGGCCGCTGGTCGTAGGAGCCGAAGTGCACGGCGTTGCCCTCGCAGCAGCCTCCACCGCCATAGGTGGTGACCGGGTTCCCCGGATCGTAAACAAACTTGTCAGCGTGATCGGCAGGCTGGGGGCGGTCGGCGAGAGCGCCGTCGCCGTAGAGAGTGTTCGCGCTTCCGTCGCTGCTTAGATAGAAGATTTGGGGTTGCGCTCCCGCGGGCGGCCAAGTCGGCGACGACTCCCAGCGGTTTTCGCCCACAACATAGTAGAGAACTTTAGGGAGCTGCTGTAATACGTCGTTGTTCTCGCCTTTCAGGAAATGGTCGAACCAATCGTACATCAGGCCGTTATAGTCGAGGCGAGCATCGCCGACGCTGAGATCGCCGATCATGGTGTCTTCCGTGGCGCGGGTGTAAGCGCAGTGCAGCACGGGCGCGATGATCGCGTATTGTTCATCGGCGACGGCGGACGGCGCGGTGTGGCGTACGAAGTTGTAGGCCGCGAGGTTCGGCGAGACGGAGACGTCATACCAGCTCATGAACCAGAGGCCGGGCTTGTTGATAGGCATGCCATCGTTCCACAGTCCGCCTTTGTACCAAGCCGGATCGTTGGGCGCCCGCTCGATCATCGCCCCACCCGTGTCGACGGGCATGGGATCGGCGAAAATTCCGTGCGGGCCGTCGACGGCCTTGATGATGTCCATCTCAGGCAGATGCCAGAGGGCGGTTGACCAATCGACCGGCGGCAAATGCGGCGTGAGATCGAAGGCCTTCGAGGCGCGGATCAGATCCTCCTGCGTTGCGTCCGGAGGAAACATGGGCCGCACCTGGTTCTGTTCACCGTAAAGCCAATCGATGAACAACATTTGAACCGCGCCGCCGCGATACCAGTTGCCCTGCTCGTAGTACGGCCCCACGCGCCCAACACCAGCGCCGAAACCCTGCACGTTGAAGGTCGCGAGGCCCGGATCGTTTTCGGCGACGACGCCCAGTTGCCATTCCGCCGTCGACGAGCAGCCCGTTGTGCCGACGTTGCCATTGGACCACGGCTGCGAGGACATCCAGTGAATTTCGTCGGAGCCGTCGGTGCGCGGCGGGCCGAGAATGTCGTAGTTTCCCTGGGAGAAGTAGTGGCCGCGCTCTTGAATCTCGACGTAGGCGTAGCCGCGCTTGACGGCTTCGAGTTGGCGGCTCATGTCGGCAGGAACTCCGTTGGTGATATCCCAATAATTGAAGTTGTAAGGAGTGCGAACAAAGATGGCAGGATATTTCTTGGAGTCGTCCTTGGGACGATAAATGTCGGCGGCCATGCGCTGGCCGTCGCGCATCGTGATCATTACTTTGCGGTCGATGATGGCGACCGATTCGAGTTCCTTTTCGGTGGCGTTTCTCGCGGCGACGAGTCTCGGGTCGACGTTATTCTGAGCCTGACTGAACGCCGACACTGCGAACAGTATGGCACTCGAGAATAAGGCGACCACGATCACAGGGCGAAGATGGATGCGCATGCGCAAGCCTCCTAAATTTGTGAACTTTGACGGGCGCACTGCCTGGCATTTGGACAACCGACCTTACAAAGAGATATGTGCGCGCGGCTGGATTATGCCTCGAATCGGCCGCAGTGCTACGCAAAAATTTCTGCGAGCGAAAGGCCGGGCTTACTTCCTGCCAAGGAAGCGGATGCGGCCGGTGAAGGCGCGCGTTGCGAAAGCGCCGAAGGCGCCGAAGGTGGGGGAATCGATGTTGTTGTCGACGACGGAGGGATCCGCTCGATTGGTGATGTTGTTGAAACCGGCGCGCAACGCCCATTCGAACCCGAAAAGATGAAAGCGCTTTTCGACGTGGAGATTCAAAGAGGCGAAATCGGGGAAGCGAGCCTGGCCAGGGAGTCCGACCAACTCCTGCTCGAGGTTGATGACGTTGTAGGGATAGCCGGTGCGCCAGTCGAAGGCGTAATCGAGTTCAAGAGCGTGCATCCACGGCATGCGGAACGGCGTGGCGCCCCAGAACTGGACGCGGTTCGGCGAATCCCACGGCAGCGGTCCCGAGAGTTGCGGGCTGTAAAAGGGCACATCGAGAGTTGAATCCAGGACGGCATTCGAACGCGCCCATGAGCGCGTGTAAGAAACAAACAGAGGGTACTGTTCGTGAAAAGTGTGGCGAGAGGTCACGGTGAACGCGTCATATTTATCGCGCTCGCCATTTTGCAGGGTGAACAAGCCGCTGCTGGGAAGGCCGCTGGGACTGATCACCAGGCCCTCGTCGACGTAATCAAAACCGTCAAAGCCGCGTTTCTCGAGGAACTCCCCCGTCAAGTAAATCGCGGCGGGAAGTCTGCGCTCTAACGCGAGGCTCCAATTGTAGAAACCGGGCGCGCGGAGCGCAGCGGGATTGGCTTGAAACATGGTGGTGACGGCGGGGCCGAGCGGGGTGACGCCGTCGGGCGCATAGAAAATGTCCTGGCGGATGCCGGTCAACGGTCGGGTGAGCTTGTCGAGGTCGGTGCGGTCGTAGTAGAGGCCGACTCCGGCGGAGAGTTTGGTCTGCTTGTCGCGGGTGAGCATCCATGTGGCGGCGATGCGCGGAGAGAAGAGCGCGCGGTGGAGAAGATCATCTTCGTCAAAGCGGACGCCGGGTTCGACCAACACAGATGAAACCGGCGACCAACGATCCTGCAAGAAGGCGCTGCCGGCGAAGAGATCTTGTTCGAATGAGGGACTGCCGGTGAAGGTGACGGAACGGACAAGTACGCCTGTGGCGGTTTCGATGCTGAAGGGCTGGCGCATGGCGAATTGCTGATCGTTGGTGCTCTCGATGGCAGCGCCGAGGGCGAATTCATGGTGGCCGTGCCACTCAAGTGGAGGAAGATACAGATTCGCGAGGCCTTCGTAGCGGCGGACGGTGCTCGAAGACGTGAGGTAGTAATTGCCCGAGGCGTTGCCGGGAAGCTGGACGTAAGGAAGTGTTCCGAGCGGCTGCGCATCAGAAGTGAACTGCAGGAAACTGAAACCTGCTTCGAAGAGCGTGCCGTTCGACCAGCTGTTTTGATCTTTCAAAGCGGCGAGATCGGCGGATTTGAGCTGGGCGGCGGTGGTGGAAAGCGGCTGAATGATCGAAAGGCCGGCGTGATCCTCGTTGGAATGATTGTAGAGGTAACTGGCGGTCAGACGATTGCCTTCGGTGAGGTTGACTTGCGAACGGATCAGGTTGCCATAGCGCCAATAATGGTCGGCATTCTGGCCGGGAGGAAGCTCGGTGTAAATATTCAGATCGTATTCGCCGTCGACGGCCTCGTAAAACCAGGCCTTGCCCTTGTGAAGCGGGCCGGAAAAGGTGAAGCGCGGAGTGACGTTATCCAAATGAATTCCGTCGCGATCTTGAGCACTGGGAACAAAATCGGTGGCGAAGAAACGGAAATGGTCATCGCCCATTCCAGTCTCGAGGTTCAACACGCCGCCGGAACCCCAACCGGAGGAGGCGGAATAGCGACTGGCGAGAACGTCGACGGAGCGGACCGCGTCGGTGCTGACGCGTAGATTCAGCAGACCGCTGACGGGTTCGCTGATGTCGAAGCCGTCGAGAGTGTAGAGCGTTTGATTGCTGGCACCGCCGGCGACGTGCACCTGGCCGGGAGCAAAGTTGTCGGGCAAAACGCCGGGCATGAGCGGCAAGGCGTTGCGAATGTCGCGCGTGGCGGGATAGGGGAGTTCGATAATCTCCTGCGCGGTCAACTGCTGGGAAGAAGAGGTCCGAGCTGGGTCAATCGCGGGAGGGGAGTAATGTACGTGCACGGTTTCCTTGTATTCCTGACGATGAGGAAGGGTGACGTCGATGGCTTCCGTTTGCTCCACTTTCACAGTGATATTCAACTGCGCGTAGAAGCCTTCCTTTTCGACGGAGACCGAATAAGGGCCGGCGCGAAGGCTCGGGAATTCGGCGCGACCGGCGACATCGGTGGAAACCTGCAACGTGGTTTGTGAACCAGGGGCTGCGAGTGTCACGCGGGCGGAAGGGACCACGGTGCTGGTTTCATCCTTGACGGTAATGGTCAAACGGTAAGCTTCGGAGCCGTGACGCAGAGCTTGGAAGCTTGCGGGTAATCCTGCGGCGCGCGCCGGGGGCATTGCGGTCAAGGCGAGCGTAAACAGGAATGCAGCCATCCGACGCTTTCCAGCGAGGATCGCAGAGCAAGCCATTTCGCCCTCATTCTACAACCGGCGCTGCAACCGGAGCGGCGCTCGTTCGGGCCCGTCGGGTATCCAGCGAACGGCTTGGTGTGACTTGTGGCTATAGAAAAGAAGCTCGTGGTTATTCGTGGCGCAGAGCGGCCATGGGTTCGAGGCGCATGGCGCGGCGCGCCGGAGCGTAGCAGGCCCACAGGCCAATCGCGGTGAGCAGCAGCGTCGCGGAGATGAAAGTGAGCGCGTCGGTGGGGCTGACGCCGACCAAAAGCGTGGCCATCGAGCGCGTCAGCGCCCACGACAGCAGCAGGCCGGAGAGCACTCCGGCGATCACGAGCGTCAATCCCTGGCGCAATACCAGCACCAGGATATTGCGGCGGTCCGCGCCGAGCGCCATGCGGATGCCGATTTCGTGGGTGCGCTGGCTGGCGGAATAGGAGACGACTCCATAGACGCCAACGACGGCGAGCGTCAGGCCGAGAATTCCGAGCGCGGCGGCGAGGATGGCGCCGACGCGGAAAATGAAATAGCCGTTCGCTCCGGAGAGAGAGTCCTTCATGGTGCGGACGTCGGAAGCCGGGACGGTGGGAGCGAGCGAGCGGATGGCGCTTTGGACCTGGGGGATCAGGCCTTCCGGCGGCACCGAAGTGCGAAGCTGCAGGGTTCGGTACGAAGCGTAGTTCTGCGCCAGCGGCACGTAAAAGTATGGTTGATTGCTCCATCCGAGGAAAATGTATTTTCCATTCGCGGCCACGCCGACGACTTGGACGAAGGGGCCCGTGTCGCTTTTCAGGCTGAAGCGTTTTCCGATGGGGTTTTCGTTGGGCCACAACTGCTGGGCCATGGCCTGATTCACGATGGCCACGAGCGGCGCTTTTTCGTCATCGTTTTCACGGAAGGCGCGGCCGCGAAGGAGCGGAACGCGCAGAGTATCGAAATAGGACGCGTCGACCATGTTGTAGAAAACAACGGGAGGCCGCTGGTTGGGCGGGAGGATGCGGCCTTCGATGTAAACCTGGCCACCGTTGCTCACGATTCCCATCGGGACGCTGAATGCGAGGCTGGCGTTTTCGACTCCAGGGAGGGCGCGAACGTTTGTTTCGAGATCATGATAGAAAGTCTTGGTGCGCGTCTCGTCGTATCCGGCTTCCCTGGGATCCAGAGTGACATTGAGGACATGATCGGGATCGAATCCAAGATAGGCGCGCTGCGCGTGCATCAGCGTGCGCACGAAAAGCCCGGCGACGATCAACAGCACAAGCGAGCCGCCGACCTGGGCCACCACCAGCACGCTGCGCAAGCGGTGACGGCCAACTCCCGCGCTGTCACTGCGGCCTTCGCCGTGCAGCACGGCGTTGACGTCGGTGCGAGCGGCGCGGAAAGCCGGCCAGAGACCCATCAGCGCGCCGGTGACCAAGGCGGCGGCCAGCGCGTAGAGAAAGACGCGCCAGTCCATCGCGAAGCTCATATGGATAGGAATTTTGGATTCCGGAAGAAGCGAAGGAATCACGCGGGTGGCCCAGTTACCCAAAAGAAGTCCACCTAGTCCGCCGAAGAGCGCCAAGACCATGCTCTCGGTGAGCAGTTGACGAATGAGACGGCTGCGGCCAGCGCCGAGAGCGGCGCGAATGGCCATTTCGCGTTGGCGGACGGTGGCGCGCACCAGCAGGATGTTTGCGACGTTCATGCAGGCGAGCAGCAACACCAAGCCGGCCAGCACCAGGAACAAGCCGGCGACGAACGGGACGATGTTGGTGGCGAAGGGCTGGGGCCGCGCGAATCTCTCCGGAATCACGCGAGCGGCAACGCCTTTATCGGTGGCGGGGTATTGGTCGGCGAGGCGTTGCGCGATAACATCCACCGAACTTTGCGCCTCACGGAGACTGATTCCCGGCTTCAGTCTGGCCATGATGGCCAGGCTGCGGGCCGTGCGGTCGGCCCAAAACTTGTCCGCGCCGGGCATCATGTTCAGCGGGACATAACCGTCCATTTCCACTGCGAACTGCGTGCCTTGAAATCCCTTCGGTGCGACGCCGATGATGGTAGCGTCCTGGCCATCGATCAGCACTTGTTTGCCCACGATGGCAGGGTCGCCGCCGAATCGCTTTTGCCAGTAGGAATAGCCGAGGACGAGGTAAGGGTCCTTGCCGCCCTCTTCTCCTTGGGAGGGAAGAAAGAGGCGGCCTAGGGCGGGCTGGAGGCCGAGGGCCGAGAAGTAATTTCCGGTGACATAGTCGAAGAAAAATTGGTCGGTCTTACCGTCGAAACTGAGACCGCCGATACTGATCTGGTAAGCAAAAAGGTCGGAGAACACATCGGCCTGTTTGCGGAAGTCAACAAGCTGGGGATAGGAAAGCGTGTAAATCCCGATCGAGTCGCCCTGGACTTTCCCGGCGAGGAGCATGATCTGCTCGGGCGATTTGACGGGGAGCGGGCGCAGCAGAAATCCGTTCACGATGCCGAAGATCGCGGTGTTGGCGCCGATGCCCAGAGCGAGCGTGAGAACGACGATGACAGTGAGCAGGGGCGATTTGGTGAGCATGCGGAAGGCGTAACGAAGGTCCTGCCAAAACGTACCCATGGGGCTTCCCCCTCCTGCTGTTTAGCGAAAACAGACAGAGAGCCGTCTCTTTTGTAGATACGATGCCTACTAGCGAAATGTTTCTGAGTTTACGAAGAATAGCGAGAGGCGGCATGAAACTGAGACAAAAAAAGGGAGGGGGTGAACCCCTCCCTTCAGTTTCCTGCTCTGTGTTCTCGCTAGTCTTACTGCAACGGGGTCAATGCTTCACAGGTGGCCTCGGTCGTTGCCGTGGTCCCGCCTGTCGGGTCGTCATACAGCACGCCCGTCTCGTCCGAACAGAACGAGCGGTTGCCCGTGGTGCCCTGGGTAATCGCCTTGGCCGCGATCACAAACCCTGCCGAACCAGCCGTGCAACCTGCTGGCACCGGAGCAGTCGGCGCACCCGTCGGGGTATAGGTGAACTGGTATCCGCTCTTTTGCGGAGTCGCGGAGGCCGGGTTCACACCAGACAGAAGCGGATCCAGCAAACCGGCAGCCGCGCAGCTCACTGCGCCGCCGCCCGCCGGGGGTCCCAAGGTCGCCAGCGTAGGCTGAAACTGGTTCCCATAGGTCGAATTGTAAGTGATGGAAGCGGTCACGACGGTACGAATCGAGCCCACTGCCGAGGCCTCGTTGGCGGCCATCTTCGAGCGCAGCAGGTTCGGAATAGCAATCGCGGCGATAATCAGGATGATTGCCACCACGATCAACAACTCAATCAACGAAAAGCCCTTCTGGTTCTTTCTCATGTCCTCTCCTTCAAAGCCGTCCCTAAGACTTTACAACTTGCGACTGCAGGAAGTGAAGCACCCGGGACGAGGGGGGAGCTCGCCCCGGGCTTCCCTGTGGGTTGGCTGCTTGGGGAACTCGTTGTCACCCCAAATGCCTAATCCGCGTTGGGGGCCCCGTAAAAAACTGTTGCGAATAGCGCGCCATGCAAATTCAGTGGCGGGCGGGGCCAGAGTCCCCGCCCGTCCGAGCCGCGCTAGTTCGACCGCGCCGGGCCTGCCATGCGAAAGCGCAGACGCCCGAGCACTACATTGATCGGATTGCTCCGGTGCAGAAAGCTAAGCACCGGTTGCCGCCGCACTCCGATCCTTTCGAGAGCCCGTCGAATGCGAAAATCGCGTCCCGCGGACACCATACCTTTTTCCAAAACATCAATCGCGTCGGAAGTTCTGCCAGCCTGGTTGTAGACTTCGGCCAAGTTGAGGTAGAGCTGCGCGTGGTTGCATTTCAGGTTGAGGGCTTCCTGGCAGAGCGTTTCAGCATCGGCGTAACGCTTGTCCGCCATAGCCGCCAAGAGACCTGTATAGGAGAGATAGAACGGATTTTTTGGTGCCGCGCCCAGCGCCCGCCGCGCATGCCCGAGAGCGTCTTCCGGATGCCCATCGCGCATGTGTTTCAGGCATTCCTTGAATTCGAGCATTCCCGCATCCACCGGCGAAGGCCCTGCCATCCCTGCAAGTGCATAGGACATTTGCGACATTCCCGCATCCTTTCTCGCCCGCGCTACCTTGCGAGTCCTGCTAAAGTTCGCTTGCGACTTTCGTGCTGCTTCGGTGTTGCGTGGTGCTGACTGATTGGTGACAAGCCTAGCCCCGGCGCGCAACGGTGACTACTGGGCATCCGTACAGTTTTGGTGCAATGCGGCGCGCGCATGATGAATTTGTCCGTGGGGACAGGCGAAAAAGTGTCCGCGCATTCGGAGGCGGAGTTTTCTTGCTGGATTTGCAGGGATTTAGCAGGATTTTCGGGCGAGCGCGGAGGGCAAAATTTGGCTTAGTGATTTGGAGGGGTCAAATAAGCGATTGGCCGCGCGGTCATGCCGTTGGCTGGTAGCAAAGCAAAATATTGCCGTTGCGGAAAATGTGAGTTTTGGTGAGCTTCAGGTGGAGAGGCTCGGCGATGCCCTCGAACAGCGCGCGGCCACGGCCGATGGCGACAGGGTTCAGGACAATTTCGTATTCGTCGATCAGGCCGTGGGGCGCGAGTTGCGCGACGATGTTGCCGCTGCCCAGAATGGCCATGCGGTTTCCGGGCGCTTCTTTGAGTTTTCGGACTTCGGAGACGAGGTCGCCCTTCACGAGTTGGGTGTTGTTCCACGGCGTTTTGGTAAGGGTCCGTGAAAAGACGAACTTGGGGAGACTATTCATGCGCTCGGCCACGACGGGGTCATTTTTGATGGCCTCAGGCGTGGGTCAGTGGCTGACCATGAGGTCGTAGGTGACCCTGCCGAAAAGAAGCGCGCCGGCGGCTTTTATATTGTCCACGGCAAAGGCGTAGAACTCGTCGTCCCTGAAGCGATTTTGGAAGAAGCTAATATCGCCGTTAACACCGCAGAAGTAGCCGTCCAGCGTGATGTGATCGAAGATGATTAGTTTGCGCACGATTCTGCTCCCTTCCGATTATCGCGGGTTATTTCAGATACTGGTTGAACCAGGCGACGGCGCGAAGGAGCACGTCGCGGCTGTGCGCAGGGTTGGCGAACATGTGTCCCTCGTGGGGATAGACGACGAGCTCGGTGGGCACGTGGTAGTTCATGAGCGCGCGCCAGAATTCAAACGATTGCGGTGTGGGGCATTCGCCATCGCTGTCGCCGACGACGAGGAGCGAGGGCGTCTGCGCGTTTTTGACGAATTGGATTGGGCCGCTTTTCGCGTAGACCCCAGGATCGTCGTAAACGGTGGCGCCGAAGTAAGGGATCATCCACTGGTCGATGTCGTTTTCGCCGTAGTAGCTGAGCCAGTCGGCGAGGCCGGCGCCGATGACGGCGGCCTTGAAGCGATTGGTTTGCGTGACGGCCCACATGGACATGTAGCCGCCGTAGCTCCAGCCGGTGACGCCGACGCGGTCGGGATCGACGGGCACTGCGGCAATGGCGGCGTCAACGCCAGCCATGATGTCTTTGAAATCGCCGCCGCCAAAGTCTTTCACGTTCGCGCGGGTGAAGGCTTCGCCCGAGCCGTAGCTGCCGCGAGGATTCGGGAAAAGGACGAAAAAGCCGTCGGCGGACATGGCGTCGACGTAGGACCAGCGAGTGGGCCAGCCTTGCAGGTTGGCGGCAGCGGGACCGCCGTGAACGCTGACGATGAGGCCGTATTTTTTCGCGGGGTCATAGTGCAGCGGATAAAGCAGCCAGCCCTGGACCTGGCCGATGTCCGTATTCCAGTGAAGGGTTTCGGCTTTGCCCCAGACGGGATGGAGGGAGCTGTTGAGATGAGTGACCTGCTTCCAACTGCCGATGGGGCCGGCCCAGAGTTCCGGCGGATTGCTGAAGGATTGGCGCACTACGCCGGCGATTTTTCCGTCGCGCGAAAGAGAAATGCCGGGGCCGAAGCCGGAGCCAAGATGCTCGCCGGCGACGTAGAGCGTGGAGACAGCGCCAGAATCGAGATTGACGGAGGCTATGCCGGTTTGGCCGTCGGCGATTTCGCTGAAGATGATGGAATGCGAATCGGAAGCCCACTGGACGGAATTGGGCGTGGCGTTGATGCCGGGCGTGACGTCGCGGGGATCGCCGCCGCTGTTCGAAGAATTGGCGGGCAGCGTGTAGACGTCTCCGCCGACGGAGACTTCATCGCTCATGAGGCCGCCGATGAAGGCGACGGATTGGCCGTCAGGGGACCATTTGGGCGTGCCGATTTGTATTTCGGTTGTGGATTTGAAGATGGATCGCGGCGGCGCGGGATGCACGGCGTCGAAGATGCAGAGGTCGGCGATCCACCAGTTGTTGTCTCCGTTGCCGTAGGCGGCGGTGGCGACGATTTTTGTGGAGTCAGGCGACCAGTCGTATTCGTAGACGTACATGTCGGCGGGCGAGATTTCGTGGAGCTGCGCGGTGGCCACGTCGACGAGAGCGAGGCGCTGCTCATAGGCCGCCTCGCGAATGACGCCTTCGGGCTGCGTTTCCGCGGCGAGCGGGCCGGCGGCGCGAGGAGCGTTTTCGATGTAGAGGAAGGAGATGGTTTTGCCGTCGGGAGACCAGAGCGGGGCGGAAGCATCACCTTTGATGTGAGTGAGCTGTCGTGGAGCACCGGTGAGCATGGAAATGTAAAGCTGCGGCTGGCCGGAGTGGCCAGCGTCAGAGAAAAACGCGATGGACTTGCTGTCAGGCGACCAGGCGACGTCATTTTCCGCTGCGGCGCCTGCAGCGGCGGCGGTGATGCGCTGGGGCGCGGCGCCGGATTTCCAGTCGGCGAAGTAGATGGCGGAATTGGGCGAAGGCGCGCCGTTTTTACCGGTGAGAGATTCGACCCAGGCGACACGCTGGCCGTCGGGCGAAATTACGGCTTCGGAGATTTCGTGCACTCCGAACATGGAGCGCATGGCTTGTTCGACGGCTGGAGAGGGCTTGGGCGGCGGCGGGAAATTCGCGGTTGCGCCCATGGCGGCGGTGCAAAGCAGAGATGCGATGAAAGAAATCGTAGTGACGCGACAGGAACGCTTCATTTTCGCAAGCCTCTCATTGGCAGAATTGCAGGCGGCTACTGTGACATCGTGTGGGCGGCGGAAGCAAGCCCGATTCGGATGGCGCGCACGCCGGGCGAAGAAAGAAATAGCGCGGTCAGGAGGAGGCGGAGGGCTTTTGCGAATCTTGGCTGGCGGCGCGGCGGGCGATGCGGCCGGAAACCATCCAGTAGCACGCATAACCAAACAGACTGACGCCCAAAACGATCCAGAACACCCGGATGCTGAGAGCGATAGCGAAGGCGACGACGGAAAGAGCGAAGCCCCACATGAAAAGTTCGCCGCCAAAGGCCTGGCCCCAGCGTGGCTTGGCGCCGCTGGCGGGCACACGCGGGAAGAGCGACGGGAAAAAGCGCGGGACGGCGGCGCAGTAGGCGCGGAAGGATTCGCCTTGCGAGGCAGTGAGCGCGGCCTCTTCGCGGAAAATGAGGCGGTAGTAAAAAAACAGCAGGCCGAAGGTCATCACGCACCAGCCGAGGCGGCTGGCGAGGAACCCCATGCCTGCAGCGAGAAGGACGCCGCCGAGGTAGAGGGGATTGCGCGTGCGACGGAAAGGGCCGTCGGCGACGAGATTTTCGGAATGAAGGGCGTGGTCGTGGACGATAACGCTGTGGAGATAGGCCGCGGCCCAGGTGCGAAGAGCCGCAGCGAGGATGCAGAGCAGCGCGGCGAAGGCGAAAATCAGATGCAAAGCGCGAAGCCCGGCAGGCCCGTCGAGATTGAGGCTGCGGCCCCACAATAATTTCGCGACGGCGACGCCGGCTGTTCGGTGGTCGAAACTGTAGCAGGCGAATCCCGCCCAGAAAATTCCGCCGATGAACCAGAAACGGTGGCGAAATTCGACGTCGGTGGCGCGCATCACGAGAGAACGCGGCTCGGGTGCGGGTTCGTAGAAATGGGAGATGGATGGGGCTGGAGGCCCGCGATGGTACGGCGCTGGAAGGAAACGAAGGCGACGCCAGCGGCGATTTGCGCGATGAGAGCGCCGATCCAAACGGCTTGGTGGGCGGACCAGGAAGCGGTGTCCAGTGCGAAAAGCGGGGTGGGCAGGAAAATGGCGGTGAAAGGATTGTGACCGACCCTGAGCGAAATGACGATGATGATGGCGCAAACGTAGTAGACGCCGAGATAGAGCACGCCCATTAGAAGGGGATGAGCGCCGCGGCGGAGATTCATCCACTGCAGGAAGAGAAAATCGCAGATGAGCCAGAAGGCGAAATAGGCGACGCGAAAGATGGCGACAGCGAGGCTCCATTCGAGGGACGGGTCGCGCTTCCATTGGATCATCAGGATCATCGCCGTGCCGACGATGAGCACGCCAAGAAAAAGATAGGGAGCGGGCCAAGTTTCGGGATGGCCGATGGAGGCCGGATTGCCACTGTGAAGGGCGCGGCGGATCTGGTTGCGATTGCGAAGCAGTATGAAGCCGAAGATGAAGAACAAGAGAATGTTCATCGAAAGCAGCATTGTTTGGATATCGAGCGGAGTGAGGGACTGAGGCCGCGCGACGAAAGGCCCAGACAGGCCGGTGGGCGTGCGCCAGACAAAAAATGCGAACAGGATGAAATTGAGATAGCAGAGAAAGCCGAGGGCTTGCGGTGGCGTGTAGAGCTCGTAGTTTGTGGGATCGCGTTTGATGTTGCGCGCGACCGCGGGGATGAGCCACGCCAGAATGGTGATGTAGAGAATGAAAAGAACCAGAGCGTGATGGACGGACACGCCGAAAAATACATCGTGAAATGGGTTGGGCGGCTGGAACGTGCGGCCGCCGATGGAAATGGTTTCTGAAGCGAGCGACCAGGAATTCTGTTTGACGAGGTCAATGGCAACGAAAGGACTGATTGAGCCAAGGGCCAGATAGGCCGCGAGAAAAACATTGGAGCTGGAGGAGTAGCCGACAAACACGAGGAAGAAGAGAATGGCCCAGGTGACTGTTCCGCGGCGGAGAAACAGGGACATGACCAGAGCAAAGGAGTTGTAGACGATGGCGCCGAGAATCAACAGCACGTAAGCGACAAGCACAATGGCCGCGGAAGCGTGTCCTGCGACAGCGCCGACCAGGGCGGCGGGGATGAAGCAAAGGAACACGAAGAAAACCATGAGCGGAGCGCCGAAAAGTTTTCCCAGAGTGAGCTCAAGAGGCGAAAGGCGCGTGAGGCGCTGAAAGTCGAAAGTATTCTGGTCTTTCTCGCGCTGAATAGCGTGAAGGCACGCGATGCCACCTCCGATCACGAGGACCACCGCCTGGATGATCAGAATGATATGCAAGAATCCGTTTCCGTTTTCTCCTGCCAGACCGGAGCTCTTGGCGTAGCCATAGCCGAGAGCGATGGAAATTGCGGCGCAAATGCCGGCGGCGACGAGAAGCTTGCCCGGCCGGAGCTGGATGCGCGCGTTGCGAAGAATTTCGGGAGTGGAGAAGAGATTCATGGGCGCGCGTTCACATCACTTCCCCGCCGGAGAGGCGCGCGTAAATCTGCTCGAAGGATTCGGAGGAGCCTTCGACGGCGCAGACGGGCGCGCCGGCCAGGACCAAATCCTTGACGAGAGCGGCCAAGGCAGAATCGTTGCCCGAGAAAAGAAAATCGACGGCGGTTGAGCCGGCAATGATCTTGGCGGAGGGATGCGTTTCGGAAACGCCGTCGCGGGCGGCGAGCCATTCCATGAGCTGGTGGCTGGCTTCGGCGACGCGAATGCGGATGCGGCGCCGCGCGGGCGTATCGGCGGATTGCTCCATCACAGCAGCGAGCTTGCCTGCGCGCAACAGATGGCCCTTCTCCATGATGGCGACGGAGGTGCAGATTTCCTCGAGATCGGAGAGAACGTGGGAGCTGATGAGAATGGTTTTGCCTTCGCGATTCAGATTTTTGAGCAGGTCTTTGAGTTCGACGCGCGCTTTGGGATCGAGGCCGGAGGCGGGCTCGTCGAGAACAAGCACGGGCGGATTGTGCAGAACGGCACGAGCGATGCCGAGGCGCTGCTTCATGCCGCGCGAAAGGCCCTGGATGAAAGCGTCGCGCTTAGGTTCGAGGCCGACCCAGGCGATGACTTCGGTAACGCGCGCGGGGATTTCCGCGGCGGGCATTTTGTAGGCGCGCGCGAAATAGTCCAGATACTCCCGGACTTTCATGTCGTCATAGAGAGAGAAAAAATCGGCGAGATAGCCGATGAACTGCTGGGCGTCTTCAGGGCGCTGCTCGACGTCGATGCCCTGGACTTCGACGGAGCCGGAAGTGGGAACGAGCAGGCCGCAGATCATTTTCAAAGTGGTGGTTTTGCCGGCGCCATTGGGGCCGACGAAGCCGTAAATCTCGCTGTCGGCGATGTCGAGGTTGATGCGGTCGGCGGCGACGACTTGCGCGGGCCTTCCCTTCGCGGGAGGGAGGTCGTACTCCTTGGTGAGATTTTCGAGGCGGACCATTTTTGTGAGCGCGCTTGAGCTACGTGAACGCGAGTTGCGCGGATTGTGAAACGCGCAGACTCATATGTCAATACGCAAGATGGGTGCGAAGAGTTCCCCGCGGGGTGATGAGGGGAAACGAGTGCGGGAGTTGTTAGTTGCGAACAACGGGAAACATCGCGCGCAAGGCGTGCGCGAAAAGGAACAACTTATAAGAGCAAGTTTATGTCGGAGCTGAAGCCCGGCTGCGGCGGGCAGGCTCCGACCCCTAAAAAGCATTTGTAATGCGACCGGAATCTAATTGCGGGCGGAGAGGGGATCTTTAATGATGGGATGCTGCATTCGTTTTAGTACAGCAAGAGTGCTATCTGCATTTTTTCTAATCAGAGGATCTTTTGTCTTGGCGCGCGCTTCCGTCACATAGCGGACAGCAGCGTCGATTGTGATGCAGAGTTCCGGAGACTCATTCACAATCTTCCATTCCGGCGGGCCGACTATGACACGCGACATGCCTCCATCATTCAAATCAAGTTGCCAGTGTTTATCGGTAAGAACAAGGTCGAACCTGATGCTCGGAGCGACCAAAACCTCCACGCCCGGCGGTTCTGGGCTTGGCGTAAAACGCAGCGCCGAATCTAATACTCCGACTTGGTTCATGCCTGCATAAACTTCAGTCCACTTGTCTGTGCGCGCGGTCAACTCGGCGTAATTTGCCTTGTAGTTCAAAATGATGTGTATAGCGTTATTACGCGGGTATGGACAGAAGTTGGGTCTTATGAAGAACACGCTTGCCTCGCGCCAGCCTTCGGCAGTCAAACGGCCTCCCGATGTTTCGATCTTCATGAAATCGCGGACGACATCGACGGGCGATTTTTGGCCGACCGTCACAGTTTGTGCGCGCGAAGGGGTGACAGCAAGTACGAGGATAATGACAGCAAGAGAGACAAGGCTTTTCATGGGCCACCTTCTATAAGGCTAGCGCGGTTCTTGGTAACGGCAATGGTAAGGTAGTTACGACGTTAACAGCCGTGCTTTGGGGAAAAGCAACGGCGGCGCAACTCGGGGAGTCGCGACCCTTCCTGCGTCAGGGCAGGCGGGCGCAGCAAGCAGCGCCCCTACGAAGGCAACGGCCAAAAGCAGGTCCCTCACCGCCGTTCGCAAAAACGGCGACCGGGTTCGGGATGACAACGTAATCGGAATGACAAAACGCAATTAGTGGGGCGGAGTGGTGACGGCGTGGCCGGGCCGGATGAAGAAATGCCATTTGTCGACGGAGGCGGGGACGGCGACGTCGAAGAAGCCGACCATCATTTCGTCATAGGTCTGATCGCCCCAGCGGACGGCGACGGTGGGGTCGGGATTATGCGGATTGTTTTTGGAATTGTCGAATACGGCGACGGCCTGCAGTTCGGTTCCGGCTTTGAGGAACAGCGGCTGGGCGAGGCGGTAGCTGAGCTGCCAGTAAAAATTGTAGTGGACGCGCAGAAGGGTTTCGGTCGTTTCATGGAGCGGGCCACCGGTCGCGCCGTTATTGCCGTTGGGATGGATGATGTTGTATTCGAATTCCTTGCCGCGCAGGTGCATGTGCGGGAAAAAACTGAGGAGGGTGCAATCGTTGGGGATGGTGCCGTGAACTTCGGCGCGATAGTCGGGATCTTCGGGAGGGATGACGAACCAGTCGTTGGTGAGCTGCAGGGTGAGGACGCGCTGCTTGGGCGGATGCTTTGCGAAAACGAGGCCGATGCTGGATTGGTCGGAGGCGGGGCGGCCCTTGGTGATGTAGTGCATTTGAAAAACAAGATCGGAGCCGGCGGGGACGAATTTTGCCATGCCCGCGGGCCAGTTGTCGGGCGAACTGCCGGGCGCGTAGACGAGGAGAACGCCAGCGTCGGTCCAGTGGGCGTCGCGCTGGTCTTGCGGATTGGTGAGCGTGGAAGCAGTGAACGGGACGCCGACGGGCGCGTGCTGGAGCCACTTGGAATTGGGCGGGCGAACATAGACGACGGCGTGATGAACATTGGCGCGCCTGGAGGGGCGGATTTCCGAGAGCTGCACCCATTCGTCTTTTGTGAAATGCGTGGGGACGATTTCGTATGTGTATTCGACGTCGCCGGTGGCCGGGATGTGAACAGGGACAGGCATTTGGACGACATCATCGGGCTGAGGAATCAGCCAGCCAGCGGCCCGGAGGCGCGGAGGAGGAGCGTCGCGGGGATTGCCAGCGGGTGCGCCGGCGTCAACCCAAGCAGCGAGCGTGGCGATTTGCTGCGCGGTGAGCGAGGGATCGTTGGAGAAATGGCCGCAGCAGGGATCGGCAAACCACGGCGGCATGATGCGATGCGTGACGTTGTGCTTGATCTGCGTGGCGAAGCGGCGCGTTTGCGCGTAGGTGACCAGCGGCATGGGCGCGATTTCGCCGGCGCGGTGGCAGGATTGGCAATGCTGCTGGAGGATGGGAAGGACGTTCTTGTAAAACGTGGGTGACGTTACGGGAGCGCTCCGGCGTGGCGGACTGGCGGCAGATAACGCGGCGGCGATCACAACTACGACTGGAAGAACCAAGCATGCTGCTAACGCGGCCAGGCGAGGGTCATTTCTGCGTTCAAATCTTCGGCCGAATAACATCCGCAGGGCAAAGTAGCACGAAAGCGGACAGCCGAAAAGACAGGCGCTCGATGGACGTTTCCGAGATCAGCAAAATGCCGCTGGTGGCCAGCTCGGAAACAAACTCCTGGGCATCGCGAAGGGCTTCCGCAGGTTCGCCTTCGAAAGCAGGTCGGACGCTGTTCCACAATCGTGGCGAGATGGCCGTGCCGTGTCATCGTCGCAGGGGCTTCAAGAATTCTTCCGATTGAATTGGCACAGGCCTTGTGTTGTCGAAACCTTTCCGCAAGACAAAGCCATGGTTTCGAAAACTCGCTCGGCCCGAAACGAGGGTTTCTCGTAGGGCTTTTTCCGTTTCTGGACCGCCGACGCAGCTGCGTCCTGTATTGTCGATGTGTCTTTTTTCTCGTCGCTCATTGCACAGCCGCTTAACGCCCGCCGGTTACCAGCCTCACTCATGGCGCGGACTGCGAAATTTGAATCGCGCAACCGCTGCTGCCGCCCGATGTGACGCAAGTCTGGTTCGCGAGCGCCGAAAAATAGATGTTCGATTCACCGGCTGCGGAGCCGGCGTTATCCACGATGATTCCGCTCGCACCCCCCGCGGCAGGCGATGATCCTGTCGGAAGGGTCAAAGGGGAGATCGTGCCGCTCGTCACATTGAATCCCACCACGCAGCCAATGGCAATGCTTGGCGTTGCGCCACATCCCAAGTAGTCGCTGAAGGCCAGGGTACTCAGAAAGATGTAGTCGGTGCCGCCGTTGAAGAACTCGGTAACGCCAAGCCCCGCAGCGTAATAGCCACCGGTGTAGTTCAGCGCGACCACTGGACCCGCCGTAGAGGTGGTGCTCATCGCGTTGGCGGTAATCGATACCTGGTAGAGCGTGTTGTTTGCCGGACCGGTGTTTCCGACCACGTACATGTGGCCGGTGGGGCTGGAAGCATTTGCGGACGTAAAATATTCGTTGTCGAACGTCCCGATCAGCAGGAAATCATAACCGGGACCGACCGTCGCCTCGGTACCGCTCGAGCCGCTCGTGAAGCTCGTCGACAGTTGAAAGACCGCGGCGCAAGGTGTGTCCGTTCCACATTTCGCTGAAGCTCCGGTTTCGCCATCCGAGCCCACGGCCACGTAGAGCTGTGCCGCGGTCTGGTCCAGCACCGGAGGGCTTACGATCCCGAAGTTGTAATCCAATTGGGCGGATTTGGCATTCAACGCACCGGTCGAAGAATTGTAGGAATAGAGAAATCCGCAGGGGGCGATTGAAGTGGAAGATGACGGCGTGCAGGCCGAATCACTGGTCAAATTGTAATCGCCCACAAACACGTTTCCTGTAACTGGATCACGAACTGGACCGCTCAGTGGTGATGCGCTGACCGTCGCCGGCCAGCCGCCGGTGGTCACTTCCACGGGCGACCCGGCGAAAACTCCAGTGAACTCGTGAAGCAAGCCGCTATCGTCGCCCACCCAAAGAGTATCCGACGGATAGTCGTACCAAGCGGATGAGCCGCTGTCGCTGGCGCTGCCGCTGAAATCCAAGCTGAACATACAGGGCGCCGTACAGGAACGATAGGCGCTGCCGGAGAGTTGGCTGGAAAGACCAGTGGGTGCGGTGAGCGTGCCACTTGCGGACAACTTCAAAACGACGAGGCTGGCAACGCCAGCGGAACTATTCTGCACGAAAGCGATCTGCGTTCCATCGAGTGAAAGGACCGGGGAGGTGAGAATCGTGCTGTTGGTACCGGTGTTAAAAGCCCAACTCACAGTCGGGACGCTGCCGGTGCACGTACCCGCATACAGGTTCGCGTAGGCGAGGATCGTTGCCTGCGTCGCGCCTCCGGGCGCACCCGTGCCGTACGCGACCCAGTCTGCGCAGCTCGATGTTGAGGTTGAAAACGAATATTTTGCGGGATAATTCCCCAGGCCCAAGCTTCCGCCGCTTCCCAGCGTTTCGCTCCAGTCCATTTTCTGGTCGTTGTGATATCGCCGCCCCCGTAGCGGGGGATACACTGGCCAGCGACCGAATTCAGGAACCCTGCCAGCGCCGGTCGATTTAGGCGGAATGATTGCCCTCGTCAGCCCCCGGGGAAGCCGCATAGGCTCATGCGGCGCGCTGTACGTGTCGGCGGGTGGTTCATCGCCGGTCCCTAGGTCGCCGTCCGTGCTGGAATTGGTTTCGCGAACGCTCGTCGTCTTGGCCCGCGCCGCTGCAATTCGTTTCGCTTGTTGCAATTGGTATCGCGGATCGTCGACGATTCTTAGCCATTGATCGTATGTCCCGTTTTGGATGGCCCGTTCTGCCGTGCCGGCATCGGCGAACACGGCGTGATGGTGGGTCCAATCGTCGGGGAGACCGTTGCGCTGAGACGAGCTGTTCTGTGCGGAGATCGGCGCGGCCACCACGAGCGCGAACGCCGCGATGACGATGAGGAACGCTCGGTAAATTCTGGCGTCGGAGAAGTTCATGACGTTTTCATCTCGTTGGCCTCAAACGGTACGGACGCTCGCAAAGATTTGTATTGCATGGAGTGGTCGTCGCTATATCTACCAAGCACTGTTGAACACCAGATTATAAGCGTTGACGCTGCCGATGCCGGTTGCAAAGTCCCATCCCGGCGTAGCACCGTACGCGGGCTGATATGCCGACGCGACGATGCCCATGACGGGCGACACCGAGCAAGTGGCTCCCGTTCCTCCACCTCCCGTGAGCGTGCAAGACGCGCCGCCCGCGTAGCCTGCTCCGGCAGTGACAATGGTGATCGAACTCACTGCATTGGTGATGATATTGATCGTGGCGATGCAAGTCGCTTGTATTCCCCCCGCCCAAAGCGTCCCGCCACTCGGCGAAAGATATTCATTGAGGTTACTGGGCGAACCGATCGTGCACGTGGGCGGGCTGGTGTAGCCGGAACCTCCCGTGACGACTGTGCCAGTGGTCAGCGCCTGCGTGCTGAGGACTCCGGTGGTACCTGACGGCAGGTAGCACCCGGCTCCCTCGGCGTCGTTCATTCCGTTGTAGCGGCAATCCACCACCGTATCGCCTTGGGTGATGTCATAGAAAACGCAGGATGTGGCCAATCCTCGTGGCGGGGGCTGGTTGATCGAATAGCAGGCAGTATCGCCGGTGGCTCCGAACTCCGCCTTAGCGATCGAATAATACGTAGGGTTGGGATTGCCCGCGCGGATTACCCATTCCTCGTCGACCAGCGCTTGAATCGACGCCATCACTGGTGCGGCAACGGAAGTCCCTCCAAAGCCAGTCCACGTGCTGGGGGCGCCAGCGCACGATTTCCCACCGTTCGTCGTGTCGGAGAAACAGATGGTTACATAGTGGCCCCAGACGCCGTTAGCGGCAAAGAGCGACACATCCGGAACATCCCGGACTCCGTCGGCCGGATTCCCGAGAATCCCAGATTGCCAGGAAGGCTTGGCATATCCCGCACAAGTTCCGTCGACGACGGCATAGCTCGTCTGGTCCGTCCCTCCTCCGCCGGTGGCACAGCCACTCGGGCCGCCGGATCCCGCCGCGGTGCTTCGGTAAGTGGAGCTCGAGCACAGTCCGGTCGAGCCGTAGCCGCTCGCGTCGCCGTGGTAATTATAGAGCAGGTAGCCAGCACACGAGTCGTTCCAGGGAATTTCAGGAATGTAGGATTTCGCTGAGCTGTCCGTGGTACTGGTGTTGTTCGAATTCCAATACGTGCTCACCGGCGTTGGCGGCGAGCCTTCGACCGCATTGTAGGTGTCCTCAAAATCCGTCCCGCCCACCGCAACGTTGTAAATAGTGTCGCCCCATCCGGTCACCCCCACGCCGGGATAAGCGTAATCGCTTCCGTTCATGAAGAGAGGTGCGCAAGAAGAGGGGCCCGCGTCGCCTGCGCTTGCGAAAATCGAGACCCCCGCCGCAGCTCCGGTCTGAAAAGCGGAATTGAATGCTGCGTTGGAGGCGACACCGTTGGCTGCCTCACATTCGCCGTAGCTCATGCTGATGATCGCCGGAGGAGTGGCGGCGGTAAGGAGATTTTCGACCGCCAAGAGTCCGCCAAACGTCGCCGTGGTCGTGCAGCTGGCCACTTCAATCGAAGCGTTGGGCGCGATGGCGCTGGCGACTTCCGCATCGATGTCTGTTTCCGCGTCGTCCATATTAGTTCCGGGGTCTGTGCAGCTGTTGCTTCCGCTGGGATGAACCGTGGTGACCGCGCCCGAATAGTTGCTCAGAAATGTGCTGCGATAGGTCGCGACGTCTGTTTCGTACGTGTCGCTATCCTCGACCACGACGATGGTTTGGCCAGTCCCAGTGAGTCCCAAGCGGAAAAGCGGGTTCAGGTTGTAGAGCACCTGGAAATCGGCGGGCGCGAGCGAATAGCATGTTCCTCCACACCCGCCGAACGTGTACTCGACCTTTGGCTTGTTCATGGCCCGGGGCCTGAAATTGTGCATCGAGACGAAGCCGACGATGATGGGCGCAAGCGCCGCCGGAATCTTCGGGTCGCTCATATTCGCATAATGGAGTTCGCCGCGTACGTTGAGATAGTGAATTTCGGTGTGGAAGGTTTCGCGGATCTGGCCGGCGGTGCCGGAAACGTCCATGACCATGCCGTTGGCATAGATGTAGTTCACGGTGAAGCCGTGCGATTCGAGCCAGGCCTCAATGGTATCCAGATCGGCTTGCGCGGGCCCGTATAACCGCCCTTGTTCCGCGGGCATGAGCCAGTGGCGGAAATTTGGCGAGGTCTTGTCGGTGAGTTGCTCGATATATGTTTCAAACTCCTGCTCCAGCTCGGGCGGACGCCGCAACTGGAGGAGCATGTGCGTCATGGGAAATGAGTCGTCCACGCGGCCGCGATCGTTGGCAGGATTGTGTGCTTCCGGCCGCGTGTTGCCTCGCAGCGTGACGAGCTTGCTTTCGTCAATCGGTTCGGTAATGAGAATTCGCGCGCGCTGGCCGATGTTCCTCGCGCCAAGACGTGGGGAAAACTGGCTAGTAAGCAAGAATGCGACGACGGCAAGCGTCGCACCGGCAAGTCCCAGCTTTCGCATCATTCAGCTCCTGTTGTGGAGCAAGTTGGCGACGTCGCCGTGCATGGTCTTTTGTGTTTGCCCCTGCCATGTCGTAACGGCGCGCAGGCTACACTGAGAGTACATGGAACTCAATTTTCGTTGCAAGTCAGCGGTGCCAAGCTGGGGGAACAACGCGCCGCTTTTTGGGAACCCAAGATCTGAACTCATGATAGTGAGAGATTCTGTCTAAGCAGCAGGCAATGTGGGAAGCAAATATTTACTCTTTGGAACGAGTTTGGCTCCTCTACGGTCGAGACAGGCTTTGCTTGAAGAGGAAGCGCGGCAGGAATATGCTGCGCGCAGAATGAAATTTTGGCGACGAGGCGGAAAATGGAAAATTGGACGCGGCGAAGATTTTTCCTGAGTGCGCTGGCGGGCGGAATTGCGGCGAGCACGAGAAGGGCGTTTGGCGCGGGCGCTCCAAGCAACGGCAAGAGCGTTGGCGACGGGGCGGCGAAATTGCGGCAGAGCGCGCCCGTGAGCGGGAAACGGCCATGCATCATTTCCGCGCACAATGGATTGAAGCATTTGGACGCGGGTATGCAGGTGCTGCGCACGACGGGCGACACGATGGATGCGGTCTTGGCCGTGGTGACCCCGGTGGAGGACGATCCCAACGACAATTCGGTGGGCTACGGCGGATTGCCGAACGAAGACGGCGTGGTGCAACTGGACGCATGCGTGATGCACGGGCCGACGCGGCGGTGCGGCGCGGTGGGCGCGCTGGAAAAAGTTAAAAATGCGGCGAGGGTAGCGCGCGTGGTGATGGAGCGGACGAATCACACGTTCATCGTGGGGCAGGGCGCGACGCAGTTTGCGATTGACGAGGGATTCGAGCCGATGAATCTGCTGACGGAAAAATCGCGGATCGCGTGGCTGGCGTGGAAGGCGCAAAGTTCGAAGGACTGGCGGCCGGGGCTGGACGCGCCGGACTTTGACGCGAAGTTCGATAAACAATTGGCGGAATTGCTGGACACGCCGGAGCGCGCGGTGTGGGCTCCGTGGATTCGGCGCGTGGTGGCGCATCCGCCGACGGGGACGATCAATTGTTTGGCGTTGAATGAAAAGGGGGAAATGTCTGGCGTAACCACGACTTCAGGGCTGGCGTGGAAAATTTCGGGGCGCTGCGGGGATTCGCCGATCATCGGGGCGGGATTGTTTTTGGACCAGGACGTGGGCGGAGCGGGTTCGACGGGGCGCGGCGAGGAAGACATCAAAATCGCGGGCGGGCACACGGTGGTGGAAATGATGCGGCGGGGAATGTCGCCGACGGATGCGTGCATGGAGGCACTGCATCGCGTGGTGCACAACTACGATTTCGATAAATCGCGGCTGAAGCTGTTCGATCTGCAGTTCTACGCGATGAATAAGGATGGGGCGCACGGCGCGGCGTCGCTGTGGTCGGATCGCCAGGATGGACATGGGGTCAGCTACGCGGTGCACGACGGGACCGAGGCGCACGAAGCGCCGTTCACGCCGCTGTTTGAGGGAATGGGAGGAGATTACTGAGCGCACGTGATTGTTGGTGTTGACGAAGACAGAGACCCGAACGGGACGCTGGGGCTGGACGGAAGCGGAAAAGTGCATTTTCAGTCCCGATTAGAAAATGCTAAGTGATGGATTTTCAATAAGTTGACAAATGCGAACTTGTGTTTTGTGTACCGATTAGAATTCGGGCCCCCATTTTCTGAATAAGACTTGCTGTTTGTGCGAATTACCAGAGGACCGGGCCACTTTGTCACCGTGCTCTCCGGGAGCGGATCGAGAATTAGAAAACACATGAAAAGGCGAAAGCCGCCAAGCTTCGGCGGCGACAGCTACTTCCTGCCTCCAGGCAGGCAGTTTCTCTTATACTCCAAGATAACCGGAAAGTCAATCAAAAGGATGGTACTAGACTCGGCGAGGGCTTGCTCGTGATTCAGGAGCCGGCGCGGAAGCGGGGACGGGCGCTTCGATAAGCGAAAGGAGTTCGCGCACGAAATCTTCGATGGGATCGGGCGAGACAAACTTGCGAACATCAATCGCGGCTTGTTCGCCCATCTCTTTGAGGCGATGGCGATTTTCCCAGGCGCGATTCATGGCCTCGTCGAGCAGCTCAACGGTGGGAGCTTTGGCGAGGAAGCCGTTAATGTTGTCGCGAACGAGTTCGCGATGCCCGGCAACGTCGGTGACGATGGATGGGCGACCACAAAGCATGGCCTCGACAAGCGCCAAGGGCATACCCTCAAAACGCGATGGCAGAATCAAAGCGTGGTGCCTGCTCCAAAGCTCCTCGATGTTGTCGACGAAACCGGCGAAGGCGACATTGGCGAGTTTTAAGTTGTCGACCAAGTGGCGAAGCCCGCGCTCATTTATCCCGGTTCCGACCAATGACACACGGATGTCGCGCTCGCGCCAATGAGGGAAACCCAATGTCTGGATCAGCAGGTCCTGCCCCTTCGCCTTTGGTTCGAGCCGGCCGACACAGGCCAGAGAAAATTCGCCAGAATTGCCAGAAGGCCAAGCGGAGCGAGCGACGTAGCGCACATTGAAAGGATTGCGGATTACTCGGGCGCGGCGGAGCGGCGTAGCGAACTGGAGACGGCTCATGGCGAGGTTGGCTTCTGATACAAAATACGCGCAGCACGCACCTTCGTAGGTTCGAGCTAATCTCTCCGCTGTGTCGTCGTCCGGCCACCACTCTTCCGCAGCCGCTTGCGCAATAACCACGTAGCGGTAGCCATTGGATTGGCAAGCTTCCATCCACTGGAGACCTTGAACGTGAGCGCCCTGGGACACAACTATTAAGTCCGCGCCAGCTCCGACCTTCCGAACATGGCGGGCAAAGTCACGGCCTGGGAAAAGATTGCGGAGCCCTCGAGACAACAGAGACGGCCTCGGGCGAGGAAAAATGCGACAACCCGCCGAACGGAGATGCTCGATCTGCTTGAGCGGCGCGCCCCAATCGAGGACGCTGACGGATACTTGCACGCCGCGAAGCGCGAATCTCTCGGCGGCCGCACTCCATAGAATCTCACTGCCACCCCAAGGCAACCATTCGTTCGAGGTGATGAACGCGATTTTTCGCATTCCACTACGCTGCGTCATACCTTTTTCGACCGTGAGAATTTATCAAGTTCAACAATTTGCCCACGAACCGCCGGAGTCTCTTGCGACACGCATTAGCTCGCTGCAAGGTTCGAAAAGAAACTCCGAGTCGTGCAAAGCGATACATCCAGCGAGCTCTCTTATTCCCAGTCGTTTGCCATAGAGTCAGCAGAATACTGGGAGCGTCGGCATCATTTCGGCTGTACAGCCCTTGTGCAAGATTCAACAGTGTTCCGGTGAGTTTTGATTTCTGGTCTGAATTCAGGTCCCCTATGGCGAACTGTTTGAGGCAGATTGTGAATGAGTCCTTGGCCATACGCTCCGGGTTGCAGTGCCACAGTGACTTTGCGTGTACTCGATATCTTCCTGCTGGCATCGGCGAATAAATGAATGAGTAGTGGCGCGCCATGCGCATCCACATATCCCAGTCTTCCCACGGCAGATTTTCGTCATACAGACCAACTTTGTCGTAGCAGCTTCGACGAATCAGCGTGGTCGGCCCTGGGATGATGTTGCTTTCCAACAGCGTATCTAGGATTTGGCCTTGCGGCATTTGGGATAGCTTCCAGTAGCATGCAATGTACATTTCGAGCAGGGGATTTCCATGCTCATCGATCTGGAAGGCGTCGGTGTAGAGCACGCCGACGGATTCGGGCTGGGATTCCATGATGGCGACCTGACGGTCGATCTTGTCGGGCAGCCAGATGTCGTCGGAGGCGATCATGGAGATGTACTTGCCGGTTGTGAGGGCGAGAGCTTCGTTGAGCGATTTGCAGATGCCCTGATTTTTTGGGTGAGGAATGAAGTTGCATTGGATTCCATTTTCGTGCAGCCAGCGCTCGATCATGGCAACCGAGTCGTCGGAGGAGCAGTCGTCGATGATGATCAGTTCAGTATTCTTGTAGGTTTGGGCTTTGACGCTTTCGAGCGTCTCCACGACGAAGCGAGCCTGGTTGTAGCAGAGGACAATCATGGTCACCAGAGGATCGGCGGCGGGTGAAGCGGGTTGAGAAGGCGTCAGCATGAGTGACGGACCGCCTGGACGACAGTTTCCTGCTCCTCGGGCGAGAGGTGAGGACCCAGGGGCAGGCTCAATTCGGTGTTGGCGATTTCTTCGGCGATGAGAAAGTCGTCCGCGGCGGCGGGCAAGCCGGGCTTCCATCCTGCGGCGGAGTAGGCTCCGGAGAGATGCGGAGGAATCGGATAGTGAATCAAGGTGCCGATGCCGGCGTCGGCGAGAGAGGATTGCAGCGGGTCGCGGCGCGGATGGCGAACGGCGAAAATGTGCCAGACAGGTTCGGCGTATTCCGGCACGAAGGGCAATTGCAGCGCGGGTGCGCCGCTCAGTTCGCGAAGATAACGGGCGGCGACAGCGCGGCGGCGGGCGTTCCATTCGTCGAGTTTGCGCAATTTGACGCGGAGGAAGGCGGCCTGGAGCTCGTCGAGGCGGGAATTGAAGCCCTGGCAGACATTCTCGTACTTCTTTTTCGAGCCGTAGTTGCGGAGGGCGCGGAGGCGATCGGCGAGGTCCGCGTCGTTGGTGGTGATGGCCCCGGCGTCGCCGAAGGCGCCGAGGTTCTTGGCGGGATAGAAACTGGTGGCGGCGGCATCTCCGAGAGAGCCGGAGCGGCGGCCTTTGTAACGAGCTCCCTGGGCTTGGGCGTTGTCTTCGATGGCTTTCAATTTGTGCTCGCGGGCGACGGCGAGGATGGGGTCCATGTCCGCAGGCTGGCCGTAAAGATGCACGGGCATGATGGCGCGGGTCTTAGGGGTGATGGCGCGCTCGATGCGGGCAGGATCGAGATTGAAAGTGCACGGGTCCGGCTCGACAGGAACCGGAGTGGCGCCGGCGTAGGAAACGGCGAGCCAGGTGGCGATGTAAGTGTTGCTGGGAACGATGACTTCGTCTCCGGGGCCGATGCGGTAGGCCCTCAGAATTAGATGCAGAGCGTCCAGGCCGTTGGCAACGCCGACGCAGTGGGCGGCTTCGCAATAGGCGGCAAATTCGGACTCGAACTGAGTGAGTTCGTCGCCGAGCAAGTAACGCCCGGAGTCCATGACGCGATGGTAGGCGGCGTCGAGTTCGCCGCGAAGCTCGGCGTAGGCGGCCGGGAGATCGAGAAAAGGGACTTTCATGTGTGAAGGGCTTTAAGAAAGGTCTGGTAATCGCGGTAGTAGTCGGCTTCGTCGTAGAAATTGGAAGCGAGGACCATGCAGACGGAGCCAGAGGAGAAATTGTCGAGTTCGCGCCAGATCATGGGAGTGACATACATTCCGAAATAAGACCGGTTGAGATGGAAGCGCTTTTTCTGCGCGCCGTCGTTCAAAACAACGTCGAAACTACCAGACATAGCAACGATGAATTCCTGCAATTCTTGGTGGGCGTGGCCACCGCGCTCGGCGCCTCCGGGAACGTCGTAGAGGTAGTAGACGCGCTTGATTTCGAAGGGAACGTGGCGCGCGCATTCGATGAAAGTGAGATTGCCGCGAGGGTCGTTGACGCGAGGGAGGTCGATGATGCGACAGTCGGAGAGGCTCATGAAGTTAGCGTTTCCACGATGCTGTACGGTGCTACGGACAAGCGATTCGCCTCATCGTAAAGATATTACTTTGAATTCGCGGGCGGAGGCAATTAAGCAACTACGCTGCGATCGCGGATGCGAGCGGGTATGCCCATGACCGTTGTAGCGGGGGCTACATCTCTGGTGACAACCGATCCTGCTCCTACGATCGCGCCGCGTCCAATTCGCACGCCGGGCAAGAGAACGGCTCCCGCGCCGATCATGGCGCCGTCTTCGATCGCCGGACCCTGGATATCTTCCTCGCGATAGCCCGTAGCGCCGATGCGGTTATCGTTAGCGGTAAATACTCCGGTGCTCACGAACACATCCTCGCCGATGACGCAGTTTCCGGTGATGTGGGTGAGGTCCATGATCTTGGTTCGGTCACCCACACGCGTGTTGTAGTTTATCGTCACGTAGCGGCTAATAAGGCACCGCGAGCCAATTACACACTGCTCCCGAACGGATGCGCCATCACCGAGCAAGGTATTCTCGCCAATGGCAACGTTGTAGAAAATGACGGCTCCGGGGCCTATCGACGAATTGCAGCCTATGGTAACAACTCTTGTAAACGACGGCGTCCTCGCCGTGGCGCCGGCGCCTTTGGGTTCTTTGCCGATAAGGGTATAAGGAAAGATCTCGACGCCGGCGGCGATATCCGCACCGCCGTTCACAATCGCGTGGGGATGAATGATTACGTTGTCGCCGAGCCGAACATCCTTACGAACAATCGCGAATTCTCCAATCGAGACGTTGCTGCCGATGTGGTCTGTTTCTACGACGGCTAACTTGCTGACTGCCATATCTTGTCTGCCTTTGGAAGAGAATCTTGCGGCGCCTCCGTGAAGGAGTGGCGCCAGGAGAGCAGCGGGCGAATGACGCCGGGTGCGACGCTCATGTTCGAACCCCTTCCTGTGGGTGTGTTCTCCACCTCGAAGGAGACGACGTCGTCAATGCGAAACAATGGATATCGCTGGTCTCTGCCGAAAAGCACATCCAAGGAGTAGCGCCCGGCGTTAAGCAGATGCGGGGGTGTCCTGCCCGTTAGGTGATAAAAACCGCGTCGGGAATCGCGGTCCGAACCGAGAAGGTGACCGGATTCAAAAAGGAGAACGCCTTCGCGGTTGGTGAGGTAGACGGTGCAGTCGAGATTGATATTCTCGAGGCGATTTTCGAAGCCGATTTCGATAAGAGCGCCGGTGTCGATAGTGATAGTGGGTTCGTTATCTGGTGGAACGACGCGGACGTAAGAAAGCCGAATGCTTTCGTTGCCCGGGGCGGTGGTTGGATCTCGCCACTCTTTGGCGCTCGCCTCAGAACCAATACTCATGGCGTAATCCTCGATGACATCCGCAACGTTGCCAGCCGAAACGATTGCGCCGTTGCTCAGCAAAATCGCCCGGCGACACAGGGCCTTCACGGCGGCCATGTTGTGGGAGACGAAGAGGACGGTGCGGCCGGAGCGGGCGACGTCGCCCATTTTGCCGAGGCACTTTTTCTGGAATTCGGCGTCGCCGACGGCGAGGACCTCGTCGATGACAAGGATTTCAGGTTCGAGATGCGCGGCGACGGCGAAGGCCAGGCGCATGTACATGCCGGAGGAATAATATTTGACGGGGGTGTCGAGAAATTTTTCTGTGCCGGCGAAGGCGATGATTTCGTCGAAGCGCGCGGCGATTTGGGCGCGTTTCATGCCGAGGATGGCGCCGTTGAGGAAAATGTTTTCGCGACCGGTGAGTTCGAGATGGAAGCCTGTGCCGACTTCGAGGAGGCTGCCGACGCGGCCTACGATTTCGACTTCGCCTTCGGTGGGGTCGGTGATGCGGGAAAGGATTTTGAGGAGAGTGGATTTGCCGGCGCCGTTGCGTCCGATGACGCCGACGATTTCGCCGTGTTGGACGTCGAAACTGACGTCTTTAAGCGCCCACAAGGTGCGGGCCGCGGCGGCGTGGCCATTGCTGTTGCCGTTGCCGCGGAAAGGGGCGCGAACGGCGCTGACGAGAGATTCGCGCAGGGTCTTGTAGTCGGCGCGCTTTTCGCCGATTTCGTAGCGTTTGCTCAGGCCTTGCACACGAATGGCAACGTCACTCATCGCTTCGTTTCACCGGTCAGAAGTAAGATGCTGGCATGCAAACGCGCGAAACATTTGTAACTGTGATTATAGCTGCATGGCAGGTCAGACGAAATCGGCAAAAGTCCTCTCCATGCGGCGGAAGTAAAACAGGCCGCCGATGAGCAATGCGAAAATTGTGACGACAGAAACGCCGATCATGAAACCGGGAGCGGAGCGGCCGAAAAGAGTCCAGCGAAAGCCTTCGACAACGCCAGACATGGGATTGAGAGCGACGATGACGCGCTCCCAGTGCTTCTTGAGAATACTGGCCGGGTAAATGACCGGCGTGGCGAAAAACCAGAATTGCACGACGAAGGTGAGGACGTAACGAACGTCGCGATACTGCACGTTGAGAGCGGAAAGCCACAGGCCGATGGAAAGTGAAGCCAGCACGGCGAGAATCACAAAAACCGGCAGCAGAAGGATAGTTCGCGTAGGCACGATGTGATACCAAGCCATCAGCACGATGAGAAGCAAGAAAGAGATGGCAAAGTCGACGAGTCCGGTGACACAGGCGGCGATGGGCATGACCAAGCGGGGGAAGTAAACTTTGGTGATGAGATTTTGATTGGTGGTAAGGCTGTTGCCAGCGTTGGTGAGAGCGGAGGCGAAAAGCAGCCAGCAGATGGAGCCGCTGAAATAAAATACTGGAGGAACGATACCGTCGGTGGAGAAGCCGTTTTTCGCGAAGAGCAAAGTGAAGATGATCATCTGTGCGAAGGGTTGGATGACGGCCCAAAGGATTCCGAGGACGGTTTGCTTGTAGCGGACCTGGATATCGCGCTTGGCGAGGATCCAGAGGAGTTCGCGGTAATGCCAGAGCTCGGCGAAGTCGATGGGCTGCCACCCGGTTTTGGGGCGCAGCGTCAGTTTGCGGGGCGCAGGAGTGACGGGAATGGACGCAGTGGTCAAAGAGATTCGCCTACCAGAGATATAGTAACCGCTCGGGGAGCGCACGAGCAATGCTCCGAGCAAAGATGATGATGATGCTTAGGGCGCGGGAGTTACACGCAAGGCAGGGTGCAGGCGGTCGTGCGTAGATTTTGGCTAGGACGAAACGGCACAAGAGAGGATCGTAGGCAGAAAAAATGGATCGGGCCAACGTTGTAATCATCGGAGGCGGGGTGGTGGGCTGCGCGATTGCGGCAGGAGCATCGGCGAAGTGGAGCGACGTGTTTCTGCTGGAGAAGATGCCGAAACTCGGTATGGGCGCGAGCTCGAGGAACAGCGGAGTGATCCACTCCGGACTGTACTACACGCCGGGATCGCTGAAGGCGCGGCTGTGCGTGCGCGGGAACCGGCTGACGCATGAGTTTTGCGCTACGCACGGCGTTCCGCATCGCAATACCGGCAAATTGGTGGTGGCGACGTCAAAGGAGCAAGAGGCGACGCTCGCGGAATTGATGGAGCGCGGCAAAACGAATGGTGTGGAGGGGCTGCGGATAATCGACAGCGCAGCGATTCGCGCGCGCGAACCGCATATCACTGGGACAGCAGCGATTGAAGTGCCGTCGACGGGGATTGTCGCGAGCGAAGAGCTGGTGAAGGCGTATGCACGAATTGCGACGGAGCACGGCGCAGATCTGGTGACGCACGCGAAGGTGCAACGTCTGGAACCACAAAACGGCCTGGTGCGCGTGACGAGCGAAGCGGGAGAAATTGAGGCGCGGTGCCTGGTGAACAGCGCGGGACTATTCGCAGATGACATCGCCGCGCTGATGAATTCGCCGATGGCGAAACACAAGATTTATCCGGTGCGCGGAGAATATTGCGAAATCGTGCGCAGCCGGAGGGATTTGGTACGAGGGCTGGTCTACCCGCTGCCGCATCCAGAAGGGCTCAGCCTAGGAGTGCATTTGACCAAGACGCTTTGGGACGGCGTTCTGGTGGGGCCAACGGCGCATTACATCGCGGACAAGAACGATTACGAAAGCAACCGGCCGCCGGTGCAGGATTTTGTGCGCATGGCGCAGCCGATGTTGCCGGAGATTCGCGCGGAAGATTTGGTTCCGGCGTACACGGGCATTCGCGCGAAATTGGCCCCTCCGGGGAGCCATCACGCAACGGATTTTGTGATCGAGAGGGATCCACAAATTGCAAATGCGGTGCATTTGATTGGCATGGAGTCACCGGCACTTACGTCAGCGGGGGCGATTGCAGAATACGTGATGGGAATGGTGGACGAAATTCTGAATTAAGCAAACGCCGAGGAAGGCGGTGACCGTGAATTTCTTGCACGTGCCGCCTGTGGAACATCCGGCGAGCCAGCTTGCTTCTACGACATTGGATCTGAGCCGTTAATTTCGTCCTGTCGCTCCTACTCTAAGCACTCGTATCTCGCCCTTTGAACGTAACCCCGTCAGACGTATGCGAGGAAAGTAGACAGAAGCCCGCGAGACTGCCCTCCACCCAGACGCGAGTCGCGGTATCGTCCAGGAAATTACGAGGGACCTGCTCGGCGGCGAATTCGTTGTTTCGAGATGAGGAAAGGCCTAGCATGTGTCAGCGGGAGGTCCAAAATCCGGACAATGCTGAAAGTGAAGAGTTTGCGTACCGCGATTGTTCCAGCGTCTCTGCTGGTGTTTCTGGCAATTTTAACGAACCCGCGCAACGCCGGCGCGACGACTGAGTCTCCGGACCAATTCGATCCCGTTGCCGATCCGCACGCCGTCGTGACCGTGGGCCACGCGCGATTCACGATTCTGACGCCAGAGTTGATTCGCATGGAGTGGGCGGCGGACGGCAAGTTCGAGGATCACGCGTCGCTTGTGTTTCTGAATCGCAAGCTGCCAGTCCCGAAGTTCAATCAGACGGTCGAATCTATGGGCGCTGCTAGCGAGGTGATAATTCAGACGAGCGCCCTTACCCTGAAATACAAAACCGTGTCCGGCGCCGACGGCAAATTTACATCAGACAATTTGAGCATCACGTTCAAGCTGGGAGGCAAAGACGTCATTTGGAATCCCGGCGTGCAGGATACGGGCAATTTGCTCGGCACGGCACGCACGCTTGACGGTGTGCGTGGATCGAACACCAAGCTCGAGCCCGGCTTGGTCTCGCGCGACGGGTGGACGCTTGTCGACGACAGTACGCGCCCGCTCTTCGATTCCGACGATTTTTCGTTCGCGCAGGGCGAAAAGAGCCCGTGGCCGTGGGTGATGGAGCGCCCACCGGGTGATCGCCAGGATTGGTATTTCTTCGGCTACGGACACGATTACCGACGTGCGCTGTACGATTTCACTCGTGTAGCGGGGAAGATCCCTCTGCCGCCGCAGTTCGCGTTCGGCGCATGGTGGTCGCGCTACTGGTCTTACACGGACCAGGAGTTCAAACAGCTGGTGCAGCAATTTCAGTCGCATCAGGTTCCGCTTGACGTCCTAGTAATCGACATGGATTGGCATCCGACGTTCGGCATGCACTGGTGGGATAAAAGGACGGATGCTTCAGGCCACAGCCTTGGCTGGACTGGGTACTCCTGGAACAAAATATTGTTCCCCGACCCTCCGGCATTTCTGAGCTACGTCCACGAGCAAGGCCTGAAGGCTACGCTTAACATGCATCCGGCTTCCGGAGTGCAGCCCTGGGAGGATCGCTACCCAGAGATGGCTCGCGCCATGGGCATCGATCCCACAACCAAGCAATATGTTCCGTTTGACATCACCAACAAAAAATTCGCGACAAATTACATGAACATCCTGCACCATCCGCTCGAACGGCAGGGCATCGACTTCTTCTGGCTCGACTGGCAGCAGGAATCGGACACAAAGCTCGAAAACGTGAATCCCACATGGTGGCTCAACTACGTGCATTTCACGGATCAGGAGCGTGAGGGCAAACGTCCGCTGCTCTTCCACCGCTGGGGTGGGCTGGGAAACCATCGTTACGAGATCGGATTCTCGGGCGATACGATCTCCGTCTGGGATTCTCTCGCGTTTCAGCCATATTTTACGGCGACTGCGGCGAACGTCGGGTACGCTTACTGGAGTCACGACATCGGCGGACACATGCCGGGCACGATCGAGCCCGAACTATATCTGCGATGGATTCAGTTCGGAGTGTTCAGCCCAATCCTGCGGACGCACACGACGAAAAATCCCGATTCGGAGCGGCGCATTTGGGCCTATCCCGAGCCTTACTCCGACCTGATGCGGAAAGCGTTTCTGGTGCGGTATGCATTGCAGCCCTACATCTACACGGAGGCGCGGCGGACGTACGACACGGGCGTCGCGTTCGTGCACCCCCTTTACTACGACTCGCCCGAGGCTCCCGAAGCATATAAGGCGAAAGACGAATACATGTTCGGCGACAGCATCCTCGTCGCGCCCATCAGCCAGGCTACAGACAAGGATTCGCAGCTCGTGAAGCGCACGGTGTGGCTGCCGGAGGGAAATTGGATCGAGTGGGATACCGGGGCGCACCTGAAGGGGCCTGCGTCGACGGAACGCACTTTTTCGATTCGGCAAATTCCCCTCTACGTAAAAGCTGGAAGCATCATCCCGATGCAACCGCAGATGAGTTACACAGGCGAGAAACCGGTAGACCCACTCATTCTTACGGTGTTTCCGTCCGAGGGCGGACAATCTTCGACCTATCGTCTTTACCAGGACGCCGGCAACACTCTCGGGTACAAGCACGGGGAAGAAGCGTGGACCAAGGTTCGCGCGGCATGGTCTCCCGATGGCGCCGCTTTTACGCTGACGGTTTCTCCCATCGAAGGTCACTACAATGGGATGCGCGCGTCACGAGCCTATGAGCTCCGACTGCGCGGATCGTGGCCGCCCGAATCCGTCAGTGTCAACGGCCAGAACATCGCACACAGCGAGAACGCGCCGGGCTGGAGCTATGACGGAAGCACGCTTACAACAGTCGTTCGCACTCACCCCATAAGCACGGCGAGTCTTGTGACAGTTGCGGTGAAGGTCAAACCTTCGATGGCCCGCCAAATCGCATTGCTCGATGGTTTTCCTGGCAAAATGACGCGGCTTCGCGAGGCATATGACATTTTGAACGCGACCTGGCCTGAGGGCTGGGCCCCGGACGGACTTATCGACGCTATGCAGACGGCGGACCGCATCGGCGATCATCCGGAAACCGCATTCGACGAACTGAACAGCTTGCCGGGAAAGATCGCGGCTCTGCCGAAGGAAATCACAGACATGCATGCCTTGGAAGAATCGCCCGAGTTTCGAGCTGCTGTGGCCGCGAATCAATTCGGTCAACCAGGGAAACCCGCGGAGGAGATCATCAAGCGCTATCACACGTTGGTAGATCTCGGGCTCGTGCACTTGGCGGACATCCTGCCGCCGCATAGACCACAGTGACCTACGGGAATTTATGCGAGCTGCTCTTGGACTCATCGCCCGCGGCGATTTTGTTGCGGGGTAGACGCGAGGTGATCGCCGCCGCTTCCAAGAACAAGCGGCTTTTTCGTTCACAAGAGGCCGCAGATATACTAGCCATCAGGAGGGCCCGGAGACAGCACCTCTAAAGCCAATAGGCTGCCGAACTTTGGTTTTCTCGCTCTGCTCAAGCTATAATCCGCCGCGTTCGAGCGCCATCCTGCGGGGGTTATCATGCGAAACAGCATCGCGTTCGCCGCTCGTCTGCTTTCGTGCGCCGCCCTTCTGCTCTCCTTCGGGAATCGATGCAGCGCGCAGAACGCACAGTCCTCGAAGAAGAACCATTCATCGCCGGCATACAAAAATCCCGACTTACCGATCGAGAAACGTGTGGACGATCTGGTTTCGCGAATGACGATCGAAGAGGAAGCGTCACAGATGGGCTACGCGTCTCCGGCGATTCCGCGGCTCGGCATTCCTTACTACAACTGGTGGAGCGAAGGCCTTCACGGCTTTGGCCGAGCGGGGCGCGCAACGGTTTTTCCGCAGGCGATTGGCGCGGCTGCAACATGGGACACGGATTTGATCCGCAAGACGGGAGAAGTGATCTCGACGGAGGGTCGCGCGAAATACGAGGAGGCCGTCGCGACGAATTATGTTGGCGCGAATCGCGGACTGACGATCTGGTCGCCGAACATCAACATTTTTCGCGATCCACGCTGGGGACGCGGCCAGGAAACGTACGGCGAGGATCCATTTTTGACGGCGCGTCTGGGGACCGCGTTCGTCGAAGGCATCCAGGGCGATGATCCGCATTATCTGCGAGCGGTTTCGACGCCGAAGCATTTTGCCGTGCATAGTGGATCGGAATTGCTGCGACACATCACCGATGTCGATGTCTCGCCGTACGACCTCGAAGATACATATCTCCCGGCTTTTCGCGCAGCCGTAGTGGATGGCGGAGCTGATTCGGTCATGTGCGCGTACAGTGCCGTTGACGGCAAGCCGGACTGTGCATCCGATCTGCTGCTCCAGGATCATTTGCGCGGCGCGTGGCGTTTTCAGGGCTTCGTCGCCTCCGATTGCGGCGCCATCGGCGACATCTGGGCCAATCATCACTACGCTCCGGACAACGTTCGCGCCGTCGCGCTCGCGATCAAGGCCGGGACGGATCTCTCGTGCGGCGACGAGTACCGCGACGTGCCAAAGGCGGTGAAAGAGGGCCTTCTGAGCAAAGACGATGTCGATCGGGCGGTGAAGCGACTGTTCACGGCACGGTTTCGGCTCGGGATGTTCGATCCTCCCGACCGTGTGCCGTACGCGAAGACGCCGCTCGCGACAATCGATTCGGCCGAGCACCGAGCGCTCGCGCTGCGGTCGGCGCGCGAGTCGATAGTGCTGCTCAAGAACGACAAAGGGGTTCTTCCGCTGAGTCCGAATGTGAAAACGATCGCTGTCATTGGGCCAGAAGCCAATCTTGTCGTTGCGCTCGAAGGGAACTACAACGGGACGCCGCCGAATCCGGTGACGCCGCTGCTCGGCATCGAGCGGCGATTTGGAAGGCAAAACACGTTGGTGTACGCACAGGGCTCGAAGCTTGTGAACGAAATGCCGGTGCCCGTTCCCGCGACTGCGCTGCGGCCGTCGCGCTCGGACGAAGAAACGTCTGCGCTTGGCGGCTTGACGGGAGAGTATTTCGATAACGCGAATCTCGAAGGCCCGCCGGCCATGACGCGTACGGATCAGTCCATCGATTTCGACTGGGCCGGCCTCAACCCGATTCCTGCTGCGCAGACTGCCAAATTCTCCGTCCGATGGACGGGCACTTTCACACCGCCGGCACCGGGCGACTATCGAATCGGTGCCGACATCGGCGGCTGCTATCCGTGCAAGGATGCTGACGACTTCCGGTTATATCTCGACGGCAAGCTCTTGGATGAGCGGTCGACGACCCCGGATTTGATGATTCCTGTTCGTTTTGCCGATAGGGGCCCACACAAAATTCGACTTGAGTATTCACACAGTCGCGGGGATATGAATCGCAATCTTTCGTTTGGCGGCGACGCTGCAGGCATCACTTTGTTGTGGGATCCGCCAGCGGAGGCGCTACGCAACGAAGCCGTTGCCGCCGCTCAGAAAGCGGACGTTATCGTTGCTTGCGTGGGGATTTCGCGCGATCTCGAAAACGAAGAAAACCGATGGATGAATATTCCTGGATTCTATGGCGGCGATCGCACGGATATCGCGTTGCCGCAACCTCAGCAGGATTTGCTGAAGGCCCTCGCCGCGACCGGAAAGCCTGTCATCGTCGTGCTGATGAGTGGCAGCGCGGTGGCAGTCGATCCGGACTTGGCTAGTGCGATTCTCGCGGCGTGGTATCCCGGCGAAGAAGGCGGCACCGCAATCGCCGAGACGATTGCGGGCGATAATAATCCTGCAGGGCGCTTGCCTGTGACCTTTTACAAGTCGGTGGCCGATCTTCCGCCGTTTGACGATTACTCGATGCGTGGACGCACGTACCGTTATTTCACGGGCCAGCCTTTGTTTCCGTTCGGGTTCGGTCTGAGCTATGCGCGTTTCGAATACAGCGCGCTCGAGCTTTCGTCCACGGAGCTCGATGCCGGATCGAGCCTTGAGGTCGAGGCCGACGTGCGAAATGCCAGCCCGCGTGATGGCGATGAAGTTGCGGAGTTGTACATCGCGTTTCCGAAGTCTGACATTGCGCCGATTCGCGCGTTGCGCGGATTCACGCGCCTGCAAATTCCAGCGGGCCAAACGCGCCGCGTGCAATTCTCATTACGGCCGCGCGACTTGAGCGAGGTAGACGAGGCCGGCGAGCGCATCATCGCGCCCGGCGAGTACACAATCTCAGTCGGTGGAGGGCAACCCGGATCGATGTTACCAGTCGTCGAAAGCCACTTCACGATCACAGGCGCGCGAACCTTACCAAAGTAGTTTGGTTGCGCCTCCTACTGCCGAATGATGGCATCCTTACTGACATCGGAGTCCGCCGAGACCATCGAGTCGGTTTGGAGCAGGCGCACCTCGCGAGTGCCTTTTCCTGCCAGGTGGATCGTGGCCGCGCGTAGAGACTGCAGAGTAATTTTATTGGCATTCGTTAGCTCGATCACGGGCGCGGCGGAGGCTGGCGCGGCCGCTACGTCTACCGTATCGAGTCGCACATCTTCGACATCTTCCGCCGTGAGACCGGATCGCCACGTTGCGGCGTGCGGCTGGTCCCAACGAATTTGGACATCCCTCATCGAGAAGTTGCGGGCTTGACGGAGTGCGATTGCTGCGCGCGTGTTTTCGTAAGGCGCCGCCGGGTCGTGTGAGACGAACAACCGGACGTTATCGAGGTGGATGTTCTCGAGCCAACTATCCGGATGACCGTTGATCGCCGATGTGCCGGTGGCGTGAGCAACCACGTTGGAGATCGAGACATTCCTGATCTTGCCGGCGGGCGGTTCGTGGTCGCGCTTGGTTCCGTCGACCTCGCTGCGGCGCCTGATGTTGAAGTGAATCGGGTCGCCGTCGCCCCACCAGAACCAATCGAAGCGGCGCGTTTCGATCGAAACATTGGAAATCAGAACATCTTCCACCACGCCGCCGTCGAACACCATGAACGCTAGGCCGCGATTCGAGTTCGTAATGACGACGTTATCGACTGTCACTCGGCGGACGGCGTTGGAGTTGCCATCGCAGAACTTTAGCGCGCTGGAGGCCGAGGAGAGCCTGCAGTTGGTCACCGTAACGTTTTCGGTGGGCAACGCGGGCCCCCAGATATTCGCCGACCAAAAGACGATGGCGTCGTCGCCGGTCTCGATGGTGGAGTTGGCCACGCGGACGTCCTGGCAGCCATCCGGATCGATGCCGTCTGCCCAGACGCCTTCCTTGGCGCTCGAATAGATGTAGACGCCGTCGATGACGAGCCTTTTGCAAGCATAGGGGTTGATGGTCCAACTCCGCGATCGGAGGAACTTGAGGCCCGCGATGCGGACATCCTGGCACCGGAGCAGCAGAACCAGGCGCGGATAGACCGTTTCCTTTCTAAATCCGGAAGGGAACGATCTGAGGAGCGGCTTACCGGCGGCCTCCATCAGAAGCTGGTTGGGGCGAATGTAGAAGTCCGTGAAGTCGTTGAGGCGCCACTCATAGGAGGCTTGACCGTCAATCGTGCCACGGCCTTCGAGGGCGATGTCGTGCAGGTCCTCGCCGATGAGGAGCGCCGATTTAGGAGGCGGATCGAATTGGCGACCTTCGAGCGAAGCAAAAAGGGTTGCGCCCGCTTCCAGATATAGACGCACTCCTGAGCGGAGGTGGAGTTGTCCGGAGGTGTACTCGCCGGGCGGCACATATACCGTCCCGCCACCGGATGTTCCGCAAGCATCGATGGCTTGTTGGAGAGCGGGGCGCGCGTCATCCTTTTTGCTCCCGGTTGCCCCGTAGTCCTTCACGTTATATACAAGTCGGGCAAAAGGCTCGGGAGCGAACGGGAGGTTGCCGGCCGAAAGCTCGTTGCCGAAGAACGCCGCGCCTGCGGCACCCTTTGCGGTGGAAGCAAGAAAACGACGACGATCGAGCAAGCAAACACCTCTCAAGGTGATGAAGCGGCGATGCTATCGCTTGCGGGTTTCGTTGACAATAGAAGAGCAAGGACGGGGAAGAACGTCCCAATTCTCTAGTTGACATCGACTTCGCAAAATGTTGATTTGAGGCGGCCATAGTAATGGCGATAAAACTTCTTGGAATAGACGCCGGAACGGGAGGCACGCGTGCGGTTTTGCTCGATGCGGAAGGCCGCGTTCTAAGTTCGGCTACCGCCGAACACGCTGCCATTTCATCCCCTCACACTGGCTGGGCAGAACAGGACCCGGACGATTGGTGGAGGGCCGCTTGCCGCGCAATTCCTGAATGCCTGGAACGCGGCGGCGCATCCGCGAGCGAAATTGGCGCAATCGGACTGACCGGCCAGATGCATGGGCTGGTGCTCCTGGGCAGCGACGCCACCGTCTTGCGTCCCGCGCTCATCTGGTGCGATCAGCGCACCGAAGTGGAATGCCGCGCCATTACGGAAAAAGTCGGCTCGAGCCGATTGATCGAACTTACCGCTAATCCAGCCTTGACCGGCTTCACGCTCCCGAAAATCTGGTGGGTGCAGAAAAATGAACCCGAAGTCTGGGCTCGAGTCCGCTCAATCCTTCTGCCCAAGGATTACATCCGGCTCCGGCTGACCGGAGCACGCGCGACTGATGTGGCCGATGCATCTGGGACGCTTCTGTTCGATGTCACGAATCGGCGATGGTCTCCCGCAATGATAGAGGTCTCCCATTTGGGCGAAGACGTCCTCCCCCGCGTCTTCGAATCGCAAGAGGTGGCGAGCCACGTGACCGAGGAAGGGGCGCGTGCCACCGGCCTTCGCGCGGGCATTCCAGTGGTTGCCGGTGCGGGAGATCAGGCGGCAGGAGCGGTAGCTATGGGAATCGTCGGCCCCGGAGCTGTGAGCGTCACGATTGGAACTTCCGGGGTCGTTTTTGCTGCGACCGCAAGCCCCGTGCTGGACCCGCAGGGACGCATTCACACCTTGTGCCATGCCGTGCCCAAGCGATGGCACGTGATGGGCGTTACACAGTCCGCCGGATTTTCTCTGCGATGGTTCCGCGACCAATTTGGCATCGAAGCCGAATCCGGCGGCGATTCAAACCGCGATCCCTATGACTCTCTGATGCAAGAGGCCGGCAAAGTTCCCGCCGGTGCAAATGGCTTGCTGTGGGCTCCCTATTTAATGGGCGAAAGGACGCCTCATCTGGACCCGCATGCCCGCGCCGCTTTGGTGGGACTCACGGCCTCGCACACTCGCGCGCATATTGTTCGCGCGATTATAGAAGGCGTCGCTTTCAGCCTTCGCGACACTTTGACAATCTTTTCAGAGTTGAAACTTCCGGTTGAATCCATACGTTTGGGAGGCGGCGGCGCTCGAGGAGCGTTGTGGCAGCAAGTGCAGGCGGACGTCTATGGAATGTCGGTGGATCTTGTCGAGGCAGAAAAAGGCCCCGCCTATGGAGCAGCCTTGCTCGCCGGAGTCGGCGTAGGTGTGTGGCCCTCCGTCGAAGCAGCCTGCGAAAGGGCCGTCCGCGTTGCCAAACGCGTGAAACCAGACAAGAACCGAATGGCGCTCATGGACCGGCAATACGCGGCCTTCAGAAAATTGTACCCGGCTCTGCGCGGTACGATGCACGATCTTTCCTCGAGTGGTTGAAGTCCTGAGATAATTGTACGCATGTCTGGCACGAACAAGAGACCGCAGCGGTTATAGCGCTGCCGTCCTTTCGCGCGCGATACTCTTGCCATGAGCGCCGTTGAAGCGAACTTCTCAACAAGGCGAAACCTTCTCAAATCGACGCCATTTGTAGACGGCGACGGACACCATCCAGCTCAACGCGAAGAGCGCCACAATGAAGTAGCCGAGTGTGCCGAAATTGTTGTTAAGCTTGGTCACAGCGTTCCAAAATCTTCCGGTCAAGTGAAACTGTCCTGCGAGCAAGCCTAGCGCCTCGACTCCGCCGACAACGAGCGCGACAATCACCGAGACGGAAGTGATCGTCATGTTGTAATAGATTTTGCGTATAGGTTTGACGAAGGCCCAGCCGTAGGCACCCAGCATCAGAATGTTGTCTGTCGTATCAATTAGGGACATTCCCGCCGCGAAGAGCGCCGGAAAAACGAGGATCGACGAAAACGACAGGCCCGTGGACGCTTCGGCTGCGGAGATGCCGAGCAGACCGATCTCCGTGGCGGTGTCAAAACCGAGGCCGAATAGGAGGCCGATCGGATACATGTGCCAACTGCGGGTGATCATGCGGAACATCGGACGAAATAGCCGCGAAAGAAGCCCTCGATTGCCGAGGAGCATGTCGAAATCTTCTTCGACGTAGGGCTCGCCGCGCCGCACTCGCACGAAGGCACCGTAGATCGATCGCAGAACGATCAAATTGACGATGGCGATAGCGAACAGAAAAAATGCAGAGACCAGAGTGCCAATCACGCCTCCTACGCTCCGGGTGGCATCCACGCGATGCTGAAGCGCGATGGCGGTTCCAGCAATGGCCGCCGCGCCGATGACGACGATGGTCGAATGCCCGAGCGAGAACATGAACCCAACCGCGACCGGACGTTTTCCCTCTTGCATTAATTTACGAGTGGCGTTGTCAATCGCGGCGATGTGATCGGCATCCACAGCGTGGCGAAGACCGAAACTATAGGCGAGGAGCGCGGTGCCGAGAAGAACGGGATAATGATGAAAAGCAAGGGCCGCCCAGAGCCATGCGCCCAAATTGAAGGTCAGCAAAAGGGCGTATATGCCAATGACTTTGCCTCTGACGCCATCGGCATCATCGTTGAACAAAGTTTTTGGTCCAAGTTGCCGCCAGCGAATAATGCTATTTCTCCTGTGAAGCCATCGTCATGAAAGGACGAGGTGGCGAGCTAAGGATTCGGGCGACAAAATAGTGAGCCTTCGTAGAGTACAGCACAGTCGATTATCCGTGACAAGCACCGGCAAGGAGTCGAAATGAGCCATACGACCCAACCCAACCGAATCAATCGTTTCCGCCAGGCCTCCTTGACCATCTATCTCCCGCAAGCTGCCGATTCCCCCCACCTGACTGAGACAGAACTCGAAGAGCGCGCTCGGCGCGCTCCAAACGGGCCAGTGCCTCCTCAACTGCCGGAGCGCCTTCCGCCTTCGCCATACGCGCTCGATCGAGAGCATGTTCAGCAACCCGAGTTACCTCATGAAGAAGTTTTCGGATTTCGACTTCCAATTGTCCTCGGCTTTCCTGGACACGATTGACCACGTCTGACTGGACTCGCGTGCTGTTCATTTCCATCAAATGAGCGAGGAAGTCCCAGGCTTCTTTTTCAATCACCCTGTAGGCCTGGACTATGCCCAAGAACACATCCGCAAGGTAGCGCAAAGGAGAAGATGGCGAAGCGACGTGGAGTAATTGCTCGAATGTGAAACGCGAACGAACGCGAAAGCCTCGATTCGAATCGAGCGCGTTTGGCATGCGCGCGAATTCCGGCACCCCCGACTCCGCCAACTTCTTCAGAAAATCGTTGCCGATACTCACAAAGCGGGAGTCAACCCTCCGATATTCCTGCTCGGCCGCAACTTGTTCCGCTTCAAGCCACGGGCGGATATGCCGTTCCGCGACGACTTGGGCTAAGTGGAAAGCTTCTCTCCGAAACTTCGGGCCATAGTGACGCGGGAGTGTTTTCAGTTCCCTCTCAAACTCGGCATTCACTTTCGGACCGACCGTAGCGAGAAACTCTTTCCTTTGGGCGAGGAACATATCCGAAAGGTGATGCTCCTCCGCCATGAAGAGATAACTCATATCACGAAGCGACCTCTCCGCCTCCGAAATGGTTTGACGCAGGTGGCGAATTCGCGCCTCGGATTCTTCGATCGGGCGGATTAGAGCTTCTCTGTCTTCGCAAATAATTGTGAAAAGCTCCTCGGTTAGTCGTGCAAAGCCTCTCCTCGCAGCCGCACGAACCAGATCGCTGCCGGATTCACGGACCAGTCTCTCAAGCGCGGCGACGAGCTGTCCCCAATCGCGTTCCGGTCCTCGGTTTGCGAGACGCTCTTCGGCGCTGACCTCATAGATCGGACCAATACGGCGTTGCAGATGCTGTTCGAGCATCTTGGCGGTAAACGACTTTGCGACACGACGCTCCTCGTCCGAGGTTCGGTCCGCTTTGTTCAAGACGATCAGTAGGTCGCGAACGTGCTTCCCCACTTTTTTGAGGAGAGATACTTCCTCGCCGGAAATAGGCGGATCAGCGCCGACGACCACAATTGCCGCATCAATGTGAGGCACGAACGCCTGGGTTGTCACCGTGTTTCCTTCAAAGACGGAACCGAGACCGGGCGTATCCACCAAGCACATCCCGTCAGCCAGGAGATGACTCGGAGAAAAAACCTCGACTCCAACGACGCCTTTCTTGTTTTCGGGATTGAGTTCCTCTGAAACGAATTGCGGGAGATCTTCCGGGGCAATCGCCATCCACTTTCCGCCCTGAAAACGGACGCGAGCTCCTCTCGAAGTGCCTAGGCGAACAACCGTCGGCACGGCGGTCAGCGGCAGAACTCCCGTGGGCAAGATGCGGTCACCGAGCAGGGCGTTTAGAAGCGTGGATTTCCCTCGCTTAAACTGACCAAGACATGCGACGTAGAATCGTCCTTCGCTGGCCCGCTGAGAGAGGGCCGTGGCCTCTTCGCGAACGCGTTCCGACCCTAGATCTTCCGCAAGTTCCGCAAGGCGCAGAAGCGGGGGTTCTGCCTGTGCGTCCTGCACGACGTCATCTCGATCGGTTCCGGTTTTGGTCATGCCGTATATCCCGAGATAGCCTGGGCCGAGAACCGGCTGCCTTGCAGCAGATAATCCAAGTGGACCAACTTAACCTTCACTTGGTCTCCATAGTGATAGCGCGGCTCCGCAGCAAGCTCACACATTTTGACGATGGAGCCTGGCAGATGCGCGCTCAAGCGCAAAACCTCTTCGCGGAAACCTTCCAGATCGAGTGAACTCAAACCGAACTTGCGAATACAAATTTCCAACAGTTCGCGAGCGCGAGCTTCGGACAGGGGACCGAGTCGTATGCGGTACTCATCGGTCCAGTACAAGCTCCACGCGTCTCCAATCTCGCTTTGTGTATAGCCAAGTCCGGTCAGGTATACAGGGGTCTTGGTACGGTACGTAATTTCCTTCAACAGGTGAGCCATCGAGTGCGAAGCCGGCGGCAAACCGTCCACAACAAATCGATATTCGCCCTGCTCTGCCGCGGTAAACAGGATGCCCTTTATCCGAATTAACGACTGCTGGTTGATCCATCGGGTCAGCGTTTCCTGCGTCTCACGGTCAGCATGGACTTTCTTTCGTACGAGAGGATCGCCCGCCAGGTAAAGCCCTTGAATTAAGTGTTCCACCAACCGCCTCCGGCTCGCCGCGCCGACCGAGCGGATGCACTTGCGACGTTCTGTTTCAGGGAGCTCCAGAAGCGCGTTTCTAACAAACGCACTCTTGCCAGAATCCGCAGGGCCCCAAATGAGCTGACTCAGGCGAGCACGCAGAGCTGTGTGCAGACGGCGTGTCTCGGCCTCGCGACCGATCAATTGTTCCGCCGATGCCTTCGCTGGTTTCACGCCCCGCCTGCCAAGTTAAGATCGACTGCAAACTTCTATCGCGATTTCGTTATTGAGAACGAATCCCCCCTGGTGGACATACTTGATTACCTCGACCGCGGGCATCGCCATCAGATCTTCATCCACAGCGATGATCATGCACTTGGTCATAGCGGAGGTTCTGCTTATTTTCCTCTCAGGATTGTCATGCTCTCTTCGAAATCTCCGTCGTTGCATCGTCCCGGCGAGTCGAATCGATTTCCCGAAGAGCATCTATTGGTGGCACCTTCGCCTTCAGGCTGGCAAGATCCTTTTCAAAACCGTCGAGCTCTTCTTCTGCAAACTCCCTGCCCCTCAATTTTTGCTCAGCCTGGGCGCGATAGCTCTCGGCGTAAGTCTCGAACTTCGTTCTCAGCTGGGTGATCACCGAATCGACCCAAGCTCGCACCAATTCCCAGTACGCTTCCATTGCGGTGTAGAAGGGCTGTTCCAACTGACGGGAAATCTGGGCCGCCAGCTGCCGTTCCGCCATGCGGCGACCGAGCAGTCCTGCGATGACCGGCCGAGAGACCGCGAGAGGAGAAGTGATCGTCTCAAAGACGGGCGCACCTCGGATGACTGATCGGAATTCACCCTCGCCCGGAACGTCGGGAAGGCCCAGGCTGTCGGCACATTGCCGAAGATCGTCTCCGAGCCGAGCTGCCAGAGGTGAAATCTGGAGTTGCAACTTTCTCACTTGCAGCTGCACTGAGTCTGTGATGCTGTCGCGAACCAACTGGCCGGGCTTAACCTCACTGTCACCGCCCTTCGACCAAGAATCCAGCAGCCGCTTCGCCGCTTTATCAATCGCCTCGGGTAGGCAAGCGCTCGCTTCCTGAACCAGTCTGCCGCAAAGCGAGCGCGTTTCTTCAATTTGACCAGTTGTTTTTCGGAGAAGGTCTTCGGCTGCGCGAGCCTTTTCCTTTGATTCCGCCGATACTGGCCCTCTCTTTCGCAGCCGCGCTTCCAGGGCAGCAACGACGGAATCGCGTAGCGCGCCGATTTTTCTTCGCTGGGAGGCGGCGCGCAACTCCTGTGAGCGTGCGTAGAGGGGGACGATTTCGTTCTCAAACCATTCATCGAGCATTTGCTTGCACGAGGGCAACACGCTTACGGGATGAACCGGCAGATCCAGGTTGCATTCGGATGCGATGTGTTCTTTGACGTAGCGAATGATTCGGCTCCGATCATCCGGGCCGAGGACATCCGCTTTGCTGAGCAGGACGTTGACAGGAATCGCCGCTTGTTGGAGAGCGATGATCGTTTGAAGATCCTCAGCTGTGAGAGTGGAACCGGCATCAATCAATACAACACCCAGATCGCATTTCGGCAGATAGGCCAATGTTTCTGCGGCACCGCTGGTGGCCAAAGAACCCAGGCCGGGCGTATCCACAAATGCGACCCCGCCTCGAAGTCGCGGAGACGAAAGTGCAACAACAAGACGCGTTACATGCTTCCTGTTTCCCGGGTTCTCCTGTTCGGTTGCGAATTCTCGTAAGTGAGAAATCTCAAGCCTTTTCGTGGGCGCTTCAGAAAACGAAACCGTAAGAAATGGCGCCTCGGCATGAGTGATACGCGTCGGAACGGCGGTGATCGGCGTAACGCCTACCGGCAGCACATCTGTTCCAAGGATCGCATTCAGCAGGGAAGATTTACCCGAACTGACTCGTCCAAAAACGGCAATCTCAAAACTGCGGTCCTCTGCACGATCGAGAATCGTGGCTATCGCGGGACGGAATTCTACGAGGCCTCGCTGGCGGACCGTACTTTCGATTTTTTCGAGGAGTTGCAGATCGTTGCCGGCCTGCTCGAGGCGCGCCAGCCGGACTTTCAGATCTTCACCGATACCCTCGGATAAATAATGGTCAAAACGGCCAATCAAGCTCATCAGCTCGCCGGCGATTCCGTTCAGTTCCGTTGCCACGTTATCCGGAAGATCCCCGTAGCCACGCATGTAGCCCGGTCTGAGTTCTTCGGCGGCGATGTCAATCGCGCCTAACGTGACGTGAATGGCTCGGGACGCAGGAACGGACGGCTTCTCTCGCGCAATACCCTGTCCATCCAGAACTCGAACGAGTTGCGCGCGGACTCTCGCGATGTAGTCTTCGATTGTTCTGCGCTGCGCGGGCGCGATATCTGTGGAATAGCGGGGGAAAGCGGCCCTGGAGGTCGTCGTATTGAGAACGTCTTCGATCTCTCCGAGCAGCTTATCGATGTACTGGCAAGTGACGCGGAGTCGATTTGCCTGGTTTGGGTTTAGATGTTCACGAGATCCATTTATTTCCAAGGTCATCTCAGCCGCCACCGGAATCCGCCTGACCCTGCGACCGCGGGTCATCGGGTCTCTGAATTGACTTTCATTTCGAGGGATTCAGCGACGAAGGAGGGTCAAAACGAAACAGACAACTCCTTCGTAGGTCGGAACCCTCGTAGGAGTCATCTGCCCACTTGTGGGCGGATTAGGGCGAACTCCAACACCCGTAAGGTCTACATTTTCGCGCGCAATGGCACCCAAGTCAACGGTGCGCTGTCCCTTCTTGCCGCGTCCGCACCCTAACGGCTGAATATTCGGCTGTCCGACAAGCAAATTCGCGCCCTTTTCCGGTCCGGGAGGGCGATTAAAGGCGAACTCCAACACCTCTGGCTTAGCGTCGTGCGAGACCCGGTTCCAAAGCTTGAATCCTTATGTTAATCAACAGGCGAAGGATCACATCAAACGTATCGTTTCTCTCAGACGCCGCCGTTCGTCGCGCAATTTCATCTTCGATTGCCTCGCGGGAAATATCAAAATGTTCGAGCAGCGCCGTCCTGGCATCGCCGCGGAGGAACCAGTCGACGCGCGGCAACATTTCGATCAAACGTTGGATCGCGTGCAACCTGTCGGACATAGGCGCAACCTCAAGCCCGATACGGCAGGTCGTTATCACAGTTTCGGGGTCGTCCTCTTCCAAAGGCCCTTTTAACTTCTCCCAATCTTGCGGGAGGATCTCCAAGCCTGAAAGGATTCGCAGCACCCATCGCCGTCGCTGGAGGCTCGATGGATTTTCCTCTTCTTTCGAAGGATTTTGGCTGCAAGCAGCATTAACGAGGAACGGCTGGGCCTCGCTGCCCAATCTGCGTATCGCGGCTTCGGCAAACGGCCGACAGACACCGTCGCCCAGAGCCCATAGGAAATAAGATACCGCCTCGATCCGCCGGAACTCACCGAGCGTTTCCACGATGCCCGGAAGCAGATGATCCAATCCGACGCGCATGAGGCAATTGAATACATCATCGGTAGGCCATCGACATAGTTCTCTGGCGGCCGTGCTTCTCACTGCGTCTTCGCCAAATCGAACCACGGGGTCTTCCATTTCTCGAGACTTTTCCAAATACTCGATCAGCACGCCCTCGGCATCCAATTGACTCAGGGTCTCCACCGCCAATTGACGAGGCTGAAAGATGCCCCTCGGCCTGCCCTCCAGGAGAAATCGCCGCAGCGGCGGAATCGCTCGCGCCCCACAACCAATCAACGCGGCTGCGGCCATCGAACCGCCTTGAAGAGATTCCAAGTCTCGCACGAACGATTCGATTTCCCGGTCTGTGAATTCTCTCGTCGTCATCGCATCAAGGCTGCAAAATCCTGAGCGCTTCCAGATTCAAATCTCCAGCATTCTCGTCTCGTCCTTAGTCCGGTGGAGTCCCCCGGATTCAAGTACGGTGATGAGATCCTGCTGGATCCTCTTGCCAATCGGCATCGATCGGATCTTGTCGATTGTTTTTTCTAGCGGATATGCGTAGGTTCGCAGGCTCACCTGGCCATCTTCCCAAACGGCATAGCAAGCTTGTGGTTTCCCCGTTTTTGGCTGCCCGAGACTACCCGGGTTGACAAGTATTTGGTGATTGAAAGAGCGAACGAACGGAATGTGCGTATGCCCCACCAAGATGACTTCGGCCTCCACTTGTGCGCAGTCTTCCGCCCATTTCTCGGAGTCCGCCTTCCGATATTCATAGAGCGGCTCGGATGGGGTCGCATGGCAAAGAAAGAATCGAGTTTGGGAGCGCAGCGATTCGACCCGCGGCAAAAGGGAGCGGAGGTATTGCTTCTGCTCTTCGGTCACCAGCGCATTACAAAACTGCCGGGTCGCTTCCGCCATGTCTCGAAACCTGGGCGAGCATCGCGGATCGTCTCCGTAGCCGATGCATTGATCGTGATTGCCACGGACAACGAGAGTAGCTTTTTCTCTGACCCAATCGATCACTTCCTTCGGCTGCGGTCCGTAGTTCACCAAGTCCCCCAGCACACAAAGCTCGTCGTAAGTTTCCGGCAGGGCGGACAGCGCATCGAAATTGCCGTGAATGTCAGAAATGATGACGATCTTCACTGAAATCCTTTGAGGAATTTGACGCGAGCGGCACAAGCCTCTTCACTAAGAGAATCGAAACAACAGAAGGATGAGCACCAGAAAACCCAGCGTGTATGCGACATATGCGTTCAAGCGGCCGTGGTGCATCCTCGCCAACAATCTCGCGAACCAGCCAGTTGCTTTTCCGATCGGGCGCAACAGCAGGCGGTCTACCAAATGTGTCTCATCGCGCCGCCGAAGAATCGCGGTTCGAAAATGAACGGCGACGGTCTCGCGCGAGTCTTCCACAATGTTAGGACGGAAAACCGCCTGGAAGACAACACGGACCGGGTTTGAGAAGCCGGTCGCGGTGTATGTCATTTCCGGCAAGAGACGCGGGATTCCCCCGGCCCACAGTTCGCGGCGTGCCACGGCGCGTTTCCTCGTGCTTCGGGTCACGATGAACCAGGTCAGGAAGAGAAAAATCGCCAGTGCTATGAAACTGTAAGATGTCGACATTGCGAAAACGACGGGATTCTGCTCCGCGCCGCGAACGAGCACAACTAAGCCCCTACCAGGGAGCATTCGTTTGCCGGTTTGAGCCCCGAGATTGTGGAAGTCTTCAAGGAACGCCGGAGGCAGTTGCTGATTTGACGGAGTTGCGCTAAAAAATGGCGGCACGAGAGATGCAGCTGCACTGGCACCAACAAGCGGCTCGACGGCCCGGTTCAAGACGGGAATGACATATGTGGGAAGAATTCCGAGCAGCAGGCAAGCCACGGCGAGATACACCAATGAAAACTGGGGTCGAGCTGCCTGTTTAGGTTTACGGCGCCATTCACCGCGCCGAATCCCGAGAAAACTCATCGAATAAACTTTCACGAAGCAAGTGACTGCCAGCGCCGCGGTCAGAGCCAGGCAAGCGCCGCACAGCGCGAACAGTAACTTGACCGCCGGAGACAACAGCACAGCGCTACGTAATAAAGATTGCAAAGTTAGCCATTCGCTTACAAAGCCGTTGAAAGGAGGAATGGCCGCGATAGATAAGCAGCCAACCAAAAAAACGACCGATACGGCTGGCAGTAAATGGGCCAGACCGCCGAGACCATCCATCTCTCGAGTCCCTGTGGCCGCCTCGATTTCGCCGACACCCTGGAACAGGAGCGTCTTATAAACCGAATGGTTGATCATGTGGTACAGCGCCGCGGTCAGCGCGATGGCTGCAGCAACTGCGTGTCCGGACGCGCGGAACACAAGAGATGCTCCAATGGCAGCAACGATTATGCCTGCATTTTCAATCGAGCTATGAGCAAGCATTTTCTTCAGGTCGTTTTCCGTAGTAGCGTACAGAATGCCGACCAGAGCCGTGATGCTCCCGGTGAGCAACGCAAACAATCCGATACCTGGCCCGTGGTTCGACACCAGATCGCCGCTCAATCGCAAGATACCGTAGAAGCCGAGATTCAGCGTTACGCCGGCCAATACAGGAACAAAAACAGCCGGAGCTGCCGTATAACACCGAGGCAGCCAGAAATTCACCGGCACCAATCCCGCTTTCACCCCAAAACCGAGGAATCCGAGCACGAAAATGCCACACACAGCGCCGGTCGAAAGGTGGCTCGCCGCTGCGGCCAAGGAAGAAAACGACCAGTCCGGCGACGCTCTTCCTAGTATCAGAAAGGAAACGACGACCGCGAGGAACCCTGCTTCACTCATGGCCAACATGATGTATCCCGCGCGAGTATCCGTGCGCGGGCTCTGCTCGTAGTTCACCAGCAAGTAGCAGAGGATCGACATGCATTCCCAGCTGATCAGGAATAGCGGCGCATCGTTCGCCAGGAGAATGAGAACCACAGAGGCCATCAGAGCAAAGTGCAAAACACCGTATCGGCGCGTTGGATAACGCCCGCCAAAGCGAATCTGGCCGAGGTTCCTGACAAATAGGGATGCCGGCAGATACACGAGTCCGGCTGTGAAAAGGAAAATCGCCGACAACATGTCCAAGCGTAGAGAAAAGCGGCCCAGTCCTTCGAGATTCCAAAGATCGACGACAAAACTGCGGCCGGTGGCCAGTGCCGCAGCCGAGACGAACATCATCAAAACGGAACAGACGCTACTCACGACAACGAGCGCCCGCATCGGATAGTTGCCGCGCGTCGCGACGGCTAACACCATTCCGCTTGCGCACAGAATGAAAAATAGAGTGAGCGCTCCTCCGATCCAGGCGTTCATGATTCGAAATCTCCCTCCGAGGCAACATCCCGCGAAACGGGACTCTTGCGACCAGTGGCCACCAACAGTCCGTGAAGAATGGCCAAAGGTGGCGGGGGATCGCCTGGGATGGCGAGGTCTACCGGCAGCACCGAAGCTACGCCTCCTGCTGACATGAAACTGCGGCCGAACACTCCGCCGTTGATGGCGCACGTGCCGACGGCAAGAACCCGCTTGGGATTGGGCATGGCTTCGTATGTCTTCAGCAAAGGCACGCGCATATTTTCGCTGACAGGGCCCACGACCAGGAGCACATCGGCGGCGCGTGGCGTCGCCGTGAGAAAAATTCCGAGGCGGTGCATGTTGTAGAGCGGGTTGTTCAGCTGTTTCACCTCGTGAAGACAAGCTCCGCAATCGCCGGCGTCAACCACGATCACGTGCAGAGAACGACGATAGGCATCCGGCAAAGGTCGGTATTTTTCGGGGTCGGGCATGGCCATCGTCCATTCATAGTCCGACTTCCATTCAAGCGGATGAGAGCTGCCAAAATGGCAGCGCTGGCAATAGATGCAACGCTCAAGCTTGACCTCAGCTGAACTGCCGTCCGCCACGATAGCCTCAACCGGGCAGTTCGCAGCGGCCAGAACGGCGTCCGCCGAGGAGTCAAATGTAGTAGTCACGGGTCTGCCCGGCGAGACACCGTGTGCAGATTCGGAACCTCGAGGATAGCGCGTTGTTTGAACGCCTTTTCTCAGGCCGTGCCAGAACCAAAAACTCATTCGAATCTCCTACTGCTAACGATCACATTCGGTCGCCGAGAGCCCAAATGTGGCTAAAATGATGGGGAAATCCTGGAACGCAAAATCCTCGACAGCTGCGTGGAATCCCAGCCAATTATTGAAGGACGGCGTGATCGCACGGTAGCGCTCCACGAGTCCGGAACCGTCCAGTCGGACCCAATGGAGAGCCGCGCCAATCGGAGCTTCCGCCCATCCAAGAGCGGCGCCAGAAGAAGAGGCTTCACAGCGCGCCGCAATCGGGCCTGGCTCGATGCGCCCAATCGCTTGATGAATCAAGCCCGCCGACGCGTACGCCTCTTGAAACAGCACTCGAAGCCGTGCGTAACCATCTCCCTCGACTTCGCGTGGAATCTCAAATTCATATTTGTCATAATCCCCATAGGGGCACTCCCGCCGCAAGTCGTTCCCACGGCCAGACGCGCGCCCCACAGGACCGACGAGATTCAAATCCCGCGCCTTATTCGGCTCGACCGCTCCCACATCCTCCAGCCGGTCCAGGAAACTGCTGGTGAAGTGCAGACGGTCCTCAAGCGTCCGCAAGTCCTTGACCGCGCGATCAACTGCAATGACGAGATTGTTGAAATCCTCGTTCGCGAAATCGCGCCGCAAACCTCCGGGCGTGTTCAAGCCAAACAAGTAGCGGTGTCCCGCAAATTGGCATGACGCCCGGAGAAGCTGCTCCTCGATTATCGCCGCCTGAGAGGCCGCCACAGCCAGCGCGGTGGATTCACATATACCGGTAATCGCTCCGGCGTGGTGCCGCAGACGCTCAAGTTCCGCCAAAAGGATCCGCAAGTTCATCGCACGGGCGGGAACTTCGACTGCGCAAATTTTCTCTACTGCGAGCGAGAACGCTAGTGAGTGAGCGAAGGACGATGTGGCCGCAAACCGTTCCGCAAGCAGTAGAACGTCGGAGACGCGTTGCCCCTCGGCGATTTTCTCAACCGCACGGAACTTGTAAAACAGCCGGGGCACAGCGCGCAATACGTCCTCGCCCACTGTTTCCAGCATGAAATGAAGTGACTCCCCCGTACCGCCTTCGTACACCGGCCCGACTGGCATCGCGAAAGAACCCGGATCCTTGACAACAAGCAGGGGACGCCACTCCGGATTCGGTCGACGGCGGAACCGCGCGTCATGCACGTCTACAGATCTTCTGTGGGGCTTCCGATGCGGTGCGACGCCTTCGGGCCAAATCTGGTCATGCAGTATGAAATCACCCAGGCGAGGATGGCCTTCAAATCGAAGGCCGAACAAGTCCTCAGTTTCGCGTTCATACCAATCGGCGGCGTGAACTCCGGCGCTGATACTTGGTACAGATTGGAAGGTGGCGGGGACCTCCAAAATCACTTCGACCCAGCCCGACCCTGTCGCCAGGAAGAGGTAAGAGAGCCGCCAGGTGTTAGCGTGCTCCTCCACAATTAAACCGCCGAACGAGCAGCCCACTTCCCAGAACAGGAACTTGCAGAGAGATGGCAAATCACCGGGCTGTTGCACAGAGAGCGAAAGGGCGACTCCGGTCCTTCCGTGTGCCGTGGAAATATTCGTTTGAAACCGCTCTTGAACGGCTGCTGCCAAGCCGTCGAGGTCGATTCGCTGAGATGGCATAAGCGGCGACTCCATCGCGGTCATGTCAGCGACCTCCCAGCTGTTGCGCGGCCAAATTGAGCAAATGATACAGCGGCGACGGGATGTAGACGCCCAGCACGGCCACAGGTATCGCTGCCATCACGATGGCCAGCCGACAAGTAAGAGGTATTACGACGCGCGCCAGCGGCTCCTCTGGCCTGCCAAAAACCATTCGGTTTACGTGCATCATGATGCCGACGAATGCGATGACGATCAGGCTGGCTAGAATTCCAACGGCCAAGAGATGTCCCGCGCGAATTCCCGCAGAGAGAATCGAAAACTCGCTCAAGAAGATCGGAAAGGGAGGCGCACCAGCGATGGCCAAGGAACAGAACAGCAGCGCCGCCCCAGCAAACGGGGAGATCCGCATCAAACCCCGAACCGATTTGATTTCGCGCGTGCCCATCGTCAGCAGCACGGCGCCAGCCACATAAAAGCAAAGGGACTTGGTGATCGCGTGGTTCAATAGCTGAGATATGGCGCCGAAATCAGAAGCTGGCGTGGCGATACCCGCCGCCGTCAAAATGATGCCCATGTGCTCGACGGTTGAATAGGCAAACATGCGCTTGTAATCGCGAACTTGCAGCAGTAGGAACGCAGCGACTCCCACCGAGATGAGCCCCATCACAATCATCAAGCGACCCATGCGCACATCGGATTGCCCAAACAAAACTCCGAGAAAGCGCAAAATCACGTACAGGGGGACGGTCGTCTTCACACCGGACAGCACCGCGCATATGGGAGTCGGAGCTTGGCTGTGTGCGTCGGGCAGCCAAGTATGCATCGGGGCAAGGCCGGTTTTGGCCCCGAACCCAACGAACACCAGCAAAAATGACAGCTTGAGCAGCGCGGGCGACATAGACGCTGCCGTGGCGTGGAGCGCCTGCCAAGTTTCGGGATGCGGCCCGACTCCCGAACGATACGCCCAAAACAGCACCAGAAAGCCCAATAGTGCGATTGGTGCTCCCATGATCGTAAGAACAGAATATTTCCACGCTGCTTCGAGCGCCTCAGCTGTGTTTTCATAGCCGACAAGCAACACGGAGAATAGCGTGACGAGTTCAACTCCCACCCAGACGAGATTCGGCTCCGCCAACGCCGGCACGACCACTAAAGCGAACACGAACAGGTTGTAAATCGAATAGAACCACCACAAGTTGTCTCCCTGTTCCTTGCTGTGGTTCATGTATCCGCCAGCAAATATAGCCGCGAGAGCGCATACGAAGCTCACGACGAGAATTACAATCGCTCCCAATCCGTCGGCCTCGAACCAGCCCGAGACTCCAATCACCCGCCCTTGCGCGATTACCTCTGCCGAAACCGTAAGCGCCAGCACGAACTCGATGCACTGGCACAGGACCGTCGCATGCCAAGCTATTCTTCGCAGCGGCGGTAGCCAGCACAGAAATGCCGCGACCAGAGGAACGACTACGACGGCGATTAGCGCCATGACGCCGGTTCCTCCTTCAAGGCTCGGAGTCCCGCCGCCTCGGTGGTCCCGATGGTGCGCTTGATGTTCCGTGTCAGCAGTCCGACGATAACGGCAATCAGCACGACATCGATGGCCACCGCCAATTCAGCGATGAGCGGGAGTTCCGCGGCGATGGCGATGCCTGCGAGAAACGCGCCGTTCTCCATCGCCAAGATTCCAATCAGCTGTGGAACAGCCTCTCTTCGCGCGGCCAACGAATAGGCGCCGATCAAGACACACGCCAGACCGATGGGAAAATTGACTCGTATCACCAGGTTTCCCATTGCCGAACTCAAAGGGCCCACGAGGAGTTCCGCGCCAATGGCCAATAACAGGGAGAGCAAGAGCGATGCGGGAATATTCATGGTTTGCTCGATCTCCCTCCGCACGTAGAGTTCGCGCGCGAGGGTACGTTTCAGCACCCATGGAATCACGATCACCTTCGCGACGATGGTGATGATTCCGAGAGCCCACAAGTGAATCGAATGTTCGTCGAACGCTAGCAAGAAGGAAGAAGCGGCTAAGAGGAGCGATTGAATCACAAAGAATCTCAATACTCCTTGCACTTGACGCGTACCCACCATGGCAAAGGAGCAGATCAGGATCAGTCCGGCGCTGAGCGTATTCAGCGATTCGCCGACCGGCATCGCTATGCTGTGCACAAACTCCTCCCCACTCTACGAGCCGACAAAAATGCTGACGATCATGGCGGTCACGGAAATGATGAAAGCGGCTCCCAGAAATTCGCTGATTCGGAAAAGCCGCAGCTTGGAAAGTGAAGTTTCGATCACCACCAGAACGATCACAAAGAACAGTATCTTCACTAAAATCAAAGGAATGGCGATCAGGACTTCGACGAGTTCGCGGCCATGCGCGAGACCCCATGGTGCGACCAGCACGTTTAGAAAAATACAGGCCAGCACCAGGAATTTCATCTGCCCGCCCCATTTCATCAAAGCGGCTCCCCGGCCTGAAAACTCCAAACCCTTTGATTCGTCAATCATGGCCAACTCAAAGTGACCCGTCGGGTTGTCGACGGGGATTCGTCCCCCTTCGGCCAAGATCAGCATCAGAAACGCAATCAGCAGCAATACATGCGCCGGTGAAAAAAAGGCGGCCGCATTCGCAATCCACTTTTGCTGCACGATGTAGGGGATCGTCGACTGCGCGACGAACGATACGGTGAAGAAGACAATCATAAAGACGGGCTCGGCCAAGAATCCAACCATGCGCGTTCGGCTGGCTCCCATGGGACCGTACGGATTCCCGGTATCGACTGCCGCAAGTGCCGCGAAGAATCCGGCCAAACCCAGGAAGAAACCGCCTGCCAGCATGTCTCCCATGAAAGCGAAAGCGAGCGGATAATCGGTAAGAACGGGGATCAGAACCGTCACGAAGATCGGTGTAATGAATACCAGGTATGGCGCGATGCGGAAGATCCACGTTGTCTCCGAGGAAATCACTTCATCCTTGTGGAAGAGCTTCCAAAGGTCGCGATATGGCTGAAAAATGCTCGGGCCGCGCTTGCTCTGTACATTTTCCTTGAAGCGCGATAGCACGCCCGAGTAGAGAGGAGCGAAGCCCAGAACAAAAAGAATCTGAATCAGGTTGTAGGCAATGGCTTCTCTCATAGCTCAGCTCCCTTGGAGGCGGGTGGAGCTGCTATTGAAGCAATACTCCTCGATTGGCCGGGAAAATTGCGAATGCCTTGCCTGCGATGATTGACGACGAAGGTTGAAAACTCAATGCAGGAGACAGGAAGCGACACTGCGATGGCGTACATTTCGCGCTGCCGCTTACTACAGCTTCTTCTTACCCCTCCCATATGCGCCCTCGCACAGGATAGACCCTGCTAAGAAGTTGGGAGGAGTCATCAGCCGCTAGAAAACGTGGCGCTTTACCCCGATGCGTTCGGGGAGGCAAACTCCTTTGCCGCAGTCATTCAACCACAACGCATTTCATTCCGCAAGTTGGTTCCAGAGTGACCGATACGCAAGGGTGGACGATAACGTTCGTCGCGGATCGCACCTGCGTTTCAATATTGCTAGGAGTCCGCAGCGTTGGGATTCGTTCGACGAGGACCCCCTCTGCCTTTTGCTCGGGCCCAAGGATCCCAACACCCGCAACTGAATTATGCAGAGCGAAACCAACCGAGTCAATATTAGCGACAGACTCGAACTTCGGTCACCACATGATTCTCGTCTTCTTCGAAAACCTGGGAAAGGGCCTTTACACTCCGGCGGGCTACGCAGGCACAATCAACTACTGCATAAAGGTGGGTCACTGACGCGCCGCGTGGAAGGCAGCCATGGGTTAGGCGGCGAGTCACGCTGCGATCGCGGCTCCGATGCAGGCAACGGCCGAGATTTCTCTCGGGATCCTGCTCGTCGTTGGTCTGGTCTATCTGAGCCCGAGTGGCATTGCTCATCATTCACGCGTTTTTTCGATTTTCAACTCGCTCAGGCCAGCCGATGGCGTAAGCTTGTCGAACGTAGGAATGTCTTTTTCCATGACCTCCTTCCATCTCGCGAGTTGGACGCTCAGCTCCTGATCCAGCATCTGGAAGACCTGGTAGGACTGTGGCGTCGGTCCAGTATCCGCACTGTCGACAGCATGCTGCAGGGCAATTAGCTTCACCCGGATTTTCACTGGGTAATTGTGGATATCCTCTGGGGCGAGATCATCAGGTTCATAAATCGCGTTTTCGATGTCCTCCGCCTTCTCGTCAAGGTCGCGTGCTGCCGCAAGCGTTGGCGATCCCTCCGGAGCTTGCTTGATGAAAGATCCGAGTCGCTGACGGAGAGCATGAATCTGGTTGGCGGCGACGATTAAATCATTGAGCCGATTACGAATTCGCATAACCAGATCATATTGGCGCCCCAAGTCAGCCGCGCTGGTTTTCACTTCCGGATCCATCTTGACAACGAGCGGTTGGGTGAGCGTATTTCCGTTCACCGTGAGCCGCACCTGATACCTCCCCGGCAACACTAGCGGGGCAAGAGCCGCGCCCCCAAGCGCCGGATGCGGACCCGTGACTAGGGATTCCGGGGGATTGCTGCGGAGATTCCAAACATAACGGTTCATTCCCGCCTTGACCGGCAACGAGCGCCGCGACTGGTCAGACGGCCCTGCTCCCATATCTTCCTCCTCGGTCGAGGCCGATTTTTGGCTGGTGAAGTGGCGCACTACATTCCCTTGGCCATTGAGGATGTCCATCGTGACTTCGCCGTTCGGAGGATTCTGCAGATAATAATCAATCACGGCGCCGTCAGGAGGATTCTGGCCGACTGACCCGCCACCCGCCAACCCAAAGCCGCCACCGCGGCGCACGCGGTAGGCGATTTCCGGCTTGAATAGGAAAGCCGTAGATTGCGTCACATCTGGATTGATTTGCCGCAAGGCTGTGATGTCATCCAGACTCCAAATGGCGCGGCCATGCGTCGCGACGATCAGGTCGTCATGATGGATGATGAGGTCGCGCACCGAAGTCACGGGCAAGTTCAATTGCAGCGATTGCCAATCGGCGCCGTCATCAAAAGAAACGTAAATCCCCATCTCGGTTCCGGCAAACAACAATCCACGCCGCACTGGATCTTCTCGCACAGCGCGGACAAACGAACCAGTGGGGATGCCGTTGGTGATGGAGGTCCATGTTTGGCCGTAGTCGGCCGTCTTCCAAACATAAGGCTTCAGGTCGTCATTCTTATAGCGATTGACGGCCACGTAAGCCGCTCCGGCGACGTGCGGCGAAGCCTCAATCAGGCTCACCTTGCTCCAGGCCGGCAGACCCTTCGGGGTCACATTTTCCCAGTGCGCTCCGCCATCGCGCGTCAGCCAAACCAAGCCGTCGTCCGTGCCCGCCCAGATTAGCCCTTTCTGCAAGGGTGATTCGACGACCGAGAAAATGACGTCGTAATATTCGATGGTTGAGTTGTCGCCCGTGATCGGGCCGCCGGAGCGTTGCTGCTTGGTCTTATCATTACGAGTCAAATCGGGGCTGATTCTCGTCCAGGTTTCACCGTCGTTGGTGGATTTGAAGAGCACATTTCCCGCGTGATAGATCGTGTGAGGATCGAACGGTGAAATCGCGATCGGCTCCGTCCAATTGAATCGGTACTTCGCCACATCGGCTCCCCAGCCGTCGACAGACGTTGGCCATTCGGAGATGTCCTGGTCCTGCTCAAGCCTCTTGTCGAATCGTTGGATATATGAAGTTTCCTTATCGGTTGCGAACACAATATTGGGGTCGGCAGGACTGGGAAAGATGTAGGCGCTTTCCCCGCCACCGACGGGATAATAATCGTCGGCCGTAATCCCGCCGTGACGTGTCCGAGTAGCGATCGAAATAGTGGAATTGTCTTGTTGAGCGGCGTAGACGCGATAATCAAATTGGTTGTCGGCAGAGATGTGATAGAACTGCGCCGTCGGCTGATTGTAGATAGTGCTCCAAGTTTTTCCGGAGTTCGTTGAAATTGTAGCGCCGCCATCGTTGCCAATAATCATCCACGAGGAATTCATCGGATTAATCCACAAAGCATGATTGTCTCCGTGTGGCACGGACGTCACGCGCTCGAACGTTTTACCGCTGTCGGTCGACCGAAATACACCCATGTCCTGGATGTAAACCGTGTCGGCATTCTTCGGATCCACCCACAAATGCGTGAAGTACCAGGGCCTCTGGATGAGGTCGTGTCGACCGTTGATGAACTGCCAGCTCTTCCCACCATCTTCGGAGCGGTAGAGTCCCTTCTGGGTTCCGGTCGCCTCCACAAGCGCATACACGCGGTTGGGATTTCCGGCAGAGACGGCCACGCCGATCTTTCCAAGTAAACCTTCAGGCCAACCCTCTCCGCCGAGTTTTTGCCACGTATCGCCGCCATCCGTCGATTTATAGAGCCCGTCATCGGGCGAGCCACCGCTTGTCAAACTCCAAGGCGTTCTCTGCACCGTCCACATCGCCGCGTACAGGATTTGCGAATTCGTGGGATCGAAAATCAAATCGGCGACGCCAGTCGTGCCGTTCTTGTAAAGGACCTTCGCCCAAGTTTGGCCGCCGTCGGTGGAACGGAAAACCCCTCGCTCCGTATTCGGACCGTATACGTGACCCAGTGCAGCAACAAACACGCGGTTCGGGTCATGAGGATCGACGAGGATCTTGCCGATATGCCGCGAGTCGGTGAGCCCGATGTGCTGCCAAGTCTTGCCCGCATCAGTCGACGTATACATTCCGTCACCGTAGGCCATATCCCCGCGAGGGCAGGCTTCGCCAGTGCCAACGTAAACGATGTTCGGCTCGGAATACGCGACGGCAACAGCGCCAATCGAAAAAACTGAACCCTTATTCCATAGTGGTTCCCAGGTCTGGCCCGCATCGGTTGTTTTCCACACACCGCCGCCCACTGAGCCCATGTAGTAGGTAAGCGGGTCGCCGGGAATCCCGGTAACCGTCTCGACGCGCCCCCCGCGAAACGGACCTATAAGACGCCACTGCATTCCGCTATAGAGGCTCTCGCTATATGTTGTTTGCGGTTGGGCAAGGCCGATTCGGCTTCCCAGTACGGACATCGCCAATGCCAGAAACACAACGCATGCTGCGGACTTTTGCTGTTTGCTCATGTATGTTGATCCTCAAAAAGATTATCCCTGCTCCGCGACTTTTCGCGGCCCGCCTCGTCCTAGCCTCTTCGGTTAGGGTCTCCAAAGCCACTTTCCGGTCGCGCCCTCCGCATCTTATACCGCATTTCTGGGCACCTAGTCTCGAAACGCAAACAAGGAAAGATGTCCGAGGAATGGGTTGAAAGGCGTTAATTCTTGGCCTTGTGATTTCTTGCAGCGCCGAAGAGATTATGTAGTCAACAGGCTCTGTGAACCGTTGCACGCTGGGTCAGTTAGTTATAGATTATTGGTTCGGCGGAGAGTCTCGGAACGAGAGTTACGGATCAAATGTGAAAACTGCCTTACTGATTGCACTCGCAGTCGTGACCCTGGCTTACGCAATCGTATGGCTTGCGTACCTGTTACGCGGCCGGCGGGCGGGCACGAAGGACGCAGCCGGCGCCACCGCAAACTTCCCAATCCAACTAGGCGTCGGCTTCTTCGCCAACTTCATGGACACGCTGGGCGTGGGCTCGTTTGCCATCACCAGCTCGATTTACAAGCTGCTGAACCTGATACCCGACGACCTAATTCCTGGCACGATGAACGTGGGTCACGCCATGCCTACTATCACGGAGGCCTTTTTCTTTATTGCGGCAGTGGCCGTGGACCCGACAACGCTCATCAGCATGATCGTCGCTGCGTCCTTGGGTGCTTATTTCGGCGCCGGCATTGTCAGCGGCTGGCCCAAGCGCAAGATTCAGATCGGCCTGGGAATCGCCTTGGTCGCCGCCTCGCTGCTGATGTTCAGTTCGATACCCACTGCAAGCCATCCGAAGGGTTTGCTTCCAATCGGCGGATTCGCCATGGGTTTGACGGGGATAAAACTCTGTATTGCCGTCGTCGTGAACTTTTTCCTCGGAGCGATTCAACAGCTAGGCGTCGGTCTCTATGCGCCGTGCATGATTCTCATCTATTTGTTGGGCATGAATCCTATCGCCGCGTTCCCCATCATGATGGGCTCCTGTGCGTTCCTGATGCCGGTCGGAGGCACACGATTCATCAAAGCGCATCGCTATAGCCCCAAGGCAGCGCTCGGATTGACCATCGGCGGAATTCCCGGCGTGGTCATCGCGGCCACGATTTTTCTCCGGCTGTATAAGATCAACATCAACTACGTGAAGTGGATCGTCGTTTTCGTCGTCCTCTATACCGCTGTGATGCTTCTACGCTCCGCCGCCACCGAGAGCCGCGCTGAAGCGGAGAGCAAGAGCCTCTCGGCATAATCAACATCATGAAAATCACTGAAATTCGCGCCTACCGTGTCGAGTTGCCGCTGCACGAGGGCGCGTACAAATGGTCCGGCGGAAACGAAGTGAAAGTCTTCGATTCGACCGTGGTCGAAATTCGCACGGACGAAGGCGTCACCGGCTTTGGCGAAATCTGTCCCCTGGGGCCCGCGTATCTACCGGCGTACGCGGCGGGCGTGCGCACCGGCATCGCCGAACTGGCTCCTTCCCTGCTGGGGCTTGACCCGATGCAGCTCGGCCCGCTCAATCTCAGCATGGACGCCGCGATGCGCGGACATCCGTATGTGAAATCCGCGCTTGACGTGGCGTGCTGGGACATTCTCGGCAAAGCCAGCTCACAATCCGTCACCACGCTGCTCGGCGGACGCTACGCGGAAGACTTTCCACTCTACCGCGCGATCTCCCAGGATTCGCCGGCGGCCATGGCCGCAAGCGTCGCGAAATATCGCGCCGAGGGATATCACAAATTTCAGCTTAAGGTCGGCGGCGCTCCTGACACCGACATCGCGCGCATCCGCGCCGTGGCCGCGCAGCTCGAGCCTGGCGACGTGCTAATTGCCGACGCCAATACCGGCTGGACGCAGCACCAGGCCCTGCGCGTCGCCGACGCTGTGCGTGACGTGGACGTTTACATCGAACAGCCCTGCGCGAGCTACGAGGAATGCCTGACCGTGCGCCGCCACACGAACCGGCCATTCATTCTCGATGAAGTGGTGGACAGCCTGGCCATGGTCGTGCGCGGCCACACGGATCAGGCCATGGACATTATCAACCTGAAAATCTCCAAGGTCGGGGGCCTCACGCACGCGCGGGAAATTCGCGATCTCTGCGTTTCGCTCGGCGTCGCGCTGACCATTGAAGACACCTGGGGCGGCGACATCGTGACCGCGGCCATCGCTCACCTGGCGCAAAGCACGCCGCCGGAATTTTTGTTTTCGACCACGGACTTCAACAGCTACGTCACGCGCAGCATCGCTGAAGGCGCTCCGCAGCGCCGTCACGGACGCATGGCCTCGTCCACGCATCCAGGATTGGGGATCACGCCGCGTATGGATGTCCTGAGCGCCCCAGAGTTTTCCATGAAGTGACCGTCGCGGTCCCCGTCTCGCGATAGCCTCGATCGCCGACCGCACGCCAAATTCCCGTCCTCACTAACGCCAGAGCACAACGGTGCAAGCGACTTTCGCTACGGCTACAACCCCGGTCCCTTCGGGTAGGGGGGCAGATCGGGTGGCGGCGACGGTAGAACTTTCGGATGCTCGCGAATCTGCTGCATGAGCAAGTCGACCGCTTTCTCGAGTTGCGGATCGTGCCCAGCAAAGAGTTTGTCGGGCGTGTTTTCGACTACAATGTCGGGCTCGACGCCGTGGTTTTCGATGATCCACTGGCTATTGAGGCCGTAGAGCGAAAACTCCGAGCGCGTGATGTAGCCGCCGTCCATCAGCGGGAATTCGCCGCGAATGCCACGAACGCCGCCCCATGTGCGCGTGCCGATGACGGGGCCGAGTTTGTAGAACTTAAAAAAGTAAGTGAAGAAATCGCCGTCGGATGCAGCGTAATGGTTCGTCAGGCACGCCATGTAGCCGTAGAAAACGTTCGCGGGCTCGGTATTGGGAGCCCAATTGCGCGCCGTTCCCATTCCCGCCAGAATGCGGCGCAAGCGTTCCAGGATGATTTGATCCACGTTCCCGCCACCGTTATAGCGGACATCAAAAATAATCCCTTGCTTGCGAATCTGCGGGAAGTACTGCTTGACGAATTCATTCAATCCGGATGCGCCCATATCGGGGAGGTAGACGTAGCCGATTTTGCCGCCGCTGAACTTGTTGACCTTCTCGCGATTGGTCTGGATCCAGTCAAGCTCGCGCAATTTTAGTTCGCTCTCGATCGGCTGGACGATGATTTCCCGCGCCCCCTCCGTAGCGGGCGAGGAATTCACGGTCAGTGTGACATTCTCATTCGCGGTGTTGACGAATAGCTCGTAGGGATTCTGCGGCGCGCGAACCTCATGGCCATTCACTGCGAGAAGGTAATCGCCCGCGTGAACGGTTGCGCCGGGCTGGGTCAGCGGAGACCGCAACTCGGCATCCCAATTCTCGCCTGGGAGAACGCGGGCGAACTTGTAGCGACCGCTCGCTTCGTCGAGCTGGAAATCCGCGCCGAGCAATCCAACATTCACGGGGTGCAGATCGGGATAATCGCCGCCGCCGACGTACATGTGGGAATTCGAAAGCTCGCCAAACATTTCGCCGATCAAATAATCGAGGTCGTAGCGGTCGGCGACATAGGGAAGAAGCTGCGCATATTTGTCGCGCTCGGCAGCCCAATCGACACCGTTCATCGATTTTTCATAAAAGAAGGTACGTTCCTGCCGCCACGCCTCGTTGAACATCTGCTTCCATTCAGCGTGAGGATCGATTTCCGCGCGCAATCCAGAAAGATCAAGAGCGCCATCGCCGACGTGATGAGCACCGTCGCCCGGCGGCGTGGCATCGACGATGCCGAACATGTTCGAGGGAGCTTGATAAAGCAGCTTCTTTCCGTCGGCAGAAAGCGCGTAATCAGTTGCTCCGCTGATCAGGATATGGTCCTTGCGCTCGGCCAAATCGAAAACGTGAATCTCCGGCGTCGAGCCTGGCAGCGAGCCGGAATAGCCAAACGTGGGGGATGAAGAATAATAAACACGGCCGTCGGCGGCGCCGAGATTTGCCAAGTTGCCGGGAGGCGTGGGAAGCGCAACAACGCGATTCTGTATGCCGTCCAAGTCGATCCGGAATGCTTCCTTCTTTTCGCTTTTCTGTTCCTTTTTCGCCGGAGCCGCAGCCGCGGAAGATTGCGCGGCGACGCCGCCTGCGTTCGCGGAGACATCTGACGGTTTCAGTGTGACTTCGTCGCTCTGAGGCGCAAATGGCGAGGCTTCATCGGCGCGCAGCGTGACGGCATAGATTCTCGCAGCCTGCGGATTGGCGAAATCGTTGTCGTAGACGCCGACCACTTCATTGAATGTGCGAAACGATAGAAAGTAGAGATATTTTCCACCGGGATCGAAAATTGGATTGAACGAAGGATTAAAGTCCGTGGTCACGTCGGAGATCTTCTTGTCGGCCAGCGAGTACAGCTCGATGACTGGGTAGTTGTTTTCTGGAGTTTTGTCGTAGGCGATCCATTTCGAATCCGGCGACCAAGAATAATTAGTAATCTCCGCCCACTTCGCCTCGTCCACGAGCACCGGGTGCTTTTCGTGGGTGTCGACGTAGAAAAGTCGAAGCGAACTATCCGCGTAGGCCAGCTTCGAGCTATCGGGAGACCAAACCGGCTGCATCGGGAATTCCGGTCCGCCGTCGGTGATCTGCTGCTCGGCGCCCATGCCGTCCTGGGCCCGAATGTAAAGTGCCTGCTCGCCGGTGCGATCGCTGATGTAGGCGACCCAGCGGCCATCGGGAGACCAGGCGACATTTTGTTCGCGGATGCCCGGCGTCGCGGTCAGGTTGCGCGTGGCGCCGTGGTCGGCGGGAACCGTGTACACATCTCCGCGAGCCGTGAAAGCGGCGCGCTTGCCGTCCGGCGATAGATCGGCGGAGTCGATCAGCTTCGCCGTGGAATCCCAATGCTTTCGGGCTTGATCAAAGTCGCCTTCGATCTGGACAGTGAGCTTGCTGGTTCTTTCTGTCTTGGTGTCAAATAAATAGAGCCAGCCGCCGTTTTCGAAAATAATCCGATCGCCGTTCAGGCTGGGCCATTCGACGTCAAAATCCTTGTAATGCGTGAGCTGGCGCGCAGCGCGCGATTTCAAATCCATGGAGTAAAGATTCAGGCGATGCTCCGCGCCGCGATCCGAGGCGAAATAAACCGCCCCGCCCTTCCACATCGGAAATGTGTCCGTCCATTCGTCGTTGGTGAGCTGCTCGTATTGGTGCGTTTTGAAATTCCAGAGGGAGAGCTTCTGCGCCATGCCTCCCGTGTAGCGTTTCCAGGTGCGGAAATTGCGGAAGATGCGGTTGTAAATCATTTCGCTGCCGTCGGAATTGAACGCCAGCAAACCGCCGCGATCGATCGGCAAGCGTTCGGGGAGGCCGCCGTCGACGCTGACGCTCCAGAGATGGCCGAACCAGTCGTTGAATGTGTCGCGGCGCGAAAGAAAGACGATGCGCTTGGAATCTGGTGTCCACGCAATCACTTCGTTGTTGGGGCCCATGCGTTCAGGGATCGGGCCGATGTCCGGGACGAAGGTGAGCTGGCGCGGCTGGCCGCCTTCGGCGGGAATGACATAGACGTTGAAATTTCCGTCGTATTGTCCCGTGAAGGCGATCCATTTACCATCGGGAGAGAAATGGGGGAAGATCTCGAGTCCCGGGCTAGTCGTGATTCGCTGTGCCACACCCCCGTCGGTGGTAGTGAGCCACAAATCGCCGGCGTAGCTGAAAACGACCTGCGTGCCGTGAACGTCCGGAAAGCGCAGTAAACGGCCCTCCGGCGGTTGTTGCGCCGAGGGCGAAGTTGCGCTGGCCAGCACAAGGACAAAAACCACGGCGAAACCAACAGCTGCCCTGTGAAACGCGCTCATCAAAGCCCTCCTCAGCGAATTCAGAATGGACGCATTATCTTACTCCTCGCGGCCGGCGGATGCACCACACGCAATGGCAACACATTTCCGCACATTAAGGAACGAAGCCGACTCGGAGATCCCCCTCCTGAAACAAGCTGAGGCTGAATGCGCGAAGTTGCGGTAACTGGGTATTGTGTGTTTGGCGGTTTACATTCCTCGTGGGAACCCTGAGATTGAGGATCCCGGCGCGAGTCTCATGGAGGCAGCTAAGACGTACCCGGCATTCTCGCCTCGAACTTTCCCACGGACACGAGTGACTTGAAGACTGCAGGCCATCTTCAGTCAGCGCGATCCAGGCTTCTGCAACGTCGTCGGCCGTGTTTCCGACGTCCAGGCTTCGGAAGAAAACGGATCGATCCACCCGTCCCGATTCCAACAATCGACATGTCCTTCTATGGGAATAGTGTCCACTCCAGGTATCGTTGCTGTTCCATTCTTTTAAGCAATGCCTCCGCAGGCGGGCAATCGGAACAACCCTCGGATGTGAACAACTCAACGACTACGGGCTCGCGTCCCGATTCACTCGCCGCTCATTTGAGCGTTTGTCGGAGTGATGATGGCCGTGCTGAGCGCGAGAAATACCAAGCATGCCTTTACCGTCATGTGACGAACCCCTGTTCTCACGGTAGTGGAGGCGTCAAGGCTAGTCGGAACTCGCATTTACGGCCCCCAGAAATTCTCCATTCTGTGCGCTTTCTATTTCCTTCGAGCCAACAGTCGGTTGCGAGCCTTAGGTCCTGTCTGCCGCGGCCTGCCAAGTTGCCTTGCCCAGTCGAAGTAGTTTTGCCGGATTTGTTCTAGGTGGCTGGGAATGTGCTGCGTCTGAGCCTCGAACCACTCGTGGAGTGTAATGACCCCCTTTTGGGAATCTCTCACTGTGTGCTGCCAGACAGGGTCGGGAATGTACTGGAGGATTTGATACGTCATCCTTCGCAAGCGGCGAATCAATGCCAACGCGTCTCTCGTGCTTTGGTGAAAGTACCCAAGCGTTGTCGCCCACTTTGGCGCATCGAGGGTCTGTGCGACCGTTCCAGGTTCGGCGATGAACTGACGGCAGCGCAAGTAAGCCTCCGCTTCGCGGTCGGCTAGGTGCAGAATGATTTCATGAATGGTCCAAGATCTGTTCGCCGCACGATAAAGCCACATCTGTTTCGGGCACTCCCGCAATGACTCGGAGAGAACCTCTGGTCCACGACCGAACAGTTCCAGCATCTGTTTCGTTGTTCCTGTGTGACTTTGCCCTTGCTGCCCGCAGGCTAACGGAGAGACACCGCCCTCTTCCGTCGGCGAAGCCGACACTATTCGGTCTCCACAAGAACAGACAAACACCTCTCCGACGCTCACGTGTAGTTTCCGCTGTCTTGGCGACAGCGCCCACGTTGGTATCAGCAGGACGGGTTCCAAATCACTCGCCCAGCATTTGCAGTCAGTTGACGGGGCCCAAATCGGCGAGCATACGGTTTTATGTAGGAAGCCAAACCCAACTCGTCCTACCGAGTTGCGCTTTACCCCGTAGCAACGGTGAACGGTCACGCGGAACAATCGACATACATCAAATGGAAGCGCGGGCCATGAAATCCAAGATTTACAATTAAGTTGAGTGAGGGAAGAGGAGAACCAGCGCAGTCCACCAGAGGGACGATTTATCGCCAGATCACAGAGAAGCGGCCGTATCGCGTGACCGAACTACGCGCGCGAAAAAACTGGCGCACTACACAATCAAAAACAAAACTCGCGATGCGGTGAACCCGCGAGCGAAAAAGGCCGGGAGGGTCGCTCCCGGCCTGATGAATTGTAGGCACGAAACCTCGCCACGGCTTAGCAGATTCCTACCAGTCGAAGCTCAAACCGAGCTGCAATTGGCGAGGAGTATTGCCCTGCAAGGGTCCGCCTCCACCCAGGACTCCCCAATCGGTTGGGTCGTAAATGTTCAAGCTGGGATCGTTGGGCTGCATGTGATTCAACACGTTGGTGAAATCAAAGTACAAAGAACCGCTGAGCCGCTCCTTGATTTTGATGTTCTTGGTGATGCCCATATCCAGGTTCCAGAACGGCAAGCCTTTCAGCGGACCGCCGCCGCCAATTTGTCCATCGTAACCGAGAATGGGGCTGCGGACGGGATCGCCGAATATCCCTTCGGCGTCAGCCGCGCAGGTCGCGTCGGGGTTGCTGAACACGTTATACCCTGCGCCGCCGGTGCCGCAGACTGTCCCATAGCCCGGCTTTTCAGTGCCGCTGTAGCGCAGGTTCTGCACGATGATACCGTTCTCCTGCGCGCCTACGTAGTTGGTGTTGCATTCGCCGAAGCTTCCGCAGTCGAAGTTGGCCGTGCCCAACTCGATCGGAAAGCCGCTGCCGTAGACGAAATTCGGAGCGAAATTCCATCCCCCGAGCAAATGACCCACGATGCCCTGCTGGGAGGTGAAGAACGGCTCCGCATAGTTAAGGAAAAGGTTAAAGACGAACTTTTCATTGTACGACTGGGGGCCGTATGCGTTCTGGAGATTCCAGGGATCCACGGTGGCGAATGAACTGGTGGCTTGAACCACAGCACCAGTACCCAACGCATTGCTGTATTGGAAGTTCGTATGCGCGGTCAAACCGTGCCAGTTTGTAGTGCTCAACTGCAGATAGCCGGCGTTGTAGTTGCCATAGCCGTTGCTGACGGTTGTGAGGATGGACGGAGACTGACCACTGCAGCCGTTTCCGACGCCTCCCACACAGGTTGCTGCGATAGGATCGCTTGTAAAGCTCCGGCCAAAGGCAAAACCGCCAGCGTTCGAAACGCCACCCCAAGCATCGAACGCGTCGGATACGTTCATAAGGCCGGCATTGTTGTTGACGAACGCTGCCGTGCAGCTGGAGAACTGGCCGGTACCGCTGCCGATGTTGCAGTAAGCTGGAGTCAGTGCGTTCTCAAAGAACGGCTGAACGGGGATGTTGGTCAAGTTGGTACCATAGTTGGTGGCGACCATGACGTTAGCCCAGGCATTCGCGAAGCTCTGCCCGCCCCGGGTCATCATGTATGGAACCGCGGTGAGACTATAATACTGACCCATATTGCCGATGATGCGGCCAATGTAGCCGACCTCGGCAAGGATCTTCGGACCAAACTGGTGCTGGATGCTGAGAGTGAATTCGTCGGAACGGTCGGGGTGGTAATTCGGATCGATCGTTTCACCTGCTCCAGTCGCCACGTCATTGAAACCGGGATACCACGGCTGAGGGAGATCCGCACTCGGCGGCGGCAGCGGCGCGTTCACCCCGTCCACGCCGACGCGGAAGACGTTGGCCGGAGTTGCAAGACCGGTAGCACCCGGGCCAACCCCGCACTGACCACTGATGGTCGGGCCCCCGCAAGTGGCCGGTTGCATCAATCCGGGGGTAAGCATCGGAACCAGGATGGGATTGACGCCGTTGATGCGGCCGAAAATACGTGAGTAGCCGCCGCGGATAACCGTGTCGGGGCGCAAATTCCAGGCGAATCCGACGCGCGGGCTGAGCCCGCCGAAGTACGGGTCATAAGGATACTTGGAGTGATCCTGAACGTTGTCAACAATCGAGAAGCCAATAAGGGGAGCATAAGCGTTCCCTTGAAGAGCGGCCGCTTTGACGCTATTCAGGTAATTCTCGGCGTACAAAATGTGGTTGTTCTGGTCCACCATAACAGTCTGATACCCGCCATTGGTATTGAAAGGCGGCATCTCCACGGTGTAGCCCAGGCCGTAGTTGAGAGAGAACGTCGGCTTGATGTGCCAAGCGTCGGTGAAGTATCCGTTGTAAGTAGGAATGATGCTGTCATTTGTCAGTGGCGGAGACGAAATGCAGGCCGCCGTAGCTGCGATACCGGGAATGGCACAAGAGGTCCTGGTATTGAGGGGCAATCCTGTTTCAAGGGAGCCCGGGCTGCGTGTGTACAGGCTCTGAGTCTCGTCAACCATGCCGAGAACCATTGAGTAGAGATTTCCGTACTTGTCCGCGTTGCCGCCTGTGATTCCGGTGGGGATGTAGCCGGTCATGTCGATGCCGTAGCCCGCAAGGGAGGCACCGTTGCCCGCCCCGACTAAGTACTGCTCGAATGTATTAATGGTTTCGCCGTTGTCATTCCGGTTGTGGGTGTCGTTGTTGTGTTGGTACAAGCCGCCAAGCTGGAAGAGGTGGTTGCCCTTAATCCAGGTAACGTCGTCGCGGTACATGGAATCATGGCCGTTCCAGTAGCGCGTGCGGACGTCCTGGTTGTTGGTGTTGTAGGGCTGGAACGTGTCCTGTTGTTCGCCGCCGACTTCCAGGGCGGCCGGAAAGCCAGCGACGTTTGGAATGCCTCCGGGATCTCCGTAGGCCCACCAGTTGCGAGTGAAACTGAAATGGAAATCATTAGTGACGTTGGAGCTGACATTGGTGGTCAGGCCAGCGGTATAGATCCAAGGTTCCTGGGGCTTTTGGCGGATGGCTGCATACTGGCCGAGAGTGTCGCCGGGGAAAAACCCACCAACATCAATCTGATTATCAACCGTATTGCTCAACCTATAATAGTGGTAGGTGGCGTTGAAATGCCAGTTCTGCGCGAAATCGTGGTCCAGGCGCACGACGCCGAAGTTGCTACTCTGCGGGGTGGAGATGGAACCCTTATACCCGCAGTAGTTCAAGCCATCGCCCTGGGAGCAGTCGTTCGGTAGCGGCACGGAAGCGCTCCATAACGCCATGACCGGGTTCGGCGTTCCGGTCGGAGTGCCGTTCATCGTGGTGCCAAGCCCGCGTGGATCGCACGGACCAGCGGGGCACATGGTGGTCGGAACACTTGTACCGGCGGTGGTGAAGCCGTCCGCCGCGAGCCTACAGCTCGGCGCAGACCCGCAACCGGGGTCCGTGACCGGGAAGGGGTTCAGGTTGATGGTATAGGGTGTCGTGCCTTGCAAAATATGGAGAATGCCGGCGCGCAGAGACGGAAGCGGAAAGTCTTCCTCAAATTCCGAGCTTTCCGGGTAGCGGAAACCTTCGTAGTTGCCGAACAGGTACCAGCCACCGCCCAGAAAGTTTACTTTCGGAATTTCCCCGCCAGCTGCTGCGCCAAAGCGGCTGAAATGCGAGCTGGGCTGCGCCGTGCCGGTGCTGTTGTTGTCCCAAGTGTTGGCGCCGCCGAAATTGTCGTCGAGGTAGTATTCATAGACGCTGCCATGCAGGGTTTTCGTGCCGCGCTTGGTTGTCAGCTGCACCTGGCTGCCCGCACCGCCGTTGAAGTCGGCTGTCTGATTGGACGTGGAAACCTTGAACTCCGAAATGCTGGCGACCGGAATGGGAACCACGGCGGAAGGTGCCTGGCTGAAACCGGCGCTGTGCATGGCGCCTGATCCGCCTGCGGTGTCGGAACCGAAGGCCTTGATGTACGTGTTATTGTCGCCGCTCATGTCGTCGGTGGCGTAGCCTCCGTCGAGCTGGAAGGAGTTCTGGTCAGTTACCTCGCCGCCGGTGGCGCCATTGATGTTCTGGCCAGGCTGAAGGACGGCCAAGGTGGAGGCGTCGCGGCTGGTGTTCGGCAGGTTCAGGATTACGGCGCCGCTTAGCGTGGTACCAACGGTGGGAGTCAGAGTCTGCAGTTCAGAACCGGGGGTTTCCGTCACGGTCACGGTGGTCGAGACCGCGCCAACTTGCAGCTTGGCGTTGGCGGTCAACTGCAGACCGATCTGGACGACCTGACTGGAAATAACTGTTGTCGAGAAGCCCGTCTTCGAGACGGAGATGTCATAGTTCCCAGGGTCAACGTCAGCGAAGACGTAGCGCCCTGCGTCATCTGTCGTCGTCGTGCGCGTCGCGCCCGTTGTTTTCAGCGTGATAGTCACCGTAGCACCAGGCACCGCAGCATTGCTATTGTCAACTACGCTGCCGATGATTGTGCCGGTGCTCGTCGATTGGGCCCATACGGCTCCTGACAAAACTCCTGAAGCCAGAACTACCACCACAGCAAGACCAAGAACCGAATAAGCCAACCGCCCATACCGTGAGGAAGCACGCATACTCCCCTCCAAGGTCAATCGCAAATTTACTCAGTGATGACAGGAGCAATCACACCAACGCATCGCGCGTTGTTACGCCTCAACTGCGTTGTTTATTGATAGCACCCTGATGCTGGTCAGAGCACGGTGAAGACCAAAAGCGCGCCTAAGATTTACAATGACTTACACGAAAGCTCGGTTAATGCAGATATGAGTTTGTGGAGGTATTCGCGGGGGTTCATCCCAGTTCCTTTGTATCTCGCGTTATTTTTCGGTTCATTATCACTCGCTTAGCATTGATATCCATCAGATGGAAGCATTCGTCGAATAATTCCAGATTTGAGAGAAGTCATCGGATCGATTCCACCACTGAAGCCGGCAGGAAATCACTTGATGTTCGTAGAATTCGGCCTGGCAACTATTCAAATACTGACAAATGTATCGTTCCCAAGCCAGAGCTCGGCCAGCGACTTGAGATTTTTCTTGTACGTTCGAGTGACCGTAAACTCTTTTCCGCCTTGCAGACGCAATAGATACAGCCCCGGCGTGTACGGGCGGATTTCCTCGACCCACGATTTGTTCACCAGCACGGATCTGTGAATCCGAACGAAACCATACGGCTCCAGCTTTTCAGCCATCACGGTCATCGACTCGCGCAAGCGATACAAAGTGGACTCGCACTGTAACAGCACATAGTTCCCCTGCCCCACGACCGTGAGTACGTCGTTTGGATTGATGAAAAGAATCCTGCCCTTCTTGTTGATTGCAATTCTCGACGTCTGGCTGTGGGATGGCCAGCGCTGCTGGGGCAGTTTTTCGGCAATCTTGGCAGTGCCACCGCTCCCTGGTTCTCGAAACTCAATGTCCAGTACTCGGCTGATCTGTGGCGTACCGAAAACTGTCGCAGTCGAATCGCCGCTATCCGTCGCTAGAGCTAACGCATTCGCGGACGCATTCAGCGGACTTAGCTTGCCCTCCACGACTAACACCTCCAAGAACTTGCCGGTTTCTGCTCATTGGCGCCAAAGGCCAGAAAACGTCTCGGGTGCGCAAACAATCGAGCGATGAGACTGGTAAAACCATATGATGCGAACAAAAGTGGCTCGTTGCAATATCCACTTGACGGACGTTTCATATAGCCATTATGATTTGCGCGTTGGGCGGGAAGTGCATTCCGGAGTCCTCGTTCAGCGTAATCAACAAGAAGATTTGCGAAGTTCCTCTGAGGTCAGAGACATCACGATAGGCCCATACCAAGCTACTGGCTCCTGGAGTGGCTTTCCCGACACCAGGAGGAAGCAGATTCCATCCTCCCCGGCTTGCACCATGAGTTCGTCGCCTCGGCCCGAACAGCAGGAGCGATCGATTTTCGGCTTGGGATGTGGGCGTTGTATCCAGCCAGCCGACCGGTTCTGTGGGCACAGCGAGCGGACCAGATGCGTTGCAGAACTTCCCAGCGCCAGCAAACACATACCCAAACCGTGGCGTGTGGTTTCGGCAGGGAGGCTTTTCCTTCGACCGGCTGGCACCGTCAGATCAAGATAGATGGGATCTGCGGCGATACCGTCTACCGGCGCCTTTTTGCCCCAAACGTTCCGCACTCGATTCGGACCTCGGTACCGTCGTCGTCTTTCACTTCTGCGACTTCCAGAGATTTAAACTTCCTGATAGCGGGGCTCAGTCATCTTGAGCGAAGCGGGCAGATTGGCCCACGACTGAAACCCGTGCATGCGCCGGCGTGATCAGGGCTATTTGCTTTCCGCCCATTTTGGGTGTACTTTTACGACCCTACCATTCAACCCTCAAGGAGTGAATTGTGGCACCACGTATGCAACAGAGAGCATTAATCACGCGTGACGCGCACACAGCTCTGCGAGATCTCAAGACACTAGTCGACCTGGCCACTGAGAAGATTCACGCCGCCGAACTCGACACGATAGGTTTGGCAATTGGCGGACCGCAAGGAGACAATCCTTCGCGAACCTTGCTGGTTGCAGCAGAAGCGCTGCAGTCGCCAAGGTTCGAGGCTGCCATACGGCAAGCCCAAGTGAAGATGGAAGCTGCGGTAGCTTGGCATCTACCCAGAGAGAAGGCCGCGGGTTCTCACTAGGGCATCCGGGCGGGACGAAACCATGCCGCGAACCGAGGTTGCTCGATAGCGGCCAGGGGCGACGCTGCCCTATCAGCCGTAATGACGCGCGAGTTCGCTGGCGTGGTCGCCTCCCACACGCGCAGCATTCTCACGTTGTGCACTTCGGGGAATTTTTCAAGTACAAGTCGTAGCGCCTGTTGTGGGAATCGAAAGCCAACGCGTGACTTAGTCCATTTCTCAGGAAAATATCTTTGGATGCTCGCATGAAACGTGATCCCGAAGACAAAAGAAAGTTGTCGCGCCGAGATTTTGTCAAGACGACTGCTGGCGTGGGCGCGGCAGGCCTAGCCGGACTTGGCGTAACGCGAGCCGAGTTGCAAGAACGGCCACCCCATTGGGACCAACAGGCGGACGTGGTGGTGGTCGGCGCGGGCGCCTCGGGACTCCCTGCTGCGATTGAAGCAAGCGAGCATGGCGCGTCGGTCATCCTGATCGACGCCAACTTTGATGTCGGCGGCCACGCCATCCTCAGCGAGGGCAACGTCGCTCTCGGCGGCGGCACGAGCCGGCAGAAGAAATACAACGTCGAGGATTCACCGGACATACTGTTTCGCGACCTGACCGATTGGTCCGTGGTCGAACCGAACGGCTTCCCCGACTATCGCTACAACGACAAGGAGATTATTCGCGCTTTTGCCGACAATAGCGCGCCGACTTACGAATGGCTCGTCGCGCACGGCGTCATCTTCGTGGAAAAAGCGCCTGACAGGTCCGGCGGGACCTCGGATGGAAACTCTGCTCCACGCGAGAACCATGCCGCGCCCATGGCATGGCCGCGGATGCAAACCGGCAAATCTGTGGACCCCGCGGTTGCAGCCACGGAGTCGTCCGGCGTGGGGCTGATTCGGCCGCTCGAAGCAGCAGCACGGAAAGCCGGCGTGCAGATTCTGCTTAAACACAAGATGTCGAGCCTCATTCGAGAGGACTCTTCAACCGGAAGGGTCGTGGGAATCAAGGCCACGCATGAAGGCGAGACAGTGCACATCCGCGCCCGCAAAGGCGTCGTCATCGCTACGGGCGGCTCCAGCAGCAACGTAAACTTCCGCAGGATTTTCGACACGCGCCTGACGGAGGAATACAACGGCGTCGCTGGCGAGCCATATTCTGTGCAGGATGCCAGCGGCGAGCTGGCGGCCATTGCGATCGGGGCTTCGCTCTGGGGTGCGTACAATGAAGTGGGTGAATTTGGCCTACGCCTCACGAAGGCGGGCCGGATCGGTTGTCAATACGGTTACAGAAATCTAGAGTGGGAACCGGGGAGTCCTGTATTTCACCTCGCCCGTGCGCGAGGTCTTTTTGTGAGAGATTATCAGAATGTGATCCTTGTCAATCAGTTGGGCCTGCGCTTCTATGACGAAACGCAAGAGCAGTACACGGCTAATAATTACAATTCGCTTCGCCCGTACACCCAAGCAAGTTACCTGAACACTGAGAACATCAAATATCGCCCGGCCAGTTTCCTCGACGCGGCGCTCGCCGGCACGGGAGATGCAGTCAACGGCGGCGGGCCTATCTGGGCCATCTTCGATGCCAATGCCGCGAAACGCGAGCAGTGGACTATTGAGCCGCCCTACGTGGACATGGCCGAAGGGTACTTCTTTTCGGCAAACGACATCACCGCGCTGGCGACCGCTATCGTCAACAAGTATCAGCGCAAGCCCATGCCCGGCGAGGCCCTCGAGAATACCGTCGTTCGCTACAACTCATATGTGGACGGCGGGAAGGATGCGGACTTCGGGAAGCCTGCCCCAAAATACAAAATCGACACGCCGCCGTTCTACGCCGCATGGGCTACGCCTGTCGTGCATGATACGAGAGCCGGACTCCGTATCAACGCGAAGTGCCAAGTCGTGGATTTTTCTGGCAATATTATTCCCGGACTTTACTGCGCGGGTGAAAGCGCTGGAGGATTCAGCTTCCATGGTTTAGCGCGATGCACGGTGCAGGGCCGGATCGCCGGAAAAAAAGCAGCAAACGAATCGCCGGGCATCCCAAAAGCCTGAGACATCAGGAAATCAGTGGCCGTTCTTTTCCTTCTTGGCACGCATATCTAGAAACGACCCGTGATGGGGTTGACCCGCAAGCCTTTGCCGTGACATTGTTTCGGCGCTGCCATGACAATTTGGGGTGAGTGATCCGAGGAGGAAGGTGATGCGTCGCGAAAAACTATCTCTCATAGTATGCGCGCTACTGGTGAGTTTTGTAGCGGGTGGAGCAGCTTTGCGGACCGCGCAAGCCGCACCGCAGGACGAGAAGGCACAGGCGTCCGGCGAGAAGGCCGCGAACGATGTAACGCTGCCATATCAGGCGCTCCAGTGGCGGCTGGTCGGACCGTTTCGCGGCGGCCGCGCGACGTGCATCACCGGAATTCCTTCGCAGCCGCTGGTCTATTACATGGGAGCCACGGGCGGAGGGGTGTGGAAGACCGAGGATGGCGGGATCACGTGGCACAACGTCAGTGACGGCTTCATGATGACCGGTTCGGTGGGCGCAATCGCCGTGGCGGGCGACGATCCGAACCTGATCTACGTTGGCATGGGCGAGGCGCCGGTGCGGGGCCAATCGTCAAGCTTCGGCGACGGGATGTACAAATCAACCGACGCCGGCAAGACCTGGGCGCACATTGGCCTGGAAAATACGCGCACGATTTCCAAGGTGGTGGTGCACCCGCGCAACGAAGATCTGGTGTACGTGGCGGCGCAAGGCTCGCGCTGGGCGCCCACCGAGGAGCGCGGCGTCTACCGCTCGACCGATGGCGGCAAGAGTTGGAAGAAGATTCTTTTTGTCGATCCGAGCGCAGGTCCGAGCGACCTGGCCATGGATCCCAGCAACCCGCGTATTCTTTACGCTGCGTTTTGGGATCATCAGCGCACGCCGTGGCAGATTCGTTCGGGCGGCCCTCATTCGGGCATCTGGAAGACCACCGATGGCGGAGACAACTGGACGCGGCTAACCGAGGGACTGCCGAAGCTCATGGGCAAGATCGGCATCAGCGTCTCGCCCGCGAATCCAGACCGCATCTACGCGAATATCGAGGCCGATGACGGGGGAATGTACCGCTCCGACGATGCAGGCAAAACCTGGCACCGCACCAGCGATGACCGCGTGATCCGAGCGCGCGCTTGGTATTACACGGTGGTTACGGCCGATCCCAAGAGTGCAGACGTGGTCTACGTGATCAACGCGCCAATCGAGAAATCCATCGACGGCGGCAAAACGTTCACGACGCTGCCGGGACCCCACGGGGACAATCATGCGCTCTGGATCAATCCGAACAATCCGCTGAATATGGCGAATGCCAATGACGGCGGCGCGGACGTCACGTTCGATGGTGGCAAGTCGTGGTCCACGCAGATGAACCAGCCGACAGCGCAGTTCTATCGCGTGGAAGTAGACGATTTGTTTCCTTATCAGCTCTATGGCGGGCAGCAGGACAACACTACGGTGGTCATCAAGAGCCGTTCGTTTGGCCCGGGAATCGAACAGAGCGATTGGACCATCCAGGCAGGATGCGAAAGCGCGCACTTCGCTTTCGATCCGAAGGACCCGCACTACACCTACGCCACCTGCTATCAGGGCCAGATTGAGGAGTTCGACACGAAGACTGGCGTGTCGCGTAATGTCCAAGAATGGCCCGCGCTGGGGCTCGGCGAGCCCAGCAACCTACAGAAATACCGCTACAACTGGAGCAATCCGGTAACAACGTCGCCCTTCGACCGCAAGGTGCTCTATCACGGCGGTAACGTGCTCTTCAAATCGAGCGACCGCGGCAACACCTGGACGCCGATTTCGCCTGATCTCACCAGGAATGAGAAAGCACATCAAGGACTAGGTGGGGTGCCAATTACAAATGAAGGTGCGGGCGGCGAGGTGTACAACACCATCTATTACATCGCGCCTTCGCCGCACGACGCGGGCACAATTTGGGTGGGAACCGACGACGGGCTGGTACAGCTCACGCGCGACGGCGGCAAAACTTGGTCCAACGTGTCACCGAAGGGCCTCGCCGAAGGCTTGGTCAACGAAATCGAAGTTTCGCCCTTCGACGCGGGCACCGCGTACGTGGCCTTCACGCGATTCAAGTGGAACGACAACACGCCGCACATTTTCAAGACTACCGATTACGGTAAGTCGTGGATGGACATTGCGGGCGGTTTGCCGCAGGACATGCCGATGCGCGTGGTGCGCGAGGACGCCAAGCGCAAAGGACTGCTCTTTGCGGGCACTGAGAATGCGGCGTGGTTTTCGCGCGACGACGGCGCGCACTGGCAAACTCTGCAGCTCAATTTGCCCCGCGTGCCGGTGACGGACTTGAAGGTTCATGAGGGCGACTTGGTTGCCAGCACGGAAGGCCGCGCGTTCTGGATTCTCGACGACATCACCCCTCTCGAACAGTTGAACGATCAAGTGGCGAAATCGGATCTGTATCTTTTCAAGCCGCGCAGAACGTATCGCATCGCTGGCGGCGGTTTTTCGATACCGTCCGGTCCGACGGGTAAGAATCCGCCCAATGGCGCGATCCTTCGCTACATCCTCGGAGCGAAGCCGGAGGAGTCGCGGGAGCTGAAGCTCGAGATTTTGAACTCGAGCGGTGCGGTGCTGCGCTCGTATTCAAGCAAAGCCAAGCCGCAGCCTCCGATGCCAGGCGCAGAGCCGGGCGAGAGCGGCCCGCCACCGCTGCCCACCAAGAAGGGTATGAACCAATGCGTGTGGGACCTGCGGTCGGAGCCGCCGGTGCGTGTGCCCGGAATCCTGACGCAAGGGCCGCCGGAAGGCTATCGCGTGCCGTCCGGAACCTACACCGCGCGGCTGACACTGAACGGCAAGACCGTGACTCAGACGTTCGAGGTTGCCAACGATCCGCGCGAGATACAAAGCGATGCCGACCAGCAGCGCCAGGTCGCCATGGCCAAAGCCGTGAGCGAACGCATTAACGAGATCAACCAGACTGCAATTGATCTGCGAAGCGTTCGCGATCAGCTCAGTGCGCTCAGCGAGCACGCCACCGGGCATTCGGACGCCAGCGTCATCCAGAAGGACGCCAAAGCCATCGTGGACCAGATTGATTCACTGGAAGAGAAGCTCGTGCAGCCCAAGCAGAAAACGTTCCAGGACGTAATCAACTTCCGCAATGGAATTGCCGCGCAATACGGCTATCTGCAAAACGCGGTGGAAGGCGATGGCGGCCCGGTTACCACGGGCGAAGAACAGCGCTTCCCCGATTTGGAAAAGCAGTGGGCTGACTTACGCGAACAGGTGCGCGCGGTTCTTTCCGATGTCGCCAGCTTCAACGCGAAGATGAAGAGCATGGGAATCGGTGCGATCCTTATGCCTTCGAAGATGCCATAGATGGCCGCTTTTGGGTGGGCAGCAGCGGCCCGAAACATGCGTTGATTTCCGCGATTCGCGAATCAGGAGAATCCGATGAGTAAGGCCATTGATAATCTGCAGGCCGCCCAACAACAAGCGATGGCTATCCGGCCCAAGGTCGGTGGCTTCCCGTATCTGGCGGAGGCGTTGCGGCGTGCGGGCGTGACACGCAATCTGTGGTTTCTTCCTGCGTGCCAAAGCCTGCATCTGACCGAACATGGGCCGGTGGTGACCCAGGGAACGCCCTTGGCGTCCGGTACCGTGGATGTGCCACCATTTGATCGCGATGCCCTGATAGCGGCATTGCGAACCGACCAAGCCGGAAAGAGCACGTTTCCGGAATTCCTGGCAGCGACGTGGCGCGCGGGTGTCATCCGCTATGACGTCGATTTCATGGCGCGCAAGGTTGCGTATTACGGGCCGAATGGCGAAGAGTACATCGAAGACTACCCAGCCGTTCAGCTGCATTAACGACGGAAGGCGACGGTTTTTATATCTCGCTACCGCTGACGCACCGCTTAATCGGTGTGCCAGTACGTTTCCCACCCCAGATACCGAGTCGCCGCTTCGTGCACCGCTCCGGCAACCGAAGAGAAATTCGCCGCCACGTGGTGCTCGAATCCGTTCTCGCAGATGTAGCGCAACAGCTTTTGCATCCCCGGAATCTCCACCACCCCTGCACCGCCGAACGTCTCCAGCGGATCATCCGTAAACCTCCCTCCGCCGACGTACCCGCGCACCCGCCCCGCGCGATCGTCGGTCGAGAAACGCGCGTAGGACATCGCTCCCGCCTTCACCAGCCCCACGCAGGTGCCGAAAGTGTTTTCCTTCCCCACCGTCCCGGCGATGATCGCCTGATAATCCATTTTCACGTTCTTCAGAAATTGCTTCGGCAGATTGCTGCAGTGAAAGCACACCGCCTTGTCCGGATTGTCCCCGTAATTATTATTCCAATCGAGCAGCGCGCTCGGCGTCTGCGACGCCAGCCGCAGCGCATGCATGCTCAGCACTCCGCAAATGTCCACTTCGCACGCGCTCGACATCAAATCGTCGCTCATCATGCTCATCACCGTGCACGGCACCACGCCCAGATTCTCCTCGATCGACGTCCAGCACTGGATCGCGCTGATGGTCACGTCCGTCTGCTTCATCCATTGGTCGATCACCGCTCCCAGCTTGGCCATCTTGAGCAACGCCGTCTTCGGCACGTCGTTCGTCGACACGTATTTCTCAATCGATTGCAGCTTCGCCACCGCCGCGCCGTCGGTATCGCTCATTCTCTGAATCCGCCCGATCACTTCCGACAGGTCCAGCGTCTCCACCGATATGCCCTGCCCCTCCAAAATCTTTTCGCTGTAACGCACCGTATTGAACGCCGCCGGCCGCGCGCCGATGCTGCCAATGCGCAGGTCCCGGAGGCCCTTCACCACGCGGCAAACGCTCGCAAACCATTCCAGGTCCTTCTTGAACTCGGCGGAAGCAGGTGTGACCGTATGCGACGTCGTGAGCGAATAGGGAATGCCGTATTGCATCAAATTATTGCACGCCGACATTTTCCCGCAGAAACTGTCGCGTCGGTGCGAGATGGTCATTTTCGACGGCGTGTCCGGAGTCGCCTGCACCAGCACCGGAACGCGCAACCGCGACAGCCGCAGCGTGTCCGCGATGGCCCGCTCGTCGCCGAAGTTCGGCAGCGTCACAATCACTCCATCGATCCGCTCACCATGCGCGCGAAACAGCTCCGCGCAGCGCTTCGCCTCTTCGTGCGTTTCCACCGCTCCATACCGGCTTTGCTCGGCGCTCAGCGCCACAACCTCCATCCCGGCTCCTTGCAGCACCTGCATCATTTCCTGCCGGCCAGACTCCGCCAAATGCCCCGGGAAAAACCCCCGATTGCCGACAATCAAGCCCATGGTCATCTTCTTCTCAGCGGACATTCAATCCCTCGTCAACAAGCAGCGACTATTAATCTCAGTCTTGTTTTCGTCCCGACGCTTGTCCGTAGTACGCCTTGCTCCCGTGCTTGCGGAGAAAGTGCTTGTCGTGCAGCGCGGACGACAGAGGTTCGATATCCTTCGCAAGCGTCGTCGTGTAGTAAGCCATCCGCGCAATGGCCTCCAGAATTACGGCATTATGCGCCGCCTCGGTCACATCCGCTCCCCAGCAGAACGGCGCATGCCCACGCACGAGAACAGCTGGGATCTTGTTTGGGTCAAGATCCCGGAACACGCGGCAAATGATAACTCCGGTGTTTTTCTCATAGTCATCGGCAATCTCTTTCGCCGTGAGATCGGACGTCACCGGAACCGGGCCGTGGAAGTAATCGGCATGCGTCGTTCCCAAGCAAGGGATGGCACGCCCCGCTTGCGCCCATGCAGTTGCAAATTCCGAATGGGTATGTGCGACACCGCCGATGTGTGGAAACTCACGATATAGGACAAGATGCGTCGGCAAATCAGATGAGGGACGCAAAGTCCCCTCGATGATCCTCCCGGACAAGTCTGCCACCACCAGATCTTCTGCTTTGAGCTTCTCGTAGGGCACGCCACTCGGTTTGATGACCACCAAGCCATCGTTGCGGGAGATGCCGCTAGCGTTTCCAAATGTATAAAGAACCAAGCCGCGGCGAACCAATTCCAGATTGGCTTCGAGGACTTCGCTTCGCAAGCGTTCAAGTAACATTCAGGACCTGGTGACACCATCACAACTTCAAGCGGCGTTCACTTAGAGCTCAGAAATACGGCTCGCCCTTAGCCTGTCAATAGCGCGCCGTCCTACTCGCGGAGCACTCCGCCATTCCCTCGGACGCTCGGACTATGGCGGCGGCCTCGTTGCGGTGGCGACTTTGGGGCCATCGCCGTGGAATCGCGCAGCACCAAACTGGTTCGCAGAATGTATTCACTGCCGTTGAGCGACGGCATCTTGCGCTGTACTTCCGTTAACAGTGCATGGAAGGCAAAGCGGGCAATTTCTGCCTGCGACATCTTGACAGTCGTGAGAGGGGGGATTGTGAATTGCGCCAAGCGGATATCGTCGAAACCGATCACCGACAAATCATCGGGAACCGTGATTCCTTCCTCGTAGCTTTGGCGCATCACACCAATTGCGGTCATGTCATTGGAACAAATTATCCCGGTGGGGGGCTTTGGAAGCGTCAGCAGTTTTTTCAGGGCCTCGATCCCGCCTTCCATGGTGTGGTTTCCTTCAATCTGATATCTAGAATCAACGGCCAGTCCAATTTCCTCCATGGCCTGCAGAAAAGCACGTTGCCGGGCGACGGCCGTTTTTAGCACCAGCGGCCCAGAAATAAATGCGATTCTCTCATGGCGCAATGCCGCCAGGTGTTGAACTGCTTGCCGAATTCCATGAACGTAATCGATGCGGATATTGCTCATCCGAGGCAGCGATGGTCCGACATCAATGAAGACCAACGGAACTTGCCGGGACTTCAGGTCGTCGAAAAGCTCCTCTTCCATGCCGAACGTGACAATGGCCACACCTTCCACGCGCCTCTCGATCATCCGGCGCACCGATAGCGCCATTCGTTTCGGATCATGCACGGTGGAAGTCGTCAGGATCTCGTAATTATGCTGCACAGCAAGGTCTTCAAAACCCTGAACAATTTCCGGGAAAAAGGGATTGGTGATTTCGGAGACGATCAGACCAAAAATGCGGCTCCGGCCGGAAACAAGCGCCCGGGCTTGGGTATTGGGATAATATCCGAGTTCCTCGATGACCTTCCAAACGCGGCGGGAAAGCTGCGGAGTGACGGTGGGTACGCCATTGATGGTGCGCGAGACTGTGGCGATGGATACCTTGGCGCGTCTGGCTACTTCATGAATACTCAACGATTCTCTCCAGGAATGAGCAACCCCTAATCGGCGGCTAGCGCCAGCCCAGGATAAACATATGCCCGCGTCTTAGCGGGAAACAGATTCAGTATCAGAGCCTATGTACCGAGCTGCTGGTGCCGACTTGCTCGCACCGGATTTTGCTGGCCTTTCACTGGTTTGTCAATTTAAGACGCGGTTCAGCCTTGCCACCAATTGGGCCGACTCACCTTCCAGTAGACGCCGTATCTTTCACCGAAGACACGGTGCAAAGGAACCAAATTCACGGGGCTAGGCTGCCCAACAGTGCGGAAGGTCAATGGTTTGCCCTCCACCGGTTCAACCCACGCCGCGGAACGGATGTCGGCGAGAGACTTGACGTCGACCGCCATCGTTCCTTCCGGCGCGCCGCGCGGGGCCAATTCGGTCTCGCCCTGAGCGATGTCGTATTGCATCGCTTCCGTAAGGCCGGCCTGCCCCAAGCTGCCCGCGAGTACGATTGGACCGTAGATCACCGCTTGCTGGGTGGGGTCGCCGAGCAATCCTTCGGTGTGCAAACGCATCGGCAGTTTCACTTCCAGCCGGTCGCCGTCGGCCCACGTACGATCGATCCTCAGATAGCTGCCCGGGCTCGAGAACGCCTGCAGTGCCTGCCCATTCAGCAGCACCGTTCCGCCGTCCACTGCCCAACCGGGAATCCTCACATTGATGCCTGCCTGGACGGGGGCACTCGCTTTAATGATGAGGCTTGTGCCCTCCTGCTCGGGGAAACGAGTTTCTTGGCGAATGGTGAGGCCTTTTTCCGGCCAGCGCACGTCCGATGCGATGAACAAGTTCACGAATGCGTCGCGATCGTTGTGAAAGTAAATCGAATCTCCAAACTTCGAGAATTCCTCAGCGCCGGTTCCTGTGCAGCACCAGAACGAATTGAAACGCGAATTGAAAAACTTCCAATAGCCCGTCTGAAGCGGTAGATAGTACATCTTGAAACCATTCTCCGGATGCTGCGTGCCCAGTCGCGAATTGAAAAGCGTCCGCTCGTAGTAATCCATATAGCGCGGATCGGCGGTCCATTGATGCAAGTGCCGCGTGAGCTTCAGCATGTTGTACCCGCAGCAGCACTCCTCCGAAGAAACGCTGAGTTGCGTCGACAGATTGCCGGGGTCGGTAAGCCAGCGTTCTTCGTTGCTGGTGCCGCCGGTGGCGTAGGAACGTTCCTCGACGACCTCATCCCAAAAGTACTTTGCCACCTCGTGATAGTAAGGTTCGGCGGTAAGTTCGTAACGGCGCGCCGCGCCGATCACTTCGGGGATATGCGTATTGACGTGCAGTCCTTTGAGTTCGTCGCGATGGCCCGCGAGCGGATCAAAAAATGCCGGCTTCTCAAACCGTTGACCAGTGAAGAAGTACCCTCCATTGCCGGTCACCGCGAACAGGTTGAACAGCACTTCGTTCATGCCGCCATATTCTGTTTGCAGGATACGCTGCATGTGCGCGTCGCTGATCCCGGTGGTCCAGTGCCCAATCCATCGAGCCATTCCTTCCACCACCGCCAGCGCCTGCTCGTTGTGACAGTACGTGTACATGTCCAGGTTCCCGGCCATGATTTTGTGCAGCGTGTAAAAAGGCGCCCACACGCCTCTTCCTTCGCGCAGGCGATCGAAGAAATCATCCGGAAACGCGCTCAGATATCCATTGCCGAATTTTTCCTGGCATTGCGCCAGGCCCGCGACAATTGCATCACCCTTGGCCTTGACGGCTTCGTCGCCAGTGGCGGCGTAGCTGAGAGCGGTAGCGGAGAGGAAATGCCCGGTGAAATGCCCGCGAAGCTCGCATTTAGGATCCTCCCACCCTCCCAAGGGCTCCGCTGAGCTGGGCAATCCCGCGGTCACGCGAAAGTTGTGCACGAGACGATCGGCAGGCAGCGAATTCAGATATCCCAGATTCGTCCGCGCCGCTTCCAGAAACGGGCCGTCGAGCAGCCGCACCTGCTCCAGCGGAAAAGGCGTCAGCAGCATGGGAATCCGGTTCTGGCCCATCCGCGGCCGGGTCGTCGCCTGAAGCGCGCCTGCCCCCGCATTCGGTAGCGCCGCCGACACGATCTTTGGCATGCACGCGATCGCCGCCGTCGATAGCGCACCAGAAACAAACTGCCGCCGCGAAATTCGATTCCGATATTTCATAGCCGGCACCTCACTTTGTCAGCGCCCCGAGTGAAACAAAACCTGCCCCCGCCAATATCGGAGCCGTTTCATTATATTCCGTGAAAACGTTTTCTCGCAATGCCGGTATAGTCCACTCATTTTTCTCTGTCAAGATTTCGGCCCGGCCGAACTCATCCTCGCGAACCTTTTCGCGGCGCAAAGCGATAGCAGTAAAACGCGCCCAGGACAAGCAGCATCGCTCCCCACCAAACATTGGCGTGAAGATGATATAAAACCACAGGGTTTTGGGCTGGATGCACGAACTCATAGAGCCCCGCACCGAGGATCAGCACTCCATTCATCAGCAGGGAGATGCCGATAAAGAACCAAATCGAAATCGATGGTCGCGAGATCAAGGCTTCACCGAAAAATAACATTCAGAACAACAAACACGATTCCCACGACCGCCGCCCAGAAAGCAGGGCGCTGAAAGAGTGAAGCATGCGCCTCTTTCGGTATCTCGGTAGCCCCATAAACGAGCCCGTTCAGTTCCGCGACCGGTTTCGGCCGCGTCGCCATACTCACACCAATCGTGACCACCATACACACGATCCATGACCATAGCGCGCGGTACATGTCGGCCGCCATCGGACTGGCATGGCTCGAGAGCGCAACGTAGCGAACGGCCGCAGGATTGATTTCAATCCAGCCAAACATGGCGGCGGCAGAAACTGTGCCGGTAAGCAGACCCCAGAATCCTCCAGCAGAAGTGGTCCGTTTCCAGAACATCCCGAGGATTACTGTGCCGAATAGTGGAGCGATGAATATGCTGAACAGCGCTTGGACGTAATCCATGATGCTCAGAAATTGCATCACGAAGTAGGCAGTGCCGATGCTGATGAGGACACCCAAGATCGTGCACCACCGTCCCATCGACACATAATGCGCGTCCGATTCCTTCTTTCGAATGAGCGCTCGATAGATGTCGTAGGTCCATACCGTCGAGAATGCGCTGACATTGCCTGCCATCCCGGACATGAACCCGGCAATGAGCGCAGTGATTCCCAGTCCAAGCAAACCTGGACCGCAATACCGCGCAAGCATCAACGGCAGCACTTCGTTATAGCTATGCCCGCCCGTCGCCGCTGCCACACTGGCGCCGGTCAGCTTGAACGGCAGCACTGCCAAAGCCAACAGTCCCGGGAGAATGACGATGAAGGGCACGAACATTTTAAATGCCGCACCAATGATCGGTGCCATCTTCGCGGACCGCAAATCCTTCGCGGCGAGCAATCGTTGCACGACCAGGAAGTCCGTGGTCCAATATCCAAATGAAATCACCAGGCCCTGGCCAAAGAGGACCCCGGTCCAATGAATGCCTTCCGGATTGGTGCTGAACGAGCCCAAGTATCGCCATAGATGCACATATTCGACTGACGTGTTGTGGATGATCTGCGCTTTCAAAGGTCCCCAGCCGCCCACTTCAATCAGTCCCAAAATCGGAATGAGTAGCGCGCCCGCCCAAATGAGCACGAACTGCAGCACTTCATTGAAAATCGCTGAACGCAAACCGCCCAGGGCGACGTAGATGGCCACGGTGATGGCAGACACCCAGATGCTGAAATTCATGTTCCAGCCGAGAACGATTTTCAGCACCAGCGCCATCGAGTACATATTGATTCCGCTCATCAACACAGTCATGAACGCAAACGAAACAGCGGCGAGTCCGCGGCTAGATTCCCCGAATCTGAGTTTCAAGTACCCAGGCACAGAATGGGTCCTCGAAATGTAATAGAACGGCATCATGAAGATGCCGAGGAACAGCATCGCGGGAATTGCCGCGATCCAATAGGCATGCGTAGCCAGAATGCCGTATTCGTAGGCCGAGGAAGCCCAGCCCATCAACTCCAGTGCTCCAAGGTTTGCGGACAGGAAACTTAGGCCGGCGATCCATGCCGTCATTTCGCGGCCGGCCATAAAGAAATCCTCGCCCGTGCTCGCACGGCGCTTTAGGTAGAAACCAATCGCCAGAACCAGCGCGAAATAAAAGATGACGATGATCAGATCAACCGGAGAAAGCCTGACCAGTCGCGTGGGGACCGCCAGCAACACGGCCGGAGTCATAAGAGCGGGACCAAGTGGTGCGGGGACAAGGTGAAGCGAGACTGCCCAAGAATATCTGGGGATATTCTTTTCATGAATTTACTCTCGCTGGCCCGATGAAATTGGAGAAGAAGAAAAGGAGGTGCGGCCAGCAATTCGGTCGGTGAGTATAACGCATTCACTGGACGCAGGAGCGGCACGCATCCAGTGAATGCATTCGAAGAGCGGCTAAACACCAAACTGCCTAGAAATCAATCCTCGCGCGAAACTCGATCAAGCGTGCACCGTTGTTCGGACAAGAGGCGCCAGTACATAGCTCCCCGTAGGCTAGACCACCGATGCTAGCCTGCCCGAAACCGCCGCCATCCTGGATGTTGTCCAAGCCGAGTGCGCTGGAGCCATTCGGATTGCCCCATTCCGGGTGATTGAAGGCATTCAGGAACTCTCCCTGAAGTACGAACCGGATGTTCTCCCGAATCGGAACGGTCTTAGTAATAGAAAGATCATCGTTCCACAGGTGGGGCCCGTACAGGTACGGATCGCCGGTCAACGTTCCGGGATTCAGATTCTGGCATACGCCCACCAATCCGCTGGCGCAATTCGCAGGTGCCGTATAGCCGGACCCTTGAGCAGCCGCAAGCGAATTCGGATTGATATCATAGGCCCAGGGGCCGACGGAAAGGTTGCCGTACTGGCCAGCTTGGGGATGATAGACGCCTACGTTGCTTTGGAGCTGGTGCAGGGTCACGCCGCTTAGGACCACGCCGCCGTCCGCGTAATCGTTGAACGTGTGATAGCCTCCGCCCAGCGCAAAAGGAAAACCAGTCTCGTACGAAAAGATGGTTCCCACGGTCCAACCACCGACGAACTTATCGACTAGTCCGGTGCGGTCAAGGAACCTTTTGCCGCTACCAAACGGAAGGTCGTAGGTACCGCTGGCGTGCAGCACCTGCCGAAGATCAAACAGCGTCGGGCCGTAGCTCAGCCGCAGGTCACGCATGGTGAACTCGTTGAATGTTCCCAGCCATTGCTCGTCCGGTTGAATCCCCAGAGTGTGGCTCCACGTGTAATTCGTGTCGAACTGCATGCCATGCCACTCTTTCTGCCGAAAATCCACTTGCAAACCGTTGTACATGCTATAGCCGCCATTGGTCATGAACTCCTGCGACGCACAATAAAGGCACGACGCACCATAGGGATTGGCTTGGAAGAAATTAGCAGGGTATTTCCCCGGAGCTGCGGCGGTCCCAAATGTTCCGTTGGAGCACGGGGTCACGTTCGATCCAACGAGATTGCAGATGTAAGGAACCGTCCCATAGGGAGTCGATAAGTTCTCAGCCAAGTCGCCAGCAGCCCCTTGATGCAAGTCCGTAATGAACGTGGGATTAGCGTAATCGGAGAGCGGGATCCCGGGTCCTCCAGATGGTTCTCCGGCGAACGCCGTATCAAAAATTGGCAGCGCTACCTGCCCGGGATAACCGTTATTGGCGAACGAGGTGATTCCGTTCTGAGCGTTAATTGCCATGTTTGCTTGTGCGTTCTGGAATTCGCTCAGGAAGCCATTCTCGAAGATATTGACCTCGTTAGGATCTTGAGCAATCCATTGATGCACGCTCCGCGAGCCAACGTAGCGCACTTCAAGGACGTTACTGTGGCCGATCTCCCTCTGAATGCCGAAGTTCCATTCTTGGACGTAGGGTTGCTTGATATTCGGGTCGAAGCCGGCCTCTCCATAGTAGTAATTCCACGCCAGCTCACTTTGCGGAATCACGCTTGAATAAAACGGCGGGGCTTCGTTGTACGCCAGCGGCGTATTGGGACCAAATTCCGTACCGACTGCCAAGCTTCCCGGAGCGAACGTCCCGGTCCCTCCGCCATTGGCAGCGGCAAGGGAAAAGTACTGGAAATATCCGATACCGTGATTGGTTCCGAAATTCCAGAAATATTGATTCGGCTCGGTAAAGCGCTTAAGGTCAAAGCCCGCGCGGATTACGGTTTTTCCGCCTCCTCCTAGCAGTTTGCCCAAAACTCCTTCCGAATAATCGGGGTTCCACGCAACACCGATGGTCGGCTGCGGGGTGACGTCCCAGGATCCGTACTGGTGGGCCTGCGCCACATAGGCCGGATTGCTCGTACCAATCTCAACGCCCGGGTTGAAAAGATTGTTCACGCCGGATGGTCCGAAAAAGTCTGACAGCGGCGTGCCTAGATACTGATGGGCCAAGTCGTGATCGTCGCCGATGAAATCCCACCGCAGGCCGTAATTGAGCGTTAGGGTCGGTTTAAACTTGTAAGAGTCATGTGCGAAGAGGCCCCATGATCTCTGTAATTCGTCGAGATTTACAGTCGTGCCGGGGCTAGTCGCGTATTCACCGGTCGCTGGATTGTATGGAAAACCACTACCAATTGGTCCGACGGAGGAAATTCTTCCCGCGAGGGTCGCGTAGAGAGCCTCAGCTTCGGACCGGTCTGTAGTATCCCCCGCCGCAAAATAATTCTGGAAATCAGTATAGGCAGGGTCTCCGTTCACAAGCCCCAGGCCAATGCTCGGGATTCCGTCCGGCGCGTTGTAGTAGTGGTCCTGCTCGCGCGCATAGTCAAAGCCGAAGGACCATGTGTGCGAGCCGTGTAACCAAGTCAATGTGTCGGTGCCGCTGATCGTCGGATAATATTGCCCCGTTCCGAGATTGAACTGTTGCCCCGAATTCGGAGTGATCCCGTTCATTGACGCCCAGTTTACCGCGGGCTCGTTGTCCCACACCGGTTGCGCACCGGCGTCATAGCTGAGCCAAGTATACAAATAGCCAGCGCGGAACTCGTTGACCAAGCTGGGCGAGATGGTCCAGCTTAGCCCCAACGAGCTGGTGTAATTCTTCTGGGCAAAACTGGCCGACTGATTGGCGAAGTCCGACCCGGGATAGTAAGGGGCCGCATTGCCTTCATGAGTTTCCCGTGTTTCTTCAAAAGCGAAGTTTATGCGGAAGCTCTGTGTGGCGTTGTAGTCCAGCCGCATCGCCGGAAAGTAGTAAGTATCCGGGGCCGGTACGAACCAGTTCACCGTTTCAAGGTTCGGGTCGCCATTGGCCCCTGCTGAGATATTGGCATTTGTGGCCGTCAGATCCTTGTTCACCAACGCTATCTCTGACGCGATGTTCGCATAGGTATTGTTCGGGCACGGGCTCACACCCGTTGCACACGCGGGCGGGGCGGCAGGATTATTTATCGCCGCCGGAAGACCATTGGGAGCCGCGACAGCAGAAAACAGATTGATTTGCTGTCCTACGGTAAACGGTGAGCCCGAAGGCTGCGGCTGCCAAACCGTGTAGACGCCCGTTTGTGCCGTCGGCGAAAGAAACGACTGAGTCTGAGTAAAGCCGCCGGGCTGCCTCGACGTCGAGAAGGAACCGAAGAAAAAGAATTTATTCTTCAGGATCGGGCCGCCCACGGCACCGCCAAACTGATTGAGAATGAGCGCATTTCTTGGCAGGCCGACGGCGTTGTTGTACCAACTGTTGGCGTTCAGCGCGGTGTTTCGGAAGTCCTCATAAACCTGGCCATGGTAGGAGTTCGTGCCACCTTTCGTGAGGTAGCTGGTGCCCATGGACGCCTCTCCAAATCCCTGATTGAGGCTCGTCTGGCTGGTCTGAATGGTCATTTCTTGAATATCTTCCAAGCGGGCTTGCATCGCCGGAGTGGCATTACCTCCGAACTTCATGCGGTTGGAGTTGGAAACTACACCGTCGACTGAGTTGCTCTGGGCGATCAGCGGAAGGCCGTTCCACGTCCCGTAGCCTGCGGTTCCGGTAAAGCCGGGCGTCAAAAACACGAGTTGGCTGACGTCGCGGCCAGCGACGGGGAGGTCATTGATCTGCTTCATGTCAATCGTCGTGGCGATCGCGTTCGACGAGGTCTGCAGCAACGGGGTAGCACTCGCGGTCACCACCACCCGCTCGCTGGCCGCACCGATTTTCAGCGTGACTTTTATGTCTGTGACGCGCCCCGCCTCGACTATGACTGAGCTAAGAACCTGGGTCTCAAACCCCGCTTTCGTGACCGTCAGCTCATACGTTCCGAATGGGACACTGGCGAACGTGTACAGGCCACCGGTTTCGGTCGCACCGCTCATGACGTTGTTCGTATCCACATTCCTCAGGGCCACGCCCGCGCCAGCTATGTAAGCCGCGCTCGGATCCAATACCGAGATTTTCACGGCACCTGTAGTGCCCCCCTGCCCCCAAACGGGCAGGGCCACCAGTGCGAGTAACGCCACCAAACAAATTGCCAACTGACTGACGAGCGCGCGAGAGAAACTCCGCGACATAATCTCCTCCTTAAATTACGCCCACGACTTGGTACCCACACGCCACAACTGATCTGCTGACACAAAATAATCGAAATGCTCGAAAAGGCTTTGGGGGCTGCACGAAAGCCACGGCGACAATTCCGTACCGAGAAAAAAATCGACAATGCTGCGGAGGCCGTCGACCGGCTGATCCGACGTTGGCTCAAAGTTCCAAGTAAACGCTTACTCAAACAGCTCACTCCAAGGACACAAGGTTCCCAATTGATGGCAGATTTTTTACAATCCATTCATAGTGGATGTCAAGCCAAATCTTAAAAGTTTTTGCCACGGTTTGGTGATTCTTCGCGACTTATTGTGGCGACCAACTGCGCCGGCCAGCGCCTACACGGCAAGCGCTTCATCGCGATGGTAAACGTTTACAGACCACCCCTTCCCAACCTGGCGAAGTCGCTCAAAGTGCTCAACTGTGTTAGAACAACTACAGCCGAGTTTCGGTTGAGCGTGAAGCTGATGAGGGTGGCGAGCTTCTTCGATGCATATCCGCACGCGTGCCATTGCAACTCTGACCTTGATCTTTTGTGCCCTAGGGCCGGCCTTTGCCTCCACCAGGCTTGATGTTCCGTTCAGCTCTCCGACAGGTCAATCGAACCAATCCTCGGGAGCAGAGTCTGAGCTTCAAGCAGGGACTAAACTGACCCAACAGGGGCTTTTTTCCGAAGCAATTCCTCATTTTCTGGCGGCGCGCGGTCATGTTGTTGATGAATATGCCGCCAACTTCAATCTTGCTTTGTGCTATGTGGGAACGTCTCAGTTCAATCAAGCGATCCAAACTCTGGACTCACTCAAGGATGAAGGGCGCTCAACCCCCGCAGTGAATAATCTGCTCGCCCAAGCCTATGTCGGTGCTGCTCAGCCCGAGAAGGCATTCTCCGCATTTCAGCAAGCCGTCCAGCAGACTCCGCTCGACGAAAAGCTTTACCTCTTGGTCGCCGACGCCTGCATGGATCACGAATCTTATGATCTTGGCGTCGAGGTTTTAAATGTTGGGCTCGGGCATCTGCCGCATTCCGCTCGGCTGCATTACGAACGAGGCGTTTTCCTAACATTTCAAAATCAGCCCGGCCTGGCAAACTCTGATTACGAAACGGCTACTAGACTGGCCCCTGGAACCGACATTTCCTACATGGCCCTCGGCCAAGATGACCTTCTCGAGGGCGACATCCGGGGTGCGATCAAGATCACCCGGCAGGCAATTCAGTCGGGCCATGAAAATTACATTCTGCTAACGATTTTCGGAGATGCGGTGGTGCGTGCGGGCACGCTTCCGGATCAGCCCCTTTTCGCAGAGGCGCAAGCAGCTCTGGAGAAATCGGTCACGGAACGCCCCAATTACGCAGCGTCGCAACTCGCCCTCGGCGAGTTTTTCCTCGAGGCCGGACGCCTGGATGATGCCGTCATCCATCTCGAACAAGCGCGGCGACTCGCCCCGACAAACACCGCAGTCTATTCGCATCTGGCAATTGCCTACCATAGGAAAGGGCATGTTGACGAAGAGCAGCAGATGCTGGCGATACTTTCCGAGCTGAATCAAGAGCAAGCTCAGAAATATAAGGCGGATTCACCCAGCAAGCCCAGCTATGTTGCGTCCGGGCGTGCCATCCGAAAGCCATCGCAATAGCTAGCGGCTCCGCAATGCGCCGTCACCAATTTGTTCGAGCGAGTTTACTTCTGTTGAGGAATTCTGGGGAAGGGCCAATCCATCAGGCCCTGGCCTTCTTTGACGGTAATGATCTGGTCGGCCTTGAGATTCAGCAGTGTCGTTGCCGCTCCGCTTGGCCAGAGAACGTGCAATGAATCCACTATTTGGTGATCTCCGAGGCCGAAATGAAGCCGTGGATCCTGCGCGGATTGATAGCTCATTCCACCTTTTCTCTGGTCATAGAGAACCAGATCGCCTGCTACCAGTTTGATCCGCGCGCCTACGCCATCACGGTTCGACTTCGTTCCGATCAGAAAAATCTGGAGCCAATGATTGGCGTTCCCGCCATCGTTGCGAAGCAATTGCGGCGCTTCGCCGTTATTGTTCACCAGAATGTCCAGGTCGCCGTCATTATCGAAATCTCCCACGGCCGCCCCACGGCTCACCCGCGGCAAAAGAAAATCTGCTCCCAGTTGGTCGCTCACATTCCTGAATATTCCTTTGCCAAGGTTTCGGAACATCAGCTTCGGCTCTGCGTACTGAACGGCAGAATTGTAGCGCTCGATGTTATCGAGAACATGTCCATTGGCCATGAAAACGTCACGCGCTCCGTCATTGTCGTAGTCCATAAACCGCGCACCGAAACCGCTCATGTGGAATGTTGCGTAACCGAGTTGAGATTGCAGGGTGGCGTCATCAAATGTTCCATCTCCCATGTTGCGATAGAGTCGCGCAAGTTGAGAGTCAAGATGCGTCACAACGAGGTCCATCCGCCCATTGCCAGTGATGTCTGCCGCATCGGTTCCCATGCCCGCTTCAGGTAGACCGTCGGCGCTCACCGCCACGCCGGCGACATAGCCCACTTCGTGAAATGTCCCGTCTCGATTGTTGTGGAAGAGAAAATTCGCCATCGAGTCGTTTGCAATAAAAACGTCTTGCCACCCGTCATCGTCATAATCGAACGTCACGACGCCAAGACCATTGCCCGGTTTCAATCCCAAGCCGGATTTCTTGCTCACGTCCGTAAAGGTTCCATCACCATTATTATGGTAGAGCGTTGGGGATTGGCCGTTGTAATCGTCGGGATGGCAGTAGCTGCGCATGCCTGGACCGTGGTCACCACACCAGAAGTTGCGATCCGGCGACCAGTCGATGTAGTTCGCGATCACCAAATCCAGTCGGCCGTCATTGTCATAATCAAACCACGCCGCGCTCGATGCCCATCGGCCGGTGTTTGCAATTCCGGCGCGCACGGTTACATCGCTGAACGTTCCATTTCCGTTGTTGTGGTAAAGAATGCATCTCCCATAACCGAGAACCAGCAAATCCGGGAATCCATCATTATCGTAGTCCCCAACCGCCACGCCCATGCCAAACAGGCCTTCCGCGCCGACCCCAGCTTTTTCCGTCACATCCGTGAACGTTCCGTCTCCGTTGTTGTGATAGAGAGCGCTGCGCAAAGCGTGTGGTGGAGTGTAAACGCGCGTGGCCGCTCCGTTCACCAGATACAGATCCAGCAGGCCATCCTGGTCGTAATCAATCCACGCACACCCCGATCCCATGGTTTCGATCAGATATTTTTCCGCGGACGTGGCGTTGTCATGCCGAAAGCGAATTCCCGCAGGCTGCGCAACGTCGACGAACTTGACCGCCGGAGTCCTATGTGTGCTGAGCCGCGATAAGGGAGAGGCGGCCAGCGTCAGGCCCATGCACTTCAGCAACTCTCTTCGAGAGATTTCAGACAACGTTTTCACGATGGAGTTTTGTCCGTACAAAATCCAAACCGCTTCGAGCGTTTATGCCTGAGAGTCGACGGCATCGGGAAAAATCTTCTCCGTCGTTATCCCGACCTGCAAGATTTGTTGGTATTCTTTCCTCGTTCAATGTAACAGGAAAACGTTTCCTTTTCAGACCAGCTAATCAGCCGGCAGTTTTCCGCCGGGTCGTTGGAAGGCGGGCCTTGCAGTTATCGTAGCCGCGGAAGGAGCGGGGTGTCCAAGAGATCAGCGAATCGATCCAGCACATTTTCACGGCGCCGTTTGCTTCAGCTGTTGGGCTGGTCGGGACTGGCAGGCTTCTGCCGAGGACCAAATTTCGCTCGTGCTCTTGCGTCCCCCCCATACCCAAATGCCGCTCCGGCCTTTGAAATCATTCCCAGCTCGAAAAGCGGCATCTCATGGGTTCACGTCGCGGGAATTTCCCCCAACATGTATGAGCCCGAAACCCTCGGGGCCGGCTGCGCGTTCCTCGATTACGACAACGACGGTTGGATGGATATCTACCTCGTGAACGGCGGAAAATGCGATTTTTATAGCCCTCCTCGCCCGTTGCGAAATGCTCTCTATCGCAACAATCGCAACGGCACTTTCACCGATGTTACCGAAAAAGCGGGAGTCGCCGGAAACGCTTACGGCATGGGCGTGGCCGTGGGCGACTATGATCGCGACGGATTCCCCGATATTTACATCACGCAATATCCGCGCAGCATTCTCTACCACAACAACGGCGATGGCACGTTCACGGACGTGACTGAGAAAGCGGGACTCGCTGCGCCTGGCTGGGCCACTAGCGCGGCTTGGTTTGACTACGACAACGACGGACGCCTGGATTTGTTCGTCTGTCAGTTCGCAGACTGGGATAAAGCCAAGAATAAATTCTGCGGAAACAGCCTGACCGGCGAGCGCTGGTACTGCAAACCGGACGCCTACAAGCCCACGCAGTCTTGGCTCTACCACAACAACGGCGACGGCACTTTCACGGACGTGAGCAAAGAATCAGGCATCGCCAGTTCGCCTGCTAAGGCCTGGGGCGTGGCCGCCTGCGACGTCAATAACGACGGCCTGATGGACCTTTTCGTCTCGAACGACACGGTCGCGAATTCTCTCTTTCTCAACGGCGGCAAAGGCAAATTCTCCGATATCGGCCTGCTTTCCGGCGTCGGCTACAACTCATTCGGCCGCGCGCGGTCGGGCATGGGCGTCGACGCCGCCGATTACGACCAGGATGGGTGGGTTGATCTTTTCGTCTCCAACGTCGACCACGAGATGTTTTCGCTCTACCACAACAACAAGGACGAAACGTTCACCGATGTTGCCCTGTCCGACGCGATCGGGCTCACCACCAAAATGATGAGCGGCTGGGGCGTGAAGTTCTTTGACTTCGACAACGACGGCGAGCTCGACCTTCTGCTCTGCAACGGCCATCCTGACATCGCGGTCGAAAATCACATGCAGGGCGTCACCTATCGCGAGCCGATGCTTCTCTTCCGTAACACCGGGCACGATTTCCGGAACATCAGCGCCTCGAGCGGCCCGATATTCGCGGAACCCATTGCCGGACGCGGGATGGCGCTGGGGGATTTCGATAACGATGGCTCTGTGGATGTTCTGGTCGCCGTGAATGATGCTGCGCCGATCTTGTTGCAGAATAACGCCTGCCGGCAAAATCACTGGCTGGGCCTTCGGCTCATCGGCAAGCGTTCAAACATTGACGCCATCGGCGCTCTCGTCACCTATCAAGCCGGCGATCTGAAACGCCATCGCTTCAAGGTGGGAGGCGGCAGTTATCTTTCCTCGCATGATCCGCGAATGGTGTTGGGCATCGGACAGCGCACCCGAATTGATTCCCTCGAAGTAAAGTGGCCTTTGCCCGGAGGGGCCACCGAGCGCTTCACCGACCTTCCCATCGATCGTTACATCACGATTGTCGAGGGCCAAGCAAAGCGGCAATAACCCCGGCGGCCGGTGTCAGCCAATTCGTTGAATTGACTTACTCTTAGTCTTGCGAGCGCGGATCCTGCGGCGCCGACTGCGCCTTCTTCTCGGCTTCGTGTTGCAGGGTTATTTCTCGATTTGCATCCTGCATCCGCCCCGTGCGCGCGTAGGCTATCGCCAGTTGGTAGTGACCTGCGGGATCCGACGGCTCCATCTTTACGTAGTTCTCCAGCGGTGCGACCGCCTCGGCGTGCTTTCCGGCAGCGTTGAGGGACAAGCCCAGCCCGAGATATGCCTCCGAAAATCCCGCATCCAGCTTCGCCGCCCGGCCAAAATGCTCGATCGCATCCTCCCATTGTTGCGCTTGCCTGTCGAGATCTCCCAACATGAATTCCGCCGATGCGGCCGTTGGATCGATTTTCAGCTCCGCCTCGAACTGTTTCCTGGCGTCATCCACGGAGCTTTCTGTTTGCGGCGCTGCCAAGATGATCCGGCCAAGCCGGTAGTGAATGCCCGGCTGGTTGGGGTATTGCTCCAGAATCTGGCGATACGCCTTCGCCGCTTCGTCCAGCTTTCCTTGCGACTGAAGCGCCTCCGCATTGAGTTCCTGCACCTCGGCCGAATGAGGAGCCGTCGCTACAAGCTCGTGAGCCGCGCGCATGGCCAGCTCGGAGTAGAAGTGGGTCGCAGTATAGAGGACCTTCGGATCGTGCGGAAATTCTCGGCGCAACAACACCAGTGCATCCACCGCCGCGTCCTCTTGGTCCGTGCTCATGCCGCACTGCGCCATGGCCATCGCCGCACCGTAGGTGAGCTGTCTATCAGCGATATGTGGGACGCTCCTCCTCAGGAGCGGCAGGGCTTCGTTGCAATGCCCCTCTGACGCCAGTTGTATTCCCTTGTGAGCGGAGACTGAGAGGTCGGACGCGGGAGCTTTCTTGGAAACTTGCGCGCCGGCTGCCGCCGAGAAAAGGCCCAGCGCTGCAACCTGCAGCACACGCAGTCCAATACGCAGCGCACTTCTCATCATGGGGCCTGCTGGTGGCATCATTGAATTATAGCTATACTCGCTCACCTCTGACATAAGCTCCCGCGCGGCCTTACATTGCCACTTCTACTGGACGCCCTTCAAAAACGATTTCATGTATTGCCTGCTCGACCTTGATCTGTATATTTCTCCGCAGCGGTGGCAGCATCCGCGAGCCCAGCGCAAGATGCAGCCGCAACACCCGCCGTGAATCATTCCAATCCATTTGAATTCCCATCCACTCGCCCTTGCGATAGTCGAACGACTTGCCGTCATCTTCGTAGAGCAAGAATGAACCATCCGCGCCGGGATAGACTGTCACCGATAACGGCCCATCCACTTTCTCGCCGGTGTGTTGCTTCACCGGACCCAGCGGCAGAATCGCTCCCGCCCGCACATAAAGGGGCAAAGTCTCCAGATCGACATCGCGGGTTATCTCGCGTCCTCCGTTCGTGCATTCGCCAGTCCAGAAGTCATACCAATCGCCAGTCGGCAAATAGATATGCCGCGAAGTCGCCCCTTTCTCGCATACCGGAGCAACCAGAATATCGCGACCCCACAAATATTCATCGTCGCGCGCGACCGCCGTGGGATCTTCCGGATAGTGCAGCCACAACGCCCGCATAACCGGCATGCCTGTCGTCGCGCATTCGCGAACCACGCTGTAGAGATATGGCAGCATGCTGTAACGCAGCTGCAGATACTTCCGGCAAATCGGCTCGACCTGTGCGTTGTGCAGTTGATTCGCATCGGGAACCGCCGCGCCGCCGTAATTACTGATCTCCGTTGGCCCGGGGTCGCCCGTGTCCCAACCCCACGGCAAACGCAATTTCCACGCGCGTCCGTGGCAACGAAATAGCGTGCAGAACGCGCCGAATTGAAACCATCGCAGGTACAGCTCAGCCGTAAATTCCTTCGTCGGCACAAAGCCGCCAATATCCGTGCCCCAGTAAGGAATCCCCGAAAGCGCGGTGTTAATCGCATTGGGGATGTGTGTTTTCAGCGTCTGCCAAGTCGAATACACGTCTCCCGACCACAAAAATGACGCATACCTCTGCATGCCTGCGTATCCGTTGCGATGCAGTGCATACGGACGCTCATTGGGCCGGTCGATTTGCGGTCCCTCCCAATACATGCGGTTGCGCGTCAAACGCGAAGCGATGTCCAGCGGATCGCCTTCATCTGGCCACCAGCCGTCCACGCCCATCGCGAAATCCTTGCGATGCGCATCCCAATAGCAACTTGCCTCTGCTTCGTCGAATCGCGCCAGCGAACACGGATCATGCACTGTTCCGCGGAGCGTTCGCGTAAGGATCACCGCATGCAGCACCGCGCGAAAATTCTCCTGATGCAACCGTTCAAGAATTTCTTTTGGATCGGGAAACACTCGCGAATTCCACGCGAACGATCCATTCTCCGTGTTCCATCCCGACGGGCAGAAACCCGTGCCCAGATAAATCAGCGCGTCGCACGGCAGCTTCTTCTCGCGAAACGTTTTTGCCTCATCCAGAATCTCCTCCCGGCTGGCAAGCGTGCGATGCGATTGTTGGTAGCCCAGACTCCACAGCGGCGGCATCTGCGCATGCCCAGTGAGTCGAGCGAATTCCGCCATGATCCTCGCGGGCTCGCAAGCCGTGACAAAAAAAATGTCCAACGGTAGTGCGCTGTCCGGATCTCTTGGCTGGAACTTGCTCTCGGGCCCCGAGAAATCGAATGTGCCAAACGGTTGATGGATAAACATCGCCCAGCCCGCCGTTCCAATGAACCATGGAATCGGCACGCGCCCGCCGTGGGTCGCAAGCTCGTAGCCGCCTTGGCCGCTGCGCATGGCCTCAAACGATCCGCGCCGGTCAAACTGCGGCCCGCCTTCCCCCAAGGCCAGCAGCGGAGCGTCTCCGGTCTCGAAGGAAACACCGCCCGTGTCTTCGTCCACTTCGATTTGCTGAACTTTGCCGGTGGATGCCGTCGAGACTACGAAAGTCAAGGGGCCAGTGGCGATCCCAATGATCGCGTCGCCGCATTTCACATTCTGTGCGTGCACCGCCCCGCGCAGCTTCGCGACCGGTTCGCCCCATGCAGTGCGAACGAGCGAACCATCGGTGGGAATCGCCATCGCCTGCCCATCCTTCAGAGGAACGACGCTCAGCCGGAACGTGTGCTCGCTCACCTTGCCAATCTGAATCTCGACCTCCTGCCCCGCCACGCGAAGACTCTCCACGGCCGCCCCGTCTTGCCCCGGCAACAAATACGCCGCGCACGCTGCGCTCATACCCTTCAAAACTTCTCGGCGCCCGAATCGTTTGCTCATTCCGCGGATGTCTCCGGCTCCCGGTTCGTCACGGGCGCTTTGCTGTCACTTCGATCCACGTGGTGTCCTTGCCCAACGGAATAACGTAAGCGTCGCGCGCCACCTGAAATGACTCGCTTGGCCCGTAGGCTCCTACGCCCTGAATCTTCGCCGGCTGCGCGACGTGCAGAAACGCCGTCGGTGTAAAATTTGTCGCCGCGGCAAATCCAATTCGTACCGCTCCGGTCTTCGAATTAAACTCTATGCTCTCGAATTTCCCTGCATCCAGCGTCAGCCACAACCCAACGGGGGCGATGTACACCCGCCTGCGAAACGAATCGAGCGGTGTTATCGTGATTTTGTCTCCGTGCGCCTTGATGTTGCCGCCGAAGGCCAGCCAGCCAAATTGCGGATGATCCACAACATATGTCGCCGTGTCGAAGGCGTGCCCGAAAAAGTTCGGCCCGTAGTCGCCCGAATACGGATCGAACTTCAGCATGTCCGGAAACGCATGGAACGCCACCGATGCGAATCCTTCCTGATCGATGTCCGTCAGCGCGCCCATCGTTCCGCCGTATCCGACGCGCAGAAGATAAAAGTCGTCCGGATGCTCGCGATACGCGGCCAAGAGCGGAATCGCGTTGATGCCCGAACCGTAATGGTGAAGTTGCCGCTCCAGCCGCTGAATCTTTCCCGCGTAAATGAAATCCCAATATCGCCGCGCGCTGCCGTTGTATCCCCAGTTGGGTATCGTCGGATCGTAGCCGAGGATCGCATCCAGCGTCACCTTGGCCTCGTCTTCATAACCAAAGTATTTCATCCACGCGTAAACCTCTTCCTGCCCTGTCGAGTCCCATGGCATTTCGCTGCCGAAGGGATACGCTTCCTGCTTCCACCGGTCGGCGCGCTGGCGCATCACCTGTTCCAGATAATCCGCCTGTCCGTTCATTCCTTCGCGTCTGAGGTCCTGCAAAATCTTCACGAAGACGTCACCTTCCATCTGCCCAAACCGTGAATACCACGGAGCAAACTCCGTCATCGCGATGGACGTCCGGTATGCGTGCATCAGATACCACTGCCATGAATGGTTTGTGACCAGTCCTTGGTGATAACGCGCTAGCCTGTAGAGCACCCAATACGCCGCCGCGACGTGCGGATAATTGAATGATCGGTCGACCGCTTCCGATTCTTCTTTGTCCCAACTGGTCCAGCTGCCCCAATCCAAATCGTCTCGGTAATAGCTCCCCAGCACGTCTCCGGGCTGATAGTAGAAGAGGCTTTTCCTTACGCCATTGCGGTATTCGTCTTTCTTGTACTGAATGCCGCCCCACAAAACGCCATCAATAAATTGCTCGTATTTGTCGAGTTCTTCCTTGTCCGGCTGCCCAAATTCTTTCATGATCGCCGCCAGCCACGAACCGGCTCCGCCTTCGTCGCTCAATCCCGCAATCCACACGCGGCTATCCTGTGTCACGATGGCATTTGCCTGTCTGTCATAGGTCATCACCGACGGGCTGCGATGGAATGGATCATTCGGATCAACGAACCATTGCTTGGTCATCAAGAAATGCCCCAGGTCCGCCACCACCTGCGATTCTGGTTTGATCACAAAATAGCTGATTGTCTGCTCCAGACCATTCTCATATCGAATCGTCAGCCGCGAACGTCCCCATGTGCGCCCCTTCAGCCTGAAGCCCTGCCACCCGCCTGGCATGTGTGAATCTTTCTGAATCGCAATCGCCCCTACAGGCTCGACGGACATTGAGCGAATGGCCCTCCGATATTTCAGGAACAGGCGCGCATCGATATCCTGCGGCAGTACATAACCCGGAATTCCAACAGCTACGGGCCTGTCGTTGGCCGCCAGTGTTTTTTCGATGTCCGGAATGGAGTCCGACAGCAAGAACTTCACTCCATAGGTCTTGGACTCGCCTGGCGCCAGGTTCAGCAGGCTCGGCGGATTCCACGGCTGCGCATTTTTCCATTCATCTTCCGCGAATGCTTCGCTGTGAACCATCCAGTCATAAAATCCCTCGAAGGTCACCCCGCGCGGCGTCGGATCGTTGAAAATCTTCACCGTCCCGTCCGCGTTGCGCTCGTCCAGGATCGGCTTGTACGCTTCAAACGGGGTCTTGCTGTCGGGCACTACCAACAGTGCAGGTCCGTGCCCGTTCAGCCGCGTCACTTGCAGATAGCCCGCGTCTTCTCCGATGTAAGGGTCGTAAAAAGAGCACTTCGTGTGCGCTTCTTCCAGAGAACGGCCCGTCAGCACGTTATTGAAAATCATCGGAATGCCCAGCGCGCCGATTTGCACCGCCTGCGTGGTCTTGTTCTTCAATGTAAATCGCAGCACGAGCTTGCCGTCTTCCAGGGCCCAGGTGCGCGCAACCTGCAGCGGAAAATCGGCCGGAAACGTGGGAGCAAGATTCGCCTCCGCCAAAATGCCACGAGAAGCCGGCAGCGCCGTCACGGGAGTGCGCGAAAAAGCCGTTGAGTAGCTCTTCCAAACCCCCGACATTCCCTCGCGCAAACGAAAATCGATGTCCCCCAAATGGTAGTACCCATTCCTCGACCGCTCGACGAGCAAGTCCCCCGGCGCGAAGTCGAAGCCGCCCGCGCCCTTGGGTTCCAGCGCCGCTACCGTTTGCGATGAACGCACCAAGCTAAGGTCAAAATCGGGCGTGGCGAAATTCGCGATTCCATCGGCCAGCATCGCACCCGGCGTGGCGGGCTGCTGTATCCTGCGTCCTTGGGCAGCCACTTCATGATGCAGCTCCAACCCTAGCCCCGCCGCAAGCCAGCAGATCAAAATTCCGCGCAGGTATCGATTCCTAAAACCTCTCACTCCCGCATACCTCATCACCCTGCCTGCTCTCTTCCATCCTAAAATCGGGAAAACGTTTACCAGCGCGCACAGGATTGTGATACAACTCCCCCGCGAGAAGCAAAAAAATCCAATCGGCGCCTCAACCCAACCGCCGAGGACTCCGCCGGGGAATCCGCCATGGACCGTCGCAATTTCCTGAAGAATCTAGCCGTCACTACCGCCGCCGTCCGATACTTCCCGGGGTCCGCCGCAGCCGCGGAAAAAACAGAAAGTGCCTTCCGTGCGGCCGACGATTTAACGCCGACCAATCTCGCCGCGCCCGACGTCGCAGGCCACACGCAAGTCTGCGATTTCAAGCTCGATTCCATCACCTGGAAAGTTTTTGAGGATCTTCGCACGCGAGACGGCGCCATCACCTTCATCGCATCCAACGCAGCCAGCAAAGTCCTACCCAAAAACGCCGAAGCCACTTTCGCCGGGGCCAATCCCCCCTATCTCGGACTCAGCTTGAAAGACATCGGCATGTCCGGCCCCGATTTGTTGGCTGAGAAACTTTTGCAAAATGGCGATCCCGATCCTGAACTCGTGAAATCCGCCGCGCCGCCGATGGGCTCGGCAACAGGTGGCCGCCCCGTTTTTTTCCGCTTGCCCTGGAACACCTTCGTCGGAACGAAAGAATGTTTCGACACCATGCCTGTTTATCCCAGCGGCAGCACAAGGACCTATCATCCCGGCCAATGTTTCCCCGAACTCAACTCACCGGCCGCCGCCGAAAAGCGTTTCGAGGGTTTGCTCGGCGCCTGGATGCCCGCCGTGCGAAAAGTAATGCCCGCCTCCGACGACGCGTACGACGAATTGATCATCTTTGGTGACGTCGAAGCTCACGACAAATTCATCGTGCAAACTTGGCATCGCACTGCCCACATCGAAAACGGGAAAATGACCAAAGTAGTCTACGGCCACAGCTATCCGGCCTTTCCTCCCGCTCGCACCGATCCTCAGCCCAAAGACTTTTATCGCGCGCTGCTGCAGTTCGCCGGCTACTGGCAGCGGCAACTGCACGACGTCGCCCCAGCCTCACTCCCGCAAAACTCTTGGGTCGATATGTCGCGTTACGCCTTCGCAAAAGAATTGATGGTCCGCCCCGGCGGCGTTTACCCCAAATACGGAGCTGTCGACCGCGACTATTACGGCTCGGAATACGATGGCTTCCAGGACATCTTCACCATGTCCGTCGCCGCCAATCTTGAGTGGGGCCGCTTCGAAATGGCCCGCGCGGTCATCGACAACTACCTCACCGATTTCACCGACGCAAAAGGCATGATCAACATGCGCGGCCCGGAAACCGCGCAGTTCGGCATGGAATTGATGCTCTTCGCGCGGTATTTCAATTACACACGCGACAGCGCCCTGCTCCTAAAGCATCAGGAAAAAATCGCCGCCACCGCCAAGCTCCTTTGTGAAATGCACGACGAGAGCCTGCAAGTGCCCGCCGATGATCCCGGCTACGGCTTGATTCACGGCTGGAGCGAATCCGATTCTTGCTTGGCGCCAAAACCGGAAACCTGGTGGCTTCCCTATTTCGCGAACAGCGCTTTCGCGGCGCGTGGCTTGAAAGACATCAGCCGCGCATGGCGCGCCATCAGGCCCGCCCCGGAAACCGAGAAAGCCACCAGCGATTGGCTGCGTCACAGCAAAATTCTTCAGGATGCCGTCTCCTCCAGCATCACCAAGAACGTCCGCCGCGACATGACTCCGCCCTACATCGGAACGTATCCCGGAACCACGCTCACATTTTGGGAATCCATGGAAAAGGAGCGTCCCAGCCCTCAGGGGTGGCCGCATCGGCCGTACACCGAGTTATTGCACGCGGACATGCTGCCGCCGGAACTCGCCAATCTCGTGATCGATTGCATGCGTGCCTACGGTGCCACCACTCTCGGCATCGTCGCCAATGTCGAGCGGCCTCATCCAACCGGGCGCGACATTCTCGGTTTCATTTCCTACGGCTATGCTCTGGCTCTGCTGCGTCTCGACAGAATCGAAGAATATCTGCTCTTCCTTTACTCGCATCGTTTCCATGACCATACGCGCGGCAGTTGGACCGCCGGTGAAGTCGCAGGGATCGAAGGCGGCACGGCGACTTTCTGCATCCCGGCGCAGCAAACCATTCCTCTGCTCGTCCGCTGGATGCTCGTTCTTGAAGATTCTGATGACGACCGCCTCTATCTCGCCAAGGGCACGCCGCGGGATTGGCTGGCCTCGGGCAAGGAGATCAGCATTTCTCAGGCGCCGACTCGCTGGGGTAGAGTGAATTTCAGAATGGTGGCGGACACCGCGGCGAAAAGTATCACGGCGAACGTCTTGCTCGCGAGAGCCGGCGCTCCAAACGAGCTGCAGGTAAAATTCCGAATGCCGAAAGAGAGCGCCTTGCAGAGCGTCACCGTCAATGGCCGACCAGCCAAGCTCGGCGGCTTGCACAACGATGTTGCCATTTTTCCGACTGGCGCCGAAAAGCATTTCGACGTCGTCGCTCACTTTTCCTGAAGCATGAATTCAAGCGGCTCCGTCGTTCTCGTCACTCGAGCGGCGGCTCGCCCAAATCCCCGCAGCTCGATTCAATTTCTTGCGCCACCGCCAGCACCATCTCTTCTTCGTAGGGACGCCCCACTACCTGCACCGCGATCGGCAAGCCTTCCGGCGAACGTCCCACCGGCACGACCACCGCGGGATTCCCCAGCGCGTTGAACCACTGGCAGTAACTCATCGCGTCGAGGTACTCGACCGTGCGTCCTTCGATCTCCCATTTCCTTTCGCCGTGAACGAAAGCCGGCACCGCGCACGCCGGGCAAAGCAAAATCGGGTACCGCTCCATCTGCTTCAGAAATCGCGGGCGCACCGCGTCACGCTCGAGAAGCGTACTCATGAATTCTTCGATCGTCAGTGGGTGCCCGGCGCGCACGACGGCGATGAACTCCCTCAAGATCGGACTCAGCTCCCCTTCCTTCCCCGCATACACAGGCCCCAGTGCGATCTGCCCGGCACGCCCAAAAAGATTCCACCAAATCCGTCTCACCGTTTCCAATTCCTCCGGCAGGAACGGCTCGACGATATGCCCGGCCGTCCGCAGAGCGTCTGCCGCCGCTCTCACCGCCACGCGCGTTTCCGCCGTCACCGGAACTCGCCCATCCTCCTCGAAAAATCCGATGGGCATTTGACGAACTTCTTTCCCGAGCGGTGCGCGTATCGGCACTGGCGCGGCCAACGGGTCGCCATCGTCCGGCCCTGCCATCACTTCGAAAAGCAACTTCACGTCCGCAATCGTGCGCGCCATCGGCCCCACCACCCCCAACGACGCAAACGGTCCCGCCGAGCCTGGAAAATGTCCCGTCGCGGGAACCCGTCCCGGAGTCGGCTTCAGGCCGCAGATACCGCTATAATGCGCCGGCACGCGAATCGATCCGCCTCCGTCGCTGCCCACACCTCCCGCCGAGCACCGCGCCGCAATCGCGGCCGCTTCTCCGCCGCTCGAGCCGCCCGGCGTTCGTGTCAAGTCCCACGGATTGTTCGTGCGACCCGTCACGCGGTTGTCCGTCTCGTAGGCCATCAAACATTCCGGCGCGTTGGTGTTTCCCAGCAGAATAGCTCCCGCCTGGCGAAGCCGCGAAACCAGCGGCGCGTCTCTTTCCGCCACGTAATCCGCACGCAACCGCGAACCGCAGCTGCACGGCCATCCGGCCACGTCGATCGAGCTTTTGATCGTCAGCGGCACCCCGTGCAGCGGCCCGAGGGTCGCGCCCGAATCCACCGCCGCATCAGCCGCGCTCGCCTGCCGCCGCGCTTCGTCGAAATCCATGTGCACGAACGCATTGAGCCGCGGATTCAGCCGCGCGATCCGTTCCGTGTGCGCTTCCACCAAACTGGTCGGCCTTATTTCGCGGCTGGCAATCGCCGCCGCCATCTCTCTGGCCGAGAGCGAGGTCAAATTCTTTTTCCGTAGCTCAGCGCGCTGCATAATTCTCCATCGGTGCAAATCATATGCAGCACAGTCTAACACTCTATTCCGCCGCGCCGCCCGTCGCGCGTCCAAACCGCGCAAATAATTTCTTGCGGAATCCTGTTGCAAGGGCAATTCCGCTTCGCTACCCTCGTGCGCATTCTGCCGTTCCGATCTCTGCGACTTTACATTAGAGGGCGCCGCTGTTCGGAACGCGAAGAAGGCGATGACAAGAAAACGTTCTCTCGGCCTGCTATTCGTCCTGCTTTTCACCGCTGCTTACGAATATGCCTGGCCCACTCCCACCATTCATTATTACGCCTTGGTCGCCTTGCATCTCCTAGCCGGAATCCTCTTCCTTCTGCTCCTCTTTTTCCTCTCCGGCAAAATCTGGCGCCATTCACCGGCGCTCGAGCGCACTGCCTGGAGCTTCCTCGTCCTCGGCGGCGGCATCGGCGTCGCCCTGATTTTCACCGGGACGCTCCGCAACGATTTTCCACTTCTTTACACACACATCATCGCCAGCATTCTCGGCGTCATTCTGCTGCTCGGCTCTTGGATGCGCCGCACGCGTTTCTTCGGTAACGCGATTTCTGCCGCCGCATGTTGGACCATCATCGTTGCCCTGTTCGCCTCGGCTTCCTATGGCGAGTGGTGGCTGCGCAATACGCGCTGGCAGGCAGCTTACAAGATCGGGAATCCCCAAATCGCTCCGGCGACCATGAATGACGAAGGTGGCGGCTCCGCGGGCCCGTTTTTCCCCGCTTCCGTCCAGGTCGCGAACAACGCGCAAATCCCCAAGGAGTTTTTCCTGGAATCCGAGACGTGCAAGCAATGCCACGCTGACATCTACCGCCAGTGGGAAAGTTCCGCCCATCATTTCTCCTCCTTCAACAATCAGTGGTACCGAAAAAGCATCGAGTACATGCAGGATACCGTCGGCATCCGTCCTTCCAAGTGGTGCGCCGGCTGCCACGATCCCGCCTTGCTCTTGACCGGAATGTTCGACCACCCCGTCCGCGAAGTGGAAAACACTCCCGAAGGCCAGGCCGGCTTGGGTTGCGTGATGTGCCACTCCATCGTTGCCGTCCAGTCCACCATGGGCCAGAACAATTATGTGCTTCAATATCCGCCCTTGAACAATCTGGCCACCAGCAAAAATCCCGTCGTGCATCGTCTCGTCGATTTTCTCCTGAAACTGAATCCCGAGCCGCATCGCCGCGTCTTCATGAAGCCCTTTGTGAAAGAGCAGACCGCGCAGTTCTGCTCCGCCTGCCACAAAGTACATCTCGATTTTCCCGTCAACCATTACCGCTGGACTCGTGGCTTCAACGAATACGACAACTGGCAGGCCAGCGGAGTCTCCGGTCAGGGCGCGCGCTCGTTCTACTATCCGCCGCATCCGCAAACTTGCACCGATTGCCACATGCCGGGAGTGGGCTCCAGCGACTTCGGCAATTATGCGGGCATCATCCATTCCCACCGCTTTCCGGCCGCCAACACCGCTTTGCCCTACGAAAACGAGGACCCCGCGCAGCTCGATGCCGTCGAGACATTTTTGCAGGACAATCAAGTTAGCGTTGATATTTTCGGTCTCTCGCCGGAGCCCGCGAACTCGACGCAAGCAAGTCCGGCGTCTGCGGGAGAAGCTATCGGCGCCATGCCGCAAATCCAAACCACCTTCGGTGTCGGCGAGGAAGCGCCCTTCCGCGCGCCGGTTGGCCAACAGGGATTCGCAACGCCAGCCTCGCGCCTCACCGCTCCGTTCCACCGCTTTCCTGTTCAGGTTCGCCGCGGAGACACCGAGCGTATCGACGTGGTCGTTCGCACGCGCAACATCGGCCATTTCTTCCCCGGAGGCACCGTCGACGCCTTCGATCTCTGGCTCGAGCTTCGCGCCACCGACGAAAACGGTCGCACCATTTTCTGGAGCGGTGAAGCCGGCGCGAACGGCAACACCGACGGTCCCGTGGATCCCGCGGCGCAGTTCTATCGCTCTCTTCTCATCGACGCTCACGGCAATCCGATCAACAAACGCAACGCCTGGGCCGAGCGCGCCCTCGTCTACGTCCGTCTCATTCCCCCGGGTGCCGCCGACACCGTTCACTACCGTCTCTACATTCCTCCCGATGCCGGCAACCGCATCACGCTCACCGCAAAACTGAATTACCGCAAATTCAGCTGGTGGTTCACGCAGTTCTCTTTTGCCGGAATTCACGATCCGGCCCAGCGCAATCCTGCTGTCTCCCCCGCCTTCGACGACACAAAATGGACTTTCACCGGAGGCACCCAGGGCGATTCCGGTGAGCGCCCCGGCATTCCCGACGTTCCCATCGTCCTCATGGCCCACGACCAGGCCGTGCTGCAGGTCTTGCCAGCGGATGCCCCGTTGCCCAAGCCGCGCATCGACGTCGAAGCCGCCGACTGGCAGCGTTGGAATGACTACGGCATCGGCCTGCTCCTCCAGGGTGATTTGCAAGGCGCCGAATCCGCCTTCGAGAAGGTCGTCCAGGCCGCGCCGAATCGCGGCGATGGCTGGGTCAATATGGCCCGTGTGCGCTTGCAGGAAGGAAATCTCTCCGGCGCGGAACAGGTCCTCAATCGGGCCCTCAAAGTGGCGCCCGCGCTCGCCAGCGCTCATTTTTTCTACGCCACTTTGCTCCGCGACCTCGGCCAGTACCCTCCCGCCATCGCCCAGCTCAAAATCGCGCTCGTGCAATATCCGAATGACCGCGTCGCACGCAACGATCTTGGCCGTACATTATTTCTCGAGCGCCGTTATCTCGATGCCGTCCGCGAATTCCAGACCGTCCTCCAGATCGACCCCGAGGACGTCGAGGCGAACTACAACCTCATGCTTTGCTACACCGGGCTCGGCCAGCCGGAGCGCGCTCGCGATTACGAAGTGCGCTATTTGCGTTTCAAGGCCAACGAGGCGGAAAACGCTTTGACCGGCCCCTATCTTCGCACTCATCCCGACGAAAATAACGAGCGTCAGCCCATCCACGAAATCACATCCCCGCCACTCGAGTCATCTGCCCCACGAGGCGCTTCGCCCGCGAAGCGAAAGGCCTCTCGCTGATGGGCGCTCTCGGTCGCAAACTCTGCCTCGCTTCGGCCATCGTCATTCTTCTTTCTTCGTTCGCCAACCTTTTCGCCGAAGGCCCTGCGATTTCGCAAATCCGCTTTGAAGACATAACGCGACAGGCGGGCATTCATTTCATTCACAACAATGGCGGCTTCGGAAAAATGTGGCTGCCCGAGGCGTTGGGCTCCGGCGTCGCCTTCATCGACTACAACGACGGCTGGCCCGACATCCTCCTCATCAACGGAAAAGATTGGCCCGGCCACGGCGCGCGCCGCACGTACATGGCTCTTTACCGCAACAATCGCAACGGCACTTTCACCGACACCACGCGACAGGCGGGCCTCGATGTCGAAATGTACGGCCTCGGCGTCGCCGTCGGCGATTACAACAACGACGGCTGCGACGACATTTTCGTCACCGCTCTTGGCCAAAACCACCTCTTCCGCAACAACTGCAACGGCACTTTTACCGATGTCACCAAGCAGGCCGGTCTCTGGGGCCCCGAGGAATTCAGCACCAGCGCTGCCTGGATTGACTATGACCGCGATGGCCGTTTGGACCTTCTCGTCGCCAATTACGTTCAGTGGTCGCCACAAACTGACATCTACTGCACTCTCGACGGACGCACCAAATCATATTGCACCCCGCAATCTTACAAAGGCGCTTCCTTGCGCCTTTGGCACAACAATGGCAACGGCACTTTCACTGACGTCACCAAACAAGCCGGCCTTTACGATCCCACCTCGAAAAGCCTCGGCATCACCGTTTTGGACGCCACCAACGATGGCTGGCCGGATATTTTTGTCAGCAACGACACCGAACCCAACAAGCTCTACATCAACAGTCACAACGGAACTTTCACCGAGAGGGCCGTGATGTCTGGCGTCGGCTTCAGTGAAGACGGTGTCGCGCGCGCTGGCATGGGTGTCGCCGCTTCCGATTACGACCACTCTGGCTACTCCAGCATTCTCGTTTCCAATTTTTCCGAGCAGATGGTCGCTCTCTATCACAATGAAGGTAACGGCCTCTTCGTCGACGAAGCTCCTCACTCCGAGATTGGACATTCCAGTCTGCTCACTCTCGGCTTCGGCTGCTTTTTCTTCGACTACGACAACGACGGTTGGCCCGATGTTTTCGTCGCCAATGGCCACATTCAACGTGACATTCAGGTCGTCCAGCGCCCGGTTCACTATGCCGAAGCGCCGCTCCTCTTCCGAAATCTCGGCGGTGGCACTTTCGCCGACGTCACCGCGAAGATGGGCGCCTCCTTCAGCATTCCGCGCGTCGCCCGGGGCGCCGCCTACGCCGATGTCTTCAACGACGGCAAGCTCGACATTCTGATTTCCACCAACTCCGGGCCAGCGGTCCTTTTCCGCAATCAGGGCGGCGCAAATCGCAGCTTGCGCATCAAGTTGATGGGCGTCAAATCCAATCGCGATGGACTCGATTCCGTCGTGCGTGTCACTTCCAGCGGCATGACTCAGGACAAAATGCTGACCAGCGGCTCGAGCTACCTCTCTTCAAGCGAGCTTGTTTTGACTTTCGGTCTCGGCCAGAATATCCGTGCCGACAAAGTGGAAATTCGTTGGCCCAGCGGCCAGGTCGATCATCTAGCGAATGTTTCCGCCGGCCAGACAATCACCGTAAAGGAAGGAACCGGAATTGTCGCGGCCAAAGCCTATGCGAAAAACTGAAGCTCCGCCTCTGCGCAATTCGCTGTGGCTCGCTTTCGTCTCCATCGCCATCCTAATGCCCGCGTTTTTTTCCCTAACTCGTCCGCGCGCCTCCGCGCAATCTCCCTCCGCGCCCGCCAAGACCGAAGCCGCCCGGCTCAACAATCTCGGCGTCGCCTACATGAATCGCCAGCGGCAGAAAACAGCCCTCGCGGAATTCCAGAAGGCCTACGCCCTCGATCCTCATCTCTACGCTGCGCGCCTGAATCAGGCCATCGCCCTCCTGAATCTGCAGCAGTTTGCCGAAACCCAGTCCATCCTCAACGAAGCCGCCGCGCGCGAACCGAAAAATCCCCGCGTCTGGTATAACCTCGGCCTGCTCGAAAATTCCCTCGGCCATCCGGATGTTTCCGCCCGCAATTTTGAGCGCGTCATTGGCCTCGATGCTCACGATGCCGATTCGTACTATTTTCTCGGCCAGGATTACATGGCGCTTCACCAATACCCGAAAGCCATCGCCGCTTTCGATTCCGCCCTGAAGCTCGATCCCTTTCATGCCTCCGCCGCCTTCGCCATCGCTCAAGCTTATCAGCGCTCCGGTGACGCCTCTCGCGCCCGCGAATATCTCGCACGCTTTCAGGACGAAACCCAGAAGAAGCTCGGCACGCCCATGAGCATGATCTACGGCGATCAGGGAGAATATTCACTCGTCGAAGAAGTTCCGCCCGGCGTCGAACCTGTTCCGCCCGCGAGCCCTGTCCATTTCGCGAACGTGACCGCCGATTCCGGCCTGCCTGCGCACGCGGCTCCGCTCGACCCATCTCTGCGCCAGGATCCCGACACCGCTTCTTTCGGCTCCGGCGCGTGTGTCTACGATTTTGACGGCAACGGCCGCCCCGGCATTTTTCTCGCCAACGCCGACGGCAGCGGCCATGCCGCGCTCTTACGCAACCTCGGCAACGGCCGCTTTCAAGACGTCACGCCGCAATCCGGCATCGCCATCCCCGGAATCGCCGTGGGCTGCACCGTGGGCGATTACGACAACGACGGCCGTCCCGACCTCGCCATCAGTGATGACGGCGGAGTTGCGCTCTTTCACAATGAAGGCGGTGGAAAATTTCGCGATGTCACCGCGTCAGCGGGAATTCACGTCGACGGCCGCCCCCTGGGCCTCACCTTTGTCGATTACGACCACGACGGCGACCTCGATCTTTATGTCTCTCGCGCCGCCGCCCAACCGTCCTCCAACCTTCCCAACGAAATGTGGCGCAACAACGGCAACGGAACTTTCACCGAAGTCGCCTCGCAAATTGGTCTCGGAAACCCCGCAAGCTGGGGCGCCACCGCCAGCGACATCAATAACGATCGCGCCGTCGATCTCGTCGTCTCCGCTTTCGCGTCTTCACCTGTCGTTTTTCTCAATCCTCGCGAGGGCTCCTTCCACGCTCTCCATCCTTGGACTTCCGCCATTTCTCCTGCCGTCGGCGCGGTCGCTTTCGATTTCGACAAGGACGGCTGGATGGACCTCGCCTTCACTCACGCATCTGCGCCCGCAATTTCTTTGTGGCGCAATGTCGGCGGCAAAACCTTCACTCCCGTCAATTTTCCGAAACTCGATTGGATTCGCGCGTGGGGCCTTGCCGTTCTCGATTACGACAACGACGGGTGGCTCGATCTCGCCGCCGTCGGCGAAGATTCCTCCGGCGCTGGTCACATCGCTCTGTTCCGCAACGAAGGCCCGTCCGGCTTTCGCGACGTCTCGCAACAGGTCGGCCTCGACAAAATTCATCTCCTGCAGCCGCGCTCCCTGGTCACCGCCGACTTCTTCGGCGACGGCGCTCCGAGCCTCCTCGTCACGCAAAACGGCGGTCCGCCCGTGCTCCTGCGCAACGTCGGCGGCAATCGCAACCATTGGCTGCGCCTCGCGCTCCACGGCCTCGCCGACAACCGAAGCGCCATCGGAGCAAAAATCACCGTCTTCGCCGGCGCGCTCCAGCAAAAATTTGAGGTTCCCGCCGCCTCCGGCTATCTCGGTCAGAGCGATACCGCGCTCACCGTCGGCCTCGCCCGCGCCACTCACGCCGACATCGTCCGCATGCTGTGGCCCACCGGCGTCCTTCAGGATGAAATCAATCTCCCAACCGATTCCACCGAGGCCATCACCGAGCTCGACCGCAAAGGGAGCTCTTGCCCGCTCCTTTTTTCCTGGAATGGCCACACCTTCCAATTCATTTCCGACATGCTCGGCCCCGGCATCTTGGGCCACTGGCTTGCTCCCGGCGAGCGCAACATTTCGAATCCGAAGGAGTACATGAAAGTCGACAGCTCCGCCGTTCAGCCGAAAAACGGCCTGCTCAGCTTTCGCCTTCTCGAGCCGATGGAGGAGCTGGACTATCTGAATCAAGTTCGCCTTCTCGCAATCGACCATCCCGCCGATGTCGCCGTCTACCCCAACTCCCACTTCGCCATGTACCCGCCGTTCCCTGCCTTTCATGTGATCGCCGCGCGCGGCGCGCATCCGCCTCTCGGCGCGTGGGATTCGCAAGGACACGACGTCCTGCCGCTGCTCCTGAAAACCGACCATCACTTCGTGAAGGGTTTCACCGCTTTGCCCTACGACGGTTTCGCGAAACTTCACTGGCTTGAGCTCGATCTCGGCGCGTGGAATACGCGCGATCCGCTGTGGCTGGTGCTCGACGGCTTCACCGATTATTTTTCCGCCAGCTCGCTCTACGCCGCCTGGCAAGCCGGCCTGAAGCCCATCTCGCCCTATGTCGAAGCCCAGGACTCCTCCGGCCACTGGCACCGCGTCGTCAACGACATGGGCTTTCCCGCGGGCCTCGAACGCACCATGACTGCCGACCTCACCGGCAAACTTCCGCCCGGTACGCGCCACATCCGCATCGTCACCAATCTGAAAATCTACTGGGATCGCATTCTCATCGACAATTCTCCCACCGACACTCCCTACCGCGTCTCCGAAGTTCCGCTCGCCGCCGCGCGCCTTCAATTCCGCGGCTACCCGCAATATGTCGAAGGCTCCACGCCCGCCGACCTTAGTTACATCTATGACCAAGTCAGCTCCACCGGCCCTTACGCGCAGCAAGCCGGAAACTACACGCGCTACGGCGACGTTCTTCCGCTTCTCCGCCGCGCCGACGAAGAATACGTCGTCTTCGGCTCCGGCGACCAAGTCGCTCTGAATTTCGATCCCTCCTCTCTCCGCAAATTGCCGTCCGGCTGGGTGCGCGATTACTTCTTCTACGCCGACGGCTTCGACAAGGACATGGATTTCTACGCGAAGTTCGGCGGCACCGTCGCCCCTCTGCCCATTCACGTCCTGCATTCTTATCCCTATCCGCCCGGCATTGGCTATCCCGGTGACCTTCGCCATCTCGAATATCTCTTGCTCTACGACACGCGCGCCGTCTCTGGCGCTCCGCCCGCCAGCTATCTGTTCCACTACCACCACTCGTCAAACGGCCCGCAATAGCCGCTGTTAACCGAACCGAGGCGTTATGAAGGATGGCATCGACAAGCGGTTGGTGCGCCCTGGGAGAGTTTCTAGTGGACGAGGGCAGAAGCGAAGACGATGCGGACGCGAGATTTGATCCCAGGCAGGCCTTCGGTGAGAGCTGCAATGGTCACGGGATGAGGATGGCCGATGGCGATGGCAGAGCCCTCCGCTGCGGCATCGCGGGCCGCAAGATCAAGCTGGCGGAGAATGGCTTCGCGCGTTTCGACGTCGTCGAGAAAAACCTTGCGTGATGCAGCGGGAACGCCAGCCTGCTCCGCGGCGCTGTAAGCAACGGTGGCCACAGTAGTGCGGCTGTCGATGAAAAAGAGCTTCCTGCCGCGCAAGTCTTCCATAAGTTCGGCCATCAGTTGCGGCTGCGCGGTGGCGAGCGAGCCCTCATGGTTGTTGACGCCCACGGCGTGAGGGACCTGGGCGAGCATCTGATCGAGCAAGCCATGGACTTCGCCAACGGACATGCCCGCGCGCAATTCGACAGGCTCGGCTTTGGCCGCCGTGCCCTGAAATTCCATCGGCAGATGAAGCATGACCTCGTCGCCACGGCGGTAAGTCTCGTCGGCGATCTCGGTGGAGTGCGCCTGACTGGGTAGCACAGATAGCGTCAGAGGATAAGGCATTTTGAGCAGCGCCTCGGCGGCGGCTTGGTCGCTGCCAATGTCGTCGATGATGATGGCGAGTCGCGGGAGACCAGATGCGCGCTCTGAGGCGCCACCGGCGACAATGTGGACGGACTGAGTGCGTTTGCCATCGAGCAAATAATCGAAATGGATGCTGCTGGGCGTGCCCGGTCGCGAAGCGCGGACCAGGCGATGGTGCGCGGCGGCACGATCAAGAGCCTGTTCGATGGTTGAGCCGTGGCTGGCGTCGGGAAGGTCGATGAAGATGTCATCGGCTACAAGGTAAGACTTGCCATTGCCGAATCGGCCCATCTCGGGTCGAATCGAAATTTGCACGTTAGGTCCAGCGGCCGACTGCGCGGCAGCAACGAGATCGCGAGTTATAGCGCGTATTTGAGCTTCACTCGGAGGCGCTTTCCGGCAGCCAGCGATGAAGGACGCGGCGAGGAACAGAACGAGCAGGCCGGCGGCGGGACGATGTAGAAGACTTTTCCCCCGTGGCCGCGCAGGAGCCACGTGCGATCTAGGCAGCTTTCTGTCCGCCTTGCAGGATTTCGATGGCCTTCTTCACGACCGGGTCATCCGCAGAAGGTAACTGGCCCGGCGCCGGCGGAGCAAGCTGATCCTGATTCAATTGCGCGACGTCGCTGATGGTTTGTGGATTCACTTCCACCGTAGGTGCGACACCCTCTTTGGGAATGGACTTGCCGCCGGGAGTGAAATAGTTCGCGACGGTCAGAATTAAGGCCGCGCCGTCATCGAGCGGAATTACTTTCTGCTGCGAGGCGGTGCCGAAGGTGGTTTCGCCCACGGTGTCGCCGCGATGATTATCTCCTATGGCCGCGGCAAGAATTTCCGCGGGGCCGGCTGTTCCGCTCGAAATCAAAACCGTCATCGGTTCTTTCCAAACCATTTTCGATGGATCGGCTGAGAATGTCTGCGTGGCCATGGTCTGGCCCTGCAGCGTGGCAATTGTGCCGGAGGAAAGGAACAACTGCGCGGTGTCAATGCCTTCACTTTCGGGGCCTGAAGCCGAGTCGCGCAAATCCAGAATAAGCTTTTTCGCACCCTGATGCTGGAGTTGAAGAAGCTTGTCGCGAATCTCGCGTGTTGTGTCCGAGTCGAAAGCGGCGACGCGCAAGTACGCGATGCCGTCCTGCATTTGCTCTTGCAGCAGGTGCGGAGCCTGGAGCTTGGCGTAGGTCATGGTGACGTCAAATGGTTCCTGTTTGCCGCGGCGGATCACTTCGCACTTGACGGTCTGGCCGGGATCGCCCGTCAGCAAAACTTGCGCCTGACCGATGGACATCTGTGTAGTGGAAAAGCCAGCAATAGATTCCAGCAAATCTCCATCAAGGAGGCCGGCTTTTTGCGCGGGGCTATCGGGCAACACAGAAACAACAACGACGTAGCCATATCGTTTGGAAAGAGAGGCGCCAACCTGGCCTCGCGTCTTGTCGTCGATTTTCCTTTCGTAATCGGCATACTCAAGTGGGCTCAAATAGGCGGATTGGGGATCGAGCGAATCCAAGAGCCCATGCAGGGCGCCAGAAGTGACCGTGTGAATGTCGGGATTGTCTACGTAATCGTCCTGAATGTACTGGAGAACCTCGCTATAGACCGTAAGCGAAGCGTAGGACTTGTCGCTGGTCTTGCCTTTCACATAGCCAACGGCGACATAGGCAAAAACCAACACCGAAAGGACGATGACTGTTTTCTTCCAAAATGAACTCATGTTTTCTTCCTATGCCGTGGTTTTAGGCCGACTTCAGCGACATGCTCTAACGCCCGATTATAGCATTCCAAGCCCCGTTTATAGAGCGCGCCGATTTCCTCTTCCTTCCAAAGGTTTCGATGCCTGGGACTTGGACAAAGATGGCTGTCCATGGGCCTTGGCCTTGAGCAGCGCGTTGCGGCGGTTGTTGCGCTTACCCAGTTTCTGATTAACGAAGCCCTGCTTCATTGGAATCTTCAATCGTTCACTCCCACCTAGTAGCATGATTGCAGCAGCAGCAGCAGCAGCAGCAGCATTGCCAGATAGCGAACGAGGAAGTTATCAGTCGGCAGGATGCTCCTCGACAGGAGCCGAGGTGATGTATGTGTGCGAGATGCGATCCTGCCAAGTCAGGTGGTCTTCGTCCCATAGCGCCCAAAGAAAGCCGAGAAGAAGCGTACCGCCGGAGAGGAAATAGCCGAAGCTGCGCCAGATCAATTGGCGAGTGTCCGGGAACGCCCCATCCATCCCGACCACCGAAAGTCCGCGAATCTGCATCCCAAGGGTGACGCCGGAGAAGAGCGTAAACAGGCCGAAATACAGAATGTAGATCAAGAAAAAGATGATGGCATAAATGGCAAAGTTGACCTTCAAGACTCCAAGCTGCCCACCGAGAGAGCGGAACATTGCCAGGAAACCGGCAAAGACGCCCGCAATAGCGACAGCGTCAAGCAAGCCGGCAAGGCGGCGCGTAATCAATTCGGCGACGGGAAGAGAAGGGGCGGCCGGATGAACGCGGTAGGTTTCCACTACCGAAAAATCAAGCTGGGGCTGGGAGACATGTATTTCGACGCGCTGAGTGGGCCGGATGCGCGCTATGGTGCGGGGAGCAACGGCGGTGGTAATGACGCCAGGGGCGTCTTCATCACCAAAAGAAAGGGCAGGCTGGGACTCCGGAGAAATTCTTTCGTGGCGGCGCGAACGATAGACTTCCAAGCGACGAGCAACTTCACGCCGCCACTCAGGTTCCTCAGTAGAGGTGGTCGAAACCGGCGGCTGGGGTGGATTGTAGGGGGCTTCGCAAAATGGGCACACCTCAACGCGCTGATTGCTGACTGCGCCACATTGCGAGCAGACCTGAATCACCCGGTTCGTTTTGCGCTGCGGACCGTAATTCGCGGACTGAAGCATCGTAACAGATTCCGGAACAGGTGAGGCGGCGAAATCACAGGAATGGTCGCCAAATAGATAACTGGCAGCGAATCAATCCAGTCGCTGCAGCACGGTTCTTTGCGGGGCTTTGTCAGCATGTTAGGCTTTGGGACTCTCTTCGACGCGATGCCCGATTGGATGGACGCAAACTCCCGGCGGCGGAACACAAAAAAGGGCCGAGGCGCCCTGCTGCTGGCGCTGATCCTGGCGATAGCCATTGCGGCGCGAGCCGGCGCAGCGCAGCAAAATCAAACGGTCACGCGCCTGCAGACACAGAAGGGCGAATTGACGCTCGAAGCCGATTCGCAACGAGAATCCGGAAAAATCTTTTTCGCCGACGGCCACGTCGACATCGTGTACGAAGACGTGCGCCTCCGAGCCGACCACATGCAATACGACCCGCAAACCAAGGTGGCGGTCGCCCGCGGGCACGTGCAATTCGATCACGAAAACCAGCATCTGGAGGCGGACGAGGCGAACTACAACTTCGGGACAGAACGCGGAACTTTTCACAACGTGCGCGGCACGGTGAAGGCGGAGCACTTGGCCAATCCCAACGTGCTGGTCAGCCCCAATCCTCTGACGTTCGCCGCCGTGGAAGTCGACCGCGTGGATGCAGAGACCTTCGTCGCGAAACATGCGTGGCTGACCGTTTGCAGGCCGGATCGGCCGAAGTGGAAATTCTACGCTCCGCGAGCCGTGATCCACATGCAGGAATCTGTGGCGCTCGAAAACGCCACATTTCATTTGTTCCACATTCCGGTGATTTATCTTCCTTACGCTTCCGTGCCCGCCGGAGAGAAGCTGCGGCAATCGGGGTTTTTGATCCCTGATTTGACTCACTCATCCACGAGAGGCTACGTCATTGGAGACTCGTTCTATTGGGCGCCGACGGAGTGGATGGATGCAACCGTAGGAGCGCAATACCTCAGCCTGCGCGGCTCGAGCCAAAACGGCGAGATTCGTATGAAGCCATGGGAGAACGCGACGCTGACCGCGAGCTACTACGGAGTCATCGACCGCGGCCTTCCGGGGCCAGATGGAACCGTCATGAAACAGGGAGGACACGAGGATCGGCTTTTCTTTGACGCCCTGTTGCCGGGCGGCTGGCGTGCTGTGGCGGACGTCGATCAGTTGTCTTCGTTGACCTTTCGGTTGGCGTTTGCGGAGACGTTCGCGCAGGCGGTGAATTCCGAAGTGCACACCACGACGTTCCTCACAAAACATACGGACGGGTTCAGCCTCGGGCTCGCAGCCTTGAGCTACAAGAATTTCTTGAGCGCTTCGCCGGAGACGTCCATCGACATCCGCACCGCGCCGGAGCTTCGTGCCAGCTCCGTGGACCGCGCACCCTGGGAGAATTTGCCGATTTATTTCAGTTTCGACGCGTTTGCCGACGCGGTACACCGCGAAACGGATGTCCCGCCGCAATTCAGCACGCCGTCGTTCGTCTCGCGTATGGAATTTGCGCCCAGCGTAACAGCGGCATTGCACTGGGGCCCGTGGCTCAGTGTGACGCCGACGTTCACGGAACGCTCGACGCGATACAGAGGACAGTTGGAGGACGGACAATTTGTGGATGAGCCGTTTGTCCGCAACACCGCGGAGTTTTCTTTGGACGTAAGGCCGCCCGCACTGGAGCGGACCTGGAGTGACGGCGGCACGCAGTGGAGACACACAATCGAACCGGAATTCGACTATGAATACGTGGATGGCGTAAATGATTATGCCAAGTATCCGTTGTTCGACGAGGACGACACGCTGACGGATACCAACGACGTTCAATACGGAATCACGCAGCGATTGTTTCGACGAACGGACGACAGTGACTCAGATGAACTGATGAGTTGGAGCGTGCAGCAAAAGTACTATATCGATCCGACTTTTGGCGGCGCGCTGGTCCCGGGACAACGCAACGTTTTTCAGGCGCTCGATTCGCTGACGCCGTTCGCGTTCGAGGATGGCTTGCACCGTTTTTCGCCGATCATCAGCGACCTGCGGGTTGAGCCAGGGGAACGCTTCGACACGGAAGTCCGCGTCGATTTCGACCCCAAGCGCGGCCAGATGACCGCCATCGGCTCGCTGTTGAAAATCAAGCCGTACAAACAGTCGTTCGTAACCCTAGCCCATTTCTCCACAATCAATATTCCGCCCTTGGTAGTGTCGCCGTCCCGATTCATTCCACCACTTCCGTCGCCAGCTGCAGCGGTGCTCGAACGGTATTCAAACCAGGTGCGCACCCTTTTCGGATATGGCGACATGGCGCGCCGAGGATGGAACGCGGAATTCGGATTCAGTTACGACATTAGCCAGCAAGTGTTCGAGAACCAAGTGGCGCAGTTTTCTTACAATGGATCGTGCTGCGGCATCGGATTCGAGTACCAGCGACTTTCTCTGGGAACCGTACGAGACGAGAATGAGTGGGGATTGGTGTTCCGGGTAGCAAATATCGGCTCCTTTGGGAACATCCGGCGACAGCAGAGCATCTTCTGAATCCGGGTCGGCATAACAGCGATGACCAGCGAATCCGCGTACTGGACGATTGCCGAGGCCGCAGCGCAGTTGCGCAGGGGGAAATTGTCTCCCGTCGAGTTGACGCAGGCCGCGCTTTTGCGCATTGAAAAACTGAATCCGCGGTTGAACGCGTTCATCACCATAACCGCGGAGCGAGCCTTGCGCGACGCCAAGTCTGCGGAACGCGAGATGCAGGGCGGAAAGTATCGCGGGCTACTGCACGGAATTCCCATCACGCTCAAGGACAACATCTGGACGAGAGGAATAGGGACGACGGCGGGCTCGAAAATTCTCAAGGACTTCGTTCCGGCGGTCGATGCGGGAGTAGCAAAAAGGTTGCGGAATGCCGGCGCTGTGCTGCTGGGAAAGACGAACCTACACGAGTTCGCGTACGGAATCACGACCGAAAATCCGCACTATGGTGCGACGAGGAATCCGTGGAATACAGAACGCATTCCCGGCGGATCCAGCGGCGGCTCGGCAGCGGCACTCGCGACGGGGATCGGGTTCGGTTCAGTAGGGACTGATACGGGAGGCTCGATCCGAATTCCTGCGGCGCTCTGCGGGATTGTGGGACTCAAGCCAACGTTTGGGCGCGTGAGCTGCGATGGAATTGTGCCGCTCGCCGTGACGCTCGATCACGCGGGACCGATTGCAAGGAGCGTTGTGGATGTCGCAATCGTGCTGGATACGATCGCGGCGAAACAAGAGGCGGATGGAAATTTTCATCGGATGCTACGGGCGGGCGGAGGGATGAAAAAAACATGCGCGAAGCTGCGGCTGGGGTGGCCGCGGGAGTATTTTTTCAAGCGTGTCGAGGGAGAAGTGAAGCGCGCGGTTGAAAAAGCGGTCGGAGAGTTTGAGAAAATGGGCGCGCGGATGGAGGAAGTATCGCTGCCGCATATCGAGGATTCCATCGAGCCAAGCACGCAGATTGCGCTGGCCGAGGCGCTGGAATATCACGAGAGCCAGGGATATTTCCCGGCGCGTGCGGCCGATTACGGCGAGGACGTGCGCAAACGGTTGCAAATGGGCAACGCCATCCGCGCCGTGGACTATTTGAAGGCGCAGCAGGCTCGCAAGCGGGTTCGCGAAGATTTTCGCGCGGCTTTCGAGCGCGTGGATGCGATTGTGGCACCGACGACGCCGATTGCGGCGCCACGGCTGGGCCAGGATTCGACAACCATAGGAGGCGAGTCCGAATCCGTGCGGGGCGCGCTGGTGCGCATGAACCGGCCGGCAAACTTTACGGGATTTCCGGCGATTTCGATTCCCTGCGGATTTACGCGGAATGGACTGCCGATCGGCATGGCGTTGCACGGACCCGAGTGGGGCGAGGCAAAGCTCTTGAGAATTGCATTCGCGTACGAACAAGCGACAGAATGGCATTTGCAACACCCGGAGTGAACCGCCGGTGGCTGCTACATCCAATGGCGGAATGGAAAGCGTAGGTCTAATGAGATGAAGCTGACCGTATTCACCGCGCTGATTGCGGGACTGTTTTCATTTCTCTCGCCGTGCGTGCTGCCGCTTGTGCCCGGATATATGTCGATGCTTTCGGGCGTCGGGGTGGACCAATTACAACAGGGACAAGGCCCGCGAGGAGAGTTGCTAAGGTCGGCGCTGGCTTTCGTGGTCGGATTTTCGATTGTATTCATCAGCTTTGGAGCTTCGGCCAGCGCGGTGGGAACGTTCCTGCAAAGCCACCGCGCCATGCTCGCGCCGCTGGCGGGGGCTTTGATTCTGCTCTTCGGCCTGCACCTGATTGGCTGGCTGGTAAAAATTTCGCTCCGTGTTGGATTCGTGATTGGCGGACTGCTGGTGGCGGGCGCCATCGCGATGGAGTTCATGGCACCCGACGGATTCGGGGATTTCAGGCCTGTGCACGTGTTTGCTCTTTCCTTGATTTTCCTGCTGGGGCCGGCGCTGACACGATGGCTGAATCGCGACGTTCATTTTCGCAACATGGGCGGGAAACCGGGAATCGTGAGCGGATTTCTGATGGGGTTCGCCTTCGCGTTCGGTTGGACGCCGTGTATCGGACCGATTCTGGCGTCTGTGCTAACGCTCGCGGCGAGCGAGGGCACCGTGGGGCGAGGGATCTTCCTACTGACCGCGTATTCGTTGGGGTTGGCGATCCCCTTCCTGCTAACAGCCGTTGTTATCGGGCAGTTTCTGAAATTTTATCAACGCTTCCGACGGCATATTCATTTGGTGGAAGTTTTCAGCGGCGTGCTGCTGCTCGCCGTGGGTGGACTGATTTTCGTGAACCGGCTGACATGGCTTTCGGGTAAACTGACATTTCTGAATCGTTTTTCGTTGTAAAGGGAGCTCGCTGGTGAACGTGAAGATTTCTCGATGGGTTGTTATAGGCGCAGCCGCCGCGCTGGGAGTCGCCTTGGGCGGGTGCAGGAAAAGCTCTTTGCCCAATGCCGCAGAAGAAACGATGAATTATCCAATTATGATTGGAAATGAAGACCTGGCGGAAAAATTCGGGGGCCTGATCGGATTGCCGACGAGCGTGCTGGTTTCGCGCGATGGGAAAGTAGTGAAGCGTTACATCGGCGAGGTCGAGAAAAACGAATTGCAAAGCGACATCGAAACGCAATTGGCGAATGCACCTCCGAATGTCGGAAAGACTGCCGAGCCGGACGTGACGTTTTCCGAGCTGCAGGGCGGGAACCTGCCGCTGGCCAGCCTAGAAGGCAAGGTGGTGCTCGTGAACTTCTGGGCCACGTGGTGCGAACCGTGCCGCGAGGAAATCCCGTGGTTGATTGAGTTTCAGGACAAGTATGCGAGCCGGGGATTCACGATCTTGGGCGTGGCGATGGACACGGAGGGGAAGAGCGTGGTGGGTCCTTTCGTGCACAAGACGAAATTTCCAGTGGGCGGTCAGCCGTAGATTTTTACGGCACGGAGAAATCTAAAGGGACATGATGGACGAGCGGGAATTCGAAAAAAAGTACACGGAGGCTTTCGAAAGCCTCCGCAAGAGACTTGCGACGCTCGGCGACGAGAATGATTTCGAAGTCGAGGGTGGCAGCGGGAAGCTCGAAATTCTGTTCGAGGATGAGGACGAGACGCGGTTCGTGATTAGCCCCAACACGCCCGTGCGGCAAATCTGGATTTCCGCGCTCACCACGAGCTTCAAACTGGGATGGTCAGACGGAGCCAATGCTTTTGTGCTCGATAAGACGGGCGAGACTTTGGATCGAGTGATGAGCCGGATCTTGAGCGAGCAACTGGGTATACCGGTGAGCGTATGAGGAACAGCGGAGTGCGGAATCGGTGGACCAGCGGCGGAGCTGTGCGTGTGTTGCTGGGATGCTTCGCGGCGATGATCTGCGCGCAGGCCGCGCAGTCACACCCGCCACAGGACATCCCTGCGGCGTCGGCCGTGGCGAGCCCCAAGACCTACGTTTCCATTGCGCCAGTGCCGCGAGGGAGCACGTTCGAAGTGGCCGTGGTTGTGGGAATCATGCCGGGCTTCCACATGAACGCGCACAAACCGTTGGAGGATTATCTTATTCCGACGGTGCTGACGGCGAAGCTGCCCGCGGGCTTTAAAGAGTTCGGCACGAACTATCCGAATGGCGTTACGAAAAAGCTCTCGTTTTCTGACAAACCCCTGTTGGTCTACACGGGTCATTTCACGGTGCGCGCGAAATTTTCCGCAGCCGCGAATGCGCCGCTGGGCAAAGTGAAGCTGCCGTTCACGCTGCAATATCAGGCATGCAACGATTCCGTGTGCCTTCCACCAGTGAGAATTCCGTTGGTGGCGACAATCGATATTGCGTCCGCGGGAACCAAGCCGCAGCAGCTGTCTCCGCAGATTTTCGGCCAATCCGTACAGAGATAGTTCCCACTCAAACCCGATTCGAACGGGATGCGGGGATTCCGTGTTCTGGCGCGACTACGCGGTGACGACAGGGACGGCGCGCCGGAGGCGCGAAACGACGCGTGCCTTGCCGAGAACAACCATGGTTTCGAAGAGCGGCGGAGCAACCGCGCGGCCGACAATGGCGACGCGCGTGGCGTTGATGAGCAGGCCAGCCTTAACGCCTTCAGCCGCGGCGAGCTCGCGAAGAGTGTGGTCGCAGGGGTCGTGGCTCCAGTCTGTCAGCGCGTCGAGGGCGTCGGCGAGCTTGGCAAGAAGATCCGGCACCTTGGGATCTTTCCAGAATTTCGCGCGGGCTTCCGGATCGTAATCAAAATCATCGGAGAAAAATGCGCGCGCCCAATGAGAGAAATCAGGTAAGAGGCGCGTGCGCGGGCGAAGAAGGTCGACGGTACGGGAAAACCATTCGCGCTCGGCACCGTCGCAAGAATCGCGCCAGAGCCCGGAGCGCTGCAGCTCGGCCCTGACGTAGGGAAGCAGGTCGTCAATCGGAAGTTTCTGCAAGTATTGCGAGTTGAACCATTCGAGCTTGGCGCGGTCGAAAACACCATTGGTGCGGCTAACCCCGGAGAGCGTGAAACGCGAGATGAGTTCTGAAGTAGGCAGGAATTCTTCGTCGCCGCCGGCGGACCATCCTAAGAGAGCAAGGAAATTACGAAACGCTTCTGGCAGAAATCCTTCGTCCGCATAGAGGCTGACGCTCGTGGCTCCGTGACGCTTGGAGAGGCGCGTGCGGTCGGGCCCAAGAATGAGCGGCACATGCGCGAAGATCGGTGGGGTCGCGGCAAGCGCATGGTAGAGGAGCACTTGCTTTGGCGTGTTGGACAGATGATCAGCGCCGCGAATGACGTGAGTGATGCCCATAGCGACGTCGTCAACCACAGCACCGAGCTGATAGGTCGGCAGGCCGGAGGAACGCATAAGAACGAAGTCCTCGATTTCGGCGTTCTGCACTTCGCGCGGGCCGAAAACGGCATCTTCGAAACGCGTCACGCCCTCACGGGGAGAAGCGAAGCGAATCGCGTAAGGCGCGCCCTCGCGAATCTTTTGTTCGCGCTGGGCTGGGGTCAAGTCGCGGCAAGGGCATGGAACGCTGCGCGCGGTCTTTTCGGCGCCTTCTTCGCCTTCCGGAGTTGCGTCGGCACCGGCGTACAGCACGGCCCGGCAAAAACACGGAAAAGCAGATCCGTTTTTCAGCAGGGCTTCCGCAGCGGCGCGATAACCTTCCAGCCGCTGTGATTGAAAATAGGGCCCCTCGTCCCACTCGACGCCGAGCCAGCGCAGGCCCTGAAGAATGCCGTCCACCAGTTCCGGGCGATTGCGCTCAACGTCGGTGTCCTCGACTCGCAGAATGAAGGTCCCACCCTCGTGGCGGGCGAAAAGCCAATTGAACAGAGCGGTGCGCGCGCCACCGACGTGCAGATAACCCGTGGGTGATGGAGCAAAGCGGACGCGAGGTTTGGTATCGAGAGCCATCAAGACAGGGCGAACTGGCCCCGGCTGAAGAACATTCATCTTAGCGGAATGGTGCAGAAAAATCGAGGCACGAGGGCAGATCGACTCTGCCCTGATCGAAGCGCTAGCGGCGGGGCGCCCGCGCTTCGGAGGCACGGCACCTGTCCCACGGAGAGTACCGTCGTACCGTTGCTCGGGGTCACAAGCGCCCGCATACTGCCCATTCTACAAGGCTTGCGTGCCACAAGTGTGGCGCGATGAACACAAGCGTGGGGAAGGCGCTTGGGAGAGTATTGTGAAGAACGTCAACGGTGCCGCACGCGGCCGTTGCCCGTTCGAAAATTCTGCTATCCTCGCAGAGCGTCCTTCCGAGATTCACTTGGAGCTCTGAATTGCTGACCCAGACGAGCATCGTTGGAGTCGTCCTGCTGGCCGGCACACTGTTGCTATCTGCGTTTTTCTCCTATATCTACACCCTGAAGCGTCAGAGCTATTTGCTGGTTTGGGCCGGCGGCTGGCTCTTGGTAGCGCTAACCTCGCTATGCCGGCTACTCAGTCCTCAGTCCACTCATGCAGCCTTGATCTCCGGCACCGGTGATTGGCTACTGGCCTTGGCGGCATTGCTGTTTCTGATCGCGGCGCGAATTTACGCCCGGGCCAGAGTTTCCATGACGGCGGCATGCGGAATCGGCGCTGGCGCCGCCCTTTGGGCCGTGGCGTACGTGGAAGGATGGGTTTCCGTATCCCTCTACCTGGGCACAGCGCTATTGCTGTTTGTGGTGGCGCGGGTGTTCTGGCAAGAAGGGCGGAAACGAGAGTCTCCTTCAGACTTTTTGCTGGGAATCTCCTTCGTGACGTGGGGCGGATTGGACATCGGCATTGTACTGCAAAGTAAGTTCGCATGGCTGCGCCCAGCTGATTTTCATTTGGCGCTGCTCGTGCCGCAACTCTTTTGCGGTGTGCTGATGGTTATGGCCGTTTACGAGGAAGAGCGTCACCGAGTCGAAAGAAACATGCTCGCTCTTTCGAATTTGAATCTGGCGACTTCGAGCTTCATGGGCGGCGAAATACAAAAGATGCTCGCGCAGGCGCTAGACCGCGTGTTGAACGTGGTGCGAATTCCGTGCGGTGCACTTTGCCTGCGCTACAACGACGCGCAAGGACCGATATCGGTGGTCACCACGGGTTTGCGCGATGAGTTCAGCGCGAAAGTATTGGAAGAGAAGCTGGAGGATAGCATCGTGAAATTGGTCGCGCGCCTGGGTGGACTGGTGGTATTGCGCGACCTCAGCAAGGCCACACTCTGGGAAGCGCTGGAAAAAGAACCTTCCTTCAAGCGCATCCGCGAGCTTCTACTCGAGCAAGATTTGCGAACCGTGGTAGGAATCAGCTTGCAGGCGAAAGAACGAGTGCTCGGCGTCCTATTGCTCGGTACACCAGACAACCGCCAATTCACTCCACCGGAATTGCGGTTGCTGCTCGCGCTGGGCTATCAGATTGGCATGGCGGTTGAGAATAGCTACCTGATCCAGCAGACTTCGCGGCGCAGCGAAGAATTGCACATCTTGAACGAAATCGGTCAGGCGCTGAGCTCGACGCTCGATAGTGACACGCTTTTCGAAACCATTTATTCCGAAATGCGGCGGCTATTCGATGTGGGGAGTTTCTATATTGCTCTCTACGACAGCTCCCGGGAACAGATCCGCTATGAATTGGAAGTCACCGACACAGTAAGGCAGCCGAAGCGCTCCCGACCGGCGGGCAAGCGGGTGACCGAGTACATGCTTCGCGAACGGCAGCCACTGTTGATTCGAGGAAATTTCGACGCGGAAATACAAAAACTCGGAGTGGAATCGACCCGCGGAGCGGGATCCTTTTGCGGCGTGCCGTTGATTCTCTACGACCGCGCTATCGGAGCGATGGCAATCTATAGCCAACATGAAGGGGCTTTCGACGAAAGCCACCTTGAGCTGATGCGCGTGCTTGCGAGCCAAGCGGGAATCGCTCTGGAAAATGCGCGGCTCTTCGCCGAAGAGCAAAAAAAGGCGCGGCATCTCACGTTGCTCAACAAGATATCGGAGCATGCCATCGCGACGCTCGACCCAGAGGAAATCTTGATCAAAGTGGCGGAGGAAATCGAGCAAGGCTTGCACTACGATCATATCGGCATCGGCATACTGGATTACCCTGCGAAGGAAGTGGTCGTGCAGGCGGAGGCCGGGAAGCGTCGCGACGCTTTGGGCCGCCGGATCGCCATCGGAGACGGCCTGATCGGACAGGTGGCTCGCACGGGAGAGATCGCCATTGTGCGCGAAGTCAGTCCTGCCAGCTTGCGGCCCGTGCTGCCCGGTTCCGCTTCGGCGATCGCCTTGCCGGTGAACTGCGCAGAAAATCTGCTGGGCGTGCTTTACGTGGAGTCGTCCGAGCCCTCCGAATTTACCGAGGAAGAGGTTCAGCTTTTGCGAACCCTCGCTGACCTTTTTGCCGGGGCGCTGCACAACGCCAAGAACTTCCAAAAAGCTCAGGAACAGGCGATTACAGATGGATTGACCGGGGTAAAAACGCACCGCTTCCTGATGGAGGCGCTGTCCAGTGAATGGAAACGCTCGACCCGTTCCAGCCGGCCGTTTTCGCTGGTCCTGATGGATCTCGACCGCTTCAAGTTCGTCAACGATTTTTACGGCCACTTGGAAGGCGATGTTGTGTTGCAGCGTGTTGGACTCATCCTGGAACAGAACTGCCGGCGCTCCGACATCGTCGCGCGATACGGCGGAGACGAGTTCGTGATTCTGATGCCGGAGACTAATGTGGAGCAGGCGCGCCAAATTGCGGGGAAGTTGCGAAGCTGGGTAGCCTCGGACCCGTTGCTCCGCGATAAGAACATCACGGCCAGCTTTGGTATTGCGGGTTTCCCCATCCATGGATCAACACCGCAAGAGCTGATCCAGGTGGCTGACGCATCGATGTATTTGTCGAAGCATCAAGGGGGAAACGCGGTGTTTACGGCGGAGCGGCGCGAGACTGGGGACACAACAGCCTGGAAACGGGACGTTTTGGAGGCCTATCTCGGTGTGACACTACACCGGCAATTCACCACCGGACCAGCGGCCTTCGAAGAAATCTGCCAGAAAATCCGGCAGTTTTCGCAGTCCCTCAACGACCAAGGCCAGTCCCTATATTTCGAGCGCTTACCAGCGGTGGTCATGGACGCCATGACTTCCCTAGCCTATGCGGTGGATGCCAAAGATCAATACACACAAGGCCATTCCAAGAAAGTATCCACATATGCGGCGCTCATTGCACAGGCTGCCGGTCTGAAGCCAATCGACGTGGAGGAAGTCAAGCTCGGCGCGCTGCTTCATGACGTGGGAAAAGTTGGCATTCCCGAAGAAATCCTGAACAAAGCGGGACCGCTCGACGCTGACGAATGGGACGCTATGAAGTCGCACACCACTCTAGGATGGCAACTTCTGGAGCCATTGCTCACGCTCGGTAACGTGCGGGAGATGATTAAGCATCATCACGAATTCTTCGACGGTTCGGGCTATCCCGATCAGCTGGAACGGGAGCGCATCCCACTCGGCGCCCGTATCATCGCCGTCGCCGACGCCTATGACACCATCACGTCGCCTCGCGTCTACAAGAAAGCGCGCGGCGCGGAAGCAGCGCTGGCAGAAATCGAGCGCTGCGCGGGCGCTCAATTTGACCCCGACCTCGTGAGCTTGTTCCTGGAGACCATCCGGAAGCAGCCTCATCCCGTTCTTGAAGTTGTCTCCGGTTCCGATGACGCTGCCGAAGACCCCCTCTGAAACCCGCTCGTGCTTGCCGTCTGCTTTCCGTATATCATTTCGCGCGGAGGTTCGGATTCTCATGCAGACAGCCACAGTAAAATGGGTGGATGGCGAGCGGTTCCTCGCGACGTTGCCTTCAGGGCATGCGATCGCGGTGGATTCCAATCGCGAACACAATTCGGCGCCGGGCCCTATGGAATTTATGCTGGCTGCGCTCGGCTCGTGCACGGCAACGGATATCGTTCTGATCCTGGCCAAGAAGCGGCAGAAGTTGGTCTCGCTCGAAATCGTGATTCAGGGAGAGCGCGCGAAGGAACCGCCTACGGTTTGGGCGAAACTAGAGGTGCTGTATCGAATGAAAGGAAAGATTGATGACAAGGCCGCGCGCGATGCCGTTCAGCTGAGCCTTGACAAGTATTGCGGCGCCGCTGCCACATTGCGCAAAACCGCAGAGATCAGTTTTTGCTATGAGATTCTCCCCTTGACGTAGTCGTACTTTTTCCTTGTCCGTAATTAGAGCCTTTTCACTGTACAATCGCCGTCTGCTGCTTGGGGGCGTAAAGCAAGATGAGCAGACATATATTGGCAAAAATTACGGGTGTCACGGGATACCTTCCGCCGCGAATTGCCACAAACTCCGATCTCGAGAAAATTGTCGACACTTCCGATGAATGGATCCGCACGCGGACCGGAATTCGCGAGCGGCACTACGTCGAACCGGGAATGGCCGCATCGCACATGGCCACCGCAGCCGCCAATGAACTTTTGAAGAACAAGAATGTAAAGGCCGACGACATTGAAATGATTATCGTCGCGTCAGTGACGCCGGACATGATGTTCCCGGCGACGGCGTGCTTGGTGCAAGACCGCATCGGAGCCAAAAACGCATGGGGTTTCGATCTTTCCGGGGCGTGTTCCGGATTTGTCTATGCTCTGACCGTGGGATCACAGTTCGTCGGCGCGGGAACCCACAAGAAAGTACTGGTGATCGGGTCAGACGTCATGACGTCGATCCTCGATTTTCAGGACCGGGCGACGTGCGTGCTCTTCGGTGACGGAGCTGGTGCGGTCTTGATCGAACCTGCGGAAACAGAGACAGAGGGCATCATCGATTTTATGAACGATATCGATGGCTCGGGCGGATGCCATTTATACATGCCTGCGGGCGGGTCGCTGCATCCCTCATCGCGTGAAACGGTTGAAAAGCGCATGCACTACGTGCATCAGGAAGGGCAGCAGGTCTTCAAATATGCGGTACGGCGCATGTGCGAAGTCTCGTGCACCCTGCTGGAGCGAAACGGCTTTTCGCAGCACGATCTGGCGCTCGTGGTCCCACATCAGGCGAATCTACGAATCATTCGAGCCATGCAGGAGCGGCTGGGAATTGACGATTCCAAGGTGATGATCAATATCGATCGCTACGGCAACACCACGGCAGCGACGATTCCCCTGGGTTTGCGCGATGCTGTAGAGGAGAAACGCCTCAAAAAAGGGGACTTGGTCTTGATTGTCTCGGTGGGCGCGGGATACACCACCGGCGGCATCTTAATGCGCTGGGCGTATTAGAAGCAGTGATAGTCTCAGACGGGAAGTTCGGGCGTTAGCGATGTTAGTAGGAGCGGAGCGCGGCCAGGTAGGCTTGGTTGGACTGCAGGCAGCGGTCCATGGAAACGGCAACGAAGCGTGTGCAGGAGGCCATTTCCTGGCGCGCCCAAGAGTTTGCCTGCGGCATCGCGGAACAGAGCCAAGAAACAACGCGCACGGCTTGATAGTAAGCCCGCACTTGCCAAAGTTGGGAGGTCGGCACGGTAACGCTCGGGCAGATCTTGCTCATCGCCGCAACGGTGTCGAAATTGTCGAGTGTCAGCGAAGGGGAGAAACCCTCCGAAAGCGGCTCGGCCGCGACAGCGAGCATGTTCGCGCGCCAGAAGAACACGACGAACTGGGCCAGCATGACCCCGGATATCACGAGAATGAGCGCTGCGACCATTTGTTTGTTCTCATGGCGATTGTGCCAAAGGCCGCGTCCCTCTCCAATGGAGCGATGGTACCAAGGCCGATGGGACTGCAGGGGCGTGCGTCTCGGCGGGCACTATAAGCGCATGGTATGCCAAGATACAGATATTACTAGACTTAGATAGAGCAGAGGTAGCGCATGATGATTTCGCGATTCGGTATTCTTGCCCTCACCGTGACGCTGGGACTGAACTATGAGCTTCTCGCTCAACAAAACCCGCCACGGGAAGACAGGCCCGCGATAGCCGCAGTGCTTCAAAAGCAGGTCGCCGACTGGAATCGAGGCGATATTCCGGCGTTTATGGCCGGCTACTGGAAATCCAGTGACACCGAATTTGAGAACGATTCTGGCCTTTTCCAGGGGTGGGATGATGTGCTGAAGCGGTATCAGACCACATATCCAAATCGCGCAGCGATGGGACACCTGACGTTCTCAGGGCTGGAAATTCACGTCCTCTGCGCGGATTCCGCTTACGTGATCGGCAAGTACCGGCTTGACCGAGAGAAGGATCACCCCCAAGGAGTCTTCACGCTGATCTTCAGGAAATTTCCGGAGGGCTGGCGAATCGTCAACGATCACACCACGGCGTTTCGTGTGTCGAAGTAGCGGCATGCGCCGGCGCAAGTGAGCGAGGTGCCTGCACCCGCCGTGCTTCTTCTCCTGCCTCAGCAAATCGATATAATCGTCTACTTGGGATGAGCCGCCGAGTTTCCATTCTGATCCTGCTCGCGCTTTCTGCAGGCATTTACATCGGCATGTCGGGCTGGCCGCCGCTGCTGGACAGCTCCGACGCCGGCCACGCGGAAGCCGCACGCGAGATGTTGCAGAGCCACAACTGGGTCATTTTGCACATCGATGGCATACGGTATTTGGAAAAGCCGCCTCTGCAATTCTGGCTTGTGGCGGCGAGCTATGCGTTGTTTGGTGTCACGGCTTTTGCGACACGCTTTCCGCTGGCGCTCGCGGTGGTGGGTCTGGTCCTGATGGTTTATTTTTTCGCCCGAAGATGGTTCGGCGAGCGCGCCGGATTTTACGCAGGCCTCGTGATGTGCGCTTCACCCGGCGTGTTTCTGTTCACGCGGATCATGATCCCCGAAGCGATTTACGCGCTTTTCTTTACCGCGACGTTCTACTTATTTCTGCGGGCATGGCAAGGAACGATTTCGCCGCGCAAAGGGTACTGGGGCGCTGCGGCGCTGATCGCGCTGGCCGTGCTGACGCGATCGCTCATAGGGTTTGTTTTCCCTGTGGGAATCATCTTCTGTTTTCTCCTGGCGACGGACGGTCTGAAGCAATGGCGCCGGTTGCCGCTGATCTCGAGTGCGATAGTATTCCTCCTACTGGCGCTGCCGTGGCATATCGCCGCGCTCTTCAGCGGGCGAGGATTCTTCGGCGGCTTCTTCTGGTTCTATTTCATCAACGAACAGATTTTCCGCGCGCTGGGCTGGCGCTATCCAGCGGACTACGAAGCGGTTCCGTTGTGGCTTTGGCTCACGGAGCACATCGTCTGGTTCTTTCCGTGGATTGTTTTTTTGCCGGCGGCGATTGACGAAATACCGCGTTTTCGTGATTGGCGAAAGCAATTGGATGAGCGCGGGCAGGCCCTGGTGCTCTTAACGGTGTGGATTCTTTTCATCTTTCTGTTTTTTTCTTGGACCAAGAGCCGGATGGAATATTACAGTTTCAGCGCATGGCCTGCGTTCGCGATTTTGCTGGGCCTGGGACTGGAGCGCGCGGAAGCACGTGCGGCGCGCTGGCTACCGCGTGCGCAAGCCGTACTGGCGTCCATTGGAGTGCTGATCGCGGCGGTTTTGGCAGCCATGCTCTGGATTTCGCGCGGCATTGCGTCGACCCGCGACATCTCCTCGCTCATGCAGACCCACCCGACGAACTTTTATCGCGTGGCGATGTCCGATTTTATGGACCTGACGCCGCAGTCCTTCGCCGACTTGCGGCATCAAGCACTGGCGGCGCTTCTTGTGGTGCTCGTTGGATTCCTGGGCGCGTGGCTTCTGCGACGCCAAAAACGTGCGCTGGCGGCCAACATGTTCATGGCTTGTGTGCTGGGAGCGTTTTTCTTCTGCGCTAATTGGGCCCTCGGCGTTTTCACCCCGCGCCTTTCCTCTGAGCCGCTGGCGAAAACCATCCTCGAGTATTACCGTCCGGGAGACAAGATCGTGTTGTATGGAGAATACGACGCCGCGAGCAGCATTGGCTTTTACACGAAGAAGCAGATCCTGATTTTCAACGGCCGATACAACGGTCTCGAATTCGGCTCGTATTATCCGGACGCCCCCCACATCTTTCTGAATGACCGCACGTTCTGGCCGGTGTGGAACGGAAACGAGCATGTCTTCCTGGTTGTGCCTGCGAGCGAGATGGACGCAGTGCGCGTAAGAATGCCGCGTGCGAAAACGTTTGTGTTCGCGCGAATGGGCGACAAGACGGTATACGTCAACCATCGCTTGCGCCCTGACGAGCCCAGCCTCGCTCAGATTACCGACTAACGGATTTCATGAGAGGATGACCTTGTGCGAGCGGCGATTACTGGCGGTGCGGGGTTCTTAGGCTCTCATCTCTGTGATGCGATGATCGAGGGCGGATGGGAGATCGTCTGCATCGACAATTTGATCACCGGCGCTGAAGAGAATGTTCGGCACCTAAAGAACGATTCGCGTTTCACGTTTGTCCGCCAGGACGTTTCAGAACCCCTCGATGTTTCGCAATCGGTTGACGCCGTGCTGCATTTCGCTTCACCCGCCAGCCCGGACGACTACTTGAAATTTCCGATTGAGACGCTCAAGGTCGGATCGCTAGGAACGTTTCACGCCCTGGAGTTAGCACGTTCGAAACGGGCGCGTTTCTTGATGGCGTCCACTTCCGAATGCTACGGCGACCCCGAAGTGAGCCCGCAGCCGGAAGTCTATTGGGGGCATGTGAATTCCGTGGGACCCCGCAGTGTCTATGACGAAGCGAAGCGATTCTCCGAAGCCGTGACGATGGCGTACCATCGCAAACACGGTGTGGATACGCGCATTGTGCGCATCTTCAATACATACGGGCCGCGTATGCGACTGAACGACGGCCGAGCCCTTCCGAATTTCCTTTACCAGGCACTTTCCGGCCAGCCAATCACCGTGTACGGAGACGGAAAACAGACCAGAAGCTTCTGTTACGTTTCCGATTTGATTGACGGCGTTCTGCGCCTTCTCGATTCGGACGAACATCTCCCGGTAAATATCGGGAACCCGCATGAGATAACTATCCTGGAATTCGCGGAGCGTGTCCGCGCGCTCACCGGGGGCGAAGCAGCGCTTGTATTCCGAGCACTGCCACAGGACGACCCGAAAAGGCGGCAGCCTGATATCACCAAGGCCAGAAAGCTGCTCGATTGGGAACCTAGGGTGAGCCTGGACGAAGGATTACGGATCACGCTCGATTATTTCCAAAAGAAGTTCGCGGAAGGTCGGGTCAGTTCAAGCTGATGCCGTCGGGATTGCCTGACCAGCCTTCGGTCTTCCGACCGATTGGTATTCAAACCCCAAAGCACTCATCTCTTCCGGTAAAAGCAAGTTTCGCCCGTCCAAGACGAGCGGACGCGCCATGCTTTCATGGATGCGCTTCCAATCGAGATTGCGGAACTCTGGCCATTCGGTAACGATCAGCAACGCATCCGCGCCTTGGGCCGCTTCGTACGCGTTCGGAGCGCAATTCAGCTCGGGAAGGCGATCGTGGATTTTTTCCATGGCCTGTGGATCGTAGGCGATTACGCGAACGCCTTCATGCTGCAGCCGCTTGATCAATTCGATTGAAGGGGCAAACCGGATATCGTCGGTATTGGCCTTGAAGGCAAGGCCCAGCACGCCAATTTTCTTACCCTTGAGAACCCACAGTGAATGTCGAAGCTTTTCCACGAAGCCTTCGATGCGCTGATGGTTGATTCGCTCGGCTTCGCGCAGCATCGAAAAATCGACACCGTGCCGTTCGGCAAGCCGCACGAAAGCTTGTAAGTCCTTCGGCAGACAGAAGCCGCCGAATCCAAGTCCGGGCTTGAAAAAGTGAGCGCCGATGCGTGGGTCCAAACCCACGCCGTGCATGACCTCCTCAATGTTGGCCCCCAGCTTCTCCGCGAGATCGGAAATCATGTTCGCGTAAGAAATCTTGATCGCCAAAAAAGAATTCGATGCGTGCTTGATCAGCTCTGCGCTATTGATCGTTGTAACCAACCAAGCCGGATGGTTGCCACGCGGGCACGAACCATTGTGAACCGGGCAATCGAACCCCTGCTCGAGGACCGGCCGGTAAATCTCGCGAAGCTGTTTTTCCGCGGTTTCATCATCCACGCCGACGACGATGCGGTCCGGATGTAGGAAATCGTCGACAGCCGTACCTTCCCGCAGGAATTCCGGATTCGAGGCAACGCGAAAGCGGATCGTTTTTCCCCGGCCATAAATTTCGAGGACGCGTTTCAGCTGCTGCCCAGTCTGCGCCGGAACGGTGCTCTTTTCGACGACCAGCTTGTGGGACTTGGATTCCGCCGCGACCATCTGGGCTACGCGATCGATGGAACTGAGGTCAGCGTCGCCATTGGGGAGCGGCGGCGTTCCGACGCAGATGAAGATGACGTCGCCTTCCGCGACGGCCTTCGTCGGATCAGCCGAAAACGACAAGCGTCCATTCTTCCGGTTCTTGGCCACGATGCCATCGAGTCCGGGCTCGAAAATCGGCAGCTTGCCGTTCTCGAGAATACTGATTTTCGTCGCGTCGTTATCCGTGCAAAGAACTGTATGGCCCAATTCTGCCATGCATGCCCCGGTGACGAGACCAACGTATCCGGCGCCGATTACCGATATCCTCACAAATCTCTCCTGCCAACAGTGTACCTGACCGCAAATATCAAGGCTTCTATTTTCATATAATCGTGCCTTCTCGTAATACGGAATCTTTTGCACGGGCATGGCCGGCTAAGCAGACAATATAGTAGAATCCGCAGATTCAGGCTTGGACTGGTGGGCTTAATTCCGAAGCGGGGCTTGTGATGGACATTTTGTGGGCGGCTCTGGCGATTTGTGCAATCGTTTCAGTAGCTTTCTATGCGCTCGCCCTTTCTTGGCAGCGGATGCTGCGGGGCCACTCGCGCGCGATTCGTGGCCTTTTCCAGAGGCTGGAAGCGCTCGAAGCCATGGACGATCCGCTCATGCGAAGAAGGATAGGCGAATTGATGCCTTCGCCGCTGGAGCAAGTGCACATTCTCAGTTTCCGGCTGGGTGAGCGCTTCTGGCGGGATACGCTGGGCGCGACAGAGCAGCAGGTGCGCCACGTGCATGAACACGGAACATTCGTCGGGTCCGTGAAAATCGAGGTCTGGCGCAACCACATTGCCATCACTTTGAGAGAGCTCTTGCCACAGAGTAGGACTGCCGGATGGCAAACTCGCACGGTGGACATCTACGCCGTGGATGCAAGCGCGCCAGTGGAGCTGTGGGAGCTTTGCCTCGAGCCCGCAACGAATTCCGCCATCGAGTCGCCTTCCGTGGAATTGCGTTACGAGAACCGGGCGATCGTTCTGGCGGCACAGACATTGCCGAACAAGGCCCTGCCAGGAGCGCTGAACAGGGGCTCCATGGAGGAACGAATAGTCTTTCGTATACCGCTGGATGCTGAGCAGCTTGCGGAGTTTCGGGTTACCGAGACAGACATGGAAACTGAGGTCAAACCGGAAGCCGCCGTAGGATCGTTCGAGGCGGGAGCCCAACGTGGCGACGCACCGATGGCTTTGTTCTTGCATCAGGACGAACGGCAAGGGGTGGATTGGCAACTGCGTATCCGTGATCTTAACGGCCGGACCGCTTCGGAGCACTGGACCGTCATGGAGTCTCCGCGGATACGGCGCGTTTCCTAACAGCTAGGGTTGGAAATTGTCTCAAGCGCTTTCCGTGTCGCGCTTGATCGGCTTGTCGCCGCAGTTCTATACCTTGCCGCCCTCGGAGGGTCAATGTTCCAAAACCGTTTGTGACTCATTTTCATTTTGTGCGCCATTTTCGGCGCAGCAACGACCTGTTCCGTGCAACAAAAGCCGCACCTGACTCTGGCCAACCGCCCCGCAAAGCCTCTCGTAAAACAGGCCGAATCGAGTTTCGGATAACCCAAGAAGGCACATGCAGGCGCTTCTAGGAGGAGTCTCGCCGGCCGAAACGACGTCCAGTGAGAAGCCCGCGAAGGCCCATCAGAATTAGCCGCGGCTGGCTGAGGCAAGCGCGCCAGAGGACCTTGAGCGCTTCGTCGCGTGAGAATTGACTCAGCGACCGCTTGGTTGTCGAGTTAAGTGAGTCTACAAGACGGCTATAGTCATCCTGCTGGAAATCATGCAGAGCGCGCCGAATAAGGAGATGCGTATCCAATTCACGGCGTAAGCTGCGCAACTCGCGCTGTGAACCGGGATTTAGAATTGCTTCGGCGACGCCGGCGGCTCCCCGCAGTCCGGTGACAATCCCTCCAACGGTGCTCACTTTGACTTGTGCGGCTGCGTCACCAACAACAAAAACCCGCGCGTTGCCGAGTTTCTTCTCCACCGGAACCCAGCGCTTGTAAACAGGGATTCGCGCACCTTGGAACGCGATCGGATCGAGTCTGCGCTTTACCAGAAACGCTTCGAGGTGCTTGCGCGCCTCAGAGCCCGATTCGCCGATGATGCCGAGCGCCCCTCGTTCCGCGGATTCGGGTATGAGCCAGTAAAAATAGGGCGTGTCGTCGGGTACGAACCAAACACGGACAGTGTCCGGTGACATATCTTTGGGCAATGGCACAATCGCCTGCACCAGCGGAACGGTAACCGGCCTTGGCCATCCCGCTGCTTGAGCGACGGCGCTCAGCGCTCCATCGCTGGCGACAACAGTCTCCGCCGCAAATTCCTCAGAGGTATTCGTTCCGGTGTGCTCCAATTGCAGGCTGATTTTCCGTGACTGCGATGTCAGGCCGCGAAAACTCCGCCCCATATGGATTTCCGCGCCAGTTTCTCGCGCGCGTTCCGCGAGGGAGCGAATCAGCTTCGCGCGCTCAATGATCAAATCCGGCTGCGCCAGATCGATGGTGGCCGCGCGGCCGTCGGTAAAGAGTTCGAATCTCCGGACTTCATTGACAATGCTGGGTTTTCCGGCCGGGCCCAGCAGGTCGTTCATGCGACGCGTAACGATCAGGGTACGCTCGGCCGCGTCGAGCCGCTCCGACTGCTCAAACACGCGCACGGGAACTCCTTTACGCGCGAGCAGATAGGCGGCAAAAAAACCTGCCGCAGAGCCCCCGACCACAGCGACGGTTCCGCGAGTCGCGTGAGAATTGTGAAGATGATTCGGTGAGATGTCGGGCGCTGACAAAAACATCCTTTTGTGCGGAAGTCTGTTGCCTATCACGCGATCAAGAGTCGCCGTCAGCCTACGATAGCCCGGGCAGTCAATCAGGACGCTGTGTCCCAAAAAAACCAGTATAACGTAGCTGTTCTGTTCCGCAAAAGGAAGAGAGAGAGTCCGGCTATGACGCGCGCCGAACGTCGTCGAGCGGTAAAACAAAACCGCACTCCCCCCTTACTGTTGTCCTTCTCTCATTCGGACCTACCTCCCTGAGTTCGCCTAAACCGCGCGCCGTCGCTCTTGAAGGCCAGCGCTGTGGCCAGATTCAGGTGCACAGGTCGGCCTATATACCTCACCCCTGCCTCGCTGGAGGTCAATCAGTGCTGGGGAGTTGTTCTCTCTCTGAAGCAGAATTCAAGGATTGTCGCTGGTCTTCGTAGGGCGACCGTTCGAGAACAATGACGGCGGCTGCGCCAGCCACAAGCAACAGGCCACAGAGGACAGCGATTTCGAAGGAAGGCAGATGAGGCACCGCCAAGCCGAACATCCCAAAAATCAAGCCCAGTCCATACATACCCAAAACGGCGCGCTTATGCCCAAGTCCCCGGTTGGAGAGCCGGTGCGCCGTGTGGTCCTTCCCGGGTGAAGTGAAGGGCAGCATGCCGCGCCGCAAACGAGAAATGCTGATCAAAGTAGTATCGAAAATGGGAACGGCAAGAATCAAGACCGGCGTGAGCCAGTCCGCGAATGGATGCGTGACGACAGGGCGCAGTTTGAGCCCGAGCGTCGCCATAAGAAATCCAAGAAACATCGCTCCACCGTCACCCATAAAAATCTGCGCTGGAGCAAAGTTCCAGCGTAAGAAGCCCACCGAAGCGCCCAGCACCGAAGCAGCGAGAGTACAGACTAGACGCTGGCCGTTCAGCGCTGCCGACAACATAAAAAACGCGGCAGCCACGGCGGCGATGCCCGCGCAAAGACCGTCCATGTGGTCGAGAATGCTGAACGCGGCTGTAATTCCCACCACCCAGAATACGGTGAGGAAAATATCGAGCACCTCGCCGGCTCGTCCGGCAAACAATTGGGAGAAAACCTGCGCGCGGACTCCAACACCCACGAGAATGCACGCGGCCAAAGGCATGCTCACAAACAGTTTCACTTGGTGATGCAGTTTGCCGCTGTCGTCCAGAATGCCGGTGACGGCAAGCAGCGTAGCGCCAGCGAGAATTCCCACCACCTCCATCCTCATGCCGGCCGGCACTGTGATCGCGACGGCAATGACGAAGCTGGCGTAGATGGCGACCCCGCCGAGAAGCGGCATCGGCCTCACGTGCACTTTGCGAGCGCCCGGTCTATCGACGAAGCCAGCGTATAGGGCGAATTGTCTGATTGGCCAAGTTAAAGCGAAGGAGGCCATCAAGGCAATTCCGAAAGCAATCGCACTGCTTATTACCACGCTGTCACCTCGAACGAATTAACGCGCTGTCAACATGGTTTCCAAGCGCTCTTTGACTTGCGCGGGCTCACGGTCTGCAAAATACCAATCCATAGTCCGGCGCAAACCGTCGCGAAATTTGACTTGAGGCTCCCACCCGAGAAGTTTCTTCGCAAGAGAGTTATCCGCGACGCGATTGGCAGGCCCGGTAGGCATGTTTCGCAAGAATTTGAAATCGGCCTCCTTCCCCGCGTATTCGAGAGCGAGTTGCGCGGCGTCGATGACGCGAACGCGCTCCATCGTGCCCAAGTTCACCGCGGTCCCGTCGTTGATTTTCTCAGCCGCTAAGATGGTGCCCCTCACAATATCGTCTACGTAAGTCCAGTTGCGAATCTGTTGACCATCGCCCCAGATCTCAAAGGGATTCTGGCCTACGAAGGCACGAGCGATCATCGCGATCACCGCGTGATTCTCCACGCCGCGCGGTCCATAGACCGTGAAATAACGGCAGGAAGCAGCGCCGAGCTTGAACTCGCGGTGATAGGCCTGCAACGTCATTTCCGCCATCAACTTCGCCCAGCCGTACATGTTGTCGGCGTCGTGTGGCGGCTTGACGTCAGCTTCCTTCAGATAAATTTCCTTCGTTGTGTCCGTCTGCATGTGATTGGGATACACACACCCCGACGAGGCGTAGCAGACCTTTTCCACTCCTGCTTTGACCGCCTCCCAAAAAACAATTCCATCTAGGAACAGATTCGACGCCGGTCCAGCCTGGTGCAAATCTACGTACCCTCGGCCACCGTGATCCGCGGCCAGATGAAAGACCACCTGAATGTCTTTCATCACGGATCGAGCAACGCCGGGCTCGCGCAAGTCCGCCTCGATGAAACGAACCTTCTCGCTCTTGACGTGCGCTTCGATGTTTTCGAGCCTGCCGCTCGAAAGATCATCCACGACGCGGATCGCCGCGCCGCGCTCCAGCAGTGCATCCACCAAGTTCGAACCAATAAACGACGCACCGCCAGTAACCAATACCTTCTTACCATTCCACATTATGAGTGTCCTCTTGTCCCGCGAGAGTGTGCCGCTGCCTCTTCCACGACGCCAACGAATTTTTCGAGCTCGCCCGCTCTGGCGTATTTCTCTGACGCTTTGCGGGCGCGTCGCCCCATTGCCTCGAGCCGCGCTGGATCACCTTTTAGTGCCTGTATAGCCTGGGCGACTTCCGCCGGTTTGTCCGGATCGACGACCAACCCGCAATCTTCCCGGCGCACGATGCGCGCCACATCGGTATCTTCCGGAGCGACCGCGAGAACAGGGCGGCCCGCGGCAAGAATTGAATAGAGCTTGCTCGGAACCACCACGCCGCCAAGCCCCCTGCGTATCGTGACGACGTGAAGATCGCCAGCGGCCATCACGCATGGAATTTCGTCCACTGGACGAAACGGCAGGAAACGTACGATCGGGCATCCCTGGCTCGATTCTTCCAGCTGGTTGCGATTGGCTCCATCGCCGATGAAGACTAGGCGAATGCCATTCTCTGGTAGAATCTTCGCCGCATTGAGAAGCGTAGGCCAAGCGCCATAGAAACCCAAGTTTCCTGCGTGCAGCACGACAAATTCCGCAGAGCCTCGAATTTCGCGAATCGCAGGATGATCGGCAGGTACGACCGGCGCCGGAACGGAAGTTCCGTCCCGAACCACTATGACACGGGCGGGATCAACGCCTTTCGCAACGACGCGCTCACGCATATCCTCGCCCAGCACAATCACACGCTCGGCTTGCCGAAGCGCAGCGCGGTGCAATTTCTCCCAGACTCCGACCCAGCTCTTCGCACGCACAATCTCCCCACCTATCGCCATATCCGGATAAAGATCACGGATGTTGTACACAAACGGGACGCGTTTCATCCGCGCAATCGTCGCTCCCACTATCCCCGCAAACGGGGGATCGGTCATCGCCAAGATCAAATCTGTCTTCATGGCCAGAGCTCGAGGCACTGCCAACGACACATAAGACAGATAATTTGCAACCCGGCGTCGCATTTGGTGGCGGGGATAGGCAGTAGAACCTACGCGCTCCACCGTGATGCCGTTGCGTTGCTCGCGGCGAAGAAACGAAAACGAGTGATACTCGTCAGGGTCATAAGAAGGCCGGCCGGCAAGGACTGTAACCTCGTGGCGCTGCGAAAGCGCATTCGCCACCGATGCGGCTATCTTTGCCGTCGCCGAGGTGTCCGGCGGAAAATATTGGTTTAACAGTAAAATGTGCACAGCGAGTTTCCCAAGTTACTCACAGCGCCTGCTGGGCATGCTCCTCGAGAGGGACGCATGAGGGACTGTGACCCGTTCGCGAGCTTACTACCTCCAACCCAGCACTTCGGCGGAAGTTGCATCGTCCAATTTCTCAGTCGACTTTTTCTCCAGAATAAAGTTCCCCAGAACCAAAACGTCCATCTTGGTGCGTTCAAAACAAGCCACAGCTTCTTGTGGGCGGCAAACAATCGGCTCGTTGTCGTTAAACGAAGTATTCAGAAGAACCGGCACGCCACTCAGGTCGCCGAACGTCCGAAGCAGCCGCCAATACAACGGATGCGAATTGCGATTGACGGTCTGCAAACGGGCCGTACCGTCGACGTGCGTTGGGGCGGGAATCACCGCACGCTTCGACTCGCGCACGGGATACGCGAACGTCATGAAAGGCGATGGGTGCGTTTGCTCGAAATATTCTCCCACGGATTCCTCGATAATTGAAGGCGCAAACGGACGAAAGATCTCCCGGTGTTTGATGCGTCGGTTCAGAGTGTCCTTCATCTGAGCACGCCGTGGATCGGCAAGGATACTGCGGTTTCCGAGCGCGCGTGGACCCCATTCGGCGCGACCCTGAAACCAACCCACAACCTTTCCTTGCGCGATGTGCGCTGCTGTTGCTCGCAAAAGGTCCTCTTCATCCATTTCGGCAACCTGGGTGTCTCCCGAACGCTGGCTCGCAACAGCACTGCGTACTTCGGGGGCTTCGAACCCCGGGCCCCAGAACGCATGGTCCATCTGAAAAGATCGCGGCCTCCCGAGAGTCTGATGATAGACCGCAAAGGCAGCTCCGACAGAGAGGCCACCATCCCCAGCCGCGGGCTGTACATAGACGCGTTCGAACGGCGTACGTTCCAGGATTTTGCCGTTGGCAATGCAGTTGAAGGCCACTCCGCCCGCAAGGCACAGCGTCTTCGCTTTTGTTCTCTGATGAAGGGCATTCACGTTGGCCAGCAGCACTTCTTCCAGGCGTGCTTGCATGCTCGCGGCGAAGTCCTTGTGACGGCTCTCGATGGGCTGTTCCGGAGCCCGCGCAGGACCGAACCGCTGTTCAAGGTGCGTCGAAAAAAGGCTTCCAACCACCGGAGTTTCGTCCGACTGCTTCCACGTCATTTCCGGGCCGGATTTGTGATGCGTGAAGTAGCGAAGATTGAGCCGCACGCCGAGGGGTTTCTCTTCCTGCACGATGTCGCGAAATTCCTCCCGATACGTCGGTGAACCGTACGCGGCCAAGCCCATGACCTTGTATTCGTCGCCGAATTTCCGGAAGCCAAGATACTGGGTCATCGCCGTATAAAACATTCCCAGCGAGTGAGGAAACGCAACAGACCCTTCAATGCGAAGGTTCGGGCCTTCGCCAACACCCCACATCGTACTGGCAAAGTCTCCCAGACCGTCGGCAGATAGCACAGCCGCGCGCTCGAATGGCGAGACGAAAAACGTACTGGCTAAGTGCGCGCGATGATGTTCGATGCGATGAAACTGCGCCCGAATGCTCTTTGGATCGACGTCCAATGCCGCGGCCAGCTCTTGTTTGATTCCGCGAAAACGAACGGCGACCTTGGCGCGTTCCATGGCAAAACGAGGCATATGCAGCGCAAAGCGCAGCTTTGTTCCCAGCCGCGCCCACGGATCGCGAGGCAGTGCGATGTGGTCCACCTCGGAAAGCGGGACCCCCGCCGCCTGCAAGCAATACTGAACCGCTCTGCTCGGTAGGCCAGCCGCATATTTGATGCGATTGAGGCGTTCTTCCTCGACAGCGGCCATCAGTCGGCCATCTACGATGATTGCCGCCGACGCGTTCGCATGATACGCGTTGATTCCCAAGATGATCATCGGTTGCCTGCCCTGCTTCTCCTTTTGCCCTGGAGATCCTCTGCCCTAGAGGATCGCCGGAGCCGCAGCCTTGTCGTTCACGGGTGCCTTCATGTCTGAAGCGCTTGCCAAGTTCCGTCTCGCCCATTGGTTCAAAACAAAAATACTCCACGGCCGCGACCAGCTCGTGCGGCCCGCGAGGAAGTCCTTCCACACCTTTTTCACTGCTTCTATGTCGATGATCGACCCGACGGCAGAGTCACAGTTGCTCAGCCCAAATTCCACTTGCGCTCGCAAGGGTCCGCGCAGCCAAATCTCCCAGGGCAGAGTAAATGTGCGCTTCGGCTGCTGCATTGCGGTAGCGGGGAGCAGATCCCGAATCGCCTCAATCAGGAGGGCTTTTCGCCCGCCATTGTTCTTTACTGTTTCGGTACAACTGAGCACCGTTCTCACCAGCGAATCATCGAGAAACGGCACGCGAACCTCGAGCGAATGGCACATGCTCATCGTATCCGTGTCTCGAAGAAGCATGTCAACAAGATACGAGCGGGTTTCCAGCCAGGAAACGGAAGTGAACGCGTCCAAACGGGCGGTCTCCGCTGCCGCGCTAGACAACCACTGCCACCATTCCGAATCCGCCGAGGTAGCAGGAGCGTTCCGCAGCAGCAGCTTCACGTCTTGCGGCGGGAAAAGCATCCGGGTGAAAAAATACGGATGAGGAAATTCGGAAGGCCGCAGGAACGCAGCACTCGCTTTCCGTATTGTGTCGGGTCGTCCCGCGCCTCCCGCAACGAAGAGCGCGAGTTTCGCAACCGCCTTTCGAACAAACACCGGCGTATACCGGGCACCGGCCGCAAGGGCCGCGATTCGAGGCGTCGCCGAGAAGGTGCTGTACCCTCCGAAGAGCTCGTCACTGCCCAGGCCGGATAGCGCCACTTTCAGACCGGCTTGCCGCGCCGCCCACGAAACGAAATACGTGTTAATGCCGTCCGCGCTCGGCTGATCGAACGCCGCGATCGCTTCGTCCAGCCGGAGGCGCATCTCTTCCGCAGTGAGCAGAAATTCAGAATGGTCTGTCCCCAGGGCTTTCGCCGTGGCGCGAGCTGTTGCTCCTTCGCTGAATTCTTCCTCGGAAAACGCCACAGTAAACGTTTTGACTCGGGAGTGCTCTCTGCTTGCAATTGCGGCGATGGCTGTTGAATCGATGCCGCTGCTTAAGAAAATGCCCAACGGCACGTCCGCCAGTAAGTGGTGCCTTACGGAGTCTTCCAGTAACGCGCGCACTTGGGTCGCCGGGTTTTCCTGCGAGCTTATGAAGGGAGATTTGGTCGACTCAGCAGCATTCCAATAGGGCTCTGGCCGAAACGACGCAGAAGGGTCGTCGCAAGAAACATAACCGTAATGCCCCGGCGGGACCGAGCGGACTCCCTCGATCAACGTTACGGGCTCGCCCACTGCGCCGAACGATAGATAACTGGAAACCGCAGAGGCAGAAAGGCGCCGCGCGAAGCGTCCGCTGGCCAGTAGCGCTCGCACCTCGGACGCAAAGAAGAAGTTACCGTCCGCCACCCCGTAATAAAGCGGCTTGATGCCCATGTGGTCGCGCGCCAGAAAAACGCGTCGACCCGGATTCGTCTTGCCATCCGGCGTTTCCACGATGGCAAAGGCAAACATCCCTCGGAGGTGCAGCACGCAGTCACGGCCCCACTCCTCGTACGCGTGGATTATGGTTTCCGTATCCGACTGGGTGCGGAAGACGTGGCTGGCACTCTCGAGCGAACGGCGCAGTTCGCGAAAATTGTAAATTTCACCGTTAAAAACAACGGCCAGCGTACCCGACTCGTTCCAAATCGGCTGCTGTCCTCCGGGGAGATCGATAATGCTCAATCGCCGCATGCCGATGGCTGCACGCGCGGTCGTAAAAATCCCTTCCCCGTCCGGGCCGCGATGCGTCATCGCCCGCATCATGCGATCGAGGCGCTCAACGGCTTCCATTCGATTATCGCTGCCGATGATTCCACAGATTCCGCACATAGCTAAACTGTTTGTTTAGAGTTACCTCGTTCCGAGGCTTTCCGTTAAGGCCTCACGATATATTTCTACCATTTCAGAAATTGGCTCGTCCCACGATAATTCCTTCACGACCAGCGGACAGGCATTGCGAAATCGCGCCGCGGCATCTTCGTCCTCGAGCCCAATCTTCAGCGCAGCTGCAATCGAAGCCGAATCGTGCGAAACGATGAGACCGGCCCTGCCTTTGATGATCGGAGCAATGCCGCACTGGTCCGTGACGATCACCGGCGTCCCGCAGGCCATCGCCTCCGCGGCGGAGTTGCCGAAGTTCTCATTTTGCGAAGGGAGGACAAACAGGTCTGCGTCGCGGTATGCAGCCCACTTTCGCTCCTCGTAAAGCGGGCCGGTGAAGCGAACCGCATCCGTAATCCTTAACGATGACGCCCACGATTTAACCTGGGCCGAATATGCGCGATCGTGCTCAGGACCGGCAATGACGAGCACGGAATTTGCTCCAAATTGCGATGTTTTGCGCCATTGCGCAAAGGCTTCTACGAGCAATTCCGGACTCTTCTTCGGCTCCAAACGCCCGAGATAAAGCACCATTTTCGCTCGTGAGGGAATCTGCCATTCCTCGCGAAACACACCACGCTCTGGAACCGACTGCGGAATTTCCACGCCATTTCGCCGCACGATAACTCGCCCAGGTTCGACTCCTCCCTCGACAAGCTCCCGCTTTTCCTGATCCGACGTAGCGATCAGCCGGTGAGCCCCATCAAGAAGGCGTTTTCCCAAAACCCGATGGTAAGCTTTCTTCAAACCAATGTTGCGGACAATTGGCCGGAACATCCCCATGGGCTCCACAACATAAGGGATATGATTCCTCCGGCAAAAAAAAGCCACGGTGGGCCCAAGCAAGTCGTACAGACCATACAGATGAACGACGTCGAAGTCCCCGAGAGATGCCCGGGAAAAGCTTACCATACCCGGGTTTAGCGATAGGGTGCGATAGTGTCCCGCGCCGCGCAGGAAAATCGCCTTTACGCCTTGCTCCTGCGCGCACCAGCCCCAACGGCATTTTTCTGCGGCCATCATGGGAGCCATCGACGGCTGAAATCCCCAGTCTGGCGTCAATATCGCGACGGAATGCCCGCGCTGCGCCAAACCAAGCGCGATCGCTCGAACTTTTACGACAGGCCCGCCCTTTTCCTGAAATGGATAATAGGCTTGGGCTGTCTTCAATATTTTCATGGCTCAGCCCGTTTGGCTCTCCGCTGCAGAATTTTCAGGCGATCTCGTTCAGGATAGCCAGTAACCGTCGTTGGAAATTCTGGAACGTGAACTCGCCGTTTGCTCGCTGCCTGCCGCGCGCTCCCAATTCTTCTCGCAGACGCGGATCGGAAAGCAAGCGCCTAAGAGCAACCGAAATTGCTGCCGTCGTCGGCTCAATCAACAACCCTTCGCGGCCACTTTCCACCACGTCTGGAATGCCCCCGACATTCACCCCAATCACGGGCTTTCCAAAGGCCATGGCCTCGAGGAAAACCAGCCCAAAACCCTCCCCTGTGCTTGGCAACGCGAAGATGTCAGCGCCAGCGTAACAAGCCGCAAGCTCCTTGCGCGAGAGGTCCGTCACAAAGTGAACCCGCCCCGACGCCCCCGAGTTTCGCGCCTGTTGTTTCAACCGCGGGAGGTCGTCGCCTGAGCCGGCCAAAACAAGGTGAAGCTCCGAAAAGTCGTGCGCAAGCTCGGCGATCGCTTGAATCAGCAGATCAGCACCTTTGTAACGCTCGTCCGCCGCCCAACGCCCAACCGACAATACGACCTGCCCACGCGGAAATCCCTCCGGCCGCGGAAGTTTGTCAGCGCATTCGGCGAATGCCGCGAACTCTGGATCGAGCGGCCACGGAAGCTTGCGTATCTTTTCCTCCGGCACACCTTGAATTCGCGCCAGCCGTCGCGCAGTATCTGAACTCGGAGCTGTTACCAGATCGGCGCGCCGCAGCATTCTTCGTCGAATGGCCGGCAACGGCTGCCAAATCTCCACGCCGTGCGCTCCCACGATGGTTCGCGTATCTCTGCACATCGCTTTCATCGCCCCGGCAATGGGCGCGAGGTTCGGATGGGCCGCAAAAACCAGCTTCGGTTTTTCGCGCGCGAGTGAGAGCGCATTGAAAAGGAACCTCTGCTTCTGCCGTCCGAATCCCATGAAACGGAAAGGTAGCTCTGCAACGGTCGCTTCGTGTTCTCCTCGCGCGTCGTTGAGGCTCAGGAAAACACATGCCCAGCCACGCTCGGCCGCAATCGCACTCGACGCCGCCGCCGTCTGCCGCCCCGCCAGCTGAACTCCGCCGACACTCGCCAGCCCCGGAAAAAGTCCAAGGATCATGGCCGCCGTTCCAAGGGCTTTCGAAAGACAAACGCCCCATGGGTGGCCCAATCAGGCGGGCAAATTCGATCTGCGAGCGGCTCCGTCCGAGCGGAGAAGCCCACGGAAATCCGCCTCGCCCCCCAGTACAATCGCTTGACCAATTGACCAAACTTTGACTCGGTTTCGGGATCCCCGGGGGACCCAGGCAAACTGTCTCTTTGGGCAAGGAAGAAAATTGCCTTGCTCAGGGAGGCGGCTCCCGTAATCATTCGGTCGAAGAGAAGAAATTCCTGACCGAACCATGAAATCAGTTCTGGTCCGCAAGCCTGCACACGCTCGATCCACTCGAAGGGCTGGTGGGAAACAACGTGCGCTGCGCGTCCACGAATAACCTCCAAGAGAATCAGATATCCTCCTTGCCGTATCACTCGGACCACTTCCTTAATTGCTCGCTGTTGTTCGGGCTCCGGGATATGCTGAATCACCGTGATGACGGAGACGCAATCGAAGCTTTGGTCCCCAAATGGAAGCAACTGCGATTCCCCGCCAACCAGCGGTGTGAGTGTTCTTAGTTCGATGGCTCTCCTCAACATTGAAAGCGAGCCGTCCAAGCCTATGGGAGAGTATCCTATCCGAGAATAGCGACGAACCCAGCGCCCTGTGCCGCATCCCACGTCGAGTATCGAAGCTCCCTTATGCAATCCGCAAAGTGACAGCGCGCGCAACCAAGCGCGCTCCTGCAGACTGTCGACTCGCAAATTAAACCACTCCGGAGCCCCTGGATGGAGTATTGGCGAGAAGCCTTGTCCATCTTCCTGGCCGTAGTTCTCGGCTAAGTTAGTCCAGTATTTTCGGGGTGTATAGGAGCTCATCGCGGACGTGACGCGGGCAAAGATTCAGTCCGTTTTCTATCTAAGAGCTGCTGAAAAACGCACTTTAGCTGCTCTGCGTTGCGCTCCCAGGTATACTGACGCGCGGTCCCGGCAGCCCTTCGACCCATGCCCTCCCGAAGCTCTCGATCTTCGCACAGTTTCGCAATTAACCCAGCGAGCTCGTCCGGATGTTCAGGGTCTTCGAGAATGTACCCATCAACTCCATGGGTGACGAGCTCACTGACCCCTGCTTGGCGGCTCACGATGACAGGAACTCCGCAGGCCATCGCTTCAAGGGGAGGAAGCGCAAAAGCGTCTTCCAGCGAAGGGCCGACGTAAAGATCTGCGGCAGCATAGTAGACCTCGGGATCTGCTCGAAGGGGAAAGAACAGGACTTGGGAGCCTAAGCTCTCGAAGAGAAATCGGTAAGGCGTCCGGTCATCGGTTCCAACAACCGAGATCTTCAGCCAAGGCCGATCGACTATTCGCGCTGCTTCCAGCAAACAGCGTAATCCTTTGTTATTCCAGTCATTCCCTATCAGAAGAATGACGAAATCTGCTTCCGAGTACCCGAGACTGCTTCGCGCGGCCATGCGCAAGCGACCCCGCACTTCTGCACTGAACTTCAGCGGGTCAACTCCATAGTACACTGCCGATACGTTACTCTCGCGACCGTACAGCTTGCCTAAGTCTTCGCGCGCCTTGCTTGATATGGTTATTAATGGCAAATCTTGGCGCGTGTAAACGCGCCGCTCCAACGAAATAAACAGCCTGTATAACAGACGCCTGTGCAGCAGCCGAAGCCAGAACCGCGGTACGTTTTGTCTAAAACTCAGTGACTCGCGAGCTGATTGATAAAACTTCGCAAAGATGACGTGGACGGAGATCAAATCGGCATCTAAGCAGTTGATTCCCGGAGAGTAAATCAGATCGGCATCGACTCCCCCCAGGACACGCCTCGCCCATCGCCACACATGATTGGCGCCGAGGAACCAAATATATTTCACCAAATGGGGCCCCGGAATTGACGGAATGCGGTGCCAGACGACCCCCCGCAGATCCATATCCGCGACTCGCGTACTGTAGACATGAAATTCGTAATCGGTCGCGAGCCTTTCCAACTGCTCCGTCACGCATCGTTCTGTACCGTGCTGCTTGTCAAGAAATGGAGAGACCACCGCGATTCGCGGCTTTCGGTCGGCCATTTTTAGACCGACGGGCGCGTACCCTGCGCCGCGAAAGCGGGACTCTGCGTTGCTAATTCCGGCAAGCGGAATAAAATGCCTACTAATATCCACAGAAATGCATTATTCACGTAATTCTGATACGCGTCCAAGCCAAGATAGGACATGCCAAAGAGAAGCAAAAATGAGTACCAAACAATCGCCACCGCTATGGGAAAAAAACGCGTCTCCTTCAGAGAACGTGCAATCTTCCAACACGCGCTGACCATGGCAGCCGTCCACAGAATCCATAACAGGGGCGCAAGGATCCCCATCTCCGCGATCAGTTGGCCAAAACCTTCTTCGACCGCAACGTCAGGCATTGGCTCTTTCAAAATTTCGCTCACATACTGAGCGCCGAGAGTATCGGTGCCCGTCCCGTTTCCAACAACCCAGTGTGGTCCGCGGAACGCCTTTGCCAGCTCACCTATCGGATACGTCCAAGACCGCTCGCCTAGTTGATATGCGGAACTGCTAGGCAAGAGAGTTTCGGAGTAAAAGCCAAGCCGAGAGGCCGCCGCCGATGGAAAAATCAACATGAAAGTGGCCAAGCCAAGGCTTGCAAAGATCAGGCTGCGCCGGAGTACCTTGACTAGGCGGCGGCGGTGGCCCCAACGCCAGGGCGCTCCCCAAAGGAATGCTGCAAAAAGCGCCACCCCGCTCATCAAGGAGTAAAGAAGACCACTCCGCGAGCCGCTCAACACCGTAGCGATCACCAGAATTACAATTCCGACATATATGATCTTTCGGCCCCTCAAAGACGAGAGGACAAAATAACCCGCGCCGCCCAGGCCGACGATGATGGCAACGTTCAAGTAAAGAGCAAATCGTCCCGAGCTTACGAAAACCGAACACGGAAGAAAAAATATCTGGTTTGTTAGCGGAGTAATCTTTTCTAAGGAACCGAGCTCCCGAATATCGTGTTGAAGGGTCGGGGGGTTCAGAAATTTCGGCCCCAAAATTCCCTGCGCTATCCCCAGGCCGGAGATCACGATGGCAAGAAGCATGAATACCAGCAAGAATCGATGCAGGTCGCGCTCATCGCGAATCAGTGCATAACCGAGAAATAAAAGGGGGACGTAAAAGAAGTCAACCTTCAACCCGAGCAACCCGTAAAACGGGCTTGGCGAATACGGATTGAACACTTGGAGAACAGCAAGCCAAAAAAACAAGCTCAAGAACAGAAGAAACGGTGGGTGAAATGTCCTCACCTCCTTGCGGCGAACAGCGTTCAGTAGGGAAATGTAAGTGAGGCCCGCAAGGCAGTCCTTCGCAAAAAAAATAGCCATGTTGTTGCCAAGATATTTCCGAATAAGGTCCTCGAACAACAGCCAAACCAAAAAGAAGTAGAAACCAGCGCGCCAGTTATGAAGAATGACGAACGAGATGACTAAGAGGACAAATCCGAGAGCCGCGAAGATCAGCAAGTGCGTCTCTTCGTTGACCACCCAGTGACCAACAATCCAAGCGACACACAGTCCGACCAGCCACACAGCCAATGTTATGAATTGCTGTTTTCCGCGCTCGGAAACGCGTATGACGCTCATTGAAACAGCCCCATCACCTTGTCCTGGTGCCCAAGCGATGTGACTGCGTAAAATGCAGAAAGTGCAGCTGAATGACGAGCAAGAGCGTGGTAGGGAAGAAAGAACAGCGCCCCCTCGTGTCCAAGCAGTACGGCGAGGGCCGCAAGTCCTCGCGCCATGTCCAGATGTACGGAAGCACGGCGCGTTAACTGTCCCGTTTTGGATCCAGGCAACATAATCGTGGCCTACGGAACGAATGTCCCGAGCTCCGATTTGTACACAGCCTTGGCTCGATAAAACGCGTCCACGAAACTCTCGACATAAAGTTCAGGCGACCATTGAGACATTCTCGCGCGCGCTGCATCCCCCATGCGCCTCAGTCTCTCGCAAGAGCCAAGAGCCCGAGACAGCGCACCGGCAAGCGCGTCGATGTCACCTGCCGGATACACAAAACCAGTTTCGTTTTCTCGGACCAAATCGAAGCGGGCTCCAACCTGGTCACTCACAATCACCGGACATCCGCAGACCATCGCTTCATTTACGACAACGCCGAAGGCTTCGTATTCAGACGGCAGGACCATCACGTCGGAGGAACAATAAACCCCTGGCAAAGCGGATTGGTTTTTGAAACCGAGAAAACGAACACGCTCTTGAACGTTCAGCTCCATCACCTCGCGTTCCAACTGTTTGCGCATCGGACCGTCACCGACAAAGATGAGATAAGCATCGGAAACATTTGCGCGGGCAAACGCCCGAAGCAAGTCCTGCGGACGCTTCCAGGGCTGCAGCTTGGCGCAAAAAAGCACAATGCTCGCCTCTGCAGGGATTCCCCAGGCTTCACGCAGGGCTTTGCGATCCACGTTCGTCGCATTTTCAGTCCACCAATTGTTGTCGACAACGTACGGAAGCAACGCGATCCGCTCCTCGGGGATACTTAACGAACGCATCAGTTCTACCGTCCCGCTAGACGGTGCAATCACTACATCGGCCCTTCGAAATAGCCACGGCCAAAGGTACTTCTTAACCCGAGCCTTCCAGTTTCGGCCATCGAGCCCACGCAAGGTCGTGGCATCGGTGCCGTAGAGCAGGGGTATGCCAGAAATCTTCGCAGCCATAAGCGCGATCCAGAATGTCGCGCACATGTACCCGGTGAACACCGCGATCGCATCAAACCTGTTTCTTCGAATGAGCTTCCAAACGCCTCGATTGATCAGTCCGAAGAACGGTCCGACAGCTGGGCGCGGCGAAGAATTCTTGAGCTTGACCCACGGATACCCATCGAGCAAAGGCACATCCCACGCCACCTCCACACCGAACCCCGGATCCACGTGGGACTCGGCCCCTTCGAGGCTGCAATAAGCGACCAGCACTTCTACTTGAGCATGTTCTGACAGCCGCCGCCACATCGGCGAACCATATTGATTCGGATGTGAACACAGCAACAAGACGCGCATCTTTTTTTCGCTCGCTGCCAGCGAAGCAGACTGAGTCTTCACCGGGCTAGTCTCACTCGGCTGCAACATTTGAAGCTTTCCCACGAGGCGCCAGAATCTCCGCAAGAACATTGGCAAGCGTGCCGATTGAATTTTCCCGTGCTATGGCCATTCTCTTTGCCTTCAATCGGCTGTCTTGCGGTTCCGCCAGCGCCGATTGAATCGCGTGGCACAGCTCGCCGGCCTCATCTCCAAAATAAATCGCATCCAAATACTCGAGCAGATTGAGTATTCGCGTCGACACAACGGGTTTTCCCAAGGCAAAGTAGTCAAAAAGCTTCAGCGGCACGCAATGCAGATTTCTATTATCATCGCGGGCATACGGCATGAGACCCAAATCGAGGTTCGCGACGACGTCCCTTAGCCTTTCCGGACTGCGCCAAGCGAGAACATGGACGTTATTAAGCGGCAGGCATTTAGAAGTGCCGAAATGCAGGAATTGCCACTCTGGATGAGCCCTAAGCACCTGGTCGAGGAGCGGCAAATTGAGGCGTCGCTCGACGGGCCCTATGTAGCCAAGTCTTGGTCGCGGAATCCCCACGAATTCGCCCTCATCCCATGAACGGCCAGATTTTCCCTCACCGGAATCAAACAATCGAGTCACTTGCGGAATAATTCGGATCTTGCCCCCGTATGTTGTCTTCAGACCTTCGTACAAACTTTTTGGAATGAGCAGCGTTAAATCAGATAACTCAATCAGCCGCTCCTGCCCGGGCTCGGGGTAATCCATGCAAACGTGCACCAGAAAGAACCCGCGCTTCTTGAACTCTGAGCATAAAGAAACAAAATCGCCGTGCGGATAAACAAACAGAGGATCCTGAAGCTCGAGATCTCGCACATTGCGGATGATTTGTGTTGCCAATAATTTCGATTGAATCGCTGGGAAAACTACGCGGAGCCGATTCAGTCGGTGGCCAAGAAACTCGAGTCCGGTCCGATAAACGCGGCTCTCCACTTCCTGCCGTCGACGCCCCTTACCACGGAAGAGCGAGACAGGATTTTCGCAGTAAAGAACTCTGGCTCCGAGTCGCGCAAAAGCCATCGAGATTCGTTCGGGCACATTAAACGCTTCCCAAGTCCAACCCGACATGACAATCGCGTCTCGGACGTGCCGATTTACATTAGGTGGGTGGAGACTGTCCACTTCTTGTCCCTCGGGTATCTCCGGCCGGCTCGTCTTCACTCAGTTAAGGATCCCAGCGTAACGGTCCAGCACGTATCTCGAATTCACAGCGATCACTTTACGGCCACTGCCAGGAGGCTCTGGCCCAGCGGCGGCTCACAAACCCGTTCAAGCTTGAAACTCCACGGAACCACCCAGCGGTCATACCAGCGAACCTGAGCGGGGCTCAGCGTAGTTTGCCGCAGCACCTTGCCTGCAAGAAACCAAGATGCGATTCCCATCATATTGACGTAGCGCATATGCTCCACGCGAAGCCCGGCCTCCTTAAGCTTCTGCCTTAATCCTCGCTTGCTATAGCGGCGATAATGTCCAAATGTCTTGTCCAGCGAGCCATAGTTCCACATCAACGCCGGAACGAACAGGAGCAGACTGCCGCCCGGACGCAAGGAGCCGTGAATTTGCGAGAGGAGGCCCGCATCATCCAAGATGTGCTCGAGAACATTCACCAGCACGATCGAATCTGAGGCGCCCTCTAGTGCCGCCGGATCAAAGGCCCCACAATGCAAACGCACCTTGCGGTCGGCAAACCGCTGGCGAAGCAGCGGAAATAAATTATGCGCTGCCTCGAAGAGAACCAAGTCCACCGTACGCTCGCTGTTGAGCAGGAGCTCGGAAAAGGTTCCCGTACCCGCTCCAATCTCAACAACCCGCTCGCCCAAGTAAGGAGTGAAGTACCGCATGATCCAGCGGCAGTAGTTGCGCGCCTCTGCCATGGCGTCCAATTCAGTCCCTGAGTATATGAATGATTCAGCCGCCACCGCCGGTGTGGCATTCGGGTGCGCCATCTCTGTCCCGTGGGGATCGATTGATTTTATGGGGTAGCCGTTCCCCCAGCCTCGCTCGCGGCTCTCGCGAGTAACGCAATTTCCGCTTCCGCGTCGGTAGCCAACCCCTCGCGCTTCCCGCCGAAATGCGCAATCACACTGTCCACAATGGCGGAGAGTGGAGTTTGCGGGGAAAATTTAGCTATCATCGCCAACTTCTTGAGCGAAGGCACGCGCCGCAGCATGTCTTCAAAGCCAGGTTCGTACGCCTGGTCATAGGGAACATACACAATCGCCGAACTGCTGTTCGCGCGTTGTTTTACCACCTGCGCGAGCTCCTCGATTGTAACCTCCTGATCGCTGCCGACGTTAACGACCTCTCCCACAGCCTGGCCACTGTCCACCAGCCGAAGAATTGCTTCCACCGCATCGTTCACGTGACAAAAGCATCGCGACTGTTTTCCCGTTCCATAAATAGTGATGGGCTCGCCCGAAAGCGCCTGTGAAACAAAATTCGGCAACACCATCCCATAACGCCCCGTCTGTCGCGGGCCGACAGTGTTGAAGAACCTTGCCACGATCACGGGTAGCCCTTTCTCCTTCCAGTACGACAACCCCAGAAACTCGTCAAGTGCCTTGGATGCCGCGTAGCTCCATCGGCCCTTTGTTGTCGGGCCAAGCACAAGATCGGAATCCTCACAAAATGGAACGTTGGTGCTCTTCCCGTAGACTTCTGATGTCGACGCCGTGAATACCAGCTTCCGCTTCTTGCTTGCGGCCTCCAGCACCAACTGCATGCCGTTCACATTGGTTTCGATAGTGCGAACTGGGCTTTCGACGATCAGGCGCACTCCAACGGCGGCCGCCAAATGAAACACCACATCCGATTCATCTACCATCTCCGCCAGCAAATGGCGGTTCTGCAGTGCGTCGAACACATAGTGAAATTTTGCAGAACTCTTCAGGTGCCGTATATTTTCGACGCTGCCAGTCGAAAGGTCATCCAGGATAAAAACATCGTCGCCTCGCGCCAGTAGCGCCTCAGCAAGATGCGAACCGATGAATCCTGCCCCTCCGGTGATTAGTGCACGCATTAAAAATCTCCTCTCGGATCTGGACTAGGAAATCTTCTCGGGCCCCTGGCGAATGGTCTTGACTTCCTCGTCTTCGCCATAATCATACGAATAAGGATAGTAGCGGTAGGAGTAGTAGTAATCCGGCGCTCCAGAGTCTACCGCATTGAGCACAACGCCGAGTAAGCGCCCCTTCACGGCGGCGAGCAAATCTCGCGTGCGTGAAAACGCCTCCTTTGGTGTCTCGTGGCTCCAGACGACCAGAAGCACTCCGTCCGTTAGTGCAGAAAGAATTACGGCGTCTGTCGCTGCCATAATCGGGGGCGAATCGATCACTATGAATTTGTAGTGCTGACGGAGGTCGTCAATGGCCTCCGCCATGCGGTGCGAAGAGAGCAGGTCGGCAGGATTCGGCGGGATCGGCCCGGTGGGAATCGCATCTAGATTGGGCACCGTTGGATGCCGCACGATAATGTCATGCAGCGGCACAACGCCTGCCAGATAGGAACTCAGCCCAATATCGTGCCCGTGCCCATTGGGAAGATTCAGTGCGCGTCGAATTCCCGGCTTTCGAAGATCCGAATCCATCAACAGCGTGCGGTCGCCCAGTTGCGCCAGCGTAATCGCCAGATTCGCCGCGGAAGTCGTTTTGCCCTCTCGCGGCAAGGCGCTGGTCACCAAAATCACCTGCGGCGCGTGCTCCGCTTGCGACAGCAGCAAAGATGTCCTTAACGCGCGAAACGCCTCTGAAACCAGCGACTTCGGTTGCTGCAACGAAACAAGCTCCACGCGCGAATCGCCGCTTACATTCACTCCCACCTGTCTTGAAAGGCGTCCTAGCGATCGACTTCCATTCCGGTTCGCAAACGACGGAACCACCGCGAGGCACGGCAGGCCTGTCAAATTCTGCACGTCGTCCGGCGACTTCACTGTGTTATCCAGGTACTCGCGTAAGAAGGCCAACCCGACGCCCCCGACCAGGCCTATCAATAATGCGAGCAGGATGTTGCGCGCCTTCTGCGGGCGCGCCGGCGTAGACGGCACCAGTGCCGGATCAACGATTCGAATGTTGCTCGAGCGAAGGCCTGCAGAAATGCCCGCCTCTTTCAGTTTCTGTAACAGGCCGTCATACAGTTCCTTGTTCGACTCGGCATCGTGCTTCAGCATGTTGTATTGGACAAGCTTCTGCGCCATGTTGTCTGCTTGCAGTTCTTGCCGGTTCAGATCCCGCTCCAACAAAGCTTCGCGCGCCTCGATCTGGTGATAATCGTTGTCGATCTGCCGCACGGCCTCGGACTTCGCGTTCTTCAGTTGGGCTGCGATCGCATCGTCCTGCGCCTTGAGCACTTGCACTTTCGGCCAGTTTGGGCCAAATTGCGCGAGCGCCTCCGCGTACTGCGCATCAAGTTGCAGCTTGGTCTTGTTCAAATCCTGGACAGTCGGATTACTTTGTATGGCGGTCATCGACGCGCTGTCGTCCGAATGCGCCAAGTCGTAGACCGCTTCCTTCTCGGCTAGCTGTGTCTGGACCAACGTCAGCGCATTGCTCAGCTCCTGCAGCTTCTGGGTCGTGGTGTTTTGATTCGCATCCACCATCCAAATCTGGTTCTGCCGTTCGTAGGCAACCTCCGCGGCGTCTGATTTCTCCATCTTGATCCGTAGTTCCTCAAGCTCTGAGGAGAGGAAGTCCGAAGCCTGCATGGTGGCGTCGTATCGGCTCTTAAAATTGTGCTCTTGATAGTTTTCCAGATGCTTATTCACGACTTGAGCGGCAAGTGCGGGGTCCTGCGCCGCAAATTGCACTTCGATCAGTCTGCTCTCGGGAACCCGGCTGACCGTCAGACGGCTTAGAAAATCGCCTAAAATCGGCGGCTCTTTTTGATTGGGACCCGCGTTTACCAGCGCCCTGGGATCCCCGCCGAACTCCGCATAGCGCGGCAGATCCAGCGAGCGAATCGTATCCATCGCCAGCGTCTCGCTCTGAATGATTTTTGTCTGTGTCTCGATGTAATCGTCCATATCAACATACTCTTGGAACGAAGAGTTGTTGTCCTGAAACGGCAACGGATTGTCATTTTCAGGATCCACTTCCACTCGTGCCGAAGCGACGTACACCGGCTTCATTTTGAATGACGCAATCGTGACGATCGTCACTACCAACAAGAGAAACGTCAGAATCATCCACTGGTGCTTCCGCAGAACGATCAGGTAATCCAGAAGGTTCCTTTCGCGTGTGGTCTGTCCCCAGGCGACCGGCGGCGGTGGAGACACCACCGCCAGCGAATCTCTCCTTCGCTCGACCGGAATCAGTTTCGGCGCTTCGTCCATCAGATCAAAAAAGCCTTTCCTTGCTTCCTGGTTTCTACGGAATGCGGTAAATCGCCAGCCCGGTGCCGATTCCTAAAGCAGCGCCCCCGGCCAGACCCAGAATTCGTTTCGCGCCGCTGCCAGGAATGTACAGAATGTCACCTGCGTACAACCGAATGTCGGGATCCTTGCGATTCAGGATTCGCTTCAGTTTGACCGGGATCTCCTTGGTTTGGCCTGTCACAGCATCCTTGCGCAAAATCACGGTGCTGTTGGTTTTCGCTGTACCTGTTAGTCCGCGGGCTAGCGCGATCATTTTCATGATGTTGAATGTCGCGCCTGGATCATTGAGCACATAGCCACCGGGTTGCACCACCGCACCCGCGACATAAATAATTCCCGCACGCGGCACCGTGATTTCGTCGCCACCATAGACGGGAACATTGAATGCCGGATTTCCGTCCTCGAGTTCGGATACCTTGACGTGTATCATCTCCGGATCGGCCGCAGGATCTGGCGGCGGGTCCGGTTCGCCGCAAGTCGCGGTCGGCGTTTTTTGGCGGGCAATCAGGATACTGTCCCCCGCATCATCCGCGACACCGCCCGCCGCGGCGAGCGCTTCAACCAAGGTCGTTGGCCTCGACTGCTGTAGTACGACCGGGTGCGCCACGGCTCCGGCCACGGAGATGGGCTCGCTGTTTTGCTCCTTCACGAACACAGATACCTGCGGGTGCATCACCAAGCCATTTACCTGCAGGAGTTTCTCGATCTTTTGCCCAAGCTCAAAAGGCGTGCACCCAGCGACCGGAATGCGCTCCGGGATTAGCGGCAGGGAAATCAACCCCGTTTCGCCGACTACCACATCATGTGAGAGGTCCGGAACGTCGAAAACGTCAATGTGCACCACATCGCCGGCCCCGATGGGGATATCCCCCGTGCGCGGGCGCGAGCTGGTCGCCGCAAGTTCGGCGATGCGGCTATTCGTCTGCTGCGGAGTTTGAGCCTTGTCTTGGTCTTGGCTGAACGCAGAAGTACACCCGAACAGGACCAGGAAAATCAAGACATACCCGGCCCCAGCACAGTCCAGTGCTCTCCGGACCGTCAAAGCCATTTGCGCTATTACCCCGCAAAACTATGACTTAGGGTCTCTCTCAATGTCAATGCGGAAGTCTTGTAGCCGCATCAGGTGATTAAGGCTCGCTTTCTACGGTTAAATGTAGGCGAAAGAACAACGGCAGCCTGGAGCAGAAAAACCAGCCCATTGGCCGGGATATGCAGATTGAAATCCACCAAACTGTGGACCAGCAAACCGGCGCACGCGACCGTTCCGGCTGTATGAACTGCCTGCGAAAAGGCGCTCTGTTCTTCCGTCAGTAGCCGCCTCCTGGCCTCTCGAAAGAGCATCACCAGGAATACCAGCCCGCACAAGCCTCCGGCGATCCCTGTTTCCGCCAGCGCCTCCGCGTAATCGTCATGCACGTGGTCCACGATTCTTCCATCGTAAAACGTCTCGTATTTCGGGTATACCGCCACCAACGTGCCCAGTCCTGTGCCCAACAACGGATGGTCCAAGAACATATGCCATGCGCCCTTCAGCATGGTCACGCGTCGATCCGCGGAAAGGTCCGCTACAGACGACGCTTTTATCCGGTCTAATACCTTTCCTGCCCCGAGCCACATGAGGGCCGCCAGCGACACGAGCAAAATCGCGGCTACCGCTGCGCCTTGGAACCTAGCCTTGCGTACTCGCATTAACGCCGCCAGCAGACCTATTTCAAACACCAAGCTTACAATTCCGCCCCGAGAGCCAGTCAAAACCAAAGCGACGATAGGGACGAGTGTCAGTATCCCCGTAAACATCATCTGCTCGCGTGGCACTCCTCGCAACACCATAAGAGACATCCCTACCGGCACGATCAGCTCCATGAAACCAGCAAAATGGTCGCGGTTCACGTAAGGCCCAAATGGGCTGCCTCCTTCGGTCAGCGGTCGAAACCAGTAAAGCACGTCGTGCGACGTATAGTTCTGAGCGATTCCGAGCACGGCCACGGCAAAACCAAAGCTCATCAGGAACCACGCGACAAATCTCAAATCTTGGCGCGTGCGGAACGATTGCACCGAGAGAAAGAACAGCAAAGCGCAGGCGAGAACTTTCAGCAGTGCGACACGCGTCAAAAAAGGATAGGCCGTGACTCCAAACGCCAACTGAACGCTCGCGATTCCTGTGAACGCCAGAACCGGCCAAAAGATCGGGTTCCAATAAATTTCGATGTCGCGGCGGCGGAACAAGAGGATCGCCCACCACAAGAAAAGTGCCGCCGCGCCGGCCTCAAGGATCGATTCAGACCATATTTCTACGGTACCGAACGCCAGCACGGCGAACGCCGCAAGCATGCAAACACCGACGCGAATCGCTCTCACGGATGCGATTCCGCGCCCGCTGCTGGCTCTTGCGAGAGGCTCACATCGTCTACCCAGACGGTTCCGCTCAACTTATTGTCGAACAAACGGCTGGGCAACCGGCGCAGCCGGATATCGAGGAAATGCGTGTTGCGGCCGGTGGTGACATCTGTTCTCTCCGGACTCCATGCATTAGTCCCCGTCAAATCCGGCGTCATTAAGCTGACTTCGTAGTCATTCAAATCCAGAATCTCGAATCGCATCCCACTGTCGGTCGAAATCGACTGCGTGCGCATAAAATACTGGAAAACATAATGCGTGCTCGGTTCAACCGGCGCAATCTGGTGAACGTTGTAGAAATCCAGATTCACGCCACCAGTGAAATCGACACGCAGGGATTTCTCGCCGGAATGATAAACGCCCGAATCCGTGCTGACGTATGCGCCCGGCGCCTGCTCGAAGCGCCAACCCAGACCGCCGTTAACGATCGGCTCCTCGAAGCCGCCATTCCATATCTGCGAACCCGTCGCGCGCGGTTCAGGCCACCGAGCAGCGGGCAACGCTTCCCGCCAGACGCGTTCCGCCTCCTTGGCCTGGTCGGAATAGATCAGGTACTGTAGAAAAGGGAACACGTCGTGAATGTCTATCGGCTTGAATTTCGCCAGCGCTGCGATCTCTTCCCAAGTCTCAAGAGCGGCGGCCTCCTCGCGCCTCCCCGCAAAAAAGTCAAGCGCCTGAAACCGGACTCGCTGCCCCTCCGGCAGCACGTCGTGCAGGATCACACTCGCGTCGGGATCGAGATACCACACTCGCGAAATCGCCAGTGGAACCAGGCTTGGATCTGTGACCAGCGCCCGATGCACTTCCTCTAGGCCCTCGGAGGTTTGCCCTTGCCGCAATAGAAAGTTTCCGTATTTCCACAAAACCTCTGCGGAAATCGGATAATCCCGCCGCGCCCGTTCGTACGCAGCGTCAGCCTGCGCAGCGTTTCCATCGGCCTCCTCTGCCTGTGCCAGGTCCATCCAGTCGCCCGCCGATCGCGGATTCACCCTCACCGCACGCTCGAAAAACGAGATCGCGTCGGCTGGCTGGGCATCGAAATTAGCCGCTAGCGCTTCTCCGATCCGATCCCATTCGTCCGCATTTCCCGGTACCAGATTCGCTCCGCGGATTTGCTCGCTCAGCTCGCTGGACCGTTCCCAGTCCCACGCCAACCACAGAACCGTGGCTTGATAAATGACGGCGCAGAAAATGATTACAGCGACGCACAGAACCGCAGCCCGTTTCCCGGCATCCCCCAACGCAACCCTCCGAAGCGATATCGTCGTTCGCGGTAATCTGCTACGAAGGTCTTCCGCCGCGCAAGGACAAAATGCCGCTCGTCGTTCCGCGCCTAGGCAGGGTTTCATCCGCTTTGTCGCCCAGGTCGCAAGAGATCTGATCCTTGCGGGCGGCAAGGACCGTTTGGCTGCAAAGGTTGGCGTTTGTCTCAGACATTGCAAACTCAGGTCGCCGGTGGGCAATCTACTGCTGGGGATGGAACAGGAATCAATCTGGTGGGCTCAACGATTTTACATGTTCCACTGAGACCTCAAGCAAAGAAATGATACCGCAGGATCGCGAACAGCGTCGTCACTCCGTCTTTCCATGTGATCTTCTTTCCTTCTTCGTAGGACCGCCCGGCATAAGAGATCGGTACTTCGTAGATTCGCCAGCGCCCTTTGGCGACCCGCGCGGTGACTTCCGGCTCGAACCCAAATCGATTCGAGCGCAGCCGCATGCTGCCGATAACCTCGCGCCGAAAGACCTTGTAACAAGTCTCCATGTCCGTGATTTTCAGGTTGGTAAGCATATCCGACAGCAAAGTCAAAAACTTATTTCCCACGTAATGCCAGAAAAAGTGGACTCGCTGCGGCCCGCCCAAAAATCTCGACCCATACACCACGTCCGCGCGCCCGTCCAAAATCGGTTCCAGCAGTTTGGCATAATCGCGCGGGTCGTATTCCAGATCGGCATCCTGCACCAGCAAAATGTCGCCGCACGCCTCGGAAAATCCGCGCCGCAGCGCTGCCCCTTTTCCCTGGTTGTGCTCCTGAAACAGAAAACGGATCTGCCCCAACTGCAGCCGCGCCTCGCCCTCGACGATCTCCGCCTCCGTCTCGCCCGCTTCCTGCCGCCGGTGCATTTCTGCAAGCCATTCGCGCGTACCGTCCTTCGAGCCATCGTCGACAATCACGATTTCGTGCACCAGCCCAACCGCTTGCACGCGGCGCAGGATCTCCTCAACGAACGGACGTTCATTGTAGGCGGCAATGATGACCGATAGTGTCAGCTGGGGCCTAGCTTTCATCGCGGCTTCCGGAGTTGCCGCCTCGCTAGCAGTTTGCCATTTCTCTGCGATCGTGCGAGAGAAAGTCATTGGCGCACTCCTTCAAAAGATTATCACGAGCCCTTCGCGGTCACATAGAAAACCGCATCTCTTCGCATTTGCGCGGCGCCGCGCGAAACAGTAAAGTTAAGGAGTGAAAACGATCACCGCGGTCCCCTACTACGACCTAAAAGAGCAGTATGCCGCGCTACGCACGGAGATTCTGGAAGCTCTCGACCGCACCTGCCGCAACGCTGCCTTCAGCCTCGGCGACGAGGTCGCATCGTTCGAGGGAGAATTCGCTTCCTATTGCGAGGCCAAACACTGCGTCGCTCTCAATTCCGGCACGAGCGCCTTGCATCTCGCGCTCTTGGCCGCCGGCGTGGGCCCTGGCGATGAAGTCATCACGACTCCGAATACTTTCATCGCTACGACCGAAGCTATTGCCTACACCGGCGCGAAAGTTGTCTTCGCCGATATCGATCCGCGCACCGCAAATCTCGACTCCCGCCTCGCCGAATCTGCCATCACTCCGCGCACCAAAGCCATTCTTCCCGTTCATCTTTACGGGCGCCCCGTCGACATGGACGCCCTCCAGAAACTCGCCGATGCACACAAGCTCTCGTTGATCGAGGACGCCGCCCAGGCTCACGGCGCCCGGTTCCGCGGCCGACGCGTCGGCGCCCTCGCCGCTTCCGGCGCATTCAGCTTCTACCCTTCGAAAAATCTTGGCGCTTATGGTGAAGCGGGCGCGCTCGTCACCAACGACGATCGCATCGCCCAATATTGCCGCTCCGCGCGCAGCCATGGTGAAGTCCGCCGCTATTTCCACGATTTCATTGGCTACAACTATCGCATGGAGGGTTTTCAAGGCGCGGTGCTGCGCGTCAAGCTGCGTCATCTGGACGACTGGTCTGCTCGCCGCAAAGCCATCGCCCTGCGTTATCGCGAGAAATTAAGCGGATTGGCTCTGACACTGCCACACGACGACCCTCGGGACGACTGCGCTTATCATCTGTTTGTGATTTACGTCGAAAATCGCGATGCAGTCCAAGCAGAACTCAAAAATTGCGGTATCGGCACTGCGGTGCATTACCCTTTGCCTCTTCACCTGCAAAAAGCACTCAGCTACTTGGGCTACAAGCGGGGCGATTTTCCTCATGCCGAGCGCGCCTGCCGGCAAGTGCTGGCATTGCCTTTATTCCCGGAATTGATCACCGAGCAGGTCGACTACGTCTGCGAGTCGCTTCACGAAATCCTGGGACACTCCTAGAGAAACTGCGTTGCGACGATGAGGCTGGCGCGCGTCGCGCTCGGAGCCTCGGAAGGATTGTTCCTAAGCCGACGCGCGGTGTTCTTGCGGATTGGTTTCCCCGCTGGGCGCCGTGTGGCGCATCTCCAGCGTCCCTTGCAACTGTTTCCTCAACGCTTGCGCCAGACCGTCGAAGACATCAGCGCACGCCTCGCGCACTTTGCTCTCCGTCGCTCGGACTGCCGAGTGGACGCGCTCCTCGCTCCGTTCATCGAGCCGTTCGAGAGCCGATTCCACCCACGAACCGCTCGCCGCCTGCAATTGCGCGTCATGCTTGTCAAGCGCCTGCTCGCTCAGCGATGTCTGCCTTGCCGACCACTCCTCCAGCCTAACCTCGCCGTGTGCACGGAACCTTTCGAGCGTCGCCTCGAACTGATGCGCCAGAGTTTCGCTCGCATGCCTCAACGCCTGCTCCATCTTGATGGCGAGCCGTTCCTGAAAATGCTCGAATGAACTTTGTGTGTGGCTCTGAATTCCTTGCAGTGCATTCTCCGCCGCGGCCGCCAGTCGCGCCTGGCCCTCCTCCCCCATTGCTTCGCTTGCCGCTGAGAAGTCTTCCAGCGCACTCACCGCCGTTTCTTTGACCACTTCGCCAAACGTGGAAGCCGCCTCTTCCGCCGCCTTGGCAAATTCGTTCTTCGCTGAGTCGACTTGATCCTGCGCCGCCAACGCCAGCTTGTCCCGCGCGCTCCCCAGTAGGCTCGCCTCGATCTCCCCAAGTTCGCTGCGGAACTTCCCGGCGATCGCATGCAGGCCTTTGTGCATTCGTTCCTGCGCCGTATCGACCACCTGCTCTGCCTGCACCAGAAGCTGTGCATCCGCCTCTACCAACTGTCTGGCTGTTTCCTTCGCTAGCGCCGCTGACGCCTCCTCAGTTGCCCGCGCTCCATTCGCCTCTAGGTCCGTGTTCCATTGCCCCAGCGCCCATGTGCGCGCGTCTTCCAAGTCTTTTTGCCATGCCGCCAGACCTGAAGCTAAATGTGCCCCACTCTCCCGCTGCACTTGTTCTGAAACTTGCCGCAATCTCTCCCGGTGAATCCGCAGAATTCCTTCCGCTTGCTCCTCGCGTGCGGAGAGCTCTTCCGCCGCCTTAGTCGCGCACTCGAGCCCCGACGACACTTTCGCGCCAATCTCCTCGGCGCTCCTCGCCACCGTCTCCCGGCTCATCTGTTCGAGCAGAACCGCCGCTCGCTTGCTGAACTGACCCTCGAGCTCCAGGGCCCGCCTATCCAGCAGCTCACATTGCTGCGCGACGCTCGACTCCAGCCTCTGCCGCAGCTCGTTCAAACTGTCCTGGCTCGCTGCTTCCAGTTGCCGCGAATATTCCGAAAACCGCCCCGCCGTCTGCTCAATCTCCCCCAGCGAGGTTTTCGCTTGCGCCACTTCTGATTCCAGCGAGGTCTTCAATTCCTCCAGCGCTGCGCGGCTTGTTTCCGTGGTCAGCCCCGATTCTTTCTGCAACTCGGCCAGCCGCTTGGCCATTTCCTGCTCGGCCCGGTGCAGCAGTTCTTGTGAGGCATTGGTCAGCTTCTCGTTCAAGCGCTGCGCCGCGCCATCCAGCGATGATTCGAGCAACTCGTTCCATTGCGCCTGCACAATATCGGCCTGCGCGAGCAATTGGCTTCTCACCGATTCAGCTGCATCGATTGGGCCCTTTTCCCCATACTCCGCGGCGCCGGCCACGCTGGCCGCCCGCGGAGACTCCCATTCCCGTTGGATCTCCATGAGCTTTTCATTCAATCGCTCATCGCTTCGTCTTACTGTTTCCTCGAAGCTCGCGCGTACCTCTCCACGCAATGCTTGTACCTCTGCTTCCCACTGCGAGCGCTCTACTTGCGCGTGGCTTAGTTTTTCCGCCCATTCGCTCGTGAGCGTGCCACGCACCTGCTCTTGAAAACTGGCGAGCTGCGCCGCTACGTTTTCCGCCACCGCCGACGCGATCTCTTCTTTGGCATTTGCTTTCCCCTGCTCGAACTCCTCCATCCATTTCTTATGGAACGCATCGGCGCTCGCTTCTCGCGCGCTCTCAAGGTCATCGCGCAATTGGCTGGCTCTCTGCCTTGTCGCTTCGTCGTCGGCGGTGCGCGCTTCGGCAATCGTTTTGTTTGACTCCGCCAAAAACTCTTGGCGCAGTTGCCCCAGCAGCGTACTGCTCTCCGGCTCCTCTTCGACAACGGCGAAATCGCGGTTCGTTTGCGCCAGCGCCATCTGCAAATAAACTTCCAGAGAAGTCTCTTGATCAGCGCCCTCGATAGCGGCGTCCTGCCCCACGCGCCGACCCCCCTCTGTCGAGACACTCATCGTGGCCACAGCCGCAGCGGCCAAAGCTCCGCCATTCCAGTCGCTCGGCGGGAACGTCACGCCCCACACGTTCTTGCCCTTTTCCAACTCGACGCCAACCTGAAACAGATCTCGCAGCGTTCGCGGCCTCTCGATCCACGCCACTCGCGCGCGCACACACATGGCCTCTCCGCGCGATTCACCGGAAGGTACCTCGAGCGTGACCCATGTATTTTTTGGAAGATGGTGCTTTGATTGGTATCGACAGCCGTGGAAGCTCAGATTCTGCGCCGCCGTCCGTTCTTCGAATGGCTGGCCCAGCAAATCCACGCCGCGAATGATTACTGGTGATGTTTGCTCAAGGCGCGCGCTTCGCCGCCGCTGTTCCCCCAAGTATGTTGATGCTGCCTGTGCCACTTCTCCCCCCTGTCGAGCGTCGCCGAGTTGCGCAGAAGCATAGCACTGTCCGGCCGCACGGTCGAGCGGTCGCCTGCCCATTTTTTTTGCCGCTTGCGAGTGATCCGAACGGCCCAAAGGGAAGGACGGCGGCGCTCTCCAACCGCAGCGCCGCCGTAAGTCTCACAGCATCCCGGGTTTTTTGTTCTTGATTTCGTTGGTCACTTTTTCACCGCTCATTTGCATCACGGCGTCCAGCGATTCCTTAGCCTGCCCCGCGAATGGGCCATTTGGCTGTAACTCGAGGTATTTCTTGTAGGCCTCTTCCGTCCCCGGTGGAATCACGTAGACGTCCTTAGTCCCTTCTTTCTTTGTACTGATCCCCGCGACCAGTGCATTGCCAAGTAAGAACCATGCATCCGCGCCGTTCGGATCGAGTTGCGTTGCCTTCTGCAGCGGCGCGACCGCTTCATCCATTTTCCCGGCGTTCGACAGAACGATGCCCATGTTCGTATAGCAGACCACTCCGACGTTTTTGTTCGTCGGGTCAATCGTTGCAGCTTTGTCACAAGCGGCCCCGGCGTCGTCCATTTTCCCCGCTCGCGCCAAATCCGTTCCCAATGATTGGTACAGTCCCGCCGTCGGTTTTATCGCTATCGCTTTTTGATACATATCGATCGCCTGATCGTACTTGCCCGCTCCGTCGTATGCCGCTCCCAGGTCGCCCAAAATCAGCGGTAGGTTCGGATCTTTCTCCGGCGCGCCTTGCTGCGCTTGTTCAAACTCAGTTATGGCCGTTTGATAATCCGTGCTCATGCTGGCCTGAAGAGTGCTTTTTTGATCTGCCGAAGCTGTCTTCAATTGCTGCTTCACCGCGCTTGCATCATCCATGGCGTGAACGCCGTTATCGAAATGCGCCTTCATCTGTTTGAACTGATTCACCGCCTCTTCCCGTTTCTTCGCGGCATTCACGTCATAGCCCGTTTTCGCGGCGATATCCTTGAAGTTCACATTCAGAATTGCGCCCGTCTCGGCCATGCTTCCATTGATCTGCATCGTCTCCGTGTAGTCGATGTTGTCCTTCTTGAAATTGATATCGTACGTTCCGATAGGAAGCCCGTTTTGCACGTACTTTCCGTCCTTGTCCGTCGTCACGGTGTACTTTGTCGCGTTACCTTTGTTCGAGATTGTGATGACCATGCCCGGGTACGGCTTCGCGTCAAAATCCAACACGGTGCCGGAAAGCCTCGTCAACTGCTGCGCCGGCGCCACTGGCGCCAGCATACACACCGCCGCCAGCAGCAGCGCCAGAAGTCCCAGTCTCGAAAGCGAAGTCTTCATGAGAGCTCCTCCTATCTTGGATATATCCTAGATTATTATCTCGCAACTTGTACCCGGTAGGCGATAGAGTCCGCATATCCTGCCTCCGCGAACGCTCGCAGCCGCAACCGGCAACTGTCGCACACTCCGCACGCTTCCTCTTCCCCTTGATAGCACGACCACGTGCGCTCCAGCGGAGCCTTCAATTCCATTCCCCGCCGGATGATTTCGCTCTTCCGCATGTGAATCACCGGCGTGCAGATCTCGATTCGTGTCTCAGGGCGCGTTCCTACTCGCACCAACTCCGAAAACACACGGTAATACTCTGGCCGGCAGTCCGGATATCCCGAACTGTCCTCCGACACTGCTCCGACGAAAATCGCTGTGGCGCCGATCACTTCCGCCCAACTCACCGCCACCGACAGAAAATGTGCATTGCGAAATGGTACGTACGTGACTGGAATTTCCTCCGAGTCTCCGCCGAAACTCTCCGGGACCGGAATGCGTTCGTCCGTCAGCGCCGAACCGCCGATGTCTCCCAGCGCGTCGAGCCTCACCACCAGTTTTTCCCCCACCCCATAAAACTCCGCGATCTCCTCAAATGCCCGCCGCTCGCGGCTCTCCGTCCGTTGCCGATAACTCGCATGCAGCAGCGCCAGCGCATGTGTTTCGCGCGCAATCGCCGTGGTCACACACGAATCCATTCCTCCGCTCAACAGCACAACCGCTTTTTCTCTCGTGCTCATCTTTTTTTCATACCAATCGCGAATCGCTCTCACACTCCATGCATCGCCGGATCCCAGATGAACTTGTGTATCTGCAAACCCACCCGCACCGGCAAACCGTCCTCTAAGATCCATTCCGCCAGAGCGCGCGCATCCATTGCCGGCCATTTCCCTTCTGGATCGGCAAACACCGGCGAAAACAGTACCTCGTGCACTCGTCCCACTAATCCATGCTCCGCCGTAAATTCGCGCGCGAACTCATAATCCCGCCGGCTCGCAATCACAAACTTGATTTCGTCCTTGTGACCGAGCACATCCAGGTTCGTTAAATTGAATTTCCCGCTCTCGCCCGAATCTGGGCACTTCACGTCCACGATTTTCACGACCTCGTGCGGCAACACGCTCACATCCCGCTCCCCGCTCGTCTCGATCAGCACTGTGTAGTCTTCATCGAGCAGCCGCCGCGCCAGCTCTGGCGTCTCTGGCTGCAGCAGGGGCTCGCCGCCGGTAATCTCTACCAATCTTAAGTCTTTTGCCATTCCCGCCTTGCCCGCGTGCAATTCCGCCACGCGTGCCATCACGTCAGCGATGCTGTATTTCTTCCCGCCATGGAATGCATACGCCGTATCGCACCATGCGCACCGCAAATTGCAGCCGGTGAGCCGCACAAACACGCAGGGCAATCCCGCATATGTGCTTTCGCCTTGAATCGACTTGAATATCTCCGTGATGAACACGTTTCGTCGTCGCCGCCGAGGATTATCTGTTTGCCGTCTGTCCGCCTGGACGCACCTGTGCCGCCTTGCGCCGCAAATAAATCACCCCGCCAATCACCGCCCCTAGTTCTGCAACGATCACCGGCACCGCCACTTTCAATCCATAGCCGTAGTACATCCACAGAAACGACACCATGAAGGCCGGAACCCCGATAATGTAGAACGCCCGATTCACAATTTATCCCCGCGGCCGACCACCGTCTGTTGAGGCCGGCTCTCCGGTCGAAACGTCGCCGCGCTGGTCTCCGTCTCCCACACCGTAATTCCCGAAATCGCCGCCCCGTTCGCCGATTTCTGCATCTGCTTCGCCGCCTCGTCGTAAATGTACTTCGCGATGTTTTCAGCCGAAGGGTTCACTTTGTCGAACGGCGCAAAATCGTTCAGATTTCGATGGTCGAGCGACCGGATCACCGACTGAATCACCTGTTTCAAATGCACGAAATCATACAGCAGGCCCGTCGAGTCCAGTTCGCGTCCTTCCATCGTCACCCGCACGCGGTAGTTGTGCCCGTGCTGGTTCTCGCACTTCCCCTTGTATCCTCGCAGGTAGTGCCCTGCGGCGAAATTTTCGTCCACGCTGATTTCGTACATCTTTTCGGCTCGTTCTTTCAAATCCCGTGTGCTGCACGCAAACCCCACGCCGCAAAGCTAAAGCCGCTCTGCAAAGCGCGCAACTTCCGCAAAGTCCTGCGTCAGGGCATATTCGGGCAGCGATTCCAGAAAAATTCTACCATACTGCATCCGCTGGATACGGTTATCGAGGATCGACAAAATCCCGCGATCCGTGCGTGACCTAATCAATCGTCCAAATCCCTGTTTTAGCGACAGCACCGCCTTCGGCACCTGATACTCCGCGAACGCATTCTGTCCGTCATCCTGCAGTGCGCGCACCCGCGCCGCCACGATCGGGTCCGAAGGCACCGCGAACGGCAGTCGGTCGATAATCACGCACGATAGCTGCGACCCCGGCACGTCCACGCCTTGCCAAAAACTCGCCGTCGCCAGCAGCACGGCTCCCGGAGTCGCTCGAAATCTCTCCAGCAGCGCCGAGCGCGGCGCCGTCCCTTGCAGCAGCAGCGGAAATGGCACTGCTCCCGTCAGCCGCTCGTGAATTTCTCGCATCTGCGCGTAGCTCGTGAACAGGCAGAACGCCCTCCCGCGAGTCAGCTCGATGATCCGCGCAATCTCCGCCGTAGCTCGCTCCGTAAATCTTGCGTCGCGTACGTCCGGCAGCGTTTTCGGGATGTACAGCAGCGCCTGGGTCGCATAATCGAACTCCTGCGGCAGCACTTTTTCCTGCGAGGCGGAAATTCCCAGCCGTCGCTTCGTATAATCAAACCGCCCGCCCACCGCGAGCGTCGCCGAAGTCAGCACGATCGTATCGAATTGTTCGAAGAGCCTTTCGCGCATGATTTCGCTGACGTCAATCGGTGTCGCCACCAAAAAAATCCCTTTTCCTCGCCGCTCGAACCAATAGACGTATCCTTTCTCGCTGCTCTCCAGCAGAAATCCCAACTCGCGCCGCAATTCCGCCGTACGCCGCGCCAGGTTGATCACTTCTTCGGGCTTGGCGCTCAGCGCCGACAACTCCGTCTCCAGCCGCTTCAGCGCCGCCAGCAATCCGTCGTACGCCTCGCGATTTCGCCCCACAAATGCCAGCCGCTCCTCATGTTCGAACGGAAACCTTCCTTCGCGCCCCGCAAAGCCTTCGAAAAACGTGTGCGCCCGCTCGCGAACCTGCGTCAAAGGCCGCCGCGTCGCCGCCGTCCCGGCGTTCACCATGCGCAAAATCTGCTCGCCGTCGCGCGCCAGCTCGTCAAACTGGTAACTCGAAACCGCCCGCCCAAAATAGTCGCTGGCCACATCTTCAATCTCATGCGCCTCGTCGAAAATCACCGCCGCGTACTCTGGCAGAATCGACCCAAAATCGTCTTGCCGCAGCGCCAGATCCGCGAAAAACAGATGATGATTCACGATGATAACGTCCGCTTCCTGCGCCCGCTGCCGCATCGCCGTCAGGAAGCATTTCTGAAATTGCGGACACTTCTGCCCGGTGCACGTCTCCTTGCGTGCGTCGATGCGGTTCCATAGCTCCGCGTCATCCGGCAGGAAATTCAGCTCCGCGCGGTCGCCCGTTTCCGTCAGCTTTTCCCAATCTCGGATTTGTGCGAACCAGTCGATTTCATCCATCCCGCGCAGCACCGGCTGCCCCTCCATCAAATGCACTTTCTCGCGGCACACAAAATTATTGCGTCCCTTCATCAGCGCCACTTTCAGCTCCGGCGCAAAATGCTTTCGCAGAAACGGAATGTCCTTCTCGAAAAGCTGCTCTTGCAGCGATTTCGTCGCCGTCGAAATCACCACCCGCCGCCCGCTGCGTATCGCTGGCACCAGATACGCCAGCGTCTTGCCCGTCCCCGTGCCCGCTTCGATCAGCGCGTGCTGGTGCCGCGCGAACGCCTCGTCCACCATCTCCGCCATTTCCAGTTGCGCCGCGCGAAATTCATATCCCGGATGGCATTTCTCCAGCACCCCTCCGGGCCCGAACACATCCGCCATCGTCACTTCAGGCTTTGATTCGGTTTTCGCCGAGGCTCTCATCGCCGCGTTTGCAGGCGTACCCGCTTCGTTCGGAGCTTGCTTCGCCATTTTTCGTGTTGAGGAGGTCGAGCTCATGCCGCTATCGCCGAGCTACCATACTACAACCCGCGCGAACTGCGCTCAAAACGCGCTTCTGTTCCCAAGCGTCAGCTCTTCGTGGAAGAGGATTCTGCCCCAATCTTTTGGCGTCACGCGGAACTTCTTAGTTTCTGGCGAAAATCCCGAAGTCTAATGCGTGGTCGGCTCCGCCGCGGGATGCATGCCATGTTGAGGAACTTCGTGGATGCCGCGCGCCGGCGGCTCCTGATGGAATCGGAAAAGCTGATTGAGCGGCCCTGCGCCTTTGCCAATCCCGTAGCTCTTTTCAATAGCCTTATACACGTAGGCCTTCGCCAGAATCAGCGCCTCGCGAAGCTGCTGCCCCAGCGCCAGCTGCGCCGCCACCGCCGACGAAAGCGTGCAGCCCGACCCATGCGTGTTTTCGCTCTTCGCGTGGTCTCCGCCGAACGGGTTCATCTCGCCATTTTCATACAGCACGTCTGCGGGCTTCTCCAGATGCCCGCCCGTGACGATCACCGCTTTCGCGCCCATCTCCGCCAATTTCTGCGCCGCGGCTTTCATCCCCGCGATGTCCTTCACCTCCACGCCCGAGAGCAGCGCCGCTTCGTCCATGTTCGGAGTGATCACCGTCGCTCGTTTCATCAGCTCGTCACGCAGAAATTTCACCCCGCTCGCCTCCAGCAATTCCGCGTCTCCCGCCGAGGGCATGATCACCGGATCCAGAACCACATGCGCGAAATGATGCTTGTCCAGAAATTCCGCAACCACCACTGCATTCGCTTTGTTGCCGAGCATTCCGATCTTCACCGCGGAGATGCTCACGTCACCGGCCAGCGTCTCCAGTTGCTCGCGGAGCGTCGCAGCGGGCGTCGCGTGCACCGCCGTCACTCCCTGCGTGGATTGTGCGGTCAGCGCCGTGATCGCGGCGACGCCGTAACAGTTGTGCGCCGCGAAGGTCTTCAGATCTGCGGCCACGCCCGCGCCGCACGACGGATCAAAGCCAGCGATGGTCAGCAGAATCGGTGGGTGACTGTGGTTGTGATTCGTATTCGTCAATTCGCTGCGCCCTCCGCGCAAGGCACAAACGCCGGCGCCATTCTTGCGGGCGCCGGCTTACTTCGAATGTACGCGCCTTCCTCGCCGCAGCGCAACATTATTTTCGCACGCGGAAATTCTTACGGCGGTTGCTCCTCGCAAGAATCCCTCCGCTCTCGGTGCGCTGGGCAGTCGCAAGCTCGCAAGACGCTCCTCATCAGAAAATCTCAATCCCGATTTTTCGTTTCTCAGCCTGTGCCGCCTCATTTCGCTTCCAATGCCAGTTGCGGCCCCACAAACCGGTGTCTGCGTCGCGACGCCGCGGAGAAATTGATTCGCGTGGTGCGCCCGCCAACTTCTTCGCGCTTCCACTCGCTTCGGGCCTTCGCAAGATGGCCTTTGTCAAATCCGTTGCCGCAGTGCAGCGCTGCCCCTTCGCTGCGCGCTCAGCCCAACCCCTCGAGCCCGGTGCCCGAAATCTTCGCGAACCGGCGTTTCTTTATTGACTTAACGTTACTGTGTGGTACATACTATTTGGCTGGACGCTCCAGCCGGGTGAAGGGTGCACCAAGGAGAAAGAAAGGCGGGCCGCGGCGACGCGGCCTTTTCGCTTTTATGGGCATGCCAGGCGAAAGTTCAGCGAATCTAATCGAGGAAGGTAAGTATCCCCTCTGGACAAGTATGGCCGGAAAGTGCTAAAGAAGAGAACGAGGATAGAGATGGGGGTGCATTGTGACCCCTTACAGCGCAATCGAGCACCTAGCCTTGGGGATATTTGGAGCGCGCCGGAACGAGCGGATTATTTGCATGATATCTAGTCCTTACTTTGTTGGCTACTGGGATGAAAGCGGAACTGACCCTGGCACGGGTACAAAATCAAAATCCGACATGCCGATTTTGTTGGTTGGCGGGTATCTGGCGCACGTTCGCGAATGGGAGACATTTGAGAATCGGTGGAAGGTGATCCTAGAAGATAACGGCCTAGCACTGTTTCACATGAAGGATTTCGCGAATCGAAATCGACCATATAATTCTTGGCCCGACGAAAAATACGATGCATTAATAGCCGCGCTCTTGGATGTGATTGCCGATTGTCCGCGACTGTGGGTAGCTTGGGCAATCGAGGTCGATGTTTACATGGAGATTATTAAAGCGCGCAATCTTCTTGAAACCGACATTATCCGCGCCTATCACATTTGTGCGAAACGGTGCTTAGAAACTGTGCATAGTTTTGCATTCGTCGCTGGATACGAGCCAAAAATATTGCACATTTTCGACAGAGGAAATGCCGCATGGTCAAGCTTTGAGGCTTCTTTCACCGGTGAAATGTTGGATGCTCTAAATATCCTTCAGCCAATCGCACAAAGCAAAACCGACGTGGTTCCGCTACAGGCAGCGGACATTCTGGCCCATCAAGTTGCAAAAAATGTATTGGTGTCTTCTGGCAGAGCGGCCACGCCACAAAGACTGTATACAAAACGATTATTCGGCAAGCCAGGATTGTACAAACATATCGACGTGCCCGAGTTAAAAAAACTCTATAGCGAAGAGTTGGCAATAGAGCAGGCATTGGCAGAAGGGCTGAAACCACGCCATATTGTGCGTAATGTAAAAGTCGAACAAACCGCCAAGATATCTGAGTTTTTCAGGGAACCTGAGGACTACAGGCTAAATACGCTAACGCGAGAACTGCAATGAGGTATACTGCGAACTATGACGCGAACGCGAAAGGTAAAACCGCGCAATGAGACGCAAAAGAAAATGCGTCCCTTTACGCGAGACGCATTCCACACGCTTCTCAAGCGGGCCATCACGCCCGCCGCGAAGCCCGCTCCAAGATCGACCTAAACTGCTGGTTGCCCATGTGGCGGCGATTGTAGCGGAAGCTGTATTCGTCCAAGTAGCTTTGCAGGTACTTGGTCGAGACAGAGTGATAGACTCCGCGAATCCCAGTCTTAATCAGCATCCAGAATCCCTCGACCGAATTGGTGTGCGCGTCCCCGCGAACGTATTCACCCCTCGAATGATTGACGGTTCCGTGTCGAAAGCCCATTGGCGAGCCATCCTCTTGCAGCATAGTGCGGAGGCCCTGATAGGCAGAGAACTCGTCGGTGTAAATCACGCTCTCCGGTACGACGTGCTTGCGAACCATTGGCAGGATGCTGCTTCCAGTGGCATCGGGCACGGCCTTTGCGATTGCTTTCCCTTTGCGCTGGACGATGGCGACAACGGGAGTCTTGGTTTCAAATCCCATCGCTCACCCCAAGTAACTACTGAATCCACTTACCGATAGCTTTTCCCTTGGGTCCAGAAGGGTCCACAACTGCCGCGATCTTCTCGACTGCATCGCGCTGTGATTCCCCGATGACGTGGCTATAAATTCCGAGCGTCACGCGGGGATCGGCGTGCCCTAGCTGCGCCTGTGCAACCGTCACCGGCGCGCCTCCATCCACAAGCAAGGAAGCGTGCATATGACGGAATGCCTTCAAACCGCAGCGCGGGATTTTCAGCTTGTCCAGAACGGGCCAGAGCTGACGTTGTACAACGTTGTTGGCACAAAGTGGCGTGCCGTTCGCCGTTGCAAATAAAAGTCCAGCGGAATTCGGACGCCAGCTTTGCAGAAACGCCTTTAGCCGCGACGCAAGCGGCCCAGGCGTGGGAAGGACTCGAATGCTTCCGTCGTTCTTTGGCGATTGCAGTTTTGAATACCAGGCGGATCGACGGACGAAGATTACTCCTCGTTCGAAATCAACTTCCTCGACCTTCAAACCAAGTAGCTCGCCGGGCCTCAAAGCTGTCATCGCGGCGACCGCGAAGATCGTAGCAAATGGCTCTTCGGATGCCTCGATGATGCGGCGGGCTTGATCTGCGGTGAAGAATCGCGCCCGGTTTCTTTCTCCCTTTGCCGGGAATGCCAGCCGAGAAAAATCAACGCCCTCGCAAATATAGCCCCACCTCTTAGCCGTGTTTAATATCGCAGAGACGGTTGCCATGATGTTTAGCACGGTCTTCCGTCGCAGCTTCTTCGAAAGACTCGTGATAAACGACTGCTGTAGCTCGGGCGTCAAATCTTCCAAGCGGCGTGAACCTAACAGCGGAATGATATGTGTGCGCAGATGCGATTCAGCAGCTCGCACCGTAGACGGTTTGTGTTGGACTAGCACGTCGGCGCGCCAACGCTCGACGAACTCCGCTAGCGTCGCAACACGTCCGGGCCGATAACCGGGTGCGTTGATTTTCGCTAGATAGAGTTCGAGCCTCCGAAGAGCTAGTTTCTTGGTAGGCAGTTCCCCCAGCGTTCCGATAGGACGGGCGACACGCACTCTCCGCACCGCACTATCGATTCCGATCACGTCCTCCCGCCAGCGACCTATCCAAGTTTTTCCTTTGAGAATCACACTTCCTCTTTGATATCGGCGACGAGCCAAACATCCTCCTCGCTCGCCGATCTGTTGTCCTCGGAGCGAAAGGGTATCACAGGCTGGACTGGAAGAAATCAGCGGGTGATCCGAATCGGAAGTGGACCCGGGCCGTTCTTCCAAGGCCTCTGGTTCATCAACGAGTTTGAGGTCAGTAGGCAAAGCCGAATTGAGCCTCTATTCCTTTGCTGCACTCGTCAGAGCACGGAGCACTGAAATGTGTTCAATTCGCCGACCGCCGCTTGAGAGGCAGCCGTCCTTTGAATTTGCTCCTCAAGGCTTGGTTTCCAAGGCGTCCTGACGGGTAGTTCAGCTCTGGCTATAAAACTACGCCCGGTTTCAGCCCTCTGCCGACCCTAATTGCAGAAATAACTGTGGGTGAAAAGTGCCACGGTTATGCGATATAATCCGTGGCAAGACGTTAAGGAGATGAGAATTATGCGGCGAAATGCAAAACAGGAGATCAGGGAAGCCTTTATAAGTGCAATTAAGGCTTGCGGGCTGCCTGCACCCGACGATGAGTTGATCAGCGGGAGGAAGCCGCCAGATTTCAAGAGCAAAAAAGGAGTCTTGCAGGCTGTTTCGTCAACCTTACTCGCCATAGGGATGCAGAACCCCAATATGCGGCGAAAGCCCAAAGACGAAGCACATCTTGACCGCCGCCTAGAGCAAATCCGCCAAGTTCCCTTCGCATTTCGCCCGCTGCTCAACGAAATGCTTACGCAGTTGCGGAGCACGGCTACGGGCAGGCCGCGTGGCCCCAAACCGAGACTCACCGACAGACAGAGGCGCGATGCGAGAAACTCAATCTCCACGCTCGTCGCGAACGGAATGAGCGTGAAGTACAGCATAAGCAAAATTGCGGAGAGCTATGGGGTTACGCTACGGCTCATGCGGAAAGTCTGGGAACGGAGAAACCAAACCTAAAGGCTCGTCCGATGCAACGCATTCATCCGAGGCTGTTTCGCGCGGAGCCAGGTCAAGCGACCCAGCCCCCGTGCCGAGATCGTATAGAGCAAGCGCCCGCGCCGATCGCGGCTCCGAAGCAGCAGACCCCAACGATGAAGTCGCCGCAAATAGGTGTACGCGGCGCGGATGGGGTAAAACCGGGCGAAGACGGCGAATTCGGGTGGGCCCAAAGGGCCCTCGGTGGCAAAAATAGTGAGTGTTTTCGCTTTGAGTTCGTTAAATTCAAGATGCCTCATGTTTGTTCCAACTCTTTCCCGGCCGGACAGGCCAAAAGACGGTCTCAGAACAACGCAGAGTGGGTAGTTAGCAAACACTAGCAGTAGCCCGCCCGTGCAGAAAGTTCTGAAAATGTCCTGAAAACGGCCGTAGTTCGGCATTTTGACCCAACTTGACCCAACAACGGTCCTTTACCGATAACGACGTTCTCGGCATGGACTGTCGCACGATCCAAGGATAGCGCGGTATATGGCGGTATATGAAGGATGCCAGGACAACGTTCTTTCACCGTTCCTGTCGGCTTACCGAATATCAATTGGTCCCGGCGGCGAGGAAGTTGTCCCAGTTCTAGTTGAAAGCAGCGGCTCTCGACTTTCTGCACGTTACGCGACCTGTTCCTGTTGAGTCAACGACGGGTTCATCCGGCGATGCAAGAGTTCCAGTTCCCGGTAGCCTTTCACTCGCCGGAATTTCTTTTGCGCTTCCAACAACCCGGTGGCCGTCCAGCGCAAGGCTTGCTCTCCTTGACGCCAGCGTTTTACGTTGCGCGCTACTTTCTCGACGGTCGAAAGGCACGACTCGATGGGATTGGTTGAGGACAGCGTTCTCCGCAACAGGGTTCCCACACCGAGCCGGTGCACGGTGAGGGTTTCTTCCAGCCCTTCTTCGAGGCTCCGTGCCGCGCTGGGGTTGATGCGCTCCAGTTGCCGGAAGATTTTCTCGAGTTCCGCTTTGGCCGCCGCGTACTCGGTCATCGCATAGGCGTTGCGGATTCTCCGGTCCGTATCGCCCTGGGCGCTCTGCGGCAGATGTTCTTTTACGTTCCGCCGCTTGTGGATCTGGCAGCGCTGCACTTCGGCGCGTTCGCCGAACACCCGCTCGATCCCCGCGCGCAACGCTTTCGCTCCGTCGATCACGAACAAGTAACGCCGCTCGGGATCGAGGCCGCGTACCACCAGGTCCTCCAGCAACTCCTTCACTACCGTAGTGTTCTCTGTCGCCCCTTGCCACAGCCCCAGAACGTGTTTTTCTCCGCTGATTTCAATGCCCAGCGCCACCACCAGCACTTGTTTGCCGAGATGAATCCCGTCGATCAGGATGGCCACCAGGTCCACGCCGTCGAGTTTCTTCTCACAGAGTTCTTTTAACTGCGCCACGCTGGCCGCTACGAACTCCCGGCTCACGCTGGACTTCTCGATCCCGTAGCCATCCACCACGCTTTGCACCGCGCGGCGATAGTTCCGTGAGGTCAGTCCCGCGACGATGCCTTCGCGCACCGCGCGCTGCCGCCGTCCGTCGTGCTGCAACCGCGCGTAACTGTCCAGCTCCACTTCTTGACCTTCTCGTGTGCGCACCCGCGGACGTTCCACGGCTACTTTCTGTCCGCCAAACACCACGTAACCCGGCTGGCGCCCCCAACGCACGGCACCCGACACCGGATCCGGCCGGTGTGGCGGTCCCACGCGCCGGGTCACTTCGTTTTCCAGAATCGTGCCGATGATGCGCAGCCCCGCTGCCCCGGTCAACTGCTCCACCTGGGCTTGCAGCTCCTCCCACACTTCGACCATCGGCAGCGGCACCTCCAGCAACTCCCGCTTGCCAAGCACTTCGAACTTCTCCTTGCACTTGTCTTTCATTCCCTGATAGGTTTTCCTCACAGCGGCTCTCCTCTGAAAATAGAGTTTGCAACCCGAACTCTATCCGAGTTCGGGTCGAGAGCCGCTGCTTCCTTTTTTAGGTTTCAACTAAAGGCGGGACAACTTCGCGGCGAGCAAATGATTGCATAACAATGTCGGTAGCGGGTAGTGACTCATTTTCAAAATGAGTCACTACCCGGTAGCGTCCTAATTTGACTTTTTGTTTACCGAATCGCGGCATTTAGCGTGCTCCGAATCCACTCCGATATAGTCTGTTTCTTGGCCTGTGCGGCTTCTGTAATCGCTCGTAAATCCTCGGCATTAAATCGCACGGGCACAATGCGCCCTTTCGCTTCACCTTTGGGCAGTTTGGGGCGTCCGACTTTAGCTTTCTTGGCCAAGTCTGTGCTCCTGTACAATTGCCGCACGTACCGCGAGTACGGGCGAAACTACGGGCCGGATATGCAGCACGGTCACATGCTTTCGCGGCTGCTTTGGATTGTCTGTATCATGGGCCCATGCGTAAGCTCTCGGGGCTTTCGGATGGCCGATTAGCTCGAATACTTCCATGACTCCATCCCAAACCGTCTTGCCTCTGAATACTTCTCTTACGAACACGCTCTCGACGTGCTTTGATTCGACGCCGTGCAGCTTGCGAATGACATTTCGCAATTCTTCTATATAATCCATTGGTTTCACGTAAGACCTAAGTTAACAGGAGGATTGTTATGGCAAAAGTACCCACGTACCACACGGATTCCGAGGAGTATCCGCCTAGACACAGAAACGTTTATCACGACCACGACGACTGCCCAGATGGAAAAAGAATATTGCCTAAACACCGCAAAAGCGGCACTGGCGGAAAATCGCGTTGCGATGAGTGCATTAAGCTCGGCTAGCATAATCGTTCGTAAAATGTGACTTCCCAATGAGGCCCAGCAGGTTCACTTGCATCGAGAATATTCCACGCACGCCTCAGCTGTGCTATCGGCAACCCATGAGATAAACAAATTCCTACGGCACGCCACCCGGCCTCTGGCGTGCCGTAGAACCTAACCGTTGGCTCTGCGTAAGAATGCCCGGGACCGCCCTCGCAAGACTCAAACGTTTCTATGCCACACGCTTGGAGTATCTCAACCGCTTTCCGTATTCCTTTGTCCAATCTGCCGGGAATGGGAGGAGATGGGAACCGCGTAAGGTGGGTGCGAACCTTCGCAAATCCGTTTTGTCGCAGTCTTGTTCATGCTGCCGCTTCCACCAAATCCCCGACCGCCCAAAAGTTCGGCTCGATTGGCGCTGCCATCGCGGGCGTGCATCGCAGCGAGTTGTGCCGCTTCACGAACTTGTAGTAGGCGAAGTGAAGGGCGACCGCCGCCTCAAAGTTTTCTCGCTTCTTGCTGAATGCGTAAGTCAGGCGGGTCAATCGGCGCATGTGAAGGCGGGTTGTTCCGTTCAACCGTTCGATATGACTGGTGGATGCCAGCCGCATATCTGGGAATCCCGCGACCGCCTTTTTTTCCTCAATCGCAAACTCTGGCGCGCTGTACTTCCGCTCGGCGGTCTGCGATTCATCATGCACGTAGGTCTTGACGATCTGGGCGAAGTCTAGGTTCGCGCCAAAGGCCATCTCAATCGCGTCCACGTAGGCACGGGGAGCATCGCTAGAGATTTGCACCCGATTGCGCAGTCGAGAAGCAACGTCTGCGACAAAGGCATTCGCAGTAGCCGCATCGCGCTTTCCGACTTTGAATGAAGGGACAATCTTCGTGTCTTGATCAATAGCGCAGAACGTCCAAACGTCGCCCACTTCGGGACTGTCGTCGGGCGTGCAGTGCCGTTCTTTTCTTGCCGATGAATCCCCAGACTTCATCGAATTGCAGGTGATTGCAGTACAGGTTCCGCATCTTGCGGTCCAGCAGGCCCGCGCAATCCTTCCCGCCGCCCGTAATGCGCTCAATCTGGCGAATCCCAGAGCCTTCCGCTAGTGCGCTGATTACCGCGACCCGCTTGTCCGTGCGAGTACGTTTGCCATCGCCTTATTTCCTCTGGCAATAAGCGTATTACAATAATCAGTGCTCGTCAAGAAGTAGTTCTGTGATACAAGTATTGCTGCTATGAGGTTCGTTAAGAAATGGTGGTCGATTGCTGTAATCATCGCAGTCGCAGTCTGTGTAATAGGGTGGAAAGAGAGCCGCTGCGAACGCCAAGAAAGGCAATGCCGGGCCTATTATGCCGCGCAAGAGGCTCGCCTTTTCGGGTTCAGTGTAGATAGCAATGCAGCCGAACAAGAAGCCATAAGCGCAGCATGCGAGCCGGGTGGTTATTTCTGCCGCCTTTTTAGTGCCGCAAACCTTCCAGCAGTGCTCTTGGTTTTTCTAGGAATCGGCGGCATTTGGGCTGCCCTGAAAACCCTGAACGTTATTAAGCGTCAAACTCGGTCTATTCATCATCAAGCTGTCCAGGTACGGAAGCAAACCCCCATCCTCAGAGATTCTGCCCGTGCAGCCCTGCTGAATGCCCAAGCCGTTATCAACAATGAACGACCTTGGGTGATGCTGGAGGTTGTGCAGCCTGACGAGGGCTACTGGAACATCGTAGTTTTGAGTATGACTGCCCAAGGGAAACCTATTTTCGCTGTCCCACATTTCAGGAATTATGGAAATACTCCGGCTTGGATAGTACGTTCCACGGGTTTTCTGAAACTTTGTGACGATAGAGTGATTGAGACTGCGATTGATTACGGCAACCCCCCTCTCTGGACAAATCCTCATCCGCTGCCGCCAAAGAAAGACGGTTCGCCATTGATGTTGAACGTCGAAATGGATGGAGGAAAGGTTCTGAATCCGCAAGACATTCGTGCGCTGCTGGACGGAGATATGTATCTGCTGCTGTACGGATTCGTGGAATACAGAGACCCGTTCTTTGAGCAAACAGAGAAATTGCTGCGAACGACGAAATTCTCTTATCGATTCTATGTGCTGAATAGGTCTACTACTGGAAATGATGCCCTTGGGAGATGGGGAACCTACGGCCCTCAGGGAGCAAATGAACATACCTGAAACGAGTGCCAGAATCCAAATTAGGACACTACCACATCGAGTAGACTGTGGGTGCTCACAACCACAGGCTCGGGAGAAAGGAGCCGAACATGGTGATTATAGGCGTTGATTATCACCCGAGCTTCCAGCAAATCGCGTGGGTAACCGCTGGATACAGTCACCAACAAAAACACCGGCGCAGTTTTGGCCTGCAAGAAGGCCCACGCCTTAACGCAAAACCCTGTTCGATCATGGGTAGGGTAGATGTAGTGCTCCCCGCTAATTTAGACAGTCAGGGCCTCGTTTTTTAGTACACCTGCAAAAGCCAAGAAGGCCTCGTGCGGGGTGCGATTGCGGACTCCGCGATGAGGCCGGTCGTGATTGTACTCCTCGATCCAACGAGCGATCGAGGCTCGCGCTTCTTCCAAGCTGCGATATTCCGCCGTCCAGACTTCCTCTTCCTTCAGACTGCGATGGAACCGTTCGATGTAGCTGTTGCCCTCCGGGTGATGATACGCCGTCCGCCGGTGGGTGATGCCGAGCCGCCCGAGCGTCTCCAAGAACCGCGAAGAAGTGAACTGCGTGCCGTTGTCGGTGGTGAGCGTCACGCTCGCCTCGCGGCTGCCCTCGGGCAGCCGTCCGAGCACGGCCTGCTCCACCGCAGCGAGTGCGTCTTCGGTCCGGCAGCGCTGCGAAAGATTCCAACCCACGATCTCCCGCGTGCAGCAGTCGATCACGCACACCAGGTACGCCCAACCCACCGCCGGCCCCGCCCAGATCTTGGTCATGTCGGACTGCCAGATTTGATTCGGCCAGGCGGCTTCCACACGGCCCCACTCTTTCTTCCGTCGCGCACGCAAACGCCGCGAGCGTACCAGCAACCCGCGCTCGCGCATCACTCGCAGCACCCGCTTGCGATTCACCGGAAGGTTTTCTTTTCTCCGCAGCCACCAAGCGACGCGGCGATATCCGTACGCGGGTTTTTCCCCGCAGGCCACGACGATCTGCTCGTCATAGCGTCGGTCGGCCCGACTGCCTCGCGGCCGCTTCCGGTAGTACAGACTCGACCGGCTGATGGCCAACGTCGCCGCCACCAGCGTGGCCGTGTAGCCTTGCGTCACCATCTCTCGTGCCTGGGAGTGAGCCGCACCACAGCTCACTCCCCCACGACGTTTTTTAGGATTTCGATCTCCAGCGACTTCCGCCCCAGCGTTCGTTCCAACTGCCGGATGCGATGGTCCTTCTCGGTTTCCGCCGCGGCAGCGCTTCTCCCCCCAAGCGCTGCCTTCGCTCCTTGCTCCGCCTCATCCTTCCAGCGATAAAACAGATTCGGAGCGATCCCGTGACGCCGACACGTCTCGGAGACGTTCCCACTCTTGATGCCTTCCTGCACGATCTGCCACTTCTCTTCCGGGGATCGATCTACGCGTGGTTTCCTGCCCATGTTGCCTCCTGTTTGGAGGCCCTGATTCTACCTAACTGAGGTGTCCAGTTTTAGCGGGGAGCACTACAGTAGATATCTCCACAAATCGTTCAGTAAACCGTTGCCGCTTGTTGTTGTCGAGTCGTATCCTTGCCCGCCAAAAATCCAAAGCAGGTTTGTATTAGCCGGATCAAAAGTCACCCAGTAGCCCATCCCCCAGCGGGACCCCGGGTTGTCGGTGTAAAAGGGAACGGAAGAGCTGCCGTAAACGCCCGCGTTGCTGTTGGTGTTGGCACCTTTGACCCAGGTCCACTGATTCGCCGTCGGATAACTCGAAGTAGCTACCAGCGTGTATTCCCACAGGTCGTTCAGTAATCCCGTACCGGTCGAATCCAAGCCAGTTCCGCCATAGAGCCACAAGTTGCCATTATGGTCCGTCCAAGAGGCGGCCCACCAGCGCGAACCGGGGAAGTTCGTGGCGGCTGCGACGCCTTGCGTGCCATAGACGCCATGTTGATTCGCGGCGTTAGAACCGGAGGGTCCTATCCATATCCATTGTTTGGTCGAGAAGTTAAATTCCCACAAATCGTTGAGCGTGCCGTTCGGTGTACCCTCAGCATCCAACCCGAATCCGCCGAACAACCAGAAGTTTCCGGATTTGTCCGTCCACGAAGCAGCCGAGTCACGTCCGCCGGGAGCGTTTGAGGCGGATGCCGTGCCCATCGTTCCGTAATCGCCATCCTGGTTGGCCAAATCAGAGCCGCTAACCCATATCCACTCTCCATTAGTACCTAGACTTGGGTTGAATTCCCACAGATCGTTCAGCAAACCTTTCGTACCTGCTGAATCAAAACCTTGGCCGCCGAAAATCCAGAAGTTTCCGGCCGAATCAACCCAAGAATCGGCGCGCCCCCAGCGAGCTCCCGGAATATTGGTTGAAGAAGCGGTGTTCTGAGTGCCGTACGATCCGGCTTCATCCAGGGAGCTAGTTCCGCTCACGAGAGTCCACGTATCATTAGAAGGGTCGAAGTACCAGAGATCGTTCAGCAATCCCAGAGGCACGTTGCCGCCTTCACCGTCCTGCCCGCCAAATAGCCAGAGCTTTCCGCTCGAATCCCACGTCGTTGCGCCGGTGCGCGCGTCAGGTCCGATCGGACTTGTGCCCGCGCCCGGCGTTCGGGGGTGAAGGTTGGACAAGGATCAGGGCACCTACCAGTGAGGACACGACGGCTAGCGATCAGCCTTTCCCGTGCCGTAGGCATGGCTTTTCCCGCGCTCTAGAGCGCTCCACCGTAATCGTGCACCTGCAGACCTTCGTAGGCGGCTAAAAAGATTAGGATTCGATCCGGGGCACCAGCCCACCTCGCAGTTATGATTAATTGATCTGGTCCTTCGGGTTGTACGGGCGAAAGCCCTCACCGATCCTATAGACGTAATGCCCGTTAAATCCGGACCCATGGGGACTTGCCGCTCCGTACGCTTCAAGTTGGCAAAGGAGTTCGTGGGGATTGATCCAGCGCCGCACTGTGAAATAGACATGGTCGTTCTTGAGGACAAGTCTTTCCTCGTGCCGCCCGCGCAGGAAGTGCGTAAACTCCTCCAGCAGATCGATCTTGGTACCCGTCCAGGGCACTGCATATAGAAAAGGTCTTGTTGAATTGCTACCCTCATAGTCGTTGATAACAAAGGCATCCGAAGCCGGAGACCAGAGGACGTCTGCGCTACGCGCATATTGATAAATCTTGATCGCCGAACCACCCTTGGCATCTACCAACCAGAGTGTGTGTGCGGGATTCTCTGTGAGACTGTCCGAATTACGAATCACGTAGCGGCGATCCGGCGACTCCGTTTCTGACTTCGCTCCCGGAAACGAGACGCTTTGGGCGTTCACGCCAGTCCCTATGGCTGTCAACAAAAAGACAGTCAGAAACCATGCAGCTCTGAATCGCCGAATACGTTCCGTCTTTGGCATGGCTAGAACGGGCTTGCTCCGAAGTTGAATTGCTTCAATAAATCTGGCCCGCTGTCACAGGGAGTATCAGGCGTGCAAATGGTGACCCACCTCCACTGCCTTCCCCATTTATTTGCTACTGCTTTCGATGGGAGCCAAATATCGATCCAGTCGTCTGGAGGAACGGGCGTGTGACCTGGATAGTCCCAACCCCTGCCTGTATCGTGCACGGTACCCCAATAATCTGGGCCGGAAAGCGGAAAATCCGACCCAAAAGGATCAGGATTATTCGACACAGAAACGGTCGTTCCATACGGATAGGGCGGAGGATTAGTGTTCGCAACCGCCACGGTGCCAAGTCCTGCGTCACTAGGTTGGTCACCCCGCCTCTTTGGTGCGAAGTACGGCCAGTCACTTCCTGGTTTGTGGACAGAGTACGCCGTGACCAGCATGAGCTTGCGCATACATTTCAACCCAAACGGATCTGTTCCGTCGACTGGATCATTCACAACATACACGTAGAAGTTGATGTCACCTTCAAACTGAATCGGATCTTCTCCGAGGAACCTGCCCGTGGTGGGATCGTAGTATCTGGCGCGATAGAAGTAGAGATTGGTTTCTGTGTCGAGTTCGCGGCCCGTGTAGCGGAAGAAGTTCGTCAGCGAGCCGCTGGAGTTTGTCGTGTTCCCGAAGGAGTCGTAGGTGTAACTCTGCACCACGGAGCCGTTTGCGACGGTCAATGACGTGACAGACCCGAGCCCATCCTGCTCGTAATAATCGATTGTGCCGCTGCGATCCATCGCCAGCGGTTCATCGATGTCTTGCCCCTGCGCATAGCTGGCCACTTCGCCGCCACTGCCATTCACAGTCTCAACCAGATTGTCGCCGTCGTAGACGAAGATACTGGTGGCGGTGGGAGAGACTTTCTCGATGCGCCGACCGAACGGATCGTATTCGAAGTTGACGGTTCCGCCGGAGTTGGGCAGCGTGACCTGTGTCAACCGATTGTCAAAGTTCCAAGTGTAATTAGTCGTTCCGGTCGAATTGGTTTCGCTCGTCGTGTTGCCATTGTTGTCGTGGGTGTAGCTTGCGTTTGAATCCGACGTAAGCTCGTTCGACGAATTGACCGTATATGATGGAATTGCAAGCGAAGCGGTGCGATTGCCTACCGGATCGAAGCTGTAACTCTCGGTCGTGTTATTGCCCTGGGTCACCTGAGTCAGCTCGTAAATCTTGTCGTACGTATAGTTCGAAGTCACACCGGATAACTGATTTGTGCTCGCTGTCCGGTTCCCCACAGAATCCAATGTATAAGAAGCTCCGTCAATAGTACTCGAACCCGACTGATGCAGTACAGATAACAAACGCGATAGTTGATTGTAGCTGTAATTCGTAGTGATGCTGTTCGGCCGAGTCATCTGCGTCCGGCGGCTCAGCGCATCGTAGCTGAACCCAAACGACCCCGCCCAGGAATTGGCCAAGGTCGTTAATCTGTTCAGCGTGTCATACGTATAGGTGTTCGTGCTCCCGTCCGGTGCGGTGAATCCCGTTCGATTGGAATCAGCGTCGTAGGTGTAGGAATTCGAGAACTGCGTATTCGGCAGGAACGAGTACGTAGTCGTCGTCCCGATCAGTCGGCCCATGTTGTCGTACGCAAACGCATACATCCCCGAGGGGTCGTTCACCTGGAGGATTTTTCCCACTAGGTCATAGGTGTATTCGGCAGTCGTCGAATCGGGATAAGTTTTCTGTGTCAGGCGACTCAGAGCGTCATACACATACTGGATGGTGTTTCCATTACGGTCCTTCTTGCTGGTCAAGTTGTTGTCCGCGTCGTAGCCGTAGGTCTCGGAATAATTCGATGGGAAGGTGGTTTGTGTGACACGGCCAAAAGCGTCATATCCAAAACTCGTAGTATGACTATTCGTGTCGGTGATGCTCAACAGGTTGCCTTCCGTATCGTACGAATATTCCGTGACGTTTCCGACGGGGTCGGTCACGCTGGTCAGCCGGTCGGCTAGGTCATAGCCATAAGTTGTCGTCTTGCCGTTCTGATCCGTCGCTGTAATCCGCCGGCCGCGATAATCGTAGGTGAAGCTAGCCGTTGACTGGTCAGGATAGGTGATTCCGGTCAGGCGGTTGCCCATGTCATAGGTGAAGGTCGTCTGGTTGTTCATCGCGTCGGTGAGCGAGGTTCGGTTCCCACGGGAGTCGTAGGTGTAACTGGTCACGTTGTTCTGCGGATCGGTGATGCTGGCGATGTAGCCAGTCGTTGTGTAGGCGATTTTTGTGACCCGGCTCAGGGGATCGGTAATCTGGGTTAATTCACCGACCGAGTTGTAGGTAAATTGGGTTTCGCTGGCTGCTGTATTGCTATTTGGCTTTGGAGTTGTGACGGTAAGCAGGTTCCCGTGGGAATCGTAGGTGTTCGTTGTGACATTCCCAAGCGGATCGGTCATGGTCAGCACTTCGCCAAAACTGTTGTAGGTGTATGTTGTCGTCACAGGAGTTGAGTTGAGCACGGCGACTTGCGCGGTTACGTCTCCCGTTGAATCGTTCGCGTACATGACAATGTTTCCATTCGGATCCGTGGCCCCAACCCGATTCCCGCTGCCATCGTATTGGAATTGGTAATTGCCTCGCGTTGTGCAAGTAGAACACCCGGAGCCCTGCGAACTGCTGAGTTCCCATTGGCCGCCAAAGGGCTCGGATGTATAGGTCGTCTGGTTGCCTAGAGAATCGGTTACTTGCGCCTGAAACTGTATTATAAATTGCACTCCTCCAGCCGAGATACCTCCCGCAGTTACCGAGACCGAACCTGACGTGGCCTCGTCGGGAACGACGACGACAATTTGCGAGTCACTCCAACTCGTGACCGTCGCTGCTGCGCCGTTGAAAGTTACCGTGCCGCCATTCTGCGTCGCGCCAAACCCCGAGCCGCTAACAGTAACGGACTGTCCCGGCGCTCCCGCGGCGGGCGACAGACCCGTGACGACCGGGTTTGCAACGGAAGTTCCCGTACTGATCGACACGTTATCAAGTGTGGCTGTGGCCAGCGTTCCGGGTGTCCTGCTGCTGACTGCCAAGCCCACATACACCGTTTCGCCGCTCGCGATTGTTTGCGTCGTTCCGAGTTGGACCCACGTTATCCCGTCCGCGGAAACATAGGCGGAAAACTGGTTCGCATTTCGAACCACCTGCACCCAGTATGGAGCGGTGACCGCCGAACCCTCGGTTCCAGACACGACGCTGCCGTCAAAGGTACGGTCGCTCATATATTCGTAGAAGCTACTGCCCGAAATGAAATAAGAGAATGTTTCTGCACCTCCGGTATCGAGAGTCTCGCGGATCATCACTCCCGCTTCTGCGCCGTTCGGCATGCTGACCACCCGCGCTTGAATTGATCCATCGGTCGACAAAGGCTGATAGACGAAATGGAATCCGTCAGCTTGCCCAGTGACGCCACCGCCGGCAGCCTGGATAGTGAAAACGCCGTTTGCGTAGGTTGCGCTCCCTGTCGCCCCTACATAACCAATGTCTTGGTCCAACCACCCGCTCGACAACGGGGAAGAGGTGACGGCAAAATATACAGCATTGCTGCTCGTCATCTGTGGAGCGACCGAGACTGCTAGATATCCCGATGTAGCGCCCGTCGGTATCGTGACGGTAATTGACGTGGCGCTCCAAGAACTAATCGACACGGGAGCCTCATTAAGGAAGACTTCACTGTTCCCTTGCGACGTGCCGAACCCTGAACCGGAGATAACAACCTGACTGTTCACCGGCCCCGTCGTTGACGAAACGCTGCTGATTGTCGGTGCAGGATTGGTCGCCGTGCTGATGGAAACGTTATCGAAGGTTGCCGAGTAAGTCGTTGTGGTGCTCTCACCCGAGGCGAACAGACCGATATAGACACTTTGCCCTAAGTCGACTGCCTGTGGTCCACCAACCATCGTCCAAGTCACGCCGTCCGGGCCTCCATAGGTGATGAACGTGTCTCCACTCCGAACCAGTTTGACCCAGTAGGGCAGTCCCGGACCTTGCGTCGCAGCGTTGCTGCCTCCCGTGACTGCGCGAACAACTTGGTCAAGTTCTCCCTCGTTCAGAAACACATCCACATCGGGCGAATTCGACTCCAACGCGCCGCGAACCATCACGCCAGCTTGTACAAATCTGTTACTTGTGCTTGCAATTCGCGCCACAATCGTCCCGTCTCCTGAAAGTTGCTGGTAGACGAAGTGGAAATCGTCGGATGTGCCGTTGAGCATATTCGACCCTGATGCCGTGATTGTGAATACACCGCTTGCGTAGCTTGCACTTCCAGCCACGCCGACGTTTCCCACGTCTTGGTCCAGCCAAGGAGAAGGTAGCGGATTTGTCGTCACGGTGAAATCGACCGGGTTGCTGTCATTCATGCTCGGCGCCACAGATACTACGAGATAGCCGGAAGTTGCTCCCGCCGGAACTGTGATTGTTATCGACGTGGCGCTCCAAGAATTGATCGTTACGGGGCTGTCGTTGAGCAGCACAGCGCTGCTCCCTTGCGACGCGCCGAACCCTGAACCGGAGATCACGATCTGGCTGCCAGCGGACGCCGTCGTCGCGGAAACGTTGGTAATCGCTGGTGCTGGGTTTGTCGCCGTGCTCACCGACAAGTTATCGAACGTGGCCGTATATGCTTGTGACACTCCCCAACTGTCCACGACCAGCCCAACGTATACAGTCTGAGCCATATTAATCGTTTCGGTTGACCCCTCTTGCACCCAGTTCACGCCATCAATCGACACAAATGTGGCAAAGGTATTCCCGGTCCGCACCACCTCAAACCAATATGGCAACGTATACGAAGTGTCCTCGGTGTACGCGATACTTCCTCCCGTGCTCGTTCGGTAGGTGTCATAGAATGTTCCCCTTACGTCCAAAGCCACCATACTGGTCGCCCCTGTGTTTAACGTTTCCCGAATCATGACACCAGCCTGGACATAGCTGCCGCTCTCGCTGACCACTCGTCCAACAATGCTCCCGTCGCCCGACAGTTGCTGGTACGCGAAATTAAATGCATCGCTCGTGCCGCTCAATAAACTCGGCCCCGAGCCGTTGACGGTGAACACTCCGTTCGAGTAGCTGGCACTGCCGGCGACGGGGACGCTCCCTATGTCCTGGTCCTGCCAACCCGTCGGCAGAGACCCCTGCGCATGAACCTGCACGACTCCGAGAAATAAGACGGCAAACGCGACGAAGGAAACGACTTTTCTTTTATTCGTGTGCATGAGCGCCCTGCCTTCCGCGATCCCAACCCCCGAATTCGTAGACCATGCGCGGCCACTTCCTCGTTGTTTATTGCGGGTAAGAAACCGTGACTGCGTCGACCCCATTGGCTCGTGATGACGTTAATCCCCGGCCATAGACATCGTAAGTAAGCGATTCGAGAGTGTTGCCCTGTGAATCCAAAACGGTGGAGATGAGCGACTGGCTGTTGTATTGGAATGACAGAGTGGATTGATCTGGCTCTGTGGCTTGAGTCAATCGGCCGTTGGAGTCATACGAATAGGACCAGGAGAAACCAATAGTGGAACTTATCCCCGTAACCAGATAGCTGGTATTGCTCTGGAACGTGAACGATAACTGACGCGAGGCCGGATCGGTAACCGTCGTCAGGCGTCCAATGGAGTCGTACGACAGATTAGTTGTGTTCCCGTTGCGATCGACGATGGCGGTGAGAGCTCCGCTACTGTATGAAAAAACCCTTTGCTCGCCATCTTTGAACGTAATTGTCCACGATGTCGAACCCTGCTGCGTCAGCGTGGCGCTCTCATATGTGGGGGCAGCTAATGTTCCGTTCGTATTGAAGTACCAAAGCCCTCCGTCCGCCCGCAAATACACCATGTAGCCACTCGCTTCGCCACTCCCCTGAAAGACTCTCTCCTCGTAGGTGGAACGCCAATTGAGGCCAAACATCCCACTTTGAAAGCCGTTCGCAATCGTGGGAATAATGCTGTTCCATGTCCTGACAAGAGTGAGGCCGCCTCCCAAACCGGCAGTCCTCAGGTCCGTTTCTTGAATGTATGCGTTGCCAGTGGTCAGATTGATGGGAAATCCGGCAATAGGCACATACTTTCCGCAGGTCGGGCACCAAGTCTTTGGAGTGATACAGGCATTTGTAACGACATAACACACTATCTGAAAAGGATCGTCTGGTAAGCAGCCAAATGCGCCGGACGGAAGGGTCGGCTCACACGACCCGCCCCAAGAATAAAAGCCACAAAATACGGCCCCCACTTGAGGAAAGCAGGTTGCCTGAGCCTTCGTTGGTCTGCCCGCAGCGCAAACGAACAGCAGCGCCAAAAGCGCACCGGCAAGAACGGTCTTGAACATGGTCACACCTCTCCCTGTCACATTGATCGCCACGCCTCGGCGTCACAACGCATCAACGTGCCGTACAAAATCACCAATGAATGCGCGGGCTTTTACTTCACTCAGACAATATTGTCAATAGTACTCCGTCAAAATTGCGTAAATTTATTTGGCGTGAATTACGGGTCGCGACCTTCACTGAACGCTCGACCGGTCCAGCTTGGTATCGCAAGCGGTGATTGGCTGAGGCGAAGAACCGTTCAGATGCGGCAAAGCAAGCAACGCTTCCCCCCTCGCACCGATAAGGTACAAAAGAGTTTCGCATACAACTTCTAAGGAGAACTGACATCCGACGATGCCCTGGACGCTCACAATCCCGAGCAAGCCGCTGGAGCACCGACGTGAAAAATATCTCCAAGCGCGGGCGGCAGTATCGCTCTAAGCCCAGAGTCTTCGTGATTGCGCAGGCCGTCCAGGGAAACGCTAAGCGGAGGCTCATTCGAGAAAAGAAAGACGGTCGTCCATCCGGCGAAGAAGGTCAACCTAGCCGTGAATAGCTCATGGATCCTTCACGGAGTTCCCCGAATGTTATTCGTTAATGTGTCTTTAAACTACTAAGGGAGCCCTCATTCAAAAGCAGAAAACGGGCATTGACGATAAACCATCGCTCACATCGGGGTCCAACTAGAGTCCAGAATAGAGGCGAAACGGGCTGTTTTTAGGGAGCGCGAGGGGATAAGGGCAACAGATTCAGCGAGACTTAGTAGTTGATTTGAAAATTTGTCCCCACGCATCGGACGCCCGTGCTTTCCCTTGCGCCGTCCGCCTATGTAAGTTTCGTCTATCTCCACCGTTGGCCCCTCCAGTTGCAAATCATCATCGGAGAGCAGCGAGCGGATTTGCTTGAAGATGCGCCACGCGCACTTGTAGGTAACGCCAGTCTCGCGCTGGATTTGCTTCGCGGAGATTCCGCAACGAGTGGAACCCATGAGGTACATCGCGTAGAACCAAGTACGCAGCGATGTGCTGGACTTCTCGAAGATGGTTCCCTTGAGCGGGTAGGCATGATGCCCGCAATGGTCGCAGGCGAAGGCAGTCCGGTTGCCTACGCGGTGGTGCTTGCGCTCTACCTTGCACTCAGGGCAGTAGCCAACACCGTCAGGGAATCGTTCCTCGGCGATGTAGTGCAGGCAGGCGTCATCGTTCGGAAACTCGTTGTTGAAGTCCTTGACGCTGTACCGCAGTTCTTTGGGGATGCTCTGTTTAACTTTCATATCAGCCTCACAAGCGAAAGTCTACCGGAACGCCCTACTTGTTGTCAAGGGATACTTACCTCGAGGAAATATGTAAAATTAGAACTCGATGCAACCTGCACAAAACAAACGGCCGAGGTCATTTCTAATCGCGGAAATTTCTGCTTTTAAGAAAATTAACCCGATTAGACTTGCCCCTTAGCGTGGTAGCGTAAGGATTCGCGAAACCGGCAAAGATCTTCGATATACATATATATATGACCGAAAAGTTGCCATCGCTCGTCATCGTCGGCCGGCCAAATGTCGGCAAGTCCACGCTATTCAATCGCTTGACCGGCACCCGCCGTTCCATTGTCACCGACGAGCCCGGCATCACGCGCGATCGCATCTACGGCGCGGCCGAATGGGAAGGTAAGCATTTTGAAGTCGTCGATACTGGCGGCATCGTCCCCGAAGAAAAAGCCGGAATTCCCGGCGAAATCTTGCGTCAGGCTCGCGTCGCTATTGCTAACGCGGCTTTTGTGCTTCTTGTCACCGATGCCAGAACCGGTCCCGTCCCTCTCGACTTTGAGCTCGCTCAACTTCTCCGCCGTACCGGCAAGCCGCTCATCGTGGTCGCCAACAAAGTGGACACGCCAAAACAAATGGGGCTGGCAGCCTCCTTTTATGAACTCAGCGACAAAGTCTTTCCTATTTCTTCCGAGCACGGGCTCGGCGTCGATGATCTGCTCGATTCGCTCACCGCGGATTTTTCTGCGAGTGCTGCAGCGGAGCCGGCCTCCGAAATCAATATCGCCATTGTCGGCCGCCCCAATGTCGGCAAATCCACGCTGCTCAATCGCATGGCCGGTGAAGAGCGCTCTATAGTTTCGCCTGAACCCGGCACCACGCGCGACGCCGTCGACACCGTCGTCGAGCGCGACGGCAAGCTCTACCGCTTCCTCGACACCGCAGGCATTCGTCGCAAAGCAAAAACGAAACTTGTCGCGGAAAAACTTAGCGTCGTCATGGCCCGCCGTCATCTGGAGCGCGCCGATGTGGCCCTCCTTGTCATTGACGGCACGCTCGGAGTCACTTCCCATGATGCGACCATCGCGAGTTACACGCAGCAATCCGGCAGCGCGCTCATCGTCGTCGTGAATAAATGGGATTTAGCGCTCAAAGCGGCGCAAGAACACGCCGGCAAAGCAAGCAAGGCGAAAACCACCGGGAATGTAAATCCGATGAAGCTCATGGCCGACTATGAAAAACTGATCCGCGAAAAACTGAAATTCCTCGACTACGCCCCGATTATTTTTCTTTCCGCGCTCACCGGCGAACGCACCGGCGGTCTCTTCGCGCTGATCGACAAAGTGATTGCTTCGCGTCAGCGCCGCATCTCCACCGGCGAGATGAATCGCTGGCTCTCCAGCGTCGATCTGGACCGCGGTACATCGCCCGCCGAGCACAAAATCAAAATCTACTACGTCACGCAAGCATCTGCGGCGCCGCCGACCTTCGTGCTTTTTACGAATCAAAAGCGCCGCTTGCATTTCAGCTACGAACGCTTCCTGGAAAATCAGTTGCGCAAGAAATTCGACTTCACCGGCACGCCCATTCGTTTTCAACAGCGCGTCAAACAGCGTACTCGCCGCACCGGCGCGTCCGCCCGAGAATCGGCGTGAGTTCGCAAACAGATTTGCTTACGATCAGCGCGGTCGCATCGAGAATAGGTCGATTGGGTCAAAACGCTCGCGAAGAGGAGCTACAACTTGCCGCCAACAAACATCGATGACCGCGCGTCGCAACTGACTCGCCGCAAATTCCTCGGCTCCGCCGCGCTGGTCGGCGCAGCGTCTCTTGCTCGAACGAACCTGACCCACGGGGAAGCAACGGCCGCGCCGCCAGACATCGCACCGTCCGAGCTCGACGAAACCACGGTCGTGGCCCTGCAAGATGGCATGAAGTCGGGCCAATTCACCGCGCGCTCCATCGCACAGAAATATCTCGATCGCATCGCGGAGATTGACAAGCAAGGCCCGGCCATCAATTCCGTGATTGAAGTAAATCCCGATGCGCTTTCCATCGCCGATTCGCTCGATGACGAACGCGAGAGCAAAGGCCCTCGCGGGCCGCTCCACGGTATTCCTGTCCTCATCAAAGACAACATCGGCACTCATGATCGCATGATGACCACGGCCGGCTCGCTTGCCCTTTCCGGTTTCACTCCAACAAAGGACTCTGCGGTCGCGCGCCACCTGCGGGAAGCGGGTGCCGTGATTCTGGGCAAAACAAATCTCAGCGAATGGGCGAATTTTCGTTCGACTCACTCTTCCAGCGGCTGGAGCGGCCGCGGCGGCCAGACGCACAACCCCTACGCCATTGACCGCAACCCGTGTGGTTCAAGTTCCGGTTCCGGCGCCGCGGCTTCCGCAAATCTCGCCGCCATCACCATTGGCACGGAAACCGACGGCTCGATCGTGTGCCCTTCTTCGGCAAACGGCGTGGTGGGAATCAAGCCCACGGTCGGCTTGGTCAGCCGTGCGGGCATTATTCCTATCTCGTATAGCCAGGACACTGCTGGGCCCATCTGCCGCACGGTCGCCGATGCCGCCGCGTTGCTCGGCGCGATTGCAGGTGTCGATCCGGACGATGCGGCGACCAAAGCTCCGGGAAGAAAAGCGTATCCCGATTATACAAAGTTTCTGGACCGCGGCGGATTGCGCGGCGCGCGCATCGGAGTGGTGCGCAAAATGTTTTTCTTGCCGGAAAAACTCGATCCGATTATGAAAAATGCCCTCGATGCGATGAAAAGTGAAGGCGCGATTCTCGTGGACCCCGCTGAAATCGGAACTCTCGACCAATTTGGCCGCTCGGAAAATACCGTCCTGCAATACGAATTCAAAGCCGACATGCGCGCCTATCTTGCGCAATTTCCCAATGCTCCCGTGCATTCGCTGAAAGAAATCATTGAGTTCAACGAAAGCCACCACGACCAGGAGCTCTTGTATTTCGGTCAGGAAATTATGATCGAGTCGGAGAAACGAGGCCCGCTTACGGATAAGGCGTACGTGGATGCGTTGGCGAAAAATCATCTACTCGCGCGGCAGCAAGGAATCGATGCGGTGATGGACAAATACAAACTCGACGCCCTGATAGCGCCCACCGCCGGCCCCACTTGGGTCACCGACCTCGTCGATGGCGACCACGACACCGGCGGCAGTTCTTCTCCCGCGGCCGTCGCAGGCTATCCGAATATCAATGTGCCGGCAGGTTTCATTTTCGGATTGCCGGTGGGCATTTCATTTTTTGGCCGCGCGTGGAGCGAGCCGGTCCTGATCAAGATTGCTTATGCATTTGAACAGGCCACGCACATACGCAGGCCGCCGCAATTCCTCAGCACCGCCGATTTGAAGCTGCATCGGCAATAAAGACGCGCCCCAGTTTGAGCGGTGTTTGTCGCTGCGCTTGGCGGCATTGACATCGCCCAGAATGGGTTTACGATAACGGAAGAAAGCATCGAGCGAGATGGCTTCGGCGGCCCAACACGCATCGGCAATTCCCGAGAAGAATTTATTCCGGATCGGCGAGGTCAGCCGGCTGACCGGAACGAAGGCGTTCGTTCTGCGCTATTGGGAAACGGAATTCCCCACGCTGGAACCGGTGAAGAGCTCGAGCGGCCATCGCATGTACCGCCGCGAAGACATCGAAACGGTTTTCGAAATCAAGCGCCTGCTTTACGAAGAAGGCTTCACCATCGCCGGCGCGCGCCGGCACCTCGCGGAACAAAACGGGAGTTCCGAGCCGGGAGCTGAATTGGCTTCCGCGCCGCTGCCACCGGCTCGTGAACGCGAGCACGAGCTTTCGCGGACGCAGCGCAAAAGCTTGCTCGACCTGCGCGAAGAGCTGCTCGCCATCTTGACCCTCCTCGAAGGCCGGTGATACGCTAAATCTGCTCGCGGTCGGGACGTGGCGCAGCCTGGTAGCGCGCACGCTTGGGGTGCGTGAGGTCGCTGGTTCGAATCCAGTCGTCCCGACCACTTCTGTTCGCGCTGCGACGCTCTGCCCAATTAAATTCTGCGGCCGCTCGAATTCATCCCTATGCCAAATATTCTAGTGACCAATGATGACGGCATCGCCGCTCCCGGCCTACGCGCTCTCGCAAAGTCGCTCGCCGGAATCGGAACGGTCACCATTGTCGCCCCCTCACACGAACGCAGCGCCGCCGCCCAATCCCTCACGCTTCGCCAGCCGATTTTTGTCGAGCAGATTGCCGACCGCGAGTGGTCCATCGAAGGGACGCCGGCCGACGCCTTGATTCTTGCCTTCCATACTCTCTTGACCGAGCGGCCTGATCTGGTCGTTTCCGGAATCAATCGCGGCGCCAACCTCGGTGAAAATGTCTACTACTCCGGCACCATCGGCGCAGCCATGGAAGGCGCGATCAATCGCGTTCCTTCCATTGCGATTTCCGTTGCTTCGCGTGCCAAGCATCTGGATTTCGCGCCGGCCGCTGAATTCATCCAGCGATTAGCGCCATTGGTGCTTCGAGAAGGATTGCCGAAAGGCGTTCTCTTGAATGTGAACGTTCCCAGTCCTTGGAGTGGCGGCGTACGATTCACTCGTCAATCGCCGAAAATCACGCGCAATGTTTTGCAAAAGGGAGAGGACCCGCGTGGCCGAACCTATTACTGGCTGAATGAACAAAAAATCACCGAAGACATTGCCGCAGACACGGACCATGCAGCGATTTTAGCGGGAGAAGTATCGGTCACTCCGCTGGTCATCGATCACACGGACGCGCCATCGCTGAATCATCTTTCCCACTGGAAGCGGCTGCTGGAGCAGAAGTAATCGCTAGGAGCGCGCGCTTTTCATCAGGCGATCCCGCATCGCCGAATCGCCGGCCATTTCGATGCACGTCCACGCCATCGCTAGCGCGCCCTCCATCACCGCCTTGTCGGCTTCTTCCGTGACGCAGTGCGCGGTGAACTCCGGCTGATGATTGGCCGCAGGCAAAGAATTAATTCCAATCATGGGATGAATGGACGGAATGGCGTAAGAAACATTTCCCATATCCGTGGACGCGGCGAGGCGCGACATCGCGGGACCAAGGTCGGGGAATTTGCGACCAGCGGCTTCGGCGTTCTTTTTGTAAATCAAGCTGATCTGATGGTCGTAGCGAACGTCGGCGTAGGGTTTATCCCCGCCGCGAATTTCGAGTTTCGCGCCGGTCGCGAGCGCGCCCGCTTCGAAGCAGCGATAGACTTTGGCCCGCACTTCCTCAAGTTCCGCCAGATTTTCGCCGCGCACAAGATAACGCGCCGAAGTATGCGCCGGCACGACGTTGGGCGCATCTCCGCCATGCGTGATGATTCCGTGGACGCGGTCGGTTTGGCGCAAATGCTGGCGCAGCAGGCCAATCGACGTTTGCGCAACGGTCAGCGCGTCGGCCGCATTGATGCCCATCTCCGGAAAAGCCGAGGCGTGCGCTTCCTTGCCGGTGTAGTGCACGTCGAACATCGAAGCAGCGATGAGATGCGCTTCCAGCATCTCGACCGGCGCGGGATGCACCATCATGGCGGCGTGCATTCCGTCAAATCCACCGCGTTCCAGCAGCACAACTTTTCCGCTGGCGTTTCCCACTTCTTCCGCCGGAGTACCGACGACGCAGATGGTCAGCCCAGCGTCATTTGCCACGTGCGCCGCCGCGATTCCCGCGCCGACAGCCATGGCCGCGATCATATTGTGGCCGCAAGCGTGGCCGATTTCCGGCAGCGAATCGTACTCGGCGCAAATCGCAATATGCAGCGGGCCGTTTCCGGAGCGCGCGACGAAGGCCGTGGGCAAATCGCAGACGCCACGTTTTACGTCGAAGCCCGCGCCGGCCAGCTCATCGGCCAGCCATGAGCAGGCTTTTTCTTCTTCGAATCCCAGCTCCGGATGCGCGTGGATACGATGACTGAGCGACAGTATTTTCTCTTGCGCGGCACGAAGCCGCTCTTGGGCGCCTGCCTTAGGGTTCATTTTTTCCATAGCATTTGTCCCGTCTTCTTCCGAAATTAGCTGGCGTGACTTGCTTCAGCAAAATTCGCTGCCGGAGCTGCGTCGCAGCGCGCCAGCGCAGAGCTTAAGTCCGCGTACAACAAACGATGAAAAAGATGCTCGCCGGCCTCGCGGCGCACCGACAAGCGGCCGGCTTGATACGCGCGCGAATGCAGGCCGCGCTGCACGGCTTCGCAGATGTCAACATCCTCTTCTTGCACGCGGTGACTGACGGCGACGCTTTGGCGATTGTGGCAGCTCGCGGCTTCGTCCACTTTCGCAAAATAAAAATCGAAAATCACGCGGCAGCGGTCGATGGAAAGGGGCAAAACGAGATTGGTGTCGAGATAGCCTTCGTACCAGTTCAGCATGAAGTTCGGATATTGCCAAAAATAATACGCGCGGTCGCCGTGGCGCGTGGCGGCAGTGTCGCCGTCGGCGCCGGGATTGGACGCTTTCACGGGACTCGACTGCAACGAAAAGCGATCGTCGTTTTCGATGGTGTAATTCGAATATTCGAGAACGCTGTTCAGGCCTTTGTGAAGATGCGGGACGTGGTAGCCGCCGTCGAGATAGTTGTCGACGTAGACTTTCCAGTTGCAATTGAGCTCGTAGGTGCGGCGCTCGAAGAAACGCAGCGTGGGCAGGCGCAGCGGCTGGACGCGTTCCACGAGGCGGCCGAGACAATCGGGGAGCGATTCGGATTGGGCGTGGAGATTCACAAAAACGAAATTCTCCCAAGTCTCCACGCGCACCGGCACAAGGCCATTCTTGCTGCGGTCAAAATCGCAGACGCCGTCGAAATCCGGTGTTCCTTTCAGCGCGCCATCGATGCCGTAGGTCCAGCCATGATACGGGCAGCGGAAATTCGCGGCGTGGCCGGCAAGCTCGGTGACCACGGCGGCGGCGTGATGACGGCAGACATTATAAAAGGCGCGGAGCACGCCGTCGGCACCACGCGCAACGACAAGCGGTTCGCCATCGAGATCGGCGGTGAAAAATTCGCCGGGCTGAGCGACTTGATCGGCGCGGCCGACCATCTGCCAGGTGCGATGGAAGATGGCGCGCTTTTCCAGTTCGGCGAGGCGCGCATCGGTGTACCAGGCAGATGGAATCGTATACGCCTGCGCGAGAGGCGCGCGGGGGTTGTAAGCGTGAACGATATCTGCGAGCGATTCCATTTTTATGAGGCTGATTATGGCCTGAATTCGCCAGCTTGGGAAGCCTTCGGCAACTTGATGGAGGCTACTGCACGATTCGTTTATCTGTATGATGAGCGAGGGTTTAACGCTCGCGTGCCCAGAAAACAAGCCATCCGACGCCCGGTCGAAAGCGATTGCGTGTTCTGCGCGATCCAAAAAGAGGCACAGAATCCTTTCCGCGTTTGGGAGGATGAAAGTACTTTTGTGTTTCTGGACCACCGGCCACTGTTTCCAGGACATTGCCTGCTGATTACGAAGCGGCACGTTGCGACGCTCGCGGATCTGGACGCGGGATTGCTGCACATGGTTTTCGACGATGTGTGCGTGGTGTCCATGGCGGTGCAAAACGCAATGAACGCGGAGGGAACTTTCGTGGGGGTCATGTTTCTCACGAATCAGACGCCGTTGTCAACCCTGCAGTTTTTCACGCCGAATCGATAAATGTTTCAGGAGAATCCCTTGAAAGAGCGCCGGCCTCGCTGCGCGAAGCGTGTAACCACCTTGTAACATTCATGCAGTAGGCTTGCCCCCCTCAGAGGTTCCCGTGCGCCGCTCCGTCTCAGAACATCCACACCTTTTCTTTAACCGCCATCTTTCCTGGCTGCAATTCAATCGCCGCGTTTGGGAGGAAGCCCTCGACGCCAGCAATCCGCTGCTCGAACGCGTCAAGTTTCTCGCGATTACCGCGAGCAACCTCGACGAATTTGTGGAAGTTCGCGTCGCCGGTCTTCTGCAGCAGGCCGAGCAGGGGCGTGGAGAAACCGGGCCGGATGGTCTGGCCCCCGGCGAAGTGCTGGCGCAGCTTTCCACCGGCCTTCACGAGTTCGTGAAGGATCAATACGACTGCTGGCGCGAAAAGCTCGTTCCTGCCCTCGCCGAGGAATCGGTCAGAGTCCGCGACTTCCGCCAGCTAAAGCCGGAAGCGCGAAAGGCCGTGGAGAGGTTCTATCTTGAGCACGTCGAACCGCTGATGACGCCCGTCACCGTAGACCCCGCGCATCCCTTCCCTCGCGTCTTGAACAAAGCTCTTTGCGTGGCATGCCTTCTTCAACGCAAACGCAAAGATTCGCAAACTTTTCTCGGAGTGGTCACCGTTCCACGCGCCCTTCCCCGCGTTTTTCGCATTCCGTCCGCCGAAGGCTCCATCGAGTACATCTTCCTTCACGATATCGTCGAGGCTTATATCGAACGCCTGTACCATGGATACAAGATTCTGTCGTCCGCCGCTTTCCGCGTCACGCGCAACAGCAATCTTTATCTCCGCGAAGAAGAATCACGAAGCATCCTCGATTCCGTCGATTTGCAGCTCCATCGCCGCCGCAAAGGCGAGGCCGTGCGCCTGGAAATCGAAGCCGGCGCGGACCCGGAGATCATCGAGCGCCTGCGCTCGAATTTCCGTCTGGCCGCCGGACAGATCTTTGAAGCGAACGGCCCGGTTAACCTGTCACGCCTTTTCAATTTCTACGACCAGACGCCGCGGCCCGACCTGAAATTTCCGCCCTTTACCCCCAAGGAGCTGCACGTTCCGCGCGAGCCGCGCGCCCTCTTCAACCTTATCCGCGAACGCGACGTGCTCTTGCATCATCCTTATGATTCGTATTCCACGGTGGTTGACTTCATCGAGAGCGCGGCCCGTGACCCCGACGTACTCTCCATCAAGCAGACTCTTTATCGCACCAGCGAAGATTCACCCATCGTTCGGGCGCTGATGGAAGCGGCGGCCAAAAAAGAAGTCACCGTTGTCGTCGAGTTGAAGGCCCGCTTCGACGAGGCATCCAACATCCGCTGGGCGCGCAGCCTCCAGGAAGCCGGCGTGCAGGTGTATCACGGCCTGGTGGGACTGAAGACGCATTGCAAACTCGCTTTGTTGGTGCGCCGCGACGCCAATGGCAAAGTCCGCCGCTACGCTCATCTCGGCACCGGCAATTACAATCCCTCCACCGCGCGCTTCTACACCGATTTGAGCCTGCTCACCTGCAATCGCCAAATCACCGAAGCCGTTCACTACGTTTTCAACTTCCTCACCGCCTATTCAGAGCAGGCGCACTATGGCCCATTGTCCGTTGCGCCTCTGAACCTCGGCAAAAACTGCGTGAGCTTGATCGATCGCGAAGCGGCCCACGCCAAGGCCGGCCGTCAGTCGCTCATCGTCGCGAAGGTGAACTCTCTGCTCGACAAAGGCATCATCGAAGCGCTCTATCGCGGCTCACAAGCCGGCGTGCACATTGAACTGATTGTGCGCGGCGCCTGCGCGCTGCGTCCCGGCGTCCGGGGAATCAGCAGTCGCATCCGCGTGCGCAGCGTCGTCGGTCGTTTCCTGGAACACAGCCGAATCTTCGTCTTCGGCAACGGAGGCAACCCGGAAGTTTATCTGGGCAGCGCCGACTGGATGCCGCGCAATCTCTACGAGCGCGTCGAAGTAATCTTCCGCCTCAAAGATCTCGCGCTCTGCCAGAAAGTCTGCTCCGAGATTCTGCTGCCCTATTTTGCGGACACGCAAAAGGCGCGCTTCCTTTCATCCGATGGGGAATACGCAGGGCTGCCACGGCGTGGGCTGCACTCGCCCACAAACGGAACGCGCTTCAATGTGCAGCAATTCTTCATGAATGTCGCCCGGAGCCAGGATGGCTTGACCGCATCATTGCCGCTCCAGGTGATGGAAAAGCTAAAAACCTCACCGGTGTTTGAGGTATTGTCGGCACGATGGCAAGCTCCCCCAGAGCCCGAGTTGACGCCAAGCCCAACCGCCCGTTAGTGTTCGAAGGCGCCACCACGGGAATGGAGAAATGATGAACGCCCAGAAGGTGGATGTCGCCATTGTTGGTGCGGGCATCGTGGGGCTGGCGCATTCGTACATCGCAGCGCGCTCTGGCCGGCGCGTGGTCGTCTTCGAGCGAAATCCCGCCGCCAATGGCGCTTCCATCCGCAACTTCGGCATGATTTGGCCGATTGGACAACCCGCCGGGCCCTTGCACGAAATGGCTCTTCGCAGCCGCGCCCTTTGGGTTGATGTTTTGCAACAAGCCAAGCTGCCTTTTTTCGCAACCGGCTCGCTCCACGTTGCCTATCGCGATGACGAAGCTGCGGTCGGCAAGGAGTTCAGCGATAAAGCCCCATCGCTCGGCTATGAGTGCGCCTGGCTGGATCCTCGCGAAACTCTCGAGCGCACCCGCGCCATTCGTCCAGAAGGCTTGCTGGGAGCGCTTTGGAGTCCCACCGAATTGACCGTTGACCCTCGCCAAGTCATCAGCAGCCTCCCGAAATTTCTCGCCGAGCGCTTCGGCGTGCACTTCTCTTTCAACACCGCCGTGCACAGGGTCGATACTTCGCTCCTGGAAACGAAAGATCAACGATGGCAGGCGGACTCCATCATCGTCGCCGGAGGCGATGACTTTCAGACCTTATTTCCCGAATCTCTCCGCGAAAAGGGCCTTACGCGTTGCAAATTGCAAATGATGCGCACCGCGCCGCAGCCGCAAGGATGGGCGCTCGGCCCTTCGCTCGCGTTCGGCCTCACCTTTAAGCACTATCCAACCTTTCAAATCTGCTCCAGCCTTCACGCGTTGAAGGAGCGCATCGAGCGAGAAACTCCCGAGTTCGAGAAATGGGGCATCCACGTCATGGTTTCGCAGAACGCCTCCGGAGAATTGACCCTTGGCGACAGCCACGAATACGGCCTCGCCGTGGACATATTTGATAAGTCCGTCATCAATCGGCTGATCCTTGATTACGCGCGACAATACCTGTCCGTCCCGACCCTGGAGATCGCCGAATATTGGCACGGTGTCTACGCGAAGCACCCCGCGCACGCCTATCTTGATTTCAGTCCCGTCAAAGGTGTTCGCGTGGTCATCGTCACCACCGGCATCGGCATGACCATGTCCTTCGGCATCGCCGAACAAACTCTTCGCGAAACGGGTGCGGCCGCGTGAAACTTCTGAACACCAAATTTCCGCCCAACACCGTTTCGGCGAGCAAACTGAAAGCGCTGGTCCTCGATTGGGCCGGCACCACCGTGGATTTTGGCAGCCTCGCACCCGCGCACACCCTCTTGCTGGTGTTTGCCAAAGCCGGCATTGAATTAACCGAAGCCGAGGTACGGCGCGACATGGGCCTACCGAAAAAAGATCACATCCGCCGGATTTTATCGCTGCCCAGAGTGCGCCGTGCATGGCAAGCGCGCCATGGAACTGCACCAACGGAGACCGACGCCGAGGAAATGTATCAGCGATTTATCCCGTCGCAGCTTTCGTGCTTAGCCGAATATTCCGGTCTCATTCCCGGCGTTTTGGAGAGCGTGAAGGGTTTTCGCAAGCGCGGCTTGAAGATCGGATCCACCACCGGTTACACGCGGGCGATGTTGGATCTCCTCGTGGAAAACAGCGCCAAGGCCGGCTACACGCCGGATTGCAGCCTCTCGCCGGAGGATGTCGGCGTGGGCCGCCCCGAGCCTTTCATGCTCTACGAATGCGCCGTCAGGTTGCAGGTTTATCCGTTCGCTGCCATGGCAAAAATAGGAGACACGCCCGCCGATATCGAAGAAGGATTGAACGCGGGCATGTGGTCCGTCGGCGTCGCCGGCACGGGAAACGGCATCGGACTTTCCTGCGAGGAGTTTCACGCGCTTCCCGCCAACCAGCGGCGCACTCGCCTCGCGGACGCGCGCCGCGAATTGCAACAGGCCGGCGCACACTACGTTGTGGATACCCTCGCCGAACTGGACGCCGTCTTGGATGACATTGACGCGCGCCTCGCATCTGCGAAACGCCCTCGTCGTTCGACAGCAAAGTAGCATGAGCCACTCCGGCCCGAACCCAGCTACCCCGCAGAAACCTACCGGCGCGAACCGACTGCGCTTTCACCAAACGGTCACCGTCGTCCTGCTCTTCACCGGATACGCCGCTTACTACTTTTGCCGCTCCGATCTCTCCGTGGCCATGCCGCTTCTCATCGACCACCTGCATCGCCGGGGCATGAGCAGCAACGACGCCATCGTTCGCTTGGGCATGATCGCTTCTCTCGGAGTTCTTGCTTACGCCCTCGGCAAGTTGTTCTTGACCGAACTGGGAGACATCTGGGGCGGGAAGCGAAGCTTCACCTTCGGCCTCGGAGGCGCCATCGCCTTTACTTTGTTGTTCGCTTCCGGCGGCGCCTTGCCCATATTCACCATCGCGTGGATTGGCAATCGCCTGACGCAATCGATCGGCTGGGCCGGCCTGGTGAAAGTCTGCTCGAAGTGGTTTCACTACTCCTCCTACGGCACCATCATGGGCATTCTCAGCCTCAGCTTTCTTATCGGCGATGCGGTCGCGCGGCGCTCGATGGGCCTCCTGCTCGCGCACGGCTACGGTTGGCGCGCGCTGTTTTATTTTGCCGCTGGCATTGCTGGCTGCACGCTGATTGCGAATCTCCTCTTCTTGCGCGAATCTCGAGTCGAGGCCGGCTACCCCGAGGTGCAGGTCAATCCGCTCAACTTGTTCGGCGAATCCGGCGCCAAGCCGCAAAGTTTCTGGGCTCTCGTTAAGCCGCTGCTCTCCAGCCGCGCATTCATTTTTGTCTGCCTGCTCTCGCTCGGATGCACCATCGTTCGCGAAACCTTCAACACTTGGACTCCCGTTTATTTTCACAACTTCTTCGGCTATAGCGACGCCAGCGCCGCAAACATGAGCGCGATTTTTCCCGCCGTCGGAGCCGCTTCCGTAATCATCACCGGCTGGGCCAGCGACAAATTGGGAGTGACCGGCCGCGCCATGATCATGTTTTTCGGCCTCGCTGCGACTGTCGTGACGTTGCTGATCCTCGCGTTTATCCCCCGCGGCGGCTCCGCATCCATCATCCCGGTGACGCTGGTCGGAGTGGCCGCCTTTTGCTTGCTTGGTCCGTATTCGTATCTTGCCGGAGCGTTCGCGCTGGACTTTGGCGGCAAACAGGCTGGCGCCACTTCCTCGGGGATCATCGACGGCGTGGGCTACCTCGGTGGAGTGCTCGCGGGCGACACTGTGGCTCGCGTCGCGGTGAGGTTCGGCTGGTACGGCGTCTTCGTGGCTCTCGCTGCAGTGAGCGCGCTTTCCGCGCTCGCGGCGGGTTACCTCTTCCTTTATCAGTCGATGCAAATCAGGACGAAAGCTGGCGCTGCGACCAAGTCTTAGTGGCGAGCCCTGGAAACCCGTCCGCCCATCACCGCTTCGAGGCTCGCTCTCAGTTTGCGCACGCCCTCCCGAATCTGCGCGCCATCTGTTGTTCCGTAGCCGAGCACAAGACCGTTCCGTATTGGACGCTTCAAATAGCAAAACGACAATGGCATGACGGAGATCCCGTTCTCCATGGCGTGTTGCGACACCGCTGCGTCGTCCACGCCCGCCGGGAGCAAGCCTGTCACGTGCATCCCCGCTTCGGCGCTGACAATTTCCAGCACATCACTCAGCTCGCCGCGAATTTCCTCCACCAGCGTGTTGCAGCGCTCCATATAAAGCATGCGCATGCGGCGAACGTGCCGCCCGAAATACCCCTCGGTGATGAAGTCCGTCAAAACAGCTTGGTAGAGCGTGGGAGAAAAAATGTCGTCGGCGTCGCGAGCGGCTGAGAACGCGGGCGCCAGGTCCTCAGGAACCACTAAATAGCCCATGCGCAGCGCCGGAAACATCACTTTGCTGAACGTTCCCACGTAGATCACTCTCGCGTCGGAATCAAGGCCTTGCAGCGAGCCGATGGGGCGAACGCCAAAGCGATATTCGCTGTCGTAATCATCTTCGATGATCCACGCGCCCGAGCGCGAAGCCCAGTTGAGCAACTGCATCCGTCGCGTCGCGCTCATCGTGGTGCCCAGAGGATATTGATGCGACGGCGTTATGTACACCGCCCGCGCTTTCGGGCAGCGCCGAATGCCCTCTTCGACGATCAGGCCTTCTTCGTCCACCGGAACAGGAATCAGCCGCGCGCCCACCGCCGCGAACGCCCGCCGCGCTCCGAAATAGCCCGGCTCTTCCATCCACACCGCATCGCCGGGGTTGACCAGCACTCTGGCGGAGCGTTGCAAACCCTGCTGCGAGCCCGCAACCACCATGATCTGCGACGCCTCGCAGCGCACCGCGCGGACCGCGCCGATATATTGCGCGATGGCTTCGCGAAACGGCGCGTAGCCCATGGGCTCGCCGTAAGCCATGGTTTGCTTCGACAATTTTCGCGCATGCCGCGCCACCAGCCGCGACCACACCTCGACGGGGAATTGATCGAGCGCGGGCAAGTGCATGCGGAAAGCGCCCTTCAGGTTCAGCCACGGCTGCGGCCCCACAATTTTCGCTGAGAGATTGGCGTCTGAGATTTTCCGCTTCGCCGTTCGGCGAACCGGCCGCGCGAGTTTCCCCGCCGCCTTGCCGGTCAATTTCGCCGGCGGAGGCGCGACGATCTCTTGCGGAATGGAACTCGCCACGCAAGTCCCCGCACCCATAAAAGTCTGCAGGTAGCCTTCGGCATGCAGCTGCTCAAACGCGTTCAGCACAGGGATGCGCGAAATCTTCAGTTCCGCCGCCAGCGCGCGCGTCGACGGCACGCGTTGCCCTGGCTTTAGCTGCCCGCTCGCGATGGCCCGTTGGAACCAGTCGTAGAGCTGCCGGTAGATCGGCTGCCCTTTGCTGCGCTCCAGCGCGATCGGCGGAAATAAACCGCCGGAAACTCGTTTCATCGCTCGACCCAAGTGGTCATATCAAGTCTTCACAAGTGGATATTGTTGCCGTCCACTCATTATCCCATGATTCACGCTTGGAGCAGAACGTTTGCGCGAGGCCGCCTGAGCGAAAAACGAAAAATGACGACTCGATTCAAATGTCCGTGGGCGTGGTACACCGCCGCGATTCTCGTGTTTGCTGTGAGTTTGCATCCCCCGCTAGCCCGGGCGGCCTCGCCGCAGAGCGATTCGCAGAGCGCGGCAACAGGGCCCGCCGGCCAGCACGACTTCGACTTCCTGATCGGTACCTGGAAGACACACATATCGCGCCTCCAGCATCCCCTCACTGGTTCTTCATCGTGGATTCAAATGGATGGCGCGGTCGCCGTACGAAAAATCTGGAACGGCCGCGCCGACTTGGGCGAAGTCGAAGCCGACGGCTCGACAGGACACTTCGAGGCCCTGACCTTGCGCCTCTACGACCCGCAAACCGGCCAGTGGAATTTGTATTTCGCGGACAGCAAAGAGGGAGACCTCGCTCAGCCGATGACTGGCGGCTTCCGCAACGGGCGAGGCGAATTCTACGATCAGGAATTGTTTAGCGGCCGCGCCATTTATGTCCGGAATGTGTATTCGGACATCACTCCGAATTCCTTCCGCTTCGAACAGGCGTTCTCCGCCGACGGCACCAAGACATGGGAGACGAACTGGATTGCCACCTTTACCCGCGAAAATAACGCCGCGACGGAAATCGCGGCTCCGCCACTCAGCGCGGATGCGCCGGAGCACGGATTTGATTTCGAGCTCGGCAGCTGGAAGCTGCACCTGAAACGCCTTCTGAATCCTCTCACCGGTTCGCACACCTGGACGGACTTTGACGCCGACTCCGTGACGCGAACCATTTGGGGCGGCCGCGGCCAACTCGAGCAGTTCGAGGCCAGCGGCTCCTCCGGCCGCATCGAAGGCCTCACCTTGCGCACGTACAACCCGCAAACGCATCAGTGGAGCCTCTATTGGGCCAACAGCAAGGATGGCGTCCTTTTTGTGCCGCAGATCGGCGAATTCAATGGCGACACCGGCGAGTTTTACGGCATGTATACCGTCGATGGAAAATATGTCTACGTGCGATTTATCTGGTGGCCCAAGACCGTGCATTTTGAGCAGGCATTCTCCGCCGACGGCGGCAAGACCTGGGAAGTGAACTGGATCACCGACCAGATGCGCGTGAAAGTCATCGACTAGGCGCGCGACCCTTTTGTGGATGACCCACCGGAAAGCGATTCATGGATTACTCGCTGCGCTCGCACTCGCGCCCCTGCTTGCGCTCTCCGCCAGCGTCGCCGTCGCGCAAGACTCCGCGTCATCATCATCTTCTTCTGTCTCTTCCGTTCCTCCCGTCGTCCGCCAATCGCTCACTGACGCTTGGTGGACTGGTCCGATGCTCGCGCCATCGGCCGGAACGCTCGCTCGTGGACATTTCCTCCTCGAGCCCTATTTCTACGACGTTGCCGCCGCTCACTCCAACACCTTCGGCTCGCTCTCCTATTTGCTCTACGGCCTGGGACACAAATTCACCGTCGGCATGATTCCCACCGTCGACTACGAACACGTGAGCAACGGCCCGAGCAGCTCGACTCTCGAGCTCGGCGACACCGGCCTGCTCGTGCAGTACGGCCTCACGCAATTTCACGAAGGCAGTTGGCATCCCACCACCGCCGTCAATGTGCAGGAGACATTTCCCACCGGGCGCTACGACCAGCTCGGCGGTCTTCCCAGCGACGGCTTCGGTAGCGGCGCGTACACGACCGCCTTGGCGTTTTACTCTCAGACGTATTTCTGGCTGCCGAACGGCCGCATTCTGCGCGCGCGCTTCAACATCTCGGACGCTTTTTCGAGCCGCGTGAACGTCCAAGGCATCAGCGTCTACGGCACCGCGGCAGGATTTAGCGGAAACGCCAAGCCCGGCAACACCGCCTACGCCGATGCGGCCGCGGAATACAGTCTCACGCAGCGCTGGGTACTCGCTCTCGACGTGGAATATCACTTCGAGGGCAATACTCCGGTGACCGGCTACAACACCCTCGCTCCCGGCGGCGTTTCGAATCCGCTCGTCGTTCAGACGAACTCTGGCTCAGCCGGCGAGCTCATCTTCGCTCCCGCCATTGAATACAACTGGAAACCGACCATCGGCGTGCTCCTCGGCGTCCGCATCATCGAAGTCGGCCACAACATCACTCCGTCCATCACTCCGGCGCTGGCCATCAACTTCGTCCACTGATTTTTTCCACACAGTTTTCAGCGATCGCGCCGTTCGGTGTATCCTGACCTACTCGCTCGGAGGAGTTTCTCATTCGAACTTGCCGCGTCGCGCTCGTCGGCTTCGGAAATGTCGGCAAGGAATTCGTTCGCTTGCTGCTCTCAAAGGACTCCGTGCTTCAACGGAATTACGGCATCGCCTGGAAACTCACCGGCGTCGCCTCGCGAAGGCTCGGTTGGATTGCCGACGCAAACGGCCTCGACCCCGGCACCGCGCTCGACCATCGCTGGCCGGAGCCGCAAGCCGCGAAAAAGCCCGCCAACGTTCGCGAATGGCTCGCCGCCGCGCACGCCGATGTGCTTTTCGAAGCCAGCTCGCTCGACCGCCACTCCGGCCAGCCCGCCATCGACCATCTCAAGGCCGCTCTGGAATCCGGCGCGCACGCCATCAGCGCCAACAAAGGCCCCGTCGTCCATGCCTATCGTGAACTGCGCGAACTCGCCGCCGCTCGCGGCCGCAAATTCTTTTTTGAATCGGCGGTCATGGACGGCACGCCCATTTTTTCCATGTTCCCGCACTGCCTTCCCGCCGTCGATCTGCGCGGCTTCCGGGGTATCTTGAACTCCACCACCAACGTGGTGCTCACCGAAATGGAGAAGGGCGCGAGCCTCGAAGCCGCCGTGAAGCGCGCCCAGGAAATCGGCGTCGCCGAAACCGATCCCTCCGACGACCTCGACGGATGGGACGCCGCCGTAAAAGTCGCCGTGCTCGCCATTGTTCTGATGGGCGCCGAAATCAAATTGAGCGACGTCGAGCGCGAAGGCATTCGTTCTCTCTCGCCGGAGCTCGTCCGCACCGCGCATTCCACCGGCATGCGGTATAAACTGGTGTGCAGCGCCGAACGCACGCCCAATGGGGTCCGCGCGCGCGTGCGCCCCGAAAAATTGCCCATGGCCGATCCCCTCGCACAACTGGAAGGCACCACCTCCGCCATCCGTTTCGACATGGACGTCTTCGGCCTTTCCATCATCGAACACAAGCCCGGCGTCATTGCCACCGCCTACGGGATCTTCGCCGATTTCATTCGCGCCGTGAAGCCTTGAATCCCATGCCATCCTCCGCGAAAATCAGGGAGCCACAATGAGCGCGCCCCTATCCCATTCGAACGCTCCACAGACCGCGCCCGCCGCGCGTGTCGAGCTTGACGTCCAGTGGGTGCGCGCGCAGTTCCCTTCCTTGAAGCAAATCGTCAACGGCCATCCCGCTGCTTTCCTCGATGCCCCTGCGGGCACGCAAGTTCCCCGGCAAGTCATCGATGCCGTCCGCGACTATTTCGAAAACTCCAACGCCAACACCTGCGGTGCGTTCGCCACCAGCCGCCGCACAGACGCCATGATCGCCGGCGCTCGCTCCGCCATGGCCGATTTTTTAAATTGCGACCCCGCCGAGGTTTTCTTCGGCCCCAACATGACCACCATTACCTTCGCGCTCGCTCGCGGCATCGGCCGCGATTTGCAGCCCGGCGACGAAATCGTGGTCACCACCCTAGACCACGACGCCAACGTCGCTCCGTGGCGCGCCCTCGAAGAGCGCGGCGTTCTCGTCCGCCAGGTGGACATTCGCGGCGAGGACTGCACTCTCGATCTCAACGATTTGCGCCGCAAAATCACTTCACACACCAAGCTCGTCGCCGTCGGTTATGCCTCTAACGCAATCGGCTCCATCAATCCCATCGCCGAAATCATTCGCCTCGCCCACGGTGCCGGCGCGCTCGCCTTCATCGACGCGGTCCACTACGCCCCGCACGGCTCCATCGATGTCCGCGCGCTCGATTGTGACTTTCTCGCCTGTTCGCCCTACAAATTCTTCGGCCCGCACATGGGCTGCATCTACGGCAAACGCGACCTGCTGATGCGCTTTCGCCCGTATAAAGTCCGCCCCGCGCCCGAGGCATTGCCCGATCGCTGGGAAACCGGCACGCAAATTCACGAAGGCCTCGCGGGCGTCACCGCCGCCGTCGACTACATCGCCGAACTCGGCCGCCGCTGCGATTCGTCAGCCACCAGCCGCCGCTCTGCGCTCATCGCCGCGCATCACGCCATGCGCGAATACGAAATGAACCTCGCCGCGAGCATGATTCGCGGCCTGCTGGAAATTCCCGACCTGCGTTTCTACGGCATCTCCGATCCCACGCGCTTCGCCGAGCGCGTGCCTACCGTCGGCGTCCGCCTTGCCAATCACTCGCCTCTCGAATGCGCCAAATTTCTCGGCGAACGCGGCATCTTCACCTGGGACGGCAACTATTACGCACTCAATCTCACCGAGCGTCTCGGCGTCGAAAAGGATGGCGGCCTGCTGCGCATCGGCCTGGTTCATTACAACATCGCCGAAGAAGTCGACCGCCTCCTCGAATCCCTGAGCGAACTCGCAGGGTGCCACTAAGTCAGCTTCTGCCACTTTCGTTTTCGCTTCCATTCCATGTATTCTGAGCAGCACGAAAATTCGTTGCGCTGAAGAGGCAAGATGGCGGACACGACCCTTCCAGCCCCTACGATCGAGCTAACGCAGGACGAGAAAGCTTATGCGGGGCTCGCGCACGCCTTGATGATAGGCACTTGGTGGATCGGCCCGCTCGTCATTTACCTTAGCAAGAAAGAGTCGCGCTTCGTCGCCTTCCACGCCTTGCAGGCGTTGTTCTGGCAGATTATTTTTACAGTCTTGTACTTCGGGGCGATAATGACGTGGGTTGTCGCTATCATCTCGACCGTCGCGCTGCATCCACAGACGTCGCCAGCAAATCAGCAGTTCCCGGTGGCGGTTTTCATTATGTTTCCGATTTTCTGGCTATTCATCATGGGTGGATTCGCACTTACATTAACCCTCGGAATTATGTTTTGCCTCAAAGCGATGCGCGGCGAATGGGCCGGCTATCCGGTGATTGGCCGTTGGGCGCGAAAGATTGTCGGGTTCTAAAATGCCCAAACGACCCAAACCAATCGTACTCACCGTCCTCGACGGCTGGGGTTATTCGCCCGAAACCAAAGGCAACGCCATCGCCCTGGCGCGCAAGCCGAACTACGATGCGCTCCTGAAAAAATTCCCTAACGTGCTGATTCACACCTCCGGCCCTTTCGTCGGCCTGCCCCAAGGGCAAATGGGCAATAGCGAAGTGGGCCATCTGAACATCGGCGCAGGCCGCATCGTGCAAATGGACATCACCCGTCTCGATGCGAAGATCGCTTCCGGCGAATTCTTCAAAGAGCCGCTTCTGCTCCGGGCCATGGAGCGCGGCCGCGCCCGTCAGCTTCACTTGATGGGTCTCGTCAGCGATGGCGGCGTGCATTCGCACATCAACCACCTTTTCGCACTTCTGCAAATGGCCAAGCAGAACAAAGTCGACCGCGTCTTCGTCCACGCCTTCACCGACGGCCGCGACACCCCGCCCAATTCCGGCATCGCCTTTTTGCAGCAGCTCCAGAAAAAAATGAACGAGCTCGGCCTCGGCAAAATCGCCACGGTCAGCGGGCGCTACTATGCCATGGATCGCGACAATCGCTGGGAGCGCATCCAGCGCGCCTACGACGCCATGGTCCACGGTCGCGCCGAAGCAAAATTACCCGACGCCGTCTCCGCGTTGAAAGCAAATTACGAACGTCTCGTCACCGACGAATTCATCGTTCCCGCCGTCATCATCGCCGGCGACGGCGACGCTCACGCCGCGTCCTCCTCTCCCACCGCCCTGATTCGCGACGATGACGCTGTGATCTTCTTCAACTTCCGCGCCGACCGCGCCCGCCAGATCACCCGCGCTCTCGTCGAGCCCGGCTTCAAGGAATTCGCCGACGGCGCCCGCCCGCAAAATCTCTTTTTCGTCGGCATGACCCAGTACGAAAAAACCTGGCCCTGGCTGCATTACCTCCAGGGCGCGGAAAAACTGGAGCACATCCTCGCGCAAGTCTTCGGCGAAATGGGTTTTAAGAATCTGCGCTGCGCCGAAACCGAGAAGTACGCCCACGTCACCTATTTCTTCAACGGTGGCATTGAAAAGGCCTATCCCGGCGAAGAGCGCATCCTCGTCCCTTCGCCCAAGGTTCCTACCTACGATCTTCAACCCGAGATGTCCGCCGCCGGTGTCACCGACGCCGTCGTCAAGGCCATCAACAAAGGCGATTTCGACGCCATCATCATGAATTTCGCCAACGCCGACATGGTCGGCCACACCGGCAAACTCGACGCCGCCATCAAAGCCGTGGAAACGGTCGACGAGTGTCTCGGCCGCATTCATTCCACGCTCGCTCCTCGCGGCGGCGCGTGGATCATCACCGCCGACCACGGCAACGCCGAAACGATGATCGATCCAGTCACCGGCGGCCCACACACCTATCACACCACCAATCCCGTGCCCTTCATTCTGCTCTGCGAAGACAATCACGCCCGCCTGCGCCCCGGCGGCTCGCTGCGCGACATTGCGCCAACCCTTCTCGGCGTTCTTGGCATTCCCGCGCCGAAGGAAATGACCGGCCACGACCTGCGCCTCCCACCCCGATGAAACGCACAACGCCCCAAGAAACCAAGCTACTCATCTGCGTCTGGCACAAATTCACTCTGTGGCGGCCGCCCGCCCACTTTGCCGCGAGCATCCACCGCCGCTGGCCCACGATGCACGTCACGCAATTGCCCAACTACAATCACGTCGCCGACGAATTGCCCGACACGGACATTCTCGTCGGCTTCTCGTTCCGCCCCGAGCAATTCGCGCTGGCCAAGAAATTGAAATGGATCCACGCCACCGCTGCCGGCGTTGGCCAGCTCATGTTTCCGGAGCTTCGCCAAAGCAGCATCGTGCTCACCAACGCGCGCGGCATTCACTCCGTGCCCATGTCCGAGCACATCCTCGGCATGCTCCTCGCCATGACCCGCCGTTTTCCAGACGCCTTCCGTTTCCAGCAGGCCGCTCACTGGGCCCAGCAGGAAATCTGGGACGCGTGCCCCGGCGAATTGAACGGCAAACTCCTCTTGATCGTCGGTTTCGGCTCCATCGGGCACGCTCTCGCCCGTCTCCTGCAGCCTATGGGCATGCGCATCTGGGGAATGACGCGCTCCGGTCAGGGCGACGCGCAGCTCGTCGAACGCATTCTGCCGGCCACGGAACTTCACGCCGCGCTGCCGCAAGCCGACTTCGTCATCCTCGCCGCTCCGGAGACTCCCGACACCCGGCAAATGATCGGCGCGCGCGAGCTGGCCTTGATGAAGCCCAGCGCTTATCTCTTCAATTTCGCGCGCGGCACGCTCGTCGACCAGGATGCGCTCATCGCGGCGCTCCATGCCCGCACCATCGCAGGGGCCGCTCTCGACGTCACCGCGGAAGAGCCGCTTCCGCCGGAAAGCCCTTTGTGGAAACTCGACAATGTCTTCATCACGCCGCACATCAGCGCGGCCACGCAGAATTTATGGCAGAGGCAGGAAGATTTGCTTCTGGAAAATCTCGAGCGCTGGTTCGATGGCCGTGAACTGCTGAACCGCGTCGATCTGCAGCGAGGTTATTGAAATTGCAGTAGTAGCGTCCCGGAGCTAATCGCTTGCGCCCGCATTGTTCGCCAGGTAGCCCGCGCGCGCATACACCACCACCTTTTTCATCTTTCCTTTTTTGTTGGGCAGCATGAACGGTTGGCCCTTGTCGTCCACAATGTCCACGCGGATCTTGTGATATTTCCCGTCGCGCGCCGCTTCCGGTGGAACGTACCCCAGCGAATACTGGTTGCGCAGGAACTCCACGATGTTCTCGAAATCATCCGGCATTTCGCCCAGGAAGCGCGGATAAAACGACATGCCGCCCGTCAGTTTTCCGAAATAATCCATCTCGTTTTTCGCTTGCAGGTAACCAATCGGCTGGTTCGCCTGCGTCACTTCAACGATTTCTGCGGCATTCACGCAGAATACCGTCACATTGGTCTGTTTCAGCGCGTTGTACGTTTGATCCAGCGTGTGTCTGCTGAAGGTATCCGCTCCCGTGCTCACCAGCAGAATCGCCTTTTTCCCCTGCACGTCCTTCAGCCGGTCCAGCGTGTCGATTAGTGCATCGAATTCGTTCGACTCGCTGAATCCGGGAATGAAAAGCGTCGAAATCGCGTATTTCACCTGGTTCATGTCGTGCGTGAAGTCCACCACTATGTGCGTCTTCAGGTCGTAGGTCACCAGCGCGACCCAATCGTCCTTCCCCAAATGGTCGGTGAAATTGTAGGTAAGATACGGCCCAATCTGCGCCAGATAGGGCCCGAAAGCGTTGCTGAATTCCATCAGGATCACGATCGTGATCGGCGCCGTGTTCGGCTGGAAATTCGTTATCGGTTCGGCCTGGCCTTCGTCGAACACCCTGAAATTCTGCTGCTTCAGCCCTTTGATGATATTCCCATCCTGATCCGTCACCACCGTATTCACCTGCACGATCTGCGATTGCACCGTGATCTGATATTGCGGCTGCTGCTTCTGTTGCGCCGGAGGCGGCGGCGTTGGCGGCGTTTGTTGCGGCGGCTTGATCGGGCCTTGCTGCTGCGTCGGCAGTTGCGCCAGCGCTCGCGGCGGGATCGCGATAACTCCCGCCGTTATCGCCGCCAAAGCGGCGCGAAACACGGCGGACTGCAACACGCCTCTCACTCGCATCGACCGGTTACCTCCGGCTAATTTGGATGGCAAAACGCGCCGCGGGGATGGTCAATTCTTTAAGCAACACTGCTCCTCGCCGCGCCGGATGCCCGCAAACCGCATGATAGTATCAACTTGTTGCTCTCGTTTGAAACTTTCTACGTTTCCCGAGGAGTTTACATGCGACGCCGTTTCTTTGCCATCTTGGCCCTCGCGCTCACCTTCTTCATCGCTCCGCCAACTCCCGCGCAATCTTCGTTTCCGCAGCAAACCGGAGCACCGCAAACTCCCGCCATCGATTTCACCAAGCTCGATCAGGACGCCCTCGGCTGGCTCCAGGCCCTCATCCATATCAACACCGTCAATCCTCCCGGCAACGAACTCGTCGCCGCGAAATACATCGCCGGCATTCTCCAGCAGGAAGGCATCTCTTCCGAGATCGACCAGAGCACTCCCGGCCGCGGCATTCTCATCGCGCGCCTTTCCGCCAACCCCGTCCCCGATCCTTCGCGCGCGCTCTTGCTCATGGGCCATCTCGATGTCGTCGGTGTCGACAAATCCAAATGGCAGGTCGATCCTTTCGGCGGCGTGATTCAGAACGGCTATCTTTACGGCCGCGGCGCCATTGATGACAAAGGAATGCTCGTCGCCGAAATGGCCGTCCTCGTCGCGCTCAAGCGCTCCAACTTCCCTCTCGACCGCGACGTCATCTTCCTCGCCGAAGGCGACGAAGAGCAGGCCGGCGAAGCCGGAATGAAATTCGCCATCCAGAATTACTGGCAGAAAATCGCCGCCGGCTTTGCACTGAATGAAGGCGGAAACGTGACCCTGAACGGCGGAAAAGTCCAATACGTAGGCGTGCAGGCCGCGGAAAAAGTTCCCGTCAACGTGACCGTCACCGCCAACGGCACTTCCGGCCACGCCTCGGTTCCTCTACCCAATAATCCCATCGTCCTTCTCTCCAGCGCCATTTCGAAAATCGCCGCCTATCAAACGCCGTTTCAACTCACTCCCGTGACCGAATCCTATTTCGAGCAGCTCTCCATGGTTGAAGACCCGGAAATCGGCAAATGGATGCGCGCTCTCGATTCCCCGGTTCGCGCCGACTTGGCCGAAGAGAAAGTCGCCGCCGCCAATCCCGTTTGGAATGCCATGGTTCGCGACACCATCGCGCCCACCATGCTGCAGGCCGGTATTCGCGCCAACGTGGTCCCTTCCGAAGCGCAAGCCACGCTCAACGTTCGCCTTCTTCCCGGAAACTCCATCGACTCCCTGATTCTCAAACTCAGGGAGATTGTGAACAATCCGCAGATCACTTTTCAGGCGGATACTTCCATCGGCGAGGCCGCGCCATCCTCATCTCTCGATAGCGCGCTTTTCAAAACCATTCAGCAGGCCAGCAACGAAGAATTCCCGGACGTGCCCGTCATTCCCATGATGTCCACCGTGGCCACCGACTCCGCCGACCTTCGCTTGCGCGGCGTTCAAGCCTACGGCTTGCTTCCTTTTCCTCTCACCGAAGAAGACGCTCTGCGCATGCACGCCGACAACGAGCGCATCCCTCTCGACTCCTTCAACAAAGGAATCGAATATCTCTACCGCATCGTCACCTCTTTCGTCGCAGAAAAATAACCGCCCTGGTGGAGATGTCGTCTCGCCCCCTTGTTTCGCAGGTGTGGGGAATCTTGTAGCCGGGCGATGTCGCCGCCGGCATTCGTCTTTAGCAGATCACTGACCACTGAACACTGACCACTTTTCTCAATTCACCCAATTATCCGGCGGCCGCGGCGGCTCATCGCGATGGCGGCGCTTGTAAACCTCGAACCTGCTCATCAGCCGCCGCCGCTTCCAATCCGAAAACTTGTTGCGGTACCCATATAAATACGACCCTCGCCGAATATACAAATATCCCACCAGCATCCCGCCCAGATGGCACACGTGCGCCACATTGTCTCCGCCCGCGCCCAGAGTCCCGAAGAACTCGATAACTCCCATCACGCCCACGAAAACCCGCATCGAAATCGCCACCGGAAACGGGAACAGCAGCACGCGCTGATGTGGAAACAGAATCGCCGCCGCCAGCAATACTCCAAAAATCGCGCCCGACGCCCCAATCGTCGGAATCACGGCTGTGCCCGCTCCGTGCGGATCGATAATCGTCTTTACGATGACGTTGATAATTCCTGCACCCGCTCCGCACACAAAATAATAAATGTAGAAGCGCTTCTTCCCCCAGGCCCGCTCCACGTCCCGCCCAAACATCCACAGGAAGAACATGTTGAGCACAAGGTGCCAGATGTCTCCGGGGTCGTGCAGGAACAGATAGGTGAACGGCTGCCAGATGCGCAGCGCGTGCGTCACGCCATAAGGCACTAGCCCGAAATACAATTCGATATATCGGTGTTCCGCAAGCGGGCCCGCGAAATGTTGCACCAGGAGCTGCAGCACATACACCGCCGTGCACGCAATCACCAGAAATTTGATCGCCGGCGTGATCGACCAGTCCCAATCGAATTGAAAGCCCGTCGAAGCTGAAGAATATCGCCGCATTTTCAGTCAAACCGCAGTCTATTCGCCATTCGTCGCGGAGTCAAAGCAGAGACGGCGTGGGCGTGCAGCGCCCTGTCTTCCATTACCTACTTTTGATTCGGCTGGTTCTTCGGTGCCAAAGGTAGAGTGCTATGAGAGGTATGTCGAAAATAATCCCTCGCGGTGACCAGACGTCTAGCAGCTTGTTGAAGAATTTAGCTTTTCAAGCGTTCCGTCATGATTTTGTGAGTCATCGAGTTATCGCCGGGCTGTGAAGGGCTGCTGTGGATGTTTCTTCTTGGCTCAGCGCGCCCGAAGCGAAGCTCCGTTTCATGTTCTGGCCATCAGATTTCGCAATCGGCACAAGTTGTAGGCAGCTGCGGTGAAGGTGAACAGCCACCCGACCTTGTCGATCCCTCTCAACTTCACTTTCTTGAGTCCCCCCACCATCTTCATCCATCCGAACACTTGCTCGACTCGTTTGCGCTTCCGCTGACTGATTTCATATCCCTCATGACGTGTGGTCCGCTCATCCACCGCGCTCCTGCGATGGGTATTATTTTGCGCCACGTGCGGTGTGATGTTCATCCCGCGCAGTTCTCCGACCAGCTCCTGAGTGTCGTAGTTCTTGTCTCCTCCCAACGTCACGCGCTTTCCCGCCGGAATCGCTTCCGCCATGAGCATCGCCGCTTCCCGCTCTGCTCTCCCATGCGCTTCGGTCAGAAACGTCTCGACCAACAGTCCGTTGCGGTTCTCCATCAATACATGTCCCAGGTAGCCTAGCTTCGCCTCGCTTCCTTGGGACTTCTTGAACAGCCGGGCCTCGGGATCCGTGGTCGATTCATGCGTCTGGTTCTTGCGCTTTTCTCCGTGAAAGTCCACCTCTCCGCCCGCTCCCCGTGGCTTTCCCTGTCCGTCCTTCCGTCGGAAGCTCTTCTGGCTGGCCCACGCCTCAATGAGCGTTCCGTCCACCGTGAAATGTTCGTCCGACATGTACGGCCTGGCTCGTTCCAGCACCCGCCTGAAAAACGACTCCGCGATCTCTTCGTTCAGCAATCGCTCCCGATTCTTGCTGTACACCGCGTGATTCCACACCACCTCGTCCATCTCCATCCCTACGAACCAGCGGAACAGCAGGTTGTACTGCAGTTGCTCGATCAGCATGCGTTCGCTGCGAACCGAATAGAAGATCTGCAACAGCAGAGACCGAAACAATCGTTCGGGCGCTATCGATGGCCGCCCCACCTCGGAGTACAACTTCGCAAACTGCGGCGACATCTCCTTCAGGATCTCGTCCACCATCTTGCGGACCGGTCGCAACGGATGATCCGCTGGAACACGCTTCTCTGGTGAAACGTAGCTGAACATTCCTTCCTGCTGGTTATCGTCTCCGCGCATTCGCTCGTCTCCTTGAACCTCTTTACTTCAGACGAGTTTTTTCAATTAAAGTTGCACAAGAAACGGGTTTTTCAACAAGCTGCTAGAGCTATCAGCCCAAGCAACACCACCCAGAACAGAGGCGAATGCGCGAGTTTTTTATCCGATTCATGGCCCCGAACGGGATGGTCTGAGCAACCACCGCTCATCGCATCCGTATTTTGATCCTCGTGAGCAGCGGAGGTTCGGTCATTATCGCGACCCACCGTTCGCTTTTGACCTGTCCCGTCACTTGTCACGGCCGCTCAACCCATCTTCTTTCTTGCGAAATAAAACTGGGTCGCGCCCAGCGTCACAAACATCGCCACCGCAAACATTCGGCTGCTCGCCAGCGCGCCCATCACGCTCGGCCCGATGTGCAAAAAGTGCTGCGGCAGGAAGTGGTATTTGAAGTTCGGGTCCCCGAACAAATAAATAATAATCCCCAGCAGCCCAAAAATCCCGCCGCCCGCAATCAGCCCGCTCGCGTAGAGCGGCCCCGGCCCGATCTCGCTATCCGCGCTGTCCCGGTCTTTCAGCCCGCGCTCCGCCAGCCAGCGAATCACCCCGCCCGCAAAAATCGCCATGGTTGTATCAATCGGCAGATACGCCCCCGTCGCCACCGGAAGCGAACGTATCCCCAGCAGCTCGATTGCCACCACCAGGAAAACGCCCACCAGCACCAGCCGCCACGGAAGCTGCCGCTGCAAAATCCCGTTGATCACTGTTGCCATCAGCCGTGCTTGCGGAGCCGACGCCTTCTCACTCCCAATGCCGTGCACCCACTGCACGTCAATCGCGCCCACTGCCGGATCGTACAAATAATTCCCGTCTGGAACCACGTGCGACCCAATCGCATTCAGCAGCACATAATTTTTCCCGCCGTGCGCGAAACTCTGTTGCTCCACGCTCACGCCCGACGGCAGCTCGCTGATATTCACCGCAATATTCGCCGGCTTGTACTCTTCCAGCCCCACGTTCATCAAATTCAGCGTCCCGCCCACCACGAACACCGACGTCATCACCCCGATCATCAGCGCCAATTGCTGTTTCGAAGGCGTCGCGCCCACCAAATATCCCGTCTTCAAATCCTGCGAAGTCCCCCCCGCATTCGACGACGCCACGCACACCACTCCTCCAATCGTCAGCGCCAGCGCCGAAAACGCCGCGCCCGTCCAATGCGCCACCAAAAACATCGCGCACGTGGCCATCAGCGTCGCAATCGCCATCCCGCTGATCGGATTCGACGAATTCCCGATCAGCCCGCAAATCCGCGACGACACCGTCACGAACAAAAATCCAAACACCACCACGAACACCGCCGCGATCAAATTCGAAAACACGCCGGTCTTCGCTCCCGGGATCGGACGGAACGTCAGCAGCGCCCACATCATCACCACCACGGCCAGCGAGCCCAGCACCACAATCTTCATCGAAAAATCGCGGTCCACGCGGCTCACCGCCGTCGCCACCGCATTCACCGCGCGGCTCTTGCGAATATCTTTCAGCCCTGCGCTGAGCGCCGCAATAATCGTCGGCATCGTCTTGAACAGCGTGATCACTCCAGACGCCGCCACCGCCCCCGCGCCCATCGGCCTGATGTACGCCCGGTACAAATCATCCGGCCCCATCTGCGAAATCGGGATCAGCCCCGGAAACAGCGGCTGCGTCAGCATCCCGCCGAAAAATTTAATCGTCGGCATCAGCACCAGCCATGAAAACACGCCGCCCGCGAACAGCAATCCTGCCACGCGCGGCCCGATGATGTAGCCCACTCCCATATATTCCGGCGTGATGTTCGCCCGCACCGACGCTCCCGGCAGCCATCCCGGCTTGTACTCCGGCGTGTCCGGCCAAAATCCCATCGTCTCCATCAGGAACGCGTAAATCCCGCCCAGCCCAAATCCCAAAAAAACTCTTCCCGCGAACGACCCGCCTTTGTCTCCCGCCACCAGCACGTCGGCACACGCCGTGCCCTCGGGATACAGCAAATTCCCGTGCTCCTTCACGATCAGTTGCCGCCGCAGCGGAATCATGAACAGCACGCCCAGCCATCCGCCCAGCAGCGCCAGAAAAAACACGCTCCAGTATTGCAGCGGGAATCCCAGAAAAATCAGCGCCGGCAAAGTGAAAATCACGCCACCCGCAATCGACTCGCCCGCCGACCCGGTCGTCTGCACGATATTATTTTCGAGGATGGTCGCTTTGCCGAACGCCCGCAGGATGCTGATCGAAAGCACCGCGATGGGAATCGAAGCCGAAACCGTCAGCCCCGCGCGCAGCCCCACATAAACGGTGATCGCGCCGAAAAATAATCCCGCGAAAATTCCCAGGATGATCGCGCGCCGCGTGAATTCCGGAATGTTTTTTTCAGCAGGAACGTACGGACGGAACTCGCCCGGCGGCGCGATCGAGCTCCACGGTTTCTGCGTTACGCCCAACCCTCACCTCCGCCCCGCAAGTGCCCCGCAAGGTAGCATTACCCGCAAAACGCAGCAAGCCGAAACACACAAGCGTCGTCTACATCATGTTGTCATCCCGAACCCAGCCCGCGGCCTTTGCGGGATGGCGGTGAGGGACCCACTTTTGTTTTTTCTTGGGGGAGCGCGGCGGTCGTCTGTGGAACCTGCCCTCTGTTTCTTCTTGCTGGCGAAGGTTCTTGCCTGCTCGTCCACACAAAATTATTGACAACTTAGCTGAGCATAGGTAGCTTCGCAGCCAAGTCACCCAAGGTGCATCGAATCTTGCGCGCCGCGGATTTAGCCACAAGATATCGTCACCTGGGCAGGGAGTGGATCATGCGCTCAGCCACATGTTTTTCTGCCGCTGTGTGTGTTTGCGCCTGTGTGATTCTCGCCTTTCCTTCTGGCGCGCCCGGAGACGATGAGTGGCTGCCCATCAATCCCGGCGACCTCGCCCTCAAAGACAATCCCGCCAGTCCTGGCTCCCACGCCATGATTCTTTACCGCCAGGAGTTCACCGACGCTTCCAACGCCGTCACTACCGAATACTACCGCATCAAGATCTTTACCGAAGAGGGCAAGCAGCAGGGCGATGTCGAGATTCCTTTCGTAAAAGGCCGCGACGCCATCCAAGACATCCGCGCACGCACCGTGCGTCCCGATGGCGCCGTCGTTCCTTTCACCGGTCAAATCTTCGAAAAGGAAATCGTCAAGGCGGGCGGTATCAAAGTGCTCGAAAAAACCTTCACTATGCCCGATGTGCAGCCAGGCTGCATCATCGAATACAAATACAAAGTTCAGAGAGACCGCGACTATTACTGGAATGTTGGCTGGACCGTTCAGCAGGATTTGTTCACCCGCGAAGCCGATTTCTCCATTCATCCGCCTGGCGGCGCTTTCGCTCCCGCCACCTTTGCACACACGGTCGGACTCGGCCAGCCGGTCAAGCCTGAAAAGCAAAAAAATGGCGACTATGCCCTCGTCGTGCACGACATTCCTGGCTTGCCCGAAGAAGACTACATGCTGCCAAAGGATATGCTTCGCGGCCGCGTCGAATTTATTTTCAAGCCCGCTACTTCCTCGCAGCAAACGAGCGAGGAATACTGGAAACAAACGGACAAGAAGATCAACGATAGCGTCGACAGCTACGTCAATAAGAAAAATGCGCTCCAGCAGGTCGTCGACGCCTCCACTTCCTCCTCTGATTCGCCCGAAACCAAGCTCGTAAGCTTTACGCTCGTGTCCAGACCATCCGCAACCTTTCTTACGAAGATCGCACCAGTCAGGAATGGAAGCGCGAAAAGATCCAGGAAAACAACAACGTCGAAGATGTCCTCAAGCGCAATTACGGCTACACCCGCGAAATCAATGACGTCTTTATTGGTTTGGCGCGGGCTGCCGGTTTCGAAGCCAACCAAGTTCTCATCGCGCCGCGCGACCAACGCTTCTTCTTTCCCAACTTTCAGGATGTCTCCGAGCTCGACGACGACGTCGTTCTCGTCAAGCTCGCCGGCCAGAACCTTTTCCTCGACCCCTCCGCCAAATTTTATCCCTTTGGAATTCTTCCCTGGAATGAAACCGGCGTCACCGGCCTCCTCATCAACAAAGAAGGCGGTCAGTTTATCGACATCCCCTTCCCCAAGAGTTCCGACGCGGTCACCGAGCGCCACGCCACCTTACAGCTCGGCGAAGACGGCTCGCTCTCCGGTACCCTTCAAGTCCATTTCATCGGCGCTCGCGCTTGCGCCGTCCGCGACGATGAGCGCACCGCAGACGAGGCTGGTCGCAAGAAAGACATCACCGGCGAGATCACCTCCTGGCTTCCCGTCGGCGCCAAATTCAAAATAGCCGATATCTCCGGCTGGGACGATTCCTCGGCTCCGCTTGTCGTTTCCGGAGACCTCACCATTCCCGATTATGCAACCTCTGCCGGAAGCAGAATCTTGCTGCCGTTCACTCCCTTCATCGCCACTGAGCCGCGCTCTTTCCAGGCCGCCACTCGCGTCAACGCCATTTACTTCCATTTTCCTTATCAGCAGCGCGATGATGTTTCCATCTCCTTGCCTCCCAACTATCGGATCGAAAGTCTTCCGCAGAGTCTTCCCAATCTCGCCTCAGGCGCCATTCAGTACACGATTACTCCCCTCAAGCAGGGGAACTCTCTGGAAGTCAAACGTACCTTCGACATCCAGGGCGTCATGTTTCCGGCGACCGCTTACGGTGCCATCCGCCAGGTATTCAGCATGGTGAAAACAGGTGACGATGAACAAGCCGTCTTGCAATCGGCCGCATCCGCTCATCAGAATTAGCGCCACGGTTGTCTTTCTGCTTGTCGCCGCGCTAGCCACGTCTCCTCCGGCGCGCTCGGCAAACGCACCCGACTGGCTCGCTGCCGCGGCCCTGCAGCCGATTCCTTCTTCTCTGCCCAAGGATGCTGTCGCCGTGGTCCTCTATTCCGAGCAGCAAACCACCGTTAAGGCCAGCGGTGACATCGAAACCCGTTACCGTGAGGCTTACAAAATTCTGCGTCCCGAGGGAAAAGATTACGGCACCGTTTACATCTATTTCTCCCGAGTTACCCCGATCACTTACCTGAAAGCCTGGAGCGTTCCAGCCGATGGCAAAGTCTACAAGGTCAAAGATCACGACTCCATCGAAACCCAGATGGCCGGCGGAGAGTTCTACGACGACCTGAAGATGAAAGCGCTTGTAATCCCCGCTGCTGATCCGGGCAACGTCGTCGGCTACGAATACGTGCAGAAGGGTCGTCCTTACATTTTTCAGGACGTCTGGGATTTTCAGGAACGCATTCCGGTTCTCCGTGCGCTTTATACTCTCCAAATTCCGGACGGCTGGAAATACACGTACCACTGGGCCAATCACAATGAGCTCCAGCCGCAATCCTCTGGATCCAACCAATTCACCTGGCAGGTCTCCGATCTTCCAGCCGTCGCCATTGAGGACGACATGCCGCCTTGGCGCGCCGTCGCCGGCCGTCTCGATGTGAAATATTTCTCGCCCCAGAATGCGCCGCAGGTCCAACAAGCTGGTTCTTGGCACGACCTCGGCCTTTGGTATTCCACCTTGGTTGCTTCCAGCCGCCAGAACACTCCAGAAATTAGCGCCGAAGTTGCCACGCTCACTGCTCAGGCCAAGACGCCACTCGACAAAATCCAGGCCATCACCTCGTACATGCAGCGCCAGATTCGCTACGTCGCCATTGAAATCGGAATCGGCGGTTACCAGCCTCACGCCGCCGACGACGTTTTCAAGAATCAATACGGCGATTGCAAAGACAAAGCGACTCTCCTCAGCGCGATGCTGAAAGACGCGGGCATCGATTCTTACTACGCCGTCGCTCAGGTCTACCGCGGCATCATCCAGCCGCAATTCGCCTCCGCCCTCAGCTTCAATCATATGATCCTTGCCATTCGCCTCCCCGCCGATGTTCCCACCGAGACTTTGTATTCCCTTGTCGACGATCCCAAACTCGGCAAACTCCTTTTCTTCGATCCCACCGATCAATACACGCCGCTCGGCTATCTCCCCGATTACGAGCAGGACAATGACGTTATGTTGATCGCGCCGGACGGCGGCCAGCTCGTTCATCTTCCCGTTTTGCCGCCGGCCACCAACCGCCTCATGCGCATCGGCCAATTCACTCTCGCTTCCACGGGAAGCCTCACCGGCCGGGTCAAAGAAATTCGCTGGGGCGGGCCGGCTGTCGATAGTCGCGCTCAGTATCTTCAGGTCGCTCCCAAAGATCGCGTGAAAGTCATCGATCAATTTCTGGGAACGTTTCTCGATAATTTCCAATTGCAGCAGGCCAGTGTCGTCAACCTCACCAATTACTCCGAGAATTTCATTCTGGATTACCAACTCGCCGCGCCAACCTACGCCAAGCAAGTTGGCGACTTGATTATTTTGCGCCCGCGTGTGCTCGGTGAAAAAAGTTCGGACATTCTCTCCGGATCGGATCGCAAATATCCAGTGGAATTTTCGGAAGCTACCTTGCAAACCGATGAATTTGATTTCACGCTCCCCGCCGGATACACCGTCGACGAAATGCCTACGTCAATGAAAATCGATTGCGGCTACATCTCGTATCAAAGCAAAACTACACTCGACGGAAACGTCCTGCGCTACACGCGCTCCTACCAGGTCAACAAAATGATCGTCCCCGTCCAGGGCCTCAAGGACCTGCGCTCCGCCCTCGGCGCGATCGTCGCGGACGAACGCTCCAGCGTCATCCTCAAACGCGCCGCCAACTAGTTTCCCTCGCCATTTCCCTGTTCCTTGCACCTATTGAATGTCTATAGGAATGGCCTGGTTCTATAACCCGATTTTGTGCCGTTTTTTGAGAATTGGCCTGTTCGCCGTGCTGCGCCGCCACTACGATCCGGCGGCAACCGTGGTCCACAAATCCGCGTTTTCCCCAAGGATTTCGCAACTTTCAAACTCCTCGCCCCTCAAGAAGCGCAAAAAAACATGGTTTTCAATGGCCTGTTTCACCAGGCCAATTTCGGCCCATTCTGCCTGTGGGAAGAGCCGATTTGTCCGCAGTGGTTGGTGCTAGTACCGGCCATTCCTGCGTTCGGAGTCTTACGAGAGGCGCTCGCGGACTTTGTCGCTCAGGAGTTTCCCGTCGACGGTTTTGCCTTCGAGCTTGGCGCGCGCCGCCTTGATCACCGCGCCCATCTGCTTCAGCGAGTCCGCGCCGGTCTCGGCGATGGCGTCTTCGATGGCGCGCAAAACTTCGGCGTCGTTGGGCGCGGGCGGAAGATAATTTTCGATGATTTTGATTTCGCGCGCTTCTTTGGCGGCCAAATCGTCGCGACCGCCTTTGGTGAATTGCTCGACCGATTCGTGGCGCTGTTTTACGAGGGTTTGCAAGACTTGCAGCGCTTCCAGATTTTCGAGCGGACGCATCTTCTCGATTTCTTTGTTCTTGAGCGCGGACTTGACCATGCGCAAGACGCTCAGGCGCAATTCATCTTTTTCCTTCATGGCCGCGGTCAAATCTTTTTGGATATGTTCCATCAAGCTCATGCGTCCGGATTCTCCACGGTAAGAAGCTACACGTAAGAGTATCGCGAAAACCGTTTGGTGAGAAGCGTGGCGCGCGGGGCCGTGATAAAATCCTCCCGCAAGAAATGAACGACCCTGTGAGGCGCCATGACGAAACCGACGAGCTTTCAAGCCGACATCTGCCCGCTTTTTACGGACCGAGACATCCATGGCATGAGTAAGGCGTTCAACTTAGCGAGTTATGACGATGTTAAGTCGCACGCGGCGGCCATTTACGACCGCATTCGGGGAATCGGCGGCGCGGTAATGCCGCCCCCACCGCCCAGAGGAGAAGGTCCTTGGCCGCAATCTCGCATTGAACTCTTCGCTCAATGGATGGCGGACGGGTACCAACCTTAGACTGTGCGCTGTACTACTTAGACTTATTCTTCATCACCTTTACGCTTGCTTTCACCAGTTTCTTCACCAATGTGATTGGTATCGGTCTAACCATTGGGAAGCTAACAATGGCTTTCGTTGTCGCATAACCTGCGAGTTCCTTCCTATGTTTTCGTAGCACCGAAGGGGGTACATGTAGGCATACGTGTGGTTTCTTGAAGCTGAACCAAGCAAACATCCCGTCATAATAATCAAATCCCGGATAGGAATATCCGGGCATTTGGAAATAATCGGTGCGTTCCGTAGCACCTGGCGCTGCGGCCCGTATGGCGGCTCTGATCTTCGCCAAATTACCTTGCGCCTCTTTCGGACATTTTGCTATGTATTCATTTACTTCGTTCGTTTCGCGTTTTGTCACGACTGCATTCTCCCCCTGTCCGGTTTGCTCCGACCCGTTTCAAGATCGAGGGAACAGAGCCAGGCCTTGAGCCGACGGCGTTGAATTTCAGCCAGCGTTTGAGCCGCGGCAGGCCAAATTTGTGCGGAACGCGGGCGTGCCGGCGACACTCGCGACGTCTGACATAAAGCGAATACATCGCGCGGATACCCTTTCTCCGGTCGCCGCGTCGAACACGCAGCGATAGTAGCATCCCGTTAGCTCACCACGCAGGTCACGCCGGTTTAGAATTTATGGGTGCCGCACTCTTCGTGCCCTTTGCAAAAGGTGCGGTGTTTGAAGGGTCAAGGTCATTCCTCCCGATGGTCTTCATACGCCCAAGGAACAAGGAAGTTTGTTCCTCGTGTGTGTTCCTGCTTCAACCGCAGATGCACATTCGCAGCGCGTCCGTGACGCCAAGCGGAAGACAATTTTGTCGTTGACGACAAAATTGAGGAGCGAGCATGCGACGACGGCGAACAGATTTGCTGCGAGGAGCGGCGCGTGCGCTGTGCGCATCAGCAGCGAAACGAAAAGCAGATTGCCGGCGATGGAGACGGCGCCGGTGGTGGCGTTGAAGGCAAACAGACGGCGAAGAATATGGCGACGTGAGGCGGTACGGCGATCGGCCCAAGTGAAACGGACATGCCAGACAAAATTGTGGAGCACGGCGGCTTCGACGGCGAGGGCCGTGGCCCAAAGCGAGCCTGCTTTGAGGGCCGAGCCGAAGAGATAGACGGCGAGCAATTGGACGCAGATCCCCATGGCGCCGACGGCGTTGAATTTCAGCCAGCGCTTGAGGAGCACAGCTGCGCGCTTGCGCGAAACAATCATCGCGGGGTCTCCTGGCGATAGAGGGTGCGGGTGTGGAGGATGGCGGCGGCGAGGAACATGAGCAACATGCCGAAGATGGCGACAAGGCCGCCGAAATCGAAGACGCGCAAGGAGAATCCGGGGAGTTTAGCGCTGGGGCGAAGCCACAGCGCGAGATTTCCGAACGCGAGAAGGATGCGAATTTCGGTGGGTCCGAGTTTCGCGAAGGACAAACGAAAAACGCCGAGGGTGTAGGTGGCGAGATAGGTTTCGATGGAGAGAAGCAAAAACGCGACGAGCATGCCGACGGCGATGCGCCAGTCGATGAAGCCAGAAGCGGCGAAACCGCCCATGAGAAAAATGGCTCCGACGGAATCGATCATGTGGTCGACGTAGAAACCGTAGCGCGGGCGCTGGCAATTGCGGACGCGGGCGAGAGTGCCGTCGAGGCTGTCTCCAAACCAATTGAGCGCGAGGAAAATCGTGGCGAGGAGCAGGCCGAGGGAAGTCCAGCGGGCGAGCGCGTAGCTCGCGCCTGCGAAACACATGGATAGGAATCCGAGAAGGGTCAGATGGTCGGAGTTGATTTGCGCGGGCATGCGCGCGGCGAGCCAGAGCAGGATTTTGCGCTCGGGCGCGGCGGTGATGCTTTCTTGCAGGCGCGCGGCGTTCTTGAACGAGGGGTTGTGTTTGTCGAGAGGCGCGGCCCGGCATTCGACGGGCGCGCGGACGGGAGCGATTGCGGCGATGGATACGATTTTGGCGTTCATTGTGAGTTCTCCTCGGCGAGATTCGATTGCTTGAGCAAAGCGGCGCGAGTCTCGGTGAGCGTGGAGAGCAGCGAGGCTGCGGGAATTGTCTCGATGAAAGAGCCGATCAACCAGCCGAGACCGGCGGGGACGTCGCGCGTGAGGGAGATGGCTTCGCACTGAATGTAAACGCCGCCATCGGCTTGATAAAAACGCCAGTAAGAATCGAGGCGCCAGAGGAAGCCGTGGTCATTGTCGCCGGGCTGGCCAGCGGGCTCGTCGCGTTCGTTGGGTGAACCGGCATGATCGACTTCGGCGACGGCAGTGCTGAGCGAGCGCGCAATTTCGTGATCGCGATCGATGGGGGTGTAATGAACGGCGTACTGGGTGTCGAGGACCACGGTGATGATGTGGACCTGGCGCAGACGAAGATAAATGTGGAAATCGTCGCCCCGATTTGGCGAGCAGCTTCGATTTCACGACTTCGGAATGGTAGTAGTCGGAGTCGCGATTGTAGTCCTGGAGGGTGGCGAGCGCCTCGCGAAGGGAAACTCCCGGGACGAAGACGATGCCGATCCAGTCGTGAATGAGGCCGCCGGGAATAGAGGTGCAGGCGGGCGCGGGCGTGGCGCACTGATCGTCGCGCTGGACGAGGATTTGGCGGTTCGTGAGATTGGCGTAGGCTTGGTTTTTTTGCGCGGGCGGGAGGGCGTCGATATAGAGGAAGTTCTTTTTCGCGGCGAGGTCGCGAGCGGCGCGGGCTTCTTTGGCGGCGACATATTGGTCAAAGGCTCGCGCGGTTTCGGAAGTGAGTTGCGCGGCGGCGGATGGCCGGGGCGCAAGGGCGGCGCCGGCGAGCAGAGCTGCGGCAAGCGAATGGCTTTCCAAGTTTGGCGTGGCATGCGTTTTCTCGCTTTCATGCGAGGAAGATGGCAGAGGAGGGGGATGGCGGCAATGCTCTGGCGGTCGTTTTTGTGTCACGAACAAGTCAATTCATAAGGGCGAGGAAAATCAGACACTTGGAGAAAGTTCTCTCATAGAATGAGGGCCGCAACGGGAGAGAGGATGGCCGCGGAGGCGAAGGCGAGGGGGCGGACGTTCCGTTTCGGCGTGTTCGAGATGGACGAAGAGGCGGGAGAGCTGCGCAAAGAGGGCAAGGCGCAGGCGCGTCTGCGGGAGCAGGCGGCGCGGATACTGCTGATGCTGCTGGAGCGGCCGCGGGAATTGGTGACGCGCGAGGAGCTGCGCGAGCGGCTGTGGGCGTCGGATACGTTTGTGGATTTCGACCACGGAGTGAACACGGCGATCAATCAGCTGCGCAATGCGTTGGGCGATGAGGCGGCGAATCCGCGATTCATTCAGACGCTGCCGAGAAAAGGGTATCGATTTATCGCTCCGGTGGAGATTGCGGGGGAGCTGGCGCGGCGATTTCAGGAAGCGAATCGCAAGCGGATGCAGAGCGTGGCGAGGAAGGGCGTTCGACGGTGCTGAGCGACGCGCGGGATTTGCCGGCGGTGTCGAGCGGGGTGGCGCGGACGTTATTTTTGCTGATTCAACTGATCTATCTGATTTTCTACGTGCTGTCGCTGGCGCGCATTCGCGAAGTCGACGCGCTGCTGAGGGAAGCGGGAGAGCCGGCGCGGGTGATTTTGGTGGCGCTGATTGTGACGGCGGCGGCGGGGATACCGACGCGGCTGTACTTGATTACCGCGACGGCGTTCAACTATCGCGGACTGGGCGGGAAATTCCGGAGGCTGTTTCCGGTGCTGCTGCCGCTCGATGAATTGTGGGCGCTGGCGCCATTTTTGGCGGCGGAGCAGATTGGGATTGGCGCGGCGATTGCGGTGACGGCGGCGCTGCTGTATTTGCCGTTCGCGCAGAGGTCGCTGATGCTGATGGGGACGAAGACGGGCAATTCATAGACGGGAGAGAAAGCAATGATAGATGTTAAGAACTTGCGGGAAGACCGAAGTGCGTTTGTTGGGTGTTGCGGATGGATAGCGATGTTTGTTGCGGTGGTTTTGTGTGTAGCGCAGACGGGCGTCGCGCAGACGCAGACGACGGAAGCGGATGCGGGGCAGGCGGGGCAAATGACGTTGGCGATGGCGCCGGGGGCGGCGTTGACGACGGTGACGCCGGAGCCGGGATATTTCACGGAGCCGGGGATTGCGATTGATCCGAATCATCCGGACGACGTGGTGGCGGTGTATCAAGACAATGCGCACGCGGCGTATTCGACGGACGCGGGAAAAACGTGGACGGTGGCGACGGGAGTGGAATCGAAGGAATATCGCGTGTCGGGAGACGTGTCGACGACATTCGACAATCAGGGGCACGCGTTCATTTGCTACATCGCGTTCGACAAGCTGGGGACGTTCAACTACTGGGGACACAACGCGAATCGTAACGGGATTTACATCCGGCGGTCGATGGACGGGGGGAAGACCTGGGAGGGAAACGAAATTGCGGTGAGCGCGCAGCCGCAGCAGCCGGGCGTTCCGTTCGAGGACAAGCCGTACATCGTGGCGGACAACAGCCACGGGCGGTATGCGGGGAACCTGTATATCGGATGGACGCGTTGGACGGTGAAGGATTCGGAGCTGCTGTTTGTGCGCTCGACGGATGACGGGAAAACGTGGTCGAAGCCGATTGAAATCGATAACGCGCCGGGATTGCCGCGTGACGACAATGGCGCGCTGGAAGGATTTGCGGGGACGGTGGGGCCGGACGGCACGGTGTACGCGGTGTGGTCGGATGGGGATCACATGGTGCTGACGGAGTCGCGCGACGGAGGGCAGAGGTTTTCGCGGACGCGGAGCATCATCGAGACGGCGCCGATTATGTTCAAGGTGGACGCGGTGGCACGGTCAAACGGGTTTCCGCAGATTGGGATCGATCCGCGTGGAGGAAAAAAAGGCGGGCGGATGTACGTGACGTGGAGCGATTACCGAAACGGGGATGTGGATGTGTTCTGCTCGACGTCGGAGGACCACGGGAAGACGTGGGGCCCGGCGGTGCGCGTGAATACGGACGCGGTGCACAACGGCGCGGACCAATTTTTTCAGTGGATGGCGGTGGATGCGGCGGACGGGTCGGTGAACGTAGTGTTTTACGACCGGCGCGGCGATCCGGAAAATCGCAAGGAGACGGTGACGCTGGCGCGGTCGACGGACGGAGGGAAGACGTTTGCGAATTATGCGTGGAACGCGCAGGCGTTCGACGCGCAGGATGTTTTCCTGGGGGACTACACGGGAATCGCAGCGCTGGGCGGGAGAGTTTATGGGATATGGACGGTGAAGCCGACTCCGGCGGGAGTGGTCGCGAGGCCGGGGCAGATGCCGGCGCGGAATAGCGTGGAGTATTGGCGGCTGCGAGGGACGCAGATACAGATTGGCGTGGCGGAGTTTAAAGGCAGTGACGAGTGACAAGTGGCGAGCGCAAGATACCACGAAGGAATGATCTCAGGCGTAGCGGGGAGAGGCTAGGACAGCGAAAAAACGCCGCCAGGGACAGGTTTTTCTTCAGGGAATCACGGCGGGGAAAATTTCAGGTAACGCCTGATAGTGGTGTGCGCGTCTAAAAGCCAGGGAGATAATCGCGGAGCCGCGGGACCACAGCGCTGCGCCATCCGAATTGCCTCTCATCGAAAAATGGCGGGGTAGATAACGTGCATTCAGTTACGAAAACGATGGCAACACTGGCCGCGGTGGCGCTGGGATTGGGCGCGAGCGCAGGAGTGGCGACGCGCGCGGGAGCGGTGGTACGCGGAAGCCAGACACAGCAAACGGCGCAGAGCGCCATGACGCGGTCGATTGGGACGATTAAGTCGATCACGGGAAACACGATCACGCTGACGACAGATGCGGGCACGGACGTGACGGTGACAGTGAGCGACGCGACGAAGATGCTGCAAGTCGCGCCGGGGCAAAAAACCTTGCAGGGCGCGACGGCAATTCATCTTTCGGATTTGCAGGTGGGTGACAGGATATTGGTGCTGGCGCGGGCTTCGGGCGGGAGCGGTCCGCTGAGCGCGGGAAGCATCATCGCGATGAAAAAGTCGGCGGTTGACGCGCAGCACGCTCAACAAAGCGCGGAGTGGCAGCGGGGCGTGGGCGGACTGGTGAAGAGCGTGGACCCGACGAGCGGAGCAATCACGATTACGATGGCGTCGCTCGGCGGGACGAAGACGGTGGAGATCCACACGACGAAGGACACGATTCTGCGGCGATACGCGCCGGATTCGGTGAATTTCGACGATGCGAAGGCGGGGACGATTGACCAAGTCCACGCGGGCGATCAATTGCGGGCGCGGGGGACGCGCAGCGCGGACGGGAGCGAATTCGACGCACAAGAGATCGTGTCCGGAGCGTTCCGAAATATCGCGGGAACGATTGCGGCAATCGACGCGTCCGCGAACACGGTTACCGTGAACGATTTGATTTCGAAGAAGCCGTACCTTGTGAAGTTCACGCCGCAATCGGAGATACGGCAGTTGAGTCCGCAGATGGCGCAAGGAATCGCAATGCGACTGCGGATGGCGCAAAACGGAGGGCAAGCAGGAAATGCGAGCGGCGCGATGGCCGCAAATCGGGGAGCAGGCGGGACGTCGGGAGCGGCGGGACAGAGGCCGGGGGGATTTCAGCGCAGCGGAGGGTCCGGGGATTTGACGCAGTTTCTGAACAGGCTGCCGGCAGCGACGCTGGCGAATTTGCAAAAAGGCGAAGCGGTGATGATTGTTTCGACGGAAGGAGCAGTTTCCGGAGAAGTGACAGCGATCACGCTGCTCGGCGGAGTGGAACCGATTTTGGAAGCGCCGAGCGGAATGCAAGCGATGACACTTTCACCGTGGAGTTTGGGCGGAGCTCCCGCTGAGGGCGACGACCAACCATAAAATGATTAAGGTTTTTCCCGCTGCTTATCTCGGACGGATTCCAGGAACTTTTCCTCGGGAGCGCAGGGAATCATCTGACAGGAGTTATTGAATGCGGATTCGCATGGCCATTCTCGGGCTCTTATTGATCGCGGCAAGCAGTGGGGCGTTTGCGCAGAGCGGCACTGGTACGCTGCGTGGGCAAATCAAGGACCCGTCGGGCGCGGTGATTGCAGGAGCGACAGTGCTGGTGACGCCGGCATCGGGGTCGCCGGTGAGCGCAGTAACGAACCGGCAGGGCGCATACGAAGTGAAGGGCCTGCCGGCGGGGACATACAAAGTGGAGGCGATCGCTAAAGGCTTCGCGCTATTCGCGAAGGAAGGCGTGGTGATCAAGCCGCTGCAGATCACAGAGGTCAACGCGGCGCTGACGATTCAGACTTCACAGCAGCAAGTGACGGTGAGCGCGAATGCACCGACGCTGGATGTGAATCCCGCGAACAATGCTGGAGCGATTGTGATCAGCGGCAAAGAGCTCGACGCACTTTCGGACGATCCGGATGAGTTGCAGTCGGACCTGGAAGCTCTGGCCGGGCCATCGGCGGGACCAAACGGCGGGCAGATGTACATCGACGGATTTACAGCGGGACAGCTACCGCCGAAGTCGGCGATTCGCGAAATCCGCATCAACAGCAATCCGTTCTCGACGGAATACGACAAACTGGGTTACGGGCGAATCGAAATTTTCACGAAGCCCGGGACGGATAAATTCCACGGCCAGGCGATGGTGCAGGGCAATGATTCGAGTTTCAATTCGATGAATCCATTTGCCGTGACGGAGCCCTCCTACGACAACGTGCAGTTCAATGGCAGCTTGAGCGGGCCGATCAGCAAGAACGCGTCGTTCTTCGTGAGCGGTTTCCGGAGAGACATCAACAATGTGAACGTTTTGGACGCGTGCGTGCTGAGCAGCGATCCGAACCCGCAGTTATTCGGGGCTACACGGTCGCTTACGCCTCTCCAGGGCTCTGCGGGAAGTTGCGGCCAGACGGGCTGGACCCCGTTCACCGACTCGGTGCCGAATCCGCGGACGCGCTCGAATATTGCGCCGCGTCTGGACTATCAGCTCTCGAAAAACAATACACTGACAGTGCGCTATCAGTATTGGCGAGACAACCAGCAGGAGACACTCGGCTCGGCTCTGGATGTTCCGACGCAAGCGGTGAATACATTGGAAACCGAGCAAACGGTGCAAATGGACGATTCGCAGATCATCAGCGCATCGGTGGTGAACGATACGCGTTTTCAGTTCCTTCACGACGTGACAAATCAAATTCCGGGAAGCACGCTGCCGACGGTCATTGTGCCGGGAGCGTTCAACGCGGGCGGCAATAACGAGCAAACCATCCTGGACACGGCGAACAATTATGAATTGCAGAACAACACGCAGATGGTGACGAAGCACCATACGTTGAACTATGGAGGGCGGCTGCGCGTGACCGCGGATAACAGCAACGCGAATTCGAATTTCTCCGGGATGTTCAATTTCGCGGGGTTGACGCAATATCAGACGACGGCGGCGAACATCGCAGCGGGACTCCCTCCGACCGCCAATGGCGGAGGCGCAAATCAATTCAATATCACGCTGGGGACTCCGCAGGCGTCGGTTTCGTATGCCGACCTGGGTGTGTATTTCCAGGACGACTGGCGAGTGCGACCAAACATAACGATCAGTCCGGGCCTGCGTTTTGAGACGCAGAGCGGGATAAGCGATCATGCGGACTGGGCACCAAGGGTCGCCGTGGCGTGGGGAATCGGCAGCGGCAAAGGATCACCGGCGTGGGTGATTCGGGCGGGCTCCGGGATTTTTTACGATCGATTCGGGGAATCGAATTTAATGCAGGCGACGCGGCTGAACGGGACGATACAGCAAGAGTACGTGATACCAAATCCGTCGTGCTTCTTTGCGACAACGCCAGCTATGCCCGTGACGCTCAGCTCGATTGAAGCGCAGTGCGGCAGCGCGCAACTCCTGCCGACGTTGTACCGCGTGGATCCGAATCTACGCGCGCCGGGAACGCTGCAGAGCGCGGTGAGCGTGGAGCGTCAACTGACGAAAATCGCCACGCTGTCGGTAACGTACATGAATTCGCGAGGGTGGGACCAACTGCTGACGAACAATATCAATACGCCGTTGCCCGGGACCTATCCTTCAGCGCCGGTTTATCCGTCGGGAAGCCCGGGGAACATCTATCAATTTGAGTCCGAGGGCGTTTACCGGCAGAACCAGATGTATGTGAACCTGACGGTGCGCGCCAGCTCGAGTCTTTTGTTATCGGGCTACTACGTGTTGAATTCTGCGAACAGCGATACGGCGGGAGCGACGAGCTTTCCGTCGAATCCATACGATATTCCGGCGGACTACGGACGAGCCGCGTTTGACGTGCGGAACCGCGTGTTTGTGTTTGGATCCATCACAGCGCCATGGGGATTGCGGTTCAGCCCATTCATGATCTATAGCGGCGGGGAACCTTTCAATCTGACGCTTCCGCAAGACTTGATCGGGAGTTCGCAGTTCAATCAGCGCCCGGCGTTCGCAAGTCCATTGTCGAATCCGGCGAACGTGGTGGACACGGTATACGGCGACTTCGACACTGTCCCGCAGGCGGGAGAAACGATCGTTCCAATAAACTACGGGACTGGCCCCAGCCAATTCTCAATGAACCTGCGGGTGAGCAAAACATTTGGTTTCGGCAAAGAAGGAGGGGGCAGTGGCGAGCCGGGGATGTTCGGTGGCGGAGGCGGCGGGCGCGGTGGTGGTGGCGGCGGACACGGGATGGGGCCAGTTTTTGGCGGCGGGCCGCATGGAGGCCAAAACACAGCGACGCGAAAGTACAATTTGACGTTCAGCGTCTACGGGCGAAACATCTTCAACAACGTGAACTTGGCGCCGCCGATCGGGGTTATCGCGCCGGGTGTGACGGGGCGATTCACGGGATTAGCCGGCGGGCCGTTTTCTTCAGGAACGGCGGCGAGCCGGGTGATTTATCTGCAGACAAGCTTCAGTTTCTAGCATTTTGTGAAAACAAAAGGGCTCCCGGTGGAAAGAATCCGGGAGCCTTTTTGTTTTTTGAAACGGCTGCGACTTCCTACTGCTGCGAGGGCCTTTCGGCCGACGAGACGGAGACGTAGGGAACGTTGCTGCGGCGCATCATTTCGTTGAATGCGGCAAGATCCTTCTCCTGCAGGGTCCGCCAAGCGGCCAATTGCTCGTCGATCTGAGGCTTGAGCTGATTGTAGACGGTGTAGTCCGCGTCGGTAGGGCCTGAAGGGGCGCGGTCGACGGAGCTTTCCAGAGCCATCATCTGATCGGCGAGCATGATGGGATAGTTGAGCGGGTCTTCGTTGCTCTTGGACTTGGTTTGAATGAGCTGGTTCTCGATGGCGACGGCTTTTTCGTCGAGGGCCTTGGCGGCGTCAGCGATGTTGCGCTGATTGGGGCCGAGGCGCTTCTGGACGTCAGTGAGCTGCATATCGAGCGCGCGAATCTGGTTGACGGCGTCGTGCGCGGAATTGACGACCGCTTGAACCTGAAGCGCGAGCGCGAGCTGCTTGTCGAGGTCGTCTTGCGTCGCGTGGAGGCGCGGGTCGAGTTTCACCTCGAGAGGCGCGGTGTAACTCTGGCCGTCGACAGTGAGCTTGACCTGATAAGCGCCGGGCGCGGCCGTGGGCCCGAGCGGCGAGCCACCCCAGGAAACGGCGCCAGGAACTTCGTGGGAGGATTCGTAGCGAAGATCCCAACTGAAGCGATTGAGGCCAGCGTTCTTGGTGAGCTGCGCGGCACGGAAGAAACGAGCGAACTCCGAGGGCGGACCGGCAGCGCCGTGCTCGCGATGGGTGGAATACTTGCGAATGGGTTTGCCGTGGCTGTCGAGAATTTCGAGCGAGACATCGCCGGAAGGCTCCGACTTGAGCCAATAGTCGATGACGGCACCCGCCGGACCTCCGCCACGGAAAAAGCCGAAGCCTCCGCCGGCTTCGCGGTAAGCGGGCGCGGGCGGGAAGAGATGGACGGCGTCATTTTCGACGGAGTCAGAGAGATCGCGAAGCGGGGTGATGTCGTCAAGCGACCAGAAAGCGCGGCCGTGCGTGGCGACGAGAAGATCGTCGCCGTGGACGGCGAGATCGCGGATGGAAGCCGTGGGCAAATTGGATTGCAGCGATTGCCAGTGGCCGCCGTCGTCGAAGGAGACGTAAACGCCGAGCTCGGTGCCGGCGAAGAGCAGGCCGCGATGGCCAGGATCTTCGATGACGGCGTGGACGTAAGAGCCGTCGGGGATGCCTTCGGTGATTTTCGTCCAGGTGTGGCCGAAGTCGGTGGTCTTGTAGGCGTAAGGATGAAAATCGTCGAGCTTCTCGGCGTTGACGGCGACGTAGGCGGTGCCGGCGTCAAAACGTGAAGGATCGATGCCGCTAATTTTGCCCCACTTGGGCATGTCCGTGGGCGTGACGTCTTGCCAGTGCTGACCGTCGTCGCGCGTGACGTGAATCATCCCGTCATCGGAGCCGACCCAGATTTCGCCGTGAGCGGTTGGTGAAGGAGCGATGACGAAAATAGTGTCGTAATACTCGACGCTGGTGTTGTCCTGGGTGATGGGGCCGCCGGCGGATTGCTGCTTGGATTTGTCGTCGCGGGTGAGATCGGGGCTGATGATGGACCAACTGTGGCCGGCGTCGGTGGTGCGGAAAAGGACGTTGCCGCCGAAGTAGATGGTTTTTTCGTCGAAGGGCGAAGCGGCGATGGGCGCGGTCCACTGGAAACGATATTTCAGATCAGCGGCCGCGTGGCCCATGGGATTGAGAGGCCAGGGCGACACGTCGGCGACTTGGCCGGAGGTGCGATCGTAGCGCGTGATTTCGCCGTCGTAGGAGTCGCCGTAGACCGTGCCGCCGGATTTGTCGGGAACGACCCAGCCACTTTCGCCGCCGCCAACGCCGTAGAATTCCGTGGGATTGCCGCGGCTGGCCATCGCCACGGTGCCGCTATCCTGCTGCGCGCCATAGACGTAGTAGGGGAAACGATCGTCGGTGGCGACGTGGTAGAACTGCGCGGTCGGCTGATTGTCTTCGGTGGACCAGGTGACGCCATTGTCGAGAGAAACGGTGGTGCCCCCGTCGTTGCCAACGATCATGTGAGTTGTGTTGGTGGGATCGATCCACAGCATATGCGAATCGCCACCGATGATGTCTTGCCAGGTGTGGCCGCCGTCGATAGAGCGATAGACCCCGGTGTCGAGGACAAAAACTTTGTTGACGTCCTTGGGATCGGCATAAATGTGCGTGAAATACCAAGCGCGCTGGCGGAAGCGATGATCGTCGGTGACGAGTGACCAGTGTTCGCCGGCGTCGTCGGAAGCGTACAGGCCACCTTTTTCGGCTTCGATCAAGGCGTAGACGCGCTGGCCATCGGCGCCAACGGCGAGACCGGTTTTGCCGAGAACGCCGGAGGGAAGGCCGTCGCCTCGCAACTGCTTCCACGTTTGGCCTTCGTCGGTGGATTTGTAGATGCCGCTGCCGGGGCCGCCGCTGTCAAAACCCCAAGCCATGCGCTGAACTTGATACAGCGCGGCATAAACGATGCTGGAATTTGTGGGGTCGAAGACCAAGTCGCCGCCACCGGTCTTGTCGTCTTTGTACAGGACCTTCTGCCAGTTCCTGCCGCCGTCGGTGGAACGGAAAATGCCGCGCTGCTCGTTAGGGCCGAAGGCGTGGCCGACTGCGGCGACCATGACGAGATCGGGATCGCGTGGATCGACGATGATGGCGCTGATGTGCTGGGTGTCGTCGAGGCCGATGTGTGTCCAGGTCTTGCCGCCGTCGGTGGATTTGTAAACACCGTCGCCGTAGCTGATGTCGCCGCGCAGGCAAGGCTCGCCGGTGCCAGCGTAAATAATATTGGAGTCGGATGGAGCGATGGCGATGGCGCCGATGGATTGCACGGGCTCTTTGTCAAAAAGAGGTTCCCAGTTTTGGCCGGCGTCTTCGGATTTCCAAACGCCGCCATCGACGGAGCCGAAGAAATAAGTATTGGTGCCGGGAAGGCCTTCGACGGCTTCCACACGGCCGCCGCGATACGGGCCGATCAGGCGCCACTTGAGCGCGCTGAGGGATTTGGCGTCGAGCTGCTGCGCGCGCGCGGAAGGAGAAAAGGAAACGAGTGTTGCAAAAGAAACAGCCGCAACGATAACTGCGAGCAAATAGGATCTGCGATTCATTGCTACGACCTCCTGTAGTAGTTCGCGCGGATTCTATACTCGCGAGGGCGGGAAGCGCAATTGCGGAGCGAAGATGTTCATTCTGGGCCTGGCTCTTGACTTAAGGAACATGACGGAGTTCTTATGGCTGGACGGCAGTTGCTTCGCGATGGGTACAAGCAAAGCACATGAAGATTGCGATCCTTGTTGTGGTTCTCGGGATTATGGCGGTGTGGGTAGCTGCGGGCAGCCGCGTTGATTCCGGTACGCCCGAATTTGACGAGCAAGTGATTCGCGTTGGCAGGAGCCCATTCCCCATCGCGATTGCGGATGTGAATCATGACGGCAAACTGGACATCATCGTCGGGAATATGGACGACGGCACGGTCAGCGTTCTGCTGGGGGACGGCCGCGGCCACTTCACGCCGGCTCCCGGATCGCCATTCCCCTGCGGCGCGAATCCCAACGACATCGCTGTGGCGGACATGAATGACGACGGAAATCCGGATTTGGTGATCGCCAACACGCAAACTCCTTACCTCACGGTCCTGCTCGGCGACGGCAAAGGAGGGTTCAAGCCTTCGGCGCATTCGCCCTTCGCGACGAAATCGTATCCGCACCCTCACGGCGTGGTTGCTGGCAATTTCATGGGCGACGGCAAACCAGCCGTAGTCACTGATAGCTGGGGCCATCACCAAATTCTTTTGATTCCGAGTGACGGAAAGGGCGATTTGATTCTGCCGGGAAGGTTCTTTTCGGCAGACTTGCATACGGATTCCGGCGTGGGCGCAGCGGATTTCAACAAGGATGGGAATCTGGATATCCTGACGGTCGACCAAGACGCTAACGTGGTTGGACTGCTACTGGGCGACGGCAAGGGAGGATTTCGCAAAGCGCCAGGTTCGCCATTTCCCGCGGGCGACACACCATGGTCTTTCACGGTGGGCGACGTCAACGGCGACGGAATTCCCGACGTGGCGGTTGTTCCGTACGAGCCTCAGATGCAAGATCCGGCGCGACTCGGCCTCACGATTCTGCTGGGTGATGGAAAAGGCGGACTGGCACCTATGTGGGGCTCGCCGTTTTCTCTTGCCGGTTGCGACGAACCCAGCCGGGTGGCTATTGGAGATATCAAAGGAGATGGATTGCGGGATGTCGTTGTCTCATGCGCGAAAAACGACAAACTGTTTTTCTTTATGGGCACAAAAGGCGGCACTTTCAATGTGTTCACTCACAGCATTCCGACGGGCTGGGGAGGCTTGGCCCTTGCGGACCTTACCGGCAACGGAAAAGATGATGTAGTCGTATCGAACAAGAAAACGGCGACGATTACGATTTTACTGAGCAAGTGATTCGCAGGCGTTGCGGCTGAGGATGAGGCACTGTAAACTGTTTTGCAGCAGTGATTCGCATTTGTCGGGGCGTGGCTCAGCCTGGCTAGAGCGCCTGGTTCGGGACCAGGAGGTCGGTGGTTCAAATCCACTCGCCCCGACCACTTTCTTCAAACCTATCCGGCTCTTGCAGCCGCCTCTTTTTCAGTTCCCTGCTTCGTGCGCGGAACTATTTGCGGAAAACGATCCGGCCATCTTTCACGACGATGTCGATTTTCCGCGTGTCTTTAATGTCTTTGAGAGGATCGCCGTCGACAACAATCAGGTCTGCGCGGCGACCCGGAGCAACGGTGCCGAAATCCGACTCCATCTTCAGCCACTTTGCGCCATTTGCCGTCGCCGCTTCCAGGATGGCGGCGTTGGGCAGCCCGGCTTTCGCATAGTCTTCGATTTCGTCGAACAAGCTGCCATCGTCGGTTCCCGCCAATAGAAAAACGCCCATTTGTTGCGCGCGTTCGACGAATCGCGACATGCGCTGATAGCTCTGCTGCGCAGCGGCAAATTGATCGAGACTCAGAATCTTGCGCATGGGATCAGAAATGGTTTGGATGGAGAGAGTGGGGTCGAAGCCGACGTGTGAATCGGCCATTTTCTGGATCAGTGCGGTGACGCGCGCGGAATCGGGATCGATTTCACGCCAGTCGGCTTGCATTCGCGGGACCAGATTCTTGTCGGCGTCTAAACTTTCGTTTTCGCCCTGGGGCTGCTCGTCGAGCGGAAGAAAGTCCGCCCACACCCGAATGTGATTGACTCCGTCGATGCCGCAATCGATGGCGCGGCCCCAACTTGTGCGCACTCCAATGTGGCCGGTCACAGGAAGGCCGACCTTGTGCGCTTCCTGGACGACGGCACACAAAACGTCCGGGTTCAGCATGAAGTACACCTTCAAGAGGCTGACGCCTTGCGCTTTGAACGAACGCACCAGGGTCGCCGCAGCCGCAGGATCATCGATCGCCACCGCGACCATCGGATGGTAATAGCCGAGGCCGTCAATCAGCGGTCCAGCGGAATAAATGTCGGGGCCGGGAAACAAGCCCATCGAAATGGCTTCCTTGAAATTCATGCTGAGAGAAAGTGGAGCGCCGGGGTCGCGGATGTAAGTGATTCCGTGCTTGAGCAACTCAGGCCCTTGGAAGGCATCCCAGAAATGGTAATGATTGTCCATCAAGGCGGGCAGAACGGTTTTGCCGCTGGCATCGAGGACTGGCACTCCGCTTGGAAGCGATATCTGGTTTTGGCCGCGTTCGATGGACTGGATTCTGCCGTCGCGAATCTCGATGGTGGCATCGTCAATCGCTGGGGAACCTGTGCCGTCCCAAAGCCGCGCGTGGGTGACGACCATGTCCGCGGGCGACTGCGCCGACAAAACAAAACGCGCTTCGAAGCGAATAGGAGTGATGCTGCCAGATTCCAAGTTCAGGCGATAAAGCTTTCGAGCAGCACAAAGGACGGCCGTGGTTCCGTCGGGAGCGAGCGAAAGGTCCTTATCGTCGTAAGGACTGGAAAAAATACGGCGCGGCGAGCCGCCGGCCACGGGCATGGCCATGATGCTGTCGGTCGCGTTTTGCGATTCGATGTAATAAAAGGTCTTGCCGTCGCGGCTCCAGGCAACAGATGACTGATTCCAAGGAGTGTTGGTGAGGCGGGTCGCCTGACGCCCCGGAAGCTCCATGCGATAGAGATTTGCGCCGCCGTAGCGCCCGGATGCGAGCAACAACTCTTTGGCATCGGGCGAGAGCGCGAAGGTCCATTCGTGCCAATCCTGCGTTTCGGTAATAGCTGTTGGTTCGCCCCCGGAGACCGGAATGTGCCAGAGGTGCGAATCTAACTGGGATGTTTGCAGGATGAAAAAGATCTGGTCGCCGGTTGGAGTGAATTGCATGGCGCCGATTTGTTGATTTGTGTGGTAGATGACCGAGGAAGTGCCCGTCGCCAGATTTTGAATGACCAGATCGGTGCCATTGGGCAATTCATGGGAATACGCGAGAAATTGCCCGTCGGGCGACCACGCCGGATGCGTATCCCAACTGATGCCCGTGGAAATTTGCCGGGCGTCGCCGCCGGCAGCGGGAAGAACCCAAATTTTTCCGAGTATGCTCGCAGCAATGCGCGCGTCATCAGGCGATACGGCGGGATCGGCGGCGCCATGATCGACAGTAAGGACACGTTCGCCAGGCTGCGCCTGGCCGCGGGCCGCTGGCTGCCAGACAGCCACCGTTACCGCGAGTGGGATCAATGCCAGCCGAGTTGCACATTTTCCGATGCCGGTCATGGTATTTGTTTACGCCCTTTCCCCAGCGCTTGATTCGCGCTGGAAATGCATCATACCGCGCAGAAAAACCAAAGACCCAAATGCCGGGATCATTCTGCCCACTCAGCGTTGTGAGGGGAAGCGAACCACTTCGTTTTCCGTGGGAAGTTCCATGACGTGCTTTTCGGCCGCGCCTTTTGCGTCCGAGGGCTTCCATCCCCAGCCTTTGCCTTCCACTTCGAACGATGAGAGCAAATAGGGCAATCCTTCAGAACCGAGCGGCGAACTGGCGTTTGAAATGTGGAAGTGCAGATGCGGCTCGGTGGAATTGCCGGTGTTTCCGACGAGGCCGAGGACTTGGCCGCGGTGAACTTTCTCGCCGAGTTTCACGCGAATCGAGCCGGGCTGGAGATGCGCGTAGAACGCGTAGCATCCGTTGCCAATGTTGAGAATGACGTGATTTCCGCCGATGGTTTCCAGAGTGATGGGCACGGCGCGAGAAGTGGCGCCGGGAATGTTGAGCGGGATGCCGTCTTTCACTTCGGTGACGATGCCGTCGGCGACGGCGAGGGCTTCCGAACCAAACGCGTAGTAATTTTTGTTATCGAGCTTGTCGCCGTGATAGGTCTGGCCGTCGTCACCCAATTTCACCCAATCAATGGCGAAGCGCTGCGAGATGACGGCGCGGCCGTTAATTGGAATCAGGGCGCGCCGATGTCCGGAGGTATTCGATGGACCGTTGGCCGCGAGCCAGTGGTCGCCGCGCAACGGCGGGGTGATGACAATGGGGCCGGTGCGAACGGCAAGCGGATCGGTTTCGACACTGAGTTCCTCAGGATAATCTCCCAGCTTCGCGGTGATGCGGTGCTGGATGGCAGCGGGGACATCTTCTTTGCGGTCGACGGTGACCCACATGAAAACGACGGCATTGGTTCCTGGTTCGATTTTCGATTTCGGCAAAGTACTGACGCCGGGACGTTCGAGCATGCCTTCGAGAGCGGCGCCGGAAAAAGACGCGAGGGAGTTGGATGAGCCGGCAGCGACGACTTCGATGTCGGTCAAAGTGCAGTCCCACGGACCCATGTTCACGATGTGCAGTTCGTAAACGAGATGCATTTTGCCGTCGGCTTTGAAGGCTGTGGGGGCGATTGGGATCGAGACGTCAATCGGCACGGTGATCGGTTTTTCCTTGGGGCCGGAAGGGGAAGGAGCGCTGCTCGCGGCGGCGGGAGCGGTTGATTCGTTGCGCGTTAAATTGAGCGGCTGCGCCGAAACGTTGGCCTGGGCCCACGTGCCGGTGATCTGCCTGTGGTCGTCGCTCAAGGTGCCTTCGTAAACGCCGCCGATCTGGGTGATTTCGAAGCGAACTTTCTGGCCTTGAACGGTGACGGCGCTCATGGGCAGAACGGCGCCCTGGTCCACGCTGTTGACTTGGCCGGAATATTCGCCGTTGCTCAATTTCGCGAAGGTGATCAGAAGATGCAACTGGCCGCCGAGTACGCCGGTCCACGAGCCGGAGACGTCGGCGGCCGGCGTGGACTGCTGGGCGGTTACACCGAGCGAAAAAAGGAAAGGCAGACAAACGACGGAAAGCAGCAAGAGGTTGCGCACGAAGGTGCGCGAGAAATTTCCGGAATGCGCCAAATATTTTGTGGCTAGCCGACTCACGCGAGCCTCCGTTCGTTCACCGCGAGCTGAAATGCCTGTTGCACCATTGCCATTGACCGGTAGAATGCGCGCCAGTGCGAGCGTCAGCTGTGTCAGACTGTGTTGCTGTGCGCAGGGGCATGATACACAAAAATGCCGGCGGCGCACGAGAGAGTGTTGGGAAGGGAAGTGAGCTGGACCGTTCTTGCGATTGGGCATCGCTGCGACATCCATGTCTTCTTCCGCTGAGCATCGATCGAACTCCCTGGGGCTGCTTCAAGACCTGCGATTGCGCGACGCCACAGCAATCGTGGCTGGCACGATTATCGGGTCGGGGATTTTTCTGGTTCCGGGCAACATTGCGAACGACCTGTCTTCCTTTTCCGCGGTGACGCTCGTATGGCTGACCGGAGGTTTGCTGAGTTTGTTTGGGGCGCTGGCGTTGGGCGAAATGGGCGCTGCGTTTCCCGGAGCGGGCGGGCTGTATGTTTACCTGCGCGAGGCTTATGGCCGGACGATTGGATTTCTATACGGATGGGCCTTACTCGCTTTGATTCATTCAGGCAGCATCGCGACGCTGGCGGTCGCGTTCCGGATTTACCTGGCGCAAATTCTGCCGCTGAGCGCCACGCAGCAGAAACTTGCGGGGATTCTGTGCGTGCTGGTGCTGACGGCGGTGAATTGCCTGGGCGTGCGGTCCGGAAAAAACGTACACAATCTGCTGACGGTCGCGAAATATACGGGGATCGCCATCATGCTCGGACTGCTTTTTTACGGCGGCCATCTGCATTTGCTGCGGGCCAGCGTGTGGCCGAAGTCCGGTTTCAGTTTTCAGCCTGCGTCCTTCGGAGTCGCCCTGATCGCGGTTTTGTGGGCTTATGAGGGGTGGCACGTGCTGTCGTTTGTGTCGGGTGAATTCAAGGATCCGCAGCGCGACCTGCCGAAAGGGCTTTTTTACGGCACGCTGATCGTTACGGTGACTTATCTGCTGGCGAATGTGGCGTACTACTCAGTGCTGACCAACACGCAGCTGCAGCACACGCAGCGGGCGGCCGCGACCGCGGTCAGCGCAGCGACCGGCGGAGGAAGCGCGGTTTTTATTTCCGTGCTGATATTGGTGTCGGCCGTTGGTGCGACGAACGGGATGATCTTGACGGGCCCGCGCGTGTACTACGCCATGGCGGAAGAGGGATTGTTCTTTCCCATTTTCGGCAAAGTGAGCGCGCGCTTCCGCGCGCCCATATTCGCGATTCTTGTGCAGGGGCTGTGGGCGGCGGGCTTGACGCTGATGGGCACGTTTCAGGAATTATTCACGTACGTGGTGTTCACGGGGTGGATTTTCTATGGACTGGCGGTCGCGGGGGTGATCGTCCTGCGAATACGGCAGCCCGAGCTGGAACGGCCGTTTCGCGCGCCCGGATATCCGTGGCTGCCAGCGTTGTTTGCTCTCGCGGCTCTGGGAATTACGGTGAGCGCGGTGGTGTCTTCGCCGATGCATGCGCTCTATGGAATCGGACTGGTTCTGACCGGGCTTCCTTTGTATGCGCTCTTTGTGGCGCGGCGTAGGTCGAAGCGCGCGAATGCTTCGGCAGACGCTGCCGCGGAGTAGGCGGCGGCTTCCGGCACGGTTTCTTCCCTTCGCTGAATCAGATGTTTCAATCGTGGCAGCCTGCGGGACGCGTTCCAAGATGAGCTTGACATCCCGTGCGCGCACTCAATAGAGTGCGTTCTTCACAAGGTCCACAGACAATGCCTTCATGCACGGCCGTGCAGAATTCATGCGACTGAAAAGAGTTGCGCCGCTCGCGTTGCTTGTCCTGTTGTGCGGGACGTTCGTTCGCTCCGCGCCACAGCAATCGCGTCGCGGCGTGGACGTTGCTCCGCAGAAGGGCTACGCGCCAGTCGCGGAAGCCTTATCGAAGTTCATTCAGAACGAAATGCAGGAAAAAAAACTACCGGCGTTTTCGATTGCCCTGGTGGACGATCAGAAAATCGTGTGGGCGCAGGGATTCGGGTATGCGGATCCGGATAAAAAAATCCCAGCGACGGCGGAAACGGTTTATCGCATCGGCTCGGTTTCGAAGCTGTTTACGGACGTTGGCGTGATGCAACTGGTCGAGCGCGGCCAGCTCGATTTGGATGCGCCGATTCAGAAGTATCTGCCGGATTTTCATCCGCGGAATCCGTTCCACACGGATATCACGCTGCGCCAACTAATGTCGCACCGCGCTGGCTTGCTGCGCGAGCCGCCAGTGGGAAATTATTTCGATCCGTCGCAATTGTCGCTCGCGGCCATGGTACGCAGCCTGAACGAGACGACGCTGGTCTACCCGCCAGAGACACACACGAAATATTCGAACGCAGGTGTGGCGGTGGTCGGCTATGTTCTCGAGAAGCACAGCGGACAGCCGTTCGCCAGCTATTTGCAGCACGCGGTGCTGGAGCCGATGGGGCTTGGCGATAGTGCGTTTCAGCGTGAACCGCGGCTGATGCGAAATCTGGCGAAGGCGTACATGTGGTCGTACGACGGGAAGTTATTCCAGGCGCCGACGTTCGAACTGGGAATGGCGCCGGCGGGCTGCATGTATTCAACGGTGCTGGACCTCGGGAAATTTCTGAGCGTGCTTTTCAATGGCGGCCGCGGAGCGAACGGCCAAGTGCTGAAAAGCGAGACGCTGGAAAAAATGTGGGTGCCGCAGTTCGCGAAGCCAGGGCAGAGTTCGTCTTACGGCCTGGGTTTTCATCTCGCGCAGCTGGACGGGCACCGCGAGGTCGAGCATGGCGGGGCGATTTATGGATTTGCGACTCAGCTAGCCGGGCTGCCGGATGACAAGCTCGGTGTGGTCGCTGTCACGACCATGGATGGTGCGAATGCGGTTACAAGTCATGTGGCGGAAATTGCTTTGCGGTTGATGCTGGCGGCAAAACAAGGGAAGTCGCTTCCGGAGATCGAGGAAACGTCGGCGATTCCGCTCGAACGCGTGCGCCAGCTTGAAGGGCGCTACGGGACAAACGCGGGGACTGCCATAGATTTGGTTGCGCAGGAGGATGAACTTTACTTGCGTCCGGTTGCCGATGGAGCGCAAGTGCGGCTGCGGCAGGCGGGCAACGATCTGATCGAAGACGGGCGCTTGGGCTATGGACTGAGAATCACGCCAGTCGCGGACGGCATACGCATCGGCGACAGCGTTCTGCCGCGCGTGCAACAAACGATGCCCGCGCCTGCTCCGGAGCGGTGGAAGGGCCTGATTGGGGAATACGGGTGGGATTACGACACGCTGTACATTTTCGAACGCGACGGGAAGCTGACCGCGTTGATTGAATGGTTCGAATATGCACCACTGCAGGAATCTTCCAGGAACGTGTTCAATTTCCCCCGTAACGGACTCTATGACGGCGAGCAGGCGATATTCACGCGAGATGCCAGCGGCAATGCGACGCAGGTAAGAGTGAGCGGAGTCGTTTTCAAGCGCAGGCCGCTTGGGCCGATTGCCGGCGGCGTGTTTCACGTGCATCCTTCGAAGCCGTTGGACGAGCTGCGGAAGGAAGCCCTGGCGGCGCAACCGCCGCACGAGTCGGGAGATTTCCTGAAGCCGGACCTGGTGGATATTTCCACGCTCGATCCTTCCATCCATCTCGACATTCGCTATGCGAGCACCAACGATTTTCTAGGCGAGCCGGTGTATTCGGAGGCGAAGGCATATTTGCAGCGTCCGGCGGCGGAGGCGCTGCTGCGTGCGGATCGCAAACTCAAGGCCATGGGATATGGTTTGCTGATTCACGACGCGTACCGGCCGTGGTACGTCACGAAGATTTTCTGGGACGCGACGCCGGACGATAAAAAAATCTTCGTCGCAGATCCGAAAGATGGCTCGCGGCACAATCGGGGCTGCGCCATCGATATGTCGCTTTACGATTTGAAAACCGGGAAGCCAGTGGAAATGACCGGCGTGTATGACGAGATGTCGGAGCGCTCCTACCCGTTTTATCCCGGAGGGACTTCCATCGAGCATTGGCATCGCGACATTTTGCGGCATGTGATGGAATCGGAGGGTTTTACGGTCTATGAGTTCGAGTGGTGGCACTTCGACTACAAGGATTGGCGGCGCTACCCAATATTGAACATCACGTTTGAACAGTTGCACGGAGCGGCGGCGCAGAAAAAGTCATCGCGATTGGAATGGCCGCCGGCCAATGCCAGCGCAAGCGCGGATGTGCGAGCAAGCGGTGCGGGTCCGCGCGAGAAAGAGATGGTTTACCGATGACCAGAAAGAGTAATCGAGCGCTCGTGGGAAGCATGGCCGGTATCTTGGCCGCGACGGTTTTTCTGGTGTGTCCATCGCTTGCGCGCGCAAGAGCCGTCATTGGACAGCAAGGTCACCCAGATCACCGGGCGGGCGGAATACAAGCATTCGAGTTTTGGCATCGAAGTGTATTCGCTCGATGAGAAGAAGGTTGTTTACGCGCTGAATGCGCAGCAATTTTTCACGCCGGCTTCGACGACGAAACTTTTAACGGAAGGCTCCGCCCTCGAATTGCTTGGCCCGGATTATCGCTTCCACACGCGCGTTTATCGCACGGGGCCCATTTCTGCCGACGGGACGTTGAATGGAGATTTGATTTTGGTGGCGAGCGGCGACCCGAATCTCTCCGGCCGGATACAGCCCGACGGCACGCTCGCGTTCGAGAACGAGGACCATGCATACGCGGGAAGTCCGGACACCAAGGCGGTGCCAGGCGATCCACTGATGGTGATTCGGCAGCTTGCCGCGCAATTGGCGATGCGCGGAATCAAGCGGATCAACGGCCGCGTTCTGGTGGATGCGACGCTTTTCCCGGAAGGGACGCGGGAGCTTGGGACGGACGTGGTGGTTTCGCCGATCTGCGTGAACGACAACATCATCGATCTGACCGTCGCGCCGGGCGACTCAGAGGGAGCGCCAGCCAAACTGAACATTTCTCCCGCGACTTCTTATGCAGCATTCATCAACCAGATGACCACGGGCCCTGTGGGCTCCAAGCCGGATGAAAATCTTTCTGATGTACCGAATCCGGATGGATCGCACCGCGTGACGCTGACCGGAAAATTTCCTCTCGGCGGCCCATCGATTCTTTACGCGTATCCTGTTCCGCGACCGAGCCGCTTCGCGCAGGTAACTTTCGTCGAGGCGCTGCGCGAAAACGGCGTGAGCGTGGATTTGCCCGCTCCGAACGTGCCGGTTGACTTCAAGGCTCTGGCCAGCGCGTACACGCCGGAGAATGTTGTCGCCGAGCATATCTCTCCGCTGGAATCCGAGGAAGTGAAGGTCACGCTGAAGGTCAGCCAGAATTTACATGCTTCGATGACGCCTTACATTTTGGGTGCCGTGCTGGGACACGCGACCCAGGAGGTCGATCAAGCCGGCTTCAATCTGGAGCACGATTTTCTGACGAAGGCCGGGCTGGACTTGAGCGGCGCTTCGCAGGCAGATGGCGCGGGCGGGGCGCAATCGGCGTTCTTCACGCCGGATTTCGTGGCGCATTACCTGGCGTTCATGGCGACGCAGAAGGATTTTCCGCTTTTTGAAAAGGCGCTGCCGATCCTGGGCCGCGACGGCACGCTGTGGAATATCGAGGTGAACTCGCCGGCGGCGGGACACGTGATGGCCAAGACCGGTACCTACGGAGCGTACGACGCGTTGAACAAAGACTTGATGCTCACAGGGAAAGGTCTCGCGGGATACATGGTCACGCCGGACGGACGGCATCTCGCGTTCGCCATTTACGCGAATCGCGTGCTGTTGCCTTTGGACGATCCCGACGCGCCGCAAAAAGTCGTTGGCCAAGCACTGGGTCAGATTGCGTCGGCGATTTACTCCACTCCTTATCAACAATAATCGAAGAGGCGTTTCGAGTTTGGATAAAAGCGCCGGCGGAGTGTGTTCCCGAATTGAGCTAGAATTGCGATTCCAGTGAACACGTTTCGGATCGCACTTGGCAACATACGGTTTCCCGCGACGCCTGAGGACTCGGTGACGCTGGCCGAACAGGCCATCGCTCAGGCGTCCCGCGAGCGCGCCAGGCTCATCTGCTTTCCGGAGTGCTTCGTTCCGGGCTACCGAGGAATAGGCAAAACGGTGCCGCCGGCTGACACTGCGTTCCTCGAACGCGCCTGGTCCACTGTTGCCGCGGCAGCGGCGAAGGCGAAGCTCGCCGTGGTTCTTGGCACGGAACGCGTCGTCAATGGCGCGCTGCTGATCACGGCACTGGTCATCCGCCCGGATGGAACGCTCGACGGGTTCCAAGACAAAGTGCAACTCGACCCTTCCGAAGAAGGCACCTACTCGCCTGGTTCTGAGAGGCGGATTTTCCAGACCGGTCCGCTGACGTTTGGTGTCGCGATCTGCCACGAGGGTTGGCGCTACCCGGAAACGGTTCGTTGGGCCGCGCGACGCGGGGCGCAGATCGTGTTCCACCCCCATTTCCACCAGGCGGAGCCGGGCAGTTATGTGCCGTCGACTTTTGCCGATCCGGCGAACACATTTCATGAAAAGGCAGCTTTGTGCCGCGCGGCCGAAAATACGTGCTATTTCGCGACGGTAAATTACGCCAGCGCGGGGTCGCCAACTACTTCGGCGGTAGTGCGGCCCGACGGGACAGTGCTCAACTACCAGCCGTACGGCAAGGAAGGATTGCTCGTTGCAGATATCGAACTCAGCGCGGCAACGGGCTTGCTCGCCGCACGCTGCAAGTCTGCTTAGAAGTCCTCTGCTTACGAGGAACTATCTGCAGTAGTTGACGCGCTCGCCCGGTGGCAGTATTATCCGCGCGTTCCAACGCCATCATCCGTTGCAAAGGGAAAAAACCATGTCAAAGCGAATTGCTCTGCTCGTCTCGATCCTTTTGACCCTGCTGTTTTGTGGCGCGAGGATTTCGTTCGCGCAGGAGTCGCAAGGAAACTCCAAAGCGTTCAGCCAACTGCAATTTCGTTATATCGGGCCGGTAGGTAATCGCACCATCGCTGTGGCCGGAGTGCCGGGAGACCCCAATATCTACTATGTGGGCGCTGCTTCGGGTGGAATCTTCAAAACCACGGATGGCGGAATTCATTGGGAGCCGATCTTTGACAAAGAAGATGTTTCCTCGGTCGGCGCCATCGCGGTTGCAGCCAGCGATGCCAATATCGTTTGGGCCGGGACCGGCGAGCCATACATCCGCAGCCACATTTCCGTCGGCGACGGGATTTACGAGTCGACGGACGCGGGAAAGACGTGGACGCATATCGGCTTGGAGAATACTGGGCGCATCGCGAACGTCATCATCGATCCGCACGATCCGAATATTGTGCTGGCGTGTTCGCTGGGCACAGCGTACGGGCCGCAGCAAGAGCGCGGTGTGTATCGCACGACGGACGGCGGAAAGACTTGGGACAAGACGCTTTTCGTGGACGAGAACACGGGCTGCTCGGATTTGACGATGGATCCGAATAATTCGCATGTGCTCTTTGCGGGCATGTGGCAGATCGTGATTCACACCTGGGGCCGGACGAGCGGAGGGCCAGGCAGCGGGCTGTTCAAATCGACCGATGGCGGCATCACGTGGAAGCGGCTGGAAGGACACGGTCTGCCGCATTCGCCGATCGGGCGCATTGCGGTGCGCGTTGCGCCGGGCGATCCGAATCGCGTTTACGCGGAGATCGAAACCGGCGACGGCGCGCCCATGGATGGAAAACCGACGCAGCGCGGGCAACTCTGGAAATCCGATGATGGCGGAGAGAATTGGGAAGTGATGAGCTACGACCGCCAGATTCGCGGACGCACGCACTACTACACGCGTGAAGAAATCTCGCCGGACAACGAAAATGAAGTTTACTTTTTCTCGGCTTCATTTTCGCGCACGCTCGATGGTGGCAAAACCCTGACCGAGATGCCTTCAAGTCCCGGCGGCGACAATCATGAGATGTGGATCGATCCGACGAACGGAAATCGCATGGCCGTGGTGAACGATGGCGGCGTAAGCATTTCCATCAACCGCGGCCAGACGTGGAGCCACGTCCAACTGCCCATCGCGCAGATCTATCACGTCACGGTTGACGACCAGATTCCTTACAACGTTTATGGCAACAAGCAGGATGGCGGCTCCTACCGGGGGCCGAGCAACAGCCTGCAATTCGGATTCTTCGGCGGACGCGGCCCAGGGCCGATTTCGCGCAGCGTGTGGGAAGGCATTTCCGGCGGCGAGAGCGGATTCGCAACGGTCGATCCCGTGGACAACAATATTGTGTGGAATAGCGGGACGGGTTCGGGAAGCGTCGGCGGGACGGTGATCGTTGACGACCTGAAGAATCGCCAGGCGCACGTCGTGGAAGTGTGGCCGGAAACGACGATCGGCGCGCCGGCGGCGGATGTGAAGTACCGTTTCAATTGGGAATTTCCCATCACCATTTCGCCGTTTGATCACAACAAAGTTTATGTGGGCAGCCAGTACGTCCATGTGACCACCGACCGCGGCAATAGCTGGCAGGTCATCAGCCCCGATTTGACGCGAAACGACCGCAGCAAAATGGGAATTTCTGGCGGCTTAACGCCGGACGACATTGGCGTGGAATATGCCGGCGTGGTTTTCTCCATCGCAGAGTCTCCGAAGGAACAGGGCGTCATCTGGGCAGGCACGAATGATGGTCTGGTTCAAATTACCCGCGATGGCGGGAAAAATTGGACCAATGTGACCGCCAATATTCCGAACCTGCCGGAATGGGGAACGGTGAGCAACATCGAAGCCTCGCGTTACGAAGCAGGCAAGGCTTACATCACCGTGGATTTTCACCAGATGAATAACCGCGATCCCTACGTTTACAAAACGACGGATTACGGCAAGACGTGGACGCAAATCACCAATGGCATTCCGCACAGCCCGCTGAGCTATGCGCATTGCGTCCGGGAAGATCCCGTGCGCAAAGGTCTCTTGTATCTGGGCACGGAAAACGCGCTGTATGTTTCATTCGACGATGGCGAAAACTGGCAGCCTTTGCAGGCAGGTTTGCCGCACGCGCCGGTCTACTGGATCGCGGTGCAGCCGCGATTTCATGATCTTGTGCTGGCTACGTATGGCCGCGGCTTCTGGATTCTCGATGATCTGACTCCGCTCGAGCAATTGACGCCTGAGGTGCAGGCATCGGATACGCATCTCTTCGCGCCGCGCGATGCGTACCGGTTCCGCGAGGTCTCCGAGCCCGCGGCGGTGAGCTATGATCCGACTACTGGGCGCAATCCGCCGTATGGGGCGGTGATCAATTACTATTTGAAAAGTCCGCCGGAGGGCGGCGTAAAAATCGCCATCGAGGACGCGAGTGGTAAAACTGTCCGTACATTTGACGGGAAAAAGGAGGCGGGAATCGATCGCGTGTGGTGGGATCTAAAGTTCGATCCCAGCAAGCAGATTCACCTGCGAACCAGTCCTCTATATGCTCCCGAAGTGACCGTCGGGCCGGAAGGATGGCGTCCAGCGCCGGGCGTCGAGCCGATTTCCTTGCTCGCGCCTCCGGGAACGTACACCGTCAAGTTGATGGCCGGCGGGCACGAATATACGCAAAAGCTGAACGTGTTGAAGGACCCGCATTCGACCGGCACGATCGCCGATATTCAGGCGCAGGACCGTTTGATGATGGCGATTCGCGACGAAATGGACGCCATGACGGACACCGTGAATCAGATTGAATCGGTGCGCGCTCAACTTGCGGACTTCGAGAATCAACTGAGCGACGACCAGAGCTCCAAGTCGCTTCGGTCTGCTGCCGATGATCTCAGCGGCAAGCTGGTCGAGCTCGAAGGACACATGCTGCAGCTCAAGACCAGCGGCCGAGGACAGGATGACGTGAGATGGGAATCGATGCTGGTTGAGAAAATCAATTATCTGGGGCAGGGAGTGAGCGACTCGGATTTCGCGCCGACGAGCCAACAGATCGCGGTGAATGATGAACTCAAGAAGCAGGTAGCCCAGTATCGCGGCGAAGCCGAGCAGCTGATGTCGAAAGACGTGGCTGCCTTTAACTCCCTTCTGCGAGGACGGAACATTCCGAACATCATCGCGAAGACGCCCTGAACGGGCACGCGAATGGATGTTTCGGGGTCGCGAGCCGGCCGATGACTACCTCGGCGAGCCGCGCTATTTGACCCTAACGTCCGGCTCCACGGACATTCCCGGCCTCAATAGGTGCTCGGGATCCTGTCCTTTATCGAAGACGATCTTGACGGGGATCCGCTGAACGACCTTGACATAGTTGCCCGTGGCATTCTCAGGAGGGAGCAGGCTGTAGAGCGCCCCGGTGGCTCCAGCAATGTTGAGAACATGCCCGTTGTATGTGCGGCCGTAAGTGTCCACGGAGATTTTCACGGGCTGGCCAGGCCGCATATATTTCAATTGCGTTTCCTTGAAATTCGCGGTGACCCAGATGTTCTGACTGTCCAGAGGGACGATGGTCATCATTTGCTGGCCCGGCGAAACGTTCTGGCCGGGCTGGACTGATCTTTGACCTACGATTCCACTCACCGGCGCAACGATGGTGGTGTATTGCAGGTTCAGCTGCGCTTGCTGCAGGATCGCTGCCGACTTCCCGGCTTCCGCCTCTGCGGCCTCAGCGCGGGAGCGTTGCACGGATACTTGCTGCGGCTTGGTCTCGGCATATTGCAATTCGGCTTCAGCCTGGGCGACGCGGGCGCGGGCTTGAGTAACGGCCTGCTCGTCAGCGGCCGCGGAAGCTCGGGCCGCGTCGACGGCGGCAGCGGTGGCTTTCTGGCTGTCGACAGCTTGGGTGTACTGTTGCTGCGGGATTTCATCTTTTGCAGCGAGCGGCTTGTAGCGGTTGACGTCATCCTGAGCTTTCAAGTCGTTGGCTTCGGCCTGTAACAGAGAAGCCTGAGCTGCATCAAAACTCTGCTGCGCGGCAAGCAGACCGGCTTTGGTGTTGTCGACATCCGCCTGGGCGCTGGAAAGTTGGCTTGAAGTGTTCACGGAAGTGAGTGGAACGTTGGTCTGCAGGGCCGCGGCGCTGGCCTGGTCGTTGGCCAACGTCGCTTTGGCGTTCGCCACGGCTACTTCATAGTCTTTGGGGTCGAGCTGCACCAGGACCGTGCCGGCCTCGACGTATTGGTTGTCGTCCACCACGACCCGAGTGACATAGCCAGTGACGCGGGAGCTGACGGGATAGATATAACCGTCGATCTGGGCGTCATCCGTGGACTCCCAAGCTGCGAAGTGCAGATACAGCAGGACCCCGATGGCCAGGATGACAAGGGCCAGCGCCGCAAAGAGAATCCGTTTACGCGCTTTGGAGGGGCGAACGGGAGGCCGGCCTGAGCCAACTCCTCCACCTGCCGGCGACTTGGGTTCGCTGAGCCCTGAAGTTTCCGAAGTTTGCGTTGGCGTGCTTCCCATGATTAGTTTCCTCCGAGCAGATAGCGCAGGGCCGATTGTTGGGCTACGCCAAGGGCCTGCGCGAGAGAGATTTTTGCAAGATTAAAAGAATAAAGACTGGCGATATAGGACTGATTCGCCACGGCCACTGATTCCTGGGCTTGAACGACTTCGAGATTGTCGGCGACACCCGCGGCAAAGCGATCGCGAGACTGCGCCAGCGTCTGATTGGCGAGATCGATGTTGCTTCGCGCCACGGCGACCAGATCCGACGACGATTTCAAGTTGTAAAATGCCGTGCGCACGTCGTCGTCGATCTTGCCACCGAGGTCCGCGAGTTCCGCCTTGCGTTGCTGAAGCGCGGAATCGGCTTGCAATTTGTCCGCGCGCACGCGGCTACCTTGAAAGATAGGGATGTTGAGCGCAGCAGCGAAATCGAGAGTTCCGTGCGAGCTGGTGAAATTGGGGCTGCCGATGTCGCCATAGTCAGTGGCAGTTGAAATGTTCGGATAGTTTTCGGCGGCGCTTGCGCGGAGTGCCAGTTCCGCCGCCTGGACTTGCGCCTTGTCACTAAGATAGTCGGAACGCATTGAATAGGCTCGTCGCAATGCCTGATCCAAAGTGATGCCATCGAGCGGTGCGTAGGGAACCGAGTCGGTCAATTCAAATTCCTGGCCATTGGGAAGCCCGATCACGCGCGCAAGGGAAAGCTTATCGATGGCTAGTTGATTTTCGGCAGCAATGAGCCGCTGCTGCTCGGTCTGCAGCTCCACTTGCGCGCGTAGCACGTCGATGCTCGCCACCAAGCCATGTTTGTTGCGATCGGCGTCCTGCTGATAGAGCGTCTGGGCAGTTGTGACCTGGGCGCGGGTGGAATCAACGGTAGCGAGGTCCGAAAGGACGAGGAGATAAGCGTCGCCTGCGGTGAACACGACAAGGTCGCGGTCGCTCTGGTAGGTGTAGCGCGACGCTGTTTCGGACTCCGCTGCCGACTTCCAACCCTGGATGTCGGACCAATTGAAAATTTCTTGCGACAGGTAAGCACGGGCGTCGGTAACGCCGAAGGGCCCCACAACAATCGGGATGGCCACGCCGGGAATAGAAATGTTCAGACCTTGGGCTTTGAAATTGATCTGTTCGAGCGAAGCACTGACACGTGCCGAGAGGTTTGGCAGCAAAGCGTTCAAACTCCGCAGACGCACGGCATGAGCAGCGCGAGTGTCCTGGTCGCTTTCAATCGCGCCAAGGTTGTATTTCAGGGCGCGGTCGAATGCGTCATGGAGAGAAAGTCTCAGCACTGTCCCGGTCGCTTGGCCCGTGGGCACGCTCCCGGAAAAATGGCTTTGCGTCTGCGCACGACTCAAGCCCGGAGCGCTCGCGAGCAAAGTCAAGAGCACAGCCAGGAAAAATATCAAGTGCCGAGTCCGTCGATTACGAAACATTACCCTTCCTCCCCCGAAGCGCAGATTGATCGATCAGCTGTTCTGCTTCGCGCACCGCGCAACGGCATCGAGGATAATCTCGACGGCCATTTCATTGCCGATGCCGGAATTCACCATCAAATGGAAACGATGCCTGCCAGGCCATTCGATGTCGAAATATCGCTTAATAAAGTCCGCACGGTCGCGGTCGACAGTCTCGACGAGCTCGACCGCTTCCTTTTCACTTTTTCCGGTCGCTCGCACGCGCTGGACCCTCTGCTGAAAAGGAGCGTAAATGAAGACATGAAAGGCGTCGCTGCGCTTGCCCAGATAATAGGCGGAGCCGCGTCCGACGATGACGCAGTGGCCGGCATCGGCGATTTCGGGCAGGAGTTTTTGCACGACTTCGCGAACACACTCGGTGTCCACCATCTTTAAGCGCGGGGCGTTCAGACTCCCCTCGAAACTGCCTCGCATGAAGGCCTTGAGCAGCCGGTAATACACGGGGTCTCTTTTTTCCTCGTGCTCTTCCACGGCTCGGCAATCGCAGTCCATCCGTCGGGCGATTTCCTCAGTCAGTAACTGATCCCAAAGTTTCCAGCCCAGGCGCGTGGCCACCAGTTCAGCGATTTCGCCTCCTCCGCTCCCGAATTCCCGCTCCAGAGTGATGATTTGAATCGCCATGGGGTTCCTCACTTGCTCAGTACGAGCGCCTTCTCTACTCGAAAACCTTGGATTCAGACAAGGCTTCTGATTTCTTATCCCGCGGCTACTTCCCCCCCCGCACCCGGCTTATTCCTCTTCAAGCCAAACGACAGCAGGAACATAATTCCCGCTCCAATGCATAGAACCCAGAAGGTATCGATGTATGCCAAAGTCGTGGCCTGACCAATTAATTCCTGATACAAGCGGCCGTATGCCTCGCTGGTTGCCCGGGAAGCTTGCAGGCCCGATGCCGCGAGGCGTGCCGCGAGAGCCTGGACCGCCTGTACAAATGCCGGCCTCCCAGCCGTGGTGTGAGCCACCAAATACATCTGATGGACTTGCGCGCGGCGCGCAATCAGCGTTGTGACCATGGAAGTCCCGATGCTGCTTCCGATGTTGCGCATGAAATTCACCAGGCCCGCGACGTTGTTGCTCTTCTCTGCCGGCATGCCCACGTACGACACCAGGTTAATAGGAACGAACAGGAAAGCCAGACCGAGTATCTGCACCACTCGAAGCAAGCTCGCCGACCCAAAGCTGATGTCCAGATCGAGATGCTGCGTGGAATAATACATGCCAAAGCAGAGCGCCAGCCAGCCAAAGCCGATGAGGTAGCGCGCCTGAACTTTGGACGAGAGCACGCCTGCGACCGGCATGAGAAACAGAAGCACAAGGGAGCCACCGGAGAGCACCAGGCCGGCCGATTCCGCTGTGTAGCCCATTAGGGTCTGAAGATACTGCGGCATCATGACCAGGCTGGAGAACAACATGATCCCCAATATAAACATCATGGCGTTGGCGCCGAGGAAGTTGAAGTTCTTGAAGAGGTGCACATCGACGATCGGCGATTTCTGAAACCACTCCCAGATCACCAACGAAATTAGGCCCACGGCGGCGAGAATGGCGAGAGTGAGGATGAAATGCGATCCGAACCAATCGTCCTCCTGTCCTTTATCGAGCATCACCTGCAGCGCGCCGACGCCGAGCGCCAGCAGGCCCACTCCGATATAGTCAAACTTCACTCTGGCCCCGGCAGCGCGCTTTGCCCACGGCGGATCCTCGACAAGACGAAAGACCAGAAATAGCGCCAAAATCCCTACCGGCAGGTTGATGAAGAAAATCCAGCGCCACGTGTAGTTGTCAGTGATCCATCCGCCCAAGGTGGGACCAATTGTCGGCGCGATAATCGTGGTGATGCCATAAAGGGCAAATGCCAGGCCGCGCTTCTCCGGAGGAAAAGTATCCGCCAAGATGCCCTGCGCCATCGGTTGCAGTCCGCCGCCTCCCAACCCTTGCAGCACGCGGAACAGAATGATCGCTCCGAGACTCGGCGCGATACCGCATAGAAGCGAACTCGCTGTGAAGATCACAAGACATGTCATGAAGAAGCGCTTGCGCCCAAACCTGCCAGCTAACCATCCACTGATCGGCAGCACGATAGCGTTCGAAACGAGATAAGAAGTTAGTACCCAAGTGCTCTGGTCGTTGGTGGCACCGAGGCTGCCCGCTATGTAAGGAAGCGCCACATTGGCGATACTCGTGTCGAGCACCTCCATGAAGGCTGCCATGGCGACCACCACAGCGATCAACCAGGGATTTACCTTTGGCTTCCACGGCTCAGCGGGCAAACGTTCAGCGGGCAAAGCGGGCGACGCGCCACCGCCTGCAGAGCTATCGAGGCGTGAATGAGAACGGTCTTGGGTATCGTCCGCCATAAGGGCGCCGCTCTTGTTCGATATTCTCCGCGATTCAAATGATTCGGCTCGGGCTTGCCGGTGATCGACAGGTCCGCAAACTGATTGCCGATTGCCGAGAACAACCGGTGATATCCTATCGGAAAACAAGCATCGAGATGAGTTTTCGTTGCCGTGGGGTACGCAGACTTCCCGCTGCGTGCACGAGGGAAGGCACGTTTGGATCCGCGCAATTCTTGCACCTGAACCGATGCAGGAGTGCTCTAATAGGGGAGACTCCGTCTGAGCTTTGGGGGGAAAATGTCTTCTCAACCGGTGCCCAGTGCACTCGATGCTCGCACCCAAGCATTTCCCGTGCTGACTCCGGCTCAAATCAATCGCATTCGCTCGATTAGCAGACTCCGCCAAGTCAAGAAGGATGAAATACTGTTCGACGTGGGTGACACGAGTGTGCCCTTTTTCGTGCTGCTCTCAGGAGGCATGGAGATTGTGCAACCGGACCTCAAGGGCGAGGGCCTCGTCGCAACGCACGGCCCGGGCGAATTCACGGGTGAGATGACCATGATTTCGGGGCGGCGCTGCTTGGTACGCGGCCGCGTCACCGAGCCCGGTGAGTTTCTGGAATTGAGCGGAGACGGCTTGCGCTCGCTTGTGGCCAAGGACGCCGAGCTGAGCGAGATTTTCATGAGGGCTTTCATTCTGCGCCGATTGGAGCTTATTCGCCGAGGCCAAGGCAACATCATCTTGATGGGCTCGCGCCACTCGGCCAATACGCTGCGTTTGCGGGAGTTTCTCATGCGGAATGAATATCCTTATACCTACATAGATCTGGACACGGACAAGACTTCACAGGAACTTCTCGACAACTTTGAGATCAACTTAGACGAAATTCCCGTGGTGATTTGCAGCAACACTCGTTCCGTGCTGCGGAATCCGTCGATGCAGGAGCTGGCCGATCGCCTGGGATTGAACAGCACCGTTGATGAGTCGCAGCTGCGGGACTTGATCATCGTCGGCGCCGGACCGGCCGGCCTGGCAGCGGCCGTTTATGCCGCCTCGGAGGGCCTGGACGTTCTGGTTATTGAGACTGCCTCACCCGGAGGACAGGCCGCATCAAGTTCCAAGATCGAAAATTACCTGGGCTTTCCGACGGGGCTCTCGGGGCAGGAACTGGCGGCGCGGGCGATCGCCCAAACGGAGAAATTCGGAGCCCAGATTCTCGTTGCGCACGGCGTGTCGCGGCTGGATTGCGCCAAGCGGCCCTTCAAGGTGGTAGTGGACAACGGTAACAGCCTCGCAGCGCGCGCGGTTGTGATCGCCACCGGGGCGCAATACAACAAGCCGCACATCGGCAATCTGGAGCAATTCGAGGGTCAGGGAGTTTACTATGGCGCGACCTTCATGGAAGCGCAGCTGTGCGAACGAGAAGAGATTGTCGTCGTGGGCGGAGGGAACTCCGCGGGACAAGCCGCGGTTTTTCTCTCACAGACCGCATGCAAGGTGCACATGCTGGTGCGTTCGGGAGGGCTGTCGGACTCGATGTCGCGCTACCTGATCCAGCGGATCGAAGAAAACCCTGCAATTGAATTGCACTACAAAACGGAAATCGTCGGACTGGACGGCAACGCACATCTGGAGAGCGTCACATGGTGCGACAAAGCAAGCGGCCAGACTTCCGTCCACAAGATTCGCCACGTGTTCATCATGGCGGGAGCATCGCCGCGGACCGAATGGCTGCAAGGCTGCATGGCGCTCGATGACAAAGGATTCATCCTTACCGGCCGGGACCTGGATTCTACAAATGGAGGTCCGGCACCAGCTCGTTCACCATATATGCTGGAAACGAGCCTCCCGGGCGTGTTTGCAGTGGGCGATGTCCGCTCCGGTAACGTGAAGCGGGTGGCCTCCGCCGTGGGGGAAGGAGCGATTGCAGTCTACCTGGTTCATCGCGCCTTGGCGGAGCTTTAAAAGCACGGCAGACGGAACAGGGCGTGGAGGCGGATCCGATCGGAACGAAAGGGGATGCTTCCCACTTGTCGCAACTCAAGGTATCCTGTGTGGCACGTCCTCGCTGGAGAAAGCAATGATTGCGAACATCACGACGCGTCCGAATGGAATCGCCACGATTGTCGACGTCAGCGGCGAAATCACATTGTATAACGCTCCCGAACTGCGCAAGGTGCTGATGGACCTGTTGAAGGTGAAGAAAGCGCCGCGCGTAATTGTGAACATGACGAAAGCTGGTTATATCGACAGCGCAGGCGTGGCGTGCCTGGTCGAAGCATTGAAAGTGGCCCGGGAAGCGAAGCTCGGACTCGCGCTCTTTGGGCTCAATCGCGTCGCGAAAGAAGTTTTTGAGTTGACGCGCTTGATCAACGTATTCGACGTGTATGGCACGGAAGAAGAAGCGCTCCATGGCGTACGAGCGACCTCGGCCTCTTCGTCTAGTAGTGCGGTTTGAAACTCCCTTTATGTCCGTTACGGAGACAGTCGGACAAGCAACCATTGACGTACTGGCATACGTCGGCGACCTGACGATCCTGACCGCCCGCTCGCTGCACGCCATTTTTGTGGCGCCATTCCAAGGACAGCGGCTGCGCGGCCAGCGCGCGATTCACCAGGCCATGGCCGTGGGCGTTGGCGCGGTTCCCATCCTTTCGCTTATTTCATTTTTCGTCGGCGTGATTATGGCGCTGCAGTCCGCCTACGAGCTGGAAAAGCTCGGGGCCATCGCGCTGGTCGCCAGAGCCGTGGCGGTTTCCATAACGCGGGAGCTGGCGCCGCTGATCACCGCGATTGTGGTGATCGGGCGTTCGGGCTCGGCGTTCGCCGCGGAAATCGGCTCAATGAAGGTGAATGACGAAATCGACGCCCTGGAAACGATGGCGCTCGATCCCGTGCAATTTCTCGTGGCACCAAAGTTCCTCGCCATGGCGCTGATGTTGCCGTGCCTCACCACGTGGGCTGACTTCATGGGCATCCTTGGCGGTTCCATTTTCGGAGTGGGCGTCGCGGGCTTCACGTTCAGTTCGTATATGCAGACGAGCCTGCACTCGCTGGTGCTGCACGACATTGTTACCGGGCTGATTAAGAGCGTGATGTTCGGCATGGTGATCACTGTGGTGGGCTGTCAGGAAGGACTTGCGACCGGTCTGGGCCCGGAGCAAGTAGGACGCTCGACCACATCTGCGGTGGTTAAATCCATTTTCATGGTGGTGTCCGTGGATTTGGTTTTTACGCTGCTCTTCTATTTTACGACGCCGCGATAGAGCGGGGCGCGACTGCTGTTCCTGATTCGCCCAATGGAGCGAGGGCGCGATGAGCATGATGAGCCGAGATGAATCAGAGAGATTGACGAATGATGGCGTGGCGATCAGTGTCCGGAATTTGCGGGTGAGCTACGGCGAGCGCGAGGTTTTGCACGGTATCAGTTTCGACGTGAAAGCCGGCGAGACGATTGCGATTCTGGGCGGCTCGGGCTCCGGCAAGACTACCCTGCTGCGCGCCCTGATGGGCCTGGAGAAAACCAGCGGCGGCGCGATCTGGATTCGCGGACATGACCTGTGCTGCATTTCCGCAAGAGACTTGGCCGAGATGCGGAAAAAGTTCGGCGTGTCGTTTCAAGGCGGCGCACTCTTTGGTTCGATGACCGTGGGCGAAAATGTGGCGCTGCCGCTTCGCGAACATACCAAGCTGGATGACTCCACGATCGAAGTTCTGGTGCGGCTCAAACTGGAAGAGGTGGGGCTCTCCGGCTACGAAAATTACAATCCCGCGCAACTGAGCGGAGGAATGAAAAAGCGCGCTGCGGTGGCCCGCGCGCTGACGATGGACCCGGAGATTTTGTTCTTTGACGAACCGTCGGCGGGCTTGGACCCGATCATTGCCGCGGGGATCGACGAATTGATTTTGAAACTGAAGCGCGCGTTCAAGATCACCATCGTCGTCGTGACGCACGAGCTGGCCAGCGCCTTCCTGATTGCCGACCGCATGGTGCTGATCGACAAGGGAAACATCATCGCGATTGGCACACCAGCCGAATTGAAGGCCGGCCAGCAACCGCGCGTGCGCCAGTTTCTCGACCGTGTTCCGGATCCGGAGATTTCCAGAGACGACGGGTTCCTGGACCGCTTGACGCAAGACTTGCGCCTCTAGCGGGCCGCGCGGAGCTGCGAGGCCATGTTATACTTTGCGACCCTGGGGGTCTGCATTACCCGGCCTGTTGCTTTTGTGTGGATTTTCGAGGAGCGCGATTGAAAGCGCAACGCGAGCGCGCGTTTGTAGGTTTATTCGTCCTGGCCGCAGCGGGACTTCTGGTGGTGACGGTTTTTTCACTCACCGGAGTCTTTGGACGCAGCGAACCGATCTACCGCGCCTACTTCAAGGATGCGGGCGGCCTGGGACCAGGCTCCGAGGTGCGTTACGCGGGCGGGCCTCCAGTTGGCCGCGTTGTATCGGTACGCGACGACCCGAAAAACTCGACGCGGATGGAAATCGAATTTCGTATCGATCCGCAGGTTCCCGTAAAAACGGACAGCAAAGCGAAGATTTCGAGCCTCGGGGCGCTCGGCGATCATTTTCTGGGCATCGTTCCAGGCAGTATGAACGCTCCTCGCGCCGCTTCTGGCGACATTTTGCCCGCTGTGGACTATGCGAGCTTCGACGACCTCACCACAAAAATTAACGCCCTGGCCCCACAGGCAACAGTACTGTTACAAAATCTGAACGCGCGCGTTACGGAATTGCAGGAGACTCTGCGGCGCGTCAATGAGCTGCTGGACGCAAACAATCGCGCAAATATCGCCGCGAGCCTGGCGAACGTTCGCGGCATGCTGACGGAAGACCGCCCGATGCTACATTCCACGCTGAACAACCTGAACAGCAGTAGCGCCAAACTTGCGCCGCTACTCAACGATTTCAGAAGGACGGTGAATCAGGCGGATACCGCGCTTTCGCATATCGATGCAACGCTGATGGAGAACCGCCCCGATCTGCGGCAGGCGGTAGTTCAAATGCGCATGACACTGACATCCGCTTCCGCACTCACGGATCAGTTGAATACCATGCTGAACACGAATAGCGACAACCTGGATGAGATTATCGGGAACTTGAGAGATATCACCGATAACCTGAAGGCTTTTACCGAAACGATCAAGACGCGGCCCTCCGCGCTGATCCGGTCCTCGTTGCCGGCGGAACACGTGCCCGGGCAAACTCCGAAGCGTCCGGATTGAGAATGAACATGCGCGCTCTATCAAAGAGGATAGTGACAGTTCCGGCCACGTTGCTGATCTTGGGGGCGATTCTGCTGACGGCGAATTGCGGCGCCACGCGGCCGGTGAAATACTACACGCTGAATTCCGCGCCGACGCCGGCGCCTTCCGTCAGCATCAAGAACGATGCGCCGATTCCGGCGACGATTCTGGTGGGGCGCATTTCGTCTTCTCCCCTTTATCTCGAGCACCCCATCGTCTATACCGCCGGCGGCGTGGAGTTAGGAACGTACGAATATCATCACTGGGCGGAAATTCCCACAGAAATGCTAGAAACGATGCTGGCGCAAACGCTGCTTTCCGAGGGGCGATTTCGTTCCGTGGCGCGAATGGGCAGCGGCGCGAAGGGCGATTACATTTTGCGCGGACACCTGTACGCGCTCGAAGAAGTGGATGCGCCCACGCTCATCGCGCGGTTTTCTCTCGAGCTTGAGCTATTCAAGCCAAAAACCGGACTTGTCGTTTGGAGCCAATCCTACAGCCACGACGAACCGGTCCGCGAGAAGACCGTTCCAGCGATCGTCGAAGCACTTCGTCAAAACGTGCTTGCCGGCCTTGGCCAGCTTACGGCCAGCCTCGACGCCTACGTCTCGAACCTCTCTCCACGCTGAAGGTCGCTATCGAACGGACTGGACGGATTGCTGTTCGGCTCCAGCGCTTGCAGCGGAAAGCCGCAGCTGCGCCAACCAGCGAGCCCTCCAGCCAAAGGCCGGATGCGAGTAATTCCGAAGGTACGCAGCCGCAGCGCCATGTGCGCGGCACTCGCTTCGTTCGGGCAACTGCAAAAGAGGACGATCTCGCGGTCGCGCGGAATTACCTCCACGGCCTCTTCCAAGTCCGCGGGATCCATGTGCACTGCTCCCGGAATCGTTTCCGGTTCGGACTGGAATTCCATGGCGTGCCGCAAGTCAACCACAACAACGCTTTCGCCGCCATCCATCATCTGGTGCAGCTCGTCCGGACTGATTCGCGCAATGCGCAAGTCGTGCAGGAAGCGACGCCGTTTGAAATCCTTCCATCCGATATAAAGCAGCAGAGCGGAAAACAGAAGCGCGAACAATCCCCACCCGAGAAAAGCCAAGTGTGCGGCCACACGCTCAAGTTCGCCGCTGAAGGTGTATCCAATGGCAATGTAGGTGCCCACCCAAAGCAATATGCCCAGCCCGTCGAATAGTGCGTACCGCCGCCAGGACATGCGGCTAATGCCCGCCAAGGGAGGCGCCATGGCGTTGAATCCGGGAATAAACTTGGCCACAACCAGCGCCCATGGGCCATTGCGTTCGAAGCGGACCTGGGTGCGGTGCACGCAGGAGTCCGGCTCAAGGGAGACGCGGCAGATCCATTGCAGCACCTTCACGCCGCGGCGCCGTCCGAGCTCATACCAGAAGGCGTCGCAGATGCTCACGGCGACAATCGGCAAAACAATAGTAATCGCCAGGTTCATGCGGCCGGTTCCCGCCAGAGCGCCGGCGGCCAACAGCAGCGGCGCAGATGGCAGCGGCAAGCCCAACTGTTCTGCGAGTACCCAGGCGAACAGCAGCAGGTAGCCGTGCCGCACCAGAAACTCGACCATGCCGCTCATTCATTTCTCCGTGCTATTTCGTCAGTCCTTCTGCAAAGTGTGTGCCGTGAACCCTGGGGGTTCGATGAGACCGCGCGCCCGGTGGTTGCGACCGTCCTTTGATGCCCGGTGCCACCGAGGCGTGGATCAGTCCAACGAACATAGGCTCAGCAAGCCCGCGGTTTCGCCAGGTCCTCTTCGAGGACAGAGTCCAGTGTTGCAAGGAACAGATCTGCGTCTGCCCCAGAAAAGATCAGCGGCGGGCGCAATTTGATTACGTTGTGATGAGGACCGTCGGTCCCAGTCAGGATACCACGATCTCGCAGGCGATTGACGACGTAGGACGCTTCCTCCGGCGCCGGCTGACGCGTCTCGCGATCGCGAACCAAATCCAGCCCCAAAAAAAGTCCTGAGCCGCGAACATCGCCGATCACAGCATGACGCGCTTGAAGTTCCTTGAGACCGGCCACCAAGCGTTCGCCGACGCGACCAGCATTCTGCTGTAAATGCTCCTCCTCAAGCACATCCAGAACGGCCAACCCCGCGGCGCAAGAAACAGGATTGCCTCCGAAGGTGCTGAAGAACTCCATGCCATTGTCAAAAGCAGCTGCAATCTTCGGAGTGGTGACCACTGCCGCGAGCGGAAACGCATTACCAATCGGCTTGCCCAGGACGACAATATCAGGCACCACGCCTTGCGTCTCAAAACCCCAGAAGTGCGTACCTATCCGCCCAAAGCCGACTTGCACTTCGTCGGCAATGCAAATTCCACCCGCAGAACGGACATGACGATATACCTCGGCCAGATAGCCACGTGGAAACACAATCTGTCCGCCGACGCTGGGCACTGTTTCCGCGATATAGGCAGCCGCGCCGCGTCCTTGCACCCGAAGGCGGCTCACGATTTCACCAACGTGGTGAGCGTATTTCGATCCGAGGTTAGGCCCTCCTCGTCGATAGATGCCGCGATAGTCGTCGGGGATTGGAGCCACATGGACCCACGGTTTGCAGCCACCCCCGCCGGGCCCATTGAATTTGTAGGGACTGATGTCGATCAGCGCGGTGGTGTTTCCGTGGTAGGCGTGCTCGAGGACAATGGTGTCTTCGAATCCAGTGCTCGCCCGGGCGAGGCGAATGGCAAGCTCGTTTGCTTCGCTTCCGGAATTCACGAAATAGCAGACGCGCAAAGGATCAGGCAATTTTTCCGTGAGCCGCTTCGAGTACCGAACGACAGCGTCATGGAGGTAACGGGTGTTCGTGTTCAGAAGACCCAGCTGCTTCTGCACGGCGCCTACAACCTTAGGATGGCTATGACCGACGAGCGGGACATTGTTGAAGACGTCGAGGTAAGCCCGACCCGTATCCTCGTAAAGGTATTGGCGCCAACCGCGCACAATCTTCAACGGATGATTGTAGGAGACGGCGAGATTGCGGCCGACGAGCGCGCGCCTCTGCGACAGCGTTTCCAAGAAGGCCATTTCCTCCGGAAACCGCTCGGCTGGGATCCCCAGCAGAATGTTCGGGTCAGGGCAGAGACTTTTCCAAACCGGCCGTTCGGAAGCGCGGGCAACGCCGGGGAAATCCTCATCGAGGTTCAACAAATCAGTAATGAGCTGGAAATGCAGATGTGGCGGCCATCCGCCGTTCTCGTGAGCAGTGCCGATCTTCGCCAAAATCTGCCCCTTCGTGATGCGTCGCCCTACCGACAGCGCCTTCAGGCTTTCTCGCGAAAGATGGCCGTACAGCGTGAAAAACTCGCCGGCGCCGTCCGTCACGTGCTTTACGATCACCACAGGCCCGTAGTCGAGCGACCCTTGGTTGTCCGCAACCGCATGCATGACGCCGTCGAGCGGCGCGCGAACATTGGAACCGGCAGGCACGAATAGATCGATTCCGAGGTGCACGGTGCGCCGTTCGTCTGTCGGATTGCCGCTATTGCCGAACAGCGCCGAGGTGTACAATGCGCGCGGCTCGTCGTACCGGCCGACGGCAACGGCAGCGTTGGCCTGTTTCAATTCCCCTTCGATCGCCTCGGTCAGCGCCGGAGTTTCGGCGTTTCGCGGGTCCGCTCCCAGGAATGTGCTGGCGATGCTCAAATCAAGCACGAGGCAAGGTTCGGTCCGCAAATCCAGCTCCAACACGGAGGCGGCAAGCTTCCCGTGGACCGCGAGCCACTGATGTAAATCAGCAGCCTTCGGCATTGGTGGTAAACCGCACGCCTGCCGAAAAGTGTAATGCGCAAAGCGCCGATGAATCTTTGACAAGCGTTCGAGCGTTTCCCAGGCGGGCCCTTCGGAGACAGTGACATACGCATCCCCGGGGAGCAGATTTTTGCGGCAGGCCGAGTTCACCAGGCTCACCGCAAGGCGCATTTCGATCAGCGGAAACAGCACCGACAATTCAGTTTCGTCGAGGGGAAACACTTGATAGAAGCCGCTCACGATGGCTGCTGCGGCAGCGAGGGGTTCGTTCTTCCCCAGGACCGCATAAGCCGCGGCAATGGCCGGCTCCGAAACGATCAACCCGTGGTGCATGTCGCCGAAATCTATCACCCTGACAACTTCTCGCGGCGACGCACTGGTTCGTTCTACCAAGACGTTATAATCATTGCCATCGCCATAAATCACGCTTTTCCGGAGCGTGGGGATCAGCGGCGCGACGCTCGACTCGTATTGCGCCAGTGTCCGCTCCACCAACGCCCGGCGCAACGGATCTCCCACTTGCGAGAGATATTCGCGAATCCACGACGCTCGCGCGGAATCCCATTTCAGTTCGCGCATCGCGGCGGGATGTGAGAAGTCCTGAAGCGCGCGATCGATTTCGCCAAGCAGACGGCCAACGCTGTGAAGCAATTCGGACGTGTGCGGCCGCACTTGGGCGAGGACCTTGCCAGGAAGAAACGTGAGCAACCAAACAAAACGCTCCTTTCCCTCAAACTGAACCTTCATGAAGGGCTCGCCTCGCTGCGTCGGCTTGACCCGCGGCAGCGAAAGGTCGGGGGCGCATTCCGCCAAATGCGCCAAAGCCCGGCACTGCAAGTCGACAAAGGATCGTTCCCTGCCGGGATGCATTACCTTCAAGACGAACGCGCGGCCATCTTCGGTCGTGACATGGAAATTGTGGTCGTACTCTCCCGGCAGCGGCTTGGCGCTTACTTTCAGACCGTAGATCTCCCGAGCGAGTCGAACGGCCTCATCCGGAGACACTTGCTCTGGCGTAAGCACGTCGGGCTTCATGGCATCGCTACCGTTTAGGAGAAGGCGAGTTGGTCAAGCCGTGATCTCCTGGTCCGGATTATAAAGCTCGAGTGCGGACACAAAATCAAAAACTTGACGCCGCTACGACGAGTAGAGAGTCCCGAAGCGGGAGGGTTAGGGATATGTACTGGCCGCGCAGACCGGCAATCTGCTCTTTCCGAGCGGGATGCTTCCGACGGACGCTCGGAGTCTACTTGAAAATTCCTCCATATTTCCTAAAGTGCGTCGAACGGACGGCTTCTTGTCCGTCGTACGAATGGGGGCAAGTCAAGCCGACGAGAGTTTTGCCAAAGGAGAAGACTCATGCGTTCCTCTGATGCGCTCAATATATGACACCTCGACGCCCGAGTCGGAGCTCGAAATGAAGATGCTAGGCGAGGCGTTGACAATCCAGACGGGCTGAACCACTAATATTCCGGCTATCTTGATAACAGCTGTAGATGCAGGTGCCGAAGCTGGCGTGAACCAGCTTCGGCACCGTTCCTTCCATTGCAGCCCCAGTATCCCTATCTATGGGCTCCTTTAGCCTTTGACTACAGCGCTATCGTAAGTGACCCCGACCGTTAGTGACCGCCAGCGTGATTCCCGCCGTCTTGGCCGAAGTCGAACAGTTCGAACAAATCGCTAATCGCCGGGCCGTTGATCGGCACATAGGGGTTGTTCCACTCCGCGACCGGATCCGGGAAATTGTCCCGGCTGCGGTAGCTGACAGGGGGCAAACTCCAGTTCCTCTCGATGAATTTGAGGATGGAGACGTGATCGGAGTAGTTATGTGTGATGCGTCCGCCTCGAGAATACGCTGAAACCACGATCAAGGGAATGCGAGTGCCGTCGCCGAAGAAGTCCAGCGGCTGGACGTAACCGGAGTCGTAATAGCCGCCACCTTCGTCGAAGGTGATGAAGATCGCCGTGTCATTGGCGTATTTCGAGTTCTGCACCATGTCGACGATTTTCTCTGTGAAGCCTTCGAACAGGTCGAGTTTCGAAGACGACGGATGGCCGTCCACGAACGCGCTAGGTTTCACGACGGAAACCGCGGGAAGCGTGCCGCCGGTAATGTCCGAGTACAAGCCTCCGGGGCCGGTGATGTCGTCGATGTGCGCAGTGCGGACAGCCGCGTTGTTCATGATGGAGGTGTCGTACGCAAACGGGTTGCAAATGGTGCAGTACTCGTCGGCTGCTGCAATCGTCCCAGTCTTGAGCTCATTTTCGGAGCCGACTGCCCCATAATTGATCTGGTATGGGTCGGGAACGTAGTTGTTCCACTGGTCGCCGTAGTACTTCCAGGAAATATTGTGGGCGATCATATCGTCGCCGATGCTCGGCACTGACGACGGCGGAATCGTGAATACGGTGTTATACGGGCTCGGGTCCGTGAATGCGTCGTGCCCGTTGCCGAACCAGCCCGGGTTGTAGTTGTTCAGCAGATAGTAGTGTCCCACTTCGCAGTGCGGGTCGATGGGTTTCGGAAGCGACCGGAGATAGTTCACGACTGTCGAAACTCCGGGCTGAGTAGAATCCGCGCAATCGCTGTAGGAGCCACCGCCGTAAGGAGACGCCCCAGGAGAACCCGCGCCGTAGCCATCTTCCTTCCACCAGTTATTGGTCGTAGGCATCGCGTTCGGATTTTCCACTTCGTCCAGGACGGTGGATGTTCCGGCCGGTGTGGTTCCGCCCGTGGAGATGCCATGAGGCGGAGGGATCGGGTTACCCTTTCCGTCGCTGAACCAGATCATATCGCCATGGCCGAACATAATGTGATTGGCACCCGTGCCACCTTCGACGGATTGATGGAAGTTGTCACTCATGGCATAGGTGTCTGCGAGACTCTTGAAGTAGGGCACATCGCCTCTTTGAACGTTGTAGAAGCCCATTGAGGTGGATCCTTCGCCGGTGGTCACGTCGCCGGGAAGATATTCGGTGTTGAAGTTCGCGGGTTGGGGTAGGCCGTTGAGTTGCGTCGAGGAGCCCGCGCCGACGGTTACTTCGACCCAGGGAAACAGCCGCGCATCGCAGCCGGAAGGATTCTGCCACGTGGCATTGCTTACGCTGCAATCCAACTGCTGCCACATCTGATAAAATCGGTGGACCGGACTGGCTGCGTAGGAGTTGTAGGTAAAGCTGCTGCCATTCGTCAACTGGAACGGTCCCGCCGGCAGTGAATTGGCGTTGGTTATGCGCGTGTCGGGAGCCTTGGACGTCAGACCGGTGCCACCAGAAACAAGGTCTTGATAGTAACTGTCGGGCAAGCCTTGTTCTGACGCTTTGGCAAGTGCCAAGCTGTCGCTCGGAATGTACGAGTCAAAGGCGCCACCTACAAGCGGTGCGGGAAGCACTTGACCCGGGAAAGAGACTTTAGTGGGGCTCAGCAGGAACTGATCGGAAGCCAGGTCCACGGCGGCTTTTTGCTCCACCTTGTAAAAATTGGGGCCAGGAGTGCCGTCGGCTTTAATGATCCCTTCCGACAGCAGGTTCCAAACTGATTGCCCAGGTTTGGGTACGTATGTGGCGAAGACATGGTCAAAGCTGCGGTTCTCGCCGATGATCACGATAACGTGCTTGATTGGTGTCTGGGTGTTGCCATCGTTGTTTGGTGTTGGTGGAGGAGCCGCACCGGCCAAAGAAGCGCCGATTGTAAACTGGAAAAGCGCCAAGGCAGCAAGCCCGACGCGCAAACCATGTAATGCGTCTGATGCGACACGCTTGAACGACATTTATCCTCCTCGGTAGTCTTCGAATAATTTCTGGACTGAGCACAAGAGTAATAACCGCACAGGATTGCAACGAGATGTTTCCATGGTGAACAGAAAAAGAAATCTCAGGTGATGTCTCGCTGGATTGAGTTTGGCCCGACGCGGGAAAACTTAGAGTTAGTGACAGCCGCCCTTTCAAATGATTAACGAGCGATGAACATAGCGGCTGAGAATTAATTACCCGGGAGCGTATGTGAACCGGCCAAACTGCATGGTTGCGCCGAGGCGTTCTTCGTTAAAACGCAAGGACCGTTCTTTCGCGAACTTTGGATCGGGTCGGCGGGTTCTACGCGGATCAGTCCCATCATTCCGCCATCTTCGTGCTCCAGGAGATGGCAGTGGTATACAAAATCGCCGACGACATTCGGGTCGCGGAAATCCATCCGTAGTCTGACGCTCGGATATTCGAGCGCTTTGCCATCGTAATAGGGAACATTCACGGTATCGCGGAGAAACGGCTCGTTTACTGGCACGCCCATGAAATCAAGCAGCATGAAATGCAGCTGATGAATGTGGAATGCGTGCAGTTCACTCGACCTGTTCTCGATGATCCAGTCCTCCACCGTTCCTTGTTTTGTGATGATATTCGGTACCCCCGATTCCGGATTGAATGGCGCCGGTGTCTGGCCCTCCACGGTGATGTAGAACTCAGTTGCGCTCGTGGGATTGTTCGGATCAAGCAACTTCTCGGAAAAGTACAGCCTGCGAACGCGTACGGGAGTCACACTTCCTAGCCAGGGCAGGCGGGACGGAGGAAGCGGTTTCGGCGAAGCATCGAGCGTTGACCGCGGCTCCGGGGCATCGTTTAAGGGAGTAATCGATGCGATTGCGCGATTCGTGTCGTTCTCACCGGCCGGCCCCGTGTCGACAGTCCGCGTCACAAGAAGCCCCGAAACCCCCATTGGCGGGCCCTTCACAATAAATTCCATCCGCGCGCCCGGTGGTATTCCCAGATGGGTCTGCCAATCCACAAAGTCCGCCGGCATTCCGTTCCCGTAGTTGAGTGGTACTCCATCGAGAGCCACAAGGCCAAGCGGCTGGGGCGTTCGATTGTACAGAACCTGCAAATTGAGGTATGTGATCGCTGAAGCATTCAGCACGCGCCACAGTTGACGTTCTCCTGGCCTCATCTGAATAGAAGCAGGAGGATAGTTGGGATAGGGGACAGGAACAAAGTTGATCGAGAGATCCTTTGCCGGTTTGCCGAAGCCGGTGCCCGTGTTCGCGGCATCTCCATCGCGGTCATAGAATTGTCGCGGCACGACCGGCTCCGATTTGGACGGTGGCGCATTCGGATTCACCAGATCTTGGTCGCGAATAACAAACACTCGCTGGGGCAATCCTGCCACGGCCTTGTCTGCCCGCTCGATCCCCCCGACGATGATTGCGCCGGATGCGCCGCCGAGCACCTGCACTTTCGTGAAACCATGGATATGCGGGTGGTACCAATACAATCCAGGCGGTTCATTTTCAGGAATTCGAAATCGATACTGGAAGGGCGGGTCGCCGGGCTGGATCGACGTTTTCAGAACATCATCTTCGTGGCAAGTGGGAGGGATGGTCAGACCGTGGAAATGAAGATTGGTAGATGTCGCTGTCATTAGGCCGCTCGTACACGGGTTCGCGCTGTGTCGGCCGTCTGCATGCATCTGACGATGGTCCGGTGGCGCGGCCCCGGCGAGCGGGGCTACCAAATCGCTCTTCAAATTGAGGATCAGAAGATCGCCCGGATTCAGCCGTAGAGTAGGTGATTCTCCACCTTCCGCATCAATGTAACAGTAGCGGGTTGAGCCATCGCTCTCGTTGTAATCGTGAACGGTGAGATCAACCTTCAAGACTCCGTTCCGGCTGCGCAGGTCTTCCGGTTCCGAAACGGTGCTGCCAGGCTGGGGCCGGAAACAATTGTTCGTCGGCAATTCCTGGGCGTTAAGACCCGGATGGACTTGCGCAAAAGACAAGCCTACAAACGCTATGAAGGCAATGAACCCTCGTGGTCCCAGGGCGCTGCTAGAGTTCATTCAGGCACGCTTCAGGTACCGTTACTTCGATTGTCATCTGGCGAACTTATTCCTGAAGGATGAATCCTTGATGAATGCGATTTGAATGGGCTGCAACGTTGCCCTAGCAGGCCTCCACTGGCGGTCAAATGTTAATACCGCGAGTCCCAACCCTGTTCCGCCGGACTCGCGCGAACGCGCTTGATCCACGCGCTGATCCTCTATGCGTACAGTTACGCCTGGCAATTCATTCCCGTGGCTGCGACGTTCCACGAACTCCGGCACCCGGCTCCTGTCGCTTACACAGCTGCTTGAAGAGTAGCTCGACCGCCTTTCCGCGAATCGCCAGGAGTGAAAGCACGAACGGGTCGGTTAATTTTAAGTTTGGCTTGTGAGACAACCATCGATCGCGCTTGCTCACGAATAACAGGCAACTCGGAAATAATCGACATGAAGGCCTACTCCGAGAAGTCTGCCGCCGGCAAAGTGCGAAACGTCGTGAAAGGCACCCTCGGCGCCCACAATCATGCTTGCAAGCAGCGCGTCCGGTCTCGGCCGCGGCCGTAGACACTCTGTTATCCGTCCCGAAAGGTGTCGTTGCCGACCCAGAGATCTGCAAGCAATTTGAGATTTCCCTTATAGGTTCTTGTGACGGTGAACTCTTTGCCGTTTTTCAGATGCAACAAGTATTTTCTTGGCGCGCAGGGACGAATTTCCCCGACCCAGATTTTGTTTACTAGGACCGACCTATGAATGCGCACGAAGCCATAGGCCCTCAGCTTTTCCTCCATCACGGAAATCGACTCGCGCAAGTGATGGGAACCCGATTCACACAGTAACAACACATAGTTGCCTTGCGCGGCAACTGCAAGTACGTCGAGCGAACCTATGAAAAGGATTCCGTTTTTCGTCTTGACAGCGATTCTTGCGGCTTGCGTGCAAGATGGTTTATGGGAGGCGGTAGCAGAAGGAGCCGTGGCTTTTTTTGCCTGACTCAACATGCTTGAACCGACCGTCCCACCGACAATGCTGCGGGGTTGTGAATGAGTGATTGATATACAGTTAACTCCATACCCGTTGCCTGACTCCCTTTCCGAACGCAATCCCCGCGCCAAGGTTGGGTCCCGGGCTGACTCCTTGGACGGAGTCCCTCGCGTGCAGCTACTTCACCTCCGGCGATCCCGGCAAACTCTCCGAACCGAGCGAGGACTTCACATGTCGTTTCTTGGCGGGATGCATCCTGATCCAAATGTCATGGTTATCCCGCATGCTCTGGACGGACATGGGAATATGACGTTCCTGAATCGCCACCCACTGCTTCAGCGTGATTGAGTCGTCCCGTGAGTGAACGGTTGTATAGTCCCAGCAATGATCGGGAAGATTGCAAAGAAGCCTGTACGTCGATCTTCTCAGATGCGAAATGATCTTGAGTGACTCTAGGACAGTTTGATCAAAGAAAACTGGAGATCCCGGTCGAGACCGACTGGCGAGTTCGCTTAAAGAGCCATTAGGTTGCGCGATCCATTGACGGGACATTACATATAAGCCCGCTTCCGATTCCGCGAGTTCAACAACCATGTCATGAATGCTCGGGCGGTACGGACGGGGCCGGTAGCGCCATATCTGCCTAGGGACCTGGCGCAATGTCGCGTTCAGTAAGGATGGCCCAATTCTGAATAGCTCCAGCAGGCGCTCGACCCCGTCTCGCATACGTTGGCTCATTCCTCGCATTCCCTCGAAGACACTGTTGTCCGAAGGCATATGACTAAGCGGGCGGGCGTGGAGATGGCGGAAGGTCCATACCGACCGGCTGGTATATATAGGGCCAGTTAGTCGCGCAGTCGCGGATCTCGCTCTAGTGTCCATTCCGAAGTCTGGCGGCTAAGCGATGCAGACGTTGGCGTGGCGAGAGGATCTGGGGAATCCTCCCGCTCCAAGCCAATCAGACTCTACTACCAGTTAATGCTCAAGCCAAGCTGCAACTGGCGCGGAGTGTTGCCCTGCAGGAACCCACCGCCCCCGAGAACGCCCCACGCACCTGGGTCGAAGATGTTGAACGAAGGATCGTTTGGCTGCATGTGGTTCAGAACGTTGGTCCAATCAAAGTACATCGTTCCGCTGAACTTCTCGGTGATCTTGACGTTCTTGTTGACGCCCATGTCCAGGTTCCAGAACGGCAGGCCCTTCAGCGGACCGCCGCCCCCAATCTGTCCATCGTAGCCGAGAATTGGGAGGCGTACCGGATCGCCGAATATCCCGGGGACATTGGCGTTCACCGCGGGATTATACGGGCAGGTTGCATCTGGATTGCCGAAGACGTTATAGCCCGCGCCTACGATGCCGCAATTCACTCCCGCGGCTCTCTTTTCGGTGCCACTGTAGTGGAGATTCTGGGTAATGATGCCATTCTCCTCCGAGCCGACATAGCCCGGGTTGCCTTCGCCGAAGGTTCCGTCGTCCGCGCCGTTCCCCGTGCCGACCTCAATCGGGAAGCCGCTGCCGTAAGTGAACAGCGGAGAGAAGTTCCATCCGCCGAGCAGATGCCCGATCATGCCCTGTTGGGATTTGTAGAAAGGCTCCGCGTAATTAATGAAGAAGTTGAAGTTGAATTTCTCGTTGTACGTCTGGGGGCCGTACATGTTCTGCTGGTTGAAGGGGTCGACCGTTGTGAATTGGCTGCTAGCTTGCAGAACGTTAACCGTGCCCAGCGCATTGCTGTACTGGAAGCTGGTCTTCATCGTCAGCCCGTGCCAGTCTGTAGTGGTCAACTGCAGGTAGCCGGCATTGTAATTCCCAAAACCGTTACTGACAGTCGTGTCGAGAGACGGCAACTGGCCGTCGCAGCCATTCCCGGCAGGTGTTGGGCAGGTTGCCGCGATGGGATCGCTAACAGAGCTCCGTCCAAAAACCCAAAAACCGCCGGTGGAAACACTGTTCCAGGCATTGTATGCATTTGAACCCTGCATGTTGCCACTGGCGCTGTTCTGTGTGACAAACGCAGTCGTGCAGTTCGCGAACCCGGTGCAATAAGCTGAGTGAGGTCCTCCCAGTGCACTCTCGAAGAATGGCTGCACCGGAATATTACTCAGGTTCGTGCCGTAGTTCGTGGCCACCATGACGTTAGCCCAGGCGTTGGCGAAGTTCTGCCCACCCTCGGTCATCATGTAAGGCACGTTCGACAGACTGTAATACTCGCTTTCATCGGAAATGATACGGCCAATGTAACCCACTTCGGCCAGAATCCTTGGGCCGAACTGGTGTTGGACGCTGACCGTAAACTCATCGGAACGGTCCGGTCGGAAGTCCGGATCAACCGTCTCGCCGGCCCCGGCAGCGACGTCGTTGAAGCCGGGGTACCATGGCTGCGGAAGACTCGCACTCGGCGCGGGCAGTGGTGCATTCACGCCATCCGCTTGCGCGCCGACTCGAAAAGCGTTCATGGCCGTAGTTGGAGAGGCTGGCGTACCACAGGTTCCAGTGTTGGTCGGACCACCGCAAGTCGCCGGCTGCATCAATCCCGGGGTGAGCATCGGGACCAGTATCGGATCTACCCCATTGATTCGCCCGAAGATAGTCGAATACCCGGCGCGGATAACCGTGTCCGGCCTGAGATTCCATGCGAGCCCCACGCGCGGGGCTAGGCCGCCGAAGAACGGGTTGTAGGGGTAATGAGAGTGGCCATCGACATTGCGGATCGCCGAAAAACCGATCAGTGGGGCGTACGCGTTGCCCTGCAGCGCCGCTTGCTTCTCATTGTTCAGGTAATCCATGGTGGACAGAATATGGTCGTTCTGGTCCACCATGACAGTCTGGTAACCGCCGTTGGTGTTGTACGGCGGCATCTCCACGGTGTAACCGAGGCCGTAATTCAGAGACAACGTCGGCTTCAGGTGCCACGAATCGGTGAAGTAAAGGTTGTAGGTCGGTATGACGCTCGTGTTTGTCAACGACGGCGAGGAAATGCAATCCGCCGTCGCCGCAATGCCCGGGATGGCGCAGGATGTCCGCGCATTGAGAGGCAAGCCTGTGGCCAGCGAGCCAACGCCGCGGGTGTAGAGACCATGCGTCTCCTGAACTATTCCGAGAACCATCGAGTAAAGGTTCTGGTATGAAGTCATGTCGGTGATGCCGGCAGGGGTAACGGAACTGAGGTCCATGTTATAGTCAGCAACAGGACTGTTGGTCACCCCAGCCCCAACCTCGTACTGCTCAAAGGTGTTGATGCCCGCCCCGTTGTCGTTCCGCTGATGGGTGTCGTTGTTGTGTTGATAGGTGCCCCCGAACTGGAACAGGTGGTTGCCCCTGATCCATGTAACATCGTCGCGGTACATGGAGTCATGTCCATCCCAGAAGCGCGTGCGGTCGCTCTGGTTGTCGGTGTTGTAGGGAGCAAATATAGGGTCATCAATCGTGTCGCCCCCGGAGTTCTCGCCGCCAACTTGCAGCGCTGCCGGAAAGCCGGCGACGTTTGGCACGCCGCCGGGATCTCCGTAGGCCCACCAGTTGCGTGTGTAGCTGAAATGCACGTCGTTGGTCAGATTCGAGGTCACATTCGTCGTCAGACCCGCCGTGTACAACCACGGCTCCTGAGGCTTCGTGCGGATGGCCCCATACTGTCCGAGTGTGTCGCCAGGGAAGAACCCGCCGACATCCCACTGATCCGATACCGTGTTTTGCAGCTTGTAGTAGTGATAGGTCGCATTGAAGTGCCAGTTCTTGGCAAAGTCGTGGTCGATGCGCACCACGCCAAAGTTACTGGACTCCGGGAGGGCAATGGAGCCTTTATATCCGCAGTAATTCAAGCCGTCGCCCTGGGTGCAGTCATTCGGCATGGGCAGGTACTGGTTCCACAGAGTCTGTATTACAGGATTCATGCCCAAGCCCCGAGGATCGCAGGCACCGCCGCCGGGGCAGGTCGTCGTCGGAATACTGGCACCCGGCGTATACCCGTTCGCCGCTGTGACTTGACAGCCATTCGTTACAGTTCCACACCCGGGATCCACCGTCGCAGTGGGGTTCAGATTGATGGTCTGACCATCGAGGTGGATAATGCCCGCCCGCAGAGACGGCAAGGGAAAGCTGCGCTCGAATTCCTCGGCTTGCGGGAAGCGGAATCCTTCGTAATTGCCGAAGATAAACCAGCTTCCGCCCAGGAAGTTCGAGTGCGGAATCTCTCCACCCGCAGCCGCACCAAAACGGCTGAAATGCGAACTCGGCTGCGCCGTCCCCGTGCTGTTGTTGTCCCACGTGTTCGCCCCAGCGAAATTGTTGTCCAGATAGTATTCGTAAATCGAACCGTGCAGTGTCTTCGTCCCCCGTTTGGTCACCAGTTGCATCTGGCTGCCACCGCCGCCATTGAAATCCGCCGTCTGGTTGGCTGTCGAAATCTTGAACTCCTCAATACTGGCGACGGGGACAGGAACAACCGCCGACGGGGTTGAGCTGATGTCCTGAGTGTGCATGAGACCTGCCCCACCCGCTGTATCCGAACCAAAGCTCTTGATGTACGTGCCGTTGTCGCCGCTCATGTCGTCGGTGGCGTACCCGCCGTCCAGCTGGAAGGAGTTTTGGTCCATTGTCTCTCCGCCCACACTGCCATTGATGTTCTGGCCGGGCTCAAGAATGGCCAAAGTGGAGGCATCGCGGCCCTGATTGGGCAAGTTAAGAATGATCGCGCCGCTGAGCGTCGTGCCCACCGTCGGCGTCACCGTCTGCAGGTCGGCGCCGGGAGTTTCGGTCACGGTCACAGTGGTCGAGACCGCGCCAACTTGCAGCTTGGCGTTGGCGGTCAATTGCAGTCCGATTTGCACGACCTGATTGGAAATATCCGTTGTCGAGAAGCCCGCCTTTGAGACGAAGACGTCGTAGGCTCCGGGCTCAACATCCGCGAAGACGTAGCGCCCGGCGCTATCCGTCGTGGTGGTGCGCGTCGCGCCTGTTGTTTTCAGCGCGATGCTCACGGTAGCCCCAGGCACAGCAGCGTTGCTATTGTCGACCACGCTGCCGACGATCATGCCCGTGCTGGTCGATTGAGCCAAAACAGGCCTAGCCGATATGCCTAGCACCAAAGCCAGAGCAAAAGCGCAGAAAAGGAACACAGAAGCAACGCGCTCCAACGACAAAGAGTTACGCATCGAATACCTCCGCCTCAATCGCAAATTTGAAAGCAGTGACTTAGCCCAGCTCCCAATCACTCGAACTGGAATACAGGCCCCGGGCTCTACTGCTGCCGAGACCTATCGCAACGGAAGGTCCAAACTCAAAGCCCGCATTTACATAGTCTTAGGGCAAGGCTGATCTGTTGATAGTATGAGTTTGCGGATGACTTCTTGGCGAATCGCGAGTGCAGGCCTCACTTCTTACGTCTTTGGTGAGTTCTCACGTCAGAAATCGGACATGTAAGCACTAGATTTCCGAACTTCACATCAAACGAGAGGAATTTTCGCAAAATCCCATATTTGGGAGAACAGAAAGCGAGATTGAATGGAAGGATTGAGGTACACAGGGTTGATACGGTCGAGGCCCTTATGATCGCAAATGCAACTTCGTTCTAACGGATCTTGGGGGTACCACGATGGACGGCACTCCTCGTTGGCGAAGCAGAGCGACTTCAGACAGCAGTCCGAAACTCCGGTTGGGAACGCTGTTCTGCTTCACTTGTCAGTTCATTTCGATTTTTTCGAGACGTCAAGATTAGTGTCAATCAGGACAAGCAAATCGGCAACATTGTTTGTTCCCTCCGTGCGCCGCTCCTATGGCTTTAAGGTGTCCAGGTAATTACACAGCGCCTCTCCCGACTGAATCATAAGCTCGGCGTCCCGGGTATTCCTCATCGTCCCCCAAATTCCCATCTGGCAGGCTACGATCAGCGCCGCGACTCCCTTGGTCTCAACGCTTTTCTTGACTTGTCCTCGCTGCTTGCCACGCTCAAGTGCATCCACTATCGCTTCGCGCTGGCGCTCGTAACCCCTCTCGATGCGCATGCGAAAACCTTCGTCGAGCGGCGACATCTCTTGCGCCAGATTGTTCAGCGGACAACCGTGCTCAGTCATCTCGACATTCGTAACATCGTCCCGAATGTTGCGACGAAACGTCGCCTTGATCGCCTCCACAGGATCGCTCGCCTCATTCACAGGATCGATCCAGCGCGGCTTGCCCATCGGCAGAATCACCTCTTCCACGATGGCATAACCGAGCTCTGTCTTGCTCTTGAAGTAGTGGAAAAGGGCTCCTTTGGTGGCCCCAGACTTCTCTGCAATGTGGTTTAGACTCCCACCCTGAAAGCCGTTCCTATAGAACTCTTCGAACGCGGCCTGCAGAATCCTGTCTCGCGTGCTGTCCATGTGTTGTATTGCCTCAACCTCGCCCATCATAACCTCACTTCGCATATATAGATGTGCCGTCGGACCACGTTAGCACAATGATAATAAGTACGCGTATCGCGGGCAACTCCTGAACCAGCGGATCGTTTTCGTTGCCAGGGTTCGGGAACCAGTATGAATTAGACCCGACGGGCACGTGCGGCAGCCACGCACTCCCACTCCGCGTCCCCTTTCCTCGTCGCCACAAAAAACATCGCATGCGGAAAGAAGTTGGTCGGGGCGTCTCTAAGGTATTGCCCCTTGGCCGTCATGTAGTCGATGGCTCCTGGTTCCAGCGGGGGTATTTCTTTCTTCGCGCACAGGAACTTGCGCGGTCACGACACACTGTGCCGAGAAGAAAAGCTCGCGTTACGCGAGACTGAGGCGCTCTTCCGCCGTATTGCAAATACGGTCCTGTCATGATGCGCATTTCCGGCACAGTTTATAAGACTGTGGATCACTGCTCCGGGCAAAATCAGCGTCGCTGCGCAAGCCAAAATAAGGAAGAGGGACGCGTAAAATTTCGTCATTCGTCTCTCCAGAGCAGCGTTTCTTCAGAAGGATGACCGGTTGACCCGATACGAAGGCAAGCCAGTGCCACCGAACTACTTATGAATCGAGGAGCCCTCCAAGGCCTCTGAGGCAGCATCGATTGCATGTGCAATGTTCAGCAACGTACCGGCAGCAAGCGGAACTTGCTCCGCCGCCATTTTCCAGTCCCCATCGAGCATCGCATCGCCAACTGCCGGCACCGGAACGGTGTCCCACAACCGGCCGGGAGAGTAGAGTTCGTTCTCGTAGTAAGGTCTTCCGGGAAGGCCGCCTTTCCTGAGAAATGAACGACTGAACATGATCAGGCGGCGATTGATTTCAGTGATTTGTGATGGATCAATCTTTTCCACCGCCGATTTTGCTTTCACTTGTGCAAAGTGTGCCGCAGCCGTCTGAATCTTAGCTGCCGCCTCATCGAGGGGCGTGAAGTCCAGGATGGGCACTTCCATAATTGTAGGGGCCACTCGATAATGCTCCGGATCCGCGAGCACGCGATACGTGCCTAGCAGCTTGTTGAAAAACCCGTTTCTTGTGCAACTTTAATTGAAAAAACTCGTCTGAAGTAAAGAGGTTCAAGGAGACGAGCGAATGCGCGGAGACGATAACCAGCAGGAAGGAATGTTCAGCTACGTTTCACCAGAGAAGCGTGTTCCAGCGGATCATCCGTTGCGACCGGTCCGCAAGATGGTGGACGAGATCCTGAAGGAGATGTCGCCGCAGTTTGCGAAGTTGTACTCCGAGGTGGGGCGGCCATCGATAGCGCCCGAACGATTGTTTCGGTCTCTGCTGTTGCAGATCTTCTATTCGGTTCGCAGCGAACGCATGCTGATCGAGCAACTGCAGTACAACCTGCTGTTCCGCTGGTTCGTAGGGATGGAGATGGACGAGGTGGTGTGGAATCACGCGGTGTACAGCAAGAATCGGGAGCGATTGCTGAACGAAGAGATCGCGGAGTCGTTTTTCAGGCGGGTGCTGGAACGAGCCAGGCCGTACATGTCGGACGAACATTTCACGGTGGACGGAACGCTCATTGAGGCGTGGGCCAGCCAGAAGAGCTTCCGACGGAAGGACGGACAGGGAAAGCCACGGGGAGCGGGCGGAGAGGTGGACTTTCACGGAGAAAAGCGCAAGAACCAGACGCATGAATCGACCACGGATCCCGAGGCCCGGCTGTTCAAGAAGTCCCAAGGAAGCGAGGCGAAGCTAGGCTACCTGGGACATGTATTGATGGAGAACCGCAACGGACTGTTGGTCGAGACGTTTCTGACCGAAGCGCATGGGAGAGCAGAGCGGGAAGCGGCGATGCTCATGGCGGAAGCGATTCCGGCGGGAAAGCGCGTGACGTTGGGAGGAGACAAGAACTACGACACTCAGGAGCTGGTCGGAGAACTGCGCGGGATGAACATCACACCGCACGTGGCGCAAAATAATACCCATCGCAGGAGCGCGGTGGATGAGCGGACCACACGTCATGAGGGATATGAAATCAGTCAGCGGAAGCGCAAACGAGTCGAGCAAGTGTTCGGATGGATGAAGATGGTGGGGGGACTCAAGAAAGTGAAGTTGAGAGGGATCGACAAGGTCGGGTGGCTGTTCACCTTCACCGCAGCTGCCTACAACTTGTGCCGATTGCGAAATCTGATGGCCAGAACATGAAACGGAGCTTCGCTTCGGGCGCGCTGAGCCAAGAAGAAACATCCACAGCAGCCCTTCACAGCCCGGCGATAACTCGATGACTCACAAAATCATGACGGAACGCTTGAAAAGCTAAATTCTTCAACAAGCTGCTAGAGCCGCGGCTTTGTTCTGGCTGGTGATTGCAGCGCGCAGGCCGGCGTAGAGTGCTTTCAGCTTGCTGATCTCCTGTAGGATGGCGTCCGATGTCGCCGAGAATTCCATTGGCAGGATCGTAGCTTCGGACAAACCAATTACAGCCGAGCCGTTAAACTGAGCGGTGGCGCGTCCGTAGACAAAGCCGGGGTCGTCACCAAAACGTTTGTACCAGGCGAAGTCATCGTAGGCGGAATGGTAGGCTCCGAGCTGCAGATCGTCGCCAAACTCAAGATTGAGCGCAGCGATTCCCGCGTGGCTCACAAACGCGTGGTGGTCAGAGCCGTAACCCGGTGGCGCAAGGTTCAGACGCTTGTGAGCGAGATCATATTCGGCGGCGGACTGCGTGAAGGAAGCTCCCGAGTCGCTTTCGCCGCCATACTCCGCCTCTGTCTTGATGCGCGCCCGATCGAGGATCGAGACACGTATTCTCCGTTTATCGCGGCGAACACTGCCCTCGAGTAGGTAGGTGACTCCAAGTTCCTTCGCATCACCGCGATGCTCTTATGAGTTTTTATAGTGCATCGAGGACGTGCGCGCGATCACACGCAAGTGTTCGGGCCGTATCCGCCCCAGCTGGGAAATCACTTCTTCAGTCAGGCCGTCGCCGAGGTATTCCTGCGAAGCATCACCGCTGAGATTCTCGAACGGCAAAACTCCTACCATTTCTTTTGCGCCGGTTCGGGGTCGGGCGTGAACGCCTTTCTTCCTGTTTGCGTACAAGAGCGTGCGCGCCTGTTTCCATGTATCCAACTCAGATTTGAAAGCGTAGACAGTTCCGCGCTTGCTGTGAATGTGCCTGTGAACCGGTAATTTCTCCGCTTTTTCCCAGAGATGTACCGTGCGAACGTGCCGGCCGAGGTAAGCGGCAATTTCCTTCCATGAATCCAACCGCTCTGACCGCGGCGGCGAAGTCTCCCGGCTCTGCAGCGCTCTATGCACGACAAAGAACTTCCAAGTTTGACGCATTCTACCGTCCCTCAAGCAGTTTATGAACCATACTTAGTATCTCGCGCTGCATGAGGATGACTATTTGCTCGGTCAAGTACTTTGGTGAAGAAAACTGGGGTTCAGTGCGCCGATGACCTCTTATTTGAGCAGTCCGCTTGCGTAGCGAGCTGGGACCGCAAGATTCGACCCTCCGAATCCGTTCAGAATCGCGAAATTGATTCCAATCACCTTGCCGTCGCGATTAAACAGCGGGCCTCCCGATCCACCTGAAGTTGTTGCCGCATCGTAAACGATTTTGTCGGGGAGGATATCGCCAATGTGCCCCTGCGTCGTCGTCGGACGTATGAGTTTCTGCTCAGCCAACCGCGCCATAATTTGATCCACGTCCTGGCTTCCTCCGGCGATTTTCTCCGCAACATCCGAGCCCGCCCGCGCAAGGATTCCTTCGATGCCCGTCGGATAACCCATGAGTACCACTGGGTCTCCGGTCACGCTCGCAGAGCTCCTTCCGTCCAGGTTCAGCACTGCGGTATCGGGAGGGGGAGATTCCAGCTTCAACGTGGCAACGTCAGCGTCGGTTGCGATTTGGTCAAGCTTGGCGGGAATTCCTTGCGTTCTTCCGGGGAAGTAGGCCTCATACGAGAGCACGTAGGCCGAAGCTCCGTGATCGATGAGCTGCTGCATATCGTCATTCTTCCACCACGGCTCCACGACGTGATGGTTGGTAAGGAGCACACCCTCGCGGGTTGCCAAGAACCCGGTTCCGAAAACGTCTGCTCGCAAGGGCGGTCCTGCGCCTTCGGTATCAAGTTGCACCATCCCATTCTTGTCGACCTGCGGTCTACCCAGCGAATCCACCACAACGCGTATCGGCTTCCCTGACGCTGTATCCAGAAACTCGACGACAACATGCAGCAAACAAACGCTCGGCCCATAATTACGCACGACCGTCTCCGCAATCTTCCCTTCATTCTCAAGCAGCTTCAGCTGGTTTTCCGTGTCCTTGAGTTGCTTCTGCAGAGAGTCGGCGTCCGCCCCTTGCGCAGAAGCCATTTTCATGCGGAGACTCTTGGACTGCGCTTGCAGCGACTCCCGCGTCCCCGCGGCCGAACGCGATTCAGCGCTGAGCGAGTCGCGCGCTTGTTCCGCGCGCCGCAGCAGATCGCCTTGCTGTCCTAAGCCGTAATTTAGCTGAGCAATCTCAGCACGCAATTGAAGCGTTTCTTTGCTGCTGTGCCGGAGTGAAATCAAGGAAATGAAGGCGGCGAGCACGGCGACGACGCCGAGGACAAAAATGGCAGGAATCAGCCACGCGCGGCGCTTCCCGGTGGCCTGGCTCAGCGACTCGACCGCGATGTCGGCATATCTTTCCTTCTCCACCGCGTGCTTCAGCATCGTTTGAAGTTCTTCTTCCGGCTCTCGGTCTCGGAACTGCGTCCTGATCCTCGCAACGAACTCCATCGCGTCAAACGGAAACGAAATCACGTCGTTCGCACCGAGATCCAGCGCCCGAGCCCTTTCGAGCGCGCCTCCGTGCACGATCATCACGATTTTGAGCGGCGATTCCGTCTCCGGCCGCGATCGGAGTTGCGTGATCAGCCCGCAGCAGCTCAAATCGGAAGGCGTCGCTTCCGTGATCAAGACTTCCGGAGAAAGCGTGAGAACCTCGTCGACCGTTAGTCCGCTCTTCGCAGTGATCCCGTAGCCCTTTCCGGACAGGGCCTGGTTGACCGCGTCCAGCGATTCCCTCGAAACATTTAGAATTAAAATCCGCATCATTACGTACTCGGTGCCTCGTCGCGCCCAATCATACCTGGTTCTGCTTCTATTTTATTTCCAAGGGGTCAAGAATCGATTACACGACTGTCCGTAGGACGACGACAGGTGCGCACTCAAACCGTCCCTCCCAAAGACGGATCAGAGCCTTGCCGCGCAGGCCGACGTTGCGAAGTGTTTCAAGAACCCGCCAGTGCAGTCCAGATCAACTGGGTAGCGGACCGCGGCGATCGTGCCGTTTGCCAGTATGCGCGCAGCCGCGTTCAGTCCTTGGGGGATTAAAGACGATTCGTGTCTCCCGCAATGTTATACACCGTAATTTGGCGCTTAGCGAAGCCCCCTTTGTCTGCCGCATAGCTTGCTGAGACGAGACTGTCTATGGGCTTGACGATCGGGAGCCAATTTTCTGACGAGTCCTGGTTTCAACCAGAAAATCATCGATTTTGCCGCTCAGAAGGAAATCGCGATGCTCTCGGCCACTTTGACGCCTATGGAAATCATCACGGCGTGGGAAGCTGGTGGCGATTACATCAAAGTCCATCCTTGTGCTGAGCTTGGTGGTGACAGGTATATCAAAGCTTTGAAGGCGGCGTTACCGCAGATTCCGCTAGTCGCAGCGGGCGGTGTAAATCAACATACGGCGTTGGGCTACATTCTGGCGGGTTCTTCAGCTATCGGCGTGGGTGCCTCCACTCGATGATCAATGGACGAGAACTACCGATGTGAACCCACGACGGACTCGACCATGGAATGATATACGGACCGTTATCACTCAACGAAAGGCTGGTGGGCATGGATGCACACGAGCAAAGTCGTCAGCGAGACGCTCTGGATGGACGGCTATTGGGTCCGATGAGGTATGCTTCGGCGAGTTCTGGGTCTGGCCCGAGGCATTCGTCAAAAGAATTCCTTTTATCTATACAATTCATTGGACAGTTAGGTCTGAGACGCAGAGTATTGTGGCGGGTTTTTTCCCAACGACATGACTATAGGAGCGAAAAAGAGGTAGAGCTCAGCTATTTATCACAAGCAAGACTCAAGCGGCACACGTGAGAAGCAGGGGAGGAGCAGAGATGAACAAGATGTACAGAGGTTTTGGTGCCTGTATGGTAATGGCGACGCTCTTCGTCTTTGGGGCAATTTCGGCGCACGCACAGACCAGCGCTACAAGCGGCGCTGTGGAGGGCTTGGTCAAAGACCCGAATGGTGCTGTCGTGCCGGGGGCCAAAGTAACCCTGATCAACCCGAATCTTGGAATTCGGATAACGTCGAGCACTTCTGCTGAAGGAACTTACATCTTCCCCCTCGTTCAACCAGGGAGCGGGTACGAAGTCGATGTCGAACACGCGGGATTCAAAAAAGTGGTACTCAACAACCTGACCGTGCGCGTCACCGAAGTCACCACGGCCAACGTCACTGTGGCTCTCGGCGAGCTGACCCAAGAAGTCGTTGTGAGCGGCGCGGCCACCCCGGTGCAGACGGCCAACGCCACACTCGGTTCGACTCTCACTCCTAATGTAATCACTTCGATTCCTTTGGCAAATCGCAGCGTTATAGATTTGCTTGCTACGGACGCGGGCGTAGCTTCCACGCTGCCTTCGCCTTCTTCCACGATTTTGCAAGGAGCGGAAGCCATCTTCGTCGGCGGCAATCGTGCCACGTCCAACAATTACATGGTCAACGGAATTGACGCCAACAACTTCGAATTTCACACCCTCGGTAATGGCATCATTCCCGTGCCCAATCCCGATGCTGTGCAGGAATTTCGCACGGAAACCAGCCTCTACGATGCGACCACGGGGTTCAGCGGCGGCGGCAATATTCTTCTCGTCACCCGCAGTGGAACCAGCAAGTACCACGCAACGGTTTACGAATTCCTCCGCAATACGGACATGAATGCGAACGACTTTTTCTTCAACGCGGATGGTACGCCTCGTCCGGTGTTGATTCAGAATCAATTCGGCGGATCCGTGGGCGGCCCGGTCCCTAAACTCAGTAAGACTTTCTGGTTCTTCAATTATGAGGGCCAGCGTCAGCGAAACGGCATCGCCGGCGGCATTTCAGGATTGATACCGATCCTTCCTGCGCAGCGCACGGCCGCTTCCATGGCTGCGCTGTACAATCTTCCCGTTGGCGCCATCGACCCCGTCGCCATTAATGTATTGAATGCACCTGGGCCCTACCACGGCATGCTTTTCCCAAGCGGAAGTCCCACAGGGCAGCCTGGGTTCAATTTGCCCGGTGAGCTCGGCTCATTCTCTTTTTCCGCCCCGGTCCAAATCAACAGTAACCAGTACAACGGCCGGATCGATCACGAGTTCAATATCGGCGGCGTCGCCAACGCCTTCGCGGTCAGCTATTTCGCCAATCCTGACACCTACACCAACACCGGCGGGGCCAACGGCACTCTGGGGCAGCCTTACGATTATCTTCTCGGCAACCAAACCTTATCCGTTCATGACGTCCAAACCATCAAGCCCGATTTGCTAAACGAAATCACCGTCGGCTACACCTATAACAAACGCGACATTGGCGCGATTAATCCCGTAACCATCAGCCAGCTCGGCATCACCCGCTTCAATTCGTCGGTCATCACGCGAGGTCCCAACTTTGCCTTCTCGGATCAATTGGGCTGTTGCGGTGCGTCAGCCAGCGTTGGTGAGACCCAGCGCAACGAATCAGAGGATTTTCGCGACATGGTTTCCTACGTGCACGGCCCTCACACCTGGCGCATGGGTTTCGAGGCTCGTACCCAGCAATTCAATTTCGGCAGCCCATTGGATCCCGGGACGCTGTCTTTTAGCAATGTGGATGCCGATACCGTCTACGGCCCCCCCGCGGACGCCAACGCCGACCTGTCCATTCGTAGCTTCCTCGTCGGCTCTCCTGCGGACGCTTCCATTTCCAGCGGTCTGACGGATTTCGAGTATCGTGCTCACGACTTCGCGGTTTTCGGCCAGGATGACTACCGCGTCACTTCGCGCTTGACCTTGAATCTTGGTATCCGCTGGGACTACCTCGGAAATATCACCGAAAAGCATGGCGAGATCTCGAATTTTGACCCGTCTCTGCTCACTCCATTGACCATGCAGATGGGCGGTCCCGGCTTGCAGGACGGCTTCGTCATACCCGCGAGCAACAAACAATTCGGCACACCCGGTGTCTCCAACTCCACCTATCTTAATCAACCCATGAAGGATTTCGGACCTCGCCTCGGCTTCGGCTATGACGTGCTCGGCAATGGCAAGCTGGCGGTCCGCGGTGGTTTCGGAATGTACTACAGCCGCATCGGGCCATTCGAGTCGCTCCAGACGGAAAGCAACCCTCCTTTTTCTCTGAGCACGGCATTCGTCAATTCCCTCACCACGCCTCAAACGCAGATGCTTGCCAATCCGTTCCCCACGTTGCCTCTGCCAAGCCAGTTTCCTATTTTCCCCTCGTTCCCACAGCTCACTTCGCTCAATTCCGACGGCTCGCCAAATTTCAGCGCGCCACAGTTGTTCGTCTCCGCGCTGGACCGCGGCGATCGTCCGCCCTACACCGAGCAGTTCAATCTCACCACCCAGTATGAATTCCTGCACGGGTGGATGATGGAAGTCGGCTACCTAGGATCACACGGCGTGCATCTCGAGGATGCTCAATCGCTGAACAATGCCTTGCTTCGCAATGCCAACAATCCCGGCCCATTCGGTCTGGATGTAAACTCCGCGCAAAATCGCGAGTCGCGCGTGCCGGTCGTGGGCATCAATTCCGGCGGGTTATTTGAATTCACCGACGCCGGTGCTTCTTATTACGACGCTCTTCTGGTGACCGTAAGTCATCAGTTCTCCCGCGGCCTCTACCTCAAGGCCGCCTACACGTTCTCGAAGGCAATCGACGATGTCGAGGCCCAGGCGGGATTCGAGCCCACTGTTGGCGCCACCGGAAACCAGTTTCTGCCGTCCTTGGACAAGGGACTCTCCAATTTCGATATTCCCCACCGCCTCGTGCTCTCTTACGTTTACAATCTGCCCAGCCCAAAACTCGCTTGGTTCACACCCGTGACCAGCAATTGGGCCTTCTCCGGCCTCACCACGTTGCAATCCGGTACTGCCGACGAAGTGGACCAGTTCACCGGCTTGTCTTTTTCGGGCACCGACGGTTTCGGCGTGGTCCTTCCGGGCTGCAAGCTCACCACCGGCGGCAACGTCAGCACGCATACTCAGGACTACCTGAACGCTTCCTGCGCGACCACTACAACGGCTCTCACCAGCGGGCAGACTTTCGGCCCGTTGTCCACGTTCGAGGGCCCCGGCAACCAGACTTATGAGGTGGATCCAAACAATCCGAACGCCATCGGATACTTGCAGGGACATTCAACACGCGGCGCTTTCTTTGATCCCTTCCAGACTCGCTGGGACATGGCTCTCACTAAGACCTTTCCTTTTAACTTTTGGGGGGAAGGAAGGAACTTGCAGTTCCGCGCCGAGGCGTTCAAGGTCTTCAACACGCCGATTTTCGCTGCCCCGGATGCCTATCAGGGATTCCCCGGCTTTGGTGAAATCTCCAGCACCACGGATCACACCGGCCGCCAGCTCCAGATGGCCCTTCGCTTGAACTGGTGAGTCAAGCCGAGGGCCAAGACCAAGACTGTTTTCCTGTAGCGGATTCATTGCGCGTGTGTGTTATCCGTAGCGTCCGCTGCTCTCACCAAAGGTCAGGGGGGACAGACAAGGAGGAAAAAAATGACGAGCCGCAGAAGTTGGGGGTGGATGGCGGCATTCCTGCTTTCCTCATTTCTTATAGTCGGTTCGCTGACCGCCCGGGCGCTGTCGCAAAGCCTTTATCAAGGCATGCGGTGGCGCTTGGTCGGACCTTTCCGTGGCGGCCGAGTTGAAGCAGTGGCGGGCATCCCTGGCAATCCACTTGTCTACTACTTTGGTGCGGTGGCAGGGGGCGTTTGGAAGACAAGCGACGGGGGCCACACATGGCTTCCGCTTTTCGAAAATGAGCCGGTCTCCTCAATCGGCGCAATTGCGGTTGATCCTTCCGATCCAAATGTAATTTATGTCGGCACCGGGGAGGCATGTCCTCGCGGCGATATGTCGTACGGCGACGGAGTTTACAAGTCCACCGACGGAGGCAAGAGCTGGATTCACCTTGGACTTGATGAGACTCGGCACATTAGCAAGATCATCATCGATCCGCAGAATCCGAACACGATTTATGTCGCGGCTTTGGGTTCGCTGTACGGACCCAATGCCGAGCGTGGAGTCTTCCGATCCGTTGACGCCGGGAAAACTTGGCAAAAAGTACTTTTTCAAAACGAGAATACGGGCGCGATCGATATTGCCATGGATCCCAGTAACCGGCGCGTGCTCTTCGCTGTTCTTTGGCAAGTGAGACGGACCCCTTGGAGCCTAGTGAGTGGCGGACCAGGCAGTGGGCTCTATAAGTCGACCGATGGAGGCAACAGTTGGACGGAGATTCTGGGGCACGGTTTCCCGGAGGGCGTTCTCGGCCGGATCGGGGTCAGCGTCGCGTCGGATTCAAGCCAGGTGTACGCCATCGTCGAGGCGAAAAACGGAGGCCTATACCGGTCCGATGACGGAGGAGCGAACTGGACTTTGGTGAATGCGAGCTGGGATCTGCGGGGACGCCCGTGGTATTACTCGCACATTTTCGCCGGTCCCAAGGACCCCGACGAGGTCTACGTTTTTAGCTTCGGCGCGTTGCGCTCAATCGACGGCGGCAAAACCTTTTCACCCATTGATACTCCGCATGGAGACTACCACGCCCTGTGGATCGATCCTGGAAATCCCAGACGAATGATTGTCGGGAACGACGGCGGCGCCACGATTTCGATCGATGATGGTAGGAGCTGGACAACGGAGGACAATCAACCTACCGGCCAGTTTTACCGCATTGCAACAGACAATCGCTTCAACTATTACTTGTATGGCTCGCCGCAGGACCGCGGAACTGTGGCCATCGCGAGCCGGAGCGACAGCGATCTCATCGGACAGACCGATTGGTACTCGGTCGGCGGGGGAGAGAGCGGGTTCGTCCTGCCCTCGCCGCTTGATCCCAATGTCGTCTATGCCGGCAGCCTCTACAGCGCGTTCACGAGGTTCGACAAGAAAGCGGGGCAGTCCCGCGACATTTCGCCATGGCCGCTCAATGAGCTCAACTTACCCGCCAAGGACACTCCGTATCGATTTGGGTGGACTGCGCCCATGCTGATCTCTCCGCACGATCCGCACACGCTATACATCGGGGCGCAGGTCGTGCTCAAAACAACGGACGAAGGAAAGGCCTGGAGCGTGATCAGCCCGGACCTGACTCGAAACGACAGGTCGAAACAGGACTCTTCGGGAGGTCCAATTACCCAGGACAACACTACCGTCGAATACTTCGACATGATCTCCACTCTTGCCGAGTCGCCGCTCCAATCGGGGCTGATCTGGGTGGGCACCGACGACGGATTGATTCAACTGACCCGCAACGGCCGGAGCAGTTGGGAAAACGTGACGCCGAAAGGAATGCCGGAATGGAGCATGGTCAGCACCATCGAGGCTTCCCCGTTCTCACTCGGCACCGCCTACGCAGCCGTTGATGCGCATCGCCTCGATGATTTTAAGCCGTACATCTTTCGCACCAACGATTTCGGGAAGACGTGGACCGAGATTAATGATGGATTGCCACCCAACTGCTATGTTCATGCGGTGCGCGAAGACTCCAAAAGAGAGGGGCTGCTTTATGCCGGGACGGAGGCGGGGATTTATGTCTCATTCGATGACGGAGCCCACTGGCAATCTCTTCAGCTTAATCTCCCAACCACGCCCGTCTACGATCTCACCGTTCATGGGGATGACCTGGCGGTGGCGACACACGGCCGCGCTTTTTGGGTTCTCGATGACGTGAGCCCTTTGCGCCAGACCACCGCGGCCCTTCAGGCCGGCAGTTTTTATCTCTATCGGCCGGAGTCCGCCTACCGCGTACGGGGAAACAATTTCTATGCGACCACTTCCTCGGGAGCGCCGAGTAGTCCACAGGCTGGCCAGAATCCTCCGCCCGGCGCCATTCTCGACTATTACCTGCCCGAAGCGCCGAGCGCGCCGATTCATTTCGAGATACTTAATGGCAAAGGTGACGTCATCCGAGAGTTTGTCGCGAAAGCGTCTGCTCAGCAAAATGGCAACGAAAAACAGGTGCTCATCAGCTCGGGCGCCGTCGAAGCGGTCGACGGCGAGGAGTACCCAAACGAGCCCACCGTCCACGCGGGTTTGAACCGCTTCGTTTGGGACCTCCTCTACTCCGGGCCCGAGAGCGGCCAGGGGCAAATGGAAATTCCCGAACCGGCTGTGATCCCCGGGAATTATACGATTCGGCTCACGCTAAATGGGAAGTCCCAAGATCAGCCTCTAGTCGTTCGCGAAGACCCCCGCGTAGATGTGTCCATCGCTGATTTGCAAACGGAGTTTGCGTTCCAGATGAAGATCCGTGACGGGCTAGAGCGAGTCCATGAAGCCGTCGTGGAGATGAACCAAGTGCGCACACAATTGTCGGCACTGCGCAAGCGAGTCGCCGCTGACGGTGCACCGGAGCAGGTCACTGAGGCCATCGATGAGCTCAATGCAAAAACCACGGATGCGGAGAAAGCCATCACTGGATGGAAGGTCGAGGGAGACCGTTATTCGCTCAATTATTCGCCGGCACTGGACGACCAGCTGAACTGGCTGTTCATGTTCACCGGGGCGGGAGACGGCGCACCAGGCCAACCCTTTTATAATGTCTATGAGCAGCTCAGCCAACAGCTCAATGCGGACCTCCACAACTGGCAAGAAATCAAGAACACGAGTCTGCGTCAGCTGAACCAACTGATCCGGCGGAACAACGTACCGGCCGTGTCTCCTTTTGCAATCTCCAAAGCAAAAGATCGATAAGTCCTGCCATGGCCTTGCCGGTGTAGACGCGAGCGAGCAGTATGCCTTCCTTCTTCCCGACTAGGCCTATCGCCCCAACAATTTGAGCATTAGGGACGCCGTTCCTCAATAAGTAAACGGATTATCAGGAAAAGTAATGACCGGGCGCCGTTGTCCTGAAAGCGCTGCGCTGAAATGGAGCAGCCACATGCCGATACCTGAAGCCCCTTGCATATAGCTGGTTTGCGCGATGGCAAAATCAGGCTGAACAAATGTCTCTACCTGCACCCAGCGGTAAGTGCCGTTTGTCACGTCGGCAAGCGTCAAGAGCTGGTTACTGCCCTCCTGAGCGATCTTGAGCCATTTGCGGTTATGAGAGACCAGATAAACGTTGTAGAAGAACTCCGATTCCCCGGCGATGCCGTCGCAAATGCTATCGTTGCGCCACACGCCGGGATTGGCGACCTCTTTTGGCTTGCCATCCCGCCAAACCGTCAGGGTTGGGGCTGATCCAGGCGGTATGGTGGTGAATGCTTTCTCCGGGCCTCCGAAAACGCCAACCGCCGCAGCGCACTTTTCCACCAAAGCCATCCATTGGGGGTCTTTCGTGATCTGGTACAGGCGATAGAAGAGTCCAGCTGTGCCGGCGGGGCCATGGGCCCAGTCCAGATAAAAAAGATGATTGTTCTTGTTGTCGTGATAAACAAGGAAGTATCGGTCGGTGACATTGGCGATCGAGATTAGGTAGTTGGCGCCGCCAAGCGCGGCGTTCAGGAATTCCTTGCGGCCCGTCGTCTGATAAAGCGTGGCCAGGAAGTAAGCGACGCCAGCGGTACCGTGACAAAAGTTGGGCATCTCAAAAGGGTAGGACTTATCCATCATCCACTTAAGCCCCCCGCCCGGTTCCTGCTCGCCCATGGCCGCCAGATTTTCTCCGACACGAATCGCCAGCTCTCGCGCCCCCGGCGCATCGAGGTGATCAGCAGCCCACAGCAAGAACAGACCTGTTCCACTCGCGCCACTAATGATGTCCGTAGCATCGTTCCATTTGGCCCCATACGAGGTCTTCACCGCCTTCGCCTCGATCCAGCGGACGCATTGGAGGGCTCCTTCGTTGTAGCGCCTGTCGTGTGTGATGAGGTACGCTTCACCTAGAGTGAAACCTGAACCGGCGAGACCGGTATACAAGCCGGTGTCATCATTCTGGGAGATGGAAGCCAGAAGAGCGTCACCACCTTGCCGCGCTTTGTCGAGATATGTTCGGTTGCCGGTATAACGGAAGGTCTCCAGAAGAAACAGAATGGGGCCGGGAGTTCCGGCAAAAAGAGTAGTATTAACTGTTTTCGGGTCATCAGGGTTAGAAGCCCAAACAATTCCCTGGTTCTTTTGCATACTGTTCATTTCGATCCAGTGTGCCGCGCCAATGGCGGCCCCGTAGTAGGATCGGTTCGCCGCTCGCACCGAAAAGGCTAAAATGACCAGAGAAGCGAGCGCGCCGATAGAGCTTAAGAGCCGCTTGTTCATAAACCTCCCTCCAAGATTCTCGACAGTCCGAACTATTTGCGAAAAACGATCTGACCATCCTTGATGATCCCCTCGCCATCGCCGCCGGCCGCAGGTACCAGACATATCTTTCCCAGCACGCTAACAACAATGGAGGCGCCGTCTGGCAAAACGGATGGATCGCGTGCTCCGTGATCGACGGTAACCGCGGGAGACAGGCGCTGTGCTAAACGTCAGGAGAAAAGCAAACAGAATGGGTCGGCTGCTCAGACCAACGCCCCTGCGCGAAAAAGCCTGTCGAAAAGTCATTTTGCCGATGGAGTGCGGCAAATTCTCTGGATGTCGCACGCGCTTCGACCTCCTGGCGGAATCATACGTGAGTCCTTATGACTCTCGATCCGGCACGACATCGAAGGTGACCGAGATCTCGGCCGTTGGCCTGAGGGTTGCAGCTACGCTGCAATACTTGGAATTCGAAAGCTCAACCGCCTGTTTCACCGAACCCTCAGAAAGGTTCGGGCCTTTCACCACGTGGTGAATACGAATATTCTTATAACTACGAGGAAACTCCTGTCGACGTTCACCATGCACTTCAATGCGGTAGTCAGTGATGCGCTCGCGCTTCTTTTTCAGAATGTCCACTACGTCCGAACCCATGCAACCGCCGACAGCGATCAGCAGCAAGTCGATGGGACTGGGCGCGGAACTCCGTTCGCCATTGGTCTCCATAACCAAGGCCTGCCCGCCGGGACCAATCCCGACAAAAAAGCCGTTTGCACCGTAGTGAACCGTAGCTTTGATTTCCGCCATGCACTTCTCCTTCGACTAGCCCGGTTGATGGACGGAGCGTCGGCCGGTATAATGTCGCGGCCCGGGTTAGCTGTCCAATGAATTCGATAGATGAAAGCAATGCTTCTTAGGAAACGGTGCGTTGTTCTCAGTCTACTCGGCGATTTCGCTTAGTTACCAGCCAAGCAGAGAGGAGTTGCTCATGGAACTGCGCCAGCTTCAAATTTTCGGAATGCTTGCCGAGGAGCTGAACTTCACGCGAACCGCAAAGCGGGTGCATTGCGTTCAGTCCAACGTCAGCGTTCAGATTCGTGCCTTGGAGCGGGAATTCGGAGTTCAGCTATTTGAGAGGTTGGGCCAAAAGGTGCGGCTGACGGCCCAGGGGCGGACGCTGTTACCTTACGTTGAGCGCATCTTGCGCCTGGTGCGGGAGGCCGCCACCGTGACCAAAGCAGGTGAGAGCCCGGCGGGAGCTTTGTTGGTCGGCATGCCCGAATCGGTGCTCACCTATCGGCTTCCCCCTGTCCTTCAAGTCTTTCGGGAAAGATGGCCGCACGTTGAGCTTGTGTTCCGCGGGGTCAGCTCCATGGAGATCGTTCCCTGCTTGGAACATGGGGACCTAGATCTGGGCCTTGTTATCGATGACGCGGTCAAAAGCCCGGGAATTCACGCCGAGGTATTGTGCCGCGAACCGCTTGTCCTGGCGGCGCAGCCCGAGCACCCCCTCTTGCGACTTGCGACGGTGGGGGCCGAGGATTTGTGCTTGCATACCTTCTTACTCACCGATCAGGGTTGCGCCTACAGATCAAAGCTGGAAGCGGCTTTGGCGCGTTCACACGTCCGGCCAAGAGCGGTCATGGAATTCACCAGCGTGGAGGCGATCAAAGAGTGCGCCGCTCTGGGAATGGGTATCGCCTGCCTGCCGAAAATCGTTGTAGACCGGGAGCTCTCCAGCAAAAAATTGGTCGCCCTGCCGTCGGCTGGATTCGAACTCATGATGAATACCATCGTCGTCTGGCACAAAGACAAGTGGATCTCTCCCGCAATGGAAGCGTTCCTTTCGCTGATTCGACTGCATCTGGGCTCCGCACCAACGGGAAGAGGAGTTCCGGCCAAGCAGGCAGGCACCGCACGGACTTCAGTGGGCGTGCAACGTGCTGCCGCGAAGGATGAGATCTGCGGGACAACACCTCTATCCCGCAGAGCGGCTCCTTAGAATTCACAGGGTTGCCGTGCGGTAAACCCTTCGACGTGTTCCTACCATAGACAGTGCAGGTGAATGATCAGGGAATAAAAATTCCCTGATAATCAAAGGCTGTCTCTCCGGGGTTTAAACCTTAGCCAGATGGTTCTTGTCCTTTTAAGGCGCTGGTAGGGTCACCTGATCAGGGCACAAGCCGGAATCCGCGGCGCGAGGCCCATTTGCAGCGACCGGCTCGAATAAGTCCATGATCACGACCACGCTGGCGCCCACAAAAATCAGCAACATGGCCACCCACATCAGCATCGCCGCGATCACTTGGTCGTTCAGAGCGGAAATGCCGAACCGTCGGGGCACCGCGAGGTAGCACGGATACACGACGTGGTCGCAAAAGGCGAGGTAGGCGGAAAGAACCGAAACCGGCAGGTCGGCACCGAGCAGGTAGAGCGGAATGATCCAGCGGGGCCACTGTCGCTTGCCGCGCCAAGGCAGGACTACCGGCCACCAGAAAAGCACACCGCTGGCGAAGAACGTCGCGTTTTCTAGAGAGTGCCACGCGGCCGAGCGCATCGCCAGCGCGAACACTTGCGGGATGTGCCAGACAATGGTGATAGCGACCATGAGGATGCCGGCCGAAATGGGATGCGTGAGCGAGCGCCAGGTGCGTTGCATCCAACCCCAACCGGCGAAGCGAAAAGAGTCACGTTGTTCTGGCCCACGCCTTCGCACCAGCCCGCTCCAGAAAACCAGGACGGGAGAGCCTAGTAGCAAGAGCGGCGGCGCGATCAACATCAGCAGCAAATGTTGCACCATGTGAGCAGTCAGCAGAAACTGCGTCCAGAGATCGAGCGCGGGGGTCAAGGCGGACCACAGGGCCGCGATGCCGGCTAAAAACGCAGCCAATCGCCAAGCGGGGATGCGTTTCGAAGTTCTCGAAAGCGAGCGCCAGCCCCAGAGATACAAAAGAACAACCGCCAATAACGCCAAAGTCGGTGCCAATGGCGCTGTCCAAGAGCCCATCACGCTTGGCGCGCTGCCGGTCATACGCCGGACTCGTTAATGAACGGACTGTGGTGGCGTCGGAGCGGCATTCTCCATCTCTTTCTGCGAGGCATTGCGAGCGGGCAATTCTCCGGCCGGATGCAGGGTTTCGAGGAAGGCAACGAGAGCAGTGACCTCGGGCGGCGTCAAGTTCTTGCCGTACGCAGGCATGTTGCCGCCACCTTGCAATACTTGGTGGATCAATTGATCCTCGGTCAGCGTGGTGGCCACCGCGTCCAAAGCAGGACCGCGCTGCCCTCCTACGCCCCCGAGCGAATGGCAATTGCGGCACTGCTCATATTGAAAGAGAAGCGCGCCGCGCAACTCGAGAGGAGATCTTCCCTGAAGATTCGGGCGAGGAATGGGATCGCTGCTCCAGGCGTCCATCACCGGCGACCATGGCGTGCGGTCGGCCAGACTCGTCAGCGATCCCAGGCTTACGGCGATCACCAACGTGGAGAGGACCGCCACGGGACGGCGCCGCCAGCTCTTCTCGCCCTCGCCTGCGACAAACGGCAGCAGCAGGAACGCGCCAATGACCAAAATTGGCGCCACCAGCAGGACCGGCGTCTCCATCTGCGGCGGCAACAACGCGAGCAGCGCATACAGCCATAGGAAAAAGAAGTCGGGTCGAGGAACGGTCTGGATGATGGTTGGGTCGGGAATGCCGCGCGGACCGAAGGGTCCAAACACCGCCGCGCATCCCGCTACGGCCAAAACTATTGCCGCCGCGAAAACCAGATCCTTCCATATCGCGTTGGGAACGAAGGGGACGCCATCCTTGCGAAGCTCCTCCTCGTATTCCTGCAAATAGGTCTCGCGACGGACGACCCTGCCGGGCATTGGCCATTCGTTGATTCCGAGCTTCAGCACTAGAAACAGATGCAAGCCGACTAGCCCGATCAGCAGTGCAGGGAGGGCAAACACGTGAAAGGTGAAAAAACGGCTGAGCGTGGCGCCGTTGATGATCGGGCCGCCCAGCAGCAGATGAACCAAGGCGGCGCCGATAAGCGGCACGCGTCCGACAATCGAGGCGCCAATGCCCAAGCCCCAGTAGGCGTCCTGATCGAATCTGAGCACCTGCCCGGTGAAGGCCATCCCGAGCGTAAGCAACAGCAGAAATACTCCGATCACCCAAGTTAACTCGCGCGGAAACTTATAGGCGCCAAACAGAAACACCTGAGTCATGTGTATGAGCACTACAGCCACCATGAAGTCCGCGCCCCACCCGTGTATGGCCCTCAGAAACCAGCCGAGCCAGACGCCGTGGTTGAGCACCTGCAAGCTGTTCCACGCATCGGCGCCAGTGGGGACGTAGACGAGCGCCAGCAGAATGCCTGTGACCACCTGTAAGATAAAAAGGACCAGCGCCGCGCTGCCGAATACGTACCAAAAGCTGGCCGACCGGCGAGGCACCGGATGCGTGGCGAGGTCGCGCACCTCAGCGCCCAGACCCAGCCGCTGTTCCAGCCAACTCGCGATGTTTTTTATCCACGCCATCGTTCTTTCCTAGGCCGTCAAGCCCGAGTTGATAGCGTGGGTAACTGGCCTGCTTGGATCATCAGTTCTCCGTCCTGAATCTTCCACGCGTATTCGAAGAGCCCCCGAGGGGGCGGGCCCGCGGCGCGAGAACCGTCGGAATAATAAACACCTCCATGGCAGGGACACATGAAAAGCTCTGATTGCGGAAACCAGCGCACCGGACATCCCAAGTGCGCGCAATTGACGGCAAAAACTTGGAACTGGTTGCCCTGAATGTGGCGGACCCAGCAAGCAGTCGAATCCGTTGCGCCGTCCCAGGAACTCCCGAAAGGACTGCGGAAGTCGGCCAAGCGCGTTTGCCCTTCGGGGAAGGCTCCGATCTCACCAAGCGAAACCCAGCTCAAATAACGATTGGTCTTCAGCAACGGCGAAAGCAAATATCCCAGGACCGGCACGGCCACAACCGTTGCGACGATGGCGTTGACGAAGATGCCCAGTTTGAATAACAGAGTGCGCCGCGAGATTTTCTGCTCCTCGCTCACTGCCCTACTCCTTCCGCGCCTTTCGCGCCATTACTCGGATACGGCTGACCCGGATAACGGACGCGATGCGCGGCGGTCCACGCCACGACGTCGCTGATTTGCTGATCGGTCATGGGATGACCGGGCGCGTCGTTGCGCCAATCCGGCGCGTCAAGTTCCGGCCGTCCGGTGATGACGATGGTGCGCAGGCCTTGATCGCTCACGAGCGCAAGAAAAGACGGATCCACAATGGAACCAGCCTTGCCGCCCGTGCCGCTCGGGCCGTGACACGAAGCGCAGAAGTTTTGGTACACGATGGCTCCGCGCTCTGCCTCACCCGGCACGTCGGCGGCATAGGGAGGTGGGTGCGCGCTGTTGAGAGTGGCGGGCCGCGCCCAGGCTCTGATCCCGTCGACCAAGGCCGCAACCTGCTGGGAGGTCAGCATGCCTCCCGAGCTTTGTGCAAAGGCGGGCATCGGCGTTCCCGGAATGCCGTTGGACGTCACGGAGCGCAGCACCTTGTCGCTGACCGTCGCCAAGTAAATCGGGTCGGCCAGAGCGATGGCCGCGCCGCCTTCACCGCGCGCTCCGTGGCAGGCGGCACAGTTCTGCGCGTAGAGAGTGGCGAAATCGGTCTGCTGGCTCGGGCGCAATACGTTAGAAGCAGGAGCCGGCCGGCCCGGCAGGTTGTTGCAGGCGACCATTGAAGTGGCCATCATCACGACCAGCGATAAGCGCCAGCGCCGGTTCACGGGTTCCCCTCGTCGTCGGGCCGCTCGGACCGTAGCCCTGACCCTTCAACTCCAGCGCGGATCGCAAGCGGCAAAAACTGGCGCACGCGAACCGGAGTATGGCGGACGACGACAAGTCCGGCGACAAATCCGAAGGCAATCTGCGAAACCACGAACCATAGCCAGTTGATGCGCTGGTTCAGGAGCGGATGAACGATGCCCAGCACGGCGTAGACCAGTCCCGACCACAAAGCCGGAGCAATCACTCCCCCGAGGAAGATCGGGTGGCGCGGCAGCATCGGCAGCATAGTGCCGTAGAGCAAGCCCACCAGCAGAGAGGTCGCCAGGTGAATGGCCAGGGCCACCAGAAACAGGAGCAGACTGAAGCGGCAGAGCATGGCGATGCTCAATTGTTGCGGATGCGCGTAGACCACCGCCCCGAGCAAGTTGACCGGATACCAAATGCTTCCGTGAGACACCAAGCCGTAAAGCATCGCCACCACAGCCATGGCCACGCTGCCTACCAGCCCACCTTGAATTCCCGCCGCCACCGGGTAGATCTCGATGGGGAAGCGCAGGCGCTTCAGTTCCGGCGCGATTTCGATTTGGGCGACCTCGCGGCGCGAGGTGGTGATCTGGATGGCCTCCTCCAGCACGGGAAGCTCTTCGCAGTGTTCTTGCGGCAGGACTTCGCGAAACCAGCCGACGGCACCAGCCAAGCTGAGTGCGGCTCCGAGGATGGTGACCGCCATCGTGGTCACGAGTCCGGCAAAGAGCAGGGCCAGTCCAAAGGCCAGGATCAGCGGCCACGCCGTTGGAGCGGGCAGCTCGATGGTTGGAACGGTTTCCGTCGCGCGGCGTTGTGAGTCGGATCCGGAGGTCATCGATACCTTCTTTTCCTTCTGTTTCCTTTCGCGGCTGCTCCTAGCGGCCGACAAGATAGACGACCGTAAAAACGACCACCCATACAGCGTCTACGAAATGCCAATACATCGAAAATACTTCGCAGTGTTCGGCGTGTTCTTGTTTGACCTCACGCGCGAGGGCCAGCGCGAACACCGTAGTCAAACCGGCCAGCCCCACAATGACGTGAAAGGCGTGCAGCCCCACGAGCGAATAATATGAGGTTCCGAAGAGGTTGGTGTGGATGGTGAAACCTTCGTGGTAGATCATTCGATACCATTCCGTGCCGGTTCCCACGATGAATTTCAGGCCCAGTCCCAGCGTGGCGGTCCACCAAAGCAAAAATATTTTCAATTTTCCGCGGCGCAGCGCCGTGGTGGCGAAGTGTATGGTGAGGCTGCTGGAAAGCAGACAAATGGTATTCAGAATGGGCACGCGCAGGATCTGTGCTGGACCTATGCCGCCGGCGTTTTGATTCAGGTAGTAAACGTAAGCCACCACGAAAATCGTAAACACCGCTACTTCAGCGGTGATCAAGCAGAGCATTCCGGTCTTCCGCCGCGACGGCAGAATCCAAGTTGCTTCCGGCATTGGCGGCGCTGGAATTGCGCTCAATTCAGCCTCACTCGTACTCCCAGTCGGGATCCTCGGGATGCTTGAGGTCCCACAGCGGGCGGCGGCTCCTCACCACCGGTGGAACGGCAAAGTTGTACGCCGGAGGCGGCGAACTGGTGGACCATTCGAGGGTCCACGCGTCCCAGGGATCGTTGCCTGCGGGTTTTCCCTTGTAGTAGGAACGCACCATATTCACCACGAAAAGGAGCGTGGCGACGACCTGGAAGGCCACTCCGATGGTCACGATCAGGTTCCAGATTTCCCATCCGCGTCCCGGTTCATAGGTGTAAATGCGGCGCGGCATTCCCAAAATCCCCGGAATGTGCATGAAATCGAAGGTGAGATGGAATCCGATCAGAAACAGCCAGAAATGCCATTTGCCCAGGCGCTCGTCCAACAGACGGCCGGTGAACTTCGGATACCAGTAATAGAATGCCGCGAAAATCGTGAACAGGATGCCGCCCACGATGATGTAGTGAAAATGCGCGACAACGAAATAGGAGTCGTTGAGCTGCCAGTCGAAAGGCGCGGTTGCCAGCATGATCCCGGTCAGCCCGCCGATGAGGAACTGGAAGAGAAAACCGATGCAGAAAAGCATGGGCGTTGCGAAGATGATCTTGCCGCCCCACATGGTGCCCAGCCAGTTGAAAATCTTGATCCCTGTCGGCACACCTACCACCATCGACGTTAGGACGAAGAACGCATTGCCGTAGGATGGCAGCCCGACCGCGAACATGTGGTGCGCCCACACACTGAAGCTCACGAAGGCGATGCCTACGGTAGCGGCCACCATCACCGGATAGCCAAAAATCGCCTTGCGCGAAAAAACGGGGATAATTTCCGAGGCAAACGCAAACGCGGGAATCACCAGGATGTAGACTTCCGGATGCCCAAAGACCCAGAAGAAATGCATCCACATGACGGCTGAGCCGCCGGCCTGCGTGTCAAAAAAGTGCCCGCCGAGATAGCGATCGACACAGAGCATCAGCTGGGCCGCCGTCAGCGGACTGATGCCCGCCAGGACCATGCCGCCCATCACCAGGTTGAGCCACGCGAGGAGCGGCATTTTCCCGAGGGTCATGCCGCGGCAGCGCACGCAAAGGACCGTGGCCACCAAGTTCACGCCTGCCCCAATGCTGCCGATGCCGGAGACCAACAGCGCCAGCGTCCAGTAGTCAGTGCTGTGCCCGGGGGAAAATGCCTTCGCCGTCAACGGAGCATACGCCCACCATCCCACGCTGGGCGCGCTGCCTGCACCGTACACACCGCTGCCACCAATGAAGCTGAAATAGAGCAGCAGGCCGCCGAACGCCGTCATCCAAAAACTGAAGGCGTTTAGCCGTGGAAACGCCATGTCCTGCGCGCCGATCATGAGCGGCACGAGATAATTGGCGAAACCGAACAGGATCGGCATGGCCACGAAGAAAATCATGGTGGTGCCGTGCATGGTGAACAGCTCGTTGAAAGCTTCCGGCGAGACGAAGTGGGCGTTGGGCACGGCGAGCTGGATGCGCATGAGCGTTGCTTCCACGCCGCCTATCACCAAAAAAATCAACGCGTAGAAGATGTACATCAGCCCGAGCTTTTTGTGGTCTACGGTGACCACCCACTCGTGGGCGCGCTCCGTCCAAGGCTTGTGCCGCGCGCGCTCGCGCCCGAGCGCTCCGACTTGCGGCAGCGATTGCGATACCACCGGCTAGCCTCCTTCGCCGCTTGCCTTGGTCTTCAACGCAGCGTCTCCAAATACGAAACCAGTTCATCGAGCTGTTGCGGACTCAAATTCATGGCCGGCATCTGACAGCCTGGCTTGACGGCGCCGGCGTTCTCAATCCAGAGTCGCAGATCATCCGGGGTGTTCGGCATGACTCCCGCACCGAGGGTGGTCCGGCTCATCAGGTGCGTCAAATCAGGGCCGAAGCGGCCGTCGGCGATCGTTTCGCGGAGCGAATGGCAGTTGATGCAGGCGGTGGTTTCGAAAATCTGCCGGCCCGCCGCGACGTCAGGATCGCCCGCCGCAGGTTGCTGTTGCTCATGAATCCAGCGGTCGAAATCGGCGCGCGACTCGACGTACACGCGGAGGAGCATGTGGGCGTGTTGGGTGCCGCAATACATCGCGCATTGCCCAAGGTAGACACCAGGTTGCTGCGGATCGATCCAGGTGTGGTTCACATGGTTGGGAATGACGTCGGTCTTGCCCGCCAGCTGTGGCACCCAGAAACTGTGGGCCACATCCGCCGAGAGCAGAGTCAGGTAAGTCGGAGTTGGGCTGGACGGATCGCTGACCGGCACGTGCAGCTCGTTCGCGGTCACGACACCATACTGTGGATAGCGAAACTCCCACCAGAATTGGTGGCCCACCACGGTTACGTCGAGAGCGTTCCGCGGCGCTTGCGCGTCCTCGATGCCGTGGATCACTCGCGCCGTGGTGAGAAAAAGAACGAGCACGATCAGCGTGGGAATCACTGTCCAAGCCAGCTCGATCTGCGTGCTCCCGTAGAGCTGCCCCGGCTCGCGGCCGTCATCGTTTGGGCGCCGGCGGAACTTCACCAAGGAATATACTAGCAAGCCGCCGACGACGAGAAAGATCACTCCGGTGATCACGAGAACGAACAGCGCAAGTCTATAGATTTGATCGGCGGGAGTGGACGCCGGAGTGAAGATGTTGGGAACAGACCCGACCACGATGACGCCAAGCGCGCCATTGTCCGCCGTCAGGCTGGTTGCTCCTAGCACAGCGCACCGCTCCGAGCGTTCCCAGGATTCCCTAGGGTTCTACGATGTTCTGCTCTTGCCTTATCCAAACGTAACCCGAACACACTCTGGTAAGGCTGAACGCCATTTCAACCGTTGCCAGTGAAACGAAACACGAACTGACCTTTAGATTCAATCTTATCCTTGTCGGTCGCCGCTGCCTTGCTCCGACAGGGTTTACTAGAGTCGGCTTGAAATTGCAACCGACCTGAACGACTCAGGTATTGTTCTAAGCTAAGTCAGTAGAATTACCGAGGTCAAAGTTTTCCTCCTCCGCAGCTCTAGGACCCAAAGTCGACACCAACGTCTCCGAACACGAGGTAGGGGGCGGCGAATTTTCTCAAGCCAGAATCCCCTCTTGCGTCCAGTGTTGCCCAGTTGATCGTGCGAAGTTAACACCATCGAAATGTTCATCTGCTTTCTTCTCGATTTTCGCGGTGTTGTTCCAATCACCCCAGCGGAACGACTGCCATCAAATCAAACGCGAGCGAGCGGCACAATTGAACGAAGGTATCGGCGATACCTTGGTATGGGGCAGGCAGTGGGCGAGGCGCAGACCAGTCGCCGAATGACGAATGCACGAGCGGCGTACCTCCAGCAAAACCGTCAACAGCACCCACGCCCCTTTCCTGCCGAGCGCTTCGGCCACATGCCCAGGAAGTCGTGTCGCACGATCAGCCCGTCGCTTTGCGGAGATCAGCACGCGTCACGCGCTAGGATCGCGCAGGGAAATGTCGTTCGTAGGGCTGACAGGCACGAAGGTATCACCAATACCTTTGTCTAACTCCCCGATGAAGGTTTCTTGTCATCTCATTCACTCAGATGTTTCAGAGAAACGTCATCAGGAGGGCGGCATGAAAACGGGTCTGACAAACCCCTCGCACACTGCGAAGCTTTCGGTTCGCGCGGACAAGGGTTCAGTTCAGGGCAACGAAGGACGATCGTCCGAGAACGCGCTCGTCAAATCCCATTACTTAGACGGACCGACGGCAAAAACTCGATTGCGAGTTGCCCTCCTAGCGACCTCCGGAATTTTCAAGGCACTCCTGACGCTAACCTTCAACGTCGTTGCTCTCTTGCTGGTTTCCGCGGTCCCTGTGCTTGCACAGAGTGATCTTGTACAGAGTGATTATGTTCCGGGTTCCCCATCCACCAGTTCGGACGCCTATTTTGCGGACCCGATCTCGTTCCCCTACTCTCACTTGGATTCCCAGGCTCATCTCTTTGACGGTATTGACAGCTGGAGGGACGCGAGGAGCCAACTGGAAGAGCGAGGAGTCACATTCGATTTTTACTATGTGACTGACCTGCTCGCGAACCCGGCGGGAGGCAAGGAGCAGACAGCCGCTGGATGGGGCCGGCTTCGCGGCACCATGGACATTGATTTTGGCCGATTCACCTCCGACAAGGGCCTCACCTTTCACATCACCGGCTTATGGCAGTTTGGTGCGAATCTCGGCGCCGAGATCGGAACTATTGCGAATCCGAGCGGACTGGCCAGCGCCCATGCGACGCGGCTGGATTCGTGGTGGTTTCAGCAGGCGCTCTTTGATGACAAACTGTACCTGCGCGCGGGACAGATCGGAGCACAGGACTTCTACGGCGTGCAGCAGTATGGCGCCTCATTCGTTGCCGAACCGGTTGATTACGCCCTCGGCAATTTGTTTGGGACGGTCTACGAGTCGTTCGACCCGGCTAGCACACCTGCGGCCGAGATACGGTTCGTTCCCTCTCGCTACTTTTACGTGAAGGGGGCGATCCTCGCCGGCAATCGCGACCCGTACGAGCAAGACACGAACGGTTTTCATTTCGCCATCGACAATTCCGGCGTCGGCGTATCGGAAGTTGGTTTCCTCGTGGATCCGTCGAACGCATCGGACAGCGTGACTTCGGACCGCAAGTCCTATCCCGGACTCTATCGCCTCGGCTCGGTCTACAACGGGGGCAGGTTCGCCGATCCCGTTACCGGCTTGCTGACCTCTGGCAACTACCTCATATATGTAATGGCTAATCAAGCCGTGTACCGGCCTGACGCAGGCTCCAATCGCGGCCTCGATCTCTTCTTCACATACGACTGGAGTCCGGATGACGTGAATCAGGTCAACACCGAGACCACGGCAGGCGTTCGATATGCGGGCCTGGTTGCCAGCCGAGACCATGATTCTCTAGGCTTTAGCACGATATATAGCCGTGTCAGCGACCAGTTCAATGAAGCTTTGTTCCAGCAGGGGCTGCCAGTGCTGGGATCGGAAAAAATGTTCGAACTCAACTATCTGGCGCAACTGAATCGCTGGTGGATCGTCCAGCCTGTTTTCCAATACTACGTAGATGTGGGCGGTGACCGGCGGTTGAACAACGCCCCGGTCCTTGGCTTTCGAACCAAAGTGGATTTCTAGCTTGCTCTAAAGGAGAGGGTCATGAAGACGCGCTCCGAGGCACTAAAGAGTATCGCGAACAAGCCGTTTGATGTATGCATCATCGGCGCTGGCGCCACCGGCTCAGGATGTGCGCTTGACGCGCAACTCCGCGGCTTGAAAACAGCCCTCCTCGATGCGGGGGATTTCGCAGGTGCCACTTCGAGCGCGTCTACAAAAATCGTTCACGGCGGAGTCCGCTACCTCGAACAAGCGGTAAAGGAGCTTGATTCCGCTGAATACCACGTGGTGGATCGCGCGCTGCACGAGCGCGTGCACATGCTCAAAAACGGACCCTACTTGGCGCGGCCGCTCGAATTCCTGGTCCCCTGTTTTCATTGGTCCGACGCGACCTATTTGGATTTGGGGCTGAAGCTTTATGACTGGATCGCCGGCAAGGCAAGTATCTTTCCCAGCCACTTCATCAACCGCGAAGAGACGCTTCGGCGGATGCCGACACTGCAAAGCGAACATTTGATCGGTTCCGTAATCTATGCTGACGGCGTCTTTGACGACGCGCGCTACAACATCACTCTCGTAAAGAGCTTCGCTGATGAACGCGGCGAAGCACTCAACTACACGCGAATTATGTCTTTTGAGAAAGCGGCGGACGGCAAGATATCCGCCGCGAACGTCGAAGATCAGTTGACCCACGAAAGATTCGTTGTTCGGGCGCGCGCGTTCGTGAACGCCACGGGCCCGTTTTCCGACACCGTGCGCGAACTCGCAAACCCCGGTGTCCGATCGCACATGAGACTGAGCAAAGGCGTCCACATTCTGCTGCCGCTGGAGGTCTTGTCCAGCCAGGATGCGATGCTCATACCGAAAACCGACGATGGAAGAGTGCTCTTCGCCGTCCCTTGGATGGGTCGGCTGTTGGCGGGAACCACCGAGCAGGAAGTCACCGTAGCAGATGAGTTGTACGTAACCGCAAAGGAGATCGACTACATTCTCCGCCATCTCAACCGTTATCTCGCCCAAGCGGTCACGCCCGACCACGTAGTCAGTGCTTTTGCCGGCGCGCGGCCCCTTGTTGGCTCCGGAGCTTCACGGGACACCAAGAAGTTGGTCCGCGACGATGTCATCGAGATCGATGCCCGCACCGGGCTAATCAGTATCATGGGTGGGAAGTGGACAACGCATCGTGCCATGGCCGAAGACACGATCAATGCCGTTCAGAAGCAATTGGGCGCTCCAGTCACTCTTTCGCCCACACGCAACCACGCTTTGATCGGAGCAGCGGGTTTCACGGATGATTACTGGCAAAAGCTCGCCGCGGAGCACGGAACTTCCGAACTAACGGCGCGGCATCTCGCCGCCAAGTACGGGACAACGGCTCCTGAAGTCATTGAGTTAATTCAACAAGACGCCGGCTTGGCGGAACCCCTTTGCGACGGGCTTGCACCGATCCGTGCGGAAGTGATTTTCGCGGCCCGCGACGAAATGGCCGTTACGGTCGAGGATTTCCTCGGGCGACGGATCGGGTTGCAGCTCTACGGCTGGAGAGCGTCGATCCGTTCTGCACCTGTCGTCGCCAGCCTGCTCGCAAGGGAGCTGGGCTGGAACAGGGCTCAAGAACAGGAAGAAGTTGAAAAATATGTGAACAAAATCAATCGGTGGCTGCGGCTTGCTGCACTGACTACGGAGCTTGATCTTGTTCAAGAGTACTAGATGAAAAAAACAAATTAGGAGTGGAGGGAACCATGTCCAACTACATCGGAGCAATCGATCAAGGTACCACCAGTACGCGGTTCATCGTTTTCGATCATTCCGGGAAGATCGTCTCGGTCGCGCAGAAGGAACATGAGCAGATTTATCCCAAACCGGGATGGGTCGAGCATGATCCGGAGGAAATCTGGCAACGAACGCAGGAAGTTATTTCGGAAGCCATGCAGCAAAGATCTTTGAAACCCAAGGACCTCGCAGCCATTGGCATTACCAACCAGCGAGAAACTACCATCCTCTGGAATCGAAAGACGGGAAAGCCGGTGGCCAATGCTCTCGTCTGGCAGGACACGCGCGTCGAAGACGCTGTCGCCGAATTCCATCGCGACGGCGGGCAGGATCGCTTCCGCCGCCAGACCGGTCTTCCCCTCGCCACCTATTTCAGCGGCCTGAAAATCCGGTGGGTTCTGAAGAATGTGCCCGGTGTTCGTGAGCAGTTTGTTGGGATCGGCACCCTGGTCGCCGCTGCCGCTGATGGTGGAGGTGATCGCGTAGATAGTCACAGTGCCATCGCGATTGACGACTCCCTTGAGGTTGCGAAGGCCGTCGGTGGCCGGCGCCCAAGGAAAACCGGTGCCGCCGGGGCCGTCATTGTTGCCGGCGGGATAGACACCTCCGTCGCGAGAACTGGGAACGGAGTAGGGAGCACCGAGGTTCAAGCCGTTGGTCAAAGTGTAGGCGAGCTGCCACTCGCCGAGGCCGGCGTTGAATACCCACTTCTGGAGTCCAGCCGTGGGGTTATTGGCGGCCGTGGCGGGAGTGTAGAAGCCGGCGACTGTGGTGCCGGTATTGCCGCTGCCTTCGTCGGCGACATAGAGCGTGGTGGAGTTGGCAAACCAGATGCCGAAGGGATAGCTGACGCCGGAGTTGGATTTCGCTTTGAGAGTGGGAAAGCCTTTCAGGATGCACATGTTGTAAGGCTCAACGCCATCGGTCTGTAACAAACTCGGGTCGTACGGAATTCCAGAAGGGGAAGAGTTGCGCCCAGGGCGGGAACGCCAACACCGTTGGTGGCGTTGCACACCGAGCCGGTGGTGTCGACGAAATAGACGGTGTTGATGCCATTGCTGCCGCTGCCTTTCGTGTAATCAGGGTTCAGAGATCAGGAAACAAAAATCGGGAACTCCAAAATCCACACTTGACATCGATCGATAATTCACTACCATATGGTTGTGGATAGGTTAGATACAACATTTGCGGCTCTGTCTGATCCAACCCGCCGGGCGATGATCGAACGACTCTCCCATGGGCCTGCCTCTGTGCATGGATTGACGGAACCGTTTGCGCTCTCACAGCAGATGATTTCAAAACATATTGCCTACCTGGTGCGGGCGCGGATTGTGATCAAGACGAAGCGTGGAAGAGAGAGCGTGTGCACGCTTAGGCCAGAGGCGATAAAGACCGTCAGCGACTGGGCGATTAGCTATCGCCGATTCTGGGAAGAGAGTTTCGACAAGTTGGATGTGGTTGTGAATCAAATGAAAAAAACGGAGGTCAGAGATGACAAAAAACACGGTTAACGAGAAAGAGCGAATGGTTATCACTAGAGTGTTTGATGCCCCACGCGCATTGGTTTGGAAGGCGTGGACAAACCCGAAATATGTGATGCAGTGGTGGGGGCCGAAAGGCTTTAGCTGCCCCGCTTGCGAGATTGATTTTCGCGTAGGAGGAAAATTTCTCTACTGCATGAGAACGCCGGATGGGCAGGAGGGTTGGAATGCTGGGGAATACCACGAGATTGTTCTGCACGAGAAGATCGTTTACTCCATGTACTTTTCCGACTCGAAGGGAAACAAGGTTGAGCCTGAGGAGTATGGAATAGAACATGAGGCCATAGACGATGCGCGCGACGTGGTTATTTTTGAGGATCTCGGGAACGGCCAGACTAAGCTCACCTTGATTGGAAATGACCCCATGGAGAGCGCAAAAGAGAGCGGTCAATTCGAGGGCTGGGTTGAGACACTCGATAAAATTGCGGCCGTTGTTGCAGAGCTGGCGCAGGCGAAATAAGAGGTTGAAGTTTTGACGATCGTCACGCGCGAGATACAGCTCAGGCTGGCGGCGGAGGCTTAGTTAGAACGGGCTTCTCGTCGCTTGGCCGAATAGTCGGATTTCCGGCTAAGTGACCCTTGGCTCAACTGTTGCCTTCAGGCCAATGCGCTCAGCGACCAATGTTTAACCGAACGTCGTGGCGACTGAGCGCGGCTTGAATTCGAAAGTGTCGCCAGTTGCCCGCCACCTGCGACTTCAGGAAAGAGACGTGCATCGGATATACTTTGGTGGGGTTCACGGCCCTAAAGACCTGAAGATGATCAGCGCGGCCACGCCTGTTCTAGCAAAAAACGATACCAGTCGCTACGACGCCCTCGTGCGCATCAGCGAGACGCTTTCCGCGTGCTGCGACTGCGAGGGTTTAGCGAGAACTCTGGCCGCGGTACTCGACGAGTTCCTGCCTTTCGATCGCCTGTACCTCGTCTTCCCGAAGGAGAACTCGAACGAGATCGGGTCTTTCGTGTGGGGCAAGGGAGAAGGCCCTTTACCCGATTTGCCGCTGAACGATCTTCCCTTTTCGAGGGTTTTCGAGAGCCTGGAACCCATTCACACTCCCGACTGGAGCGTCGACGAACGGTTCCCGCGATTCAAAGAGTGGGCGAGAAGCATCGGCCTAAGGCTCGGATCGAGCATTCAGGTGCCCTTGACGACTCCGCACCGGCGCCTCGGTGCATTTGGAATCACCAGCGAAACAATTGTCAATTACAGCGCGGAAGACATCGGTTTTATGCGGCTCATCGCGCGGGTTGTCGCGTTCGCAATCGACGACGGCCTGAACCTTAAGCGCGCGCAGGCCGCTCACACGCACTTGCAGCGTCAGAACGAGCGGCTCCAGTTGCTCATGAATATGACGAGTCGCATCACGTCGAACTTGGAGTTTCGAGAGTTGCTGCGCGCGATCGCCGCCAACATCCGAGAGGTCATGCACTGCGATGCGGTAGCGATTTCCTTGGCTGACTCTACCGCAGAGACCTTCAGAATTTTCGCGCTTGATTTTCCGCAGGGGAAAGGATTCGTTAGAGAAGACCTCGTTTTCTCGCCAGGCAAAAATGATCCCGCCAGACAAGTGCTTGAGACGATGAAAGCTGTTGTCGTTCCGATGACCGGAGAAGCCAAAGGCACGACCTCCGAGATCAGCAGTTTGGCCGTCGCCGAGGGTATTAAGGTTTCTTGTGTCATTCCACTTGTGAATCATGGCCGCGGTCTGGGCACTCTGGCGGTGGCGCGCAGGACAGACGCTTCCTTTACAGCGGAAGACATAGATTTCCTTAGTCAAGCTTCGGGACAAATTGCCATCGCGCTTGAGAATTCTCTGGCGTATCAGGAGATTACCGAGCTGAAAGACAAGCTCGCTCAGGAGAAGCTTTACCTTGAAGAAGAAATTCGCAGCGAGTTGAATTTCGAGCAGATCATAGGAAACAGCGCGGCTCTGAGGCGCGTCCTGGAGCTGGTTGAAACAGTCGCGACGAGTGATTCCACCGCCCTGCTGCTCGGCGAGACCGGTACCGGAAAGGAGTTAATCGCTCGCGCCATTCACGAGCACAGCCGCCGGAAGGAGCGTACGTTCGTGAAGCTCAATTGTGCGGCCATTCCGACCGGCCTGCTGGAAAGCGAATTGTTTGGACATGAAAAGGGCGCGTTCACGGGCGCCATCACCCAAAAGGTGGGACGCCTGGAACTCGCTGATCAGGGAACGTTGTTTTTGGACGAAGTGGGAGACATTCCTGTTGAGATTCAGCCAAAGCTTCTACGCGCGTTGCAGGAACGGGAATTCGAGCGCCTGGGCAGCACGCATACGCGCAAAGTGAACATTCGCCTAATCGCGGCCACTAACCGTAATCTCGAAGAGATGGTCGCCAACAAGGAATTTCGCAGCGACCTTTATTACCGCTTGAATGTATTCCCGATCCGGATACCGCCGCTGCGCGAAAGAAAGGAAGACATTCCGCTTCTGGTCGCCTATTTCGTGCAGAAGTTCGCCAAACAGATGCAAAAGCGCATTGAGGCAATTCCCGTGGCCGTGATGAAGGGACTCGCGACGTGGGAGTGGCCCGGCAACATTCGCGAGTTGGAGAATTTCGTTGAGCGGGCCGTCATTCTGACGCGGGGCAAATCGCTGGAGGCGCCTCTCGTGGAATTGCACAAGCCGGAGAGTTCTGAACCTCGAGCTGTCGCGGCTCAAGCGGCGCAGCAAGACATTGTGCGCATCGTGAAAGAGACGGTGGATGCCCTGGGCGGTTTCAGAAAAGATTCTGACGAACGAACCAAGAAGCAGCGCGAAGACATCGTTCAAGCACTCACTGAGTCCAAAGGCCGCGTTGGCGGAGCCGATGGAGCTGCCGCACGCATGGGCATTAACCGCACGACACTTCTCTCTCGAATGAAGAAATTGGCGATAGACCCCCGGCAGTACGCCTGACGCTCCATCGAACGTGATCTTCCTAAACCAGTAGCGTCTTTCAGCATGGCCACAGGCCTCGGGTTGACCCCGTGACTTGTGGCACACGTTCCTTCGGCAGTTCTGCAAGAGGTTTCCTTCCTGTGACCCGATACCCTGAATTCCCAGCCGCCCGACTGTCGCTTCACCTTCAACACTCTCGACACTCGACAGAGGCGTCTTCAGTTCCCAACTGAAAATACAAGGACTTACACGGGAATAACTTCGGCAGGTCAGTTGCCCTTGTGTTGGATGCGGTCGAACGACAGGAGGCAGGGCATGGCGAAGCAGGCAGCAGCGCGAGCGGTCGAGCAACCACAGGCAAAGCCCAGTGCCGCAGATCCAACACATGAGGACGTTAGCACGCTGGCCTACTCGCTCTGGCAGGCGAGAGGCTGCCCGGAAGGATCTCCCGAGGAAGATTGGTTCAACGCCGCGAGCGCCCTGAAGGCCAAGTTGGAGAAATGAATTCGAGAAGCGCCGGCGTCCTGTGACCAGGTGTAACCGCGCAGTCTGTAAAGGAAGCACCCATGTTGAAGATCAGCGTCTCCGAAACAACGACCGAAGAGCGATGGACTTTATGCGGTCGGCTTACTAGCCCCTGGGTCCGCGAGCTCAGGGCGAACTGGACGAAGAACCATCGCTCAGTGGAAGGGCGCACGTGCGTCGTCGACCTGTGCGAAGTCACTTTGATCGATAAGAGCGGCGAACGGTGCTTGCGGATCATGAAGAAGCAGGGTGCTGAATTCATCGCCTGCGGCGTTTACATTAAGCACATTCTCGAGCACCTAAACGGAAAAGAGAAACATGAGATCTCGGATCTGTCGGAGAAAACCAATGCACACCGGTAATGTAAAGCCAAATTTAGGCAAGCTTGCTGCAATTGCGGTTCTCTTCGCCGCGGCCGCGACCGTCGGATGCGGACGACGGGCAGAATCGGCTCCGCCTCCTCCAGCACCATCGGTCGAAGTGGCGACTGTCGTTCAAAAAGATGTTCCTGTTCAGGGCCAGTGGGTCGGCACGCTGCAGGGCTACGTCAACGCGCAGATTCAGCCGCAAGTAACAGGCTACCTTGTTCGCCAGGATTATCAGGAAGGCAGTTTCGTCCGAAAGGGACAAGTTCTCTTTGAAATCGATCCGCGCCCCTTTCAGGCCGCGCTCGATCAGGCAAAGGGTCAGTTGGCGCAAGCCGACGCACAGTTCGCCAATGCCCAAATCAATGTGAACCGCGACGTGCCCGAAGCTGAAGCTCACGCCATTCCTCAGAGCCAGCTCGACAACGACACGCAGACGCTGCGAGGCGCAAAGGCCGCGGTCGAAACAGGCCAGGCCGCCGTCGAAGAAGCTGCGCTGAATCTGGGCTACACGAAAGTCCTTTCTCTGATCGACGGCATTGCCGGCATTACAAGCGTGCAGGTCGGCAACCTGGTGAGCCAGTCCGCAGTCCTCACTTCCGTTTCGCAGGTCGATCCGATCAAGGTCTATTTCCCGATTAGCGAACAGGAATATTTGCGCATGGCCGATGGCGGCGCTGCAGGAAGCGTGGACTGGCTCACACACGCCTCGCGAATCCCACTGACCTTGGTCTTGGCCGACGGCACCACGTATCCGCACCTTGGCAGGATTGTCTTCGCCGATCGCCAAGTTGACACTCAAACGGGTACCATCCAGATCGTCGGCGAATTTCCCAACCCCCACAGACTGTTGCGGCCGGGCCAATATGCGCAGATTCGGGCACTGACCGAAATCCTCAAAGGAGCACTGCTGGTTCCACAGGCTGCCATCACCCAGTTGCAAGGAAGCTATCAGGTCGACGTAGTCGATCCGAATAACCAGGTCCAAATTCGCAACGTTGAGGTAGGGCCCATCGCAGGAACGCAGTGGGTGATCACTGCAGGTCTGAAGCCCGGAGAACGCGTTGTTGCTGTCGGCACGGAAAAAATCCGACCGGGCGAGATCGTCAAGCCGGCGCCGTTCCGCGGAATGCAAGGAGACTAAGCCATGTCGAAATTCTTCATTCACCGGCCGATCGTCGCGATGGTGATCGCTATCCTCACCGTTATCCTGGGTGTTGTCACGATTGCGATTTTGCCCGTAGCGCAGTTTCCGAACATCGCCCCGCCGGAAATCCAGCTCCAGGCGACCTACGTGGGGGCCGATGCAAACACCCTGGAGCAATCGGTCGCCACGCCCATCGAGGAGCAAATCAACGGCGTCGATAACCTGAACTACATGTACTCGCTGAACGCCACTGCCAACTCCCAAACCACTCTAGTCACCGATTTCGACGTGAAGACCGATCCCAATACCGACCTGATCCTGACACAGTCCCGCGAGAATCTCGCGGCTTCACAGCTTCCAGCCGCAGTGAACAATTATGGCGTGACAATCCGAAAGTCCGTCACCGCGCCACTAATGCTGGTCGGCCTTTACTCGCCCCACGCCACGCACGACGCTCAATTCTTGGCAAACTACGCCTACATCAACTTGATCGATCCCATCTCCCGCTTGTACGGGGTTGGTCAGGCGCAGATTTTCGGCGCTGGACAATATGCGATGCGGCTCTGGCTGAACCCTGACGAACTCGCAAGATACGGAATCACGGTCACCGACGTCGTCAATGCCGTTCAAGCTCAGAACACGGTCAACCCTGCGGGGCAAGTGGGGGGCGAGCCCGCCCCCTCCAACCAGCAATTTACGTATTCCGTCCTGGCCCAAGGCCGGCTGATTTCGCCAGAACAGTTCGGCAACATCATCGTGCGCGAGAACGCGAATGGTGGCATCGTGCGAGTGAAGGATGTCGTGCGAGTGGAGCTCGGTGCGCAGGACTACAGCATTGTTAGTCGCATGAATGGCAAACCGAGCGCCATCATTGCCGTCTATCAGTTGCCAGGTTCCAATGCGATCCAAACTGCCAAGGCTGTCCGCAACCTCATGTCTCAGATGAACCAAAGCTTCCCGCCGGATATGGATTACAACATCTCGCTTGACCAAACTCTCCCGGTCACAGAGGGAATGAAAGAAATCATTAAGACTCTCTTGATCGCCATTGTGCTGGTAATCCTTGTGGTCTATCTGTTCTTGCAGGACTGGCGCGCTACCTTAATCCCCATGCTGGCCGTGCCCGTTTCACTGGTCGGCACATTCGTCATCTTTCCGCTGTTCGGATTCTCAATCAACACGCTTTCGATGTTTGGGTTGGTGCTGGCGATTGGATTAGTAGTTGACGACGCCATCGTGGTTGTCGAAGGAGTACAACGGCACATCGAAGGGGGCGAGACTCCTAAACAGGCCGCACTTAGTGCCATGAAAGAGCTGTCCGGACCAGTGGTTGGCATCGCTCTGGTTCTGTCCGCTTGTTCGTGCCTACGTCGCTGATTCCTGGCATCACTGGCAGGCTGTATCAGCAATTCGCCGTCACCATCGCGATCTCGGTCATTCTTTCTGCGTTCAATGCTCTCACGCTCAGTCCGGCGCTTGCTTCGCTTCTGCTTCGACCGAAGAAGGAATCCCATGGGCTCCTTCGGAGATTCTTCGATTGGTTCAACCGCATGTTCGGACGCGGCACCGAAATGTACGTGCGGGTCTGCGGCGCCTTCGTTCACAAGAGCGCTCTGGCAGTCGTGCTGCTGGTTGCATTCGGTGCAGCCGGGTTCTTCGTGGGGAGCAAGCTGCCATCCAGCTTTCTACCTGATGAAGACCAGGGCTACATGTTCGTGAACATGCAGCTTCCTAATGCCGCTTCGCGCGAACGGACAGACGCGGCCGCGCGCGACGTCGAAAAGATCATCTCCGACACTCCGGGAGTTCAATACACCACCAGCGTCGTTGGCTTCAGCTTGCTGAGCTTCGTTCGAACAACGTACAACGCTTTCTTTTTCGTGACGTTGAAGCCCTGGGATCAGCGCAAGAGCAGAGCGGAACAGTATGAGGAAATTAATCACCGCCTGAACCAGGAACTCAGCAAGCTGCCCGAGGGCACCGTGTTCAGTTTTTCGCCGCCGGCCATTCCCGGCGTCGGAACCTCCGGCGGTTTCCAGTTCGTCCTCGAAGATCGTTCAGGTAAGGACGTCCAGTCCCTCGCGAATAACGTGGACAAATTCCTCGCAGCGGCCCGCAAGCGCCCTGAGATTGGCCTAGTCAGTACCACATTCCTGCCCAGCGTGCCGGAGAAATTCGCTGAAGTGGACACCGACAAGGTTCTCAAGCAGGGCGTCGCCATCAGTGACGTTTATCAGACCATTCAGGCCTACATGGGCGGTCTGTTCGTAAACTACTTCAATGAATTCGGTCGTCAGTGGCAAGTGTACGTAGAAGGCGAAACTCCTTACCGCGCCACCACCGACGATCTCGGACAGTTCTACGTTCGCAACAATCAGGGGACCATGGTACCGCTCTCCTCGCTCGTCAAATTCGACACCCGTTTCGGCCCAGAGTTCACCATGCGCTACGACGAATATCGCAGCGCCCAGATCATCGGCAGCGCCGCCCCCGGCTACAGCTCTGACCAGGCGCAAGCGGCTCTCGTGGATGTCTTCAAGAAGACTATGCCTCCCGGGATGGGTTACGACTGGCTAGGCATGTCCTACCAACAGGTAAAAGCGGAACAAGGCGTTTCGGCAACCGCCATCTTTGGATTCTCGCTCCTGTTCGTGTTCCTGATATTGGCGGCCCTGTATGAAAGCTGGACGCTGCCTTTTAGCGTTCTGCTTAGCACTCCCGTAGCCGTCTTCGGCGCTTTTGGAGTGCTTTGGCTGCGCCGCGCCGTGCTCAGCTTCTTTCTGCCCCCTTACATGATTCAACTGGAGAACGACGTCTATTCTCAGATTGGCTTGGTAATGTTGATCGGTCTGGCCGCCAAAAACGCGATCTTGATCGTCGAATTTGCGAAGGAGCGCTATGAAAAAGGCCAGGGCTTGGTCAATGCGGCGCTCGAAGGTGCCCGCCTTCGCCTTCGTCCGATCCTGATGACTTCTTTTGCCTTCATTTTGGGCTGCGTCCCGCTCTGGGTAGCCTCCGGCGCGGGCTCCGTGGCCCGCCAGATTATGGGCACGACCGTGATAGGAGGTATGGCTGCAGCAAGCGCGATAGGAATTTTCTTCATTCCAGCGATTTTCTACTTCGTCGAGCGGTTCTCGGGTGCCGCGCTGCAGAAGTCGTCAGCACTCATTCCTGCCGAAACACCCGGTGAGGGTGACTAACATGAAAAAGCCTGCTTTTCTAGTCGTCATCACAATGCTGATGGCTGGCTGCATGGTCGGCCCGAATTACAAGCGGCCACTGGTGAACGTACCCACCGACTACCGGAACGCGATGCCTGCCCAGACCGCGCCCACGCCGGCTGCTCCGCCATCCTCGCTAGGCAATGAGAACTGGTGGCAGGTTTACCAGGATCCAGTCCTCGTGCAATTGATTCACACCGCGCTGCAGCAGAACTATAACGTGCGCATCGCCGCCACGAACGTACTCGAGGCCCAAGCGCAGCTCGGCATCACCCATTCTAATCAATTTCCGACAGCGAGCGTCGGCGCGGACGTTTTTAGCCAGCAAAACGCGAAGGTCACCAGCCTGTTTCCGTCTTATGAAGTCAACGCCGGCCAACTGAACCTATCCGTGATCTGGAATCTGGACTTTTGGGGAAAATACCGGCGCGAAACCGAAGCGGCCCGCGCCCAATTGCTCGCTAGCGAGTACGGTCAGCGCGCCGTCATGTCGTCAGTCGTGGCGAACGTGGCCACATCATATTTCCAGCTTCGCGCGCTGGATAGCCAGCTCGAAATTTCTAAGCGTACCTTGACCGACCGGCAGCAATCCCTTCATCTGACGCAGGTGCTCGCGACCCATGGCTCAGCCTCCGACCTTGACGTTAGCCAGTCCGAGCAGCTCGTCTATACCGCGTCCGAAACGATTCCCGACCTCGAGCGGCAAATCGCGCAGCAGGAAGACCTGCTCAGTATCCTGCTCGGCGAGAATCCCGGCCCGATCCCCCGTGGCCGTCCGCTCGTACAGCAACCGCCGCTGCCGGAAACCGTCCCCGCCGGCCTGCCTTCGGAATTGCTTGAGCGCCGGCCCGATATCGGCCAGGCTGAAGAAAACGTCGTCGCGGCCAACGCCGAAATCGGTGTTGCCAAGGCCTCATTTTTTCCGAGTTTTTCACTGACCGGAACCGGTGGGCTCGAGAGCAACGCCTTGAATCGCTTCATCCACACCCCTTCCGAGACCTGGGACGGCGTCCTGAGTGTTTCTCAGCCTGTGTTTCAAGCCGGAGCACTTCGCTCGGGCCTGCGGCTCTCTCGCGCGCAGTGGCAGGAGTCGATGCTCTCTTACCAGCAAACCGTCCAGACGGCTCTGCAGCAAGTTTCCGACGCGCTCATTGGTTACCAAAAATATCGTGACTTTCGCGCCCAGCAAGAGCAGCTCACGCTGGCGGCCCAACGCTCCGACGAGCTCTCGATGCTTCTCTACCAACACGGCGGCGCCAGTTACCTCCAAGTGCTGACGAACGACACGAACTATTTCTCTGCCGAGCTAAATCTAGTCAACGCTCAGCTCAATGAACGCCTCGCGCTTGTGCAGCTTTATCAAGCGCTCGGGGGCGGGTGGCAGCAATAGTGAGGACGTGTAGGAAACGTCGCCCTGCGCTACGAATAGTGAGTAGCGAGATCTGCGAGGCCGCAATTGTCACCTGTTGACCTTTCACTGCTTCGTCCGTCTAACGCTTCGAGGTGCTGAGGCGGTCTATGAACACCCTGTTTCAGGACATTCGTTACGGCCTGCGGATGTTACTCAAGGCCCCTGGATTCACTGCTGTCGCCGTGCTCACGCTCGCTCTCGGCATCGGCGCCAACACCGCGATTTTCAGCCTGATCAATGCCGTAATGCTGAAGTCGCTGCCGGTAAAAGACTCCCAACAGCTCGTCCTGTTCCAATGGGACGACAATAAATGGCCCCCACAGTTTGGCCAAACGGGTTGGGATTCGAAATACTCCTTCTCCTATCCCACGTTCCTCGAATTCCACGCGCGGAGCAATGTCCTATCCAGCGCTTTCGCCTGGGTTCCGCTCGGCTTCAACGATCAGAACACAACCGTCGGCATCAATGGCGAACCTACGCTGGCCAACGGCGAGATGGTCACCGGAGAATATTTCTCCGGCTTGGGGGTGACGCCGCTTCTTGGTCGCGCCATCACCGAATCCGACGAAAATCCTGGCGTGCCGCGCGTCGCCGTCATCAGCTACGCTTATTGGAGCCGCCGTTTCGCACGCGCCTCTTCCATCATCGGCCAGAACGTCACTCTGAACGGAATTCCTTTCACCATCGTCGGCGTCACGCCGCCTGCGTTTTACGGCGTCCAAGTCGGAACCGAGCCCGACCTTTGGGTGCCGTTCGACGATAAACCTAACATGCGCCCTTGGAGCATCCAGCCCGGAGGACAAGGGACTTCCGTCTTTACCGCGCGTAATTGGCTCTGCACAAATATCATCGGTCGCCTGAAACCTGGCGTCACGAAGGCTCAAGCGCAAAGCTCTCTCGACGCTTTATTTCATCATCTCGTCACCGCGGATTGGCATCCTGACAACCCCGATCAAGTCCCACATCTGATACTCGGAACCGCGACCCAGGGCTTGCCTCAGTTGCAGCAGGGCACCGCGCAGCCGCTATATATCTTGATGGCCGCTGTGGGTCTGGTCTTGTTGATCGCGTGCGCCAACGTTGCCACGTTGCTTCTTGCGCGCGCCACCGCGCGCAAGAAAGAAATCAGTGTGCGCCTCGCCATCGGCGCTTCGCGCCTGCGCCTGATTCGTCAGCTACTCACCGAGAGCGTCTTGATGTCCATTCTCGGCGGGGCGCTCGGTCTGGTTTTTGCATATTGGGGTACGCGCGCGCTCGTGGCGTTGATGTCCAGTAGTTCCAGCCCGCTCGTTCTGGATGCAGGCGCCGACTCGAAAGTGCTGCTTTTTACCCTTGCGGCGTCCGTGTTCACGGGAATCATCTTCGGCTTCGCCCCCGCGTTTCGTGTCACAAATATCGAACTGGCCTCCGCCATGAAAGATAGCGCGGCAAACATTTCCGACGTGCGCGACAAGCACCGCCTTGGCAAATCGCTGATCGTCGCGCAAGTGGCCGCGTCCCTTGTGCTCATGATTGGCGCGGGACTCTTCGTCCGCACCCTCGTCAATTTCGAAAACCGCAACTTCGGCTTCAACCAGCAAAATTTGTTGAGCTTCGCCCTCGATCCCACGCGCGCCAGCTATCACGATGCCCGCCTGGTAAACCTCTATTCTCAATTGCTGGATCGTATTCAATCCCTGCCGGGCGTGGAAGCCGCCACTCTGATGGAATACGCGCCGTTCGATGGATGGTCCAACAACGGCAGCGTCTACGTCGAGGGCGCCGCCAAGAAACCCGAGAACCCTATGCTTCGCTCGCAAAGAATCGGCCCCGATTTTTTCAGCACCATGGGCATTCCCATCATTCTCGGTCGCCCCATCAATCGGACCGACATCGCATCGTCTCCCATGGTCGCTGTTGTTGACGAAACTTTCGCCCAAAGATTTTCCCCCGGTCAGAATCCGATCGGACGGCATTTCAGCAGAGGTTCGAAGTTTGATCCCAAGGATTCCATCGAAATCGTAGGCGTTGCCAAACCCGCTGAGCTAACCGACGTCCACTCCGAACTCAGGCCCAAGGCCTATTACGCGTACGCCCAGGTTCCCGAGGATGTCGATATGATGTTTTTCGAAGTTCGCGCGCAAGGCGCTCGTTTGGCCGTCATCTCTGAATTGCGCGACGCTGTGCATCAAGCCGATCCCGCGCTCCCGCTGATCGATCTCAAGACGCAGACAGAAGAAACCAGCGACGCGTTGTCCCAGGAACGCGTCTTCGCGCGCCTCACCACGGTTTTCGGCCTCCTCGCGCTTCTGCTCGCCATGATCGGCCTCTACGGCAGCATGGCCTACTCCGTCACGCGCAAGACGCATGAGATCGGCATTCGCATGGCCCTCGGCGCTAAGCCGGCGGACGTTCTCGGCATGGTCATCCGCCAGGGAATCGCACTTACTCTGATTGGCGTCGCGATTGGCGTCGTTGCCGCCCTCGGCGTCACCCGCCTTGTCACCAGCATGATCTTCGGCGTCACACCCTATGACCCCGTAACCTTTGTCGCCGTTGCCGTTGTTCTCGTCGCCGTCGCGTTTCTTGCCTGCTACATCCCCGCCCGGCGCGCCATGCGAGTCGATCCCATGGTCGCGCTGCGATACGAATAGCCCGTCCCGCACGCAATCTTCCTCGGAAAAATCTTGGGCAAACATCTGGAGATTTGATGACATTCTTGGCCGTTGCTCCCGAGAGTGACGGGCAACTCTGACCCTACCTCTATGACATCACTCGATCATTGATCGGTGGCATGGAGGCCATCGGTCATGAAGCGAAAACCGTACCCACGAGGGAAACGCACCACCACGAAATCTGTCCTGCGCCTGCCAGACCTTGAGCACGCCAAAGCCGCAGTCTTGAATAGCCTCACCAGCCTGGACGCCCAACGGGGTTATCGTCACACTATTACATCCTAAATGACATAACGTATTTGTATAATCTCAAGCCCGAGGATCTGGATCAAGATTCGCTATTATTCCCTGTCAACAAAGCGCCGCTCTATATCGAGTCTATGCGCCTCGGCTTGCCGGGAAAAGGTTTACAGGGCGCATCGTTTTTCACCGCGCCGAATCCGCCATTCGGAGCGACCTTCACGTATTACCTGAAGGATAAGCTGCTGACGAAAAAAGAGCAGCGCGAAAAAGCGGAGAAAGAAGCCGAGAAAGCAGGCAAGACGCCTCCTTACCCAACTGATGCAGAATTTCGCACGGAAGCGGAAGAAAAACCGCCAGCTCTCTTCTTCACCATTTCGGATTCCTCGGGGAAAGCCATCCGGCAAGTTCCGGCGATGAATGCTCCGGGAATTCACCGCACCACGTGGGATTTGCGCTACGCCGCTACGACCGTCCCGCTCCGGCCCTTGAGTCCCGAGGAAGAAGTATTTTCCGGAGGGCGCGACCGCGGCCCTCTCGCGATGCCAGGAACGTATACCGTCACTCTATCGCAGGAAGTGGATGGAGTGATCAAGCAAATTGCCGGGTCGCAATCGTTTGAAGTGTACCCACTAGGGGCAAGAGCGATGTCTCCCGAAGATCACGCCGCGCTGGCACAGTTCCAGCTCCAGGTCGCGCACTTGAATGGTGCCGGTCACGGGAGCCCTGGAAACATCGAATGACCTCGACACTCGTCTCAGCATTATCACGTGCGCACTCGAACAAATGCCCGGCGGGTACGGGAGTCTGATAGCCCAGTTCGATGCCATCCAGAAAAAGAATTCGGCGATTCTGCGCGAGCTAAGCGGCGACCCCGTGCTGCGCGAACACGGGGAACCGGAGCCTGAATCCATCGCCGAGCGCGTCGGAACGATCATGGAAAGCGAGCGGATGACCAGCTCGCTGCCCAGCAGCACCGACCGACAAAGCTACGAAATTGCTTCGCAGCAGTTCGTGCAAGCACTCACGCAACTGCAGAGCTTGATTGAAGTGGACGTCTCGAACTTGCAAAAGGCCATGCAGGCAGCGGGTGCGCCATGGGCTCCGGGAACGGTTCCGAATTGGCCGCAGGAGTAAGTTCGCGCCGGTGGTTCACGTCCACTCGCGAGTTTGAGGCGGTAGTCTAACCCTAGAGTTGATCTGCAACCGGACGAAGTCCAAGCATTCCGGCTGGAGAGTCCTCTAGTGTGAATTCTGGGGCTGTGGGCCCGTAGTCGGCCTATTCCCGAATAAGTCCTTCGGCCTTCACGACGAGCTGTCAGTCGAATGGCGGGCACCAATTCCATTGAGTGTTTCGGCGAACCGCTTCTGAGTCAGGCGTCGCTCCCTTTGAATCTGGCGCAAACTCCGCCAAATTACTTCCGCGATGTAGACACTTGAAGGGTCCGTCCAAGGGGTAGTCTGTCGTAGTACCGCTACGGGCACCACCGAATGAGACTACGGATCTTCCGCGCTCTGAAATGCGATGCCAACGCCGACTGACACCGAATTTGCACTCGCCGAAGCCCGGCCCAAAGAGCCGTCATCCGGAGGGTTCGCCTGATGTCCGAGCGGATTCTAATGCTTCGCGAGCGAGTGTCGTCCGATAAAATCTGGCGAGATCCTCGGTGACTCAGTGGCTGGCAGCACCGCATGCCGGCCCGCCGGGCAGGTCAGGCAGCGCCAGTGGATCAATATGCGCTTGCACGAGCTCCGCATTAAGAGCTGGCATCTCCTTTTCCCGCAATTGCTCGAAAGCCGCCAGGGAATCGCCGATCTCATGGCAATCGGCATCTCCGGCTGCCAGATCGCTGGCGGTGGGCTGAACATCACCAAACTCCATATCCTCGAGATGCCGAGCCAAGTCGCGGTTCGCCAATCCGAAACTTTGCTGCGGCCCGCTGGCGAGGGCCGCAACCTTCTTCTTGAAGTCTTCGGTGTCTGCCAATGGTTTGGCATCTTCCGCTTTTCCCTTCATCTGATCTTCATCTTTTCCGAGTAACGCAACGAAGTGCCCGATGGCTTCGAAGCTTTGGTAACTATTCTTCATTCCAGTCATCATCTGCAGCTCGAATCGCAGTTGCTCCTCGACATCTGCTTGCGATACCGAAATTCGTGGATCATTTTTGATCGTCAGTTCGCGCGTGTAGGCTTGTCCGTCCACGCTCAAACGCACTTGGTACGTGCCTGGAACAACGATCGGCCCCACGGGTTGGATCGGCGGTGTCTCCCCTTCAATCGCATGCCAGGTCAAAGTGAACTCAGTGTAATCGAGCAGGTCGCCGAAGTAGCTGTACGTCAACGAAGGCGGAGTCGGATAGCGTAAATCCCAGGCGATGCGATGCATGCCCGCGCTGGTGGCGAGCACAGTCGGCGGCTTGAGCCAGTACGCTGGGACATTCGGCATCAAAGTATCCGGCTTCGGCGCCACACTGGAATACTCTCGCACGAGGTGTCCTTTAGCGTCGTAAATTGAAAGAGTGACGGTGCTGCTGGCCGGTGCTTTCAGGTAGTAATCGAGAATCGCGCCTTCCGGAGGATTTTGCCCCGCGGGCACTTCGGGAGGCAGGGGCGTGTCCTGATCATTGTCCCAGCGCACGCGATACGCCGCTTCTGGCTGGTAAAGGTAGGCCTCGGACGAGGTCGTCTCCGCTGCACTCGCTTCCCGCAATGGCGTCAAGTCATCCAGAATCCACAGGCCGCGACCGTAAGTTGAAATCACTAAGTCGTCTCCGTGGACCTCCATATCGCTCACAACGGTATTCGGCAGGTTTAATTGCAACGACTGCCAATGTTCGCCGCGATCGAAGGAAACCCACGCAGCCATTTCCGTCCCGGCATACAGCAGATTTGGATCCACAGGGTCTTCGCGCGCCACGCGTGCAGCGGCGTCATCCGGTAAACCGTTGACGATCTCCTGCCAATTCTTTCCATAGTCGTCCGTGCGGTAAAGATGGGGCTGACCGCTCCCAAGGACATCCACGGCAGCGTAGGCGGTTCCAGCCGCATGATGCGATGCGTCGATGAAGTTCACTCGCGTGCGCGTTGATAATCCGCTCGGGGTCACATTCTGCCAAGTCTTCCCGCCATCCCGCGTGAGTTGAATCAAGCCGTTGCTCGTCCCCACCCAGATTTCACCCGCGCTCACCGGAGATGGCGCGAGCGTTTGAATCGCCGCCCCACCGCGCGCAAAAAACGGCGCAGCTTCCTCACTTGGCCCCGTCGCTTTTGGGCGCACGGTCAAGTCTGGGCTGATGGCTTGCCAATCGCGTGCATGATCGGCGGACTCCATCACGTATTGCGCGCCCATGTACAGAATGTGTGGATCCTGGCGAGAAAAAGCCATAGGCGGCGCGCCTGTGAAACGATCCTTTGGCCCCGGAGAAAAGAGCACCGCGACCTGTCCCGTACGCCGGTCATAGCGGCGCAGGACGTGATACCAACCTTGCGTGAAAACATACCGGGGATCGAGCGGATCAGCGATAACGTAACCATCCTCAAAACCGCCCACCGGAGACCAATCGCTGTCGCGAATTTCGCCATAATCGCTGCGGCTCAGCACACACGCCGTGCCGCTGTCTTGCTGCGCTCCGCAAACACGGAAAGGGAAATGATTGTCTGTGAAGACATTGTAAAATTGTCCGTTCGGCAGGTTGTACCACGGCGTCCAGGTTTTGCCGCCGTCGACCGTTATAGTCGGCCCTTGGTCAGCACCCATCAACATGCGCTGTGGATTTTGCGGATCGATCCACAGGTCACGGTTATCGTCGCCGCCCGGCGCGCCTTTGTAGGAAACAAAAGTCCCCGCGCCGTCAATCGAGCGGTACATCGAAGTGCCCATCAAATAGACGACATCCGGATTTGTCGGATCCACATAGATGTGTCCGCCGGCGCTTCCAATCTCCTTCGTTCCCAGCCGCCACTGCTTGCCACCATCGTCGGAACGGTAGACGCCTGCTGCGTCCCGCCCGAATCCCTGCGCTTCTGCGTAGATGCGACTGCCATGCGTCCCTGAAGCAACAGCTATCTCAAACGTCGTGGCGGCCTTCGGAAGACCTTCGCCATTGAGAGGTTGCCACGTTTCGCCTTCGTTTGTGGACTTGTAAAGAATCGCGCCGAGGGGCGGCAGGTTCTTGCGCTGTTCGGGCGAGAGACCAAAGACCGAGCGCTCGAAGCTCGCGTAAACGACGCGAGAGTCGCGATAGTCCCAGGACATATCCGCGACGCCACTATACTCGTCCTTGAATAGGACCTGTTTCCAATGGCGTCCACCGTCCGTTGTGCGGTATACGCCCCGATCGGAGTTCGCTCCTGCGCCACCATATTCGCGGGAACCTAATGCACCCACCAGAACAACATTCGGGTTACGCGGGTCGACAAGCACGGAATTGATGAACAGCGTTTTTTCCAATCCCACATTCTGCCAGGTCTTGCCGGCGTCCGTTGATTTATACACACCGCGCCCGGGAGTGAATGACCAGATGGATGCGTCTCCCGAGCCCACGTACACGATACTGGGATCCGATGGGGAAACTGCCACAGCGCCGATCGAAGGAACATGCTCGGCGTCAAAGACCGGTTCCCACAGAGTGCCGCTGTCCGTTGTCTTCCAAACGCCCCCTTCTGGCAGGCCAAGATAATAAGTGGTTGGGTCGCCGGGAATCCCCGCCACCGCATAAACGTTGCCTGACCTGTAGGGCCCGATCGACCGCCAACGCATTCCCGCGTAATCGCCAGGACTCACTTGTTGCGCAGTCAGCAGTCCCGGCACCAGCAGGATGGCAATCGCCGCGGTCACCAGCATCGAGAACCTTCCGTTCAAGAGTCTTTTTGCTTTTCTCGATTGTTGTGAGTTCATATTCTCCGCTCCATTGTCGGTACCATACGCATTCATTGCTGCAGATTCTTTTCTTTAAGAAGCACGGCAGGTGACAACAACCACGGATTTCTAAACGGCAAAATGAAAGGCTATGGCCCTTTCGCGAAGCGGATGCCACCGGCTCGGCCGACAGAGACGCGCATGCCGTCGGAGTCGAATTGGACGACGTAAGGGCCGGCGGTGAATGCGTTTGGCACCACGGGGGCGAGATTGTAGGTCTTATCGCTGCTTACCTTGTCTGGGTTGGCGCCGTTGGCATTCATGACCAGCTCGCTGCCATCCATCGCGATTCTCCAAGTGACTTGGAGTTCGTCGGAATGGTAGGGGCCGATCATGGCGCGCATCTGGTCGTCAGTGGGGTGGGCGGGTTCGACACGGTCGAGAGCTTCATCGGTCCCGGGCAGAACCATCTGCTGGCGGCCGGCGTTTTGGGTGAAGCGAACAGTAGCGTTGCCCATGTCTGGTCCGAGACCGAATTCGCCGTTGGCGAAGGGCACAAGACCAATTCCCGGCCCGAAGCCGGATTGAAGAAAGAGCTTGTGGTCGCGAAACTCGACGCGACGAACGTCGCGGTCCGGCTCGGACCAATACTGGCCCGCGTATTGACGCAACTCGTCGTCGCCGAGCGAGACGAGAGTGCGTTGGGGAGCGGGAGCCATCTTGCTGCCGAGCAAAATGTCGGCGACCTTATCTGCACGCGGGCCAGGATTGGCATTCGCGACGTTGCATAGCGTAATCAACGTAACTCCCTGGTCGGGAAAACGTTCAAACTGGGCCCGGAATCCTTGCCACGCTCCGCCGTGCGAGACCGTGCGTAGGCCGCGATAGGTACTAATCACCAGTCCTGCTGCGTAATCGATTTTCTTGCCATCGTTCAAAACACCCTGCGTCTCCAGCTCGTCGATCAGCCACTTGCCGCCGACGATCGGATGGTCGAAGTTGCGATCCCAGTGCGCCAAGTCGCCAACGGTTGTATCGACAGCGCCATCACCCGTCTGTTCCCAATTGGACATATCGATCTCAAATCCGCCGCCGCTTCTTTGCGGAGCATACGTTCCCGAGCGTCCGGGAATAACCAGCGTGTGATCGTCGACGATCAGCGTATGTGCCATGCCAAGCGGGACAAAAATGTTCTTCTTCGCAAATTGGGCGAGCGGCATTCCGGAAACACGCTTGACGATCTGCGAAAGCAGAACGTAGCCGGAATTGCTGTACATGTATCGCGAATTCGGTTCGAAATTCAGCTCACGCTGGCGCGCGATCATCGCTAGGGCATCGGATTCGGAGGCAAAATCGTCAAACGGGATTCCCGACATGCTCATCAAAGAAATAACATCGCGAACGCCGCTGGTGTGATGGAGCAATTCGCGAATCGTGACTGGGCGGTCGTACGCGGGAAGCTCGGTGATGTATTTGCGAACATCATCATCGAGAGAGAGCTTACCCTGATGTTCGAGCAGGAAAATGCTGGCGGCGGTGAATTGTTTCGATACCGATCCGATTTCGAGGACCGATTCTGGAGTCAGCGGCACGTTTTCCTCCAGCCGTGCCATGCCGTATCCGTGGGCATACACAAGGATGCCGCCGCGAACGACGCCCAGGACGCAGCCGGGCGTATGGGCATTGAAATCGTGGAAAACAGCGTCGATTTTGGCCCGCGTGCCGGCAGAAAGGGAGGATCGCTGCTGCTCTTGCGCAAGGATAGGCCAGCGCGGCGGCACAGTGGCAATGGCGAGCAGAAGGCCAGCGAAGGCGAGCAAGACTGCGGTGCATCGCTTCGGTAGCGAGCTCCACAATCCCCGCGCCGCGCGATTCAATCCGTCCCAGGCTCCCGCCTGGTGTCTCTTTATTGTGCTCATTCCGTTCCCCTCTGTTCTCTCGGAGGTCCGCGGAATTATATCGCCGGACCTCTGGTTCTCGCGGGGCTTGATAGTAGTCCTTAAATTTTTTCGTGAGATCGATTTTCATCCGACAGGCTCCAAACAATTGCCGCTGGGTGGCTCGGCCAAGAGGGTAACATGATCACCGGGCGTTGGGATTCTGGGCGGATGACGGGTAAACCGGAAGTAATCCACCGGACCGAATGATGCTGCTGACCTTCCTTATATCTACTTGCGCCTTGTCGCGTTCATCTTGGATTTTGCATTCGTGAGAGAGCAGTATCGCTCAGAGCGACTTCCTAGCTTCCGCACGGCTTCTCTGTGGCTTCCGGCGCCCGGAACATAAGCGCGCGTTAGAGGAAGCTAGCGCACAAGCCGCGATCTCCATCAATTCCCTGCGGCTGATTCCCGCTCGCTCATCCGACTCGCCAGCGGCCGACCAGAGCTCATGGCCATCCCTCCCATTTCCCGGCCTAGCATAAGATGGTTTCCACTCCGCCGTCCCGAATTGCAAACCCAATCTGTCTGGCACTCTGTGCCCCACGCAATACCTGGAATAGGTCATATTCTTCGCTGTACAATCGGCGCGCACTTTTAGCCGTGAAAGGGTGAGGCGATATGGGATCGCTCTTGCACGATTTCCGCTTCGCTTTCTGCATGCTCCGCAAATCCCTGGGGCTTCACTGCAGTCGCCGTCCTCACTCTCGCCCTCGGCATCGGCGCGAACACTGTTATTTTTGGACTGAATTTATTGAGAGAGGCTCCTATGTTCAAAACACTTTACGTTCTGCTTTCCTGTGTGTTCCTGGCATTGCCGGCGACGTTTGCGTCGCCCGTGCCGCCGGACCAAGTCACTAGTGCCCTGCGCTGGCGCAGCGTGGGTCCCTATACCGGCGGACGCGTCACTACGGTGGCGGGCATCGCCGCCGAGCCCAATGTTTCTTACATGGGCACCGCGGGCGGAGGCGTCTGGGAGAGCGATGATTACGGCCATAACTGGAAGAACATTTCCGACAAGGACTTCAAGAACAACAATATCGGCGCTATGGCGATCTCGCCTTCCAATCCGCAGATTATTTACGTGGGCACTGGCGATTCTGCTCCCCGCAATACCGTCCTGACCGGGGAGGGGATGTATAAGTCCACCGATGGCGGAAAGACCTGGACGTACATCGGGCTGGGCGAGACCCACATCATCAGCTGGATCCTTGTGGATCCCAACAATCCCGACGTGGTGTACGTAGCGGCGCTGGGCCATTTGTTCGGGCCCAATCCGGAACGAGGGGTGTTCAAGACCACCGATGGAGGCAAGACCTGGCAGAAGATTCTGTACGTGGACGACGAGACAGGCGCGATCAGCATGGCGATGGATCCATCCAATCCGCAGGTCGTGTACGCCGCAATGTGGCAGATGTCCCGGAGCCACTGGACATTTTCCAGCGGAGGGCCAGGCAGCGGCATCTACGAGACGACCGATGGGGGAGCGAACTGGACCAACATCTCGCATCGGCCTGGGCTCCCGACTGGCATTTTCGGAAAGGTGGGCATCGCGGTAGCGCCGAGCCGTCCCGATGTTGTGTACGCCCTGATTCAGGCGGATTACGACGGTCAGGCGGGCGGCTTATTCCGGTCCGACGATGCGGGCCAGAACTGGACGCTCATCAACAACAGCATGGACATCACGCAACGCGCCTTTTACTACATGAACGTGTATGTGGACCCCAAGGATCCCGATACGATCTACCTGCCCAATGTGGGAGTGTATGTATCGCACAACCAAGGGAAAAAACTGATCGCCCTGCATCCGCCGCACGGCGATAACCATGTGTTCTGGATCAATCCGAACAACCCGCAAATCTTCATTGAAGGCAACGATGGTGGCGCGAGCGTCACGCAAAACGGCGGCCAAGCCTGGAGTTCTGAGGACAACCAGCCGACCGGGCAGTTCTATCACGCCAATCTCGATGATCAATTCCCTTTCCATATTTACGGCGCGCAGCAGGATCGGAGCTCAGCCGAATCGCCGAGCGCCGTGCCTGCCGGGAGTATTCCGCCGGTTTGGACAAACATACAAGGCGGAGAGATGAGCTGGGTGGTGCCGACACCAGACCAACCGTGGATCACTTACGGCAGCGGGTATTACAGCATGGAGTGGAAAGAAAATCGCAGGACGGGGTTGATCACCAATGTGAGCCCTTGGCCATCCTACAAATTTGGTCTTGCGGGCTCCGAAGTTAAGTATCGCTATGGCTGGAATCATCATCCCGTGGCGTTTGCCACCGGCAACCCGAAAGAGTTGTTGATGGGAGCGAATGTGCTATTCGAGACGCTCGATGAAGGCATCCACTGGAAAGTGATCAGTCCGGACCTCACGCGCAACGACAAGAGCAAGCAGGAGCGGCCCGGCGGCCCGATCAGCGCAGATGTGACCGGCGAGGAGATGTTCGACACCATATCGTCGATCGCCTTTTCGCCGCGAACGGACAATGTCATCTGGACGGGTTCCGATGACGGGTTGGTGTACGTGACCACCGATGCCGGCCGGCACTGGAGCCAGGTGCGCCCGCCGACGATGCCAATGTGGTCTACGGTGACCTGCATCGAGCCCTCACACACCGAAGAGGGCGCCGCCTACGTGTCGGCGAGCCGGTATGACTGGGATGACTTTCACCCTTACGTATACAAGACCACCGATTACGGCAAGCATTGGACGGAAATCACCAACGGGCTACCCCAAGACCAATACGTTGAGAGCGTCCGGCAGGATCCGGACCATGCGGATCTGCTTTTCGCGGGTACCAGCGGAACGGTATACGTAAGCCTCGATGGGGGCCAGCGTTGGCAACCCTTGACGCTCAATTTGCCGGCAGTGCGCGTGAGCGATGTGGAGATTCAGCCCGAGCAGCATGCAATAGTGCTCGCCACATTCGGACGTGGTTTCTGGGTGCTGGACAACCTGCAGTTCCTCGAGCAGTTGGGGGCCGGCGAGGAAGCGAGTAACGCGCCACACCTATTCAAACCTCAGCAGGCCTGGCTGGTCACGCGCCGCACAGGCGGGTTTGGTGGCCCACAGGGACCGGGAGGCGAGAACCTGGCGCCCGGAGTCACTGTGTTTTTCAACCTGCCGGCCGACTACAACGACAGCACCCCGGCGAAGCTAAGCTTCACCGACGCAAACGGCGAGTTGATCCGCAGCTTCTCGCTGCACCTGAAAACGAAAGCCAAGCCGGAGCCGCCTTCGGACAACCCCGCAGTGGCGCGAAAGCAACAGGAAGAAAAGTTGACGGCGATGGAGCCCGGCATGAACCGCTTCCAGTGGGACTTGAGCTACGCGGATGCGGTGGACGTGAAGGGCATCTTCAATTCATTCTTTTCAGCCGCCCCGCCTGTAGGTCCCGAAGTGGTGCCCGGTGCCTACTATGTGACGCTGACCTATGGCGAAACGACGCAGAAGCAACCGTTTGTGGTCAAACTGGACCCGCAATTGCGAACCACACAGGCGGAGCTGCAGCAACGTTTCGATTTGTTGATGCGGATTCACGACGCGCTGAACCGTCTCGATACCAGCCTGAACCAGGCCATCGACGTCCGCGACGCGCTTGAGAAGGAAGTAGCCGGCAACAGCGCGTCCGGCAGTCAGGCGCAACCGGCGCTGGACCAGCTGAACCGTGACATAGACGATCTGGTGGACCTCAAGATCCAGTCCGGCGAAGGCGCGCTGGTGTATCCCGGCCGGCTGCGCTCCTGGTTGACCTCTATTGCAGGCCAGGTGAGTATGGCATTCGTGCCGCCCACGCCAGCGATGGTGCAGGTGGCGGATGGATATATAGATGATGCGGGCGCGGGTGTCTCACGTCTGCAAACTGACGTTGCGGCTGCGAACAGAGTGCTGAATCACTGAGGCGTCGTCACGGGAATTCTCGAACCAGTGGGAACTGCGATGCGACACACATTGGAGAACATAAGTGAATGTTAGAGGAAGCCCCACTTTCCCTATTTCATCGCCCCGGAACTCGGCACCCCAGCCTCGAACCACCACGGTGCGACGCAGGGGGCGGTAGAACTTGAGGGCGCGGCGGTAGTCGTATCTCTGGGAGGAAAAAGACTCTTCGAAAGTGCACCTCGCGATTACTTTGAGAGAATACTGCAGCTATTCTATGCCCTTCTTGGACTCAAGCCGGGAGAGAGAGCAAGCAAATCTGGCGAATTCGCGGCAGTTGGGCCGCAAATGAGAGGTTTCTCCCGAAATTAGGGGAACACGGAGAAAACCGAAGACTGACTGGCGGAGGATTCAGTCTCGCGCGAACTCTTCTCCTGGCCCAATTCCCTGCTAACAGGGAAAAATACAGGGAAATTTGCAAATTGGGTTGAAGCCCCTCGGAGGTAACTGCTCGCTAGAGAGTACTTTGACTAAGAAAATTGGGTTTTTGAGACGAATCGGAACAGGGAGCGATCAGGGAATGAACAGGGAATGAAATTCCCTGATAAGGTTGTGGCGGGAAACGCACTGCCCGGGGGGGCGTCCGGGGGATCCTCTGCGGCTTCACGACTTTCTGCTACTGCATTAGAGGAATAGGAAGGCTCTGGAAATAGCTTCCGGGTTGCTCTATAAAGGAAGAAGTCAAGAAAAAAACCTCCCCCAGCGCGAATTTTTCTTTCTTCGCAGCCCACTGAAATGAACGAGAGCTGTTCTGAACCTGCCGCCCATGTGTTCGGCTGCGGGGCGTTCGCCCCGCGGTTTGGGTTTCCTCTAGCAGCGGTTCTCATCGCTTCCATTCGCGACGGGCCTGAGTTCCGAAACCAGCAAGCAGAACGGTGGTCAGGTGCCAACCATGGTTCTGATATGGAATGACCTGTCAACTACGAGCAACTATTTTCTTCTTCCTTCTTTTCCCTTTTAGGAGGCCGCGTAAGTCGTGGTCGAGGTAGTTTTCGCGACGGTTGATCACTCTGATATTCGCGGGTCGAAACCGCATAATCGTGATCCGTCGGGAGCTGCCTCGGACTATCGGCGCGGGTTCGGCCCGAAGACCTACCGCATAGAACCATCGAGGATTCTCCTTTCCGTGTACCACCTCGACCACTACTCACGCTGCCTCCTTTGACCTTTTCATTTCAGCGTAAATCCACTCTAAGCAGCTCGCTGCAGGGACTCCTTCTGCGTTGTTTCTGCTTTTATGCCGATGGCCCAGATAAAACCTAGCAACTCGCGTCCGATCGCCGTGACCACCACTCCCTTGTTCTTGCCTTTGGCCAGCAACTTCCGATAGCGCTGATGTAACCGCTGTTGCGCTTTCCAAGCGATCTCTTTGACCTCTTCGCTGACATGCTCTTGCCGCTTGCGCAAGGTTCTTTCCACGGCCGGTCGGTGTCGGTAGGCCCAGGCAGCCTCCACCACTACCCGCCGTAGGTGCGCATTTCCCGTCTTAGTGATCTGCCCTCGTCGCGTGCGCTCTCCGCTCGAGTCTTCACTGGCTACGATTCCTCCGTAAGCCATTAACTGCTTTGCTCCTGCAAACCGGGACAGCTCACCCAATTCGGCGACGACGGTCACCGCCGAAACCTGCGCGATTCCTCGTAGCGCCTGTAATGCCTCGATCACGGCGCGCATCTGGGGCGGCGCCAACTTCACGGCTTCTTCAATGGCACCATCGAGCCGCGCGATACGTGCTCCTGCGTGTTCTACTTCGTGGAGGTAATCCAGCAACGTGGCTTCCTGAGCCAGCTGCTCGAAATGTACTTCCCGTTTCACCCATTCCAGGTACTTCACCGTCCAAGGCTTTACTCCCATCGGCGGTCGTCGGCCATGCCGCAACAGAAATTTATTCAACCGATGTCGGGCTCGAAGTTGATCCTTCTTGGCCGCTTCTCGGGCGCGCACCAGATCTCGCAACGCTTCGTGAGCCGCATCCGGCACCCACACCGGCGTGAGCTCTCCTGCACGATAATTCCGTGCCAGTTTCAACGCATCCCGCCGATCCGTTTTCACGCGATCCCCGGCCTTCACCGGCACCAAGGTGGGCGCCACCACTTCACACTTGGCTCCCATCCGGGTCAGTTGCCAGTACAGCGCGTATCCTGTCGGACCGGCCTCATAACAAAACCGCAGATCTTCCGCCGCTCCTAGTTTCCTTACCAGCTTCCGAACCGAATCCTCACGATTCGGAATTACCCCCAGCGACCTTACCTCTCCGTCCTGCTCCGCTACCGCTACGGCAATCGTCTCAGCATGGACATCCAAACCGACAAACTTTATTCTCTTCATCGACCGGCTCCTTTCGCTTGTGGCTCTGTACTGCAGATCTTCCGATTCGCAGCATAACCCACGCCTGCGAATCGGAGCCGGTCATTCCATTCTGACTATCTGAGACTCGTGGCCTATAGCTTTTTCGGGTTGTCCGAGAGGGCCTAGGGTCGACAGGGAGACTGCGCGACCGAGGCAACCGCGCCTAGCAATCCGGCTGAGACTCGCTCTCGAACCCGAGTGTCTCGAGAACCCGACGGCCATCGCCAGAAAAGGATTCCCAGGATGGAGCGGTTCCATCAGAGACACTCAAGCTGTTTGTGGTTTCAGATATTGGGCGTCGAAGTTCGCTCCTTTCTTCCAGACATGGAGGGTGATCGCAGCAATCTTCCTGGCCAGGGTCAGGCGGGCCATCTCCGGTCTCATGCCCTTGGTCAGCAAAGCGGCGTAGAACTCCTGGAACGGGCCAGGCTTGCTCGAGGCGATGATGGCCGCACTCTTAAACAGGTTCTTCAGATCGTGATTGTGGTTTTCGTTCAGCCCGCGAATCGAGGCGGGCTTGCGAGCCCTACGGAGCTGCCCTTCGACTGAGCGGTGATCGGCACTGCTGCGCGTCTCGATGCCGAAACCACTGTACGTCCAGAGCTGCCGCTTGGTGCGGAAGCGATGCGGAGTTTGCAGGATGCCCATCAGCATGGCCGCCCGGATGGGACCGATCGAAGGGATCTGGCAGAGCAGCTTCCACGCCTCGTGCTTCTTGCTCTCCTGCAACAACTCCCGCCGTACTTGCTGGCGCAGGGCCCTTAGCGCATCGAGTTGTTGGTAGTAAAACTCGGCGCGGCGATGCACACCCGGCTCGGTGATCTTCCCCAGCCACTCCGCACGATGGCGCAGTCCATAGACTTGCTGGCCGGTGCAAGGAATAGCCCAGCTGTGATAGATGGCTTTCACCCGCGACATGACCCGGGTGAGATCTTTCGTGACCGTCGAATGGCTGCGTACCAGTTCCTTCACGGCTCGGAGGCCATGTTCCCCGTGATAGACCGGTTGGAGCTTGTTCAGGTACAACAGCTCGGCCAACTTCTGCGCATCGATGCGATCACTCTTGTTGCCATCCTTCAACAAGGCATTCCGGCGTGGATTGCACACCACGATTCTCGTGACATGCGGCCTCAGTAGGTCGTACAACCAAGCCGCCCAGGTTCCCTCTTCAAAAGTGGCGTGCAAGTCTCCGCGCAATCCATCCACAAACTGGAGAATCATGCTCGCTTTCGTTCCGAGGACGCATTCCATCACCACTTTGCCGGCAGAATTCATGACCGCAATCGAAACGCTTTCCTTGTGAACGTCCATCCCGATATACTTCGTGCCATCCATTTGAGGGTGCTCCTTTCTGTAGGTGATTGAGGTGAACGCTCAAAACCTACTCCAAAAGGGGCGCCCTTTTATATTGCGTCGACAATGCATCCGGAATCATTGGATCCGCCACAAAATGATGCATCGGAGTATAATCGCGCGCGCGAATGGCTCTCACCTCTGGCACGAAACTTGGACCCTATGAAATTCAATCGTCGTTGGGCGCGGGCGGCATGGGCGAGGTTTATCGCGCCCGGGATACGCGCTTAGAGCGCACCGTCGCCGTCAAAGTACTTCCCGAGTCGCTTGCCAAAGATAGCGACCGCTTGCAGCGATTCGAGCAGGAAGCGCGGGTCCTCAGTACGCTGAACCATCCCAATCTGCTGGCCATTTACGACGTCGGGACACAGGGAGGAACGCACTACCTGGTCTCGGAATATCTCGAAGGTCAGACGCTGCGCGAACAGATGGGGGCTGGTCCGCTTCCGCAGCGCAAGGTCTGCGAATACGCGCTGCAGATCGCGAACGGTCTGGCGGCGGCGCACGACAAAGGGATCGTGCATCGCGATTTGAAGCCGGAGAACATCTTCGTCTCGAACGACGAGCGCGTGAAGATTCTGGATTTCGGTCTGGCGAAGCAATCGCGCGGCGTGGCAGCGCTCACGGGAGAAACGGCGACGGTCACGAGTCCGGCGCCGACAACGGCGGGGACGGTGATGGGAACGGTCGGTTACATGTCTCCCGAACAGGTGCGGGGCCAAACGGTGGACCACCGCTCGGACATCTTCAGCTTGGGGGCGATTCTGTACGAGATGGCCAGCGGGAAGAGGGCGTTCAAAGGGGATTCGGGCGTCGAAACCATGAACGCGATTCTGAAGGACGAGCCTCCGGAAATTGACCTCCTGCAAATGAAAGTGTCGCCCGGGCTGGAACGCGTGGTGCGCCACTGCTTGGAGAAGAGTCCGGCGAATCGCTTCCAGTCCGCACACGACCTCGCTTTTGCTTTGGGCGCGCTCTCCGGGACGGATTCGACCGCGGCACTCCAGTCAGGTCCCGTGCAAGGGAAGCGATTGTGGCTGCGGTGGGTGGGAGCAGGACTGGCACTGGCGATCGTGGCGGGGGCGGCGGTCTTATTTCTGTTTCTGGCGAGGCAGGGAGCGCCGCGAGCGGAACGGCTCGAGTTTGCGATCCCCATCCAGGAAGAAACAAGCTATCCGGCAATTTCGGCGGATGGGCGCATGCTGGCGTTTGTATTACCTGATGAAGCTTCCGGCGCCAACATGCTGGGCGTGCAGCGCGTCGGTTCTTCGGGAGTATCCGTTCTGGCGGGCACAGAAGGTGCAAGTTATCCATTCTGGTCGCCCGACGACGCGTACGTTGCATTTTTTGCAGACGGCAACCTGAAAAAGATCGCCACCTCCGGCGGAGTTCCGCAAATCCTTGCCAGCGCGACATACGGGCGCGGAGGAAGCTGGGGACGACGCGGCGTGATCATCTATGCCCCGCAGGCGTCCGGGTGGCTATGGAAAGTGAATGCGGACGGCAGCGATGCTGGTGCGCTCACGGACAAAATTTTCGACAACGCAAAAGAGGCCTCGCACCGCTGGCCTGTGTTTCTACCGGATGGGAACCACTTCCTCTTCCTAGGCGGGAGTCTGACAAACACTCCTCATGGTGACTCTATCTACCTGAGTTCGCTGACGGGCGGGGAAAAGAGCTTGGTCCTGTCAATCCGCTCGAACCCGGGATACGCAAATGGCTACTTGTTTTATGCGGACCAGAAGGGATCGTTGCGCGCGATTGTTATGGATGTCTCCAAGGGAGGCACGTTGGGCGAGTCCCAAGTGGTCGGTGACCAGGTCGGCTTCCAACCTTCTACGGTCTGGGGCGCATTCTCCGTTGCGGAGAACGGAACGGTCATATACAGCCCGACGATTGGAGCTGGGCTGTCGGTGTTGACCTGGTATGACCGGGCCGGCAAAGAACTGGGCCACGTGGGCGATATCGGAGTGCTGGCCAATCCGTCGCTCTCGCCCGAAGACAGCCGGGCGGGCGTGGACGTTGTGGACGCAAAAGCCGAAAACGTCAATCTCTGGGTCAGCGACCTCAAACATGGCACCAGTTCGCCCTTTACCTTCGATCGGGCCGAGGATGCCGCAAGTACGTGGTCACGGGACGGGACCATGGTCGCCTACCGTTCCCTACAGACGAACTACACACGCATCGCCCTGAAGGAGGCACAAGGGCTGCAGTCAGCCAAAGTGATTTTCGAGATGCTCGGGATTGACGATATTATTCCGAATTCGTGGTCACGCGACGATCAGGAAATCCTCTGCACGTTGCAACCCGCGGCAGGCGGATCCCAGTTAGTGCTGCTTCCCCGAGCGGGTGGGAAGCTGGCGCCATTCTTGCCTACCAAGACGGAGAACAGCGGACAGATTTCCCCCGATGGCAAGTGGGTGGCGTATGCGTCGCATGAGTCTGGCGATTGGGAGATTTACGTGACGACGTTTCCTTCGGCCGCCGGCAAGTGGCAGGTGTCCCGCGGCGGGGGCATCGAGCCTCGTTGGCGCGGAGATGGAAAAGAGATCTTCTACATCGGGGCCCGAAGCACGCTCACCGCAGTTCCTGTCGTTACGGAGGGAGCTTTCTCCAGTGGCAACCCCACGGCGTTGTTCCAAAGCCGGTTACGCGCGCCGGTTTCTTCGACGGATCTGTTCACCTATGATGTAACCAAGGATGGCCAGCGATTCCTGGTCAACCGCTACGTAAAGCCGCAGCAAGTTTCTCCCTTGCACATCGTGCTGAACGCCACGGCCGAGCTGAAGAAGTAATCGGGTTCCTCGCACCACCCGCGAGACTGAGATGTAATCTAAGTCGCCATCTTCGTCATTGTCCCCGAGTGACGAGCAACCCGGAAGTTGGGATCAGTGCCTTTATAACTTCCTGTTTGCCGACAATTCGCGGCCTACCGCGAATTCCGCGAACCCCACTTGGCTCATGGGCGCGCAATACTCAACGTTTAGCCCTAAACTTGTTTCCGAACATGGGGAGGCCGCTCTTGGACGACTCGCGCGTGGCCTCGTCTTGAATCACATCCCAATGCTCCACGAGAATCCCATCTTTCATTCGAACTATATCCGCCGCAATCCAGTTCACCGGCAGGCCGATACCCGAAAAGCGCCCGTGCAAGACGACAAAGTCCCCTTCGGCCACAACCGTTCCTGCTTCATATCTAAGCGTCGGCGGAATGCCCTTGACGAGACTGAACAGACCATCGCGACCAGGCGGGATATGAGCGCTGTGTTGGATATAACGTGGCGACCAAAACTTCTCAGCCGCGGCGTAATCACGCTTGTTGAAAAGCGTGTCGAAGGCTTCGAGGACAAGCGCTTTGTTTTTCGATTCAATCGTCTGACCCATCTTTGTTCTCCTTTTACCGTCACCCGGGTTCCGTTATCGCTCGCCTTGTTCATTTGAATCCCTCCGTCTGGAGTGATCCGGCTGCGACGCAGGGAAGAAGCGAATTCCGAGAACTGCAGAAGGAGCCGATCATTGACGTTCGTACCTCATCGTCCAAACACCGCGATCGCCCCGCTGATATTCATTCCCCTCCCACGGAGAGCCACAGATGTGGAGGTGTGCGTATGGCGTACCAGCGAACATCACCATCGTGCCCGCATCCCTCATTACGGTGGAAAGACCAGCAGTCTTCGCGTCGAAGGGCCAAAGAATCATCCAATGTGGGCCGATAGGTATCGCAGGGCTAGTCGTGTCAAACGGGTCCGCAAAGCTTCTCTGAGTTGCGCCGTTCAACATGTAGATCAGCCCCGGGGACAAGTTCGTTGGTTTTGGCTTTCTTGCGAGAATATCCTTGAACCAAACCATGCCCATCGGATCAAGCGCCATATCCGGCTGCCCAATTACGTTCTGATCTCCTGGAATACAAACCCAATCATTCGTGCCGGGGCGAAGCACCGTCATATTCCCCTGGCGATCCATTTCCGCCACGGTTGCGTCACTCGTAATAATCGAGGGGCCGGCCAACACCGCACGACGGATCTTCTCGTTCTTGATCGTTTCTTCCATACGGCCTCCATTAGGCGCTGCCACGGGCTCGCTAGACTGTCCGTCCGATGCTGGCTCCTCTGCGCTCCGAGCGAATCGCCCGTGAGCGCCCCACGAGACGACGCCCGCACCGGACAATGCAGCGACACCGATAAACTTCCGGCGCGGGACGAGCCTCATCGAAGGATTTTGCTCGATGCAAATGCTTTCGTCGTTCATCACATATTTCCTTTCATTTGATCGTTTCGGACGACTTGAGTGGCGTTGCGTCCAAACGAAGCGCACCTTCTGGCAGCTCCTACTTTGTCTAATTGAAATCCAATAGTCAGAATGGAATGACCGGCTCCGATTCGCAGGCGTGGGTTATGCTGCGAATCGGAAGATCTGCAGTACAGAGCCACAAGCGAAAGGAGCCGGTCGATGAAGAGAATAAAGTTTGTCGGTTTGGATGTCCATGCTGAGACGATTGCCGTAGCGGTAGCGGAGCAGGACGGAGAGGTAAGGTCGCTGGGGGTAATTCCGAATCGTGAGGATTCGGTTCGGAAGCTGGTAAGGAAACTAGGAGCGGCGGAAGATCTGCGGTTTTGTTATGAGGCCGGTCCGACAGGATACGCGCTGTACTGGCAACTGACCCGGATGGGAGCCAAGTGTGAAGTGGTGGCGCCCACCTTGGTGCCGGTGAAGGCCGGGGATCGCGTGAAAACGGATCGGCGGGATGCGTTGAAACTGGCACGGAATTATCGTGCAGGAGAGCTCACGCCGGTGTGGGTGCCGGATGCGGCTCACGAAGCGTTGCGAGATCTGGTGCGCGCCCGAGAAGCGGCCAAGAAGGATCAACTTCGAGCCCGACATCGGTTGAATAAATTTCTGTTGCGGCATGGCCGACGACCGCCGATGGGAGTAAAGCCTTGGACGGTGAAGTACCTGGAATGGGTGAAACGGGAAGTACATTTCGAGCAGCTGGCTCAGGAAGCCACGTTGCTGGATTACCTCCACGAAGTAGAACACGCAGGAGCACGTATCGCGCGGCTCGATGGTGCCATTGAAGAAGCCGTGAAGTTGGCGCCGCCCCAGATGCGCGCCGTGATCGAGGCATTACAGGCGCTACGAGGAATCGCGCAGGTTTCGGCGGTGACCGTCGTCGCCGAATTGGGTGAGCTGTCCCGGTTTGCAGGAGCAAAGCAGTTAATGGCTTACGGAGGAATCGTAGCCAGTGAAGACTCGAGCGGAGAGCGCACGCGACGAGGGCAGATCACTAAGACGGGAAATGCGCACCTACGGCGGGTAGTGGTGGAGGCTGCCTGGGCCTACCGACACCGACCGGCCGTGGAAAGAACCTTGCGCAAGCGGCAAGAGCATGTCAGCGAAGAGGTCAAAGAGATCGCTTGGAAAGCGCAACAGCGGTTACATCAGCGCTATCGGAAGTTGCTGGCCAAAGGCAAGAACAAGGGAGTGGTGGTCACGGCGATCGGACGCGAGTTGCTAGGTTTTATCTGGGCCATCGGCATAAAAGCAGAAACAACGCAGAAGGAGTCCCTGCAGCGAGCTGCTTAGAGTGGATTTACGCTGAAATGAAAAGGTCAAAGGAGGCAGCGTGAGTAGTGGTCGAGGTGGTACACGGAAAGGAGAATCCTCGATGGTTCTATGCGGTAGGTCTTCGGGCCGAACCCGCGCCGATAGTCCGAGGCAGCTCCCGACGGATCACGATTATGCGGTTTCGACCCGCGAATATCAGAGTGATCAACCGTCGCGAAAACTACCTCGACCACGACTTACGCGGCCTCCTAAAAGGGAAAAGAAGGAAGAAGAAAATAGTTGCTCGTAGTTGACAGGTCATTCCATATCAGAACCTTGCTACCACGCTCGTAATGCTCGATTGCTTCTTTGATTTGGGACGGTTTGTAGGTTGTGGTGATTGGCAAACTTAATTTGCCGGAAGCGACCACTTTTGCCGCCTCAGTCAGTGCCGCCCGCATTTTGGGGAGATACTCCTCGTAATACATCCAGAAGCCGTGGATGTTCAATCCCTTGCCAATGAGGTCGCGTTTCAAGACATGAATCGGCGAACCACTCAGCGATGCATAGCTGACGAGATGAGCCCGCGGAGCGAGGGCGCCTGCGATCGTCGTTGTCGCTGGGCCACCAACGGCGTCAAGACCGAGAGATATCGGCATTCCGCCTGTTGCAGTCTGAATCTGCTTTGAAAGTTGTGGCGATTCGACGCCAACAAAATCAACACGCAGCTCTTCCATTTCCGGGATCAGCTCGGACCGCCTCACGATACCTATGACCTTGAGATCGCGCGATTTTGCAATCGCGATCAGACATCGCGCGACCTGAGAATTTGCTGCATTTAATACAATCCAGTCTTTTGGCTTCAGCTTTACGAATCCGTCTAAGAGAAGAACCGCCGTCGTAGGATTGATATTTAACATCGAGGCCGTCCTGGCATCGAGTGACGGAGGTACGACGAAAAGGCCTTGGGCCGGAGCTAGGACTTTTTCAGCCCAGGTGAATGTTCCAAACGGGATCGTAACGCGATCGCCTACCTTGACGCCGCTGACTCCCGGCCCGATCGCCTCGACGATTCCCGCACCTTCGCCTCCAATGACAGACGGAAGCTTCGGATTTAGAAGGTACACTCCGTTTGCTAACTGGAGGTCGCTGTCGTCAATCGGCGCATACTCCATGCGTACCACAGCCTCGCTCGCGGACGGTGCTTTTGGTTCCGAAACTTCGACCATCGTTAAGTTCTGCGCCGGACTACCGTAGGCAGTGAGATGAATGGCTTTCACTTATGACGTTCTCCTTGCTCCAACAAATTTCGTCCTGCGAGAGGGCCACCGGCTTGCTGCATCAGCCCACCATCGCGAAGGTTTCCAAGATCAATCGCTGAATAACCAAATCCTGCGAGCAAGGTTTCAACTTGCTTCTTCGCACCATCGTCGTCTGCCGAAATAAACGCGACCCTTCTCGCCCCGTTGACGGTGGGATCCGCTTCCAAGTTGGGAACGATCATGGTGTTCAGCGCTTTAACCACTCGGGCACCAGGGGCAAGCGCCGCGACGAACTGGCTCGTGGACAGGTTTCCAACATCGGCGGGTGTGAAATTTCCGGCTTTACCGTGAAAAGGATTGGTCCCATCGATCAGAATCTGATTTTTCCATCTCGGAAGATTTGCGAGTGTCTCGGGAACGTTGTCCCAGGGCACTGCAAGAAGCACCATTTCGCAAGCTGCCGCCTCTTCCTTAGCGGCCGCTGTTGCTCCAAAACCAAGTTGATTGACAATTTCTCGGAGGCTCTCGGGACCGCGGCTATTGCTAAGCTTTACCTTGTGGCCTGCCTTCAATGCACGTTTTGCGAACGCTCGTGCGAAAGCTCCGGCGCCGATGGTCCCGATTTCCATACACCGCCCTCCCTGAACTGGGGTTTTCAGTCCGGCCTGCTTCTCTAGTAATCGAACCATTGATTGAGCGCTTGAACTTTGTCGTTGGTGTACGGTGGAAACAAGTGATCGATCGCTACATCCGGCGGCGATACCAGGATTGATTTGGCGTGCGTGAGAGAATCGTAGCCGTATTTCCCATAGTAGTTCCCAATGCCTGAACTTCCCACTCCTCCGTAAGGCATGGATTCAATCCACAAGAAGACGTTGGTCTGATTTACCGCGCCCCCGCCAAACGAAACGGACTGTAACACATGATCAATCGCCCGCTGATTCCGACTGAACACGTAGCCTGCAAGCGGTTTGGGGAGCGACTCGATCTTTCCGATGAGCTTGTCGAGATCGGAGTAAGTGAGGATAGGCAGAATCGGCCCGAAGATTTCGTCTTCCATGATCTTGTCGGACCAGGAGATCGGGTAAAGGATGGTCGGGTCGAGATAACGGGCCTGGGGGTCGGACTTTCCCCCATAAACAACCTTCTTGGGATCGATCAGGGATGTAAGCCGTTCGACGGCGGCGGGGCTGATGATGCGAGAGTAGTCCGGATTCTTTCTCGATCCGGGCCGTAAAGTTCGACGGCAGCTTTTTTGCATTCTGCAACAAACTGTTCCGCCACGGACTCATGGACGACCGCGTAGCCGGGCGACGTGCACCACTGTCCTCCCCACGCCATTTTGCCCCAAACAATTTTCTTGGCGGCATCCGGCAGGTTGGCCGTCTCGTCAACGATGGCGGGGTTCTGTCCCCCGAGCTCGAGCAATACTGGAGTGAGATGCTCGGCAGCTGCCCGCATCACCACCTTCCCCAGTGAGAAATATAAAATCAAACGGAAGCGTCAAGAGGTCCGTGACTAGGTCCTTAGCACCCACAACAGCGGTCATAGATTCCGGCTCGAAATACTTGGGAATCAATTCCAGGAGCACCTCGTCCGTCCCCAATAGGGCTTCCGAGAGTTTCAGGATACAGGGATTGCCCGCTGACAGAGCGGCAACCGCGGGACGCAACGATAACAAGAGTGGTCCGTTAAAAGGACAGATGATCAGCGTAACTCCGTAAGGCTCGCGGTACACCCTCCCCTTATGGCCTGATTTTGCGAGGAATTTTGGAAGGGGAGCTTCGACCGGTTTCATCCACTCCCCCAACTGCGACTTTGCGAATTCACTCGTTGCAATCGACGCGGACACCTCGAAGACGTTCTCCTGGGCTGCCGTCTTGAAGTCCTTACGTGATGCATCCGCAAAACGTTCGTAGTTCTCCTTAAGCATGCGGACAAGGCGATCCAACTGGTCGACTCGCCACTCATACGGCTTCGTCGCATCTGTGTCGAAATATGCCTTCTGTTTGCGAAACAATTCTTCGGCCGCGCCCGATGAGGTGAACTGAATGGAGTTTCCTTGAGATTCATTGGTGTTGGCTTTTGCTGGCGTAGACATTTCCTCTCCTCCCTGCTCTATTTCTGTTGGTCGCGATTCTCTTCGCTTTAGCGTGCACTCGGAGCAGCGCCATTCTTTGTGACCAGCACCATACGAAAGTGGGCCTTACCGGCCATCATCTTGGCGTAGGCGGCAGCCGCCTGCTCAAGAGGGACCGTTTCGATCATGGCCGACACTCCGCTCAGAGCGCTGAAGCGCAGGGTGATATCACCGACCGCCGGCGTTCCCGTTAGGGCACCTTCCACCTTGCGTGTAGCGAAAATCAGATCCATCCCGTTGACTTCGATCGGCTCCGGCCCTACTCCTACGACGATCGACAGACCACCGGGACGAAGGCCCTTAAACGTGGCAGCAACAGTCTTGCCTCCGGACGCGGTTATCAGAATGACAGTGGCACCGCCGAGCGCGTGCAAAGCGGCGGCAGGATCCTCGGCAGCGCTGTCGATATAGTGGTGGGCGCCAAGCTTCTTGGCTAATTCCGTTGTGCCAGTTCCACGATCAATCGCGACGACCTCGAAGCCCATATGCCTCGCGTACTGAACAGCCAAGTGACCCAGGCCGCCGATACCGAGCACAGCGACGAGGTCGCCGGCCTTTGCAGGTGAGTTTCGCAAAGCACTGAAGGTTGTGAGCCCAGCGCACAGCAGCGGCGCCGCATCAGCAGAGGATAGGTCGTCAGGAATCGACACGAGCCCGCTCGCTTTTGCGATCATTATTTCGGCGTATCCGCCGTCGTGATGAATGCCCGTATATCCCTGGTTCCTGCAGTTTACGAGATCGCCGTTACGGCAGAACTCGCAATGGCCACAGAAGCCGTCTAGAAATCCGACCCCTACGCGTTGACCGACCGCCCAGCCCTGGACCTCGGAACCAACGGCATCGATGCATCCAACGACTTCATGCCCCGGGACACGAGGCCAATCAATCGGGAAGAGCGCTTCAACAGTGGCCGAATCCGAATGGCACACGCCGCATGCTTCGACGCGAATGCGCACCTGATTCGGGCCTGGGCCAAGAAGTGGCTTTCTTACTTCCGAGAATTTTCCTGGCTCCGTTAGCTCGATAGTCATGTATGTTGAGTCCATCACGTCTCCGTTCGATCCGATGAAATGCGAATCATTTCGGGTCTGGCCTGATCCGCCCGAAGCGGCGCCCTCTAGTGTGGCTCGCGCCTTTCTTGCACTTTCGACTCTTTCACCGCAACGAGTTTGCTTTACCTGCGGCAGACGGTTGAACAGCTTTTGCCGCAGTGCGGATCACATCGAGGACACGTTCCGGTTGCGAGAGCATCGGCACGTGGCTGCTGTCGAACTCATAGGTAGTTGCGCCCATGCGCTTCGCGAAGAAGCGCTCCAGATCGGGATGCACGGTATGGTCTTTTTTGCCGACAATGTACCAGCTTGGCTTCGCCTTCCAGGCAGTGCCTCCAGCTTTTGCCCCGAACAGATCGGGTTTTGGTACACCCTGGGTCGCCCAAACGAGCTTTTGCTCCTGCTCCGAAAGGTCTCCGCAGAAATACTTCGTGCCCTCCCGACGCAGCCAGATACGTCCATCCACGACTTCAATGTGGGAGAAGACGTCGGTCGTGGGGAAATTGGACTGCTGCGTCTGAGACGTTTCATCGGCGTCCGGAGCGAGCGCGCAGATATAAACCAACCCGACGACGCGATCGTCAGTTCCGGCGCCGGTGATGACGCTTCCGCCGTAGGAGTGGCCGACGAGGATAACGGGGCCGCTGACCCGGCCTATCGTCGCTTTCACCAAGGCCACGTCCTCTGCCGTTGGTTGAGGCCATACTGCGCTGCAATACACTCATACCCCTCAGCCTGAAGGGGAATGATCAACTTGCTAAAGCACGAGCCATCGGCCCAGAGTCCGTGGCAGAACACGACGCTGGGTTTACCAGTTTTCGATTCCATCTTGCCTCCTTTGATTTGGATTGTTGGTTCCTCTTGCGATCAAATGCGTCGCCTCTCTTACTTCGTCTTGGCCCTTTCTTTCCGCTCCCGCAACATCCATTCCCTGATGTAAGAAGAACAGTTCACGACCGAGATTCCGCTCGCCTCGCAGAGGTTGAGAAAGCGAACGCCTTCGACGTCTGTCAGGTTCACTTCATCCAAATCCAAGATTGCCGATGCTCCGCATTCCTGTAATTCGGCCTTCACCTGGTCCAACTGCGCAGAGCGGAGTTCACCGCTCAACCGGATTCCCGCTTTAATTCGCTCGATTTTCAGCGTCATTGAGTCGCGGTGTTTTGCAGCACTTTGACTCGGGAGCAACGCGAGGGCCTTTTACAATTTGCTGAAAGGACGTGATTTAAAGTTATGGAAGTGCCCGATTTTGAGCGTTTACTCGTTCGTCAGCAAACGTGGCTAATCGGGCAAGTAAGCAGGGAAGGTGGAAATATTCCTACCGCTGAACCTTGAATTGATATTTGTTGATCCCTAAACGCCTGATTCTCGCATCGAGAGTCGCTCTCGGTAGGCCAAGTCTCGCCGCCGCTCCGCCTGGTCCCGAGATGCGTCCACGGGTTTGCGCGAGAGCCGCCTCGATCATTTCCTTTTCCTGCCGTTGTAGCGCTCCATCGAGTTGCACGGGCGGACCATTGACCTGTGGCCCTTGCCATTTGAGCCACCTCTTATCCACGGAGAAGGTCTCGCCCTCGCTTAGAATTAACGTGCGCTCGATGACATTTTGTAATTCACGAACGTTGCCGGGCCAGTGGTAGGTTTTGAAAAGCTCCGCTGTCTGCTCGTCAACGGCCCTGAACCGCTTTCCGATTTTTTTGCCGATGCGGCCGATGAAGTAGTCGACAAGCAGGGGAATGTCATCAGCACGCTCGCGCAACGCTGGCATTTCGATGGGCACAACCCGTAACCGGTAAAGCAGGTCCTCACGAAATCTCCCTTCAGCCACGAGGATATCGAGGTCACGATGTGTAGCCGCCAATACCCGTACGTCAACCGGAATAGTCCCGTTGCTGCCCACACGCTCGATTTCCCGTTCCTGCAGAACCCTTAATAGTCCGATCTGTATCTCGGGCGGCAGATCACCGACTTCGTCGAGAAAGATTGTGCCGCCGTTGGCTGACTCGAAGCGGCCCAGGCGGCGTTGCACGGCGCCGGTGAAAGCACCTTTCTCATGACCAAAAAGTTCGGAAGCCATCAGGGAAGGCGGAATCGCAGCACAGTTGACTGCAATAAACGCCCGTTCTGCTCGGTGGGAACGCTTGTGAATGGCACGCGCGATCAGTTCTTTTCCGGTTCCGGTTTCTCCCAGAATCAAAACCGTCGAATCCGAAGACGCCACTTTGGCGACCTGACGAAGCACCTGACGTAGTGGCTCCGAGGATCCCACGATGTCCTCGAACATCGAGTCCCGATCGATCTGTTCGCGCAACGCCAAGTTCTCGTTGCGCGTCCTCTCCTCCGCCTTGACGCGCTCGTCGATGTCGGTACCAGTGGCATACCAACGAACGACTTTTCCACTCTCGTCCAATAGTGGGTTGTATCGAATCAAGAACCAGCGGTAGGTGCCGTCTTTACCAAGGGCGCGTTGCTCGTTTTCAAATGGGGTGCTGCCCGACAACCCCGCCAAGCGTTCCTCGCGAAGCCTTTCTGCGTCGTCGGGATGAAAGACTCGTGCCCGAAACCCATCGCTCCTAATCTCATCGAGGGACAGCCTCGTGTATTCGAGCACAGCACGATTTGCATAAATGGCTCTACCATCTGGATTCAAAACGACGATTGTTTGTGGGATAAGATCGACGATGCGACGAAGCTCTTCTTCATCTTGACGCAGCTTAGCCTGCGATCGCTCTCCCTCGACAGCGATTACTGCGATGTGATCTGCGCCTTCGATCAGCCGCAGATCAGTCTCGCTCGGGCTCCGAGGCTCCGCATAGTACAGGCAGAAGGTGCCGAGAACTTCCTGATTTTTGGAGAGAAGCGGCTGAGACCACGCGGCGCGCAACCCGTAACCTAAAGCAAGGTCTCGATAGTCAGCCCATAAAGGGTCTGTTGCAATGTCGGAAACGATCACCCGCTGCTTCAGAGATGCGGCAGTACCGCATGAACCCACACAAGGGCCAATCTTCAGTGGAGTGATGGTCTCAGCCCAGCCCTTGGGCAGTCGAGGACCGGCTGCGTGCCGAAGGTGTATGCCGTCCGCGTCCATCAGCATTACTGCCGACTTGATCTTACTGGCCTGAGCATCGATCGTTTCGCACAATCTTTCCAGGATATCTTTCAAGCAAGCGCCGTTGGCGATCATTTCCAATGTCCGTTTTTCGGCGGCTAGCAGTGCCTCAGCTCGTTTACGGTCCTCGATATCCGTATTCGCGCCGCACCATTTGAAGATGTTGCCGTGATTGTCGCGCGCAGGCTCTACACGAAATAGGAACCACCGATAGTCTCCATCGTGCCGGCGCAGGCGTGCTTCCATCTCGCCGGGCTCGCCGGAAGCCAACAGGCGCCGCCAAGAATCCAGGAGCTGGTCGCGGTCTTCTGTGTGAATAGCCCCTGTCCAGCCCCAATCCGATGCCTCGCCTGCGGAAAGTCCGGTGTAATCCAGCCAGCGCCGATTGAGGAATTCAGCGGAGCCGTCGGGACGAGCAGACCACGCCAGAGTAGGAATGGCGTCAACGTCTTGCGGCTGTCGAGCCTGCTCGGTACTTTGCCCTGTGGATGCCATTCGCGAATTATAGTCCCACTCCCTCACTCCTTGCACTTCAAGACCTATGGCAAAGGTGGACCGAATGCACGCATCTCCTCGGAAGATTGCGAGCGGATCACGGGCAACCCTTCTGTAATCCGATAGGGTAAGAGTTGCCGACTATCCACCCGGAGCGCGGCATGGCTGCCAATCATTAAAATACGCAAGCACCGGACAATCATTCCATCTCGACGAGAAACTGACCTCAGAAAGCCGAAAGAATCCAGTGCTCAGTCGCTAAACTGGTCGGCGAACATAGGAAGCCCGCTCTTTGACGATTCACGCGAAGCCTCGTCCTAGACCACATCCCAGTGCTCGACCAGAACGCCATCCTCGATGCGGAGAATGTCTGCGGCAATCCAATTCACGGGAGCGCCGAGACCACTAAATCGGCCGTGCATGATCACAAAGTCTTTTTCGGCTACGATCGTTCCTGATTCGTACCTCAAGGTTGGCGGAGCGCCCTTGATGAGATTGAACAGGCCCTCGCGGCCGGGCGCGATATGAGCGCTGTGTTGGATGTAACGTGGTGACCAAAACCTCTCAGCCGCAGCGTAGTCACGCGACCCCACTCGGCGACGCGCGGCCATCGATGAGATCTTCACCGAGGATAGCGTGTTCTACGACCCCCAAAGCGGCGCCCACCGTGGGCGCGACGAGATCGATCGCGTTGCGGGCGCCACCAAGGCTACTCATCCTGACTTTCGATATCAGCCGATTGCCGAGCCCGAGGAGTTGGGCAATGCCGGGCGGGTCCGATGGGTATCGGGCCGTCCCGGTGAGGTGCCGGTTTACGCCGGGACGGATTTCCTCATTGCCCGTGACGGACGGATTGTCGCTGTCTATCTCTTTTTCGACAAGCTGCCCTGAGCTGGAGTCTACCGGGCGAAGATCATCGTTTGGTAGTAATGTGCAGTGCCATGGCGCGGATGCTGCGATTCTCGGAAACTAGGCCTCGGCGCTTCCCTGTTCGACGTCTACGATGGACCGGGCCACGTCGTCGGCGCGAATCACCTAGTTGGGGAAGCGCATCAGCCCCGCGGTGGTGCTCAATGAATAGGAGGAAACACTGACCATGACGGACAGGAGCGAGAAAGTGAGGGTGAGTGATGACGCATTTGATCTGGTGTTTCGGAAAGCCCGTACCTACAACGCATGGCTTCCCAAGCCAGTGCCCGACGAGCTGCTGCGGCAGCTCTACGACACACTGAAATGGGGACCCATGAGTGCAAATATCAGTCCTGCGAGGTTCGTATTCATTCGTTCCACGGCTGCAAAGGAACGCCTCCGTCCGTCGCTTGCGCCTGGGAACGTAGAGAAGACGATGGCTGCTCCGGTCACGGTCATCATCGCCTATGATTTGAAGTTCTACGACAAGTTGCCCAGGCTGTTTCCACACTACCCCGCCATGCGCGATATGTTTGTGAACAACCCACAGCTGATTCAGGAAGCTGCGCTGCGGAACTCTACCTTGCAAGGAGCCTACATGATACTTGCGGCGCGGGCTCTGGGACTCGACTGCGGGCCGATGTCAGGCTTTGACAACGCAAAGCTCGATGAGGAGTTCTTTGCGGCTGGCAAATGTGAGTCTTGCGAGCAGGAGTTCTTCCCGGAAGGACATGTGAAATCGAATTTTCTCTGCAACATCGGTTACGGCGACCCTGCGAGGCTCATGCAGCGGGGCCCTCGGCTCGACTTTAGCGAGGCATGCACCCTGTTGTGATGGCCCTCTACTTGAGCTCGAACACGCAGCAGCGTAGCGACAGTAGCATCGGTGGTTCGCCCCATAAATGTGATTGGGCGCTTTTCGATCATGCCTTCTTGGAAGGATGACGGGTAATTCGGAAGTAATCGGAATTGTTTCCGACTGGCCGGCAATTCACCGTCAATCTCAGCTCCAGGTGTGCGATTCGGGCGCCCAAGATCATGCACCGACCGCAAGTCCTCGCGCATCGAAGTCTGATAGGAGGAACACATTATGCAAGCTGCAGTCGTTCCCGCTGTCAGCAGTTCGTGGCAGGTCAAAGACGTGCCCCAGCCTCAACCCGGGCCCAATCAAGTGCTGGTGAAGATGCACGCGAGCGGCATCTGTTATACCGACGTGCATGAAACCCTTGGGCACCTTCCAGGACAATTTCCCCGAATCCTAGGCCACGAGCCGGTCGGCGAGATCACCGCCGTGGCTCCCGACGTCACAACGCGAAAGGTAGGCGACCGTGTGGGCACCGCATGGATTCAATCCACGTGCGGGCGCTGCGAATGGTGTCAGCGCGGCCGCAGGATGTTCTGTCCCTATCTGAAGGGGACGGGGATCGATGTACAGGGTGGTCACGCCGAATACATGTTGATGAATGCCGACGCAACCTATCTGATTCCCGACAAGGTTTCCTACGAGCAAGCAGCGCCGATCTTCTGCGCGGGCTACACGGTCTACAGCGGGCTGCGCTGGGCCGATCCCAAGCCGCATGAGCGCGTGGCCGTGCTTGGAATCGGCGGGCTTGGGCACCTCGCAGTGCAATACGCGAAGGCTGCGGGCTTCGAGACCATCGCCATTTCCCACTCCCCTGACAAAGACAAGATGATCCGCGAGCTCGGCGCGGATGAAATTGTCCGCGACGGAAAGAGTCTTGCCGCGGCGGGCGGCGCAGACATCATCCTCAGCACTTCCAATTCGACGAAGTCGATGGTGGACAGTATTCAGGGACTGCGGCCGGACGGCCGGCTCGTCACGATGGGAGCCGACGCGGAGCCGCTTTCGGTCTCGCTGATAGACCTCATCTCGAAGCGCATTCGAATCATTGGCAGCCAGCAAAACGGCCCCGAATATCTTTACGAAGCGCTTGACTTCGTAGCGAAAGGGAAAGTTAAGACGATCGTCGAGGCGTACCCATTGGCCGAGGCTCCGAAGGCGTATCAGCGCGTTGTAGAAGGCAAGGCCCGATTCCGCGTCGTCCTCACAATGTAATCGGGATACGCAAGAACAACGGTGAATATGAGCAGACTGTCTAATAAAGTGGCAATCGTGACGGGCGAGTCCAAAGGCATAGGCGCTGGGATTGCAACGGCCTTGGGAGCCGCGGGCGCGCGCGTGACCGTGAACTATTCCTCCGACCGGCAAGGCGCCGAACATGTGGCTCAGTCGATCACCGACAACGGGGGCGAGGCGATCGCGGTCGGCGCCGACGTGTCCAAGGCCGCAGATGTCGCGCGGTTGTTCAAAGAAGTGGATTCTGCCTTCGGAAGACTAGACGTTCTGGTCAACAACGCCGGGGTATTCCGCTTCGGCGCCTTCGCGGAGATCACCGAAGAGAGCTTTCACCTCCACTACAACATTAACGTTCTCGGGGCGATTCTCACCGTGCAGGAGGCGATCAAGCGATTCGGGGCCGACGGCGGGAGCATCATCAACCTCAGCTCTATCGTCGGCTCGCATCCGGTGGCGGGAGCCCTGCTGTACTCCTTCACGAAAGGCGCCATCGAAACACTGACCAGGGGACTGGCGCTCGAACTGGCACCGCGCAAGATACGCGTGAACGCCATCGCTCCCGGTCATACAGAAACCGAAGGCAATGCAGCCGCAGGGACCTTTGAGGGTGGTGCCGGCGCCGTTCTCGCTGGGAAGACGCCGCTCGGCCGGCTCGGTCGCGTCACGGATATCGCCCCGCTGGCGGTGTTCCTAGCGTCAGACGAATCAGCCTGGATCACCGGGGAAGTCATTCGTGCCGCAGGCGGTCTCGTTGTGGCCACCTGAGCGCAATGTGCTGGCCTCGTAATAACACATTCGGGTGAACGCAGTCAGGACAAAACAGAGAGGAGAATACGATGCAAGTTCAGAGTGACTACTTCAATGCTTATCAGAACCTAAAGCTGACACGAGATAACAAAGGCGTGCTGGTTGCTGAATTTCACACCAACGGCGGGCCGTTCATTATGACCGCGCAATCCCACACGGAATTTGTCGATGCCTTCTACCGGATTTCGCAGGATCGAACGAACAAGATCGTAATCCTCACGGGCGCCGGTGGGGACTTCATTACCGACGTCGCTTGGTCATCTTTTGGCGACGTCGCCGATCCCGGCGTGTGGAGCCAGGTTCATGATGAAGGCGTTCAGGTTTTGGAAAATATAACCAACATCCGCGTGCCGGTCATCGCGGCTATCGAGGGACGTGCCCACGTGCATTCCGACTACGCGCTACTTGCCAGTGTAATTGTGGCGGCGGAGGGCGCGACCTTCCAGGACGTGGCGCACTTTGCTGCGGGCGTTGCGCCGGGTGACGGAATCTTTACTACGTGGAGTTATCGCGCTGGAGCGGGACGAGCGGAGGCGTTCCTGCTGAACCCACAGCCGCTGACGGCGCGTACCGCGCTAGAATGGGGCGTGGTTGCCGAAGTCGTGCCGAACGGTAAGGCGCTCAGCCGGGCACGGGAATTGGCCGAGCTGTACCTGAAGGCTCCGGAAGTGACACGCCGGAATACGCGCGTGCATTTCATCCAACCCTTGAAGGAACGCATCGTTCGAGAAGTTGGCTATGGGCTGTCGCTCGAAGGAGCATCGTCTGCTGCTCTCGTGAAATCAATGCAAGCGAAGAGTGAACCCGTCGCTCGGAAAGGAAAATCCGCATGACGCCCACCGAAAGCGCCTCATCCGCTCAGGAACTTCAGAGGACGCAGCCGGAAGAATACGATCTGGTTATCCTCGGGGACGGGACGGGATCGACGCTCGCTGCGTGGACGTTTGCCAGCGACGGAAAGCGTGTCGCCGTCGTCGAGCGAAAATTCATCGGCGGTTCGTGCCCGAACATCGCGTGCCTTCCGAGCAAGAACTTCATCGACAGCGCGAAGATCGCGACGTACTTTCGCGGAGCGGAACGCGGCGGAATCGCCAAGCCGGGTTCGGCGATTAACATGCCGGCGGTGCTGGCGCGCAAACGCAGAATGGTGCGGGGCTTGAACGAGATGTACTTGGAGAATTTCAAGAGCAGTGGCGCGGAGCTGATCCTCGGCGTCGGACGCTTTATTGGTCCTGGGACTTTGGAAGTGACGCTTCCGGATGGGGCGCGGCGACAACTTCGCGGAGCCAACGTCATCATCAGCACTGGCACGCACGCCGTCGTCGAGCCGGTCCCGGGAATTGCCGACGCGCAGCCGTTGACGCATGTGGAAGCACTGGAACTCGATGAAGTGCCCGAGCATCTCCTGGTGATTGGCGGCGGCTACGTTGGGTTAGAGCTCGCCCAGGCGATGCGCCGATTCGGCAGCGAGGTAACTGTGATCGACAGAAACGACCGGTTGCTGCCGCGGGAAGATGACGACGTCGCAGAAGCCGTCAGCAGTCTGTTCCACGATGAGGGCATCGAAGTCCTGTTGAACACCACGGTGAAGAGGGTCTCGGGAAAATCGGGGCAATCCGTCAAAGTAATTCTCGAGCAAAATGGCGCGGAGAAAACGCTGGAAGGAAGTCATCTGCTAGTTGCCACGGGCCGAACTCCAAACACGCAGGGCATCGGGCTGGAGTTGGCTGGCGTCCAGGTAACGGATCGTGGGTACATCAAGGTCAACGAGCGGCTGCAGACCACCGCGCCCGGCGTTTGGGCCATTGGAGAAGTGGCGGGCAGCCCGCAGTTCACACACATCAGCATCGACGATTTCCGCGTCGTTCGCGACAACCTGACTGGCGGCACCCACATAACCACGGGCAGGCAAGTTCCGTTTTGCCTTTTCACCGATCCAGAATTCGCGCGCGTCGGACTGAGCGAGAAGGAAGCGAAAGCACAAGGAATTGCCTATCGCCGGTTCAAAATCCCGATGAAGTCGGTGCTGCGCGCGCATGCGCTCACCGAAACGCGAGGATTTTTGAAGGCGATAGTGGAAATCGAGCAGGATCGCATCCTCGGCTTCACGGGCTTCGCTGCCGGCGCAGGAGAGGTCATGTCCGCCGTGCAGATTGCTATGATTGCCGAGCTGCCCTATACCGCACTACGCGATGCGGTCCTGACTCACCCAACACTGGTTGAAGGTCTCATACCTCTGTTCTCGTCCGCGGCTTCAGCGCACAAGGTAGTCGAGACAAGACGAGCCCAGACCTCCGCCGCATGAGGTGAACTGCAACAGCAAAATAGGAACTCGCGATCCAGTCGAGACGCGCACAGGGCTGGAAACGTAACCGCACGTTAGAGGAAGCTTGTGCACAAGCCGCGATCTCCATCAATTCCCTTCGGCTGATTCCCGCTCGCTCATCCGACTCGGAAGCGGCCGACCAGAAGATTGCGGCGAAGAAACTCGGGGGCAAGCCGGCGGATTACGACGTTGCCAACAATCGGGTATTTCGGAAGGGCACCCGCGCCAGCATGACTCTCGCGCAGGCCGCAAAGTACGCAATTCAACTGCGCGGCATCTACGATGGCCCCGACGTAAACAGGTTGACGAAGGCGTCACTGGCAGCGCTGGCGGGCCAGGGTCTGGTGGCGGCCGCCGACGACAATTACCCTCGCGATGGGACGACATTTGTCATACGTGGGCAGCTTCGCCGAAGTCGAGGTGGACGTGGAAGCCGGCAAGTATTACTCAACCTCATAATTTCAAAACCGAGGAGAGTCTTGGCGTGCCACAGACGGCGCTGGTTGTTTCACAGCGGGAACAATGTATTTCTGGATTAGCTCGAAGGGCAGCCTGGACCCTCCTGGCTCCCAATTGGCCGAAGTTATCGCAATGACGACATCAAGGTCAGGAACGACAGTGATGTATTGACCGCCCTGTCCGATCGCCATGTATCCGCTGTGTCCGTCCAACCCCCACTGCCTGGAATTTGCCAGATGCCAGTAATAGCCATAGGCATAATCCTGTGCAGGGGTGCGCTGTGAAGTGGAGCGTTGTACCCAGTCTTCGGAAAGAACACGCCTCCCGCGCCACGTCCCTCGATTCAACATCAACTGGCCGAGTTTCAGCAGGTCCCTGGGAACCATGAAGAAGCCACCAGCAGCTAATACACTGCCGTCATTCTGCCGAGCCCATTCGTAGTTGCGGATCCCAAGGGGCTGAAACAACGCTTGGTCCGCAAATTTTTCAATGGGTTCGCCAGCGGCGAGCGTCAGCAACCTTCCCATCATCGTTGGCAAGCCGCTATCGTAGTTGTACTTCGTACTGGGCGGGTCGGCAAGCGGCCGGTCAAGCATAAAGCGGATTGGATCCTTAGCCTCGAGCAGCGTTTGCGTCGTGTTGTTTGGATCGCTGTATGGCGCGCCCTCGTTCCACGCGATGCCCGCGTCCATCGCAAGCATTTCGTCAATTGTGATTGGATATCGTTCCCTGATCCATCGGGTGTCGGGGTAATTCTGAAAATATTGGGAGACCAGGTCGGTCATCCGCAGCTTGCCCCGGTCGCTGGCGATTCCCGCAAGGATGGAAGTCAGGCTCTTCGTGCAGGAGGAGATACCGTGGGCCGTGCCGCGCTTGTAGCCCCAGAAGTATTCCTCGAAAACCAACCGTCCATGACGGGCGATGAGTACGCTGTCGGTGTTATTAGAAGCAGGATCGCCTGACTGAGCCAGAATTTGCTTGACCCCTTCCTCGACCGTAGCGCGATCGATCTGCTCGTGCTCCAAAGTGGAAACTGGCCAGCCGTCGCTGAGCTGATCGGGCGGTTTATAGGCGTAGTTGCGATCACGTGTTCCATCGCGACTAACCCGTGGCATCGTAAAAGCGATTGCGTGAGGATCATTGCGCCGCAGCCGGACTGATTCGGTGCCCTCGCCCCTCATTTCCGCCCCAGTGATTTGCATCTCCAATACCTCGCCACCGTCGCGAAGCGTGCCAACTGCTTTGATTGGATTTGGGAATATACGTTTCCACGTGACTTGGATTGTGTCCCGGCCCGTGCGGACAACAGGGGCCGCGCCGCCGCTCATAGGTTCTCTGTCATGATCGATGAACTCCAGTCCGCCCGTGGGAGCAAATCGAATCTCGAAGTCGACGAATGTTTCCGTATGAAATGCCCCACGCGTTTCGTCGATAACGCCAGTCCACCGACCGACAAACTGCCGCGCGTCTGCGAATTCCGTCTGCGCGTTCGACGCGGTGGGAGGAAAGCTACTGGTCGTTGCGACTTCGGCCGCCAGTCCGGGCAAAATCAGCGTCGCTGCGCAAGCCAAAATAAGGAAGAGGGACGCGTAAAATTTCGTCATTCGTCTCTCCAGAGCAGCGTTTCTTCAGAAGGATGACCGGTTGACCCGATACGGAGGCAAGCCAGTGCCACCGAACTACTTATGAATCGAGGAGCCCTCCAAGGCCTCTGAGGCAGCATCGATTGCATGTGCAATGTTCAGCAACGTACCGGCAGCAAGCGGAACTTGCTCCGCCGCCATTTTCCAGTCCCCATCGAGCATCGCATCGCCAACTGCCGGCACCGGAACGGTGTCCCACAACCGGCCGGGAGAGTAGAGTTCGTTCTCGTAGTAAGGTCTTCCGGGAAGGCCGCCTTTCCTGAGAAATGAACGACTGAACATGATCAGGCGGCGATTGATTTCAGTGATTTGTGATGGATCAATCTTTTCCACCGCCGATTTTGCTTTCACTTGTGCAAAGTGTGCCGCAGCCGTCTGAATCTTAGCTGCCGCCTCATCGAGGGGCGTGAAGTCCAGGATGGGCACTTCCATAATTGTAGGGGCCACTCGATAATGCTCCGGATCCGCGAGCACGCGATACGTGCCTAGAGCCGCGGCTTTGTTCTGGCTGGTGATTGCAGCGCGCAGGCCGGCGTAGAGTGCTTTCAGCTTGCTGATCTCCTGTAGGATGGCGTCCGATGTCGCCGAGAATTCCATTGGCAGGATCGTAGCTTCGGACAAACCAATTACAGCCGAGCCGTTAAACTGAGCGGTGGCGCGTCCGTAGACAAAGCCGGGGTCGTCACCAAAACGTTTGTACCAGGCGAAGTCATCGTAGGCGGAATGGTAGGCTCCGAGCTGCAGATCGTCGCCAAACTCAAGATTGAGCGCAGCGATTCCCGCGTGGCTCACAAACGCGTGGTGGTCAGAGCCGTAACCCGGTGGCGCAAGGTTCAGACGCTTGTGAGCGAGATCATATTCGGCGGCGGACTGCGTGAAGGAAGCTCCCGAGTCGCTTTCGCCGCCATACTCCGCCTCTGTCTTGATGCGCGCCCGATCGAGGATCGAGACTCCGGATCGCGGATCGGCGATCCGTTTGGCCACGTCGGTGATGTACTGCGCCAGACTGGACTCGCCCGTCAGGCGAACGGTACCGGGGCCGATCACGTCGGTATTGAGGTATGCAACTGCGTTGGTGGCAAGTTCATTGAGATGGGCTTCCATCCACTCCGTAGAACCAATCGTGCCCTGTTCCTCGGCATCCCACGAGGCATAGATAATCGTGCGCTTCGGCTGCCAACCCGCCTTGTGCAATGCGCCAAGAACGCGCGCCTCTTCGAGCATCGCTGAATGAGCGGACTCAGGATCTTGCGCGCCGTAGACCCAGCCATCGTGGTGATTGCCACGAATTACCCATTCATCGGGCCAGCGCGAGCCGCGCATAGTGGCGATTACATCGTAGATATCCGTGAACGACCAGTCATACTTAATTCGCAGATGAACCTTGGCCGCGCTTGGGCCGAAGCGGTAGGTGACTGGCAAAGCGCCACGCCAGCTTTCGGGAGCCGTCTGGCCGCGAAGCGCAGCGAGAAACGGCTGAGCATCCGCATAGGAGATTGGCATGGCGGGAATGCGCGCAATGGTGTTCTCTGGCGAGTGGATCGGCAGGCGAGGGGCGTTCGGCGTCGCTGCCACGTTTGGAGTTAGCGGATCGCCCGGATACTTGCCATATAAGATGCTGCCGCGCTGGACACCATCCGGCGGCCGCCAACTTCCTTCCGGATAGGTCGGTCCGCGATAGTAGCCGTCTTCTTTCGGATCGGAATAAATGAGCATGCCAATGGCGCCGTGTTCCGCAGCCAATTCGACCTTGCCTCCACGCCACATGCGTCCCGAGCGAGCAATCAGGATCGCGCCTTTCACCGATACCCCGGAGTGAGCGAGCGTCTCATAGTCCTCGCGTACACCGTAGTTCACGTAAACCAAGGGGGCCGTGACATCCCCGTCTGGACCATAAATGAAATAGGACGGCAGGTGCTCGTTTATCTGCTCGGAGTAAGGGTCTCCGGGGACGGGAGGCTCAAACAGCTTGGCCTTGAACGGCTCTGGGCCGAGCAACTCGACTACGCGTTCGGTCGGTTTGGGAAATAACACCCGCCATTTCTCGATATGCGAGTCCCAGCCCCATTGGCGGAAATGATCATTTATCCAGGCAGCGTTTTCCTTGGCTTGAGGCGAGCCAGGGTAAGTCGGATGGGCTGTCAACGTCTCAATATACCCACCGATGTTTTTCCCGGAAATTGCATCTCTGAAGGATTGCTCCAATTCTGTTTCGGTGCGTTGCCCTTGTGCGGTGCACATCGAGCACACCAGAAATCCAAGCCCAAGGAAGAGCGACAACCGCAGCGTGATTCTTCCATGGATCGCCCACGCTATTGAGGGCCGGCGGGGTGCCTGCCCAAGCGATCTCAGTGATCGCGGCCACTCGACGGCGCCGGAGGCTCTGCAAGACTCGTTTTGTGAACCGCTCCCATCGCTCACAATGCGGAGTGAATCTCACAATCGCCGCCCGCCGTCAACGTGAAAAACCCGAATTGCAGTTCTATGCACAACTTTTCATTTGCGTCAGACTGGCACAATCCCACAGATTGATTGCGTGCGAGAACCGGACAACCCGGAAAGCGACGGCCCATTGCCCGTCTCGACCAGCGTTAACAGCGCCATCCGAGAAAGTGGATTTGAGATCCGGAGTCTTGGAGACCTTTTACGGCGGCAGGCCCGTGATCTTGGCGAGAGGGTGCTTTTCCGTTTTGCATCAGAGGAAATTACCATCCGCGAAGTGCACGAAGCATCGAATCGTCTGGCCGGCTCGCTGAAGAAATGTGGCGTTCAATCCGGTGATCGGGTGGGGGTGATGCTTCCAAACGGGTTCGGCTTCCCGATTGCCTGGTTCGCGGTAGCAAAACTTGGCGCCGTTATCGTCCCGATTAACCCAGAATATCAGCAACTAGATCTGGCATATATCCTGAACGACTCTGGAGCTTGTCTCGTGCTTACCACGGCGGATCGAGTTAGCCGTCTGGAAGGAATCCGCGATCGCTGCCCGCAATTAAAGACAATTACGACCGTGGCCACTTTGGAAGCTGGGGATGACGGAGCCAATTCTTTCCATAATGGCGTGGCGAGATCTGCGAATGAATTTTCGCCGCCCTCCATTGAGCAGCCATTGCGGAATTCGCTTCTCAACATTCAATATACATCCGGTACAACCGGATTCCCCAAGGGCTGTATGTTGACGCACGGCTATTGGTTGAGAATCGCCGAAACCGCCCGCGGGTTTTACGGAATTGCGGACGGGGATATCGCTATGGTCGCGCAGCCATTCTTCTACATGGATGCGCAATGGCTGAGCGCCATGTGTTTGCTGGCAGGCATCCCGCTTGTCATTCTGCCTCGATTCTCGGCGTCTACGTTCTGGCAGTCGGTGAAGGACCACAACGTCAGCGTTCTCTACTTGCTGGGCAGCATGCCTCTCATGCTAATGAAGCAGCCCGAAAACCAAGCCGTGGAGAAAACGCATCGGGTGAGGCTGATATATTGTTCCGGAATCATGCCCGCACTCCATTGCACTTTTGAGGCGCGGTGGAATGCACCATGGCGCGAGACTTACGGAACAACGGAATCGGGAGCAGATCTGTTTGCGCCAGCTGAAGACACAGAGTCGGTCGGTACAGGTGCGATGGGCAGACCCGCGCCGGGAAAAGAAGCCAGAATCATTGAACAGGAAGGCAAGGAAACTCCCACTGGGGGCGTTGGGGAGCTGGTTATCCGCGGCAGCGATATGATGCTCGGGTATTGGAATCAACCTGCGGCTACCGAAGAGAAAATCCGAGACGGTTGGCTGCATACGGGTGACTTAGTTACGTGCGACGCGAAGGGCTATTACCACATGGTTGGCCGGTTGAAGGAGATGATCAGGCGTGGAGGCGAGAACATCGCGGCCGCCGAAGTCGAGTCGGTCTTGTGCCAGCACCCCGCCGTACGTGCGGCTGCTGTGGTTGCCGTACCGGACGAAGTCCGAGGCGAGGAGGTGAAGGCCTTCGTCCAACTCCACCCGGGCCAGGGGCCCGAGACTGTGCCTCCGCCCGCCTTGATTCAATTCGTTCGTGAAAGAATCGCGGCGTTCAAAGTGCCGCGTTTTATCGAATACGTCGAGAATTTTCCCAAGACACCTTCTGAGCGAATTGCGAAGGCCGTTCTACTGCAAAAGAAAAAAGACCAGCGGACCGGGTGTTACGACGCTAGAGTCGAGAGCTGGATCTGACGGCAAAATGGCCTACGAAGATATCGAGTTCAGGCTCCAGGGAGCAGTAGCGATTGCTTCATTGAACCGGCCCGAGCGGCTGAACGCCTTCCGACGGCAAACGTTTCATGAGTTCGCGGGCGTACTGGAGGAAGCTGCTTCCGCCAAATCGATTCACGTTCTTATAATCACCGGAAAAGGCCGTGCCTTCAGCGCCGGAAAAGATCTGAAAGAGATCAACCCGGAGCATGCCGGACCGAATGCGGGCGATAGTAGCCGCGCGGAGCTCGAACAGCTCCAGGAAATGACGCGGCGGATGCTTTCTCATCCCAAGGTCCTGATCGCCGCGGTGAATGGGCCCGCAGTTGGGTTTGGTGCGGAACTTTCGCTCAACTGCGATTTCAGATTGGCTGCCGATAACGCGAGCTTCGCGTTCATTGAACCGAAGCGTGCCCTCTTTCCCACCAATGCGGCGCATTTTCTTCTACCGAGATTGGTCGGCCAAGGTCGGGCCGCAGAGATGCTTCTGAGCGGCAATACAGTCGCGGCGGCTGACGCGAGCCAATGGGGACTGGTCAATCGCATTGTTCCGGATGGCCGGTTGATGGACGCGGCGGTCGAGATCGCAAACACGATTGCGGCGAATGCTCCTTTGAGCGTTCGCCAATGCCTGGGTCTTCTTCGCCAGAATTCCAAGCTCACATTGGAAGAAGTACTGCTTCAGGAGGTAGACGCAACCATGCGCTGTTTGCAGTCGAACGACGTCTTGGAGGGCGCCCGGGCCTTTTTCGAGAAGCGCCAGCCGACCTTCAAGGGCGAATGATACCTTCCCCCGTCTACTTCAACTCATTCGCTTTCCGTCTGACAACGATTGGACTCAGTTTGCGGGGTGTGCCGGGTCCGGAAGATTCAGGCTACTCAGCAACCAGTCGAATCTCGGGTGGGATTTCAAGTGAGCAAGTCTCGGTTCAAGTGGAAGCATCATCAACCAGGGTGACCGCTCCTCAAAAGCCTTCCCAATAAACTCAACCGCCTGATCCTCATCCCCCAGTCCGACGTTAATGATGGCGAATTCGTAGGCGGGAATATAGCGCCGTGCCGACAGCAATTGGAGTTGCTGCAGGGTCTCCCGGGCTTCGTCGAGGAGCCCCGCAACAGCCTGGCAGTGCCCCAATGCCGAGAGCACGCCGGGGTTTCTGCCGGAGAGTTGGACGGCGCTCCGGAATTCCGAGAGTGCTTCCGATAGCCTGCCAATCTGCTCGTAGGCCAAGCCCAACGCCCAGTGCGCCAGCACATAATTAGGATCGAGCTTCACAGTCGCAATGCATGCGCGGACCGCTTCCTTGGGGCGTCCACATAGCCGGAGCAGGTTCCCCCTCCAGACCGATGCGATGACCGATCGTGGGTCGAGCGAACACGCAAGATCGATCTGCTGCAGGGCTTTTTCTCGTTCTCCTATTACGGCAAGGTATTCGGCGAAATAATGATGCGCCGCTGGATAACTCGGATTGAGTTCCAAGGCCAACTTGTATTCCTTATGAGCGGCATCCCATTCCCAGTCGCAGACCGACAGAATCTGACCAAGGGTGGCATGCGCTTCTGCCAGTTCTGGCGTGTTTCCCAGTGCACGCAATGCCGACGCTTTTGCCAATGGCATCACTTCGAGGGCGGGCATTACGCCGTACACCGAGAGCAAGACGTAGGCATCGGCCAAACCTGCATATGCCACCGCGAGATTCGGGTCTTTGTAGATGGCGCGGTTGAAGTAGTGCACGGCCTTCAACAGGCTTTCTTCCGTGCGCTGGCGGTTGTAATTCAGAGCGCAAAGATATGCTTCGTACGCTTGAGTGTCCGGTCTCGGCGGCCTGGTGAATTGCGCAACTGGATGTATCGGAACCAACTCGCTCACCACGGACGCCGTTATGCGGCCGGCCACATCCATTTGCAGCTCGAAAATATCGGCGAGATCGCGATCGTAGCTCTCGGACCACAAGTTAACCTGATCGGCGGCGCGAATGAGAGTCACCGTGACACGTATTCTCGCTTTATTGCGGCGAACGCTGCCCTCGAGCAGGTAAGCGACTCCAAGTTCCTCCGCAATGACCGCTATGCTCTTATCCGAGTTTTTGTAGTGCATCGAGGACGTGCGCGCGATCACGCGCAACTGTTCGGGCCGTATCCGTCCAAGCTGGGAAATCACTTCTTCAGTCAGGCCGTCGCCGAGGTATTCCTGCGAAGCATCACCGCTGAGATTCTCGAACGGCAAAACTCCTACCATTTCTTTTGCGCCGGTTCGGAGCCGGCCCTCAGCCCCATTCCTGTTTGTGTACAAAAGCGTGCGCGCCTGTTTCCATACATCCAACTCAGATTTGAAAGCGTAGACAGTCCCGCGCTTGCTGTGAATGTGCCTGTGAACCGGTAATTTTTCCGCTTTTTCCCAGAGATGGAGCGTGCGAACGTGCCGGCCGAGGTAAGCGGCAATTTCCTTCCATGAATCCAACCGCTCTGACCGCGGCGGCGAAGTCTCCCGGCTCTGCAGCGCTCTATGCATGTCAAAGAACTTCCGAGTGTAACGCATTCTACTGTCCCTCAAACGCATGTGCAATCGACGCGCACAGGGCTCGGAACATAACGGCACGTTAGAGGAAGCTCCGCTTTGTCTATTTCATCGCCCCGGCACTCGGCACGCGAGCGTCTAACCACCACGGCGCGACGCACCGCCGGAGGCGAATCTCTCGATACTTTCCGCTTGCTTGATCTGATGTTCTGGGTAACAACATACAGCTGGGAGGAAATAACGATGCTGAGCGAAAACCAAACTCTACTCGATCAGCTTCCTACGCCGCAACAGATCAACCAGAGACATCGAGAATTCTGGCGCAAACAATCGAAACTTATGACCAAGCGCTTTTCCGACGCGGCGATTCGCGAATTAGCGAACGCAGACATGCAGTCGGAAGCGCTCAGGCAGGTTCCTCTAAAGTCGCGAAAAGGTTTTGAGCAGGCCCTGGCGGACGCTGAGTGGCGGCTCAAGTTCGTTCGACGGGATCTGTCTCGAAAAGGTGGCAAGACTCCAAAGCATGATGCTCTCCAAGATCTTACTGAGACGATCTATTGTGCTTACCACAAGCACATCTAGCAAATTCGCGGCAGTTGGGCCGTAAATGAGAGGTTCTCCCGAAACTAGGGGAACACGGAGAAAACCTAAGACTGACTGGCGGAGGATGCAGTCTCGCGCGAACTCTTCTCCAGGCCCCAATTCCCTGCTAACAGGGAATAATACAGGGAATTTTGCCCATTCGGTCGAAGCACTTCGGAGATAACTGTTCGCCGGAGAGTGCTTTGGCGAAGAAAACTGGGTTTTTGAGACCAATCGGAACAGGGAACGATCAGGGAATGAACAGGGATAGGAATTCCCTGATAACCTAAAATTGTCTCTCTCGGGTCTCAGACAGCAGATTTCTCCGAATTGTCCCTTCAGATCAATTTCAAAACGGCAAAGTATAGGCGGGCATTACGAGTGGCCTCAACCTGCTGCGGGGATAGGGGTTAGGAGAGAGCGAAACCTGCCCTCCATATATTGGGGTCTACGGATGGGCATACAAGGGGTGGGAAAGAGGCTCAGCGGCGGGAGCGCGACGATTCGTCACTTTTACTTGCCGTCAATCGCGTTAACTGACCGAATGGAGAACCATTCAGAGGTAAACCGGTAAAGCCAGTACGGAAACTCAGCCCAAACTAATCGCTGCTGTCGTTGGTTGCTCCTCTGGGCTGGCCGATTTTCTCTGTAGCGCCGGTCCAGAAAAGCTTGAAATTGCTGAAGCGATGGTAGTGATGCAGATAGTGCCCGCGATACTGAAAGTACGAGTCCACATTTTCCGGGAGCCATAAAGTCACCTTGTGCTTCGGGAAAGCTACGGCTTCATAGTCGATAACGAAATGCTCGCGTTCCAGTTTAATCTCGGCGACCGGCCTCACCAGGTCTGTCTCGAGGTGCATCACTTCGCCGCCGTTTTCTGAAATCCAGGCGCGGCCCTTGTACGCCACTGGATATGAATTTGGCCCGTCTCCGAAAGTGGCAAGGCGGTTCGGCCGGTCACTGCGCTGCTCGAACCGCACAATCCATGCCGGTTTGTCTTCCCACCGCCCCGCTCCCTCGCAACTCCAGGTGAAATCTCCCTGAAGAAGCGGATGAAACGCGAGCGCCAGACCGGCAGCGCCCATGTCGGCGAGTTCGCCGGGCATTTCTTGAGCCGTCACACCCTGATCGCGATATTCATTTACTCGAAGGATTTCCGCGCTGGGATGCTCGATGAAAACCATGTAGTTGAACGTCCGCGACACCGGCCTTTGGAGGCTCGCATCTCTCTTGATTTCGACGGTCTGATACTCTTCAGTCGCGGAGAATTTCTGCAGGTCAGTCACCAACCGCGTGGCATTCTTCGCTGCGGCCTTAAGGACTTTCGGCAAAGAGCACGAGGCGCCAGAAACCACAAACCGCCTTTCGGCATCGATGTCAGGCGGAGCCCAATCCGGTTTTGGTGGAAGGTCCGCGGTCGGCTGCGGAGCAGGAGCGACAACGGCGATAGGCTGGATCTGCGGGACCGCGGCCGCGCGAGTCGGCAGCTCTTTGACCGCAGTTTTTTCAACAGTTGGGGAAGCCTCCAGTCGGCTGGTCAGCCAAGCCCGAAACTTCAAGGCATCTGGGTCGTTTGGATGGTCGGATAGAAAATGATCCAGCGTCGCCAGGGCGCCTGCGCGGTCACCCATGGCCGCCACGGCTTCGGCAAGAACCAGTCTCACTCGATCGGCCTTCTCCTTGCCTCCGGCAAGGGCCTCTTCCGCGTGCTCGCGGGCCTGGGGAAAATCGCGTTGCCGCAGGCAGGCATCCGCCAGCAGCCACTCCGCCTTCCACGATGAAGGGTCCAGCTTCGCCGCTTTGCTCAAGAGATCAACCGCGCCGGCATAATTCCCCTGGTCGAAGCGCAAAGTCCCGAGCGCAAGCAGTGCAGACGCCTCGTTCGGATCGAGCGAGACGGACTCCTCCAAATAAGGCTGGGCCTTCGCCTCCTGCTTGGCAAGGACGTAGCTCATGCCCATCACGTAGTTCACGTAAGGATTGCCGGGAGCCATCACAATCGCTTTTTGAAAGTGCTTCTGCGCCGAAGGAATCTTGTTCGAGCTGAGGTCGCGCAGGCCCTGCTGAACTTCTTTCTGCACGCGAGGCGCGAGCATAAACTGCCCGGTGGGGGGATGATAAGTCAGCTGTTCGTCGATGGGTCTGAGGGTGACGACAACATTGGCTGTGCCATAGTCCATGTCCGGGATGTCCACAGTTTCATGGACTGGCTGAAAGCCATCGACCTTCACGTCGAGTTCGTATGATGTACCGATTGGCAGGCCAGAGAAGATCCAGGCCTTGCCGTTGAGGCGTGGAAATTGAGGGATCGGCGTATCACCCAGCGAGGTAAGAGTCATCTGCGGTATCGCGGAAACGGGGATCTCGTCTTCGCTTTGAAGATACACGCTGATCCAACCCGTTGCGGAACCTCCCACTGCTGAGCTTCCGCCTGATCCATGACCTAGAGTACTGGGAATTGGCGGAGCTCCACCTTGTGCCGAGGCGAGAGACGGAATACCAAGAATGCCCAACGCAACTGCGACGAGGGTGATGAGCCTCGATTTCAAACTGCCCTCTGTGGAAAAAGACCGACTTTAACTACACCGTTGTTAATCGAAACATACCGCAGCGCAAGACAGCTGTCAAGGAGCCGCCCTGCGTCCTGCGGGTTTGAAGCGCGCAAATCCCCCCCACCATTTCCCCACGTCGCAGTGCATCACCCTTTTGGGGGAGAACCGGCGACGTTTACGATAGCACAGATAGCGATGCACCCCGCCGAGGCCACGCAGAGCGTCTCTTGGCGAGCCATGACACCGTATAGCCCGCGCGGTGCCGTTATGACCCGTCTCTTACTACGCTCGTCACCCCGCACGTGGTGTAGCATCAAACGCGAAGCAGCGTCCTATTGTATTGGCCAATCCATAGGAACTATGCTGTTTATGACATAAAGATCCCAGGGGGGCCCATTAAATGAAGCCCGCTTCAGGACACATTCACTGCTCCCTAAGAATACTCATGGCCCTACTGTTCGCCACCTTGGCAGCCTGCATTTTGCTCTGCCCTGCACCCGTTTTCCCCAGCCTTGCCCTCTTTCACTGTGCAATCAGCGCGGCACAATCGCAGGTTCCCACCATGCGCATCGAAGTCAATCTCCAGCCAGTGGACGTGCAGGTGAAGGACTCTCAAGGAAACGACGTCCTGGGGCTTTCCGCGAACGATTTCACTGTTCTCGAAAACGGCATCCCGCAAAAAGTTGCCTTCTTCGACGCTGGGAATAGCCCAGTGAGCATCGTGGTCTTGGTCGATTCATCCAGCACAGTGAGTTCCAGTGGGCATTTGGGTTCGGCGCAGGCGATTGCGGCTCAATTCATGCGCACGGCCCGTCCCGGAGACGATATCTCGGCGATGGACTTTACCGATCAGATGGGACCATTCCAGCAACTGACTCGTGAACAGCTTCTGAATCCCTCGACTGTTCCTTTGGCTCCAGCCCCCAGCAACGGCTCCGCTCTTTACGACGCCATCGCCACCGCGCTCTGCCACCTGCGCGCTTCGAAGAATCCGCGGCAGGCCGTGATCGTCATCACCGACGGCGTCGACCAACATAGCCGCCTCAGCCTTGAGCAATTGCTTGGTTTGGTGCGCCAATCGCGAGCCCAGCTTTTTATGATCGGACTACAAATCAGGCCGGAGTTCAATCTTTCCGGTCACGTCGAACCAAGGCTGACCCTTGAAAGCGGCCACGACATTGACAATCCGCTTACCGTGTTTGACTCATTGATGAAGGAATCCGGCGCCGAATCGTTCATTCCGAAGTCTCAGGTCGGCTTGGACGAAGCCCTAAAAGCGGTTTCGGACATGCTGCAGTCCGAATACACGCTGGCCTATTATCCGCCCAAGACTCCCGCCGGCTTGCGAAAGATCGAAGTCAAGGTGGACCGGCACGGCGCCCACGTTCTTGCCCGGCGCTTCGTTGACTCCGATCAGGACTCGCTGGAATCTGTTCACTTTGATGAAGCGACATGCACCGTGTCTCCCCGATTCCATCCTTATCCGTATGAGTCCAAGTTAACGCGCGGTCCCAGCGGAATAATCTACCGTGAGGATTTCTCTGACCCTCACAGCGGCTGGCCAGTTCACAAAGACTCGCATTACAGTTCCGGCGGATACGAGCTTTCGAATCTCGGATCGCAGGGTAGCAACGTCATTGACACAATGCCGAAGGCAATGGACGCGGCTGAGCTGCCGCAGACCTTGCCTGCGCCTGCTGCGACTCCGGAGACATTTCTTAAAAACGTCATTGCCGCCTATGGCCCTTGGTGGAGTAACTTTGTCGCATTCGCATCCATGGATCTGAAAACCGCTTCCGAAGATGGCGGTGCGTACAATGGCAGACCCTCTGCAGGCATAGTCTTTCGCATGAATCTTAACGGATATTACGCATTGCTCGTCAGCCCTACCACCGATAAGAAGAACAAAGGGAAAATGCCAGCTGAGATTGTTACGCTTGTAAGGAGGGATCGCCAGGGAGAGTCTTACGCGGAAGCGACGCTGGTTCCTGAGACGACTGTCGATGAACCGTCAACTTCCATTGCCAACATTTCCGTCAAGGCAGTCGGCGGTCAAATATCGATCTATGTAGATGGTCTGGAAATCCAAACTGTGGAGGACGACACATACAAGCAGGGCTTGGTTGGGTTTGTAATCTCCGGCCCCGGTCAAGCCACCTTCAAGAATTTGGTCGTCGAGCAGAAATAGCGGCTTTTGGCGTCATCCGCTTCCCTTAAATTGGTCAGCTCAAGACAGGCATCCCTATCCTTCCTCGTAGGCCGCCTTGGCTTTGGGCGTGTCTCCGTCCACGGTGTAAGCTCTGGCGAGTTGAAGATGCGCGAGTACACTGACGGGGTCATTGAGCCTTCGCGTGCCCGCAGTGAAAACCGCCGCGCGGTGGCGCCGCCTCCACTGCCTCCACCGCCGAAGCCGATCGAAGACAAAGAGCCGCAAGTGACGGCGCTGCTGAATAACGTTCTGGATCAACAGGCGGCCGGGAAGGTGGATTTGTCGCTGTTCACGCCCGACCAACAGAAGATTCTGGATGCCCGAACGCAAGCAGCTCTTCGCGACTTTTTCGAAGATCAGGGGACGCTGGAGAAGCTTGAACTCCTGAACCGCACGGAAGCGAAGGGTGTGCGGACGTACACCTACCGCGCGCATTTCGCTTACGGAATGTGGACGGTGACGATGAAGCTCGCGAGCGACGGAAAAATCGCGGGCCTGGACCTGCTCAAAAAGTGAAATGCGCCGCACCGACCAAGCGTGCCAAAATTAACCAGTGCCGTCGATGCGGCACCCGCTTCCCCGCCCGAATATCCGTAGCGTAAGGTTTCGAGATTCCAAGCGCCGACGCAATGGCCGAAACCGTAAACGTCGCCAATTTCGGCTGAATCTTTTCGCGATAAACCTTTTCGGTCAGCCACTCGGGCAAATCAGATGGTTTCCACGCTTGCTTGGCGGCCTCTTGTCGCCGCATGGTCGCCGCCCGGCGAGCTTCGGCCTTCGATGTGTGCGTTGCTATCCGCCCCAACTTCGCCACCTCGATCACCGTGTCCCGAGAAACGGAACGAGTGCATGAAGCGCAGTAAGTGCGAGGGGGATCGATGGGCACACCGCTTGTTCGTCGAGCCGTGGTTTAGGCTTCCACAGCGCGCGACAGAACCCTTCGGCCAGTGGTGCAATTGCGCGAGCCCAAGTCGATGCCGTCTCGGACAGTCGAACCGCGAACGACGCCATTAGTGGGTCAGTTTGAATTTTCTAGACCGCGACAAAACCCAGAGTGAGCCCGCTTTTTCCCGTTGCAAAGCGGACGGGGAAGCGGTGCGGACTTGGCACCCTCAAAACTGTTGGTTTTTGCTTCGTTGGTAGCAGCTGACCCATCCGCGAATTTCGTGCGCCATTCTCGCTGCGCGGTTCATCTAAGAGTAGAGGTGCGACGGTGCAAGAAAAACCGAATATCGTATTAGTGGCCGGCGCCTGGGCGGACGCTTCGCAATGGCGCTACATCATTCCTCCCCTGCATGAAAAGCACTATCGTGTTTTCGGCGTGCAACTTCCTCTCACCTCCTTGTACGACGACATCGACCAAACTACCAAGCTCGTAGCCGCGCAGGAGGGCCCAACGCTTCTGGTCGGCCACGCCTACGGCTGCGCGGTTATCAGCGGGGCCGGCAATGCGCCCAATGTCGTCGGTCTTGTCTATTTGGCCGGGCCCGCTCTGGACGAAGGAGAGAGCCTCCGGACTATCCTCGCGCGCCGTGCCCCACCGCCGGGCTTCGCGAACGTCCATCAAGATCAGTACGGTTTTCTCTGGATCGAAACCGATAAATTTCGCGAGACCTTCTGCCAGGATCTTGACGAAACACAATCCGTGGTGTTGGCACTGACGCAAAAGCCAACCGCAGCGCGCTGCTTCGAGGACAAATCAGGACCGCCGGCGTGGAAACGGAAACCCAGTTGGTATCAGATCTCGACCAATGACCGAATGATTCCTCCCGAGACCGAACAATGGATGGCGGAGCGAATCCAGGCGAGAAAGACGATTACCCTGTCGACGAGTCATGCTTCCATCCTCTCTCAACCCGATAACATCGTAAAGTTCATCGAGGAAGCTGCCACCGCCGTTAGTGCAAGGGCCGCTACGCCCTAGTTTTGAGTCAGTCCTAGTAATCTACGGTTTTGCGTAAATGACTCTCAGCCCCTAGATGGAAGGCGACTTCGTATGGGGTCCAAGCTCGATCGCCGAGGTTTCCTGGTGGCTGCAGGTGCAAGTGTCATGGTAACGTCGTTTTCCGAACTACCAGCTGTTCTCGCTCAGCCGGCGACAGGGGGCGCGCAGAGAGTGAAACCCGAATTGGCCAACGTGAAGGCATGCGTCTTCGATACATTCGGCACTGTTGAGGACTGGCGCACTTCTGTGATCGCCGAAGCTACCAGCTGGGGCAAGGTCAAGGGCCTGAGTATTAACTGGGTGGAGTTCACCGACCAGTGGCACCTCGGATTCGGGCCGGCGATGGACAAAGTACGAAGGGGCGAGATTACGTGGACCAATCTCGACGATTTGGCTCGCACGGTCCTGGAGGACCTGCTCAAGCAGTACAAAATCGACGGGCTGAGTGACGAAGAAAAGGCCAACTGGGCACATGTCTGGCGACGGCTGAAGCCGTGGCCTGATTCGGTTGAAGGGCTTGGCCGATTGAAAAAGAAATACGTCATTTCACCGTTGTCGAACGGTAATGTCGCGCTGATGACCTACCTGGCCAAATTTGGCGGGTTGCCATGGGATGCCATCCTAGGTTCGGATCTCGTCAAGCACTACAAGCCTGACCGCGAGATGTACCTATCAGCACCCTTTTATCTGGATCTGAAACCGGAGGAAGTAATGATGTGCGCGGCCCACGTTTTCGATTTGCAAGCGGCCCGCAGTTATGGTCTGCGTACGGGTTTCATCTACCGCCCAAACGAATACGGCGGTGACCCCGTCGGCGTACCGGACAAAGCTAAACCAGGCGATTTTGACGTGGTTTCTGTAAGCATCATCGATTTAGCCCAACAAATGGGCACGTAGTCAAACTTTCGGTGAACGCAACGAAGTATCGCACGTGCCTGAGTTCCACGGCTGATATCTCCCACCTATCGGGGTGACAGAAACAAACTACTGCACCGTATCACTGTGCAGGCTCATCTCACAGTCTGTAACGCCATGAAAGTGGCGAGACAAAAGAAATCAATTCTTGGTACATGAGGTGGGTTATGAAAATAGGCTTTCTAGGAGCCGGGACCGTAACACGCACGTTCGGCCGTCACTTGATAACCGCGGGTCACACCGTAATCGTATCCAATTCCAGAGGTCCAGAGACGCTGGCTGATTTTGTCGCTGACCTCGGTCCAGCCGCCATCGCAGGGAGCAGGCGGCCGAGTGCGACGTCGTTATCCTTGCCACACATTGGGTCAGTGTAGCTGACGCTCTCAAGGGTATTGATTGGCGAGGCCGCATCCTGATCGATGCGACGAACGCACATCTGGAACCCCCAGACGTTAGTCTCGCTGGCGTGACCAGATCGCGGGCCGCGTTGAAAGGGCGCACCTCCAGCGAGATCGTTGCTGAGATGGCAGTTGGCGCGCGGCTTGTAAAATCGATCAGCAACATGCCGATGGCCTGGATACAGGACTTCTCACCGAACAAGCCCCGTACCGTCATCTTCACATCTGGCGACGACGCCGGAGCCAAACAGCTAGTGATCGAGTTGATCAACAGCACCGGATTTGTCGCCATCGACCTCGGATCTCTCGCAACGGGTGGTGCAATGCATGAGGTCGGCGCTCCACTGTCCGGCGTCGAGTTCCACTTCGTCCGCCGACTTCGGTGAGAGTGGCTTCACCTCTATCAATATGGCCAGCCCGAAGGAGAACGAAAATGTCAGCAAGCACCCGAAAGAACGACGCTACCCCCGATACTTCGACGACAATCCATCCGCTGAGCCCGGAAGATTCCGCCGAGATTACCGCCCTGCTCAGCATGACCAATCGGAACAGGGAACGATCAGGGAATGAACAGGGAATAGAAATTCCCTGATAACCAAGGTTCTGGCGGGGGAACGCCCTTTCAAAACCCGGGGGGCGAGGCCCAACGCAGGGGTTCGACTCACTTTATGCTGCGGCTTGCCATGGTTGATGTCTGCGAACCATTGTAGAATCCACCGGCGCCTCCACCGGGGGGGGGACATCTGATGAATCGGATTATGCGCCACTGCTTATGTGCGACCGCCGTATTCGCGTTTCTCTTGCCTGGTTCGCCCTATGGGACGAGCCAAGGCCAGGCTCTCTCTGGCCCGGCGGAGTCTTCCCTGCAGGGACTGACTTTTCGGAACATTGGTCCGGCCACAATGGGCGGCCGGGTTGATGACTTGGCAGTGATGGAGAGCCGTTCATCGGTTTTCTACGCGGCCAGTGCCACCGGTGGCTTGTGGAAGACGGTGAACAATGGAACGACCTGGAAAGCAGAATTCGAGCACGAGGACGTTGTCTCGATTGGAGCCGTCGCCATTCCACGCGACGACGCAAGCCTCGTCTGGGTCGGTACGGGCGAAGATAACAACCGGCAGAGTTCTTCCTGGGGTGGGGGAGTCTTCAAATCCACCGACGGCGGAGAAACCTGGAAGGACATGGGTCTTGCCGAGACTGAGCACATCGGCCGGATCGTGATCGACCCCATCGACCACGATGTTGTCTACGTCGCTGCCACCGGCCACCTTTGGGGGCCAAATCCGGAACGCGGCGTATACAAGACCACAGACGGCGGTCTCACCTGGATGCAAGTCCTATCTGTCGACAATCAGACCGGTGCCACCGATGTTGTGATGGACCCGGTAAACAACAAAGTGCTCTATGCAGCGATGTACCAGAGGCAGCGCTCGGCATGGGGATTTAACGGTGGCGGTCCCGGCAGCGGCATCTACAAGTCGACAGATGCGGGGCGCACCTGGTCGAAACTCACTACCGGAATTCCGGATGGTCCGCTCGGGCGCATCGGCCTCGACATCTACAGGAAAGATCCGAATATTCTGTATGCGCTCATCGAACACGAAAAGGAGGGCGGCCTCTACCGCTCCGAAGACGCCGGTGCGCACTGGACGAAAATGAGCAACACCAATCCGCGGCCGATGTACTTCAGCCAGGTTCGAATCGATCCGACCGATGCCAATCGTGTTTACGTTGTCGGTGTCTTCCTCCTTGTCTCCGATGACGGCGGCAAGACTTTTGCTTCGGTCCGGTTGTCGAGCGTGCCGCATAGTCCCGAGCGTCCGCGCGAGGACCGCGATATCCATGCCTTGTGGATCGATCAAGGCAATCCGGCCCATTTGGTGATTGGCTGCGACGCTGGCGTAGCGGTGTCCTACGATCGCGGTGTGAGCTGGGATTACATAAACAACTTGCCGATTGGCCAGTTCTATCACGTCGGATACGACATGGACGTGCCGTACAACGTCTACGGTGGCCTGCAGGACAACGACGTCTGGTTCGGGCCGAGCGCTGTGCGTAACGTCTTCGGAATCACCAATGCGGACTGGCACACCACCAGCATTGGCGATGGCATGGTTGCGCTGGCCGATCCTAGTAATTCGCGCGTGCTCTATAGCGGAGTCGACGACGGTGGCCTGGTCCGTGTGGACCGCGAAACCTACGAAAGAAAGACAATTCGTCCGGAGTCGGCGAAGGGCGAGCCGCCATTCCGCTGGGCCTGGAACTCACCCGTGCTGCTCTCGCCGCACGATCCGAACATTGTCTTCACCGCGGCGAACGTGGTGTTCAAGTCGACCGATCGCGGTCAATCGTGGGCCGCGATCAGCCCTGATCTGACCAGCAAGGCCGATCGCGACAAACTGACGCTGATGGGTGTCTCCGGCAAGGATATCAAGCTTTCCAAAGACGACGGCGTTTCTGCCTATCCGACGATCGTTGCATTTGCCGAATCGCCGAAAAAGGCTGGGCTGTACTACGCCGGCTCCGACGATGGTCTCGTGCATCTCTCGCCCGACGGCGGAAAGACCTGGGAGAGCTTGACCGGGAAGTTTCCGGGTTTGCCATCGGGCGCGGCGGTGAGCGCGCTGATCCCCTCGGCATTCGACGAAGCGACCGCCTATGCAGCGTTCAACAACCACCGTGCCGACGACTTCAAGCCGTACGTCTACTTCACCACCGATTACGGAAAGAAGTGGACGCGAATCACCTCGACTCTACTCCCGAATCAAACCGTCAACTGCCTGACAGAGGACCCGAAGAATCCCGACGTGCTCTACCTCGGAACCGAGTTCGGATTATTTATATCCTTGGACCGAGGGCACGATTGGATCCGCTTCCGTAGCAACCTCCCGACGGTGCCGATCGACGAAATCACGATCCAGCCGCGCGACGACGACATGCTGCTCGCGACGCACGGGCGCAGCATCTGGATCCTCGACGACATCACGCCGATCCAGCGCCTCGCCGAAGCGATCAAGAGCTCCGCGTACCTGTTCGATATTCGGCCCGCTTCACAATTCAATCCCTCTGACGACCGGGCGAATTATCCCGGCGATCGCCCATTCTGGGGGCAGAATCCGGAATTCGGTGCTGCGATTACATATTATTTGGAGCAGGCGCCGAAGCAGATCGAACTCACCGTCCGCGACGCGAGCGGTGCAATTGTGCGCCAGTTCTCGAACGATGATTTGAAGAACTACAGCCATGCCGGTACCGATCGCGTTTACTGGGATCTCCGTCATCAGCCACTCGAGCCGCTTCCCACCGACACGGCCCGCTTGCCGGGCGGCGGCTTTGGTGGTGGGGGCCTTGAAGGCCCGTTCGTCCTTCCGGGCGTATATCGCGTGACCCTTGCCGTGGATGGACATGAGGTCGCGACGCACGCCGTGCAAGTCGATGGCGATCGGCTGATCCCCATCAGCGATGCCGATCGAAAGACCGCGCACGACACGGCCCTCTCCCTGCATGAACTGCAGGGCACGGCGAACTTGGCCGCTGCAGACTTGCGGCAAGTGGAGGCGCAAATACTCAGCATTGAGCAGCTGCTGAAGCAAGCCAGTAACCCGCCGTCTGCGCTCAAATCCTCCGCCGATGATCTTCAGAAGCGCACCGACGGGTTGGCCAAGCAGCTTGGCATAAAACTCGGCAGCCAACCCGACCAGGCGGGTGCTGGAGGGTTCCCACCCGGCCCTGGTGAGCGACCCCTGCTCCGGGAGATTGGCAGTTTGAAGAGCGAGATCATGGATTCAACGTCTCTTCCGACCGAGATGCAGCTGCGTGAGGCTCGCGAAGTCCGAGAAGGCCTATCTAAACTTGTCGCTAACTTTGATGACCTGATGACCAACACTCTGCCGGCATTCTACCAGACACTCTCCGAGAAAAAGATCACGCCGGCACCTCTCAAGCCGATTCCCGCAGTCCCGATGGTGCCGTCCGGACAGATGTGAGGAGCGCAACAGGGAGTTTCGCATTCGGCGCCCGACGCGGAGTATGCGGGAGTACCTCGGGAGCACTCTCCAGAAACTCCTCGGGCACGTGCTTTAGGCGGCCGGAGTTTGGACCAGTTGTAGTCCGAGTTTTGCCGCTTTGTGCTCGAGAGCCCTGATCTGTCGGGCATGTTGTTGAGTTTCGTAGAACTGCGCTCCTCGGTCGAGGTATTTGGTTCCATAACGGAGCATGCGGTAGATCAAACGGGCTAGCTTCGCGGCCATAGCCTTGAAGGAAAGGAGCACGAATGATGAAGATGATGGTCATTTCATTGGCGGTGGGTTTGCTTGTCGGTGTCTTCTACGGAGTAATTCGGGTCAAGAGTCCGGCCCCACCGATCACCTGTGCAAAGGCGTTCGCCATTCGGACTGGGTCGAGCGCTCGTGAAACGACAGTATTCAACAGGCAAAACGCGTCGTCCTTGGGATCGGGAGAAATTTGAGCCGAAGCACGCACTTTCACCTCTTCGGCCCGTTCGCGGATCAGATTGATGACTTTTCCGATGCGACTTGGACGAACGCGGAGGCGCTTCAGAACTTCCTTGTATTCTTCCAAAATATCTTCCGACCGGGTCGTCAGGAAGGAATTTGAGGACGACGAAGTCGCCAAGGTTGGTATCTTCGGCCTTGCTGGGAAGCGGACAGCTAGCGCAGGACGGCGGCTTTGCGCGCGATGAGACCAAATCCCTTCTGACGAGCCGCGTTCTCGAGCGATGCGGCCTGCGCCTGAGATTCATGAAGGCGGCCGGATTTCTTGTCCAGCTCCGCTAAAGCGAGACGGGCTTCGAATTCAAAACCCACGAGAGCGTGATCCTGAGCGATTTTTTGGATTTGCGAGAAACGAAGGCGAGATGATTCGGGGCGGTCTGAAGTCAGAGCGACACGTGCAGAAGCCAAGTCAAATTGGAGGCGCACGAGAAGATTCTGACTTTTCGCCGCGAGCGAGGTGGATTTAGCCGCTTCATCCTTTGCCCCAGATTGATTGTTTTGCGCCAGCAGGGCTTCAATCAGCGCCGCAGCGGCAGTCAACTCATCATCAGATTGCTGCGCCTGATGAAATTGCTGCTGACATTTACGCAGCTCGGCTTCGGCATCCTGTGCGTGACCTTCTTCGATCAAAAGCTGCGCCAAGACAACATGAGATTCGGCGGCGGTTTGTTTTTCACCTGTTTCAGTGCGGATGGCTAGAGCTTGTTCATAGGATTTGCGCGCGGCTGCGAGATCGCCGCTATCTCTGAGAACGTCACCCAAACCAGAGAGGACCTGCGCTTGCGTGCTCTTGCTGCCTATTTCCTGCGCGGCGACGTCCGCTCGCTGATAAATGGTTCTGGCCGCTTCGAGATCGCCGCGCAGGCGTGAGATCTCGGCTTCGTCGCTGAGCGCCAGAGCAACGCCGTCTTTGTCTCCGACAGCCTGATAGTTCGGGATAGACTCGGCCAAGAGCCTTTGCGCCTGTTTCAGATTCCCCTGAACCAGAACAACGTCTCCGATGTTGTTCAGCGTGGCGGCGACACCCTGGGGATCATCGCTCTGGCCAAACCTCTGGTTTGCCTGACGCCAAATCGCCTCGGCCCGTTTGATATCACCCCGCTCAAAGTAGACCCCTGCGTAGTCATTGAGCGTTCGGGCTTCATTTAATGGACCGCCGGTGATGTCGGCCCTTTGAAGAGCTTGCTGGCAGTACTGGATGCCACTCACGGCGGACCCAGTAATGTAGTTGGCTTGCTGGCAGAGTATACCGTACGCACGAGCCACAATGAGCCTTGAACCTTGCGCTTTACCCTTGGAAATTGCGCTTTCCGCGGCCGCTTGCGCCCTTGGGAAATCGGTATCCATCCAGGCCGACGCTTCGAGCAAGTCGATGCGTGCATCTTCATCGGCTGGAAACGGCAGACGGCGGAGGGTGGCGAGTGTTTGTCGCGCGTCCGCAGGGCTAACACGGATCTGCGTGCCAGCGAGCTGCAAGCCGTAATCGAGATTGTCCGGAAACAGTTTGAAGAGTGACTGGTAGGCCTGGATGGCCTTGGGCCAGTCTCCAATCGTCGTTCGATATTGTCCCTCAACCACCAAGCGCTCCTCCTGAGGGAGGTTTTGCGAGAGTTCAAGAGCGCGCTGCGCCTCAATGCGCGCTTTGGATCCGTAATCCAAGCGAAGCCAGACTTGCGATAACGCTGAGTGGGCAAGCGGGTAGTCGGGATCAGCAGCGACGGCCTTGATCAGTAAGTCGCGAGCGGCGCGAAAATCAAAGGCCCAGAGTTTTGCGCGTGCTTCGGTGTACAAACGGAATGCCAACTGGTTCGAAGGTAAAGAGGCGCGGGATGGGTCAACGCCCGCGGGAACACTGACCCCGAGCGCCTGGCGCATGCGGGTGCCGGCATCGGCTGCAAGTTCAAATAGATTTTCTTCGTTACCGGTCAGAGCTTGCTCGCTGATTGTCTCCCCGGAAGCCGTGTCCTGCATTCGCAGATCAAGCCGCAAGCGCTCCTGACCGTTCTCCGGCAATACAGCGTAAGAACCCAAGACAACGACATCGGCGCCGGGGTTTGTGCGGAGGCGGAGCAAAGTCGCCTTGGACAAAGTGTCCTGATCTGCAAGCGGCAAATCGCGCTTGGCACTGGCGACGTCTTCTCCGGGAATCAGGCGGCATTCGCTCGTAGAGGCAAGCTCTGTACTAAGCATTTCCGACAGGGCTGCGGACAGCCAGGCGTTTTCAGGGTGTCCCTGTAAATCGCGGAAACCCAGCACGGCTATCGAACGGCGGATGGACGGGGTGGCCACGACTGAGGCGATCGGCGCGGCATGAAACGATTTCGGCCGAAGGCGACCCAAGGCGTAGACGGTGAACGCTACAGCGGCCAGCACACAAGTCGAGACAATAAGGATAGCGAACGAGCTCCAGCGGACCTTTGGGGCGATTGCAGAAGGTGTCTCCAGTTCGGGAATGATTTTTGGTGCTGGAAGTACCACGGCATCTGTTTCGATGGGGGCAATGAACCGGTAACCGCGCTTGGGAATAGTTTCGATAAACCGGGGATTTGCGGCGGCATCATCCAGTGCGTCGCGGAGTTTTGTGACGGCGACGCCGAGGCTCTTATCGAATTCGACGAACATATCGCCGGGCCAGAGGCGCTGGCGGATCTCTTCCCGAGTGACGACCTGGCCGGGTTCTTCCAACAAGATCATGAGCAGCTGAAAGGGTTGATCTTGCAGACGCACTTGGCGGCCGTGCTTGAACAGCTTGCCGCTACGGCCATCCGCTTCAAAGAGCCCAAAACGATATGTACGAGAGGTTCGGTCCGGCGCCGGCATCCACGGCGTCTCCTGATCCGCAGTTGATGAGCATGGTAACACGACCCAGCCAGAACTGGCGATGTGTTAGTAAATCCAGCTAAGTCATTGGTTCCATGCCTCTTGCTTGTTAGCCCAGACTTCAACAGCAGTTAAATTGACTCCCGAACGATCTCGGCAAAAAGTCACCGCCGCAACCGGAATTTCTATCGAGGAGATAAGCAAATGAGCCCACGGAAATACTTCTTGATGCTGTGCGCCATCGCAATTTCAGCAGTGGCGGCGCACCCGAGTCCTACGGTGCTGTCATACACCGGAGCGCTGGCAAATCCGCAATCAGTTTTCACTCTAACGTTTTCGGTGGATGGCACCGGCAGCCAAACGATCGACCTCCAAACGTGGGGGTTCGGCGGCGGAACGAACGCCAATGGACAAGCGATTCCTACGGGAGGATTCGATCCGCTGCTGGCGCTCTTTTCGAGCAGTGGACCGGCGGCGTCTCTGATCAATGGCACGTCGGACGTGCTGAGCAACTTCGGAAGCTCCATGGGCTGCGGGCCGGCGGGCACCGTGGCGTTCGCCAACGGCGATTCGGTCTGCGGGGACATCAGCATGTCGTTCACGCTGGCACCGGGGGAATACACGTTGATTCTATCGGACGCCGATTACGTGCCCAACGCGCTTTTCGACAACGGAACGCTGGGCGAAGGATTCACGGATTTCACGGGCGGTGCGTTTCAGACGTGCGACACGAACTCGTCCGGTTCGATGAGCTGCATTACTCCTACGAACAATTGGGCGTTCGACATCACCAATGAGGGCAGCGGCAGCTTGCAGGCGACACCTGAGCCGGCGTCGTTGCTGCTGCTCGGCACCGGGCTACTCGGGGCGGGGTGGTGGGGACGGCGCAAATTCGTCCTGAAGAGTTAGTGGCAGCAATTCGCGAATTGTACAGATGGAAACGGTTTGGCTTCGAAACGCCTAAGAAAATTGAAACACAAAGGAGAAACACAATGAAGAAATGGTTCTACAAAGCGGGAGCAGGCATGGCAGGAGTTCTCTTCTTAGCTTCGGCGATGGCGTTGTTCGCGCCGAAGGCGGTGCATGCCGTGGTCAGCACATTCGTCACTGTGGCAAACACATCGTCAAATCCCGTGCCCACGCAATCCGTGGACAACCCTGCTTTGCAGCCATTTCAGGCTACGGGCACATGCAACTCGGTCGGCCAGCAGTGTTCCACGTCCGATTTTTTCATCGTTCCTGCCGGTATGACGGCCGTCGTCCAGGACGCCTCCGGGAACTGCCGCTTACTTAACTTCGGCACGGTCTCTCCTCCGCCTCCGAGCGGTTTGTTGCTGGCTTCGACGAGCGGTTCCTGCGCGGTCGCCAATGGAGCCGTTGAGTTTACGCCGGTGTTCGAGAATGCAAATACTGCCACCGTGGATTTTAATGGCGGTCTTGCGACCGAAACAAGTGGCCTGTACACCTTCGGAAGGCGGGCAACACTCTACGCTGCCAGTCTTCCCGGCGCGCAAGGGTCGCTCAGCTTCAGTACGACCACCGCCACCGGGGTCCTCCCGACGACTTGCACCGTCAACGTCTCTGGCTATTACGTCAAAAACGGCCTCGGTTCAAGCCCGGAATGAGGAATCGCGACACACCTTGCAGCTAACTCGGCACCAGATCGCGAACGAAAGAGGAATTCCATGAAACGCATCATGGAATGTTCGTCGTGGAAGAGAACAGTTTCTGGCAATGGTGAGGTGATCTTTGTCGTGAGTCTTCGCAGCTATCTCGTTCCGTGATGCAAAGAAAACCGCTGGCGCACGAAGCTGGGCATTTATCTTGGGACTTGAAGAAAAAGGGAGATGAAAAAACATGAACGCCTTGAAACAAATCGTATTCGGAATTGCAGGAATTGTAGTCGTGGCTCTGGTTCTCGCGCTGGCGGCACCAAAGACCGTGCACGCGGTGGTCAGCGCGCTGGTGACGGTGGCGAATACATCGGCAAATCCCGTGCCTACAACTGACGTGATGAGATCGGTGGCGCAAAACGTGGAGCTGCACTGCCAGCCCAGCCTGGATGGGGGACCGAGTTGCATTTTAATACCACCTACGGGACTGGCCGGTCCCGAGCCACAGTACATTGTTCCTTCCGGGAGCAATCTGGTTATTACGGACGTGGAGATTTCCGCGCCGCAAGGTGGTCCCGTGGCATTTCTCCTTTTTTCGACGACCCCCGCGAATCCTGAGCGGATCGAGGATTGGGTTGTGGCCGGCGACGGGACAACTCACGAATTTGAGTTCCCCGGCGGGATTGTCATCCCGTCTGGGGCGACGCTTACTGGCGCAAGTGACCAATCCGGGTCCCTCGCAATCGTACGCGGCTACTTGACAGCGAACTGAGAGGACATTTGGGGGCGCTGAGTTGTTGCAAGCACAGGCTTAGCTGAACTGAAGAAAGGGCGGAATTTACGATGATGGTACGAAGAATTGCGATGGGAATTGGTGGAACTGTGGTCGTGGCATTGTGCGACAGGCCCGCAAGGACAGTTTGCATTCAAGGTCTTGGGCATTCCCAACTTTGCCATCTGTACCGTCAACATCATCGGGCTACTACGTGAAGAATGGGCAGTGGGTCTTCGTGTGCGTGCGAACCTGTGCGCTTCATGAACACAAGGAACGCGGAAGAATGTTCGGAGGAAAAGTGGTCATGCATTTTGCGAAACGATTGCGGATGGTGGCGGGTGCGGTGGCCGTGGCCGGGCTGTGGTCAGTGATCTCGACGCGATGCGTGCGTGCGACTGTTGCGGCACCAGAGCCGCCGCAGGATGCGGGCTGCAAGGTCATGTTTGATGCTCTGGATAAGCTGACCAGCACGCCAAACCATTTTTATATGACGGAAACCGGCGGCGCGAAAAACAAGCCGACGAGCAGCGAAGGAATACTGGCCGGCGGCATTCGCTACATCAAGGTCGACGGCAAGTGGATGAAGAGTCCAATGTCTTCGCAAGAAGTCCAAGAGCAGGAGCAAAAGAACCGACAAGACGCAAAGAACAACTACTCCTGCCGATATATGCGCGACGAATCCGTACAAGGAGAGTCCGCCGTCGTGTACAGCGCACATCAGAAGAACGAAGACTTCACGACCGACGCACAGATATGGATTTCCAAATCGAAAGGCCTGGTTCTGCGCGAAGAGGAAGACATGGATGTGGGAGGGGGAGCGTCAGGCAAGTCACATCTCTCCGTTCGGTATGAGTACAGCAATGTGCAGGCACCGTTGAGTTCCCAATAGGAAAAATGATTCCGGCATGGGACACGCCGCAATCGGCTTCCTGTTTGTGCCCGGCTACCGAGTGAGAAGTGAACTGTAATTCGAATGCAGAGTGGGGTGCCGCGGCGCACTCGCGGGTAGTCGACAGCAATTTGATCGTGAAAAAAAAGGGGGAATTCCATGAGAGACATGAGAGGGACGACGACAGGTTCGATCAGGAAGATATTGGCTTCGAGACATTGGTTTGGTGCACAGATGATGATGACCGCGTTCGCCATACTCATTTGCGCCGCGACAGCTCGAGCGCAGACGAATATCAGCGTGACAACGAATGCATCCGGAACATCCAGCTACAATTCGCTTTCTGCGGGGGCAGGCCCATTTCCGTTCAGCAATTTCGGCGTGCAAGCAAATTCCACGATCTCGTTCGGGTCAGTTTCCCTTTTTCCCGTTCCTATAGTGACGCCGGGAACGTCGTTGTCTCTGCAGGGGTCAACGTTGTTTCAGGTGCCAACGTTTACGGCCGGCACTCACCTCGACACGTTTTCTACAATGAATATCGGATACGCGCCATCGTGGACGAGCGGATCAATCACGAGTAACGCGAACGTCGCGGCGGGCGCGAGCTTCCAATACAACATCGGCCCGTTCAGCGGCAGCAAGACGATTTACAACCAGAATCTGACGGCCACAGCCACGGGTAATCTTGTCTCGGGCGGCGCATTGACCGGCGGAACTGCGTCAGCCAGTGCGTCAGGCCAAAACTTCAGCGTGGGCTATTCACTGAGCGCCTTCGCGGCTTCTGCAACGGCAAGCATAGTCGCGGGAGGAAATCTTCAGACGTCGATAAACTTTAACCCAACGATCCAATATGGGTATTACACATGGATCAGCTCCGACGGCACGTACTCTTCCGGAGACACGCTTACCTGGAATGCTGTGGGCAGCGGGCCGTTGACGTTCACATTTCCGAGCCCGGGCAACAACAACAACAATGACCCCTTCTATTTTAACTTCTTGCCGGGCGTTCAGTTCGACATGGGCGCGTCTCCGTCGGCGACCTTCACCGTCCCGGTATCGGGCAACCTCCAAGCCGAAGCATTTGGCTAGGGGAACACGGAGAAAACCGAAGACTGACTGGCGGAGGGGGTGGGATTCGAACCCACGAGGCCCTTTTGAGGCCTAACGGTTTTCAAGACCGCCGGTTTCAACCACTCACCCACCCCTCCAAAATTAAGTCCTTGCTGCATTGAATTGTAACAGGGATTCGCGCGGTTGCCTGAATGCGGAAGCGGCCTGACGCGGATATGTCTCTTGGACGCTGCGAAAACTTGCGGATCACGCGAAACAAAACGCAAAAGCTGTAGCGATGTCTATGGCCCCTCCTGCATTCCAGCCAAGCGCGGGAGGACGCCATCGTTCTTGTCGCGGTCCAACTTCATTATCCCGGCGGGTCCGCAAGTTGTCAGCCGCTTCCCGTGGTCCGGTCCATCTCGACCGCGCCAGAATTGTAACTAATTACTTACAGCCCGCGTCTGAGCTACAATCAGCTCTGGCAAACTTAATCTTGGGCACGAAAGTCCTTCTAAACAGGAAAGCTCGGCGCATCATCTTCACCATATCGCTGGCGCTCTTGCTGGTGATGGCGACCACAGCCGGCAGTGTCTGGCATCATCACGCATCAAACACCGCCGAATCCACTTGCCCCATCTGCCACCTCGGCCATCAGGCGGCACAGCAGCCCGTGGTCATGCCGTCAGCGCCGGCGCTGTTTGTGGTCGCGTCACAATCGCCTGTGCTTGGACCGGTATTGCGGGCGACACCAGTGCTTTCGAGCCTCGCAACCCGCGCACCTCCTTCTCTGTAGATCCGGTTTTCCTACTGGGCGTTCCTGCGTCCAAATCACCATTCTCCTTCGAGGAATAAAATGTCTCATTGCGCACTGCGTTCTTCGGCCCTTCTTGGTGCTTTGTTGGGCTTAGTGGCACTGGCTTTCGGCCAGGCGCTGCGATCGCCGATTCGAATTACGCTGGACCAGGCTGTGGAACTGGCCTTGGCCCACAACCATGCCTTGCTCGCGGCGCGCACCACCATCACGCAGGCCAAGGACTCCGAGGTCACAGCGAATTTGCGTCCCAATCCTACGCTGGGCGTCGATTACATCGGCCTGCCTTTGCGTCCAAGCCAGTTCACCTGGGACAACATTAACCAAACGACGGAGTTTGACGCTGGCATCTCGTATCTCTTTGAGCGCGGGAAAAAGAGACAGAATCGGTTGCAGAACGCACAGGATCAGACGGCGGTCACCACTTCAACCGTTTCAGATAATGAGCGCACGCTGACGTTCGATGTGGCCAGCGCCTTCACCAACGTGCTCCTGGCCGAATCGACTCTCGACTTCGCTCAGCAGGATCTGAAGAGTTTTCAGGACACCATCAACATCAGCGAAGCGCAGTACAAGGCCGGCGCCATCAGCGAAGGCGATTTCCTGAAAATCAAGCTGCAGTTGTTGCAGTTCCAGACCGACGTCACGGCTGCGGTGCTTGCCAAACAGCAGTCTCTCGTCGCGCTGCGGCAATTGCTTGGCTTCGAGTCCGTGCCCTTGGATTACGACGTCGCCGGGGGCCTCGAATATCAAAAACTGCCTTACAACGTCGAAGATCTGCAGGCCATGGCACTGAAAGATCGGCCTGATTTGCGCGCTGCCGAGCAAGGCGTCACCGAAGCCCAGAGTGCGTACAAGCTGCAAAGAGCGATCGGGAAAGTGGATGTGACCGGCACGCTGAACTACACGCACATTTCCGATCAGGACACCACTTCGTTCTTTGTGACCCTACCCTTGCCGGTTTTCAACCGCAATCAGGGCCAAATTGCGCAGGCCAAGGACGCTATTTTGCAAGCGCAAGAAAGCCAGCGCGAAGCTTCCGAACAAGTGATGAGCGACGTGCAATCGGCGTTCGAATCTCTGCGCACCAACGAACAGACTCTGCAAATCTATCAATCGGGTTATTTGGATGAGTCGAAGGAATCGGTCGATATCAGCGAGTACGCTTACAAGCGCGGTGCTGCTAGCCTGCTTGATTTTCTTGACGCCGAACGCAGCTACCGTGACACCCAGTTGGCTTATCGGCAACAACTCGCCGCATACATGCTCGCTCTCGAGCAATTGCGCGAGGCCGTCGGGAGAAGGAACTTACCATGAATAAAACGCTTTCTCGGATGCCCTTGCTAATGTTCAGCGCCCTGGCATTGCTCGCGGCCGGCTGCGGCTCCAGTGGCCGTGAGTCGGCGGAGAAAATGACCTCCTTCACCTCCGCCAATGCCACCGGTCAGGCGGAACTATTTACCGTGCCGCAGGATCAGATGTCGCATATCCAAATTGTGACCATCACGCCTCGGCAACTCACCCGCACACTGCGCCTCAGCGGCCAGGTCTCCTACAACGGTTTCAAAACCACTCCCGTAATTTCCGCCGTTGGCGGTCCTGTGTCGCGCGTCCTCGCGTTTCCTGGGCAGCACGTGGCCGTTGGCGAACCGTTGTTGGAGGTTGCCAGCCCCGATTTTTCGCTTCTGCGCGCCACCTATCTGAAAGCGAAGGACACCTACGACGTAGCGAACAAGAATTATCAGCGCGCCGAAGATCTCTACGCCCATCACGCCATCGCCGAAGCTGATTTGCTGGCGGCCGAATCGGCGAAGAATCAAGCACAGGCCGATCTCACGGCCGCTGAGCAGTCGCTGCGCATTCTCGGAATCACCCATCTTGAACAAGTCGCGGACGCATCGCCGGTCGCGGAAATTCCCGTTCTGGCGCCGATATCCGGGGAAGTGGTGGACCGCGAATGTTCGCCTGGGCAGTTGCTGCAAGCAGGTGCCACCCAATGCTTCACGATTTCCGACATGAGCAACGTCTGGGTGCTCGTCAATGTCTACCAAAATCAATTGTCCTATGTTCACTCCGGCGATCAGGTCTCGGTGCAGACGGACGCCTATCCCACCGTGTTCCAGGGGAGAATTTCTTACATCGCTCCGGCCGTTGATCCCAACACGCGCACTTTGCAGGCACGCATCGTCACCGAAAACCCGGGAGAAAAGTTGAAAAACCAGATGTACGTCACCGCGACCGTCGTTGCCGGCACAATTCGCAACGCCATTGCCGTCCCGGTTGCTTCCGTTCTGCGGAACACCGAAAACCAGCCGTTCGTCTACGTCCAGACTGGGCCAACGGATTTTTCGCGCCGCATGGTTGACATAGGCGAGACCCAGGACGGCCAGACGGAAATTCTCAGCGGATTGTCGCCAGGCGAAAAGGTAGTCGCCGACGGCAGCCTGTTCTTGCAATTCCAGAATTCCTTGCAACGGTAAGCGCCGGAGTCCTTGAAAAATGATCCATCGCATAGTCGAATTCGCCCTCCGCCAACGGTTCCTGATCCTCCTTTTCGTCGTTGCCCTGATCATTGGCGGATCGATTTCCTTTCAGCACATGCCCGTCGACGCCTATCCCGACCTCTCACCTCCGATGGTGGAATTGATCACCCAATGGCCCGGCCACGCCCCGGAGGAAGTTGAACGACTGATCACCATTCCTCTCGAAGTCGAGATGAACGGTGTCCCGCACATGCGCGTGATGCGTTCGATTTCGCTCTACGACCTGTCGGACATCATCATGACCTTCGACGAAGGTACTGACGATTACTTCGCGCGTGAGGTCGTCTTCGAGCGCCTGGCAGACGTCACTCTGCCTGCAGGCATCACCCCCTCGATGGCGCCACTCTCGAGTCCCAGCGATTTGGTGTACCGCTACGTGATCGAAAGTCCCGACCGCAGCCCACAAGAATTAAAGACCTTCGAAGACTGGGTGATCGAACGGGGATACAAAGGCGTGCCGGGCGTTGCCGACGATTCTGGCTTCGGCGGCACGGTAATGCAGTACCAAGTGCTGCTCGATCCTGCGAAACTTTACGGCTATCACCTTTCTGTTCCTACGGTTCTTCAACAATTGGCGAACAACAATGCCAATGCGGGCGGCGGGTTCTACTCTCAGGGCGGCCAATTTTATTATGTTCGCGGCTTGGGATTGATGCGCGACGTGCAGGATATTGGCGACACCATCGTCGGCAGCCAGAATGGTGTGCCCGTTCGCATTCGCGATATCGGCCAAGTCGTGATGGGGCACGCTCCTCGCCTTGGCGAGTTCGGTTTCATGAAGAACGATGACTCCGTCGAAGGCGTCATCCTGATGCGCACCGGCGAGCAGACCCAGAACGTGCTGAAGGGCGTCGAGGCAGAAACCAAAGATTTGAACGAGCACGTCTTGCCGCCCGATGTGAAGATCCATCCCTTCTATGACCGCAGCGACTTGGTCAAGCTGACTATCGACACGGTCGAGAACAATTTGCTCCGCGGAATGCTGTTCGTGTTCGTGGTGCTGCTGTTTTTCTTAGTCAGCGTGCGCGCAGCAATCATTGTCGCTCTTACGATTCCTCTCGCGCTCCTCTTTTCCTTCATTTGCTTGCACGCTAAAGGCGTCGACGCCAATCTTCTCTCCATCGGTGCGATCGATTTCGGGATCATCATCGATGGCACGCTGGTCATGGTGGAGAACATTTACCGTGAGCTCGGACTGCGTGCGGGCCAGACCTACAAGCTCAACGACATCATTCTCGCCGCTTCCGCCGACGTCGACCGTCCGGTTTTCTACTCCATTGCCGTCATCATCGCCGGATACATTCCGATTTACGCTCTGAGCGGGCCCTCCGGAAAATTGTTCCATCCCATGGCCGACACCATGTCATTCGCCCTGCTCGGCGCGCTCCTTCTCACGCTTACCTTGGTCCCCGTGCTCTGTTCATATTGGCTGAAAAACGTGCGTGAGCGCGTGAACAAACCTTACGAATGGATCAAGCGGAAATACAAGGGCGAACTGGAATGGTGCTTGGATCATCCCAAGTCGACCATTGCGGTTTCGCTTCTCATCTTTGGAGCGACGCTTCTGCTGGTTCCCTACATTGGCGGCGAGTTCATGCCGCATCTCGACGAAGGGGCATTGTGGATTCGCGCCACTATGCCCTATACCATTTCCTTCGAGGAGGCGAGCAAGTTCTCTCCTCAGGTTCGCAACATCCTGATGTCCTATCCGATGGTCACCCAAGTAGGTTCGGAATTGGCCCGTCCCGATGACGGGACCGATCCCACCGGATTCTTCAACGATGAATTTTACGTTGGCTTGAAACCGTACAACGATGCCGCGTGGCGTCAAACTTCCGTAGAAAACAAACAGGAATTGACCGAGGATCTGCAAAAAAAGCTCGCGGCCTTCCCCGGTGTGATTTTCAACTTCACACAGCCTGCGGAAGATGCCGTCGACGAAGCGCTTACCGGCTTGAAAAGCTCCCTTGCCGTGAAGGTTTACGGCCCGGATCTGAACGTACTGCAGGACAAAGCCATTCAGATCAAGCGCATTCTTCAAGGCATTCGTGGCTTCACTGAACTGACGGTGGTACGCGAGCTCGGCCAGCCCGCTCTCATTATCAATGTGGATCGCGATAGAATCGCCCGCTACGGCATCAACGTTGCCGACGTGGAAACCGTAATCCAAACTGCCGTGGGTGGCCAGGCCGCCACGCAGATCATCCAGGGCGAAAAATTGTTTGACTTGGTCGTGCGCATGGAGCCGCAATTCCGTTCCAGCCCGAACGAGATCGGCAATCTGCTCGTGGGCACACCGTCGGGCCAATTGATTCCCCTCAGCCAGCTCGCCGACATAAAAGAAAGTACGGGCGCCTCGTTCATTTATCGTGAAAACAATTCACGTTACATCGGCGTGCAGTACAGCATCGAAGGACGCGATTTGCAGAGCGCGGTCCTTGAGGGGCAAAAAGCGGTTAACTCAGCCGTGCAACTTCCTCCCGGGTACCGCACGACCTGGGGTGGCGAGTACAGCGAGCTCGTGGCAGCGCAAAAGCAGATGGAGCTGATAGGGCCTCTTGCCGTGCTCTTGATTTTCTTCATCCTGTTCGCCCTGTATGGGAACTTCAAATTCCCGATCAGCATTGCGCTAGGCGTGCTGATCACCGAACCGGTCGGCGCTCTCATCGCCCTCAAGCTCACCGGTACGCCTTTCAGCGTTTCTTCTCTGCTTGGCTTGCTGGCCCTGATGGGCGTTTCCGTGGAAACGGCAGTCATTCTGGTGTCCTTCATCAATAAGCTCCGGCTGGAAGGCAAGGATATTCGCACCGCGACGCGCGAAGCTTCTCTCCTTCGCCTGCGTCCCATCATGATGACCGCACTGGTCGCATGTTTGGGTCTGTTGCCGGCGGCCTTGTCGCATGGCATTGGCTCCGACACGCAGCGGCCATTCGCCATTGTGATCGTGGCTGGCTTGATCTCTCGGTTATTTCTCGGATTCTTCGTTAACCCTGTGCTCTACGAGGTCGTCGCTCGCGACGGCGATGTTCTCCAAGTGTAACGAATGGCTTTTATTTGAAGGGGCGCAGGCGGACTGTATTTCCGAGCGGGTTCGAGCATCGCTCAACTTGCTGAGGATTTGCGCGAAGAAGAGTGTTGGCGACGCGGGGGAACATCGGGTTCGGAAAATTCCAGGCCCCAGAAGTGCGGAGCGGGCGACAGAAATTCCAGACCTACGCGCTGGCCTCTATCGGAAACATCTCCCAGATAAACGACTCGGCACTCCTGCTCTTCATCAGTGACGGGATTGATGATCTGCACCTGTCCGCCGAGTTTCACGGTTTCATTCAGATAGATCAGGCCACCTTGGGCATTTACCACGATCGTTTGGCAAGACTCGCGGAATTTGTGACCCTCGGGATCCAGGCCGCTTACTTGCACGCTCATGCGCCGAAATATGCGAGAACTGCGGCGCTTCTCGTCATTCGCTGAAGGCATCGCTCGGTTATCGTGCATCAACGGCCCACGCGAGTCAACTGAATCAAAGCGTTGCTTTCCGCTTGCTGCAACTGATTGGTACTCGTACAATGCCTGCTTCTTGATTGCTGTGACGTACCGTCACGCGACGTGTCTGGCGCTGCGCTTAAGAGAGGACGGTCTGAGAAGAATGGATTTTCTCGATTACATCGAGAGTCATCGCGACGCCAATCTGAACGAGCTCAAAGAATTCCTGCGCATTCCAAGTATCAGCACCAAGACCGAACACAAAGCGGATATCGTGCGCACCGCGCAGTGGGTGGCAGACCGGTTGCGGGATGCTGGTTTCGCGAATGCGGAGATCATCCCTACCAAACTGCATCCGTTGGTTCTGGCCGATTCTCTCGAAGCCCCAGGCGCACCAACGATTCTTTTCTACGGGCATTACGATGTGCAGCCGGCGGACCCCCTGGAATTCTGGACTTCACCCGCGTTTGAACCCGCTGTGCGCGACGGAAAACTTTATGGCCGCGGTACCGCGGACGACAAGGGCCAGGTGCACATTCATTTGAAAGCATTGGAGGCTCTGCGAAAATCGCAGGGCAAGCTCCCGGTCAACATAAAGGTGATCATCGAAGGGGAAGAAGAAGTCGGAAGCGTGAGTCTGTGGGATTTCGTTGCGCGAAACAAGGAAAGGCTTAAGGCTGACGCGCTCGTCGTCTCCGACACATCCATGCTGGCGCCAGGGGTGCCCTCGGTAACCTACGGTCTTCGCGGCCTTAACTATTACCAGATCGAGATAAAAGGCCCTGCCCAGGACCTTCACTCCGGTACTTTTGGCGGGGCCGTTCCCAATCCCATCACCATATTGGCCGAAGCCATCGCCAAGTTACACGACAAGAATTTCCGGGTCACCGTGCCGGGCTTTTACGATGCCGTTGTCGCTCTATCCGCAAAGGAGCGAAAGGCGCTCAAATCTCTTCCTTGGAAGGAGTCGGATTTTCGCAAAATGGTGGGCGCTCCGGGGCTGTGCGGTGAAAAAGGATTTAGTACGGTGGAGCGCATCTGGTGCCGGCCGACGCTAGAACTGAATGGAATCTGGGGCGGCTATACCGGCGAGGGCTCAAAGACAGTCATCCCGTCCAAGGCGTTCGCGAAAATCTCGACCCGGCTTGTGCCGAATCAGAATCCAGCAAAGATTGCGAGACAAGTGGAACGGCACATCCGGAAGCTCCTGCCGAAAACCGTCCACTGCAAGTTCGAGGTTCTCAGCACGGGCAAGCCGTGGGTCGCGCCTTTTACGCATCCCATTTTCCGAAACGCCATTCAGGCGTTACAGAAGGGATTTGGGAAAAAAGCAGTTTTCATCCGGGAGGGTGGGTCAATCCCGTTCGTCACGCAAATGCACGATACGTTCAACGTGCCATGCGTGCTCATCGGACTCGGCCTGCCGGACGAGAACGCTCATGCTCCCGACGAGCACATTCTGCTGGAGAATTATTTCAGCGGGATCAAGTCCATCGCAATTTTCTATTCCAATTTGGCACAGATTTGAAACGGCGGGCCGCTGGCGTTGGCCTGCGGCCGGCGCATCCAAAAACCCTGATTTTTCGCGTATTTTTCATCATTTTTGCTTGCGTTGGCCCCTTTGTACGGCTATAGTGCCCCCGGCCTCCCAGCAGGGAGTAGTGCAAAATTCGCTTGAAAAGAGGAGAAAGCAATACGATGGCAACCCCGATGAGCAAGTCCAAGATCATCACCTATCTGACCGAGAAGGTGAGTACGAAGGACAAGCCGGTGTCAAAGAAGCAGACCGCGGCGTTTTTCGATGAGCTGTTCAACCTCGCCGTGAAGGAATGCAAGGGCGTAGGCAAGTTCGTAATTCCAGGCATCGGACGCGCGGTGAAGGCGCACCGCAAGGCGCGCATGGGGCGCAATCCGGCGACCGGAGAGGCGATTAAGATTAAGGCCAAGACCGTGGTTCGCCTTCGCGCCGCTAAGGCCTTCAAAGACGCGGCTCTCAAGTAGCCCTCGGAACCCAGAGTTTTGCGACGACACCCCGGCGGCCCTTGGCCGAGCCGCTAAGCATGGGCGCTGGGGTGCTCGCTATCCCTCGTTGTTTGATTTCATGGATGAGTGGTTCTTCCTCTCGCTTTCGGGCATTTGTCATCCGCGCCGTCGTCAACTTTGACCTAATTCGATGATTCCATCCTTCGCGCGCGAGAGCTCCGGCCTGCTGACGGATTTGTATGAGCTGACCATGGCCGCGGGCTATTTCCAAAACGGCTTCGAGGCTCACGCTACTTTCGAACTGTTCGTGCGCGAGCTTCCTCCAGAACGCAATTTCTTGGTGGCTGCCGGCCTTGAACAGGCGCTCGATTTCCTGGAAAGCGTGCGCTTTGCGCCTGACGAGATTGACTACCTGCGCCGCGACCCTCTGTTCCGTCATGTTCGTGGGGAGTTCTTTGATTACTTGTCGCAGTTCCGTTTCACCGGCGAAGTTTGGGCGGTTCCAGAGGGGTCAGTTGTTTTCGCCAACGAGCCGATCCTGCGCGTGACAGCGCCGATCATCGAGGCGCAGCTTGCCGAAACACGCCTTCTTTCCGGCGTGAATTTTCAAACGATGGTTGCCAGCCGGGCCGCGCGGCTGGTTGCCGCAGCCGGCGGCAAACCCGTGGTGGAATTTGGCGCTCGGCGCGCCCATGGTGCCGAAGCGGGAATCTTTGCGGCGCGCGCCGCTTGGATTGCAGGTTGCGCGGGGACTTCCAATGTCATTGCCGCCAGGACGTTCGGCATACCCGCTTACGGCACGCAGGCGCATTCCTGGATCATGGCCTACGAAGACGAAGCACAGGCGTTTGCGCGCTTTCTCGACGTCTTTCCGGAACAAGCCACGCTGCTTTTGGACACGTACAACGTTCGCGCAGCGCTTCGGAAAATTATTGCCGCGGGCCGCAAGCCAGCGGGCGTACGGCTCGACAGTGGCGACATGGCGGCGGACAGCCTCTGGGTGCGCGCACAACTCGATCGTGCCGGATGGCAGGACGTGCAGATTTTTGCCTCCGGCGACCTCGATGAGAAAAGGATTTCCGCACTCATACGCCGCGACGCCAAAATCGATGCGTTTGGCGTGGGGAGCGCGCTGGTTGCGCCAACCGACGCGCGGAACCTCAGCATGATTTACAAATTGGTTGAGCTCGAACATGCCGGAAAAACTCGCGAGGCAGTGAAGCTGAGCGAAGCGAAAGCAACTTTTCCAGGCCGGAAGCAAGTATTTCGTTTTGCCGACTCGCGAGGAAAATGGAAAAGGGATTTGATCGCTCTCGATAGCGAAGTCCATAGAGGCACAGAAGTTCTATTAGTTCCGGTGATGTGCGCGGGTAAGCGCATCGCGCCGGCTGAGCCTTTGAGCGCCGCGCGGCAGCGCTGCGCAGAATCATTGAAGCGACTTCCCTCGCGGCTGCTCTCGACCGGCCCGGCGACTCCGTATCCTGTGCAGCACAGCAAACCCCTGAGGATGCTCCTCCAGCAAGTTCGCCGCCGCATCCGTCAGCGCACCTGAGGGTTTCCCCGCCGCACCGACTTCGCGGCACTCAAATTCGCTTGTTCGCGACCAAAGGGCTAAAATCGCCGTAGGCAAGATATATTTATGGCGGCAGCGGAACTCAATTCGCGCGTAGTGCTTTGGGAAGTGGATGCACAGGCGGACTTCATGCTGCCCGGCGGCAAGTTGTACGTGCCCGGCGCGGAAGAGCGGATTCCTAATATGCGCCGGCTGGTCGACGCGGCCCGCGCCGGGAAAGCCCTCTTGATTTCGAGCACCGACCAGCACGCACCGGATGACGCTGAATTTCAGCGCTTCCCGCCGCATTGCGTGCGCGGCACGCTCGGCGCCGAAATCGTTCCGGAACTGAAAGCCAAGGAATCGGTACACATCGAAAACAACGCCCTTGCCAGCATTCCCGCAAACATTTCCAGCGTTCAGCAAGTGGTTGTCGAAAAACAGACGCTCGACGTCTTCGATAATCCCGCAACGGAGAAACTGCTCGCGCAGCTCCCGGCGGATTGCGAATTCATCGTGTTCGGCGTGGTCACGGAATTCTGCGTGCGGCTTGCAGCGAAAGGCTTGCTCGACCGCGGAAGGCACGTGGCGCTCGTGACAGATGCGATCGAGGCGCTCGACGCGGCAGAAGGCAAGAAAACTCTCAACGAACTCGCGGTCCGCGGCGCACGGCTCATCACGACCAGCGAGGCGCTGGCTATGATCGAGCGCTCTTCCGGACGCTCCGCTTAGAACGTTTTCACGTAGGCGATCAAGTCGCGGATCTGTCTCTCCTTCAGCGAATCGCGAAAGCCCGGCATGTCCTTTCCGCCGCGTTCAATCACGCGCCGCAAATGATCGTCGTCGGCCGTCATGCCATTTCTAAACTTCGCGCGCTTCATCAATCCGGCGAGCCCTGAGCCGATTTTCTTCTCGGTGCTTGTGCTGAAGTGGCACGCCTCGCATTTCCGGTCGTAAACCAGCTTGCCATCCGATAGATCGGCAATGGAAGTATTAGAGATTTGGACTGCGCGCGACGCGTTTCCGCGGCGAACAGCCATCGACGCCGTCAGGGCAAGCGCCAGACACAAAATCATCGTCGTCCGCATCCCGCTTTTAACTCCGCAGAGTTTGACTCCCGCCGACCGCTATGTTACGAAACAGTTGCCGATGGCTCCTGACAAAATCATGCGCGCTTGGGAAGCGTTCAATGAGGCTTACCGCGCACAAATGGACGGCGACTACGATCACGCCGCGGAACTCTATCAGAAATCGCTCGCAATTCATCCCACTGCAGAGGCGCACACCTTCCTGGGGTGGACTTTACACTTTCAGGGGAAAATCGAGGAGGCAATCGAAGAGTGCAAACGCGCCATCGAAGTCGACCCTGATTTTGGCAATCCGTACAATGATATCGGCGCGTATATGATCTCGCTCGGGCGGCTTGACGAGGCCAAGTCTTGGCTGGAGCGCGCCATCGAAGCGCCGCGCTACGAGCCGCGCCATTTTCCGCATTACAACTTGGGCCGCATTTACGCGGCGAAGGGCATGCTCGCGCTGGCACGAGGGGAATTCCAGGCCGCTCTGCGCATCGAGCCCGAATATGCTCTCGCGCAACAGGCGCTCGATCATCTCCGCCGCATGGTCAACTGACGTCAGAGGGCTTGAGGGTCCTGTCGTAAATCCACAAACATAGCGCGGTCAGCAACCCAATCCCTGTCATGGCCCACCAAGCACGCTCCGGGTGGTGCATGACCTCACCGAAATGGTGCAGGAAGCGGCCCATGACCGGACCGCCTACGAGCGAGCCCACGCCGATGGGCACAAAAGCGAAACCCATATACGTGCCCTGCTGGCCCGGAGGCGCAAGGTGCGAGACGTATTCATAGTAGCGCGGCGAAAGTGTCATTTCGCCGAGAGCGACAACGAACACTGTGGTCACCGCGCCGCCAATTGTTGGGTGGAACGCTAAGATAAGCCAGGCGAGTGCACTGATGACCGTTCCAATCGTAATGGCGCGGAACGGGCGTATCCTTTGCGTGAGGTAGCTGATCAGAATCTGCAGGCAGATCACCGCTAGCCCGTCCGTCATGATAATCAATTCGACGTCTGCGTGCGGGTTGATGTATCCGGTGACGTACAGCGACAACCCGATATAGACCTGCCAATAAACAACCCAATAGCCGGAGAAAATAAGCAAAAACAGCATGAAACGGGGATTCGAAATAACTGTCGCCAGATTTCTCGCCGTCTGTGCAAGCGAAGTCGTTTGGATTTCGCCGGGCTTTCTTGGCTCTTTGAAAAAAATCAGGACAGCAAAAAACATCACGAACACGCACAGCGCAGAAATGCGGAAAACGCTTTGCACGCCAATGTGACGGTGCGCCAGCGATGCAACAAAGGGCCCGGCTGCTCCGCCAACGTTCACCAGCGTGTAGTAAATCGAGTAGCCGATGGAGCGGACGTTCTCTTTTGACGTTCGCGCCGTCGTGCCCACCACCGCGGGCTTGACCATCGAAATTCCCAGCGCCGGCAGCATCAAAATTACTAGCACGATCCAGAAGAGCGGCACCGCGTTGCGTACCGGCCCCATCCAAGAAGAGCCAATCGAGCCAAGCAGAAAATAGGAACACGTGAGAATCAGATAAGCCGCAGAAAGCGCGCGACGGAATCCGAGCCGGTCGGCTACCGCGCCGCCGACAATCGCCAGAAACCAAACCAGTCCTCCAAAAATTCCCGAAAGGCTCGCCGTCTGCTCCGTCGGAAAGCCCAGACTCGAATGCAGATAGTTCGCCAGCGATGCGAACGCCCCATAGTACGCAAGGCGCTCAAATAGCTCCGTGATATTCGCCACCCAGAAGGCCGGCTCGAAGCCTTCGCGAATCTCTCTTATCCGCTCGTTGAACGCCAAAGTGTCGCCCTCCGCCGAATGCGCGACTTTCCAGAACCGCGCGCGATTGTAGCGGAAGTTCAGGAAAATCTCGCTTCTTTTCATGTTCTTGGCGGCGCTTTCCGCTATCGCGCGGCGTGTGCTACCATCAGCGGTTTGGCGAAGCAAATTCACTCCGCTGGCAATGATTCCCATCATCGAAGGCGAACCCTTTTATGAAAGCGCTGCGCAAGATGCGCCCGGAACCGGGCGCGCAACTGGAATCGGTTTCCGTGCCCACGTTTGGTCCATCTGATGTTCTCATCCGCGTTCGCGCGGCTTCGATCTGCGGCACAGACCTGCACATTTATCACTGGGACAAATGGTCGGCGTCGCGTATCCGGCCGCCGATGACCTTTGGCCACGAATTCTGTGGCACCGTGGAAAAAATCGGCGCCGAAGTGGAATCGGTCAAGCCCGGCGATTTCGTCAGCGCGGAAATGCACGTGAATTGCGGCCACTGCCGCGCTTGCCGCGCGGGACAGCCGCATCTTTGCCGCCTTGTCAAAATCATCGGCATCGACGCGGATGGCTGCTTCGCCGAATTTGTGCGCATTCCGGCGCGCAACGTCTGGAAAATCGATCCGGCGATTCCCGAGCATTACGCCGCCATTCTCGATCCGCTGGGCAACGCCGTTCACACAGTTCTCGCCGGCGAAATCGCTGGTCAAACCGTTTCGGTGACGGGCTGCGGCCCCATCGGATTGATGTCCATTGCGGTTGCGCGCGCTTGCGGCTGTTCGACGATTTTCGCCACGGAAGTGAACGCGCACCGGCGCGCTCTCGCCAAGCAAATGGGCGCAGATGAAGTTTTCGATCCGCGCACGAGCGATCCAGTCGCGAGCGTGCTCGAAGCGACGGACCAGGACGGAGTGGACGTGCTTCTGGAAATGAGCGGCAATCCTGCCGGGATTCGCCAGGGCTTCCAGATGCTGCGTCAGGGCGGGCGCGCTTCGCTGCTGGGAATTCCCAGCGAGCCGGTGACGCTCGATCTGGTGAGCGACGTAATTTTCAAAGGAGCGGTGGTACAGGGAATTTACGGCCGCAAGATGTTTGAGACCTGGGAGCAGATGACTTCGCTGCTCAAAGCCGGCCGCCTCAATCTTGAGCCGCTTTTCAACGAGCGCCTGCCTCTCGAGCGTTTCGCGGAAGCCTTCGCCCTCCTCGAAACCGGCCAGGCCGGCAAGATCCTTTTCTACCCAAACGGCGTGGTGAAATAACAACCCCGCGCAGTCCTCCTGCGCCGCTTTACGTGGTCTTTTGGTTCTTTTTCCCTGGCTTTTCGCGAATAGCAGTCCAATATTCTAGGCGGGCATCCTTGTCTATTGGAGTTGGACGTGGGCCATACAGCCCGTCCGCTCCGTCTTTCCTCGGACCTGATATCCAATATTGATCGCCTGTCTCGACATCGTAATAGTTGGCTTTGAAACCGCTGCCCTTTAGGCCCTGGAACGCTTTTCCTCTGTGGAGAGTTTTGCCGGTCCTATTGAATGTGACACGGCCGATGCGCGCCGTGCCGACCAGTCCGGCAGATTTGTTCTCTATGTACATGATGCGAGTTCGAGGCATGCTTTCAATTCTAGTCCTCTTTCGAGGGACACGAAAATCCGAACTTTGAAAAGCGTCAGCAAATTTTAGCCGCTCGTGCTCAAGCGCTGCGTGGCCTATAATGATTCTTTGCGTCGCCGGAGTTCCGTCATTGGAAGGAGGAATTATGGCCACACCTTCGCCTATCATGTCCACGCGGCCCCAGACGCAGTATCTGCACGACGCGATGGAAGACCTGAAAGCCCAGCATCTCCATTTTCGTTTGCGCATTCTGGAAGGTGAACAGAAGCCCATCGCCACAGTGGACGGCAAGGAAGTCATCAACCTCAGTTCGAACAATTATTTGGGCCTCACCACCCACCCGAAGCTCCGCCGTGCGGCCATCGACGCCATTCGCAAATACGGCGTGGGCTCCGGCGCCGTCCGCAGCATCGTCGGCACCATGAAAATTCACATGGAGCTCGAAGAGCAGATCGCGCGCTTCAAAGGAACGGAAGCCTGCGTCGTTTTTCAGTCCGGATTCACTGCCAATTCCGGGACCGTCTCCGCGATTCTTGGCAAGGAAGACTTGATTATCTCCGACGAATTGAATCACGCGTCGATCATCGACGGCTGCCGGCTTTCGAAAGCCACCATAAAAGTTTTCAAGCACAAGGACGTCTCCGACTGCGAACGCATTCTTATCGAAACGATAGAATGGAGCGGCCACAAGCTGCTCATCACCGACGGAGTGTTTTCGATGGATGGAGACATCGCGCCGTTGCCGCAATTATGCGACCTGGCCGAGAAATACAATTGCATCATGATGGTCGACGACGCGCATTCCTCCGGCGTCCTCGGGCGAAATGGCCGCGGAACCGTGGACCATCTGGGCTGCCACGGACGCGTCGATATTCAAGTCGGCACGCTCAGCAAGGCCATTGGTTCGATTGGCGGCTACGTCTGCGGCTCGCGAGACCTCATCGATTTTCTCTATCATCGCGGCCGGCCGTTCCTCTTTTCCACCTCTCATCCTCCTTCGGTCACTGCGACGTGCCAGGCGGCTTTCGAATTGCTCGATTCCGAAGCGGGCGAAAAACTGATCAAGCGGCTGTGGAGCAACACCAAATTTTTCAAGCGCCGCCTGAAGCGGCTGGGATTCGACACCGGCAAAAGCGAAACGCCAATCACACCGATCATGGTCGGCGACGCGGCAAAAGCATTTGAGTTTTCGCGCCAGCTTTTCGACGAAGGGCTGCTGGCTCTGGCCATTGGCTATCCGACGGTTCCTGAAGGAAAAGCTCGTCTGCGGGCCATCGTGACGGCGACACATAAGCGTGCCGATCTGGAGCACGCGCTCGAAATTTTCGAGCGCGTGGGGAAGAAACTGGAAGTGATTTAGCGCGCACTTGCAGCGATGCTCCCGCAGGGGCAGCCGGCCGGTTTACTCTGCGCGTGGATTGTGCGATCATGAAGGTTGCTGGCCCGCCCGCTTCTGATTTCCAGAATCAAAGGACCGCCGTCATGGATTCCGCGAAGAAACAGAACTTCGGTGAACGATCGGCAGTCGCGCCGCGTCAGGCAAAGGAAAAGCCCGAAGAACAAGATAGCCAGGAGGACGCGAACGACTCGGTCGACGAAGCCTCGCGCGAGTCGTTTCCGGCGAGTGATGCGCCCGCGTGGTCGGTTCCTGCGAAGCCCAAGAGGCGTCGGTCAGAAACATAGCTAAATCCTGCGTTTAGAGCAAAGTGCGCCCCCTGTCTGCCCGGCGCAGGTCAGTCCTCCTTGCCACTTTACCTTCCTCATAGCTCAGCAAATCCCGCGCAGCATTGGGCTTCCTGCCCCTCGGTACGACTCCAACCCGCTGTTAACTCTTTATCTATGCGCGCGCACAGATAGTACTTTCAACTCCAGTCAGATAGGCCACAATGAGTACTAGAACTCCTGCCTTGAGGGATTGACTCGGCAGCGAGAAATGGGGTAAGTCCATGAGTGAAACACGACGTTTGGGTACCCTTGCCACGGTCATTGCAATTCTTTTCTCACTGGCGGGTTGCAGTCACGCTGTCTTTACGCAAACTGGCGGCAGCGGCACCGGCACCAGCCCCTTGATTCTGACGCTTCACGACGCGGCTCCAAACCCTCCGGCCGGCGTGACCGTCACTTCATTCGAAGTCACCATTACCGGCGCGGTTCTTGAGCCCGGCGATATCTCGATCCTTTCGACTCCCGAGACCGTCGAGCTCACGCAACTGCAGACCAATTCAGTTTTCCTGACCACGACCCAGGTTCCCGTGGGAACCTACACCGGCCTCACCATCACCTATTCGACTCCTCAATTCACCATCATCAACAACAGCGGAGCAGCCGTAACCACGCCGACGGGACAATGCCCTGCCAACGCATCTTGTTCGGTGACAAATCCCACGGTCACCACGCTGACGGAAACGTTGTCCAGTACGTCTACGGCGCCATTCCCGTCGCTGAGCGTTACATCGGCAAACCAAACCCTGCTGGAGTTTGACGTCAATCTGAACAACATCATTCAGTCGGACCTTTCCCTCAATTTCAGCCAGTCTGGCGCCGTCACCGTCAATCAGACAACCAATGGTACCGGCCAACTGAGCACCCTCGACACCCTGACTGTTGCTGGCGAGGTCACTTCGGTCGATGCCAGCGCAAACACATTCATTATTTCGCCGACGCAAGGGCAATCCTTCACCGTTACCACCACCGGCACCGGGACCACTCCAACGGTTTTTGAATTTGCCCGCGGTAATTGCACTGCCAACAACTTTACGTGCATCGCCACCGGCCAAGTCGTGGACGTGGTCGTCGACCTCCAAAGTGACGGCCTGACTTTCGACGCCGCGGAAGTGGATTTTGACGACGCCGCCAACACACAGCAGGTCAGCGGCACCATCGTCGGCCAGACCGGGACTCCGCCTACGAGCGTCCTGATCGTGGTGCACAACACGATCCCCGCGGTCTCGAGCCTTCCTCCGGGCTCTGGGGTCGTCGTCACCATCGGCAGCGGAGCCTCCTATGTCATCAACAGCGGCTCGTTCATCTTGCCTTCCGGCTTGAGCTTTGCCTCGACCTCAGATGTCATCATTGGTCAGGAAGTGGAAGCTCGCGTGGCATCCAATAGCAGTATTTCGAATGGTACTTTCACCACGGATCGTCTGGCGCTGGAGCAAACGCAGCTCCAAGCAACCGTGAGCCAGATCGATTCGGCAACCGAGCCGTATCCGTACTTCATTCTGAGTCCATTGCCCGCACTGCTCAGTGATGCGCCCGTGAATGCAGTCACACAAGTTGAAGTTGTCGACACCAGCTCAAATCAACCCGCGGGAACCGTATATCAGGATCTCATACCGGAGAATATCGGCGGTCTTACCGATGGCCAGTCTTTGACTGTCGGCGGCTTCCTTTTCAACACAACCGGCTCAGTCGGCTCGCCATCGATCATTGCCACCATCATCCGCGGAGAAGTTCCGGGCACGTAAGAACGAATCAGCCGTCAGAAAACACAAAAGGCCGGGGCAAAATTCCCGGCCTTTTTCTTTTGCAAAAACCTGCGTGAGAGTCGAGCCTTACACCGTCACTGGCGAAACCACAGCCGCCGTGCGCCGCAAATGCCCGTAGACGGCCATGGCGATCGCTCCTAAGCCCCACCACAGCACGACGACATGGACGAAAAATCCGACGTGATAAGGCACCATTTCGAGCCCATGCACGATCGCCAAACCCAAAGCCAGGCGCCCGAGCAGCGCGCCCGTTCCCACCGCCGGCCCCAGTAAAATTTCTCCGAGCCAGCTGGCAACAAATACCTGCGCCGCATAGACAGCAACAAGCCACAGAAGAACCGTGGGAATGGCAATCCCGATCCCGACGACGGTTATGCAAACAAGCCCCGCGACAATCGGCGTCGCAACAAAGAGAAGCACGCCAAATCCCAGCGAAGGCAGAAATTTCTTGCTGGCTCGCAGTCCATCCGCAAAAAAACCAGGCATGAGAAATAACAGCACCAGTCCAAATAAAAACGCTGCGCCCCAGAACTCCGCGCGATGCCAGTAATATCTCCAGTTTGAGTAATCCGGTCCCTCTTTGCGATGTGTGAACGCCACCGGACTTGCCATTTTTGCGGCAGCATCAACCTCGGCCTCATGGCGTCCGGTGTATGCGACTGCTCCTTGGATGTTCGCATCCGGACCGATGTGCAGATCATCGCCCCTGATTTTGACGCCTTCGCCGACCGCGCCATCGATCGTTGCATCGCCTAATGCTGCCGTAATATCGCGCCCAATGCTTCCCGAAATCATTGCCTCGTCGCCGGCGAGCGTCAAACTTCCTCCGATCTTGCCCTTCGAGCCCATCTCGAAGTCCTGGCCTGCTGCCAGCACGTTTTTCCCCACGCTTCCGTTGATGGATTCTGTCTGCGCGTACTCGCGAACGTTCCCATCGACTTGCCCGTTGATTCGTACTTCGCGTGCCATCGCAATGACGTCTCCGGTAACGTGCCCGTCGACCTCCACCTCATTGCTCCAGACGAACAAATCGCCATTCACGGTGCCTTCGATGCGCGTGAAATTTGCGAACACAAACAGGTCCGTATTGACAGTTTGCCCCGACGGCAGCGTATAGCTCAGATGGCTGCCATGAACCACCTCACCGGCGTGCGCCGCAGGCGTCATGAACAGCAACGCAAGCAGCAACGCAACGGGACTAAACATCGCGAGCATCATCCCCACCGCCGCGCTGCGCCCCCAGACCCTTCGCAGCAAGACCAGAGCCAGAATGCCGAACGCCACCGCTGCGAAGAAGCTGAAGAAGCTCAGCACGCTGGACCACCCTTTCCAGAATGCGCCGCTGAAAAAGAGCATCGTCATCAGATTGCCTCCGCTAAATCCCGCCTGATTGAGCTGTTGCTCGAAAGGTTCAACGACGCCGTTCCAGAGCGTAAGCACTCCCGCTATGGCCATGGCCAGAGCAGTCGCCCAACCCCAGCGCACATTCGCATGCCGGGCCGGCGCCATGAACCGCGCTGGCACCGGATCCTTTTCCTGCAAACTCTGCTCGAGCCACAGCGTTTCCTTCTTCAGCGATTCGAGCAGCACCCGGCATTCACCGCACTCCGCCGTGTGCGCCAGGATTTCGGATGCTTGCGCGCGCTCCAGTTGGCCATCGAGATACAGAAACGCGGTCATCTCGTCGAAATGATTCATGCGTTGCTCCCAGCGGCCGAGCGGCGCAGGCTCCCGGCTCCTTGCTCGATCGCGCGGCGCAGTTGATGGCGCGCGCGCAGCAGCAGCACGCCCACAAATGCCCGCCGCACGCCAAGCGTCTCGGCAATTTCGTCATAACTCATGTCCGAATAATATCGTAGCGTCAGCGCCATGCGCGTTCGGTTCGGCAATTGCTCCAGGGCCTTGCGGACATCTTCGCGCGATTTCTGGGCGATCAGCTGCTCCAGTTGCCCGGGATCGGGATGCTCCAGAGGCATGGTCTCGATGTCGCCGGTCTCCAAGTCCTGCCGCACCCGCCGGCGGCGCAGCAAATCCCAGCAATGATTCGCGGCCACGCGATAGAGCCATGCGTTGAAGGGCCGCGACGCATCGTATTGGTCGAGCCTGGTGCGCACCTTAAGAAAAACCTCCGAAGTCGCGTCCTCCGCGTCTTCTCGCGAGGGCATCGCGCGGCGGCAGAAGCGGAAAATTCCCGGCGCGAATTGCGTATAGATCTCCGCCCAGGCGTCGTGGCTGCCATCGCGCGCCTGGGCGACCAAATCCGCCAAGCCTGACCGATTCTCCTCCGGATTTGGGCTGCCCGTCGTGGTCATATAGTTCTACGCACCGTAATGGCAGTAAGTTACACCAAGGACGGTTCATTTGGCTCGCATGGCTTTAGCTAGCAACTGCCCGGAAGGACGCTTGACGACTGTGGCCCCGCCCAGCCACGCCCTCTGACGCGCCTCAGCGCGACTTCTCGAGTGCCAGAGCGACCCCGAAGCCCACAAGCACCGTCCCGGTCACGTGATCGATCATTTTGGCCACGCGCGGACGCCTCAGCCATTGGGAAAAGACACTGGTCGCGGAGATCAGCAAGATGAACCACAGTATGCCTTCCACCGCGTGGATGGAAGCGAGCAGAAGGCTGAACGATGTGACCCCCACGCCGGCAGGAATGAATTGCGGGAGGAAAGTGACGTAGAAGACGCCCACCTTGGGATTCAAGATGTTGGTCAGAAACCCGCGGGCGAACCATCGCGGCGCGCTCACGTCCGAATTTGCGCCTCTTGAGCCCTCGAACCCCACAGCAGGCGCGTCAATGATTGCAGCAGACTTGCGAAAAAATATTCTCGCGCCGAGGTAAATCAGGTAGCAAGCCCCGGCGATGCGCAGCACGTCGTAGGCGAAGCGCGAGACAGCCAGCAGCGCGCCGAGTCCAACCGAAACGGCCAGCGCCCAGCACAAAAGTCCGCAGCAGATCCCTACGGCCGCAAGAGTGGCGCGGCGTGGACCTTCCACGGCGGCGGTGCGCAGAACCAGCGCCGTATCCAAGCCCGGAGTAATGGTCAGAAGCGCCGCAGCAATCGAAAACGCGAACAGCGCGTGCCCCACAGTCATGGTCAGCCGCCTCCCGAACAAGCAACTCCCCCATTTGATGCCCACGGACACGCGAAGACGCAGCGGGAAAAGGCGTCGCGACGCGGAAGCACTTTATTCTATGGGCTTCAGTTTCAGGCGGGACTTGTTCTCTTCCAGGAATTCACGCAAGCCGTCGGCGGCATCCAGCAGCCGAATCCACTGCTCATAATAAAGCGTCACCGGGAAGCGGCCCAGTCCGTAGACGCTCACGCCTCCTTTCTCGCCCACGCGAAATTCCAGCGTGCCTTTTTTTCTCGAGCCGCCCTGCTTTTCCAGTTCGGCTATGCGCGCCAATAGCTCTTCCCTGCTTGGTTCCGTCATCGCTTCACTCCTTGCATTTTTTTCTCCGGATTACCCCGAGGCCCGTGCCACGCGCCCGGCAAGCAATCCTTTCTCTTGTTATACTGAAGGTCTTGCCCTGAGTTGTCAGGGTAATCTATGACTCCCTCATCCCGCAAAAAACTTTTTCTCGTCGACGCCATGGGCTACATCTTCCGTGCCTACCACGCTCCCATGGAGCGCCTGCAGACGCGCGACGGCACGCCCACTAAGGTTCCCTATCTCTTCGCGACGATGATGCGCCGCCTGCTGGAAAGCAAGACGCTCAAGCCCGACTATCTCGCGGTGGTCTACGATGTTCTCGCGCCCACCTTCCGCGACAAGCTTTTTACGCAATACAAAGCGCAGCGTCCGCCCATGCCCGACGACCTTGCGGTGCAGCTTCCCTTCGTTCGGCGCTATTGCGAGGCCATGCGCTTCCCCATCGTCGAGCTGGCCGGTTACGAAGCCGACGACGTGATCGCTTCGCTCGCGCGCCAGGCCTCCGCGCAGAATCTCGACACGTTCATCGTCACAGCGGACAAGGACCTGATGCAACTCGTCGGCGGCCCCGTGCGCATCTTCAATCCCAGCAAAGGCGATCTGCTCATCGACGAAAAGAAAGTCGAGGAGCTGATGGGCGTGCCGCCGGCGAAAGTCGCGGACGTGATGGCCCTGATGGGCGACACCATCGACAATATTCCCGGCGCGCGCGACCCCAACGAGAAGCCGGCCCCGGGCGAACGCCGCAAGGCCGGCATCGGCGAAGTGGGCGCGCGCATGCTGATTCAGGAATTCGGCAGCGCCGAAGAAGCCATTCGCCGTGCGGGGGAAGTGAAGCGCGCCAGCTATCGCGAAGCCCTTCAGAAATACGGCGAATTCGTGCGTTTGAGCAAACAGCTCGCGCAAATTCCCACCGACGTGCCGGTCAATCTTGACCTGAAGTCGTTCGTCTTGCAGGAGCCCGAAGTTGGTTCGCTGCGCGAGCTTTTCGCGGAACTTGGTTTCACGTCGCTGCTTAAGAATCTTCCCGCCGCGACCCTCATGGAAAAAACCGATTACGCCGCCTTCGCCTCCGCGCACGAGCTGCGCGATTTTTTGGCCAGCCTGCCCCGCGAGCAGGAAGTGGCCGTCTGGCTGGCAACGGATGCCGCCGAAGAAGACGAGGAGCGTTACGGCTGCTGCGTGCGCTCCATCGAGGTTTCCCACCGCAGCGGCTTCGCGCGCACTCTGGTGAATGACTCGGAAAACGAAGGCCTCACCGCGCTTGCCGATTGGCTGGGCGATGCGAGCCGCCCCAAAATTGTTCATGATCCCAAGACGTTCGAGCTCTTCGCGATTCCCGACCCTTCAAAGAAACACGGCGCCGTCGCCGGCACTCGCCACGCTACTAAGCTCTATTCCTACTTGCTGCGGCCGACCACCGCGAATCATTCCTTCGCCGAAGTCGTGCTCCGCCACCTGAATGTGACGCTTTCCGGCGCGCCCGGCGAGCGCGCGGACTTCCTGATGCGCCTCGCGCCCCTGATGCGCCCGATGATCGAAAGCGAAAAACTGGAGGCCGCGTACCAGAAAATCGACCTTCCGCTCGCGCCGGTGCTTTCGCGCATCGAGCGCGCCGGCGTTTGCATTCATCCCAAGACGCTCAAACAAATCTCCGCGACCCTCGAAGAGGAAATCACCGGCTTCGAAAAGCGTATCTACGAGCTCGCTGGATTCGAATTCAACATCAATTCTCCTGTCCAACTCGCCGAAGTGCTGTATGACAAATTGAATCTCGCTCTGCCTCGGCGCACGCGCGGCAAATCGCGCTCCACCGCTGCGGAAATTCTCACCGAGTTGGCGCCGCTGCACGAATTGCCCAAGCTCGTGATCGATTATCGCGAGCTGGCCAAGCTGAAATCCACCTATGCGGACGTCCTGCACGAGATGATCTCGCCGCATACCGGCCGCTTGCACACGCAGATCAGCCAGACCGGGACGGCGACCGGCCGCCTCAGTTCCTCGAATCCGAATCTGCAAAACATTCCTATTCGCACCAGCCTCGGCCGGGAAATTCGCGCCGCGTTCGTCGCCGAACCGGGCAACGTGCTCTTTTCCGCGGACTATTCGCAAATCGAGCTGCGCATTCTGGCTCACTTTTCCGAGGACCCCGTGCTCGTCGAATCTTTCCAACGCGGCGAGGACATCCATTCACGCACCGCGCAGGAAGTCTTTGGCGTGGCCCCCTTCGCGCAAACCCCCGAGCATCGCCGCGCCGCCAAAGTAATTAATTTCGGCATTATTTACGGCCTTTCGCCGTTTGGCCTGGCGCAGAACCTGCAAATCGACCAGAAAGAAGCGGCAAAATTCATCGCCGCCTATTTCGAGCGCTATCGCGGCGTGAAAAAATATCTCGGACAGCAGGTCGCCGACACGCGCAAGACGGGAATGACGCGCACGCTGTTCGGACGGGTGCGGCCGATTCCAGAAATCAATTCGCCGCAGTTCAATCTGCGCAATTTCGCCGAGCGCACCGCCATGAACACTCCGCTGCAGGGCACCGCCGCCGACTTGATCAAGCTGGCCATGATTGAAATCGACCGCCGCCTCGCCGGCGAGAATTTCCGCACGCGCATGATTCTGCAGGTCCACGACGAATTGCTTTTCGAAGGCCCCGAAGACGAACTCTCGCGCCTCGCTCCTCTCGTCAAACAGGGCATGGAGCAGATCCATCCGCTGCGCGTGCCGCTCCTGGTCGAACTGAAGGCCGGCCCCAACTGGCGCGATATGAAGCCTGTTCCTGTGCCATAATTTCGTCAGAAATTCGGATCGGAGTCCTTATGTCACATCATCACGCAGCGGGATTTCTTGCCATCGTCAACGACACCAAGACGCGCGTCAAAGAGGCCGACTTCCGCGACGTTAAGAAACGCCTCGACGCCGGCGAAAAGATGATCATCGTCGATACGCGCGAAGACAACGAATGGGCGCGCGGCCATATTCCTAATGCCATTCACCTCGGCAAGGGCGTCATCGAGCGCGACATCGAGCAGACCATTCCGGACAAGAACGCCCCGCTGGTGCTCTACTGTGGCGGCGGGTTCCGCTCCGCGCTGGCCGCCGACAACCTGCAGAAAATGGGCTACAAGAACGTTATCTCCATGGACGGCGGCTGGCGCGGCTGGACCGAAGCCGGCTTCCCGGTAGCCAAGGATTGACCCGCCCGCCCCCGCCAGAACCAGCATCCACGTTCCGGCGTCTGTCTAAGGTTTGGCTGGGGCGGTTGGATTCGAACCAACACCGTCTGCATTAACAGTGCAGCGTCCTACCGATTGGACCACGCCCCAACGTTTGCGCGTCAAACGGTGGGCTAGCATTTTATTGGACAGTGGAGAATTTTGCAGCGGTTTGTTCAGACACACCCCCGCCGCTTAGAGGGTAGGTATCGTGGAGGTTTCGGCGGGAATGAGTGGGGGAAGCAAGCCGGCCCAGCCCTCAATCCCCTAAAGGGATTCTCGGCTTATCTTCCCCCTACGCTTCTTTGCTACGCACGCCAAAAGCCAATCGCTAACTCTTGTTATTGCAGTGTATTGCTGACGGCACCTCGGTAAAAACCACACGGCCTTGGTAAATTCCTCCCGCCAAACATGCTCTTCTACCACACAAGTCGTTGAAATTGCGCCACGTAAGCGGCAAGCCGCCGCGCGGATCCTTGGGAAATTCTCCTCGTTTCGCGTGGATGTTCTTCCAGCCCCGCTTGACCCCTCCGCACTCAGCTTGCTATGTTGGAGGATTAACTTGGGCGTATTCTCCGCGCTGAGCGGCGGCCGCGCCTGTAGCTCCCTATCAAACATGGCCCTTCGAAAAATCGTCGTTCGCGGCGCGCGCCAGCACAACCTGAAAAACATCAGCCTGGAGATCCCGCGCAATTCCCTGACGGTCATCACCGGCCTTTCCGGCTCAGGCAAATCCTCGCTCGCGTTCGACACGCTTTACGCCGAGGGCCAGCGCCGCTATGTCGAATCGCTTTCCGCCTACGCGCGGCAGTTCCTCGACCAGATGGAGCGCCCGGAAGTCGACTCGATCGAAGGCCTTTCGCCCTCGATTGCCATTGAGCAGAAAACCACCACGCGCTCGCCCCGTTCGACCGTCGGCACCATCACCGAAATCTACGACTACCTGCGCGTCATTTACAGCTCCATCGGCGCGCCGCACTGCCCCCATTGCGGCAAACTCATTGCGCGCCAATCCACCGAGCAGATTGTGCAATTTGTCCTCGCCCTTAAGCCCGACGAACGCATCATGATCCTCGCTCCCGTCGTCCGCGGCCGCAAAGGCGAATACAGAAAGGAATTTGAGAAATTTGCCCGCGCTGGCTTCCTGCGCGCGCGCGTCGATGGCGACCTTGTCAGCTTGGACGAACCTCCCGCGCTCGACCGCCGCAAGAATCACACCATCGAAATCGTCGTCGACCGGCTATTAATAAAAGAAGGCATCGCCAAGCGTCTCGAACAGTCCATCGAAACCGCCACCAAGCTCACCAGCGGCCTCGTGACCATCGCCATTGTCGGCGGCGAGGAACACATGTACTCCGAAAATCTTGCTTGCGCCGATTGTGGCATCTCCGTTCCCGAAATCGAGCCGCGCTCCTTCAGCTTCAATTCGCCCTACGGCGCATGTCCCGCATGCCACGGCCTAGGCGCGAAATTCAATTTTGACCCGGCGAAGATCATCGTCGACTGGTCGAAACCTCTTTTCCAGGGGGGCTTGGGCCCCGGCGGCACTTCCGCCTCCCTGCAGCGGACCTTGAAAATCGCTGCTCTTGCCAATGGCTTCGACCTCGACACGCCCTTTGAAAAGCTCTCGCACCGCGTGCAAAACCTGATTCTCTACGGCAATCCCGCCAACGGCCGGCCAACCAAAGGCCTCAATTTCAAGGGCGTCATCGACCATCTCGAGAGCAATCTCGAGGAAACCGCCTCCGACGAATATCGCGAATATCTCACGCAGTACATGTCGCCGACGCCCTGCGAGGTGTGCGGGCAAAAGCGCCTGCGCCCGGAGAGTCTCGCGGTAAAAGTCGGCGGCTATTCCATCGCCGAACTCACGGAACTTTCGCTGGCCGACGCACGCGCTGCCGTCGATAAAATCCTCGCCGGTCTCACGCCGCGCCAGCTTGCCATCGCCGGACGCCCGCTCAACGAAGTCGCCGAGCGCCTCGAGTTTCTTCTCGCCGTCGGCCTCGGCTATCTCACCCTCGACCGCTCCGCCGCCACGCTCTCCGGAGGAGAAGCCCAGCGCATTCGCCTCGCGACGCAAATCGGCTCGCGCCTGCGCGGCGTTCTGTATGTTCTCGATGAGCCTTCCATCGGCCTGCACGCCCGCGACAATGGCCGTCTGCTTGGTACGCTCGAAACCTTGCGCGACCTCGGCAACACCGTCCTCGTGGTCGAGCACGACGAGGAAACCATTCGCCGCGCCAATTTCGTCGTGGACCTCGGCCCCGGCGCGGGAAAAGCGGGCGGCCAGATTGTCGCCATCGGCGCGCCTCCGGAAATCGCCGCCAACGCAAATTCGCTCACCGGACGTTATCTCTCCGGCGACCTGAAAATTCCCGTGCCAACGCAGCGCCGCAAACCCAACGGCAAATCGCTCAAAATCCTCGGTGCCCACGCCAACAACCTGAAAAACATCGACGTCGAATTCCCGCTCGGCCTGCTCACCGTCATCACCGGCGTTTCCGGCTCCGGCAAATCCACGCTGGTCAACGACATTCTCTATCGCGCCCTCGCGCAGAAGCTTTATCGTTCCAGCGAAACTCCCGGCGCCCATCGCGCCATTCTCGGCCTCGAGCATCTCGACAAAGTCATCGAAATCGACCAGGCGCCCATCGGCCGCACCCCGCGCTCGAATCCGGCCACCTACACCGGCGTCTTCAGTCCGATTCGCGAACTTTTCGCCATGCTTCCCGAGTCCCGCGAACGCGGCTATCGCCCCGGCCGCTTCAGCTTCAATGTCAAAGGAGGTCGCTGCGAGGCCTGTCAGGGCGACGGTCTGCGCCGTATCGAAATGAATTTTCTTCCCGACGTTTACGTCACCTGCGAAGTCTGTCGCGGCCGCCGCTACAACGCCGAAACGCTCTCCGTGCGCTACAAGGGCTATTCCATTTCCGATCTGCTCGAAATGCCCATCGAAGACGCGCTGCCCGTGCTCGAAAACATCCCGCAGATCAAGCAGAAGCTGCAAACCATGGTCGACGTCGGCCTCGGCTACGTTCAGCTCGGCCAGTCCGCCACCACTCTTTCCGGCGGCGAAGCCCAGCGCACCAAACTCGCTCGCGAACTCTCCCGCCGCCAGACCGGCCGCACCCTTTACATTCTCGACGAGCCCACCACCGGCCTGCATTTCGACGACGTGAAAAAACTCCTCGACGTCCTCAACCGCCTCGTCGATCTCGGCAACACCATCATCATCATCGAGCACCATCTCGACGTCATCAAACAAGCCGATTGGCTCATCGACCTCGGCCCCGAAGGCGGCGCCGACGGCGGCCGCATCGTCGCCCAAGGCACTCCCGAGCAAGTCGCCCGCAACAAAAAATCCTACACCGGCCAGGCCCTCGCCCCCACCCTCGGCCTCGCCAACTCCAACGGCCACTCCGCTGCTGCAAAGTAGATTCCGTCGTGCTTGAGTTTTCTGATATCTCAAATCCGATTGTTGCAAGCGGTTAAGCGGCCTATAATCTAAGGATGAAGCACCTCTCCCTTCCCATCGTCATAGAAGCCGATTCAGATGGTTATTTCGTTTCCTGCCCCGCGCTCCAGGGCTGTTACAGCCAGGGAGATACATACGAAGAAGCTATCAAAAATATAAAAGATGCAATCCGGTTGCACATAGAGGATCGCGTAGCTAACGGTGAAGAAATACCCGAAGTTTCCTTGAGCCTCTCAACTGTTGAAGTCGCTGTCTGATGGCAAAACTCCCGCGCTTAACGGCCCGCGAGATTATCTCGGTCCTTGAAAAGTCAGGGTTCTTCCTTGTGCGTCAGAGCGGCAGCCATAATGATCTACAAAAACCCGCAAGGAAAACGCGCTACGGTGCCCTTCCATGCGAGCAAAACGCTCCATCCTAAGGTCTTGAAGAGCATCTTGAGAGACGCGGAATTGAGCGCCGAAGATCTCGAAAGACTACTTTGAAGCTTCCGGCGCGTGTCGGCTGGGCTTGCACCTAATCCTCGACTACATTAAAGTCAAATCCGCCTGATACAGCCGGTAACTTCACATAGATGGTGGCATAATCTTGTCTCGCAAATCTTCGAGCCTCTACAAAACCCAGCCGCTCAACTTCCACGGCCTGCGCACCTATCCGCTCGCTTCGCGCCCCAGCAAAGTCAGCGTCGGCCAGTTCGCCAAGCCCTACCGCCAGGGCGAATCCTTCGCCGAGTTTCTCGATTCGCTCCCGCGCATCCTCGCCGCCGAAGACCTGCGCTCCGTCGCTCACGCCGTCATCGAAGCCCGCGCGCAATCGCGCACCATTCTCTGGGGCATGGGCGGCCACGTCGTCAAAGTCGGCCTCGGCCCTGTGCTCATCGATCTTCTGCGGCGCGGCTTCATCACCGGCATCGCCATGAACGGCTCCGCGCTCATTCACGATTTCGAGATCGCCATGGTCGGCGGCACCTCCGAAGACGTCGAAGCCGTCCTCGGCGAAGGTAAATTCGGCATGGCCGAAGAAACCGGCCGCATCGTCAACGAAATGGCCGCGCTCGCCCGCCGTTCGCGCATCGGCCTCGGCGAAGCCGCCGGCAAACTGCTCAACGACAAAAAGATCCGCGCAAAATTTCTCGACCAGAGCATCCTCGCCGCCGCCTATCGCGGGCGCGTTCCCGTCACCGTGCACGTCGCCATCGGCGCGGACATCACCCACATTCACCGCACCGTCTCCGGCGAAGATCTGGGCGCCGCCACGCATCGCGACTTCCGATTATTCTGCGCGCTGGTCCGCGAAATGCACCCCGGCGGCGTTTATCTCAATTGGGGCTCCGCCGTGATCCTCCCCGAAGTTTTTCTGAAAGCCGTCACCGTCGCCCGCAATCTCGGCACGCCTTTGCGCCCCATCACCACCGCCAATTTCGACTTTCTGCAGCATTACCGCCCGCTGCAAAACGTGGTCAAGCGCCCCACCGCGAGCCCCGCCGTCAAAAATGACGCCGCCGAAAAGTCCGAATCCTCCCGCGGCTACGCCCTCACCGGCCACCACGAAATTCTCATGCCGCTCCTCGCTGCGGCCCTCGTCGAAGCCGACGAGCCCGTCGCCAGCGCCGAAGATCCGCGCGCCTCGCTGCCCTCTCGCCGCCAGCGCGTCAAACGATCCCGATGACCTTCTCCGACCCCGAAAATCCTCTTCCCCCAGACTTCGCAGCCCCATCAACGCCGGCCGGTGCGCCGCCTGTGCTTCCTCCCTCGCCGGACAAAAATTCCCCGGAGGACATTCGCACCCCCTGGGGCGGCGGCGAAATATTCATTTTCTTGGGCCTCGCCATCGGCAGTCTCTTCGTCATGGAGGTCGCCCTCGCGCTTTTCATGACCGCGCACTTCCACCTGACCTCTGCCGAGCTGATGAAGCGCCTCCAGACCGACGCGCCCTTGGCCGTCAGTTTCCAGACCGCCTGGTACGCCGTGGTCCTGCTGTTTCTCTTCGTCATGATTCGCGTGTATCACGGCGCGCCGTTTTGGTCTTCGCTGCATTGGCGCACCTTGCGCTCGCGCGAAATTCCGTCAACCGTCGCCTACCTGACTTGTGTCTTCGGCGGAATCGCTCTGGCGGTTGCCGTTAGCGCCGCGTCGCAGTTCGCGGGCGCAAAGAAAGACCTCCCCATCGAGCAGTTGTTCGGCACGCGCACCGATGTGCTTTGGCTCGCGGCCTTTGGCATCGCTCTCGCGCCGCTCATCGAAGAGACCATTTTCCGGGGCTTTCTTTATCCCGTCCTGGCCCGCAAATGGGGCATTCCCACGGGCATTTTCATCACCGGACTGCTTTTTGGATTGATGCATGCCGCGCAGCTCTGGGGCGGGTTCGCGCAAATCGGCCTGCTGATTTTCGTGGGCATTGTTCTCACCTTTGCGCGTGCGCGCACCGGCTCCGTGCTGGCTTCCTATTTAATTCACGTCAGCTACAATTCGTTTCTCTTCGCCGGCTTTTTCGTCGGCACCCACGGCCTGAAGCACATCCCGCCGGTCCATTAGCTGTTTTTTCACGCTGCGCACAGCGTCGTCGAAGGCGCTCCATCATTCATGTACAATAGTTCTCTTGCTGCTTACCCTGCGGAGGTTTCTGCTTGCGTAGCGTCGAACCCATTCGCTGGACCGACGACGGCGTCGTGCTGCTTGATCAGCGCCGTCTGCCCTCGGATGTCGTTCATCTCACCTACACCGACTACCGGGAGCTTGCCGCAGCCATAAAAGACATGGTCATTCGCGGCGCGCCCGCCATCGGAGTCGCCGCCGCCATGGGCATCGCGCTGGGCGTTTCACGCTCTCGCGCCGCCACCCTCGACGAGCTGCGCGCGGAATTCAAAACCATCTGCGAGACCTTCGCCCAAACGCGTCCCACCGCCGTCGATCTTTTCTGGGCCATCCAGCGTTTCCAACGCAAATTCGACGCCCTGGCGCAAAACGCCGCGCAAAATAACCTCGAGCCCCTCCAACTTGCGTTGGTCGACGAAGCCCAGCAAGTCCATCGCGAACGCCTGGCCGCCGACGAAGCCATCGGCAGATTCGGCGCCGAACTATTGCCCGCCAATGGCCGCGTGATGACCCAATGCAACGCCGGCGCTCTCGCTACCGCCGGCATCGGCACCGCCCTCGGCGTGATTCGCATGGCCGTCGAAGCCGGGCATAAGCTCGAAGTGCTCGTCCCGGAAACGCGTCCCTATCTCCAGGGCGCCCGCCTCACCGCCTGGGAATTGCACCAGGACAAAATCCCGCTGACCCTGATCACCGACAACATGGTGGGTCACTTCCTCAAGACCGGTGACGTCGGCGCCATCGTCGTGGGCGCCGACCGCATCGCCGCCAACGGCGACACTGCCAACAAAATTGGCACCTATCCCATGGCCGTGCTCGCGCGCGAGCATCATGTGCCATTTTTTGTCGCTGCGCCGATTTCCACCCTCGACCTCACCATTGCCTCCGGCGAGCAAATCCCCATCGAGCAGCGTCCCAGCGCCGAAGTGACCCACGTCCAGGGCGTGCGCATCGCGCCTGACGTCAAGGCCGCCAATCCAGCCTTTGACGTGACCCCTTCGCGCCTGATCGCCGCCATTATCACCGAGCGCGGCGTAGCCCGCGCTCCTTACCAGGACTCCCTCCAGCGCCTCGCAAAGTAGAAAAACCGCCGTTTTCGGCGCCACTTCCAGGAGTTCTCGCCAGCTTAGCGGGGCCCCGCCCCCTCTGCGACAGATGCATATAGAGTTACATATCTACCGCCGCCACGGTGTACCCTATAAAGGCTCTACCGTAGATGGATAGAGCAACTTAAGTGGCAAAAGAATCGTCTAATTGGAAGTGTCTGATAGTCTTAGTACCGGGGCCATTCGGGGCCTTAAGGATGCGCGATGAGCCGCTGGCCGGCCATTTGAAAATATAGGGGAGGGCGAGCTTCCTGGGGAGGCGAGTCTATTCCAAAAACTCAGAGGAGAAAAGCGCATGTTCTTTCGTAAATTCATTGTACTCGTCTTCGTTATTGCCTGTGGGGCGTCATGCGCGATAGCGCAAGATTCGTTCGTGGATAAGTTCGAAATAACGCCTTTTGGCGGTTATAAGTTCGGCGGGAAAATCAATGTCTACGGGTATGATACTGAAGGGACATACCCGACCGCCAATGGCAACATCGAAAACGTATTTGTTAAGAGCAACTTCGACTATGGCGTCATAGCCGACTATTCCATCTGGTCGAGTTTCGCCGCCGAATTCATGTGGGTGCGTCAGCCAACCATCTACAGCCAGCAAGACTACATAGTCACGCCGCCCTCAAACGACTTCCTCGCACGCGGCACGCTAAGCACCTATACCTTTGGCGGAGCCTATACCTTCCGCGGTGATTCCAAGGTCAGACCATTCGTCGCGGGCGGTCTCGGCTGGACCAACTTCGGAAACCTCGATAGCCAACCGGACGAGCTCTATGTCGGCTTCAACAACAAGTTGGCCTACAACATCGGCGGCGGCGTCAAATACTTTTTCAATAAATGGGCCGGCCTTCGTTTCGATCTGCGTTATGCGCCCAGCCGCAGCACTCCGGGTGTTTCCGAAGAATGCTACATTACTTGCGAAGAGGTTTCGTCGAGCTACCACATGAACCAGGGCGAAGCCAACCTCGGCTTAATTCTCAAATTCTAAAAGCTCGTTCAAAGAGGAGGCCGTGATAGGACACGGCTCCTCTTTGAACTTTGTTTAACCAATAAGCCAGATATGCCTGCCACTCGGGGTCATCATGCGGCCCCAATGCTTCCGCGCCATTTCGGCCCAATCGTCGTTAACTTCCCGTCCACTGGAATGAAGCGAGGGGAACAACCACCGTTCCTTCAGGTACGTCGTACGAAGACAGAAGCGTTGAGCTCGTAGCATGCCAAACGCCGCTACTCGGAATTAATAAAGTAACCGACGGAGGCGGAGTGCTCCCGGCCTGGTTACCAGAGAAGTACACATAATCTGGAATCCCGATCGAAACGCCCCCCAACGTGACATTGATGGCCGGAGGATTCGCTGCGCCCCCTTGTGTAATAACGTCATATGCGTCCCACGAATAGGTGTTGTACGCTCTGAAATCGGCGAAGATTCCATAACCATTGCCGCCATCGTTCGTGATCGCACCACCGACATAAGACACGAAGTACGTGTATTGCCCCAACGTCGTGGGGGCCTCGAAGAAGATCAACCGCGTGTTCGGCGCAGGTGCCGGCGCACCAGAAACCACCACAGCGTGGTCCGACCAGCCGCTACTGGTATCGGAGTATTCATGGATATTTCCATCCGCACCCACGAAGTATAATAACTGCGCGCCGTTCGGCGAAATTGAGTCAACCCCAGTGAACGCAGTTCCGTTCGTGGGTAGTTCGCCACCGGTGGCAGTGGTCAAATTGGCGTCTGTCCAGCTCGAGCCATTGAAGGACAGCTCATCAACATCCCCATTTGTTCCCTGGTAGACCACAAACTCTATGGAATTGTACTCATAGCTCGCCAACTGACTTCCGCTTGCCACCGAACTGGCGGAACTCAGCGTCTGTTCCTGCCAAGAGCCGTTGTAAAGCATCTGATGCACTGCTCCGTCAGTACCGACGTAGAAGACGTGCTGACCATGGCCGTCGCCAAAACTTCCCAGCGGCGTACCCGATATAGCTGCTGTGCCTCCAGTAGCAGAGGTCAAATCGGTATACGCCCAGCCGGTGCCACTCGTGTAATAAGGCTCAAGGAGGTGACCACTGGCCGCCTGGAATACGACACCGAACTGAGATGAAGAGATGGTCCAACCTGTGAATTTGCTGTTACTAGCCGGATATACCCCCAAACTCGCAGAAACATTGGCAGTTTGGAGGCCGCTAGTGGTCCTGCATGTGTCGAAAAGGTTTGAGGTACCGGAGATAGTTTGGGCGTAAAGGATCTCGTAGTCCCCATATGCACACTGAGCTCGTACAGGCCGAGCGGCAGCAAGTAATACCAAACAACCCACAACAACGGCGAAAGCAACCCCATTCTTCGTCATTTTGATCTCCTGTGGGCTGGCGTAACTTCCTATAGACTTAGACGCTTCGTCATGTCAATAGTACTTGTCTTATAAATTGGTAATAAATCGTCCTGCGATTCGAGGATTACTCAACACCCGCGGGAAGAGGGACAACCGCCGAAATCGAGGATGGGCAATTAACTCAAAATGAAAAAGAGCGGGAGCCTCTCAGGGCTCCCGCTCTTTTTTTCTCTACACAGCAGCAAACCTGAAACCGTCGCCTCAGCGCGCCAGGCTCATCCTTTCTCCGCCATTTCCTTAGAACGAGAATTGCGCCTTGAGCTGGATCGCCCTCGGAGATCCATTCCCGCCCAGATAAGATCCGAAAAGACTCGTCGGTGAGCTCACCGTATTCAGGATTTCGCCGAACTCCGGGCTCGCCGCGTTGTTCACCGGCATGCCGAAATTCGGATGATTCAGCACGTTGTAGACCTGCACGCCGAATGACAACCGTGCGCTTTCCCAGAAGGGCAGCTTGGTGGATTTCATCAGCGCCGCGTCGAGATTCATGAACTGCGGACCGCGGAACTCGTTGCGCGCCTCCGTGGTAAACGCGTTTTCCCCGCCCACATTGAATTCACAGGCCGCCGAGGTCAGTTGCGTACACGTGATCGTGTTCGGCAGCGCCAGGCAACTCGGGCCGTCTCCGGTCACTTGGCACGACTTCGGCCCGCCCAGGAATTGCGGGATCACTTCGGAATAATAATTGTTGTTCGCTTCCAGCTCTCCATCCAGCGTTCCGTCAACCACGCTGTAAGGCAAACCGGAATGCACGAAGAAGGCCCCCGAAAGCTGCCACCCGTCGATCAGATAAGGTGATCCATGTTTGCCCACTAGCCTTCGGAACGGCAGCTCCCACACCCCGTTCACGCTGGCCGCCTGCCGCACGTCATAGTCCGCCGGTCCGTAGCTCCCTTGGGTGTTGAACGGATCCTGCGGATTGAGCAGGCTGGCCGGCGAAAACATCGCAAAGTCCCCGTTGGAAACTTCGTCCAGTGCATGGCTGTAGGTGTAGTTGCCTTGAATGATTCCGCTCCCCCAGCCGCTGATGTGGTGCGTCACGCTGACCGTGCCGCCGTTATAGTTGGAATTCCCGCCGCTATAGAGAATCGAAACCTCGCCGAATCTGTCGTCCGCTGCCGCGCTCGGCAAGTTGGCGAACCCCCACGCGTTCACCGAATTGTCGATCACCGGCTCGTGCACTCCGTGATTGCCAACGTAACTGAGCGTCACCGAGGTTGCCGACCCTAGCTCGCGCTGCAGCTCCAGGCTCCACTTTTGATATTGCGGAACCTTGGTTTCTGTTTCCGTGGTGAAAAGGCTTGGCGGCTTGAATTCCGTATCGTTCTGCTCAATCGTTGAAAGCGTTTCAGCGGTGTAGAACCCGTTTTGAAATGCCGTGTTCGACGCCGCCGTATCGGAAAAAATGCTCGGGCCGCCCTCGGCCGATCCTATGGGAACGACGTAATCGTTCGTGGCCATGAAAGTCGCATCCAGCGGCGGGTTCTCCGCGAAATTATCCGCGACCTGCGCCGGAAACAAATTGTAGAAAATCCCCACGCCCCCGCGCAGTACCGTCTTTCCGGAAGCCCCGAATGGTTGCCACGCAAAGCTGATACGCGGCTCGTACAACAGGCTCTGCAGGCTCGGCAGCGCCTGCAGTTTATTGATGTTGATGGCCTGGTCGTAGGGCACCAGTGCCAGCGCCGCCGAATTATTCTGGCCGCCGAGGTCGGCAATCTCGCTGAATTCCCCGGCCAGCTGTGAGAAGCACAAGTGGCGGCAAATCGGGTCGGAATCGTGCTCGACGCGGAAGCCAAACGTGAAGCTGAGCGTCGGACTGAAGCGCCAGTCATCCTCGATGTATCCCCCCGATGTGTAATACGCAATGGGCTCGTCGAGAGATTGAGGAAACGATTGCGTCAGCGTGTCGCCGGTCACGCCCCCCTCGAAGAAATCGTTGATCGTGTTCACCTGCAGCAATCCGCCTTGTAAGGCTCCGAAATCGTGGTCGCTGATGTCAATCCGCCGGAATTGCCCGCCGATTTTGAACGTGTTCACCCCGGACACCTTCGAAAAATCATCCGAGACCTCGAAATCCGTGTTGGCCCGCCCCTGCGGAAGAGCGCAGTTCTCTCCTCCGATGAACACAGGATTGCCGTTGCCAAGGGGAGTGTTCGAACACGGATTCGGCCCCGCCGTGCTAAAAAACGTGCCGTCGTTGATCACGATGGTCGTCGGAAAATTAACCCCTGTCAGCGACACAGGTGGATGCTCCAGAATCGCGGAATAATGCTGCATCCCCACCAGAAATTGATTTGCCGCCGATGGCCCAAAATCGTGTGTCCATTCCACCTGGCCCAAATCTGAAGGCTGCGAGCTCACAATGTTGAACGAGCTCGATAGAGGATCGATATACGTCGCCTGCTGGCCTCCGTCACGCTCGTACCGCCCAAACAACCGGTCCTTTGCGTTCACGTTCACGTCGATGCGCGTCTGAACCAGCCACTCCTTCGTCAAAGCGCTTTGCCCCGACGTAAAGCTGACCGAACACGGCTCCGCGCCGGAACCGTAAAACGCCGGATCCAGATTGAAATTCCCGCATCCATCCCCTGTTGGAAACTCCTGGCCATTTACAAACGTTTGACCCGGTGCCTGATTGTCCAAAGCGTAGACAAAATCCGGCGCGTTGTTGATCACCGGAAAAATAGAATCGTTGTAGAAGTTCGCCGTGTTCGGTTGCCCCTGCTGGTTGAGGAAGGTGACCACGGCGGTTTGAAAATCCGGGCTGGGGACCACTGCTGTTGCGGTCGCCGGCACCAACACACGCAATCCTTCCGAATTGACGAAGAAGAACACCTTGTCCTTTCTCAACGGCCCGCCAAATGATCCCTGCCACTGATTCTGCCCGTCGAATGGCCGCGGAGTTCCTGACGAATTGTCGAAAAAATCGTTCGCATTCAAAAGCCGCTGATTCCAGAAGTATGTCGCCGTTCCGTGCAGGCTGTTTCCTCCGGAACTCGTCACGTAATCCACGCCGGCGCCCGCAAATTCCCCGGACGTTCCCGCGTATCCGTTGCTCACAATGCTTACGTCCTGCACTTCATTCGTCCCCAGCATGATTTTCGTCGCGCCCGCGTAATTGACGTTCAGAAAAGGATCCATTTCCTCCACGCCGTCCACGCTGAAGCGATTCGAAGTCGCCGGCATGCCGTAATTCGAAAAGTTTCCCGTCCCTCCTCCACCCGTATTCATCACTGAGCCGGGAGCAAACTGCGCCAAATACGTCATATCCGCGCCCGGATTCGGCACCTGCGTAATCTGCAGCCGCGACAACGTGATTCCCACGTTGCCGTTTTCTTTTCGCAACATCGACGCAGCCTGCGCTCGAACCGCACCCTGCGGTTGCAAGCTCAACTGAAAATCCACCGTAACCGGCTCGCCCAGCGGAACGGTCACAATCTTCGTCTGCGGCTGAAACCCGCTGTACGTCACCATAGCGGTATAGGATCCCGGATCGAGTAGCCCGAACTCATAGTTCCCCGACAAACTGGTTTTCGCCGTCTGGATCGTGCCCTTCGCGTTGTTCGTCAGCAGCACATCCGCATTCGGAACGATGGCCTTCTTGGGGTTCGTGACCACTCCGCGAATGCTCCCCGTGGTCATGGTCTGAGCCTCGAGTCGCTCCGCACTCCACCACGCCCCGAGCGCCAGCGCGACGGCCACAAAAATCAAGCGTTTCAAAATCATCAAACCCTCCATCAGGTTTTTGTTCGGAGCAAACTGCGGATTGAACTTCCAGGCCGGCGCCTACTCCCCCGAGCCGGCGGCATGTGTTTCCCCGCAAAAAGCGACCATGCAGTGTACATCACTCCCCGATGCTGGCCATACAGTTGATTTGCCGGGCGCTGGGGTCAGTTTGACTTTTCTTGACCGTCACACAAAGAGTCAAAATTCCAACTGACCATTACCATTGCCTGCGTCCACCCCGCGCGCTTTGCGCCTGGAACGCAAGTTCGGACACGATTGACCTACTGGGGGATGCGATGCACTTCGAGATGGTTGTAGCTAAATCGCCGCGAAAACGCCACTCGCTATGGCCGTAGTACACCCGCCTGTCATTACGGATAACGATGCAAGTCATTGTCTCTGCATGGGTTCCCAAGGCTTCCCGCTAGTCAACGATCGCATCTAATAGAGTGGGGAGGAAGAGTCTGACGGACTTGGGAGGGAGAAGGAGCAAAGACTATGCGGCACATAAATTCTTGGGCAAAGTGGGCTGGCATCGCTGTGCTGGCTCTTGGCATGTTAGGAACTGCAACGCCGCGCGCCATCGCGGCCAGTCCGGAAACGCAAAGCGCGTCGGCGCAGCGAAATTCCAACTATGAAGCTTGGCTGAATAACCAGGTGCGTCACGAGCTGGCCATGGATCCGTGGTACAGCATATTCGATATTCTGGGCTACTCCGTGAACGGCACCGAAGTAACCCTCACCGGCCAAGTCGTTTACGGCGGCACAAAGGACGAAGCCGTTGGCGCGGTGAAGCACATCGAAGGCGTGACCAAGGTCGTCGACAACATTAAGTTGTTGCCGCTGTCGTCCATGGACATGGGCATTCGCCGTGCGGAATATCGCGCCATCTTTTCGTACGCGGGTCTCTACCGCTACGCTATGGGCGTGAATCCGTCGATCCACATCATCGTGGACACCGGCCACGTAACGCTCGTTGGCCACGTTGACAATGAATCGGACGCGCATATGGCGTACATGCGTGCCAATTCCGTTCCGGGAGTCTTCTCCGTCACCAACGATTTAACGGTCGGATAAGCTGTTGTAGGGGCCGATCGGATTTATCGGCCCGTGCGCGGCGCTGAGTCATTTGAATTTTCTGGATCGTGACGCAAGCAGTCAAAATTCAAACTGACCCATTTCCAGTACGCCCTGCGCGCCGACGGTCTTGACCTTCACCGGGTGTGCGCGGTGCGAAGTCACGGGCTCGGCCGCTTTTTCGCCGAGCCCGTTTTCTTTTTGCCGCCAGCTGATTTTTCCCGAGCGAACTGGCGGTCACTATTCGTATCTCAGCGCAACCATGGGATCGACGCGTGCGGCACGCCGAGCCGGAATCCAGCACGCAATCGCCGCGATGGCTGCGAGTATCACAGTCACTGCAACGTACGTGATGACGTCAAGCGCAGAGACACCGAAAAGCTGTGAAGCAATAGCCTGGCTCGCGACTAAAGCTCCTCCGAGTCCGATGATGACGCCTAGAAGGGTGAGCGTCATTCCTTGCCGCACGATCAGCCGGAGAATATTGGCGCGTGGCGCCCCCAGCGCCAAGCGTATTCCGATTTCGCGCGTTCGCTCCGTAACGTTCCCGGAAAGCACTCCGTAAATCCCGACCGCGGCAAGCGCAAGCGCCACGGCTCCGAATGCTTCGAAGAGAATGAGTGTGAACTGCCGCTCGGCGGCAGAGGCGGCGACTAACTCTTCCATTGTTTCGACGCGATCGATAGGCAGGTCCTTATCGACCGACCAGATTGCGTTTCTGACATCGGATGCCACCGCAACCGCGCTCCCACGCGTACGAACGGCCACCGAAATCGTCGTCTCCACCCAATTCCACTGAGCGACCGTGGTGTAAACCGCATCGGGTTGGCCTAGCGCCAGCGACATCTGCTTCACGTCGCCAACCACTCCCACAATTACGTACCAGTGGTTAGGCGGCCCAATGTGAATACGCTGCCCGATGGGATCTATGCTCCCGAACTTGCGTTTCGCGAAAGATTCGCTGATCAACGCAACAGGCGGCGCGTCAGCGCGATCACTTTCCACGAGGAAGCGGCCGCGTTTAAGGGAAATTCCCATCGTGTCGAAGTAGCTGGGCGTGACCGCGTACCGCATGGAGTCCTCAGCTTTGTCAGGATTGTGGTCGATCTCGAAGTCAACGCCGTACTGATCCAACGGGCCGTCGCCGCTCAGCGGCAACGCATTGGTGAATGCCGCTGCTTCCACGCCGGGGACGCGCTCCACGGCGTCGAGAGCCTCGGTCCAGAATTGGTATCTTGCGTTGTCTGGGTCATACCGATTACCCACTTCGTCGATCTGCATCGTGAGCACGTGTGACGCGTTGAATCCTGGCGCCACGGCGAAAAGCCGCCCAAGGCTGCGTAACAGTAGGCCCGCACTCACCAACAGTACAAGCGCGAGCGCAACTTCGGCGACGACCAGCGCCCGCCGCGTCAGTTGATGGCTGCCCGCGGTCTGTCGTGCCCCTTCCTTCAAGCCAATGTTCAAATCCGCGCGAGAGGCGTGCAATGCGGGAATCAGCCCGACGAGCAGTCCAATGAATGCGGTGATGCCCAGCGCGAAAAGAAACACGTTGCGGTCGACGCCAATCGTTTCGAGCCTTGGCAGTTCCGGCGGACTGAGTGCAATGATGGCCTGAACACCAAACTCCGCAACGAGCAATCCGAGAACGCCGCCAATGAGGGCAAGGAGCAAACTTTCCGTAAGGAGTTGCTGCGCTAGCCGCGCACGGCCCGCCCCGAGCGCCGCGCGCATGGCAAATTCGCCGCGCCGCTGCGCCCCGCGCGCGAGCAAAAGATTCGTGACGTTCACGCAGGCAATCAAAAGTACCAGCATCACCGCGCCAAGAACCGCGAGAAGTGCCGGCCTCACGCCGCGAGTCAGGTCGTCTTGCAACGAAACGATGGAGTACTTCACATTTGTGCCGTAGCTGTCCGGATGCTGCTCCTGCAATACTTGGTGGGCAAGCGCGGTCAGCTCTTGCGTGGCTTGCGCAACACCAACTCCGCGCCGAAGCCTTCCGATCATTCGCAACCAATGACCCCATGCGCGGCCTTGCGAGATGTCGATCTGCAGCGGCGCCCACGCTTCAGCCGTCGGCCTTAGGACGTTTTCAAAACTGCGCGACATCACCCCGATGACGGTATATCTGTCAGTGTCAGCAGATCCCGACGACTCATCGAGAGTGATCTGGCTTCCGATAATCGTGGGATCGCCACCAAAGCGCCGGTGCCACAGCCCGTCGCTGAGAATCACGACGTTGGGCCCGTGCAAGCGGTCTTCGGATGCCTGGAAATCCGTTCCTAGAATGGGCGACACTCCCAACACACGAAAATATGTCCAGCTGACGCGCTGCGCGTCGATCCGTTCGGGCTTGCCAGTTCCGGTCAAGGTCGGCTGCCAGGTCGCGAATAAGGAGAGCGTGTCGAACGAGCGGTTGCGCTCGGCCAGGCCGCGATACATGCCAAACGTTGTGTCGGCGTGCGACCCGTCCTTGCTTACCTCCCATATCGCCATAATGCGATTGGGGTGGGGATATGGCAGCGACTCGAACAGAATTGCGTTCACGGCGCTGAAAATTGCTGTGTTCGCGCCGATGCCGAGGGCGAGCGTAAGTACGGCGACGGCGGTGAAGCCGGGGGACTTGCGGAGCATGCGCGAAGCGAAGCGAAGGTCCTGTACGAAGGTTTCCAGCAACGGCAGTCCGCGATGATCGCGCACCGATTCCTTGATCTGGTCTGCACCGCCCAGCGATAGCTTGGCCTCTCGACGAGCCGCTTCGGGCGACATCCCGCGCTCCATGTTTTGTTCGATGAGCAACACCAAGTGCGTCTGCAATTCCTCATCGAGCGCCCGGTCGCTGTGCCGCTTTCCAAGCACCCCTCGAACCCGAAAGCCAATCTGACGCAGCCAGTTCATGGAATATCTCCTGCCCAACCATTATTCGTATCTCAGCGCAACCATCGGATCGACCTTCATCGCCCTCCGCGCCGGTATGTAGCACGCGAGCAGCGCGACAGCGAGAAGCACAATCGCGACACCGATGAACGTGAACGGATCAGTTGGTTTCACAGCATAGAGCAGGCTTTGCAAGAATCGAGTTGCGCCTGCCGCCACTGCGAGACCGATTCCAGCTCCCATGATGGTCAAAGCGATGCCCTTTCTGACAAAAAGGCGAAGCACCGCGTCCCGCTGCGCCCCGAGCGCCATGCGGATGCCGATTTCGCGCGTGCGCCGCGCCACTTCGTAGGCGAGCAGCCCATACAATCCGATGCACGCCAGCACCAGCGCCAGCACGCCGAAAAGAGAGGAAAGCCCCGCGACCAATCGCTCCTGATAGAGCAGTTGATCGATCTGCTCGTCCTGCGTTTTGAAATCCGAAAGCAGAAGACTGCTGTTCACGCGGTTCACAGCATCGCGAACCAATGGAATCAGCACCTTGGGATTGGCCTTGGTGCGCAACTCGAACTCAGCTCCGCCATGTTTTTCCATTGTGTAGACGGTAGGCGCGATTGCCTTCCGCAAGCTGTCGTATTTTGCGTCTGCGGCGACGCCGATGACTTGCCACTGCGCTGTTTTGGAATCGCCCTCACTGATGCCGCGTCCCAGCGGATTCTCGTTGCCAAAAAGCCTTTTAGCGAACGATTGGTTGATGATGGCGGGCTTCGGCTTGGCGGACGATTGGAAGTCGGCGGCGGTGAAAGTCCTGCCAGAAAGGAGAGGGATGCGCATGGTTTCGAAGAAATCTGGTCCGACCGGAAGCTCATCGCCCGAAAAGGAGGATGACAAGGGAGCGTCAGGAAACTTGAAGTCACTCGTCATGTAGCCTCCACTCAAGAGCGAAACCATTGAGTAGCTTACCGAAGTTACACCGGGAAGGGCAGCGAGACGCGCCTGGAGGCTGCGGTCCAATTGAAAGACCCGTGCGTCATCGCCAAACGTGCTGTAGCCAGCCATAGTCATATCTACAGAGAAAAGAAGAAGGTGGTCGGTTTCAAAGCCTGCCTTCATCTGCTGCAGGTTGACGAGCGTGCGCACCAGCAAGCCGGCTCCGGCAAGCACGACGATGGAAAGCGCAACCTGTGCGACGACAAGCAAACTTCCGAATGAGAGGCGACGCGCAGCGAAATTGGAGGTATTGCTGCCGCCCTTCAGTGCGGGCGCGAGGTCGACTCGCGCTCCCTGGAGTGCTGGAGCGAGACCGAAAAGGATGGCCGCGAGCACCGCTACGGCAATTGTGAACGCCAAGACCATGCGATCCGGGCGGACATCGACATCGATCGGCAAGAACCAATTTGCCGAGAGAAATGCGGCGAGCGCGCTGGCGCTCCAGTACGCAAGGAGGATACCCAGTGCTGCGCCGAGTAGGGAAGTGAGCAAGCTTTCGGTGAGCAACTGCCGCATGAGTCTGATGCGGGTCGCGCCGAGCGTGAAGCGCATAGCAAACTCTTGACGCCGCGAGGATGCGCGAGCGAGGGACAGGCCGCCGACGTTGGCGCAGGCAATGAGCAAGATGATTCCCACGGACGCCATCAGGAAAAAGAGCGGTTGTGAAAATTCGTGGCGCAGCGACGTGAGTCCGTGCGCGGCGCTGGTCAATTCGATTCGAGGCGCGTCGTTTGGCTTGAACATGGCGCTTGAGCCGCTGGTGGTGCTGGCCGCAAAGATGACGCTGAGAGCGGACTGCGCCTGTGACATGGAGACGCCAGGCCTAAGGCGAGCCATCATCTCGAGCCACAAGGAGTTTGCGGCGGTGCGCTTCGGAAAATACGGCGCGACGCTGGACTGAGAGGATAACGGCATCCATAGATCGTCGGGCAGACCCGGATTGAGGCCAGCAAATCCGGGGGCAACGATCCCTATAACAGTGAACGGCGTTTTTTCGACGAGAATCGATTTGCCGACGATGGAAGGGTCGCCGCCAAAGCGGCTTCTCCAAAAAGCATAGCTCAGCATAACGACGGGCTTGGCGGTGGGCTCGTCGTCCGCGGGGTCGAGCGTCCGTCCGAGGATGGCGCGAGTTCTAAGAGTCGCGAAGAAATCGCCGGACACGAGAAAGCCGTTGGCCATGCTGACCGAGCCGCTTGTGGTGAGGTGCTTCTGTGGCGCTGCGATGAATGCGCAGATATCAGAAAAAATGTCTTGTCGCGCGCGGAGCTGGTCAAACATGGGAAACGAAAACGTGCAGCCATGCGGCGGCGCGGTCGGATCGTCAGAGACACCAGGGCAGCTTGACCAGTCATAGCTGGAGCGTGTGGTGGGTTGATTCACGGCGGTCCAGTGGAGTATGAGGAGCTGTTGCGGATTGCGAACCGGAAGAGAGCGGAGCATGACGGCGTCGATGAGGCTGAAAATTGCAGTGCTCGCGCCAATTCCGAGGGCTAGCGTCAGCACCGCGACAATCGTGAATCCCGGATTCTTGCGCAGCATGCGCAGGGCGAAACGCACGTCTTGAGCGAGACTGTCAAGGAAGGGCAATCCGCGATGATCGTGCACCGATTCCTTGATCTGATCCGCGCCGCCAAGCGACAGCTTGGCCTCCCGGCGAGCCGCTTCCGGCGACATCCCGCGCTCCATGTTTTGTTCGATGAGCAACACCAAGTGCGTCTGCAATTCCTCATCGAGCGCCCGGTCGCTGTGCCGCTTTCCGAGGGTCCCTCGAAGCCGAAAGCCAATCTGACGCAGCCAGTTCATCACTTCACGCCTCTTCCGCGCCCGCCAGCACTCGCGTGATGATCGATGCCATGCGCTCCCAGCTTTGCGCTTCCACGGTGAGATGTTTCTGCCCTGCTTTGGTGAGCGAGTAGTAGCGGGCGCGCCGATTGTTGTCGGAGACGCCCCATTTCGAGCGAATCCATCCACGCTGCTCCAGCCGCACCAACGCAGGATAGAGCGTGCCTTGATTGAGCAGCAGGGCGTCCTCGGACACCTGTTGGATGCGGCGAGCGATGCCGAACCCGTGCAGTGGTCCCAGCGTATCCAGAGTTTTCAGGACCAGCAGGTCCAGTGTGCCTTGCAGAACTTCCGCCTTCGGTGCCGTGATCATCCTGACCGTCCCTCCCAATGTCCCTGTTGACCTTCAACAGGACGATACGCAACCTCATGTTGATTGTCAACAGGAATCGGAGGCACCCGAAGCCGGCGCGAACCGGTCGTGTACTCTCGCCCTTCCCTAATTCTTCACCTCCGAAATGGGTTGACACACCGCGTCCTTTTCTGTATAGTTTCCGTTTGTCTGTACTCCTTCCTGCTGGACAGGAAGTCCTGCTCTTTGACAATCGGACGAAACATGCCAGAACCCGTTCGGTTTTTTGAGAAACCGAGCGATCAAAAGTTCGCTTCTTGTTATTCTTCGGAATTTCAAGGAGCACCGGATTCAAACGAGAGTTTGATCCTGGCTCAGAGCGAACGCTGGCGGCGTGCTTAACACATGCAAGTCGAACGCGCAGTCTTCTGTAGCAATACAGGAGGCGGGCGCGTGGCGAACGGGTGCGTAACACGTGGGCAACCTTCCCTTCGGTGGGGGATACCCCCGCGAAAGCGGGACTAATACCGCATAACACTCCCTTGGTTAGTTCTGAGGGATTCAAAGCAGCAATGCGCCGGAAGAGGGGCCCGCGGCCGATTAGCTAGTTGGTGAGGTAATGGCTCACCAAGGCGAAGATCGGTAGCCGGTCTGAGAGGACGATCGGCCACACTGGAACTGAGACACGGTCCAGACTCCTACGGGAGGCAGCAGTGGGGAATCTTGCGCAATGGGCGAAAGCCTGACGCAGCGACGCCGCGTGGGGGATGAAGCTTTTCGGAGCGTAAACCCCTTTCGACCCGGAAGAAAGCCCGCAAGGGTCTGACGGTACGGGTATAAGAAGCCCCGGCTAACTACGTGCCAGCAGCCGCGGTAAAACGTAGGGGGCCAGCGTTGCTCGGAATTACTGGGCGTAAAGGGTCTGTAGGCGGTGCGGCAAGTCGGAAGTGAAATTCCAGGGCTTAACTCTGGGGCTGCTTCCGAAACTGCTGTGCTCGAGTGTGAGATAGGCGAGTGGAATTGCAGGTGTAGCGGTGAAATGCGTAGATATCTGCAGGAACATCCGAGGCGAAAGCGGCTCGCTGGATCACAACTGACGCTGAGAGACGAAAGCTAGGGGAGCAAACAGGATTAGATACCCTGGTAGTCCTAGCCCTAAACGATCAGGACTTGACGTGAGCCCTGTACGGGGCTCGTGCCGTAGCTAACGCGATAAGTCCTGCGCCTGGGGAGTACGGTCGCAAGGCTGAAACTCAAAGGAATTGACGGGGGCCCGCACAAGCGGTGGAACATGTGGTTCAATTCGACGCAACGCGAAGAACCTTACCTGGGCTTGAAGTGCACCGGACCATCTTTGGAAACAGAGACTTCCCGCAAGGGACTGGTGTAGAGGTGCTGCATGGCTGTCGTCAGCTCGTGCCGTGAGGTGTTGGGTTAAGTCCCGCAACGAGCGCAACCCTTACTCGTAGTTGCCACCCGCAAGGGGGAACTCTACGAGGACTGCTCCGGATAACGGAGAGGAAGGTGGGGATGAGGTCAAGTCAGCATGGCCTTTATGTCCAGGGCCACACACGTGTTACAATGCGTGCTACAAAGCGTCGCAAACCCGCGAGGGGGAGCTAATCGCAAAAAAGCACGCTCAGTTCGGATTGCAGTCTGCAACTCGACTGCATGAAGCTGGAATCGCTAGTAATGGCGCATCAGAACGGCGCCGTGAATACGTTCCCGGGCCTTGTACACACCGCCCGTCACATCACGAAAGTGGGCTGTACTAGAAATCGCCAAGCTAACCGCAAGGAAGCAAGCGCTCAAGGTATGGCTCATGATTGGGGTGAAGTCGTAACAAGGTAGCCGTAGGAGAACCTGCGGCTGGATCACCTCCTTTCTAAAGAAAACGGCAGAACAGTCCTGATTATGTACGTCAGGACGACGAGCTGCCCAGCCCTTCGTGGCTCTCACGATCCACTTGGGGCAAGCCTGATTTCCGTGACACCTCATGGGAATTGGGCGACGCGACGTTTCTCAATCAGCGAACGGGTTCTGGGATTTCTCGTCCGGTTTCAAGAGCAGGTTTTTCTTGGCTTGTCTTTCACTGTCCACTGATCACTGACCACCAGCCACTGTCCTTAGTTCTAGTCACTCGCCACTTGGTTGCCCCGAGGAACGAAGGTCACTCGTCACTGCCTTTGAGCTGTCATCCCAAACCCAGCCCGCGTGGCTGCGGTAAGCGGCCTGCCTGGAAAATGTCGCGGGATGGCGGTGAGGGACCTGCTGTTAACTTTTCCAGTCACTCGCCACTTGCTTGCCCTGAGGAACGAAGGGTCATTAGTCACTGCCTCTAAGAGCTTACAGACAAACGAAGCCCGTCACGTTCATCCCGTGACGGGCTTTTTGTTTTTTGTGATTGCTCGCTAGAGGATCTTTGGCCCTGTTTTCAAAGAGGAGCCAACTAGTCACTTCCCGCGAGATTCAGTGCATTCAGACCAGCCCTGTGTCGACAAGGCTCTCGTAACACGCTCTGATATCACGATCTCTAAACTTGTCTCCCTTTATCGACTTGAATTCGCCGAGAACAGAGTCCTCCGAGAAGCTCTTACGGATCTGCTTTTGCCTACTCACGATGAAATGGAGAGTAGAAACGAGTTCTAGTTGATTTGGACGCAGCTTACCCAGCGCACTAACCACACGCTTGATGCGATCCTTATATGGACGGATATCGTTCGCGAACTCAGAAAGCAGTTCCTGCGAATTCGGGCCGGGCCTATAGTTAGAGCGCTCCCTCGTTCGGGACCTATCCTCAATCACGTCATCGGCAAGCAAGGATGCAACTGTAAATGTGACTTGATCCGAATAGGGTCCATAGGTGTAGATCCCAAACGAGCACGGAACGGGCACACCAAGGACTTTAGTAAAGTAGGTCAGTTTTTGTACGGCCGTTCGGCCCAACTCACGACGCGGATGTGCGTTTGCGAAGCTCTTGACGATTGCCGCCAGAAAGGCAGACCTCAAGTCATTCGAGTACACAAGATCACCGCTCATACATTCCCCTCCAATTCTTTTGCTCTTTTGCGAATCCCTGTCAATACCGTGTCTTCTGCATCTGCGAAGATTCGAACCGTTCGAACCCGGTCGGGAATCTTCCCGATAATGATGCTGTCTTCCGTAAGGAGCCGCGGGCTTCCGTTACGCTCGTTAATGTAAAGATTCTGTGTCTGAGGTTCTTCTTGCTGCCCTGGGACCCAAAGCTTGTAAATGGGCACGTTCGAATCATCCAGATAAAAATCAGTCTTTGGAAAATCCTCTTGCAGTTGTTTAAGAAACCGTTTGGCGCGCTTCAACGCGGCAAGGTCCGCGCTATCCCCAGTTTCGTGCACGACGCGGTGATGCCGCCGCTCGACTATTCTGCGCGCCCATGTTTGAGCGGGACCATCCGCGCCTGCGTCGCGCCGGATGTCGGCCATCACTGACGTATCATCGTGTTTCAGAACGTCTCCAATCTCTTTATAATTAATCGCACCCCAGATCTTCGAATATTCTTCAAGATAGTGGTCGTAAATTCTTCGAATCTTGTGATAGTAAACCTGCACGTTCATCTGATACCTGGCGAGGATAAGTATCGAGGGAAGGAAGAGGAGGGTTGGGGTGCCGACTCGGGCGGAAGTGAAACGGCGAGGCCTCCTTCGCGAAGGGCGCGTTGAAACGCAACACGACTCTGCGAGTCGCGCGGGCAGGGTGAACCCTGCCCCTACGAAGGCGAGCGCGATGCCGGTGCGGTATGCAGAGCTGCCAGCGTGGGCGGGCGGGTTGCCGCTGCCGGGAGGCACGGGAATCGCGGCGGGGCGAGGGCCAGGAATGCGAACGCCGCGTCCGGTGCCGTTCGCGTTTCGGCGCAGGCGGTAAAAAGGCAGTGGCGAGTGGCTAGTGACTATCCGACTATGGGCGTGGAAGCGGAACTGCTGAATCTGCTGACGGGGCAAGAAGCGCGGGCGCGCATGGCCGCGGTCCGGCGCACGCGCGGCGGCGAAATCCAAGGCATCGCGGTGGAGATGCTGGCGCCGGACGAATCGTTCTGGGGATTGAATTTTCAGCTTCGCAAGACCAGCGCGGAGCTGTTGCGGCTGGAAAAAGGGATGAAGATCGCGCAAATCGATCCGGTGATTCTGCGCGAATTCCAAGAAGCGGTGGACTACGTGCGGAAGACGGCGTGGGCGGTGCAAGAGTGGCGCGAGCGCCAGATCCAGCACCGCGATCCGTCGACGGTGCTTTCTCTGCTGACGCTGGAGCGCATCCGGCGGGCCACCAGCCTGACGCATGACCTGCTGGAGGATTTGAAGGCGCAGGAAGTGGGCGGGCGCACCGAGGGCGTGACGGAATTGCATCAAGCCGTCGAAAAACTGCACGAGCGGCTCAACAAATATTTTGGCGACGACAAATGATCTGGCCCGCGCTCAGGCCTTCTTGATGAAGCGGATTAGCCACAGCAGAATCACCGCGCCAACAACGGCAACGACCAGCCGACCGATCAAGCCGTAGGCGCCCAGTCCCAGCAAGCCAAAAATAAAACTCCCCAGCAGCGAGCCGACCACGCCGACGACCAGATCGCCGAGCAGGCCAAAGCCCCTTCCGTGCATGATTTTTCCGGCGATCCATCCGGCGAGAATGCCGATGACGATGACCCAGAGCAGGTAGAACATAGCGAACCTCCTCGCGCGATGTGCGCGGTTTCAGGCGCGATTTCAGCCGCGGTTTCCGGCACGTTTTCAGGGAACAAAGTCTACAACTTATCGCTGGGAATGGGTTGGTGGGCCTGGACTGACTTGAACAGTCGACCTCGCCCTTATCAGGGGCGCGCTCTAGCCACCTGAGCTACAGGCCCATTCAGGAGCGGATAATTTTAGCATGATGCCATCTGGGCTGCACAGGAATGCGGCGCGAGGCCGCGGTCGAGTGGTGTTATCAGTGCGCGCCGCGGGCGCGTGGAGGCGCGGACCATTGGGCGACGTGGTCGAGGGATTCGGCGATGCGGTCGTGGACGTAGTGCAATTCCTCGGCGGTGATGCAGTAGGGCGGCAAAACGTAAATCACGTTGCCGAGCGGGCGCAGCAAAACTCCGGCGCGGAGGAAAAAATCGTAGAGCTTGGGGCGGAGGCGCGAGAAATAGCCGGGGTCGTCGGCGCGCAGCTCGATGGCGGCGACGGTGCCGATGGAGCGTACATCGCCGACGGCTGGATGATTTTCGATGGCGGTGAGGCGCTGCTGGTGAATCGCTGAAATTGCGCTGATGCGGTCGAAGACCGGCTCGTTCTCGAAGATTTTGAAGCTGGCGACGGCCGCGGCGGCGGCGATGGGATTTCCGGTGTAGGAATGTCCGTGATAAAAGGTGCGGCCGCGATCGTCGCTGACGAAGGCGCGATGGATTTCCGGCGTGCAGACCGTGGCGGCCAGCGGCAGAACGCCGCCGGTGATTCCTTTTGAAAGACACATGATGTCCGGGACGACGCCAGCGAGTTCGCAGGCGAACATTTTGCCGCAGCGGGCGAAACCGGTGAGCACTTCGTCGGCGATGAGCAGCACGCCGTATTCGCTGCACAGCTGGCGGACGCGCTGCAGAAATTCCTGCGGATGGACGATCATGCCGCCGGCGCCCTGCAGAAGCGGCTCGACGATCACGGCGGCGATTTCCGCGTGTTTTTCTTCGAGCAGTTGCGCGAGCTGGCCGACGCAGTCGATGTCGCAGGTGGCGCGCGTTTTGCCGACGGGACAGCGGTAGCAATACGCGCTGTGCACGCGATGCACGGGGAAAAGAAAACTGCGAAACGGTTCGCTGAACGCGGAGCGCGCGCCGACGGACATGGCACCGACGGTGTCTCCGTGATAGGCATGCTCGAGAGCGACGATAGAAATTTTCCGAGGACGACCAACATTTTGCCAATACTGAACGGCGATTTTGAGAGCGACTTCCACGGCGGTGGAGCCGTCGTCGGAAAAGAAAATGCTGTCGAGTTCGCGCGGCAGAACTTTGCGGAGGCAGGCGGCGAGCTCTTCGATGCGATCGTGGGTGAAGCCGGCGAGCAGGACGTGATCGATTTTCGCGGTTTGCTCGGCGATGGCCGACATGATAGCCGGATGGCAATGCCCATGCAGATTGACCCACCAAGATGAAATGGCGTCGATGATGCCCCGGCCGCCGGCGGTGTAGAGATAAACGCCTTGAGCGCGGGTGATGCGCAGCGGCGGAGGGTCGAGCGCTTCCTGCGTGAACGGATGCCAGACGTGCAACGGAGCATTCATGACGCGAACGCCTTGCGGTCGAAATTCCTGCGAAACGCTTGCAATAGTGTAGCGCGATTGATTTGCTTCAGGAGCGGCACCGCGCCGACGACCTCGACTCCACCATAGCGCTCGATGGCGCGGCGATTCTCGCGATTTGGTTTGCCCACCATGACGACTCCGCGCAGATCCAGGCGCGAAGCGCGCAGGGCGGCGATGGAAAGCAAAGTGTGATTGATGGTGCCGAGCGCGGTGCGGGAGACGAGAAGGATAGGAAGCGCAAGGTGAGACATCAAGTCAATCATGAGCTGCGTGGAATTGATGGGCACGAGCACGCCGCCAGCGCCCTCGGCGATGAAATTCTCGTGGGCGGCAACTTCGGGAAGTTTGATTTTGCGCAATTCGATGCGCACACCCGCGAGACGCGCGGCCAAGTGCGGCGAAACAGGCGGAGAAAAACGATAGGCTTCGGGAAGCGTGCGACGGCGCGGCAACTCGGCGAGGCGAATGATCGTTGCGCGGTCTGTGCCCTGGCGCGTACCGGTTTGAATGGGCTTCCAGTAGATGGCGTTGAGAGCGGCGCAAAGTAGCGCGGCGACGGTGGTTTTGCCGACGCCGGTATCCGTTCCGGTGATGAAAAAACGGTTAGGCATGCGCGAGCGACGCGGGAGCAGCTTCCCGCACTGACGAAACAGCCGTTATGAGCGCATGAGCGAGGTGATGAACGTCTTCGAGAGAAATTTCGCTGGTGAGCGACAAACGAATGCGCGCCGTGCCGGGCGCGACCGTGGGAGGGCGAATGGCTTTTACGGCGAACCCGTGGGATTGTAATTCAGAGGCGACGCGCAGGGCCGATTCGTTGGAGCCAAGAATCACGGGAACGATGGGCGTGTCTCCAGAGCCGCAGCGCAGGCCCGCAGCGGTGACTGCGGCGCGAAGGGCTAAAGAAATTCGGCGAAGATGGGCGCGGCGAGCGTCCACAGCGCGAGCCATGGCAAGCGCGGCGCGGATTTGATGGGCGATGTAAGGAGGCGTCGCCGTGCTGAAAATGAAGCTGCGAGCGTGATTGACGAGATAGTCTTTGACGACAGTGCCGCAACAAACGAACGCGCCGCAGGAGGCAAGGGCTTTTCCGCAAGGATACACGGCAGCAAGAATGCGGCGGCGATCCGGCAGAGCGGCAACGATGCCGCGGCCTTCAGGGCCGCAAACGCCGAGCGCATGTGCTTCATCGACCACCAAGTTGGCGTTGTAGGTTTCTGCGAGCTTCAGGAGTTGTTCGAGCGGCGCAATGTCTCCTTCCATGCTGAAAATGCTTTCGGTGACGATGAGCTTGGCGCCGGTGGCGCTTGCGTTTTCTTGGAGCGCGCGCGCGAGGAAGCGCAAATCGCAATGCGGATAGATGATTGTGCGGGCGCGCGAAAGGCGAATACCGTCGATCAGGCTGGCGTGATTGAGCGCGTCAGAAAAAACTATGTCGCCATCGCGCAGGACAGAGCTGAGCAGGCCAAGGTTGGCAGCGTAGCCGGAGCTGAAGTAGAGGGCGGATTCAGCGCCGACGAAATCGGCGAATTCGGCTTCGATGGACTCCCAATCGCGCGAATTCCCCGAAAGCAGGCGAGAGCCGGTGGAAGCGACGCGCGAGGAAGCGGCTACCGCATCGAGAACGGCCTGTTGCAGGCGCGGATCCGCGGCGAGCCCGAGATAGTCGTTGGAGCAAAGGTCGAGGCCGCGGGGAATATCGAGCGAGCGAAATTGCGAATGGTCGCGCAACGCACGCAAGTCGGCGTCGATGCGAGCGCGCAGGGTATTTTCAAGTAATGCGGCAAGCGGCTTTGCTGTTGAATCAGACACGCTCCATCGCCTTCATGCCGAGATCGTCGAGAAGCGCTTTGTCCTGGTCGATGGAGGGATTCGGCGTGGTGAGAAGTTTTTCTCCGGTGAAAATGGAATTCGCGCCGGCCAGAAAGCAAAGCGCAATCGCTTCGCGCGAAAGCTTGTGACGGCCGCCGGAGAGACGCACGCGCGAAGCGGGCATGAGGATTCGTGCCGTGGCGATGGCGCGAACCATCACCATGGGGTCAAGCTCCGGCGCGCCGGCGAGCGGAGTGCCTTCGATGCGCGCTAGCACGTTGATGGGAACGCTTTCCGGATGCGGATCGAGAATCGCAAGCTGATGAAGCAGGCCGATGCGATCCTCTTCGGATTCGCCGAGGCCCAGAATGCCGCCGCAGCAGACGGTGATTCCCGCTTTGCGAACGCGCGCGATGGTTTGCAAGCGGTCTTCGTAAACGCGCGTGGTGATGATGTGGCCGTAAAATTCGGGCGAAGTATCGAGATTGTGATTGTAGGCGGTGAGGCCGGCTTGTTTCAGGCGCGACGCTTGCGTATCGGTGAGCATACCGAGGGTGCAGCAGACTTCGAGATTGAGTGCGGCGACGCCGCGAACCATCTCGAGCACGGAGTCGAATTCTTTTCCTTCGGGAACGTCGCGCCAGGCGGCGCCCATGCAGAAACGCGTGGCACCGTCGGCTTTGGCGCGCTTGGCGGATTCGAGAACGTCGGCGGAATCCATCAATTTCTGGCGCGCGACGCCGGTTTTGTAGTGCGCGCTCTGCGAACAATAAGCGCAATCTTCAGGGCACGCGCCGGTCTTGATGGAGAGCAGCCGGCAAAGCTGGACTTCCTCCGGCTGGTGAAATTCGCGATGGACGAGCTGCGCCTGGAAAATCAGTTCGGGCAAAGGAGCGTTGAAAATGGCGCGAATTTCGTTGCGCGTCCAATCGTGACGAATCGACATTCGGAAAACTCCCTGGGCTAAGCGAGAGCGATGAGCTCGATTTCCACGCGGACGTCGCGGGGCAGACGCGCCACTTCGACGGTCGCGCGCGCCGGCGGATTCGACGGAAAATAGCGCGCGTAGACTTCATTCATGGCGGTGAATTCGCCCATGTCTTTGAGAAACACGGTGGTCTTCACGGCTTTGTCGAGGGTGGAGCCCGCCGCTTCGACGATGGCCTTGAGATTTTGCATGACGCGATCGGTCTGCGCGGCGATGTCGCCCTGAACGAGCTGGCTGGTGGCGGGATCGAAGGCGACTTGGCCGGAGATGAAAATGAAACCGTTGGCGCGGATGGCTTGCGAATAAGGGCCGATGGCCTTTGGGCCATGCGCGGTTGAAATGACTTCCTTCACGATTCCTCCTATGAGTTGGTGCGAATTCTATGGTTTACTGCCGCCGGCGTTCTCGTAGCGAGCGCGAAAATCGGGCGGAATTCCCGGCTGCGTGAGCCACTGACGAAAGAAGCCGCCCAGGTCCTGATGGCACTGCTGCTCCAGCGCGGCGCGAAAATCGGAGTAGCCGTACTCCTCGCCTCGCAAAGCATAAACCATATCGGAGATGGCGTGACGAACATTCTCGGAGCCGCATTTGTCTTCGAGAGCGAACATGAAAAGCTCTATTTTGTCGCCGCCGATCTGGAGCTGATCCTCTGAGTCGTGCACAGTCAACGAGATGATGGGCTTTTCGACGGCTGAGGCACGCTCGGTGTCGTAGTCGGATAAATCAGAGGCGACGATATCGGTCCGCGACGCTCCGGTGTTGTTGCTTTCACCCAGTAAGTCCGAGGCATAGGACGTGAGCGCACCGCCGAGTGCCGCTCCCTCCGGACGCGGGCGAATCGAGTGGCCGAACCATGTATAGCCAAGTTCCCATTGCCCGAAGGTGGAGGCAAAGCCATTGCCCAACTTCGTCCAGAAAGACTTTCCCGGGTCGAAGACCCAATCGTAGACGACTGCTGGGAGCAAAGAGCTCTCCCAACTTCCGGCTTCTTTGTTCGCGTCTTCCGGCACCTGAATATCGTAAATCTCCTTCATCGAGCGCGGCAAAGGTCCGAAATTCTGGACATAGAATTTCAGTGCCGCTGCGATTTGGGCGCCCGTCTTTTGTGCCTGCTCGGCAGAAATCGGCTTGGTTGTCCAGATGACAACGGTGCCGTTGGAAGTGGAAATACGCTGCTCATTATATTGGCCGGCGAGGACGTAAGGCTCGAAGTCACCTTTGCGGATGCGGAAATTGTACTGCGTCTCGCTGCCTTGTTTTTTGACGCCGCGAAGCTGGCCGCTGGCGGTGATGCGAAAATCGTTCGGGACGGTGACGCTGAGATCGGTGGGATTGGGGCGGACGATAGCCGGCGACAGGAAGGCCTTGAAGCCCATCAGCGCCGGAAGCCAGCCGGAATCGTTCAAATAGAATGCGTTCGCGGCGGCAAAAATTCGCGGGTCGGTTGCGGACTGGGCGGCGAGATCGTAGGAAAGAACCAGATTCAGCTTTTCTTTCTGGCGCCACGCGGCGGGGAGCGGAACGCGCCAATCGTCGGCGGCTTCGTGCAGATTGTGCTGCAGAGTAATTTCCTTGCCGTCGACTTCGGCGCGAAGATTGGCCCGGCCGAAGTTTTTCTCGCCGGGCAGCTCGCCGCCGATGAAATGAAGAGGGGCGTTGCCGATGTTCGCGAGGCGGTATTCGGCGCGAACAGTCAGATGCGGCGGGCTGCCCGGAACGAAATGAACGGCCAGTGTCTCCTTTTGAATTTTGTAGCCGGGCGCGAGCGGCACGCCGCAGCCGGAAATAAGAATTGCGAAAAGGCCAGCGAGTGCGGCGGCAGCGATCGGGGCGCGACAGCGAACGGTGCGAATCAAAGCACAGGAATTCTACCGGGCTAACGGGCGCGGGTCTAGCAGACTCGCGCTTGGGTGGGCCAGTTTGAATTTTGACCCCTTGTGTCACAATCAAGAAAATTCAAACTGGCCACTGCGCGCGTTTGGGAACTTGACGTCAAGAAGCGGCAGAGGATGAACGGGAGGCGGCGCGCTAGTGGCCGCCGGGGTAGCGGCGCAGGATTTGCGCGTCGGTCCAACCGCGACGGCGAAGAGCGATGATCGTCGGGGCTTCGTTATCGGGTACGCCACGGCGAACGAGCTGCAGCAGAGTGGCCTCGCGCATGCCGACATTCTTGAAATTCGCGAGCGAAGCGCCGGAAAGGACCGCCAGGCCCTCGGAGCGGCGGTGCGCTTCCTCCAGGATAATCTGATCCGAGAGGCCAGCCAGGCGCATGGCCACCGCTTCGCCGCCCCAAGCGCTGATCTGGTTGAGCTGCGCGAGTTGCATCACGGTGGGCTCGGAGACGCCGGCGCGAAGCAACTGCGCGATGTCGTCGCCGGATTTGAATGGCTCCTTGTGGCTGCGCGCCAGACGGACGAGGGTGACGCAATCGTTGTCGGAGAGGCCGGCCTGCTTCACTTCGATCACTTGGGCGACCTCGTCCTTGGTGACATCCATGCCGCGGAGCGCTTGAATGGAGGCGAAATCCAAACCGGAGGTGTCGAGCGCGGTGGTGTCCAACTGGGCGACATGATGGCATCCGGGAAGAAGGCAGCAAAGCGCGACAAGCGCGAGGAGGGACGTCCAATGCGGCGCAGAGCGGCGCAGGCGCGGGCCGAGAAGGGGCAGCGGAAGCATGTCTAGTGAAATTGTAGCGTCGCGCACGCCGGTTGCGGCGCGGCGATGTCGGAAACGTCAATGCGAGACAGGAACAGGACGGGAGGAGGCAGGCTCTAGACGTTGTAAATGCGCTCGATATCGAAGACGCCGGGGATTTTCTTAATCTGCAAAAGGATCTTTTCCAGCTGCTTGCGGTCGCGCACGTCCAGCGCAATTTCTATGCGCGCGTGCAAATGCTCGCCGACACTTTCGAGGGTGCGGATATTGGCTTCGGCGACGCTGATGGCGGCGGTGATTTCGGCGAGCATGCCGGGGCGATCTTCGGTGAGGATGCGCAGGCGCACCGGGAAGGCCGATTCCAACGCGCCGGCCCATTCCGCGCCAATGCGGCGTTCCGTCTCGTACAGGAGATTCTGGACGTTGGGGCAGGCGGTCGAGTGGACGGCGACGCCGCGGCCGCGCGTGACGTAGCCGACAATGTCGTCGCCAGGAATGGGATTGCAGCACTTGGCGCGATAGACCATCAAATCGTCATGGCCGCGAACCTGAATGGTGGCCTGCTGCATGCCCAGCATGCGCTTGACGGTAGAGACGATCTTGGCGGGTTTTTCTTCGGTGGATTCAGCGAGCGTCTGGCCCGATGCTTTCGCGAGCACCTGGCGCGCTGACCATTTGCCGTAGCCTAAATCGGCGTGAAGGTCTTCGATGCGGCCGCAGCCGTATTCCGAAGCAACGCGCTGCCAATCGTCGTTGGAGATTTTCTTCAGGCTGATGCCGCTGTTGCGGGCTTCGCGCTCGAGAAGGCGGCGACCGACCGTGGTCGCTTCCTCGCGTTCGTGCAGATTAATCCAGTGGCGAATCTTGCTGCGGCTGCGAGAGGTCTGGACGAACTTCAGCCAGTCGCGGCTGGGCTCATGGCCTTTTTGCGTGAGAATCTCTACCACATCGCCGTTGGTGAGCACATGGCGCAGAGGAACGATCTGCCCGTTCACCTTGGCGCCGACGCACTGGTGGCCCACTTCGGTGTGGATGGAATAGGCGAAATCGACGGGCGTCGAGCCACGAGTCAGCACGACCACGCGGCCCTTGGGCGAGAAGGTGTAAACCTCCTCCGGATACAGGTCGACTTTGAGCGTGGAGAGGAACTCGCTGGGCTCCTCCATCTCCTGCACCCATTCAATGAGCTGGCGCATCCAGAGCACGCGCTGATCGTCACGCTGGTTGTCGGCGTCGGCAGCCGCGCGGCCGGAGAGCCCATGGCCGTCTTTGTACTTCCAGTGGGCGGCGACCCCTTGCTCAGCGATGCGGTGCATATCCTGGGTGCGAATCTGAATTTCAAACGGCTGGCCGGAGTGAATTACGGTGGTGTGCAGGGACTGATAGAGATTGGGCCGCGCCATGGCGATATAGTCTTTGAAGCGGCCGGGCACCGGGCGCCAGATCTGATGAACTACGCCGAGGGCCGCGTAGCAGTTCTTTTCCGTGTCGGTAATGACGCGCACAGCCATCAGATCGTAGATCTGGTCGATGGAGCGCTGCTGGCGAAGCATCTTCTGGTGAAGCGAAAAAAGCCCCTTGGTGCGGCCTTCGACCTCCGCGGGAATGCCGTTTTCGACCATCTTCTTGCGAATGGCGTCCTGAACTTCGTGAAGGAATTTCTCCTGCACTTTGTGCTTGGAGACGACTTTTTTCTGCAGCTCAAAGAAGGCCGAGGGCTCCAGATAACGGAAGGCAAGATCCTCGAGCTCGCCGCGTATGAGGCCCATCCCCAGGCGATTCGCGACGGGGGCATAGATTTCCAGGGTCTCACGGGCGATACGCTCCTGGCGGTCGGTAGCCAGGTACTCCAGAGTACGCATATTGTGCAGGCGGTCGGCCAGCTTGACCAGAATGACGCGAACGTCGTTAACCATGGCCAGAAGCATCTTGCGGACGTTCTCCGCCTGACGCGCCTCCGGAGCAAGCAGGTCGATGCGGCTGATCTTGGTGGCACCGTCGACCACGCGGGCGACATCGGCTCCGAACATGTCGGTTATTTTCTCGACGGGGATTCTGGTGTCTTCGACGATATCGTGCAGCAAAGCGGCGCAGAGCGTGGTGACGTCCAGCTTCATGTCCGCCAAAACGCCGGCAACTGCAAGCGGATGAGATAAATACAGGTCGCCGGATTCGCGGCGCTGGGAACGGTGCTGCTCCGAAGCGAAGTCGTAGGCGCGCCGCAGCAGTTCCAGGTCGTCGCCGGGACGGCTGCGCCGGACTTTGTCCATGAGCTCCACGAAGCGCAGGTCGAGAACGCGCTGCGCAGAGGGGTCGCCGATTGGTTTTTGTTCCGGGCTCACGATTTCCTCATTGTACGCCGAAAGGGCGAGCGTTTCACCGCGGAGCGAGGACAACGGTCAGAAAGTGCGGTAAAAGGCAAGAACCCAACTGGACATCCGGGACCCAGTTGGGTTCAGTTTTCCAAACAGCGCCGAGCCGCTACTGCGTACCGGAAGCGGGCGCGGTCATCTGCTTCTGATTGATTTCCTTGACCTTCTCGAGAAGATCGTCGGCCTGCTTCTCATCCGCCTGGCGGGCATCGGCATCGGTTTCCATGTCCGCCTTCTGGCGCAGAACGAGGTTCAGGTATGCCATGGCGTTCGCGTAATCCGGGTTGATCTGGATGGCGTGCTGGAGGTCGGTGATGCCTTCCTGCACCGTCTGGCCCTCCTGTTGGATAAACTGGTCGCGGATGGCAGGCGGCAGCGGATCGAGCGGCTTGATGGGCTTTTTCGCCTTTTCATTGTAGTCGGAACGCAACTGGGCATTGGTGCGGTAGGCAATCCAGTAATCGATCACTCCGACCCAGTAGTAAGCCTGAGCATCATTGGGATTCAGGTTGATGGCCTTCTGCTGATACTCCTTAGCCTGCTCCATCATGTCACGGTTAAACGGCGTCCCCGCCATGTTATAGAGCATGGAGCCGATTCCGCCGATGGCCGTGAGATTGTTGGGATCGCTCTCGAGGACCTGTTTCCAGACGGCAATGGCTTGCTCGCCGTTGCGCTTATTCTCCTCGGAGGGAGCTCCGGGAATGTATTGCTGTGCATAGGCCTGGGCGAGATACAGGCGCGCGTTCAGGAGCTTGGGATCGTTCGCCGCGGAATCCTTGAAGTACTCGATGGCCGCATCGAACTGCGCATTCTTATAAGCTTCCACACCCTTATTCAGGTCGTCGCGGGCCTTCAGCTTGGCACAACCCGCCATGCTGAAACCGAAGGCGACTGCCAGCAAAACATAAATCGGAACAACGTGGGATCTGCGTTCCATCCCTCTCTCCTTGATGAGTCGCGGGCCGACCGGACGCAATACTACTGTCCAGCTTCCATCTTGGCAGTAAGCAACGCGACATTCGTAATGCCAGCACCGCGCATGATATCGACTGCTCGCGCCACGTACCCGAAAGACGTATCATTCTCGCCCTTCACAAATGCGGTCTTGTCTGCGCGAGTGCTGAAAACATCTGCCAGCGTCGTGCCCAGATCGTTCCAGGTGCTCGGCGTCTGGTTGATCATGACTTTGCCGTCCGCGCTTGCTTGGACAACAACGGTTGACGGATCGGGAGGCGTAGGTTTCTGAGTCTTCGGCGGCGGCTGGGGCACAACTGTCTTCATCCCCGTCGGCGTCGTCGGCGTGATGGCCATGAAAATGATGATCAGCACCAGCAAAACGTCAATCAGCGGAACGATATTCGGCTCCGACATGGAACTGCCGTGATGTCCTACTGAAATTCCCATCGTCAACCCTTCACTGTCCAGCTTCCATCTTGGCAGTAATCAAACCGACGTTGGTAATCCCGGCGCCGCGCATGATGTCGATGGCCCGAGCCACGTAGCCGAAAGACGTATCGTCTTCGCCCTTGACGAAGGCGGTCTTATCGGCGCGGGTCTTGAAGACATCGGCGAGGGTCGTGCCGAGATCGTTCCACGTCGCGGGCGTCTGATTGATCATCACCTTGCCGTCTCCGCTGACCTGCACGACGATGGTGGTGTTGTCAGGGGGTTGCGGTTTCTGATTCTTCGGCGGAGGCTGCGGCACCAGCGCCCTCATTCCCGTCGGCGTGGTCGGCGTGATGGCCATGAAAATGATGATCAACACGAGGAGAACATCGATCAAAGGAACGATGTTCGGCTCCGACATGGAAGTACCGTGATGCCCTACTGAAATTCCCATTGCTAATCCTCCCTAAGGGGTACCACCCGGCGTCGGCGGTGGCGGTGGAGCGCCCGATTCATCTTTCAGCGTCAACAAGCCCACATTATCCACGCCAGCATCGCGGACGGCATCGACTACTTTCTTGACGTCTCCGTACTTGGCGTTTTCGTCGGCGCGGACGTAAACGGTCTTATCGAGTTTATTGGAGATCTTGTCCTCGACGGTCGAGGTGATGGTGTTCAGAGCGATTTCGTTGTTGCCGAGATAAAAACGGCCGTCGCGAGTGACCGCCACGACGACCGCGTCGTCCCGTTCCGCCGCGGGCATATTCTCCCAGTTCTTCGCTTTGGCCATATCCACGAGCTGATGATTATTCAGCATGGGAGTGATGACCATCATGATGATCAGCAGGACGAGCATGATGTCGGCCATAGGAATAACGTTGGGGGCCGCCATGATGCTGCCTACTTTGGGTTTGTACGCCATGAGTTACTTCTTTCCGCCTCGACGGGTGATGAAGTAGTTGACCAGCTCCATCGAAGAGTTGTCCATCTCCACGTCGAAGGCTTCCACTTTGTTGGTGAAGTAATTGTAGGTCCACACCGCAGGCACGGCGACCAGCAAGCCGAGAGCAGTGGTCACCAACGCTTCCGCGATACCGCCGGCAACCGCGGAGAGACCGCTGGCGTGTTGCGCAGCAATGCCCTTGAACGCGCCGATGATGCCCATGACCGTTCCGAACAAGCCGACGAAAGGCGCGGTGGCGCCGATGGTGGCCAAGCCGGAGAGACCGCGCTTCATTTCCGCATGGACGATGGCTACCGAGCGTTCGAGGCCGCGCTTAGCGGCTTCGATCACTTCCTCATCGGCAACCTGAGCGGATGCGGCCTGAAACTCGGAGAGCCCGGTGGCGACAACCTTGGCGATGTGGCTCTTCTTGTTGCGCTCGGCGATGGAGATTGCTTCGTCGAGCTTGTTGTCTTTGAGGGCGCCGGCGACCTGCTGTACGAAGACGCGAGACTGCTTGCGCGCGGCGCTGTACATCAGCCAACGGTCAATCATGATGCCGACGGACCAGGCAGACATAATGAAGAGAATGATAACGACGATCCTGGCAGGGATGTCCATGGAGTGCCACATGGCCCGCAGGTCCCAGCTGACCGCGGCGCTACCGCCACCGCCTGTGTCCTGGAAAAAGAGAAAGGCGGCGCACAAAAGATTCGCAAACATAATATTCGTTCCTCCTCGGAATTATCGAAAAGCTCTTTAGCGGCAAAAACAAACCGCCTTTGACTACCCCCAAAGGTACTGGGCAATTCTGGCCGACAAGAACCGCCAAGACTTCCGCGAAATTAGCCGCCGTCGAGGTCGAAAATAACCTGGATCGTCGTATCAACCTTGACCGCCTGGCCGTTGAGCGTTGTGGGCTGATAACGCCACTGCCGCACAGCCTCCAAAGCAGCCTGCCTAAGGAGCGTTGGCCCCGAAAGCACCTGCAACTCCTGAATGGTACCGTTCTCCGCGATAATGGCGTGGAGCACCACGGTTCCGGATACGTGGGCCATTTTCGCAATTTGCGGATAGGGCGGGTAGGGGTCAAAGAGAGCCTTCGCCGCCATCACATTGCCTCCAATTCGCATAGGCGCCGTCGGCTTCGGCGGTGGCGGCAAACCTCCGGGCGCGCCACCAATGATGCCTCCCAGAACGCCGTCAGCGGAGCCGCCAGGCACGCCACCGACCACGCCGCCAACCATGCCGACATCCGGCTGCGGCGTTTGAACAATCTTTTCAATCTTTTTAGGGATGACCGTAGGAGCGACAAACTTGTTGGTGAACAGCTTCGGCTGGATTTTTACGTGAACTACAGTCGGCGGAGGAGGCGGGGGTGGGGGGGGCGGAGGGGCAACCAGAAAGGTGGTCAAGAGGGCTTTCGGCAGGGCGCTGGTATAAATCAGCGGGATCAGAATCAGCACGCCCAGGATCGTCGCCTGAATGAGCGCCGAGAGCCACACGCTCCACACTTTGTTGGTCTTTGACTTGTTGGTTGACTCTACAAGTTGGTCGAACATGGTTTACCTCCGAGCTGTTGCCAGCCGCTTCTCCGCGCGCTTTTCCGCCGAAGAGGCTACCGCAACCGTGGCACCCTGGCCACGCCATTTATTCCAAATCACTACAATTGGGGCCGCAATACCAAAACTGGAGTAGGTACCTATCACAACTCCCACAACCATGGCAAAGGAGAAACTTCGCAGCACCTGACCGCCAAAAACAAACAACAGGAAAACGGTGAGAAAGGTGAGGCCGCTGGTCAGGATGGTCCGGGAAAGGGTCTGATTGATGGAGCGATTGATGATCACGGTGAGCGGTTCCTTACGCATCAGGCGCAGATTCTCGCGCACACGGTCGAAAATGACGATGGTGTCGTTCATGGAATAACCGACCAAGGTGAGAAGCGCGGCGATGACCGTGAGAGAGATCTCAAACTTGTCATAGAACAAACAGAAGAATCCGAGGGTGATCAGCACGTCGTGAAACACGGCGATGACCGCGGCGCTTCCGTAAATCCACTCGAAGCGGAAGGCCACGTAAATCAACATGCCGGCCAGAGCATAGAGAGTGGCCAAGATCGCCTGGCGGCGCAACTGGGCACCAACCGTGGGGCCGACGACCTGGGCGTTCAAAACGCTGAAAGTGTTGAGCGAAAACCCGTCTTTCAGCGCGGCAATCACGGACGAATTCGAGCCATCGACGCCGTTCAATTGATCGAAGTTGGTGAGGATGCCGCCATGGTCCCTGTCGCGCGCGGCGATGAGCGCCTGCGCCACTTGCGTGTAGCGGTCGCCAGCAGCAGTTCGCAGGAGCAGCGGATCGCGCTGCGTCAGATAGTTGGCCAGATCCGGCACGGAGACGGCGTTGAAATCCGGCTTGGAGCTGGTGGGCGTGCCGAAATTCTTTTCGAGAGCCGTCAGGATGGTTTGCTTCGCGGCGTTCAACGCATCTTCGCCCTCGCCACTCTGCTCGACGCGAATCATCACATCGTTTCTGGAGTTGGCGTTGGAGATGTCGCTGCTGCTGGTCACTTCGTTATTCTTCAGGCCGGCGGCGTCAAGCGCGCTGCGAATCTTGCCAATCGGAGGGGCGGAAGAAAAGCGCACGATGACCATGGTGCCACCCTTGAAATCGATGCCGTAATGCAAGCCGTGATGGCGAACGGCGGCAACGGCACCGATCAGAAGAAGGCACAGGGATAAGGCGGCGAAATACTTGGCCTTGCCCATCCAGTCGATCTTCGGTTCGTGAAAAAATTCCATAGCTCGACTCTTATCCTTGTTGAGTTAGACACCAGGGCGAAAAAAATGTTCCCGAAACGGCACGCTGGTTACGCAATTGCTTTGCTCAATCGTATCTCATTGAAAAATAAAACTATATACTCAACTCTGCTTCCCTGCTCATACGCGATAGATGCCAATCAAAGATCACGCGAGACACATAGACCGACGTGAACAGGTTCGCCAGAAGGCCGATAGTCAAGGTGATCGCAAAACCTTTCACGGGGCCGCTTCCGAAAAGGAAAAGAAAAGCGGCGGAAACGAGCGTGGTGATGTGGGTGTCGATGATGGTCAGGAAGGCCTTATCGAATCCAACATCCACGGCCGAGGCATTGGCCTTGCCATTGCGCAACTCCTCGCGTATGCGCTCAAAGACCAGCACGTTGGAGTCGACGCCCATGCCGATGGTCAACACGACGCCGGCGATGCCGGGCAGCGTAAGCGTGGAGCCCGAAATGGCCATGAAGGCGATCAGAATCACGAGGTTCAGCAAAAGAGCGACAACCGCGTTGATGCCGCTCAGCCGGTAATAAACCACAAGGAAAATCCAGACGGCGATAAGGCTGGCGACAGAGGCCTGGATGCCTTCGCGAATCGAATCGGCGCCGAGGGACGGGCCGATGGTGCGCTCTTCCAAATACCTGATGGACGCGGGAAGAGCGCCGGCGTTCAGGATTTCCGACAGGTCCTCGGCCTGTTGCTGCGTGAAATTGCCTTCGATGTAACCTTGATCAGTGATTTGCGCCTCAATCACAGGATCGCTTTGCACCTGGCCATCGAGAACAATGGCCATGCGGTGTCCGATATTGGCCGCGGTAAATGGTCCAAACCGCTTGGCGGCTTCATTGGAGAGCGAAAAATTGACCAGGTAAAAGCCCGGCTGGTTGCCATCGGGCCCCGGCGTCGCGTGCCTCAAGTCAGCTCCGGTGACAATTGGGGAACGATTGAGCAGATACCAGCCTTGACCGGCAGATTGCCCGCCCACTGTGTCTATCTTCCCTGCTACGAGCTCGCTGCCGAGCGGCAAGACTCCGCCGTGCGCAGCGAGCGCCGCGGCTTCGGACGGATATGGATTGTCATCGAGGACGAGCTGCAACTTCAACTGCCCGCCCGCCTGAATGATCTGTTTGGCGCGCGTGGGATCGCCTTCACCAGGAAGCTCGACCAAGATTTCATCCTGACCGCGGCCAGTCGGCGCGACGTTGGGCTCCTTCAAACCTAATCCGCTAATTCGGCGGCGGATGGTTTCAAGGGACTGATCCATGGTTTGCTGCTCGATGTCGGCAATTACGGAAGCCCTCATGGTGAGCAAGAAGCCATTCTGCTCGCCGGCGGCCTGGGAGATGGTGAAGTCAGGAAACTGATTCTGCACGAGGGCCTGCAAAGCGCCCGTCGACGCGGGGGGGACGTTCCGGATCAGAATCTGCGTGCCGTTTAGTTCGCGAATTTCGCCGACGGTGATGTTCTGCTTGTGAAGCTGATCCTGGAGCGCGTCATAAATCTGGTCGGTATGATTGGTGACCGCTTCCTGCACCTGGACTTGCAAAACAAGATGGCTGCCCCCGCGCAGGTCCAGGCCGAGCTGCATGCGATTCTGGAAATTGCCCGCTACCTGAGCCCACGAGGTGGGAAACGACGGAAAGCCGAACAGACCGTACAAGCAAATGAGCACCACGGCCAGAATGAAAAGCGCTTTCCACTTGAGATTGGAATCCATGGAAGGTGACTAACTCTCCTTGGCTTCGGGCTGGAGCCCGGCAATGGCGCTGCGCGCGACGCGAATCTTGACCTGCTCGGCGATGCGCAACTGCACGGATTCGTTGTCGAGACCCACGACGGTGCCGTAAATTCCGCCATTAGTGATGACTTTGTCGCCGTTCTTCAAGGCCGAAATCATGGCCGCAAGCTTCTTTTGACGGCGCTGCGCGGGAAGAATCATCAGCACGTACAAAATAACCAGAATCAGAATGAACGGGAGGATAGCGACCAGGCCGCTGGCGGACTGCTGCGCGACCAAAGAAGGGTCAAACAAAAGGCCGTGCGACATTGATTTCGTTCACTCCCGGCGCCTGCGAACTTCTCTAAACAGTTAGAGAGACGATTGGGCGAAAACGCTGCTCCTGAGAATCCCGTTCATAGCCGCCCGACAATCGCTGGCTCGACGGGACGATGCCGCATGCTAGTCGGAGACACTCGTTACAAGACGAGCCTGAAGCTCTGAACAGAATCCCCGGAGGTTCCCAAAACGAATAGACTTGCGGATTTCCGCCATGATGTCAAGGTAAAAGTAGACATTGTGGAGGGTGTTCAAAGTTGCTCCCAGAATTTCGCGCGACAGAAAAAGATGGCGCAAATAGGCGCGCGAATAGCGACGGCACGTGGGGCACGCGCAATTGGCATCAATCGGGCGCGGATCGTTCGCATAGCGCGCGTTGCGAATGAGCATCCGGCCTTGCCATGTGAACAGGCAGCCGTGGCGGGCGCCGCGCGTCGGCAACACACAATCCATCATGTCCACGCCGCGAGCGACGTAGTCGGCGATTTGCTCGGGGCGGCCGACGCCCATCAGGTAATGGGGCTTATCCGCGGGCAAACGTGAGGCAACTTCTTCGGTGATTTCGCACGTGGTTTCGTGCGGCTCGCCCACGGCCAGGCCGCCGATGGCGTATCCGGGAAAACCGAGCGCCACCATCTCGTCCGCACACTTGCGGCGAAGTTCGCGGTGCGCGCCGCCCTGCACGATTCCAAACATCATTTGCCGCTGCGGGTCGCCGTGCTCGCTGAAGTAGGCAAGCGAGCGCTTGGCCCAGGCGAAAGTGCGCGCCGCGGCGGCGGCAGCGCGTGTTTGGTCGGTCGAAGATTCGACGCATTCGTCGAGGACCATGACGAGGTCGGAACCCAGCGCAATCTGTACCTCCAGCGCCTTCTCCGGGGACAAGAAATGCGATGAGCCATCGATGTGCGAGCGAAAAGTGACGCCGTCGTCGGTGACCCTGCGCAGGCCAGCTAAGCTGAAAACCTGGTATCCGCCTGAGTCGGTAATGATCGGATGCGGCCAGGACATGAACTTGTGCAGGCCGCCCATTTCGCGGATCAGTTCCGAGCCGGGACGCAGAAACAGGTGATAGGTGTTGGCGAGGATGATTTGCGCGCCGAGAGCTTCGAGAGATTCCTGGGTGAGTCCCTTGACGCTGCCGAGCGTGCCGACAGGCATGAACGCAGGGGTTTCGATTACGCCGTGCGGGGTTTCCAGGCGGCCAAGGCGCGCGCCGCTGGGGTCGGTGTGCAGAACTTCAAAACGAAACGCCATCCGTTGAGTCTATCCGGAGATCATCGCGATCAGGCCAGTCTTAACCAGAACGAAGACCAACCAAACTCCCACAACCCAGGCCAATGCTGTGCCCATGCTGAGTTTCTTCGGGCGTGCCACGGAATAGCCCAAAGCCAGCAAGCCAATCACCCAGAAACTAAAAATGTCGAGCGAGCCGCACAGCGTTTGCAGCCACATCGACGCGGAATTGCTGAGCAGCGCTCCCACGTTGGAGGCCACCAGGTTCTGTATGTTTACGGTATCCGGCGGCTTGAGGAACATGACGACGATGCCTAACAATCCAAGAATCGTGAGTGGCATCCACGCGTGGGCGGCAATGCTGAATGAAGTCTTGAAGTCGAGCGCCGTGCTTGAAGTCGCATTGAATATGCCCATAAAAATTGCGCCAACGACGAGTAAAACGATCGGAGCGCCCACCACCCCACCTACATAACCGAAAATCGGCGCAGCTTTCGCTTGCAGGTCGATTAAGTGCTGCTTCTGCTCAGGCGTCATCTGCGCCATCTGCTGCTGCGCGCGGCGGCTTTGCAGGTCTTGCTTCTCGATGAGCGTACGCCAGCCTACATGCTGGCTGAACGTCGCGATGACAGCGAGGTTTATGACGATCAGAATCAAAACGGGCAGGAGCCAGCCCGGTTTGCGGGCGATGTCCCGGAAGGTCGCGCGCGGACTGACGATCGCGCCGATCACTCGCGCAAATGCACCCATCGATTGGGGCGCTTCGGGAACCGCGGCCGTCGTGGCAGCCATTGTCGTTCCTCCTGCGAACGAAAAGATGCGCTCGCTTCCTTCACATACGTATGAACCAACGGAAAGTTTCCACGCGGAGTTTAACGCAAATCCTGGCCCGCGAATAGCGCATCAGGCAGGCAATTTGGGCACTGCGGCGAGGAGGCTTTGCGTGTAGGGATGCTCCGGTGCGGAGAGCACGCGGCTGGCGGGTCCGCTTTCGACGAAGCGGCCAGCCTGCATCACCGCGACGCGCGACGCGAGCTGCGCGACGATCGGCAAGTTGTGCGAAATGAGCAGCAGCGCCAAGGAAAATTCGCTCTGCAGCCGCTCCAGCAATTCGAGGATCTGCGCGCCGATGGAGACGTCCAGCGAGGAGACGGGCTCGTCGGCGATGATGAGCTCCGGCCGCAAAATCAGCGCGCGGGCGATGCCGATGCGCTGGCGCTGGCCGCCGGAAAATTCGTGCGGGTAGCGGCGCAGAAGGTCCGCGCCCAGGCCGACTGTTTCGAGCGCCTCCGCGACGCGAGCGCGAACTTGCGGCGCGGCAAGCTTCGGCTCATGAATTTCGAGCGGCTCGCCGACGATGGCTTCCACGCGCATACGGGGATCGAGCGAGGCCATGGGGTCCTGGAAAACCATTTGTATGCGCCGGCGAATCTGGCGCATCTGCGCGCCGCTTGCACCCAGCCAATCCTCGCCCGCGAAGCGGATTTCGCCGGAGTCCGGCTCGACCAAGCGCAAGAGCATGCGCGCGAGCGTCGTCTTCCCGCAGCCGGATTCGCCGACAACGCCGAACGTTTCGCCGCGCGCGATTTCCAGGCTGACGTCATCGACGGCTTGCGCGCGGCCCTTCGAGTTTTCCCACGCTGCGCCGGAAACGAGGAAAGCCTTGCGCAAGTGGCGCGCTTGCAGCAGCGGCGCGGAACCGTTCACTGCTTCTCCGCTGAGAGATACAACGCGGCGTGCACCAACTCAATGTCCGGACGGCCGTCCGGAAAGGCGTTCGCGCCGCGTTGCTCCGGCGGCTCCAAGAATTTCGGGCGCAGGGATGCGCTGTCATCTGGAATCGACGCTTCCAGCAGCTTTCGCGTGGCTTCGTATTCCGCGTCGCCGCGCTTCCATCCCGCCGTGCGCATCCACTGCTCAAATGCGCGCGGGTGCTCGATGATTTCGCGTTGCACGATGTGCAGGCCGACGGAGGCCAGCAACCGCTCGAATTCGCTCGCGGGCAGCGCACGCGTGTGCGAGGAGTCGCGCGCGATTTCGATGTCGTTGCACATTTTCGCCGCCGCCGCATCCTCGGAGACGATCATATCCAGCATGCCGAACTTTCCGCCGCGCTTCAGGATGCGCGCAATTTCGTGCAGCGCCGCCGCAGCGTCGGGCAAATGATGAATGCTGTAGCTGGTGACCACGATATCGAACGAATCGTCGCGGAATGGCATTTGCAACACGTTGCCACGTATGGCGCAAAAATTCGCAAGGCTGCGCTCCGCAGCTTCGCGGCGAGCGCGCTCCAGCATCGCCGGAGTCAGGTCCAAACCGCCGATCCAGCGGACATGCGGCGCGAAAATGCGCGCCAGCGTCGCCGGCCCGCAAGCCACATCGAGAGCACGCTCCGTACCATCCGGAGCGACCAGCCGCAGCAAGCGCTCCGCCTCAAAAACGCGCTCGGTCAAAACGTAATCGGCGAATACCTTGGCCGTGCGCGTAAAACGGTCCCGCACTAGCGCCATCTGTCTTTCTTGGTCGGTCAGCTCAGGCGATGGGCTCATGGAACGAGGATACAACGTGCAAGATGCTCTGGCGAAGCTTCGCGCAAATCCGGCACGGCGGCGTCGCATTCGTGGCGGCGATATTCGCAGCGCGGAGCGAACGCGCATCCCGGCGGCAAATCGTCGAGCCGCGGAACAGCTCCCGGAATCGGCGCGAACTTTTTCCCTTCCAAACGCGGCACCGCGCGCAGCAGGCCGACCGTATACGGATGGCTCGGGCGCGCCAGAACGTCAAGAGTTGGCCCCATCTCGACAATCCGCCCCGCGTACATCACCGCCACGCGCTGCGCGATCTGCGCGACCACGCCCAGGTCATGGGTGATAAACAGCAGCGCAAGATGCAGCTCCTTGCAGAGACGCAGCAGCAACTCGATGATCTGCTTCTGCACGGTGACGTCCAGCGCCGTCGTCGGCTCATCGGCGATGAGCAGGCGCGGCCGCATGGCCACGGCCATGGCGATCATGACGCGCTGGCGCAGACCTCCAGAAAGCTGGTGCGGAAATTGCCGCGCGCGCATGTCTGGCTGCGGCACGCTGGCCAGTTCGAGCGATTCGCTCGCCCGCTGGCGAATTTCGGCGCGCGACAGCCCCGGCTCGTGCACCTCGATGGCTTCTTCAATTTGCGCGCCAATGCGCATCACAGGATCGAGCGCGGTCATCGGCTCCTGAAAAATCATGGCGATTTCGCGCCCGCGCAGCTTGCGCATTCCATCGCCCGCCATCGCCGCGAGGTTGACGCGCGCCGCGAGCGCGTCGCGCGAAATCGTGAGCCAGGCGCGACCGCTGCGCCGCGCACCGTGCGGCTCGAGACCCATCAGTCCGAGCGAGAGCACCGTCTTGCCGCAGCCCGATTCGCCCACCAGGCCGAGCGCTTCGCCTTCCGCGATTTCCAACGAGACTTCGTTGACCGGCCGCACCCAACCCTCCGGCGTCGGCAGTTCCACCGTGAAACTCTCAAGTTCGAGAAGCGCGGCCATGAAGCTATGATAATCGTATGCCGTAACTCGACGCGAATTTTGGATGGGGAATTTTCTATGGCGCAAACGAAGTGTCCGAATTGCGGCGCGGCCACGCTTCCGGCGATGGGCCGGTTCTATTGCCCGCGCTGCGGATGGAACCGCGACGCGGCGGAGCGGCGATTCGTCCGGGTGCAGTGGATCATTCCGGGGCTGATCGCCATTTTCGATTTCATGGGCATCGTCGCGCTTGGAATCGAACGGCACAACTGGGCTGGCGCGATTCTCTTCGCCACACTGCCCACGCTTCTACTTGGATTCGTCTACGCGGGAGCGCGCCAAGGACTGGCCAGACTGCGCGCGCCGGCACCGGAAACATCAGCAGCCGACGAGGCAACGTCTCTCGCCGCTTCGGCAGACGCCGCTGAGAAAGAAAAATCGCAGCAGTGCGATTTTCTTCTTTCGTTGCCGGCGCCACGGCCGGTGCGGCTGAGCCGGCGCGGAAAACGGCTGCTGACGGTACTTCTGCTGTTTGCCTTTGGTATGGAAGTGTTTTTTCTCTGGGTACTATACGGAATATGGTTCCGCGCAAGCGCCACCGGCGATTCCCGCGCACCGGCAATCTTTCTCCTGTGCTTCATGGTCCTGATCGCCAGCCTGCCGTTTTTTGTGCGCCGGTCGATGGTCCGCGATCAAAACCTGTTGGAAAACGGCGCGGTGGCCATGGCGCGTGTCACCGGCCAGCGAAACTTCAAGAATGCTTCGGCGATCACTTATGAATTTCAGGATGGGGCGGGACAAACGGTTTCTGGCTCGGGGAACGATCTCACGCGGTCATTTTATCCGGGAATGACCGTCGCCGTGTTTTACGATGCGCAAAACTCCAAACGCAACGTCGCCGTGTGCTCCTCGTTTTTCGAGATTGCGAATCCGAGTGACGAGTAATCGCTAGAACGAAAATCAGAATTCGTTCGCGGAGCCTTCGAGGAACGCGCGGAGCTTGCGCGAGCGCGAAGGATGGCGCAGCTTGCGCAGCGCTTTGGCTTCGATCTGGCGGATACGCTCGCGCGTGACGGCGAACGACTGGCCGACTTCTTCAAGGGTGTGCTCGCTGCCGTCATCGAGACCAAAACGCATCTTGATGACTTTTTCTTCGCGCGGCGTCAACGTCTTCAGCACGGAAGAGGTTTGTTCCTTCAAACTCAAATTGATGACCGCATCGGACGGCGAGACGACGGCTTTGTCTTCGATGAAATCCCCGAGATGCGAATCCTCTTCTTCGCCGATGGGAGTTTCGAGAGAAATTGGCTCCTGGGCGATTTTCAAAATCTTGCGGACTTTGGCGACAGGGATATCCATGCGCTTGGCGATTTCTTCCGAAGTGGGCTCGCGGCCGAGCTCCTGCACGAGCTGGCGGCTGGTGCGCACGAGCTTGTTGATGGTTTCGATCATGTGCACCGGAATGCGAATGGTGCGCGCCTGGTCGGCGATGGCGCGGGTGATGGCCTGGCGAATCCACCACGTCGCGTAGGTAGAAAACTTGTAGCCGCGGCGCCACTCGAATTTGTCGACGGCCTTCATCAAGCCGATGTTGCCTTCCTGGATCAGGTCGAGGAACTGCAAGCCGCGATTGGTGTATTTTTTTGCGATGGAAACGACGAGGCGAAGGTTAGCCTCGATCAATTCTTTCTTGGCCTGCTCGGCTTCAATTTCTCCGCGAATAATAATCTGGAGAGTGCGCTTGAGCTCCTGCGGGCTGACTTCGCTGGAAACCTCGATTTCGCGGAGCTCGAAGCGGCGGTCTTTCAGATCGCGGCGGGCTTCGGCGAGAACGTCACCCTTGGACGCGTCCACGCGGCGCTCGAGCTTGGTGGTTTCACGTTCCAAAGTGTGCACGCGCTCGACGGTCTGGCGGATCTTATCGATGAGGCGCTTGCGCTCGAACGGATTGAAATCGATTTCGCGCACGCGGTTGGACATCTCGATGCGCGTGCGAGCTAGCGCGTAGCGCACGCGCAAATACGGGCGCCGCTTGGACTTCGGCGTGCGCTCGAACTTTTCCGCCTGCTTGAGAGCCATGAGATACAGCTTGGCGACGCGGTCGATTTGCTTAAGAGTCTGCTTGGTTTTGTTGGCGATTTTCTCTTCGGTCAGTTCTTCGTCATCGAATTGGACGATTTCCTTGATGGAGCGAGTGCCGGTGCGAAGATCGTCGCCAATGGCCAGGATTTCCTTGAGCACGATGGGGGAACGAGTGATGGTCTTCAGGACGAGCAACTGACCACGCTCGATGCGCTTGGCGATGGTCACCTCGCCTTCGCGAGTCAGCAGCGGCACAGTGCCCATCTCGCGCAGATACATGCGGACGGGATCGTTGGTTTTTTCGAGCGCACCAGGAGTCAGGTCGAGATCGACTTCATCGGAGGCCGTGGAGGACGACTCCTCCTTGGCAGGCTCGGCGGTTTCTCCCGCTTCGCCAGCGGCCAGAGCGGCTTTGGCGCTCGACAAATCTTCGTACACGTCGATGCCGTAGCGCTCAAACGTGGAAAGAAGGTCGTCGATTTCCTCGGAGGAATGGACTTCCGCCGGAAGAATGTCGTTCACCTCATCATAAAGCAGGTAGCCGCGTTCCTTGCCCATGTTGATGAGCTGACGAACCTGATCATATTTTTCCTCAATCGCCAATGGCACGTTCCACTCCTCAGTGGCGGCGCCGGGCCGCACGGAAACTCAATTCAAAATCGCGCGCTCGAACGGAGATGACACTTCGAGCGACGAGATGCCTAGCAATTATGACGGATAAAACCGATGGCTTCGCACAACGAAGGCGAACTAGTGTTTCCGCTCCCGCACCCAAATAGTCCAAATCCCACCGCGCAACTAGCACTCATACTATGAGATGCAAGGAGTCGGCAGTCCGTTTCGCCCCAAACCCTACTAGCATAGCCTCGAGGATAAGGAAAGGTCAATTAAGTTATTGGCCACGCCGTCCGACTACAGAAAATGGCGATTTACCAAGAGGTTGCGAGGGTTTTGCTTTCGGGATACCAACCAGGGGGCCGAAGCCTAATTTTGAGGGCGATCCACTCCATCTGTTATAGGCTGGTGGCCCTTCAATCGCGCCAGCTCCCTCTTTAGATGCATGAACTGGCCTTGAAGGTCCAAGCCTTTTTCGCCGGGAGCGAGGGCGGCAATGCGGCGGCCGAGCTCGGTCAGTTTCTCTTCCATTCTGCCGCACTCCAGCTCGATGAGGCAGGATTCGGCCTCTTCCCACCTGGGTTCCTGCGCCGGTTCGAAGAGGGTTTCGAAAAGCAGGGCGCGGTCGCGTTCCGGGAGGGACTCGGCCAAGGACGCGGGGTCAGGGCGCGCGCCGGTATGGGCGGATTCGATGAGAATTTCGAAAATTCGCTCGGTCTCAAGGCCTTTGTGGCATTGCGCTTCCCGGATGCGGGAGGCGAGCTGCTCGCGAAAGCCTTCGGCTTCGACGAGCATCTGCATCAGGCGGCGCTCGACGGGGCGCACTGCGGCACGCACCAACTCGGGCTTGGTTTTCACTTCGCTGCGGCGTTCGGAGACGGCGCGACGCAGGGCTTCGCGCAGAACAGGTTCTTCGACACGAAGTTCGGAGGCAATTTTCGAGGCGATTTCGGAGCGCATGAGGCTGCTGGGAATTCGCTGCGCGTAGGGCATCAGGAAATTCAGCGCGGCGAGCTTTTCCTCGGGCGATGTGCGCGGCATGGCGCGAGCGCGGGCGATCAGGTAATCGAAATAGGAAGGAGCTTCGCGCAAACGCTTGGCGTAGTTTTCGGCGCCTTGCTCCTTGATGAATTTGTCAGGATCGGCGCCGGCGGGAAGCGCGAGGACGCGGACGTCGAATTCTTTTTCGAGCAGAAGAGTGAGCGAGCGCTCGGTGGCGGCCTGGCCGGCAGTGTCTGGATCATAATTCACTACAACGCGGCGGGAAAAACGGCCGAGAAGTTTGATCTGGCCTTCGGCGAGGCTGGTGCCACAACTGGCGACGACGTTGGCGACGCCGGCGCGGGCGACGGCGATGGTGTCCATGTAGCCCTCGACAAGAATCGCGAAGTCATTTCTGCGGATGGCCTCTTTCGCGCGGTCGAGATGGTAGAGGACGTTGCTCTTGGTGTAGATGGGCGTCTCGGGCGAATTCAGATATTTGGGATTTTCGTCGCCGAGCGCGCGCCCGCCGAAAGCGATGACTTTGCCGGACTCATTGGCGATGGGAAAAATAATGCGGCGGCGGAAGCGGTCGTAAAGGCGGCCGCTCTGGTCGCGGGAGAAAAGACCGGAGGATTCGAGGAGTTTTTGGTTGTCACCATACTTCGATTTGAAATGACGAAGAAGCACGTCGCCGGAGGAGGGAGCATAGCCGAGGCCGAAGCGCGTGATGGCTTCGGCCTCGAGGCCGCGATCTTCGAGATAGGCATGCGCGACTTTGCCCTCAGGCGTGTTGTTGAGCGCGCGCGCGAAAAATGCGGCGGCCTCGCGCTGCATTTCGACGAGCGCGCTGCGCTGCTGATTTTCGCGTCGTTCCTCGGGGGAGCGTTCGCGCGGCTTCGGAATGGCGATGCCGCACTTCGTGGCGACGGTGCGCACGGCTTCCGGAAAAGTGGACTTGTCCATCTCCATCACGAATTTGAAAACGTCGCCGCTCTTGCCGCAGCCGAAGCAGTGATAGAACTGCTTGGTGGCGTGCACGGAGAAGGAAGGAGTTTTTTCCTGATGGAAAGGACAGAGGCCGGTGAAATTCTGGCCAGCCTTTTTCAGGCGGACGTATTCGCCGATGACGCGGACGATGTCCGCCTGCTGCTTGACGCGTTCCGCGAATGAGCCGGCTTCAGCCATGGTAAAAACCAAAGATCGAAAAGCGACAATAGGAATTTCGGTCTCTCAATGTAGCGCGGCGGGACGGAGAGTTCAAATCCCGTGAAGATGGCGCCGCTGCGCTAGATTTTCCGAGAGACAGCGTCGTCGAAATGTCGGGAATAGACGACGATATCGAAACCGTCTTTTTGGGCGGCACGGTCGAATGTCATGCCAAGTTTCTCCATGATGTGCAGCGAGGCGCGATTTTCGGGCATGGCGATGGCGATGATACGAGAAAGATGCGCGCTGGTGACGGCGTCGTGGAGCGCGACGCGCGACGCTTCAGTGGCGAGGCCGCAGCCCCATTGGTCTTTTGCAAGGCGCCAGCCGATTTCTACTTCGGAGGCGCCGTCGAGTTCGAGAGACTGCAAGCCGCAGAAACCGATCAAGCGGGCTTCTGGCCTGAGCAGCACCTTCCAAAGGCAAAAACCGCGCGAGGCGAAATGTTTTTGCTGGCGTGCGATGAATTTGCCGATCTCATCGTCGGTCAGCGGATGGCCCCCATTGATGTAACGCATGACGTCGGGATCGGTGAAGATGGGGCGGGCGGGTTCGAGATCGGCGAGAGACCACGGAGCGAGCCAGAGGCGTTCGGTTTCGAGGTGATGATCCATTTCGCGCACCTAGTCTTTCAAATCGACGATGGTGATGGCGGCGCCGCCGCGGTCTTCGGCTTCGGCGGCGATTTTTGCGACGAGCGGATGCGCGGAAAGAAATTCGGCGAGGCCGCGGCGAAGCGCGCCGGTGCCGTGTCCATGAATGATGCGGACGCGGGGGAGGCCTTCGAGAGCGGCAGCGTCGAGGAATTTGTCGACGCGGCGCGAGGCCTCTTCGACGGTGCTGCCAATGACGTTGATTTCACTTGCGGAAGGCTCATCGGCGGGCGTGGACGTGACGGTGACGCCGCGTTGCGCGGCGGTGCTGGCGGGACGCGCGACGGGTGCGGCTTCGATGCCGAGAATGTCGACGAGAGGAATTTTCATGCGCATGGGGCCGGCTTGAATTTCAGCGGTGGACGCGTCGCGGCGGCGAAGCACCACCGGCTCCTTCATGCCGCGGACGCGAATGCGCATGCCTTCGGCGAGCTCTTCGGGGGCGACGGGCTTGGGAACTTCGATGAGCGCGCCGAGGTCGGATTGCGAAGCAGATAAAGTTTCGAGGACTGCGGCGTCAGCCTCGCTGCGCGCGTCGGATTCGATGCGCGCCATGCGGCGAGCGCCGAGTTTTTCGGCCTGGGCGCGAAATTTGCGGTCTTTGATTTCCGCGGTGAGGCGCGCGACTTCGTTTTCCAGGCGCTTGGTGGCGGAGGCGAACTGCTTTTCGAGTTCGGAGATGCGCGCGCGCTGGCGCTCGACCCATTCGGTTTGCAGAGCGCGGCGCTCGGCTGTGAGCTGGCGCAATTCGTCCTGGGCCTGGCGCTGGAGCTGATTGATTTCGTCGCGGCTGCGATGGAGATAAGCGATGAGCGCGCGGGCTTCGTGAGTTTCAGGCGAAAGACCGGCGCGGGCGTGATCGATGACGCGAGGGGGAAGGCCGAGGCGGCGGGCGATTTCGATGCCGCTGGAGACTCCGGGAACGCCGGTGAGCAGGCGATAAGTGGGCTGGAGATTTTCTTCGTCGAATTCGACGGCGGCGTTGACAATTCCCGGCGTGGTGGAGGCGTAGGATTTGAGGCGATCGTGATGCGTGGTCGCGAGCGTAAGGCAGCGGCGGTCGCGAAATTCTTCGAGAAGCGCGACAGCGAGAGCGGCACCTTCCTCGGGTGCGGTGCCCGTGCCCATTTCGTCGACGAGGACGAGAGTGCGAGCGGTGGCGCGGTCGAGCATGGACTTCAGATTCAAGATGTGCGCGGAGAAGGTGGAGAGGTCGGCGGTAATGGATTGTTCGTCGCCGATGTCGGCGAGGACGACATCGAAAAGCGGAAGCGCGGCGCTTTCGGCGGCGACGGGAATGCCGGATTGGCCGGAGAGCGCGGCGAGGCCGGTGGTCTTGAGGGCGACGGTTTTGCCGCCGGTGTTGGGGCCGCTGATGACCATGATGGTTTCGTCGCCGCCCAGTTCGAGAGACATGGGAACGATGGGACGATTTTTGCGGCGGAGATTGTCTTCGAGCACGGGATTGCGCGCGGCGGTGATGCGCAGGTGGTTGGTCGCGGAGAATTCCGGAATGCAGGCGTCGAATTCGCGGGCGAAACGCGCGCGGGCGAAAACGGAATCGAGATCGGCGATGGTGGCGGCGGCGAATTCGAGCGTCCCACGATCGGCGCGCAGGAGCTCGGTAAATTCGAAAAGGATGCGGGCGATTTCGGCGGCTTCGTCTTCGACGAGCTGGACCAGGCGATTGTTCAGGTCGATGGTCTCGAGCGGCTCGACGAAGAGCGTTTGGCCGGTGGCGCTGGCACTATGAACCACGCCGGGAATGGTGCGGCGGTCGGCGGCGCGAATGGGGATCACGAAACGGTCGTTGCGCAGGGTGACGTAGTCTTCGCGGGAATCGTCTTCGCGGGAGCGCAGAATCCGTTCGAGCGATTGCTGAATTTTTTCGCGGGCCTGGCCCATGCTGGCGCGGATGCGCTTGAGGGCGGGAGAGGCGTCGTCGCTAATTTCGCCATTGGGCAAGATGGCGCGATGGATTTGCACAGCGAGGTGGCGAAAATCGGCGAGAGAACTGGCGCGCTCGGCGAGGCGCGGATATTTCGGGGCGTCGGCGCGAAGCGTTTGCTTGAGGCCAGTGGCGGTGTCCATCAACGAAGCGGCATCGAGCACCTCGGCGGCGGTGAGCGTGGACGCGGGCATGACGAGGCGCGCCAGCCAATCGGCAGGATCGGCGAGCGAGCCGAAGCCGAGTTCGGCGCCAGAGCGAAGATAGGCGACGGCTTCGCGGATGAGAGCAAATTCGCGGCGCAGAATTTCCGCGTCGGTGCGCAGCGTGAGGTTTTCCACGGCGCGGCGGCCGGGCGCGCAGGTGCAGTTGCGCGCGACGATTTCACGCAGGCGGCCAAATTCGAGGAGTTCTCCGGCGGTGTGGCTCACGGATTCAAAATGCGGGAAGCGGGGCGCGGTGTCAAGCGACAGCGCTTCTCATTGCGCGAGCATGCGGGCGAGGTAGTCGGCGGCATGCGCGGGATCGTTCGCGAAATAAATCAACCGCTCGACGGCTTCGCCCCATGCGGCTTGATGGCCGGTTTCGACTTCGCGAACGCGTTCGACGATGGGCTGCCAGAAATCGCCGAGAGTGACGAAGGGCTTCGCGGGCATGACGCGCTTGTTGAGCATTTCCCAGACGACCGCGAGCTCGACCAGCGTGCCGGTGCCGCCAGGACACGCGACATAACCTGAGCCTTGTTCGATGAGGGCGAACAGGCGCTGCTGCCAGGTTTTCACGGAAACGACGTCGTCGACCCAGGCGTTCGCCGGCGCGTTGAAAAATTCCGCGGTGATACCGAGGGTGCGGCCGCCGGCATCTTTCGCGCCGCGCGAGACCGCTTCCATCACTCCGCCATAGCCGCCGCTGCAAACTGTGAATCCGCGAGAGGCGAGCTGCGCTCCCAGTTCCTGGGCGAGAGCGTAGTGCGAATCGCCTTCGCGCGGGCGCGAGCTGCCGAAAACGGTGATGATTTTGGCAGGCGGGCCGGCATCCCTCATTTGTGCTTTTTTGCAGGTTTTTTCGCGGGCGCGCCGAGATCCTGCACCATGGCCACGGCGATGCCATCGAGGACTCTCACAGCGTCGCGGCTGGGCCCGCCGTTGTGATTGTCGAACATGGAAAAAATCAGATGCTCGCCGCGAAGCGTGGTGGCGAAGCCGGAAACGGCTTGCGTGTGCTCGACGGAGCCGGTCTTGGCCTGAATACGGCCTTGAGCAGGCGTGTCGATCAGACGGTGCTCGAGAGTGCCATCGAGGCCAGCGACGGGCAGGGTGGTGATGAAGGCGGCGCCCCAAGGCTGCTGCTGCGCGTATTCAAGCAAGGCCACGACGGCGCGGGGCGTGACCAGGTTCCCACGAGATAATCCCGAACCATCGTCCACCAGAACATCTCCGGGCTGGACGCCAATCGACGTGAGGAATTTCTGCTCGATGACCAGCCCTCCGGCCAAGGAGCCCATGCCGGTCTGTTGCTTCGCGACGGTGCGCAAGAGAATCTCGGCGTGCTGGTTCTCGCTGACTTTGTTCAACACGCGAACGATTTCAATCAATGACGGCGAATCGTGCTCGGCGAGGACCAGAGGCGCGGGAGCTGGAGCGTCTGAGGATAGCGCCGCCGAGGGCGATTCGGTGGGCGGATTTTCGGGCGGAGGCGGCGCGTGCTGCGCGCGGGCGTCTCCGGTGACGCGGATGCCGCGCGCCGAGAGCATCTGTTTCAAGACGTGAGCGGTGTAGTTCGCGGGATCGGGCATGGCGGCGGGCAGATCCATGGTTGCGTGGCCCAAAGGAATCGAGCCGCGCAGAAGAAATTTCTTCGGGCCGGGTTCGGCGACCATGTGGAAGTCCGGAGGCGAGTCGGTGGCACCGGTGGTGATTCCGTAGTCGTAGACGTCATAGCCGGGCCAAGGTTCGACGGTGACCGAGGCAGGTGCGCCAACCTGATCGCCGGGGGTGACCTTCACGTCGAGGCCGTTGTCGTCGAAACAGATGGCGCTGACGGCGGCGCCGTAATCCTCGGGCAAATCGCCAATGCTCCAGCCCCGGGGATAGGGATCGTAAGGAAAGTACGAGTCGTCGCCGACAATGTCGCCGTCAATTTCCTTCAGGCCCTTTGCGACGAGAGCGTCGACCAGTTCGGCTAACGACTTGTCGGAAGGTCCATCGATGGGGTTCGTGGCGTCGTAGGGGATGCGGCGGTTGGAAAAGTCGGGATCGCCACGTCCGACGAGAACAAGGTCGCCGCGCAATCGGCCATCAGGATCAAGCGTGCCGTGAGTTTCGATGGTGGTGCGGAAGCGGTAGTCCGGACCGAGGGTCGCGAGAGCGAGAGCAGTGGTGAACAGTTTTGTGTTCGATGCTGGAGTGAAATAGCGGTCGGCGTTCAATTCATAAAGAGGCTGCTTGGTTTCGGCATCGACAATGAGCGCTCCAAGAAACGCTTTTTGCGCACTGGGATCGGCGAGGGCCGCGTCAACGTCGCGCTGGAATTGGGCGGCGCCGGTCGCGACGCGAGACGCGGATTTTTTCTTGGATTTCTGCGCAAGAACTGGAACAGTCACGGCCACGGCGAATGGGATCAATGCGGCGAGAATGGCGATGCGAATAACTTTCTGGCGCACAGAATCTCCGTCCGAGAAATCGCTGAAGTTCAAATCCAGCGGCCGATTATATGCTATTTGGCAACCGCGCATCCGTGGCGCGCGCTCGATATTTCGCGAGACAAATACCGGCGGGCAATGCAGCGTCCTTGTGAAGCGCCGCCGGATTGACTAAGATGTGCGCCAGCCGAGGAGGCTTTCTACGATGCGGAAAATGCTCACGTTAGTTCTGGGAATCGCGCTCACCGGGTTGCCGGCTTTGTTGGCCGTACCGAGAGTGCATGCGGACGATAAACCGAACAAGGACGAACAGCGGCTGCAGAACGCCGGGGAAGTGATGAAGGAGATTCTCGACATTCCCGACGACATTCCCCAGGATTTGCTGGACAAGGCGGACTGCGTGATCGTGATTCCTTCGGTGCTGAAGGTGGCGTTCGGATTCAGCGGCAGTTATGGCCGCGGGACGATGACCTGCCGGAGCGGGCCGAATTTTCAGGGGCCATGGAGCGCGCCGACGATGATGGCGCTGGAGGGCGGCGGCGTGGGATTCCAGCTCGGCGGGCAGGCGACGGATTTTGTGTTGCTGGTGATGAACCCGCGCGGAGCGAACGGTATTTTGACCAGCAAGGTGAAATTGGGCGCGGATGCGGCGGCGGCCGCAGGGCCCAAGGGACGCGACGCAGCGGCGGCTACGGACGCGACGATGCGCGCGGAAATTTTGACCTATTCGCGATCGCGCGGATTGTTTGCGGGCGTGTCGCTCGAGGGCTCGACGCTGCGTCCGGACAACGGCGGAAATGAAGCGATTTACGGCAAGAAGATCGACGCCAAGGACATCGTTCTGAAAGGCGCGGTGGGGGTGCCACCAGCGGCACGGTTGATGATCGACACGCTGCAAAAGCATTCGCCGAAGAACCATTCGACCGAGAAATAACGGAAACCAATTCGCAACGCGGCGAGATTGTCTGTGGCGGACTCTCTCGCGGACGATTGATATTTTCGAATAAAGAGCCGCCAGCGCGACGGCCTGAGTGCTGAAGGGCGCGTTAGCGCTTCGCGTGGTTGCAAACGCCCCGACCGCCAGAGCTTGCCTGCACGTAGTGAATCCCGTAGGCTGAATAATTCTTCCTCTGCCATCAGGAGAAATTTGTGAGCTGTCCGATCTGCGAGAAGCGGCCGCCGAAACGATTCTGCCCGGCGAAGGGCGAGCGAATTTGCGCGATCTGCTGCGGGACGCAACGCGAAGTGACCATCGATTGCCCACCGGATTGCACGCACTTGATTTCCGCGCGGCGCTACGAGATGGAGCACCGCAAAGCCCCGGAGACAGAGACAGCTCCGTTTCCGGACGTGGAATTTTCGCCGGAAGTTCTGCGGCGGCATCCGGAAGGGCTTTCAGCAATTGGCCTGGCGGTCATCGGATTCGCGCAACAGAATGACACGTTGCGCGACCCGGAGATTTTGGCCGCGCTGCGGGCCTTAGCGGAAGCGTATCGGACGCTGGAATCCGGAATTTACTTCGAGCGTCCGCCCGATGAGCCGATGCCGCGCGCGCTGTATGCGCATCTAGCGCAGGCGCTGCAGGAATTCAAGAAGCAGAAGTCGCAACAGAGCGGATTCACGACGGTGAAGGACTCGGAAATCTTCCGGCTGCTGGTTTTCTTTCTGCGTTTGGGAGCGCGCGAGACAAACGGCCGGCCAAAGGCGCGGGCATTTCTGGATTTTCTCTACGCGCAATTCCCAGCGGCGCAGGCCGCAGCGGAGCACGGGGCTCCGCGCATCATCCTACCTTGAAGGCCTTCCCTACGTGGGGAAGGCCGGGAAATTCTGGTGACGCGGTGCAGCCGCGCAGTTGTGTGCCCAGCGCCAGGGTCATCTGCGGGGAGCGCCAGGCGCGGGCGTCGGAGCCGTTGCGGTCTGGCCGCGTATCGAAGCCGTACTTCTTTCGCAGGCGCTCGACGCGCTCCGCCATTTCGCGACGGTAAGCCTCCGGCGCGTTTCCGTGACTCACATACCAGTCTTTGTAACGCTGTGCGAGCTTGGGAAACTTCGCTTCGACAAAGGGGATAAACTGCTTTAGAGCAGACGGCATCAGAAAGAGCACGCGTCCGGCGAACCACAGCGCTCCGGCGTCGCGCGCGGCGTGCGCCAGCGAGTCGAGGGCCTCTTCGCCGTCGGTGATTCCTGGCACGATGGGCATGGCCAGAACGCCGGCGTCGATCCCAGCCTCGCGCAGGCGCTGCACGGCGGCGAGGCGCAGGTCCGGGCGAGGGGCGCGCGGTTCGAGCAGACGCGCGAGGCGCGCGTTGAGGGTGGTCACCGACAGATTGATGCTCAGCGACGAACGCGCCGAGATCTGTTTGAGCAGCTCGACGTCACGGACGACGCGATTGGACTTGGTGGTGATGGAAACGCTCAGGCCCTCGCGGGCAGCCATTTGCTTCAGGATCGACTGGGTGACTTGATATTCCTGCTCGGCGGGCTGGTAGGGATCGGTGGCGGTGCCGATGGCGATGTGCTCGCCCCAAATTTTCTCGTTGCGCAAGTCGCGCTCGACGAGCGCGCCGGCGTTTTCCTTCACGTAAATCTTCCGCTCGAAATCGCCGCCGTCGAGCTCCATGTATTCATGGGTATAGCGGGCATAGCAGTATTTGCAGCCGAATTCGCATCCGCGGTAGGGATTTATCGTCCAGCCAAACGGGACACGCGGGGAATCGCAGCGGTTCAGAATCGAGCGCACCGGCAGGACGAAATACTCGGTGCCACGTTTGGCGTCGGTCAAAGGGGAAGATGCGGCGAGGCGCGCGATACCTACCAGTTCGTCCGCAGGCTTCAAACTCCGGCGATCAGCCGAAGGGGGCGGAGAAGCACTGCGGGGCTCACTCGAACCGTTGGGAGCGGCGGTGGGAAAAAGAGTGAGGCTGGATTCGACCGAACGGGGCATAGGACGCCTTGAGGGCGTCGGTGCGGTTCGGATCGTGGGAAAAGTAGCCATCAGTAAAGCGCTCACCTCGCCGAATGGAGTGGGTGGAGTATTTCGCTTTTTGTTCGCTTTGTCAAGCAGAATTATTCGCTATTTATTCGCCTATGGTGGGTGACGCGATTCAGTCAACGGCGATTCCAAGAGAGAAGTGGCCCCACAACGGCCAGGGCTGGCATACTTTACGAACGGACCCCAATCGTGAGCGACGTCAATATCCTGGTGATCGACGACGATTCGGCAAGCCAGCATGCCCTGCAGCAGGTGTTCGACACGGAAGGCTGGCGCGTGACCGTGGTGCCCATTCCAAGCGAGGCGCTGCGGGAGCTGGCGCGCGGGCGCTGGAGCCTGGTGGTCGTCAATGTGGCGCTGGCGGACCTGACCGGCGCGCTGTTTACGACGCTGAAGACGTTGGCGCAGACAGAGGCGGATCCCAGCAGAGATCAGAAACTACTCCGGGTACTGTTCCTGGTACCGCATGTGGCGGCGCGCTGGGCTCAACCCGCGCTGGACCGCGAAGGCCTGCCTTACGTCATGAAGCCCTTTCATCTCCACGATTTCCTGGAGAAAGTCAGCGACCTTTTGATCGAGGCGAAGGCGATCCCGCAGCCGATCCGTGACACGCGCCTGCCCGCCGCGGGAAAGGAGCGGCGACAGAAGGAGAGGCGAGGGGAGCGGCAGCGCGGGCAGATGTTCGCGTCGCGCGAGGATTACATGATGACCGAAGAAGAGATCGCCGATTACGAAAAGCAAGAAGAAGACGAGCGCAAGAAAAAACAGGAAGAAGAAAAAAAACACGACGTTCTGTAATTAAACACCGCGAAAAAACTGTTACCTGCCGCTCTCTCCCACGGAGCCCGATTTGCAGCGATGCACGACGCTGCGATCGTCGGTTTCCGCGAGGAGCTCCTCGACGCTCTTGTTTTCGACCGGATGGCGCAGGGCGGGAGCGATTTCCGCGAGCGGCACCAGAACGAAGCGCCTCTGATTCATCCGCGGATGCGGAACTTCGAGCTCCTGAGTGCGAATGACACTGGAGCCATAAAGCAGTATATCCAAATCGATGACGCGCGGGCCTCTGCGCACGGTGTGCTTGCGGCCGAGTTCATTTTCGATTTCCTGGAAGGTTCGCAGCAACTGGCGCGGCATCAAATCGGTTTCAACTTCCAAGACACAGTTCAGAAACCAGGCCTGGGTGGCGACGTCGACCGGTTCGGTCGAATAAATAGAGGATTGCCGTATGATGCGAACGCCTCGCGCACCGAGGGACTGAATGGCAGAGGCGATTTGCTGTTCACGGTCACCAACATTTGAACCCAGCGATATGTATGCCGTTTTCATCCCCAGTTGACCCCGTCATATCAGAAAAGTTGCGGCTGCCGGCGCGGTTCATCCACGCCGAGATGTTTGTACGCCAGTGCCGTGGCCACGCGACCGCGCTGGGTGCGGTCGAGAAGGCCGAGCTGCATCAAGTAAGGCTCGTAAATTTCCTCGATGGCGTCTTCTTCCTCGCTGAGCGCCGCGGAGAGCGTGTTCAGTCCAACCGGGCCGCCGCCGTATTTGTGAATGATGGCCAGCAGCAGGTTGCGATCGACTTCATCGAGACCGTGTTCATCGACGCCGAGCATCTCCAGGGCTTCCTTGGCGACACTGAGCGTGATCTTGCCGCCGGCGCGCACTTCGGCGAAGTCCCGCACGCGGCGCAGCAACCGATTGGCGACGCGCGGAGTGCCGCGGCTGCGGCGCGCGATTTCTTCCGCGCCGGCGTCGTCCATGGAGATGCCGAGAATGCGCGCCGAGCGGCGCACGATCTCGACAAGGTCTGCAGGAGTATAAAAATCGAGGCGATGCACAATGCCAAAACGCGAGCGCATGGGCGCCATGATCAGTCCCGCTCGCGTGGTCGCGCCGACCAAGGTGAATTTTGGCAACTGGTATGGATGGATTCGCGCGCCGGGACCCTGGCCGATGATCAAGTCGAGGCGAAAATCTTCCATCGCCGGATAAAGAATCTCCTCGATGGCGGGCATGAGACGGTGAATTTCGTCCAGGAAAAACAGCTCACGCGGTTCGAGCGCAGTAAGGACCGCGGTGACGTCTCCCTTGCGTTCGAGCAACGGGCCAGAGCTGATCTTGATGCTCACTTGCATCTCGCTGGCGAGAATTTGCGCGAGCGTTGTTTTTCCCAAACCCGGCGGGCCATAGAGCAAGACGTGATCGAGGGCTTCGCCGCGGCTGCACGCGGCTTCGACGGCGATTTTCAGATTTTCCTTGACGCGCGACTGGCCGATAAAATCGTCGAAGCGCTTGGGACGTACGCTGGCCTCGATACGCGCGTCCTCGTCGAACGCGTGCCCGGAAACGACGCGATGTTTCGATTCAGCCATTTCTGCTTTCAACCGGTGACCGCGCGAGCGCCTTTCTCGATGGCGGCGCCGCCCAGCTTCTGCAGGGCCGCGCGCAGCAAGGCATCGAACGTCAAATTATTGGCGCGCAACTGCTCGATGGTTTTCTCGACGGAGCGCGATTCATAGCCCAAGTTGATGAGTGCAGAACCAACGTCGGCTTCCACTTGAGAACGCGGCGAGGGTTTGGCGGTCTCGGCAACCTCAACGACGGCGAGTTTGTCGCGCAACTCCAGGATAATGCGTTCGGCTGTTTTCTGTCCGACGCCAGGAATGCGCCGCAACTGGACAATGTCCCCTTTGCGAACCGCCGGAACGAGCTCGTCGAGGCTCATCCCCGACAGAATTTTCAGGGCCAGATTTGGCCCGACGCCGGTGGCGGAGATGAGCAGTTCAAAACATTGTTTTTCGCGCGCCGTAAGGAACCCATAAAGCGAAATTTGATCCTCGCGCAGATGGGTGTGGATCAACAAGGTGACTTCGGCGTGCAGCGCGCCAAGCCCGGTGAAAGTCGAAAGCGGAATCTGCACCTGATAGCCCACGCCGGCGACGTCGACGATGAGTTGATTGGGGCGTTTATCGACGAGGGCGCCACGCAGCTGTCCGATCATGCGAGCGATTATTGATGAGTGTCTGTGCGGTGTCAACGCGGCTCGAAAACGACGGTTCCTGGCGGATGCGAGATTCGCTGGGAATTACAGGGATGCCGCCAGTCGCAGCATTTTGACATAGCCATCTCCGAATTTACGGATGCGAGCGATTCGGGCGTTCGGAAAATGGACGGAGGCGCTGCGCGAATTTGGAATGCTGAAATGTTCTTCGAACACTTGGCAGCGACGGAAGAAAATATTTTGATTACTTGACGCTTACCACGATTCATTGCGAGAACCCGTGCGTCTAAATATCTGAAGTGGGGCCCTGTTGAAAAAAGGAGGCAAAAATGACGCGCAACAGACTGTGCCAGCTATTTGCATTAACGCTGCTTCTCGCCGTCGCTCTTCCGGTAATCGCAGCGCCGAACAACAGCATGGTACTGACCGGCAATATCTTGGCAAAAGGGACCTTCGACCTTGTTGGCAGTAAATCGCTGAATGGAACTACGCTTCCACCGGGCGAATACAAAGTGGTCGCCAGCGATTCGCAGGTTTCCTTTTTGATCAAAGGAAGGATTGTCGCTCAGGCGCCGATTCAGTGGAAAGACATCGAACTGGCGGACACCAATGCGGTGGTCGACCAAAGCGGAAGCATTCAAGAAATCCGCTTTAAGGGCAAAGGGCGCTCCGCGGTGATCATGTGAAGGTCGCGCAACCAGCGGGCGCTGCGACAAAGTGGCGCCCGCAATTTTCTTTGCATTGGCGTTCCGGGATAGGCGGCTAATGCCGCAAGCGGTCGTTGCGGATGGCCTCTTCTACAAGGCTTTCGAGTTCGCGACGAGTCAGTGGAATTCGATCCGGCTCGGACGAGTCGGAGGTGATGGGGCAGCCAGCGGCGGCGGTTTCAATGCCGTATCGAGCGCGCGCGACCAGCAATTTGTCCACGTCCTTGCGAGAAAGCAGCACTTGCTTGTGGAGCAATTCGGTCACCAAGGCGACGTGCGCAAAATGCTCGACCGTCTCCATACGGTAGAACGCGGTGAGCAGATCCACCCCGCAAGTAACCACGCCGTGATTGGCCAGGAGAATAGCGTCGTGCGATTGCACAAAGGGCTCGATGGAGTCGGTGAGCTCCGATGTGCCGGGCGTGCCGTATTGCGCCAAGGGAACGGTCCCCAGGCCAATCACCGCCTCACTGAGCAACGCCTTATCCAAAGGCACCCCCGCAGCGGCATAACCGGTGGCGGTGACGGGATGGGCGTGGCAAACGGCGTTCACGTCCGGCCGCAAGCGATAAATCAGCAGATGCATGGCGAGCTCTGAAGAAGGATTGCGGAAGCCGGAGATTTTATTTCCCGCAAAATCGGTGACGACCATGTCCTCGGGTGACATCATCCCTTTGGAAACACCGGTGGGAGAAGTAAGCACGCGATGCGAGTCGAGGCGGAGAGAAATGTTGCCGTCGGTGGCAGCGACGAAATTCCGCTGATGGAACCACCGGCCGACGGTGCAGATGTCGCGGCGATGTTCGTCTTCGCTTTTCAGAGCGCCGTGCGAAATGGTGTCGGGATTCGTCATCGCAAGCCTGCCATGCTTCGCCAGCACCTTATACACGAAGCGGAGGGATATTTCCACCTCGTCGGCGGAGCGGAGACTTGCCTATTCTAGGGCCTACGCGTAGATGCCGCGATGCTTGAGGGCAATGGCCACGCGATCGATGGCCAGCATGTACGCGGCGATACGATTGTTGACGCCGTGCTTTTCGGCGTAGCGCACCACATCATCGAAACTGCGGTCCATGACGTCCTGCAGGCGCTCGTTCACCTCGCGCTCGCGCCAGAAGAAACCCTGGCGGTCCTGCACCCATTCGAAGTAACTAACGGTCACGCCACCGGCGTTTCCGAGGATGTCCGGAATAATAAAGACGCCTTTCTTGCCCAGCACTTCATCGGCGGGAGCGGTGGTGGGGCCGTTGGCGCCCTCGCAGAGAATTTTGGTTTGCACGCGGTTGACGTTCTGGCTGGTGATTTGATTCTCGATGGCCGCGGGCACCAGGATATCGCAGGGTTGGAAGAGCACTTCTGAAGATGAAAGCTTTTGGCCGCCACCGGGAAAATCGGGAAGGGATTTGTGCTGGCCGTAGACCCAGTCGATGACTTTCGGCACGTCAAAACCTCTCTCGTTGTACAGGCCTCCGTGGACATCGGCCAAGCCAATGATCCTGTATCCGGCTTCGTACATGAGGCGCGCGCCCATGGAACCCACGTTTCCGAAGCCCTGAATCACGACGCGGCAGTTTTCCTTTTTCATGCCTAGCTTGGCGATGGCTCTATCGCAAACCATCATCACGCCGCGGCCGGTGGCCTCCGGGCGTCCCAACGAGCCACCCAATTCCAGCGGCTTGCCGGTGACGACCGCAGTGACGGTGTGGCGCATGTGCATGGAATAGGTGTCCATCACCCACGCCATGATTTGCGCATTGGTATTCACGTCCGGCGCCGGCACATCGCGCTCTGGACCGAACCAATCGGAGAGCTCCGCCGTGTAACGCCGTGTCATGGCTTCCAGTTCGCGCTGAGACATCTTGCTTGGATCGCAGATGACGCCGCCCTTGGCGCCGCCAAAGGGAATGTCGACGACGGCGCATTTCCATGTCATCCACGAGGCAAGCGCGCGCACCTCGTCAATGGTGACGTCCGGCGCATAGCGGATGCCGCCTTTGCCGGGTCCGCGGACCAGCGAGTGCTGTACGCGATAGCCGGTGAAAACTTCCAGTTTGCCGTTATCCATTTTCACGGGGATGTAAACCGTGATTTCCTTATTGGGGTACTGCAAATATCGATACAGATCCTGCTCCAGGCCCAGCTTCTTGGCGGCCTCCTCAAAACGAGCTTCGGCAGCTTCGTAGGGATTCAGTTCATGTTCGAGCGACAGTGTGGCCATGGCGGCGTTCTCCTGGGCGAAACGGAATTGGATGATAGCACTGGCCGATTCTGCAGGGCAGAAGTTCCTTGGCGACAAATCGTATCCGGCACCACAAGATTCGAGTTAGCCCGGGCCAGTATATGAAGCGCGCTGTAGCGGCGCAAGAACGCGTGACTCCGCGACAGGTTATGGATAAGAACAGAGTGCACGAGCGATTTCGGGAGCCAGCGGCCGACGCGCGACAATCAAGACCGCGCTCCGTAGACGTAGTGGTTGAGAATGAGCTTTGCAACGCGCCGCTGATCATGGCGTATCACCCCTCCGCGTTGCAGAAGGTCTCCCGCGACACAGGGCACGCCCATGCTGTGGAGCTCTTCGAACGAAGGGTTAACCGGTTCGGCACCCTCTTTGCGGTAGCGGCGCAATATGTGCGCCGGCGCGGGCGCTTGGTTCACGACAACCGAATCAAACAGACCTTTGCCAGCATGTTCATAAATTGCGCGCACATGGTCGGCCAGGGAATACCCCGTTGTTTCGCCGGGCTGGGTCATCAAATTGGCGATGTAAACGCATTTCGCCCGCGACCGGGCGATAGCGTCAGCGACGCCCCGCACGAGCAGATTGGGAATGATGCTGGTGTAGAGCGAGCCGGGGCCGAGCAAAATCAAATTTGCTTGATGGATGGCGCGCATCACTTCGGGCAGCGGCTGCGCGTTGGCCGGCACAAGCCTGATGCGGTGGATGCGGCGGCGTGAGCGGGAGATTTTGGTTTCTCCCACAACGATGCGGCCGTTGCTGAGGCTGGCTTCGAGTGTGACGTTTTTCGCCGTTGATGGGAAGATCCGGCCGCGCGTCGCAAGGACATTGCTGGAAAGCCGCACCGCCTCCGGAAAATCGCCGGTGATGTGGGTCAGGGCAGTCAAGAATAAATTGCCGAAGCTGTGGCCCCCAAGCCCGCTGCGAGGCCCGGGAAACCGATATTGGAACAGGCGGGCGAGCAACGCTTCATCCGGCGAGAGAGCCACCATGCAGTTGCGGATATCGCCGGGCGGCAGAATCGAATACTCGCGGCGCAAGCGGCCAGAACTGCCGCCATCATCGGTGACAGTTACGACGGCATCGATTTGAAGTAGCGGCCGCGACCTGCGCTCCTCGCCAGGCTGCGAGGTGTATTCCTTCAGGCCGCGTAACAACATGGAAAGGCCGGTCCCGCCGCCCAGAGCGAGCACGCGGATTTGTCCGGAACGAATTTTCGCAGGGATTACCACAAACGGAAAAAACTAACCGCTTGCGCCTTCTCGCTCAGGGTAGAGCAGCTCGGTAAAGCGAGGATCTTCCTGAAGGAAAGCAAAATCTTCGTCATTGCGCGCACGATAACGATTTTCAGAGCGCAGTTGAATGGCAATTTTCAGATTCTGCATCGAAGATTCGGCTTCGCCGGTCAAGCAATCAAGAGCGGCCATGGCGTAAACAATGTGATCCGCCTTCGGCGCAGACTTGCGCGCGCGGTCCAAATGCTCACGCGCATCATCCCAGCGCCCCAGATTCATCATGGCGATGCCCTGGTTATAGTGGTCCTCGGCCGACTTCGCGGCTGGCTCCACAGGCCGGGAGATGCGCTGGCCGCAAACGCGAAGATGAATTCGCGCGCGATCCGCGAGTTCTTTGCTGGGGCCATCGATGACCCGTTCGAGCACTTCCTTTGCGCGAGGGAATTTCTGCTGCTGGAAGTACTTGAGCCCCTCCTCGTAGGCCTTTAGTTGCAGCAGAGTTGCTTGGTCGTTCGTGTCGCGCAAAACAGTAGCATGGTGTTTCTTAGGTAAGGCTTTCTTTTTCAGCGGCTTGCGGTAGCTACGGCCTTGTGACGAAGTACGACTGCCCCGCTGCTTGGTCTTCCCGCTTGAGCGCGCCATACGTAAAGTAGAATAACAGCGGACAGATGCGACGTCAACTCACTAGATTTGAAGCGAATGCCGACATTTTCGGGCTAGTACGACTCGCGATTTCATGGTGTCCTGCAGGTCTCATCTTGCGATTCTGGCCGGCATGCCTAGCCGAGGGCAACACCCCAAGCGATGAAAAGGTTATCGTTCCGAACCAGCACGAAAGACACCAGATGTCCTGGTGCTCGCTGCTATGCTATAAGTTAACGACGATAAAATTGAGGGGCTTGTGCCGTTCATAAACTTTCCCGCGAGAGAGATTAACTGCAAGCTTGTCTACTATGGCCCTGGCCTTGGGGGTAAGACTGCCAATCTGCAGTGGATTTACGACCACACAGGCAACAATCAAAAGGGGAAAATGGTTTCGCTGGCAACGGAAACAGACCGGACGCTGTTTTTCGATTTCCTGCCGCTCGATCTCGGCTCGGTGCGGGGGTTCCGCACGCGTTTCCATTTGTACACGGTCCCCGGGCAGGTTTTTTATGAAGCGAGCCGGCGGTTGATTCTTAAAGGCGCGGACGGCGTGGTGTTCGTGGCAGACTCGCAGGAAGAGCGCCTGGACGCAAATTTCGAAACGATCGACAACCTGAAGGAACATCTAAAGGACCACAATCTGAATTTCGACACGATTCCCTATGCCTTGCAATTGAACAAGCGCGACTTGCCCAACGCCATGCCGACCGCCGAATTGACCAAACAACTGCAACTGAAGGGCGAGCCAGTTATCGAGGCGATCGCCGTGCACGGTCAGGGCGTGTTCGATACTTTGAAGGAAGTGGCGAAGCTCGTTCTGAATGATTTGAAGAAAAATTCCTGAAGCCCGTTGAATCCGCGAACTACTCTAGCCAACCGCCGGTTCTGCTGATACGAAACTCGCCACCGCCTGGGCTTCGTCGTCCAACGTCGGAATGGTCTCGGTAAGCCGCATGACTTCCAGCACTTCGCGTGTGTGCCCGCCGGGGTGCAGGAGCTTGAACGAGCCACCCGCCTTTTTCATTGATGTATAGCCGTGGAGCAGGCTACAGATGCCTGAACTGTCCAGCTGTGTCACCTTGGCAAGGTTTACCAGGATCTTTCGCGCGCCTTGCCGTGACAATTCCCGAAACTTCTCCGTCAATGCCTCGCTGTTTGGTCCGATCACCAAACGGCCGTCCAAATCCACAACATCTACATCCGACAATCGCCGCGATGAAATCTTCAGATGCATCCCCACTCTCCTACCGCACACGAAGCCACGCTTGCACGTCTCTCCGCGCAAATGGGATTATACCCCCGACATCACCGATTCGCCGAGGCTACCTCGACGTAAGTGACACGTGAGTTGGTACCCTTGACAGTATGATGCCGCCCGAATAGTTTCGATGCATGAAGTATCATCGCTTACATTTGTGGCAGGTGACGCCCCGCGAAGCTGCCCAGATCCAGTTACGGTTGCGCTCGAGAGTACTGCGTCCCTCACGGGATGTGGATCATTTTGTCGCCGGCGTGAAACGGGGCGAGTATGCGGCCCGGCAAGAACAAAGATCCCCCGCCGAGCAAGCGTCGGACGGAACACGTTAGCGCCAGGAAACACGGACATCTTGCGGCCGCCGAACAATCGCGTTAACGGCTATACTCCTTCCAGAGCCCCCGCAGAATTCCTCCCGAGTATTTGTGTGCCGGATCTGACCGAGAACACGTTTGAACCCTTGTCGGAACAACAGATCGAAGAAATTGAGGTAGCTCAGAAGAATCTGCGAGGGCTCGAGCGCCGCGACTGGTGGCTTTGGTGGAGCGCGATAACCGTCATACTTCTGCTGACCCTTGCCGTGGTCACCGTTTCGCTGCCAAACATCCTGAAGGAATCCGACCGCACGTTTCAGCTCAACCTGAATCTCGCCATTCACGCTCTGGTGGGACTGGTGCTGCTGTTCAACATTTACACCGTATATCAGCAGTGGCTGATCAAACGCCTGCGCACACAAACCGCGAAACACCTGGAGATCCTTTCGCGCCTGCGCATCCGCGCGGAGGAGTTTCACCAACTGGCGACGCGAGATTCGCTGACCGGATTGTCCAATCGCCGCCTGGGCGAGGAGCGGCTGGCGGGCGAAGTCGCGCGCTCGGAACGCCACGGACACCCCCTTAGCGTGCTGCTCCTGGATCTGAATCGCTTCAAAGGCATCAACGACCGCTATGGGCATGCGGCGGGGGATTTAGTGTTGAAGCGATTTGGCGAACGGCTGAACAAGGTGATACGCGCGTCGGATCTGGCGGTGAGGCTCGGCGGAGACGAATTTTTGGTGATTCTGCCGGAGTGCTTGCCGGAGAAAATCCCGGCGCTGCTCAAACGCTTGGGATGCATAGAAGTGGAATGGGGAGAAGAAAAACTCGCCGTCGCCAGCGCCGCGGGATGGGCAGGTTATGAAAAAGGCGAAACGCGGGCGGAATTGATCGAGAGAGCGGACAAATCTCTCTACGCGAACAAACGGAAAGAACACGCCGCAGACGAGGCGTCGCTGCTTCCGTCGGGCCGTGAAACGTAGCGTTTGGATTTAGAACAGCCGCCGGAATCCGTTCGCAGGGCCGCCTGCAATCCTCTATCCGCGGTGGTCCATGGGAATGTAACTGCGCGCATCTTCCCCCAGATAGATTTGGCGCGGCCGGGCGATTTTCTGCTCCGGATCGAGCAGCATTTCCTGCCACTGCGCAATCCAGCCGGATGTTCGCGGGATGGCAAAAAGCACCGGGAACATGGTCACCGGCATACCCATGGATTGATAGATCAGGCCGGTGTAGAAGTCCACGTTGGGGTAGAGTTTGCGCTTCACGAAATAATCGTCTTCGAGCGCGATACGCTCGCATTCGAGCGCAATATCGATCAACGGGTTGCGGCCCATCACGTCGAAGACTTCATAGGCGATGCGCTTCACAATTTTCGCGCGCGGGTCATAGTTCTTGTAGACGCGATGACCAAAGCCCATCAGTTTCTGCTCGCCGCCGGACTTCACCTGTTTGATGTATTCGGGAACGCGGTTGACCGAGCCGATTTCGAGCAGCATGCGCAATACGGCCTCGTTGGCGCCGCCGTGGAGCGGGCCGTAAAGGGCCGCGGTCGCCGCGGCGATCGCCGAATAGGGATCGACGTGCGAGCTTCCGACTCCGCGCATGGCGCTCGTTGAGCAGTTCTGTTCGTGGTCGGCGTGCAAAATGAAAAGAACATCCAGAGCGCGCTCAAGCGTCGGATTCGGGCGATACTGCAACTCGGTGGTGCGGAACAGCATATTGAGAAAATCGCCCGGATAGCTCAGCTCGTTATCGGGATATACGTAAGGCATGCCCAGGCTGTGCCGATAAGCAAACGCCGCCATGGTGGGCATCTTGCCGATGAGCCGCCAAGTCTGTTTGCGGCGCGAATCCTCGTCGAAAATATTCTTGGCGTCCGGATAAAAAGTGGAAAGGGCCGCCACGGCGGAAATCACCATTCCCATGGGGTGCGCGTCGTAGTGAAAGCCGTCCAGGAATTTCTTGATGCTCTCATGGATGAAGGTGTGATGGGTGACGTGGTAGGTCCAATCGGCGAGTTGCGTGCGCGTGGGCAACTCTCCGTGCAGAATTAGATACGCGGTCTCCAGATAAGTGCTTTTCTCGGCCAGCTCCTCGATCGGATATCCGCGGTAGCGCAAGATGCCTTTGTCGCCGTCAATGTAAGTGATCCGGCTGATGCAGGACGCGGTGTTCGTAAAGGCGGGGTCGTAACTCATCAAGCCGAAATCGTCAGCGTTGACCTTGATCTGGCGCAAATCGATGGCGCGGATGGTGTCGTGTTGAATGGGGACCTCGTATTGCTTCCCGGTGCGATTGTCGGTGATCGTGAGACTCTCGCGGTGCGCCGCAGTCTGTTTGTCATTCGCCGGCGCAGAAACAGGATTCGTGGGACTCACCTTGGCCCTCCTCGACTGACTTCCAACCATCAAGTTTACACCTAACCGTACGCAACAAAATCGTTTTCCGTTCGTTTGGTACGAGAAAAAGTTATCACCGCACAGATTCCATTCGGTTGCGTATGGAGAACTGCCGCTCCCCGATGAGGAAATGCGGCCGACGATTCGGGCCCGAGGACTACGAGTTCCCAGATGTTGGAGCGGCGAGAAGTTCTGGCGCGACAGCGCGCTCGACGCGATTACGCCCGCGCTCCTTTGCGCGATACAGCGCGGCATCTGCAAAGCGCAACAACTCCATGACGTCCTGCAGTTTAGACGCGTCGGTGGCCACGATGCCGAAGCTCGCGGTCACTGGGATTGGTCCCTGCGGGAGTTGTACCGGCGCGGATTCCACTGCCTTGCGGATTCTCTCCGCTTGGCGAAGCGTACCCTCCTCGTTCGATGACGGGAAGACGATCAAAAATTCCTCGCCGCCGTAACGGCCTACGCAATCGTAGGTGCGGACGCACTTCAACATGCGCTGCGCCAATTCATGCAGGACCTTGTCACCCGCCAGATGGCCGTACTCATCGTTGATGCGCTTGAAGTGGTCGAGATCGGCGATCACGATGCCCATGGAGCGTTGCTCGCGAAAACTGCGGGCCAGTTCACGGCTGAGAAAGTCCATGGCTGCACCGCGGCTGGAAACTCCGGTGAGGAGATCGTGGGTGGCCTGAAAGTGCAGCGCGTCGCGAGCGGCAATCAATTCGTCCTGCATGCGAAGGATGCGCTCGCCGACTTGCAAGCGCGCGCGAAGTTCTTCGGCATCGAAAGGCTTGGAAAGATAATCGTCAGCGCCCGCTTTCAAACCGGCAAGCAGGCTGTGCTTCTGGCCGTGTGCGGTCAACAGAATCAAGAAAGTATACGCGCGGCCAGAACGAGCGCGGACGCGGCTGCAAACTTCAATTCCCTCAAGCTCAGGCATCATCCAATCCAGGATGGCCAGCCGCGGGGCATCCTCCGCCGCCAGCAGAGCCCAGGCATCCGCGCCGTTGGCGACGGCCACCACTTGATAGCCCCATCTCCGGAGGAATTCCTCCAGCACCCGGCGGGAGACGGGATCATCTTCGGCAATCAGGATCTTCATGCCTGCGCTCCTACTAGGCTTTTTCGGAATGCACGTCCAGCGGGACGGGCGGAGATTGCGCCGGCCCTGCACTGCGAAATGGCGCGAGTTCTTCTTTCAATTGCTGGATGGCGATCTCCACCGAGGGGAAGTCAGCGCGAACAGAAGCGAGGTCGTTTCGCCGCGCGTGCTGTTCCAGTTTTTCGACGGCCTGATACGCAGGCCCTTTGCTGAAGTTCGCAATTGACCCCTTCAGTGAGTGGGCAGCTCTTGCCAGCTGAACAGCGTCTCCCTGCTCGATGCCCAATGCCAAGTCTCGCAGTAGAGTTTGCGAGCCGCCGTCGAAAAGGCCCACGATCTCCGCGAGCAGTTCGCGGTCTCCCTGGCACCGCTCCAGGATTTCGGACGCGTTCACGGATTCCTGTTCCATAGACAAGAGTGCCTCCTGATTTGCGCAACAGAGTTCGATTGCGCTGAATAAATCCGCAGGCTTGAGCGGTTTGGAAACGTAATCATCCGCTCCCGCGGCGATACAATTTTCACGGTCGCCTTTCATGGCATGGGCGGTAACGCTGATGATCGGGACGTGCCGGCCCGATATTTTTTCCTTTTGGCGAATCATGCGAATGGCTTCGAGGCCGTCAATGTCCGGCATTTGCACGTCCATGAGAATCAAGTCGACCGTCTCACGCTCCAGCACCGCGAGGGCCTCCCGGCCATTCGTCGCCGCGATCACCACGTGGCCGCGCTTCTCGAGCAATGTCGTTACGAGCTGGCGGTTCACGGCGTTGTCTTCAGCCAGCAGAACGCGCATCTGCGGCATCCGGTTTTCTTGGCGCTCCGGCGCACCATCATTCGCCGCCGATGCAAGGGCCGGCGGCGTTTCGATAACGTTTAGAATCGCATTCAGCAGCTCAGAGGGCTGGGCAGGCTTGGTAAGACGCGCGAAGATGGCGGTCGGCTTCATTGTCCCCGGTGTAGGATGTGGAACTGAGCATGATGATGGGCAAATTCGGAAATAGGTCGACCCTCCGGATCTCACGCGCGAGCTTAAAGCCGTCCATTTCCGGCATCTGTGCGTCGATTACAGCCAAGCGGAACGGGGTTCCGGCCTCTTGGCGGCGCAGCACTTCCAGAGCCTCGCGGCCGCTCGCGGCGGTTTGAGACGTCATGCCCCAGTTCTTAAGGATTTCGGCCAGGATGAGTCGATTCGTCTGATTATCGTCGACGATCAGCGCATGGAGCCCTTGAACGGTTGAAGCATCTTCCAGCGCCGGAGATACGAATGTGTTTTCGGGCAACTGGAGACGTGCGGTGAAATGAAAGGTGCTTCCCCTGCCCGGTTCACTTTCTACTCTGACGGCGCCATCCATCATCGTTACCAATCGATGGACGATAGCTAGGCCTAAACCCATGCCGCCATATTTTCGTGTGTTGGAAGGATCTGCCTGAGTGAAAGCGCCGAAAATGAGCGTCTGCTTGTCCGCGGGGATTCCGATTCCCGTGTCGCGAATCGCGAAGTGCAGTTCCGCCCACGCCGAGGCGCTGCGCACGAGTGTGGCCGCCGCCACCACTTCTCCGCGTTCGGTGAACTTGATGGCGTTCCCGACAAGATTTACGAGCACTTGACGCAGCCGGTTGCTGTCTCCGATGAGCCAGTCCGGCACATTAGGAGCGACGTACCAGGCTAACTCGAGGCCTTTGCGGTGCGCCAAATGGCCAAGGGCCTTCATGGTTTGGCCCATGATTTCCCGCAAAGCAAAGGGCAGTGACTCAAATTCGAACTTGCCGGCCTCGATTTTTGAAAAGTCGAGAATGTCGTTCAGTATGGTGAGCAGAGAGTCGGCCGAAGATTTCACCATGGTGAGATATTCACGGATCTCCGGCCGCAAGTCCGCTTCCAGCGCGAGCTGGGTCATTCCGATGATGCCGTTCATCGGCGTGCGAATCTCGTGACTCATGTTGGCCAAGAAGTCGCTCTTGGCTTGGTTGGCGCTTTCGGCTATCTCCTTTGCCGCTTGCAGGGCCTGCTCCGCGCGCTTGTGCTCGCTCATGTCTTGATAAAGCAGCAGTTCGCCCAACTGTTCTCCGCTGACAAACAAAGGCACTCCGTAGAGTTCGACATCGAGGAGGGTGCCATCCCGGCGGCGCCGTTGCGTGGTGACTCGAATCGGCTCGCCGCCGACGATGCGACGAGTGTATTCTTCCACCTCCGCAACCAATTGCGGCGGGGCAACCAAGCCGTTGAGTTCGAAGCCGATAATTTCGTTCCTTGAATATTGAAACAGTTGTTCGAAGGCGCTATTGCAAATGCGCACTCTGCCGGCGCAGTCGGTCGTGACGATGCCAAGCGGGCTCGTTTCGATCAAAGCATTGAGATAGGCGGTGCGCTCGGCGATGCGCTGTTCCAGCTCAGAGCGCGCGCTTTCCAATTCGCCATCCCGTTTCTGAATGCCGTCGAGCATTCCATTAAACTGTTCGTAGAGAAATCCGATTTCGTCGCCGCCCTTCGCTACGGCGCGGACGGAATAGTTTTTTTCAATAGCCACGGTGAACGCCGTCTGCGCCAACTGCAGGATCGGACCGGAAATCACCTGTTGGAGCCTTGAACCGAGCAAGTGCCCCACGGTGAGGGCGATGAGCAGGGCCGCGCAGACCATCGTTGCCAGTCCTTCTTCGCGCGCTACCAGAGGTGCCAGGCTCGATTCGACATAGATCTTCCCGACAGGCCTGCCGTTGAGGTTAATCGTGGAGAAGGCGTGCATGTCACGACTCGCCACATGGGCCCCATCGGGCTCCGTCTCAGGCGGCGAGAAGCCGCCACGGTTGACATCGCGATCGTATTCAGCAAGGACCTTTCCATCCGGCAGGTAGAGCACGGCATGCAAGATCTGTTTTTCTTCGGAGAGCGAGCGAAGGATTGACGCGGCCGCCTCGGCATCATGAAACGTGAGAGCCGCCGTGGAATTCGTACCAGTGATTCCGGCAACGGTCTGGAGCGACTGGAGCTGCGCTTGACGGACCATATCAATGTCGTACGCCGCGAAAACGAAGCAAGCCGCCAGGACCGCAGCGCCGCAGGTGAGCATAATGATGCGCGTAAGTTTCGTGCGAATCGATTGATGCTTGCGGGCGGCGCGCATTCTATCCCCCGCCTTTCACGGGATCATCGTGAACAATCTTGGCGAGCGCGAGCAACGGTGCGCGAATGGTGAGACCGGCACGTTCGGCGGCGTCTACGTTGATGAGGAACCTGACGTGTCCCTGGTTCGCGGCGAACTGAATGATGCCACCTCGCACGGCGAAATCGTCGGTGTCACCGACGGTGAGGATGTTCTTGCTGCGCAGATGCTTGAAGATTCTTACTTCGTGTTTTCTCTCCGACGAACTGATAAAGAGGACGTCGCATGTACCCAGATCTTCGAAATGCTGCGCGCGCATGACGATGGCGCGGCGCTGGCCCACAGGATGGTCGAGGACGGATTTATCCAGCAAACTCCCGTAGGGATCACGACCTAAAACGCAGAAGTTCATAGTTTCGCTCAAGGCCCGGTTTGGAGCGGAAGAGGGCCAGGCGACAAAATCCGCAAAGCTGCGAAGGTACTCCGACTGAGCCCGGTAATCTTCGGCGTCTGGCGCTTGCGCCGCACCCGTACCGGCCACGGACAGCAGGGTGAGGGCGACAATCACCCGTAGAACCAGAACCGCGCTTCTCATGCCTGGACTGCATTGCAGGAAACCAGCCAAAGAACAGATGAAATATGAGCCGTTAACTCTATTTGAATCAATGTGTTGCTTGAAGAAGGCAAGAGGGCTCAGTCCCAAAGAAGAACTGCAGACGTCCGGCTAGCGAGCCTTGTGCCAGCATGAAACGTAGCAGCACTATGCCGCGCGCGTTTCTTACGTATCTGGCCGCCTGTGCAGACTCTGCGGGCGGCCTTGAAAAACGCGGGATGAACGCGGAGAACGGCAGATGAAAACAGTTAACGCCGCGGGAGGGCGCCGCTAGCGCGAAAGCGCCTCTGCTTCCGTTTCCACGATATCGAGGACCGCATCAAGATTCGCGGTCTTCAGGAGGTGGAGCACGCGCGGATTCGGTGCAAAGAAAATGCATCGGCCGCCGGCCTTCCTCACCTGAGTGCAATGGCGCACGAGCGAGCCCAGGCCCCAACTGTCCATTTCCGGCACGCCTGCGAGGTTGATAGCAATTCGTCGTGCGCCCTCGTCGAGTAGTTGCTTGAGCTTTTGACGGAACTCCAGCTCGCTCTCCCCGACCATCAGCGGGCCGTTGAGATCGAGAATCGTCGTCTCACTTATCTTGCGCGTCTTGATAAGCACCCGAGCCTCTCTTCACTAATGTTTGCGCGGTGCGGCTCAGCGCGCACGATTCTAGGCGAATTGACGCAACAGAAAAAGCACAAATCGTGAGAGACAAAGGGTGCGGGAATTAGACAATGGCAAGCATGCGGTCGATGGCTAGCCGGGCGCGGCGGGCGGTTTCTTGAGGTACGTGGATCTGCGGCTCGAGAATTTCCAAGGACTGCATCACACGGTCAAGGGTGATGGTTTTCATAAACTCGCAGATGGCATCGGGATTGACGGGGCGAAATAATTTGTCCGGCGCCATCTTGCGCAAGCGGTGCAGCATGCCCACTTCCGTACCGACGGCGAACTCCTCGGCTCGCGAATCCGCGATGTGGCGCATCATGCCCTCGGTGGAGAGGAAAAAGGTCCTCTCGCTGGGAAGCGTTCCGTCCGCCACACGGGCCATGCACGAACTGACGCAGCCGCACTCCGGGTGAATCAGCAGCTCGATGTCAGGATATTCCTCCATCATGCGCAGCACTTGCTCCGGCCGAATGGTGCGATGAACGTGGCAGCAGCCCGGGTAGGGAATGATGTTCGGTCTTCCAGTTTGGTGGGCCACGGCTGCGGCGAGAAATTTGTCGGGCACAAAGAGAATGGGGCGATCCGCAGGAATCGAGCGGACCACCTTTGCGGCATTCGCCGAAGTGCAGCAATAGTCGCTCTCGGCCTTTACTTCGGCGGAAGTGTTGACGTAAGCGACGACAACGGCTCCCGGATACCGCGCCTTCCATGCGCGAAGCTCCGCGGCGGAGATTGTCGCCGCCAAAGAGCAGCCGGCACGCAAATCCGGCAGTAGAACAATCTTATCCGGACAAAGAATGGCGGCCGTCTCGGCCATGAAGTGCACGCCACAGAAAACGATGACATCCGCGGGCGTGGAAGCCGCTTGCTGCGAAAGACCCAGCGAGTCGCCCACAAAATCCGCGATCTCCTGCACTTCGTCGCGCTGATAATTGTGCGCCAGGATCACCGCGTTGCGCTCTTCCTTCAAACGGGCGATGCGCTCCTGCTTGGCGCGGATTTCCGCCGGGGAATCATCAATGACTTCAATCGGCGGCAGCGAATAGCGCGCCTCGAACGGAAGAGGAATCGCGGCTTCACTCACAGAAGGTCACCTCGGTCCCGGAATTAGCTTGGCGCTCAGGTCCAGCGCGCGCGCCGAATGCGTCAGCGCGCCGATGGAAATCACGTCCACGCCCGCCGCCGCATAGGCAGCAAGCGAAGCCTCGGCAACATTTCCGCTGGCTTCGAAAAGCACGGCGTCGTGCAAATCGCGTTCGCGGAGCGCTGCCACAGCCGCCGCCTGCGCAGGAGAAAAATTATCGAGCATCAGGACGCACGGACAGGAACTATCGCTCGCCTGCAAATCGTGAAGCGCGCGCGCGGCGAGAAGCGCTTCTTCCGTGGACGTTACTTCGACTTCAAAAAACGCGGCCGCTTTGCGATTCGCCCATGCGCGTCGAATCGCATCTTCCATGCGAGTCGTGCTTCCGCTCGCGGCCAGCAGCAAATGATTGGTCTTAATCAGGATTGCGTCGCCAAGGCTCAGGCGATGCGTTCCGCCACCGCCAACGTGAACTGCGCGCTTGTCGAGAACGCCCCAGGGTGTTTTTCGCGTGGCCACCACGTGGGCATTCGGCGATTGCCGAGAGATTGCCTCGACAAGTTTGCGCGTCACCGTAGCGATGCCGCTCATGCGCTGCATCAAATTGACCACCAGGCGTTCGAGCGAAAGCAGAATCTTGGCATCACCCTCCACGCGAAGGAGAACGTTGCCCGCTGCGATGGGATCGCCGTCGTTCACGCCGCGCGAAGTCACCAGCCCGGCGCGGTCGTAAAGCCACTGGGCCTCGCTGACGCCCGCCGCGACACCCGCATCCTTGGCGCGAATTTCCACCGCGCATTTGCGGTCGCCGATTCCCAGCGCATCAACCGTCGCATCGCCAAGCAAGGTGTCCTGACGCAGAAGCTCGTCCGCCAGGCCGCGGAGGGCGTGAACATACGCAGGATTGTCTACGGTCAGAGCGTCGCCACGGTAAAACGCAGCACGTATGCGATCTTCGCGCTTCGTGCCCGTTTCCGTCGAGATTGCCGCCTGAGAGGTCATTTCCAATTCCAGCACTTCGCGCCCGAGTTGGGAGCTACCGCGCCAAATCGGTAAACCACCATTTTCCGTGCCGCGCACAGAGAAGTCAAACAGCGGATGGGCCAGAGCGAACCTGCCTTTCGCGAACCGACGCACAACAGGTGCTCAATCCCTTTGATGCTTGAGAGTGCCAGACCGGTTCTTTGACCTCGCTCCCGGAAGCTCTTTCTCCTAAGCTGTAGGGGGCAAATTCTGGTAACGAAAAACGGTCGTTCCGCATCAAAGCTGAGGCTTTGCGTTGTTTCTGCGCCCAATTACAATGTTTCGATGGATATTGGCTTGAGACAGAGAGCACTTGCATTCATCGCCGTCATAATTGCCGCGGCAGTCTGCGCCGCCGCTGGATGCAGCAAGTCCCCGAGCGAGGCCCCGGCCAATAATTCGGCTCAAGCGGCGTCTTCGCCGGCCCAACCGGCGGCGCCGGCAATGTCCCCCGGGACGCCACCCGGCCCAGTCAACGTCCTTACCTATCATGACGACAACGCGCGGACCGGTGAGAATGCCAACGAGACCATCCTGAAGCCGAGCAACGTGAACCCGCGGGAATTCGGCAAAGTGGGATTCCTTCCCGTGCAGGGCTTGGTGGACGCCGAGCCGCTGTACGTTTCGCAGTTGCAGATCCGAGGCGCAAAGCACAATGTGATCTTCGTGGTCACCGAGCACGACCGGGCGTACGCGTTCGATGCCGATACCTTTGCAAAACTGTGGGAGGTTTCGTTGCTCGGGCCGGACGAAAGGCCCAGCGACAATCGCGGATGCGGTCAGGTGACTCCCGAAATTGGCGCCACGGCGACGCCGGTGATCGATCTTCACGGCGGTTCTCACGGCACCATGTACGTGGTCTCCATGTCCAAGGACAGCTCCGGAAAATACTTCCAGCGCCTGCATGCGCTCGACCTTACGACCGGGAAAGAGCTCAATGGCAGCCCGGAGACGATTGAAGCCACTTTCCCCGGCACTGCCTTGCCCAATTCGAACGGCCAGGTCGACTTTGAGCCGAAACAATACAAGGAACGCACCGGACTTTTGCTGCTCAACGGCGTGGTCTACACCAGCTGGGCATCGCACTGCGACTACGATCCTTATACGGGATGGGTGATCGGATTCGACGGTGGCACGCTGAAGAAAACTTCCGTCCTGAACATCGAGCCCAACGGCAGCGAAGGCGCGTTCTGGATGTCCGGTGCCGGACCCGCCGTTGATGAATCCGGAAATATTTATCTGCTCGCCGGAAATGGCTCGTTCGAACCAACGTTGAATGCACAAGGCTTCCCCGATAAAGGCGATTTCGGGAATGCATTCCTGAAGCTTGGGGTCTCCGGCGGCAAACTCTTCGTCGCCGATTATTTCGACATGCACAACACCGTGGCGGAATCGCGCAAGGATCTGGACCTCGGTTCGGGCGGCGCGCTCGTCCTACCCGACATGACCGACAGCTCCGGCAAGACGCGCCATTTGGCCGTGGGCGCGGGCAAGGACGACATCATTTACCTCGTGGACCGCGACTCCATGGGAAAATTCAATCCGGATAACGACAACGCGATCTATCAGGAGATCCCCAGCACCGGGAGCGACAATTCCACGGGCCTGGGCGGCAGCGGCGGTGTTTATTCCATGCCGGCCTATTTCAATGGCAATCTCTACTATGGCGCTGTGGATGATTCTATCCGCGCCTTCAAATTCCAACAGGCGCGCATTGTGACTCCAGCGGCATCCAAAACGGCTATCACCTTCGGTTATCCGGGGGCAACGCCCAGCCTTTCATCCAACGGCGTGGACGACGCAATCGTTTGGGCCGTGGAAAACAACACGCCGGCGGTTTTGCACGCCTATGACGCCAGCAACCTTGCGCACGAACTTTACAACAGCAGTCAAGACCGCAAGCGCGATGAGATCACCGGCAACAAGTTCATCACGCCCATGATTGCCGCCGGAAAAGTCTACGTCGGGACGCCAACGGGAGTTGCGGTTTTCGGGCTTCTGCACACAGCGGCGTCGGAGCCTGGGCATCGCCCGGCAAAGCCTTAACTTAAACTCGCCGCAGCAGCACCGCTCCGGATCTCCACTGTTTCATCATCTTTCCCGTGCGCCGGGGCATCAAGAACTTCCAAATCGGAATCATCCATGCTCCGGCCATCGGCCGATTGAACTTCACCGACGCTTCATAGAATTCATGGAACTCGACGCTCTCCCAGCCATGAGGACGAAAGAATCCCTCGGCTTCTTCCGGAGCAAATTTGATGGGCGCGCCGGCCGCGCTGAGCTCCTTGCCCCAGTGCTTTCCATCATCTGCTTGACCTTGGGTGACGCCAAATCGGTGATCCAATACCGGCAGTGGTCGGCTTGGTGCAAATCCTCGGCCAGCGCAGCAACCTGTTCTTTCTCAAGATATCCGAGCAAACCTTCGGTGATCACAAAAATACGGCGCGCGCTGGCATTGATGCGCGCGAAGAGCTCGCGTCGCGCGGAAACATTGGCAAGATCCATCGTGACACGCTCGAGCTGGCAATGCGGTGTTTCGCCTGCCAGCATTTCGGTCTTGTAATCGATCATCTCCGGCAAATCGACTTCGATCCAGCGCAGGGCCGCCGGCAACGGCAGGCGGTACGGCCGCGCGTCTAAACCTGCGGCGAGGTTCATCACCACGTCCACGGGCTCGCTGGCCAGAATGCGCAGCAAACTATCGTCGAGAACTTTCGTGCGAACTACCATCGCCCACGATTGGCGCTTGCCTCCGCGCAATGTGTTGACGATCTGCTCGCCGCGTTCGCCGGCGAGCTTGCGCGCGTATGGGTCTTGAAAGATTGCGTCGGGGCGCTCCGTTTCCATCGCGCGATAGAAGGCAACCCAACGCGCCGTGTCAGAGATGTTGCGAATCGCCGGGCCTTTCGGTGCGTCGGCCACCGGTTTCTCCCCCAGATGTATAAACGGGCGTTTTGAAGATAGGTTACGCGGAATTATACGCTTGCCCGGCACAGAATAATTCATTTGCGCCAAAGCGCCTGGAATGATTATGCTCTGGTGTTTTCCCGCCAAATTCCGGGGGAGGGTGCAAATTGATCCAATTTCGCCGAATCGGCTTCGTCGCTTTGTTCGTGATGCTTCTCGCTTCTTTCGCGCCGGCTGTCTTGGCGCAACAATATCCCGAAAGCCTTTATCAAGAGCTGCATTGGCGGATGATCGGACCATTCCGCGGCGGCCGCACCCGAGCCATCTCCGGCGTAGCGAGCGAGCCGAACGTCTTTTACATCGCGCAGGTAAATGGCGGCGTCTGGAAGACGACCGATTACGGCGAAACCTGGGAGCCGATCTTTGACGCCGAACCCACGCAATCCGTCGGTGCGCTGGAAGTGGCGCCGTGCGACCCGAACATCATTTACGTGGGCAGCGGCGAAGGTCTGCAACGGCCGGACCTATCGGTCGGCGACGGAATGTACAAATCAACCGACGCCGGCAAGACCTGGGTGCACCTTGGCCTGGACGACGCCGAGCAGATTGCGCAGCTCGCGATTGACCCACGCGACCCGAATCACGTGCTCGTGGCCGTGGTCGGCCATCCCTACGGTCCCAGCGAAATGCGCGGCATCTTCCGCACCACGGACGGCGGGCAAACCTGGGACAAGGTGCTCTACAAGGACCAATATACCGGCGGAGGGGACGTCGAAATCGATCCGCAGAATCCCGATATCGTTTACGCCTCGCTGTGGGATTCCGTTTCCGGCCCATGGGAAGACGGCAACGAATATAACGGGCCGAACAGCGGTGTTTACAAATCCACCGACGGTGGCGCGAATTGGACGCAGCTCACCCAGGGTCTTCCCGAAAAAGTCATCCAGGCTGATTTTGCGATTGCGCCGAGCGAGCCCAGCCGGGTGTACGCCACCATCGCTTCGGGCCGCGGCGTAGGTGTTTATCGCTCGGACGACGCGGGACAGACGTGGACTCGCACCACCACCGATACGCGGGCAACCGGGCGCATCGGCGGCGGCGACCTCCCCGTTCCCAAAGTCGATCCGAAGAATCCCGATGTGCTGTACACCACCAGCACGGTCACCTGGAAGTCCACCGACGGCGGAGCGACATGGTCCACGTTGAAGGGCGCTCCCGGCGGCGACGATTACCAGAACATGTGGATCAATCCCAATAATCCGGACATCATTCTGCTCACTGCCGATCAAGGCGCGGTGATCAGCGTCAACGGCGGAAAGACCTGGAGCAACTCCTGGTACGCGGAGCCAACCGCGCAGTTCTACCACGTCATCACCGACAACCAATTTCCGTATCGCGTTTATGGCGGCCAACAGGAAAGCGGCTCAATCGGAATCGCCAGTCGCGGAAATGACGGCGAAATCACCTTCCGCGACTGGCATCCGGTGGGCGTGATTGAATACGGTTATGTCGCTCCCGATCCGTTGCATCCGGATATCGTCTACGGCGCGGGCCGTACCGAAGTATCGAAATTCGACTGGGTCACGGGACAAGTGCAGAAGGTCACACCGATCGCGGCCGCGTCGCCACAATACCGCGCCGACCGCACCGAGCCCATCATGTTTTCGCCCGTCGATCCTCACGTCCTCTATTACGCCACCAACGTTCTGTTCAAGACCATCAATGGTGGTGATTCCTGGGAGACCATCAGCCCGGATCTGACACGCGAGCACCCCGGCATTCCCGCGAGCTTGGGCGACATGGCCGCCAACAGCCCCGGCGCCGACAAAGAGCGCGGCGCCATCTATGCGCTCGGTCCGTCGCCAAGAGACATCAATCTGCTATGGGCCGGAACCGATGACGGCTACATCTGGGTCACTCGCGACGGCGGCAAGAACTGGCACAACGTGACTCCGCCGGAGACGACTCCGTGGCAGAAAGTGACGCAGATTGTTGGTTCGCATTATGACCTGAACACCGCATTTGCTTCCGTCAGCGGGTTCCGCATCAATGACATGAAGCCCTACATTTACCGCACGGATGACGGCGGCAAGCACTGGCAATTGATCGTCGACGGCCTGCCCGACAATGAGCCGGTCGATACCGTTCGCGAAGACCCCGTCCGCAGGAATCTGCTTTTCGCGGGCACAGAGACCGCGGTTTGGGTTTCGTTCGACGCCGGCGATCACTGGCAGTCCCTGCAACTGAATCTGCCGCACACCTCGATGCGCGACCTGTGGATCCATGACGACGATCTGCTGGTCGGCACGCACGGCCGCGGCTTCTGGGACTTGGACGATATCACTGCGCTGCGGCAGATCACCGACGCCGTCGAGAAAGCTGACGCTTATCTGTTCAAGCCCGCGCCGGCCTATCGCTACCGCCGCGACACGAATACTGACACGCCGCTGCCTCCGGAAGTCCCCGCAGCGCAAAACCCCCCTGATGGCGCGATTATCGATTATTACCTGCAAAGCGCGCAGACCGGCAAAGTCGCGATCGGTATTTATGACGCCTCCAACCGGCCGGTGCGGTTTTATTCCAGCGCGGATGAGATGCCCTTCACCCGCGAACAAGTCGAAAAAACGCTTTCCACTCCAATCTATTGGATCCGCTGGCCGAAAATTCTCTCCGCCGATCCCGGAATGCACCGCTGGGTGTGGGACCTCCACTACACCGCGCCAAAGAGCCTGATGCACGACTATCCGATATCCGCCGTTCCACACGACACGCTCCTTTATCCTCTCGGGCCACGGGCCGTGCCGGGCGTCTACACCGTGGTTCTCACGGTTGGCTCCCAAACCTACCGTCAAACGATCACGGTGAAAGAAGATCCGCGCGTTCACGTGACCCAGGCCGCTCTCACTGCGCAGTTTGATCTGGAACGGCAGCTCAGCTCCGGCATGGATCGCAGCTTTGACGCGATTCAGCAGATAGCAAAATTCCGCCAGGACCTGAAAAGCGGAGCCGGCGAATCCAGCAACGTCCAGGAAGAACAGACTCCGGCGCTCGACAAGAAGGCCGCCGATCTAGCCGGCGCTTCCGGACCGCGCGCATTCGGTGGCGCGCAGGGAGGCGCGGACAACTTCACGCGGCTCAATCTGGAATGCGCGCAGCTTTACACGCAAATCGATGGTGCGGACGCTGCGCCTACCGTAGCGCAGGCCGCTGCGGCGCGGGACCTCGAAACAAAATTGACGGCGCTTCTGGCCAATTGGAAACAGCTCCAGATGCAGTCCGCGAGGAAAAAATAGCGAGTCCTTCGACGCGCGCCCGGCACCATGCGCCGTTTGCCTAGGAAGACCGGCTTAGCGCCGGAGCTGAGCACACTGTCCGGAGCGCGGAAAGCGCTTCGCGCCCTGGCTGATCCGCGCAAAGCCCGCGTGCATCGCGGCTTTTTCAAAGAAACAGACGATATTTTCCTTGGCGTGTCGACGCCAAAGATGCGCCCGCTCGCCCGCGAGTACCAAACCTTGGCGCTGAGCGCCGTGCGAGAATTGATGAAATCGCGCATCCACGATGAACGCTCACTCGCCCACGCGATCCTGGTTCGAAAATTCCAAGCTGGCAATGACCGCGCGCAGTCACAAATCTTTCACTTCTACATGCGCAATCGAAAACACATTCACACTTGGGACGGCGTTGACGACAGCGCGCCCTACATCGTCGGCCCTTACTTGCTGCATCGGAGCAAGAAAATCCTGTATGAGCTAGCCCGCTCCAAGCGGCTGTGGGACCGGCGCATCGCCATGGTGGCGACGTGGTGGTTCACTCGCCAGGGACAACTGAACACCACGCTGAAAATAGCGCGGATGCTCCTCAACGATGGCGAAGACTTGATTCACAAAGCCAGCGGCTGGATGCTGCGCGAAGTCGGCAAGCGTGACTTGGCTGCCCTGAAGCGTTTTCTGCGCGCCCACGCGCATAGAATGCCGCGCACCGCGCTGCGGTATGCCATAGAGCGGTTCTCGCCGAAGGAAAGAATGGCCTGGCTGCGGAGAGAAAACTAAGCTTGCGCGCCAGTTGAGTCGTTTTCACGCTTTGGCCGGAAGCGCGCCGCCGGGCAGCATCGGCATAGAGCGAAGGCGAACGCCCGTAGCGTATATTCCCTTCCATTTACGTTCAGATTGGTCACCCTGGACATGGCGGATACCTCAAAGCCGGGTACTCGCTGGAACGTTTCAGCCTAGACCCGGTCTTCGAAGCGCGTCAACCCGTGTAGCGGAGACTCGCTAATGCCGGTGGCGCTACGGACAACACGTGTAGACGTACGCGGGCGGCAGGTTGCGCCAAACGATTTTCGATCTCACGGAAGAAAAATAATGGTTCAGCAGGGGGCGCAAGCTGAGCCGCCGCAACCGCCCGTTCGCGAACTGCATGCTGTGAATGTACTGATACTGCGTGAGCACCGTGTGCGGCCGCACAAAAGGCATCAGACCCTCAAAAATATTGCGGCGCTGCGTTTCAGACATGAATCCGAGGCCAAGCGACGATACAACGACGTCGACATGATCATAGCCGCGCTGCCGAAGCTCCGCCTCGATGTTTTCCACATTTGCATTGATTAGCACCACGCGCGGGTCGGAGAAATTGGCTTTCAGATAATCGAAAAAACGCGGGTTGATTTCAAAAACGAGCAGTATGGCTTCTTGCGGTAATTCATCGAGCAGCGCGCGGGTCATCGTTCCCGTCCCCGCTCCCAGTTCGGCCGCAATCAATGTCTGAGAGAGCGGAAGCGGCGCAACCATCGCCGCCGCTAAATGAGGCGAGCTAGGCGCAACCGCCGCAACGGTGTAGAAATTCGCCAGCGCTTCGGCAGCGAAAACCTTCAGGCTCATGATTTAGCACCCGGCCGGTCATACATTCTATACCATTTAGTTTCGCGGCCCGCCAGAGTGGGTTTCTCCGACGTCAATAGGCTCCAGATGCGCGCGCCGGAGTTGTTCGTTCAGCGCCGGCAAATCCGTGGAAACGATCCCCTGCCATTTTTCCAGTGCCGCTTCCGCGATTTGATCATTCTGGGTGAAGGCAGTGGAGGCATCCGCCGACGGCGCTGCGTCATCGCTTTCCACCACGCGTTCCACTTGCCCCAGCTCGCCGGCGACGTAGCGCAACGTGGTCCGGTCCGTCACGGTCGGTTCCTCGCTCGCCGCTAGGGGGTTCGCCGCCGACGCGCCCAGAATTGCCGTGACTTGTTTGTCGAGTGCGTCGATGCTCTGAGCCAGTTCGTGGCGAGACCCAGCCTGCGGCGCGAGTGCCTTGAGCTTCTCCTCCACGCTCTCCGCTTGGCGCGATGCCGCTTCCACCTCCGCCGTCTTTGCCAGAACCTGCTGCGCCAGATCCAACTGTTTCTGCAGGTCTTCCTGCGACACTTGCACTCGTGGATCCATTTTCACCGTAAGCGGCTGCTCTTCGGTGCGGCCGTCGACTCCAAGCTTCACCGTGTATTCACCGGGAACTACCCACGGCCCTCCGCCAAAACCAAACATCGCCGCCATCGCGGCCATGCCTCCGCGGCCTCTTCCGCCGCCCGCGCTCGGATAGTGCAAATCCCAAACAAAACGATGCATGCCCGGCGCTGCCGAGAGGGGCTCCGGCGGATGCACCCAGGCCGCCGGAATATCCAGTAGTTTCGGATTGATCGGCAGAAACCGGTCCGCGCTCGAATAGCGCCGCACCAGCTTGCCGTTCCTGTCGAAAATCTCCAGCGTCACCGGCCCTTGGGCCGCCGACTTCAAGTAATAATCCAAAATCGCTCCATCAGGGGGATTCTCTCCTGCGGCTACTTCTGCCGGTAGTGGCGTGCCTTCGTCCGAGCCGGGACGCACGCGCCACGCCGTTTCGGGTTTGAACAGATACGAGGACGAATTTGCAACTTCCGCCGACGCCTGCCGCAACGAGGTAATATCATCCAAAATCCAAAACGCCCGCCCGTGCGTGGCTACCACGACATCCGCGTCATGAACCTTGATATCCCGGATGGGAACCGTCGGCATATTCAACTGCAACGGCTGCCACTGCGCTCCGTCGTCAAACGATACGAACGCGCCGGTTTCCGTTCCTGCGTAGAGAAGCCCACGCCGTACGGGGTCTTCGCGAATCACATTCACATAACTGCCAACCGGAATTCCCGAAGTAACTTCCTGCCAGCTCTTGCCGCTGTCGCGCGTCACATAAATGTACGGTTTCAGGTCATCCAGGCGGTGGCGGTCGATCGCCGCGAACGCCTCATTGGCGTCATAGTGCGACGCTTCGATGAACGTCACTTTGCTCCACGGCGTCAGCGCCGGCGGCGTAACGTCCTGCCAATTCTGTCCGCCATCACTGGTAACGTGGATGCTGCCATCATCGCTTCCCGTCCAAATCAGGTCCTTGTTCAACGGAGACGGCGAAATGGTGTAGATGAGCCCATGGCGGCCGCCTCCGTCGATGTCATTCGCCGTTGTTGGATCCAGATTGGGAGGCGTACCTGGATCTTGCCGCGACAGATCCGGGCTGATGATTTGCCAGCTCTGCCCGCCGTCCGTGGTCTTGAAAAGAACCTGCGTGCCAAAATACAAAGCGTGCGGGTCCGCCGGCGAGAAAACCAGCGGCTGGGTCCACGTGTGCCGGTAATCTCCCGGATGCGCGAGCGACGGCGTCACGTCCTGGCTAGCGCCGGTGAAGATGTTGTAGCGCGTCACTGTCCCGCCGAAAAGAATCCCCTCGTGCAGCGGGTCCGCGGCAATGTATCCGTTCTCTCCGCCAACGGTAATTGGCAGCCAGTCGCGAGCGGTAATTCCACGGTGACGGCTGCGGCTGGTGGTGCCGGCGGCGCCGCTATCCTGCTGGGCGCCGTATACCCAATACGGAAACCGGTTGTCCGTTTCCACATGGTAGAACTGCCCGATTGGCTGGTTGTACCAGGAGCTCCACGTCTTCGCGTCGTCCACGCTGATAATCACGCCCTGGTCGCACCCGAGGATCATCCGGTTCGGATCATCCGGCTCGATCCAGAGGGTGTGATAATCGTCCCCGCCCGGCGCGCCTTTGATCGCCGTGAAGCTCGCGCCGCCGTCCGTCGAACGATACGTCGAAGTATTCATCACGTAGACGATGTCTTCATTCTTCGGGTCCACGGTGATACCGCCGAAATACCATCCGCGGCCCCAAATTCGCGACTCATTGTCGGCTAGCCGCCAGGTTTGTCCCGCGTCGTCCGAGCGGTAAACTCCGCCATTTTTCGCGTCGACCAGGGCGTAGACGCGGTTGGAATCTGTCGGCGCTACGGCAATACCGATGCGGCCAAGCGTTGTCGGTAGGACGGCCAATTGCGTCCATGTATCTCCGCCGTCTGTGGATTTGTAGAGCCCGCTGCCCGGGCCGTTTGACGGCGGATAGACATTCCACGGCGGCCGCCGCGTCTGCCACAGCGCCGCGTAAATCGTGTTCGAGTTCTGAGGGTCGAAGGCGATGTCAATCGCTCCGGTATTTTCATCCTTGAATAGAATCTTCTTCCATGTCGCTCCGCCGTCGGTCGAGCGAAACACGCCGCGCTCCGCGTTCGGCCCGTAGGAATGGCCAAGCGCCGCGACGAAAACGCGGTTCGCATCGTGCGGGTCGACGAGAATCGTGGCGATTTGCCGCGTATCTTCGAGTCCGATGTGCGCCCATGTCTTGCCCGCGTCCGTCGACTTGTACATTCCGTTGCCGTACGAAATATCCGAGCGCATGTCCGGCTCGCCGGAGCCGACGTAAACCACGTTCGTATCGGAAGGCGCGACGGCAATCGCGCCGATGGATGCAATCTTTTCCGCGTCAAAGACCGGCTCCCACACGCGGCCAGCGTCCGTCGTCTTCCACACGCCACCTCCCACCGCGCCAAAATAGAACACATCCGGGTGGCCCGGCACGCCGGTCACCGCCACCGCGCGCCCGCTGCGGAACGGCCCGATCATGCGCCAATGCAAGCCGTCAAAGAGACTTTGGTCCATCTGTTGCGCGACCGCCGCTTTCGAAAACGCAAATACGAGCGTCGCTAGTACCAGGAAAGCGCCCATAAACAAGAAGGCCATGCGGCAACGATTTCTCACGGTCAGTTTCTCCTCAGAATTACTCGACAGAAGGAAGTGCGAGTATATACCAGCGAACGATTCGCCGGTTACTGGACGCGGCACAAACTGCGGTTTCGCACAAGACGGACGGCGAGCAAATGGACAGAGACGGACGCGCCGTTGTTCGTCCTTCAAAATTGCGACCACTGCGCCTAGAATGAAATCCAATACAGGTGAGATAAGGTAAGGCGAGGTGAATCATGAATCTGCCTAAGCGCACCTTGGGTTCAAGCAGCTTCGAAATCACAACCGTTGGTTTTGGTACATGGGCGATTGGTGGCGGCGATTGGGCCTTTTCCTGGGGCCCACAGGACGACGCTCAATCGCTCAAGACCATGCGCCACGCCATCGAGCTGGGCATCAACTGGATCGATACCGCCGCGGTTTATGGGCTCGGCCATTCTGAAGAACTGGTCGGCAAGTTCCTGCACGAACTCTCGCCGTCGGAGCGTCCTCTGGTTTTCACCAAGTGCGGCGTGGTCTGGAACGAAGCCGATCGCATGGAGCCCGGCAAGCGCCTGTTGACGCCCGCCTCCATTCGCAGGGAATGCGAAGCCTCTCTGCGCCGCCTGGGCGTCGAACGCATCGATCTTTACCAATTCCACTGGCCCGATGAAACCGGCACGCCCATCGAAGATTCCTGGGGCACCATGTCTCAGCTCATCAGCGAAGGAAAAGTCCGCGTCGGAGGTGTCTGTAATTTCGACGTAGCGCTCATGGAACGCTGCGAGCCCATCCATCATGTCGATTCTCTGCAGCCGCCCTTCTCCTTGATTCGCCGCGAAGTCGCCGCGAAAGAAATTCCATGGTGTGCCCAGCACAAGACCGGCGTTATTTGCTACAGCCCGATGCAATCCGGATTGCTCACGGACTCGTTTTCCGCCGAGCGTGTCGCGAAGATGTCCAAGGATGATTGGCGCAGGCGCTCGGAGGAGTTTCAGCAACCCAAACTAGGCAAGAACCTCAGTCTGCGCGATGCGCTGCGTCCAATTGCGCAGGGTCACAACGTCTCGGCATCCGAGGTTGCCGTGGCGTGGACCATTGCGTGGCCCGGTGTCACTGGAGCGATCGTCGGAGCGCGTTCGCCGGAGCAAATCGACGGCTGGATTCGCGCCGCCACTCTCGAACTCGCTCCAAAAGACCTCGACGAAATCGCCGCGGCGCTCGGCCGTACAGGTGCAGGAAATGGCCCGGTCAAGCCCTCGGCCGCCACAACGCAAACGCCGCATCCCTCGCGCACGGCAAAGGCGTCAGATTGACGCAACACTGGCCGTTTTTCACACCCTTTCACCCGACAACTGAGAGGATTCTCGATCTACAGAAGCGGGATCCCGGATTCAAATAGAACTTCGTGTCTTTTCGATTTGCATGATTCTTGTTAGACTTTTCAAGCCCCCCCAGCATCTCAATCGGAGGAAAATACGGATGAGGATTTCGTGCTTGCTCGCTTCCATTCTTGCCATTTTATCCATGGCACCAGCCGCTTTTGCTGACACTCCTGACACGATTGTTCTCAAGAATGGAGACCATCTCACGGGCACCGTCTCTGCCATGGATGGCCAGCAAGTCACACTCACGACCGATGCCGCGGGAGACGTCAAAATCAAGTGGTCATCCGTGCAGCAACTCAGCACCCAAAAACCTTTCTACGTGGGGACGCCGGGCAAGAAAACGGTCCACGGCACAATCACCTTCGATGGCGCCCATTTGATCGTCCACACTGCCACGGGCGATGTTACCGTACCGCTCACTCAAACCACGATCGTTCGCTCCGAATCACAGCAGCAGGCTTACGAAAAGAGCCTGCATCCGCGTTTTATCGATGGTTGGGCCGGCGGGCTGAATATTGGTCTCGCGCTCGCACGCGGCAATAGCGACACCACTACTTTCAACACCGCGTTCACGGGTGATCGCAAGACGCTTTCTGACGAATTCAAACTATCCGTCTCCTCTATTTACGCAAGGAGCGGCACCTCGACTACCGGTACGCCGGGTGGCGTCACGGCTGACGAAATTCTAGGTGCTGTTGCATATGACAGAAACATCGGAAAGCGCGTGTTTGTATTTGCGAGCGGCGCCTTTACTCACGACGCGCTGGAAGACCTCGATCTGCAGGGAATTTATTCAGGCGGCATCGGCTGGCACGTAATCAATACACCTAAAACAACGTTCGACCTGAACTTGGGAATGAACTACACGCGGGCGACTTACAGCAGCGGCGCTTCCGCCACTATGGCAGCCGTCAGCGTTGACAGAAACTTTCCCGGTGTCACAGCGGGTGAAGCGTTTATGCACAAATTCGGCGCAAACACCATCTTTACCGAAGCCTTCGACATTTACCCCACCCTTAACGAAATAAGCCAGCACAGCTTTGCGCTGAATACCTCCGTGGTGACGAAGATCAGGAAATGGCTTGGCTGGCAAACCACGCTGACCGACAACTACGTTGCCAATCCGCCGATCGTCGGCACGGTGCCCAATGACGTTGTTTTGTCCACAGGATTCAATATCTCTTTCGCCCACTGACGCCCGGTAACCGCGAAATCGAAATCCCTGGCGGAATCTCTAAGGATTAATTCCCCTCGTTCGCGCATCTTTACATTCCTGTCCCAAATCGCTAGAGTGCGCGTCATGCGATACATAAAACGAATTCTCTCGGCTTTTATTTTGGCGGCATTCGCTTGCTGCCTTTTTCCATCGAGCGCTTTCCCGCAAACGCCAGCGGCAGCGACCGTCTCCCAAACGATTCCTACGCCCGCCTCTGTACTCGGCCATACGCCCGGCGACGATTTCTATCTTGCGAATTACGACGAATCCCGCGCCTATTTCCAAAAGCTCGCGCAAAGTTCCAATCGCATCAAAATCATCAACGTCGGCAAGACCACGCGCGGCCTCGACTGGGAAATCGCCATCATCTCTTCTCCGGAAAACCTGGCGGAGCTCGACAAATACGTAGACATCAACCGGCGTCTCACCTGGGCGCGCGGTCTCGACGACTCCGCTGCCCACGCCCTCGCCCGCGAAGGCAAGATCTTCGTCCATATCGATGGCGGCATGCACTCCACCGAAGTCGCCGGCGCCCAGCACTCCATCATCCTCGCCTACAAATTGCTTTCCGCTCAGAATGATCCCGAAATCGACGCCATCCTTCACAACGTGATTTTCGTTCTGTGGCCCACGTTGAACCCCGATGGCCAAAACGAAGTTGTCGCCTGGTACCGCAAAAATCTCGGCACACCTTACGAAGTCAGCCCTCTCCCCGATCTGTATCAGGAATACGTCGGCCACGATAACAACCGCGACGGCTACATGAACAACATGCTTGAGTCCCAGGAAGTCACGCGCCAGGAACTCTTCTGGAATCCAGAAATTTTCTACACCCAGCACCAAACCGCGCCGTTTCCCGCGCGCATCTTTATTCCGCCGTTCGTCGAGCCGATTTCCTCGAACATCCAGCCCATTCTCATGCGCTGGCTCAACGCTTTCGGCATCGACATGGCCGCGTATCTCGACGAGCACGACATGCCCGGCGCCATCAATCGCGTCGGCTTCGACAACTGGTATCCCGGCTTTCAGGACTTCACCGGAATCTTCCGCAATTCCATTTCATTTTTCACGGAAACGGCTCTCTACGAATACGCCACGCCGCACTTCTACACCGTGCGCGATTTTCCGCAGGATTTTCGCTCGCTCGATTCGCAGGTTTTTTACAGCAGCCCGTGGACCGGAGGATGGTGGCGCCTAGGAGACGCGGTCCGCTACATGGTCGGCGCTTCCATGTCCGTTCTCGATACCGCCGCGAAGTATCACGAGCAGTTGCTCTACAACAAATATCAGGCCGGTCGCGACAACATCGCCCGCTTCACCAACAATCCGCCGTACGCTTACGCGGTTTCCACCGAACAGCGCGACCTTCCCGAGGCCGCCACGCTCGTCCACAAATTGATGATCAACGGAGTCGAAGTGCATCAGGCCACCCAGCCCTTTGCGGCCAACGGACGAAGCTATCCTGCCGGCTCATGGGTCATTCTCATGGACCAGCCGTTCGCCGGACTCGTAAAAGAGCTTTTCGAGCCGCAGAAATATCCCGACTTGCGCGAAAACGGTGCGCCCATCAGGCCGTACGACGTCGCTGGCTGGACGCTTCCCATGCAAATGGGGGTCAACGCGGATGCGGTCCTGCAGCCCGTAGGGTCTGATCAGCGCGCCAACCTGAAACTACTCGAAAAATTCACCGCACCGCCGGGCAGCGTGGAAGGCTCGGGCCCCGTTTTTCTCCTTGACCCGCGTACCAACGCACACTTCAAGGCCATCAATGAAATTCTCGCGGCGGGCGGCCACGTCAGCTTTACCGCCGGTTCCGCAACAGATGGCGCGCAACCCGGGACCACCGTCGTCACCGGCGTCACTCACGATCGCGCTGCCGCTCTCGCAAACGACTTTTCGCTCTCGATTCGCGCTGTCGACAAAGCTCCCGAGGACGTCGTCGCAACGAGAAAACCGCGCGTGGGCCTTTACCGCTCCTGGACTCCCAGCATCGACGAAGGATGGACTCGCTGGATCCTGAAGACATACGGTTTCGCGCCGATCGCTATTCACAACGGCGGCATACAGGCCAGCCATCTCATCGAGCAATTCGACGCCATCATTTTGCCCGACGCTCAGCCCAATCAAATCCTCAACGGCTTTCCTGCAGGCATGGTGCCCGGCGAATACGCCGGCGGCGTCGGCGAAACCGGCGTGGAATCCTTGCGGGAATTTGTCGCCGGTGGCGGCACGCTGATCGCCTTCAACAACGCCTCGCTCTTTGTGATCGACCAGTTCGGCTTGCCGGTCGCAAACGTGCTCGCGAATCTCAAGCCCGATGAGTTTTATTGTTCCGGTTCGCTCCTGCGCGTGGAAATTCCCGACGCGACGCGCCCCGGCGTCTGGGGCCTGCCCCGTGATCCTGACGTAATGTTCGAGAACGGCCCGGCCTTCGCGGTCAAGCCCGGCTTCCGCGGCGCCGTGCTTGCCTCTTATCCTGACGACGTCAGCCCGCTCTCGAGCGGTTACCTGCTTCATCCCGAACGCATCGAAGGCAAAGCCGCTGCCCTTGAAGTCGCCTACGGCAACGGGCGCATTTATCTTTTCGGATTCAAACCGCAGTGGCGCGCGCAGTCTCACGGCACCTACAAATTCTTTTTCAACGCCATCTACGACTCGCCGAGCCTCGCCAAGCCGACTGGCTTTCCAAAATCGCCCGCGCCGCTGCCCACGATGGCGCCGCCCGCGCCCGAGAAAACGCCAAAGCCGGACAAGTCCGACCGGCAAGACCAACCGGACGCGCGCTGACTCAATCCCGCGAATGACCTAATTTAGCAGCCCTTCGACCTGCATCAATTCGGCGTTGAGGAGCGCTGCTCCGGCAGCCCCGCGAATCGTGTTGTGCCCCAGCAGCACGAACTTGTGCCCCAGCACCGGGCATTCCCGCAATCGCCCAACCTGCACGGCCATTCCGTCAAAACGCTCCACGTCCAAGCGCGGTTGCGGCCGGTCCGCCGCATCCAAATAGACAATCACGCGCCGCGGCGCATGCGGCAGATTCAGCTCTTGCGGCTTGCCCGCAAATTTCTCGAATGCCTCAAGGATTTCGTCGCGGCTCACGCGATTCCGGAATCCCACCGAAACCATTTCCGTGTGTCCATTTACCACCGGCACACGCGTCGTCTGTGCGCTGATGGTCATCGGTGCTGGCTCAAATGCTTCGCCGCAAAAACTCCCAAGAATCTTTCTCGTCTCGCTCTCCAGTTTTTCCTCTTCGCCCGCAATGAACGGAATCACGTTGCCCACCGCGTCGAGCGACGCAACTCCCGGATGCCCCGCGCCGGAGAGCGCTTGCAGCGTGGTGACCATCACCCTTTCAGGCTCGAGCGCCCGCAACGCCGCAAGCGCCAGCGCCAGAAAAATCGTCGAACAGTTCGGATTGGTGACCACCGTACCACGCCAGCGTTTCTCTTTTTTCTGCCGCGCAAGCACATCCAAATGTTGCGGGTTGATTTCTGGAATTAGCAGCGGAACGACCGGATCCATGCGGTAATTGCGTGCATTGCTCAGCACGGTATGCCCCGCCGACGCGAACGCAGCCTCCACTTCTCCGGCCACGCAAGCATCCAGCGCCGAAAAAACAACCTTTGGAGCTGTGCGCGCCTCCGGCGGCCCGACCTCGAGCCGCGCTGCATCTTCCGGTAACTGAGCCGCCAGCCGCCACGGTAAATCGCCATAGCGCTTTCCCGCCGAGCGTTCGCTCGCCGCAAGCCACGTCAGACGAAACCAGGGATGGTTTGCCAGCAGCGCCACAAATTGCTGGCCGACCATCCCTGTCGCTCCCAGGATTCCCACTTCTATTTTCGCGGCGCTGCTCATCCTGCCACAGCCGCCGCAACTTGCTTCTCACTCCGCGCCTTTTCGATCTGCTCCAGTCCCTCGATCAAATCGTCGACCAGGTCCTTCGCGTTTTCGCAACCGGGCGAAAGTCGGATCAGCGTGTCCGACAGCCCCAGCTTGGCGCGCTCTTCCGCCGGAATCGAAGCATGTGTCATGCGCGCGGGATGGCAAACCAGCGCCTTCACCCCGCCCAGGCTTTCGCCCAGCGTGAAGTAGCGCCGCGAAGAAACGAACGACGTTACTTCGTCCACCGTTCCTTCGAGCTCGAACGAAACCATTCCGCCGAAGCCGCTCATCTGCCGTCGCGCGATCTCGTGGCCCGGATGCTCGCGCAGCCCCGGAAAGTAAACGCGCCGCACCGAACGATGCTTGCGCAGTGCGTCGGCAATCGCCGCGGCATTTTCCGCGTGCCGCTGCATTCTCAGTTCCAGCGTCTGCAGCCCGCGCAGCGTCAGCCAGCAATCGAATGGCGAAGGCACCGCGCCCGTGGCGTTCTGCAGGAATTTCACCGGCTCGAAAATCGCCGCGTCCTTGGCGAGCACCGCGCCCTGGATCAAATCCGAATGCCCCGCGAGATATTTCGTCACGCTGTGCACCACGATGTCCGCGCCCAGCTCAAACGGCCGCTGGAAATACGGCGACGCAAACGTGTTGTCCACCACCACCAAAGCGCCGCGATCGTGCGCCAGCCTGCTGATCGCCTCGATGTCGTAAATCAGCAGCCGCGGATTCGTTGGCGATTCGATCCACACCAGCCGCGTCTTGTGCGTCAGCGCCGATCCCAGCGCCGCTGCGTCGGCAATATCAATCTGCCGAATCTCGCAACCCATGGGCTTGAACACGCGGTTCAGGATTCGGTACGTTCCGCCATATGTGTCCAGTGGAATCACGATTTCGTCTCCCGGCCGCAAGTACGCCTGGAAAATCGCGTTTTCCGCCGCCAGCCCCGAGGCATATACCGCCGAGTGCTTCACCCCCTCGAGTTCTGCGAGCACAGCTTCCAGCCGCGCGCGCGTGGGATTATTCGTGCGCGAATAATCGAACCCGTGATGCTCGCCGGGAGCCTGCTGCTCGTACGTAGAAGTCTGAAAAATCGGCGCGATCAACGCACCAGTTCCCGCTTCTGCTTCTTGGGCCGCATGAATCGTTCGTGTTGCGAAGTCCATCTTGTTTCTCCTCTCAAAGATCTCAGTTTCCTGAGTGTTTCAATTTCCCGTGATGCCCATGGTGATGGCGCTCAAGTCCGCTTCGTTCACTTCCTTTATCCGCGCTTCCGTGGAATTCCGTTTTTCAACTTCCGCTCTTGCCGTGACCCAGCTTTCCGGCGCTCTCTCTTCCAAACTGCGCACCACAATCGGCAAATCACATCGCTCCGCTGCCTCCAGAGCCGCTCGTTGCACCAAATCGCAACCCGCATCCGCCATTTCCAGCGCTTGCGCAAAGGAAAGCTGAGGAAGGTGCTGCGCTCCGGCGTTGACGTTCGGATCGTCCGTGAAATATCCCGGCACGTCTTTAATCAGTTCGCACCGCGACGCCTGCAGTCCCGCGGCCAGCAGCACAGCGGTCAAATCCGAACCGCCGCGCCCCAGCGTCACAACCGCGCCGGAATCGTCCGTCGCCAAGAATCCCGGAACGATCACGACGCTATAGGCATCGAGCGCCTTGCGAATGCTCGCCGGATCGAATTCCGCTCGCGCGACTCCCAGCCCGCGCGCCGCGATGCGCAATCCCGTCTGCCGCACATCGAGCGCCGCACTTCGTATTCCCGCGGCCTGCAAATGCAGCGCCAGCCGCGCCACGGAGCGCAATTCGCCCGTCGACCACAGCAAATCCAGCGCCGCGTCGTCCGGCTCGGCGACGATCGCCTGTGCCTCTCGCATCAGCGCATCGGTCTCGCCATCTTGCGCGGACACCACGGCCACCAGATTTTCTTCGGGATTGGCAGCGAGCCGCCGGCCGATAAAACGCGCCGCGCGCCGGTAGGAAATCGAGCCGCTGAAAATCGACCCGCCCAGCTTGATCACCGCAACTGAAGCACATCCCACTCTGTTCGCACGCACGAAAAGGCCTCCTGGCTGCGCAAAACCGTCATCGCGCTTTCCAGGACGCCCGCGTCGGCATGGAGAAATACAACTTTCCCCACGCAAACACGCTTGCGTGCCGCGAACGCAAAAAACACGAGCCCCGTCGGGCCAGCGTTCTTCGCCGTTGCGATTCAGTTGGGGGTCAGAATCTTCAGAAGATCGGGTTCGATCAGCCGAGGATCTTATCTATCCCCATCGGGCAGGAATTAGCACCTTGGTTCTCGGACCAGGTTGCTGTGGCTTCGTCGGGCCTGTCCCCTCAGCCACTCTGGATAAGCGCTGCCGTTCAGCAGCAAATCGAGTATACAAAACCGCTTTTTCGTGTCAAGCGCAAATCGGGTTAGGTTACAGAGCGGGGAAAAGTGATACACCCCTGCATATTCTTCGCAGTACAATCGGCGCGTACTTTTGGTTGCAATGGGGTAAGGTAATATGGAATCGCTACTGCAGGACCTCCGCCGCCAAGACCTGCTGAAAAATCATTGCGTTAACGATTGTGAGGGAAGCAACGCGGAGAACTTTGAGATCGGGATTCGAGGCAGACATCAATCCTCATCCTCATTTTCGCCACTTGCGTCTTGCGGAATACCTAGCGCCTTGCGAAATCGGTCACTGAGTGACTGTGTGCGGGTGAACAAATTGCTCGCCGTCTCAATCCCCGAGGCAATCTCCATGACAGCCGCCACAACCACATCTTCACTCACGAGCAGTTCATAACTTCGTCGCAACGTCTCCACGATGTCGTCTACCGTTCCGTCCGCCCACTCCCCGTCGTTGTTCTCGGAAATTACGCGAATCACCAATGACGCCCTCTCCAAATTTCGGCGAAGCCTCGATAGCGAGTCGGCACTCCTTAGCTCCGGCGGATAGAGTGCTGCCAAGCATACCGGCGAGACGCCCTGTTCGACTCTCTCTCGCGCATCCTTGAGCAACGAGGCGCGGGCAGGCTGTCCGCTATTGAATCTTCCCTCGATGACCATCCGTATGCCGAGTAAGTCAGCAACTATGATGTCTGGCAAATCACGGGTTTGACGTGCTACCGATTTGCGAATTGTCTCTGGAACAGACACCATGCCGCGCTGTTCTAGCAGTTCGGCTAGCGCAACGTTGACAACTTCTTCGCGGAAATTAACTTTGGGCATGAAGCGGGCATTATAGCGGCATTGCGGATTGTTTGCTCAGTTTAGGGGGTCTATCATGTGTCGCTTGACGATGCGACCCAAAGCTAGCACCAGCGAACAAAAGTATGCGGATTTGGCGGCCTATTATACCGACCGGGCCATGAAGTGCTGTGACCATCAGTTGTGGCCCGAAGCTTTGACCAACTTTGGTTCTGCGCTCGAATCCTTGCTTCGGGTGCGTTTCGGTTCTGGAGGTCTCTTGAACGATTTGATCAAGAAGTTTGATAACGATCCGTTTTTCAACTCTATCGAGCTTCACTCTGAAACGGGTAAGGAATGTGCGACCTGCTACGCTGACCGCGTTCGTATTCTCCGCAACTCCGTTCATCCTGATTGCTGGAAGCGAGCCACGCAGAAGGACGTCGATGACAGCAAGATATTGGTGGTCATGCTGTATCATTCTCTGATTGTCTGCGACGGGCAACGCATTGCGGATTTCAACGACGCGCCGGACGACACCTTGCAACGCTTAGAAGCGTCTTCGATAATGTCGCTTTGAATGGACGATTTTATCCTTGCCTTACATCATCGCTTGAGCGGTTAGTCAAATTGTGAATACTCAAAAAATATGGCGACGCCTACAACACAGCAGATTCTTAACAAAATCGAAGAGCTTGAAGATTATCTCAATAAGTTGGATATGATTCCTGCCAGTTGCCGATACAGAAATGCAGTGATTCTTGCGCTGCTTTCCAAGGCTCTCACCGTCGGTCGTGCGATCTGCGTGCTTGTTGACGGCGGATTTCCGGCGGAAGCATTCGCAATGTCGCGTACTCTAATTGAGATTTATTTCTGTGTTCGGTATATAAGCAACAAAGACACGGAAGCACGGGCGGCTACATATGCGAACTACCATGCGAGAGTGCGTCAAGAGTGGCAGACTATTATCATGAAGTATTACCCTAACAGGTCACCTGCGGAGATTCGCTTAGACGCGGATATTCTTGAGAAGGCCAAAGAGTTCAAGAGCAAAGCACATTGGACAGGTCACGGCGGGCAAGCAAAAATGATGGCACTGGAGGAAGACCCGCTTGAAGACGATCTGCAAGGTCAGCCAGAGAAAAGTGAGTTTGACTATGATGCGCTTTACTTCTGGACAAGCCACTTTGTCCACGCAACTGTTGTTGCCGCCGAAGCCCATGCCACAGAACCGGGAGAAGTATTCCGAGTGCATGCCCGAAGCTGGATAGATAAGAAGCGAGCCGGAGATGCACTTTTCAACATAGCAGTGTTCCTTAACAAACTTTTTGTCCGAGCCTGTCGCGCCATGAACGAAGAGCAACCGGATGTCTTGCAAGATTTGTACAAGATGATTTCTGATTTCGCGCGTGCTTAGGGCAACGCAAACCGCCGAATAGACCGTTCCCAAGCGATACCTGTACGGGAGTCCAGCTTACCCTTCAGGCATAAATCCGTACTGAAAATGCCGCCTCAACACCAAGCACTCTCACAATTGTGCATATCGCTGAAACCCAAAGGAGAAGATCCAAATGAAGGCAATGGCACTGGCAACGACAATTATCATTTTCGTATTCGTAATTGCTCCATCTGCTTTCGCAAAGCATAGCAAGACAGTTCCCATGACTTGCGAAGCGGCCATCCATGAAGCAGAAGCCGTGGTCGTCTCGCAAAAACACGGTTACAAGGAACCCGGCCCACAAGACATGGTTCTAAAAATCACTAGCTCCAATGTCGGCAAAACCGTGGGAGCGGCGGTGATCTTTCCACCAGCCTTACTTTGGTCGCACCCGAAATTCGGCGCACTGACGTTCAGCGCATCAACAGATGGAAAATCGTGCATCGTCAAATCCACTGGTCAACCAGCGGATCAGGCGCTCAAGGATTGGGACAAAGACAGTAACTAGCCGCCAAGCGGGAAGGGGCTACACACGGAGCGGTCATAGGTGGCGTCGCCCTAAAATTCCGGGGCGCGGGTGAGATTCAAACCAACGCAGACGCTCCCAACACCGGGAATTGTTGGTTTCCATTCTCCGAAAGCTGAACCTAGCTCATCCAATTTGTCTAATTGATTTTTTGCGGTCTCAAAAGTATGTGTTGGTTCAGTCTTTTCAAAGCGTCGAAACGAACAAATCGGGGTGTATCACTTTTCCCCTCTCTGTAACCTAACCCGTCAAGCGCAAATCGGGGTATTACGCATTGTAGCGTTTTCCCCTCATTTCAAAACGCGGGGTTTGTTACAAAGAGCGCACGTCACTGCGAACTGGCCGCCTGTTTACATCGGAAAAGAATCCGACCGGCATTGGGAAGAAGGCGAAGATTTGAGCCTGCTGGAATTCAAGACTATACAGTACAAGCGAAAAGGAAATGCAGTCGCCACGGAAGAACAATTAGCGCGCATTGCAGGGGTTCCCAAGCGCGAATTCATGCGCCGTGGAATCAACCAGCACACACTAGAGAAAATCTGTGGGCGGGAACCTGTACGAGCGACGAAATTGGCGAAATGCCTGAACGCGCTTAAAGCTTACGAAGAAGTGAAGCCGATGTCAGGGGAGTAAGGAACGGGACAGGAGCGGGACTGGAGACGCTCTCTCGAAAACGCCAGTATGGCCAGAGCTGCAGAACGCGAATGAGCCAAACCACCATAAGAACGCAGAGGAAGGCGGCTGCGGAGGAGTTCAGGTTGAGTGGAGCGGGAACGGGAGCGATTTGATCCAAAATGGGTATGTTCAGACCGAACAAAACAGCGACGCAAACTGCGATTAGCGTGTTTGACATGAAGATCCGGGTGAGTTGGTTCGGCTGAACGATCCTTTTTTTGGAAATGTGCTGGTCGGCACGCCCCCCGGTTCGACAGGCAAGGGGCTTTGCACGGGATAGCGAGTTTGGGTATATACTTCGCTCTCAATGGTGGGTCGAATGGCGATAGGGAGATGGACGATTTGCGAAGCTGCGCGCGGGTGAGCCGCTGATATTCAGTTTGACGGCGGAGCGCCCGGATTCAAGCTACGCACAGCTTCGGCACGTGCCCTTGGAGGCGGGCTCCGAATGCAGACTGTATTTTGCCGGGCATCTTTGTCTGTGGGTGTTCTTTTGTTCTTGTTATCGACGGGCTGCGGCGGCGGTTCACACGGCAGCTCATCGCCTCCCCAAGACATTCCGGTTGTGGGAGCCATTTCCCCGTCGGATGCTGCGGCTGGCAGCTCCTCACTCAATTTGGTTGCATTCGGTTCGAATTTTGAGAATGGCGCCGTCGTGCAATGGAATGGGACAGCGCTCTCAACGTCGTGGCAAAGTGCTGGCCAATTAACAGCCACCATCCCGGCGAGTGACCTCTCTGCTGCCGGAACTGCCAGCGTGACTGTCGCAAACCCTGCTCCCGGTGGCGGCGTTTCGGCTTCTCGGATCTTCACAATTTTGACTGGCACGGCTCCCACCGCATGGGTGAAACCCATCGCGGGAATAGTGGTGCCGCAAGACGTTGTCTGGGATGCTGCGCACGGAATGCTTTACCTCTCTGTCTCCTCTACCGATCCCGCTGCGCCTAACACAATTGTGCCCGTTAACCCCATAACCGACACCGCTGGGGCGTCAGTCCCAGCTGGCAATAACCCCGACCTCCTTTCGATCTCGTCCGATTCTTCGTATTTGTGGGTTGGCATCGATGGTGGTAATGCCGTCCAGCGATTCCTTCTTCCCGGCCTGACTAAGGATATTTCTTTTTTGCTGCCCGTCGATCCGTCGAGCAACCCTCAGCAAGCAGTATGCCTCCAGGCCGCGCCAAACAGCCCCCACACTGTTGCTGTCATTGCCGGCAACTGGACGCTTTCGCCGCCGGGCGACGGCGTATATGTGTACGATGATGCCACTCCGCGCCCCACTTCCGTCGAAGGCTATCGGAGCGGCGGACCGATGATCGATTGGTTTCAATGGGGCGCAAACACTTCCGCGTTGTACGGAAACCAATACACGACGATCGATGCAGGCGGTGTCGCGACTATGAATGTGAACTCCACGGGAGTCTCCTTTGTGAGCTATAACGGAGGTGAAGTTGGCCCCCCGTATATTTCCCAATACCTCCCGGCGAACAATCTGCTTTACTCCCTCCTCGGGATATTCAATCCCACGAATGGAAGCCTGGTTGGCACCTATAACTCTCCGCTTTTTCCGCTTGGCGAAGATGCGTGTACGGCAGACTCCTCGACGGGTCGTTATTACTGCGTGGTCGCGGCCCCTGTCGACCCCAGTTTTTTTGAGCTATGGGTCTGGGACTTAAATACCGCTGCTCTGATCAACCGGGTTGACCTTGGCACAACCAATGGTCAGCCTTCCCCGTCTGTCACTGGGCAGCCGACTCATCTCGTTCGCTGGGGCAACGCCGGCCTCGCGCTCACGACGATCACGGCTCCCTATCTCGGGAGTGGTGGCGTGTTCTTGATTGATGGTCCTGCCGTCAATCCGAATTCTGCTCCCGATTACGTCTCCGGTGCCGGGGTTCCCTCCTACTCGTGGATGACATCATTGGTGCCTCAGCAGGCACCGGCAAACAGCGGGGATGTAAGCATTACGATTAACGGTGCGAATTTCGCTCCAGACAGCACGGCCTGCTGGAACTGTGGCTATCTGGGTTCCAGCTTCTTGCCCACCTCCTATGTGAGTCCGACGCAGCTAAACGTCACAATACCGTCCATCCTCATGGCTACACCAGGACCGCAACACATTAGCGTTTTCGATCCGGGCACCGACCTCTCTTCGACCGATACGCTCATGTTCACCGTTTCCCCCGCCTCGACTGGTAGTACTCAAGTGACTGCTTTAAATCTCGCCGGACTTGCCATGGCGTGGGATTCCCAGAGCGGTTTGATTTATGTCGGCGTGGCGAATTTCGACGGCGCTTATCCGAACTCAATCGTCGCCATAAACGGTGCAAACGGCTCTGTTACGCAGTCCCAGACGGTTACCGCCGATCCGTACTTGCTGAGCGTCAGTGCCGATGGGCAGTATTTGTATGCTGGCTTCCTTACCGCTACTGTCATGACACAACTCCAGCTCCCTGGATTGAGCTCTCCGCTCACTTGGGCGTTAAGCAACCCGCAATCATCGGCGGTCTATACGGCGGGAGACATACGTGCGGCACCGGTGAGTCCGCACACGACCGCCGTGACTCTCTTCGACCTCGACAGCATTCCAGATGAAATCGGCGGGGTCGTGATCTATGACGACAATGTGCAAAGGCCTGCTTTCGTGCCAGCATTTGGCGGCGGCGAACCCGTTGACACTCTTGCGTGGAGCTCATCCGACCAGGTCCTAACGGGTGCACTCGCCATTGGGGCCTTGGACGAATTTCAAATAAGCCCGTCGGGTGCGACCTTCGTTTCTGCTGGTGCCGCCTCATTCAACGATGGCGAGATTCATGAAGATTTTGGAACTGGATTAATTTATAGCGATGACGGCAACGTTGCCGATCCCCTGACACAGGCTGTTGTCGGCACGTACAATGCCTCAGGACTGGTCGCACCGGACTCGTCGCTGGATTGTGTTTTCATTCTCGGGCAGACACAGGCGCAGGCCAATACCAGCAATTTCACGGTTCAATCGTTCGACGAAAAGGCCTACACCCCGATCTCCTCGATCACGCTTGACTACCTTCATGGCACCCCTACCGAGCTTATCCGCTGGGGAGCTTCGGGGCTTGCCGTTCTGACGTACGATCCGACATTTACCACCCCGGGGATGATCTACCTGATTTCGGACACAACCTTCGTGAGCAACGCTCAAGCGGCTGCTTCTCCCGCAGCCATGCCTTTCGAGCCGGTGCAACGCAGGTGGAAACCCATCTCTAGTTTCATATCCCTCATGACGTGTGGTCCGCTCATCCACCGCGCTCCTGCGATGGGTATTATTTTGCGCCACGTGCGGTGTGATGTTCATCCCGCGCAGTTCTCCGACCAGCTCCTGAGTGTCGTAGTTCTTGTCTCCTCCCAACGTCACGCGCTTTCCCGCCGGAATCGCTTCCGCCATGAGCATCGCCGCTTCCCGCTCTGCTCTCCCATGCGCTTCGGTCAGAAACGTCTCGACCAACAGTCCGTTGCGGTTCTCCATCAATACATGTCCCAGGTAGCCTAGCTTCGCCTCGCTTCCTTGGGACTTCTTGAACAGCCGGGCCTCGGGATCCGTGGTCGATTCATGCGTCTGGTTCTTGCGCTTTTCTCCGTGAAAGTCCACCTCTCCGCCCGCTCCCCGTGGCTTTCCCTGTCCGTCCTTCCGTCGGAAGCTCTTCTGGCTGGCCCACGCCTCAATGAGCGTTCCGTCCACCGTGAAATGTTCGTCCGACATGTACGGCCTGGCTCGATTTGGCAAGAATGCTCCGCAAAATGGCGGGCGCTCGTTGAGCGGGTAGGGCCACTGCATACCGCGCCACGACCGCTCCGCTTGAAGACAAGGAACCCCGCCAAGCGTCGCCGCGACCCGGAGAGGAGTGGTCGACCCTAGGTGTAGCGTTTTCCCCTCAGTGCGTAATACCCCGTCAAGCGCAAATCAATGCTTCCGCTGACGTCCATTCCCTTCGTGAGTTCTTATCGATTTTCAGATTCCTTGCTCGCCGCGCCCCCGTTCCGGCTTTTCTCTTGTTCTGGCGCCATCTGGTCCGTCGTGGGGAAAACAGGCTTCGGCAGATAGGTCGCCTCGTATTCGGCCAAGCGGAGCGGCCCGCTCGTATCTGGCAGCACCGGAGGTTCTTTCCTCCCTTCGCCAAAACGCAGGGCGGAAGTCATATCGCCAAACGTGCGCCTCCGCCATTCGCTGATATTCGGCTCGCGCACGCCGGTGAATTTTTCCAAGAACATAAGATGGGACGTATGGTCGAATACGTCGCTGCAGACCCATCCTCCCGTCGTCCACGGGGAAATCAATATGCACGGCACACGGAATCCGCCGCCAATCGGAAAATTGTCCACAAACTCGTGAGACGTGCCCGCCGGAGGAACCGGTGGCGCCACATGGTCAAAAATGCCGTCGTTCTCGTCGTAGTTCAAGATGAAAAGAGTCTTCGCCCACACGTCTGGATTCGCGGCAATCGCATCGATCTTGCTTGCCACATAGGCAGCGCCGTCCGCAGGCATGTAGTCCGGGTGCTCCGACTGGAAACTGGTCGGTATAATCCAGGAGACCGTGGGCAATTTGTCGTTGATCGCATCATATTCAAACTGCCCTTCTTGCCCGCGTAACATTCCTCTCTGATAGAGAGGAGAATTCTTCGACGCCTGCTGGAACACTTTAAAATTCTCCAACATGTTGCAGCCGTAATTGTCTTCCTGTTGATATACCTTCCAGCTGATGCCCCCCGCTTCGAGACGCTCCGCATAGGTCGTCCACGTATATCCGCCCGGAGGCGCCACGTTGTGCGTGATCGGTCCTCCGCCAAGCCCGTCTGGGTCTATGGTCCCCGTCATCCAGTACATGCGGTTTGGCCATGTCGGTCCCATCACCGAGCAAAAATATTCGTCGCAAAGGGTGAAGGACTCCGCCAGCGCAAACTGGAAAGGAATATCAGACCGCGTGTAATATCCCATGCAGTAAGGGCCGTTCACTCCGTCGGCCTTGCGGTGCGCGGGCAGCCAGTTATCCATGTCGCCTTGATTCCATGCCTCGTGCTGCACGGCCCAAGCATGACTCGTCGAAGGGATTTTCTGCGCGCTGCTCGCACGCGTATCGAGATGGAAAGGCAGCAAGTATCCATCGCGATTTTCCGCGTCCGGCTGGTGAAACACCGATTTGCCTGTCACGAAAAGTTTCTTGGCCCTGGGGTCGCTAAATCCTCTGACGCCTGCCAACGTCCCGAAGTAGTGATCGAACGAACGGTTTTCCTGCATGAGCAGCACTACGTGCTTGATGTCGCTCAATGAACCTTGTCTTGGAGGGCCCAGGGCCAGCACGCGCCGCACGTTCGCAGGCATCAGCGCCTGCGCTGCCGAAGCAACGGCGATGCCTGCCGCGCCCTTCAGCAATCGCCGACGAGACAGTATCTCGGAAAGAATCGGCGCAACTTCTGAAGCTCGCTTTTTCGTACCCATAAGGGCCCCCAAGAAAATGGTCGAATCAATAAGTTCGCAAGTATACTCTCAGAACGATGAACGCGGTATGGACACAGAGGCTATGGCAAATCGCAATATCCATCATCGAATGCGCTTACTGAATTAGATAAAATGGATTCGGCAACTTAAACACACGTTCTGCGCACCAACCCGCCAGGTCGCTTGCCTGATCCCCGATATCGAGAATGATGCGATAACCTTACGTCTTCAATGGCCATCTTATGTCCCCCTTATTTGCATCCGTTCCGTTGGAACGCGGTGGGCTGGTCATGCACCGTTGAGAAGCGCGCGAAAAATCGACGCTGCTCGTTCAAAACGCGAGTATCATTCCCCCGCTTGGTTCGGGGTTCGCGTCTCGCGGGAGGTCGTCGATGCATTCGCGCAGAAATTTCGCAATTTTGCTTGTGACTTTTTTCTTCGCGGCATTCGCGCCGCAAACGGATCGCGCGCAACCGCCGGGAAAGCTGCACTTCGAGATTTCATTCCCCAGTTTGCGCAGCGCGGCCCACTTGACCGGCCGCGTCGTCCTGGTGCTGGCCACCACGGACAATCCTGAGCCGCGCTTCCAAACCGGCTACACCGCGCTCGACGCCGCGCAGATCTTTGGCGTGGACGTCAACGACTGGCCGCCGGGAACGCCTGTGACCGTGGACGCGTCCACGCTCGGCTATCCGCTCGACAATCTCTCGCGAGTGCCAGCTGGCGATTATTACGTCCAAGCCGTGCTCAACATTTATCAGACCTATCACCTCTCGAACGGCCACACCGTCGAGCTGCCGCCGGACAAGGGCGAAGGCCAGCACTGGAATCGCAAACCAGGAAATCTCTACAGCGCGGTCCAGCGCGTTCACGTCGACCCGGCCGTGCACAACGTGATTCGCGTCGAGCTGACCGAAGTGATGCCGCCCCTCAACCAACCGCAGGATACGCCGTGGATCAAACACGTCCGCATCCAGAGCGCTCTGCTCACGAATTTCTTCGGCACGCCCACGTACATCACCGGAATTGTGCTCCTGCCCGCGGGATTCACTGAGCATCCCGACGCGCACTATCCGCTGATGGTCTACCAAGGACATTTTCCGAGCGACTGGGAAGGTCCGCAGCCGTTTCGCACCGAACCGCCCACGCCCGATATGACCGGCCACGAGCGAATGAGGGCGGAATATGAGTACAAGTTTTATCAGGACTGGACTTCCGGGCGCCTGCCGCATTTCCTCGTTCTCTGCATTCAGCATCCCACGCCGTACTTCGACGATTCCTATGCCGTGAATTCAGAAAACGACGGCCCCTATGGCGACGCCATCACCAAGGAGCTGATTCCGGAAATCGAGAGGCAGTTTCGCGGCATCGGCCAAGGCTGGGCCCGCGCAGTCTACGGCGGCTCGACCGGCGGATGGGAAACGCTCGCTTCGCAGGTGTTCTATCCCGATTTCTACAACGGCGCGTGGACCGCTTGCCCCGATCCCGTGGATTTTCGCGCCTACCAATCCGTAAATTTAACGAAGACAAAAACGCGTTCTTCGTCGAAGGGCCCTTCGCGCGCGTTCCGCGGCCGATGATGCGCACCACCGACGGCCTGGTCGAGAACACCATGGAGGGCGAGACGCGCCGCGAACTGGTGCTCGGCACGCATAGCCGTTCGGGCGACCAGTTTGACATTTGGCAGGCGGTGTTCAGTCCCGTCGGCGACGACGGCTACCCCAAGCCCATCATCGATCCCATGACCGGCGACATCGACCACAGCGTCGCGGAGTACTGGAAGCAGCACTACGACCTGAGCTACATCCTGCGCACCAATTGGAAAACCCTCGGGCCGCAGCTCGTCGGCAAGCTGCATTTCACCGTCGGCACCATGGACACGTTTTACCTGAACAACGCCGTCTCGCTGCTTCAGGATTTTCTCGAGAAGACCAACTATCCCTACTACGCCGGCGATTTTGAGTACGGCGAGAAGCAGCCGCACTGCTACACCGGCGGCCCCATCGACCCGCCGGGAGTCAGCGGGCTCACCTGGGATCAGCGCATCTTCCCGAAGGAGGCGGATTGGATGAAGAAAACTGCTCCCAAGGGCGCGGACATGAGCTGGATTTACTGACGCGTCTCGGCGCTCGCATTCAGCGTAGCTTGGAAACGATTCACCGTTGAGGACTCAGCGGCAGACGCCGATGCTGGCATGTGCGCGACTAGATGAGCAAGCGTCGGACTCGATGCCACCGTCGTGCCATCCACCAAAATGCGCAGCCCTTCCCCCCGTCCATAGTGTTTGCCGTCCGCGTCGTAAATGATGGAGACCAGCCGCCCGTGATACGGAATTGACTCCAGCGCAAAGTACTTCCATGCCCCGGCAGGGAGCAACGGATTCACTTCAATCGTATCGTCCGCGCGTGGCCGCAATCCAACCAGGCCGGTGATCACCAAGTCGGCGAACGCGGAATGATTGTAATATTCGCTGCGATCCTGGTCTGGCCGGTTCTCCTCGTGGAGAATCGTCCGCGCAATCCATTCGCCGGTGTCCGCATTCAGGTCCTCATCGATCCAAGGAATTGTTTCGCCGGAACGAAGCGTCCGCGTCTGAGAATGCGTATAGATTTTGAGCAGCCGGAAATAGTCAGCCTTGTCCACGTACGATTGCTTGTAGGAATTCAACAGGTTCGCCATGGCCACCAGCGTCTGCGTCGTCGCAAAAGGCCAAGAAGGGCCGTTCCATAAACATTCGTGCGGGTCGCGGAACATAAATCGCGGGCTTCGCCGTTCTGCGGTTGTGGGCCCGAATCGGCCCGCAAACCCCCCGGGATCGAATAACTGTTTCCACGCTGCCTCGTGGCTGGCGCTCGGCAGATCGAAATACCACGGAACGTAGCCAATCAGCTCGCGCACATCAACAAACTTTCCAGTGCCGCGCGACCGCGTCTCGTAGAACTCGGCCGCGGAATTCCACAGTTCATATTCAACAGCGTTGCGAAGCGTTTGCGCTTTGGCCAGGAATTCTTTTTCCGTCACGGAATCGCCTTTCAGCTCGGCGATTTTCGCGATGGCCACCGCGTCGCCGTACATGTAGCTGTTGATCGTGGGACGATAACCGCTTCCACCGATGGATTTCTCCATGCCGTCTCGGTCATCGATCTGCCAAAAAAGGCCATCAGAACCCAGATTTGTTTTTTCCCAATCCTTATAGTTGGCGACTAACTGAGGCAACAGCGCCATCACGAACTGCTTGTTGCCATCGACCAGATATTTCGCATACATGGCGTCTGCCGCCCAAAAACTATACAGGCGCGGGTTACCTCCGCCGCCGAACCAGAATCTCGAATAGTCATTTGTATACTCGGGGTCCCGCAGCCATCGGCCTTCGTAAATATGATGGCCCGCCGCGCAGTCGATGGTGTTGTACAGCCCGGCCCAGTCCACATCCGGAAGGAACTCGCTAATCACGTAACCGGCAGGCGTCTTTCGTATGTGTTTGCGATAGCTCCACCAGCGGAAGTAATACGTGCGCACCAGCTCCGCGTCCGGAGCGTCGAATCGCGGAATGTTGTCGGCCATCCACTCCCACGCGCGGTCATCGCCAATCATCGTTGGGAACTTGTGATCGTCTTCCCGATTGAACTCCTGCACGTAGGGCAGAAAGCTGCGGGCGTCAATGACCGGATGGGGGTCAGTTCTTGCCACTGCGGCGTTTCCATCGCGCGGGCCGGCGCCTTTCCCAAATCCCAAGTCTTCGCCATCATGGATGGCTAAGCCGATTTGCTCCACTGCTCCGCCCCGGCCGTTGTACCAGAGCAGCCAGCGGCCTTGATCAAAGATTACCCAAGGCTTGTAGCAAGCGTCCGCATCCCAAGCATTCTCATCAGGACCAATGATTGGATTTTGCGCCAGGCGCTCCCATCCGCTGATTCCGTCGCGCGATCTGGCAATCCCAATCTGCGCGTGATCAACATCCCGAAACCCGATGTAAAACATATAAAACCAACCCGCATGTGGCACGACTTGCGCCGCGGTGACTTTATCCCGCTCCCACAATGTGTGCGGGTCCGCTCGGAATATCGGATTCGCGGCGGACTTTGTCCAGTGGATCCCGTCTTTGCTCGTCGCGTATCCGATCGCGTCCGGTTCATACTGCTCGCCGCCCGAGTACCACATGCGGTATTCCTGCCGCGCGTCATCCCAAATCACCTGCGGACACATCACCGCTACCTTTTCCCAGGGGGCGTCCGCCGAGAGCACCGGCGACTTGCCTACTCTCTTCCAATTCGTCCCATCGCGGCTAACGGCGTACCCGATCCACGAGTGGCCGCGCGCTTGCCCCGTATACCAAAGGTGATATCCATCCCGACGCTTCACGATCCCGGGGCGATTCACGTCATCCTCCCAGCCACTGTTCGTGGGACCCAGGACGATCGTCGGTTCTCCCCAATGCATGCCGTCGCTGCTCTCAAAAAGCGCAATGCTCTTCTTCGGGCGCCAGGAAGCCCACATGCGGTACTTGTCTTTCTCTTTCAGGACCGTGACATCGAAGACCGTGCCCAGTTTTCCGCCAATCACCGGGTTGGACGCGTACTTCCGCCATCCCGCTGAAGTGCCGGCGCCTGTTGTCAGCACGCTTGAAAACAGGGCGCCCGCCACCAGCAGCATGACCCTTGCCGTGCGCCAGCGCATCACGAACTGCGTCATTTGTTTCTTTCCTACCGCACTCTGCGAGCGCCATCAAGCGCGCTGTGTTGCCATCATCTTTGGGGCATCATCGTAGGCCGGTGCCAGCCAGCACTTCCAGCAGTTTGTCGATGTCCCTCATATCGTTAAACACTGAGGGGGACACTTTTATGTAGTTCCGACCCAGCCTGACGTTAACGTTTCCCTGCCGCAGACGCTCTGAAACGGACTGGTAGTCCTTCACCGCAAACGCAACCACCGGCGAAGTCGACTCCGCGGGCGTCAGCTGTGCGAATCCCAGCCGTGGCATTTCTTGTTGAAGTTTCTTGATCATTGGCTGCCGGTATGCCTGAATGTTTTCAACGCCGAGCCGCCGGATGTAGGGCAGCGATTCGCCGAGAGCAAACATCACGCCAATGGCCGGCGTGGCCACTTCAAAGTGCCCGCCCGCATCGTTCTTGAGTTGCCACGTGTAGGGTGCATCGCCGGGAGGATCGCCCGGCATGAAATGCGAATCGAGCGCTTGCGTCTCAGAATAGCCATACTGCGGGCACGCAGTCATTCGATCGAGAAGCGATTCCTTAACAAACAGAAAGCCAAGCCCGAAATCGCCCATCAGCCACTTGAAGCTCGAGCATGCGCAGAAATCCACGTCGCTCTCCCGCACGTCGATGGGCATATTCCCCGCCGCCTGGGCGATGTCCGCATAGACCAATGCGCCATGCGCGTGAGCGAGATCGCAAACTGCCTTTAAATCATGCACAAAACCGTTGGGCATCGCCACGAGCGATATTTCGATCAATTTCGTTTTCTTGTCGACCACCTGCTCCATGTCGCGCATGTCGATTCGCCAGTCGCGCATCGGCACGATGCGCAGATCCAGCCCGTTGCGCTTCTGCAATTCTCCCAAGTGCAACAGCGCCCCTTCGAAATGCAGCGCGTCGCTCACCACGTTGCCATCCGTGTGCGGAATTCCCAATCCATTCACCACCAGATTTTCGCCTGTGCTGGTGTTGGGAACGAAACTGATCTCCGAAGGCTTCGCGTTGATCAACGCGGCGAGCTCGGCCTTGACGTCCACATTGTGCAGCTTTGACGCGATCCCCGGCTCCGACCGGACGTCTGCATACTCCCGAAGAGCTTGCGCCGCCGCAACTGGCATCGGATGAATGAATGCGCTGTTGATGTATGTCACGTCTTCTGGAATCGCAAAATCGTTCTTGGCTGGAAGCGCCGTCGCGGGAGAAGCAACGGAAGAAGGACCCGGATTCTGCAGTAATGCCTCGGAGCCGCTGTCGCCGAGCGCCGTTAACGCCGCAGCCCCGCCGATACTCGCAAGAAATTCACGCCGATTCGTCTGCATCAGTGAATCTCCTTCATTGTTCCCGTTCGCTGCCGCTCATCTGCTTCACATGCCGCCGGAAAGTACGATGCAATCTTGGCACTGTGAGTGGAAATTCATGCACCTGTGAACCGAATTGTGCACCCACTTGGAAATACGGTAAGATTGGGTTTGCCTAACCAGTAGATTTGTCCTCGTTAGGCCCGTAGCTCAGTTGGTTAGAGCGCTACCTTGACACGGTAGAGGTCTGCGGTTCGAGCCCGCACGGGCCTACCATCCGTTTCCACGGCTGTCGGCGGTGCGGTCACTGGCTCGACGAATCTCCTTTTGTGATTTTCCACCCGCGTTTCGTACTCAGAGCCGTCCGCATTCTCGGCCGGCCAACAGTAACAACTTCAACTGAGGAGTCAGAAATGGAAATCAAGAGAATCGGCTCGCAACCCTCTGGCAAGGGACCCTCAGACTGGTTCACTGGCGCCGTACGGATCGATCCGCTTTTTCAGGCGCCCGATCCCGCGCTTGTTCAAGGCGCCAGCGTAACTTTCGAGCCCGGCGCGCGGGCTGCCTGGCACACCCACCCGCTCGGTCAAACTCTCATCGTCACCGCCGGCTGCGGCTGGGTCCAACGCTGGGGCGGACCCGTCGATGAAATCCATCCCGGTGACGTCGTATGGATCTCGCCCGGCGAGAAGCATTGGCATGGCGCCACGCCGACCACGGCCATGACGCACATCGCCATTCAGGAAAGGAAAGACGGCAAGGTAGTCGACTGGTTTGAGCACGTCAGCGACGAGCAATACCGCAAGTAAATCCGCCGGCTATCATGACGTCGCCCGCTCCACCACCACCGCCGTCCCGTACGCCAGCACTTCCGTCACGCCCTGCATAATTTCATTCGCGTCGTAGCGCACCCCGATAATCGCATTGCCGCCGCGCTCCGCCGCGTGCTCCATCAGAAGCTCCAGCGCATCCTCGCGCGTCTTCTCGCACATATCCGTAAAAAGCGTGATATTTCCGCCGACGATTGTCTGCAATGACGCGCCGATATTCCCGAATATGCTCCGCGACCTCACAATGATCCCGCGCACCAGTCCCACCGTCCGCACGATTCGATATCCCGGAAGCTCAAACGCATTTGTGACCATGTTCGTGTCCACTCGTCCGTCCACATTCCCCTCCTCTGCCTTCGCGACTAACTCGAATTGTCATTCCGAGCCCCCTTCGCGCGGCTGCGGCAAGCAGCCAAACTAAAAAAGCTGCGAAAGGGTGCGAGGAATCTGCTTTTCTGGGTTCACTCCGCGCTTCAGTTCACGGCTGCACCACCGGCACTTCCACGTTCGACGGATATTCCTTCGTCCGATAAATCCTCTGCGTCGCCTTGATGTAATCGCTCGCTGTCGCCTTGAAAATATTCGGCACGAATTTCTGCGGGTTCCGGTCGATGATCGGGAACCACGTGCTCTGCACCTGCACCATGATGCGGTGCCCTTTCAAGAAACAATGGCTGTTCGTGTGCAAATCGATGGTGTACGGCGTCACTTTTCCCGGAACGATCGGCTCCGGCCTCTCAAAACTGTTGCGAAAGCGCCCGCGAAACACCTCATCCGCAATCATCAGCTCGTATCCGCCCATCGACGGCTCCGCCTCATACTTCTCCGGATACACATCGACCAGCTTCGCAATCCAGTCGCTGTCCGTTCCGGTCGTCGACGCGTACAGCTTCGCCACAATATCTCCCGCCACGCACACATCCGCGTCCAGCGCGCCCGTCGACCAGTTCACCGTGTCCGGCCGCGAATCCACCCATCGCTGGTCCTCCACCAGCCACGTGTACCAATGGCTGCCCGGCCCGTACGTCTCTTCCACCGGAGGGTGCCGGTAAGGAACCGGATGCGCCGGATCGGAAATATAGCTGTCGAACGCCTCCGCTCCGCTCGCCTGCGGCGCATCGAACGATAGTTTCCCATCCGCGCCAAAATATAGTTTCTTCTCCGTCACGTTTTCCGTCGGCGGCCACGCATCGTAGTCCACCCATTGGTTCGCGCCGGTCTCAAACGTCCGCGCCTTCTTGAACGGCAACTCGCCTTTGTCCTTCAGCCAGTACGCAAACCACGGCGCCTGCACATCCGCGCGAAAATCCTTGCTCGTCGCTCTCCCAAATTGAATCCGCCCCAGGCTTTCCCCGTCGCTGCGTCCCCAGCCTCCGTGATTCCACGGCCCCACCACCAGATAATTGAAATGGTTCGTGTCGTTTTTCTCCAGCGTCTCGTAAATCTTCACCGGCCCGTAGAAATCTTCCTGATCCCACCATCCCGCCACATTCAAATCCGGCACGCTCAAATGCAAATCCTTCAAATACGGATAGAACGCCTGCTTCTGCCAGAAGCCGTCGTAATTCGGATGGTTGACGAAGCCCTCCCACGTCGGCAGCTCGCCATGCAGATACTTCTTGTCGATATTCGAAAGCGGCCCCAGAGCCAGATACCACTCGAACGTGTCGTATTTGTCGAACTGGAACATGAAATTCGTCTTGCCCGTCTCCATCATCGCCGCGTATTCGAACCCATAGCTCAGCCGGAACGCCCCGTTGTGATGAAAATCGTCGCCCAAAAACATATCCGCCGGCGACGCCTGCTCCGACACCGCCTTCAGCGCTGGATGCGGCTCCAGCAGCGCCATCGTCGTCAGCCAGCCGCCGTAGGAAATTCCCAACAATCCCGCGCGCCCGTTGTTGTCCGGCACATTTTTAATCAGCCAGTCGATCGTGTCGTAGGTGTCCGTGCCTTCATCGATCGAATTCGGCTTGCTCCGGTCGCGCACCGGCCGATTCATCACGAATTGCCCCTCCGACCCGTACCGCCCGCGAATATCCTGCATCACGAAAATGTAACCTTCCGGAATCATCTCCTTGTACAAATTGAACAAGCTGCTGTAACCGTTTGCGCCGTCGCTCGTGCCGTAGGGCGTGCGCGTAATCAGAAACGGCAGCGGCCCCGCCGCATTCTTCGGCGCATAAATTTCCGTGTGCAGCTTCACCCCGTCGCGCATCGGAATCATCGCGTCCTGCTTCGTATACAACGCGCTCAGGTCCAGCGCCGCCGATTCTTGCGCGCGCGCCTCCTGCACATGCAGCCAGCTCAAACACACTCCCGCAATTCCCGCCGCCACGCACAAAGCCATTGCGATCCGCATCCGCCTCATCGTTTTTGCTCCGTGAATTCCGCGCGAGCCTACCACACAATTCTCTTTATCGCTGTCCGTCGTGCGGCTTGTTTTCTTCCGTAAAGGAGTCCTCCTTCAGCAACGCCTCGCGGTTCTCTCGCAAATCCCGCCCATCCCGCATCACCGGATAAGGCACATCGACGAGCCCGTACCACACAATCCGGTTGAACTTCTCCGGATCCACGTGATCCTCCACGCTGAAATCCATTCCTTTCGTCTTCGCCGCCCAATACGCCGCATCGTGCCGCGGCCTCGCATAAGCGCCACTTTGCGCCGCGCCAGCGCCCACCGCCTGCCCCACTGGCAACTGCGTGCTCCGCAGCACCGCCGGCACCTCCGCCGTGTACGTCCACGGCTTCATCTCCGTCGTGAACACGTCCGCCATCGGCTCCGACACAGCGTCATTAATCCCCATCGGCTTCATCCCCAGAATGTCCTCGATGGTCCGCAGCATGTTCACCGTCGTGTAGTGCGTCGACACCACCGCACCCTGCTTCACGTACGCCCCCGCAATCAACGCCGGGCTGCGATGCGCGTCCACGTGGTCCGGCCCGTTCTGCGCGTCATCCTCCACAATGCAAATAATCGTGCTGTTCGCAAACGGGCTGTGCGCCACCGCCTCGATCACCTTCGCAATCGCGTAGTCGTTGTCCGCCATCTCCCCTTCCACTGTGCCCGTCCCGTCAATCGCGTCAGCAAAATCGCCAAAGTGGTCGCGCATCAACCGCACCAATTCCAGATTCGGCATTTTCCCGCTGGCCACATAGCCATCGAATTCGCGCTTCCACTCCGTGTACCGCCAATAATCCGGCAGCGCCAAATCGAATCCGCGAAAATACGGATCCGTCACGCTCATCAGCGCCGCCTTATCCGGAAACGCCACTCGCGTCTTCGTTTTGTAAGGATCGCGAATCACCGGAATCAGCCCCTTCTTCGCCGTTTCCGCTCCATAACGCCCGCCCTCCAGGAAAAATCCGTAATTTCGCAGCGTCAATTTCGCGCGCAGCGCCGCATCCCACAAATATCCCGTCCCCGCGTCGCCCCCAGGCCCATCCGGCGCGTCCACGTCATTTGTCCCCGGCAGCAGGTCGTCATCGTCCGGCGTATCAGGATTATCCTTCCGCCGCGCACTCGGCGACGCAATGCCCACATTGATGTTGCGATTCTCGCCCTCGTAGTCGTAGGTGAGCCCGCGCCCCGCATAATTGATCGGATACGTGTTCTCCACCACGTCCGTCGCTCGCGCCGCCGTCGACCAGTTCCAACCCTCCCCGCTCACATCCCCGCTGCAATAAAAATTATCCAGGTCCACGAACTGCTGCGCGATCTGGTGATGGTTCGGACTGAGCGCCTGCCCCAGCACCGCCAGCTTCGGATCGCCGTTCCCTTCCGGCAAATCGCCCAGCACCTGATCGTACGTGCGGTTCTCCTTGATGATGTAAATCACGTGCTTGATGTGCTGCCGCAAAAACGCCATCGTTTTTTCGTTCGTGGCCCGCTCGGCGTCACTCTCGTAATGATTGTTCTCCGCCACTTGCTTCGTCAGCGAAGCCAGCTCGTCCGCGCCCGGCGTCGGAATCGCCTCGAACCCGCCTTTGTTCAATTGCAGAATGTATTCGTTCTGCGCGTAGCATTCATCGAGCGCCCCGCGCGCAATCGACGTGGTGTTCCGGCATTCCCCCGGATTCGGTCCCGGCACGCTCTTCGTGTCCAACACGTACAGCATCTTTCCATCCGCGCTCACGCTCACCGAACTCGGGTACCACCCCGTCGGTATCAATCCGCTCACCACTCCTGTCTCTTGGCCGCCGACAAAGGCGTGCGGACGTTTCCCGGCTGCCGACGGAAAATTGTTAATTACCGACACCGAATTTGCCCCGCCGTTGGTCACGTAGAGATCGCTATCATCCGGAGAGAGAGCCAAACTGTTCGGATTACTTCCCATGAGCATGGTAGGGTTCATGAAGATTGACTGCGGCGCGGTTGTACTGATGTTTTCGATCAGCTCATTTCCGGACGCCGTATCAATTACCGCCACCTCGTCGTCCGTCGCAAGCGCCGCATACAAATACCTCTGCTCATGATCCAAAATCATCTTGCCCGGCTCACCCCGCACCTTAATTCGCGCCTTTACCTTCGGCTCGCCGGAAATATCCAGTACCACAATCTGTCTGTCCCGCGGACTCGACACATACGCCGTATCATTTCCCTTCGTCACCACCCAAAATGGAAACTCCCCGCCCGCCACTCCCGTGTTCTTCGCGTCTTCCTTCCCCGGGCGCAAATCCAGTTCCGCGATTTTCTGCCGCGCCGCCACATCCACCACGCTCACCGAATCATTTTCGAAATTCGCCACCAGCAATTTCTTCCCATCCGCCGTCACGCCAATCCCCGCCGCCTCCGGCTTCACGTCGATTCCCAGGCCGTGCGCGTGCGCTAGCTTTATCGCCGGCCCCGCCTCCGCCCACTGGTCGCCCTGCTTCGCGAACACATGCACATCATCATCCACGCCGCCCGCCACATAAAATTCCTGCCCATTCGGATTCCACGCCATCCCATCAAACGTGTTCGCCACCTGAATCGCCTGGCTCTTCCGCGGCCGCCCCTGCGAAACATCGAACACAAACACGTACTCGTTCGAATCCCTCTTGATCTGCCGCCCCGACGCGTCATTCATCTCGTTGTACCCACTGGTCAGCACCAGCAGCGTCGCTCCGTCCGGTGACATCGCCGTGGTCACCGGCTGCCCCGCCACATAGTCGGGGAAATCCGCGAGCCCCGGATTGAGCGGCACATAAAATGACCCCTGCGCCGCCATCGGTGTGATGGTCATCCCCGTCGGCAGCACCGCGCGGCTCTCCAGCGCCGGGCTTGCCTGAAAATGCCCCGGCCTCGCCTCCGCGCTCTGCCGCCGCGCTCCCGCTTCGTGCCGCGTCGCAAAATAAGTCGCCGCAACAATCGCAATAACCATCGCCGCCGTGCCCAGTCCAGTCCGCTTCATTTCCTTCTCCTCGAAACCCTAAGATCGCCTTCACACCTTTCAACGCGCTCCTGTACCTCACGTCCCGCTCGTCCTGACGCAGGAAGGGTTCGCGCCGCCTTTGCGCGAACTGACGTGAGGTCGTCGTCTCATCGCACAGTTCGCGGCGGCCAACTCGCCGCCATTTTGTCACAACTCCCCGCCAATACGCGTCGCCGAATTCGCATTCTGCGGAGCTTCCTCACGCGACATTACAGGCGCATTACAATTTCCGTGTTTCGCTGTTTTGAACTGGAGTAAAATCCGGCCAGACCGGGCTGCATCACTCTCGCGGAGGACAAACATGCGCTATATCTCCAGTCTCATTCTATTTTTGCTTCTCCTCATTGCGTCCGCCACCTCCGCGCAAACCACTATCCCCGACACGCCCGCCGGCCACACTCTCGCTGCCTGGCTTCAAGCCTTCAACAGCGGCGATCAGGCCCAGATCGACGCTTACTATCACAAATACGACCCCAGCAAATCCGCCGCGGACATCATGCCCTTCCGGAAGGCCACAGGCGGTTTTGACCTCGTCCAAATCCTCAAGAGCGACCCGCTTCACCTGGAATTCCTTGTGAAGGAGCGCCTCAGCGACACTCGCGCGCTCGCCAAACTGGACTTGAAGGACGCTTCCGGCCAAGTCGCCAGCTTCTCCCTGCGCGCGCTTCCTCCCGGCGCATCCGTCTCGCAGCTCAATTTCACTCTCGACGCCGCCACGCGCGCCGAGGTCATCGACGGCGCTCTCGCCGACCTCAACGAATTTTACGTTTCTCCCGACGTCGCCACACAAATGGCCGACGCCATCCGCGCCCGCCAAAAGCGCGGCGAATACGATTCCATCACTGACGGCGACGCCTTCGCCGCCATGCTCACCGCCAATCTTCGCGAAGTCAGCCACGACAAGCATCTCCGCGTCGATTTCAGCCCCGTGCCTTTGCCCAAGGAAACCTCCACTCCCGACCCCAAAGCCGAGGCTCAGTTTCGCAAGGGAATGGAACGCGCCAATTGCGGCTTCGACAAACTCGAAATTCTTCCCGGCAACATCGGCTACGTCAAATTCGACTTCTTCGCCGCTCCCGATATCTGCGCCCCCACCGTCATCGCCGCCATGAATTTCCTGGCCAACTCCGACGCCATCATCTTCGACCTCCGCGAAAATGGCGGCGGCGATCCCGCCATGGTCACTTTTATTTGTTCTTATTTATTCGACCAGCCGACGCACCTGAACGACCTGTGGACGCGCAAGGGGAACACAACCCATCAATTCTGGACGCTCCCTTACGTCTCCGGCAAACGCCTCGCGGCGCAGCCGGCCTACGTCCTCACCTCGCATCGCACCTTCTCCGGCGGCGAGGAATTCACCTACGACCTTCAGCAGTTGAAGCGCGCCACCATCGTCGGCGAAGTCACCGGCGGCGGCGCGCATCCCGTCGCCGGCCATCGCATCGACGACCACTTCGAAATCGGCGTCCCCTTCGCCAAGGCCATCAATCCCATTTCGCACACCAACTGGGAAGGCACCGGCGTCATCCCCGGCGTGAAAGTCCCCGCCGCCGACGCCCTCACCACCGCCCAAAATCTCGCCACCCAAAAACTCACTCCAAAATCCTCGCCCCAATAGCGCGTCCAGTTCGCATTCCGCGCTAAACGCTCCTGATTGCCAGGCGTCCCGCAAACTGCTAGATTGCCGGAAACCTTTAGGCGGGCCAGCTGCTTCCCGAATCGAAATGGTGCCGGATTGAACGCATATTCTGACGCAGAACAAATTCATTGGCGTTTCGCAACGCGTCTCGCCTTCCGATTTGTCTTCTGTTATCTAATGCTGTACTGCCTGTACATTTTTTCCGACGACCAGATCCTTTTCCACTACCTCATTTTCGGCCGCCTGACGGATTCCTTCACTGCGCCGCTGTGGCATCACGTCGTTCCGTGGGTGGGCAAACACGTTCTTCACCTTTCCACCTACATTACGATTTTCAGCAACGGCAGTGGAGATACGACGTACGACTACGTCCTAATCCTTTGCGAACTATTTTTGGCTGCGGTCGCCACCGTCATATGGTCGGCCTTGGATCAAAAACGATCCAATTATCGCGTTCTGCACGAATGGTTGAGGTTCGTCGTCAGACTAGCGCTGGCGACGGAGATGCTCGTCTACGGCATGGACAAACTAATTCCGGTCCAATTCGGGGCTTTGGATCTCGGTGCGCTCTCAACGCGCGTCGGCGATTTGAGTCCCGCGAGCCTGCTGTGGACGTTTATGGCCGCCTCTAAGCCGTACACGATTTTCGCGGGATTCGGCGAAGTTCTCGCCGGCGTTCTGCTGCTGGTGCCCCAGCTCGCGACGCTCGGCTCGCTAGTCACAATCGGCGTCATGGCCAACGTATTCGCTCTGAATATGAGTTACGACGTGTCCGTCAAACTGGCGTCCTTCCATTACCTTCTGATGGCAGCGTTCCTCGTTCTGCCAGACGCAGAACGGTTGCTGAACGTCTTGGTCTTGAATCGTGCAGCTACGCCACGCACATCCGTGCCCCTTTCAAGCCGCCGCTGGATAAATCAGGGCGGGCTCGTTCTGTCCGCGCTCTTAGGCGTGGCGTTGCTGGCCGCGCTCACGCATTTCTCGCTTCAAAGGTACGCCATCGAAAACCCAACGGTCGCCGCGCGATCTCCGTTGTATGGCGTCTGGACCGTCGACGAATTCACCCTATCCGCAAAGCTGCCCCGCTCGCTTTTTACAGATAAGCTCGTTGCAGGCATGAAGATTGCGCCCGGCGAAGATCGCTGGACGGAGCTTATTATTGACACGCCCAGCGGCTCCGCGATCGGTTTGAGCAACGGCGCTCTCGACTATGTCACCCTGAGTCTCGACACGGCGAAAGACACTCTTTCGGTTGGCGATCGAGCCGACCCAAACTGGAAGTGCAGTTTTGTATATCAGCGGACGGGCGAAGAGCACCTCAACCTCGAAGGCGCGATCAATGGCAATTCCGTCTCACTCAAACTCCATCGTTCGCGCCAACCCAGCTTGCTCATGAGCCGCGGCTTTCACTGGATCAACGAGTATCCGTTCTTCTAGCCGACCGGCAAGAGTCCAGCCCTACAACTCCTTCACCCTTCGCTCCAGCCCTCCTTTTAGCGCGGCTCATCTTTGCTGCCGTAGACGTATTTGCCTCCGCCATGCACACGTAAGCAGTTGCCATCCGGTGTGAACAACCACCACTGATCTGCCTCACCGCTGGAAGACGAAAACGTCAGTATCCTAAGACTCGTACCGAACTGGATAACCAAATCGAGCGAAGGAGAAGCAAGCTGAATTTCTGTAATCTTATCAAACGTCGTAGCATCAAGCGCCTTCTGAATTTCCTTCCGACTGTCAGCTGATCCCGCCAGGATTTTATCCGCGAATTCAATTCTCCAGTTGCACATATATAGCCACAAATGCCACTCGCCGTGAGCGATCCCATTCGCTTCCTTTTGTAAGGCCTTCTTTCCAAACTCTAACGTCAAGAAAGAACCGTGTCCCAAACGAACTCCCCAGGGAACTTTGCCCTGCAAACCTAAGATTGTCTCGGCCAAGTTCATATTAGGTACCCGCGCGTTTCACAACTCCTTCACCCTCCGCTCCAGCTCCCTCGCAATCTCCTCCGCATTCGCATCCGCCGCAAACCTCACCGGCTCGCCAATTGTCACTTTCACCGCGCCGCGCGGCACCGGCTTCAGCCTCGACGCTTTTCCCGCCAGCCGCGCTTGCGCCAACTCCCATAGCCCGTCAATGCGCACCGGCACTACCGGCAAATCCAGCTTCGTCGCCAGCAATCCCACTCCGCCGCGAAATCTCCCCACTTTCCCGTCTTTCGTCCGCTCGCCTTCCGGAAACACCAGCACGTTCCATCCCTTGTCCGCCAGTTCTCCCGCAAACGCAAAACTCTCGCGAAACCCCGTCTGTTTCGGCAGCGGAAACACATTAAACAGCGCAATCACCAAAAAATAATCCACGCGGTTCACCATGCGCATGAACCAGCCCATCCCCGACGGATGCCGCATCCCCCACAGCCGCTCCGCTTCCATCGCCGTCGCCAGCCGGTGCCGGAATTTCCCCGGCAGCGCCGCCAACACGCAGCCAATGTCCACGTACGTCACGTGATTCGCCACCACCAGCACCGGCCCGCGCACCCCTCGCAAATTCTCGCGCCCGCGAATCTCCGGACGCGCCAGCAGCATCGTCGCCGGCCACGTCAGCGCGTAATACACGGCCAGCCGTATCCACGTCACCGGCCATCGCTGCGCCCAGCGCGAAAATTCGTGCGTCTGCGGACGCGCCCTTGGCTCGCGCAGCAGCTTTTCCAGTTCGCCGACGGTCTTCGCCCCCGCGAATTTCGTCTCGCTCAAGTCCACCTGATATTTTTCTTCGAGCGCGCTCATCAACTCCACTTTGTCGAGGGAGCTCATCTGTAAATCCCGCTCCAGATTCGCATCTGCGCCGAAATTCCCGCCGCGCCCGGTCACCCGCGCAATTAATTCGCCCAGCGAATCTCCTGCCCCGACGTTTTGAGTCGGGGGACCTTCCACTCGCGCGCCAAACTCCCGCTCCACCGTTTCGCGAATCCGCGCGAGCATCGGCTTCTGCGTCGGCGTCCGCGGAAAGTCCGGCTCCTTCCACACCATCCACCGCCGCATCCGCTGATATTCCGCGAGCGACTGATTCGCGCGCTCGACGATCTTCGCCGCGTCCGCGCTCGCATCCTCCAGCAGCAGCACCGCGCACGCCTCCGCGTTCCCCTCCTGCTCGATTCCCACCACCACGCAATCCTTCACTCCCGGCTGCTTCCGCAGCTCCGCTTCCAAGTCCTCGGGATAAACATTCATTCCCGCCGGCGTCACAATCACATTCTTGCGCCGCCCCTTGAAATATAAATTCCCCTCCGCGTCCACTTCGCCCAAATCGCCGGTGCGAAACCATCCTTCCTCGCCCGCCACTGGCTCCAGTTTCGCGCCCTGAAAATATCCCGACGCCACATTTTCCCCGCGCACCAGAATTTCTCCGCCCTCGCCGAGCTTCATCTCCATCCCCGGCAGCAGCTTCCCAATCGACCGCTTCCCCACGCGAAACGGATTGTTCACGCTCACCAGCGACGTCGTTTCCGTCAGCCCGTACCCCTGCACTACCGCGTATCCCAGCCGGTTCCAGAAAACTTCCGCGCTCTCCGGCAGCGCCGCTCCTCCCGAAATGAACGCCCAGAATTTCCATCCCAGCCGCCCGTGGATTTTTCGAAATCGCCAAACGCGCCGCAGAAATTTCTCCCCGTCTGCCCGCGCAAAATCCCTCTTGAATTTCTCCACGCGTCCTGCCGCTTCGACTTCCCGCTCCATCTGTCCCTGCAGCGACTCGATCATCCGCGGCACCGTCACCAGCGCCGTCACGCGCTCCCGTTTAATCGCCCGCGACACTTCCGCTGGACCCATCGTGTCCAGAAAAATCACCGTCCCGCCCAGCAGCGGCGGAATGAACATCCCCATCAGCTGCCCGAACACGTGGCTCAGCGGCAGCAAATTCAAAAATCGCAGCGGATGAAAAAATCTCTCGTATTTCAAATATTTCTGAATCTCCGCTTCCATCGGCTCGATGTTCGCCAGTATGTTTCCGTGCGTCAGCACCACGCCGCGCGGCTCCGCCGTCGTCCCCGAAGTAAAAACAATCTCCACCGCATCGCTGCGCTTCGCGCTTTTCGTATCAAGCCGCGCGCCCGCATCTACGCCGTGCCACTCCGTCTCCGTCAGTTCTTCCAGTAAAATCTCCGGCCTTCCAATTTTCCCCGCGTCCAGCGCGCGCGAATGCACAATCATCTTCGCGTCCACCGTCGCCGCTACTCTCGCCGCGAACTCCGCGCTGGCCGCCTGATCCATCGGCACCACCACCGCGCCGTGCAGCACACACCCAAAAAACGCCGCCACCCACTCAGCGCAATTCTCGCCCCACAACATCACGCGGTCCCCCGGCGCTACTCCTCGCTGCTCCAGCGTCGCCGCGAAATTCCGCGCCACCGCGCCCACCCGCGCGTAACTCCACCGCTCCATCCGATACCCGCGCCGGTACGCAATCGCGATCTCGCTTCCGCGCCGCGCATACTCCTCGATGAATTCAATCAGTGATTGCCGTGCCATGCTGCGGGACAGTTTCTCTTATCCGGGCGGGCTTGCAAAGCGGTGACGTGCTTGACAGTCCGATTCATACGCGCGCTCTGCTTTCGCGCTCGCGCATCCACACAAAACAAAAGGCCCGGCCGCAGGGTCTCTGCGCCGGGCCTTTGCCAAAAATCTTCTTGTAGCCGTTACGGGTTTTTCTTCGCCGTATCCTGTTTCGCCGGATCCGACGCCGCGGCATCCGCCGGATTCTGATAACGCGTCAGGTACGGCATGAACGGCGTCACCTCCAGCGGCATTTTCTCGCGCGCCGAAAGCAACTCCACCGGCTTCGACTTCGCCATCTCGATCGAATCATCCCACGAATCCAGCACGATTCGCGACCCCAGCGGCAGCGCCGCGATCTGGTCCAGCTTCATCGGCTGCAATTGCGGCGCCGTCTGCATCAGCTGCTGCGCCATGAAAACGTGATTGCCCAGGTTCGCGCTGATCAGCGACGGCAGCTCTTTCTGCTCCGCCGCCAGTTGTTTCAGGAAAAGTCCTGCCGTCCCCAGCTGATTCTTGTAAATCGAATTCTTCAGCAGCTCGATCGCCTTCTTCGCCGCCACTTCCTCATCCGCTTCCGAAGTCCGGAACGACATCCGCTTCATCGTCTCCTGCGGCGAAAGCATCGTCGTATCGTTGAACGAATATTCGTCCGGCAGCGTCGCTCCGGTGATCACCGCTCCCAATTGGTGCGCCAGAATCGCCGCGATGCTCGCCTCATCCGGCAGCACGTCCAGCAATCCCCGCGTAACCACAATCGTGTGCCCGATGGTAAACGCTTCGAGCGTCGACGTCAGCAGCACCCGGCACCGCACATCCGGCTCGATGTCCAGATTGTTCGGCACTTCCAGATTGTTCACCACCTGGTCCAGCGCCTTGTCCACCGGCCCCGGAGGCGAAATCAATCCATTCCGCTGCAGCCGGTCCAGCACGTTGTCTTCGCCCTCGCGCTGCCATTGCCGCTCCGCCATCACCGGCGACACATCTTGCGACGCCTGCGCCTGGTCCTCGATGGGCTTGGCCGCTTCCACCGTCAAATCGCTGAACTCCGTCTCGCGCGACGCCAGCTTCAGATTGAAGCCCCACAGCCGCGTCTGCGAACGGTAGCGCACATGCCCAAACGGAAAATCCTTCAGGTCCGATTCCGCGCTGTAGATGTACGACGGAATCCACAGATTCGGCGCCACGTTCGTCCGCCAGCTGTCGAAGTGCAAATTCCATCCGAACGTCCGCGTCACCGGCACGAACACCCCGTTGAACCGCACAATCACGTAGCTCTGGTCTTCCACCCAGATGCGTCCCTGGAACCGCCCGTCTCCCGATTTCGGCAGCGGCGTCACATCGAACACCAGGCAGCGCACCGAGCCCAGAAATTCCCGCCGCACATAATCGAACCTGTAGTGCTGCCTGTCGAAATCGATCGGATCCACGAATATCATCTGCAGGAAGCCCGCCGGCACGTACGAATTTCCCAGGAAAGAAGTCAGGTCCTTGATGGGATTCAGCTTGTGCACGAAGCCCGCGTTCCCGTCGCGCAGCATGGTGCGGTCAGTCACGCCCCGGCTCAAATCCCCGACGCCCAGGTAGTAGTGGTCGTCTTGCGGAACCGCGCCCAGCTGCGGGTCCCACTTCATGTCTTGAACGTACGTTTCAACAATCGGGCTGTAATGCCGCAGCGTCGCTACTTCCTGATGCTCGCGCGCCAGGATTGCATTCACCACTTGATCCACCGTGGTTGCTTGGCTTGGCGTTGCTGCTGGCGGATTCGCTGTCTGTGTCGGCTGGGCTTGTGTACCTTGTGCAGCAGTTTGTGCAAATGACGTGCCCGCGAGACACAATCCGAGAGCCGCAGTTAGAATGCCGCGATTCCCCATCCCCATGACTTCGCCCCCTCAATCCAATCAGTACGCTAGTTCGAAATCGATTCGAACGTTCGCGGGAAAATCCACCGCTTGCCCGTCTTGCTTGGCCGGTGTGAACTTGATCTGCCGCGCCGCGACTTCCGCATTCTGGTCCAGTCCATGGCCCAGGCCCTGCAGCACCCGAAGAACCTGCACTTCACCCGATGCCCTGAAAATCACTTGCAGCACCACTGCGCCCTGGACTTTCGCCTGTCTTGCTTCTGCAGTGTACTGCGGTTCAGGCTTGTAGAGAATAACCACCGGATCCTGCTGTGGCGTATCGGCCGCTTTTCTCGCGTGCGGCGCATTGTCGTCCGGCCGGTCGTCCGCAAACGCGCCCGTCTGCACGTGCCCGCCGTTTCTCTCGCCGCCCGCAATCGCCGTCCCGTTCCCGAAGCCCGCGCTCTCCACCACTCCCGGCAAACCCTTCGCCCCACCCGTGCCGTTCCCTTTGCCCGGTCCTTCCGGCATGTCGAAGCCGCCCGCCGCGTTGATGTTCACCGGCTGCGTCATTTTTTTCGTGGTCGGCGTTAATCCATTCGGATCTCCGAACCCGCCCGTTTGCACCGGCGCTCGGGGCTTCTTCAAATCCGGCATCGCCGAGCTTCCCAAAGAAACCGTCGGCTTATCCGGAACCATTCGCGCGAATTCGTTGATCTTCGGCGCGGGTGTGGGATTGTGCTTCACCACCGGCCGCTCCACGTTCAGCTTGGCAAACACCGGCTCGATCAGTTTCGGTTTCGGCGGGTCCGGAATCACCACCGGCTTCGGGATTTCCCTCACCACTTCCCGGTGCCTCACCACCTTCGGCTCAACCCTTGGCTGCGGCTTGAACGGCTCGAGTTCCGGCAGGCTGATGCGCGTCACCATATACTGCTTCGCTTCGGCCATCTGCTTTGGAAACAATGCAGGAATCCACAGCGCGCACGCCAGCACCACCAGCTCGATGCCAAACCCCGCGCCAAACGAGCGCCAGCGCGGCTTTCCGGAAGCGAGCAGCGTGAAACCGGAATCCGGACTAAAATGAGAACCGTAGGCCGACATTTACCCCTTCCCCATTTGAGAATCTCGCTGCTGGGAGCTGGCACATTGTAGTACTACCTTGCGGACCCAGGTGAATAGTACGGTCGTACTAGTATAGAATTTCCTTGCCTTAAGCGACAATCCAACTCTTAGCCTTCATTGTTAGCCGGACAGCCGCCCTCCCTGAGAAACACCGATCCACTGGCCGAGTTGCATCCCTTTTTGTTAAATTTCGGACTTAATCTCCGTCGGGAAATTAGGCAGTCTTCTACTACAGCCTATCCCCCCTCAGAACCTCTAGCACAATCTGCTCCAAAACAGACCATTTATGCCTGGATTTTCCACATTTTATCTGAATACGCCTGCAACCCTTTGTCAATCAGGCGCGAAGTGTATTGCGGTGCAAAAAACCATCGACGAAAACTCAAGGACCCGCAGACTCCCGGATCGCGCTGGCAAGGAATTTCCTACCCTGGCGGTGCATTTTTTCACCGGCTGCTTCAGTTTCTCCATAACCGCAAAAAACAAGAGCCGGCACGTTGGCGTGCCGGCTCTTTTCCAACTGCTTCTGTAGTTACGACTGCGGTTGAATCAACAGATAGATCGTCTGACCCGCTTGGCCTTGCGGTATCACCAGCAGGAGCACCGGCTGATCGTCTGACCCCGCAAGCGCATTGCGGAACTCTGTCATGTTGCTCACCGGTTTGTGATTCACTTCCTGAATCACGTCGCCTCGCGCCAGTCCAGCCTCGGCTGCTGCGCTGGATTGATCCACACTGTCCACCACCACGCCTTTTGTCCCGATCGGCAGATTGAGTTGCTGCGCGATGTCCGGCGTCAGGTTTTGCACTTGCACGCCTTGCATCGCCTTTCCGCCATTCTCCGGCGATTCGCCGCTACCCTCGTTCCCGGACTGTGGTTCGTTCGGCATCCCCGCATACGCGCTTCCCGGTGCCAGCGTTACGGCAACGTCAAACGTCTTTCCATCCCGGAACACTTTCAAGTGGACCGTTGTTCCCGGAGACATGCTCGCGATCTGCGCTGTCAAATCGGTGCCGCCGGTGATTGGCCCACCATTCAGTCCTAGGATGATATCACCGCGCTTGATGCCGGCTTTGTCGGCTGGGCTCCCCGGCGATACGCTGTTAATCAGCGCACCGTTGCCTCCTGCGTTATAACCAAACTCCTTGGCCATATCCGGCGTCAAATCCGTCAGACCGATGCCAATGTGTCCGCGCTCCACTTTTCCGTGCTCGATGAGCTGCTGCATCACGCTGCGCGCCATGTTGATCGGCACCGCGAATCCGATTCCTTCGTTTCCGCCTTCCTCTTGCCCGCCGCTGGTCAGGATTGCCGTATTGATTCCCACCAGGTCGCCGTGCAAATCAATCATCGCGCCGCCCGAGTTGCCCGGATTGATCGCCGCGTCCGTCTGAATAAAATCCTCATAACTTCGCGGCCCCTCGATTCCGATGCCGCGGCCCGTGGCGCTAACGATTCCCATCGTCGCCGTTTCGCCGATTCCGAAAGGATCGCCGATCGCGAAGACCACGTCTCCCACGCGCAGTTTCGATGAATCGCCGAAAGTTAAAGTCGGCAGATTCGTCGCGTTAATCTTCACCACGGCAATGTCCGTCTGCGGATCCGTTCCCACCACCTTGCCCGGGTAATTCTTGTTGTTCCACACCACCGTGATGTCGCTGCCGTGCTCCACCACGTGATTGTTCGTCAGGATGTATCCGTCCGGATTGATGATTACACCCGAGCCAAGACTGTGTTCTTTCTCCGTCTGCGGCTGTTGCGGTCCAAACTGATTGCCGAAAAATTGTTGGAAAAACGGATCGTTCAAGAAACCAGGTCCTTGCTGAACTTTGATCACCCTGGTCGTCGAAATATTCACCACCGCCGGTAGCGCCGGGTCCACCACGGATGCGAATCCGTTCCCAAACGCCCCCAGCCTCACCGGATCCACTGCTCCTGCCACTTTCACAGGAACCGCGGGCGCGCCGAACACTTGATGGCCTGCCCAACGCACTGCCCACGTCCCCACAAACGCTCCGGCAACGAGCGCCACCACCAAAATTGCCATCGCGGCTCCCCGCCGCAGTTGAATGACTTCCCTGCTCATGTCACTTCCTCCTCGAATTTCTTTCGGGCATCAAGCCCTTATGATTTTATGGACGTGCCAGAACGAAAAAGGTCTCGCTTCCACACTCCGCGCGGCATCGAAACGTTCCGTTGCAGCCAGGCCCTGCGTATGCCCCAGCCCACGCAGCGGGCATAAGTTCATCTTGCGAGTCTAGTTCCTACTTGCGGCGGGAAACAAACTACCACTGCGGAGTTTGCGATGGATTGCCTTCGCGCGGTTTCCCGCCCCTTCCGTCTCACTTTCCGTGCGCGAACCTCGGGCAACATTATCTTTAGATGCACCCAGAGTGTTTTGCGTTCTGCCCTATTCTACCGCAATCGCTTGCGCCCGGCGCGCCCGTTTGACAGAATGTCACCCCTTGCGCCATTCGTAGTTTTGCGGCGCGCGGACCTGATGTTTTTTTTCTCGCGCCTGTGCGAAAGGAAATTCAAAAAATGAAACGCCAGCCCCTCGCATTTTTTGCCGTGGCGGCCCTCGCCGCAATTTTCTTTGCCGGAGCCATCGCTCTCGCCGCCACGCAGGATAATTTCGCGCCCGCCCTCAACGACGGCACCCTCCCCGCGCTCTCCGCCATCGCCGGCGCAGGCATGATGAACGATCACGCCTATCAATTCCTCGGAGAGCTCAGCGACGACATCGGCGCGCGCGTCACCGGCTCGCCGCAGTGCAACGCCGCCATCCAGTGGGGCCTCGCCAAAATGCGCTCCATCGGTTTGCAAAACGTTCACGCCGAGCCCTGGCAGCTTTTCCGCGGCTGGACGCGCATCTCCGCCACCGCGCAAATGATTTCTCCCGCGCAGCACAAACTCATGATCGACGCCATGGGCTGGGTCGGCTCCACGCCGCAGGGCGGAGTCGACGCCGACGTCGTCCCTGTGAACGTCTACCAGCTCGATCAGGAGCTCGCGCAAAATTCCGGCAACTGGAACGGCAAAGTTCTCCTCGTCGTGCAAAAAGGCGCGCCGCCGGAAAACGGCATGGCCAATTTCGCGAAGTTCGGCCTCTTCCTCATCAAAGCGCATGACGCCGGAGCCGTCGCCGTCATCGGCGGCCAAGGCGGCGCAAAATCACAAGGCATGCACCTCACCCACACCGGAATTCTCGGCTTCGCCACTGCCTACGACATTCCCGTCGTCAGCATCTCCGCCGAAGATCAAGACCTGCTCCAGCGCTTCATCCACCGCGGCAAAACGCCGCGCATCCACATCGAAGTGCAAAACAAATTCACCGACGGCCCCGTTGGCACCGCCAACGTCGTCGGCGAAATTCCCGGCGCCGAGCATCCCGAACAAATCATCGTCGTCGGCGGCCATCTCGATTCCTGGGATCTTTCCGAAGGTTCCACCGACAACGGCATGGGCACCACCACCACTCTCGGCGCCGCCGAAGCCATCGTGCGCTCCGGATTCAAGCCGCGCCGCACCATTCGCTTCGTGCTTTTCACCGGCGAAGAAGAAGGCCTGCTCGGCTCCATCGCTTACGTCAAAACTCATCAGAGCGAAATGCAAAATCACGTCGCCGCCGTGATTCTCGATAACGGCCAGGGCCCCGTCGTCGCGCTCAACATGGGCGGCCGCAGCGATCTGCTCGCCGCCGTCGATCCTTTCGTCGCCACGCTCGACGCCTTCGGAAAAATCACCGCCAACGACGACACCGAATTCGGCACCGACACTGGCCCGTTCATCACCGCCGGCCTTCCTGGCATCAATCTCGATCAGGACTCGCCCGAGTATCGCTACACGCATCACTCCAACGTCGACAGCTTCGACAAAATCGACGAAGCCGTTCTCGACCGCGACGCCACCGTGCAAGCGCTCGCCGCTTTCTGGATCGCCGACCGTCCCGAGCGCCTCGCTTCTCCCTGGCCGCCGGAACGAACCGCGCAGATGCTCATCGACAAGCACGACGACGTCTTCCTCAAGCTCTTCAACCTCTGGCCCTTCGGCAACATGGGCCAGCAAAAGTAGCGGCGAATAAAAAGCAAAACTACAACTGGTTCCAGTACAGGCCAAATTGTCTCTTTCCACGGGCAAAACGGGGCGAAATTGGACTGGAAGAGCAGTCCATTGAAAATTGCCTTTTTTCAAGTGTTGCGAGGGCGCGAATTCTCATTTTTTCAAAAAACGCCAGGAAAACGCGGTTTTTCGGTACATACCCCCAGGACGAACTGAGTCGGCAGAGCAGGATGGGAAGCAGGCCAATTCTGGAAAAATGGCAAAAAATGAGCAGGCCATTACCCTAAAACATTTAGGGGAGCGGGAAAACGTTTACTGCGCGGAAGGCGCGAGGTGAAAGGCAAATACATCGCGCGGGTGGGACGCCCCGCAGAACCATCCGGGGCAGGCGCGAAAGGAAGGAATCTTGGAGGAAGGTTCATGTCGAGGGGCTAGCGACTAGCAAAAGCGAATACATCGCGCGGGTGAAGCGCGCGAAAGGAAGGGAATCTTGGAGGCCGGTTTATGTCGTACCCCAACGGCGGCCGGAGGTCCTCCTATTTGACTCTGGCTATTTGATTTTGGCGACGCGGCCGTCGGCGGACGTGGGATATTTCTCGAATTGGACCGGATCGTGGCCGGGAATGACGCGATCGGGATTGCCTCCGGCGAGTTGAATCATGCGCGCTTGATTCTGAATGTTGGCGGGCCAGTCGGCTTTGGAGAACGTGGCACTGGCCTTGTGCTCGGCGAGATTGCGATAGAGATAGCAATTATCGGAGGCGAGGACGAAGGGCGGATTGCCGTCGACGCGCAGATACTGCGAAGCGAAGGTGTGATGGCCTCCGGTGTAAGCGCGGATGCCGGGAAAAATTTCGACATCGTCACCATTGACGAAGCGCACGCGGCCTTCGGTGTTGAGCTTCACGAGCTCCTGAATGTCGGCGGGATCGATGCCGCCGTGGTTGCCGCCGGGCTGCCAGGCCGGGCCGGTGTAGTAGCGATACTCCTCTTCCTGAATCCAGACGGTCGCCTTGGGAAAAAGGTCGATGCCGCCGAGATGGTCCCAGTGCGCGTGGCTGATGACGACGTCAGTGATTTCGCCGGGCTGGACGCCGGCGAGTTTCACGGCTTCGTCGGGGCGAATGTAGCCGGTTGACGGGAAGTATTTCAGGAACGTGTCGCGGTGATAGCCGCTGTCGAAGAGGATGTTGCGTCCGCCGCCGCGAACGAGCCAGACGATCATGGCGAGATTGATTTTCTCGTGAGGCGCGCCCATGACGAGGTTGGCGGCATCGTCCGGGGCGGAGGCGTAGCGAATTGCTTGAATCGTGTAATCAGGAGTGGCGGCGCTACTCGCGCGCGCATGGCGCAATGCGACGACGGGAAGAAGAGCGACAGCAACGAGAATGGCGAAGGCGCGAAGGGCCGGAAAGCGTCTCACAAGGACTCTCCTTTTGCGCGAAGTATACACCAGACTGATTTAGGGGAATGGAGTACGTGATTAACGGCCGCAGCGGAGAGTGATTTGAAGGCACGCAGCACACGCCCCAGAGTCGGTTGGTTCGTAGGGGCGCTGCTTGCTGCGCCCGCGCGACGCCCCGCGTCGCGTAGCGCGGCCATTCTTTTTGTTTGTCATCCTGAGGAGCGGTTTCCGCGACGAAGGACCTCACCGTGTTTTTGCCTCTTCTCGCCACTCGCTTGCCCTGAGGAACGAAGGGTCACCGCCTTCCGACACCACTTGATCAACGCCCTGTTTTGATCAACGATCCGATCCGCTTTTCGCATTTCCCGACAATGACTCGAACCGGCCACGTCTCAGCGCATGACGACTCCCCTGCGGACTCCTCGCGCGCGCTTCCCCCTCCCGCCTTCCACGACCCTCGCCACCACATCAAAATCTTCCACGGCGACTGCCTCGCCATCCTCGCCGCCATCCCCGCCGCCTCCATCGATCTCATCTTCGCCGACCCGCCCTACTTCCTCTCCAACGGCGGCATCACCTGCCACGCCGGACGCATGGTCAGCGTCAACAAAGGCGACTGGGACCGCTCCCGCGGCGCCGCTGAAAATCACGAATTCAACACCGCCTGGCTCGCCGCCTGCCAGCGCGTCCTCAAGCCCGACGCCTCCATCTGGGTCTCCGGCACCTCCCACGTCATTCACTCCGTCGGCTTCGCCATGCAGCAGCTCGGCTTCAAGCTCCTCAACGACATCTCCTGGGTCAAGCCCAATCCTCCTCCCAACCTCTCCTGCCGCTATTTCACCCACGCCACCGAGACCATCATCTGGGCCGCGCGCGACAAAAAGTCCCGCCACAAATTCAATTACAAGCTCATGCGCCAAATGGCCGGCGGCAAACAGATGAAATCCGTCTGGGAAATCCTGCCTCCCGCCGCCGAAGAAAAGCGCTTCGGCAAACATCCCGCGCAAAAGCCTCTCGCCCTCATCGAGCGCATCCTTCTCGCCTCTTCCGATGAAGGCGACCTCGTCCTCGACCCTTTCCTCGGCTCCGGCACCACCGCCCTCGCCGCTTTGCGCCTTTCTCGCGGCGCTCTCGGCATCGAAGCCCAAGCCATTTCGCTCGACATAACCCTTCGCCGCCTCTGTTCCGACTTGGTACAGGTCGAGATTTCTCTCTCTTGCCTCCACTTTTCTGTTGATCGTCCCGCCGATCCTATGGATCGATCAAACAGCACGAATATGACCGCCGCGCTCAGCGCAAAACTCGTACGCCGTGAACGCAATTATTATTTCGTTGGCTCCGCGCGCCGCGAAGTCATCTACTCCGCGCCCGCCGAATCTCTCGAAGAAGCCTGGGCCAAATTCACGCTTAGCTCGCGCAGCCAGACCGAAGTTATGTTCATCATCAAAACTGAAACAGAGATTTATCTGCGGGATGGAACGTGATCTAATCGCCGCGTGCATCTCGAACTTCCGCGCACCGGCCTCGGACGCTACAAAAGCAATTCGCAACGCGCTCGCATCGCTACCGAAGCATGGGGCGAAGAGAATCTGTACTGTCTGAACTGTGATTCAAACGAACTTTCGCGACGCCCACCAAATACCAAAGCCGTTGACTACATCTGCCCTAACTGCGATGCCTTGTTCCAGCTCAAAGCCCAGTCGCACTCTTTCGGCAAGAAAATTGTGGACGCCGCGTATGGAGCGATGCTGCAAAAAATTCGCGAAGACCAAACCCCAAATCTCGTCGCGCTGCACTACGAAAGTGACTCGTGGAGGGTGCGGAACCTCTTTTTCGTTCCGCACTTCGCATTTTCCATTTCAGCCATCGAAAAACGCAAGCCGACGAGACCCGCTGGCCGTACATCCGACTGGATTGGCTGCAACATCCTACTCGAGGGAATTCCGCCCGATGCCTGGATTCCCCTCGTCGAGGATGGCAAACCTACAAACCCTCGACTGGCGCGAAAACAATTCGCCAAGATTCGCCCGCTCGCAAAACTCCGCCCCGAAATGCGCGGCTGGACCCTCGACGTTCTCAACCTCGTCCGCTCATTGCACAAACAAACCTCACTCTCTCCGACGCCTACACCCTCGAACCGCATCTCGCTTCGCTTCATCCCGCGAACCGCCACGTCCGCGACAAAATCCGCCAGCAACTCCAAGTCCTCCGCGACCTCGGCCTCCTCTCCTTCCTCTCCCCCGGTCAATATAGTCTGACCTAAGTACTTGTTGTCTCGCTTGCCGCTTGCCACTCGTCACTGCTTTTCGGTCGTGGTAAACTTGACTTTAGAATGACCCTATACAGTTATCCGATCACCGTCGAACGCGAGGGAAAGCGCTATTATGCATATAGCGAGGACTTCCCTGGCGTGTACGGTCTCGGCAAGTCCATCGAAGAAGCCAAGAAGAGCATCCTCGAAGCTATGCGGCTCTACATTCAGCACTGCCGCAAAAAGGGCAAGCCCGTTCCAACCGCTCGCACGATCTACGCCGAAACTGTCACGCTGGCGCTGGACTGAATGGTTCGCGCTCGCGAACTCATCCATTTTCTGGTCCGGCACGGCTATCGCGAATCCCGCCAGTCCGGTTCGCACCTCATCCTCGAACATCCGGCCCGCAAGACCCTTGTGATTCCTGTCCACGCACGGGACTTGCCCAAGGGATTGTTTCTTCGGATCCTTAAGGACGCGGGATTTACTCTGGAAGAGTTCCGTCGGGCCTAGGCAACGCCACTAAGTCTTTTCTTTCCGTTTTTTATTTTTCCCTCAAACGCATTTTCCTCTTGCAATTCTGTTGCCTTTGTGGTAACGTGCGCGCAAGAGCATCGGCTTCAGCGCGGGTCAGGTCGCCTGAAGCTCCCAACCTGACGTAAGTCTAACCAAACACAATAAAAAGGAGATTCACCATGTCGCCCAGCCGTACAACTTCGCCCGCTCGCTCGTTTACCCCCGCTAGGGGGCCCGAACTTCAGCAACGAATCGATGACGTCCAATCGCGCCTTCGCGAACGCATCGAAGCCCTCCGCCCTGCTCACGAAGCCAACCTTCGCGACGCCGCTCTCGATCCGGCGCCCGTCCCGGCCGCAAATCCCCAAAAATCGCCTCGAAAAAGCCCGCGCGCCCGCCGACGGCCATCGCGGCCCAGGCAATCAGCCCCTCCCAACGACAGCGAATGGGCGGCTCTTCCTCCTCTCGAACGCCATCGCCGCAAATGCCAGATCTGCCGCCATCGTGATCGCGAAGCCATCGAGTCCGATTTCGTCGAATGGCATCATCCGAACCAAATAGTTAAGGAATATGACGTCGATTACGATGCGCTCTACCGCCACGCGCGCGCCACCGGCCTTTTCCAACTCCGACGCGAAAACGTCGCCATCGTTGTAGAAAAGGTCCTCGAAGAAGTGGAGGTAGTCCAAGCGCCCTCCGCCTTCGCCATCCTTCGCGCCGTTCGCACTCTCGCTTGTCTCAATGGACGCGGCCAGTGGGTCGAACCTCCCACCACTCACGTCGTCGTCAACGCCACCGAGCCCCCAGCCCAGTCCGCCAATCCAACCACTTCCTCGGACGCTCCCGTTCTCGCCGGCGCCGAGCCTGCTAGTCACTCGCCTGCCCTGAGCGCAGCCGAAGGGCCACTAGTCACTAGCCACTGCCTTTCTAATCGCAAGATCTATGAAAAATTAGAACTCAACGTAACTGACTCAAAACAAACACCGGAGGTCATTTCTAATCGCAAGAATTTATGACTTCATCCATAAGAGTGTCCAGTGAGCTTCTCCCTCTCGCGCCATTCATCTGCGCGAGCAGGCTCCTTGTTTTTCAGGAGGCCGGAGCTTCAGCTCCGGCGTACGAAGTTGGAAAGTCATGCGTTTTTCCTTTCGCGCCTGCCCCGGATGGTTCTGCGGGGCGCTTCATCCGCGCGAGGTAGTCAGGCCGCTATCGCATATTCACGAGGCGGGCGAGGAGGAAGGCGGCCGCGGCGGCGAGTCCGCCGACGAAGGCGGTCTGCAGCGCGCCGCGCAGAGGCGAAATGCCGGTGAATTTGGCTTTGGAGAAGCCGAAGGCCAGCAGCGCGAAAAGAGTGACGCCGACGGAGACCCACAGCGCGGTGTCAATGTGACCGAGCAGCATGTATGGCGCGAGAGGAATCAGCCCGCCGACGATGTAGGAGGCGGCGATGGTGGCGGCGCTGCGCGCGGCGCGCGTGGGGTCGGGTTCCTCGAGGCCGAGCTCGAAGCGCATCATGAAATCGACCCAGCGCTTCTGGTTGGAGACGATGGCGGTGACCACGGGACTGACGTGCTCTTCGGCGAGGCCGTAGCTGCGAAAAACTTTGGCGACTTCTTCCTGCTCCTGGTCGGGGATTTCGACGGTCTCGTCGATTTCGCGCTGCTTCTCGGAGGCGTAATGCTCCAGGTCGGTCTTGGCGGCGAGGTAGCCGCCGAGGCCCATGGCGATGGAGCCGGCGACGATTTCCGCGAGTCCGGCGGTGACCACGATGCGCGCGGAAGCGATTGCGCCGGTGATGCCGGCGGCGAGGGCGAAGGGCACGGTGAGGCCGTCGGCCATGCCGATGACGATGTCGCGGACCGAGGCCACGGAGATGGAGTGCCGTTCCGTGTGGACGATGGTGGGCATGGGCGCCGCTCCTTTTTGCCGGGACGCGCTACAGGAATTGCGTTATTTACACCGCCGCGCGCCGCGGGGGTATAATTATGAGGCACGAAAGCAATTTGAGGAGGAAAAATGACAGACGCTCAAGGCACCGCACAGGCACCGGCGTTTAAATTGCCGCCGCTGCCCTACGCATTCGACGCGCTGGAACCTTATATCGACGCGAAGACCATGGAAATCCATCACGACAAACATCACGGCGGGTACGTGAACAATTTGAACAAGGCGCTCGAAGGACACGCCGATTTGCAGAAGCTTTCCATCGAAGAGCTGCTGCGCGGAATCGAGCGCGTGCCGGAGGCCATTCGCACCGCGGTGCGCAACAACGGCGGCGGGCACGCGAATCATTCGCTGTTCTGGACGATCATGAAAAAGGGCGGCGGCGGAGAGCCCAAGGGCGCAATCGCCGAGGCCATCACGTCGGCGTTCGGCAGCTTCGCGGATTTCAAGACGAAATTTAATGATGCGGCGACGAAGCGGTTTGGCTCGGGGTGGGCGTGGCTGCTGATGAGCGGCGGGAAGCTGGTCATCGAGTCGGCGGCGAACCAGGACAGCCCGCTGATGGAAGGCAAAAAGCCGGTGATGGGGCTGGATGTGTGGGAGCACTCCTATTATTTGAAGTATCAGAATCGCCGGCCGGAGTACATCGAGGCGTGGTGGAACGTGGTCAACTGGGACCAGATCAATCAGAATTTGGCGGCCGCGAAGAAGTAGCGCGAAAAACTTAATTTAGAAATCGCAAGAAGAAAACGGATTCGCTGCACGCGAGGGCATGCGGCGAATCCGTGTTTTTTTCAGCGAAGATTTGTGCCGCGCCGCTTCGCTAGTCGCTCGGATGCGGGCAGCACGGGTGCGGACACGGCGGGCAATCGGGACAGCACCCGTCGGTTGCTGCGAGCGCGGGGAGCGCGTTCACAGCAGGCTTCACCGCCACAGCAGTTACCGCGTACAGAATTTTTCGCATTGTTTTTTCCTCCTGCGGAAGATTTGCATTCCGGCAAACCAGCGATCAAGCTGCAGACTTGGCCGCAGTCGCCGCTGGAGCACGAGCAGCGTTTCCATTCCCGTTCAATGCGTTTGAGCCGTTGCAGCAGCGCCGAGAGCTCGCGGATCTGACCCGCGACCGACTTGGCCCGCGCTTGCGTCCAGCTGAAAACCTCCGGGCAGGGGCAGCGGCCGCTGCGCGCGAGGTGCAGAATCTCCTGCATCTCGGCGAGGGTGAGCCCGATGGCCTTGGAGCGCTGGATGAAAGCGACGTAGCGAAGCGCGGCGGGATCGAATACGCGGTAGCCGGTGTGGCTGCGAGCGGCTTTCGGCAGCAGTCCCAGGTCCTCCCAGTAACGGATGGTCTTGGACGGCACGCCAGAGTGTTTCGCAAATGCGGAAATGGTGAGCGCGTCGTGCATGATTTGCCTCACAGAAAGATGAACCTTCCCGCCGGAGGAAGGTGCAAGGGCTAATTTTCGTTCCTCACTCTTAGATTACGAGTGCGACTCGGGCGATGGATTTTTACGGGCGGAAGCTCACGTTGCCGGGAAGAAGTGGGCTTCGGCGGCGAGGATGGCGATGGCCGCGAGGGTGGTGACGATGGTGACCAGCAGGCCGACGCGCGTGAATTCCCAGAAGCTGATTTTTGTCTTCCACGCGGCCTGCTGCAGGACGATCAAGTTGGCGACGGAGCTGATGGGCGTGGCGTTGCCGGCAAGGGTGCTGGTGCTGGCCACGGCGAGCCAGAGAAAATGCGCGTGCGGAAAGGAACTGATCAGCGGGCGCACGAGAATGACGGCGGGGACGTTGCTGACGAGATTGGAGAGCACGAGCATGGCGCCGGTGATGGAGAAAAGTTGCGACGCGACGGCGCCTTTCAGGCCGGGCGCAAAAAATTGAATGAGATAGGTCACGGCGCCGGAGTTTTCGAGTCCCTGCATGACCACGAAAAGCGCGGCAAAGAAAAGAAGCAGCTCCCAGTTCACGCGACGATAGACGTTTTCCGATTTGACGCGGCCGATGACGAGGATGAGCGCGGCGACGGCGGCCGCGGCGAGGGCGAAGGAAAAATTCATGAACCACAAGACGAGCACGACGACCGCGGCGATGGCGCATTTGATGAGGAGCCCGCGGTTGAGGACGATGGGAATTTCGGCCGCGTGCTCAAGCGGCGGCATGTGCCAGAGCTGGCGGCGAAAAATGAATGCGAGGATGGCGACGTCGAGGAGCAGGCCGATGAGCGTGACAGGAGCGAGATGCTTGAGGAATTCGAGGAAGGTGAAGTGCGCGGTGACGCCGACGAGGGCGTTCTGCGGATTGCCGGTGACGGACATGACCGAGCCGATGTTGGCAGAAGTGGCGAGGGCGAGGAGATAGGGGAGCTTGGGGAGGCGCAGGCGGTCGGTGACGGCGAGAACGATGGGCGTGAACATGAGGCAGACGGTGTCGTTGACAAAAAATGCGGCGAGTATGCCGGTGGTGAAAATCAGCAGGACGAGAAATTGAAAGGGAGTGCGGGCGATGGCGGCGACGCGCGCGGCGACCCAGTCGAAGAAATGGGCGATTTGGAAATGAGCGACGAGGATCATGACGCCGAGGAGAAAGACGATGGTGTCCCAACTGATGGCCTGATAGGCGGCGTCGAGAGAGACGACTCCAGCGAAGACCATGGCGACGGCGCCGCAAAAAGCGGCGGCGGTGCGGTCGAGACGGCTGCCGCGACCGCTTTCGACGGCGATGAAGAAATAGGTGATGAGGAAAATGATGATGGGGAGCCAGTGAAGATTGGCGGGGAGAGGGAGTATGGCGAGGAAGTGCGCGAGCATGAGGCAGGGAGCTTAGCGCGGCTCAGGGTGCGGGGACAACGGAAGGTTTCGAGCGAGGCGCGTGGGAGCGTTAGAAATTCGCCGGGAGGGACGGCGGGGGAAAGTTTTCAGGTAAGATTCGAGCGGTGAGCGAAACGATCGAGACGCGGTGCTGCATCGCGGGCGGCGGGCCGGCGGGAATGATGCTGGGATTTTTGCTGGCGCGGGTGGGCGTGGACGTGGTGGTGCTGGAAAAGCATGGGGATTTTCTGCGGGATTTTCGCGGAGACACGGTGCACCCGTCGACGCTGGAAGTGATGCATGAGCTGGGGATTCTGGAAGAGTTTTTAAAGCGCCCGCATCAGGAGTTCCGAGAATTGTCGGGGCTGATTGGCAACGAAATGGTGCCGCTGGCGGACTTCACGCATTTGCCGACGCATTGCAAATTTATCGCGCTGATGCCGCAATGGGATTTTCTGGATTTCATCGCGGAGGAGGCGAAGCGGTACGCGGGATTTCATTTGCGGATGAAGACGGAAGTGACAGAGCTGATTCGCGAAGGCGAGCGAGTGACCGGGGTACGCGCCGAGACGCCGGAGGGAATGATCGAAGTGCACGCGGCGCTGACGGTGGGAGCGGACGGGCGGCATTCGGTGGTGCGGGAGCGCGCAGGACTGAAAGCGATCGATCTGGGCGCGCCGATGGACGCGCTGTGGATGCGGTTGAGCCGAAAGGAGGGAGATCCGCCGCAAACGTTCGGGCACATCGATGCGGGGAAAATGCTGGTGATGCTGAATCGAGAGGACTATTGGCAGTGCGCGTTCGTGATTCCGAAAGGCGGGTTCGAGGAGATTCAGCGAAGGGGCCTCGCGGCGTTGCGCAAGGAAATTGCGGATTTGTCGCCGTATATGAAGGACCGCGTGGAGGAGTTGCGCGACTGGAAGGATGTGAGTTTGTTGGTGGTGAAGGTGGACCGCCTGAAGCGCTGGCATTTGCCGGGGCTGCTGTGCATTGGCGATGCGGCGCACGCGATGTCTCCGATTGGAGGAGTGGGAATCAATCTGGCGATTCAGGACGCGGTGGCGGCGGCGAATATCTTGAGCAAGAAGCTGCGCGATGGGACGGTGCGCGAAAGCGATTTGCAGGCGGTGCAGCGACGGAGAATGTTTCCGACGCGGGCGACGCAGCGATTGCAGGTGGTGGTGCAGAACCGCATCATCAAGCGCGTACTGGGCAGCACGGGGCCGATTACGGCGCCGTGGCCGGTGAAACTGATGCGGCGATGGCCGGCGTTGCGGCGGATTTTGCCGCGGATCGTGGGAGTGGGATTCCGGCCGGAGCACGTGAAAAGCGGCGACGAGTGACAAGTGATCAGTGACGAGAAAGAACAACGGAAAAGCAAGCGAGCGACTCGGGGAGCCGAGCCGCTGCCCTCCAAAAAGAAGCGCCTGGTCAATCGCCTAGTCAATGCAAAGAGCAACTGTGGCTAGTTCTGGGGCAACTGGAACTTCATGGTGGCCGTCGGCGGGGCCGTCGACGATTTGGTAGTCCGGGGGAACCTGAAAGAGAGAAGGGTCTGGTTCGGCGCGGCTTATGTTGGTCAAGCGATCGACGAAATCGCCGTTGAGCAGGTCCGAGCACTTGAAAAGAACCGGGGTACCCAAATCCGGAGAGGACCAAGTTTCGCAGGTGCGGGTGATAGGGCGGTCGTTGCCGAGCGAGCCAACCGGATACACGGTAGTCGTCCGGTGGCCCTCGACGGAAACACCTTCCATGACCTGCGTGCCTAGGGACTCCTGGGCGCGCTCTGGCTTAGTCTCATTGGGTGCCGCGGCGGCGGATTTCGTTTGAGGCGAGGAGGCGGTCGAGGGACTTGCTGGCGACGGGTCTTCGGGCGCACGCGCGCCAAACGGTAGACGGTAAGCAATGTGGTTCTGGGTGTCGAGGACGTATTGAACGCCGGCCACAGGGTCGCGAATTTCGATTAGCTTCAGATTTGAACTCTGCGAGTCGGTGGCAAAGCGCGCGAACATCTGACTTTCTCTGCGGGTCCGGCCGGAAGAATCGCGATAAAAGAAGGACGTCACCGTTTTCTCGGTAATACGGGTTCCATCGGCAAGTTGGCGGGAATTGTCATCGACCTGTTCATATGAGACTGGCACGCCGGTGACGATTGAGCGTGGATTGAATTGAAGCGACGAGCGAGTACCGTAGGTGGCCGTTCGAGTGGGCGAGTTCGCAGAACCTGAGATAGAGATCGACGTTGCTTGGGCTAGAGCCAGGCACGGCGCAAAAAGAAGCAAAAGAAAAAATGGAGCGCAGCGCGGAAAGAATTTCATGGTCACCTCCGAAGGGGCGTATCCGGGGAACCAATTGCCGAGTTTAGCAAAACGAAAAGATAGACGCAAGAAGAGGACGAAGAGTTGCGTGGAAGCCAAGGCGAGATCCTTCGCTGCGCTCAGGATGACAACGTAAAAAACGAAGGCTCCGGAGGCGCAAAAGGGCGGGGCTAAAGCCCGCCCCTACGGAATGAAAAGGCAAGCAGCTAGTGGGCCCAGAGCTTGGAGGGGTCGGACTGGTAGGGGTAGACGTGGACCATCCAGTTGAAAACGACGGGGATAAAGTGGCCGCCGGCGGCGGAGCAGGCTTCTTTGGTGGAGATGCTGCCGGCGAAGCCGAATTTGGTGTGGTCGACCTGGGACTGCGGAGTGCCCCAGGGAGCGAGGCAGAAATTGACGTGCTTGTGCCAGCGGGCGACGCTGAGCGGAACGCGCTGGTTGAGCTGGTCTTCGGTGTAGCGCAGCGGCGCGGTGTACATGGCACCGACGAGCTGGTAGCCGTCGCCGACTTTTTTGTAGAGAAGCGAAGTGGGGCGCGTGGGATCGAAGGTGAATTGCGCGCGAAGGGCGTTGCTGCGGCTGGTGAAGTGGTAGATGGGCTGGGGGAAATTGGGGAAGAAAATTTTGTAGCCGTCGGCGAGGGCGACTTTGTAGTCCTTGAATTTTTCGATGGCCGGGCGGAGGGCGGCGACGATCTGCGCGGCGCGGGCCTGGTCGGCGGCGTTGGGCGGGCGCAGAGCGGTCATGAACATGTGATTCATGTTCATGTGCATATCCATGTCCATGTCGGACATATCGGCGTTGGCGGCGCGCGCGCCGGGGGAATTAGGGTCCGAGGGCGTCTCCATGTTGGACATGCCGGGCATGCCGCTTATGCCGGAAGAGGCTTTCGCCGGGGGCGCGGATTGCGATTGAGACTGCGACTCAGCAGGGATGGCGGCGCGCGCATCTCGGGCGTGGAGGCGCGCGGCGAACAAAAGCGTCAGCGTGAAACAAATGGCGAAAAGAGCGGCGGCGATTTTTGCTGAAAGCTTGGTGGAGGTTTTTGTAGTGTGCGTCATGGGTGATGGCCTCGATTTCTTCTGCTACCTAGTTAACGCATAGAAGCGGGAAAAGTTTCGGGGAGTTGGCGGGGGTGGAGCGGCAAAGTACTGGCGCGCGAGGAAGTTCAGACAAACGCGATCCGTTCGCAGTTAAAGCGCACCGGCTGCGCCCATGCAAAAAACAGCGCCGCTTGCGAGAGGGCGTTTAGTGGACGGTGAGGACCTCGTTGAAGGTGGCGACGCAAGTGCTTTCCGGGTCGTCGATGACGGTTTTGGAGACGGTGCCGCTCTTGATGTGAAACTCCAAGGGTTTCTTGGGGAAATTGGGCAAGCCGGTGAAATTGGCTTTGCCGTTGCTGTCGGTGCCGACCTGCAGGTCGGTTTTGCGCATGTTCATGAAGCCGTAGCGCAGTTGGACGGTGATTTGGGCGTTGTAGAGAGGCTTGTTGGAGCCGTCGCGAACGGTGAAGCTGGCGGTGCAGGCACCGACGCCGCCGTCGATTTTGGGGATCTGCGGGGTTGTTTGGGAAGTTGAGGTTTGCGTGGACTGAGTCTGGGCGGCTTGAGATTGGCTCTGCGCGGATGGATTGTGAGAATTGGAATGGGCGGCGAGAGGGACGCTGCCGACAGAGAAGAAAATTGCCAGAGAGAAAATTTGCAAGGGCCGAGCGCGAAAAAGAGTCATTAGGATTGCCTCCGAAGAAAATTGGTTCCAGAAAAAAGATACGCCGGTGAGGGCGGAGTTGCAAATTGCGCGCGAGCTGGCGCTCCAAGAAGCAAACAGCATCGCAAGGCGACATAAACCGGCACATCCGCGCGATATCCAGCAGACGAAAGGGCGGGGCTAAAGCCCGCCCCTACGACGGCGTTACAGCACGCGAGAGGGTGGGTAAACCCCCGCAGGAAATGGACCCGCCTGTACCAAAGGTGACTTGAAAGGAGAGTTGGATTAGAATGCCGGGCAGCGAACAGGACCTCCGCGCGTTCCCCGCGAGCGGAAAGCCTCGAAACGTGAATCTCTGCGAAGGGCCGGACATCGAAGGGTAGATGAGCATGTTCCAATTGGTATCGGCGGAATGGGTGGCGGAGCGGCTGGAGTCGCCGGAATTTCTGGTGATGGATCCGCGGTCGGTGCTGCGGTATACGTCCGGGCATCCGAAGAATGCGGTGAATTTTCCAGTGGCGAAACAGCGCGACGCAGAAGGGCGTTTGCTGGGGGCGGAGGAATTGGCGCGGCGGCTGGGAAACGCGGGACTGGACGCGCGGCGCACGCCGGTGATTTATGACAATGCGGACGGACGCAGCGCGGCGTTTCTGGCGTGGATGCTGGCGTATCTGGGGCGCACGGACGTGCACGTGATGGAAACATTTTGGGAGCAGTGGGTCGCAGACGGGCGCGAGGTCTTTTACCGGCCAGTGCAGGCGACGGCGCGGGAATTTGTGGCGAGGCTGAGGCCGGAGCTGCGGGCGACGGCGGCGGACGTGCAGAAAAACGCGGCGAAGCTGGTGGATTTGCGGACGGCGGATGAATTTTCAGGAAAAGCGGAGATCGACGCGCGGCCGGGACGGATTCCGGGCGCGGTGAATTTGAGCTGCGAGCAGATTGGCGCGAACGGAAAGATTTTGAGCGCGGCGGAGCGGCTGGAAGAGATGTTTGCGGCGCGCGGCGTGACGCGCGGGACGAACGCGATTGCGTATTGCCGGACGGGCGTGCGGGCGGGGCTGGGATTTTTGACGCTGGCGCAACTGGGATACAACGTGGCGCTCTACGACGGGTCGTACGCGGAGTGGAGCGGCGGCGGATTGCCGGTGGAAACCGATTTCGAGCAAAGCGAAAAGGGAGAAGGCGCACATGTCTGAGAAAAAACTGTTTCCGGTGACGGTGGTGGGAAGCTGGCCGCGGCCCGCTTGGCTGATTCAGGCGCTGCGGAAACGGCAGTCGGGCGGAGGGACGGAGGCGGAATTCCAAGCGGTCGCGGATCGCGCGGTGGTGGAATGCCTGGACGCGCAGGAGAAGGCCGGGGTGGACATTCCGACGGATGGCGAGCAGCGGCGCGACAATTTTTATTCGTTCGTGGTGGAGAAGCTGGGCGGGATGCGGTTGATGAAAGTGTCGGAGCTGATGGATTACATGAAGGACCGCGCGCGATATGAAGAAGTGCTGCGGGCGCTGGACGTGCCGGCGTTTGCGATCAAGAGCCCGATCGTGGTGGAACGGCTGACAGAGAAAAATGGATTGGCGCAGGACGAAGTGGATTTCGCGAAGAAGCATACGACGCGGCCGTTGAAGGTGCCGCTGCCGGGGCCGTACATGCTGACGCGGTCGAGCTGGTTCGAGGGGCTGTCGGATAAAGTTTACGGCGCGCCGGAAGAGTTGGCGAAAGACGTGGTGAAGATCTTGCGCAAGGAAGTGCAGGCGCTGAAGGCCAAGGGCGTGGAGTTCATACAATTTGACGAACCGATTCTGAGCCAGATTGTGTACGGCGCGGAGAGCACGGAGACGTTCATGTGCGCGGCGCTGCCGAACCGGCGAGATCCGAGCGATGAATTGGCGCTGGCGGTGCGGTTGATGAACGAAACGACGGAGGGAATCGACGGAGTGCGATTTGGCGTGCACGTTTGCCGGGGGAATTGGAGCCGGAAAGAAGAAGTGCTGCTGAAGGGAAATTACGGGCCGATGCTGCCGTATTTGATGCAGATGAATATCCATCAGCTGGTGCTAGAGTTTGCGACGCCGAGGGCGGGCGAGCTGGAAGTGTTCAAGGAATACAAGAATGAAAAAGAGATTGGGCTGGGGGTGGTGAATCCGCGCACAGATGAAATCGAAACGCCGGCACAGATTGTGGCGCGAGTGAAGGAGCTGGCGAAGTTTTACGATCCGGAGAAGATTTTCCTGAATCCGGACTGCGGATTCGGGACGTTCGCGGAGCGGAATGTGAACACGGCGGAGATTGCGACACAGAAGATGGCGGCGATTAGCGAGGCGGCGAAGATATTGAGGCAAGAATTCCAGGGGAAAGCGGCGAAAGGCAGTGGTCAGTGAAGAGTGATCAGTGGTCAGAAGAAGAGAAGAGATCGCGCGGGTAAGACGCGCGAAAGGACGAGTGATAAGAGGACAGGAATAAAGCAGTCGTCGATGAACGGGGAAATCTGGGCCATGTGGGGCCACCGTAGCAAGAATGAATGACTGAGAAGAGGAGAGAAAAAATGGCGGAGGCGAAGATGTCGGGAGAAAAACTGAATGGATTGCGGCCAGAGAAGCTGAATGAGATTTTGTGCTCGCTGAAAGAGCCAGAAGTACTGAAAGGCATCAGCGGGCCGTGGAAGTCGCGGGTGGTGTGGCAGGACGGATTTCGCGCGAAGGCGTACATGCGCACGCACGCGTCGGAGATGGACGAACCCGGAGGGCTGGACGCGACGGATTTGGCGGCGAGCGCGCACGAGCAACTGCTGTCGGCGATTGGCGCGTGCATGACGGTGGGATTCGTGCTGAACGCGACGAAGCGCGGAGTGAAAATTCACGACCTGGAGATCGCGCTCGAAGGGAATTTCGACAATATTTTGAAGTGGGCGGGGCTCGATGACTCGGGGAATCCGGGATACCGCGGAATCAAAGCCAAGGCGTTTGTGCGCGCGGATGCGGATGAGAAGACGCTGCGGGAAATTTGGAAATTGGCGGTGGATGGGTCGCCGGTAACGCAGTCGGTGGTGCGCGGGACGCCGGTGACGGCGGAAATTGAGGTGGTGTAGGGAAAACAGTGGTCGGTGGACAGTGATCAGTGGTTAGAGAAATACATCGCGCGGGTGAGACGCGCGATAGGAAAGCGCATATTCTAAATGCGTTTTTAGCGTGGTCCACTTCCTGCGTGAGTGCGAAAAGCCCCATGCTCAAAAAGCGGGCATGGGGCACCCGCAAATTCTAGAGCCGACGATGGCCTTCGCGGTTAGCTGACTGCGTGCCCTCGTCAATGCGTCTCGAGTCGCGTTCGACTTTCACTCCCGGTCGGGCGAGTCGAGACGGCTCTGCGCAATCCGTTCGGCGGCGATGGGGCGTACAAGAGGCAGGTGCAGGTGTGAACTTGCTGCATACGGCCATGGGCGGGGAAAAAATCGGACACGAAGCGAAGAAGGGCGGGCCAGTCGACGGAGTGAATGAAAATTCCAGGAGGGAAAAGATGAGAAGAGCGGCGGGATTCCTGGCGGTGGCGGTACTGGGATTGTTGGTGGGCAGCGTGACGGCTTCAGGGCAACAGACCACGCCGATGAAAAAGGCCGCGGCGGCGCCGACGATCGCGTCGGTGATGCAGACGCAACTGGGAATTGTGGAACATGAATTCGTAGGAGCGGCGGAGGCGATGCCGGAGGACAAGTATTCGTTCGCGCCGACGAACGGCGAATACAAGGGAGTGCGGACGTTCGCGCAGGAAGTGAAGCACGTGGCCACGGTGAATTTTGCGTTTTACAGCGCGATCCTGGGACAGGCTCCGCCACCAGGGGTGAGCGCGAACGAGCAGTTGAACGGGCCGGATGATATTCAGACGAAAGAGCAGATTGTGAATTATCTGAAGGATTCGTTCGCGCTGGGGCACAAGGCGTTTGCGACGCTCACGATGCGGAATGCGGTGACGCCACTCGCCAAAACGCCGCTTTCGTTCCTAAACACGCGGCTGGCGGCTGGCGAGCTTTGGGTGCACGCACGCGTTCGACCATTACGGACAAATGGTGGAGTATTTGCGGATGAACGGAATCGTTCCGCCAGCGAGCCAGGGGCAGCCGCCGGCGAATCCGGCGAAGAAATAATAGGTGGGAACAGCCTGGCTACGGCGCCATGCGCCTAAGCATCCTGTCTCGCACGACGAGCGTGTGAAACAAAATCGCTCCAAAATGGGCGATCAATCGGATATCGCGCGGCGGACAACATCCCCCAGCCGACGAGCGGCAGCAACAGCAGGGTATACAACAATATTTCGGATGCGTGTGCGGCAAAGCGCTCCAAGACGACATGGTGGCGGGAAACGGTGGCAGAGTAAAGCGCGGTGAATGGCGGACGCGCGGGACTTAGTCGGCGAGCGGGGTCACGTCCTGGGTTTGGACGCTCTGCTGTTCAAATTTGCGGCCGTTCCAATGGAAATGAACGACGTCCATGAATTTGGGGCAGCAAACCGGCGTGCCGTCTTTGCTGCGGGCGCGGATGACGAGGTTGCCTGACTTCGGGTCGAAGGAGACGCCCGCGCCGGGAGCTTGGGAATCGAAGGTGAGCTGCTGCAGAACGTGCATGTGACGCGCGGCGATGGTGATGACCTGCACGATGCCGGTGCTTCGCGCATCGCCCGCTGAATCAGTTTCATTCCCATCGAGAAGAACATAACTGGGATCACTTCCTGCGACGCCAAAGAACTGCGCGGGAGCGAGAGATATGCTGCTGTCTCCGAAGTCTTGATGCTCATGGTGCGAGCCGTTCTTGAGGCGCACGGAACGCTGGACCTTGCCATAGATATCGAAGATGACGAAATCGAAATGGGTGAAATCAAAATCACGAAGCGAATCGACGCGCTGAGCGTACTGATAGTCGGGAGCGACGACGACAACCGCCGGCGGGAATTTCGGCTGCGGATTCGATTGCGCTCCGGCGATTAAGAAGAAAAGGCTGAACAGGACAGGGAACATGAAGAAAGCTTACATGCCTGCGATGCGGCGGCGCAATATTCGCGAATGAGGGTGTGACGGAAGCGGCAGGTTGGCGCTCGTGGGGTTTCAGTGCGCGGCCGGGGCCGCAGCAGAGGCCGTCTTATCCTGGTCGGCCGCATCACTCGCCGCTTTGGCGCGCAGGATAAGGACGGCACAGCCGGCGTTTTTCACTACTTCTTCAGCCACGGAACCGAAGGCGATTTCGCGCCAACCGGTCATCCCATGCGTAGCGATGATGATCAGATCCACATGGTTGTGCTCGGCGATTCGCACCAGTTCCATGCCGACGTCGTTCGCGGTGCCGACTTCCGACCGCACTTTGAGATTTTTCTTCGCCAAGCCATCGGCAAGCTCGGCGAGCCGCTGCACCGCAGTATCGTGCAGGGTGTTTTCGTATTCCCCTTCCTTCAAGATCGAGACGCTCGTGGGCAGGTCGGGTATAGCTGGCACGACATGGACCAGCAACAGCTCCGCGCCCACGCGCGAGGCCATTCCAGCCGCGACATCCAGCGCAGAGCTCGAATGTTCGCTGAAATCGATGGGAGAAAGAATCAGTTTAGGAGGTAGCACGATGTGGTCCCGTCCTTATCTCGGCGCCAGGGCCGTATTCGTTCTGCATTACGCCCAATGCCGGAAAACCCAGAAGAGCGTGCCGGCCAACAGGGCAGCGGCTGGAAGCGTAAAAACCCAGGCGAGAGCGATGTTCCGCACCGTCCCCCATTGGAGGCCCGTGCCGTTGGCAGCCATCGTACCAGCTACGCCGGAAGATAAGACGTGGGTGGTACTGACCGGTAAGCCGTAGCGATCCGCGGCGAGGATCGTTGCGGCAGCGATCAATTCCGCGGCCGCGCCCTGGCCGTACGTCAAGTGATCTTTGCCGATCTTCTCGCCCACGGTGACAACGATGCGCTTCCAACCAATCATCGTGCCCAATCCCAACGCCAGAGCAACGGCGACTTTTACCCAGGGGGGAATGAATTTTGTGGCCGTATCGAGGTGCGTTTTGTAATTCTTCAGGACGGCGGCATCCTGCGAAGAGATCGCCGGCTTCCCCGACTTCTCCCAAAGACGAATCGATTCGCTGATCACGTACATGTCATTGCGAACGTTCGATTGATCCTGGGGAGGGACATTCTTCAGCGCCTTATAGAGCACGGTTTCGTGTTCGATGTCACCAATCAACTGGCGCATGGCCATCATCGTGGAGGGAGTAAAGTTCCTGGTGCGAATATAGGTGGCCAGCTCGTCGCGGGTGTCGCCAACTATCGCGCTGGGATCGACATAGTGATTCACAGCCTGAGAGGCCTGTTCTGAAACAGCGGCGAAATCTTGAACCTGATTCACTCCGACGGCATGGTTCAGCGCATAGGCCGTGGGAACAGTGCCGATAAGAATGAGCATGATGAGGCCCATGCCCTTCTGGCCGTCATTTGAACCGTGCGCGAAGCTGACACCGGTGCAGGTGAGGACGAGCAGGCAGCGAATCCAGAACGGCGGGGGCGTAGTTCCCCGAGGGGCCTGATAAAGCCGCTTGTCCTTGATGAGCGCCTTGGCCAAAAGCAGCAGCAGGGCCGAGCAAGCGAAGCCAACTAGAGGAGAGACCAAAAGAGATCGAAAGACGTTTCCCGCCTGGCCCCAATCCACGCCGCTGGTGCCGGAGCCAGCCGCCGCAAGGAGCTGATTCGCAACGCCAACACCAATGATCGAGCCGATCAAGGTGTGAGAGCTGGATGCGGGAAGGCCCAGCCACCAAGTTCCGAGATTCCAGATGATCGCGGAAATCAAGAGGGCGAAGACCATCGCAAAACCGGCGCCCTTGCCAACCTGCAGAATCAATTCGACGGGAAGCAAGGACACGACTGCGAACGCAACAGCGCCCGAAGAAAGAAGCACGCCGACCAAGTTCCACATGCCGGACCAAACCACGGCGATGTGTGGTTCGAGCGAATGCGTATAGATTACGGTGGCGACGGCATTGGCGGTATCGTGGAAGCCGTTCACGAACTCGAATCCCAGGGCGATCAGCAGAGCGATGCCCAGCAGAACGTATGGCCACGCCGAAACCACGTGAGTTCCAGAGAGATCCGAGAGGAGCCGGGTGCCAACGTAGATGAGCCCGGCAATGATTACCACTCCGAAGATCAGCATGCCCCAGCGCCCGGGAGACGCTGCGTTCAACTTTTCCTGAACACTTGACGTTGGCGGCACTACGGCTTGGGCCGGAGCAGCGGTCATGTCGGACATAGCGGAAACCTCGTAAATTTGGGATCGGGAAAGCGGCGAGACTAGCGACCAATTGTTGGGGGAAGATGAACGCCTGATGAATTATACGGCGCTCGCAAAGCATTGGTTTTGAGTGAGTTTCGGATTGTTGTGTGCCAAAACGCTACGGCGATCAGGGCGTGGCGGGATCGGCTGATCCGTGCTTGTGGGGTTTCGAGCTCAATTTGGGAATGAGGAATTCCTGCAGGATGTTGTCGGCGGCGGTTGCGGCTACGCCGACGGCGGTGACTTCGAAAGTCAATCCCACGCCATTGCGATTTTGTGGCGGGTAGTATGCGTTGGCGATGGCGCCGGAGGCGAGATTGCCGAGCACGCTCGAGTAATTGGGCTGCCAGTGGCCGTTGTCGCCCTTGCAAATGACCGCGTTGGCGATGGCGTAGAGGACGCGCTGGCGCTTGCTGCCGGTGGCTTTGTAGAAATAACGCGGGTCCTGCTTGAGTATGGAAGGAAAAATAACGCTGCCGAAGAGCGTGCCGGTGGCGAAGTCGGCGTAGGAAGCGCCGTAGCGTTTGCCGTAGCCCTGCGCGCCCTGGCCGTATCCGGGAAATTGATTGACCGCTTGTTGAATTCCCGCGGTGGCTCCGATCAGTGCGAAGGTGACCGGATCGATGGCGTCCCTCCAGGAGAGTTCGAATTTCTGCTTGGTGTTGAGAGGAGCGGCGTTGGGGACGTAAGTGACATAGAAATTGGGAATGACCTTGAGGACGCGCTGCTGCTCTTCTTGTTTGAGCTGGTGCTCGGCGATGACCGCCTGCGGTTGGACGCGCACGACAGTGTTGACGGTGGCGAGAACCAAGATGATCGGCGGGACGATGAAGCTCTGGCCGGAAGCGAGGGTGCCGGAAAAGGTCTGGTTCGCGAAGGGAGGCGCGGTGACGCTCAGTTGGAAGGCACCGGGAGAAACATTGGTGAAGGCGAATTCTCCGTTGTCGCCGGTGAGAACCTGCTGCTTTGCGGGGGAGTTTCCGTGGGTGAGGGTGACTTCGGCTCCAATGACGGGGTTGCCGTCCTTGTCGGTGATGGTGCCGTTGATGCCGGCAGGCGGTTGCTGAGCGGGGGCAGGCGCGGCGGCTTGCGCCGGCGGCTGCTGTTGCTGCTGCGCGCGGGCTGGGGAGGCGAGGCAACAGAAGGCTGCGGCGAAGGCCGAGAGAACAAACGGGAGCGCCGACCGGCTCGAGGAGATCTTCCCGGCATGGCCGGTGCGCCGGGAAGCGGACGGGACCGGTGGAGAATTATCACGCATAGGGAGTCAATTTCCCGAGCAAGGTCATCGTGCCTAAACTCCCCCAAACAGATGACTATGGCGGCTAGAAGGTTTCTTGGCGGTGATGGTGGCAGAAAGATAGGCCAAGGCATAGGCCAATCGCGCGAGCCGAACGGGCAGAAATGAGAGGATGGGCGCGCGATACGGTTGGCTCATGGTCGTCGTTCATCTCGAAAATAATTGTCACAAGTTTCCGGCGAAAAGCCAGAGGTTTATGGGGATGCGGTTTCCAAAGTGTTTGGTGCGCGGCGCGGGCAGGAAAAGCGGCGGACGCGATTGTTCCGTCATGGACACCATTTGGCGTGGGGGGTTATACTCCCGGTTCATTTGTTTCAAGTGTTTCAAGTTTCAGGAGCAGAATTTCCGCGGATGCGCTTTGCCCGGTGTGTCTGTAAGTATGCGCGCGGAAACATTCGCGACCGCTTTTGCGTATTGCAAGGGACATTCCACAGAGGAGAGATTCGCATGAAGAAAACAATCTTTGCGGTGATGGCACTGCTGCTGGCGGGAATTTGCTACGCGCAATCGGAACCGGGGCCGCTGTTGCTGCAGCAGCCGACGATGAACAGCACGCAGATTGTATTCGTGTATGGCGGGGAGCTGTGGAGCGTGGGCCGCAACGGCGGCGACGCCATCCGACTGACGACGGGAGTGGGGATTCAGTCGGACCCGCATTTTTCGCCGGACGGCAAATGGGTAGCTTTCACGGGCGATTACGGCGGGAATCCGGACGTGTACGTGGTGTCGGCGGACGGCGGAGTGCCGAAGCGGCTGACGTATCATCCCGACCCGGACACAGTGGTGGGATGGACGCGGGACGGCAAGAGCGTGCTTTTTGCATCGACGCGAGACAGTTTCGCAAGCGGAGTTGGCGGCCTATACACCGTTCCGGTGACGGGCGGATTGCCGGAGAAGCTGCCGTTCCCGCTGGCGTACGAAGGGTCGTATTCGCCGAACGGCGACGAGCTCGCGTACCGCCCGGTGGCGTTTCCTTGGGGGACGTGGTCGCACTATCGCGGCGGAACGGAATCGAAAATCTGGATCGCGAAGCTGGCGGATTCGAGCTACGACGAAATTCCGCGCGGCGACTGGAACGAATTCGACCCGATGTGGGTGGGGGACAAGATTTACTTTTTGTCGGATGAGAAGGGCGATTTCACGCTCTACGAGTACGACACCGCGACGAAAAAAGAGACGGAAGTGATTCCGAACGACGGATTGCCGATCAAGGAAGCTTCGGCGGGGCCGGGCGGGATTATTTATTCGCAATTTGGGTCGATCCATATTTATGACCCGGCAACGCACAGCGAGCACGCGGTAACGATTCACGTCGCGGGGGATTTCCCGCAGTTGATGGCGCATTTCGACAGTGTGCAGGGGAATATTTTGTCGGCGGACATTTCTCCGACCGGCGCGCGTGCGGTGTTCGAGGCGCACGGCGAAATCCTCACAGTGCCGGCGGAACATGGCGATGTGCGCAACATCACCAATACCCCGGGAATAGCGGACCGATATCCAGCGTGGTCTCCTGACGGCCAGTCGATCGCGTATTTTTCGGACGAGTCGGGCGAATACGCGCTGCACATCAAGAATCAGGACGGCAGGGGCGAGGTGAAAAAGATCAGTATGGGCGAGCCGCCGTCGTTTTTCTATAACCCGGCGTGGTCGCCGGACAGCAAGAAGATCGTGTACACGGACAAGCGGCTGAGTGTGTGGTACGTGGATTTGGACAAAGGCACGCCGGTGAAGATTGATACGGATGTTTATGAAACGCCGCAAATGACACTCAACCCGTCGTGGTCTCCGGACAGCGAATGGATTGCGTACACGAAGCTGATGGAAAACCACATGCATGCGGTGTTTGTGTATTCGCTGGAGACGGGCAAGAGCACACAGATCACCGATGGACTGAGCGACGCAAATTCGGCGGTGTGGGACAAGAACGGCAAGTGGCTGTATTTCCTGGCGAGCACAAATGACGGCCCGACGACGGGGTGGCTGGATATGTCGAGCGAAGGCCACGCAGTGACGAGTGCGGTTTATGTAGTGGTGCTGGCGAAAGATCAGCCCTCGCCGCTGGCACCGGAGAGTGACGAAGAAAAGGCGGCGAAAGCTCCGGAGAGTGGCGCCGGAGCTGCGGCAGCGGCGGAAAAAGGAAAAAAGGAGGAAACGTCGAAGGTCACCATCGACTTCGAAAACATCAGCCAAAGAATCCTGGCGCTGCCATTGCCGCAGAAAAACTACGCGGGACTGAACGCCGGCAAGAGCGGGGAACTTTATGCCAGCGACTTTCCTCCGGGGCAAGATTTCGAATTCGGACCGCCGGCGATGGAAGTGGTGAAGTTCGATATGAAGACGCGGAAGCCGACGCCGTTCCTTTCCGGCGTTCAGGCCTTCGCCGTGTCGTTCGACGGAGAGAAAGCGCTGTATTCGCAGATGGGACACTGGGCCATTGTGGCCACTGCCGCGCCGCCAAAACCGGGCGAAGGCATGCTGAATATGACGGACATGAAAGTGTGGGTCGATCCCAAGGCGGAGTGGAGCCAGATGTACCATGAGGTGTGGCGCATCGAACGGGACTTCTTTTACGCTTCGAATTATCACGGGCTGAATCTGGACAAAGCGGAGGCGGAGTACGCCAAGTATCTGCCTGGACTGTCGAGCCGCGAGGACGAGAATTTCCTGTTCAATCAGATGCTCAGCGATTTGAACGTGGGGCACATGTTCGTTTTTGGCGGAGCGATTCCGACGGTGCCGCCAGTGAGCGTGGGCTTGCTGGGAGCGGACTACAGCGTTGAGAATGACAGGTACCGGATTGCCAAGGTATACATCGGCGAGAATTGGAACCCGGGATTGGAAGCGCCGCTGACGCAGCCGGGCGTGAACGTCACAGCAGGCGATTACATTCTGGCTGTGGATGGGCGAGAGGTGCACGGGTCCGATAACATCTATAGCTTCTTTTTGGATAAGGCCGGCAAGCAGGTGATCTTGAAGGTGGGACCAAACGCCGATGGCACCGGTTCGCGCGACGTAACCGTGGTTCCGATTGCGAACGAACTGAATCTACGCCATCGCGCGTGGACGTATCACAACTGGGACACAGTGACGAGGCTGAGCGATGGAAAGCTGGCGTACGTGTATCTGCCGAACACGGCAGGAGGCGGGTACACGAACTTCAATCGCTACTATATGGCGCAGGTGGGGCGCCAAGGCGCGGTGATGGATGAGCGGTTCAATACGGGAGGACAGATCGCCAATTACATCATCGAGACCCTGCAACTGAAACTGACGAGCTATTGGTACACGCGCCAGGGCGAGATTTTCACTTCTCCTCTGGACGCGATTTTCGGGCCGAAGGTGATGGTCACGAACCAATTCTCAGGATCAGGCGGCGACTGGATGCCATGGGCGTTCAAGCACGTGGGCGTCGGACCAACCATTGGGGAAAGGACGTGGGGCGGATTGGTGGGAATCTACGGCTACCCGGAGCTGATTGACGGTGGAGCGGTGACCGCGCCGCGCGTGGCGTTCTTCAATCCGAATAGCACGTGGGACGTGGAGAACCATGGAGTGCCGCCGGACGTGCCGGTGATCCTGGACCCGAAGGCGTGGCGCGAAGGGCATGACGTGCAACTGGAGAAGGCGATTTCGGTGGCGATGGAAGCGCTAAAGAACAATCCTCTGCCGAAGCCCAAGGTGCCGGCGTTCCCGAATTATTCGAAGTACGCGCACTAGAAGCCGGGCTGGTATCGTTGGAAGCAGAGACGGCTCGCTACGAAGAAAGTGGCGAGCCGTTTTCTTTTGCGCAGAAGAATCGTCGCGCACCGACGCGCATCCGATGAGGTTTCGAGGAGCAACTTTATGCCATCCACTCCAAAGCGAAGTTATTTTGGCGCGCCGGCGGAATACGGGCCGATGCCGTTTTCGAACGGCGTGATGGCCGGCGACACGTTCTACATGAGCGGGCACATCGGGTTCGACGCGGCGACGAAGAAAGTGCCCGCGGATGCGGAGCAGGAAGCGCGGCTGGTGCTGGACGCGTTCCGCGAGACGCTTTCGCGAGCGAAGCTGAGCATGGGAGATCTGGTTTTTGTGCAGGTGTTCTGCTCGGACGTTTCGCTCTTCGATAAATTCAATGCGGTCTACCGGACGTATTTTTCGGGAGAATTTCCGACGCGGGCGTTTCTGGGTTCCGGGCCGCTGCTGTTTGGGGCGCGGTTCGAGGTTCAAGGAATTGCGGTGAAGCCCGCAAAGAGCCGGAGCAAAAAGCGCGCGCGACGGAAGCGCTGAAGCCAACACGCAGCAAAGGTAAATCCGCGCATTTTCCATACCTGCAAGAACTAACCCACAGACAACGGATCACGACTTCGCGCGGATGAGCCGCGCGATAGGAAGAACTGCAACCATCGATTCAGTGACGAATGCGCATGCGCTTAGTTTGGTGCGCGCGTGGAGCACCGGCCAAAATGTCTTTTTGCGTGAGCGGCGGAGGCTGGCACCTTCCTGAAGTGTTCCCGTAACATTTGAAGCGTGGTGAGAAGTTGAGCGAGGCGAACGATGCGCATTGAAAACGCCGACGCGCCGGAGTTTCTCGAGACGGTGCGGAGGCTTTTTCGCGAATACGGCGCGCTGCCTGACGTCGAGATGCCCGAGCAGGAACTGGCGGGCCTTCCGGGAAAATATGCGCCACCCGCGGGGCGGTTGCTGGTGGCGTTTGAGGAACCGGAGATTCCGGCGGGATGCGTGGCGCTACACAAACTCGAAGAAAATATTTGCGAGATGAAGCGGTTGTATGTGCGGCCTGCGTTTCGCGGGAAAAAAGCCGGGCGGGCGCTGGTGACGGCGGTGATCGCTTGCGCGCGGGAAATCGGTTACGGGCGGATGCGTTTGGATACGCGTCCTTCGATGCCGACGGCGATTCAATTGTACCGCTCGCTGGGCTTCCGCGAGATTCCGCCGTACCTGCCGAAGCCCGTGCCGGGAGCGATGTTCTTTGAGCTGGAACTGCAGAAAGCTGACACGCATTAACGCCGTTGCGGCGAGGGAAATTCCTATGCGACCTTTGAGCTGCGCGTGGCGGCGGCGCCGAACATAGAAAAACGTCCCAAAAGAAAAGCTGTGAGACCGGCGATGAGGCCGCCGCTGATGATGACCGCTTCCCAGGCGAGGCCGACGGCGGCGGTTTTGACGGCAGGCGCGCCGAAAGGAACGAGCAGGACGACGAGAGCGGCTTCGCGGACGCCGATGCCGCCCTGGGTGATGGGAATCAGGGCGGAGAATTTGGCGAGAGGCCAGGCGAAAAGCCAAGCGCGGAAGAGAAGATGCAGGCCGGTCGAGTCGGCGGCGAGCGACGTCAGCCAGATAAAGCTTCCCTGAGCGAATAATCCGAGACAAAGAGCCGCGGCGACGTAATGAGGTTTGCCGCGTACGGAACGGGCGGCGCCACGCAGGCGGACCATGCGGCGGCGCCAGGCGAAAGATATTTTTCGCACAGGGAACCACAGTATGACCGGCGCGGCCAGCGCGGCGAGTATGCCGAGGATGATGCCGCCGGTGACGAAGATGCGGCGAGCTTCGGTGGGCAAGGCGCCAGGGACGAGGACAGCGCCAAGAGCGGTGAGAAGCAGAAGCGCGGCGAAGTCGAGAGTGCGGTCGATGAAGCCACCCAGGAAGATAGAGGCTTTGCTTTGGCCGGAGCGCAGAGCCAGCGCACCGCGAACAACGTCTCCGCCGACGATGGACGGCAGAAAAAGCGTGCTGAAGAGGCCGGAGAAGTAGCAGCGAATCGCCTGGAGAAAAGAGAGGCGGGCGCCGGCCAAGTTGACCATCATGCGCCATTTGGTGATGGCCACCAGGTGTGCGCATAGGTACGCGGCGACGAGCAGCAGCCAGAGATGCGGAGGGAGGCGGAGGAGGGTGCTCCAAACTTCGGCGAGGGGCAGGAAACGAAAGAGGACGAGAAAGGCGAGGATGCTGCCGCCGAGGCGCAAGACGGCGACAAGCCAAGGATGGCGAGCGAGGGCCTTTTTCGCGGTCAGGAGCAGGGTCACGATCGTTGCCTATTCAGCGAGCCATTATGCCTGCATTCGGAATTGAATGCGGGCCGGAGGTAAGCGAAGTGCTTGCGCCACAAGGCATTCGGAATTAAGGTACTGGCTCGGCTAGACCGTCGAAAACGGGGAGACTTTGTGACCAAAAAGAAGATTCGCGTGGTGCAGTACGGCGTGGGGCCAATCGGGGCGTCGATTGTGCGCCTGATGAGACAAAAAAACGCGCTGGAGCTTGTGGGCGCGATTGATTCGGATCCGGCGAAGGCGGGGCGGGATTTGGGCGAGGTGGTGGGAGCGCAAGATGCGCCGTGGGGAATCGCCATATCCGCGGACGCAGCGAGCGCGCTCAGCGGGCAGGTGGACGTGGTGATGCATTGCACGTCGTCATACTTGAAGGACGTGACCGGGCAATTGCTTGCGTGCATCGAGGCGGGATGCTGCGTGGTGTCGACGTGCGAGGAACTGGCGTATCCGTTCCGGAAGCATCCGGAGCTTTCGGCGAGGCTGGACGAGGCGGCGAAAGAAGAAGGAGTGGCGATTGTGGGCACGGGAGTGAATCCGGGATTCGTGATGGACAAGCTGGTGCTGACGCTGGCGGCGGTGTCGCAGCGAGTGGATTCGGCGCGCAGCGTAAGGATTGTGGACGCGTCGAAGCGGCGGCTGCCGTTGCAGAAGAAAATCGGCGCGGGGATGACGCCGGAGGAATTTCGCGAAAGAGTGGCGGCGGGAGTGATCAAACATCATGGCTTGCCGGAGTCGGTGGCGATGGTCGGGGATGCGCTTGGGTTTGAGCTGGAGCAGATTACGGAGACGATTCAGCCGGTGATTGCGGAAGAAGCGGTGCAGACGGAGTATCTCCGCGTGGAGGCGGGCCAAGTGGCGGGAGTGCACCAAGTGGCGCGCGGAGTTGGCGGAGGCGCGGAAAAGGTTTTTATGGAGCTGAAGATGTACGTGGGCGCGAAGGATCCGGCGGATACGGTGACGCTGGCGGGCGAGCCGCATATCAGTTTGACGGTGCCGGGCGGAACGCATGGCGACATTGCGACAGCGGCGGTGGCGGTGAACGCGATTCCTACAATTCTGGCCGCGGCGGCGGGACTGCGCACGGGACGGGATTTGCCGTTTAGCTATTTTGCGCCGAATGCGGCGCCGTAAAGCGTGAACGAAGCTAAGGCATGCGTGCAGCACGGATGAAAGCGCGCGAAAGGAATAACTGAACCAGAACTGGTTTTTTCGAGACCAAAACTTCCGTGGTTCAAATCCACTAACTCGAACCACCTTCAAACCTTGCTATATTGGCATTACGCCACTTTCGCCAACTTGATACGATCAAGACACAGCGATGACGGAGAGTTTTGCAGAATATGCTATCGCCCACGAGGCTGGCCACGCCGTGGTTGGTCAATTCGTAAAAATAGGTGCGCCAACAGCTATTTCATTTTATTTGCGTCGCGGACCGGACGGTCAGCTCTATTTGGGAGATTTTGCAACATCTTTCCGTTTTCCCCCAGATGACCAGATCCCTGATCTTCCCGAGACCGTTAGGAATTGCCTCTGCTATACCTTGGCAGGCGGGTTTGCGGCCACGCAATTTAGCGGCCTTTCGCTTCCCGATGAAAAAAAGGGCCTCGATTCAGACAGGACCCTGTTGAGTAAGCTAACCTCTGAATCGCTCGAGAGCTTCGTTGCTCCTGCTCGTGCGGTGATCAGGCAGGAGCAACGCGCTTACGAAGAGGTTGTATCCCAGTGCAGACGGAAATATGAAGGACTAAAGGAAGAGAGTGTTGCCGAAGGTATTCAGGTTCTCTTGAACATAGAGGAACTGGAAGCGATTTTCAAAAGGACCATGTCGCCGCTTCACGCCCCTTTCACGGCAACTGATGACACTCTGGAGTTCCAATCCACAATGAGCGCGCATGAGGCAGGTCAGGTCACGCTACGCTCGGAATCACACTGGGCGCGAGAGTTGAAGCCGTTTATGCAGTAATTTCTGAGAGGCTGCCGAACGGAAATTTCCGTATTTATTATCTAACTAAATTTGGTGCCCTGGGAAGAGCGGGATTAGGCTTGAAAGACAGAATTTTGCTCACAGCTGCTGGAGGAGCAGGAGAAGTTCTCTTGAATGGTAGTTGGGATAATGACTGCGTAACTAGAGACCGGTCGAATATTGAGGAACTCGGATTTTCAAACTTTGACTACTGTGTAGAACACGCAGTTCAACTGCTGCGCGAGAACAGTGCACTCCTCAACGCTGTTCGAGACAATATTAGGATGAGCATGTCCGATCTCAAACATTGCAAACTGACGAAAAAGGGAACCCACATCATATTGGTGAAGGGTTCCAAGATTGAGAAGCTGTTTCGCGCAATGGGTGTCCGCGTTAGCTCCTCGGCCTTGGACTTGGGCACTGCTAAGCCGAAAGTGGATGGTGTGTAGTCTCTAGTTTTTCTTCCAGTAGGAAGCGATGGCGGCGTAGTCGACGTCGGATTTTGCGGCGGCTTTGACGGCGGAATAGGCGTGATAGGCAGCCGCGCCCGCAGGAAGTTCAATGCCATTTTCCTTGGCAAGCTCCATGGCCAGACGAATGTCTTTGTGCATCAGGCGCAGCGGAAAGCTGGGCGTGAAATCGCGCTTGATCATGAAGGGAGCTTTGACGTCGAGAACCGCCGCGCGGCCCATGCTGGATTGCAGGACTTCGATGAGTTTGGTGGGCTCGACGCCGGAGCTGGTGACGAGCTCGAGGCCTTCGGCGAGGGCTTCGACTTCGAGGGCGAGGATCAAGTTCATGGCGAGCTTGACGGTTTGGCCTGAGCCGTTGGGTCCGAGAAGGAAGAAACGTTTGCCGACGGCTTGAAGGACGGGCTCGACGCGGTCGAGGACTTCTTTTTTTCCGCCGATCATGAAGATCAGCTCGCCCTTTTCGGCACCCCAAGTGCCACCGGTTACGGGCGCGTCGAGGAAATCGACGGATTGGTCAGAACATGCCTTAGAGATACGGCGGGCGAGGGCGGGAGAAACAGTGCTGGAATCGATGAGCACGCTGCCCTTCTTGAGACCGGCGAACGCGCCTTGATTGCCCCAAAGAACTTCTTCGAGGGCGGGCGGATCGCTGACGATGGTGAATAAGACATCGGCCTGAGAAGCGGCGTCCTGCGGGGACTTGGCGACGGAAGCGCCCTGAGCGGCGAGTTTTTGGGCTTTTTCGGCGGTGCGATTCCAGACGGTGAGCGGAAATCCGGCCTTGAGTAAGTTGGCGCCCATCGGCGCGCCCATGAGTCCGAGCCCGATGAGTCCCACGCGTGGCTTCATGACGTTGTTCCTCCCGTTTGCCAGCAAAGAATATAACGGTTGCAAGGCGCGGGAGAAAACGAAATCGTGGACAGCAGGGAAGGCTGTGGGGCGCTAGGCGGCCGGGGCGGGTTCGGACTGGCGGAGAATTTCGCGGATGCGCAGGATCGCGGAATAGGGGATGGCGATGCGCATCGTGCTTTGGCGGCCAAACTGAGAGAAACGGTCTTCGAGATGAATGTGCTGGCCGGAGTCGCTGGCGAGGGTCGCGGTGACGCACATATGAATGTCGGCGGCGCGATAACTAACTTCCACACGTTTACCGAGGAGGTAGGCAAACGATGACATGGAGGCAGAGTAAAGAGGCACAGGGGAGGGGTCAATAGTACGAGCGGAAAAGCTGTGGAAAACGAAGCCCCGGCGGAAGAATCAGGCGAGGACGCTGAATTCGACGCGGTTGCGGAAGGAGTCGATGCGCTCGGCGCGGACGCGGAGGCGGTCGCCGAGATGGAATTCACGGCGGGCGCCTGAATTTTTGCGGGAGCGGAAGGATTCGGCGACGATGGCGTGGTCGCTTTCGCGGTAGCGGAAACGAGCGGCAAAGGTTTCTTCTAGACGGTCGATGGGCACAAGGCCTTCAACGAAGACATCGAAAAGCTCAACGAAGAAGCCGAATTTCTGCACGGAGATGATCAGGGCGTCGTATTCCTCGCCGAGGTGGCCCTCCATATATTGCACGGTCTTCCAGTCCATCAATTCGCGCTCGGCAGCGTCGGCGCGGCGCTCGGCTTCGGAGGTTTCCACGGCAATTTCCTGCAATTCGGATTCGCGATAAGGGCCCTTGGTGGCGGAAGGATTTTCGAGCGCCCATTTGAGGATGCGATGGACGATGAGGTCGGGATAGCGGCGAATGGGCGAAGTGAAGTGAGTGTAGTGGTCGGCAGCGAGGGCGAAATGGCCGAGAGGCTCGGCGGCGTAGCGGGCTTGCTTCAAAGAGCGAAGCATCAGGTAAGAGAGAATGCGCTCCTCGGGCTTGCCAGCGATTTTGGCGGTGAGGCGCTGGTAGTGTTGCGGGCGGATGGCGATGTCGCCGGCAGGAAGCGCGACGTGCATGGGGCGCATGCGGCCGCTCCGTTCGCGGCCGGCGGGGCGCACGCTGCCGTGGCGGACGGCGATGCGGCGCTCGGAAAGATCTTCCACGCCGAAGGAGTAGCCGAAGGCGCGAGCGAGCTCTTCGAATTCGAGGACTTTCTTGGCGTCGGGTTTTTCGTGAACGCGATGAAGGGAGGGGATTCCGCGGCGTTCGAGATAAGCGGCGACGGCTTCGTTGGCGGCGAGCATGAATTCCTCGATGATGCGATGGGCGATATTGCGCACGCTGCGGGAGATGCCGATCATGCGGCCGGAGTCGTCGAATTCAATGATGGGCTCGGGCAAATCGAAATCGATGGAGCCGCGAGCGACGCGGCGGGCGTTCAAGGCGAGGGCGAGGGTTTTCATGCGGCGAAAATTTTCGACGAGAGGAGCGTAGCGCGCGGTCATTTCGGCGTCACCTTCGAGGACTTTGTGGACGTTGGTGTAAGTCATGCGCTCGACGGAGCGAATCACGCCGGGAGTGAATTCGGTGCTGAGGGTATTGCCTTCGGAGTCGAGCTGGAGAATGGCGCTCATGACCAGACGATCGACGCGCGGATTGAGGGAGCAGATTCCGTTCGAGAGTTCTTCGGGAAGCATGGGAACGGCGCGGTCGGGAAAATAGACGGAGGTGCCGCGGAGGCGGGCTTCGCGGTCGAGCTCGGAGGCGCGGCGAACGTAATGGCCGACGTCGGCGATGTGCACTTGAAGCTCGAAGCCGCCGCCGGGGCGAGGCGCGACATGGACGGCGTCGTCGAAATCCTTGGCGGTTTCGCCGTCAATGGTGACGATGGGAAGATTGCGAAAATCGCGACGGCCGGAAAGATCGTCCGGCTGGACTTGCTGCGGAATGGCGCGGGCTTGGGCCAAAACCTCATCGGGAAAGACGTGGGGGAGATGATGTTTGCGAATGACGATTTCGACGTCGACGCCCATTTCGCCGTGGCGGCCGAGGATTTCCACGACGCGGCCGGCAGGAGCTGCGCCGCCGCGCGGGTAGCGCGTGATTTCGACGTCGACGACGGCGCCGTCTAGTTCAGGCAGACGGAAACGGCGGCTGGCACGCGGAGGCTCGGTCGGAGGAAGCTTGAGTTTTTCGCGCAGCGCGGGAGTGAGCTCGTCGCCGGGCGGGATGATGATTTCGTGAGCGAGGCGCGTTTCATAGGGCAGCACGACATTGCCATGCGGGCCGTAACGAAAGAGGCCGACGACGGTGGGATGGGCGCGCGCGGTGACTTTTTCGATGCGGCCCTCGAAGCGGCCATCGGGATGACGGCGCACGATGCGGGCGAGAACGTGGTCGCCGTGCATGGCGTCGCCCATGGCTTCGGAGCCGACGAAGAGGTCGCCGTCCATGTTGGGTATGGGCTTGTCGGGGACGACGAAGCCGTAGCCGTCACGATGGGCGACGAGGCGGCCGGCGATGAGATTGTGGTCCTGGCGAGGTTGGCACGCTTCGTGGGCCGGCACGGCAGGTGCGGGGAGTGGCGGGTGCGCGGGTGCCTTGCGATCGGGACGTTGGCCGACCAGGCGGAAGCGGCCATGCGATTCGTCGACGTCACCGCGGCGCTTGAGTCGAGAGAGCAGCTTGGGCAAAGAGCGGCGGCCCCAATGGCGCAGGTTGAGCGCGGAGGCGATTTCGCGAATGCTCTGCGGGCGGCTGGCGGTGGAAAGATGGGCCAGCAGGCCAGCCTCGTCGATTTCCTCGGGCGGCGAGGGCGGACGGTTCTGATCGGAGTGGCGGTCTTTTTTCTTCACGAATTTTTCTTCACTAAGACATGGGCAAAGATTGACGGCCGAGCGGCAGCATCGGCGCCCAACTGCGCTTTTTATTGTATGGCGCGGCGGCGGAATCGCCCGCAACTTTTTTCTGGAGGCGGGGTTTGATTCGGAGTCAAATCCGTTACCTGCCCCCAAGCGGGAACGGGACTCACACCCCAGGGACATGGGAGGCGATTTGACAAGTCGCCTCCCAGTTTTTTTCAGCGAAACGCCACTGGAAAGCTGTGATTGTTTGCGTTCGTACACGCGGCCAGTGGCGGAGTTAACCTGACCTGTCCGGGGCCGCTCAGCTGTCCTTTGGAACAAATAACGCTTTAGAAGCGAATCTGCTGACGGCCGTTAGAATGGCCTGATATTCCGCTATGCTTGGTCTTGTATGCTGGCGCTTTTCTACATCCTCGTGCTGCAGCAGATCGCTCAGGGACTGGTGTCGCTGTGGGACGGCTGGAAATGGCTGCTGATGGTGCGGCGGCGACTGAGTACGCATGCGGGTTTTTACGCGCCGCGGGTGGCGTTGATCTGTCCGTGCAAAGGGTCGGAGCAAGGACTGGAAGGAAATCTGGCGGCGCTGCTGAATTTCGACTATCCGAATTACGAGACGTTTTTTGTGCTGGCAAGCGCGATGGATCCGGCGCGCACGGTCATCGACCGAGTGTCTTCGTCGAAACAAGAGCGCGCGCACGTGGTGATCGCCGGCCCGCCGAAAGAGCGCGGCGAAAAAGTGAACAACCTGAGGGCCGCGGTGCACGAAGCGGCGGCGAAATTCGATGTGTTGGTGTTCGTCGATTCCGATTCGCGGCTGGGCCGCTCGTGGCTGGCGCACATGGTGGCGCCGCTGGCGGATGGAAACCTGGGCGCGGCGACGACCTATCGATGGTATTTTCCGAATAAAGGCGGCTTCGCGAGCAGCATGCTTTCCGCATGGAACGCGGCGATTGCGACGCAACTGGGAGAGCACGGGCGGAATTTTTGCTGGGGCGGCGGCACGGCGATCCGGCGGGAAATGTTTGATCGTGCACAAGTGTTGGAAGCGTGGGAGGGAGCGGTCAGCGATGACTGGGCTCTGACCAACGCTCTGGAACGCGCGGGGCTGCGAATTCTTTTTGTGCCGGAGTGCCTGGCGCCGACGGTGGGCGACGTGACTCCGGAGCAGCTGTTGGAATTTACGACCCGGCAACTGATTTTGACACGTGTTTACGCTCCGCGGCGATGGGCTTTGGCCGGGCTGGCACACTTTTCGTATTGCGTGACGCTGCTGTACGCGGCGTTCGCGATTCTCGCGCAAATGGTCGGCGGATTTTCGTGGGTGGGAATGCTTCTGCTGGCGCTGCTGATCGTGCTGCTGTCGGCGGCGAAGGGCGCGATGCGGGCCATCGCGGTGCAGGACATTCTGCGCGAATGGCGAGCGAAGTGCGAAGACAACAGCTGGGCGTGGATTGCGCTTGCGCCGGTGGTGCCCGCGTTGTTCCTGTGGAATTTCGTGATTTCGGCGTTCGAACGGCGCATACGCTGGCGCGGCGTGCGCTATGAACTGGTCTCCGACACGCAGACACGCGTGCTCTCACACTAAGCCATCCGCAGGACTTTCTACTCCTTCGATTCAACCTTTCGAACATTGGGCCGACCGCGACGCTCGTTCAGTGGCCGATGCTACTGAGAAACGGATAATGTTCGGAGGCGGCCATAAAGAAGAGCATCGGAAAAGAGAGCCAAAAGGCGGTGCGCGTCGCGAAGGTGGAAAACTGAACCATTTTCGCGGCCTTTCCCGGAATGGGCGTTCCGTTTTCGACGCTGGCACGAGTCCACTCAATCATGCGCTTCTGCACTCGCCAGATGATGCCCCAGAGGTTCATCAGCATGAGCAAGCCCAAGCCTCCGCCGACGCTGATGCACAGATGAGCGTTGGAGACGTCGGCACCAGCGTTCCACGCGAGAATCACCCACGAGGCGGCGATGACGACAACGGCGATCAGAATGGCGCGCAGCCAGCCATTCGCGAGCGGGCCGCCGAAGGGCATTTGCAGCGCGTAGATGATTGCGTAGGCGACGAGCCAGACGAGGAACCATTCGCCGAGCCAGCGCCACTGCAGGGCCGGGTCGCCGGAGTTTTGCGCGTCGGCCTGCAGGAGAATCATGTAATAGCGCAAGCCGACGACGACGGTGATGAGCGCGCTCCAGCGGATCCACAGCATCGACCGTGAGATCAACGCCGGGTAGACTTTGCGGCGCGTGACGTCTTCGAGCCCTTTCAACACGGGCGTGCCGACGAGAACGACAAAGTAGAGCAGGCCAATCCAGATGATGCCCGCGACGATGTGAATCCAACGCAAGACGATTTCCTCGTTGGCGACGGCATTTTCGGGGAAGCTGAAATGAGGCTGCCCCGCGATGAAATGAGAGATGAAGCTGCCAGCGCTGATCATTTTTCCTCCGTGTGAGTCATGAATGTTTTGCCGCGCCGTGAGAGTCGCGATCGCGCGGAATCTGTGCGGAAGACGCAGAGTGCAGGCGGGCGAGCGCCCAGGCGGCGTGTTCGGCGAGAATCGCGTCTTCTGCTGAAGCGAGTTCCTCGAGACGCTGCACGATGCGAGGATACGCCGGATTTTCAGGCGCGATGGCGGAGCTTCCCAAGGCCACGCAGGCGCTGCGGAGCAGGCCGCGCCACTTGGCGCGTTTGACGGGGCTGGCACGAAAGATGCGGCGAAAATCGTCTTCGGTGAGGGAGACGAGCCAATCGAGTGCGGGCATGAAAAGCGAAGCGTCCTCCGAGGCGGAAGATTCTGCGTTTGCGTGATTGGCGACGCTGGTCGGGATTTTGCGCGGAAGAAATTCGGCGAGTGGCGTCGCTGGAGACTTGCGATTCCAGGGGCAAACGTCCTGGCAAATGTCGCAGCCGAAAACCATGGGGCCCATGGCGGGGCGGAATTCCTCCGGAATGGCGCCGCGAAGCTCGATGGTGAGATAGGAGATGCAGCGGCGCGCGTGAGGACATAAGGCGCGACGAATGCGCCGGTGGGACAAGCGTCGATGCAGCGCGTGCAGGTGCCGCACAAATCCCGGGGCGGCGCGTGGTCAGCCGCGAGCGTGGGAGCGAGGTCCAAATCGGTGAGAATCACGCCGAGAAAAAGCCACGAGCCGAGCTGCTGGTTGATCAAGCAGGTGTTTTTTGCGAGCCAGCCAAGACCGGCGTGTTTGGCGGCGAGGCGTTCGAGCACCGGGCCGGTGTCGACGTAGACGCGCGACTGAAAATCCTGATGGAGCTCGGCGCGAAGCCAGGATACCAGCCCATCGAGCTTGGGCTTCAGCACGTCGTGGTAATCGTGGCCCCAGGCGTAGCGAGAGATCCACGCGCGCGGAGGGCTGTCCGCGGATTTTATGCCGGCGTCGCGTGACTGATTCGCGAGCGCGGCGGTGGAATACGGCAGGGGCGTGTTGTAGTTGAGCGCGCACACGATGACGGAACGCGCGCCGGGCAGGACGCCGGGGATGCTGTGGCGGCGCGCGTCGTGCAGGTAGCGCATTTCGCCGGCGTATCCGCGGGCGAGCCACTCGGGCAAATGCTCCGGCTGGTCGTTGTTTTCCGCCCGCGCCACGCCGCAGAGATCGAAACCGATGGAGCGGGCCTGTTCCGCGAGCCGAGCGGTGATCGAGGCGTCGAGCATGCCGCTATGATGCACCAAGTGCCGACGGCTTGGCTGCGCTATCTCCATGGAACGGCAAATGGAACGCTTGCGCTGGTGTGTGGGCTTGACCATTGATACAATCGCGAGCCATGGCAAACTGGCGGCAAATCCAAGGGCGCATTCGCAGGGCGCGCACGAGCGCTGACCCAACGGGCAAGCTGAACGAATTATTTCAGAAGACGCGCGACGCGATGGTGGCGTTCGAGGCCGGCACGGTGGAAGAAAAGGCCGGACGAAGTGACGACGCGATTCGCTGGTACACGATTGCCGCGCAACGTTTTCGGCGCGCGGATTGGCGGCAGAAAGCCGCGGAGGCGCTGACGCGGCTGGGCGCGTCCGTGCCGGAAGAAACGGTTTCGACGGCGCGAGATTCGCAATCCGGTGCAGACGACGGCAAAGGCAGTGAGAGTGGCGCCGGCGTGGCGGCCGAAACGCAATCGCATGTGGAAGGCGCGGACACGGACGAGCCCGCGCCGGGCGAAATCGTTTCCGAAGCGCAAGGCGCGGGCGCGCCGAAAGCTGCCTCCTCCACCGTGCGCACGGGCCGCAGACGCGGAAGGCGTGGAGGACGGCGGCACCGGCGCGGCGGAGCGCGCGATGCATCGGCGAAAGCTGGCACACCGCACGCGCACACAGCGACGCATCATGAGCAGCCGCACACGAGAGCCTCGGCTATGGCTAGCGAGGAAGAAACAAATTCGGCGGAAAGCATTCCTGCCAGTGAGGGAATCGCGGCCGCGGCGGCGCGGTTTGTTCCTGAACCCACCGGAGCGTTCGTGGAACGCGCGACATATATACGCGCGGGGGACCCGGCGCTTGCTTCGCGATTTGCGCAACTGGAATCGCTGCTGCGGCGGCTGATTTCCGCGCCATTGCACCGCATGGATGAGGTCGAAGATGCGCCGGCCGGACCGGGCGTGTTCCTGCTGTCGGATTCCGACCTGATGACGAATTACTACATCGAGGCGTGCAAAACGCTGCGCATCGGCCCCAGCCAACTGGCGCGCGCGGGACGAGCGGGACGCGGCGCGCGGACGGAAGGCAAGACCTCACTGCGCAGCCAACTGGCCGAGCATCTGGAGATTAATGATACGCAGGTGAGCGACTACCTGCGCAAGCACTGCGTGGTGCGGTGGCTGCAACTGGACGAAGACGCTGCGCACGTGGCGCATTTCGCGATTGCGTTGCTGCGGCCGGCGCTCAACGCCGAGTAGCGAACTCCGAAACGAAAAGGCCCTGGCGGTTCGAGTCGTCAGGGCCTTTTTTCATTCTTGCGCTGCAACTGCTGCGTTCAGAGCCTCAGAAGGAGAAGTGCAAGCCCAACTGCAGGAAGCGCGGGCTGCCGATGGTGTGTTGAATGTAACCGAGGCTGCCTTCTGGCGGGATCACGGGCGGACCTTCGTAATTGGGAAAGAAGTCCACGTCGTTATTTGGGGCGTCGAAATCGGGATGATTGAATATGTTGAAGGCATCGGCCTCAAAACGCAGATTGAATCGTTCCTTGATAGGAAACTCCCGGGCCAGACTCATATCGAAGCGCACCTGGAAGGGGCCGCGGAAGAGGTTGCGGCCGGAAGTCCCGTAGAGCGATTCGTAAATGTCACTCCCGCTCGCATCAGGCGCGGGCACGCCATACGTACCGGGCGTGACAAACTGGGGCAAGAAATCGCTGGAATTGAGCACCGGCTGGCCCGCGTTGACGCCGACGGTGCCCTGGAGTTTCGCCTGATTCGCGGTGATACCCGGGGCGAGGGGCACGATGGGATTCCCGATCTCGTCATCGGTGCCGAAATACAGGCTGCCCACCGAGCCTGAATAATCATAAACGCTATAGGGCTGGCCGCTTTGGGCGACCGTTTGTCCGCCGATGGTCCATCCACTCACCACGAGACTCAGAGCTTCGCTGTTGGTCATGGTGGGAACGGTGTAGCTGTAATTGATCAGAAAAACGTGCGTCTGATCAAAGTCCGACGACGCATAGTTGGCCCTGGGAGTCAGCGGATTATTCCCGGTGAAGAATAGGCCGTCGCCGCTCTGCTCGTCGAGGGAGTGCGACCAGGTATAAGAACCGGTCAATTGAAGGCCGTATGAGGTGCGCTTGTGCACCTGAGCCTGCAAAGCATCGAAGTTGGAAATGCCTTCGGCTTCGTAGAGCACCGAGTTCATGTCATAGCCGATGTAAGGAACGCGGACGGGGGCGTTGCCGGAATATTCGTCGGTGTAGATGGGTTCGTCATCGAGGCAGCCCGAGTAGCAGTCCGCGCTGTAGGATAACGGGCTGGTGCCGCCGTATGAAGTGGTCTGTCCGTTTACCGGATTTGTAGCCGTGGCGATTTCCGGCTGGTTGAACGGAATGGGCAGCACTTCATGCGTGCCGTGATTGCCTACATATCCCAATTCGAACATCCAATTGTTGGTGGCCTGATATTGAACGTCCAAGGTCCAATTTTGGGTGTAAGGCAATTTGTTGTTGATGTCATAACCGCCAAACAAGAAAGGCCCAAAAAGATTCCCGGCCGGCCAGCACCCTGGATACCCGCATTCCGTTTGTGCGAGGTTGGGAAGTGAGGCGAGGAAACCGGCGGCCGTGGCCGGTGGAGGCGGCGGCACTGTGCTGCCGAAGGGTTGCGAAAAAGTATATCCTTCGGTCGCGGCGATGGGTTCGACGAACGGTGGCGCCAGGGTCACGCCGAAGGGGCCGTTAAAGCCTGCGCCGGCGCTAGGCGAAAAGTAACTAAAAAGCTCGCCGCGGTCGTAGTAGATGCCGTAACCCGCGCGGACTGTGAGTTTGGCGAGAGGCGACCAGGCAATACCGATGCGCGGAGCGAAGCCCCACTGGCGATTGTTCATCAAGGAATTGCTGACCCCGGCTGTGGCGGCAGTGGGATTATTTCCGGCAATTTCCAAACCGGAATCGGTGATGGTATCCGTGGCGGCGTCGTAGGAATAGAGGCTAGGGTTAAAGCCAGTGAGTTTGCCGTACTTCTCCGAAAGCGGCCCGTCGAAATCCCAACGGACGCCGTAGGTCACTGTGAGGTTGCTGCGAAGTTTGAAGTTATCGTTGGCAAAGAGGCCAATCGTATCGGAGCGATAGTAGCGGTCCGCGGAGCCTTCGAACGCATCTCCACCATGAACGTCGCCCTCGACAAAGGTGAGGAAGGACGTGAAATCGAGAGTGTCCGTATTGGTGTTGTTGTTAATGACATTGAGCTGAGTGTGGTCCCAGAGCCCGCCGAAGGCAAGCGTATGCCTCCCCTTGACCCAGTTCAGAGTGGAGCCGAGTTCCCACTGATTTTGGAACATGCCGGCGTTGCCAAAGCTGGTGCTGGGTCCAAACTCCAACTCATCATAGATGCCCGGGTCTGCGTGAGTGATCTCAAATTGGGGAAACGTGGCCGAACCCAGTAGGCTGATGCCCTCCTCAGTGGGGGTAAAGCCCGCCTGGGTGTTCGCATAAGCGCGAAGCCGCGTAAAGCCGACATGCTGTTCCCAAGTGAGATTGGGAGAAAGTATGGTCGTGTTGGCCAGGGAAAACACTTGGCTGCCTGCCTGAAGCTGCTGAGGGAAGCCGAGCAGAGAGCCGACAGCACCGAACGGGTTGTTCGTGGGATCGTCCTGAAAATAGTATTTGCCGGACAAACGATCGTTGTCGCTTATAGCGTAATCGACGTCGCCAATGGCTTGATAAACCCTTGATTGCGTGTTGGGTCCTTGGACCACCGCATCGTAACCGAGGTCCACGGCGGTTGTTCCGGACAATACAGCGCTCGGAATCAAGTACTGCCCGTTGGGAAGTGTGGCTTGCAACAGGTCCAATGCCGGCTGACTGATCTGGCCGGCGGTAATTGTCGTGCCGTAAGCAGCCTGGATCATGTTAATGATGCCCTGGGTGCTGCGATCGCTGGTCAGAGACTGGGGCACCGTGGCGTCCTTGGTAGAAGACGCGGCATCGGCGATGTTGACACCCTGGTAGGAGCCGAAGAAAAACAGTTTGTTGTGAATAATCGGTCCGCCAATGGTAGCGCCATACTGATTCCTGTTGAGGAACGGGGCTGGAAGGATCGGTTGTCCCGAGGTGTTCGTGCCTGCGGCGTTGTAGAAGAACGGCGTGGCGTTCATGGCGCTGTTCTGGAACTCCTCCCAAGCTGATCCGTGGAAATTGTTGGTGCCGGATTTGGTGTCCACGCTGATCTGCGCGCCGCTGTTGTTACCCTGTGTGGCGTCGTACATAGACGCGTTGACGGTGATTTCCTGAATGGCGTCGAGAGGGGGCGTGGGAAGGGCCTGGCCGATTGCCCCATACACAGAAGTGCTGGTCTGGATTTCGCCGCCGGCGCCGAAGTTCTCGCCGGTGTTGAGGACGAAGCGGTTCTCTCCCACCTGGCTGGTGGAGTTTCCGTTGAACAGATTGTTCGTGCCGGTGCCGTTCAAAGAGAAGCTGTTGCTGGTGTCGCGGTTTCCGTTGGCGTAAATCGCCTGATTACCTAGGCCGGCGTTAGAGCCAGCGCCACCGAGGAAATCGGCGTGAACGCCGGGACTCAAAATGGCCAATTGGGTGAAGCTGCCGGTGCCGAGAGGCGTGTTCTGGATGGTCGTAGTGTCCACCACGTAGCCGTTGGTGGTGTCGGTCTGGTTCATCAGCGGCGTGCCGGTGACGGTGACTGTGGAAGTGACCTCGCCGGGCTGGAGCGCGGTGTTGACGGTGGTGGCACGATTGCCCTGCACGATAATTTGCGAGTGGGTTTCGGTCTTGAAACCTTCCTTGGAGATGGTGACGCTATAAGTGCCGATGGGCAAATCGACGATGCTGAAGGAGCCGTCCCCCTGCGTGGTCACTTTCACGGTCAAACCTGTGCCGAGGTTCTTTGCTTCCACCTGGGCCTTGGCAATCACGGCGCCCGAGGCATCGGTGACCGTGCCGTTGATCGCGCCGAGAGTCTGCTGCGCCCAGGCAGAGATGGGCGATAGGGCACACAGCGCGACGGTGCACAATAGCCACACGAAAATCGATTGGCGAGCTTGCTTTTTCATCATTTTTTTCTCCAACACACCCGTCTTAAGATGGCGACGCTTTTTACTACCACTCACACGGAGCGGTCAAGCCGTCCTGTGGATATTTCCACCCAGTTCAGCGGCGGAGCCGACGCACAGATATGGCAGACGATCCACGAGCGGCCACATCGGAACACTTTGCCGTAACTTCCGAGGCGAGCGATTGTTATTTGCGAGGATTACCGGCTTGTGTCCCGCAGGTTACGCGAGTGTGAATAGTGAATTTTGGGGCTCTTTGGTGCAACAATGGGCCGCCCGGAGCATCCCCGTTGGCTGCCCAAACATGCCGTTTAACCCCTATGGCAACCGTTTGGATGTTTGGGCTGGACGAGACGGGCCTGAGCCTGCAAACTATGGACGGGTAAAGATTTAGGGGGAAGTTGTCTGCACGGGACGGTCCGTATGGGCAGCTTCAATATCTTTAGCTAAATTAGATTTTATTAAAACGCTGCAGTTCTCTGTGTGACTGAGGAAAGAGAGGTCTGCGAACAATGGCATCATTGACAGTTCGTAACCGCATGTGGAAATCATTTGACTGGGTGATGTGTAAGAGTGCCGGCATCACCTTCGATACCATTCAGTTTTTCAATAAATACAATCCGAATCCTTCCTTTACTCCGAAATGGTCTGACAAGCCGATGCTGAAGTCCTGGGAGAAGAGCAAGCCCACGCTGGGCTGGCCGCGCACGACGGACTCGCTATGTCCCGGATGCGTGAAGGATGCGCGGGACGCCATTATCAATGGCAAAAAAGACTGGACCGACCTGGTTCACGAGAAGGTGGGCGAGATCAAGGCGCAAATTGTCGAGCGCGACGGGCAGGTCTGGATGGTGAAAGAGTGCCCTATCCACGGCAAGTGCGAAGACTTGATGGCTGTCGACGCCAAGTTCCTGGAATGGATCGAGAAGAATTTCCCCGGGCGCGACATTCCCGCGCACAACGACGAAGACCTTCACAAGCACGGCTCGAGCACGGTGCGCTATGGCCGCGGAGCGGTGCTGACCGTGGACCTGACCAACCGCTGCAATATGATGTGCGACCCGTGCTTCATGGACGCCAACCAGGTTGGCTATGTGCACGAATTGAGCTGGGAGGAAGTGCAAGAAATCTTAGACAACGCGCTCAAAATCAAGCCGCGCCGGCAGATGTCTGTGCAGTTCTCCGGCGGCGAGCCGACCATGAGCCCGTACTTCGTCGATGCGGTGCGTTACGCACGTAAGGTGGGGTACAACAGCGTGCAGGCCGCGACCAACGGCATCGAATTTGCCAAGAGCAAGGAGTTCTGCAAGAAGGCGTTCGAGGCGGGCCTGCGCTACGCGTATCTGCAGTTCGACGGGATCGGCAACGACGCGAACAGCCACCGGCAGGTGGGCAACCTGTTCGATGTGAAGCTGCGGGCCATCGAAAACATGCACGAGGCGGGCATCGAAATCGTGCTGGTGACGACCATCGTCAACAATGTGAACAACGACCAGGTAGGGCCGATCGTGAAGTTCGCGATGGAGAACCCAAAGAAGATCGCTTTCGTTTCGTTCCAGCCGGTTTCGTTCACCGGCCGCGACGAAGACATTACGCCGGAGCGCCGCATGCGGCAGCGCTACACGCTTTCGCATCTGGCCAAGGACGTCAGCGAGCAGGTTGGAAAGATCGAGCCGACGCGGGACTGGTTCCCGTTGTCGTTCATAGCTCCGTTTTCGAACTTCGCGGACCACGTCCACGGGCCGGACGCTTTGTGGGGCTCGCTTTCCTGCGGCTGCCATCCCAACTGCGGCGTGGGCACGGCGATGATGGTTCACAAGGAAACCAAGGAGTGGGCGCCGATTTCCCGCTTCTTGAATGCCACGCAACTGGTGAAAGACATCAACGGCATCACCGACGCGGCGCGCGGGAAGAAGTTCTCCGCCTTCATGCTGGCGCTGGCGATGCTGAGGAACTACAGCCCGTTCCAAGCGCCACCGAACCTACGCATCAAGGACATCCTGAAGAAGTTCGACAAAACATGGGCGGTCTCGAAGGATTCCGACAAGAAATACGGACGCACCAACCCGAACCGGACTTACGAAGACGCCATGAAGCGCCGCAAGGAAGATCCGTGGAACATGCTGTTTATCGCAGGCATGTGGTTCCAGGACCTGTTCAACTATGACTTCCGGCGCACGGAGATGTGCATCATCCCGTACGCGACGCAGCAGGGTGAGATTTCGTTCTGCGCGTACAACACGGGCATCGGCTGGCGGAAGATTATCGAGAACATGCACAAGAACGCGACTGTCGCGCAGTGGTACAAGGAGCACGGCAGGCACGAAATCTATGCCAAGGGCAAGAAGGTCAGCCTGGAACACTACGAGCATTCGCTCAATGTTAACTCGTCGGATGCAGCGCGGGTGCGGCATCTAGAGCATGACATTCCTCTGACGGCTGCAGAAGAAGACCGCGCACGGCGTCGCCAGGCGATGGAAGAGGCAGCCAAGGTCCGCGCGATCTACGAGGAATTGGTCCTCAAGCGGCCCAAGGAAGAAGTGGTGCAGATTGGCTCGCTGACAGCGATGAAGACGGCCGTTCCGGGAACCATTGCGAAGCCGGTACAGATCGAGGGCGCCAATGGGAACGGGAATGGTCACGCCAACGGCAACGGACCGAACGGCCACGCGAATGGCAATGGCAACGGGACGGCCAAGACGGTTGAAACCGAAGCGGAGCAGGTCGCAGGCGACTAGCCCCATTTCAATCCAACTTAATCTTTGCAGACGGCCTCGGCCAAACACCGAGGCCGTTTTTTTTCGCGAAGGGCGTCCTCGCTCCGGCGCGCTCACGTTGCCCCGCGCGTTTCAGTATAGAATTCCGGCATGAGCGAGACGCGGAAGCTGCGAATTGTGCTTCCTGGAGGAAACGGGCAGGTCGGCAACATTCTGGCGCGGCATTTCCACGCGAAGGGGCATTCCGTGGTCGTGTTGGCGCGCAAGGCGTATGCGGCGCCGTGGCGCGTAGTGCAGTGGGGCGGCGTAAAGCTGGGCGACTGGGCGCGCGAGCTGGAAAATGCGGACGTGGTAGTCAATCTTGCCGGGCGCAATGTCAACTGCCGGTACACGGCCGCGCATCGTCGCGAGATTATGGATTCGCGGGTGCTTTCGACGCGCGCGCTCGGCGAGGCGATCGGGGGGCTTTCCGCGCCACCGCGGGTTTGGCTGAATTCGAGTACGGCGACGATTTACCGGCACGCGTTTGACCGGCCGATGGACGAGGCCACGGGCGAAATTGGCGGGAACGAGCCGGATGCGCCGCGCTCCTGGGCGTTCAGCATTCAGGTGGCTAGCGCGTGGGAGGAGGCCTTTTTCGCGGCGAACACGCCGCGCACGCGCAAGGTCGCGCTGCGGAGTTCGGTGATTTTGAGCCCGGACCGCGGAGGAATTTTCGACGTGCTGCTGCGGCTGGTGCGGTTCGGACTTGGCGGCGCGTCGGGGTCGGGAAAGCAGTTCGTTTCGTGGATTCACGGCGCGGATTTTGCGGGGGCCGTCGATTTCCTGATTGCGCACGAAGAAGTGAGCAGCGTGGTCAATGTGGCTTCGCCGAATCCGCTGGCGAATTGCGATTTCATGCGCGGGCTGCGCGAGGCGTGGGGCGCGCGGATCGGGCTGCCGGCGTCGAAATGGATGCTCGAATTCGGCGCGGTTTTCATGGGTACGGAGACGGAGCTGGTTTTGAAGAGCCGGCGGGTGGTTCCGGGACTCCTGCTGGCGGGCGGTTACAAGTTTCAGTTCCCCGAATGGCCGGCCGCGGCTCGCGATCTGGTGCGCCGCTGGCGCGACGGCGTGCCTTGAGCGGCGAGGCAGCTCCCAGGCGTAGCACAAAGATTCGTTATAAGAATGGATACAGCGGGGGCGAAAAGAAGCTGCAAAAACTCCGTGGAACGAGATAATTAGAACAGTCCGCCACCCTTCGCGGACATAAACCGCAGCTCATTCGAGTTGCGCGACACGGAGAATTGAGAAAATGCGCCCAGCCTATAAGTTTGTCGCAGTTACTATGTTCGTTGCACTTTTCATGATTGCAGGCTTTTGCTCTTCGGTCCGTGCGGCCCAGGACAACGGAAACGCGGTGAGCCCCACGACGACTACCACGGCGGCGAGCGCCACGCCGGCGGCTTCTTCCAGCACATCGACGGCGTCAGACGATGCGACGGTGGCGGCGATTGTGGCCGAAGCACCGGCGCTGAAGGAATCAAGCTCCGTGACGCTGGGCATGCCGCCCACGCCACCGCCCCCTCCACCGAATGGGGATGGCGCCGCGAAGATCGGCATTGGCGTCAAGGTTTCGCTGCTGGGAATCGGCATCGAGGCAGCAACGCCGGTTTCGAAGAGAATCAATCTGCGCGGCGGGTTCAATTTTCTGAATTACAGCCGCGGCTTCAACAACGACGGCATCCACTATGACGGGCAACTGAGTTTCCGCTCTGGTGAAGCGCATCTCGACTGGTATCCGTTGGGCGGATTCCACATCAGCCCGGGCTTGCTGTTCTACAACGGAAACAAAGTGACGGGAAATGCGTCCGTGCCCTCAGGGCAGACGTTTACGCTGGGCGGGACGCAATATGAAAGCGACCCGACCGGCGCGAATCCGGTCACCGGCACGGGACAATTGACGTTTCCGAAAGCGGCGCCGCAGATTCTGGTGGGATTTGGAAACATGCTGCCACGGAACGGAAGGCATTTCGGCTTCAACTTTGAGGTGGGCGGCGAATATCAAGGCTCACCGACGACGACGCTGAACTTGCAGGGCACCGCGTGCAACACGTCGACGGAGACATGCGCGAATGCGGCGACCGATCCGGGCATACAGTCGAGCGTTCAGGCGCAGGAAGCAAAGATCAATCACGATTTGGCGCCGTTCAAGTTTTTCCCGCAGATATCGCTGGGCTTCGGAATCAATTTCTAACAGCAAGACGAAACGCAAAGAAAGCCGCTGCTCCTCGCGCCGTGACCAGGCCCGTTGAGTGGCGGCTTTTTATTTGGCGTGAATGAGCTCGCATTCTCGCGAGAGCTTAATAGATCGCGTCGCCGGCTTGGGTCGAGTGAAGCACACCGGAGATGGCGGATATCGTGTAGGCAGTGCCGGAGCCGGCCCAGCGGGCGAGATTGAATTTGTCGCCGGCGAGGAGCTTGCGGACGGAGACACCGGTGAACGTGCGCGGAACGCCGGGGCGGCAAGTGCCGGGCTTGCGAGCCGCTTCAAAGAAATAGACCGCGCCGGTGCCGGCGACCATCCCGTTTCCATCGGGATCGAGAAGAAACGCGGTGTGCTGGTCGATGCCGATGGCATGGATTTTCCTGGGGTCGCCAGATTGTAGAATGCGCGCCATGAAGACGACCAACCGGCCGAGGCGGTCGCGCGCGTGGAAGTGACTGTCGGTGATGACGCCATGAAGGGCAGGGATGCGCAGGAAATCCCGAACGATGACGACTTGCCGGTCAAACGGATTGGCGAGGGCAGGGGCAGAATTGAGATTGGGGCCGTCGGGACGGTCATTCTGCGCGGTGTACGCGAATTCGCCCAGCACGGCCAAGCCGGCGCTGGTGCCTCCGACGGGAATGCCGTGGCGGATGGCGTCGTTCAGGGCGCGCTGGACGGGAGTGCCGCGCCAGAAATTGATGTAGTTCGCTTGGTCTCCGCCGGCGATGAAGATCGCGGAGGCGGCGCGGATGGTTTCGACGACGAAAGAATCATTCGCGGCGTCATGATTGGGAATGATGAGCGTGGCGACGGAATTTTCGTGGCAGAGCGATTGGATGTAAGGATTGTAGGCGTCGGTACCGCTGGCGCGGATGACCAAGAAATCGCCTCCGCCGGAGCGCTGGCAGAGCCAGACGAAGGCATGGTCCAAGTCTTCACCGCCGCCGATGAGCGCGTAGCCCGCGTGCGGGGAGACATGGATATTAGTGGCATTTCCGATGCGGAAGTAGCGATAAGCAGACGCGTTGGCGGCTCGCGCCGCGCGAACCGGCAAGGAAACCGAAGCTGCGGCGACAATCAATACCCCGAACAATACAAAGACAAGCGCCGGTCTGGCGACAAGCAGGATGCGAGCGCGCAAGAAGCAACCGATCGCCGAAGATTCAAGCCGTCGGCTGAACCGGCGCGTGCGGGTGAAACGTCCGCGCAATATAGCGAAAAAGGATCCAGGCAATGATCGCGCCTCCCAGCGCGATAATCGTATACCAGAGATAGATTCGTTGAAACGAATCGAACAGGCTCGGAGGCAATTCCTGCAGTGCGGCGAATCGATACAAGAGTGAATGCGCATCTCTCGCATGGGGCGCGCTTAGATAGTCTCGAAAAGCAGTCGCGTAGGTTGAATAGCCAAAATACATCGCGACGGTAGACGCGAAGAGAAGAATCGCTCCCGCTACGCCCATCCGCGCAAACGCCGCCGCGCCTTGCGCACGGTGGAGACGAGTCAGGCGGCGCGCAGCCAAATAAAGTCCGCAGCACAAAATGAGGACAACTGAAATTGCCATGCCAAGCAAAGATTGTTGCAATAAATATGCTCCGGTGGTCTCACGGAGAGTTTCAAATTCCGCATAATTGTTCCGAATGCGGAGTCGGGTCACGAGTGCGCGCTGCAGATCTGTCTGAAACGCGAGAAGTTTGGCCGCTGGCGTATTTCCGCTCTTCTCCAGCATGGCCTCGAACGGCGGATCCGCGTCCATTTGCAGGGCAATACCAACCATGGTTTCGATGTCGTCCATGCTTCCGTCGAGCTGCATCAACCCTCCGAGGCGCGCCACTTTCTCATAGTCTTCCTGGGCGTGATTCAAATCGCCCTTGGCCTCGAAATCAGCTGCTTCTCTCAAGAGGAAGTATTTCGCGTAAAGATGAAAGTTGACGAGATCCGGCATCGGATACTCCATGAATCCAGAAAGCAGCCGGCCGGGGTCGTCCAGACCGTGACGATGGGTCACTTCGCGATCCAGGTCCGCCCTTCGCGAAAGATACGAATCGTAACTTGTCGCGGAGAACGCCTTCCCCATGCTCTCAAGCCACTCAGGACTATTGGCAAGCAGCGCGCGGTCCGTCTCAGAATTCCATCCAAGCGCGTGTTCAGGGCGGTGGTATGACGCTTCCAGGGAGTACACCACCCCGTCGTTGGGATCCCACTCCTGTAGCCGCGCAAGCCAGCGCGCGTCGTTCGGATCTCCCTGGCCGCGCCGGTAGTCACGAGCAAGCAGCGAGTAATAAATCCAGATCAATTGCGGATCCCATGTCACCGCTTCATCCGCGAATGTGTCGCGCTGCGTGCGCTCCTCAGCAACTTTTCCAGCATCGTTGTCCCAGTTCCCATTCAGCTGCATCGCCACATATGCGAGCGTTTGGGCGTCGTGGCCCGCTTCCGCTTTCGCACCCAGGCTGCGCATCGAGGCGAGCCAAGCGGAATCGGAGAGACGCCAACTTCCAGCGGTGACTCTCAGGGCTTGCCGGAACGTAGGCGCAAAGAGAAAGAGCAGAGAAGCAACGGCGAATGCGATTAAAAGCGTTCTGGCGGTTTTTGTCATGGTGACCTCGGCTGCACCGGCAAAAAACTGCCGGTCAGAAGAATCGGAAACGTGTTTGCGCGGCGAAAAAAGCGAAAGGCAAAGCTGCTTAAGGGCTGTTCCGAGGCAGCCCGCGGCCCACGAGAGTGCGTTGAAGGAGCCCTCGACATGCTCCAGCTCTGCGGACATGGCGGCGGCCCATTCGCGCGATTCCGCAGGCGAGATGAGAAGCGCGAAAGCCATCAGGCGGCGCGCCGCGTTTTTTGCCAAAGAATTGCGCATCAGCCCCTCGCTGCTCCGTAGGCGCTGCGGCTTAGGACGCGCGCGGCATTGGGCGCGAGGCTGGTGCGCGCGAACCGCAGGCCGTCGGGCGTGAGGCGGTACATGTGGCGCGGCGGCCTGCCGGAGAGTTCGGGCGCGACCCAACGAGTCTCCAGCCAACCGCGCTTATTCAGGCGCATGAGAATGGGATAGAGCGTGCCGGACTTGAGGGCGGTGGCGCGGCTGAGGTCATAGCCGTAGCGCCAGTCGCGCGGCTGCGCGAGGAAGGCGGCCAGCAGGCGAAGAGTCTGGCGCGACATGCGTACGGGACGGAGCATGCGATAAGTCTACATATATAGAGAATACAATCAAGGCACGTGCGTGGTGCGTTTTCCTAAGGAGCAACAGATAAGCAAAGAGGCGCTGACGGTTAGTGGCAGCCGCAGGAGTGCGGAGTGCAGCCGCAGCTGGAGGATGCCTCGGCGGAGCTGCTCGACGACGCGGAGTCTGATCCGCCGTTACCGGTGCGCGCGGCGAAGGTCGAAAACTGGATCGTGGAGCGATGGCTGCCGCACTTCGGGCATTCGGGCTTACCGTTTTTCGCGGTGACGATGCGCTCGTAGCGCGATTTGCATTCGTCGCAAACGTATTCGTAGATGGGCATGATGAACCTTCCTTCGACTCCTGATTATACCTGAGTTCCGGCCGGATGCCGCGCTTCGCACCGGCGGCCTTTTGCGGTTACACTGGCGGGCATGGCGAAGGTTTACGCGGGCACTTCCGGGTGGTCGTATGCGAGTTGGAAGCCGGACTTTTATCCAGCGAAACTGGCGTCGGCGAAATTCCTCAGCTACTACGGGACGCGGCTGAATTCGGTGGAAGTGAACTACACGTTCCGGCGCTTTCCCACGGAAAAGCTGCTGGAGGGCTGGATCGCGGCCACGCCGACGGATTTCAAGTTCGCGCTGAAGGCGCACCAGATGATTACACACATCAAGCGGCTGCGCGGCACGGCGGATTGGCTGACGCGATTTTTCTCATCGCTGCGGCCGCTGGAAGACGCCAAGAAGCTAGGGCCGGTGCTGTTCCAGCTGCCACCGAACTTGAAATGCGATGTGGGGATGCTGAAGGACTTCCTCGAAGAGCTGCCGCCGGGGCTGCGCAGCGCGTTCGAATTCCGGGACGCTTCGTGGTTTTGCGAGGAGGTGTACGCGGCGCTGCGCGCAAAGAAGGCGGCTCTCTGCCAGGCGGAGAGCGAAAAACTGGAAACGCCGACGGTGCAGACCGCGGGATTCGCTTACCTGCGATTGCGCAGGGAGAAATACCCGCCAAAAGAGATGGCCCAAATCAGGTCAAGGGTGGCCGAAGCGGCGGGGCGCGGCGATGTATTTGTGTACTTCAAACACGAAGAAACGCCAGAGGGGGCGCTTTGCGCCGAGAGCTTGCTTAGTACCTCGCCTCGGTGAGAGAGGTGGCTCAAGAGGAGAAGTAGAACCACGCCGCCATCGATCTGATCGAATGTAACTTCAATTGAAAGAGTACGATACGAGTGAACTGGGCGAGTTTTAGCTTGGGGGCGGCGGGCTATGGTTGTAGTACTTCTGTACCCCATTTTCGCGTTAAAAAAAGTGACTTGGCTCCTATTCACCTTCTGGCGGAGCTGACCCAGAATGGGAGCCATGTCATACACAAACGTTGTCATCGAACAGACTTGGGTAAGCCGGAATTGGTGGTGCGCGGACTGCCGGGTGCCGACAGACCTCGACCGCCACGGGCGCTGTGGGAGCTGCGGCTCAGATGCAGTCGACATGATGAGCAGGCCAAACAAGCTGGGGACAGTTACGGCGATGCAGCCGGGGAGCATCGTGTTGGACGATCTCTCTCAGTACGTCCGCGTGGCTTAAGCGCAAAACCAGTCCACATTCGTCTGATCAAGCAGGAAGCGGTACAGGCAGGTTACACGCCTGCGCCGAGAGCCGCAGAATGCGCGGCGGCGCGAGGAGCGAAGTGCCGCACCGCTAGACTAGGCACGCTTCGAAGGCGTTTCGGCGACGGGGCGCCCAAGGGCCGGCCTCTTGCGATCGGCAGCATTCCAATCGTCCGGCGGAAAAGCGATGTGCCAGAAATAGTCGGACAGGCGCATGAATTCGACTCCTACCTGCGTTTTTCCCGCCTCGGACTGGCCAACATAGGCAACACGGCACTCCATTTCCTGCTCGCTCTTTAGATTGACGATGGTAATTTTCTGGCCGCGTTCCAATGCCACCTTCAGACGCAGCAAGCAACCATGCGCATTCACGGCGTCGGTGATGGTTTCCTCTTCGTAGGGATGGCCGCCGCGCTGGTATTTGACAAGCAGAGGCATGGAAATGTAAACACGCTTGCTGCGACGGGTTTCGCGCTTCGCTTCCGGCGGGTTCAGATGCGCGAGCGAGGTAACTGAATCCGGTTCTTCCGCAGCGATGTCTTTCGCCGGGGCAGACGCTGCCCGGTTCAATACTTTGTCCCAAGCCATGGATGCCCCCTTTACGGGATGATGCCTTGCTTCTGCGAATGCAATCAAAGTTTCGGAGCGAGCGTATCTATTCAGTAACCAATGGCTCGTCCGGCATTTCGAGGCACCGCGATTGCGGAGTGGCATGGCGGAATCGCGTGACCCGGTTTCGCGAGCGGTGATAGAGTCAGCGCGGAATTTTGCCGAGCGAACGATTCGAGTCTCACGAAGCGGTTCACGCTAAATGAAAAATCCCGATAACACACCAACGCCGCCGGCGACTGGCCGAACAAGTGCTTCCGGGCTGGCGGCGCGGCTGGGGCTTTTCGACGCGACGATGATTGTGATGGGCGGAATCGTGGGCGCGGGCATTTTCATCAACCCGTACGTGGTGGCGCAACAGGTGCACACCCCGGCGCTGATTCTGGGCGCGTGGGTGATTGGCGGAGCGATCGCGTTGGGAGGAGCGTTCATCTGGGCGGAACTGGCGGCGACGATGCCGCGCGTGGGCGGGCAGTATGCGTATTTGCGCGAAGCGTACCATCCCGCGATTGCGTTTCTGTACGGCTGGGTGCTGTTGCTGGTGATTCAGACCGGAGGAATGGCGGTGGTCGCGGTGACGTTCGCGAAATATTTTTTGGAGTTGACGCCGCTGCACATCAGCTCCGGCCTGATCGCGACCCTGACGCTGGGGATACTGACGGGTATCAACTGCCTGGGCGTCCGCGCGGGCAGCACGGTGCAAAGCGCGCTGATGGTGCTGAAGATTGTGGCGATTGCCGCGCTGGTGTTCTGCGGCGCCGCGTTTCTGGCGCATCACTCACATCTGCTTCACGCGCCCAGTGGTACGGCAGCGACGGAGCGCTATCGATTCACGGACCGGCCGGCTTCATTTGGTTTGCTGACGGCGATGGGCGCGGCGCTTGTGCCAGTGCTTTTTTCCTATGGCGGATGGCAAACGGCGAACTTCGTGGCCGAAGAGATTCGCGAGCCGCGCAAGAATTTGCCGCGGGCGCTGGTGATTGGCGTGGTGGGCGTGATTCTGCTGTATCTGTCGGTGAATTTTGTTTGCGTTTACATCCTCGGGCCAGCGGGGCTCGCAGGAACCATGACGCCGGCGTCGGCGGTGATGCGCGCGGCGCTGGGCTCGAAAGGCGCGGCGCTGATCGCCGTGGGCATTACGATTTCCGCGCTGGGATTTTTGAGCCAGTCCATATTGACCGCACCGCGCGTATATTTCGCGATGGCCGAGGATGGACTTTTTTTCCGCTCCGTGGGATGGCTAGATCCGCGGCACCGCGTTCCGGTGGTGGCCATTGCGCTGCAAGGAGTCGCGGCCAGCATCATCGCGCTCTCGGGACGTTACGACCAGATTCTGAGCTATGTGGTCTCGATGGATTTTTTATTTTTCGGGCTGACGGCGACGTGCATTTTCGTTTTTCGGCGGACGGGTAAGGCGGCGCAAGAGGCAACCGAGGGCAGCGGCCTGGCGCGCATGCCGGGACACCCGGTGACGACATTTGTGTTTGTGGCGGTATGCTGGCTGGTGGTGATTAACACGATTTTCAAATACCCGCATAACACGGCGGTTGGATTCGGGATTCTGTTTGCGGGGATCCCCGTGTATTTCTTGTGGAGCTGGCAAAAAAAGAAAAGGAGCAGCGCGAGGTGACGAGTTCACGCAGGGAAATTCGGTCAGCGTATTTGGAGTGGGCCAAGTTGCGCTCGGCGGCGAAGTACAACTTGGCAACGAGCGGGCTCGACGGGTATCCGCTGGCGAAGCTGCCGGTGAAGGTCGAGGATCTGGAAATTTCGGTGGGCGGAAGCTACGGCTATCCGCCGCTGCAGGAGCGGCTGGCGCGCAGAAGCGGAGTGGGGCCGGAATGCGTGGTGGCCGCGAATGGAACTTCGATGGCGAATCACCTGGCCATGGCTGCGCTACTCGAGCGCGGCGACGAAGTGCTGATCGAGGAGCCCACTTACGAGCCGCTGCTCACCGTGGCGGAATATCTGGGCGCAAACGTTCGGCGATTTCCGAGGCGATTCGAAGATGGATTTCAAGTGGACCCGCGCGAAGTCGAGCGGCAGATAACACCGCGGACGCGACTGGTGGTCATTACGAACTTGCACAATCCGAGCGGCGCGCGCACGCCGGATGACCGGCTACGGTCAATCGGAGAGATCGCGCAGAGCCGGAGTGCGCAGGTCTTGGTGGATGAAGTTTATCTGGAGGCTTGCTTTGATGCGCAGACGCGCTCGGCGTTTCATTTGGGAGGCAATTTTGTTGTCACCAGCAGCCTGACCAAAGCCTTCGGGTTATCGGGGCTGCGATGCGGATGGGTGCTGGCGCCGCCGCCGCTGGCCGAGCGCATGTGGCGCATCAACGACCTCTACGGAGTGATTCCGGCGCACGTGGCGGAGCTGCTGAGTGTGATCGCGCTCGATCATTTGGAGGAAATCGAAGAGTACGCGCGCACGCGGCTGCAAACGAACCGGCCTATCCTGCAGAAATTCATCGCGTCGCGCAAGGATTTGATGGCCATTCGCGCGGACGCCGGAACGACCGCGTTTCCCCAAATGGCCTCCGGAAAAGTGGATGCGCTTTGCCAGCTGCTGCGCGAGAAATACGAAACTTCGGTCGTGCCCGGGCGGTTTTTCGAGATGCCGAACCACTTCCGCATCGGGATTGGCGGGAGAACGGAGCTGCTCGAGGAAGGGTTGAAGCGGCTGGGCAAAGCGCTGGACGAAATCGCAGGCTGAAGCTTGCTATACCGTTACGAAGCCTTCGCCGGACGGCGGTCATCGGCGAGCCTCAACGGCTCCTTGGGCCGCAGCAGGCGAATGAAGGCTTGCGCGCTCTGCGAGAGGGGCTGATCGCGCCGGAAGATCAAAAAGAGATCGCGCCGCAGGCGCATCTCGCGCACGCGCACCTCGGCCAGTTCGCCACTTTCGACCTCCATTTGCACACACATGCGCGGAACGATGGCAACGCCCATGCCCATTTCCACGAAACGCTTGATGCTTTCGATGGTAGGAAGTTCGACCCCAATGCGCAGCGGCACGCGATGCTTGGCGAAGAGCTGGATGACGCGCTGGCGGTACGGCGAAGCGACGATATGGGCGACGAAATCCTCACGGGCGAGTTCATGAATCGAAACGCTGCGATGGCGAGCCAGGCGGTGGCGCGGGTGCACGACGAAGGCGAGGTCGTCGCGGAGAAATTCCACGGATGCGAGGGCCTCATCGGGCGGACGATAGGAGGCCACGCCCAAATCGAGGCGATAGTTCAAGATTTCGCGCGGGATGTCGCGCGAATAGACGCGATGGATGGCGATTTCGATTTTGGGATATTTGCGACGGAAGCGCGCGAGGGCGGGAAGCAGAGCATGAATGGAGCTTTCATTGACGCCGAGGGAGAGGCGGCCGCGGCGCAGGCCGGCCAGGTCTTCGAGGCTGCGTCGCGCTTCGGCGCGGAGATTGAGCATGCGCTCGGCATATTCCACCAGGAGCGCACCCGCTTCGGTGAGCTTGCCGGCGCCGGTGCCGCGCACCAGAAGCGGCTGGCCGACCCACTCTTCGAGCTTGCGCACAGCGATGCTTACGGCCGGCTGGGTGCGGTAGAGTCTTTCGGCAGCGCGGGAAAAACTGCGCTCGCGCGCGACGGTGAGAAAAACCTGCAAAGAGCCGAGGTCCACGTGCCACCTCCTCTGCAAAGCGGTTATAAGACAGCCTTATAGTATATAGAAACATTATAAATTGGACGAATGCTTCCTTCGGCGCTCTACTGGATTGGCGTACGACAGGGGGGCCTATGGACACCGTTCGGTTCTTCGATACAACGCTGCGTGACGGCGAGCAGTCGCCGGGCTTTTCGATGACGCGCGAAGAGAAGCTCGCCCTGGCGAGCAAGCTCGAAGCGCTTGGCGTGGACGTGATTGAGGCGGGCTTTCCGGTGGCGTCGGCGGGCGAGCTGGAGGCGGTCCGCGCGGTGGCCGCAGCGATTCGCGGCACGCGGGTCGCGGCTCTGGCGCGGGCGCGGCGCGAAGACGTAGAAGCGGCACTGACAGCCCTGGAGCCTGCGGCGATGCCGCGGCTGCACGTGTTTCTGGCGACTTCCGATCTTCACCTGCAAGCCAAACTGCGCATGACGCGGCGCGAGGCGATCGAGGCGATTGGCCGCTGGGTGCGGCACGGCAAAGAGCGCTGTGCGGAGGTGGAATTTTCCGCGGAAGATGCGAGCCGCAGCGATATCCGCTTTCTGCTTGAAGTGATGGAAACGGCGGCCGAGGCGGGCGCGACGATTCTCAACTTGCCGGACACGGTCGGGTTCAGCACGCCGGAGGAATATGGTGCGATGTTCCACCGGGTGCGCAGCCACCTGGGGCGAAGCGAGGAAATCATCCTGAGCGCGCACTGCCACAATGATTTAGGGCTGGCCGTGGCGAATTCGCTGGCTGCGGTTCGCGCGGGCGCGCGGCAGGTGGAGTGTACGATCAACGGCATCGGCGAACGCGCGGGCAACGCTTCCTTGGAAGAGCTGGCCGTGGCGTTGGCGGTGCGGCAGAGCTTTTTTGGCGTGAGGACGAATATTCGGCTGGAGGAAATTTATTCCGCGAGCCGGGCGCTTTGCGATGTGACGGGCATCTCCGTGCCGCCGAATAAAGCGGTGGTGGGCGCGAACGCGTTTGCGCACGAGGCGGGGATTCACCAGGATGGGATTCTGAAGAACCCGCTGACGTATGAGATTATACGGCCGGAAGCGGTGGGAGTTCCGGCGCGGCGGCTGGTAGTGGGAAAACATTCGGGGCGCAACGCGCTGCGCACGCGGTTCACGGAACTGGGCTACACGGTGAGCGACGCGGAGCTCGCGCAGTGCTATCGTGCAGCTATGGAGCTGGCCGACGCGGCCAAGGAAATCACGGATCGCGACCTGCTGACGTTGATTCATCAGGCGCGGCGGCAGAACCGGCACGCGGAGACGAATGTGGACGCGGCCCTGGCGAGGGGGGAAGCATAGTGAGTCGAGTGCAGAAGACAATCGCGGTTCTTGCGGGAGACGGAATCGGGCCGGAAGTGACGCGCGCGGCGGTTTCGATCCTGGAGGAGTGCGCCAGCGCGCTCGGGCATCGCTTCGACTTCATCGAGCTTCCGTTCGGCGGCATCGCCATCGACCGATGCGGCGAACCGCTCCCGGCGGAAACGCTGGAGGCGTGCCGCAAAGCCGACGCTGTGCTGCTGGGCGCGGTGGGCGGCGCGAAATGGGATTCGCAGCCGCTGAACCGGCGCCCCGAAGCGGGTTTGCTGGGGGTGCGCAAGGAGCTTGGGCTTTATATCAACGTGCGGCCGGTGAAGCTGCTGGGGCCGCTGCGCGCGATTTGCCCGGTGCGGCTGAACGACGATGAAACCATCGATATGGAGATTGTGCGCGAGCTTGCGGGAGGGATTTATTTTGGGCCGCGGCAGAACAGCGGGTCGAGCGACGAAGAATTCGCGTCGGACATGGAAATTTATTCCGCGAAGGAGATCGAGCGCGTGGCGCTGTATGCCTTCCGGCGCGCGGCGGCGCGAAGCAAGCGGCTAACCAGCATTGACAAGGCCAACGTACTCGCAAGCTCGGGGCTGTGGCGCAGAACGGTGGAACGCATCGCGAAAGGGTTTCCCGAAGTGAAACTCGATTCACTGTACGTGGATAACGCGGCGCTGCAACTGGTGCTTCGCCCCGCGCAATTCGACGTGATGCTAACTTCCAACATGTTCGGCGACATTCTGAGCGACGAGGCCGCGGCGCTGGCCGGCTCGATCGGCTTGATTCCGTCGATGAGCCTGGGCAACGGTACGGCGCTGTATGAACCGATTCATGGCTCCGCGCCGCAGCTTGCGGGAAAAAATTCCGCCAACCCAATTGGTGCAATCCTGTGCGCGGCGATGCTCTTGCGAGAATCTTTCGGCTTGCCCCGCGAAGCGACGGCGGTGGAGAGGGCTGTTGAGCACGCGCTGGCTGCGGGGTTTCGCACGCCGGATATTGCGAGGGGTGGTTCGCGGACGATCGGCTGCTCGGAGATGGCGGCGCAGATTCGCTCCGCGCTGGCGGAAATGGCGATGGAGACAGAGAAATACGGCTGGGGCGTGTGAGCGCGCCCGATTTTGTTTTGAGTTGACCTTCAGATTTTCCGCAGGACCAGGCAGCTGGCAATCATGTCGTGTAATGCCTGCTTCTTCGCCGTAAAACCCGCCATGATGTAACCAATGAAAAACGGAATCAGGCCGGTGATCAACTTGGCGAAGAAGCGTCCGCTGGCGCGGGCAAAGGAGACGGGCCGGCACTGCATATCGGTGACGATCAGCCCCAGGGCCATTTTGCCGAGGGTGCCCTGATAGCGCGAGCTTTCCATACAAGCGTAGTAAAGCCAAACGCCCGCGAACGCACCGACGCACAGAAGGAGCAAAGCCACAAAGAACGTCCCCTGGAAAAACAGGCCAGGATTTGGATTCTCGGGCAAATTGCGGAGGAATGCGGCGAGACCCGTGGTGAAGATCAGAATCAAAATGATCAGGCCAACGACGACGCTCAAGATCAGGCTATCGATGACGTAGGCAACGAAGCGCAGCCAGAATCCGGCGTAAACCAGGCCGGAAGCGACGGGAACGACCGGCGCGGGAGGAATGTAAGCAGGCGGCGCGGCGACGCTGACAGGAGCGCCGGGAGAGGCCGCGGCAACACTCGGCCGGCCGCACAGTGAGCAGAACGCGGAACCCTCAGGTATTGCCCTTCCGCAACCGGAGCAGAACATCGGCGACCTCCTCGGCGGTGGTCTCAGTCAGCAAGCGTGAGCTTAGATTTTCCGCAGGACCAGGCAACCGGCCATCATGTCGTGCAAGGCCTGCTTTTGTGCGGTGAAACCGGCCATGATGTAGCCGATCCAAAGAATGAGCCCCGAAATGATTTTGCCGAAGAATCTTCCGCTGGCACGGCCGAAGGAAATGCGATGGCCGGCCATGTCGGTGACTTCCAAGCCGAGAGCTTTCTTGCCGACGGTCGCTTGCCATGCAGAGCTTTCCAGTATCGCGTAGTAGAGCCATTTGATGACGAGGATGAGAATGAAGAGTTTCGAGAACGTTCCCATGAACGCGATGAGTTCTTCGGGTGACTGCGGAGGATGATTTAGGATCACGTCACGAAGGCCGCTGGCGGCAACAAATGGCAACGTGATGAAGGTCGAGACAAACCACAGAATGATTGCGTCGATGAGCCAGGCGACGAAGCGGAGCCAAAAACCGGCATAGCCGATGGGCTGCGCCACGGCGGCAGGAGGGTAAGCGGCCGCTACAGGCGGAACTGCAAAGGATGAAGGCGGGGGCGGCGACGCGGATGGAGCGGAGGCGGCGGGAGGCGGAGTGAAGCCACCGGGCGCGAGAGGGATGCCGCGCGGCGCTGCCGGTTCTCCACTGGTCGACTGGCCGCATGATGGGCAGAATGCCGCGGTGTCCGCGACCTGCGAGCCGCATTTTGAGCAAAACATGAATCCTCCCATTGCACTCTGAGCGATTGCGGCATCGTACTTGCGCCGCGCTGGCAGGTCAACAGTTTACGGCGGCGAAGGGTGCGACCGATTATCAGGTCGCGGAGCGTTATGAGGAACGCGCGCGGAGCATCGCTTCCAGTTGCGCGCGCATGGCCTCGTCGGAAGGCGTCGCGCCGTCCTCGCGATTCAGCGCGAACATTCGGAGGGTCATGCGGTCGAGGGCGCGGTCAGATAGAATCCAACGCAAGGCTACCGTCATACGAGCGTCTGGAGTGACGGTGTAACGCGCGCGAGATCGCGGATCTCGGACGGCGCGGAGAATCACGCCCGCGCAATCCTCGGGCGTCGATTTCGCACTGGCCACTCTTTTCTGCCACATTTTCAGGAAGCCCAGATACACGCGAGCGTACGGGCTCGTCGCTGCATTGGTCATGTAGCGAGCGGAGAGTTCCGCGCCGGTGCGGTTGATGTTCGTGGGAATGATGCCCGGCTCGATGATCACCACGCGAATGCCAAACGGCGCGAGCTCGAGCCGGAACGAATCGGAAATCGCTTCAACAGCATGCTTGCTGCTGCTATAGGGCCCCATCAGAGGATTGGAAACGCGGCCGGCGATGGAGCTCATGTTGACGATGCAGCCGCGGCGGCGCGAGCGCATGGAGGGGAGCACGCGCTGGGTCATCCGGACGACGCCGAAAATGTTGGTCTCGAACTGCTTGCGCAGATCGGCAAGGGTGATTTCCTCCATCACTCCGGCGATGGCGATGCCGGCGTTGTTGACGAGGACATCGACGGGGCCGGCGCGGCGCTCGACTTCGGCGACGGCACGATCGGCGGATTCGTCGCAAGTGACGTCGAGATCAACAGTTTCGAGCGGCAATTTGTGCTCTTCGGCAAATTGCTCGAGGGCGGCGCGCTTTTGCGGATTGCGGCCCGCCGCGAAAACACGATAGCCCTCCGACGCAAGAAGAGTTGCCGTAGCGCGTCCCAGACCATCGGTGCCGCCGGTGACTAAGACGGTATGTAACTGGCCGTTCGCTGAGGAGTCCATGGCGCTGCCTCCTACGAGTTACTTGACGGCAACAGGAAAGGGCGGGTTTCAGCGCGCATGCTGCCGGGCGTTGGCCGGGTGGCCGGATGGCTTGCCGGCTTGCTCTGCAACATGTCGTGCAATGCGGGCGGCTGATGCCGGGCTTTTAGATAAACCACGATAGCGATGATGCAGATGATCGCGGCCGCCAGGAGCGCGAGTTTCAGCGGGCGGGAAGACGGATTTTCATCGCGCCAGCGCTGTTGCTGTTTGTTTGGGTTGTCGCGTTCGTCGAAGTCCGTCATGGCAAGCGCGTCCTGCCCTGGTCGCCCCCGCACAGGCGACGGGATCCTGGATTTGAACCATGCTAGGCCGGTCTTCGAGGCAAGTCAACGAACTTGCTGGATTTTAGCGCGAAGTACGAAGTTCAGTGGATTGACCCTCATTCGTGGTCGCGGGACATTCGTTAATCTTCATAACAGGGCTTCTGTGCCATGCCGTTGGGGCCCGGAACCACACGCGTGACCTGAATCACTGCCCCTCGGAAACGCTTGGAGCAGCCTAAGCAAGAACAACAGAACAAGGAGGATGCCATGATCAAGAAAGTGAAAGGCGGGTACCAAGTGCCCTCTGAGAGCGGCAAGAAAAACTTGGGCGGGCCGTACAAGACGCGAGACGAGGCGCTGAAGCGTCTGCGGCAGGTGGAATTCTTCAAGCACAAGAAAGGCTGAACCCCGAACGAGGGGTGCCTCGGTGCACATTGATTTCGATCCTGTACGGCTATGTCTCTCGGCCAGCATGGATTTCCACAGACGATGGTGAAATTCACAGGCGGGGGCGGGAAACGCGGCAAAAATAATTAGCATCCTACTTGACGAATCCGGGAAAATCGGTATACTTGCCGGATGTCGGAAGGCCGGGCAGGGGCGCCCGGTGGCCCCGACGGGCCGGTAATCTCCCTTTTGAACAGAGGTGAGGTTGGTTACGAACACCGGATAGACAACAGTCGAGCTTCGAGCAAATCCTTCCGACGAGGAGTCTGGAAGGAATCGCCCGGCGCTTGACGCCGGGTTTTTTATTTTCCGTCACGTCGATTTTGCGGCTGTGGCGGCTCCGCCGGGAGCGGAGAGTCCCGAGAGAAGGCAGCGGGACATAGCTCTTTGACAATTGAAGGAAGCTGGCCATTGCATACGCGATCTCAAGTTCGCGGGTGCAATGATCCGCAAGTTTTGCTCAAGTAGCGCAATGTGGAAAGGCGAACTCTCCCAATGCGTTAGCCTTGAGGTATGCCGCGAAGGCTTGCAAGACCTTCGTTGCGTTCTCGAGGATCCTGCCTCTTGATTGAAGCAGGCGTGTTAGGTGAGTTTTATGGTCAAGCTACTAAGGGCGTACGGTGGATGCCTTGGCGCCAACAGACGAAGAAGGACGTGGCTAGCTGCGATAAGCCTCGGGGAGCCGCAAGCAGGCTTTGATCCGGGGATTTCCGAATGGGGAAACCCATACCGATGAACTCGGTATACAGCCCGCTGAATCCATAGGCGGGTATGAGTCAACCCAGGGAAGTGAACCATCTCAGTACCTGGAGGAAGAGAAATCAAACGAGATTCCGAGAGTAGCGGCGAGCGAAATCGGAACAGCCCAAACCATGGTGCTTGCACCGTGGGGTTGTAGGACCGCGTGAGTAGAGTTACCAATCCGGAGGCTAGGTGAACCTGCTGGAAAGCGGGGCCAAAGAAGGTGAAAGCCCTGTAACCGAAAGCTTACCGGACTCGAAGCGGTATCCTGAGTACCACGAGACACGTGCAATCTCGTGGGAAACTGGGGAGACCACTCTCCAAGGCTAAATACTCGTTGGCGACCGATAGTGAACAAGTACCGTGAGGGAAAGGTGAAAAGCACCCCTGCGAGGGGAGTGAAATAGAACCTGAAACCGTATGCTTACAAGCAGTCGGAGGGCTATGGCACAACTTCGGTTGTGCAAATGCCTGACGGCGTGCCTCTTGCTTAATGAGCCGGCTAGTTATTCTCCCAGGCAAGGTTAAGCGTAAAGCGAGCCGAAGCGAAAGCGAGTCCGAATAGGGCGACAAGTCTGTGGGAATAGACGCGAAGCGGGATGATCTACCCTTGGCCAGGTTGAAGGCTGCTTAACCGCAGCTGGAGGACCGAACCGTTGTGAGTTGAAAATCGCTCGGATGAGCTGAGGGTAGGGGTGAAAGGCTAATCAAATTCCGTGATAGCTCGTTCTCCCCGAAATGCCTTTAGGGGCAGCCTTGTGTGATCTGCCACGGTGGTAGAGCACTGAATGGACTAGGGTCCCATCCAGGATACCGAATCCAATCAAACTCCGAATGCCGTGAACAGTAACACAGGAGTGAGACTACGGGGGATAAGCTCCGTGGTCGAGAGGGAAAGAACCCAGATCGCCATCTAAGGTCCCCAAGTACAAGCTAAGTGGGAAAGGACGTGTGGGCGCAAAGACAGCCAGGAGGTTGGCTTAGAAGCAGCCATCCTTTAAAGAAAGCGTAACAGCTCACTGGTCAAGTGCTCACGCACCGACAATCCAACGGGGCTCAAGCTTGTCACCGAAGATGTGAAATCAACGCTCTCTACGGAGAGCGTCGTTTGGTAGGGGAGCATTCTGTAAAGTCTGAAGGTAGACCGAGAGGACTACTCAACGTTACGGAAGAGACTCTGCCGGCATAAGTAGCGATAAACACGATGAGAACTCGTGTCGCCGAAAGTCTAAGGTTTCCTGAGGAAGGTTAATCCGCTCAGGGTTAGGCGGGTCCTAAGGTGAGGCCGAAAGGCGTAGCTGATGGATAGCAGGCGAACATTCCTGCCCCGCCTGTAGGACGTTATACGATGGGGTGACGCAGAAGGATATGGGAGTCGGGTGTTGGATGTCCCGATTGGGTAGCGAAAGCCGGATCCCGCAGGAAAATCCACGGGGTCGTTAACGGTGAGGCTGCCGACGAGGCCACACGGCCACAAAGTCCCTGATTTCACGCTGCCGGGAAAAACCTCTAAGGAGTCCGACAGGCGCCCGTACCACAAACCGACACAGGTAGACAAGGTGAATATCCACAGGCGCTCGAGAGAACGCTCGCTCAGGAACTAGGCACATTAGCCCCGTAACTTCGGGAGAAGGGGTGCCCCGGTAGGGTTTATAGCCCGAGGGGGCCGCAGTGAAAGGCGTTCGGCGACTGTTTAACAAAAACACAGCTCTCTGCTAAGTCGAATACGACGTATAGGGGGTGACGCCTGCCCGGTGCCGGAAGGTTAAAGGGATGGCTCAACCGCCGCAAGGCGGCGAAGGCTTGATCTGAAGCCCCGGTGAACGGCGGCCGTAACTATAACGGTCCTAAGGTAGCGAAATTCCTTGTCGGGTAAGTTCCGACCTGCACGAATGGCGTACCGATCGAACGACTGTCTTGGCGAACGGCTCGGCGAACTTGTGGTTCCGGTGAAGACGCCGGATGCCCGCATCTAGACGGAAAGACCCCGTGCACCTTTACTGCACTCTGGTCATGATTAACGGATCGGTCTGCGTAGGATAGGTGGGAGTCGGTGAACCTCAGGTTTCGGCTTGAGGGGAGACAACGGTGAAATACCACCCTGATTGTTCTGTCGTTCTAACCTGCAGCCCTAGACGGGCTGGGGGACACGGCCAGACGGGTAGTTTGACTGGGGCGGTCGCCTCCTAAACAGTAACGGAGGCGCTCAAAGCTCGGCTCAGGCGGATTGGAAACCCGCCGTGGAGTGCAAGAGCATAAGCCGGGTTAACTGCGAGACCAACAAGTCGAGCAGAAGCGAAAGCTGGATCTAGTGATCCGGTGGTTCTGCGTGGAAGGGCCATCGCTCAACGGATAAAAGGTACGCCGGGGATAACAGGCTGATCTAAGCCAAGAGTTCACATCGACGCTTAGGTTTGGCACCTCGATGTCGGCTCATCGCATCCTGGGGCTGTAGAAGGTCCCAAGGGTTAGGCTGTTCGCCTATTAAAGCGGTACGTGAGCTGGGTTCAGAACGTCGCGAGACAGTTCGGTCCCTATCTGGTGTGGGCGCAGGAAACTTGAGAGGAGCTGTCCCTAGTACGAGAGGACCGGGATGGACGAACCTCTTGTGATCGAGCTGTCACGCCAGTGGCATCGCTCGGTAGCGAAGTTCGGAAGAGATAATCGCTGAAAGCATCTAAGCGAGAAGCTCGCCTCGAGATAAGGTTTCCCAACCCCGATGCGTCGGGGTAAGAAGGCCGGTCGTAGACTACGACCTTGATAGGCGGGAGGTGGAAGCGCAGCAATGCGTGTAGCTTACCCGTACTAATCGGCCGTTCGGCTTGACCATAAAACTTTCCTAACGCGTGGTTAACGCTCGCGCAGAGGGAAAGACGTCTTTTCACTTGCGCTACTTCAGCAGAATTCGTGGATTCGCCGCTTCCTTCAATTGCAAAGTTCAGCTCGATGCTGGATCGTCGAGGCTGAACTTCTACAAGTTTCCTGGTGGTCTAACCGCGGGGGTCACACCCGTTCCCATCCCGAACACGGAAGTTAAGCTCCGCAGGGCCGATGATACTGCACGGGTAACTGTGCGGGAACGTAGGTCGCCGCCAGGATTTAGGTTCTGACGCAAGGGCTCCGAGGGATTGAAAACTCGGAGCCTTTTTTGTTTGGTGTAAAGTTACAGGAAATGACAGACCGTAAGAGCGAGCATCGCTTTGTGGCCACACTGTACAAAGTGGGAATCAACCGATGCGTGGACGTACCAGAGGAAGTGAGCCGGGCGCTTCGCGGGAAGGGCTACATTCCGGTCGTTGCGACCGCGCAGGGGCTGGTGACGCGTACGACGCTGGTGCCGGCAGGCAACCGACAGCACCGCCTGTTTTTGAATGGCAAAATTCGCAAGAAGCTGGGTATCGATGCCGGCGACATCGTCGGCATCACTTTGCGACTCGACAAGAAGCCTGACGAGATCGCAGAGCCCGCAGACGTTGCGACGGCGCTGCGGAAAATCCCGGAAGCGCAAAAAGCTTTCAAGGCCATCACGCCGGCGCTTCGGCGCGAATTCCTTCGCTGGGTGATGAACGCAAAACGCGCTGAGACTCGCGCGAAACGCATCGAAAGGGCCCTCCCGATTCTGATCGAGCGCGCGCGGGCGCGAATCCGCCGCAGCAAAACTACGAAACCATCGCGCTAAGCCGGCTGCTTGACGATGGCGGCCATGACCAGGCCGGCGAAGTACCAATCCAGGAAACCGGTCGCGATATACGCGCACGTGTAATTCGTCGGGAAGCCGTACCAGTTCCAATATTCAAGGCCCAGGAAGACCGACGCGAAAAGGCCGGCAAGCGTGACCGCGAAGACGCGCTTCCAATACGAACTGACGCCCCCTGCGCCCATGGCGAGAATGCAGGCGAGGAAAAACGCGCTGACAACGTCGATCGCGAATTCGCCGCCGAGCAGTTTGCCGTAATTGAGCGCCACGCCGCCCCCGAGTGTATAAACCAAGACGCCGGATGGCCCTTGCTGAAATTTCGCCGCATAAGCCGAATTATCGGCGTTTATCTGTTCCTTGCTGCGGCCGGGTGTCATGTTTGGCGCGGGGAAATAGTAAAACCCCGGCTCGTGAATAGCTGCGCGCATCGCGGAAAGCACGGTGTCTTCCTGCGGAAGAGCTTTCACGCCGACCTCTCCCAATCCCAAGACGGTGTGCAAGAGAGAGCCGACAATAAAGACAGTAACGCCGCCGAGCAGTGCGCCGAGAAGAACTTTCTTCATCATGAGTGGCAACCTCCGGTTGGCGCGGGACTATAGACCCGAAGGAGCGCAAAAGCAAGCGCTGCGCCCGCCACAAACCAACCCCGCGATTGTCCCGACCGCGCCATTTCTGTTAGCCTCTGCGGTCACGCATTCTTCCGAATTCAGGAGACGCTATGACGTTTGGCAGTCCGTTTCGGGTCTTCGTTCTGATTTTCGTTCTGAGCTGCGCGCTCTTCATCAGTTGCGGCGCGACGACGCTGCTCGCGCAACAAACGCAGGATGAGCACAAGCTGGCCTTCGACATTTACAAGCAGCTCATCGAAACCAACACCACAGAATCGATTGGCAGCATGACGATGGCCGCGAATGACATCGCGGCGCGGCTACGCGCGGCCGGATTTCCGGCAAGCGACGTGGTGGTCCTGGGCCCCGATGCGCGGCACGGCAATATCGTCGCGCGCATTCACGGCACAGGCGCGCGCAAACCGATTCTCTTTATCGCCCACCTGGACGTGGTGGAGGCGAACCGCGCGGATTGGTCGCTCGATCCCTTCAAACTCACCGAAAAAGACGGATTTTTCTATGGGCGCGGGACGAGCGACGTGAAAGACGGCGATGCGATTCTGACCGCGAATTTTATCCGTCTCAGAGAGGAAAACTACAAGCCTGATCGCGATTTGATTCTGGCGCTTACTTCCGACGAGGAGGGCGGCGACTTCAACGGCATTTCCTGGCTGCTCGCGAACCATCGCGAGCTAATCGACGCGGAGTATTGCATCAATACCGACGGCGGCGATTTTCAACTCAAGAACGGTAAGCCGCTGCTGACCTCGATCCAAACCGGCGAAAAGCTCTACGCTGATTTCGAGCTGCATGTGTTCAACAAAGGCGGGCACAGCTCGCTGCCGTCGCCCGATAATGCCATTTATCACCTTGCTGGCGGCCTGATGCGGCTTTCGCATTATCAATTTCCGGTGCAGTTCAACGAGACCACTCGCGCATTTTTCCAGCGCATGTCGAAAATCGAACAAGGTCAGCTTGCTGCCGAACTGGCCGGGGCCGCGAAGAATCCACCCGATCCCGCTGCCATCAAGACTCTTTCGGAGTCGCCCTATTACAACGCGTTGCTGCGCACTACCTGCGTTGCGACGCGGCTGAACGCCGGGCACGCCAACAACGCGCTGCCGCAGGATGCTTCCGCCATCGTCAATTGCCGCATTTTCCCCGGTGGCACGCAGGAAGCGACGCAGAAAACACTGGTGCGAATTTTGGAGGACGCGCAGATCAAAGTCTCGGCCGTTGCGCCGCCTCACACGAGTCCCGCGTCGCCCCTTCGAAAGGACGTGTTGGAGGCCGATGAGAAAGTTGTGGGGGAAATGTGGCCCGGCACCCCGGTGATTCCGACGATGGAAACGGGCGCTACCGACGGTTATCGCCTGCGCGACGCCGGAATTCCCACGTACGGCATATCAGGAGTCTTCATCGACATGAACGACGTTCGCGCGCACGGCCGCGACGAGCGCATTCTGGAGAGTTCGTTCTACGAGGGCGTGGATTTCTTTTACCGCTACATCAAGGCGTTGTCGTCGCGCAATTAACAGCTAGTCTGCGATTTAATGATGAGCCGGCACTGCCACTTTCTTGACGCGCGTGTAGTCGGTCTCGAGAGTGGAAGTTGAATCGCCGGGGCCTTCGCCCAAAAGCTTTACGACGAAATGATCATCATCCTGCTGGGTGATGGTGACACGCAGAGTTTGCCGCGCGCCGCCTGGGCCGAGGAAAGCGCCGGAGTATCGAACGGTCTTTCCGTTGTCGTCGCTCGCGCCATCGAGAACCAGAAAAGCCGTCGAACCGTTATAAATCCATATCGCTTCATACTGCTTGGAGCCGTTGTTGTAACCGAAAAGCCGCAGGCCAGAATAAGGCGCGCCAAAAGAGTCGCCGGAATTCTCTTCTTCGAGAAAACGCCCGCCGAGAATGCTCTTGAATTTCGCGTTGCCCAAGTACTGCTGAGGCTCGGCGCCTGGGGCGTAAAACGTCGCGGTGGTGGTGTAATCTCCGGCGCGCTTCATCAGTTCGGCATGAATCGGGCCGGGAGTGGCCGCCTCGGCGAGCGCCTGCATGGCTTGATCTTGAGGATTGGGCGGCGCGGCCGCATTCTGTTGCGCCTGCTGTTGGCCCGAGGCAATTCCGCTGAAGAAAATCAAAATTCCAGCGGCTGCGAACAATCTACCGATCGGTTTCATGGAATTCCCCTTCGCCTGCTCAAATTCGCGAACACTCAAGAATAAACTGGAATCACAATCGCGCGCTGAGGTTGCTCGGTAAATGCCCGATGACAAAATGGCGGAGGCGAGCTTACTTCGATTGCAGCCGTTCGTCTCTTTCGATTTTGCCGTCGCGGAGACGGATGATGCGATGAGCGCGCTGTGCGATGTCCGGCTCATGGGTAACGAGGATGATGGTGTTGCCCTGCTGGTGGAGGCGCACGAAGAGACTCATGATTTCCTCGCCGGTCTGCGAATCGAGGTTTCCGGTGGGCTCATCGGCTAACAAAATCGATGGATTGTTGACGAGCGCACGGGCGACGGCCACGCGCTGGCGCTGGCCTCCGGAAAGTTCGTTGGGCCGGTGCATCATGCGTTCGCCCAACTCGACTTGCTGAAGCGCCTTGCGCGCGCGCTCCTGCCGCTCTTCGGAGGGAGTGCCGTTGTAGATCATGGGCAATTCCACATTGTGAAGTGCGGTCGCGCGGGGGAGCAGATTGAAAGTCTGGAAAACGAAGCCAATTTCCTTATTGCGAATGTAGGCCAGCTCGTCGTCGTCGAGATCGCTGACCAGGCGGCCGGCCAGCCAGTAGGAGCCTTTCGTCGGTGAGTCGAGGCAGCCAATCAGGTTCATCAGCGTGGACTTGCCAGAGCCGGAAGGGCCCATGATGGCGGTATATTCGCCCTTGCGAATCTCGAGTGAAACACCGCGCAAGGCGTGGACCTGCTCCGAGCCCATCTCGTAGGTCTTCCATAGATCTTCCGCGCAGATCACCACTCCGGAATCGACCAGGTCTTGCCGGAAAGTTTGGGATGTGACTTCTTCAACCGCCATCAGGTTCTCGACTCCTCGAATTCCTCTGGTCTCGGATGAGTGAGGCCTACTGAGAGGTGGTCTGGTCGGTCATGGCCGGAGCGGAATTATCGATCTTCACCGTAGCGCCGGAGTGCAAAGAACGCAGCGCTTCGTAGCTTCCGGTGATGACGACGTCGCCGGGTTGCAGCCCGCTGGTCACCTCGATGTCCGTGATGCCGCTGATTCCGGTTTGCACCGGAACAAAAAGCGCTTTGCTGTTGCGAACCACGAATACGCCTTGAACATCGTTGGTTGCCACGGTTCCGTCCGAGTTCAAGGCCGGCTTTGCCGCCGCCAGAGTCACTCCGGAGCCGCCTTTTTCTCTTTCTTCATCGGCCTGGAGCTCCTGTTTGGTGCGAATGGCGATGGCTTGAATCGGAATGGTCACCACCTCAATACGGTGAGCGGTCTGGATCTTTGCGGTACAGGAGAGGCCTGGGCGAATTCCCTTGGGCGGCTGGTCCAGCCGGACGTGAACCCGGAAATCGCGCGCCTCTTGGCTGTTCGCCGAAGTTTGCTGGGTCGTGGCCAGCCCCGACGTGCGAAGAATCGCTTCCTCGCCAACGTCGGCGACGTGTCCCTTAAAAGCTTGGCCGGGGTAGGCGTCAATGGTGACCGTGGCTTCCTGGCCGGTCTTCACCGTCGGTATGTCCGCCTCATCGACCATCACTTCGGCGTTGACGTCGGACATGTCGGCAATCGTAAGCAGATAGCTGCCCTCGGCATTTTGAATCCCGGGAACGACATATTCGCCTACTTTCACTGGGATGTAGGTAACTAGGCCAGCGATCGGAGCGTTATAAACCGTCTTGTCCAGAACGTCGCGTAAGTGCACTTCGGTCGCCGAGGCCTGCGCCTGGTTGAACTGCGCGGCTACCAATTGGTCGTGCGCCCCCTTGGCACGCGCTTCATTTCCGGCGAGCGTTGCTACCGCCGCTCCGTAGGCGGACTTGTACGTATCGTAATCTGACTTTGCGATCAGTCCCTCTTTGTAAAGACCCTCGCCACGCTTCCAGTCGTTGGTGGCCTTCTCCAAATTGGCCTCGGATTGCTGCACGTCGGCTTGCGCGGCGGTATCGGCCGCCTGCGCCGACTGTACGCCGGCTTCCATCGAATCGATTGTCGCTTGTTGCGCTTTCACGTCCGCTGCCGGCTGAATGCTTTCCACGCGCAACAGCACGGCGCCCTTTTTGACCACGTCTCCTTCATTTACATCGATGTCGGTGATCTTGCCGATCCCTTGGCCGAGCACGTTGGTATAGTTCTGCGGGCGGATTTCGCCGGAGGCGGTCACCAGCGAAGTGATATTCCCTTTCACCGCGTAGCTCGTTTGTACGGTGACGGTGTCCTTATTTGACCTCACGCTGATGACCACAATGGCCGTAAGCGCTACGATAGCGCCGATGATGAGAGCTGGCTTCTTCCAGGTTTTCATGATCTTCTTCCTGACGACCTAGCACTAAATTCAGATGCAGTTTCCTACCCTTCAGTTAATACGCTCAGGGAGGGCAAAAAGTTTCTACGGCAGCGCCGCGGTTGTAGTCTTATTTTCACTCTCTATGATAGTCGAGATTTGCGAAGAGCGAAAGGCATCCGCGCCGGTGACTCCTATCGCTAAACACAAGGAGCGAGTGGCCCAGCACGGTTGGTCGGGCAGCGGCTGCTGATCTGGAACTGGGCGGGGCAACCCCCAGCCTGGTATGCGAATCCGAATCGGTAAGACTTAGTAGGTGAGCAGGTTAGCTTGACGGGTGTCCAGTTGGGGAATAGAATCTCACTGTCCGGGGGAATCCAGCAATGAGTCGCCGCTCGGTATTGCCAATTCTTGCGGTTTTAAGTCTTGCTTTCTTACTTCCGCCACCGGCGCGCTCTCAGGATACCGACGCTGACCAGCAGCAGCAGGACGCCCAAGCACAGGCCAAAGCGAAACAGAAAAAACGAGAGAAAGACCTCTATAACGAGTTGCTGCCCGCCTACAAGGAGTGGCTGAACGGACCGGTTTCTTACATCATCACTCCCGAAGAAAGATCAGCTTTCCTGCACCTGGAAACCAATCAAGAGCGGGAAAACTTCATTGAGGCTTTCTGGGAGCGGCGCAATCCAGATCCCGGCTCGGCCGACAATACCTACAAGGAAGATTATTACGAGCGCATCGCGTACGCCAATGAGCACTTTTCCTCCGGCATACCGGGCTGGAAGACCGATCGCGGCCGCATTTATCTGATGTGGGGCAAGCCGGACGATGTGGAATCGCATCCTTCCGGCGGTCCATATACGCGGCCGGCAGATGAAGGCGGCGGCGAAACGACGACTTATCCTTTCGAGGATTGGACGTATCACTATCTGGAAGGCATCGGAGAAAACGTCACCATCGAGTTCGTGGACCCGTCGGGCAGCGGCGAATACCACCTGACGATGGATCCCAGCGAAAAGGACGCGCTGACCTATGTGCCAGGGGCGGGCCTCACGGACCTGGAAGCCATGGGCATGTCATCGAAGACGCAGCGCTTCGAGAATACCGACGGCACCCACGACCCCGCGGCGCTAGGAATGCAGCCCGAGAGCATGAATGAATTCAGCCGGTTGGATCTGTATGCCAAGATTCAGCAAGCTCCGCCGGTGAAATTCAAGGACCTGGAAGCAGTGGTCGATTCGCGCATGACCGCCAATCAGGTCCACTTCGATTGCCAATCCGATTTTCTGCGCATTACGGCAGACACTGACCTTGTGCCCATCACGGTACAGATTCCGAACCATGAGATGAGTTTTCAAGACAAAAACGGCGTGGAAACGGCGACACTGCACGTGTTCGTGCGCATCACCAGTTTGAGCGGGCGCGTGGTGAATACGTTCGAGGATTCTATCTCAGCCGACACTCCCGATTCCCTGATGCAACAGTATCTAAAGGCATATAGCATCTACCAAAAGGCGGTTCCGCTGACCCCCGGGCTTTATCGTTTGGATGTGGTTGTGAAGGACATCAACAGCAGCAACCTGGGGGTTATCAATACCGCGCTGCGCGTGCCGCGCTTCGAGGATGACCAGCTGGGCACGAGCACGTTGATTCTGGCGGACGAAATTCACAAGGTTTCGTCGACCGATATCGGGCAGGGTGAATTTGTTCTTGGGGACCTGAAAGTCCGCCCCAAGATGAATGCGACTTTCGACCAAGGAGCGCAGATGGGGATTTTCCTGCAGGTGTACAACCTGAAGGTAGATCCCAAGACGCACCTGGGAAACGCTACGATTCAATACCAGGTGCTGCGAGTAGACGATCCGACTCCCATTGTGAAATTTACGGAAAATTCGCAGCAGTACAGTCAGCACGGCGAAGAAATCTGGATTGAAAAGGCGCTGGATCTCAAGTCCATGCCTCCCGGGCACTATAAGCTTCAAATCCAGATTACCGACAACGGGGACAAGCAAGTGGTTACCCCGGTGGCTGATTTTACGGTTCAGGCTCCCACGGCAACTGTGGCTTCTTCAAAATGACGGGGGAGGTGGCAGCAAGGTGAGCTCTCGAGCGATTCGCATTCTCATTTCCCTTCTGGGGCTATCGGTGATTGCTGTTTCGCCGCTGGCGGCGGATTCGCGAATGGGCCGGATTTCCGGCGTGGTGTTGGACGAGAGTGGCGTGCCGCAAATGGGCGCCACGGTTGTGATTGCCAGCGATTCGCTGCTAGCCCCTGCCGCAGCGCAACTACTGACGAACGGGCGTGGCCGGTTTATCTCGGCCGCGCTGCCAACGGGTGCGTACACCGTGCGCGTGACTCTGGCTGGATTTTTGCCCACACTTCGGCCGGACGTTGAGGTAAACGGCCACGAAACCACCGACGTTCAAATTGAAATGGGCTCAATTTTCACCGGCTTGACTGACCTGCATCGCCACGCGAACCAGCGCGCCGCCGACGGAGAGTGGAGCTGGGTGCTTCGCGCGGCGGCAGCTACGCGCCCGATCTTGCGTTGGCAAGACGCCGGTGGTTCTGACAGCAGCTCTGTGGCTACCTCCAACTCCGACGCAATTTCTGAAGCCACTCTCCCCGACAAGCAGTCCCGAAGCGAAATTGACGTTAGCTCCGGAGCGCGTCCTGGCGCGGCTACCAGTTTTTCCGATTCGCCCGCCACCGCAATCGCTTACCAAGAAAACGTCGGCGCAGTTGGCCGGCTTCTGCTTGTAGGACAGGTGAGCTATGAGAGCGAAACTCCCAATGGCGGTTTCGCGGCGATTTGGCTCCCGACAGGAAACAACCAAGATGGACCGGTGACGAGTGCCGTCGTTCGGCAATCACGCCTCGGCATTGACGGCCCGCTTCTTCGCGGCGTGCGTTTGGATCAGCAGGGCGTGCTGGCTCTCAGTGACAACGTGACCATCCGTTACGGCGGAGAATATCTTCTGACTGGGCTGAACACGGCAACCGCGAGTGGGGTTCGCCCGCGCGCGGAATTGTCGGTGCAACTGGCGCCGGGTTGGCAGGCTTCGTTGCTTCTGGCTTCACGGCCCTGGCCGGAGCAGAGCCCGGAAGCAACTGCGCCGCTGCAATCCGCAGTGGATTCGCTGGACGAGTTTCCCACGATGCTCTTCCGCAACGACCGGCCCGTTCTTGAAGGTGGCTGGCACGAGGAACTGGCCCTAGAGCACCTATTCCAAAACAACGGCCGCGTCATGCTGGCCGCGTTCCATGACCGTTCCAGCGATATGGCGGTTTATGGAGAGGGCGGCGCGGTAGCCAACAATCCCGAGTTCCTGCAGGACTTTTTCTCCAATGGTTTCGCGTACGATTCGGGGAACACGGATTCTTTTGGAACACGCGCTGCGTATCAGCAGAAGATATCGGACAAGCTCTCCGCGACGGTGGTTTACGCGTGGGCGGGAGCACTGGCGCCGCTGACTCAAGACGCTCCGGACGCTGATCTGCGCGATGTGCTGGCGATGCGCCAGCGGCAAAGCGTTGCCACTTCGGTTTCATCCCAATTACCGTGGGTCAAAACCCAAGTAACAGCGGGATACAAGTGGCTCAATGGGATGGCCGTTTCGCGGCAGGATGAATTTGGCGAGGCGTTTTTCGGCGTGGACCCCTATTTCAATCTGGTAGTTCATCAGCCGATTCCGTGCCTGCACCATATGCAGGCGGTGGCGGATTTCGGAAACTTGTTGGCGCAGGGCTACGTTCCCCTAACTACGAGGGACGGCCACGTGGTCTTAGTCTCGGCATATCGAACGTTTCGGGGCGGAATAAGCGTCCAGTTCTAGCAGTATTTGGTAAATTGACTATACTGAAATTGGAATCGACATCCCGAAATATGGAAATTGTGCTTCCTGGGATATTTGCTATCATCTAACCAGAAGATATTGAAGAGTTTATGCTCGAGCCAGCCTCCATCTTCTGGAAAGCAACGTGCAGCGAACTAGGGCGAAGTAGTGTGAGCAGTTACCGGAGCATGGCCGGACCACCTAGGTGAATGATAGCCTGCGAACTCGTCTGACGGCTGTTCTGCTGGCGGTTTTGACGCTGGTCGCGGTGGTATTTGGGGTACTCAACTTCAGGCAGCGGTCGCAGTTTGAGCTCCCCGACGATGGTGTCACCTGGCTCGACACCAGCGCAGGCGTGCGAGCATGGCACATCCAGGCGGGTTCACCCGCGGCAAACGCCGGGGTAAAGACGGGCGACGCGGTCACGGCGATCGGCGGGGTTCCAGTTTCGCGGGCCACACAAGTTACACAGCAATTGTGGCGAGCCGGGGTTTGGTCGCGGGTGTCGTACCAGTTGGCGCGTGACGGCGTCCCGTTCCAAGCAAACATCGTGACCGCGCCTGCCGCAAGACCCAATCTGATCTGGAACTGTTTTGGCATCGTCTCCCTGCTGTATCTCTTCATTGGCGTGTTTATCTTCGCCCGCCGGTGGACCGCGCCTCGGGCCATTCATTTTTATCTCTTTTGCCTCGTATCGATCGTTTTTTACGCGTTCCACTACAGTGGAAAGCTGAACTCGTTCGACTGGACGATTTACTGGGCGAACGTGGTGGCGCTGCTGTTGCAGGCGGCTTTACTTGTGCATTTTGCGTTGGTGTTCCCCACGCGGCGGGTTCGTAATCTGTGGGCCTGGCTCAGTGTCGTTTACGTGGTGCCTGTTGGGCTGCTCCTTCTGCACGCCACGGTCGCTGCCGGGGCGCTCGATTTGATGCCCTCGATTGAGAGCCGCTTCCGTCTGGACCAGTTGGAGCTTCTTTATTCGGGCGTCTATTTTCTGATCGCCGCCTTCATCTTCCTGTTCAGTTGTCTACGGGCCCCCAGCGGGCTGGTGCGGCAGCAGCTCAAGTGGGTTACGTTCGGGACATTCGCGGGCATCGTTCCTTTCCTTTGCTGCTACATCATTCCGTTTTCGGCCGGAATCCTGCCGTCGGAGTGGATGACCGCTTCGGTCTTCTCGCTTGTCCTGATCCCGCTGTGCTTCGGTTACGCCATCATTCGCTATCGCCTGATGGACGTGGACATTATTTTCAAGCGCGGCGTCGCCTACACGCTCGCTACCGCTTCGGTCGTGGCCGTGTACTTCGCGATCGTAGGGATCATCGGCCTGCTGTTTCACTCGACGGGTTCGGCGGGCTCGCTTGGAACGGTCTTCGCGTTCATTATCGCCGCGTTCCTTTTTTCTCCGCTCCGCGACTGGATGCAAGCACGGCTGGACCGTTTCTTCTATCGCGATCGCCTCAATTATCGGCGCACGCTAATTGAGTTTGGGCGCACGCTCACGAACGAAGTGCGGCTTGAACCGCTCTTTGGTTCGGTGCTGGACCGCATCTCGCAGACTTTGCTGGTCGACCGGCTGGCGGTTTTCCTGGAAGATCCGGAACATCCCGGTGCCTTTGTGCTCTCGCGTTCCCTTGGAGTGCACGCCGAGCCGCCTATGAATTTGAGTTTCCTCAACGTTGAGGATCGGCCCGCACTCGCGCAGGCGTGCTTGTTCTTCGAATCAGTGCGCAGCCCGGCGGAAACGGAATCGGTCCGCCGCACCCTGGAACAATTGGGATTGAACTATTTTATTCCGTGCCGTTTCCGCGACCGCGTGGTTGCGGTCCTCGGACTCGGCAAAACCGTAGATGGTGATTACCTGACGAGCGAGGACATCGAGCTTCTCGGAACGATTGCCGGCTATTTCGCCATCGCCATCGAGAACGCGCGCCTGTACCATTCGCTGGAGCAGAAGGCGTCGCAAATCGAGCGCCTCAAGGAGTTCCACGAGAACATCATCGATTCGCTGAGCATCGGCGTCCTGACCGTCGACCTGGATGGCCGCGTCGAGTCCTGGAACCCGCAGATGGAGCGGCTGCTTGGAATCGCACGCGACGAGGCGGTCAGCCGCTTTCTCCGCGACGTTCTCCCGCCGGATCTTTACGCGGAAATCACTTCCCGAGCAGACCATGAGCACGTAACCAGCATCTATAAATTCAGGCTCCCCGCGAGCAGCGGTGAAGAGTTCGTGGTCAATGCGTCGTTTGCGCCGCTGCTGGGGAAAAGCGGAGAGCAGGCAGGGCGCTTGATTCTGCTCGACGACATAACGCAGCGGATTCGCATGGAAGAGCAGATGGTGCAAAACGAAAAACTCACTTCGCTGGGCTTGCTGGCCGCGGGCGTGGCGCACGAAGTGAATACGCCGCTGGCGGTGATCTCGAACCACATTCAAATGCTCTCCAAGCAGCTCCCCGGAGAAGATCCGCGGCAAAAGACCATCGACAAGATCGTCAAACAGACCTTCCGCGCCAGTGAAATCGTCAACAATCTGCTGAATTTCTCGCGCACCGCGGCCGCGGAGTTCAACGAAGTCGATCTGAACTCCATTCTCGACGAAACGTTGAGCCTGGTGCAGCATCCGTTTAAAACGGCACGAGTGAACGTGATTCGCAATTTTTCAGAAGGCCTGCCGGCGATGCTCGGCTCCACAACGCGCTTGCAGCAGGTGTTTCTGAACCTCCTGATGAATGCGCGCGACGCCATGCCCTCCGGTGGCATGCTGGAAGTTCGGACCTACGCGCAAAATGGATCGGTCGAGGTGGAGATCACCGACACGGGAATCGGCATCCGGCCGGAAAATCTGCACCGCATTTTCGATCCGTTCTTCACCACCAAGGCCTCCGGGCGCGGAACGGGCCTGGGGCTCTCGGTGAGCTACGGAATCGTCAAGGAACACGGAGGCAAGGTGGAAGTGCGCTCCACGCCGGAAAAAGGGACGTCGTTCCGGCTCGAATTTCCGGTAGCGAGGAAGGCCGTTCATGCCTAAGGGATCCATTCTCGTCGTCGACGACGAACTCGAAATTCGCGAAGGGCTGGCAGCGCTGCTTTCCTCGGAAGGGTATACCGTCACCGAAGCCGGCACGGGAGAAGAAGGGCTGGCGCGACTTGAGGAACTGCCCTTTGACCTGCTGCTCCTAGACGTCAGCTTGCCGGATCGCAACGGCATTGACCTGCTGCGCGAAATTCATGGGCGCGATCCGCACCTTTCTACGATTTTGATTACCGCTTTCGGCTCCATCGATATGGCGCGCGCGGCATTCAAAAATGGCGCGCAGGACTACATCACCAAACCCTGGTCGAATGACGAGCTGCTCGCGCAGGTTTCTATGGCGATTGAGGGCACGCGGCTGCGCGAGGAAAATCGCCAGCTCAAGCGCGCGCTGAAGCAGCGCTACAATTTCCCCAACATCATCGGCAAGAGCGAAAAGATGCTTGCGGTGCTGGACCTGGTCACGCAGGTCGGGCCGTCGCGCTCCACGGTGCTTCTCCACGGAGAGAGCGGAACGGGCAAAGAGATCATCGCCAAGGCCATCCACTCGGCGTCCAATCGCGCGGACAAGGCGTTTGTTCCGGTCAACACCGGGTCGATTCCCGTGGACCTGCTGGAATCGCAGCTTTTCGGCCACCTGAAGGGAGCGTTCACCAGCGCTGTGGCATCGAAGAAAGGCTTGTTCGAGGTCGCCGATCAGGGGACCATTTTCTTTGACGAAATCAGCACCATCAGCCCCGAAACGCAGGCCAAGCTGCTGCGCGTGATTCAGGAGCGCGAATTCATGCGCCTGGGCGGCACCGACACCATCAAGGTGGACGTCCGCATCATCGCGGCATCGAACGAGGACCTAAACGCGCTGGTACGCGCAGGCCGCTTCCGTGAAGATTTGTTCCACCGCTTGAACGTGATTGCCCTTTCTCTGCCACCGCTGCGCGCACGCAAGGAAGATATTCCGCTGCTGTTGGAGCATTTCCTGGAGCACTTCGCGAAGGACAACGCCAAACCGCCGCGACGTTTTTCGCTTCCGGCGATGCGGACTTTGATGGACTACGACTGGCCGGGCAACGTACGCGAGCTTGAGAACGTGGTAGAGCGCGCCATCGTGCTTTCGGTGCAGGAAATGATGGACGTTGACTTGCTTCCGGAGAGTGTGCGCAGCCGCGAAGTGGCCAAAGGAGTGCGCCTGCATCTCGCGGAGTTTTTACCGCCGATGCCGGGCGAAGCTGGCGCGCATGCGGGAGCGTCGCGCTCGCTTTTCGAGATCCTCGAGGAAGTGGAACGCCGCATCATCCTCGACATGCTCGAGCACTCCAATTGGAATCAAACGGAAGCTGCAGAGCGCTTCCAGGTCCCGCTCTCGACCCTGAACCAGAAAATCAAGCGCCTCGGAATCGAGACGCGGCGCCGCAGCGTCACGGTGCGCGGCTCGTCCGGGGCAAGCCCATTCCTGTGGCCGGGCAGCCTCAACGCTAACAAGGATATGTAGGTTTCCGGCGCGAAATCCGGGACGGCTACTTCTTCGCTTCCTCAGGAGCCTTCCAACCGCGTGGCATCAGCGTGGTGCTCAAATCGAGGCCGGTGAGATCCACGCCATCCAGATTCGTTTCTCGTAGAACGGCGGTGGTCATGTCCGCACCGCGCAAATCCGCACCGCGGATATTGGTATAGCGGAGGTTAGCTACGCGCAAATTCGCGCCCCGCAGAATGGCGCCGCCCAAGTCAGCGCGGAGACATTCCGCGCCTCCCAACTGCGCCTCCGTCAAGTCCGCGCCAGCGAGATTCGTTTCCGTCAGATCGGCGCCGCGCAAATCGGCACGCTTCATCTTCGCGGTGCTGAAGTCGGCGCCGCCCAGCTTCGCCTCGCGAAGGTCGGCTTTTTCGAGATTCGCTCCGTGCAGCAGCGCGTAGGCCAGATTCGCGCCGCGCAGATTCGCCCGCGCGAGATTCGCTCCGGAAAAATCCGCACGCTTTCCCGCGGAGTCGCCTTTCACAAACTTGGAGTGCATTTCCAAGATTTCCGACAGTTGCTTCGTTCCGTATCGCATTTTTGTGATCGCGGCCGCAGCCGCCTTTTTCCTCCCGCGCTCCGCAGACACGCGCTGCGAGCCTTTTCCTGAAGAATACTCCGCTCAATTTTACTCGATAACCTCGCCGTTTGGCTCATCTTGATTGAGTTTCCCCCTGAGCACAATCCCCGGCCCTTCGTTTTGTGGTAACCTGATGGGCACGTAGCCATGCAGGCTCGCCGCGCATTTCGGTCTTTTGTCCCGCGAATGTCTCCGCCTAAAGAGGAGTGCAAGCGAGGCCTCGTCTGGATGCTCGCCTGGCTATCTGCACTGCTCTGCTCGCTGGCCTTATTTCCGGGCCGCTCCGCGGCCCAAGATCCGGGACAGGAAAGTGCGCAAGAAATCGTCGCCAATCTTTGCACCGGCCGCGTGGTGATCGGCGTTGCCAAGGACGGCATTGTGGTGGCGACGCTCGAAAATCCAGTCGAGCCCGGGACGCGCCCGCCGATGATCGTGCCGATCTCCGAAGAGCGCGTGGCCGTGCTGCTGGGCGCGGCGGACTGGTGGCTGCCGGATCAGAATCGGGAACTTGCGCGCCTGGACAAAGAGCTCCCCGACCTTCCGCCCGAGCAGGGCCTGCGCGAAGGCCCGCATTTGCAGACGAGCTCACCGGAGGGCGGCGCCGGCGCGGAAGCCATGGACATCGAGCAGCTTGCAGACCGCTTGCGCTCCCGCCTTAGTTCCGTGGCGGAGCATATTCACGGCGACCTGAAGCTCGGCGACGGTGAGCCCTTGCTGCAGATGGTTCTTGCGGATTACGCGCCTGATTACGGCCCGGAAGTATGGCTGATTCAGTATTCGGTGGAACAGGATCCCGAGCAGGGCGATTACTGGCAAACGCGCGTCCTGCAGCCGCAGTACACGCAGCTCTGGCCGCCGGAGAAAGACCAGCCGCACGGTTTGATTGAAGTCAGCTATCCTGCAGCCCCGGCGCTCGGCAGCCTGATTCGAAGCGGTGATCCGCACCTGGCGCAATCGATCTCCAGCATACCTGGAATGCAGCGGGTCTCGGCAGCCATTCTCGACGGAGACATCGAAAAACTTCTCGCCGTGGACGTGGCGGCGTTTTTCCGGACGTGCCTCGGCGCGCTCACCGTTCCGAAGGCGCGCATGATTGAAGCCGAAATCAACAAGGACCGCGGCGTGGGTTGGTTTGTGCAGCCCCCCGTCGAACAAGAGCGGCCGGGCAGCGAGCAAGTTCGTCCGGCCGGCGCGCCCAGTCTGCGCCACCCAGACGGTCCCGGAAAGTTTTGAGAGTATTGCTCGTGGCTTACCAGCGGCACTATTGTTTGGAGGCCAATTCCTGCTTCAGCCGCGCGCTTTTTTCCGCTACCGACGCGTCGAGCTCCTTCTTGTAGTCGGTGAGCTTGCGGCCCATCGCCGCATCGGACGTTCCGAGAATTTGCGCCGCGTAGATGCCCGCGTTCATCGCGCCTGGCTTGCCGATGGCCATCGTAGCTACAGAAACTCCGCCGGGCATTTGCACTGTCGCAAGCAGCGAATCCATTCCATTCAGTGAAGTGGCCGCCATGGGCACACCGATCACCGGTAGGGTGGTGAGCGCCGCAACCACACCGGCTAGATGTGCCGCGCCGCCGGCGCCCACGATGATCGCTTTCAATCCGCGCTGAAGTGCGGTTTCGGCATATTCAGCTGCGCGCGCGGGGGAGCGATGCGCCGAGACGACCTCTACTTCGTACTCGATGCCAAACTTCTCCAACATTCGGCACGCCTCTGACATTACAGGATAATCAGAGTCTGACCCCATAATCACACCAACTACAGCTTTTCCCTGCTTTCCATCCTTAGGCAAATCGCCTCCTCGTGTTTGATCGGTTCTGCGGCCTAGCTGCGCGCGGCGCTGCCAACATCGCCGCCGATGTCCTTTCGATAATGCACGCCCTCAAAGGTAATCTGACTGGCCCTCTCGTACGCCATCTGCCGAGCCTTGGCGACGGTCTCAGCAGCAGCCGCGACAACCATGACGCGACCACTACTTACATAGTACTCACTGCCTTCTCGCCGCGTTGCCGCGTGAAAGACGGCAACATTTTTTCCATCGCCTTTCTGTTCTACAGTTATCCTACTTCCTATCTTAGGCTTACCTGGGTAGCCTTCAGCGGCGAGCACGACGCAGGCACTTGCCGAGGGAGCCCAGTTCATGCGCGAGGCGGCCAGCCCCCCCGACAACACTGCGTTGGCCGCAGCGGCCAAGTCGAAATCCATCCTCATGACGAGCACCTCGGTTTCGGGATCGCCGAGCCTGCAATTAAATTCCAGAACCTTCGGCCCGTTTTTCGTGATCATCAGGCCAAAATACAGGAAGCCCCTGTAACGGTGCCCTTCGCGCGCCATGCCGCTGATCGTTGGACTGACAATTCGATCCCGAATTTCTTTCTCCAGTTCGCCTGAAAGCAAGTCGTCGCTTGAAATCGCGCCCATTCCACCGGTGTTCGGTCCGGCATCACCATCAAAAGCCCGCTTGTAATCGCGCGCCGGCGCGAGCGGAACAAAACTCTCGCCATCGGTCAAAACGATGTAGGATATCTCTACTCCGTCGATACCCTCTTCGATAATCACGTGCTGGCCCGCCTCGCCGAATTCGCGTTTCTCCATGAGGCGCTCGATGAATGCCGTGGCTTCGTCGGGCGACGAGGTAACCAGGACGCCTTTTCCCGCGCAGAGACCGTCGGCCTTTACGACTACTGGCCAATCCACTTCGCACAGGGACGTGTAGGCATCGACGGCGTTGTCGAAAACCCCGTACGTCGGTGCCGTTGGAATGCCTCGGCGGCTCATGAATTCCTTGGCAAACACTTTACTTCCTTCCAGTTGCGCAGAAGCGCGGGACGGCCCCAGCAGCGGTAGGCCGTGCTTCTGGAACTCGTCGGCAATGCCCAGGACGAGAGGTTGCTCCGGGCCTACGATCGTCAAGTCAGGCCCGAGGACCTGCGCCACTTTCGCGATTTGCTCGACGTCGGCGACGCTCCCCGCGAGGCATTCAGCCACATCAGCAATTCCGGCGTTACCGGGAAGGCACCAGATGTGGTCAACTTGCGGGCTCTGGCGTAGCTTCCACGCGAGAGCATGCTCGCGACCACCTCCACCGATGATCAGTATCTTCATAAATCAGAGCGTGAACGATAAGGCCGCCGCCGACCAAGTGTCAACCCTTGGGTTCATCTTTTCTGCTCAGGCCCGCTGACGCCTGGGGCATAATGCAGTCGCACACATGCACTGGGATTACGCGGTTATCTTAGTCATTCTAGCGTCCATTGTTCCTTGGCGCAGTCGTGCGCGCGTCAAGATGCTGCTACAGTCACCCACTTTAGCTTCCCGGGAACGGATTGGCCTGTACCTGTCGACCATTGTGTTTCAGTGGGCCCTAGCGGGGATCATTTGTTGGCGCTGGGTTGCTCACGACACCGCCCTCACCCAGCTTGGCATTCGTCTGCCAAACCTGCCCCGCGCGGCCCTTGCGGCTGTAGGCCTCTCGGCGCTACTCGTCTTGAATCAAGTGTTCGGCATCAGACGACTGGCTAGTTTACCCGAGGAGAAACGCGGGCTGGTCGCACAGCTCGCCGAGAAGCTCATGCCACGGACACGATCGGAGATATTCGCTGCGATTGGGCTGGTCTTTACGGTCGCCGTCTGCGAAGAGTTCATCTATCGTGGGTTTATCGAGGGCCTATTTCAGCAGATGTTCTCTTCCGTGGTGCTTGGAGCCTTGATTTCGGCTTCCCTTTTCGCCATAGCCCATCTTTACCAGGGGCGGCGCGGAATTCTAACGACATTCGTTGTGGGCCTTGTTTTCTCGGTTGTGCGAATATGGACGGGAAGCTTGTGGCCGTCGATTCTCATCCATTTTGCGGTTGATTTCGCTGCTGGACTAGCGTCTTCCCGGCTGCTGACGCCTTCATCGACGCAGTAGAGTGAATTGGCGGGATGCCGCATCGGGCCAGGAAGGCACGGTCGGACGACTATGAATCCGAAGGAAATAAGGGAGACTCTCGAGGTTTATTTCACGCCGATTCCTGTCCGCATGGAATATCAGATACAGAAATATATGAAATTGCTCGATTTGTGGGGCCGCAAGATGCCACTGACATCAGTGCGCGATCCTGAAGAGATCGTGCGTTTTCACTTCGGCGAGAGCATCTTCGCGCTCTCGTTATGCAGAATGACAAAAGGTCGACTCGCCGACGTTGGCAGTGGAGCAGGATTCCCGGGATTGGCCATCAAACTGGCCAGTCCAGAGCTGGCGGTCACGCTAATCGAGCCAAATAAGAAAAAGTGCGCCTTTCTGCACGAGGTTGTTCGAGCATTAGAGCTGCCCGGTGTGGAGATCATATCGAGCAGTTTTGAAGCCTCCGGAGTCGCGATACGTTCTATGGACTTCGTCGTTTCAAGGGCGCTTGGGCAACGGAAGGCCATTCTAGATTGGGCAAAGGACAAGTTGGTAGTAGAAGGAAACTTGATACTGTGGCTCGGAGAGCAGGACTGCGAGGCGGTTGCGGCGAGCGCAGACTGGCATTGGGAAGAGCCGACGCTTATCCCGGGAACCAAGGGTCGATTCGTGTTGCGGGGATCGCCGATCTGGTGATGAATTGTTCCACGTGGAACAATAGCGACTATTTCTGACGCGAAAATGTTCCACGTGGAACAATTTCGCTCTCCTGATGCCTTTTTCGTGAAAAACCTTGCGCTTCCATTCATCGTTTGCTAAGTTCCACGAAAATTGTGAGAGGAGCACTTTGGGAAGGGTAATATCCGTTGCCAATCAGAAGGGCGGCGTCGGTAAGACCACCACAGCTATAAATCTTGGTGCCTCTCTGGCTGTGGAAGGCAGGCGTACACTCATCATTGATAGCGACCCTCAGGGCAATACGACCGGCGGGCTTGGATTTCCTAAAGATCCGGCGCGACGCACAATCTACAACACCATTATCTTGGGTGAAGCTGCGGACCGAGTGATCCTTCACACCGAAATGGCAGGCCTTGACCTTCTGCCTGCCGACAAGAATCTCGTTGGGGCCGCCGTCGAGCTGGTTGGCATGGATAATCGCGAATATAGGCTCAAGGCCTTCACTGAGACTATCCGAGGCAATTACGATTTCGTGCTGATCGATTGCCCGCCGGCTCTTGATCTTCTGGCAATCAACGCCCTGGCGGCGAGCGATTCGGTGCTCATTCCCATCCAGTGCGAGTATTACGCCATGGAAGGAGTCGCGGAGCTTTATGACACGCTGATGCGCCTGCGGCGCGCCATCAATCCGGCGCTGGCGATCGAAGGAATCCTGCTGACGATGTTCGATGACCGCACGACGCTATCCAAGCAGGTGGCCGCAGATCTGCGAAGTTTTTTCGGTGCTCAGATATTCAACACTGTGATTCCCAGAAATGTGCGACTGGCGGAAGCACCCAGTTATGGGAAGCCCATCATCATCTACGACATACATAGTAAAGGTGCAGAGAGCTATGTCCAACTTGCGAAGGAGGTTATCGCCAATGACCAGAAACGCGCTGGGGAGGGGATTGAGCGCGCTGATACGCGAGCCAGAAGCTCTTCAGCCGGGCAGTAATCCGGCAGCTCAGACTGGCCCGTCAGGATCGTCGGGAAGTGCCGCGGCCCCGGCGCGCGCCACGGACGCTGCCGGGTCGATTCTGCAAATCGATATTGACCTGATCGACCCGAGCCCGTTCCAGCCGCGGACGCGCTTCGCCCAGGGAGCGCTCGACGAACTGGCGCAGTCGATTCGCCAAACCGGAATCGTGCAACCTATCGTGGTTCGGCGAAACGGCACGCAGCGCTATCAGCTCCTGGCAGGCGAGCGCCGGTGGCGAGCCGCGCAACTGGCATCGCTGCATCGCGTGCCGGCAGTTCTTCAGGATGTCTCGGATGAGAAAGCCATCGAAATTACATTGGTTGAGAATCTGCAGCGCGAGGACCTGAACCCCATTGAGCAGGCGCAAGCATTCGACCGGCTCATGCAAGAGTTCCATCTGACGCAAGAGGAAGCCGCGCAGCGCACAGGCAAGGAGCGCGTGACCGTCGCCAACGCGCTGCGGCTGCTGCGGCTCGACAAGCCGATTCGCGAAATGGTCGAGGATGGACGCCTCACCGGCGGCCATGCTCGCGCGCTGCTGGCTATCGAAAGCGAACCGTTGCGCCTGGAAACGGCGCGGCGAGCGGCTCGCGGCAGTTTGACCGTGCGGCAGATCGAACGCCTGGCGACGCGAACGCGCCGTCATCGCTCGCAAGCAGAAGCGCCCGCGATCGATGCCAACACCCGCGCGGCGATTGACGAGCTACAGCGCGTTCTGGGCACCCGCGTGATGATCCATCCATACGCTCAGGGGCGGCCCGGGCAAATTATTGTCGAATACTACACCGTGGGTGATCTTGACCGGCTCTACCGGCTGATCGTTGAGAGATAATACCGACTTAGCTTCTTTCTTGCAGGAGGCGTGGCATGGCTTCCCGGTGGCTAGGCGGAAAGTCCGGCAACTCGTCGGAATGGGCTGGCTTTATCGACAGCGGCGTGTCCTTCGAAGGAAAAATCACCGTTTCCGGCATGTTTCGAATTGACGGCGAGGTGAAGGGAAACATCATCGCGGAAAACGGCCTTTTGCTCGGCGAACGCGCCAAAGTAGAAGGACAGATTGACGCGAACGACGTCACCATCGCGGGGCGCTTCGACGGACAGATTTTCGCTAGAGATCGCGTGGAGATTCAGCCGAAGGGCGTGGTAACCGGCGAAATTCATTCTCCGTGCTTGATCATCCAGCCTGGCGGGATCCTCGACGGACAATGCCACATGCTTTCTTCAGCGGGCGAGAGCCAAGAACCGATCGCCATTCCGATTCGCCCGGGCGTGCACGCCTGACACGAGCAGCGTGCAGGGCTCCTTCAGTTCATCGCCGCAGGGTTATGCTGGCTCGCGGTAAGCAGGGAGAAAAAATCGTTCGCATAGGCCTTACTGCCTTCATAGTCTGCTGAAGTCAAATCTTTCGGCACAATGCAGGTAATCCAAAGCTGGTCGTTACTCTTGCGGCTGTTGAAAGTCCAACAGCGGCCGCCTTTGCCCGCGACTTGGACGTTACGCTGCTCCGCCAGCAAATATCCCATGCCTCGCATTGTGCGGGCCTGCTCCTCGGCAAAAAGGTCATACCGGAACGGATAAGCCTTCGTGAAATGTACCGGCAGAAAAGTGGCCACGGGATTTTGCTGCCATGGGAGCTCGGACATGCGCTCGACGGACATTCCTTCGCCGCGACTCATCGCGTACCAGCCTAAGGGAACGCTCACCTTCCAGGTTCGATAGTTCACGGTGCGGCCGTGCGCGAGGTGCCATCCCACTGAAACCAGTTGCGGCAGCAAAACGGCGGCTACCAGCAAACTCGCTAAGATCACTAAGAAGCCGGTCCTCGATTTACCTGTGATTTTCATGGAAAGTTCATTTTACCCCAGGGTGGGCCGCCGCAGATTTTCCCTCGCTTCAGCCGTGTCGGATTTATACACGCGGCAGCGTATAATCGTGCGATTCGAGATGTTTGATACTCGAGGAGAGAAGCTTCTTTGGCAGAACCGGTGAGATTGACAGCCGCGGCCAAAGCCGCCGGTTGAGCGGCCAAGCTGAGTCCAGGTCTTTTGGACTCCGTGCTTCGCCGCTTGCCACGGCCGAATGATCCCAATCTGCTCGTTGGCTTCGAAACCAGCGACGACGCGGGGGTGTATCGACTCACGGACGAGATGGCGTTGGTGCAGACCGTCGATTTTCTGACGCCAATCGCCGATGATCCGTTTACGTTCGGGCAAATTGCGGCGGCGAATTCCTTAAGCGACATTTACGCCATGGGAGGCAAGCCGATCTCGGCGCTCTCGATTGTGGGATTTCCTCCGAATGGCGAAGCGGCAGTGCTGGAACAGATTCTTCGCGGCGGCCTCTCTAAAATGGAGGAAGCGCGCTGCACGGTTCTCGGCGGGCATTCGATTCGCGATGACGACTTGAAATTCGGATATGCAGTCACTGGCGTCATCGATCCCAGGAAAATTTGGCGGAATGTTGGCGCGCGCCCGGGCGATGTTCTGATCCTGACCAAGCCCATAGGCACGGGCGTGATTGCCACGGCGTTAAAGGCGGGAAAAGCACCCGCCGGTGCGGTGGAAGCAGCGATCGAGTCGATGGCGCGGCTCAATCGCGAGGCGGCGCAAGTCCTGCACATATTCGAGGAATCGGCACATGACGGCGCGGCGATTCACGCGGTGACCGACATCACCGGTTTTGGACTGCTCGGACACGCGCGCGAAATGGCAGCGGGGAGCAACGTATCGTTTCGCATTGAGCACACAAGAATACCTTTCCTGCCTGGCGCGAGAGAAGCGGCTCGCGGAGGCTTTCTGGCGGGCGGGCTCAAGAGCAATCGGGACTTCGTGGAATCTTGCGTGGGCTTCGCGGCGAATGTTCCAGAAGACATTCGCGCGCTGCTCTTCGACCCGCAAACTTCCGGCGGCCTGCTGATGGCGGCTGGGAAAGAGCACGCTGCCGCGACGCGCGCCGCCTTAGAGCAACGAAACGTTATCGCCGCGCAGATCGGCGAGGTGGCCGACAAGCGCTCTCCACTGATCGAAGTCTCATAGACTGTTTTTTCTTATTGAACGCATGGATCCGATCACACACGGCATTGCGGGCGCACTGATTGGCAAGGCGTTTTTTACGGAGAGGCGCTCGCCTTCCCATGCGTCAAGCGAAGCTCACGCGCGTGTGGCGATATTTGCGGCGACGCTGGGCGCAGTATTTCCCGACGTGGACGTTTTCGTTGATGCGTTTTCGCACGATCCGCTCGGCATCGCGCGCTACCACCGCGGCTTCACGCACTCGTTCGTCGGCTTGCCGATTTTCGCTGCAGCGCTTGCTTGGCTGACGCACGTACTCCTCAGTTGGTATGCAAGACGGCATAGACGCGAAGAATGGGAGCCGCCGTCTTTCACGTTTCTTTTTGTAATTTACGCAGTGGGCATCGCGAGCCACATCATTCTGGATGGCTTTACGTCCTTCGGCACGCGCATGCTGAATCCTTTTTCCAAGGATCGCGTCGCCTGGGACGTGCTGTTCATTATCGACTTCATTTTCACGGCGCTGATCCTGGTGCCGCAGCTTGCGGCGTGGGTGCACCAACGGCGCGAAGCGGAGGAGATGCGCGCCGCTGCGGTGTGGGGATTTTTGACTGTCCTCGCGCTGGCTGCCTGGGCGCTCGCCCGCGCGGCGCACTTCCCGTTTTCTTTGGGCGCCGTGATTATCGCGTCCGTGATTTTCGCTGCGCTATTTTTTCTGCCAATCGGGGGGCGCATCTCGCGCGCGCAGTGGTGCCGCGCCGGATTCTACGTGGCGTGCGTGTACATCGTGGCGTGTGGATTTGCGCATCACGCGGCCATGACACGCGTGCGTGCATTTGCATCCAGCCATCACATTGCGGCCGAAAAAATCGGGGCCATGCCGCTGCCGCCGTCGCTGCTCGATTGGAACGGCTTGATTCTCACGAGCGAGGGCGTCTACCAGGCACAATTTTCGCTATGCAGCTCCGCCGCGCCCGTTTTTCGCTTGTTCGCCGATTCGCCGCAGAATCAGTACACGCAGGAGGCTGCGCAACTCGAGCCAGTGCAGACGTTCCTGTGGTTTGCGCGCTTTCCAATAATGCAGTTCACAACGAGCGACGGCGAATCCATCGTCGAATACACCGACCTGCGATTTTTCAGCGGCGCGAATGAGCAACCTATGCCGTTCACGTTCTACGTTTCGTTTGATTCTGAAGGTAAAATGCTTAAGTATGGATGGATTGCGCGTGGTCCGCGGTTCCAGCGCACCACTCCATCGGCTGACGTGCAATGAAAATTCGGATTTTCAGTGACATTCATGGTGACCAGAAAGCTCTGGAGAAATTGATCAGTGTCCCGGCGGACGTTTACATCTCCGCCGGCGACCTCACGAACTTTGGCAAGGGCCTGGAGAGTTGCGGTCCAATCCTCGCCAAGCAGGCGAGCCGTGTGTGGGTAATTCCGGGCAACCACGAGACGATTCAGCAAAACAAGGAGTTCTGCGCGGGCGCCGGCTTCGTCGATTTTCATGGGCAGGTGCGCCAGATTGGTTCCACTTTCTGGGCCGGGCTTGGCTACAGCAATCCCACGCCATTCGACACGCCGGGCGAATATTCGGAGGAGCAACTTGCCGAGGCGCTCGACGCGTTTCGCAATCACTCGCCCCTCTATCTGGTGGTTCACGCGCCGCCGTACGGTAGCAAACTCGATGAATTCGCGCCGGGCAAGCACGCAGGCAGCCGCGCGGTGCGGGAGTGGGTCGAACGCGAGCAGCCGGAAATGCTTTTCTGCGGGCACATCCACGAATGCGGCGGAAAAAGCGACCAGATCGGGCGCACGCGATGCTTCAACGTCGGCAAACGCGGCTACTTACTCGACCTTCCTTAGATAATTCGTCTCAGGCTTTCAGCGGCTTGTTCTTGAACGGACTGCGCGAGGGAGGCGGATCAGTGCGGTTCAGATACCACTGCTGTGCAATTCCCACCAAGCTGCTCGTGAAAATATAGAGCACCAAGCCACTCGAGTAAAAGAAGAGGAAAAGGCCAAAGGCGAGGGGCATCAGCGTCATCATCTTCTGCTGCGCGGGATCGGTCATGGTCTGCGGAGTCATTTTCGTCATGTAATACATGGCGACGGTCATGAGGATCGGCAAAATGTAATAAGGATCGCGCGCCGACAAATCGTGTATCCATCCAATCCAGGGAGCGTGGCGCAACTCGATAGAATATTCGAGCATTCGGTACAGCGCGAACCAAATTGGGAACTGAATCAACTGCGGCAAACAACTGCCGAGCGGATTCACGCCATGCTCTTTGTAGAGCGCACCGATTTCTTCCTGCATTTGCTTGCGCCGCGGATCGCGCATGGAATACTTTTTGTATTTTTCCTGAATGGCTTTCTGCTTCGGTGCAACGTGCTGCATCTGCTTCATCGAGCGCCAGCTCTTGGCCTTGAGCGGGAAGAGCGCCATGTTGATGGCCAAGGTGATTAGGATAATGTCCCAACCGTAGTTGGGTACGTACTTGTAGGTCCATTTCAGAATCCACAAAAGCGGCTTGGCGATGAAACTCATATAGCCGAACTGCACCAACTGACTCAGGTTCGGCTGGAGCTTGCCAAGTTCCGATAGCTCCTTGGGCCCAACATAGAGTTGCACGTCCCAGGGACCCGGCGCTTGCGGTCCCGCGGCCATTTCCGAGACTGGGAGCTGCGATGTTTTTCCGTCCTGCGTCACGCTTTGTTGCTGCGTCCAATCCCAAAGGGTGATGCCTGGCCGGTTCGAGAGAAATGCCGCGGTGAAAAACTGGTCCTCAATTCCCGCCGCGTCTATATAGCCAGTAACTTGCGCGGGCTCCTCTGGATGCACCTTCAGTCCCAGTTTCTTGTAGGAGAGGAGCTGGATCTTGGCGTCTTCGCTGTAAAAGACTTGAGTAAGCGCAGCCGCGTTGGGAACCGACTGATCGCCGAAGCCGCCGCGCCAAGCCACGGCGACGGGCAGGGGATTTCCGTCGAGCGTGGCCGAAACGCTCAACCGCGCCTCATAGCCGGCTGTGAATTTAAGTTGCTTCACGACATCCAAATGGCCGTCGCTCCATTCGAGATCAACTTCGGCAGGCGCGTGCAAGTCGTTCGACTCAGAATTCACCACGTATAGACCGCTGTTCGCGGCCGCTTCGAGCCTCGGATCATCCAGCTGAATTGAGAGCGGCCAGGCATCCAATTGCTGCGCCGCCGCAGCGTTCACCAATTCCAGCGGTTTGGGTGGAGTTTCGTTGTCACGGTATTTTTCGAGCTTCCAACTGCGCACGACGCCGCCACGACTGGAAAGTTCCACACGATAAAGCGAGCTCTCCACGGTGATGGTCTGTTCGCTCGCCGCTTCTTTGGTAGGTGCGGCAGGATGCTCTGTTTCCGTCGCGCGAGTCGTTTTGTCTTTTCCCGTTGGCGACGAGGCTACCGAAGAAGAGGGCGGATGTTGTGATGGGACGTTCGCTGCGGGAGGATTTGTTTCCGGAGGCTTCTGTGGAGTTGCGGGCTTATAAAAATGAGACCATACCATCAAAACCAAAACCATCAGCACCAGGGCCAGGCCGGCGCGCTGCTCGTCGCTCAACGCAAGACCTCCACGGCCCTGCCGTCATTTGGCGCTGTTATGCTGCGCGAATCCTGCTTTGCGTGCTCGGTCTCGGACGATTCTTCCGGAACAGGATCGAATCCGCCTTTGGAAAATGGGCGGCAACGGATAAGACGCTTGGCCGCCAGCCATGCGCCGCGCCGCGCGCCGAATTTCTCGATGGCCTCATAAGCGTATGCGGAACAGGAAGGCTGAAATCGGCAGCCGCCGCCCAAAAATGGCCCCAGGAAAATCTGGTAAATGCGCACGCTCGAGAGCGCCAGCCATCGTGACAGGGTGCGCAAATTCATTCCGCGTCTCGCTTTTGTCGAGGAAGCAAGGAAAGCAGCTCGGCTTCGAGCTCCGCGAACTTCAGCGTCGCCGCGCCGCGGCTCGGATGTATCACCACATCCCATCCCAGGGCAATCTCCTCACGATGCAATCGCAATATCTCGCGCACGCGCCTTCGGATTCGGTTCCGCACCACGGCGTTGCCCAGCGCCTTCTTGACGCTCATTCCAAAGCGGTCTTTCGACAGGCTGTTGCGCCGCGTGAATATCACGAACGTGGCACTCGAACGCCGCCGCCCTTCACGATAGACGGCGTCGTACTCCGCGCGCCTCACCAGCCTCCATTCACGCGGCAAATTTCGCTTCGTCGGAGGCCCAGCGAGGGGAGTTTCTTCGTCCACGCGGAATCGCTTAAACGCGCGTTAGCGCGTGCCGCCCTTTGGCGCGACGCCGCGCCAGCACTTTGCGGCCATTCTTGGTTTTCATTCGCGCGCGGAAACCATGCTTCTTGTGGCGGCGGCGAACATGCGGTTGAAAGGTGCGCTTCGGCAACGAATCTTCTCCTTAAACGGGCGCAACGACTCTAGATACGGCAGCGCCTCAGTCTGCATAAATTCATCCAAACGAAACAACAAGTGTATGCGAGCACACAGAACTAATCAAGAACGGGCGGGATTTGGTAGTGGTGTCATTTGAAATTTAATCCCATGTCGTTCTGGGACGACCCTCGCTGTCAAATAAAGTCTGAGCATAATCCAGCCCAAAAGACTCCCTCTCTACGCGCCTGTTCACGAATAACGCCCGAAATTCGTCCTTCGAGAGCGCCCCTTTTTCTTCAAGCATTTTTACAAGCATTTGAATTAGCCATTGATGCTGGCCGAGAGTTTCAGCTAACGCTTTCAGAGTACGTTCCGAATGGTCTGGCATCTACTTTCTCCTTTATGCGAGCAGCGAGTCTATGTTCCAAAGCTCATGCGAAATTCCAGCGGCCATCGCAGGCGTCACGCGCAACGAAGAATGGACGCGGCAAAAATTGTAATGCGCGAAATGCAAAGCGAGCGCCGCTTTCAGATTCTCCAGTTTCTTCGAGAAAGCATTCGTCAACCTCGTAAATCTCCGCAGTTGCATCCGAATAGTTAAGTTCTGGCGCTCGATATGCGATGTCGAAATCAGCCAGCGTTTCGGTTTGCCGCTGACTGGGACAGGTAACGCACTTGCGAACTGTCCGGGACTGTATCGCTTCTCAGGCTCGTCCAATTCCGAATAGATTTTTATGAGCATCGCGTAATCCACGTTCGCTCCAAAGGCATCCTCAACTGCCGTGCGGTAAGGTGAGAATCCGTCGCTCGTTAGCTGGACGCGATTGGCGAGCCTTGCTTCCAAGTCCTGCATAAAGTGCCATGCGTTCTCCGCGCTGCGCTTTCCTACGCGGAATGAGGGAATCAGCTTAGAGTCAGAATCCATTGCGACGAACACGTACTGGTCGCCCATCGTTACCGGATTGTGGCGCTTGGTCAGATGGCGCTCTTTCACAGCTACGTATCCCCAAATTTCGTCTACCTGAATCACGCGGCATGCTAGGTTTCGCATGCGCTCGTCCAAGAGACGCTGGCACTTCGCGCCAATACGCAGCAGGACGCGCATCACGGTCTTATGCTCCACGTCCAGCATGCGAGCCGTGGAGCGAATGGAATTGCCCTCAACTAATGCGCTAACTATCTGGATTTGCTTCTCAATCGGCAGGACGTTCATTTTGGCTTGCCTTTCTGCGGAGACAAGCCGGATACTGAGGACTCATGGTCGGCATGCGGCTAACTCCGCTTGCTGATTTGGCCCTGCCGGGAGTTAGTGCTCTCGACAGGGCCTTTGTTTTACTGGATTAAGTGTACAGCAAGCGCTCGCTGTTTGTCAAGTGTTAATTTCCCCCTTGCTTGGTGGCGAACGGCAGTGATATAAACAGTCTTCGAGCGTTCTCTTCATAGGGCACCTCGAAATTGACCCCGGTTCCCGCCGGGGTTTTTGTTTGCCCATCCTCTTTGGGCCAAAAAAAAGACCGAAAGGGAAAAACTGCATCAAAGCCCTAAGGCTTCAATGCAGACTCCTTTTCGGTCTAGTCGGACTTGCTAAGTTCGGTTACTTCGTCTTACGTGGCCTACCGCCCTTGCGATTCTTGCGGCTCAGCGACAGCTTGCGAAAGTATTCAGAGCCACGCTTGGCGGTCACTCTACCGCCCATGCGTCCCAAGGTTACGGCGGCAGGATTCTTTCGCACGCGGACACTCTAACCAACCGCTCGGTGTTTGTCAAGAAGGCGTTTGTTCAAATGACACCACTATCCGGGATTTATAACTTCAACAATTGTGCGGCGTTGCCGCCGAGGATTTTGGCACGGTCGGCGTCAGAAATGCGGAGACTGCGCAGCGATTCGAGCATCAACGGAATGCTCCCGATCTGGTGCGGATAATCGCTGCCCGCCAAAATGTGCTCGACGCCCGCGAAATCAATAGCCAGTTTCAGCGCCAGCGGATCGAAATTCACCGTGTCGTAGTAAAACCGCTTCAGATATTCGCTCGGCGGCTTCTGAATATTGGCGCGACACTCCTGGAAGGCGTGGAAACCGCGATCGGCGCGCTCGGCGATGTACGGAATCGCGCCGCCCAGATGGCTGAGCACCCAGCGAATTCGCGGAAAGCGTTCCACGAGGCCGCCGAAGACGATCTTCTCCACAGCCAGCGTCGTGTCGAAGAGGAAACCAACCAGCGGCATCAGCCAGTAGTCCTGCATCGCTTCGACGCCGACAGGAGCGGTCGGATGAATGTGCAGAATCGCACCAAAATCGTCGGCGGCTTCGTAGAGCGGCCAGAAACGTTCATCCGCAAGGGCCACTCCATTGATGTTACTGAAAAGCATCGCCCCGCGAAATCCGAGCTGCCGGGAGGCGCGCTCGAATTCCTTCACCGAGGCGGCCGGATCGTTGAGCGGCAGCGTTGCCAGCGCGACAAACTTGCCCTTGTCGCGCGCCACAACATCGGCAAACGCATCGTTCACCAGCGACGCGAGCTTGGCCGCGTTCGCCGGCGATTCCACGTGCGTTCCCGGCGTGGTCATCGAAATCACTTGCATATCGACACCGTACTTCGCAAGCTCGCCCTTACGAAATTCGATGTCGCGATGGCCGCGCACGGCCGTGTTGTAATCGCCGGGATAGTGCAGCCGGGGATTGCCCTGGGCGTCGACGTCAACTTTTACGATGCTCTGGCCGCTGCGCAAGGCATCGAGATACGCCGGCGGATAGTAGTGATTGTGAAAATCGATGATTGCCATCAGTCGATTTCTCCTGATGTTTTTGTTTCCGCACGCAGGCTTCTGCCCGCGAGCAAATCCGGGCGGTTGCGGCGTGTTTTTTCGAGCGCCACGCGCTCGCGCCAGCGGCGCACTTCCTCGTGGTTACCGCTAACGAGAACTTCCGGAACTTCCCAGTCGCGAAAATTCTGGGGGCGCGTGTAGTGCGGATAATCGAGAATGCCGCGAGCGGCGGGCGCAAACGAATCGGCGATTTGCGGGGCACATGAGAAATCCCGAACGCTGCCTGACGGAGCGGCGGAAAACGACTCATTCTCGGCGGAATCTTCGTTGCCCAGAGCGCCGGGAATCAGCCGGGTTACTGCGTCGAGAACCATAGCTGCGGCGAGTTCTCCGCCGGAAAGAACAAAATCGCCAATCGAAATCTCATCCGTGGCAAGATGCTCGGCCACGCGCTCATCCACTCCTTCATAGCGGCCGCAAATCAAGATGATGCGATCCAGTAGCGCGAACTGCCGCGCCGCTTCCTGCCGAAAAAGTTTACCCGAAGCGGAAAGAAGAACAATCGCCGTTTTGGCGCGCGCGTTTGCCCGTCCTTCATCATTCATCGGACCGACCACCGCTTCGACCGCCTCGAAAATCGGCTCCGGCTTCATCACCATGCCTTCGCCGCCGCCGAATGGCCGATCGTCGACGGTGCGGTGGCGATCACGGGTAAAATCGCGAAGGTCGTGCACCGCGACGTCGATGAGCTTGGCTTCGCGCGCGCGGCGGACGATGCCGTAATCGAGCGGCCCGCGAAAAAACTCCGCGAAAATCGTGATCAGGTCGAAGCGCACAGCCTCAAATCTTACCTCATAGCCGCCACAGCCTTCACACACTACTGTTTGGTTTGGTTCAAATCGAGGAGGCCTTCGGGTAGCACAACTACGACGCGACGGGCCGAGGTGTCGATGTTCCTGCAAATTTCTGCCGCCAGTGGGATCAACAATTCCCCGCGCGCCGAGTCGATTATCAGATTTGGGGTGCCGGCGACGGCTTTTCCGATGGATTGCACGTCGCGCACCACACCAATCTTCTGCAGGCTCGCGGCGCTTCTGTCCGCAGCGAAAACTTCGCAGCCGATCAAATCGGTTACGTAGTAGCTGCCCGCGGGCAATTCGACGCGTTCGTCAGCCGGCACCTGAACTTCGAGGCCGACAAGCTTTTCCGCGTCCGAGATGGAATCGGATCCTTCGAAATGAAAGATGGCTTGGCCGCCGCGGCTGTGGCTCAGCCAGCAAGAGCGAATGGTAGCTTGTCGCGGCGGAGTCTTGCCGTCCCAGAGCAGCGCTGATTTCAATTGCGTCAAGCGGTCGGGAAAATCGGTGAGAATTTCGGCCGCAACTTCGCCGCGGCGTCCCTGCGGACGCAGGATTCTGGCGAGAGTGACGCGACTGGCTGGGGAATCGCCCACGCTATTCGAGAATTTCCAAAGTGAAGCGTTTCTTCAATTTCATACCGGCTGCACCCAGGAGAGTACGAATGGATTTTGCCGTCCGGCCCTGCCGCCCAATCACTTTCCCGAGGTCGTCGGGGGCAACGCGCAATTCAAGCACTGTAACCTGTTCACCTTCAATGGATTTTACAGAAACGTGTTCGGGATGATCGACAAGAGCTTTCGCAATGGCTTCAACGAGCTCCTTCATGAGAGACCTCCGGAAACGGCGAAATTCCCTGGAGCTTGAGTCCGAGCGTTGGAAATCCTGCAGCTAAACGGTACGGCGCTTCAGGCTATCTTCTGATGGCGCAGAAAGCTGCGGACGGTATCGCTGGGTTGTGCCCCGCATCCGAGCCAGTACTTGATCCGCTCGGCGTCCAGTTTGACAACTGCAGGTTTCTTCAAAGGATCGTAAGTTCCCACAATTTCAACGAAGCGGCCGTCGCGAGGGCGGGTCTTCTCAATGACAACGACGCGGTAGGTTGGCTGCTTCTTTTTGCCAATGCGGGACAGGCGAATCATCAACACTCGGTATATTCCTCCAAAAAAGCAGGTCAAAGTATAGCCTAAGGCTGTTCATTTCGAAAGCGGGAATAGACCTTACAGGACCGACACCGAAAACCGACTAAGCGGTCATTGGATAGCGATCTGTCGACGGATTTGGTAACGGATGGGGTCGCCGCAGACGGTTAGCGCCGCATCCTCGCATTGCCGCTCAAGCACTTCGACGGGATTATCCATCGTGGCGGACAGGATCCGGCCGTCGGCGAGGCTCGTTTTAATCACAACGTCGAACGTCTCTTTACCAACAGCAGCAACGTACTTTCCATTGCGGTTCTTCCTGACACTCACCCAATTGTTTGGAGTATCGGCGACTGGGATGTGCATCCAGACCGAGGGCAATTGGACTTGCGACTGCGCCGGTGGCACATGCCTGATGAGTACCGCGGCGGTGTTGGCTGAACGGTTGACATCCTGGAGCGTGATGTCGAAATCAATCGAGGACTCCCCGAGTATGGCCCCTTCGCCCGCGGCCCACGAGATCGGCCTCCCGAACTTGATGTAAGCGTGATCTCCGGGACGACTCAGCCCGTGTCGGATCGCAAGTCCCAGATCGACGTAGAAGTTCATCAGATCCAGCACCGGTCCGACCAGGCCGGAGGGCGCCTTTTGCAGGTCGGGAAACACCGGCTTGAAGCGGGGGTCGAGAGACAGAATTTGACGAAAGTCCGGAGGAACAGCCACGGCCTTGCCGTCCCAAACGACGCCGGACCATTGATACTCCTCATAAAAATTCCCCGCGGAATCTTTTTTCACGACTCCGTCAGCCTGCGCCTCATAACGTTTGGTGCTGATGTTGTCCTTGTTGGTCGCGGTCATGTGATAGCTGAGCTTTTCGCCCTCTTGATAATGGCGGGTGAGCAAACTGGGGTTCGGGGAGGTTGCCTGGCCGCTTGAGGAGCTGCTCCGATGCGCCGCCAATACCGCTAGACCGCCAACAAGCACGAGAGCCACAGCGAGAACTTTCATCATAATTTATACGACGCCAAGCCGCCAAGTGTTCGGTGGATTCTTGTTATTGCGACAGACCGGAGCGGAGCTTGCCGAGGCCGCGCATCTTGCCGCGCATGGAGTTACCGTACATTTTGATCATGCGGCGCATTTCCGCGTACTGCTTGAGGACTTCGTTGACTTCCTGAACGCTGGTGCCGCTGCCGCGGGCGATACGCTTGCGGCGTTTGCCGTCAATCAGGTTGTGATCTCCGCGCTCCGCGGCGGTCATGGAATTGATGATGGCCTCGGCGACTTTCAGGCGGCTCTCGTCGAGCTCGGTGTTTTTCGGGAGTTTGGCAAATGGGCCGATTTTAGGAAGCATGCCCATCAACTGCTCGATCGAACCCATTTTGCGGATCTGCTTCAGTTGGTCGCGAAAATCCTCAAGTGTAAACTCGTCATGAGTCAGTTTGTGCTGCAGCTCGCGGGCCTGCTTCTCGTCAATGGTCTTCTCGGCTTTTTCGATGAGCGTGAGGACGTCGCCCATGCCGAGAATGCGTGAAACGATCCGGTCAGGATGAAATGGCTCGATCGCGTCGTATTTTTCACCGATGCCGGCAAACTTCACGGGAGCGCCAGTGACTTTGCGGATGGAAAGCGCGGCGCCGCCGCGCGCGTCGCCATCGAGCTTGGTGAGCACCACGCCGGTGATGCCCAGGCGCTTATGAAATTCGCCAGCGGAGCGAACGGCGTCCTGGCCGATCATGGCGTCGGCGACGAAAAGAATCTCCGCAGGCGAGAGCTCCTTTTTCAGCGCCGAAAGCTCGTTCATCAACTCGTCGTCGATGTGCAAGCGCCCTGCGGTGTCGACCAGCACCACGTCATAAGCTGAAAGCTTCGCTTCGCGCATCGCGCCGCGGACCAGTTCGAGCGGCTTGTCGGCTTCTTTGCCGGGCCAGTTCGGCGTGTGCGTGGCTTTGGCCACTTGCGCGAGCTGTTCGCGCGCCGCCGGGCGGTACACGTCGGTTGAAACAACCACGGGACGGTGGCCATGCTCGCCCAGCCATTTGCCGAGTTTGCCAGTGGTGGTCGTCTTGCCCGAGCCTTGCAACCCAACGACGAGCCATACGGAGGGAGGGCGCGAGGCGAATTGCATGCGCACTTCCTTCCCCAGAAGCTCCGAAAGTTCGTCGCGGACAATTTTTACGACTTGCTGGTCAGGAGAGAGCTGCAACAGCACTTCAGAACCTAGGGCCCTTTCGCGAATGTGCGCGATGATTTCGTCCACAACGCCGAGGTTGACGTCGGCATCGAGAAGCGCTTCGCGAATTTGCGCCAGGCCGGCATCGAGATGCTCCTCGGTCAGCTTTCCCTGGCCGCGAAGGTTCTTGAAGGCGCGCTGCAGCTTGTCGGTGAGATTTTCAAACATAAGTCAGGCGAATCCTTAACAAAATTAGCACGACGCTGAGCGGAATGCGAGCCGTGCGGGAAACGAGCGGCAATTTTGTAGCCAAAAACAAGCGTTTTCGGGTATATTAGTTAATTGCGCAGAGTGAGCTGGCCCCACCTGAGCGGGTCTGCCGGGAAATAAGACATGAATCGAGCCATTGATAAGGCGCAGGAGTCTCAACTACGCACGGATTTGCCGGCATTTCGTCCCGGAGACACAATACGGGTAAACGTGAAGCTGCGTGAAGAAGGCGAAAAGGGGAAGGAAAAGGAGCGCATCCAGCCGTTTGAAGGCGTGGTGATCAAACGACGCGGGCACACGGCAGGCGCGAGCTTCACGGTGCGGCGGGTGAGCTTTGGGATTGGCGTAGAGAGGATTTTCCCGCTGCATTCGCCGATGATCGCGTCGGTCGAGATTGTGCAGCAAGGCAATGTACGGCGCGCGAAGCTCTATTATTTGCGTGGACTGAAGGGCAAATCGGCGCGGATCAAGCGCGCTGCGCGAGCCGAGCAGCCCGCCACCGTGAAGCAATCCGCCGAGTAGCCCGCCACCGTGAAGCAATCCGCCGAGTAGCTGCGCGTTTTCTTTTGTCTTCTGTTAAGGGCTGCACGTGCCGCAGCTTGCATTCCCACCCCACTCAAAAATTCGGCGCAAAATCTGCGCCCGGAGACTCAAAATGGACGCAAAAGAAATTTTCCTGCGGATCTGGGATCGTGAGGCGAGCACCACGGCCAAAGTGTTCAGGGCCTTTCCCCCGGCGAGCCTCGATGTGAAGCCGCATGAGCGTTCGCGCTCGATCCGCGATCTGGCTTGGCAATGCGTGATCGACGAGCGCGTGATTGAAAAAATCATCGATGGGTTCAGCGACCTTCGCAATGTTCCGCCGAGCCCGCCTCCGCCGGAAACGATGGAAGAGATTGCCACGGCCTATGAAGTTGCGCATCGCGAGGCGTCCGAAAAGATGCGGCTTCCAAAGACAGAGTTCAGCAAGACCGTGACCGTGACGATGCGCGGCGGTTCGATTCAACTGGAGCACGCGGAAACGCTCTGGGGAAATCTGCTCGACCAGGTGCACCATCGCGGCCAGTTGACGATTTATCTGCGCCAAGCGGGAGGCAAAGTGCCGGCGATTTATGGACCCTCCGGTGATGAGGCGATGAGCGTTCCATCCTAGAGGGCGTTTCGGCTTCGAAACTTTTCCACAGTCGATGGCCGCAAGGGTCGAGATTGCTGTGATAGAATTCCGCGCGATGGCGCGGCTCTGCTGCACTCGCTACGAACTGCTGGCGCGCAAGCAAGGATGGATGCGCATTTGCGGAATCGACGAAGCGGGGCGCGGGTCGTTATTTGGCCCAGTGGTCGCGGCAGCCGTGGTACTCAATCCTCGACGGCGCATCGTGGGGCTCGACGATTCCAAGAAACTCACACCGGAGCGCCGCGCGGAACTGGCTCCGCGCATACGCGAGCACGCGTTGGCCTGGGCCGTGGCCGAGATTGACGCGAGCCGCATCGACGCGTGGAACATTTATCAGGCGAGCAAGCAGGCGATGCTCGCGGCGGTGGACAACATCCGGCCCATGCCCGATTACCTGCTGATTGATGCGATGGAGTTGCCGCTGCCGATCGAGCAAAAGCCGCTGATTCACGGAGACGCTCGCTCGGTTTCGATTGCCGCCGCGTCGATTCTGGCCAAGGTCGAACGCGACCATTTGATGGACGATTTCGATCAGATTTATCCGCAGTACGGGCTTTGCACGAACCGCGGCTATAGCACGCCAGATCATTTGGAGGCGCTGCGGCGTTACGGGCCCACTCCGCTGCATCGTTTTTCGTATGCACCCGTGCGGGAATCCACGTGCTGGGCCGCGCACGCGACGCAGGAGCCGCTGCCCTTAGCCGCGGATATGTTGTCCTCGACTGCAAACGTTGTTCCGCCGACCGCCGAGCAGTCCTGACCCTCGCCAATAGTCATCAAACTTGAGCTAAGTTCAACATCCTAAATGCCGTCGGTACTTCAGTACTAGATACTTTTTCCCTACACCTGCACTGCAAGAAGCCCCCATTACGCCCTATTTTGGTGTTTATTGTAGACAGGGCCTATATGGACCAGACGACGAAAACCCAGAGTACACCTGTGCCCGCGAGCGACACGGCGGAGGAACGCCGGAGCTCGGGCTCCGGCACGCCCGGACGACGTAGCTCGAGCGCCGAGCCGCAAAAAACGGTTCTGCTCGGCGATACGGGCGGAGCGCCGAGTGCGGCGGGAGGTTCTGGAATGCGTTCGTCCTCGACTGAAAACTTTCCGCTTTCGAATCTCAATTTGACCTCCAGCAGTCTCTCTGCGCTTTCGCAGCGCTATGACATTTTGAGCGAAGCGGGCCACGGCAACATGGGCAACGTGTACAAAGCGCGCGACCGGGAAACCGGCGAAACCGTCGCACTCAAGCTGATCAAGCCCGAAATTGCATCGGATCAGGCTATGACGGAGCGGTTCAAGAATGAGCTGCTCTTTGCGCGCAAGATCACTCACAAGAACGTTTGCCGCGTGTACGAATTCAACCGCGTCGGCGGAATCGCATATACCTCGATGGAGTTCGTCGAAGGCGAGAGTTTGCGCTCGGTGCTGAGCCGCTTCGGCGGATTGCCGGTGCGCAAGGGAGTCGACCTGGCGTTACAGATTTGTTCCGGACTGAAGGAGGCGCACGCACAGGGAATCGTGCATCGCGACCTGAAGCCGGAAAACGTGATGATCGACACGCACGGAAACGTGAAGATCATGGATTTCGGCATCGCGCGCTCCATGGAAGCGGGCACGCGGCTGACCGGCGCGATGATTGGCACGCCAGCGTACATGGCTCCGGAGCAAGTGTCCGGAAAACCGGTGGACTTCCGCACGGATATCTATGCGCTCGGACTTGTCCTATACGAAATGTTCACAGGCTCGGAAACGTTTCGCGCAGACACCGCTGTGGCGATTGCGCTCAAGCAAATGCAGGAAGCGCCTGCTCCGCCACACGATATCGATCCGAACATTCCTGTGTACATCGAGCGCGCCATTCTGAAATGCCTGGAAAAAGATCCGGCGAAGAGGTTCCAATCGATTGCGGAACTGGAAACGGCCTTGCGCGGAACGCGCGTGACCGGAGCGCCGATTGCGTCCGCTGCACTGGCCGTGCCAAGCGCCTACCCGACGCCGACGGGCCGCGCAGCAGAGTTGGTTCACAGCCGCGCACCGCTGACGGTGAAGCCGAAGGGCACATCCTCTGCGGCAAAGGCAGCGATGGTGATTGTGGCAGTTCTGCTGGCCCTAGGGGTATTGAAAGCCATGCAGGCCAGGAAAATGGCGGCGCAAATCCAGCCGCCCGCAGCGTCACCGGCGCCGGCGCCGACGCCGCCGCCGGAAGCATTCGTAGTTCCGCCGCCCGCGCCAACGGAGAGCGCGACAGCGACATCAACCCCGGCGAAGAAAACTCCGGAGCCGACGGTAGCCAAAACCAATTCTCCGGCAAAGCCAACACCTGCCGTGCCGGTAGTCTTCCCGCGCATGGAATGGGCGAATCGAACACCGAAAGCCAATTCATCGCCGGCAAATCCGAATATTTACCTCTGGGTAGGCCGCTTTGAACGAGAGGATCGCGCCCAGAATGTTTCCAAGCGAATCGAGGATCAGAATCTTCCCGTCGCGATCAAGCCAAGGCGAGGCCTAGGGGGACAGGAATTTTTTGTGGTGTTCACCGGCCCCTATCAACAGGCTGAGGCGCAGAAAGTGCTGGAATGGCTCAAAAGCGTGGGCTTTCCGAAAGCCCGCCAGGTTGTGCCAGGCCAGAATCCAAACGCATCCGGGAACCAGGGCGGTTTTCCACACTGACGGCCGCAGTGGGGCATGAATACTGAGGGCGGAATGGAAATCGAATTCGGCGCACGAAGTGATGTGGGGCGGATGCGCCAAAACAACGAAGATGCCTTCCGCGTCGCGCCAGAGATAGGTTTGTTTGTTCTGTCCGACGGCATGGGCGGCCAGTCATCGGGCGAAGTGGCGAGCCGGCTCGCGTCGGAGACAGTCGTCGCGCATTGCCGCGAAGCTTCCCAGAACCCATCGCTTCCGATCGCAGGAAAGCACATTGAAGGAATTTCCGAAGCGGGCAATCGTCTGGCAAGCGCTATTCGGCTAGCGAACCGCGCGGTGTACCAGGCAGCGCAGCAGAACGCTTTGCAGGCGGGGATGGGCGCCACACTGGTCGCGGTGATGCTCACCGAAGAGCGCGTCAATATCGCGCACGTGGGTGACAGCCGCGTCTATCGCTTTCGCAACGGCAAACTCGAATCATTAACGCAGGACCATTCGTTCATCGCCGAGCAAGTTCGACAAGGGCTGATGACCGAGCAGGAAGCCAATAACAGCAACCTGCAGAACGTGCTGTTGCGCGCGGTCGGAGTCGATGCGGAAGTCGAAGTGGAAGTGAATGAAGAACTGCTCGCGGAAGATGACGCGCTGCTGCTGTGTTCGGACGGGCTGACCAAGGAGCTCTCCGACGACCAGATTGCAAATGTGCTGGACGAAATCGACGATCCGCAGGCGGCTGCCGACCAGCTGATAAAACTGGCCAACGACGCCGGAGGCAGCGACAACATCAGCGTGATCGTGCTGCGACAGGCACCAAAGCTGGTGGGGGCGTTCGAAAGACTGGGACGGTGGTTCAAGGGCTCCTGAGTTTTCCTGTGGAGGATGGCCATGCCGAAACTGGTGTTGAAATTCGAGAATTCGATTCTGAGCGAGACGTCCGTGGGGCCAAAAGAGGTGAGCATCGGCCGCTCGCCAGATAACGGACTGGTCATCGACAATCCCGCTGTGTCGCACTACCACGCGCGGGTGTTCAACGAAGAAGGCCGATTGATGCTGGAAGATTTTGGCAGTTTGAACGGCACATTTGTGAATGGGCAGCGCGTGAAGATGGTGACGCTCAAGCCCGGCGACTCGGTGGCCATTGGGAAACATACGATTGTTGTGGCGGATTCGCGCGAAGGCTCAGACCCTTTCTGGAAAGGCGGGATCCCCAGACCAGCAGCGCCGAGAATCAACGAAACGGTAATGCTCGATACCAAGGAGCGCCGCGAGTTTCTTCAAAAAGTGGCTGCGGTCGGCGAGAGTGCGCAGGTGGCGCCGGCGCGCATGAAGGTGGCCACGCTGGTCGTGCGCAAAGGCAAGACCGACAAGCAGGAATACACCTTGAGCGACAAACTCACGGTGGTAGGAAAATCATCGATGGCCACGGTAAAGCTGAAGGGTTGGTTTGCGCCCAAGGCTGCGGCGCAGATTAATCGGCGCGAAGACAATTCGTACTACATTGGCGCCGCCGATCATGTCCCGACGGTCAACGGGCAGCCGGTGATCCACCCGACGAAGCTGTCGGCGGGCGACATCATTGAAGTGGCGGGAATTCAGCTGGAATTCCTCTACCGCGACTGAAGCTTTCTCCAGGGGCAATACCGGGGGTGGAAGTCGCTCTCTCCGGTGCTTACGGGGTGTTATCCACTTCATATACGGCCTCCGCGCAGTTCGTTGACCCTTGTTTTTCGCGTGTGCTAACGTAGCGGACTAGCTGTTCCAGCCGGGCTGGAGGGGCATTTGATCTGGTTTGCGGGCCCGGCGCGACGGGACTTTTCGCTGCAGAAATCCGCGCTAGACCCTAAAGGGGATGCTCGCGCCAGGCAGCACGAGCAAGGGACCGAGAGACACGCATGGCATTGAATAAAGCCAAAGCCATGGAATCAGCGCTGAAATCGCTGAACCAGGGCAAAGTCGCGCAGGCAATTCAGGAGTACCAGACGATCCTGCGCAGCGACCCGAACGATCAGGTCGTGCTGATGACCGTCGGCGATCTGTTCGTGCGGCAGTCGAATATGTCGCAGGCGGTCGAGTATTTCGAGCGCCTCGCGCAGCTGTATCTCAACGACGGCTTCAACAGCAAAGCCATCGCCATCTACAAGAAAATCTCCAAACTGGCGCCGAATGAGACCCAGCCGCTCGAAAAACTCGCGAATCTTTACGTCCAGCAAGGCATCCTCAGCGAAGCGCGGCCTATTTTCCTGCAGCTTGCCGAAGCGCACCTGAAAGCGAATCAAACGGCCAAGGCCGTCGACGTCTTGCGGCGGCTGCTTGAAGTCGAGCCGGATAATCCGCGCGTGCAGCGAAGGCTCGCTGAACTTTACCTGGCCATGGGCCAGAAAAAGGAAGCGGCGCAGACCTACCTTCACTTCGCGCGCTATCTCCAAGAACACGGTGACGCGTCCGAAGCTCTCAAAATGGTTGATGCGGCGATTGCAGCGCAGCCCGGAGATTCGGCGGCGCTGCTGCTCAAGGCGCGGATGCTGGGTTCGGCCGGAAATGCCGACGCCGCCCTCGACGCTCTAACCAAACTCCCGGAGGCGGATTCAAGTTCCGAGACGATTGGTCTGCAGGTCGACTTATGCCTGAAAAGCGGAAAAAGCGCGCGCGCTATTGACCTGGTGAGCCATGCGGACCTGAAGGGCCCGGAAAAGTACACGTTGATTTCGAAGGTGGCCAACTCGCTGATCGATGCAAATGAACCAGACAAGGCCGTCGAACTCATTGGCGGGATCCGGGAGTCGGCGATCTCTTCTGGAAACCAGGAGTACCTGGCCAAGGTGCTCATCAGCGTTCGAGAAAAGCTCAAAGATAGGCTAGAGCCGCAGGAATGGCTGGTTGATTTGTACCGGCGCACCGCGGACAACAATCTGTCGGAAGCGCAATCGGAACTTGCCGAGGCCCTGATTAACGCGGGAGATTTAAAGCGAGCCGAAGCCACGCTGAATGAGTTGCTGGAGCACGAGCCTGACAATGAACTGGCACGGCAGCGCCTCGGCCAACTTCAGAAGAAACTCGGGCGCGCCTCCACGGCCCCCGTCGCTCTCGATGAAACCGCATTTCCGCAACAACCGGCTCGCGATCCGCTGATTGGGACGCCCGTGCCGGCGTCGGTGTCGGCCAATGAAATGGGCCTGGATGATGAGACGCAGCAGTTCATCACCCAAGCGCTCACCGACGTGGATTTGTTTTCGAGTTACGGGCTCTCGCAAAAAGCCATCCAGCTGCTCGAAACCGTTCTGCAGCGCGTCCCCCAGCATACGCCCACGCTTGAGCGCCTGCTGGACTTGACCCTTGGCACAGGAAATGACCGGCGCACAGCAGAGCTTGCAGCGCAGCTCGAACAGATTTACACGCAGCGCGGCGACACGAAGAATGCCGAGCGGTTCGCCGAGCTTCGCCGGCGATTTCAACGCGCTTCCGGCGCGACCGAAGAGGAATTGGCGGCTGCTCCTGCTGCAGCCGCGCCTGCTCCTCCGCCCGTTGCGCCAGCACCTTCCGCGCGATCCGGCGCTGCTGCACCTCCCGAGTTTTCGATTCCTGACGCCAAAGCGCCGAGCGCGACACCTGCGGCAGAGCCGGAAATTGATCTTTCCGACGAATGGGAGAGTCTCGCCACACAAACGGAGCCGGAAGCGGCGGCCCCGGTGGCCGCGGCGCCATCTCCAGAACCTGAGACCGAAATGCCGGAGTTCGATTTGGAGCTTGTTGCAGAACCCGGCCACGGCAATAACGAGGCGGTGAATACCGAGAACCTGCTGGATCAGCTTGTCGCAGAGGTGGAAGGACTAGAAACCGCCGCTCCGGAAGAGCCGGTCGCGGCTGACGCTTCCGTTGAACAACCGAGCCCTATTCACGCCGAAGAGGCCGTCGAGACGCGCGAAGAAGCTCCCGTCGCTCAAATGCGCGCGCGGACAGCCAAGCCTGCCGGCGAAGCTTCCGGCAACGTGGACCAGTTAAGCGAAGTGTTTCAAGAGTTCCGCGCTGAGCTCGGCGAAATGGAGGAACAGGAGCAGGGGGAAGACCTGGAGACGCACTACAACCTTGGCATCGCCTATCGCGAAATGGGTTTGCTCGACGAGGCCATCGGGGAATTCCAAAAAGTGGCCAAGGCCGTACAGGATGGGCACTCGTTCCGCTACGCCATGCAATGCTGCACGCTGCTGGGCCTGACGTTCACGGACAAGTCGGAGCCGAAGATTGCCGCTCTCTGGTATCAACGCGCATTGGCATTGCCCGGGCTGGAGCAGGAAACCATCATCGCATTGAGGTATGATTTGGGAGTGGCCGAAGAGCAAGCCGGGAATGCCAGTGCCGCGCTCGATAGTTTCCGGCAGGTCTATGCCATGAACATCGATTATCGCGACGTCTCTGAGCGCATTTCCGCGCTGCAAAAACACTAAAATAAACTTGGCACATCGTCTCCTTCGCGCGCTCCTGCTCCTGTTATGGCTTGAATTGGGATTGCTGATCATCCTGATTCCCTGGTCTCCCTTCTGGGATGCGAACTATTTTTTGAATCGCTACCCAGCGTTGATTCCGATTTTGCTGAACCCATACCTGCGCGGGGCGATTTCGGGCCTGGGCGTGGTGGACGCAGTGCTGGCGGTGGATTCGTTCCGGCGGAAGCGGCCTGTCGCAGCGCGCGGTTAACTCCAAGTAGCTCATGATTCTCTGTTACGTCACTGATCGTCATTTGCGCAATAAGGCTGCGTCGCTCGATGACCTGTTGCAATGCGTCGAATATGCCGCGGCCGCAGGAGTGGATTGGATTCAAATTCGCGAAAAAGACTTGAGCGCGCGCGAATCGGTTGATTTCACCCGGCGGGCCGTGGCCACCGTTCGTCGCGAGGCAGCTCGCTGCAAGGCCAGTGCACCGTGGGTGATTGTGAACGACCGGATTGACGTGGCGCTGGCCGCGGGTGCGCAAGGGGTGCATCTGTCCGCCGCGTCGGTTCCACCAGCGGAAGCGATCTCTTGGCTGCGAGCCGGCAACGCTGCCGGGACTTTTGGCGTCGGCGTCTCCTGCCACAGTTTGGATGAAGCCATCGCTGCCGAAAAAGCCTGCGCGAGCTACATTTTCTTTGGCCCGGCTTACGAAACACCGTCGAAGGTGAGATTCGGAGCGCCTCAAGGAATCGAGAAACTCGCCGAAGTCTGCCGCAGCGTACGCATTCCCGTGCTGGCGATTGGCGGCATCACAGAAGCAAATGCTCTTGCATGTCTTCGCGCGGGTGCTTCTGGCATCGCAGCCATCCGTATGTTTCAGCAAGTGCCCGATGCGGCCGCTCTCGCAGCGAGCGTGTCGCGGCTGCGCGCACTCACGTAGAGTGCCGCCGTGCTCTTTCTTGCTTCTTTGAAAGCAGCGCGCTAATCTCGCCGGGCCCTTGTCCGCCCGCATGCTAAACTGAAATTGGAAGCCCCATTCAGACAGGCTTTTCGTTTTGACCAATGCCCAAGGAACTATTCGGAACAGACGGAATCCGCGGCGTCCCCGGGAAATATCCTCTCGATGATGCGACGCTGTTTCGCACCGGCGTCGCGCTGGGCGAGTATTTGTCGGCGCATTACGACGCGGCAAAGTCTCTGCGCGTGCTCATCGGCATGGACACCCGCGAATCGGGGCCGGAGATCGCCGGCTGCATCGCTCAGGGCTTGCGCGTCGCGGGAGTTGAGCCTGTTTCCGCAGGAATCATCACCACACCCGGAGTCGCGTGGCTCGTCCACAGCGAGGATTTCTCCGGCGGCGTGGTGATTTCCGCGTCGCACAATCCGTACCACGACAACGGAGTGAAACTAATTTCAGCCAGCGGCATGAAGTTTCCCGACGCCGCAGAGTCGCAAATCGAAGCACGCATCCTTGCCGCGCAGAAGAAAAAATCACCGGTACCGGAACCGAGCAGGGACGGCCTGGCGCCCGCGTCAGCGCTGTACAACGACTACCTCTCCGCCCTGCGGCAAAAGGCGTTCAGCGGCGCGAACTTTTCCGGCATGAAGATTGTGCTGGATTGCGCCAATGGCGCGGCGAGCAAGCTCGCGCCGGAGCTATTTCGGTCCCTCGGCGCTGAGGTCATCGCCATCTGTGACAGTCCCGACGGGAAAAACATCAATGCGGCTTGCGGCTCGTTGTATCCGGGAAAAATGCAGGAAAAGACCGTCGTTTCCGGGGCGGATTTGGGAGTGGCGTTCGATGGCGACGCGGACCGCGCGCTCTTTTCCACGTCGAGCGGCAAGTACGTAGACGGCGACGCGGTGCTTTTCACGGCCGGACGCTACATGAAACAAATGAAGACGCTCAAGGGCGACACAATCGTGGGCACATCGATGTCCAATCTCGGCCTGGAGCGGGCGCTCGAGCGCGAAGGGCTGCGGCTGGCGCGCGTGCCGGTCGGCGACAGGTATGTGCTCGAGAAAATGATCGAAATCAACGCGAACTTGGGCGGCGAGCAATCCGGTCACGTGATCTTTCTTGATGATTCGACCACCGGCGACGGGATGCTTACGGCAGTCAAGATGGCATCCCTGGTATCGATCGCCGGAAAACTCGACATGCTGCTCCATGGCTTGAAAGTCTTTCCGCAGAAAATCGTGAACGTGTGCGTCCTCGCGAAGCCACCCTTGGATTCCCTTCCGCTCGTTGCACATGCCATCCGCGAGGCGGAAAAGAAACTCGGCGATTCGGGCCGCGTTGTGGTGCGCTACTCAGGCACCGAGCCGCTCGCCCGCGTGATGGTGGAAGCGGAGCGGCAAGTGGACGTAGACGATTGCAGCGCCTCCATTGCTGGCGCACTCGAGTCCTCTGTAGGCGCTTAACTCCCGAGGCATTTCTTCTACTCGACAACTATTGCTCTTTCATTGCTGACATCGTAAAGTACCCCGCACCTAACACGTGCAGGAATCTAGCGAGGTGCAGAACCATGAAGCCCAGAGTGGTTTTGACATTCGTTTCGTGCTTGTTCGTCATTGCAGCACCAATCATTGCAAGACCTCTCCCCAAGCCACAGGCCGGAGCGCCGCCTCCCTATCCCAATTCGACCGACGGATTGCAGAAGCTCGTGTGGGACATGGTGGCGGCGGAGAAAAGCGGAAGAGAGAAAGCGCTTGCGCCTTACTTGCAATCCCTGGCCCTTCCCGACCACGCGGCGTGGTTCTCTGTCATCTTTGGTGGAGACAACGGGCAGCAGCTCGCTGTTTTTTACGATGCGTGGACGGACGCGCGGAATTTCCAGATCGCCGGAGACGTCGCGCGCGCCGTCGCCTCGCAGATGAGTGATGTGGCTGCCTTGGGCTTCGACCGTCCGGGCGATCCCGGCGCAACAGGCAAGGACAATTATTTTCTGGGACTGGTGAAGCACCCACAGACTTTTTACGTTGTGACTTTCAAGTCGGAAGACGGGTCGACGATGCGCTGGGCGTATTTTGTTTATGACGCGGGCGCCTTCCGCTACCTGGGCCCGCTCGCGGATCTGCGACTGGCTCCGCCTTCCGCGCTGATCGAAGGCACAACCGCCCCGGAGATACCGAAGAGGATTCACTTGGGCTGGGACATTGTCGAGGCACACATCGTGCGTCGCGTTCTCCCCGTTTATCCCCCAGAGGCGCTCGCCGAGAAGTTGGAAGGCGCTGTAGAGCTCCACACGATTATCGCTCCGGATGGAACGGTGCAATCCGTAGACGCGACGAGCGGCAATCCGGTGCTGGTCGAGCCGGCGGAGGCCGCGGTGCGCCAGTGGCGATTCGCGCCGGTTTTGCTAAATGGACAGGCGGTGACGGTAGATACGACGATCACCGTTCAATTTCATTTGCCGTCAGGAATGTCCTCCGCCGCGGGACAGCCGGGCCCCTCCGGTGCGTACGCACCTGTTCCCTCCTATCCCGACTCTCCGGGCGGTTTGACGAAAATGATGAAGCAGATGCTGGACATGGCCCAGCATGGAAAACTGGAAGACCTGCAACCATATTTTCATGCTCTGCTGGTTCCTGACCCGGATTCCTGGTTCTCGGCGCAATTTGGCGCCAGCCAGGGAACGCGCTTTGCCCAAAACTATCAGAGCATGGAGCAAAACTTACCCATGCTGTTCGCGAACACGCTGCAGTCAAATTCAGGACTGAAGTTCACTTCGGTGGAAGTACAGCGCTTTCGAAGCGCGTGCACAGTAGAAGCGAATGAATCCGAATACCCGGTGCTCGCGGCACGCGAAGACCAGTCCATGTCGTTGTACGAAGTTCGCTTCGTCAAGGACACCGCCTATCGGTGGTTGTTTCCGTTCGCCTATGTGGACGGCGGTTTTCGTTATCTGGGCGATCTACAAGTCAAGCAGCCCGACAACCGTGTCTATGGCGATAATATCCAATGGCCGAAGCTAATCCATGACGTCGCGCCCACCTATCCCAGCGGATTCAACCGGCCCAACAACAGCGGCCTGGTGAAGCTCTGGGGCACGATTGGAATTGACGGAGAGGTGAGCGATCTGCACGTCATCGAGGGCACGTGCGCCTACGTGCAGGCGACGATTGACGCAGTAAAGAAATGGCGATTCACACCTCTCACCGTAGACGGCAAAGCGCAGGCCACCACCTATCCGTTCCAGTACAGCTACGGACCAGGACGGTAGGAAGGTGCCTCGCACGCCGCCGTTTTGCGGTCCTCGCCGAGTTGGTTGTCTTTGACCTTCGCGTCTAGCTGCAGCCGGAGGTGCTGCCGCAGTTCTCGCACTTGTAGCAGCTTCCGTTGGGCGTCATGATCATGCCGCATTCGGAGCAGGACGGCGCGTCGTCGATGGCCGCACGCGGACGCGATTTCTCCTCGGCGACGCTGACGCTTGCGCTCACCACTGGCGGCGAGAACGAAGGAGCGGCCTGCGCAGGCGCTTCCAAGGAATCCGTGGTTTGCACCAGGTAGTCGCGCGAGATGAATTTCCCGCCGAGCCACCGGCCGATGTAATCGATGATGGACTTAGCGTACGGGATTTCCTTATTTCCGGTGTAGCCGGAGGGCTCGAAGCGCGCGTTGACGAATTTGTCGATGAGCGCGCGCAGCGGCACGCCGTATTGCAGGGCTATGGAAACGGAAAGCGCGAAGCCGTCCATGATTCCCGAAAGCGTCGATCCTTCCTTGGCCATCTTGATGAAGATCTCGCCGGGCTCGCCGTCGTCGTACATTCCGACGGTGAGATAGCCTTCGTGGCCGCCGACGTTGAATTTGTGGGTGATGGAGCGGCGTTCGTTGGGGAGTTTCTTGCGGCCGGCGCGGAAAAGCTCCTGCTGCGCAGCTGCGGTGGCTTCTGTTTTCGGCGCGGCGGTTGCCGGCGGCGCGACAGCTTCTGCCGTTGCTGTTTCGGGTTTTTTGGCGCCCGCCGCGGAAAGCGGTTGCGAACGCTTCGAGTTGTCGCGATAGATCGCCACAGCCTTCAGCCCTAGTTTCCAGGACTCAGTGTAAGCCTGCATCACATCATCGACCGTGGATTCTTCCGGCATGTTGATGGTTTTCGAGATTGCCCCGGACAGGAAGGGCTGCGCCGCCGCCATCATCCGCAGGTGGCCGCGCCAGGCGATGGAGCGTCCGCCGTTCGTGGCGAGCGAGCAATCGAACACCGGCAGATGCTCCGGCCGAAGCGCGGGCGCGCCTTCAATCGTGCCATGCTGGTCGATCCAATCGACCATCAGCGAAGCCTGCACGTCGGAATAGCCGAGGCGCATCAGCGCCATGGGGACGGTATTGTTGACGATCTTGATCACGCCGCCGCCAACAAGCCGCTTATGCTTCACGAGCGCCAGGTCCGGCTCGATGCCGGTGGTATCGCAATCCATCATGAAGCCGATCGTTCCGGTGGGCGCAAGCACGGAGACCTGCGAATTGCGGTATCCAACTTTCTCGCCGAATTCCACGGCGTTGTCCCATGACTCGCGCGCCGTGCGCAGCAATTGCGGCTGCACGTTTTCCTCTTTTATCGGACGCAGCGAGTCGCGGTGCATGCGCATCACGTCGAGCATCGGTTCGCGATTTTCTGTGTAGCCCGGAAAGGCACCGAGGCGTTCCGCAATGCGTGCCGATTGCGCATAGGCTTCGCCGGTCATCAGCGCGGTAACGGCGCCGCAAATGTCGCGGCCCTGGTCGGAATCGTAGGGCACGGCAAGCGAAAGGAGCAGCGCGCCCAGATTTGCGTAGCCCAAGCCCAGCGGACGGAAATCGCGGGAGTTTTGCGTGATCTTTGGCGTCGGGTAGCTGGCGTTGTCGACCAGAATTTCCTGCGCGGTGATAGTGACGTCGACCGCGTGCCGGAAGCCCTCCACGTCAAACTGCCCGTTCGTGCCCAAGAACTTCAGTAGATTCAGAGATGCCAGGTTGCAGGCCGTGTCGTCGAGGAACATATACTCCGAACAAGGATTCGAGGCGTAAATTCGATCGGTGCCTTTGCAGGTGTGCCAGCGATTTACCGTCGAGTCGTATTGCATACCCGGATCGCCGCACTGCCATGCGGATTCGGCCATTTCGCGCAGCAGTTCGCGCGCGCGGAATTTCTCATTGGGCTGGCCATCGGTGACGTTGCGACTCCACCAGTCGCGGTCTTCCTCGACGGCTTGCATGTATTCATCGGTGACGCGCACGGAGTGATTGGCGTTTTGAAAGAAGACGGAGCTGTAAGCTTCGCCATCGATGGATGGATTGTAGCCCTGCTCGATCAATACTTGCGCTTTGCGCTCTTCTTTCGTTTTGCAGCCGATGAATTCGGCGATGTCCGGATGATCCACATTGAGGATCACCATCTTCGCGGCGCGGCGCGTCTTGCCGCCGCTCTTGATGACGCCGGCGAAGGCGTCGAAGCCCTTCATAAAACTCACCGGGCCGGATGCAATGCCACCACCGGACAAAGTTTCCTTGCTGCCGCGCAGCGTGGAGAAATTCGTGCCAGTGCCGGAGCCCCACTTGAAGAGCATGCCCTCGGTTTTCGCCAGGTTCATGATCGAGTCCATGGAGTCCTCGACCGAATTGATGAAGCACGCGGAGCATTGCGGCTTGGGTTGCACGCCGACGTTGAACCATACGGGCGAATTGAAAGCCATCTTCTGCTCGACCAGCAAATGGGTCAGCTCGTCGCGAAACGCATCCCGCGATTGGGGAGAGGCGAAGTAGCCGCCCTGTTCGCCCCAGCGCACAATCGTGTCTGCCACGCGCCCGATAAGGCGCCTGACGGAGGTTTCACGGCCCGCGGTGTTGGGCTTGCCGTGAAAATACTTGGAGGCGACGATGTTGGTCGCCGTCTGCGACCACGACTTGGGGACTTCGACGTTCTCTTGCCGGAAAATAACCTGACCCTTCTCGTTACCGATTTGGGCAGTGCGGCGCTCCCACTCGACGGCGTCAAATGGAGCGACCTTTCCGTCTGTAAAACGCCGCTGAAATTCCAAGCCGCCTGAAAACGACGGCTGATTTTGCTGCTCGACTTCTGTCTTGCCGTTCAATGCCATTCTTGCTTCCGCCATATATCCGCCTCCGCGCAGGCAGTCCTGCCGCTAAGTACTATTTTGCCGGCCGAGGGAGGCGATATACCTATTATACCGCACCTCTCGGGGCCCGGCTCGCGGCGTAGAAGGGGCAGGCAAAGCGCCGCGCGATTCAAAAGGGGCCTAAGTCTAGCTCCGCGATTGAGCAAGGCACAATCGGCTCACCGGTGGAAAACTTTTCCCCCTGTGAAAAACCGCCAAAAAGAAAAGCTCCGCCCTCTCGCACATTTTACATTGCGATTGCGCTCGGGCGTTCAGCCCTAATGTCGGCGATTATGACCCGGTCGGGCGCCGTAGATTCGTCTCGAGCCCCTTACGTGCGAGCCTGATCCTCGTTCCCCCCGGAATCTGGCGAGAGTTTTACTGGGTTGTGGAAAACGTGTCAAGAGAAAATCGCAACTCGACCACAAAATATTTGGGTTAGAGTGTCCAATTTGTCTATGGGTGGTGGTATAGCGCGCATTTGCAACAAGACGACCAAAAGGATCAGCGAGGGTCTTCGCAGCAGGATTATTCGTAGCGCAACGCTTCGATGGGATCGAGCTTCGCCGCCTTCACCGCCGGCCACACTCCGAAGATGAGCCCGATGCCCACGGACACGGCAATTCCGACGATCACCGCCCAAATCGGAACGGATGCCTTCATCGAAGTGATACGCGGGATCAGCATGGCAAGTCCGCTGAAAAACGCAACGCCGAGAACCCCGCCGGCGCCTGTGAGGGTCATCGCTTCGAACAAGAATTGCCAGGTAATGTCGCGGCTGCGCGCGCCAATCGCTTTTCGCACGCCAATTTCGCGGGTGCGCTCGGTGACGCTGACCAGCATGATGTTCATCACCCCGACGCCACCAATCAGTAGGCCGATCGAGCTGAGAACGATCAGCACCAGCGCCACGCCGCCGATGATCTGGTTGAACTGTTCCTCTTGCTGAACCTGCGTGGTGATTGAGAAGCTGTCGGGCGCGTTGTAAGGCACCTTGCGCTCTCGTCTCAGCACGCCGCGGGCTTCGTCCACGGCCTCGTCGAGTTGGCCCGAATACGCAACGAACCGATAGCCATTATCGAGAGCCTGCGGATACATCTCATGCAGCGTGTTGTAAGGAACGATGGCCCGCTTGTCTTCGCTCCCAAAGCCAAATCCACCCTGCGGCGTCTGAAAAACGCCGATGACGCGAAAATCGGAGCCGTCCAGGCTGACGGTCTTGCCGACGGCATCCTGCACGCTAGGGAAGAGCGCCTTGGCGGCGTCTTCACCGAAGACGACTACTTTCGCGCGACCCACGTTTTCCGCATCCGTGAAAAAGCGCCCCGCTTGCAGATTGGCGTTGCCGTAGACTTCCATGTAGGAAGGGGACGTGCCGCTCATATCCAGGGCGTCGACTTGATTCCTGCCATAGGTGGCCATGTGGTCGTCCTGCCACTGGTAGACCGAAATCGCAACTTCCTTGATGGCCGGGCACTGAGAAAGCAGTCCGAGGCCCTCGTCGAGCGTCAACGGAGGGCGCGTGCGCTCGTTTGCCGGCAAGTGCGCCAGGCGCGGACCCTGATCGTACCGGGCGACCCAAGCGGTGTTCGCACCGAATCCAGCAATTTCTTCGGCAATGGTGGACTTGAATCCGGTGATGAGCGAAGCGACCACAATGATCACTCCGACGCCAATCACCACGCCCAGAACGGCAAGCAAGCTGCGAGTCTTGTGCGAGCGCAACGTGTCGAACGCCAGCGCCAGATTTTCCTTTATGTCTTGCTTCACCGCACGCTCCTACGTCTCCGCTCGCAACGCTTCAATCGGGTCCAGGCGCGACGCTCGCACCGCCGGATAGATGCCAAAGAACAGTCCCACCGCGGACGAAAGCAGCAGGGCAATCAGAATCGAGTAGATGGGTATGGACATAGGCATCGGCGTGGTGGCGCGAACGAGCATCGTAACTCCTTCCGCAAAAATGACGCCCATGGCTCCTCCGGCCGCGGCCAGAGTGGAAGATTCCATCAGAAATTGCAGCACAATGTCTCGCCGTCGCGCGCCGAGCGACTTGCGCACTCCAATTTCACGCGTCCGCTCCGTCACGCTGGCGAGCATGATATTCATGATCACAATGCCGCCGACCACCAGAAAAACGCTGGTCAGCCATATCGCAATGCCAAATATGTTGGTGGTCAGCTTCTTCCATAAATCAGTGATCGACGAGGATTCAATGATGCCAAAATCGTCCGCGTCCTGATACCGCTGATGGTGCCGCGCGCGAAGGAGCACCCGCGCCTCGTCAAGGGCGGCTGGTATTGCATCGGTGCTGATTGCCTGAATAAAAATTGTTACGGAGTCTTCCTGCTGCGCCCAGACCTCGCGGTAGGTGGAAAGAGGGATCATCACAAAATTGTCCTGTGATTGGCCCAGCACCGTCCCAAGAGCTTTGGCCACGCCCACAATTTGATACTGCTCTTCGCCGACGCGAATTTCCCGGCCGACTGGATCCATCGAGGGGAAAAGCTGGCCCGCGACGTCGTGACCTATGAAGCAAATGGCGGCGCGGTGGGCCTCGTCCTCTTCGGTGAATTCGCGCCCTACTGCGATGTCAAAATTCTCGACCTGGGTGAATTCGGGAGTCGCCCCCAGCAGGTTCACGTCTTCGTCGATTTGCCGCCCATTATGAACGTCGGCGCTGGTGCTCTCTTCGCCGGCAACGTTTCGGGCATAGCGCAAATCCTCTTTCATGGCGTAGTAGTCGGACATCCGCAAAGTTGGGCGCTTCTGGGCTTTCAGAAATCCCTCATAGCTGGTGATGATGCCGTACTTATCGAGGATGAACACGTTCGAGCCGAGGTTGGCGATCTTCGTCGAGACGTAGAGGTTCAGTCCGTTCAGCACGCTCATCACGGAAACGAGTGTGGTCACCGCAAGAATTACGCCAAGCAGCGTCAGGAAGGTGCGCAGTTTATGTGTGCGCAGCGTATCCAGCGCAAGCCACGTAGCTTCGCGCACGCTAATCAAAGTCTGCCGGAAGCCCAGTCTCAGTTTCGGATCGCTTGGCATGTGCATTCTTATTCCCACTTGGAAAACGTTCTAATTCGCCGAGACTCCCTCGTTGCAGGATGACATTCTCGCCACTCGGTTGGCAATGCGCAAAACACGCTCATAAAAAAACGCTACAATTCGATTGTTGCGCAAACTTAGCAACCGGGAGCCGCCCGCCGGAATCCACATATATAAATCTGAGCCGTGAAGAATTGGATCCAAGTCGCCGCCCTCTCTTTCACCGCGCTCGCCGCACTGTGCGTGGTGCCCCTTCACCTGCGTGCTGCCAGAGCGCGCGCCTCGGTGGCTCAGTCCGCCGCGCCGGACCAAACTCCGCTTACCCCCGAACAAGTCCACGAACTGCTATTGCGAACCATCGCCAATCAGCATCGCGACGATGCCGCGCTCGACTCCTTCGAGCGAACCGAGCGCAACGTGACTCACGCCGGCAGTCTCAATGGGCCCGTGACGGACGAAAAAACCTACCGCGTTGTCCCCACCGGCAGCGGCACGCTCAGACTGCTCATAAGCGAAAACGGCGCTCACGTCCCAGCGGCCCTATATCAGCGCCAGTTGCGCGACTGGGAGGGCGTCCTCGAAGTCGCCGTCCACCCCGACGACCCACGAGAAATTGCCGTGGTCGCGAAACAACAGAAAAGACGACAAGAGCAAGCCCGTTTTGTCAATAACGTACTTAGCGCTTACCAGATTACCTGGCTTGGGCGCGAAATCCGCGACGGGCGCATCGTCGAAAAACTCCAGTTGGACCCAAATCCCAACTACGCTCCTCGCGGCGATAGGACCGACTGGCTAACCCACGCCCGCGCCATCGCCTGGATCGACTCAGAAGCGGCCCAAGTCGTTTCCATCGACGCGACGATCATTCGCGACATCAGCGTCGGTGGCGGCGTGTTCGGCAAGATTTACAGCGGCGGCCGGTTCCACATGGAACAAGCTCCCGCCGCGCCCGGCATCTGGGAGCCCACACTAGATCAATACGATATTTCCGGCAGAAAGTTTCTATTTTCGTTCGCGATGCGCGATGTGACTTTGAGCACGCGCTACGCATTCCTGGGCGGCCCGGAAGACGCTCTTGCTGAAGCGCGAAACAACTTGGCGCACTGCTGCGGAATTTTGACCGATCCCTAAGCACTCTGGCGAGACTACTTCGACCATGGACGCCGCAACTCGGCGAACAGGGTCGCGAGAAAACTTGGCGTTTCTTCGGGAAGTGCGCCATTGGGATCATAATCCTCCAGGCCTTTGATGATTTCGTTCGCAGGAAGGCGCCGCAGGAAATAAACGTACGGCCGCGAGGAACCCGGGCGAAGCTCCGCGGTGACCACCTGGTAGAATTGCTCGCCGTAGCGGAGGGTCAGCGGGTACTTCCAATGATCCTTGGGACACCATGAAGCAACTTCCAAATCGTACTGATCGGTGCGAGAAATCACTTCATCGGGAACCGGTCTGCCGCGCGGAGCGCGCTTCGCGTAAGCGACGACCGAGGCAACAAGCACAAGCGGCAGGGTAGCGCAACTTTCTCCCGTCACAACGGCGCCCAAGAACCGCACCAGGCCTTCGCACCCGAAATAACAGATCAGCCATGTGAGTGGATGAAGCCCCAACAAAAACAATCCTAGGAAGCCACCGTAATCGCCACCGGCTGCGCCGAGCACCCCGCCATATCTTGTGACAAAGACCGAATACCAGACGATCAGCAGCGCCAACGCGCCAAACCCTTCGACGAGACCCGAGACTGCTGTCGCCCGCGGCCAATCCACGTACAGTTCGCCGATACATCCAGCTCGCCAGGGTGCCGGGAGAAGTGCGAGAAATGGCCCGATGAGGTATGTTCCCAAGGAGGCGCCTTACTGCAACCTTAGAAGCATTATTGCCTGTGGACAAGGGCCGCAGCGCGTGCAGCGGCGAAAATGACAATTGCCGGGAGCATCTTGAGGCGGCCAGAAAGAGAGGCTCCCGCGAAACCGCCCTCCCTTTACGACAGAGCGTGAACGGCGTAGGCTAAGCGCGCATCTGTTCCCGAAGATTTGTCCCAGCCTTGGAGAAGACCATGTATGCCCGCGTAACGCAATTTCACATTGTGCCCGACCAGCTTCCGCAGTTCCTCTCGGCTCTGCAATCCGCGATCCCGCACGCGCGGCAGCAAAAGGGTTTTCGCGCGCTTCTGGCCCTGCACGGCGGCACCAGTTCATCCTCGGTCGATGTGCGGGTTATGTCCATTTGGAACTCCATCGAGGACCTGCAGGCTGGCGAGCAGAATTTTTATTTCTATCAGGCCCTCGCGAAGGTTATGTCCGCGTCCAAAGGTTTCCCATTGATTGAAGGTCAGGAAATTCTTCTCGCGGACCTGGGTAGCGAATCCGCCGGCGGCAACGCATCAACGGACGAAACCCGTTTCTAATCCGGTGCCGCGCGTCTCATAACCCATTCTTGACCTCCCAACACGCGGCCAGTAAGCTAGATGTTCCCTGAGAATGCTGCGGGACTTGGGTGTAGTGTAGCTTCTCAGCCCCAAGCGAAACGACGATGAGCACCATCGAAATCACGTTGCCGGACGGAGCCAAGCGCGAAGTGGCCAGCGGCACCACGCCCGCGGAAATCGCGCGGCAAATTTCGCCGCGTCTCGAGAAAGAAGCCCTGGTAGCGCGAGTGGATGGCCAATTGTGGGACCTCTCGCGTCCGCTCGAAGAAAGCACATCGCTCGCGATTCTCACTCCAAAAGATCCGGAGGCGATTCAAGTTCTGCGCCACTCGGCCGCGCATCTGCTCGCCGCGGCGGTGATCGAGCTTTTTCCCAACGTGAAGCTTGGCGTCGGCCCTCCTATCGATAACGGCTTTTTCTACGAATTCCTCCGCGACGAACCGTTTACTCCCGAAGACTTGGAGCGCATCGAGAAAAAAATGCACGAGCTAGCCTCGCAGAATATTCCGAACGAGCGCAAGCTCCTGGCGAAGCCAGAGGCGATCAAGCTTTATCGCGAGTCAAAGCAGGAATTCAAATGTGAACTGGTCAAGGAGAAAGCCATCGAGCCGATGGTGTCGTTTTACACCACGGGGAAATTCATCGACTTCTGCCGGGGCCCGCACATTCCGTCCACCGGGCGTATTCGCGCCTTCAAATTGATGAACGTCGCGGGCGCGTATTGGAAAGGCCAAGAAGGCAATCCGCAGATGCAGCGGATTTACGCGCTTTGCTTCTACACGCAGCCCGAGCTCGACGAGTACCTGCACAAGCTCGAAGAAGCCAAGCGCCGCGATCATCGCAAGCTCGGCGCGGAGCTGGATCTCTTCAGCATTCAGGAAGAGGCCGGCCCCGGGCTGATTTTCTGGCATCCCAAGGGCGGCTTAATCCGCACGACTGTCGAAGATTGGTTGCGCGCCGAATTGCTGCGCCGCGGCTACGATCTCGTTTTCACCCCGCACGTGATGCGGCTGGACCTTTGGAAAACCAGCGGCCACACCGGCTTTTATCAGCAGAGCATGTTCAGTCCCATCGAGATTGAGAAGGCCGATTACCAGATCAAGCCGATGAATTGCCCCGGCCACATTTTGATTTATAAGTCGCATCTGCGCAGCTATCGTGACTTGCCGCTGCGCTACGCCGAGCTCGGCACGGTCTACCGTTATGAACGCTCCGGCGTGCTGCATGGGCTGCTGCGCGTGCGCGGGTTCACCCAGGACGATTCGCACATTTTCTGCCGCCCAGACCAGATCGAATCGGAGGTCGAAGGCTGCCTGGATTTTGCCTTCGCCGTGATGAAAACGTTTGGATTCGATCGCTACGAAGTCGAGCTTTCCGAGTGGGACGCTGCGCATCCGGAGAACTATGCCGGCAAGGCGGAGGACTGGAATCGCGCGACCGCGGCGCTTTCCGACACGCTCAATCGCATGCAAGTCCCCTTCAAGCGCATTCAAGGCGAAGCTGCGTTCTATGGCCCGAAAATCGACGTCAAGCTCATCGATGCGATTGGCCGGCCGTGGCAGCTCACCACCGTGCAGTTCGATTTCAATCTGCCGGCACGATTTGCGCTCGAATACGTCGGCGAAGATGGTGCGCGCCATCAGCCGCTGATGGTGCATCGCGCGCTGCTGGGCTCCGTCGAGCGTTTTTTCGGCATATTGATCGAGCACTACGCCGGCGCGTTTCCCGCTTGGCTTGCTCCTGTGCAAGCCAGCATCCTGCCCCTGAGCGAGAAATTTTCGGCGTACGCGAAGTCGGTGGAAGCGAGGTTGCGGGAGGAGCGTATCCGCGTGCACCTCGACGATCGCAACGAGAAGCTGCAGGCGAAAATCCGTGACGCCCAGCTGCAAAAGATTCCCTACATGCTGATCGTCGGTGGCAAGGAGGCGGAATCCGGCTCGGTTTCCGTGCGGCACCGCTCAAAAGGGGATCTGGGTCCACAGCCGCTCGACCAATTCGTCACAGCACTTCGCGCCGAAATCGAGGCCAAGACAAGCAGCTGATTCGCCTTCCGTGAACGCACCCGGGCTACTTGCGAGCCCGTCAAGAACTCGTGCTATACTTCATAGCCCGTCCCCCTGCGGGCATTTCTGTAGGGCTCCTGGACGGTAGTTCCTGTTGGAGGTGGGTTTATCGCAGAGCGTAGTCTTGGACCGCGGGTGAATGAACGCATCCGCGCGCGTGAAGTGCGCGTGATTGATGAGCAAGGCAACCAGCTTGGCGTCCTCACGTATTTCGACGCCATGAAGGCGGCGCGCGATGCGGGGCTTGATCTGATCGAAATCTCCCCGAATGCCGTGCCTCCGGTGTGCAAGATCGCCGATTTTGGCAAGTTCCTCTACGAGCAAAACAAAAAAGCGCACGAAACGCGCAAGCACCAGAAGGGCACGCAGATTAAAGAAGTTAAATTCCGGCCGTCGACCGCCGAACACGATTATCAGGTGCGCAAAAATCAGATCATCGATTTTCTGGGCAAAGGCTATAAGGTCAAGGCGATGATTTTCCATCGCGGCCGCGAAATGGCACATCAGGACGTGGGCCGCACCAAGATGACGCGCTTGCTGAAGGAAATCGAAGAACACGCGCTGATTGAATTTGGCCCGCGCATGGAAGCGAATATCCTGCTGGCCTTGCTGGCGCCGAAAAAGGGCGCTGCGGCGCGTCCCGCGTCGGTGGCCGCGAGCAACTGAGGTGACGGACGATTCTGCGAGAATTCCATATCTGATCAAACGAGGAACGTTGTGCCGAGAAAACCAAGAAAAAAGATCAAGCTAAAAACGCATCGTGGCGCGGCCAAACGGTTTAAGATTACTTCGACGGGCAAAGTGATGCGCAGCCATTCCGGAAGGCGCCACCTGCTGGGCACCAAGAAGCCCAAGCGCATGCGCCGTCTGGGAAAACAGATCCAAGTCACGCCGGGCGACGCCGCAAAAGTTCGCCTCCAATTGCCCTACGGGCTGCCTTAGCGACGTTTAACACCCGCTTCGCCTGTATTCGTCCCGCAGATGAAATGAGTTGGAACGGCAGCGAAGCTCTGCGATAATCACGATTGATTTTTCACGTGCTAGGCAGCGCGTCACGGGTGCCTGCCGGCCGGGTCGCGCCGAAGATGGCGCAAATTGCAGCAAGCAGTTCCTACGAGACAAACCCGTTGCGTCGGGCTGCCGTTGCGCCTCCGCGCTCGTTTGTCTCCTAGTTTTTTGAAACCGACATCAATCGAGGAGCTTTTTCATGCCACGAGTTAAACGCGGTACCAAGCGTCGCGCCAAACGCAAAAAGATCCTGAAGCACACCAAGGGCTTCTTCCTGACCAAGAGCAAGCTCTACCGCTCCGCGAAGGAAGCCATGAACCGCTCCCTGCGCTATTCCTATCGTGATCGCCGCACGCGCAAACGCGATTACCGCACGCTGTGGATTCAGCGCATCGGTGCAGCCGCGCGCAACAACGGAATCTCCTACAGCCAGTTCATGCACGGGTTGAAGACCGGCGGAATCGACCTGGACCGCAAGATTCTCGCGGACCTCGCGGTGCGCGAGCCGGAAAGTTTTACGGCGCTGGTGGCACAGGCGAAACGACACCTGAGCGCGGCGGCCAAAGCACCTGCTTCCGCGTAGCGTCGCTTTTCATCGGCACGCGCCACACGAGGTCAAAAGTGCCTGACGCAATCGAAAAAACGTACTCGCGCTTCAGCCAGCTCGGAGTTTTGTCCGAAGACCAGCTTCACGCCTTGTTCCACGGGCTCTCCGAACTCGCGGCGCAGGAAGCCGAAGTTCCGCCCACGCCGGAAACCGCCGAGAAATTTCGTGTAAGGTGGCTTGGCCGCCAGGACAGCGTGATTTCGCGCATCACGGCGAATTGGCTGAAGGAGGCTCCCCCTGAAGCCAAGAAATGGGTGGGTCAGCAGCTGAACTGGCTGCGGCCCATACTCGAAGATCTAGCGAGCCAATTAAAGAAAATCGCCGAGGAAGCCGCGCTCCAATCGGCGGCCGCGCGCGGTCAAATCGATCTTTCCCTGCCCGGCGTCACGCGGCCGCTCGGCACCGAGCATCTCGTTCATCAAACCTACGAAGAGCTGTACCGCATTTTTGCTTCGATTGGCTTTTCCGTGGTGGAAGGACCGGAGATCGAAACCGCCTATTACAACTTCGAGGCGCTCAATATTCCCGAGCATCATCCCGCGCGCGACAACATGGACACGTTCTACATTTCAAATGCACCCGGCTATTTGCTGCGTACGCACACTTCGCCGATGCAAGCGCGGACCATGGAGAAGCAGCAGCCTCCCGTGCGCATCGTGGTTCCGGGAAAAGTCTATCGCCGCGACAATCCCGACGCGACCCACTCGTTCATGTTTCACCAGCTGGAAGGCCTGGCGGTCGATACGGACATCACGTTTTGCGACTTCAAGGGGACGATTGAATATTTCGCCAAGGAATTTTTCGGCCCGCAAACGCGCGTGCGCCTGCGTCCCAGCTATTTCCCATTTACTGAGCCTTCGGCGGAGTTCGATGCCTCGTGCCACGTCTGCGGCGGCGCGGGATGCCGCACCTGCAAACAGTCCGGCTGGATTGAAATGTTCGGCGCAGGCATGGTGAACCCGGCGGTCTACGGGTTCGTCAACTATGACCCGAAGCTCTATAGCGGTTTCGCTTTCGGGTTGGGCGTCGATCGGCTCGCCATGCTGAAATACGGCATCGACGATTTGCAACAGTTTTTCAGGAACGACGTGCGCTTCCTGCGGCAATTTCCATAAAAGGAGCTTCGCTATGTGGGGCGGGCCGCCATTTTCGATTGCCGATAACTACGCCATTGATGTTCGCAGCATAGCTGTTGCTCGCGAGTGGTACAAAGAGAAGCTTGGTCTTCGAGAAATCCATGATCGCAGAGAAGACGACTCTGGCAGGCCCTTTGCGGACATTTGTATCTCGAAAGACGGCGGAATTTGTTCGCTTGTCGAACTCGAACCAGGCGCGGCCCCGGGCAGCCAGCATGTCATCTTCTACGCGAAGAATCTGGAAAAGGCACAGAAATGGCTGATAGACCATGAGGTCGCGACGGAAGGCATCACGTCTGACAGGGGCGGAAATCGCTTCTTTCGCTTCTTTGATTTAGACAACAATGCCATAGAAGTTTGTGTTGAACCTTGATCGCTCCTCTGCGAGCCACGAAATGTTGCAAAGAGATTGAAAGCGAATGAAGATCCTTTACAATTGGCTCAAGGAATTCGCCGACATCACCGCCCCGGCGCCAGAGTTGCGCTCGCGCCTGTCTATGGCCGGCGTATCCGTCGACTCGGTGGAAGAAACCGCCGCAGGCCCGGTACTCGATGCGGAAATCACCATCAATCGGCCGGATTTGCTCGCACACATCGGAGTCGCACGCGAAGTTGCCGCGCTGTACCGCCTCAACCTGAAACCCATCCAGCCCAAGGTAAAAGAATCTTCCGAACCCGCCGCGAAGACCGTGCGCGTGGAAATCGAAGCACCGGATCTGTGCGGCCGCTACACCGCGCGAATCTTTCGCGGCGTGAAAGTCCAACCTTCGCCCGACTGGCTGCGCGGGCGGCTGGAAGCGCTGGGGCAGTCTTCCGTCAACAACGTGGTGGATGTAACCAATTACGTCATGCTCGAACTGGGCCAGCCGCTCCATGCTTTCGATTTGGACAAGCTCGCCGAGCAGCGCATCATTGTGCGCCGCGCCAAGCCCGGCGAGACCATGCGCACGCTCGACGGAATCGAGCGCAAGCTTTCTAAGGACATGTGTGTAATTTGCGACGCGCGCTCTCCGGTGGCCATCGGCGGCGTGATGGGCGGAGCGGAGAGCGAAATCAGCTTCGGTACCAAGAACCTGCTCATTGAATCGGCGTGGTTCGACCCCATTTCCATTCGCCGGACCTCCAAAGCACTCGGACTGCGCACGGAGGCGTCGATGCGCTTCGAGCGTGGCGCCGATATCGAAATGGCCGCCTTCGCTTCGAAACGCGCGGCGGAACTGATTCAGCAACTCGCCAGCGGCGAAGCGCTCGCGCGCCTCGTCGATGTTTATCCGCATCCGCAATCACTGCGGAAAATTGAGTTGTCGCGCAAGGAATTGCTGCGCGTGATGGGCGCCGACGTGCCGGATCGCGAAATTGAAGAAATCCTTTCCGCGTTGGACTTCGCGCCGGTGCGCGTCGATGCCAATCGGGGCAGCGCCAGTTCGCCGGTTGCGGCCTGGGCTTGCACGGTGCCGTCTTGGCGCGGAGACGTCACGCGCGAGATCGACCTCATCGAGGAAGTCGCGCGATTGTACGGCTACGACAAATTTCCCCCGCGTTTGCCTCCGGCGAAGCTGCCCGCGGTGCGGCTGCCGCACGCCGTCGAGGAAGAACGCCTGCGGCAAAGACTTGTGGCGCTTGGCTACGAAGAGATCGTCGCTATTCCGTTGGTCGATCCGGAGCGCGACGCCATCTTTCGCCCCGAGGATCGAACCCCCGCGGAGATCGGCAATCCCCTTTCCGAGGACGCCTCGATAATGCGCACCTCAGGCGCAACCAGCATGGTCGCCGCCGTCGAATGGAATTTGAATCACGCGCAGAAAAACGTGCGCCTCTTCGAATTCGGCAAAGCCTATGAAGTCCGCCACGGCACGCCCGTGGAGACTCGCACGCTGGTGCTTGGCGCGACCGGCCTCGCGCGCGAGCAATCCATTCACGAATCTGCCCGCGAATTTTCGTTTGCCAACCTGAAAGGCGACCTTGACGAAATCCTGGCGCTCGCTGGCGGCGCGCGGTGGGAGCCAACGCGAAAGCCTTGGCTTGCCAACGGACGCTCAGCGCAGCTGACGCTGTCCGCAAACGGCTCTCTGGTCATCGGCGCTGCCGGGCAGCTCGCTCAAGCTGTTGCGCAGCGGTTCAAACTCCGTCAGGACGTTTTTCTCGCGGAGCTGCGCCTGGAGCCTTTGCTTGAAGCGTTCGCCAAGCACAGTGCGGCTTTGCGCTACGAGCCATTGCCGCGCTTTCCAGCCGTGGAGCGCGATTTTTCTCTGGTCCTCACGGACGGCACGACCTTTGCGAAAATCGAGGAGGTCGTTCGCGCGCTCGCCATTCCTGAGTTGCGGCACTTGGAAGCTGCCGATCTTTTTCGCGGCGGACAAATTCCTGCCGGAAAATATTCTTTGTTGCTGCGCATTACCTTCCAAAGCGAAACGGCCACGCTCACCGAGTCGCAGCTCAGCGATTTTTCGTCGCGTATCGCTTCGGCGTTGAGCGAAAAACTCGGCGCTACCCTGCGGGCAAGCTAAAACAAGTTCCGCTCGCCGACGGCTTGCTCTGGTGAGTTTCGCCCGGCTTGCGTTGCTTGCCCCAATGCAGCAGAATGACGCCAGCCAGCCGGGAGATCGCCAATGAAAGTCGAAATTTTCGACCAAACATACAATGTTCAAGCTGAAGGTGACGAAGCCTACCTTCGCGATGTAGCCGCCTTCGTCGACGAAAAGATGCGCGCCGTCGCCGAATCCACGCGCCAGGTGGATTCCACGCGCGTTGCGGTGCTTACCGCTCTAAACATCGCCGATGAACTCTTCATTCTTCGAAAACGCCAGCAGGAAATCGAGGGTCCGCTTCGCCAGCACGTGCAACGCTGCGTCCGGTTAGTGGAAAAGACCCTGGAGACGTCCGCGTAAGAGTCCCCGGTCCTCCCAATCCCAAGATTCGACGAACGATAACGAGCTTCGCCCTACCGCCAACGATGGCCGCCAACCAGTCCTGTTACAATGGGTTGCGGAGTTGGCCTGCGACGCGCGTTTCGCTGCGATGGCCTTTTTGAACCAACACTGAGTCCCCGGGAGCCCTTGTCGTTCTGCCGGTGCGCATGTCCCTCCCGAGCAATCGGGATCGGAAAGCCTGAAGGCAGGCGTTGGGCGCCCACTTTATTCAGGGGTTCAGCGGCCTAGCCGCTACGGCGGAGTGGACCTCTCCGCTTGCTTTTGTTTCACGTGAAACATCAGAATTGCGTGTTGTGTTCTTTCTCGCGAAACCCACTCCGGAGTTCGTTCGAGACTTTCTCTTAACTCAAAAGAATCAGCCATTTTCTTATGCCCACGTGGGCGCTTCTCGTGAGCAGGCCCCGCGCGGCTACGATGTGGACCACCATCGCGCCCAGTTGGGCTCCGGGGTGGACATTTTTGAAAAAGCACGCAAGGCCGTGCTGCAATGGAAAATGTTCAGCATGCCGTGGCTCACGCTTTGCTGGCCGGATACTCCGATTGAACCCAATGCAACAGTCGCTGTCCTTGCGTCGCATGCCGGTTTCTGGTCGTTGAACGCCTGCCGCATCGTCTATGTCATGGAAGAGCGCGATAGATATGGCTTCGCTTACGGAACTCTGCCGGCGCATGGCGAGCGTGGCGAAGAGCGTTTCACGGTCGAGTTTCACCCGCGCGACAGTTCGGTCTGGTACGACATCTATGCATTCTCCCGCCCCCGGCTGATGGCACGCATGGCTTATCCCTATGCCAGGCTGCTGCAGAGGCGCTTCGCTAGGGATTCGATGAATGCCATGAAAGAAGCCGTTCAGCAATAAATCCAGGCAGCGCGTGCCAGTTCCGTGCGCTTTGTTCCACGTGGAACGATTTTTCTACTCTTTCTGCACGCCACCCTCTAAACTTCTAGCGCTTACCTATGCTGATTCTATTCGTGGGCGATATTGTCGGCTCTCCCGGGCGAAGCATCCTCAAAGATCATCTTGCGGACATCGTCGAACAGAGAAAAATCGATTTAGCCGTCGTGAACTGCGAAAATGCGGCTTCCGGCTTCGGCATCACCCCTCGCCTGGCCGATGAACTCTTCGCCGCCGGCGCCGACGTTCTAACCGGCGGGAATCACATCTGGGACCGCAAGGAAATCATGGAATATTTCCCGCATCAGCCCCGCTTGCTTCGTCCCGCGAATTTTCCGGACGGATTGCCGGGCAGCGGCCTTTACGTTGGCAGTGCGCGCAACGGCACGCGCTATGCGGTCTTGGATCTGCAGGGGCGCACGTTCATGGCACCGATCGATTGCCCTTTTCGCGCCGCGGAACGCGAACTCGCGCACGTCCCGCCCGAAGTGAAAGTGGTCCTGGTCGACATGCACGCCGAAACTACCTCCGAAAAACAGGCCATGGGCTGGTTTCTCGACGGAAAAGTCTCCGCCGTGGTTGGTACGCACACCCACGTCGCCACTTCGGATGCGCGCGTTCTGCCCAACGGCAGCGCTTTCATCACCGACGTTGGTATGACCGGGCCGCATGACTCCATTATCGGCATGACCAAAGAGCCGATCATTCAACGTTTTCTGAATAGCCTGCCCGCGCGCTTCGAGGTGGCTGAGGGGGACGTGCAAATGCACGCGGTGCTCATCGACGTGGATGAAACCTCCGGCCATGCCCGCTCCATCGAAACTCTCGTTGTTCGCTCCGACTAATTATCGAAGGAGGACTGCTCAATGATCCGGAATGTTCTCGGAGTGACCGTCGTTCTCGCGATTTGCCTCTTCTCTGCACGCGCGGCGCGCGCGCAAGCCAATCAAGCCCTGAATGTGGCCAGCCAGCCGCCCGAAATCCTCAACATCGTCCACCAGCAATTTGTGTCGGGCAAGGACGCCTCCTACGAGGAATTGTTAGCGGCGATCGCTCGCAATTATGACCGAGCGAGGACACCAGTCTACTGGTTCGGAGGTCCGTCTCTCACAGGGGCTTCCGGTGCGATCTGTCTCAATTTTTTCGATACCTTCGCAGATATGGAAGCGACCGCTGACGCTCTGGGGAAAAGCAACGCAGCGCATCCTGAGTGGGTGCCCATGCAGCAGCGCCTGCTGACTTTTGTCTCCAGCGAGACCAACGAAATTGCCGTGCGCCGGGATGGTATCGGCTATCGCGCCGCCTCGATCGATTTTTCCAAGGCGCGCATCCTTCGCGTGGCCACGATTCACGTCCGGCAGGGTTATGAAGAGGAATTCGCCGAAGCAATGCGGGACTTGAGCGCTGCCTATGCCAGTCTGAATGCCGACGCTCCCTGGGTGACCTATCAGGTGAATGCCGGCGCGCCGTCGACAACCTTTGTGATTTTCATGCCGATGCGCTCCCTCAAGGAGATGGACGATTACATCGCCAGGACCAAAACCCTCCACGACGCCGAGGGGCGGACGGTTGACTCGCGATTGCAGGAAATCGCACGCAACGCCTACATTTCCTGGGACAGCGAACTCTACTTCGTAGATGCCGCCTCAAGCCACGTTTCCGACGACTTTGCTGCGGGCGATCCTGGCTTCTGGAGATCCGCGCAGCATTAGCAACGCGCCCGACGAATAGGAATCGTTAGGCGCAAACCCTCCGGCCTTCGTGCGCATCCTAACTGCCCTAACGCGGTATGTATAATTGAATGCCATGAAATTTCGACCCAGCCATGTTTCCACGGCGCTAGTTGCAGGTCTTTTTCTTTCAGGAGCCTTTTTTCTGCTTGCGCCGCGCAACGCTTATGCGCAAGAGGGCGTGTTAGAAAGTCAAATCGAAATCACCGCGCGCGCGCGCTTGTTTCCCGACGTCGGTCCGGGAATCAAGGCCATGAAGCGCGATTCGCACGGCCGCTACTATTTCCTGTCCACCGCAGATCACGCCGTCCGCATTTACACTGCGGACAACACTTTCCTCGGCCAGGTCCCTCGCACTGATTCCGGCAAAGCCGCCATTGTTGACGGTGCGGATCTCGACGTGGATGCCTCCGGCCGCGTCTACGTCGCCGATCGCGGCGCCAATGCAGTAAAAGTGTACATGCCGGACGGCAGCTTGTCCCTCTCGATACCTGTCGGCTCACCCACCTCCGTGGTTGCGCTCGCCTCCGGCCAAATTGCCGTTTCCAGCCTCAAGTCGCGCCAGCTCGTGACCGTCTATGACGCAAAAGGCAAACTGCTGCGCCAGTTTGGCGACATTTCCGATCTCGCCGACCACGAGGACTTCAATCGTTTTCTCAATATAGGCCGCCTCGCCACCGACCCGGGAAACCACATTTATTACGCCTTCATGTATTATCCGGAACCCACGGTTCGCAAGTATGATCCCTTCGGATCTTCCGCTTACGAAATCTCGCTGCACACTCTGGATGTCTACCCGTCAGCGCAAGCCCAGCGGCGAGACATCTCGCGAATCGACGAGCAGAGCAATCCGCAGCCTATCCCAGTTGTCATCAATGCCGTCGGTGTGGATCCGCAAACGCAGGAAGTCTGGATCTCTCTCGGCGATTATCTGATGAAGTTCGATAAGAGCGGAAACCGCGTGGAAAGCTATCGCACGCTGAACACCAACAGCGAAGATTTGACTGCGTCCGCGATTATCATCGAGCCGCGCCGCATTCTTCTCGCCGATGACCCTCTCGGCATTTTCGAGTTCGCTCGTCCCGATCTACCCTTCACCCCGCCCGGAAAAACAAAATAGGCTGGCCGAATGAGCGCGTTTCCTATTGGCCAGCTCCACAAGAAATGATGACCTGTTGGAGGAGCGCATCATCCATTTGTGCTCCCCTGCGGCTGGCCGCTGCGCAGATTTGCGCCGCAGTCACGCTGAGCGCACCCCGCAGATCTGCGCCGTCCAAATTCGAGCCGCTCAGATCAGCGCCGCTTAGAATTGCGCCCGCAAAAGCGGCCCCGCGCAGGTCGGCGTTGCGCAGCTCCGCGCCATCGAGAAAGGCCGCGCTGAAGTGCGCGCTCTGGAGTGACGCTCCAGAAAGCTTCGCCCCTCCCATGTAGGCCCCGCTGAAGTCCGCCTGATTCAGTTCCGCCGTTTCCAGCACGGCGCCGCGCAAGTCGGCCTTGGCCAGATGGCCGCGGTCGAAGCGCACGCCCACAAGCCTGGCGCTATATAGGTTCGCGCCGTCAAATTCCGCTTCTACGGCGATCGCGCCATCCAGCACCGCATACGTAAGGTCGGCGCCTTGAAAATTCGCTCGAGAGAGATCTGACTCCTTCAGATTGGCGGAGGTCAGATTCGCCGCGCGGAAATCGGCTTCCGAAAAGTTTCCTCCGGCGAGATCGGAGTCTTGCAACGCGGCTCGCGCAAAGAATGCGCCGTCACCCTCTGCGTAACGCAAGCTCGCATTCCGCAGCTGTGCGCCTTTTACTGGTTTCAAGTCGTTCGGTGCGCCAAACCACTCCTCGGGCACATCCGATATGCGTGCCCCACTCAGATTCGGAAATGGATCATAGCCCGCAAGCCAGAAAAGGTTTGCCGACCAACGTCGGAAATTTCCTGTCGGCAGGCCCGGAGCGCGATTCGCCGCGTGCGGCGCTCCCAGAATTACGCCCAGGGACATCAGCACCAGCAAAAAGCAGCCTACCGCCGTGATCACCATGAACCGGCTGGTGTGCCACGAATCCCACGCCGCCGATTTACGTCTGCGTTTTCCGCGCGCGGAGCCAAAAAGGCTGGTCTCATTCCCTGGTAGAAATCCACTCATCGCCGCGGCCGCAAGAATGAAAAATATCTGCAACAGGCTCCCACGCCAATCCTGCTCCGTCAGGTAGCGTGCCCACACTAAGATGAGCGTCGCCGGGACCATCCAATACGCCAGCGCCTTTGAGAAAAGCCGCCGTACGAAAGCCAATGCCGTTCCGCGCGATTCCGACTCGCACAGCCGCTCCGGGGCCAGCGCAATCATCGACGCCGGTACGCATTCCGCGAGCCTGCGGCCATCCGGGAATACCGCCGGCAATTCGCCCAGTGCGTCCCACAGGCGCTGCAGGTGGAAGTGGAAGGCGATGTAAACGCCCGCAAGCAGCATCGGCCCCATCAGGTAAAAGACTAGAGTCGGCATCACGTTTCCGGCGAATGGTATCGGTGCCGGAGAATTTTTCACCAACTGCGCGTCCGTTGTTGCTCCGACGGCAGCCCAGAGGAAGATACACACCACCGTCATGACGCCGAGCAGAATCTGCAAAACGTTGCTGACCGTCCCGGCCTTGACAACGCCTTCAAAAGGATAGAGTGACTCCGGTAGCGCCGCGCCAAACAGGCTCGCGCCCGCCAGTTGCCGCGCCACGAGCCCCGTGGCCGTCGATAGATTCGCGCCGACTAAGCTCGCACCGCGCAGATTTGTGCTCACCAAGTTTGCGTCGCTGAGGTCCGCTTCGATCAGACACGCGCCGCGCAAGTCCGCCAAAAGCAAGTCCGCCCCCTGCAGATTCGCGCGAAGCAGATTTGCGCCTTGCAGTTCCGCGCCCATCAAATCCGCTTTTTCGAAATTCGCACTTGCGAGATCCGCCTTTCGTCCGAACTCGCCGCGCGATTCCATCCACGCGCGGTGGTCTTCGACGATCTCGTCGAGCTCTGGGTCGCCGAATTTTCGGCACCAATACTTCAGCGTCGCCTCGGCCTTTTTCTCCTGTTCCGCCGCAGCCGGCTTCTCCACTTCTTCAGCGGGCGCTCCAAAGCGAAAGCGCAGCTTCTTCTTCAAAGCTGATCACCCCATCTAACGAACTGAATTTTGCAATTCAGGAATCGCGCGCACTGCGAACATGAACAATGAGTAGATCAACGGTAGCGAGTAGAACGCGTCTGCTCGGGCCTCATGCCTCATCCAGATTACCGGCTTTGCCCACAGACACCCCTCCCATCGTAGGGCGGGTGACGCCAAGAAATCTCCTGTCCTGAGGGCCAGGAGAGGTTCGCCCAGAGTTACAGGCAGGAAGCAGTTTCAGAAAAGGTCGTTAGGCCGTACTGGACCACTTAAATCCGCATCGGCATCACAACGTACCGGTAGCGCGAGGCCTCGTCGGCCAGTGGGCGCATCTGCCCGGCCGATTGATCGTCTTTCAGCTCCACCGAAATTGGGCCGTCAGCGGCCGCCGCGAGAAAATCCAACAGATACTGCGCATTGAACCCGATCGCAATCGGATCGCCGTTGAATTCCTTCTCGAACGCTTCCTTCGCCTCGCCATACTCCGGGCTGGAAGCGGAAATCTCGACCCCTTCTTTCGACAGCATGAATTTCACCGCGTGGGAGCGCTGATCCGCGAGCTGGGAAACGCGCCGCAGCGCATCCTGCAACTCGCTGCGCTCCAGCACAACTGTCTTATTCGCGTCGCGTGGAAGCACCGCCTCATAGGGCGGGAACGTGCCGGTCAGCTTGCGCGAACTAAGCAGCCGTCCGCCGAACTGGAAGAATAGGTGACTGTCGTCTTGCGCGAATTCCACATCCGCGTCATCGCTGGACTTTCCGCACATGCGCAGAACTTCCGACATGGCCTTCTTTGGCACCAGGACGCGGACATCTCCCGGCAATCCAGTCAGCTTGTGCGGCACTTCGACGATGGACAGACGGTGGCCATCCGTCGCCACCATCGTCAGCGTTGCTGCATTCAAGACAAGCAGCGCGCCATTCAGGGTGTAGCGTGACTCTTCCTGGGCGATCGCAAAAATGGTCTTTGAGATCAATTCCGACAAAAGCTTTCCGGGAATCTTCACTAGGGTGTGCGGGAAGGGCGGCAGCGTTGGAAAATTGTCCTTGGACATGCCGACTATCTTGTACGTCTTGCGGTCGCAGACGATCTGCACCCAATGGTTATCGAGGAGTTTAAAACGAATCTCTTCTTCCGGCAGCAGTCGAACCAGATCGAGGAGCTTCTTCGCGGGAATCGTTCCCGCGCCCTCCTTCTTCACCTTCGCTTCGCACGACGTGCGAATACTCAACTCCAAATCCGTCGCCGTAAGGAACAGCCGGTTCCCTTTGGTTTCACAGAGTAAGTTCGAAAGAATGGGAATGGTCGTCTTCCGCTCGATGACGCCCTGCGTGAGCTCGAGCTCTTCCAGAAGGTCGTATTTCTTTACGCTGAATTCCATCGGGCACGTTCCTCGCTCGGTTTTGGCTGCGAGGTACTTTACTTCTTTTTCTTAATTGAATAAACAGAGTAATACAGTCGTAGCCGCCGGAGCTGTGGATTCCGCGGAAATCGTTGCAACCTGTCTCGCCTCGTGTGCTTGGCTCCGCTGCTTGCCTGTGGAACGAGCTGAGTGTTCTACGGAAAAGCGGCCGCGTACGCAGAGGTGAAGAAGATTCACACAAAATTCACATCCATAGGAAGAGGTCGCTGCGGAAAACTCCTGCAAGTCTAACCGAGCGAATCGAGTAGCCTGTTAATCGTTTTGTTCAATTCTTTATCGGTGCGGCGCAGGTTTTCGATCTTGTGGATGGAATGCAGCACGGTGGTGTGGTGCTTATCGCCGAACTGCCTCCCGATTTCGGGAAGCGATGCCGACGTCAGTTGCTTTACCAGATACATGGCCACTTGGCGGGGGAACGCAATCGCCTTTGAATTGCTTCGCACTTTCAGATCCTGGCCGCGTAAGCCGAAGTGCTCTCCCACGCGCCGCTGGATCTGCTCGATGGACACCTTCTTTTCCTGCGTGTCGATCAAATTCTTCAGCACTTGCTGTGCGGTAGCCACGCTTAGCTCGATGCCAGTAAGGGATGCGTATGCCAGCAGACGGATCAACGCGCCTTCCAGCTCACGAATATTCGATTTGATCGAGCGCGCGATAAACTCCGCCACGTCGTCGGCGAGCCTGGCCTGCTCGGTCTCCGCTTTCTTCTGCAAGATCGCAATTTTCGTTTCCAGGTCCGGCAGTTGAATGTCTGCGATCAAGCCCCATTCGAAGCGCGAGCGCAAGCGTTCCTCAATCGCGGAAATCTCTTTCGGAGGACAATCGGAGGAGATCACGATCTGCTTTTGCTGCTCATAGAGCGCGTTGAAAGTGTGAAAGAATTCCTCGTGCGTCCGTTCTTTGCCCGCGATGAACTGAATGTCGTCCACCAGCAGCACGTCCATGGTGCGGAAGCGGTCGCGGAAAGCGCTCATGCGATCAAAGCGCACCGCGGCGATCACTTCGTTGGTGAATTTTTCCGCGCTCACGTAGGTCAGCCGCGCCGCCGGATTCCGCCGCTTGATCGAATGCCCGATGGCGTGCATCAAGTGCGTTTTACCCAAGCCCACTCCCCCGTAAAGGAATAGCGGGTTATAAGAGCGGGAAGGTTGCTCCGCCACGGCCAGCGCCGCTGCATGCGCGAACTGGTTGCTGCTGCCCACTACGAATGTCTCAAAGGTGTAGCGTGGATTCAGTTGGTGATTCGAGGAATCAAAATCCAACTTGGCTTGCGCCGGTGGCGCGGGCGGGGCCTCGTTCTCGGCGCAAATGAACTCCAGCCGAGTTGTCGTCATGCCGACCTCAGCCAGCACTGCCTGAAGCAAGTCGCCGTACGTTTGAGTCAGCCGCTTCCGGAAGATCGGAGTTGGCACACGAATCAGCAAACGGTCGTTCTCTGCCGCTTCGAGCCGCGTTGGCCGGAACCACGTAGAGAAACTATGAGCGTTAACCCGCCGCTCCATGTGCTGCAGTATTTTGTCCCAAGAATTCACTGTGGCATTAAACTCCGTCAATTTCCACACCCGTGGAAATCCTGTGGAAAACACTCCACCGGACTCCTTTTCAAACGGCCGACCTTCCTATGATTCTCAGGTTCGCAGCAGGACTTCCGCCCCACGCGGCCTACGCGAACCCATCGAGGAGTACAAATTCCTGGCACCCTTTGAGTGCGAGCGCGGATTCTGCCTAAACGCAAGCTCAGGAGCAAGAGAAAATTGAGCGAAACACGCTCACAGCATACACAGACAATTCACAGCTTTTCCACAGCAGAAATTCTGACGGATCACCGCAGAAAATGCTTGACTTCACGACTTTGTCGCTTGCGTTGTGATTGGTGAAGTGCCTGCTATTCGTGCCGCAGTGCGGCGATCGGATCGATGCGCATCGCGCGGCGCGTCGGCAAGTAACAGGCCATCAGCGCCACAGCCATCAGCAAAACAGTCACCTCAGCAAAAGTTAGAAGATCAGTCGGGCTTACGCCGAACAGCAAACTGGATAGAAACCGAGTGAAGACGAGAGACACGCCCACACCGATGGCGCTTCCCATGAGCGCGAGTTTTGCGCCCGAACCGAGCACCAGCCGCAGCACATCTCGTTGTTGTGCGCCGAGCGCGATTCGCACGCCGATTTCGTGGGTGCGCTGCGTCACCGCGTAGCTCGTTACGCCATAGATGCCGATCGCTCCCAGCAACAGTGCCAACGCTGCGAAGGAACTGAGCAGAGCAGCCCCCAGGCGCGGAGCGCTTACCGACTGGGAGAGCAATTCGTCCATGGTTTGAACCCTCGTCAGCGGAACGGACGTATCGATCGAACTGACCGCCGAGCGCACCACCGCCGTAATGTTTCCCGGCGCCGCCGCCGTTCTCACCACAAGGTACATCGAGTAAACGAACCAAGGCGCCCAGCCGTCGCGATAATACGGCACATACATTGTCGGCTGATCCTTTTCACCAAGCCCCTCGTACTTCACGTTCCCCACCACTCCGACAATCGTTTCCCACGTCGATTTCGGATTGGCGTCGCCGGTTTGCACGCGCCTGCCTACAGCATTACCACCGAAATACCGCTGCGCCATCGCCTGATTGATGATCAGCGAGTTGTGCCCGTCCGCTCGGTCCTCATCCGTAAAGAAGTGCCCCGCGATCAGCGGCACGCCTAACGTCCGGAAATAATCTTCACTGACGGGAATCTCCTCCGCCAGCGTCGCGGATTTTCCGGGCGTGTACGGCTGCCCCTCCATGTGAAATGGATTTTCGACTTCGAGCAAGTTCGGCGGCAAGCTCATCGCTACCGCGGCCGACTGCACCCCAGGAATATTTTTCGTCTTCTCCAGGAGCTGCTGGTAAAACGACGTGGTCTGGCTGGCCTTCCTGTAGTGCACCGGTGGCAAGTCCACGCGCATCGTCAGAATGTGCTCCGGCCGGAATCCGGGGCTCACGGCTTCAAGCTTCACGAGGCTGCCAAGGAGCAACCCTGCTGCGATCAGTAAAACCGAGGCCAGAGAAAATTCCACGACAACCAGCGCATCGTGAAGCAGCCTCGAGCCCGCGCTTTCTCCGCCGCCGCGCCCGGATTCTTTGAGCGATTCACCGAGCTTCGCCGCCCGTGTTCTCGTCGCGGGCGCAAGTCCAAAAAGAATGCTCGAGAGCAGTGTGACCGCGGTCGCGAAAAGCAGAACGTGCCAGTCCACTGCCACCTCATCCATTCGCGGAAGGAGGTCAGAGCCCAGCACCACGATTGCCCTTACGCTGCCATACGCCAGAGCCAGGCCCAACGCGCCTCCAATCCCTCCCAGCAGGACGCTCTCCGTCAAGAGCTGCCGCACCAGGCGTAGCCGCCCGGCGCCCAAGGCCGCGCGAATGGCCATCTCCTTCTGCCTGGTGGCGGAGCGCGACACTTGTAGGTTGGCCACGTTCACGATGGCGATCAGCAGTACTGCGGCAACCGCCCCGAGCAAAATCAACAAAGGCGTAAATGAGTCGCCGATGACCACTTGCTTCATCGGCAACACCGTAGCGCCGGCAATGCCGGAGAGCGGATACTGCCGCGTCACGCTTTGAGCGATTCGTGTGGTGTCCGCGCTGGCCATCGTAAGCGGAACCCCGGGCTTCAGCCGGCCGAACACCGTCAAATAATAAGGCGGGCGCTGGTGAGGATCCTCCATTTGCTTGATCGGCCACAGCTCATCGGTGCCGCGGTCGCCGAAATGAAAAGTTACCGGCATCACCCCGATGACGGTGAAGCTTTGTTCGTTGAGCGTAATGCTCTGCCCGATCGCCTTCGGATTGCTTTGCAAATGCTCGCGCCAAAACTGGTTGCTCACCACAATAGTAAGCGGCTGCCCGACGCGATCTTCGCCGGGGGAGAAGGTCCGGCCGAGCATCGGCCTGACGCCGAGCACATCAAAAAAGTGAGCGGTAACTTGTCCGCCGGAAATTTCCTCAGGCTCTCCGTTACCGGTCAGCGTGAACCCATTGTCCGATGACGAATACGCCGCGACGCTCTCGAAACTCTGCTGTTGCTGCTCCAATGCGAGAAAATCGGCATCGCCCATGTCGCCGCGAGCGAGACGCAGTGACGGGTCTTGGAGGTACATCATCACCACTCGATTCGCGTCGGGATACGGCAAGGGCTTCAGGAGCACAGCGTTCACTACCGAAAAAATCGCCGTATTTGCACCGATGCCGAGCGCGAGCGTCAGCACGGCGATCGCGGTGAACCCCGGCGATTTGCGCAGCATGCGTGCGCCATAGCGCAGATCTTGGAGGAAGTTCTCCATCGCGTGAAAGGTCCACATTTCCCGGCATACCTCCTTCAATAAAGTTACGTTTCCGAACTTGCGCCGGGCAGCGGCACGCGCCGGTTCACTTTCGCGTAGCGATTCGTCACTGCGAGATTTTTCTTCGCGCATCGCCAGGTGAAACTGCAGCTCGTCTTCCAGGTCGCGTTCAAGCTGCCGCCGCTTCGCCAGTGCCTTCATTCGCAGCCGCGCCGTCCGAATCCATCCCGTAAACATCGCTGCTCCTCACCCCGTTTCCATGATGCGAGCGATCGCGCCGGTCATCCGGCCCCAATGCGCCTTTTCATTCGCAAGCTGCTTTTCCCCGGCCGGCGTTAACCGGTAGAATTTCGCGCGCCGTTTGTTTTCCGAAAGCCCCCACTCCGAGTCCAGCCAGCCGCGCAGCTCCAGCCGGTGCAGCGCCGGGTACAGCGCGCCCTCTTCCACGTGCAGCACCTTTTCCGTCGACTGCTGAATGAACTCTGCGATTGCGTAGCCGTGCATCGCTCCGCCCGTCAGCGTTTTCAGGATCAACATGTCCAGTGTGCCCTGCATCAGTTCGCCCGTTCGCCTTGTATCAGCCATTAGACCATGCTCCCATAAAATGTTTATGGGAGCCTAAGCTATCCTGATTTGGCGTGCAAGAGAAGAATTCGCGCATTCCCTTTCGACCGGGTTTTGGACTTTCGGAGTTTCCTGCGTCGGGAACTGTTTTGCAGGTCGGCTGTGTCAATGGTATCCCTTGTAACAATCTGATAATATTTACCTTAGCGACCAAGGAACGCCGCGTAAATTGGCATAATTACCTTGTTGCTCTGCGCGATCTTCGCTACAATGGTTTGTGTGCAGTTTGGGTCGGTTTGACCTCCGTTTTTGTATTTGAATTCAGGCAAGGCTGAATCTGCAGTGCCGCGTTCGCGCCAGGACGCGAGATTCACGCAGGCCTGAGAACGGCCCGCAATGGGCTACTTGAGTCTTCGCCGCGCGCCACCTTGACTTGTCGGGGAATGGTGCGGGATGAAGCAGAAACCCTTCGAGCCCAGCTCGATTTTCGAGAACCAGAAAAAGAGCTGAGCCAATGGGCAAGGCAATCGTCGAGTTTCTCCACGACCGCCTTCCCGATCGAACACCAGGAGCACGTCAGAATGGGTGAAAAAGAAAACACGCCTGCCAAAGGCACGGGCCACAAGTACGACGCCACGTCTATCAAAGTTCTTGGCGGCATCGAAGCCGTGCGTAAGCGGCCGGCGATGTATATCGGCTCGACAGGCGAACTCGGCTTGCATCATCTCGTCTGGGAAGTTGTCGACAATTCTGTGGACGAAGCGCTCGCCGGCTACTGCGACGAAATTAATGTCGTTGTTCGCGAAGACAATTCCGTCACCGTCATCGACAACGGCCGCGGCATTCCCGTGGATATGCACGCCACGGAAAAAAAACCTGCCGCCGAAGTGGTCATGACCGTCCTTCACGCCGGCGGAAAATTCGACAGCGACACTTATAAAGTTTCCGGCGGCCTCCACGGCGTGGGCGTTTCCGTCGTCAACGCGCTATCCGACTGGTTGGATCTGGAGATCTGGCGCGATGGCCAGGTCTGGGAGCAGAGCTACGAGAAGGGCCAGCCCACGTCAAAGCTGAAAGACACGGGCAAAACAAAAAAAACCGGCACCAAGATCACTTTCCATCCCGACCCGGCAATTTTCACCACCATCGATTATAGCTACGACACGCTTTCGCAGCGCCTTCGTGAGCTCGCCTTCCTCAACAAAGGCCTCAAAATCACGCTCGACGACGAGCGGAGCGGAAAAAAAACAGAATTCCGCTTCACCGGTGGAATCGCCGAATTCATCAAGCACCTCAATCGCGGCAAGACCGTTCTCCACGATTCGCCCATCTACATGGAAGGCAAGCGCGAGACCGTCGACATGGAAATCGCGCTGCAATACAACGATAGCTACACCGAAAATATCTTCGCCTTCGCCAACACCATCAATACCGTCGATGGCGGCACGCACCTTTCCGGCTTTCGCTCCGCGCTCACGCGCACCATCAATTATTACGCCAGCTCCTTCGGGATGCTGAAAGAGCAGAAGGATGAAATCTCCATCACTGGTGACGACGTTCGCGAAGGCCTCGTTGCTGTGGTCTCCGTGAAATTGCCGCAGCCACAGTTTGAAGGGCAGACCAAAGGCAAGCTTAATAGCGACATCAAAGGACTCGTCGAGCAGCTCGTCAACGAAAAGCTCGGCGAATACTTCGACAAGCATTCTTCGATCGCCCGAAAAATCATCGGCAAGTGTATCGACGCCGCGCGCGCCCGCGAGGCCGCGCGGAAGGCCCGCGAGCTCACCCGCCGCAAGTCTGCGCTCGATTCCAGCGGTTTGCCCGGCAAGCTCGCCGATTGCCAGGAGCGCGATCCTGCGCGCTGCGAGCTTTTCATCGTCGAGGGTCCGTCGGCCGGCGGCTCGGCAAAGGAAGGACGAAACCGCAAATATCAGGCCATCCTGCCGCTCAAAGGGAAGATTCTGAACGTCGAAAAAGCGCGCTACGACAAAATGCTAGGCCACGAAGAGCTGCGCTTGATCATCACCGCGCTGGGCACCGGAATTGGCAAGGACGATTTTGACGCCGCCAAACTCCGCTATCACAAAGTGATTCTGATGACCGACGCGGACGTGGACGGCAGCCACATTCGCACCCTGTTGCTCACGTTTTTCTTCCGCCACATGCGCGAGCTCATCGAAAAGGACCATATCTACATCGCGCAGCCGCCGCTCTATCGCCTCAAGCGCGGCAAGATGGACCGTTACATCCGCGACGAGCGCGAGTTTTCCCGCGAAATCATGCGCCGCGCCACCGAGGATCATGCGGTCATCGCCAAGGGCGGCAAGCAGCTCGAAGGCGGCGATCTCACCCAATTCCTTCTCAATGTGCAGGAGTACGAGCAAGTCTCCGCGAAGCTCGCCCGCCGCTTGCGCGATGTCGAGCTCATCCAATTGCTCGCGGATAGCGAGCTCGAAAAGAAGACCGATTTCGCGGAAAAGAAAAAGCTGCAGGAGCTTATCAAGCAGATCGAGAAAGCCAAGCTCAAACTCGAAGCCAAACTGGCCTTCGACGAAGAGCACAGCCTGCACGAAATCGTTCTCACCAACGGTACCGCCGAGCGCCGCATCAATTGGGCCCTCGCCGCGTCGCCGGAATACAAGAGGATTCGTTCGCTGCGCCAGGCCATCGCGCCGCACGACAAGCCGCCTTTCACCATTACTCATAACGGCGACAAGATGACCAAGGAAAATGCCCTGGCGGTCCTTGCCTACGTCCTCGAAGACGCCAAGAAGGAATTCACCATCACCCGTTTTAAGGGCCTGGGAGAAATGAATCCCGAGCAGCTCTGGGAGACCACCATGAACGCCGAGACGCGCACGCTCCTGCGGGTTCGTCTGGAAGATGCCGTCGCCGCCGAGGAAATTTTCGCCACGCTAATGGGTGAAAACGTCGAGGAGCGCCGGAAATTCATTCAGGAGAACGCCCTCGAAGTGGTCAACCTGGATATCTAAGGTCCTATGAAAGAGTCCACTAAGCTAATCGAACACTTCTTGGCGGGCTACAATGAGAAATTGGGCGCAACGTATTCTCTCACAGAGGTGCCCGATGAAATGGAACGGCACCGGCCAGCAATCGATGGAGTTGCGACCGATGCCTTGGGAGGGAAACTAGCCATCGAGCACACTCTACTGCAACCATACGAGGGCTATCTCGAAGAACTGATTCGGTTAGGGATCGTCTTCGACCGCCTCTGGCGCGATCCAATCTTTAGATTGCCGAACCACGAGTTCGTCATTCTTCTACCATCTCGATGCGTTCCGGCAGGCGTTGATTGGAAAAACGCATCGGACCTTCTTGCTTCGTGGTTTCTCAAGAATGCTCCAGGTTTTCCACCGGGCACCTCAAAACACATAATTTCGGACGTTCCGTTTCACTTAGAATTGGAGGTGGAAAACACGTGCCCTTCCTTCTGGCCAGAGGGGCGCGTGTTCGTGAGCTTGCCTAAGCCGGCCGGGCCCTATAAAACTGTTATCTCCCGTGCTCTTTCAGAAAAGTCAGCCAAACTCGCAAACACCCCGGCAGATCGGCGTGTTCTGCTCTTTGAGAGGGTGGATGTTATTCGAGGGTATGTCGAGATTTGTGAATCTGTCGATGAAATGAAGGGTTCATTCTCACAAATGAATGACATCGATGCAATTTGGGTGGCGGAACAAATAACAGAGAACGGAGCTACTACAACCTTCTTTATGAAAATTTGGCCGGGTGGGGTAGGCGAGAAATTTAAGGTTACCGCATGCTCTACCAACTGAGCTGGCAAACATTGCCGGGGACGAAGGGCCTCTCGTGCTCAGGTTTTCGCGCGATCCCGACAAAATCGCCCGATACCAAGAGCGGCGTGGCCTTCGAATGCGCCAGCGAGGCCGAGTGCGCCGATCTGATGCTCAAGCTGGAAGCGCATTTCGGCGCGCAGCGCTTTTCGAACAACGCCGCCGCTTTCGAGGCGGTAAAGGCCTATGCGCTTGAATGGGGTCAGCGAAAAGTCTAATCGGACACGGAATTATTAGAAATGGGCGTAAGTTGCTGAAAACAAAGAACGGGACACTTTCTAATCGCTACAAAATCGCATTTTTTCGATCCCCTGATTTGGAGCAAATGGAATGGCTGACGAGCAATCGCAACAAATCCTGACGCCGGTCGATATCGAATCGGAGATGAAGAAGTCGTATCTCGATTACGCCATGAGCGTAATCATCGGCCGCGCTCTGCCCGATGTGCGCGACGGCTTGAAGCCCGTTCATCGCCGCATTTTGTTCGGCATGTACGAACTTGGGCTTACCTCCACGAAGCCGTACCGCAAATGCGCCAAGATCGTCGGCGAAGTCCTCGGCAAATTCCATCCTCACGGTGACGCGCCGGTTTACGACGCGCTGGTGCGCCTCGCGCAGTCCTTCAACATGCGCTATCCACTCGTCGACGGACAGGGAAACTTCGGCTCGGTCGATGGCGACCCGCCCGCGGCGATGCGTTACACCGAAGCGCGCCTCTCCAAAATCGCCGAGGAAATGCTCGCGGACATCGACAAGGAAACCGTCAACTTCACTCCCAATTTTGACGAGAGCACGCAGGAGCCGCTGGTTCTTCCCACGCGCATTCCAAATTTATTAGTCAATGGCTCAAGCGGCATCGCTGTGGGCATGGCCACTAACATCCCGCCGCACAATTTGAAGGAAATCATCGAAGCGACGGTCATGCTGATCGAAGATCCTGAAACCAATTTGAAAAAAATAATGAAAGTGGTGCCTGGGCCTGATTTTCCGACCGGCGGCTACATTTATGGCCGCGACGGCATCGAGCAAGCGTATAGAACCGGCCGCGGTACGTTTCAGGTCCGCGCCAAAGCGGCCATCGAGCAGGCCGGAAAAGAGCGCGAGAACATTGTCATCACCGAGCTTCCTTACCAAGTCAACAAGGCGCGGCTGATCGAGCACATCGCCGAGCTGGTGCAAAACAAAAAAATCCAGGGCATTGGCGACATCCGCGACGAATCCGACCGCGACGGAATGCGCATCGTCATCGAAATAAAACGTGACGAAGAGCCGCAACTCATCCTGAATCACCTCTTCAAGCACACGCAGATGCAGGAATCCTTCGGCATGATCCTGCTCTCGATTGTCGCCGGCCAGCCGCGCGAGTTGGGCTTGGTCGAGATGATCAAGCTGTTCATCGAGCATCGTGTTGACGTCGTTCGCCGCCGCACGCAATACGATTTGCGCAAAGCCGAAGAGCGCGAACATATTTTGGTCGGTTTCCAGATCGCCCTCGACCATCTCGATGAAATCATCAAGTTGATTCGCCGCAGCAAGTCTCCCAAGGAAGCCAAAGAAGCGTTGATGGCCATGGACGTCCGCGGCGCGCACCAGCCCTACGACGACACGCGCCGGAGCGCAGCCGCCGGTTTCACCGAGCGTCAGGCGCAGGCGATTTTGGATTTGCAATTGCACCGCTTGACGCAGATGGAGCGCGAGAAAATCCTGGAAGAGTTGACGCAAGTGCAAGTGCGCATCGCGGAGCTGAAAGAGATTCTCGGCAGCGACAAAAAACTTCGCGCCGTCATCGTCGCGGAGCTGAAGGAAATCGACAAGAGCTACGGCGACGAACGCCGCACGCAGATCGTCGACCGCGTCGAGGAAATCAAGCTGGAAGACCTGATCAAGGACGAGGAAATGGCCATCACGGTGAGCCACGCCGGCTACGTCAAGCGCACGCCGGTGGACGTTTACCGCCATCAGTCGCGCGGCGGCAAGGGCCGCATCGGGGCGCGCACGCGCGAAGAGGATTTCGTCGAGCATCTTTTCGTGGCCTCGACGCACACCTACATTCTACTTTTCACTTCGAAAGGCCGCGTCTACTGGCTGAAAGTTTACGAAATTCCCGAAGCGGCGGCGGCGACGCGCGGCAAGGCCATCAACAACCTGGTTCACTTCCAGGAGAACGAGAAGCTCACTGCCGTGGTGGCGGCGCGCAATCTGGAAGAGGAAGGCCGCTACGTTTTTCTTGCGACCAAGCAGGGCACGGTGAAGAAGACCGGGCTCGCGGAATTTTCGAATCCGCGGCCGAGCGGCATCATTGCCATAAATCTCGAGTCAAACGATGAGCTCATCGGCGCCAAGCTCACCGACGGCAAGCAGATGATCTTCCTGGCCAGTCACGAAGGCCAAGCAATCCTTTTCCGCGAAACAGAAGTGCGTGCCATGGGCCGGCAAGCCGGCGGCGTCAACGGCATGGACCTGGGCAAGGACGATTTCGTCGTCTCGATGGACGCGGTGCAGCCGGACTTCGAAATCATCAAGAAGGAATTCAAACAGGAAACGCAAAACCTCGACGAGCTGGAAAGCGATCAGATTCGCGAATCCCTCACCTCATTGATGCTCACGGTGGCCGAAAAAGGCTACGGCAAGCGCACCCCGCTCGCGGAATACCGCGTCACTTCACGCGGCGGCAAGGGCGTCATCAACTTGAAAACCACGGACCGCAACGGCCCGGTCGTGGCCGCGCTACAGGTCAAAGAGGATTCCGACGTCATGATCATCACCGGCCAGGGTAAGGTGATTCGCGTGCATTCGGCGGAGATTCGAGAGGCCGGCCGCTCGACCCAGGGTGTGCGGTTGTTGCGCCTCGACGAAGGCGACCGCATCGCCGCCGCCGCTTCCATCCTGGAAGAAGAGCCCGAAGCCACCCAAGCACCCAGCTCTTAACGTTGGGAGCTTGGTTGCGATGCTGACTGGTTTGGCGGGGCGAGGTAATATCCAGGGCGGGTTCGGACGCGCAGATGCGGCTTGGTGACGCGTACTTCGATGTTGTGGTACCCGTAAGGCTCATTCATCGGCGGACGATACGCCAGCAGATAAACTCCATGGACGTCGTTACCGATGGCGTTCATTGCGTTCTCGATGGCCCCTTGTTTCATCGTCCCTTCATGCAGCCCGCCCGTGCCAGCGCTCGCGATCTCCAGAGAATTGCGGCCCATCACGTTTGCTCCATGCTGCACCAACCAGGCGACTAGCGGCAGAATCGGTATGCTCTGGTTCCCCATTTCGTCGTCCATCACTTGCGGTGTTTGCGCCGTCCCGGGCGGCGGGTTCATCGGATAGGTACCTGTGGGCCCTGCCTGGATGTCTTTTTTTTGCTGGGGCGGCTGGCGAAATTCCGCCGCTGTGGTGCTCAGCCCGATGGAATAGATTGTGGTGTTAGTCAACTGGGCGCGCCGCAGCACTTGCCCCAGCGCAGTCTCGCTGCCTTTGTCGTTCTTTTCGCCGATCACCACAATGATGCGGCGCCGTTCACGCGGTTCGGCTTCGAGTATATCCTCGGCGCGCTCAAGTGCGTCGTAGAGCCGCGCACCGTCGAGCCCCGGCTTGATGTGGTTGATGGCATCCAAAATGCGGTCGGAATCAGTGGTCATCGGCCGCAGCAAATCCACTTCATCGTTATAGCCGATCACCGCGGCTTCGCCATTTCCCGCCATCACCATCTGGGTGAAGATAATTCCGCTCTTGCTTATTTCCGGCAGCAGCGGCTCCACACGCGAGCTTGTTTCGATAACCAGTACGATCGAGAGAGGATCGCCGCCCTGGTCGAAATGGGTGATTTGCTCAGGTTTGCCATCCTCAAAAATCTGGAAGTCTTTCTGCGCCAAGTCCAACACGGCTTTGCCTGAGCCGTTTGCCACCGCGACCGGCAGGGTCACAACCCTGACAATAAAGCGAGTGGGCTTCTGATTTTGCGGCAGTGGTGGCGGCTGTTTGACCTGCACACCGGGCTTCATCTGCAATGGTCCAGCTGGTTGGCCCTGGGCGAATACTGGCAAGGCAAGTCCTACGCCAAAAAGAAACCCAAGCGATTTCGCAAATTTCGTAGCACGCCCCATATGGCTACTGTATCTGATTCCGAAGCGCAGGTCGACGTTGCACTAAAATCATCGCGTGAGCCGTAATTTGTCGAACCTCGGAGCGAAATTCCGCAAACGAGCGCAGGGAACCGCACTAGAATGTTTGGGTCAAGCAATTGCCGAGGAGAATGAATGACGCTACGCAGCCACAGGCCATCACCCAAACTGATGTATCGCGACCCGGAATTCATCGAAAGCCCCGCCGCGCGCCCCATGCGCATCATGGCCGAATATTTCGACCCACTGACGCGCCTCCGCCGCGAGCACATCGGCGACACGATTGTCATGTTCGGCTCCGCGCGCATCCTGCCCCAGAAGCGGGCGATCGCCAAGCTGCAACGTTTGCAGAGTAACAAGCGCGCCCGAAAGGATCCTGAGCATCGCGCCGACATCCGGGCCGCCAAGGCCAACCTAGAAATGTCCCGCTACTATGAAGAGGCCCGCGAGCTTGCCAGAAGAATCACGGCGTGGTCTCTTACGCTCGGAGAATATCCGCGCCGCTTTGTCATCTGCTCGGGCGGAGGCCCCGGCATCATGGAAGCGGCCAATCGCGGCGCGTCTGAGGCCGGCGGCTCAAGCATCGGCTTGAGCATTCAACTCCCGCACGAGCAGGAATCGAACCGTTACATCTCGCCGCAACTGAATCTTTTCTTCCACTATTTCTTCATGCGCAAGTTGTGGTTCGCGCAGCTCGCGAAAGCGCTGATCGTTTTCCCCGGGGGTTTTGGGACCATGGACGAGCTGTGGGAGATGCTCACGCTGCTGCAGACAGGAAAGCTGCCGTCGCATCACCTGATTTTGATTTACGGCCGCAAGTATTGGGACAAGGTGCTCAACTGGCGCACCATGGTCAACGCCGGAACTATCAGCGAGCGGGAGTTCAAGCTTCTGCAATTCGCCGACACCGTCGACGAAGCATTTGCGCGAATCCGGACCGGCTTGGAGAAATATCACCTTGTCTTGGACAGCGACTGGGAGGGATGAAGAAACGGCGGCTGAATTCCATGATCCAGCCGCGGTTTGTTTGACGTTAGTTCGTCGAGCCGAGCAGTTCCGTTGCGTAGAACGCTTTGAAGCGCCGCTTTTCGTCCTGATCGTGCAGCATGACCACGGGGACGATGCGGAGCGTGCGCTTGCATCCCTTGCACGCGGACATCTCGCCTTGCAGATCCTGCACGAAGCCGTCGGTGAAATGGTATTCACCGTGTGGCCGTCGCGCCGGTTTGCTGCCCACAGTACCGCAGTGCGGGCAGGTAAATTCCAGCCGGTCATCCTGCGGGTCGCGATTGAGGGCCGCGCGCCCCGTATAACGAACCCCCAGGGTCTCCATACTTAGCTTGCTCATGATGGCACCTCCTATGATCAAGAGCCCAAAAAGTAAGAAACTTCAACCCATTGGATGCGGAACCGGGGCAGTATGATGCCGCCACGTGATGCCTTGCGAAAGCATAGTCTATGAGTGAGATAGCTAGGATTTCGTGCCCTATCGATGGAAATTGGACAGTTGCGCCGATTTTGGTCGATGGATCTAGCCCGGAAATTCGCGCTTTGTGCTTCACCATCGAGCGAAGGAACTTCTTCCTGTCCTCGGTGTCAATCATCATAGAGGTCGCGCGATCTCGCAGATCGTATTTCCCCGGGGATGCCGTTGACCCCCTGTTCCGGCACCCTCCGGGGATTGAACGGCCCGTCAGGGCCGGGCGAGGTGCCTATGCGAGACCATGCGTTCCTGGACAGCTGTTTGGTTGACGGCGAAGCGGGAGTTCAAAGGCGCAGAAGGTCGATGCGCCAACGAGCGCTCGCTGCGGCGCTCCTCTTCGAGGCCGCAATCATCGCGGGCTTGGCGCTGTGGCCGTTGTTGACGCCGGCGACGCAGCTTCCGGAGCTTGTTGTCCTTACTCCCGTTCCGTTTGGCGGCGAGACGGCTCGACCGCAGCCCGTTCGGCCGTCTACGCCAAGCTCGCGGAGATCGGCCACGATTATCACACCGGATTTCTCGCAGCCGCGAACCTCCGCGAGCGTGATGCGCGCAACTCCGGTCCAAGACATCGCTCCTCCTAACATCGGAACTTTAGGTCCGACAATGCCGCCTGGACCTCCGGGCGGTTTCGGGAATGACGTTGGGTTCGCCCTGCCGCCCAAGCCCGCGCCACTGGCTGTGCGCGTGATCCGACGGAGCGAAAGCATCCAGGAAAGCCAGCTCATCTCTCGCGTGATTCCCACGTATCCGCAAATCGCTCGCGTTGCACGAATCTCCGGCACGGTGGAATTGCTGGTGCTTGTTGGGCGCGATGGCCACGTGTTGTCCGTGGAAGTGCTGAGCGGCAGCCCCTTGCTAGCTGCCGCCGCCAAGCAAGCGGTCGAGGAGTGGCGCTACCGTCCGGCAATCCTGGACGGGCAAGCGGTTGAAGTCGAAGCGCGCGTCACCGTCAATTTCGTGCTGGACGAATGAAGCAGTGGCCGACCTGCAGCGGTCGAACAGCAGGGTGCCTAGAAATGGAAGACTAACCCCGCGGAGAGGCGGAAATTATCCTGTCCGGTGCTATTGAAATGCGAATGAATGTAGTCGATCTGAATCGGCCGGAAGGAAACAAGCTTGTTCACGTGGATATCGATGCCACCTCCGAAGCCCGCTGCGAGCGAAGTCCCCGAAACCCCTCCTCCGCTCACATGCACACCTCCGACGAGTCCGTGCACAAACGGCGAGACGGGCGCTGGAAAACGCAACTGCGGCCCAAACATGAACGTGTGGAAGCTGGATCCTGAAACACCGTTGATCGATCCGTAGGTTCCGCTCAGATCGGCCGTGATTCCTACTGCCGGTATAATATTGTCCGTAAAAGCTGCGTCCCAGCCATTTAGGTTCGCCGTGTTCGGCGAGCTGTCCAAATGAAGGAACGAGTAACCTCCGTAGAGGTTGAAGCTCTGCGCATGGGCGGCCAGCGGCAGCGCCAACAGAATTCCCAACGAAAGTATCAGTTTTCGCACGAAGTTCCTCCCGATTGAAAGTGCAATGCGGATCGAAGGGCTGTTTGCCCCGATTCCGGCTGGTCTATGTTTAGATGACGTAGCGAACGCGGCGGTTGGCAGCTATAGCGGTTGCGGCGGCAGCCGTGGAGGGCTAACATGCAGGCTTCAGCAGCCGCGTCGTCAGGCCCCGCCTGCTTTTATAGCAGTCACCTCGTGCCTGCTCGCCTTGGGAGGACAGCATGTCTCGAGCCAAAAAACCCATCATCATCGTGGCGATTATCGTTGGCGCGATTCTGCTCGTTTTGATCGTTGCCCCATTTTTCATTAACGCCGATCAGTTTCGTCCGCAAATCGAAGCCACACTCAGGCAAAAGCTGGGGCGCAGCGTTCAACTGGGACACATCAGCGTGTCGCTCCTTTCTGGCAGCCTATATGCGGATCAAATTTCCATCGCGGACGACCCCGCTTACGGCTCGCAACCCTTTCTAAGCGCGAAATCGTTCTCTGTGGGCATCGACCTGATACCGTTAATTTTCTCCCGCGATCTGCGCGTGCATTCGATCGATTTCAATAATCCCCAAGTGCAACTGCTGCGCAGTGCGGCGGGACAGTGGAACTTCGCCAGCCTAGGCTCCTCTGCCCCAGCTCCGCACGCTGAACGTCCGAACGAATCGCCCGCCGTGTTTCTGCCCGTGGCGCTGACCGTTGCTCTCAGTTCCATGCAGGCCAACGCAACCGGCGCCGCGCTCAACAGCTTCTCCGTCGACAAAATGAAAATTTCGAACGGCACGATTGTCATCGGACGCGCCGGCCAGCCCACGGCCTCCGCCTACCAGAACGTCAATCTCTCCGCCCAAGATATTTCTACGACCGCCGCTTTTCCGTTTCAGTTCGACGCCAAGACGCCTGGCGGCGGCAAAATCGATCTGGCGGGAACGCTGGGCCCTGTCGGCGACAACGACGGGAATCATCTTCCCTTCGAGGGCCGCTTAAAAACACAAAGCATTCCCGCGCCGGACATCGAGAATCTGCTGGCGGTGTTGGGTTATTCGCTGCCTGCAGGCTCGACTCTAAAAGGTGGCGCCATCCAAACGGATTTGGTTTTGCATGGCCCGTTGGAGCAATTTGTTGCGGAAGGGCCGGTGAAACTGAGCGACGTTACCCTCGCCGGATTCAGCCTGGCGTCAAAACTCTCTGGAGCGCTCAGGCAAACCGGCTCGCAGGCGGGGAACGATACGTTGATCACGGTCGCCCAAGGCGCGTTGCGCTACAGCCCGCAGGGCATCCGCGCGGATAACCTCAACGTCGAAATCGCGTCCATCGGAAGCGTCACCGGCTCGGGCACGGTCAGCCCGCAGAATGCCTTAGACTTCCGGCTGGTCGCCAAGCTTGCGGGCTCGAGTCCTGTCGCCAAATTGACGCAGATTTCGTTCTTTAACAAGGGAGGCGGAATTCCTTTTCGTGTCGAAGGCAGCGCGTCGAATCCTCAAGTCACCGCCGACATTCCGGGCCTGAGCAACACGCCTCTGAACCAGCTCAAGATGCCAAGCAAGAGCCAGTTGGGCAGCGCCCTCGGCGGACTGCTCAAGAAGAAGAGCCCGCAATAGCTTCGCGATTTTGGTGCACAACGCGCGGTTTTCCGATGGGCACGAATCGGCCGTTATTTTTCGCGCGCTACCGGAAATCCCTGACCGATCCAATCGTGCGCGAAATCCTGAGGAATCAGAAGTACGACTAAGCGCGAGAAGCCCATCCGCCGCAGCTCGTCATATGCGGGATGAACGTTGGGGCATTTTTCCCAAGGGCAGCAGCCACAGTAGAGAATGACTTCTTTGTTGCGCGGGATGTTTTCCGCAACAGCCTTCAGCTTCGCAAGTCCTTCCGCGGTGGACGCTGGACCGGCAAAAATAGCCCCGGGAATGTGGCCGCCGTCGTAAAGGACCTTGAATCCCACTTGCAGCACAACCGGACGCATTTTTGCTGGGCCAGAAATCTTTTTTGCGAGCTCCGCTGGGGAGATCTGCCGCGCGTTTCGCCAGTCTGAGGACACCGTGTTCGAACCTTTGCCGCGCGCGGCGATCGCGGCAGTGAAAGCGAATGCGACGGCCAACATCGCGAAAGCAAATTTCCTCAGCATCAAACGGTCCTCCAGGACGATGGTTTATCGGTTTAGAAGTCCTCTTGTTGCGTTCAGCATTATGCCGCCGTCGCGGGCTGCCAACACTAAAAACTTTCGTCCATTCGCAATAAGAAGTAAGCTCTCCGACTCGTGGCTGGGGGTTGATTTTTCGCAGGAGGCGACTCTGATGGCTCGAAGCGCAGCTTTGATTTTTTCCTCCATGATTCTTTCCGCGCTGGTGTGGGGCGGTGCGGCGCCGCTACGTGCGCAACAATCCCAAGCCGCGGCCCCGCAAGCCAACGTTCAGCCTGCTGCGAATCCCGCTGATGTTTCCTCACCGGACGCAATTCTCGGCGCGCTTTATGACGTTATCTCCGGTCCAGCGGGACAGAAGCGCGATTGGAATCGCTTTCGCTCTCTATTCTTACCCAGCGCGCGACTGCTCCCCACTTCGCCGAACCCTGCGGGAGGTGAACGCGCGCAAACACTTACGCCTGATGATTACGTAGCGCGGGCCGGCGCGTATTTTGACAAAAACGGCTTCTTCGAAAGAGAAGTTGCGCGCAAGGCGGAGCGTTTCGGCGGGATCATGCAGATTTTCAGCACATACGAATCGCGCCACAGCGCCGCGGATGCTGCGCCGTTCGCCCGCGGAATCAATAGCATTCAGTTGTTTTTCGATGGCTCGCGCTGGTGGATAGTCACAGTTTTCTGGCAAGAGGAAACGGCATCGAATCCTTTGCCGAAACAATTCCTGCCGCATCCGCACTGATTTTGGCCGTTTAGGGCGGCGGAAGAATGACGGGAAAAACGCAGACGAGGCGATATGTTTCAGGCTGATTTGTTAAAGGGACGGACAATTCTAGTCACGGGCGGCGGCACCGGGTTGGGGCGGTCCATGGCACTGCGCTTTGCCGAGCTTGGGGGAAGTCTGTTTTTGGTCGGCCGGAGAGAAGAGCCGCTCGCGAAAACGTGCGAGGAAATTCGCGTGAAAGGATCGCGCGCCGGTTACACCTGCTGCGACATTCGCGATTTCGCAGCCGTCGAAAAGGCTGTCGCTGCCGCGGAAAGCGAGGTCGGACTCGTCGATACGCTAGTCAACAATGCGGCCGGCAATTTCATCGCGCGTACCGAAAAACTATCGCCCAATGCGTTCAATGCCGTGGTGGGAATTGTGCTGCAAGGAACTTTTTATTGCACCCTTGTGCTGGCGCGAAAGTGGATTGCGGCTCGGCAGCCGGGAAACATCTTGAACATTGCGGCAACTTACGCGGCAGTAGGTTCCGGCTCCGGATTTGTCGTTCCATCGGCTTGCGCCAAGGCGGGCGTCCTGGCAATGACGCGGTCGCTTGCGGTTGAATGGGCGCGCTATCGCATTCGCCTCAACGCAATCGCACCGGGCCCATTTCCCACCGAAGGGGCTTGGTCACGGTTGCTTCCTGCGAAGGAGCTGGAAGAGCGCGCGCGGCAAGGGCACCCGATGAAAAGATTCGGGCGGCACGAGGAGCTGGCGAATCTGGCTGCTTACCTCTTGAGTGATATGTCAGAATACGTCAACGGTGAGTGCGTGGTGATCGATGGAGGTCTGTGGTTACGGGGAGCGGGTGAATTCAATGACTTCGTCGATTTTCCCGACGCCGCATGGGACCTGCTGGACGCCTCCCGCAGGAAACCTAGCTGAGGGAGGTCGAAGTCTTGGGTCGGGAAAGAGAGAAACGGGCGTGTGCAAGTAGGAAACCGACTGGAGCAAAAAAGAAAGGCTGCGGAGCTTAGCTCGCGCAGCCTCTAGGACATCACCCCGGGCGTGCAAAAAATGCACTGAGCACGTTGATGGTGCGACCCGCTGCAATTTGAACTAGCACGTCCAAAGCCACACGCAGCGAAGGGGCCTAGGTCTAGCTAAGATAAAGGAAAATAGGGAGTTCACATTAGGGGAAGTGACCTTAAGCAAACGCGGAATCCAAAGAATGGAATAGAAATACGGATTTTGGAATACATAAAGATGCCGGAAAGTCGACGTGCCAAGCGCTAGGCTGGGCATCCTGATTGCCCGATTCTGTCATCTCTAGTACTCTTTCCGGTTGCGATTGTCTTCGAATGGTCATCCGAGCGGGTGTTGGGGGAAGAAAACGGACTTGAGCTTGCGTTCCAAACTTTCGGCTGGCGCACTGATCGTCGGGATATTGCTGTTTGCTTCCTGCGGAGAGTATGTCAATTTGCCGGTACCGTCGATTTCTGCGCTGAATCCGGCAAGCGTACCATCGCAGTCGCCGACCTTCACGCTTGCGATACTCGGCTCAGGCTTTGCGCCCAGTTCGAGAGTAACCTTTAACGGGGCCCCGCAGATCTCGACGTTTCTTTCGGAGACGGAGTTAACCGTTCTGGTGAACCCTGGGACCTTTGTGACTTCCGGCACAGTCAACGTTTACGTAATCACGCCGCCTCCCGGAGGCGGAGAGTCCAACATCGTGACCCTAACCATCACACAAACGCCGCTGCCGGTACCGCAGATCACATCCATTACCCCGAACTTCATTGCCGCCGGGTCATCGGGAGGAACCATAACGATCAACGGATTGAATTTTGTCGGGGAGGCTGGCACGAGTGTCTCTGTCGCCACAGTGGACGGTGCAAATCGAACCACAGGGTATATTTCCCCGACGCAACTGGCGGTGGCTCTGCAGTCTTCGGACGTGACGACGGTCGGGCCCATAGAGATTGCCGTGCTAAATCCACCGGCTACGAATGTCACTCCGCCTGGCGGGGGGTTATCGAATGCTGTGGCGCTGAATGTGGTAAATCCAACCCCTGTGCTCAAAGGTGTGAATCCGGCGGATGTGGCAGCCGGCACTACAACCACGACATCGATCTCGGTTACCGGAAGCGGGTTCGATTCGGAGAGCCAAGTGCTGATCAACGGCACGGGGCGGACAACGAACTTTTTGAGCTCCACTTCTCTCAGCGCAATACTGGCGACTTCAGACGTCGCCGCCGCCGGGACATACACGGTGCAAGTGGTGAACCCTACCCCGGGCGGAGGTTCGTCTCAAGTGTTGTATTTTTCCGTGGTGCCAGCGTCGTCGGGCCTCGGCCTTCCCACTCTGCTCGACGTGGCGCCAGATGGCGCGCTAGCGAATGATGGCGTAAGCCCACCGAGCCAAGTTGGTCCGTCGATGGATGAGACAGGCCGTTACGTCGTGTATACGTCTTCATCGACGAACTTGCTGCAAACGACTACGCTCATTCCGCCTCCGATACCAAATCCCATCACCAACGGAACGTCGAACATTTTTCTTCGTGATGACTGTTTGGGGACCACTGCGGATTGCACGCCACGCGAATTGCTGGTGGACCTCGGGCCCGACGATGTAATCGCGAACGGACCGAGTTACTCCCCGGTAGTGAGTTCCAATGGGGCGGACATAGTGGCATATGTCTCGTTGGCGACGGACCTGGTTTCCGGGGTCGCGTTCGATGGGATGACTCCACAGGTATTTGCGACCAATCCTTGCGTTCAGGCGACTGGGGGATGTACGACGACGACGAGTCCGTGCGTCGCGTCTTCAGGCAATTGCACGGTCACAACGAACTTGGTTTCCATCGGCAGCGATGGAATAAGTCCGAGCAACGGCCCTTCCATCGAGCCGTCCATCAGTAGCGAAGGACGCTTCGTTGCATTTGCCTCGACGGCGACAAACTTGGTAGCGGGCGCAACCACAGGAGCCCAGGAGGTCTATCTGCGTGACACCTGTTTTGGACAGCCATCGACGTGCGTCCCAACGACATTCCTAGTTTCGGTGGCACCCGATGGAGTGACTCCTGCTGATGGCGCCAGTTCCGAGCCGGTAGTCGTTTCTGGGACCACCGGACAATTCGTTGCGTTCACTTCGACATCGACTAACCTGGTAAGCGGCTCAGCTGGCGCGCAGGAGATTTATCGAGTTGGATTCTGCATAGGAATCACCAAAGAATGTACAGCGACGTCCGCGCAACTGATATCGACTCCGGATGGGACGACTTTCGCGGACGGTGCAAGCGTGGAACCGGCCATGACGCCGGGTGGACGAATCATTGCGTTTGCGTCCACGGCGACGGTGCTTGGGGCGGCTTCGGGCGGGGTGCAGGAAATCTATGAGAGAGACACATGTCAGGGAGCGCCAACCGGTTGCACCGCCCAGACGGTGTTGGTTTCGGTCGCGTCCGACGGGGTGACACCCGGAAATGCTGTGAGCGAGAATCCGAGCCTGGCGAATACGGGCCAGTATGTAGCGTTTGGGTCTCAGGCCAGCAATCTGGTCACAACGAATGTGGGCGGGCTGGAAAATATTTACGTGCGGAACAGCTGCTTGGACCAGCCGAGCACGGGATGCACAACTGGCACGGCGTTGATAAGCGTATCCGCGGTTCAGGTGCCCGGAAACGGCGTATCGCTCAGCCCAGTTATAAGCAGCAATGGACTGATTGTCTCTTTCTATTCGGCCGCGAGCAATCTGGTGAGCAACGACCTCAACGGCTACCCCGACATTTTCCTCGCGTTCTCCACGTTTTAGCTTGGCACGCTGAGTGATTGGCACGAAGACCGGTCGGTGAGTTTTGTCTTTGAGATCATCGAAGCAGTGCGAGGGCACAGCAAGTACACGGCGGTCAAAGCTCCGACTGCCAGCGGGGGCAGTGCTGGGATGCTGACAGGCGGGGCTTTGGCTCGGGCTAGAAGCGGCCTCGGTTCTTTTGGAACCGTTCGTCCCCGCAGCACGCCTTCCAGCCCGGCAAGGAATCGTAGCGGCCGCCGGCGGGAAGTGACAATGAGGCAAAAGAACCAAAGGGCCTAGTACTACAGCTTTGGTACCAGATTGAAAACATGTGACTTACAGTCTGTGTTCACTTGCCGGAATTTGGCCGTATGGGTTCTAGACGAAGATCAATTGCGGTTTCTTTCCCCGCATGAACCATGACGTTGTGTTTCCAAGCCGTGGCCATGCTCCCGCGAGAAGCACGGATGTCATAGAAGCCAGCGAGGACAAACTTGAACAAGAACCGGCCATTAGAATTCGTCCGTGCCGCGACAGGAGCCGAGCCATCCGAGCGTTCAATGATGACTTCGGCTCCGGGTGCCGGTCTGCCGTTTCCGTCGAGGACTACTCCACCGACCGTGCCAGTGTAGCCGCGGGCCGCTGCATCCGTGACGGCCAGAGCGAACGAGGCCATGAGAACAAGCAAAATGGTTCTGCGCATGGGAACCTCCACGCCGGAGAATGAGTCCATTGTAACCGCGGGGGATTCGAATCGGAGTACGGGTGGAATGGGCGATGTGTGTCGGGCACCTGTCCGGACAGGCAGGAGCCCGATGAAGACAGCTTCTTTGCGAGCAGGCGCAAGCGACGAACGGAGGAGCAAAAGATGGCGCGGTTTATCTCACTGCACACATTGGCATGTTTGACGCGACAGGGAGCCGAAGAGCTGACTGTGCGGCTGCACCGCGGACCGAATGTAAAGGCGCACCGTGTGGTCGTGAATTTATATGAAGGGAAAATGCTAGTGGAGTTCGAAGCAGAAAAGCGCGACACAATCGAGCAATGGTTTCGTGAACAAGCGATCCACTTCGATTGGCTGATGCGCGTAGAGCTGGAATCGATCGATGGTGGGTTAAGACCGGCGACAAGATAGCATGACGAGTGGCTATAATTCTTTGCGACGACGTCAGCTGCCGCGCATCTCATAGGGACATCGAGAGAAATGAGTCCGCGGGGCTTATGCGGTTTCCTGACAGGAGAAAACAATGTCTGAATATGCGCATCCAGAAGTGTTGGTTTCGACGAACTGGGTCGCGGAGCATCTAAGCGATCCAACGATTCGCCTGGTGGAAGTTGACGTTGATACCTCAGCGTATGAGCAGGGGCACATCGCCGGCGCGGTGGGCTGGAACTGGCAAACGCAGTTGCAGGACGGTGTGCGCCGGGACCTACTGGACAAGACGGCGTGGGAATCCTTGCTCGGTAAATCAGGCGTCGAGAACGACACGACGATTGTGCTCTATGGAGACAACAACAACTGGTTCGCGGCGTATGCGTTCTGGCAATTGAAATATTACGGCCACGAGGATGTGCGGCTTCTGAACGGTGGCCGCAAGAAGTGGAGCGAAGAGAAGCGGCCGCTGGTGAAAGACGTCCCGCACTTTGCGCCGACGAAGTATCAAGGCAAGGCGCCGGATGATTCGTTGCGCGCCAAACGCGAGGAAGTGGCTGCAACGTTAGAAAAGAAAGATGCGAAGCTGGTGGACGTGCGCTCCGTGGATGAATTCACGGGCAAAATTATCGCGCCTCCGGGAATGAGCGAAACGGCCCAGCGCGCGGGACACATTCCCGGTGCGGTGAACGTGCCGTGGTCGCAAGCGGCGAATGAGGACGGAACTTTCAAGTCGGCTGACGCGCTGCAGCAGCTTTACGGCGGAAAGGGAGTTAATGGCGACGGCGAGGTGATCACCTACTGCCGAATCGGCGAACGCAGCTCGCACACATGGTTCGCTTTGAAATACCTGCTCGGCTATGGTGACGTGAAAAATTACGATGGCTCGTGGACAGAATGGGGAAACCTGATCGGCGCGCCAATCGAAAAAGAAGTGGCCACGGCAGCGCGTTAAGTTCGAAACTTCAACCCAAAGCAGAGAGACAGAAGGCTCCTGCCCGCTTTCTTTTAGCCGAGTTCAGAATGCGTGCCTGATTCGGGGGCTCATTTGACGCAACTGTTTGGCGCCGCGCTAAAGTTGACCTCGGGAAGAGTTGCGAGATTGTATTTCTGCAACAAGGTGTTCAATGCAGGCAGATCGGTTGTGCTGAGTTTTTGCCAATCCGCGAAGGCCTTGCTCAAGGCTGCACACATGCCTGCGCTGTCGGCTTGCACCGATTGCGCGGGCGCTCCGTCGCCCATATTCGCGGCGTAGACCATCTGCGTCAACGTGCTGTTGGCGATCCCGAAACCAATTGACGTGTATCCGCCGCCTTGCACTGCGTCGAGTTTCTTTTGAAATGCGGTGGCGGCGTCGAAGGCATCCTTCGCCTGTTTATTGGATTGCAAGCTCTTCAATCTGTCATCAAGGACATCGCTTAGCGGAACAAGAGCATTGTACGCCGCGTAGCTCGAGCCCATTCCTTCCGTCATTTGCCGGACCAAATTGAATTGCTCGACGTAATCGTATTGCGACGCCGGAACGCGCGGATCTTTCACAACGTGAAGAGTCTGGCGATACGCCTGGCCGTCCACGGTTAGGACAATTTGATAATCCCCGGGGACAACTTGCGCCCCGAGAGGCTGGTTCCGCGGGGTCATGCCCGGCGCCACGTCTTGGGTTCCATAAAACTGCACGTATTTCTCAAGCCCGCCACGGCCGCCGAAGGTTCCGTAGCTGAGCGCGTCGGGATCAGGATAGCGAAGATTCCAAACGAATCGATTCATGCCCGCCTGTTTTGGCAAAACCGTCGGAGGCGCGAACCAATATTCGGGGACAGCATCGGGCTCATGTTGATTGGATTGTAGGGCACTCGAATACTTGCGGATGAAGTTGCCCTGTGAATCATAAATCGACATGGTGATGTCGCCCTGCGGCGCGGATTTCAGGTAGTAGTCGAGGAAAGCCCCGTCCGGTGGATTCTCTCCGGTGGGAACCTCCGGCGGCAGCGGCGTATCCTGATCGTCATTCCATATGGTGCGAATGGCTGTTTCCGGGCGATAAAAATAGGCATCAACGCTCGCCACTTGCGCGCTGGCTTGGCGCAAAGGAGTTACGTTATCGAGAATCCACAACGAGCGGCCGTAAGTAGCAACGGCGAGATCGTCGCCATGAACAATCAAGTCACGGACGGAAGTCGTCGGGAGGTTCAACTGAAGCGATTGCCAGTGGTCGCCGTCATCGAAGGAAACGAACGCGCCCGTTTCCGTGCCGGCATAGAGCAGGCCCTTGCGCTCAGTATCTTCGCGTATGACGCGAGCGATGCCCGAAGCGGGGAAACCGTTATTAATTTCCTGCCACGTCTTGCCATAGTCGTGTGTGCGATAGAAGTGAGGATGCAGATCCTGGAAGCCGTCGACGGCAGCATAAGCCGTGGCTAGATCGAAAGGCGATGCGTCGATGATGCTTAACTGACTCCTATCGCCGAGATCCGGCGGTGAAACGTTCTGCCACGCTGCACCCCCGTCGCGCGTGAGCTGCACGAGGCCATTGGTCGTGCCCACCCACATCACATTCGCGGAAACTGGCGAAGGGGCGAGGGTGCTAATGACGCCATTCCGAGCTCCGGGCCTGCGGGGATTTTGGCCCGCTTCCTTTGCAGCCGGCCGCAGAGCTAGATCAGGGCTGATTTCGTGCCAGGTAACGGCGCCGTCGGTCGTTTCCAAAACATATTGCGTGCCGAAGTAGAGCGTGTGCGGGTCTTCAGGAGAAAATTCCAAAGGGGCGTTGCTTGACACGTGATACTTCTCCCCGCCGGAAAAAATGGTGAGGACTTGGTTCGTTCTGCGATCCAGGCGGAAGATGGTTCCGGGATTTCCGTCGGAGTATACGAGGTAAGGATGTACCGGATCTTCGACGATGTAGCCAAATTCATATCCTTCCGGTGAGAACACATCGCGGTCTCGAATGCGCCCGAAATCGCTGCGGCTGGGAATGGCGACGCTCCCGCTATCCTGTTCGGACGCATAGATAACATACGGGAATTCGTAACCAGCGGAGAGATGGTAAAGCTGGCCGGTGGGCTGGTTATACCAGAGGGACCATGATTTGCCGGCGTCGACACTGATAATCGCTCCCTGGTCGACGCCGAGCAGCATACGGTCGCTGTTGGTCGGATCGATCCATAGGACGTGGTAATCGTCACCGTTGGGTGCTCCCTTAAAGGCTTCGAAATGCACGCCGCCGTCAGTGGAACGATACAAACAGGTTTGCACGACGTAAACGACGGCAGGATTTTTCGGATCGACGAAGACGCGGCTGAAGTAGCCATTGCCGAGGACGCGAGGATCCGTGGTGATCTGATGCCAGTTCACGCCCGCATCATCGGAACGGTAAAGGCCTTCGTCGACAATGGCGAACACATGGCGGCCGTGATTTCCCGGAGCAACGGCGATGCCGGTGCGGCCCCATTTTTCCGGGGGCATGCCGTCGGCATCGAGTTTTTTCCACGTTGAGCCTTCGTCGGTGGATTTGTAGATCCAGGCGTCAGGTCCCGTTGCAGGTTTTCCCGTCGGTGGGAAAAAGACGCGGCTGGCGGGGTGCCACATCGCCGCGTAAAGAACGCGCGGGTTATTCGGGTCCATTACCATGTCCGCGACGCCGCTCATGTTGTCCTGAAATAGCGTCTTCTTCCAAGTCTTGCCGCCGTCGGTAGTTTTGTAAACCCCGCGATTGTCGCTCTGGGTGTTATCACCCATCGCGCCCACGATGACGATATTCGGATCGCGGGGATCGACGCGAACAGAATTGATGTAGTGCGTATCTTGGAGGCCAACCTGAACCCACGTCGCGCCTGCGTCGGTGGATTTGTAAACACCGTTGCCTTCGGTCTGCTCGCCCGTGCCGACGTAGATAATGTTCGCGTCCGAGGGCGCAAGAGCAACTGCACCGATCGAGGCGACGTGCTCACAGTCAGAAATAGGCTTCCACACAATGCCACCATCCGTCGTTTTCCAAACGCCGCCGCCAGGCGTGCCGATGTAATAGATCGCGGGATTCCCAGGAATGCCGGCGACCGCGGTCACGCGACCGGCACGATAGGGACCAATGAGGCGCCAGTGCATGTCGCGGTAGAGGCTGGGATCAACTTCCTGTGCTTTTAGCTGCCCAACAGTGAGGGTGCCGAAAATCAACAGCTCTGCAACGAAAAGGATGAAAGAAAACACGAAACCACGGCGATGGCTCACGATAATTGCTCCTTCTTGCACACGATTGCGCGACTGAAAACTGAACGCGAAGTATACAACGGGATTCAGCGTTTGCGCGTTTCCGGCGTGTAATGCGACTGGAGATATTTGAGAATGTTGGCTTGCGATTCGGCGGGAATTTGCGCGCCGAATGCCTTGCCCATCTTGGTCACTTCTGCTTGCCACGTGGCCGCGGGGAGTGGCGGCTGCATGGGAATGTAGCTGGGCGAGTGGCAAGTGTTGCAGTAGGCCTCCACGTCCTGCCGGCCCTCGCCAGGAACGAGCTCCGGTTTGTATAGAGGCAAAGCGCCGATCTTGTAGGCGGCATCCGCTTGCTGTCCGACGCGAGCGGGCTGCGCTATGCTTCCGAGGTTTACGGAGGTGTAGTAGCCGAGCTGCAAGTCCGCGTAGATTGCGCCGACCGCGACCAAGCCGATGGCGACGGCGAGAATCAGGACGCTCCGGTGCTTTCGCATGAACGGCTTCATTCCGCAGCTCCGACGGTCACTTCTTGCTGTTCAATCCTGTTCCAAAGGTAGCCGCCCGGATTCCACACGCTTTCATCGGGCTGGACGTTGCCCTTTTCGTCCGTGGCGCGGGCCGCCAGACGATAGTTTCCCGCTTTTGCCGGCGTCCACTGCGTTTCCCAAGTGCGAAACGCGTAGGGGCCTAGATCCTCGCCAAGTTTTGCAGAGCGCCAGCCGCCGCGCACCGAGGCGGAGAATTCAACCCTCGTAACGGGGCCAGAGCCGCTGAACGTGATGCCACGAACGGTGACGGGTAGGCCGGCTGGTATTTTTGTGTCGCCAGCGGGAGAAATAATGAAAGAGCGCACCGGCATGCGTGAGATCGGAATCATTTTCACTTTGCCGGCTTTCACATCGGCGGGGTTGGTGTTTCCGCGAGGCGTATCGGGAACGCGATAGCCGGGATTCATCCAGAAATTTTCGTCCGGCTTGTCGAGCAAGCGCAACGAACTGAGGCATTTCACCCAGTAAGTCGCGAAATATCCCGGCACGATAAGACGCACGGGAAATCCGTTGAGCATGGGCAGAGGCTCGCCATTCATCGCATAAGCCACGATCGATTCATCCAGCACTGGGTCGGTAAGATTCAGAGACTTTTTAAATTCGTAGGAAGGCATGCCTTCGGGACCCTTGCCGCGCTCGAGCCCCTCCATCTGAACCTGAACAGAACCACTCTTGACGCCGGCCATGTCCAAGATGTCGCGAAAATGCACGCCAGTCCATCGCGCGCAGCCCATCGCGCCATTTCCCCACTGGCCGCCGGGGACGCGAGGCTCAAAACGGCTGCGGCTATTGCCGGAGCATTGATTCACAGCAGCAAGAGTGACCGGCTTAAATTTTCGGAGAAGATCGGGGAAACTCAGTTGCAATGGATTGTTGACGTTGCCTTCGACCCGCAGACGCCACGTGGAAAGGTCAACTTCATTCGGAGTGCTTTCCAGGTGCCAGCGGACGAAAAATGCGTCATTCGGAGTGATGGCATTCAAAAAATAATTGCGCGGAGTTTCGAGCTGCACGGGACGGTCGGTGAGCATCACCATCGGCGCCTTTTGCGGAAACGTGGCCATTTTGCCGGTCGAGTTCCAATAAGGATTCGCTCCTGGGCCGGTGAACGTGGGAAGTGCTTTTGCCGCAGCGGGTTGCTGCTGCGCGAAAGCGTCGAGCTGAAAAAAACGGTCGAACGTGAACGCACCGGCGCTTGCACCCAGAACTTTCAGGAGAGAGCGCCGTGAAGAGTTACGAAGGTTCTTGTCCATGAGCAATCAATTTTCCGCAACAACTATCAGCGATGAAATTCTGGCTGTCAAGAATGTTGTAGTCGCGTTAACTTACGGACGGGGAGTTTCGTCAGAAGAAGCGAAATGATTGATCTGAAATCTTTAGCTGCGCGGTTCAAATCCCGATTCGGCGACCAGCCACAAGTCTATCGCGCGCCCGGGCGCGTAAATTTGATTGGCGATCACACCGACTACAACGACGGCTTTGTCTTGCCTGCGGCGATTGGATTCTACTGTTTTGTCGCTGTTTCGCGCCGAAGTGACGACGAATTCGTAATTTTTTCAGAAAACATGCAGGACACGGTCACGTCTTATGCAGGGAACTTATCTCGCGACGCGTTCGCCAAATGGAGCCGCTATCCCCTGGGCGTTATTCAGGAGCTTAGGAATTCTGGGTGTCGTTTCGGTGGGGCGAATATTTACATTTCGAGCGATGTGCCGATGGGTGCGGGGCTGAGTTCCTCTGCCGCCATCGAAGTTGCATCGGCATATGCGCTGCTGGGTTTGTTCGGCCATGAAATCGAACCGTCGCGCGTCGCATTGTTGTGCCAGAAAGCAGAGAACTATTTTGTCGGCGCCAGATGCGGCATCATGGATCAATTCGTTTCATGTCATGGGCGAGCGCGCCACGCTTTGTTCCTGGATTGTCGTTCACTCGAATTTCGGGCCATCCCCATCCCGAATCGAGTCCGACTTGTCATTTGCAATACGATGATCCAACGCGAGCTTGGATCGAAAGACAGCCAGTACAATGCGCGGCGGGCTGAATGCGAAGAGGGGGCTCGACGCCTTGCAGAAGTGTTGCCAAATGTGCGGGCGCTCCGGGATGTAGCGCTTGCCGACTTAGAGAAGTATCGTGAACGGCTGACCAGCATTGTATACAAACGCTGCCGGCACGTGATCAGCGAGAACGAACGAGTGGGCCAAATGGCATCCGCGCTAGAAAGCAATAACATGGATCTGGTCGGGAAACTGATGGCCGCATCGCATAGCAGTCTTCGCGACGATTACGAAGTGAGTTGCCCCGAGTTGGACTTGATGGTCCGGCTTTCGACGCAGCAAGAGGGCGTGCATGGAGCACGCATGACCGGTGCAGGTTTCGGCGGCTGCACAGTAAACCTCGTCGATGCTGGATTCGCTGCTCAGTTTCAGAGTTGCGTGGCAGCAGCATATTTTGCAGAAACCGGACGAAGGCCGGAAATTTACGTCTGCGAAGCATCCGAAGGTGCCGGGAGGGTGCTTCTGGAAAGCGCACCTTCGAACAAACCGGAATGAAGGTTCGAACTGGAACTCCGCTCGGGCTATACGGCGGCGAAAGCGGCTTCAAAGCGCCTTTTGGATTCCGATAAATCGAGCGGAACGCCGTCACGGAAAGTAATTGTCTTGCTTGAATTTGCAGGCACGCGGTCTCCTGGTAGGACGATTCCGATCAAATTCATAGGATCAGCAGCGGAAATGGTTACCATGTCACTTGCCGGAGGCGCGTTTCGCGTAGCGCGAAGAGACTCGACTGCCACGGGCAAGGCAAATTGTTCACCGATGAATCCGTTGACGAACCGGCCTCCGCGCACTTCTGCGCGGTCTTCGAGTTTGCGAAATGCCAAAAGCAGCTCGCGCCATCGCGGGACCATCGTTTCTCGCGCGAGAAGCTCGCGGAAGACGACGCCGTAGCGCCCTAGAAGCATGCGACACGTAGCTTCGATAACGTGCGCACACTCGGAAGAGTCGTCGTGGGCAAAAAGCAGCGACCAGCGACCAGCGCTGTGGCGCGGGCGCGCGTTTTGGCCGCGGCCTTGTCCGGCGCGCCGCTTGGGATCGATCAACGCGCGAATGTTGTCGAATCCATCGGCCGTAATGATTCCGGCGGTCACAAGTTCCCATAGGGCTGTTTCCACTTCGGCTTTTAGCTTTTGTGTTCCCCGAATGATGTCGGCAAAAAACGAAGCTCCTCGTTGACGCAGGAAGCGCAGAACCTCGTGCGCGCTTGGACTTAGACCGCGCGGCTCCTCATCGGCATTTTCTACGTGGCGAGGAATCATCCAGTCGGCTTCCGCCCGCACAAAAAAAGTGATCGGCGCCACGCTGGACGGAATCACGCGGCGAGTCGCCGGAAGCTGGTCTTCAAGAGTCGCGGGGTGCGGCGAGAGGCGTCCCCAACCGACAGCGCCGGTCAAGCACAACTGATCGAGAATCTTCGGGTCGTAATTCGCGATGCGTTGGCTCAGGATTTCCCGCTCCCACGCGTTTGCCGGAGCTTCAAATCCCTGAAGCCGTTGCAAGATTTCGAGTGTTCCGCGTTCACCAAAGACTTGCGTTCCAGGGGCCACGTGGTGCCAGCGCAATAGCCAGCGCATGAATTGCGCGGCAGTCACCGGCTGGATTTGCTTACGCAGAGTTCCCAGCGTGAGCCTGTGAATGCGAGCCAACAGACGGCGATCGCACCATTCGATTTCTTCGCGAGAAGTTCCGGTGAAGTTTCCGCGCAGTATCGCGCCACTCGCTTCCAAACGCAGGAGCGCTTGATCAATGTCCGGCATGGCGATGCCCAGCGCATCGCTTAAGATTTGCGCGGTCACGGGACCGCTATGGGACATCCAGCCGGTGACCAAAGCCAATAGTGCTTCTTCTTTTCCGGAAGCAGGCGTGCCTACATCTGGCAACTCGGATTCGAAGCGGGCATCCGGAAACACAGCCGCGAAGATTTTCTTCTTTTCTGCGGCGACCCAATACGATCGCCCGGCGACGGCGGCGCGCGCCGCCCGTCGTTCAGCACAGAGAGCTGCAAAATACTCGCTCCAGATAAGGCTGGATTTGCGGACGAAATCCGTCAAAGGGGACACTGGTGTGAAAGATATTTCGGTAGGCGGCGCGTCTGACGGAGAAAGCTCCGGAACGGCAATCACAGTTTGCAGCACGTCGTGCAGCTCGTCAGCGTCGCGCACGTCGGGCCATGACTCCTCGCGCACTTCGGTGATTGCGGATGGATCCAGTCGGCCAACCTCGGAAAGCACTGCTTCGGGTAGCATGCGCCGCATTTCGACAGCGCGAGCGCGACGCTCTTCAAGTGGCGCATCGTCCAAATACGCGTACGGATTCGCGTTTAGAATTTCATGCGAGAACTGCGAGGGCAAGGGTGTGTCGACGGCAACGCATTGAATTTTTCCGGAAACGATTCCTTCCAGGACGCTTTTCAAGCCATCGATGTCCATGGCCTCGGTGAGCGCATCTTTCATGGTTTCGCGCACCAGCGGATGGTCCGGAATCTCGATGTCGCCGGAAAGATTTTCCGGGCACGCCAGCGCGTGCGGAAAGACGGCCGCCAGTAAATCGTCGGAGCGCATGCGCTGGATTTGCGGCGGAACCTTCTTGCCACCCTGAAATCGGAGCAGCGCGAGAGCACGGCCTGCAGCCCAGCGCCAGCGGCTGGTGAAAATGGGTGACGCCAGCACGGCCTGCGAAAGCAATTCCTCTACCGTAGCGGATTGCAGGAAATGAAAAACATCGGCGAGCGGAAAGCTGTGTTGCTCTCCGAGGGAAATATTCAAACCGTTGTCGGTGGCCGCTGCTTGCAACTCGAAATTGAAAGAGCGGCAAAAACGCTTGCGCAGCGCCAGGCCCCAGGCCTTGTTGATCCTGCCGCCGAATGGCGCGTGGATGACGAGCTGCATGCCGCCGCTTTCGTCAAAGAAGCGCTCCGCAATCACGGTTTGCTGCGTGGGAACAGCGCGCAGCACGGCGCGGCCGGCGACGATGTACTCGACCGCCTGTTCGGCTCCGGCACGATCGAGGCCGCACTCCTGCATCAACCAATCGATGGCACTGGCTCGCGAAGGATCAGTGCGTGTGGCGCCGGGCACCGCTGTCTGCGTGAGTGAGCTTAGCCGTTGCCGCAGCTCGGCCACTTGCTCCGACAGTTCCGCCGTTCGCGCGGGAGCTTCCCCTCGCCAAAAAGGCACGTTCGGTGGCGCGCCCTGCGCGTCTTCGACCAAGACGGAACCGGCCTGAATCCGCCGGATTCGCCAGGAAGTGTTGCCGAGAAGCACGATGTCGCCGCGCAAACTCTCCACCGCGAAGTCTTCATCCAGCGTTCCAACGACCATGCCTTCCGGTTCGGCAATCACCGTGTACAGCGCGTTGTCGGGAATCGCGCCTCCGCTGGTAATCGAAGCGAGCCGGCTGCCTCGCCGCGCGCGCAAGCGTTTGTTAACGGCATCGTGATAGAGATACGCGCCGTATCGGCCGCGTCGCGCGGAAATTCCGTTGGCCAGCATCTCAATCACTTCGCCGAAAGTCTCGCGGGCCAACGCGCGATAAGGATAGGCGCGTTTCAGTAGCGCAAACAGATCGTCTTCCTGCCACTCCATCGCCGAGCATTCAGCCACAATTTGCTGTGCTAGCACGTCAAGGGGGGTATCGGGAATCAGGATGTGGTCCAGAAGGCCTTCGCGGATCGAGCGCACCAGAGCCGCACACTCGAGAAGCTCATCACGCGTCGTTGCAAACAGCCGGCCTTTGGGAACAGCGCCGCGCCAATGTCCCGCGCGTCCCACGCGTTGCAACGCAACAGCAATGGAGCGCGGCGAGCCGATCTGGCAGACAAGGTCTACCGTACCGATATCGATTCCTAATTCCAGCGATGCCGTGGCAACGAGAGCGCGAAGCTCTCCTGCCTTCAATTTGTTTTCGACGGCCAGCCGCCGCAAACGCGACAAACTGCCGTGATGTGAAGCGACAGCATCTTCGCCGAGTAATGCGCCAAGCTGATGCGCGACGCGTTCGGCGAGTCGGCGGGTGTTCACGAAGATCAGCGTGGATCGATGCTGTTGGACAAGCTCGGTAATGCGTTTGTAGATCTCGTCCCACATTTCATTCGAAGCCACGGCGCCGAGCTCGCTGGCGGGAACTTCCACAGCCAAATCGAACGCGCGCCGCTGCGCCACCTGCACGATTGTAGGTAACGGACGCGAACTGCCCGCGAGGAACTGACCGATCTGCTCGATGGGCTGTTGCGTTGCCGACAGGCCGATTCGCGTCGGATGACAATTGGTGAGCGCCTCGAGCCGCTCCAGCGAAAGCGCGAGATGCGAGCCGCGCTTGTCGTCCGCGACGGCGTGGATCTCGTCGACAATTACGGTGCGCACCGTCCGCAGCATTTCGCGGCTTTTTCCCGCGGTGAGCAGAATGTAAAGAGACTCAGGCGTGGTCACCAGGATTTGCGGAGGGCGCTTTTGCATGGCACGGCGTTCGTGCATCAGCGTATCGCCGGTGCGCACAGCCGTGCGAATCTCTGGCATCAAGAAGCCGCGCGCCGCGGCCAAGTGGAGGATTTCGCCCAGCGGCGCTTCCAGGTTCTTTTGGATGTCGTTGCCGAGCGCCTTCAACGGAGATACGTACAGGACTTCAATTTCATCGCGCAGGCCGCCGGTGATGGCTTTGCGCACCAAGCGGTCGATGCAGGCCAGGAAGGCGGCGAACGTCTTGCCTGAGCCGGTCGGCGCGCTGATCAGCGTATCTTCGCCAGCGAGAATATGTGGCCAGCCGAGAATCTGCGGTTCGGTGGGCGTCGCAAACTTCCCGACAAACCATTCCTGCACGAGCGGATGCGCCCATTCGAGGCCGACGACTGAAGGAGCTGGTGTAATGGTTGAATTCATAGAATCGACGGGGGACCTTCTGAGCCGAAAATACCTTCGCCTTATTATCGCCTAACTGCGTTTGATAAGCAAAACCAACAAGAGGAGCGGTTGTTGGCCGGATCACGCAACTTTCGCGATGTTCCGCACGGTATCGATGAAGGATGTACGGCGAATTTTAGAATGCGGCAAATGGTGGCGAGCGTACAATTGGTCAAGGCTCTCGGTAGAGGCTGGAAGGCGCCACGACCGTATTGGCGGATCGTTCCAAGGAGGCGTCCGGTGATCTTCAAGCAATTTTATCTGTCGTGTCTGGCGCACGCCTCCTACGCCATTGGAGACGAGCAAACCGGCACAGCCGCGGTGGTTGATCCGCAACGGGACACCGACCAGTACATCGCGTTTGCCGCAGAACACGGACTCCAGATCCGCCACGTGTTCCTGACGCATTTCCACGCCGATTTCGTGGCCGGGCATTTGGAGCTGCGCGATCAGGTGGGCGCCAAAATCTATCTGGGCGCCGCGGCAAAGGCAGGATACGCGTTCACCGCTCTGCGCGACGGCGACATCGTGGAATTTGGACGAGTGCGGTTGAAAACGATGGAGACGCCGGGGCACACGCCGGAGTCGATCTCCATCCTCGTTTACGATTTGCACAAAAGCGACAAGCAACCGTATGCCGTGCTGACCGGCGACACGCTGTTCATTGGCGACGTAGGACGGCCGGACCTGCGCGCGGCGCTGGGCTGGTCGGCGAACGACCTAGGCGGAATGCTCTTCGATTCGCTGCACGCGAAGCTGCTCGGGCTGCCGGACGAAAGCCTGGTGTATCCGGCGCACGGCGCGGGCTCCTTGTGCGGGAAGGCGCTCAGCAAGGAAACGGTGTCCACGCTCGGCGAGCAGCGCCGCACAAACTACGCGCTGCAGCCGATGAGCAAGGAAGCGTTCATTTCCGTGGTGACCGCGGACCAGCCGGACGCTCCTCCCTATTTCACCTATGACGCGGTGTTGAACAGCCAAGAGCGGCCGACGCTCGAGGAAACATTGGCGCGGCTGAATCCGATGGCGCTGGACGAAGTGCTGGCGCTGCAAAGCGCGGGCGCGCAAATCCTCGATACGCGCGAGGCGTCGGAATTCGCGGCCGCGCACTTGGCGGGAAGCATCAACATCGGCTTGGGCGGGCAGTACGCCACCTGGGCGGGAACCGTGCTGGAGCGGGAGCACCCGATCGTGATCATCGCCGATCCCGGGCGGGAGAACGAAGCGGCCACGCGGCTGGGGCGCATCGGATTCGATCACGTGGCCGGATATTTGAAGGATGGATTGCTGAGCCTGAGCGCGCGTCCGGAACTGACGGTCAGGACGGAGCGGCTGAGCGCGCCGTTGGCCGCCGCGCTTTTGGCGTCGGATCAGGCGCCGCTGGCGATCGATGTCCGCGCGCCGCGCGAGCGCGAGCAGAAGCGCATCGCCGGAAGCTTGGCGATGCCGCTGAACCACCTGACGGAAAATCTGGACAAACTGCCGAAGGACCGTCCCTTGCTGGTGTATTGCGCGGGCGGGTACCGGTCATCCATCGCCGCAAGTTTATTGGGACGCAGCGGATTTGACCGCGTCAGCGAAATTGCCGGCGGCATGGCAGGCTGGGAAGCTGCAAACCTGCCGGTGCAGGCCGGCCAGCCTTCCTAACGAAGCCTACCTCTGTCCCCTGTCGTGTGTGCCATCGGTTCTCCAGAATCTGTTGACTATAGTTGGGTTCACTGTAGTACGCTTGTTTCGGGTTCACAGGGGCCCGAACGGGACGGTTGGGGGTCGCTGCAATCCGAGCTTAGCGTTTTCGGGGAAACTAGATTGAGTTGCTCATTTGAGAGGTCGGGCTTCCTCAGCCGTAAGCGGCTGACGGCCTTCCTCGCTCTCGCGATTCTCCTCTCTCTCGCGTCCGCTGGCCTTTGGCATCATCATAGTAACCTCGAGTCCCCGGCAACTTGTCCCATTTGTCATGCAATTCATACGCCGCTGGTACAGGCCGGAATTGCTCCAACGCTTCCAGGTCTTGCCGTAAGCAGTTGGGCAGTTCCCCTTCAACCACAGACTTTTGAGTTTGCTCCAATTACGCGTTTCGCACCGCCCCGTGCTCCGCCTGCTTCGTAGTTCTCCTTCTGTTCAATCGGGTTTGATTTTCGCGTCGCAGCTATAAGTCCAGCTGCGGAGAACATTCCTTCTACAACCACAACGGGCCGCGCCTGCGCGGGACTGGCTTGCTAAGGAGATGAGATAATAATGAGCGGATTACAGAAATCATTGTTGCTTCTGATCGTGTGCTATTGCGCCCTCCTTCTTCCACGTGTTGTCGCAGCGCAGACGGGAAATTCGTCGTCGATTTCGGGCACTGTGCTGGACCCCTCCGGTGCCGTCGTGGCCAAAGCAAATGTCACCATCCACGACCCGGTCAGTGGTTACGAGAGGTCGTCCACAACCGACAAGTTCGGCAATTTCAATTTTCCCAACGTGCCTCTCAACCCCTACCACATGACGGTTACCGCGAAAGGCTTCGCGCCATACGTGCAGGATGTCGAGGTCCGTTCGGCCGTCCCGCTCAATCTGAAAATCGATATGCAACTGGCTAGCGCCAGCACCACGGTGACGGTGCAGGCGGAAGCGGGTGATCTGCTGGAAACCACTCCGACGACGCATACCGACATCGACCGTTCACTGATCCAGGAGATGCCCGTCGAGAATCCGTCATCGTCGGTGAGCTCCATTGTCACCTTGGCGAGCCCAGGCATCGCGGCGGACTCGAATGGTCTTTTTCATGGACTCGGCGACCACGCAGACAACTCCTTCTCAGTCGACGGCCAGCCCATTACCGATCAGCAAAGCAAAGTGTTTTCGAACCAGATTCCGCTCAATTCCGTCCAGTCCATGGAAGTCGTGGAAGGCGCGCCGCCGGCCGAATATGGAGACAAAACCAGCGTAGTGATCGATGTGACCACCCGTTCCGGTGAGGGTACCACAACCCCCCACGGCAGCGTGACCGCCTCCTACGGGACCTTCGGGACCTCGAATACCGTATTCGATCTTGCCTATGGTGGCCAAAACTGGGGCAACTTCATTTCCGCAAGCGGATTGGACACCGGGCGCTTTCTTGATCCCCCGGAGTTCACGGTGATGCACGACAAGGGCAACGAAGAGAACTTGTTTGACCGCATAGATCGTCGCCTATCAAGCGCCGATTCCCTCGAGTTGAATCTGGGCTACACGCGCTCCTGGTTTCAAAACCCGAATTCGTTCGATGCCCAAAACGCAACCGCGTGGTCGGGGGTGGTTGTAAACGATGGCGGTATCGGTCCCGACGGCCAGCCCGTGGGCCCGACCGATCAGCGGTCGCAGATTCAGACTTTCAATATTGCTCCATCCTGGACCCGCTTGCTGAACCAAAACACCGTGTTTACACTAGGCGCTTACGTTCGTCGCGATGCGTATAATTACTATCCCAGCGGGGATCCCTTCGCGGATCTCGGCCCGCCGAGCCTTTCCCGGGAAAGCGTCTCGCAAGCTCGTACCCTAGCCAACACTGGGCTGCGATCGGATATCGCCTATAGCAAGGGCATTCACAACTTCAAGGCCGGCGTCACATATGAGCAGACGTTCCTCACGGAAAACGACAACTTGGGAATCGTTGACCCAACATTCAATGCGCCCTGCTTGACGCTTTCCACAGCTCCGAATCCAAACGTTCCAGTTCAGGGTTTTACCGACCCTAGCCAGTGCGCGGGGGCCGGATTGGCGGAAAACGACCCCACCGTGAACCCCAACTCGCCGAACACAGCCCAGTATCCGGCATTCAATCCTGCCTTATTGCCCTACGATTTGACGCGCGGAGGTGGCTTGTTCGACTTTGATGAACACACCGATGTGAAGGAGCTATCGCTCTACGTCCAGGATTCCATTACAAAGGGCAATTGGAATTTTTTTCCCGGCCTTCGTGAGGATGTCTACAACGGCATAACCAGCGCACGACAGGCAGAGCCTCGCGTAGGAATTTCGTACAACGTGAAGCAAACTGGCACGGTTCTCCGAGTCTCCTACGCCCGCACCCTGGAGACGCCGTTCAACGAAAACTTGATTCTTTCCAGCGTGGGTTGTAGTTCTCCCGTTCTGAGTCCGCTTTTGCTTTGTTCGTCAAACTCTTTGACTCCCATTAGCCCCGGTTTTCGTAACGAGTTCCATGCTGGGTTTGAACAGGCTTTCGGCAAGTATCTCGTTTTCGACGGCGAGTACATCTGGAAGTACACCCATAATGCATATGATTTCAGTGTCCTCGGCAACACGCCGATTACCTTTCCCATCGAATGGGATCGGTCCAAGATACCTGGATATGCAGGCCGTCTGAGCATGCCTAACCTGCATGGACTTACCGCGCTTGTCGTTTTTTCCAGCGTGGCGGCGCGATTCTTCGAGCCTCAAGTCGGCGGCGCAGGCGCCACGCCGACGGGCTCCGAGGTCTTCCGCATCGATCACGACGAGAAGTTCAATCAAACCACCCATTTTCAGTACCAACTGCCCTGGAAGAACAGCCCGTGGCTCGCTTTCAACTGGCGGTACGACAGCGGCCTCGTCGCCGGGGCGACGCCTTGCTATGGAGTAAGCTCGACCAATGATTGTCCGGGCTCAGTTCTCATCAATGGTGTGCCAAATGTCAGTATGGTTGCCTCCAACATTGGGGCCATTCCACTCAGCGCAGATCAGGAATTCGAAGCCGGATTCACTTGCGACGGTGTGGCCGCGACGCCAACTACGCCCCTGCCGTTCAATTGCCCAGCCTCTGAGTTCGGGTCCAAATACCTAAGCGTCCCCGCTCCGGGCGCAGAGAACGACGATCACAACCCACCCCGCGTCCAATCGCGAAATTTGTTTGATATGTCCGTGGGCGACGACAATCTATTTCATGTTCGTGGTGACCACTACAAGTGGAGCGCTCAGTTCACGGTCATCAATTTGACCGACAAGGAAGCGCTGTACAATTTCCTGTCCACGTTCAGCGGCACGCACTACGTAACGCCGCGCACGCTGACGGGCGAAATCGGCTTCCACTTCTAGCATCTCTCCTGAGACGCGAAAGCCCGACCGAACGAACGGTGGTTCGTTCCGGGCTTTCGTTTTCGGTGTGAGAGGTAGCTCGTTTTCGGTGTGAGAGGTAGCTCGTTCGCGCGGGCGTCCTGCGAAACGGGAGAAGAATGGCTCCCCGGGCTAGATTCGAACTAGCAACCCTTCGGTTAACAGCCGAATGCTCTACCATTGAGCTACCGGGGAACAGAGGCAATCTTCTGCGTTCGAACGGCGAATTAGTTTAGTCGACCTGCAGTTATGGCGTCAATGCGCCTCGAATGCTGGGCGAGGCAGCGTCACTGGAGACGCTGAGTCTTGGCGTCGAAGCCAACCAGGGAATCGAAGATTGCCAGCACATGGCGCCGGTATTCGGCGATACGTTCGAAGGTAATCCGTTGTTCGGGTTGGCGCATGCTTTCGCGATCCCATTTTGCCAGCACTGCGGCAGGAACTTCGATATCGCGGCGCAATTCTTCGGCCGAGTGCCCGCGGAGAAACAAACCATAGAAAAACGCGGCCTCCCGCTGAGGGAACTCAAGCTCGCGGAGCGGGTCCTCAATGGTGCCCGCTAGTGCTGCCGGATTTAGCTGTGTCGCCATTGGACAAAAAGGCAGTTTACCGATTTCGCGTCCGGCGTCAAGAGCACATGCGCTATCGCCACCGCGTAAAGGGAACGGAGGTCAGTAACGCGCCCGGCTGGCGCGAAGAAACATCTGCAGTGCGGTGACGTTCGCCTGATCGCTGCCCACCCGCAAAGCATCGACCGGCAGACCCAATACTTCAGCTTGCTCCAGGCTCAGCCCAGCATCATCCAGTTCGGCCAGACTGTACCCTTCGGCAGGAACCAAGCGATTGCGCGCGGAGCGGTCCACGGGCCTCGGCGGATGCACGGCTGTGCCGCGCTTGCGTACGCGGTTAAAGAACTCGTCCCAGTCGCGACGGATCCACATGACCCCTCCCCCGCCTAACCCACCAGCTTAGATGCGCAGATTATTCAAATCGTCGCATTGCCAGCCGAAGTGCTTTCTCGTGCCGTGGATTGTAACCCCCACTGTCAAGAAAAGTCGTACTTCCCACGGCGCGCGTATCGATAAGGTTACGAATAAATCGGACACATCGGATTTGATCAGCGGGCGTTCGGCATCAGCGGGCACGTGGCCTCTCTAACCCTGCTATAATCTATAGAATGCACGGTGCGAGGTTTCGCGGATGAGCCAACCCGCAATTGTCGTTCATTACCATGAACTCTGGTTGAAGGGCGGGAACCGGCGTTTTTTCATATCCAAACTGGTGTCAAATCTGCGATCCGCGTTAGAAGGCATTCACATCGAAAAGATCGAGCGGCCTAACGACCGTTTGATCATTCGATTGGAAGAAGGGGCACCACTCGAGGGGGCCCTGCGGCGGGTCGAGCGAACTTCCGGCGTCGCCTACTATGCCGTGGCACGCCCCGTAGAGCGCGACCTCACCGCACTCTGCAACGCAGCCTGGCAGGAAATCGAGCCTCTCGCGTTCGCAACGTTTGCCGTTCGCGCCAAGCGCAGCGACAAGTCTTTTCCGCACAGCAGTTCCGAAATTGAAAAAATCGTCGGCAAGCATTTGCTCGATTCGCTCAAGGCCGCAGGCCGCAGCGTCCGCGTGAAATTGAATGATCCCGACGTGACTTGTCACATCGAAATCACCTCTGGCCCTGCTCTTGTCTATGCTCACAAAATACCAGGGGCGGGAGGCCTGCCCGCAAACACTGCCGGAAGAATGACCTGTTTGCTCTCCGGCGGATTCGATTCGGCGGTCGCCGCCTATCATATGATGAGGCGCGGCGCGCATCTTTCCTTCGTGCATTTTTACGGCACCGGCGCTCGTCCAGGAGAATCCTCCATCCATGTCGCCCGCGGACTCGTGCGTCAATTAGTGCCCTGGCAATTCACGGCAAAGCTTTACCGCGTTCCTTTTGAAGAGATCCAGCGAGAGATTGTCCGCTATGCGCCGGAGCCGTGCCGCGTCCTTCTTTATCGCCGCATGATGCTGCGCGTCGCGGAGGCCTTTGCGCGGCGCAATCGCGCGCTCGCCCTGGTTACCGGCGACAGCCTCGGCCAAGTGGCTTCTCAGACCCTGCGCAACATGGTTTCCGTGGAAGCCGCCGCGAAGATGCCTGTATTTCGTCCGCTTGCCGGCACCGACAAGCTGGAAATCATCGAAACCGCGCGAAAGATCGGCACGCATGATATTTCCGCTGAGCCTTTTCACGACTGCTGCCCTGTGTTCTTACCGCGCAGCCCGGCTTTGCATGCGAACGCTGCCGATCTGGAAGCCGCTGAAAGTGGCTTGGATGTCCCGCGCCTTGTCCGTCAAGGGATCGAAGGCGCAACTCTCGAGACATATCGCTATGTCGCTGGCCAAGTGGAAATGGTCGAGTCGCCACGGAAGTTCAAGCAGAACGCGGCCATCGCGTAGAACTTCGCCATGTTGACCTCGCTTCCGCTAGCTGCGATAGCTGGCGTTGATGCGCACGTAGTCGCCGGTGAAATCGCAAGTCCACATGCGCGCTGAGCCTTTGCCTCCGTGCAGATCGACGACGATGGGAACTTCCTTGGCTAGAAGTTTGAGATGCGCGGTTTTTTCATCGAAGGGGACAGGACGCCCAGAGCGGCACATCGTTATGCCAGCGATGCGAATCTCGGCACGGCCGGGATCGAATCGCACTCCTGCGCGTCCGGCGGCAGCCAAGATTCTGCCCCAGTTGGGATCTCCGCCTGCAAGGGCCGTTTTCACCAGAGGTGAATTCGCGATCGTCCGTGCAATCCCATCTGCGCCTTGATCGGAAGCCGCGCCACGCACTTCGATTTCGACCACGCGATGCGCGCCCTCTCCATCCGCAACAATCTGCAACGCCAGCGATTGGCAGACAGACTCGAGTGCCTCCGCAAACTTGCGGTAGCCGGCGCTGCCTTTGCGGATGTTTTTCGTGCCGGAAGCGCCATTCGCCAAAATCGCGAGCGTGTCATTGGTCGACGTGTCGCCATCGACGGTGATCGCGTTGAAAGTCTTCGCCACGGCTTCGCGGAGGGCACGGCGAAGCACGCGCGGCGAAACCGCCGCGTCGGTCACAATGAATGACAGCATCGTCGCCATCTGCGGATGAATCATTCCCGCGCCCTTGGCGCAGCCAAGCAAGCGCACGCGTTTCCCGTCAATAACGCAATTCGCCGCGGCCCATTTGGGACGCGTATCCGTGGTCATGATCGCGTGCGTGAATTTGTCGAATGATCGGGTTGTCGCAGCGCCCTCGGCTCGCAGCTTCGGAATAGCGCGCAGAATGCGTTCAACGCGAAGAGACAGGCCAATCACTCCGGTGGAGCAAACGAGAATCTGCTCGGTCCGGCAACCCATCGCACGCGCAAGGGTTGCCGCCGTTTGCTTCGATGCCGCAAGGCCTGCGGCGCCCGTGACGCAGTTGGCGTTTCCAGAATTCACGACGATGGCGCGCATCTTGGCCGCGGAGCGCCGGAGATGCCGTTGGGAAACGAGGATCGGCGCTGCTTTGACGAGATTTGTTGTGAACACGCAAGCAGCGCTGGCGGGAACTTCACTGACGATCACGCCTAGATCGAGCCCGTGCTTTTTCAAGCCGCAGGCTGTGGACGCGAAGTGGAAGCCTTTGGGTAAGAGCGTGGCGGAAAGCGACGGCCTCATCACGCGAGGGAAGGGCTCGCCACGCCGTCCAAAATCGGCAGCATAACTTCTTCGGGCAGAACCGTGGCAATGACTGCGATAAGCTTGCAACGTCTCGCCTTCGGGCAAGTTGAGCAATCGCGCTCTATCTTTTCAGGCAGCGCACGCCGGGAAGACGCCGAAAATCCATGACGCACGAAGAACTCCGGCGCATGGGTCACCGCAAACACGCGCGCTATTTTCTTCCGTCGCGCTTCCGCGAGTGCGAAATTCACAAGACGCCCGCCCAGGCCGCGGCCTCGAATTTCCTGGCTGACCGCCAGGGACCGAATTTCCGCCAGATCAGCGCCATAATTTTCGAGAGAGACGCAGCCGGCGATCTTGGATTTCTCTTCCAGCACAAGAAACGTGGAAAAATGCTCGCGCACGTTCTCCTCTGTGCGTGGGAGCAAAATCCCTCCGGCGGCGTAACCCGCGATCAGCGCATGAATCGCTGCCGCGTCGCTCAGGCGCGCTTTGCGGGCCCTCAATTTCTCTTCTCAGCGGACGCGAGGCGTTCTTTCGCCGCGTCCAGCGCCTTGCGCACAGCCGTTGGCGCCGTGCCGCCTATCGAATCGCGGCGGGCAAGTGAAGCTTCGACCGTCAGTGTGCTCGAAAAATCCGCTTCAAACACCGGAGAATATTCTTTCAGCTTCTGCAGCGGCCATTCCGCAAAATCCTGTTTTTGTTCTTCGCTGTCGCGAACTAGTCGTCCGATGATTTCGTGCGCCTGCCGAAACGGAACGCCTTTCGCCACCAGATAATCAGCCGCTTCCGTGGCAACCAAGCCCTGCGCTTGAACGCTGCTGCGCAATCTGCCCTCGTCGAATTTCGTTGCCGCTATCGCACCGGCCGCGATTCTGGTCATCGCCAGAGTCTGATCGTGCGCGTCGAATAGCGGCTCCTTGTCCTCCTGCAAGTCTCGTTGATAACTCGAAGGCAAACCTTTCATCGTTACCACAAGCGCCATCAGCGCCCCGGCAACGCGTCCGCACTTCCCTCGAATCAGTTCCCACGCATCCGGGTTTTTCTTTTGCGGCATCAGGCTGCTGCCGGTCGAATATTCATCCGGCAAAATGACGAATCCGAAGCCCGGCGACGCGAAAAGAATCATGTCCTCGGCCAAGCGCGAGAGATGGCCCGCGAGCACGGTCAATGCAAACAGATAGTCGAGTGCAAAATCGCGACGGCTCACCGAATCAAGGCTGTTGCGCGTGACTCGCGCGAAGCCCAAATCCTTCGCCAGGGCTTGACGGTCGATGGGGAAAGCGCATCCCGCCAGTGCTGCCGTGCCGAGCGGGCTCGCGTCGGACGTGTTCCTGGCAAAATCGATGCGATCGAGGTCGTGAAAAAAAGCTTCCGCATGTGCCAGCAGGAAATGGGAAAGCAAAATGGGCTGCGCAGCCTGCATATGGGTCATGCCCGGCATCGGCCAGCCAAAATGCCGCTCCGCCTGCTCGATCAATGCTGCGATCAGTCTGCACACCGCCACATGCGCTTCGGCGGCGGCTTCCTTAATAAACATGCGAAACTCGGTGACGATCATCTCGTTCCGGCTTCGCCCTGTGTGCAGCTTCTGGCCCAATGGGCCGAGCATTTCCGTAAGCGTGGATTCGACGAAATGATGCACATCCTCCGCGGACGAACCGTCCAGCCATTTCGGCTCGGCGGCTGCGCGTTTTTGAATTTGCTCCAACGCTGCGCGAATCTGCCCGCCCTCCGGCGAACTCAGAATTCCATTGCTCTCCAGCGCATGCGACCACGCTCGATCCAGCTCCAATTCGAACGGAAGCAGACGCCGGTCGAATCCGAACGAGCGCTCGAACTCGTAGAAATCCTGATTCGGCGCGTGCTCGAAGCGCCCTCCCCACATCTTTTTTTGCGCCGCTTCGTTCAACGCGCCTCGCCTTTGGCAATCGGGATGGTTATCGGCAGGGCAAACAGATTGATGAAGCCTTCCGCATCCTTCGGGTTATAACCCGTCATCGTGAAGCTCGCGAGATTCGTTCGATAAAGCGAATACGCTGATTCGCGCGAGGTTACGTTCACGTTGCCCTTGAAAAGGCTAAGCCCGATCGTGCCCGTAACACGCTTTTGAGATGATTCGAAAAATGCGTCGAGCGCCTCGCGCAACGGAGTGAACCACATTCCGTAATAGACCATCTCCGCGTAACGCAGCGACAAATGCTGCTGAAAATGTAGCGTTTCCCTGTCGAGGCACAGCGCTTCCAATTCGCGGTGCGCCGCGATGAGCAAAGTTCCCCCCGGCGTCTCATACGCGCCCCGAGATTTAATTCCCACCAGGCGATTCTCCACCATGTCCATTCTGCCCACCGCATTCTTCGCTGCGACGTCGTTCAGCGCTTCGAGCAACGCGAGTGGGCTCAATTTCTTGCCATTCACCGAAATCGGCATGCCGGCTTCAAATCCGATTTTCACTTCGGTTGGCTGATCCGGTGCGGCCGCCGGAGACACGACCCATTGCCACATTGCTTCTTCCGGCGCATTCGCCGGATCTTCCAGGCAGCCGCCTTCATGGCTCAAATGCCAGATATTGTGATCGCGGCTGTAAATATTTTTGGTCGTCTGCTCCACCGGTACATTGTGTTCGCGCGCATAGGCAATCGCTTCTTCGCGGGAGCTGATGGTCCACTCGCGCCACGGAGCGATGATCTTCAGTTCTGGAGCGATCGCTTTCACCGCTAGCTCGAATCGCACCTGATCATTGCCTTTTCCCGTGCAGCCATGCGCCACCGCGTCGGCGCCGAGCTTCTGCGCAAGCTCCGCTTGGCGGCGGCCGAGGATCGGCCGCGCGAAAGATGTGCCCAGTAGGTACTTGTGTTCGTACACGGCGCCTGCGCGGAGCGTCGGCCAGATGTAATGTTTAATAAATTCTTCGCGGAGGTCCTCGACGTATGCCGAGCTCGCGCCTGTCGCCAGCGCCTTGCGCCGCGCTGCATCAAGATCTTCTTTCTGTCCCAGGTCGCCGATCATGGCGATGACTTCGCAGTGATAATTTTCCTTCAGCCACGGAATAATGATCGAAGTATCGAGTCCGCCGGAGTAAGCCAACACCACTTTCTTTGCCAACGTTTTCTCCTTAGCCGAGCAGCGTGAGTAGAATTGCTTTTTGGATATGCAAACGATTTTCGGACTGGTCGAAGACGATCGATTGCGGCGAATCGATCACATCCGCAGCGACTTCCGATCCCCGGTGAGCTGGCAAGCAGTGCATGAACACCGCATTTGCATCCGCCTGCGCGAAAAGACGCTGATTCACTTGGTAACGTGCGAAGATCGCTTCGCGCTGCGCCGCTTCGTCCTCTTGCCCCATGCTCGCCCACACATCGGTGTAAACGGCGTGAGCGCCGGTCACCGCCTCTTCGGGTGAACGCATGATTTCAATCTTCCCGCGGTTCTCTCGCGCACTGCGCCGCGCTTCGGAAACCATCGCTGGGTCCGGTTCGTACCCAGTCGGCGTTGCCACGCGAACATGGGCGCCCAGCCGCGCCCCAACGGTCAAAAGCGAATGGCAGACGTTGTTTCCATCTCCGACGTAGGCAAATTTCAATCCGCGCAAGCTGCCAAATTTTTCTTCCAGCGTGAAAAAATCCGCGAATGCCTGGCATGGATGGCAGCGGTCCGAAAGCGCGTTGATTACCGGAATCGATGAATTCTCTGCCAATTCCTCCAGTACCTCGTGCTCGAAAACCCGCGCGACGATTCCTTGCACCCATCGCTCTAAATTCTTCGCAACATCGCGCACCGACTCGCGCTCGCCCAGCCGCGCTTGCGTGTGATCCAGAAAAATCGCTCCGCCGCCCATGCTCGAGATGCCAACTTCAAACGTCACTCGCGTGCGCAGCGACGGCTTTTCGAAGATCATCGCCAAAAATCGTCCCGCCAGGGCGCTCCGATACCGCTCCGGCCGCGCTTTGATATCAGCCGCCAGGTGGAATAGCCCGCGCACTTGCTCCGGGCCCCATTCACTTCCCACCAAAAGGTCATTCGCCAAAGCAGGCACTGTTGCTGCTACAGCGTTCATGATTACCTCACTGCGGCTTGAGCTCGCGCTCCCGCCGTCTCTTCGATTCGAGGCGCATCGTGCGCCTGTTTTGCATCTTCCCAGGCATTGCGCGGCGCCTTTGCCAGCACTTTGCCAAGTGTGCTCAGAAACTCGCGTACGTGCTGCGTGCGAATTACAAAGGGCGGCAAAAACCGCAGGATGTGCTCGTGCGTGCAGTTGATAATCAGCCCCTGACGCAGCGCTTCTTCAACGATCGCCGCGCCTTCGATGGAAAGATTCAGTCCGAGGATCAGTCCTTCGCCGCGCACTTCGCCGATAAAATCGAAGCGTCCCTTCAGTTTTTCCAGGCCGTCCTTTAGTTCAGCGCCGCGCTCGCGTACATTGTCGAGCAGCTTCTCGTCTTCGATAGTGTTTAGAAATTCGAGCGCCACCGCGCAGATCAGCGGTCCGCCACCAAAGGTAGTTCCGTGAATTCCCGGGGTGAACGCTTCCGCGAACTTCTCATGGGCGATCACCGCTCCGAGCGGCAATCCCCCCGCGAGCGGCTTCGCCACCGTCACGATATCGGGCTTGCCGTCGAATTTCTGATACGCGAATTTCCGGCCGGTACGCCCCAATCCGCATTGAATCTCGTCGGCGATCAACGCGGCGGTGTGCTTGGTCGTGAGTTCGCGCGCGCTGTTCCAAAAATCTTCGCTCACCGTTGAAACACCGCCTTCGCCCTGGATGGTTTCGATAACGATCGCGCCAACCTCGGCGTCAAATTTCTTTTCGAGGTCCGCAACATCATTGAAGCGGACGAATTTGGCGCCCGGTACAAGTGGCTCGAATGGTTCGCGATACTTCGCGGGGTAAGTGATCGAAACCGCGCCAAACGTTCGTCCATGAAAGGAATTTTCAAGCGCGAGAATTCCCGTCTTGGGCAGTGAGCCCGGCGTGGCATTTTTCTTCGCATACGCCCGCGCCAGCTTCAGTGCGCCCTCAATGGCCTCGGTGCCGCTGTTCGTAAAGAAAACGCGATCCAGCCCAGACCACTCTGCGAGTTTCTTGGCCAACGGGCCCTGAAATGGATTGTGGAACAAATTGGAAAGGTGAACGGCGCGCTTGGCTTCGCGCTGTATCACCCGCACCAGCCTCGGATGCGAATATCCCAGGGCATTCACGGCGATGCCGCCAAGAAAATCCAGATATCGCTTCCCCTTCGAATCGTACAAGTAGCAGCCGCTGCCGCGTGTGAACACCACATCTGGCCGTCGGTACGTGCGCATCAAATATTGGTCTGCATCGCGCACGGCCCCCGCTGCTCCAGCCCGCGACGTTTTTAGAGACTTTTTCGCTGTATGCTTTTTCATCGGGTTTTCTTATCGCGAAGCGCGCGCCGCGAGCTTCGCTTCCGCAGCCGGAAGCGCAGGTATTACTCGTGTGCCTGAACCCTTCGCGCCATTGCTGGCCGAGCGCAGAGCCCGTGGGCTGGTCCCGCCGACGATTCGGACCTGCTTGACGCCGCCTGCCAGCGCGCGTTTGGCGGCTTCGAGCTTCAAAATCATTCCGCCAGAAACTTTCTGTTGATGGATCAGGTCTTCGACGTCCGCGCTGTTCACTTTGTCGAGAACCTTCTCACCATCAAGCACTCCGGCCACGTCGGTCAGGTAAATCAGCCGCTCCGCGTGGCAATACTCCGCAGCGGCAGCGGCCATGTGGTCTGCATTGATGTTATAGAGCTCGCCATCGGTACCCAGCCCCAGGCAACAGGCCACCGGAACGATTCCTGCGCGCCACAGCGAAGTCAGGAATTCCAGGTTCACGCCGGTCAAATAACCGACGTATCCGAGCCCGCCCGCATCGCCTTCATGAATCATCGGCTCAGCCAGGAAACACGCCGAGTCCGCTGCCGAAATCCCCACGGCGTTTTGACCGGCCAGGGAAATCGCCCCCGTCAGCCGTTTGTTGAGCAATCCGGCGAAAACCATTACGGCCGCATCTCGCGTTTCGCGATCCGTTATGCGCAATCCTCCAGTGAAGTGCGACGTGATTCCCATGCGCGCCAGCGTCGCGGTGAAGATTTTCCCGCCGCCGTGAACCACCAGCAGCTCGTGGCCGGCTTTGGCCGTGTCGGCGATCTGCCGTGCGAGCTGCCGCACAACGGCTTCGTCGTCGAGCAAAGCTCCCGCTATTTTTATGACCAGTCTCATATCAATCCTGTCGATTCCGAATAGCCCTGCATCCAGTTGAAATTTTGTACCGCTTGTCCCGCCGCGCCCTTTCCCAGGTTGTCCAGGCACGACACGACCACGATTCGCCGGCCCGATTGGTCGAGCGCGAATCCCAAGTCGCAAAAGTTTGTATGCGCCACGTGTTGCAGTTCCGGAAGCTGCCCTGCCGGCCAGACGCGCACCATCGGCCGGTCGGCATAAAATTTGCGAAACGCCGCCTCGACTTCCTCCGCCTTTCGCGATTCGTTCAGCCAAAACGAAAGCGTGGACAGAATTCCGCGCTCCAGCGGCAGCAGATGAGTCGTGAAAATCAAGCCGTCTGCATTGACGCCGGCATGCTCGGTAACTTCCGGTGTGTGCCGGTGCGTGAAAACGCCGTAAGCGCGAAAATTCTCATTCACTTCCACAAAATTCGTCTCGCGCTTGGGTTCCTTCCCCGCGCCGCTCGCTCCTGATTTGCAATCGCATACAATTCCCCGAGACATGTCGATCCAGCCCGCCTCCACCAACGGCCGCAAACCCAAAATCACGGAGGTCGCATAGCATCCGGGGTTGGCAACCAGGTTTGCCTCCGGCAACATCTCCGAGTACAGCTCCGGCAAGCCATAAATCGCGCGCTTCGCCAATTCCTCGTTCGGTTCTGGCAGCTTGTACCAGCGCACGAAAGTTTGTGGATCGCGAAAACGGAACGCTCCGCTCAGATCGACCACTCGTAACCCCGCTTGCAAAAGCTCCGGAGCTAATTCGAGCGAAACCTCGTGCGGCGTGGCCAAGAAAGCCGTTCCCTCACCGCTGGCCGCAATCGCGTCCACTGAAAGCGGGCGGCACGGCGCCTCTCCCCATCCGCGCAGTTGTGGAAATAACTGCGTCAGGCAGCGCGCTTGCGCGCTTTCGCCGCGGAGGTAAAATGTCGGTCGCTCTATTTCCGAATGCCGCAGCAGCAGCCGGGCTAGCTCGTATCCGGCGTAGCCTGTGGCCCCGATGACGGCGACCCGTCGCGGATCCTTCATCGGAGCAAATCCTCCATGCGTTTCTGAATCGCGGCCCGCGCGGCGCGTGTGGGCGTAATAATCAGCACAGTGTCGTCGCCTGCCAGCGTGCCGGCCACCTCTTTCCAATGTTCGCCGTCAACGGCCGCGGCGAGCGGCTGCGCCCCTCCAGGTGGCGTCTTCAGCACCAGCATGTTTTGCGCAGGGCGAATTTCGACCAGGAATTCACGCAGCGCCCGGCCCAGTTGGGGCACCGCTGTAGAATCCTCCATGGCCACCCCGAGCGGTCGGTAGCCCTCGGCTGTTTTCACCAGCTTCAACTCGCGCAGGTCGCGGGAAAGCGTCGCTTGCGTCACTCTCACGCCGATCTGCACCAACCGCCGCCGCAGGTCGTCCTGATTCGCCACCGGCTCGTTTCCCACGAGCTTCAGGATTTGTCCCTGCCGCATGCGCTTGTGAGATCCCATCCAAGTTCCTGTTGTTTGAATATTCATCTCTATGTATATTTATACGTACAGAAGTATGACCTGTCAAGCAAGAAAAAACCGTCGAAGAGAAAATCGGTCTTAAGAGGCAGTACGCTTTAGATCCGTGGGCCCACGTTGGGTGGAACAAACGTGAAGGCCACCGGAATCACCGAAGCAATTCCGTGTCCGTCCAGTTTCGCGGCGCCAAACTTCCATTTTTTCACTGCGGTGACCGCTGGCCCCGTAAGCGAAGGAATGCCGTGGAGCACATCCACCGAATCGATGGCTCCATTCTTGTCGAGGCGCACTTCCAGCACCACCGTGCCGGATGCCACGCTATTGATCGGGTACAACGCCTCCGCCGTGGAAACCACCGTCGGCGGTTCGTACTGGGGAGGCGTCTGAGCCCGGGTGAGCCCGGCGCAAATTGACGCGGCTATCGTGACGCTTGCAAAAATCAAAAGAGTAAAACGCAAAACCGAAGTTCTCATTGTCGTTCACCTGCTCCTTTAGATGTGCAGCCACCCGCAGTCGTCGCCATACCGCGCTTGACACACGCTGTGCAAATGGGATTTGCTTTCCATGGCGTCTCTGAGGGAAGAAGGTACTCCGAATGGCCTTGCAGGTGGTACAGCGCCGGTCGCGCGGCTTCATTTGCCTTAACGCCCATCCCGAGGGCTGTCGGCGAAACGTGGAGCGGCAAATCGAAACAGTTGTTGGCGGCGAAAGTTCTCGGCGCAGTGGCCCGGCGAGAGTGCTCGTTATCGGTGCATCGACGGGCTATGGTCTCGCTTCGCGCATCGCCGCAGCCTGGGGCTTCGGCGCGAAGACCGTGGGCGTTTTCCTTGAGCGCCCTCCCGAAGGAAACAAGACCGCAAGCGCGGGATTTTACAACACGGTAGCTCTTCACGATTTCGCTCGCCAGCAGAGACTGTTTGCAGCGAGCATCAATGGAGATGCGTTCGCCGACGACACCAAGCGCGCGACCGCCGAGCTGCTTCGCAAAGAGCTCGGCAAGGTGGATTTGATCATCTACAGCTTGGCGGCGCCCAAGCGCACCGACCCGGTTTCCGGCGCGGTTCATCACTCCGTCCTGAAGCCTATCGGCAGCTCCTACACGAACAAGACCGTTGAGCTCGACTCCGAGAAAGTAACCGAAGTGACCATTTCTCCGGCAAACGATCAGCAAATCGCGGACACCGTCGCGGTGATGGGCGGAGCGGATTGGAAACTGTGGATCGATATGCTGGACGAGCAAGGCTCGCTTGCCGAAAACGCCTGCACCGTCGCGTACTCCTACATCGGACCTGAGATGACCTGGCCGATTTACCGCGACGGCACGATCGGCCGCGCCAAGAAGCACCTTGAGGAAACCGCGCGCGCTTTGAACTCGCATCTGCGCGATAAATTTGGCGGCGAGGCGCGCGTCGCCGTCAACAAAGCCATCGTCACTCAAGCTTCTGCGGCAATCCCTGTCGTTCCGCTATACATGAGTCTGCTGTTTCGTGTAATGAAGCAGAAAAACTTGGACGAAAACGCCATCGAGCAAATGCGGCGTTTGTTCTTCGAATTCCTCGCCGATGACGTGGCCCCGAAATTCGACGAGGCCGGCCGCATCCGCCTCGACGATCGCGAGATGCTTGCCGCCGTGCAGGCCGACGTTATGGCGGCATGGCCGAAGGTCAACACCGAAAACCTACGTGAATTGAGCGACTTCGCTGGTTTTCAGCGTGAATTTCGCGCTCTTTTTGGGTTTGAAATCGAAGGCGTGGATTACGCAGAACCTGTCGAAACGGAGCTATCCTGGTAGCGGCAGCCACCTCGACAGCTCAAAAATGAAACACGACCCCCGCACAAATCTGGCCATCGCTCTGGCTCGGCTGTATGTTGCCGGTCACCGCATCCGCCTCGATCGCGCGAATCGAAAGATAATGATTCACGCGAATATCCAGTCCGCCTCCCACCTCCGTGCTGAAGGCATTCTTCTGCAGCGTCGCTAGGCTGATCCTCATATCGCCGACCAGGACGTGAACAAACGGCGAATAGCGCATCGGCAGGGAGAGCTGCGGGCCCACGTAGAAGTCGTGAAGATTCATCGATTCGCCAAAAAGAGTGCCGTAATTCCCCGTGAAAGCTCCGGTCACCCCGATGTACGAGTTGAACTTGTACGTGAGCGAACCTTCCCATCCACTCGTGTGCGCGTCACTACCAGTCTGATCGAGTTGCTCGTAAGAGTATCCGGCGAAGAGATCGAATTTCTGAGCGCGCGCAGCCACCGGCGCAAGCAACGACAAACCCAGCAAAATTGCAATTTTTCGCATTCCACTCCTCCATTGGCGGAACGGGGAGGCTCACTCACGGATGCCTGGCTCTGGCAATCGCCCGACGATAACCCCAATCAACACACTAACGCAGAAAATCACGGAGAGAGAATGCTCCAGTTCGGAAGTGTGTGCAGAGGCGCAACGTCTTGGGGGAAAACGTACCGGAAGTATTTAGAGTAGGCCTTCGCCGGCGCCGTGCCCAATCACTTCGCGGGTTTCATCGCGCAGGCGCACGATCTCACGCCATCCGTCTGCTCCGCCCTTGGGTTCAATCAAAGGCCCGATTGTTAATGTCACTCTTCCCGGCTTGGGCAAATAGGTCCCGTCCCGGAGCAATTCGCGGGCGCCCCGCACGGCGATGGGGCAGATCGCGCGCCCCGTGTCCACTGCTGCCTTGAACGCCCCTAGCTGGAATGGTCTTACGCCAGCCTCCGAAGTGAACGTCCCCTCCGGATAAATCACCACGGATTCGCCTCGGCGAAGCGCCTCCTCGATTTCATCGGACTGCGCCACGCGCGCGTTCGCGTCGCTTCGGTCGAATGCGAAATGTCTCGAACGGCTGGCCAGCATGCCCACCAGCGGCATCGAGTGAATTTCTCCCTTGGCGACGTAGCGGGCCTCGGCGGGCAGGCACGCCAACAGGATCAAAATGTCCAGGTAGCTCGAATGATTCGGCGCGAAAATCCACGGCCCCTCCGAGCGCCAACGCTCCAGCAACTCCCGTCCCTGAACCTCAATGCGAATTGCGGCGAGAAACAGCAGCATTCGCGAAGCTCGGTGAACGAGTTTCGCGGAAAAAGTCTGGCTCTTCGCGGGGTATACCATTAGCCACACAACAGCCGTCGCCCCGCCAAACAGCATCAGCGCGTACACGCCGTACACAACCTCAGCGCCACGCAAAACAATCGATTTCGCCAGCGCGCCAAAGCGTGGCAGCGCTCCCCGCGCGGCCAGTTTGCCAACCTGCACCCACGCCGGTGCTTGGCGTTTGCCCAATTTCGATTCCAGATAAAGCCGTCGCGTTTCGTTGCGACGAAGTTTCCCGCTCGATGTCTTGGGAATCGACTGTGCCGGCAGAATTTCTACGATGTCGGGAGGCAGGCCAAGCGCCTCGCTCACTTGGCGCGTAATTTCCCGCGCGATTCGATCGGCTTGCTTTCGATCGCGCGCCTCCGCCACCACCGCTAGCCGCTCCGTGCCGCTTGCTTCGTCGGGAACGCCGAAAGCAACCACGCAGCCTGGACGGACCCCTTCCACGCGCCCGGCAATCTCTTCAATCTCATGCGGATATAGATTTCGCCCGCCTTTGATGATCAGATCTTTGGCGCGGCCAGTGATGTAGAGCTCACGCTCGGCAACGTACCCCAGATCGCCGGAATCGAGCCATCCATCGGCGCGCATCACTTCGCGGGTCGCATCGGGATTTTTGTAATAGCCTGCCGTGGCCGAAGGTCCGCGGAAGTGCACTTTGCCTTCGGTGCGTTCCTGCACCGGTTTGCCTTGCTCGCTGACAATGCGAATCTCCATTCGCGGCAGCGGATGCCCCACGGAAACGAATTGCAGCGTCGCGTCGTTTTGCCCGCCTGCAGGCACGGCTCTGCCCTCACTTTGAAATGGCTCGCGCTCGATTCGGTCCACGCGTGCGCCCGTGCCCATCTCCGGTGTTGCTACGCCCAGGGTCGCTTCCGCAAGCCCATACACCGGCAGCAGCGCCTCGCGACGGAAACCGCAGCGCGCGAATTTTTCAGCGAATCGCTCGATTGTCTCCGGACGCACCGGCTCAGCGCCGTTGAGAGCCGCCCGCCAGGAGCTCAAATCGAGGCCTTCCATATCGCGCTCGTCAATCTTCCGCACGCATAGCTCGTAAGCGAAGTTCGGCGCCGGACTGAGGGTCCCTCGATGACGGCTGATCGCTTGTAACCAGCGTACCGGTCGGGTCAGAAACGCGAGAGGAGAAAGCGACACAAGAGGGATGCCCGTCGCGAGTGGCACGAACCACGCCCCAATCAGGCCCATGTCGTGATAGAACGGCAACCAGCTGACCGCCACGTCATCGTCGGTAAGCTTCACCCCTTCCGTGATAGAGCGAATGTTCGCCAGCAGGTTCGCGTGAGTCAGCACAACTCCTTTCGGATTTCCCGTCGATCCGGAGGTGTATTGCAAAAATGCGATATCTTCGGCGCGCGCACGATGACGAATTCCATCGACAGGGCGGATTTCGGTTTCCGGAGGCAGCGCCCCGCCATCGGAAGACACCAGACTCGCAGCCGTAACCACGCCGCGCAACGTCTTCACTTGCGGCCGGAGCAATTTCGCTACGCCCTCCGCCTGCCGAAACGTAACCAGTAGCCGCGCTTCCGCGTTTGCGAGAATCGCAGCCTGTCGCTCTGCATACTCCTCGATGCGGTCGGCACGAAACGGCGGGTAGATGGGCACAGGAATCGCCCCTGCAAGCAGGGCTCCCGCAAAAGTCCAGAAAAATTCGGCGCCGGTGGGAAGCATGATCCCCACGGTGTGGCCGGGGAGAATTCCTCGACGCGCGAGCTCCGCGGAGACCGCGGAAGCGCGTGTGTAAAGCTCGCCGCAGGTGATCGTGCGGATGCTTTCATCCTCTTGATAGAGGTAGATATGTTTTGTTTCCGCGTCATGCCGTCCGCGAATGGCAATGATTTCTGCGAGTGTTTCCGCGCGCGCAAGTCTCTCGCGCAAATCACTGTTCGGTTTTTCAGCTGTGGCGTGCCGGTATGTCTCAGGCGAAGTGCCCGCTCCGCGTCCATCGTTCTGCCGTTCGACAGGATGCCGGAGCACGGCTTCAAATAAATCAGCGACACTGTTCGCCTCGGCCACCACGGTTTCCGGCAATTCGATCGAAAAGGCTCTGTCGAGCCGAAGCATCAATTCCACGCGCTCCAGGCTGCCAAGCCCCAGATCGCGCTCCAAGTGCGCTGCGCCGCCTTTGCGTCCCAATTCTTCAAGCGCGCGTAAGTTCCCCAGTTCTCGCAGGAGTTGAGCAATGATTTCCCGTATGTTTTGTTCGAGGTTGGTGCGTTCGAGTTTGGCGGCGGAGCTTCCCACGGTGCGGCCCGCATTGTGATGCTAAGTATGCGGCGTTCGTGCAGGCTTGACCAACGCTACCACGCCCGTGGCGGCGTGTTCAACCTTCCGAAGCCGTTCGCTACCGTGAAGACACACTTCTGCGGCGTGCTTTGCGTACAAGCGCGCAGGCGCTGTAGGGATTTGGTTTTAGCTGTCGATCAGCTTTGGCCCGCGCGGCTCGAAAGTATCGAAACGGTGCGGGTCGTCGCGGATTGAATCTCCATGCGCAAGCTCGCGTCGCTGAGATGCGTGGCCGCTTCGTGGATTACCTTCGCCAGCGTCAGTTGTTCTGCGACCGGAAGATTCCTCGATTCATTGCATTTCGAGAAAAGCCAAATCAATGATCGATTCAGTCGCTCGGTCGAAGAACCAGTAATGCCAGACACTTTGACACCCATGATCGCTTCCTCTCCATGATGAGTCACAACGGCCTGCTATTGCGGACCGACTGCGGGAAGGGTATTCAGGAAGAAGGGGCTTCCTGATGCTCAGCAAAATACTCCGTATCAGCCTCTTCGTCAAGTTCGCAAATCACATCAATTGGACAAACGACGCGCGCGTCCATTCCTACCTCCCTTTGAAACGCAGCGTCACAACCACGCGTCTCTAGTCAGCGTACCGTGAGTAACTCGTCTCCATTGCATTTTCGTCTATGGAGCGTTACTGTCGCCACTATTCGTTGTAGTAGAAGAATTTTGGGGGGAGGGTTCTTCGATGATGGGATGCCCTGTTCGCTTTCGTGTTCTGCCGTTCCTATTTGCTCTACTTCTCGGCTTTGTCTGCAGGCAGAGCGCCACAGCCCAGGAGCAGTCCGCGACGCCGACAATCGAATCGGCGACCGCCAATCTGAAAATGCGCGCCATCGGCCCCGCGATTATGGGCGGCCGCATCGACGACATCGCTGTGGCCGAAACGGACCCCAAGACAATTTATCTTGGCGCGGCGGCGGGCGGTCTCTGGAAAAGCACCGACGGCGGGATGACCTGGACTCCGCTTTTCGACGATGAGCCAAATCCTTCGATCGGCGCCGTTGCCGTTGCACCGTCGAATCCATCCATCGTTTGGGTGGGAACTGGTGAAGCGAATAACCGCCAGAGCGCTTCGTGGGGCGATGGTGTTTTCAAATCAACCGATGGCGGAAAAACCTGGGCGCACATGGGCCTCGACGACACGCAGGCCATCGGCAGAGTCGTGATTGATCCTACGAATCCCGACGTCGTCTACGTGGCGGCTCTTGGACACCTGTGGGGGCCAAACCCGGAGCGCGGTCTCTTCAAAACCTCCGACGGTGGAAAAACCTGGAACAAAGTTCTGTTCATAAACAACGACACCGGTGTCTCCGACGTGGCCATCGATCCACAAAGCCCCACCACTCTCTACGCTGCAGCGTATGAGCGCCGCCGTACCGTCTGGGGCTTCAACGGTGGTGGCCCGGACGGCGGCATTTACAAGTCAACCGATGGCGGCGCCAATTGGAGCAAATTGACCACCGACCTCCCCAATACGGGAGACATCGGAAGATGCGCCGTAGCGGTTTATCGAAAGGATCCCAATGTCGTTTACGCGCTGATACAGAGTAATAAAGACGGCGGCGTTTTCCGCAGCGAGGACAAGGGCGCGACATGGAGGAAGATGGGTTCTGATGATCCGCGCCCGTCGTATTTCAGCCAGATTCGTATCGACCCCAATAATGACCTGCGCATCTGGATGGGCGGCGTCAATCTCTACTATTCGGATGACGGCGGCAAGAGTTTCAATCAGCAACGCGTCCGCGACGTTCACAGTGATTTCCACGCCATCTGGATTGATCCGGAAAATTCCAATTTCATACTCGTTGGCTGCGACGGCGGCATCTATGAAAGCCGCGATGCTGGCCGCGATTGGGATCATCTCAATGTGATGCCTCTCGGCCAGGCTTATGAAGTGGGCTACGACAATCAACAGCCCTATCACGTCTGCGCAGGCTATCAGGACAACGCCGAATGGTGTGGCCCCAGCCGCACGTGGTTTGCGGGAGGCATTCCCAACAGCGACTGGTTCATGGTGGGCGGCGGAGATGGATTCTACGTGAAGCCCGATCCTGCGGACCCGCAAACCATCTACACCGAATCGCAGGACGGCAATGTTGAGCGCCGCGATCTGCGTACCAACGAAGCCTTGAGCATTCGCCCGGTTCCCAAGGAAGGCGACCCGCCCTATCGCTTCAATTGGAACTCTCCCCTGGTCATTTCGTCTCGCGATCACAATACGATTTATTACGGAGGGAACTTCCTCTTCAAATCGACAGATCGCGGCGATTCCTGGACCAAGCTCGGCGGTGACCTCACTACCGGCGTCGATCGCAACACTCTACCAATCCTCGGCCAGCTGCCGACAAAGGATACCCTTTCTCTTTACGATGGCGTCGAATGGTATCCGACAATCACCACCATCGACGAATCGCCTGCGAACAATTCCGTTTTGTGGGTCGGCACCGATGATGGGAACCTGCAAGTTTCCCGCGACGCTGGCCAAACCTGGGAGAACGTCGCCAGCCGCGTCCCCGGCGTACCCAAAGGCACCTATGTCACGCGCGTGGTCGCGTCAAAGTTCGACGAAGGTATCGCTTACGTCACCTTCGATGGCCATCGCTCCAATGACTTCCACGTGTATCTCTTCAAAACCACGAATTACGGCCGGACCTGGAAAAACCTCGCTGCCAGCATTCCCGAAGATACCGGCACTCTGCACGTGATCCGTGAACATCCGAGCGACAAGAACATGCTCTTTGTCGGCGCCGAATTCGGCGCGTATTTCTCGCTCGATGGCGGCGACCATTGGAATAAGTTGAAAATGGGTTTGCCCACTGTGCCGGTGGATGACATTCAAATTCAGCCTCGTGAAAATGACCTCATTCTCGCAACCCATGGCCGCTCGATTTACATTCTTGATGACCTGACCCCGCTTGAGCAGTTAAGCCCTCAGGTCCTCGGCGAAGAACTCCATGCCTTCCCGATCCGCAATACCATCGCCTGGCGGATTTATCAGAACCGCTGGTTCGACGCCCAGCAGCTTTTCCTCGGCCCCAATCCTCCCGACGGAGTTCTGGTGGATTTTTACTTGAAGGCGAAACCGGCAAAAGGGCAAAAGGTGACCATCACGATTCTCGATTCCTCCGGCAAAACCATTCGCCAAATCGAAGACCGCAACACGGAAGCTGGGATCAATCGTGTCAATTGGGACCTGCGCTATGACCCTCCTGTGAAACTCACTCCGGAGCAGGAAGAAGCGCTTGCTCAAGGCTTTTTCGGCGGAGGCGCGCGAGGTCCCGAGGCCGACCCTGGCACGTACACGGTGAAAGTCGCGCTGGGGGACGATTCCCAGACGCAGACCGTACAACTCCAGGGAGACCCGCGGGTCCAAATCAGCGACGCAGACCGCGCCGCGCGTCATGACGCCATCATGCAGCTCTACACGCTCTACAAAACCGGCAATGAAGGCCAGCGCCTCATCTCGGGCTTCAAGAAGTCACTCGACGATGCGCTGACGGCCTGGAGCAAACCTGACGCGCCGAAGATCCCTGACGACATCCGCAAGCAAGCGGAAGCGCTCCAGAAGAAGGTCAATGAGCTCCACGGCAAATTCGTATCCGAAGGCGGCTTTGGGGCTGGCGGCCCGCTTCATTACATGCCTCCCCCGTTGCCTCAGCGCGTCGGTCGCCTGATGTCGGAGCTGGACGGCTATTCCGCCGCGCCCACTCAACCAGAAAAGGACGAAATGGCGGTCGTTTCTCAGCAGCTCGGTCAGGCCATGGATGCCCTGCACGCGCTGATCAACACTGACCTGGCCAATCTCAACAAAGCTCTGAACGATGCCGGCGTTCCACACATAACCGCGGAGCCTCTCCAGGAGCCGCCGCGCCGCTTCGGGGGCTCAGAATAGGGGCGGAGACGATGGGAGCGGTCGTTCCGGTCTTGCTAATTGCGGGATGCCCGCAACCAGCTAGATGGGCGTCCAGACGGAGCCCCACCTAGCGGTACCTCAGTACTAGAACGAATTGAACCGTTCGGTCTATCGACGCTGGGGGCGCCTGTTGGCACAATGATCCTGCATTCGGGGCCTGGCGTTGCGCCCCCCGCGCGAATCGGGTCCCGAAAGTGTTTGTACCTCCATCACCCATGCCCACGGCGGCCGGCACCCCCACCGGCCGCCTCTTTTTTTGCGGCTAGGAGAAACCGTCAGTTGGCCTGATACCCGCTGTATGCGGACCGCCTCACTGAATCCGCGGGAAAGGTCTCTCACGAAGGAAAAGGCCCCGAGCAATCAGGCCTTTTTGATGCGCCGGCAAAGTCGCGCTGCTTGCAGGGGCAGATCTTGGCCCCGAAAAGTCAGAGTGAAGCGTAGCGAAATAAAAGCGAACCTGGCGCCCGCATTTCTAATCGCAACACTCAATTATTAGAATTTAGCACAAGTCTCTGATAACAAAGGATGTGCATTTTTCTAACCGATAACTTTGGAAGGCTTTCTGCCTTCGTGGTGAGCTCGCAATCAGCTGTTTGGCGTTGGCGACGCTGTGGCTTTCAGCTTCTCGTTCAGCTCGTCGACTTTCTTTTGCAGTTCGTCCACTTTTTTCTGAGCCGCTTCCAACGCCTCTTGTTTTGCGGCCATTTCACTCTTCTCCGTGTCCAGTTTCGCTTGGCCCTGCTGATCCGCTGCATAATCTGGCGTGCCATAATACTGGTCCGAATCCAGTTTGTATTCTCGCTGCGCAATATCCAAGTCAGTCTTCAGGCTTTCGACATCCTTCTGGGCGTCCGCCAGCTCGGCAGTGGCCTTGGCAAGATCGTTGGCGTCGTCAGAAGTGGGCGCGGTCCCCGCTTCTTCCGCTGGCTGTGCTTGAGCGGCATCGGCTGCATTTCCCTGTTGCGGCTGCCCCACGACGCTCACAGTTGCCGATGTCGGCAGGTTATCGTTCGTCCAAACCACCTTCGCCTTGGGCGCCTGCTTCTGCTGCTCTTTGGCCTTGCGGGCCGCGTCGGCCAGCGATTGGCCCGTCTGCTGGGCTTTAGCAATCCCCGGCAGGCCTGCAAGAAACGCGCAAATGCCCAACATCACAGCCGCTTTTTGAGCTTTCATAATTTCGCCTCTAATCTCTCTCTTCGTATCTTAGTGCTGCTTGTGAGTGATGAAAAGCCTGGCTTGCGTCAATCCCTCGAAAAAGTCACCTGTACGGCAGGCCCGTCGAGTTGCATGCACGGCACTCCCTCTCCGGCTTGTTTTGCCTGTTGTATGTCGGTCGCCTACAATGCGGAAAGGGAGCTACCATGCCAGCCCCTCTCTCAGCGGTTGATTCTGTTTCTCCCGCATTTGCTGACGCCCGGCGTATTCTTTTCGCGCCGCGGTCGTTTCGGATGTGGTCGCGCATGGCCATTCTTGGCTTGCTGACGGGCGAATTTGCTTCGGGCGGCGGCTGGAGCGGCGGAAACCTTCAGGCCCCCCGCGCAAACGATCATTTCTCGGTTCCTCTGATGAACCTTGGCACTATCGACGCGATATTGCAGTCGCTGCGCGATGACTGGATGTGGATCGCCATCTGCGTGCTCCTCTTGATTGCACTATTTTTCTTCGCCGAATACTTATCAAGCGTGAGCCGGTTTGTGCTGCTCGAATCGGTAATCACCGGAGAATGCGAACTCCGTCGCAGCTGGAAAAAGTGGAAAGCGAAAGGCCTGCAATACTTTGGCTGGGATGTGGGTTTTGCGATTTGTTGCATGCTTGTTCTTCTTCTGCTGGTTGGCCTGCCGCTATGGGTAGCGATCAGGAAAATGCCTCCTTCGGCCACGCCGAATATCGGTGCGCTGCTTGCCGCGGGAGCTGTCGTCTTGCTGGCCGTGGTCTTTTTTCTTGTGATCGCCGCCGTCATCGATCTTCTGGCGCGGGATTTCCTGGTGCCCATCATGGCTGTCGAGAATCGGGGAGTTTGGTCCGCCTGGCAGCGCCTGCTTCCGATGCTGGCGGCCGAGAAGCTTGCTTACACCGGCTACATTCTTATGAAGGCTGTCTTAGCGGTCGGCAGCGCCATTTTCTTCGGCATCATCGACCTGATCGCTCTCTTGTTTCTGCTGATTCCTTTGGGGCTCATCGGGCTGCTGGCCTACCTGGGCTTGCGCGGCGCGAATCCCTCGTGGAATTTCGTCACTGTCAGCGTGACCGTCATCCTCGCGGGACTGGTCATTGCGCTGATCATGTGGATGTTCGCGTTTTTATATTCGCCGGCTCTCGTCTTTTTCCAATCCTACGCTCTGCGATTTCTTGCGTCGCGGCTGCCTTCACTGAGCGCCGAGATGAATTCCGCCGTAAGCGCATCGGCTCCGCCGATGTCACCACCTATGCCACCCCAAGCTGCGCCTTCGATCTGAGGCTCAACCTGATTCGTCCTTGCAGTCTTCACAGCGGCAAAGGATAATCGCCAACTCGAGAGGAACGAGCCACCGCACTGAAGGAGGTCCCGTGCCCCAGTTCCGCCGCCACTTCCTTGTGGGCTTTCTCCTCTGCTTATTTTTTCTCTCGCCGTCGAGGCTCCCCGCGCAAGCGCAACCTTCGGATGCGTCCGCATCCTCGCAGACGATGCAAGCTGAGTCACCGCAACAGACCAGCCAAGACGTGAAGGCTTACACGCTCCCTCCGGATCTCTACGAAAAAGCAGTCAAATACTCTCGCGCGCAATACATCCTGTATTTCGCGGGCTTCGTTTGGGGTGTGATTGTCCTACTGCTGGTCCTGGCGTGGTGCCTCGCGCCGAAATACCGCGATTGGGCCGAGCGCGCTACCAGTGTTCGTTTTTTGCAAGCGGTGATTTTCGCGCCGATTCTTCTGCTAACCATCGCGGTGCTGGGATTGCCGGTGGATATCTACGGGCACTGGCTTTCGCGCAGCTACGGAATTTCCGTGCAGAGCTGGGGTTCCTGGGCCGGCGATTGGGCGAAGGGTCAAATCCTCAGCTTCATTCTCGGCATTATTCTCGTTTGGATTCTTTACGCCATCATCCGGCACAGCCCGCGTCGCTGGTGGCTCTATTTCTGGCTGGCGGCGCTGCCGATCTTGTTCTTTGTGATTTTTCTCTCACCAGTGGTCATCGATCCGATGTTCAACAAATTTGAGCCGCTGCAAAACACAGATCCCGAGCTGGTCACTGCTCTTGAAACCGTGGTGCATCGCGCCGGTATGAACATTCCTCCCGATCGTATGTTCTTGATGAAAGCGAGCGAAAAGACCAAGGCCGTCGACGCGTACGTCACCGGTATGGGCGCTTCGAAACGCGTGGTCGTTTGGGACACGACAATTCAGAAAATGACGGTTCCGGAGACGATGTTCGTTTTCGGCCATGAAATGGGCCATTACGTTTTGAACCATGTCTACAAAGGCCTGGTTTTCGGAGCGCTGCTGGCATTTGTACTGCTGTACGTAGGCTTTCGCGCAGCGCTTTGGACGCTTGCGCGCTGCAGCGGCCGCTGGGGCATTCGCAGCACGGACGATTGGGCGTCGCTGCCCGTGCTTCTCTTGTGGATCACAATCCTTGGATTTATCACTTCGCCGGTGAGCAACACTTTCAGCCGGCACATCGAACACCAAGCAGATCAATATGGCCTCGAAGTGACTCACGGACTGTTTCCGGACTCGAAGCAGGTGGCTGCGCGATCTTTTCAGATACTCGGTGAAGTGGATTTGTCGGATCCAGATCCAAATCCGTTTATCAAAGTGTGGCTCTTCAGCCATCCGCCGCTGGCGGAGCGCGTGAATTTCGCGCTGACCTACGATCCGTGGGCCGAAGGCAAGCAGCCGGAATTCGTCAAAGGCCAATGAGGAATATGCGACGCTGGCTCACCGAATTTTTCGAATAAATCCGCGATGGCAGACCTGCAGTTCATCCAAGAAATTGCCGCGCCGGCGAAAATCGTGGGCGCGTTTTTTGTGCCGCACCGTATGGGAGCGTGGTACGGGCGCGAACTCGATTTGCAATTTGAAGTGCAAGGAGGCGCGATTGAATTTCGCAGCGGGCTAAAGGTGCGCCTGACGGGACGGATCGGCAAACACGAAATGACGCACACGGCGGTGGTCACGGAATTCGAGCGCGGGCGCGTGCTCGAATGGCAGTTTCAGGACGCCTATGGCGTGCGCGGAATGCAGCGATGGGAGATCAGCGAAACTGCGAACGGAGCGCGTGTCGAGATGCGCGACCGTTATCAAATGCCCGGGCGCTTCAGCCAATTCTTCGACTGGCTGATGACGCGTCACGCCGTGGCGAAGCGCGACCGCCGCGAGCTGGCACGGCTCAAGCGGCTCGTGGAACATGCGCGAGTGCTGCCGCCGGAAAGTGCATCCTGAAGAGCGTGGATCGATTATTCAACGATGACGCGGAGGAACTTTTTCTTACCTGCACGCAGGAGAAAGGAGTTGGGTTTCGAAAGATCCAGTTCGGCCCTCACATTATCGACGCGCTGGCCGTCAATTTCTATGGCTCCCTGCTTGATAAGACGTTCAGCTTCGGCGCGCGAGGCCGCGAGATCGGATATGAAAACAAGAGTGGAGACTCGCGTTAGCCCGCTACGAGCCAAGTTTTTCTGCGGCACCTCCTCCGGCGCCTCACGATCGCGGAAGACGCGCTGAAATTCGTCACGCGCGGCGCGCGCGGCCTCTTCGCCGTGGAAATTGGCGATGATGGTATGTGCAAGCTGCATCTTTGCATCCATGGGATGCAACACGCCGGTGCGAACTTCCTCTCTCAGGCGGACGATGACGCGCTCTTCAAAATCCGTAAGCAACTCGTAATACGACCACATCAGATCGTCGGAGATGGACATGAGCTTGCCGAACATCTGCTGCGGCGATTCGGTGATACCGACGTAATTACCAAGGCTTTTGGACATCTTCTTCACGCCATCGAGGCCGACGAGGATGGGCATGGTGAAGACGACCTGTGGGGCGACGCCGTACTCGCGCTGAATGTCGCGGTGAATCAGGATGTTGAATTTCTGCTCGGTGGCGCCCAATTCGACGTCCGACTTTAGATTCACGGCGTCAAGCGCAGTAAGTAGCGGATAGAGCAGTTCATGCACGGAGATTGGGAGATTGTTGTCCAGGCGCGACCGAAAATCCTCGCGTTCGAGCATGCGCGCCAGACGATAGTGTCCGCAGAGGCGCACCACGTCGTAACTCGACATTTTGCCGAGCCATTCGCTGTTGTAGCGGACTTCCGTTTTATCGCGGTCGAGAATCTTGAACACCTGATCGAGATAAGTCCTGGCGTTGGCGTCGACTTGCTCGCGCGTCAGCGGAGGGCGCGTTTCGGACTGGCCGGTTGGGTCGCCAATCATGGCGGAAAAATCGCCGATGAGGAAAATGGCCGTGTGGCCGAGGTCCTGAAAATGCTTCAGCTTGCGAATGACGACGGTGTGCCCGAGATGAATATCTGGCGCGGTGGGATCCACGCCCAAATAGACACGCAGAGGCTTGCCCGTTTTCGCGGATTGTTCAAGCTTCGATTTCAAATCCTCTTCGCGAATGATTTCCGCGGCGCCTTTGCGCAGGTAGGCGAGCTGTTCTTCAACGGATTTCTGCGGATGCTGCGCCGATTTGTTGCCTGCTTCAGACATGCGATTTCGCGGCCTCCGCTTCCTTGAGAAGGATCACGCGGCGGCCTTCGACGCGATAGCGCCCTTCGAGGACGATACGCACCGCTTCGGAATAGATACGATGCTCCTCGGCGAGGATGCGCGCGGAAAGCGAATCAACCGTATCGTCATCGCGGACGGGAACGGCGGCTTGCAGAACAATGGGGCCGGCGTCGAGGTTTTCGTCCACGAAATGCACGGTGCAGCCCGCGAATTTCACGCCATGTTCGAGCGCTTGGCGCTGCGCTTCGAGACCGGGGAACGCGGGTAGCAGGGACGGATGGATGTTGAGAATGCGATCGCGAAAAGCTTGAACGAAATAACTGGAAAGCAAGCGCATGTAGCCGGCGAGGCACACTAAATCGATTTTCTTTTCCTGCAGGACCGCGACAACTTGCCGGTCGTAGGCCTCGCGGTCGAGTCCTTTCGACGGAATGACGCGCGCATCGATGCCGCGCGCGCGGGCGCGTTCAATGCCGGGCGCGCCCTCCCGATGGCTAATCACCATGGAAATTTCCGCGTTCGGAATGCGGCCGCTCGAAACACTATCTGCGAGCGCTTCAAAATTGGAGCCGCGGCCGGATAGAAGGATGGCAATGCGCTTTTTCATGAATGTCAGAAGTTAGCATAGTTCCTGCAGGCGCCAAAACGAATCGGGCCATTGGTTATTCGAGATGATGCGGCTAAGTTCAAACAACAATCGGCAGCGTGCCAGAGAAGCTTACGGGGGATTTGCCGGCAGGAGCGGATTCGATGCGCCCGATGCGAAAAAAACGCTCGCGGCGGCGCTTCAGCTCCATCTCGACTTTGTGGGCATTTTTAGAGGGCACAATTAAAATCATTCCGACGCCAAGGTTGAACGTGCGCAGCAATTCTTCCGTTTGGATTTTTCCGACGCGCGCCAGATAGCGGAAAATCGGCAGGACCGGCCAGGAGCCGAGTTCAATCACGGCATGTACGTTTCGCGGCAGCACGCGCGGCAAATTGCCAGGTATGCCTCCGCCGGTGATATGCGCCATGCCCGAGAGCCAGCCGCGCGCGGCGACATTTTTCAACATGGGCCAGTAGCAGCGATGCGGCTTCAGCAGCTCTGCGGCGATTTTGTTGCTGATCTCGGCGACGTAGGTGTCGGGCTTCAGCTTGGCCACTTCAAAAACGAGTTTGCGCGCGAGCGAATAGCCGTTGGTGTGCAGCCCACTGGAAGGCAACCCGATCAGAATGTCGCCGGCATGAACGCGGCGGGCATCGGCCTGATGCCCGCGTTCGACTACTCCGACGATGAAGCCGGCGAGATCATATTCCCCTGGGTCGTACATGCCTGGCATTTCAGCGGTTTCGCCGCCGATAAGCGCGCATCCCGCCTGGCGCGCCGCACGGCTCATGCCTTCCACGATCTGCTCGACGACACGCGGGTCGATGCGGCCCATGGCGAGATAGTCGAGGAAAAAAAGCGGTTCGGCGCTTTGCGTCAGAATGTCGTTGACGCAATGATTCACGATGTCCGCGCCAACGGTGGAGTGCACGCCTGCCGCGGAAGCGATCTTGAGCTTGGTGCCAACGCCGTCAGCGCTGGAAACCAGAACAGGATCGCGCCAACGCTTGGGATCGAGATGATACAGCGCGCCAAAACCACCAATCGGCGACAGGACAAACTTGTTCAGCGTGCGGCCAGCGAGATGCCGGATTTTCTGTTTCGCTTCGTCAGCGCGGGAAATGTCCACTCCCGCATCGGAGTAACGCATGGGAACCGCCGCCCTGTTTTCTGCAGAAGTTCGCTTCAAAATGTTCGAAACAGCCGCCTCCAGCGCATTTCGCTGGGGTGAATCAGAATGCTCAAATATGTGCCGAGCCGCTCGCCAACGTGTCCGGGTTCCCACACGTCCTCCGGCGCCTTTACGGACATGTAAATGAACAGGGGCGTTCCAATAATGTTCTCGCGCGGAACATAGCCCCAGAAACGGCTGTCATTCGAGTCGTCACGATTATCGCCCATCACGAAGTACTCGCCGGGCGGAACATGAAACGGCCCGGTGTTTTCCTGCGGCGCGGACGGATCCGGGCGGGGGTTCAGATACGGCTCATTCAATTGCTTTCCGTCGATGAAAACAACGCCGCGTTTGACCTCCACGGTATCGCCAGGCATCCCGATGACGCGCTTGATGAAGTCTTCTTCGTTGGCAGCTTGCGGCGGCGCTTCAAAAACGATGATCTGTTGCCGCTTGGGATTGCGCCACAGGGCGATATGGTGCTCCGTGAAGGGGATTCCGATGTCATATCCCAGCAAACTGACGATCAAATGATCGCCGATCAATATGGTGTTTTCCATCGAAGCGCTGGGGATCACGCGAGCTTGAATCACCATGGCCTCGATAATGAAAAATGCCACAATCACCCAGAACCATGAGAGCAGTTCCCGCCGGATCCGGTCGCGTGCGCTGGGTTCCGGGCTTTGCGGCTTGGCCTTCGGTTTCGTCTTGGCTGTTTTTTGAATGGATGCCATTCGTTTGTACGCTAAGGGCCGGTCCTATAAACCACGGAATAATCGCTTCCAGCGCACTTCGCCTGGATGCACAAAAATGCTCAGGTACGTCTCCAGACGCTCGCCCATGTGGCCCGGCTGCCAAACTCCTTCCCCTTCCGGAGCGTTGATGGACATAAAAATGAACAACGGAGTGGCGATAATGTTTCTGCGCGGAACAAATCCCCAATAACGGCTGTCGTAGGAATCGCCGCGATTATCGCCCATCACGAAATAATCATTTGGCGGCACCACCACGCTGCCATCATGCACGTAGTTCGGTAGAGTTGCGGCCCACTCCGGCGTAAGCCCATCGTAAATGCCGTTCCCATCGGGCGGAAAGTTTTCAAGCGAACTTCCCATTTCGGCGGGATCGCGAAGCACGTAAGGTTCTTTCAAACGGAGGCCATTTACGTAAACAATCCCATGCTGGATGCGGATCCTGTCACCGGGCACGCCAATGACGCGCTTAATGAGGTCTTCGGAGCCGTTCAGCGGTGAAACGAGAATGACGATCTGCTGGCGTTTCGGGTTGCGCCACAGTGGTACATGCAATTCGGTATACGGAACGCACAACGCATAGCCAAATGGGCTGACCACCATGTGGTCGCCCACGAGAATGGTGTTCTCCATCGAACCGCTGGGAATCAACCGGCTTTGGGCCATGGCGCCTTCCACGAAAAACAGCGCCAGCAGCAGCCACACCCAAGAAAAAATCTCCCGCAGGACCCTCTGGCGCCGTGTGCGTTTGAGTTGCTCCTTTTCAGGCTGTGATTTTTCCGGTTCAGCCACGATGCGCCTCCACTTCCAGTTGGATGTTTTCTGTGGGATACACGCCGGTGTAGCAGGAAGTACAGAACTTGCCTTCGGTGTCCTCGAGGGCCGCGCGAAGACTCTCGAGCGAGAGATAGCCGAGCGAATCGGCTCCGATAAACTCGCGAATTTGCTCGATGGAATTTCGCGAGGCAATCAGTTCGATTTTGGTGGGCGTGTCGATGCCATAATGGCACGGAGAAACCGTCGGCGGACAACTGATGCGCACATGCACTTCGGCCGCGCCGGCTTCGCGCACCATGCGCACGATTTTGCGGCTGGTCGTTCCGCGCACAATCGAATCATCCACCAGAACCACGCGCTGCCCTTCGAGCAAGCGGCGCACCGGGTTCAGTTTCAGGCGCACGCCGAAATCGCGGATGGCCTGTTCAGGCTCGATGAACGTGCGGCCGATGTAATGGTTGCGTATCAATCCCATGCGAAAAGGAATGCCCGATTCGGCTGCATAGCCGATGGCCGCGGGCACCCCGGAATCCGGCACCGGAACAACGATGGCCGCAATCGCGGGGCACTCGCGCGCGAGTAAGCGTCCTAGCTTCTCCCGCGTGGCGTTCACCCCGCGGCCAAATACGATGCTGTCCGGCCGCGCGAAATATACATGCTCAAAGATGCAGTGTTGATGCATCTTTTCGGCTGCGAAGCGGATCGATTCCAATCCACCCTTTGAGATGCGTAACATCTCGCCCGGCTCGACGTCACGCACGTATTCGGCGCCGATCAAATCGAATGCGCAGGTTTCCGACGCGACCACCCATGCATCGCGCAAACGGCCAAGCGCCAGTGGGCGAAACCCGCGCGGATCGCGCACCGCGAAAATCTCATCGCGCGTCAGGATGAGCAGCGAATATGCGCCTTCCACTTGGCCCAGCGCATCGGCAATCGCTCCCGCAAGATTGCCCACTTTGCTGCGCGCTACCAGATGAACGATGACTTCCGTGTCGCTGGTTGTCTGGAAAATCGAGCCCTTGTGTTCGAGGCTGCGGCGCAATTCCAGTGCATTCGTCAAATTTCCATTGTGCGCCAGCGCGAGCTTGCCTTTGTTGCAATCGCTGGCAAGCGGCTGCGCGTTATTGAGAGTGGTGTCACCGGCGGTCGAATATCGCGTGTGCCCAATAGCTGCGAATCCGGGCAGCCGCGCGATCACTTCCGGTGTGAACACATCCTGAACCAGGCCCATGCCTCTTTCGACGCGGAACTGCACTCCGTCGGTAGCAGCGATGCCTGCTGATTCCTGTCCACGATGCTGCAGCGCATAGAGGCCCAGATAGCCTAGCTTTGCCGCTTCTTCCGCGCCGAAAATGCCGAACACTCCGCACTCGTCGTGGAAGTGGTCGTCGTCGAGATGGAAAGTTGTGCTCATCCGTTTTGCAGGGACAGTTCCAGATTACCGGCCCAGATTTTGCGAAGCGCATCCACGGCGGCGCGAATTCGCGGTTGCCCGTTTACTCCGATGCAAAATTCGCCGCGAGTGACGCTTCCGATTCGCCGCGCTTCGATCTTACATTGTGCCGCAATCTGCTCGACGCGAGCAAGCAACTCCGGTCGCACGGAAACGATGGCGCGCGCGCCGGATTCTTCAAACAGAGCAAACTCAGCCGGATCCTCACTTTGCATCTTCACTTCCGCCGACAATCCATCGCTGGCGAAGCAGCATTCAGCAAGCGCGACCGCGAGACCCCCATCGCTAACGTCGTGAGCACACTGTACGGCCCGCGCGGATGCCAGAGCAACCAGGCAATCAATGAGCGCCTTTTCCGCATAGAGGTCGATCGCCGGAGGAACGCCCGCAACGACATTGTGAATCGTTTTGGCATATTCCGACGAGGAAAACTCCCGGTGCTGCTCGTCGTTCATCGTTCGTGGTTCTATAGTTCCTTGCAGCAGCACGATCGCGTCGCCCTCACACTGAAAGCCCATTCCGACAGCGCATTCGGCATCGTCCAAGATGCCCAACACTCCGAGCACAGGCGTCGGATAGATCGGGCGCCCCAGAGTTTCATTGTAAAAGCTGACATTTCCGCCGGTAATGGGCGTGCCCAGTGCGCGGCACGCGTCCAAAATGCCGTCGATGGCGTCGCTAAACTGCCTCATCACTTCGGGTTTCTCGGGATTGCCGAAGTTCAAGCAATTGGTCGCGGCGACGGGAAGCGCTCCTGTGCATGCTACGTTGCGGGCGGCTTCGGCGACCGCGTGCATTGCGCCCGCGCTCGGCGCAAGCTGGCACCAGCGGCCGTTTCCGTCCGTTGAAAGGGCCAGGGCGCGTTTCGTTTCCTTGATCCGAATCACCGCAGCATCGGCCGCGCCTGGGCCGATGCGTGTATTTGTTCGCACCATGTAGTCATATTGTCCAAAGACCCACTGCTTCGACGCAATCGCCGGGGATGCCAACAATCTGCGAAAATTGTCGTTCAGGTCCGCATTTGCCGGAGCGAATTCGATCAGAGTTTCGGCAGTCTTCTTCAATTCGTGTGGAGCAACCGGCCGCCGATAGACTGGCCCTTCTTCGGCTATGGCATGCGCTGGAATGTCCGCGACAACCCGGCCGTGCTCCAGCACATGCAGCCGACCATCTTCGGTCACTTTGCCGATCTTCACCGCGTCCAGTCCCCACTTGCTGAAAACCTCGAAGACTTCCTGCTCGCGTCCGCGCTCGGCCACCAGCAGCATGCGCTCCTGTGATTCGCTGAGCATGATTTCGTAGGGAGTCATGCCCGTTTCGCGCTGCGGGACGCGATCGAGTTCGATTTCGATTCCCATCGCGCCGCGTGAGGCCATCTCCGAAGAGGAACTAGTCAGGCCCGCCGCGCCCATGTCCTGAATCGCCACCACGGCGCCTGTGTGCATGGCTTCCAGACATGCTTCCAGGAGCAATTTTTCCATGAATGGATCGCCAACCTGTACGTTAGGCCGTTTCTGCTGTGATTTCTCGTCGAACTCCGCGGACGCGAGAAGCGACGCGCCGTGAATTCCGTCGCGGCCTGTTTTCGCACCAACATAAATCACCGGATTGCCAGCCCCCTTGGCGCGCGCGAAGAAGAGTTCCTCGCGCCGCGCGATGCCCAAGGCCAGTACGTTGATGAGAGGATTGTGCGAATAGCACGGCTCGAACTGTATTTCTCCGCCGACCGTGGGCACGCCAAAGCAGTTGCCGTAAAACGCGATACCGCTGACCACGCCGTCGAGGATTCTCCGGTTACGCGCAGCCTCCGCTTCCGTCGCGCTTGCATTTGCTACGAGCGGGCCAAAACGCAGCGAATCGAGCACAGCGACGGGCCGCGCACCCATGGTGAAAATGTCGCGCAAAATCCCGCCCACGCCCGTGGCCGCGCCTTGGAACGGCTCCACAAAGCTCGGATGGTTGTGCGATTCGATTTTGAACACCGCGCAAAGGCCGTCGCCGATATCCACCACGCCGGCATTCTCGCCGGGGCCTTGCACCACGCGCGAGCCGCGAGTCGGCAAACGCTTCAGGTGCACCTTGCTCGATTTGTACGAGCAGTGCTCGCTCCACATCACACTGAAAATACCCAGCTCCGTGAGGGAGGGATCGCGCCCCAGAATTTTCTGGACGCGGGCGAATTCTTCCGCCGTAAGCCCGTGCTCGGCGGCAATTTCAGCGGTGATTTTTGTTTCGGTCTCGATCATCGTGAAAGTCTATTTTGCGCGCGCGAAATCGTACACGATATTCCACAGAATGTGCAGGCCGTCTGTGTAGTTCTTAATCGGGATGCGCTCGTTATCGCCGTGCACGCGCTCTTCGTCTTCCTGCGTGAGCGCGAAAGGCTCGAAGCCGTAGCTCACGATGCCTTTGTCACGGAAATAATGCGAGTCGGTGAAACCCGCGTCCACGCTCTGGACCACGCCCGCTCCCGGATAAAGTTCGCGGACAGCCTTTTCGATGGATGCGAACAGCGGCGTATCTGTAGAAGAGACCGCGGGCGGAAAATTTAGAATCACATCGATGCGAGTTGTCGGATCGTCGATGATGCTGCGAATCTGCGCGACCCAGCGATCGATGGTCCATCCGGGGAGCAGGCGGCAATCGAGTTCCGCGCTGGCCTCGGACGGAATGATATTGGTCTTGTTCGAGCCCTTGAGGCTGGTGATGGAAATCGTGTTCGTGAGGCGGGCGAGGATTTCGGGCCGCTTGGTGAGCAAATCATCGTAGGCATCGGGCTGCGCCAGAAATTCTTTCGGATTCGCAAAGCGGCTGCGCCACGGCTCAGGTTCGTAGGCGGCATGTGTGCGGAGCATGGCTTCAACGGGCGGCGTCAACTCAATGGGCGGTCGATACTGCCGCAGACGGTCAAGCGCGGCAATTAGCCGATTCGGTGCCGAGTCTGCGATGGGAACAGATGCGTGCCCCGAGCGGCCCGTGGCGGTCAGCCTGAGCCACGCCGGAGTTTTTTCCGTTGGGCCGACGCCAAAATAGATTGGCTTGCCGGAATCATCCGCGAGCGAGCCGGCTCCTTCGGTGAGCATGAAGCCCGCGCCGGCAATCCAGTCCGGACGATTTTTTGTCACCCAGCCTGCGCCAAAATTTCCGCCCGCTTCCTCGTCTGCAGTTCCGATAAAGATCACATCCCGCTGGAGAGGTACGTGCATGCGGTGCAACTCGAGAAACGTGAGCAATTCAACGATGCCGAGCGACTTCATGTCGATGGAGCCGCGGCCCCAAAGATACCCGTCGCGAATCAACCCCGCGAACGGATCCACCGTCCAGTAAGCGCGGCTCACCGGCACCACGTCCATGTGGTTGAGCAGGATCAGCGCGGGCGCCGAGCCGCTTCCTTTCAATCGGGCGACGATGTTTCCTCGCCCCGGCGCGGACTCCGCGATCTGGTAGGGGATGCCTTCCGCCTGAAGAATTCTCGCGTACCACTGTGCGGCGCGAATCTCATTGCCCGGTGGATTCGTCGTGTCCACTCGAACATAAGCGGAGAGCTTCTGAACGGCTTCGTTTTCGAGCGCGTGCCAATCCGGAGACGCGGCCGTAGATTGCGCTCTGGCTCGCGGAGCAAGCGCGAACAGTGCGAGCAGGACAAGGATCGGGCAGAGAGAGAAGCGTCGCACAAAAATCCTCCCGAAAGAACGCACCGCGCTAGGCCGGAGCCGAGACCTTGACCTCGGCATCGCTTCCTGCGGATTGCGCCAAACTATTGATCATGGATTTGAAAATGACAAGGCCATCTGCGGAGCCGAGCGACGCTTCAACCGCCCGCTCCGGATGCGGCATCATTCCGAACACGTTGCGTTCGCGATTGCAAATGCCGGCTATCGCCGCTAGGGCTCCGTTTGGATTCGCGGATTCGTCGATTTCGCCGGCAGGCGTCGTGTAGCGCAGCACGATTTGATCGTTGCCTTCCAATTCAGCCAGCGTGCGGTCGTCGCAAAAATAATTCCCTTCCATATGGGCAATGGGAATTTTCAGAACCTGGCCGCGCCGCGCTGCGCACGTAAAAGGAGTCTTGGTCGTCTCCACGCGCAGATAAACATACCGGCAAAGAAAGCGCAGGCCCTGGTTGCGCAGCATCGCACCCGGCAAGAGGCCTGCTTCCAGGAGAATTTGGAATCCGTTGCAGATGCCGATCACGAGCCCGCCCCGGCGAGCGAATCGCTCGACCGACCGCATTACCGGCGAAAAGCGCGCAATCGCTCCCGTGCGGAGATAATCGCCGAACGCGAAGCCGCCCGGAAGAATAACCGCATCGCAACCGGCAAGGTTTTCGGAGCCATGCCACAGGAACTCGACGGGCTGGTGAAGCACTGTGCCGACAGCGTGGTAAGCGTCATGGTCACAATTCGAGCCAGGAAACACTACGACGCCGAGTTTCATCGCGTGGAATCTCCATGGTGATTCTAACACATCGGCCAGGCTGATCTTAACGTCTTGGCGGCGGGCACGCAGGGCTGCGAGCGCCGTCGCGCCGTCATTTTCGGGAGGATTTCTTTTGCCGCTGGGGCTTGTGATTCAGATCCCGAGGGGCTTTGGCGCCGCCGCGCTTGCTGCGGATTTCGTTCACGGTTTTGCCGCCGCCCGAGGGCACGGTATTTTCCAAGCTCATCTTGCGGCGCCGCTCGGCGGCCCATCCCGCCTTGTTGACTTGGCGGCCGCGCGCAATCGCCAACCCGTCGGCGGGAACATCTTCGGTGATGGTTGAGCCTGCGGCGATGTACGCTCCATCGCCGACACGAACCGGAGCCACCAGCGCCGAGTCGCTGCCTACGAACACGCGTTCGCCAATATTCGTAGGGTTCTTTTTGACACCATCGTAATTGCAGGTAATCGTGCCAGCGCCGATATTCGATTCGCGCCCGACGGTCGCGTCTCCTAGGTAAGTCAAATGCATGGCCTTCACGCCCTCACCGAGGACGCTTTTCTTTACCTCGACAAAGTTGCCCACACGCGCACCCGCGTGCAGTTCGGCGCCTTCGCGCAGGTGCGCAAACGGTCCGACGATCACGCCTGCGCTGAGCAGACTTGCGGTAATCACCGAGTGCTGCCGCACCAGGACGTGATGGTCGAGCACAGCATCGGTCAGCACGCTGCCTGATTGAATTCGGCAGTGCGACCCGATGCGCGTCTTGCCCAGCAACTGCACTCCGGGCTCGATCACGGAATCGCTTCCTACCTCGACCTCCGGATCGATCAGCACCGTTTCCGGAAGATAAACCGTCACTCCGCCATCCATCAGCGCCGCCGCTTTGCGCGCGCGGAAGACACGGTCCGCTTCGGCCAGTTCCGCCCGCGTGTTGCATCCGAGGATTTCCCTGGCGCTCCCGGCCATGACCGCCAGCACGCGCTCTTTTCGCTTGTTCAATTGCGCAATCGCGTCGGTCAAATAAAGTTCGTGATGGGCATTTTCCGGCCGCACTTCGGCAAGGCACGGCCACAGTTTTTCGAGGGTGAAGCAATAAATACTGGAATTCACTTCACGGATTTTCCGTTCGGCCTCGGTCGCAGATTTTTCTTCTATGATGGCCGCCACGCTGCCCTCTTTGTTGTGCACGATGCGCCCATATCCGGTCGGATCATCCAGCTGAGCAGTAAGAACCGTCGCCGCCGCACCGCCCTTGCGGTGTGCGTCGACAAGAGCATCCAGCGTTTCCGTGTGAATCAGCGGTGCGTCGCCGGGAAGGACAATCGCCAGACGCGCTTTGGAGCCAATCGCGTTGCGCGCGATGAGCATCGCATGGCCCGTGCCGTTTTGCGGCCGCTGCAATACGGTTGTGGCCTTGAACGGCGTCACCGCGGCGCGAACATTTTCCGCCTGATGCCCAACGACCACCAAGATGTCGCCGCCGAGCGGCTGGCAAACGGTGACGACATGTTCGACAAGGGTTCTCCCGCCCGCGCGATGCAGCACTTTGGCGATTTCGGACTTAAGTCGCGTGCCTTTGCCCGCCGCCAGAACGATGCAGATGAGGTCCTTCGCAGCCATAACTCGATTATTGTCTCTTTCCATTCGCAGTTTGGCAATCCGACACACGTCAAGGAGGTTCGCGAGCTGAAAGCCGCCGGATTACGGCCGGTGAAATTTAATCCGCGTGGACTGGGGAGACATCCAAGGGAACCGCTTCGCCCTTCTCGGCGAACGCGTCGTCAAATGTTTCGATCCAATGCGACGGTTCGGCAAGCAGGCGAGTCACCAGCCGCGTATGCAGCGCATGCCCCGCTTTGTGCGCCACAACCAGAGCCTTGAGCGGTCGGCCCAGCAGAGCCAAATCTCCGATCAGATCGAGCGCCTTATGGCGGCTGAATTCGTCCGCAAAGCGCAATTCACCCTGCATCAAGCCGTCTGTCGTCAGCACGATGGCATTTTCAAGCGACCCGCCACGGATCAAACCCATCGCACGTAGCTTTTCGATTTCATCGATGAAAGTAAACGTCCTCGCGGGGGCAAGCTCGTGGCAAAACGTTTCGCTCCCCACGGTGATTTCCGTTTCTTGACCGCGAATCAATGGATGGGGGAAATCGATGAAGCAGCGCACGCGAAATTCATCCGCCGGATAGATTCCGATGTGCCGGTCGCCTTCGGAGATTTCGAGCTGCTTCATCACTTTCAAATACTTTCGCCGCTTGCGAAGCTGCCGAACGCCGGCTTCTTCCAGTAACTGGATAAAAGGCTGCGCTGAGCCATCGAGAATGGGCAGTTCCAAAGCGTCGATCTCTACGAATACGTTGTCTATGCCACAGGAGTAGAGTGCCGCGAGCAAATGCTCTGTCGTCGAGAGGAGCACGCCGTTTTTCATTAGGCTCGTGGCGTAGCTCACGCGCGCGACATTTTTCCCGTGGGCCTCGATTTCGAAGTTGTCCAGGTCGGTACGGCGAAAGACAATGCCCGTATCAGCGGCCGCAGGCACCAACCGGATGCGCGAATGCACCGCCGTGTGCAGGCCAACGCCCTCTATTTCGACCGCTCGCTTAATGGTGTTTTGGAAGCTCAAGGTGCCTTACACGGAGCATTTTGCGTGCCTAGCCAGAGTAATCTAACTGACAGTAAATCATGGTCTTATTTTGAATGGATGTTCACAGATCGCCAATCGTGTTGCAATAAAACAACGATATCAACTACCTGGTGTTGCCATCTTGTGACACTTTGGCGCAGTCGGGGTTCTGAATCTGCCAGAGACACGGCGAACTTGTGCCGTATTTGCTCGCCGGGTAGAATGGAGGTTCACAATAGACACCGTGCAGACACCGTTTCCCATCCTGTCGAATTCGCCGGTCGCCGCGACCGAACCTGCGTCGCATCCGCGCCCTTCTTGGCTGCGCGTGAAATTCTTTGGTGGCGAAAATTATCAGGATCTCAAGCGCATCATGCGCACGCATGACTTGCACACGGTTTGCGAGAGCGCGCGCTGCCCGAACATGGGGGAATGCTGGGACCATCGCACCGCAACCTTCATGATTCTCGGCAACATTTGCACGCGCGCTTGCGGATTCTGTGCCGTCCCATCGGGAAAACCGATTGGCCCGCCGGAACAGGACGAACCGCAGCGCGTCGCCGAGGCCGCTCAGAAAATGGGCTTGCGCTATGCGGTGGTTACTTCCGTCAATCGCGACGACCAGCCCGACGGCGGCGCGGAAATCTTCGCGCGCACAATTGTCGAGATTCGGGAACGCGTGCCCGGCTGCAAGGTGGAAGTCCTGATTCCCGATTTCCGTGGGAACTGGCAAGCGCTGGAGACTGTGGTGCGCGCCCGGCCAGAAGTCTTGAACCACAACATGGAAACTGTCCCGCGCCTCTATCGCCGCGTGCGCAAAGGCGCGGTTTACGAGCGTTCGCTTGAACTGCTGCGTCGCGCCAATCAAATGTCCCAGGAGATGCCGACCAAAACTGGAATGATGCTGGGCCTTGGAGAAGAGCGCGATGAAGTTCTCGGTGCGATGCGGGATATCGTCGGGCAGGGCGTGGATATTTTGACGCTCGGCCAGTATCTCCAGCCGACGCGGGAGCATTTGCCGGTCGCACGCTTCGTCCATCCGGACGAATTCGCCGAGTACAAGCGGCTGGGCGAAGAGATGGGATTCAAGCACGTAGAATCCGGCCCGCTCGTGCGCTCCTCCTATCACGCCTTCGAACAAGAAGAAGCCGCCCGCTGCTAGCGAAATCCCGCGGATTTGCTACTCCATAATGCGCGGGTCCTGCGAGCGTGGAATCCAACGCACCAGCCATGCCGCGGTGACGTACATTACGAAACATTCCAGCGCGAACGGCAAAAATCCCAAATAGCCTGGCGCGGGCATCTCGAAAATCTTCCACTTCTGGAACATGGGGAAAACATAGTGCCACTTCGCGGCGGCCCAATAGTTCCAAAATTCCCAAAGCCATCCGCAAATCCAACCCGAGACGAGCAGCGAACAGAAACGGCTCCATCGCCCGTAGGAAATATCGCCAAGCAACGAAGGCAGGCCCAGCCGGTAATTTAGCGGGTCCAGAAGCAGGTAAAACCCGACCCACAGGAGGCCGAACGAGGGCGCTGCAACGTGCCGTGGCAAAACGGAGGGAACAATCACGAACAGTGCCCCTAAGACCATCATATTACGGCAGAGAGCAGGGGGAATAATCCTGTCCTCACCTTGTTTGAACCAACCGAATGATTCAATCAGCTCGGCTGTCTCCAAGATCGCCGGGGTTATCGTTGCAAAGGACCAGCAATAACCAAGCAGGCCCCAGACGAGTGATGTAGGCACTCCCACGTACGTCCAGTTTTGCAAGCGCAGGTTGTAGGCCTCGAAAATCAGCCATAACGGTACGGAGAGCAGCGCCATCTGAAAAAAATCCCGCGGCGCATTGCGCAAACGCGATCTGCCAGTGATGGCGAAAACTGCCGAATCGCAAATGAGCAAGTAAGCCGACCAGGCGATGGGGGTGAAATACGTTGCCACCGGCTCGATGCCGCGAAACATCAGCCATTCCGCGCCGACTAGGGCTGCAAGTCCGAGCCAGCCTGCGTACGGGAAAAAATGCTTCCGGCGCCGCCAAAATTCAAGGCCAATGACGGTGATGGTGGCTGCGGTGATGATCACGCCGAGCTTGGTCATGCCGGGCAAAGTGTAACGCAGTTTGCGCGAAGTTTATCGTGGGCCGTTTCCCGTTCTTTGTTATTCTTTGGCCTCGTTTTCCGCTCGCCAATGAATCACTTGGGAAATCTCGAACGCGGCTTGGGTCTGAAAGAGGCGGTCGCGCTCAACATGATCGACATGGTCGGCATTGGCCCGTTCATCGTGATTCCCTTGGTCATCAGGAGCATGGGCGGGCCGCAATGCTTGCTGGCCTGGGCCGTTGGCGCTGTGCTAGCGCTCATCGACGGTTGCGTTTGGGCGGAGCTCGGCGCGGCTATGCCCGAGGCCGGCGGCAGCTACGTTTACTTGCGCGAGGCTTATGGGCCCGCCAAATGGGGACGGCTGCTGTCTTTCCTGGTTATCTGGCAGACGATTTTCCAGGCCCCCTTGGTGATGGCCTCCGGGGCCATCGGATTTGCGGAGTATTTCGGCTATCTCCATCGGCTCGGCCCTTACGGACAGAAGGCCGTTGCCGGGGGCGTTGTGATTGTTCTCGCCGTGCTGCTTTATCGCCGCATCGCGGATATTGGGAAGATCTCCATGCTGCTGTGGGTCGGCGTGTTCGGCACGATTCTATGGCTCATCGTCGCGGGCGCCACTCATTTTCATCCGGCACTTGCGTTCCACTATCCGCCAGGCGCGTGGTCGCTCAATTGGCTGTTCTTCGCCGCGCTTGGCAGTGCCACGGTGCAAACGATCTATACGTATTGGGGCTATTACAACGTCTGTTTTCTCGGCGGCGAGGTGAAACAGCCCGAGCGCAACATCCCGCGCACCATCTTTCTTTCCATCATCGCCATTGCAGTCTTGTACTTGGTCATGCAGACGTGCGTGCTGGGTGTGGTGCCATGGCAAGAGGCGCAGCATTCGGAATTCATTGTCAGCACATTTTTTCAGCGCATCTACGGAACCCAAATCGCCCGATTCGCCACCGTGCTGATTCTTTGGATCGCTTTCGCATCGCTTTTTTCGCTCACCCTCGGCTATTCCAGAATTCCTTATGCCGCGGCCCGTGACGGCAATTTCTTTTCCATTTTTGGCCGCGTGCATCCGACCAAGCACTTTCCCTACGTGTCCCTCCTGGCGCTATGCGCTGTGGCCTTCGTTTTTAGCTTGCTCTTTCGTCTGGAAACCGTCATCGCTGCGATTGCCGCGATGCGCATCCTGGTGCAGTTTGTCGGCCAGGCCGTCGGCGTAATCTTGTTGCGACGCCGGTGGCCGCGCGAACGTCTGCCATTTCGAATGTGGCTTTTCCCGATTCCGGCAGTCCTAGCTATAATTCTCTGGCTTGCGTTGTTCATTGCTACCGGCAAGCGAATGCTGTTCGGCGTGATCGCCATCGCCGCCGGAATGGTTGTTTTTCTGATACGTTCAAAGGGACTGAAACAGTGGCCATTCGTGGAGGGGGTTCGATGATCAGGAAATTCGCAATTCTGGCGGCGTCGGCCGCAATTCTTTTTGCGGGGCGCCCGGCGCGTGCGCAATCTGTCGCCCAAGTCGTCGATGCGATCGACCAGGCCCGCGTCGCGACTCGCATCCTCTACGTTACCGCGCATCCTGACGATGAGCGTGCCAGCGTCCTCACCTATCTTTCTCGCGGCTTGGGCGATACCGTCGCCCTGTGTTCCACCACGCGCGGGGAAGGGGGCCAGAATGCCATCGGACCCGAACTCGGCCCAGCGCTCAAAATTCTGCGCACGGATGAGCTCTACCGCGCGACGCAGGCTTACGGAGTAGAGCTCTTCTTCACACGGGCTCCGGATTTTGGATATTCGAAAAGCGCCGAGGAAACTCTCAACATTTGGCACGGCATCGGCAAAGAAGACCTGGTGCGCGTCATCCGCACGTTCCGCCCCAACATCATCATCAACCAATGGGGCGGCGTTCATTCCGGACATGGACAGCATCAAGCGACCGGAATCATTGTCCCGCAAGCTGCTGAAGCTGCCGAGGATCCTTCCGCTTATTCCGATCAGCTCAAGGAAGGTTTGCGGCCCTGGCATGTCGATCGCATTCTCCAGTTTGTATTTAGCGGACCAGGAGATCAGCAAAATGAGATACAGCTGCCGGTGGGCGAAATTTCTCCCTTGTGGGGCGAAAGTTATTATGACCTCAGCTTGGTGGGTTTTGCCAACCATCGCTCGCAGGGCATCACCCGCATTCTGGACTCTTCTTTTCTCCGGCGCCCGGTGACTCTGACCGTCGTGCAGGGCGACAAAATGACTTCGGAGGATCTCGCGCAATCGCTTTTCTATCTCAGTGCCGGCTCGAATGCGCTGGAGGTTCCTCTCGGCACTGCCGATGGTGCGCTCGTCGCCGCACGCCAAGCTGCTCTCCGACTTGATTGGCCAAACGCAGTGAAATATTTGGCCACTGCGGGGAAGCAAATCGAGAGCGCAATTAGTCAGGGTCAATCGGATCCAGCGACCGATAAGGATGTAATTTGGGCGCTTCAGCAGGAACAAGGCAGGAATGATGCGGCGCTCGCCGAGGCGGCGGCCCTGCACCTCAATGCCGAATCCGATCAGAGCGCGTTGGTTGCCGGCGAGAGTTTTTCCGTTCGCGTCAATTGGGAAAAGCGCCCCAATGTTGCCGTTGATCTCGATCAGCCATCTCTCCAGTTGCCGCCGGGATGGACATCTGTGCCGGTGACTCCGAAGCCGGGCGCAGAAGCTTCCGCGACTGAGCTGTCCTTTAGCGTGCAGGTCCCCGCAGGCGCAACGCCGCCAACCTCGCCGCAAGATGCCATTCTTCCCTGGTCGGCCCCGCTGGTCGAGGCGCGCATTACCGGCACCGCGAACGGCTACAAGTTCTCGTTCGAGAAGCCGGTGATCGCGAACGAGTACACGTCAACCACCGTCGAGACCATGCCGCTTGAGCTCGTTCCAGCGGTCACACTCTCCGTCGATCCGGAACAGGTTATGCTTCCGCTCAACCGTGAATCGCGAGCGTTCGAGCTCCTGGCTCGCATTCACTATCACGGGCATGCCGCGGCGCAGGTTGAGGTCGGGCTCGGCGTGCCGGAGGGTTGGAGCGTGACTCCCGTCGCCCCCATCGATTTTCCCGATTCCGGCTACCGCTTGGCGCGCTTTACCGTTACCCCGCCGGCCGGCGCTTCCGAGGGCTCGTACGACCTGAAGCCCTATGCCCGCCTCGGGTCGCAGACTTTCAGCGCCTCTTATGAAGAGTTGCCGTCGCTGCCGTCGCGCCACGTGAGCGAGCCTGCCATTGCAGAGGCGCATGTTCTCAGTCTGACTCTTCCAGCGCACCTGCGCGTGGGTTACATCGCCGCGGGGATCGATCCGGTTCCGCAATCCTTGCAGCAACTGGGGATCAACGTCACCGAGCTCGACGAAACTGCCTTGGCGTTCGGCGACCTGAGCCATTATGACGCCATTGTGGTCGGCATTCGCGCCTACGAGCTTCGCCCCGACCTGATGAGCGCCAATCATCGCCTCCTCGATTACGTAAACAACGGCGGCACCCTCATCGTTCAGTACCAGCGCGATTTTGCTTGGAATCAGCTGTTGCCGGCGCCCTTTCGCGCCACGATGGATCAGCCAGCCGAACGTATCACCGACGAAAATTCAGCAGTTCGCTTCGTCGACCCGAACAGCCCTTTGCTCAATTATCCCAATCACACTACCGCGGATGATTTTCAGGGATGGATTCAGGAGCGTGGCCTTTATTTCTGGGGTCAGTGGGATTCTCGTTATCAAACTGTCCTCGCCATGCACGATCCCGGAGAATCCGATGCTCTTGGCGGGTTGGTATGGGCCCGCGACGGCAAAGGCGTTTACATTTACACCGGCTTGGCATTTTTCCGCCAACTTCCTGCCGGCGTTCCGGGCGCATATCGCCTTTTCGTGAACCTCTTGAGCGCGTCGCAGGCCCAGGCCATGTCTCACTAGCCACAGCCAATCTTTCTCAGCTCTTATCCGCGCGGCTATTCCGCGCGTCCAAACCCCCGAAACTCCTTTGCCGTGATTCTCACAGTTTACTTTCGGAGAACAGCGTGATCAGCGCGCAGGTTGCCAAAAATATTCGTGCTATCCTCGTTTCGCATTCCGCGTGGTTGACGCATTCTTCCAAGGCGCGCCGCTCTTGGCGGGGGAAAAAATGAGAAAGCTCTTCGTTCTCTGTTGTTGGATTAGCTTCTTCGCAGTTTCGATGGGATGGGCAAGGCCGCAAAAGCAACAGAAAACCAATCCCGCTACCTCTACCCAAACGTTCATGTCCGTGTCCGACGAAATCGACCACGACATCGGCGAAATGCTGGGCGCGTGGCAAGTCGGCGACGTCGAGGCGATGCACAAATACTACGCCGATGACGCGACGTGGGTTTCCGGGACGTACGACATGCCCATCGTCGGCTGGCAGAACTACTTTCAGAAGTATCTACAGCAGCGCAAGGAGTTCAGCAGCGGGCAGCTCATCCGCAAGAACACGAATGTCTTTCACTACGGCGATACCGCGTGGGCCTGTTATCAGTGGGAATTTGACGGATTGGTTCAGGGGAAGCCGACGACCGCTCGCGGACAGACCACTCTGGTTTTCGTGAAACAAGGGGATCACTGGCTTATCGTTCACAACCACACATCACAAATCTGCCCCGGAACGTAACGCTCGGGCGGCTGCTAGTCCCAGTCCGTCGACAGGGCATTTGAAACCGTAGTGCACACGGCTACTTTGCTGGCCCGGTGCTTCGTCCTTGCACGCCTCAGTAGCTTCCGATTGCTGAGGCCTATCTTTCTCGTACTGATCCGCGGTCAAAAGCTCTTGAACCCTTGCCAGATCCACAAGCCTGCGCTCACTGCAGCCAGCAGGATCCACGCGATCATTACCTTCCGGATGACCGGGTTAATGCGCTCAATCCGCGCGACCACTTCGCGCTGTTCTGCCGCCAACATTGGATCGGCGAGATACAGTTGGTCATCCTCATGGGATTCAAGCGTTCCTCGGTAAATGATCAGGCAGAACCATGCGGCGAGAACCACACCGCTGGCAATCAGAAAGGCAAAAAGGGTTACGTGGAACGTATCCATCGCTGCCTCCTCGCCCGAGAGGCCAGCAAACTCCACTCTCCAGCAACCGGCCCGCCGGGCCCTTAATTGCGGGGATTATAGCACCGCTAGAGTGCAATGGTAATTCTGCGACCTGGGGTCCAGGCGCCCCAGTGTCCTTCGCCCCGTCGTTGACAAAGCTTATGCCCGGCGGCAGAATGAATTCTCCTGCGTTACTTCGTTTCTCGCTTTGCCCAAGTGGCGGAATTGGCAGACGCGCTAGATTCAGGGTCTAGTGGCCGCAAGGTCGTGGAGGTTCGAGTCCTCTCTTGGGCACCATTTTACGTTGCGGCTGGCAAGCCGCGATTGCCCGGCGGCAAGGCTTGTTCGTCTCTAGCCTCGATCGACCGAAGCGCAGCGAAACACTCTTACCTGTTGTTTACTCCGCCACCAGCCGCTGGGATGTGACGAGCAGGCGAAGCTTGCGATCCCGGCCCGGGTTCCGGCTGTGGCTTGGGCATATCTGACGCCGCGAAGCGCGGCACCATCTGATCGGCCATCGCCACGGCATATACCGCCGACGCAATTTCCACCGCGCCCTCGCGCACATCTTCCTCATAAATCCGCTCGTAGGTGTCGAGATTTGTGTGGTGCGTAAAACTGCCATAGTCGAACGAATCCTGCATTAGGCCGATGCCCGGCAGCCCCGCGTTATTGAACGACGTGCTGTCAGTGCCCCCGGTCCTGCGGCTGTCGGTCGTCCGCACGCCCGTGAATCCCCAGTCCTTGTATGGCATCAACGCGTCGCGAACGATCCCGGCGGCGTCTGGCGGTCCAAACACGCTCGCGCCTCGCGGTTTGCCCGTTCCGGAATCAATGTTGAAGTACGCGTCGAGTTTCGCGTACTCCGGTTTCGGATCCTCGAAGCTCCCGAAATGCTGCTTCACATAGGCTAGCGAGCCGAGCAGCCCTTCTTCTTCGCCACACCACAGAGCCACGCGGATCGTCCGTCGCGGCTGCACGTGCAAAGCCGACAGGAGCCGAATCGCTTCCAGCATCATGGAAGCGCCGATGCCGTTGTCGGTGGCTCCAGTCGCGTCATGCCACGAATCGTAGTGTCCGCCGAGCATGACGACTTCATCTGCTTTGTCCGTGCCGGGAATTTCCCCAATCGCGTTGTAGACTGTCGTCCCGTTCGGATACTCCTTGTTTTGAATGTTGATTCGCAGTGTCACCGGCGTGCCGTCGGCCAAGATGCGCGTGATCCTCCCATAGTCTTCATTGCGCATCACCAGCGTGGGAACCACGCGCGTCCAATCGTACGTATAGTTCTGCTGTGCCACGATTACGCCGTGCGCCCGGCCTGCATCGTTGATGCGCACGAGAGATCCGTTGTCTACCAGGAACTGATCCACTTGCCTCATGACTTCCGCCCTTGACAACTGGCCAGGACCCAACTGCGGCGCCTGGCGATTTCCAAATCGTTGAAAAGTCGTGTTATTCGGATCGAACAACTCCCCCCACTGGCTGTCCGAGCGCCGCAGCGGCGCGGGGGTGAAATCCTCTGGGACCTCGACGTGTTTCCCGACTAACACGATGTGGCCACGTACTTTGTCCTTCACCGAATTCAAATACGCGTCCAGTTCCTCCTGTGTCGGCTGCTTTGGAGTTTCTGTTGCCGGAGGTGCGGGCATCGGCGGCGGCATGCCCGATGGTTGCGCTGCGGCAGCGGGTGCTGGTGCGCCGAAACCAAACCCGCCTGTAGGCGTGGTTAATCCCGGCGGGTCGATCGTTACCACTTCGGCCGTTACCTCGCCCTTCGTGCTCGGCGTCCATGCCAGTGGCTCGACCATCAGCGATCCGTGAAACGGCGCGACCGCCTCGGCGGTGAGCTCCTTGTTGGCCCAGCCCGGCACGGGCGTCGCCGCTGTGGGCGGCTGGAAGGTCCACGGTTCCAGGTGCACGTTGGAAAGCCCCCACGAAGTCATCGTGCGCACCGCCCAATCATCCGCCGCTTTCAAATTAGGCGTCCCGGTGAGGCGCGGCCCGTACACATCCGCGATTTCATGGATGATCCACATGATCTTTGAGTTGTTGGTTTCTTCCGCCCGAATCTGCCCGTACACATCGCTAAGACTCGGGGCCTGCGCCGCCGTCGGCAGCGCCACAAACATGCAAATCACCAGCGCGTATCCGCGAATCCTCGTCATCGCCGCTCCTCATATCCCCAAAATCGCGCACATTCTACTCGCTTTTCACATCGTATGGCGAGTAATACGCCCGCCAGGCAAAACTATCCACGCCGTTTTTCGGGTCTAATTACGACCTCGCTCTCCAACACTGCCGCTGTTATTTTTCCGTTTTTAGTTCTATCATTCGCCGCTCTGCATTTGACAGGCCGCCAGCGGTTTCAACAGCGTCTGGCGGATGGAGGAACATTGATGAAGCGTTCGGCGCGCCAGTCCCGTCCAACCACGCACGTTTTCTGGATGAGTTGTTGCTTCGTGATTTTTCTTTCTGCCGTGCTTGTCGGCAACGTTCTTGCGCAGGCGCCACCGCAACAACAAGCGCAGCCCGCGAATGCGACGGCGGCTCCTGCCGAGCCGAACTACACACTCGCGGCGCGCTTCGTTCCTTCAGAGGTCAGCAAGCTCGTTTTCGATACGGACGTTACGCCGCATTGGTTCGAGCTCTCTGACCGCTTTTGGTATAGCTACGAGACGCCCGAAGGCGTCCACTATTGGGTCGTCGACCCTCTTCGCAGATTGAAGACTCCGCTCTTTGACAACGCCAAGCTGGCCGCCGAGCTTTCCACGTTGACGAATTTCCCCTACGACGCGCAACACCTGCCCATCAAGAATTTGAAGCTCGTCAACAAAGACACTGCGCTGCAATTCGACATCGAAGTTTCGAAAGATGCCGTCATTCCCAACGAGCAGAAGAAACAGCAAGACACTGAGGAAACGATCCAAGAAGATACCGAGCACCAACAAACCCAGCGAACGGGCCAGCGCCAGCAAGAAAACGATCAGAACGCGGAGACTGAGGCGAAGCCCGAAATGCGCAAGATCTATTTCGAATACGATCTAGCGACAGAGAAACTCACGCGCCTGGATGGTTTCGAGGCTCCTCCCGTGAAACCGATGTGGGCTTCCATTTCCCCGGATGAAAAAACCATCGTCTTCGCCCGTGGCTACAATCTCTACATGATGGACGCTGCGAATTACGCCAAGGCGGCCAAGCACCCTGGAGACAAATCCGTCGTCGAGAGCCAGCTCACTACCGATGGCGTCGAGAAGTACAGTTATGCGCGCGTCCTGGTGGATGAAGAAACTGAGCAGCTCAAAAAATCGCAGAAGGGCGACACCAACCAAGCCGGCCCGCGCACCCCAGCCATTCCGATTGTCTGGTCAAAAGATTCGAAAAAATTCGCCTTGATCCGTTCCGATGAGCGCAAGGTCGCCGACCTGTGGGTAATTCACACCCTCGCGAATCCGCGTCCAACTCTCGAAACCTACAGCTACGCCATGGCCGGTGACGTCAACGTCCCGCAAGAAGAACTTCAGGTATTCGACGTCGCCAGTAAACAGCACATTTTGATTCAAACCGCCGCGTTCAAAGACCAGTCCCTTACCATTGCCACGGACCGCATTCTCGCGCACGACCGCGAACATGAGCTGCAACAACTGCAAGGCGAGCGGCAGAACCTCGGCGGCTTCGGCCCATTCATGCTGGGTCCATGGCTCTCGGATACTTCCGACAAAATCTATTTCTTGCGCTCTAGCCGCGACCTGCACCGCATTGACGTCTGCGTCGCCGATACAACTAGCGGCGCCTCAAAAGCGCTGATCGAGGAACGCTCCAACGTTTATCTCGACACTCAGCCCCTTCGCCAGATCGGTAATGGGCAGGAACTGATTTGGTGGTCCGAGCGCGACGGCTGGGGCCATTATTATCTTTACGACTCTACCGGGCACCTGAAAAACCAAATCACCTCGGGCGAATATATGACCGGCGAGATTCTTGCCGTCGATGACAAGGCTCGCCTCATCTATTTCACAGCCAATGGCCGCGAAGCTGGCGAAGATCCTTACTACACGCATCTCTATCGCGTAAACCTCGACGGCTCCGGTTTGAAGCTGCTGACTCCCGGCAATTTCGACGGCACCCTGAGCGCTTCGGATTCCGGCAAGTATTTCATCAACACCTTTTCGCGTGTCGACATGGCGCCAAAATCAGCTCTCTACGACGATCAGGGTGCATTACTCGTCAATCTTGAAACCACTGACGTCTCGCGCCTGCTTGCCGCGGGATTCAAGTATCCGGAAACGTTTCACGTCAAAGCCGCCGACGGCGTCACTGATCTCTACGGCGTCATGTTCAAACCGTTCGATTTCGATCCTTCGCGCAAATACCCGGTCATCGAGTATGTTTATCCCGGTCCGCAGACCGAAAGCGTCGACAAGTCCTTCAACGCGAAAGATCAGAACATCGCCCTGGCGCAGCTCGGCTTCGTCGTTATCCAGGTCGGCAATCGCGGCGGGAGCCCGCAGCGCGACAAATGGTACGACGCCTACGGATACGGCAATCTGCGCGACTACGGTCTGGCCGACAAAAAGGCCGCCGCTGAGGAATTAGCTGCGATTCACCCTTACATCGACATCGATCGCGTCGGCATTTGGGGCCATTCCGGCGGTGGATTCATGACCGCCGCAGCGCTGCTTCAGTATCCTGATTTTTTCAAAGTGGGCTGGTCGGAATCCGGCAACCATGAAAACAATGTCTATAACAAATACTGGAGCGAAAAATATCACGGCATCAAGGAAGTCGACGAGAAGGATGGCACCGTAAAATTTCTCTATAGCATCGAGAAAAACTCCGAGCTTGCGAAGAACCTCAAAGGCCACTTGATGCTCACCACCGGCGACATGGACAACAACGTTCACATGGCTAACACCATGCGGCTGGCCAATGCCCTCATCAAAGCCGACAAGCGCTTCGATATGTTCGTCTTTCCAGGCCTGCGCCACAGCTACATGCCCGAAGCCGAGTACGTTTTTTGGATGCGCGCGAACTACTTCTGCCGCTGGCTGCTCGGCTCATCGGAGACCGGCCCAGACGTTCTCGAGCTCGCGCGAGAGCACCAAGCCACGCCCAGCCCGAAATCCAACCAGTAGAAGAACAAATCTTTAGGGATCGCATCAGAAGTAGGTTCGACGGGAAAAGACTTTTCGGATGACGGCCGAAGCGGTGGCGTGCAGCTCGGATCCGAACTTCGCGGCAGCGCGGCGGCCCTCGTCCAGCATCGGCGAATCCAAGAGAAAGCCGCATCGATCGACGAAGGGGCCCGCCTGTGACGAAACCAAATTCCTCTGCGCCTGTGAACCATGCGTCCGGCCGAGAAGGCTGCGGTAGAGGTCCAGGTCGCGGCAGAAATCGTTGAAGTCGTCGCTGGAAAAATCCAGGCTGCGCCCAAGCGCTACGTAGAATTCGTCGCGAAATAGGTTCACCAATTCGGATTGGGCTGGACTCATCGTTCCCGTTGAGCGAACGCCAAGCCGATGCGGCGCTTCCGCTTCGACTTGCAGCGCGAGTACCAGGAACGCTTCGCGACGGATCGTCTCCACGAGTTCGCGGTAGCGCCAGGGATTCGCGATGCGGCCCGGGCGTTTTCGCTCACTGGCATACCAGCGAAGAAATCGGTGAACCATTCCGCCGCGATCCACTGCCACCAGAAGCTGAAAAGCTGTTTCTTGCGCGCGCACCGCCACTTGCCGCGGCGCCATCAGCGCTGCGTGGGCACGTCGTCGCTTGACACGTATTTGGCGCTTTGGCTTCCTACCGTGGATTTTGCGTCGCGTGGAAAGCCTTGACGCGCTGTGTCTAGGTTTCCGCACGCGACTCCTTTTTTTCTTGGCCAATGATCCGGCTCCAGGTCATGCAAAATGAAAAGCCCGGCAAAACTGCGCCGGGCTTCTCATAATACATCCTCGCGTGTTCAGTTCCTCAGTGAATCGGACTCGCGGGCGGCCGTTCCTCGCGCACCGGACGTCCCATCGGCTTGCGCCACGTCTCGATATTGCCGAGCGCGATGCGCAGCGCTTCATCCACATTGTGGACGAAATGCACTTTCAGGTCGCCGAGCAGACTCTCCGGCAAGTCCTCCTTCACGTTCGGCTCATTGTCCGCCGGAAGAATCACTTCGCGAATCCCTGCTCGTTTTGCGCCGAGCACCTTTTCCTTGATTCCTCCCACCGGCAGCACTACGCCGCTCAGAGAAATCTCGCCGGTCATCGCCACTCGCGGACGAATCGCATGGCCGCTCAGCAGGCTCACCAGCGCCGTGACCATTGCCACGCCCGCCGAAGGCCCGTCCTTGGGAATCGCCCCCGACGGAACGTGAATGTGCAAATCCTGCTTGCGGAAGAAATCAGGATCAATGCCGTAAGTCGCCGCATTCGCGCGCACCCACGACAATGCCGCTCGCATGGACTCCTGCATCACCTCGCCTAGGTGCCCGGTCATCGTGAACTGCTTTCCGCCGCGCATGCTGCTGGCTTCGATGAATACAATGTCGCCGCCAGCCGGCGTCCACACCAGACCCACGGAAACGCCGGGGCGCGCGACGCGCTCTTCCACTTCGCGCTCCGCGCGCACTTTCGGCACGCCGAGCGTTTCGCGAACAACCTCTGGCGTGACCACCAGTTTGTCCGTTTTGCCGTCGGCAATACGCCGCGCCTGCTTGCGGATCAGCGTGGCGATCTCGCGTTCTAGGCTGCGAACCCCAGCTTCGCGCGTGTAGCCGTGAATGATTTCGCGCAAGCCATCGTCGCCGAATTCAATCTGCTCCTCGGCTTTGAGTCCGTTTTCCGAACATTGCCGGGGAATCAGGAAGCGCTTCGCGATGTGGATCTTCTCTTCCTCCGTATAGCCGGGAAGCTCGAGAATCTCCATGCGGTCGCGCAGCGGCTCCGGAATCGGATCCATCCAGTTCGCCGTGGCGATAAACAGAACTTTCGATAGGTCGAACGGCACGTCCAGATAGTGGTCGCGGAACGTTGCGTTCTGCTCCGGATCGAGAACCTCCATCAACGCCGCCGAAGGATCGCCGCGAAAATCGCGACCCAACTTGTCCACTTCGTCGAGCATGCAGACCGGATCGTTCGTCTCCGCCCGCCGAATGCCTTGAATGATTTGCCCTGGCAGCGCGCCGATGTACGTGCGCCGGTGGCCGCGAATTTCCGCCTCGTCGTGCATACCGCCCAACGAAATACGGACGAACTTGCGTCCCAACGCGCGGGCGATCGATTTGCCCAGTGATGTTTTTCCAACTCCCGGGGGTCCTAGGAAGCACAGAATCGGACCCTTCATCGAGGGTTGAAGCTTCTTCACTGCCAGGTAATCCAGAATTCGCTGCTTCACTTTCTCCAGATCGTAATGGTCCTCATCCAGGATGCCTTGCGCCTTGGAGATATCGATATCCTCGGTACCCGAAGATTTCGCCCACGGCAACGAAGTCATCCATTCCAGATAAGTCCGCGAAACCATGTATTCGGCCGAGGCCGGAGTCATGCGCATGAGCCGCTTTAGTTCTCGCTCGCACTCCTTCTTTGCTTCCGCGGACATCCCGGAGGACTCCACTTTTTCGCGCAGCTCCGCCACTTCCGCTTGGGTGTCGTCTCCGTCGCCAAGCTCCTTCTGAATCGCTTTCATCTGCTCGCGAAGCAAAAACTCGCGCTGCGACTGATTCACCTGCTCCTGTACCTGTTCGTGAATCTTGGCCCGCAGCTCGAGCACTTCTTTTTCTTTCGTGAGCTCGCGGATGAGAATCTCCAGCCGCTTTCGGACGCTCGGCGTTTCCAGCAGCTCTTGCCGCAGCAGCGTGTTCAGCGAAGGCAGAGTGCCGGCCACGAAATCCGCAAGCTGGCTCGGCGATTCCATATTGTTGGCCGCTCCCTGCAGATCGTCGGACAGCTGCGGTGAGCGGGACACAACCTCGCGGAAGAGTTCCTGCGTATTCCGGTAAAGCGCCGTCAATTCCGGCCCCGTTTCATTTTCAGTGTCTGGTAGATCCTCCACGCTGGCACGTAGGAACGGCTTGAGCCCGATGACCTCAACCACGCGCATCCGTCGCAGCCCTTCGAGAAAGACGACCACATTGCCGTTGGGCGTGCGCACCATCTTATGCACTTTGCCGACGGTCCCCACCGCGTGCAGGTCCGTGCCGACCGGATCCTCGATGCGTGGGTCAAGCTGCGCCACTACCCCCAAAATCTTTTCTTCCCCTTGCAGGGTATCCAGCAGCGCCAGCGAGCTATCGCGCCCTACAGTTAGCGGAATCACCGCGCCTGGGAATAGAACCGTGTCGCGCAGCGGCAGGATAGGTAGTTCTGGCGGCAAGCTGTACGAAGCCTTAGGCATTTTGTATTCCCCCTTCGACCCAACGGAATAAACCCATTAGGTCGAAACACCAATCTCTTAGATGCAAGCAAGCCCGATAGAGTTCCGGACATTACATCGCTAATGTTATGAGACTTTAGCATATGACACTCACTTTTTCAAATATCATTTATGCTGCTTATTATGAGCTATTTACAAGTAGGCTGGGAAATCGGACGAGCCACGATCTCGTGCACCTCCAGTCAACACGTCTGTTGTTAGACGGATTTCCCGGAGAATTGCAAGCGAACGAAATCCAGAGCTTCTTCGCGGGACGCGATTTTGCCTTCAAGTTGTGCGTCCTCGACGGCGGAAAGAATCTCTTTGAACTGCGGGCCGGGCTGGAATCCCATGTTCTTCAGGTCTTCGCCAGTTAGAAGCCGCGCTGGATGCACTGCTTCGGGAGGAGTTTCTGCGAGGAAGCCCCTAACGAAGTCATAGCTCGAAAGGCTGCCGTGGCTTGAAAGGCAATCGAGCCGGTGCAATTCAAGATGCTGATCAAAATGCGGAAGCCGCGCGAAACGCTTGCGAGTCGAATCGCGCATATTCGGCGCATCCTTGAAGCGCATGTGGTTCGCCACCAGCGACGCGATCTGCTCGGCATCCTCGTTGGAAAAGCGCAGTCGCCGGCATATCTCTTCGGCCATGCGCACGCCGATTTCGACGTGGTCGTCAAATCGTATGCGATCATTCGGGCCCGCAGGCGCCTTAAACGTCGGTGGCTTGCCGACGTCATGCAGCAGAACGCCCCAGGCAAGCGTGCGCGGCGCGCCGGCGGGAAGTTTTTCTATCATCAACAAGGTGTGCGTCCACACATCTCCCTCGGGATGGAACTGCGCCGGCTGCTGAATGCCTTTCATACGCGCGACCTCCGGCAGCACCTCGCGCAAGAGTCCGGTTTCATCGAGCAACTCGAAAGCACGGCGCGCTGAGCCTTCAGTGAGCATTTTGCTCAGCTCGTCGCGAACGCGCTCCTTCGAAACTTGATCGATTTGCGAAGCGAGCTTCCGAATCGCCGCGAAAGTCCGCGGTTCAATGGAATAGTCGAGGCGCGCCGCAAATCGCACTGCGCGCAGCATCCGCAGCTTGTCTTCTTCAAAGCGCCGTTCCGGTTCGCCGATCGCGCGAACGAGACGCGCTTTGATGTCTGCCTGGCCGCCAACGAAATCAAGAATCTTGCCGTCCCACGGGTCCATCAATAGGCCATTGATTGTGAAATCCCGCCGCCGCACGTCCTCTTCCGCCGAAGTGGAGAACTCCACGCGAACCGGATGGCGCCCATCCGCAGAGCCGATGTCCGAGCGAAACGTTGCCACTTCCACCTGAACGCCGTCTTCGACGACGATCACCACGCCGAATTGCGCGCCCACCGGAATGCTCGCCGGAAAAAGCTGCTGAACGCGCTCCGGCCTCGCATCGGTGCACACGTCGTAATCGGAAGGCTCGCGGCCCAGGATGATGTCGCGCACACAGCCGCCATTGAACAGCGCCTGATAACCCGCATCGCGCAGGCGTGCGCAAATCCGTTCCGCGTGTTCTCGTGCATTCATAGGGGAATTATGACGCTCGAATGCGCCACGAGCAAATCGCGACATTCACGCAACCCCCGCCGCAGCGCTGTCAGAGGAAGCGCACAGCCATGCAAGTGATGTCGTCATGCTGCCGCGCTGGCCCCACGTAAGCATCGACATCTGCCATCACCGCGGCTAGCACCGCGGCAGCCGGTTCATTCGTGAAGTGCTCCACCCGGTTCTGCAGCCGCACCTCGCCGTATTCCTCGCCAGCGGTGTTGACGGCTTCCGGCAGCCCGTCTGTGAAAATCACCAGCAGGTCGCCCGGCTCGATGGCGATCGGCTCGGAGTGATAGTCCGCCGCGGCATCGATGCCAAAAGGAACTGTGCCCTCGGAAAGCCGCACCACAGCCCCCGAGGCGCGCCGCAAAAATGGCGGGTTGTGCCCCGCATTGATGTAGCCAATACGCCGCGAAGACGCGTCATATTCCGCAATGAATGCCGTGGTGAAGCGCATGCCGGAGAGGCTGTGGTCGCAGGCGTAGCGATTCAGGTCGCGCGCCAACTCGTCCAGATTGCCGGGACGCGCGGCCAGAGCATGGATGCTTGCCTGGAATGTTGCCATCAGCAGCGCCGCGGGCACACTCTTGCCGGCTACGTCGGCCACAACCATCAGCAAGGATTGCCCGGCGTGGCCTTCGGGCCCGGCGCGCAAGAACGCATCGTAATAATCGCCCGCAACTGTATTCTGTGGGCGCGTGGCAAACGCTAGGTCGACGCCTGGCACAACCGGAGGATGCTCCGGCACCAGCCAGTGCTGGATTTCTCGGGCGATCTCCAAGTCGCGCTTCATCGTAACGCGGTCGGCGAGTTCAAGCGCGAGGAGAAGAAAAAGGATCACCGTGCCGAAGCCGCCGAGATCGAAGAGATACTGCTGGCTTCCAAAGCGAAATTGGAAATCGATGATCATCAGCGCGCAGGCGATGAGCAGCAGCACGCGACGCGCCGGCGTTAGTTTCATCAACATGGCCTGGAAAAGCGCCCACGCGATGAGGAACGGGCGCTTCCAGTTCTTTCCCGTGCCCATGGCCTGCCAGTCGACGTCGCGCGCGTAAAACGAATATGTCGAACGCGCGTCGGCCTTCATCTGACCCCACAGTTGGTCGATGGCCAACCCTTCCGTCACGCGGGTCCAGTATTCATGCAGTCCGCCTTGTTTTTGCGTCCCGCCCGGCGGCGGAGCGGAATAGTTTGTTCCCGGGGAAGCCATGGCGGAATTATACGGTACAGAAGAAAAAACGCGCCGTCCTTTGAGGAGAGCAATCAGTGGTCGCGCGGCGAGCGCAGCGATCCGCCGAGCTGCAACTTCGAGAAACCGAAGCGGTCACGCACGCGGTCGGCCGCTTGCGCCAGGCGTTCCAGCTTCTCGCGGTGACCTGAGTCCAGCAATTCCAGCTGCCCGGTGGCCGCCGACGCCACCAGAAACGAAGACACCGCCACGCCCACCAGTCGCAATTTTCTCGAGCCATTCCAGGCGCCGCGCAGCAGCTCGCGCACAATAGCAAGAATTGCGCTGTCCAAGTCGGCGGGAGTCGCGAGCGTGTGACTGCGTGTAATGGTGTGAAAATTGGCGAAGCGCAACGTCAGCGTCACGGTGCGGCAAAAAAGCCCCGCGTCGCGCAATCGCTTTCCGGCTTTTTGCGTGAGCAAGCTCAGCGTGCTTTCGATAGCCTCGCGGTCCGCTGTGTCTTCGCGAAATGTGCAGTTGTGCGAGACCGATTTGGGCTCTGCGTCGATGAAAAATTCGTACGTGTCGTCGCCGCGCGCTTTGCGGTAAAGCGCTGTGCCCCAGCGCCCGAACATTTCTTGCAGCCGTTCGAGCGGAACGACAGCGAGCTCGTGCACCGTACGAATCCGCGCCGCGGCCAGCGCTTCTTCGGTCACTTTCCCGATTCCCGGAATTTTTCGCACGCTCAGCGGCGCCAGAAAGCCCGCTTCGGCGCCGCGCGGCACCCACACCAGCCCGCGAGGCTTGGCCTGCTCGCTCGCCACTTTCGCCACGAGCCGCGTCGCGGCAAGTCCACCCGAACACGGCAGGCCGGTCGACTTCGTGATGTCCGCGAGCACGCCGTGCGCCGCCGCCAGAGACGGCCCCAGCATGCGCTCCGTCCCGGTCAGGTCAATATACGCCTCGTCAATCGAGGCCATTTCGACCACCGGCGAGTACTTCGCCAGAATCGCAGCCACGCGGTCGCTGCACCGCGCGTAAAGCTCATGGCGATTGTCGAGAAAAACAGCGTGCGGACAAAGCTGCCCAGCAGTTCGCAACGGCATCGCGGAGTGAATCCCGAAGCGCCGTGCTTCGTAGCTCGCCGAGGTCACCACGCCGCGCTCATTCGCCTTTCCACCCACAACCACAGGCAGGCCGCGAAGCTCCGGGCGTTCCAGCAATTCCACCGAAACGAAAAACGCATCCATGTCCACATGCAGTATGGAGACGCTTTCTCGTTCAGCCGGTGACGGCCCAGGCGAGCCTTTCAGCGGTTGTTCGCGTTTCGCGCGGTATTGCGCAAGCTTCGGCATGGTGTGGCCTTGCGGGAAATGATACACGCAATTCACGCGCAGCGCCGCTTCGCGGGGACGAGCCGCGGCAGGGGCCAGCTCACGTGCGTTCGGCGGAAATGACGCGAGGAATGCCGGCCAGATCATTCGTGACGCGAACGTCTTGCCATGTAGCACAATCCAGAAGCCGCCGAATGTGTTCGGCTGCGCCATAGCCAATTTCAACCACCAACAATCCACCGACGCGCAGGTGCCGTGCAGCCTCCGTAATCAAGCGTCCATAAATTTCTGTTCCTGTCGCGCCTCCAAAAAGCGCTTCTCGCGGCTCGTGCTCGCGCACGTCTCGAGGCAACTGCGCTTCCTCGTTTCGCGCCACGTAGGGAGGATTGCTGACAATCAAATCGAACGGACGCTCTTCCGCGATAACTGCATCGAGCAGGTCGCACTCGGCGAATCGTACTTGCTCGGCAACGCCATGTCGCTCCGCATTGCGCCGCGCAATTTCCAGCGCCGCGCCGGAAATGTCTGTGGCTACAATTTCCGCGCCACGCAGTTCGTGCGCCAACGCCACCGCAATGCATCCGGAGCCTGTGCCGACGTCCGCGACGCGTAAATTCTCGCGCCCACTCTGCTCTCCGAGCCTTTCCATCGCCACTTCCACCACGTGCTCGGTTTCCGGACGCGGTATGAGCACCGCCGGCGTCACTTTGAACTCCAGCCCCCAAAATTCCTGCTTGCCGGTCAAGTATTGCGTCGGCACGCCGCTCGCGCGCTGCGCGACCAGTTCAAAAAATCTTCTTGCGGCTTCGGCGTCAACCAACGCTTCCGGATGCGAATAGATCCACGCCCGGTCGCGTCCGAGCTCCTGCATCAGCAATAATTCCGCCGCAAGTGCATGCGACGGCACATTCGCTGCCCCAAGACGCCCCATCGCCTCGCGCAGCGCGCCGCGCACTGTCACCTCCGCGCCAATTTTCACCGGCGCGCTCATCATGCCTTTCCGCCGCCATCGCCGTTATCGCTCAATTCTCGCTTCAATCTTTCCGCCTCATAATAAGTCACCAGCCCGTCGACCAGCGGCCCCAGTTTCCCGTCCATCACCTCCGTCAGTTGATGCAGCGTCAACCCAATGCGGTGGTCGCTTACGCGGTTCTGCGGAAAATTGTACGTCCGGATCTTCTCGGAGCGGTCGCCGGTCTTAATTTGCCCGCGGCGCTCCGCGGCGATCTGCTGGTGCTGCTTTTCCTGCTCCATCTCGTAGAGTCGCGTGCGAAGGACGCGCATGGCCTTCGCGCGGTTCTTAATCTGCGATTTTTCGTCCTGCTGGGAAACCACGAGCCCCGTCGGAATATGCGTGATGCGCACCGCCGAATACGTCGTATTCACCGACTGTCCGCCTGGCCCCGACGAGCAAAACGTATCGATGCGCAAATCCTTCGCTTCGATTTTGATGTCGATGTCGTCCGCCTCCGGCAGCACCGCCACCGTCGCCGCCGACGTGTGAATTCGCCCTTGCTGTTCCGTCGCCGGCACGCGCTGCACGCGATGCACGCCGCTCTCGTACTTCAGCTTCGAATACACTTTCTGCCCCTGAATCGCGGCAATGATCTCCTTCACGCCGCCAATCGACGACGCCGAACTCTCCAGCACCTCCACCTTCCACCCTTGCGACTCCGCGTACCGCGAATACATCCGGAACAGTTCCCCCGCGAACAGGGAAGCCTCATCGCCTCCCGTGCCCGCGCGAATTTCCACGATCACGTTTTTTTCGTCGGTGGGATCCTTCGGCAGCAGCAGCACTTTCACTTCGCGCTCCACCGTCTCGCGCCGCGCTTCCAGCGCATGCTCCTCGTCGTGCGCCATCTGTTTCATTTCTGCATCATCCGCTTCGGCGATCATCTGTTTCGCGTCCACGAGCCCCTTTTCGATTCGCTTCCACTCGCGATACTTCTCCACGATAGCCGAAAGCTCCGCATGCATCTTCGCCACCTTCTGGTAGCGGCCCGAGTCGGCATGTACTTCCTGCGAGGAAAGCTCCTTCGTAAGCTCCTCGTAACGAGCCTCGATCTGATCCAGCTTTTGAAACATATTCGAATTGCTCATCGCGAACTCCCGTAAAGCTCCGCAAGAACTGAAAGCCCGTCAACGCGTGCCTGTGAACAGTTAAATAGGAATAACAAAGTGGCGAAACGGCGATTGAAAACCAATTGAAAAACCAAACTACGGCGGCGACCCACCAGGGGCCTATGCGGAAGCGCTAATAAAACGCGGCAAACATGGGATGCCTATCTCTGGACAGCATAGGAGCAAGCGAAAAGCTTGTCAAATAGCAGACAGCCACTGCGCCCTAATAAACCCCCGTCTTTTCCTTGAACTGCACCTTCTCCGCGTCCTTATCCAGATACGAAATCCCGTGCACCATCCAATCCGGCTCCGGCGCGCCTTTCAGGAAGTGATCGAAATACTCCTGCATGCGAACCGTAAAGTCCATCGCGTCCGCTCGCCGCACAATTCCATGAGGCTCCCCGTTATACGAAAACATGTAAACCTCTTTGCCCAGCCGGCGCAGCGCCAGATAGTATTCGATTCCTTGATACCACGGCACCGCCGTGTCCGCATCATTCTGTAGAATCAGCAGCGGCGTCGTCACAGGGTCGGCCATGAAAATCGGCGAATTCTCCATGTACTTCAGCGGCGCCTGCCACGGCGTTCCACCGATGCGGCTTTGCGTGTGTTCATACTGGAACTGCCGCGGCATTCCGCTGCCCCAGCGGATTCCATCGTACGAGCTGAACATGTCCACCACCGGCGCACCCGCTTCCGCTGCGCGAAACCGATTCGTCTGCGTAATCATGTACGAGATTTGGTACCCGCCCCAGCTGTGTCCCTCGATCCCGATCGCCTTTTCGTCCACAAATCCGCGCGCCACGATCGAATCGATAGCTGGCAGCACGCATTTCAGCGCGCTCTGCCCCGGCTCGCCGATCGTGTACACAATGTCAGGCTCGAGAATCAGGTAGCCATTGCTCGCGTAATAGCTTGGGATAATCGTATGCCGCGGCTGCGGCGCATAATACTCGTGGAGGTTATTCGAGAGCTTTTCGTAAATATAAATAATCATCGGATACTTTTTCTGCGGGTCGAAATTCGCCGGCTTGTACAAAATGCCCTCCAGCGGCACGCCGTCCGCGTTCAGGTAGTGAATTAGCTCCGCCGAACCCCAGAGCATCTGCGCCTGCTGCGGATTCGCGTCCGTCACCTTCTTCAGCGAAGCGAAATTCGAATCCGTGACCTGCAAGTCCGGAAACTCGTCGAACGTCGAAGCTGCCACGATCGCTACGTCCGCGTTCTTCGCTTTCACCGGTTCGGTATAAGCCTTCGCGTCAAAAATCAGCTTCTGCGGCGCATCGGTTGCATCCGGCGTCCCGTCCGCGCGCATGCGATAGAACCCGCTGTCGAACGTCTCCGTGTCCGTCGCCTTTAGTAACAGCGGTTTCGTCGCGTCGATCCATCGTGCTTCCGGATCTTTCGCGTTTCCGCCGAAGTAGACATGCCGGAACTCGATATGCGAGCTGCGTCCAACTCCGCGCGTCAGGTTCACCGCCTCGCTCCCGTCCGGGGTCATCCGCCAAATGTCGAACTTGTCGTACAGCAGCACGTATTTGCCGTCTTTCGTCCAACCCGCCGCTCCATATGGAGGCGCGGCCGCCGGATAGTCCACATCTTCGCGCCAGAAATTCACGCCGCGCCCGTGCGTCAGACTAGTGATCGCGCCGTCCGGCACGGAAATCGTCATCCAGTCCTTGTCCGCAAAATACAAAATGTGTTCCCCATCCGGCGCCCAACGCAGCGCCGCCCCGCCTTGCCCGAAGTCCTCGAGTTGCTTCTTCAAAATCAGCCGCCGCTCGCCCGTCCGCGTGTCCACCAGGTAGTAATCGCTGTACGTCGCGTCGTAATCCATCACCGGCCCGTACGCGCGATCGTCCGCTCCAATGGCCCACAATCCGTCTTCGCTCGGCGTCACCTCGCGCATCGTCTCGTCGCCAAGCTGCACCATTTTTTTCTCGGCCACGTGGTACACCGCGCGGTACGTCCGGTTCCGCTCTTGCTCCGCGCGAATTCTCTGCATCGGCTGGATGTGCTCGTCCTTCCAGCTCCACAGATCTGCATTCACCTTCTCATCCGCTGGCACGTCGTCGGCCGAATTGTGTTCGGCCCGCGGCGGCGCGCACCCGAAGAAAATCCTCCCGCCGTCGTGGCTGAACGAAATCGCGCCCTTCTCGCTGATCACGAATCCTTCGCGGAATCCCGGCGACGTCACGGAAACCGCTTCCTCCGCCGCCATGCGGCCTCGCTCCCACAAATAAAGCGCCAACTTCGGCTGCTTCGCCTTCGCGTCGTCGCGGTCGCTTAAGAACGCCAGTTGCTTCTGCGGCTCATCCCATGAAAGCTGCACGTATTTTCCAGGCCTCGTCAGCAGCGCCTGCGCCCCCGAATCCCCCGCCACGTTCACCGCAAACAGTCCGTCCGCCGCCTCGTTCTTCGCGGCCACCGCATACACCAGCGTCGCGCCATCCTTCGAGAGCGTGTACGCCAGCACGTCCGCAAACGTCCGCTCCTTGCGCGTCTGCAAATTCCGCAGCACCAGCTCCGTCCCAAATTCCTTTTTCGCGCCACTTGTTTCGGAGCCTTGTGACTCGGATTGCGACTCGCTCTTGCCTTTGGTCCCCGGCTTTTTTCCTTCCGCTGCCTTCGGCATTTCCGCTTCGCGCAAATACGCAACCGCGTCACCTGCGTCATCGGGTACCTGGAAATTCTTCACCTGCTCCACGCGCACCGCCGCTCCGGAAGCCAAATCCACCATAACCATCGATTTCTTGGGCATCTCGTCAGCTGTTTTTTTCTCCTTCTGCGCCTTCTCCACCTCCGCCTTCGGCGGAAACGCCGAAAACACGACGAACCGGCTGTCTGCGGTGAATCGAATCGTCACCGCCGGTGGCGGCACCGGCTCATCCGTCTCGGGCGTCCGCAGCGCGCGCAGCGGCCGGCTCCCCGCCGCCTCGCGAAACTCCGCATCTGTCTGCAAATTCCGTATCACCACCACGCCGTCGCCGTCTTCCGGAAAAAGGCCGTACGCCAGAAATTTCCCGTCATCCGACAGCGTCTCGCTCTGAATGTCGCGCCATCCGTCGAAGTCTTTCACCGTCAGCGGCCGCTTCGTCTGTGGCAGCGCCACCGGCGCCAGCAGCAGAATCATCACCGCCGCGAGTTTTTTTATCGGTGAAGTAAAGTGGTGCATCGCCGAACCAAGATTAACCATGGAAAAGCCAAATTTGATTTTCATAGTGGCCGGAATCTATCAGAACAATCCTGCACTGTCCACGCGTCGGAGGAAAATGCGATGGTGTCGGACCGCTTCGGCCGTGCCGTCGAAATTCTTATGTTGGCTGACCGGCGGCTATACTACGATACGGCCCATGCCCATGAGCGAAGCTCCGCGCACAGAGTCCGCCGCCGACCTGGGAATGCTGTGGGATTATTGGTATCCCGCGCTGCGCTCCGATCAACTCTCCGGCCGCAAATTAAGCAAAGCCATGCTGCTCGAAATCCCGCTGGCGATTGGCCGCGACGCGCACGGAAGGCCCTTTGCCTTGCGCGACGTTTGCCCGCATCGCGGCATGCCGCTTTCCTACGGCCAGTTCGATGGCCAAGCGGTCGAGTGCAGTTATCACGGCTGGAAGTTCGAAGCACACAGTGGCCAATGCCGCGAAATTCCGTCAATTACTTCGGATTCAAAGCTGCGCCCGGATCGAATCTATGCCGGCGCATTTCCTTGCGAAGATCGCGACGGCTACATCTGGGTTTACATGGCTTCCCCGGATTCGCCGCGCCTCGAGCAAGCGCCCGTCGCTGCGCCGGAGCTGCCGAAGTTCGGCGGGCGTTACCAAATCGCGCATCTCTCTGCGGAAATGCCCGTGCACGTCGATCACGGAGTAATCGGCCTGATGGATCCCGCGCACGGCCCCTTCGTGCATCAGTCGTGGTGGTGGCGCAGCCGCCGCAGCATTCACGAAAAACAAAAGCAGTTCGAGCCGATTCCCGATGGCTTTCGCATGAGCGCGCACACGCCATCTTCGAACAGCCTGCCGTACAAAATTCTGAAGCTCATCACCCGCGCGCCCGCCACCACGACCATCGATTTCGCGCTTCCCAGCTATCGTTTCGAACAGGTGCGCTCCGGCAGGCTGTGGTTCTCAAGCCGCGCCGTCGTCACCCCGATTCGCCGCGATTTGTGCCGCCTCGATTTTTGCGCCGCATGGAATGTCTTGCGATTTGTTCCCATCGTTCCATTCATCATTCGTGTCTTGGGTCCGCGTTTTATCGCGCAGGATACCGAAACGATGACCAAACAGTCGGAGGGCTTGAAATCGAATCCCCACTTGATGCTTATCGACGACGCCGATCGCCCCGCCAAATGGTATTTCCAACTCAAAGCCGCGCATCTCGAATCGAAACACACCGGCGCCCCCGCCGCGCATCCTATGAACGGCCCCGTCACGCTGCGCTGGCGCTCATGAACACGTTCACTTACTCGCGGGTATCGCTGGCAGGTGCGGCAAAAGCGCGATCGATGCGAAACAGCACCCACGCCGTCGCCACCCCCGCCGGTGCAGTAATTATTGCCATCCAATTCGGGTTCGTGTAGATCGCGGAGGAGGTTAATGGAGATTCGTATATCCAATCGCGCCAGCCGGTTCCTTGAAAAATCTGCCACGCTGACATCACGTCAAGGAGCGCCGTTAACGCTGGCGCGAGAATTGCACCCGCGACGAGCCAGTGCCATGCGCGAATCCAGCCCATGCCTTTCGCGGCGCGTCGCAGCACGAACGCGAAGAGAAGCGAGGGCACGACGTCATACATCAAGCCCACAAAATAGACGAAGAGGAGATTAGAAACAGAACGCGCGCTCGGCATCCACAAGCTGCTGAGCCAGATTGTGGCGCTCATGAAAAAACAGCCGCATACCCACGCAGCCAGGTAATACGCCAGACTGCCGCGGCGCGTCATATGCGGCGCTGAATGTTGGGAAAATCCTGCCAGACCTTCACGCCGCAGAAGTGCGAGCCTTCGGTGCAGATCGGCGTGGTAATTCCGGCGCGAAGAAAACACGGCGGCCCGATGTACGGCGCGAGCTGCGGGAAGACGGCGCACAACTGTTCGATCTCTTCCATCGACGCCTGATAAATCTCCTCTTGCGCGTTAAAGCATGTGCGCATAGTCCATTTGTGCAGGAGGTGAAGCAGCGAGCCGGATTCCACCAGGCGAATCGCTTTGGCATTCGGCAAGAGGTACAGGGCGATCTCCGGGGAAACGCCGCGATCGAGCAACTCGTTTTTCGCGGCCCACGCCTCAGCCATCGCCGTTTCGTAAATCTCATGCGCCCGCTGGTTTTCGCGGATCAGCATCGGAGTGATGTAGTCGGGCACGTGCGTGTCAGCCAAAGTCAGCAGCGGACGCGAACCGGGAATCATGCGATGGCGCTGGTCCTGGCTATCGGCGGTGTGACTGATCTTCTTCGCAAAGGTGAAATTCGCGTGTTGCAACGCGCGCATGATCGGCGCATGCACTCCGATGTTGATCCATTCGCGGCGATACACGTTGCGCTCCGGGTCTAGCAAGCGATCGATGGCTCCCGCATCGGAGCAGTCTTTTTCCGTGAGCCCGAGGACCGCGCGATACGCGCTAGCAACCACTCTGAGAGCATTTGCAGAATAATCGATGAGCTTCGAAGTGCGCCCCGCGAGCGGCGCATCGAATTCCGCCGCGAAGGCTTCACCGGAACTGCCCGGCTTCGCGCTGCTCCACTCCGGCAAATCTGCGAGTGGCTCGGTTTCGAAGCGATCGAAAAATTGAGAATCCACCTCGCGCACTCGTCCCACCATTTGCGCAATGACCGTTCGCGACTCGGCCGGCGTGTCACAGGCGCCCTGCATGCGCCACAGGCGATGGAGCACAATTCCGGACAGCGTGTGAACCATCGTCGTGAAGGCGGCCACGGGGAGCACGTAGCGCGCAACTTCGATGGAGCGCTTTCCCGCCGCGGCTTTGATTTTTTCGATGCGCCGCGGGTGGGACATTGGTCCAATGTGCCATATGTTGCCCAGGATGCGATTCGCTTCCAGTTCGAGGATGTGCGAGAGTTCGCGATAGCGCGTCCAGGCGTGAGCGATGGCGCGTTCGTAAATGGCTCGTTCTGGGGGACCAAAATTCGCGTCCTCCGGCGGAATATATGCCTGCGCGCGATCCAGTCGGACGTAGCGCTGGCTCTGCTGCTCGGAATTGTAAAAAGGATGGGCGTGGAGAAACGACCACACAAATTGCCGGCTGACGTTTTCCAGTCCAAATTCAAAGTGCGCATGCTGATAGACGGTGTGGTGCCCGCTGTAAAAGGTCGCCGCCCCGATATTAACGCGCTGCTTCTCCGTGATTTCTTCGGGCTGAATCAGGCGCGGGGCATAACAGGTGCGCGCCGCGGCAATTGCGGAATCGTAGGGATGAGAAAAAGCATTGCGCAAAGTAACGCGAGGAGCGGCGCTCTCGATAGGGTCGGCCGGCCACGCGGACATGGGAAGCGCCATAAGAGACGGCATTTTACACCGCTTCAGCTCTAGAGGAATGCATCGAAAAAACATGCCGAACTTAGCCGTTAAAGGGTGTCTGCCAAGCGAAATCTCTCCGGTCGCGGTCGCATAACCAAAATGGCACAGTGCTCCGACCCATTCCCCGCGGTACTAAGGTACCGTTGACACCGCCGGACTGGGCGGCTACTGTGGCCGGGAAAGTTGAATCGAGGCCCTGGTAAACCCAGGAACCGGAGGGGTGTACCGTTTAGACACATCGTCTAAACTTTTGCCCCTTGACAACACAGGACCACATAGAATCCGCCGAGTTGTAATTACAAGACTCGGGGGATTCCATGAACAAGTGGCTGATGTTGGTGGTTTTAGTGTTATTGGTGCTGGTAAGTGCGGTCGGCCTTCGCAATCTCAGTACCAGTAGCAGACTGGTTGCGAGCACCGGCAATCCAGTACCGATACTGCCCGACAACGTAAAGTTGTTCGCAAGCACGGGCAATCCAGTACCGATACTGCCGGACGGGAAGTTGTTCGCGAGCACCGGCAATCCGGTACCGATACTGCCTGACGGGCGGCGTTAGAACCGGATCCTGGAAGCAAAAGCGCTGGGCCAGGCCTCAAGGAAGAAGCTGAATGCTTGGTCCGTTCGACTACGTGTTTTTGGTGCTCAGCCTGGCGGTTGAGGCCTACGTGGTTGTGTGTCTCTGCGCATCAAAAAACTCCATCCGCTATTTATCCTTAAATATCTATATGTTGGCGGCTATTGGCGTCTCCGTTGGCCAAGACGTCGCCTTGCTGCATTTCGGGGTGACGTCGCAGGTGTACGGCTACGTCTACTACTACACCGACGCCCTTCTTACGATTTCCTTGTTCTTCGTCATCATGGGATTTTATCAGCAGGTTTTTCGCCAAATGGGAGTGGGAAAGTACGTTCGCTGGGCCTCCATTCTTTTGCTGTCCGCCACGGCGCTTTTTTCGTATTTGGTTGTGCGGCGAATGCCGAGCCATCACCTGACGAACCGCTTCGTCGTAGAGATGAGCCAGAACCTTTATTTCGTCGGCGTGGTGCTGACCTATTTGCTGTGGGGCGCGGTGATCAAGCTGCGTGAAACTAGAACGCGGCTGATTCAGCTTGTGCTGGCACTGGGCATTTTCTTCAGTTCCGAGGCGGCCGGATACGCGCTTCGTAATCTGTTCCCGGGCCTCGAAGCGAATTTCTTGAAGTGGGTGCCTCCCATCGCCGGGACGTTCCTGCCACTGGCGTGGGCTTACACGTTCACAAGGATTCCAGAGGAGGCGCGACTAGAGACGGCGCGCGTGGCACGCGTGCCGGCTCAGCAGCTGACCGCGCATCAACACTCATGATCGCTGCCCTCATCTGCGTAATCTCGGTTGCGGCGCTGCTGCAGTTCTTCGTCTCATACTCTCGTTCGGTGATTGCCGCGTACCAGAAGTCTGAGCTTTCCGAACAGGTACGCGAAGTTGCGAGAATCGAGGGCAAGCAAGTTCGAAGCGAGCAATTTGGGCAGTTGGTGCAGCTCGTTCGTTTATGCCCCCAGAAGAGCGATGACCAAGGCGATTTGGCCGTGGTCCGCATTTATTATGGGATGATGGGATGGGTGGGTGCGCTGGCGCGTTCTCTCGCTCCGGGAGTTTGCAAGTGGGCGGAGCGCGAGCGAGTCAACTGCACCTACTTCGCTGCGGTCGCATTGGATCGCAGGATCGCGTACAGCCGGGCCCTTCTTGCGCAGCAGATGTCGGACCACTAATTCGCTCTCACCTATACGCGCTCTTCCGCGGCTGATACCATAGGAACTAGAAACGTCTATCCCGAGCCATGATCTCGCCGCTTGCTGCGTCTGTTCGAAACACCATTCAGCGGCACAAAATGCTGCACGCGGGGGATTGCCTCGCCATTGCTGTTTCAGGAGGTGCTGACTCGGTGGCGCTGCTGCGGTTGCTTGAGGAAGTGCGCAGCGATCTCGGCGTGACTCTCTGCGTGGTCCATTTTAATCATCAGTTGCGCTCCAGTGATTCGGATGCGGACGAAAATTTCGTTGCGTCGCTGGCGCGCCGCCATGGGATCGCCTTTATTGCCGGCCGCGAAGACGTGTCCGTGGTCGCAAAGCAACATCATTGGAACTTAGAGGATGCTGCGCGGCGGTTGCGGTACGATTTTTTTGCGAAGACTGTAGCCGACGGTAGGGCGACGCACGTAGCCACAGCGCATACGGCCGATGACCAGGCGGAAACCGTGCTGGCGCGGCTGATTCGTGGAACGGGGTTGACCGGACTGGGCTCCATTTATCCCGTGAAGGGCAACATCATTCGGCCGCTGCTGGAAGTGCGCCGGGCACAGCTGCGCAGCTACCTGGCCTCCGTGAACCAGGAGTGGCGCGAGGACGCAACAAACTCAGACACGTGCCGCCTTCGCGCGCGGGTACGGCAGCGCCTTTTGCCCGAGATGGAGGAAAACTTCTCGCGTTCGATCGTCGGTAAGCTAAGTGAGCTGGCCGCGCTGGCGCGTGATGACGAGAAATTCTGGACGGCACTGATCGAGCAACGATGCAATCACATCGTCGAACGGACCGACCAAACGGCAACCGTTAATGTGAAAGACCTTCTTTGGCCATTCGGAAACGGGCCGTCTGGAGAAAACGACGCACAGAGCCCGTTTCACGCTCTAACGCAGAGGATTGTACGGCGTCTGTGCGCGCATGTGGCGGCGGGCGGCGGCGAGCTGTCGCGAAAACACGTGGAGCAGGTAATCGAGCTCGCTGGGAAACCAAGCGGCCGGCGCGCAGAGCTACCCGGCGGCGTGGGAGTCTGCAAGGAGTTCGACCGCCTCATTTTCTCGAGTCAACGTGGCCCTCGGACAACGGATAAAGGCTCCCAGGCGGCCCTTTCGTATGCCTACGGCATTGACCTCCCGGCGGCGGGGAGCACTGCTGTTTCCGTCCCGGAACTTGGGCGGTGTTTCCGTTTGAAAGTGATTGACTGGCCCATGCGGGAGCGCGAAACTAGAGGCGAGGGAGTGGTTCTGGACGCGGAACGGCTCCGTCCTCCGCTGATTCTGCGAAATTGGAAGCCCGGCGATGCGTATTGTCCGCAGGGTCGACACCGTTCACGGAAATTGACGCGGATGATGATGGTGGGTCGCATTAGCGCGACGCAGCGTACTTTGTGGCCGGTTTTGACCAGTGCAGGCCGCGTCGCGTGGGCTGATCGAATGCCGGTGGCGGAAGAGTTTTCAGCAAGCGAGGCGACACGTACGGGCCTATGGATTGTCGAGGACGGCGGGTGAAGCTCGCGTGAGGGTCGCCTATTCCCGCAAGGAGTTGGCGGCGCGGATAGCTGAATTGGGACGAGCGATCTCCAAGGATTACAAAGGTCGTACCTTGGATGTGGTCGCTATTCTCGAGAACTCATTTTTGTTTGCGGCCGATTTGGTGCGCGAGCTTTCATGCCCGGTGGTTTGCCATTTCGTGCGAACGGAATTGCGGGACGTCGAACTCGGCGGAGCGACATGGCCGGAACTTTTTTTCTCGACGCCGCCGATTTTGGAAGGTCGCGATGTATTGTTGGTCGACGCGATGCTGCATACCGGCGTGCCGCAGGATTTTCTTTGGAAGCGGATCGAGGATTACAAGCCGCAGTCGTTGAATCTGGCCGTGCTGTTCGACAAGGAGCAGGACCATAAGGTAGGGTTGAAGGCGAGATACGTTGGCTTCGCCGATGCATCTAAGTATTGGGTGGGGTATGGCCTGGCCGGCCGCGACGGGTTGTATCGGAACTTGCCCCACATCGCGACACTTGGCGAGGGTACCAGTGATGCCCGGGCCGCGGGCGCTCGTAAAGTAAAAAGACGCGGAAGAAGACGAAACACAGGGCCGGATGAGGTAGGACCGTGAATTCAACAGTGAAAACAATTTTGTTCTGGATGGCGATGATCCTTCTTGCCGTCCTGCTATGGAAAATGGCCTCCACGGGCGGACAAACGGCTCGCGAGCAGACGCCGAGCTACACTGATTTCCAGGCGCAGGTAGAAAAAGGGAATGTCAGCGACGCCACGATTATGCTTTCGGCGGTGAGCGCGGAGGTGGATGGTGAATTCCGCGAACCAAAAGTCACGAAGTTCCGCGTCACCGTGCCGAATGCGACGCTAAACGATTTGACCAAGGAGTTGGAGGCGAAGAACGTTGACGTCAACATCAAGCCTGTCAGCGACAACAATTGGATGAATTTTCTGATTGATGGCGTACCGTTCATCCTGCTGCTGGTTGTTTTCCTGATCATGATGCGGCAGATGCAAGCCGGCGGGAACAAAGCCCTCAGTTTTGGAAAATCGCGTGCGCGGTTGTTGACGGCCCAGCAAAAGAAAGCCACGTTCAAGGATGTGGCGGGAATCGAAGAAGCGAAAGAAGAGTTGCAAGAGATCATCGACTTTCTGAAAGATCCACAAAAATTCCAGCGGCTGGGCGGAAGAATCCCCAAAGGCGTGCTGCTCGTCGGGCCTCCGGGAACCGGCAAGACTCTGCTGGCCCGGGCGATCGCGGGTGAAGCGAATGTACCGTTCTTCTCGATTTCCGGTTCCGACTTCGTGGAAATGTTCGTAGGCGTGGGCGCGAGCCGCGTCCGCGATTTGTTCGAGCAAGGCAAGAAGAATGCCCCTTGCATTATTTTCATCGATGAAATCGACGCGGTGGGGCGCCATCGCGGCGCGGGACTGGGCGGCGGCCACGACGAGCGCGAGCAGACTCTCAATGCGTTGCTGGTGGAGATGGACGGCTTCGAATCGAATGAAGGCGTCATCTTGATTGCCGCGACGAATCGCCCGGACGTTCTGGATCCCGCATTGTTGCGGCCAGGGCGCTTTGACCGTCGCGTCGTTGTGCCGCGTCCGGACGTGAAGGGGCGTGAAGAAATTCTCCGCGTGCACACGCGCAAGGTGCCCATTGCCGACAACGTGGATTTGTCTATCTTGGCGCGCGGGACACCGGGTTTCTCGGGCGCGGACCTCGCGAATCTGGTCAACGAAGCGGCGCTTTGGGCGGCGCGTCAAAACCGCAAATTGGTGACCATGGACGATTTCGAAATGTCCAAGGACAAAGTCCTGATGGGCGCCGAGCGTCGGTCCATGATTCTCTCCGAAGATGAGAAGAAAAATACGGCCTACCATGAGGCCGGCCACGCTCTGGTCGCGGCCATGACACCAGGAGCCGACCCGCTGCATAAAGTCACGATTATCCCGCGCGGCATGGCCCTCGGCGTCACCATGCAGCTTCCCATCGATGACAAGCACACGTACACGCGGGAGTTCCTCGACAGCCAGCTGGCTGTTTTGATGGGCGGCCGCGCCGCGGAGGAGATTTTCCTGCAGCACATCACTACTGGCGCGGGGAACGACATCGAGCGCGCCACCGAGATCGCTCGCCAGATGGTTTGCGAGTGGGGCATGAGCACGCTGGGTCCGCTCACCTTCGGCAAGAAGGAAGAGGCGATTTTCCTGGGACGCGAGATCGCGCAGCACCGCGACTATTCGGAAGACACGGCCATCAAGATCGACGGAGAAGTCCGAGGAATCGTAACCGGCGCATACACGCGGGCGCGCAACATCCTGGAGACGCACCGCGATGCTTTGGAACGCGTGGCTCGTGGCTTGCTCGAGCGCGAAGTGCTCGACGCCAACGAGTTGAGACTGCTGATTGACGGCAAGCCGCTTCCAGAGAAAGTGCCGCCCCCTCCGCCAGCCGCGCCGCCGGTGCCGTCTAAGGAGCCACAGCTTTCCCTGCGGCCAGAACCTCGCGCCGTGCCTGGAATGGCCAAGGGCGAGAAGCCCGCGCCAGCCTGAAGGCGCGCGCGCGGTTGCGCAAAGCTCACACCGTCGCACCAGACCGCCGACTATCTCGAATACTCCCTCTGGCTGTATTTGTCGTAAGATATTGCCATGGCAAAGAGCCGTCCCGCGTCGGTTGAGGTGGAGTGCCCGTGCTGCCAAGCCAAGCTGGCCGTGGACCGCGAGCTGGGCGTGGTGCTCTCGCACACACCTCCGCCTAGGCCGCCCTCCTCCGTGGACCTCGATGATACCGCTCGTCTGCTTCGCGAACAGGCCGAACGAGTGGAAGCGAAGTTCAAACTTTCCGTTGAAGCCGAGCGGATGAAAGACGACGTTCTCGAGCGCAAGTTCGCGGAGGGCTTGAAGAAAGCCAAAGACCAGCCGGTGGAAAAACCGCTCCGCGATTTCGACCTCGATTGAACTGCGCCCTTTCGCGCACAGTCTCACACGCATAGACTCAAGAGCATGAAAGGCCACTGGCGAAAAACTTGCGCGGCATGCTTTGCGGCACTCTGCATAATTTCCGCCACGGCTGCTCCGCCACAGATTAAGCGCAAGCTCCCGCGGCCGATGCAGATGGACGCCGGCGTCGAGACGATTCGAGACGCGACGACCGGCGAATTGATTCTGCGGCCCCTCAGAAAGGGCACAGATAGCGATGCGCCGGAGGCGAATCCACGAGCCGTTCTGCGCGTACAAGTGAATCTGGTGGAGGTTGCCTGCAACGTGTTCGCGTCCGACGGCACCGCTGTACGCAGCATTGCGGAAGATAATTTCCGCGTATTTGAGGACGGCATCGATCAGAAAATCTCGCACTTCGACGCGTCCACGGAAGGCGCGAGCATCGCGCTCCTAATCGACGCTAGCCCCAGCGTGTTGCCGGATTCCGCGGATATGAAGGCGGCCGCGCAGCAACTGATTGCGGGCCTCTCACCCGCAGACGAAGTGGCTGTCGTAGATTTCGCCGAGCATACGTACCTCTTGTTGCCGTTTTCTTCGGACCGTCGGCTTCTGGCCAAGGCTGTCGCGGGCGTTGACGTTCGCTCGCTTTTCGCGGATACCATCGGTTCGAATATTTATCGCTCGCTCTACCTGGTAGCCGATGAAATTTTCCCAGGACGTACCGGGCGCAAAGCCATTGTGCTGCTCACAGACGGACAAGATAGCGGCCTCGGCCTTAACCTTGACGGAGCGGGTGTGAAGCCTTGGCCCGGAGAGCGCCGCGCCACGTTTCAGGATGTGGTCCAGGCGCTCAGCGCGGACGGAATCGAAGTGTATGCCATTTCCACACAGAATCGCCCGCGCATTATGACTCCGGAGTGGCTCGCAACGCATCAGGCCAATTCGCTGATTTCTCCGGCAGCGCTGGACTTAGGCATCCCTGCGTATACGGTTTTTCTCGCGGAACTGGTGCGCCGCGTGGGCGGCCAGCTTTATTTTTTGAAGGAAGCCGGCACGGTTGCTGGCGCCTATCGCTCTGTGGTGCAGAATCTGAACGCGCAGTACACGCTGGGATACTATCCCAAAACGGGCCGCAAGCCCGGATGGCATTCGCTGCGCGTGGAAGTCGCGGGGCACGGAGCCGTGCGCGTGGTGAACCGGCTTGCGTACTATCAACCAGCGGAAGAATGATATTTTGATGAGGCGATCGCGCCTCTTCCTCGGCGATTGTATTTCAAGAATGACCGAATGATCCTTAGAAAGAAATTCCGACTGCGTCTGCCATCGCGCACTCTCGTTTTGGGTGAACGCACGTTGATCATGGGCGTCCTCAACGTGACGCCGGACAGTTTTTCGGATGGCGGAAAGTCTCTTGCTCCAGAAGCGGCTGTTGAGCGTGCTCTTGCAATGGAGCGCGAAGGCGCGGACATCCTTGATATTGGCGGTGAGTCGACGCGACCCGGCTCAGAACCGCTGTCCGCTAGGGACGAACTGGACCGGATTTTGCCGGTACTGAAAATGCTGCGCGGCAAACTGAAAATCCCGATTTCCGTCGACACGCAGAAGGCCGAAGTAGCCCAAGCAGCAATTTCAGCCGGCGCGGAAATCGTAAATGACGTCAGCGCGCTGCGATTTGACGTGAATCTTGCGGAGATTGTGGCCCAGCGGAGGGCGGGGATCATTTTGATGCATATCCGTGGCAAGCCGCGAACAATGCAAAAAGGTCCGTTTGCGCGCGACGCGATGAGCGACGTGACCAGAGGCTTGCGCGAGGCGCTGCGCCGCGCCAAACAGGCCGGCATTGAGCGCTCGCAGATTTTGCTCGATCCGGGAATCGGCTTTGGCAAGAATTACAGGCAGAACTTCGAAATTTTGGTGCGATTGCCGGAATTGGCGCGCCTCGGATATCCCATGGTCGTGGGAACGTCGCGCAAGGCGTTTATTGGCGCAGCTCTTGGCGACGCTCCGGTCGAGCAACGCGTCTGGGGCACGGCAGCCACAGTCGCCGCGAGCATTCTCGGTGGGGCGCACATCATTCGTGTTCACGACGTGAAGGAAATGGCGCAAGTGGCGAAGGTCGCCGACCGCATAGCCGCTGCGCGAAGCTGAACAGCGCGGTTTGGCATTGCTATAATCCGAACTGCTACGAGAAAGCATCAGAATTATGACTCTTCGGATGGATCGGGGGCGAATGGCGATGACCTTGCGCAAGTTCGGTCTTTTCTCTGCGACAATGCTATTAGCTTTTGTTGCATTTGGTGTGCGAGCAAGCGCGCAAGGCTTGCCTCCGGTTCAGAAGCCATTCGAGCCAAAAATTCCTCAGGGAACGTACGGCTGCTCGATCCATCAGTCCTGCGCCGATTTGGCGCCAACCATTATCAAGAATGCTCTTGGGCCTTCGCCGCTGGAAGAGAATCTTCGCGTCCTGACCGACGAAATCGGCGGCCGCGTCACAGGCTCGCCGGCTGCCGAGAAGGCTGTGGACTGGGCGGTGGACGCCTTTCGGCAAGCGGGCGTGGACGAAGTACTTACCGAGAATTTCACCCTGCCAGCTGGCTGGACCGAGGGCCGCACACATTTGACCGTGCTCTCGCCCGCGCCGTTTCCAGTGCACTTGGTATCGATGGGATGGTCGCCCGCGACGCCCGAAGGTGACCTCACCGCAAATGTGGTGGATATTGGCACAGGCCAGGAAGCGGATTTCAAGCGCGCGGGCGATTCCGTGAAGGGTGCCATTTTGCTGGCCCACACGGATCTATTGAAGACCTGGGACGATTTGTTCAACGAATATCTTTATGAGCCCTCCGTGGAGCAGCGAGCGATTGATGCAGGTGCGGCGGCGATTCTGTGGATGTCCACGCGCCCCTATCTGCTTCTTTACCGGCACATTTTTTCGCACGACGGGACCATCGACCGCTTACCGCAGGCAATCGTGGCGCGCGAAGACGCGCTACGGATAGCGCGATTTATCGCCGCCGGGCAAGCGGTGAAAGTCACTCTGGACATGCCGAACAAAATCAGCGGGCAGACCGGTTCGGAAAATGTGGTCGCGGAGATCCGCGGGAGCGAGAAGCCCGAAGAATTTGTGATTTTGGCGGCGCATCTGGACTCTTGGGAATTGGGAACCGGCGCGCTCGACAACGGATGCAATGCGGCCATGGTTATCGACGCGGCGCGTGCGATTCGCGCATCGGGCTCGATTCCCAGGCGCTCCATCCGCTTTGCGTTGTTTACAGGAGAGGAGCAGGGCATGCTTGGCTCTTGGGCGTATGCCCTGGCGCATCGTGCGGAGCTCGACAAAATGGATGCAGCGATCGTTTTCGATGCGGGAGACGGCCGCGTCACCGGTTACTCGCTCGGTGGGCGCAAAGATATCGCTGGCGCCGTGGCTCAGGCGCTCAAACCCCTCGCGACCTTTGGGCCGCTAAAAAACACAACCGATGTGGAGATCGGCACGGACAATTTCGATTTCCTGCTCGAAGGCGTGCCCACGCTCATTGCCAATCAGGACCCCGACGACTACATGACGAACTATCACGCTTTTTCGGACACCTTCGACAAGGTCGACTTTGCGCAGCTCAAGAAAAACGAAGCGATCGCAGCGGTCACGGCATACGCCATCGCGGATATGCCGGACCGGCTGGGAATTCGGCAGACGCGCTCGCAGATCGAGCGCCTCATGCAAGAGACCGGAATGGATAAGCAACTGAAGCGGATGGGACTTTGGGAAATGTGGGCCGACGGCAAGCGCGGTCGTCAGCCCGAGGAGCGTGCACATTGAGTCGCAGCCGCGTCCTCGACATGGCACCACAGGCTATAATAGAAGTGAATGATTTCCTCCACACGCGCCGCCGGCACCACCCCGCCTCCTAAGTCGCCGTCAAAACCTGTGCGAATTCTCGCCATCGATTATGGCCGGCGGAGGATTGGTTTGGCCATTTCCGATGAATTGGGCTTGACGGCGCAGCCGCTTGCGACGATGCAGCGGAAGAATCGTCGTGCGGATATGCGGCGGTTATCTGATTTGGCGAAGAAAAACGGTGTGAGCGCAATCCTCGTCGGCTCTCCCGTGCATCTGAGCGGTCTTCAGAGCGAAATGGCGGAGGAAGCTGCGCGATTCACGGCGCGCCTTCGCGACGAATTGCGACTGCCCGTCGAGCTCAGGGACGAACGGCTGACGAGCTGGGAAGCTCAGCAAATGGCTGCGGAGCTGGGATTGGGGAAAAATCCAGACATAGACGCGCTGGCCGCTGCCGTCTTGTTGCGCGAATATCTGGATGAGCAGCACAGCCGCAAGAAATCGCAGCGCCCGGTCCATGCACGATGCGAAAAGTAGCCATCATGGTTGTAATTTTGATTGTTGCCAGTGGCGCAGCAGCTCTATGGCTCAAGCGAGAGCTCGCGCGGCCATATCGTGGATTTTCGGCGCCGCAGGTCTTCGTGGAAATCCCGCGCGGAACGTCGCGTTGGAGCATTGCCACTCTCCTTCAGCGGAACGGCGTGATTCACAGCCGTCTAGCGTTTCTTTTCCTGAGTGACCGCCACCATCGCTGGGTGCTGCAGGCTGGCGAGTATATGTTCAACCAGCCGGTGACTCCGCGGCAAGTATTCGCCCAAATTGTCGGTGGGCATATCTTTGTGCATGTGGTTGTGGTGCCGGAAGGCTGGACGATGTTTGACATTGCCGCGGAACTCGAGCGCCAGAAGCTTTGCACTAAGGCCGAATTCCTCCGTGTGGCAAGCGATCCTTCCCTGGTTCGTGATATCGCTCCGCAGGCCAAGGACCTCGAAGGATTCTTGTTCCCATCGACCTATCAGTTTTCGCGCAACGTCTCGCCGCAAGAAATGGCTGCGACGATGGTGCGCGAATTTCGCGAGGAGTGGAACAAAATCGAAACAACTGCGCAGCAGAATCCGCCAGCCGAAGGAGCCGGCCCGGACCCCGCACCAACGCCGCGCTCACGCGTGATCCCTCCTCTCACGCCGGTTCAAGTAGTTACGCTGGCTTCGTTAGTGGAACGAGAAACGCCTCAGCCGCAGGAACGGCCCATCGTCGCCAGCGTGTTCTACAATCGCCTGAAAATCCATGTGCCGCTGCAGTGTGATCCCACGGTGCAATATGGGCTCGACTTGGTTGGGAAACCTACGCCAAAAGTAACCGCTGAGGATCTACACGTGGTGTCGCCCTATAACACGTACCTCCATCGCGGTCTTCCGCCTGGGCCGATCGCAAATCCGGGCGATGCGTCGTTGCGCGCGGCGTTGGACCCAGCCCAAACGCACTATCTGTACTTTGTGGCGAATGGTTCAGGCGGGCATTTTTTCGCCCGCACGCTTGAAGAACACAATCGAAATGTGCAGAAATATAAGCGCATCCTCGCCGGATTGCCTGCGGAACCACCGCCACCAGTCCACGCACGTCGGCGCGTGACCACACGGAAACACTCCGCTGGAAAACAGTCTGCGGCCCACGCTAGGCGGAAAAAGAAGGTGAGCAGCCAGCAATGACCAGCGAAAAATCGCCAGCGAAGAAGGAAATGATTTTGTCGGCGGCGCGCGAATTGAAAAAGCCGGTTTATACGCCCGCGGAACTTGAGCAAATTCGTCGCAAGCTGATCGCCGAATGGGGCGAGGCCGGAAAGACCTCCACTGATTACATCGCGGATGTGTTGATCGAAGCAAAAATGCGTGTGGTCGTATCCGTGCACGTGGATGCGCAAGGGCAGTACGAGGAAGAATTTCAGGACTTGCTGCATTTCGCAACGTTGGAAGAAGCAGAAGTGTGTTTGGTGCGGCTGGATGAGCTTTTCCGGAAGTTTGAAACCGAAGGCGAACGCGGAGGAGAAGCGCGCGTGCTCGAAATTGCCCGCCTCGGGCGCAGGCGCGCGGAAATGATCGCCCGTAACCACAAAGTGGACCCCGCAAAACGAAAGGAAAAAGAAGAAGTCGCCCGATGGTTCTCCGTCTGGCTGGAACAACCGGATGCGTTCTTCGACTGGCTGGAAATCCGCAAGCAATCCCCGGAATTTCGCGAACGCTTTCCGCAACAGGCTGAGGCCGAATGATTACCTTGGAAGTGGAACCGCTGGATTTGGGAGCAGACGTCCGCGCCGTCGGGCTCGATCTGACGGAAGGAGCGGACCGGGAACCGGTACGCGGGGAAGGCGCCGCACGGGCGTGGAGCATGGCTCTCCCTGCTATTGCGGCGCAAGAGCTGTGGGTGCTCGATTTCTTCAGCCATCTGGATCGCGTACGCGAATTCTGCCAGACGCGGAATCTCGAATATCGCGAGGCCTCGAAGCGGTCGATCGTTATCGCTGCGCTGCAAGCAGATGTTCTCTTCGACTTGTTCAAGAGGTTTGAGGGGGAGACTTTCGGCATGCGCGCGGGTAGCCGGCTCAACACTCCCGACGCGGCCCTTGAAAACGAGCTGGCTCGCCAGGGAGTCGACGCCTACCATTCCGCCTATCCAGCCTATTCTTTCTGTGCGGTATGCAATTTCGAAGACGGCTCGGTAGTAGTACTCAGCGGGTGTCTTTGGGCCAGCGAGATCCTCCGGCGAGTACGTCCAGCCCTCCAAGGCCTGGAAATTCAGGTGCGCTTGGCCGCATAACTTTCGCTAACAGCATTATAATCTGATAGTTAACTAGTGTGCGACACCTCGACTCATCGGTTGACGTAATGCGCACGCTGGTACCTTAGTACCATTTCCGCCTCTCTGAGGGGAAGCGCAGGATAATAAGCAGAGCTTTCGAGGTCTCCTGCATGCCCAGCACCAGCGAGACTATGGTCTCCGCTTCGCGAAGTTTTGTGCATAGCCTCAACGCACTGTTGAAGTTCGCCCGCCTGTACGGTTTGCACCATGCGCGTTCCGCGAGCCAATTCGGCGATACCTGGAAAGACCTGAAAACCGCCATTGACGCAGCCGGCCCGGCTGGTCTGATGATTGGTGCCTCCGGTAGCAAGCTCGTGCTGGACGGGACCGTTCTTGAATCTACAGCCGCGGAGAACAGCCTGGCGCAGATTTTCCAGAAGGCAGGAATCGCCAGCGTGTTGTTCACTCCGGGCGTGTCTGAAGAGTTATTCGTGGATTTTGTGAAGGCCTTCGCCGGAGCGGCCGTGAGGCCCTCCAAGCTGCGCACGTTCCTGAAAAATTCGCTGGGCGAGTACTCGCAGTCCGGAATTCGCATTAACGAGCTTCGCTTCATGCCAGCCGGCGGCGCGAGTGACGCGCAGAATTGGCTCCGCGATCCCGCAAAGCTGGCGGAGATGATCGGTGCCGAGGAAGGTTCGCGGCGCGTCCGCCGCTTCAAGTCCTTTGAATTCGGCGAAGAGCTTCTGGGCACAGCGCACTGGGCCGGGCAGGATCCTGCAGATCGTTTGCTCGCAGAAGACGAAATACACGACCTGATGCAGTTGGTGACCATGACAGGAACCGCCTCCCGTGAGGATCTCGGCGATGGAACGGGGTGGAAGGAGCGATTCGATGCCCTTCCCGCAAACGCGAAGTCCGTATTCCGCGAAACTTTTGCGGAAATGAACACCAAGCTTCGCCCGAACCGGCTGGACGACCCAGCGTGGCTCCGTCTGTCGACGGATATCGCGATTCGCTGCGCGACAGAGCGTTTTGAAAGCGGCGCCATCAATGCCGGCGACGTCCGTCCATTGCTCGATAAGTTAAGCAAGGAAATCGAGGCGGGAACCAAGGCGTCTCTCGCCGACCAAGGCATCGCCACGGATTCTTTGACCGATGTCCTCTATCGGCAATTCTGGGCCTCCGTTTCCGAGGACCGCAAGCAGAAAGTTTTGCTTTCGCCGGAGTGCTGGCGCGTTCCTTCCAGGAATATTCAACAGCATGTCCGAGCGCAGCAACGGCGCGGAGACACAGTCTCGGCGGAAAAAATTCTCATGCAGTACACACGCTGCGTTTGTCACGTAGATCCGGAAGCACGGAGAGAAGCGGTCAACGGCGTGATGCAGATAGCGGATATTTATACAGGCGTGGGAGGCGCGCCTTTGGATGAAGCTGTGCGCACAGTTGGTGAGCAACTTTCGCGCGAACGCGACGCCGAACTGCAGAGTTTGCTCAGCGCCGCCTTTGTCAAATTCAGCCAGAAGGCCGCCGAGCAGCGCGAATTCCCCGCCGTGCGCCGTTCCCTTGACACTTTGGCGGCTCTCGAGAAGTCCCGTCCCAGTTGGACAAGGAACTTGGGGCCACGCATCGGCATCAACAATCGCATTCCTGAATTTATTGAAGAGGGCCTGAAGGATTCAGTGCCGCGGCCGGAGCTTGTCGACGTGCTTCGCCGGGCCCCGGAAGCCGTGACCAGTCAGCTCGCCGGTCGCTTGATGCGGGTCACGCGCGCCTCGGAACGGGAAACCGTGGTGGCGATGGCTCGCGCGATTGGCGAACCGGTCAAAGCGCACCTCCGGCAGACACTGGAGCTTGCACCGGTAGGAAGCGCCGTCCGCGTCGTAGGATTGCTGAGCCGCGTCGAACCGGTTGTTGTCGAGGAGTTGTTGCCCCAGCGCATACGTTCAGGTGAACGAGCCGCGCACGACGAAGCGTTGCGCCAGCTTTCCATCGCCGGAGGGGCTGAGCGCGGGCGAACGCTCATGCGCATGATGGACAGCCTCGATCCCATGATTGTGCCCATGGCGCTCGATGAGGTTGGAATGTGCGGCGACGTCACCGTCGCACCGGATATATTGCGGATTGCGCAGGGCGCCTCGCTGCCCAACACTTCCGATTTCGTCCGCGTGAAGGCCATCGAAGCGCTCGGTCGCCTTCGCGTTCCCCAAATGGAGGGAGATCTATTGCGCTTTGTCGAAGCCAAGGGAACCTGGCGCTGGGCTTATCCGCACGAAATGCGATTGGCGGCCGCTCAGGCGCTTGTGAAGCTCGATCCGGAACGCGCGCCGTCACTTCTCGCTGGCTCCGGCTTGGACGCGCGGCTATTGAATCTGGCGCCGCTGGACGCAAAACGTGACCGTGACTTCGTGCGCTATCGCCGGTATGAACGAATACGAATGACGCGTCCGATGCCTGCTCTAATCCAGTCACAGCGTGGGAAGTATCAACCGGCCGTGCAGGTTCTTAGCTTGGAGGGGGGACTGCTCAGCGGGGACGTCCAGCTTTCTGTTGGCACGCCTGCCAGCCTGCGCATCTCGACCGGGATGCGACCGATTCGTTTGAATGTGCTCGTGCGGTTCGCGAAGTCCAACCAGGCCGGAGTCGAGACGGTTGGAATGGAATTGGAAGACCGCTCTCGTTTGCGGAGTTTGCTGCTTTCGATGGTGGGGCCGTCTGTGCCGAATCAACCCCTAACCGTTCCTGCCTGAATCCCCGTAACGCAGCTCGTCGTTTCCCGATTCCGCTTGACGGCGGTCGGGCGAAGCGCCACCATACACAAAGCTAAAGTGCAATCGCCGTAATAGTTCGGCGCGGGGCGATCACCCTCCCTGCTAACCGCCCCGGGAGGTGTACGATGCGGCGTTGTTCCGGTTTTGGTCTTTTCCTTCTCCTTCTCATCTGTGTTGCTCTGGCGCTCACCAGTGTGTCGCGACCAGCACGAGCCTCGGATTTGAGCTATGCGCGCATCGTGCGTGTGAGTTTGGTCAGTGGAGACGTCCAACTGTCGCGCCCTGGCCATCCCGCGTGGGAAGCTGCCGCGCAGAACATGCCCGTGACGCAGGGCGTCGCCATCGGCACGAACAACGGCTACGCGGAGATTGAGTTCGAAGACGGCACGACCGCGTGGATCTCTCGCGATACCCTCGTACAGTTCACCGAGCTTGCGCTCGCCGACGGCGGACGCATTACCAAGCTCACTCTCGCCCAAGGCACGATGAGCATTCTGACGTCGATGCGCCGCGGTGATACGTTCACGCTCTCGACTTCCGGCGAAACGATGGCCGTGCCCAAGAACGCATTTTTCCGCGTGGACTGTTTCCACGATGGCGCCTCCGTCAGCGTGATAGGAGGCGCGGTAGACGTTACTTCCGCGGCCGGAACGAAAGTCGTGCCGAAGGGAAAGACTCTGGCTTACCAAGCGAAGCTCACCAACGTTGCGCTCAGCGCCAATCCCAAGCCGGATGAGTGGGACCGCTGGACCGTCGGGCGCGCGCGCTCTACACAGGCGGAAACAGCGCAGTCTGCCTCCTACGTCGATGCGCCGTTCAGTTACGGCTTGGCGGATATGTCCGCCTATGGCGCGTGGAACTATTTTGCGGGCTACGGCTACGGCTGGCAGCCCTATGGCGTGGGGAACTGCTGGATGCCGTTTATGAACGGCGCATGGGACTTCTATCCCCAATTTGGCTGGACGTGGGTCAGCGCCGAGCCGTGGGGTTGGACGCCCTATCACTTCGGAAGTTGGAACTACCTACCCTCCGGCGGCTGGGCATGGTTTCCATCGGACTTTGCTTCCTGGGATCCGGCGCCGGTCGATTGGTATTCAGCCGGAAACCAAGTGGGATGGTGGCCGGCGGCTTTCTCGGGTGGTTCGCCGCTGATGTTTGAGCAAATCATGAGCGGGTGTTCGGGATTCGGCGGCGGTTACGGAGCCTTTGGAAATTCGCGCTTCGCACGATTGGCCATTCGGCCGACCAGAAAGCCTCCATCACGCCTGATGTTGACAACAAGCCGGCTTGGCCATAGCGACCGCGTTAGCCTGTTCGCATACGCCGAGGCCGACGGGCAAAAGATGCCGATTCGCTCCTCAGAGCCGCTGGAGGATGGAAAAGCCTCCGGGATGGCCATGCTCGCATTGGCTGGCAATCCGCGAACGGCACCGAGAATGCTCGTGCCGACGGCGCCCGATCTGGCTCATTTGCAGCGTTCGCTGGCTTTCGCCGGCGCACGTGTTTCGGCGATGAAGCTGAATCCAGCTATGCCTTCAGCGCCGCCGCGAGAGTCCTTTCGGGCGGTGAATGCGATGTCGGCGGCGCCGATGCCTTCTCATCGGCCAAGCCCGATGTCGCAGGCCAGCTACAGCGATTCAATCCGCGGGTATTCTCCGCAAGGCTCCATGGGCGGCACGTCTAACTATTCCGCGGCAGCAGCACGAGCGCCTTCCGGATCATCCAGCTCGGCGGCCCACGCGAGCACTGCTAGCGGAGGGAGGCCGCACTAGCAAGAAGTCGAATTCAAAAGCGGCAGAGACCAATGCTTTCCAGGGATTTCCTCTGCGGACGCTTGTTCCTCAGCACTGCTGCACAATGATCCCGGCATAGCCCACAACATCATTGTAGTCGCCGTTGACTTCGGCCGAAGTGGCGTAGCGGATCAGGTTAGCCTTCGTTGCGCCCAGGTCGCAGGCTGCCGTGAGCATGGCTACCGCCGGGCCATATCCGCACATCGAAATATTCTCTCGGCGCACGGTGTCGTAAAGCCGGCGCGCGTCGAGCGCCAGAATGGCATCGATCGCCTTTCGGTCCTTTACGCGTGTGGTGGCATCGCTCTCGCGGTGATTCATGTCCGAGCTGGCCACGATCATCACCGCATCTTCATGCGCACGAACGACACTTGCCACGGCATGCCCCAGCATCTCGAGCACATCAAAACGGTCGGTGCCGATGAGCACCGGCGCAAACGTAAAATTCCCGGCCAGCCGCAGCAAAAACGGCAACTGCACTTCAAGCGAATGCTCGGGCGCGTGAGCCACAGCGTCTTCGCGAAGCAGCGGAAACGCGTTTTTCAACTCCGCGGCCAGCGCGCTGTCCATGCGAGCTTCGCCTAGGGGAGTCTCCCACGTTCCTTCGGAAAGCATCGCCAAACGCTCACCCTGCGGGTAATGGCGCGGGCCCAAGAGAATAAATCGCGAAGGCAAATTTAAGGAAGCATACACGGCTCCAGCCACGCGTCCTGAATACACGTATCCCGCGTGCGGAACGATGCATCCGAGCGCCGAAGTTTTCGGTGGCGCAGAAAGGGTGAATTCATCAATCTGATTTTCTAGCCGAAGAGGATCAGCAGGATAAAAACGTCCGGCGACTGCGGCGGGGCGAATCATGGAAAACCTTCCGACAAAGAGCTACCGCGACCCGCATCAATAAGGTTTGGAGGGCTTGCCCTTTATCTCTCGAGCCTCCGAGCCGCCGTGCGCGAAGCGGATCGTCACGGAATCGCCAGGCTGGTATCCGCCGCGTCCGATCAAACCTTGGAGTTTCTTTGTGAGGTCGGGCGAAAAAGTGAAGGTGCGCACGACGTAGGAATTCTTGGGATCGCGGACGACGATGGACACGGTATTCATGCGCACCACTTCGCCCTTGAAGGTGTCGATTTTGATCTTGGCAGGTTTTACGGTTTTCGGTTGTACGGTGATGGTACTGCCGGGGGTTTCCTGGGCATGCGCGAGGCCCGGAGCGAGCGCTCCGGCCAGCATCAAGAATGCAGCGAGTGCAGCGCGTTTAGATTTCATCGTCGAGTGAAATCTTCAGCGACTTGAGAAACTTGATGTCCTGCTGCGTGATCTCCACCTTGGCGTCAGCCGCCTGTTCATCCAGCACTTCTTCATCCACGCGAATGTGCAAAGCCTCCAAAAACCGTCGATCGTGCGTCGTCATCTTCTCGTCCTGCGAGGGCCGCTGCGCCAGGCCAATGGTGGCATCGAGTTTAAGCACGATGTCGTAGCCGGCCGCGCGCACATTGCCGATTGCTTCCGCGATCTTCTCCGAGTCTGCGACGGAGTCGTTAATTGCGTGTCCCAATTCGCGAAGCAAAGCCTTGAGATGGTCATCGAGACGCACTGTTTGCCCTCCTAATCCTATCCTGATTTTAAGGCGCTGCCGGACAAGATACAAGTCTTGGTGCAGGACCCGGCAACCCTTCCCCGGATGTAATAGAATGAGCGCATGAGTTCGACATTCGGGCCGAACTGGCTTGAGGCGGGGTGGCGCGCGGGCGCGACGATGTTGCGCGCTTTCTGGAAGCTGGCCCGGCAGCTTTTTCACGAAGCGGCGGGCACGCTCTTCGCGCTATTTGCAGTCTATGCTGGCGCGGCCTGCTGGAAGCAAATTCATCAGCCTGACGGTGAATGGATGGCGGCGTTCGCGGCGGCTTACGCGGCCATGATGGCGTTTTTTTCCATTTCGTCGTTTCGCAGTGCGCGCCGTGTCCGCTGATGAACCGGTGCGATAAAGAAATGAGCCTCGCTGACAGTCGATGACGAAGGACGCCGCAAAAATCAAAGGGAAACCCGACAGAAAGATGCCGCCTGGAGCTCTGCCCGTCGACATCGTTGTCGTCCCTGAAAACCTTCGCGGAGTAGACACGGAGCGAGACATCGGCTTTCCCGGAAAGTTTCCCTTCACGCGCGGCATTTATCCCACCATGTATCGCGGCCGGCTGTGGACCATGCGGCAGTACGCCGGCTTCGGTACCGCCGTGGAATCGAACCAGCGCTATCGGTACCTGCTCTCGCAGGGACAAACCGGGCTCTCCGTAGCGTTCGACCTTCCCACGCAAATTGGCATGGATTCGGACCACGACCTCGCTTTCGGCGAGGTGGGCAAAGTCGGTGTAGCCATCGATTCGCTGGAAGACATGGAAACGCTTTTCGACGGCATCCCATTGGATCGTGTTTCCACTTCAATGACCATCAATTCCACCGCGGCGATTCTGTTGGCTTTGTACGTCGCCGTCGCGAAGAAACAGAAGGCGAATCTGCGGCGGCTCTCCGGGACGGTGCAGAACGACATCCTGAAGGAATACATCGCGCGAGGAACCTACATCTATCCGATCCGTCCGGCGATGCGCATCGTCACCGATATTTTCGCGTGGTGCCATGCGGAAATCCCCAACTGGAATGCGATCTCCATTTCCGGCTATCACATTCGCGAAGCCGGTTCGACGGCAGTCCAGGAAGTCGCGTTCACGCTTGGCAACGCGATCGCATACGTTGACGCCGCGCTCGGAGCTGGCCTGAAGGCTGACGACATCGCGCCGCAACTTTCATTTTTCTTCAATTCCCACAATGGATTGCTCGACGAAGTGGCGAAGTTTCGCGCGGCGCGGCGGCTGTGGGCGCGGATCATGCGCGAACGCTTCGGTGCGAAGGATGAACGGTCGATGCTTCTCCGCTTCCACGCGCAAACCGGCGGCTCCACGCTCACCGCGCAGCAGCCGGAAAACAATCTGGTGCGCGTGGCGCTTCAGGCTCTGGCCGCGGTTCTGGGCGGCTGCCAATCGCTGCACACGAACAGTCTCGACGAGGCACTCGCCCTTCCAACCGAGCAGTCTGCTCTGCTGGCCCTGCGGACGCAGCAAATCATCGCCGCGGAAACAGGCGTGGCGAATACCATCGATCCCGTCGGCGGTTCCTATGCCATCGAGTACCTTACCAGCGAAATCGAGCGTGGCGCTTCGGCGTACATCGAAAAAATCGACTCGCTCGGTGGGATGCTGCGCGCCATCGAGGCCGGCTTTGTCCAGGCAGAAGTGCAGCAGGCGGCATACGAATACCAGCAGGCGGTGGAACGCGGAGAAGTGGCCGTGGTTGGTGTGAATCGCTTCACGGAAGATGAAGCGCGCCAGATTCCGACGCTCCGAATCGATCCGGAAGTGGAGCGGTCGCAAGTCGCGCGGTTGAAGGCGCTGCGCGCTCGGCGGGATGGCACGAAGACAAAAGCCGCGCTCGATGAAGTCGGTCGGCGCGCACGGTCGACTGAAAACCTAATGCCCGCCATTCTTCAGGCGGTTGAGTCCTACGCCACAGTCGGCGAAATTTCCGATACGCTGCGTGGCGCGTTCGGCGAATATCAAGAGTCTGTCGTCATCTGAACCACTCGCATCATTCGGCGTAGTAAATTCCCTGGGCAAACGGTTCCCGTGAAACATATGGTTAAAGTTGACTGGCCAAGAAAAATACCTACGTTCGCCGAGGCAGCCCGCTTCATGGAGCAAGCGGTTTGCTGCGATGGGGTGTGCGGATAAATGAAACTGGTCCTTGCCTCCACTTCTCCGCGGCGGGCGGAGATTCTGCGCAATGCCGGCATCGATTTCGAGGTTTTTCTATCAGAGATCGACGAATCGCGCTCGCCTCGAGAAGCTCCACCGGTCTACGTTTGGCGCGTTGCCGAATTGAAAGTACGGACGGCGATGAGCAGGTTGCGCGCGAAGCGTCAGAAGGATTTCAGCGCTATCGTGGCGGCGGACACGGTTGTGGCTATCGACGGAGATGTCCTGGGCAAGCCCAGATCCGCCGACGATGCGCGAAGAATGCTCCGCCGCTTAAGCGGCAGATGGCACGACGTTTTCACGGGGCTGGCTGTTTTGGTCAGACAGTCAGAGCGGACGATTGTGGTGGTGGAAAAAACGCGAGTGGAGTTTGGAGGGCTCTCGGAGAGCGAAATCGACGAATACATTCGAACCGAAGAGCCGTTTGACAAAGCCGGCGCGTACGCCATCCAGGGGCGGGCAGGGAAATTCATTCCGCGCGTGGAGGGCTGCTACTTCAACGTAATCGGCCTTCCTCTCGCGCGCCTGTACGCGATTCTGCGCGAACTCAAATTGTACTAGTCGAAGTTGTGCTTGGTTCGAAAAAAAACGGCAACCCTGAAGCTGCCGCGATCGCTACAATCCCGAATTGTGGCTTCTGCTACTTCTTGGGCTCAGCCGGGGGAGCTGGGGTGGTAGTCGACGGAGGAGGTGCGGAACTCGGCTCGTCGCGCATTCCTTGCTTGAACTCCTTGATGCCCTGACCCAGGCCACGCATCAGTTCAGGGATTCTGCGGCCGCCAAACAATACGACCACGATAATCAGGATCAGCAGCAGATGCATTGGGCTCAGTTCCATAAAGCCTCCTTGCCGGGCCTCACTGGCAAGCCGTCACGCAGCGTGGCGTCCAACCAGAACCGACCGTGCTCACAGTATAACACGCTCGTCACCCGAGCGCCGAGTTAACCGTATGCGGTCCATATATTCCAGCAGCGGTATAGCGTGTTTGCGGGTTACGCCAGCGAGTTCCTTGAAGGCCGCGATCGGCAGGCGTTCACCATGGGCGCGCTTGTATCCGGCGAGAAGGGTCGAAAGTTCTACTAGCGCCGCTCTGTGAAACACCATCTCCTCTGTAACCTTCACCAGCGTTTTTTCCCGGATGAGCATTTGCAGCAGCTTTTGCCCGCGCGTTGCGTCGACAGCGACGCGGCTCAGCACTTCACTCACCGCCGGCGCAGCGAGCCCTGCTCGCTCGAACTCCCGCGCGATCTGTTCCTTCGCTTTCGATTCCTGCTCGGAGAGGGCAATCTCCCGCTTGGCGCGCTGCACCGTGTCGCCCATGACCGCGATTTTCCCCCGGCGGACAAGTTCTTCCAGGGCGGCACGAAATACTTCCGTGCGAAGGCGCGGCGCGATACGCCCGCGCAACTCCTGCTTGGCAATGCCCGGCGCGAGAGGGTTGGCCGCGTGGAAGTCGTTTACCTCGCGCTCCATCGCGAGCAGGAATGCCTCCATGGCCTCGGATGAAATGGCAACCCACGGCTGCTCGGAGACCACCTGGATTTTCTTGGCTTCCGCGAGCTTTTGTGCGGCCCCACGCAATTTGCTTTCGAGCCATCCGGTGCGCGAAATGAGTTGGGCCATGTCGACGCCGTGCGCATCTGCCGCAATCATGGCGCGGAGGACTTCGTCGGAGCTTCCGTTTTCCAGTGTGGCCAAGAATTGAATCACAGCAGTGTCGCGATGCTTGTGGCGCTTCGCGAGGGCATCCAGAACGATCCCTCCGCCGATAGTCACAACGGGGGAAAATTGCCGGATGATGAAGCGGTCGCCCGGCAGCACAAGTGTAGGCGCGTCGAGGCGGACCTGTGCCAGCGCCGTGGTGCCCGGCGCGAGCTGGTCCTTATCCAGCAAGGCCACCTCTGCAATTCTTTCCGCTGCGCCGCAATGGAAATGGACGCGCGAGCGCGCCTTTGGCGGCCGCGCGGAGGGCAAGAGCGATATTCGCGCGTCTAGGCGGCTGGTGGAACGAAACACGCCTGCCGTGGCCAGCACCATTCCGCGTTCAATTTCGGCGAGATCGATGTCCGCAAGATTGACGGCGGTGCGCTGGCCCGCGCTCGCTTGCGCAACGGCGCGCCCGCCCGAATGCAGCCCGCGCACGCGCGAGCGTTTGCCCACGGGGAATAGTTCAACAGGTTGTTCCGCCGTCAGCGTGCCGGAAATCAGCGTGCCGGTCGCCACGGTTCCGAATCCAGGCATCACAAACGCGCGGTCGACGGGCAGCCGCGCATAGTGGGAAGCATCCCTTTGCGGCGCAGCCTGCGCGACGCGCAGCAGCTCGCGCTTCAGTTCGTCAAGCCCCGCGCCAGTGCGAGCGCTCACGGCAACAATGGGCGCGCCCTCGAGAAACGACGCCTGCACGAATTCTTCCACCTCAAGCTTGACGAGCCCCAGCGCCTCGGCATCGACCAAATCGGTTTTCGTGATGACGACCAGGCCGCGCTCGACTCCCAGCAGGCGGCAAATCTCAAAATGCTCGCGCGTTTGCGGCTTGATGGATTCATCCGCGGCTACCACCAGCAGCACTACGTCGATTCCGCCCGCTCCAGCGAGCATGTTGCGAACAAACTTCTCGTGCCCCGGCACATCCACGAAACCCAGCTGCGCATCCCCCAGACCGAGGAACGCGTAGCCCAGATCAATGGTGATTCCGCGGCGCTTCTCTTCTTCCAGGCGGTCCGGATGCGTGCCCGTGAGCGCTTCCACCAGCGCGGACTTGCCGTGGTCGATGTGTCCAGCTGTGCCGACGATGACGTGCTTGGCCATAGCGAGCTTTCAACCAGAAAGAAAATGCGGATGCAACGAGCGGATTCGATGCTAGCTGACTCTTTCCACGATGGTCAAACTTTGAGACCCGCAAACAAGAGCGTGCGGGAGATCAGGCGGAGATTCAGGCGTGAGGATGGGACTTGTCGTACACCGTCATCAGCTGCTCGATTGTGGCGTGCGTGTAGCGTTGCGTCGTGGAAAGCGAAGCGTGCCCCAGAAGCTCCTGAATGGCCCGCAGGTCAGCGCCATCGGCAAGGAGATGCGTGGCAAAAGCATGCCGCAAAGAATGGGGATGCAAATCCAAATTGTGCGTGAGCAACCGCGCGTACTTTCTGACGATCTCAAAAACCATGCGCTTGGTCAGGCGGCCACCGCTCCTGTTCAGAAACACGGCTTTGACCCGCGCGTCCGACTTTGCACGCTCCATAATTCTTTGCCGCGCCGGCCAGTACTGCTCCAGCGCCTCGTGGGCCTTGCTGCCATAGGGCACCACGCGTTCTTTGCGCCGCTTGCCATAGACGTGAATCATCCGTTCGGCCGTGTCGATGCTGGCGATGTCGAGGCCAGTGAGTTCGCTCACGCGCAGGCCGGATGCGTACAGAATCTCCAGAATGGCGCGATCCCGCAGCGCGCGATCCTGCGCCGCCGCGCTGCGCTTTGCCGGCGGGCGCTTGAAAGCCTTTCTCTTGCGAGTCGCCTGCGCGATCGCTTCGGGAGTCATAAGGTCCAGCAGGTTTTTCATTTCCTCCGGAGTCGAAACGTTGGGCACTCGCTTCGGCAGCTTGGGGCGGGATACCAGGCAAGCGGGGTCCCGCTTCAGCGCGTGCTCGCGGACGCAAAAACGAAAAAATGAACGCAACGCTGCCAGTTTTCGCGCGATAGAGCTCTTCTCCAGCCCCCGGTCGTACAAATGATTCACAAATTCCCGTATCACCAGGTGATCCACGGCGTCGAGCGCCATCGGCTTTTCGCCCGGCGGCGTCACGTAGGCCAGAAACTGCTCCAGGTCCACCTTGTAGTTCTCGATTGTCTTGGGTGAGGCGTTCCGAACGTACTGCAGATAATGAAGGAATTTTGCAATAGCGGCTTGGATCGTTCGCATAGCGGTCTGGGGTCGCTACGTTTTCACGGTCACGGCGTCCGGTTCCACGGTCAGTACGGGCGATTCTTCCGGCGCCTGGATCTCCCAATCGCACCCTTCTTTGAGGCATGAACGGAACACACCTTGCTTGTTCCGTTTCAACACGATGAATGGCGCGCCGCATTTCGGGCATGGTTCCGGAAGCGGTTCGTACGGTGTGGTGAAGTCACAATCCGGATAGCGGCTGCAACCGTAGAAAATCCGGCCGCGTCCCCGGCCTTTCGCGGTTCCGCGGCGCACAAATTCGCCTTCGCCGCACTTGGGGCATTTGATTCCCAGAGTGATCGGGCGTGTGTACTTGCATTTCGGATATTTCGAGCAGCCGATGAATTCCCCGAAGCGGCCGTGGCGCTTCAAAAGCTGTTCGCCGCACTGTGGGCATTTCTCATCTAGCGGCTCGTCGGGCTGCCGCGCTTTGCGGGTGCCGGCGGCCAGGCGGCGCGTCGTTTTGCAATCGGGATAACCGGAGCAGGCCAGAAATGCCCCGAAGCGGCCGCGTTTGATCACCATTTCACGCCCGCAATTGTGGCAGTACTCTACGGTGTTCGCGCCTTCCACTTCTTCGCTGGCTTCGGCGATGTCGCGGATGTAATCGCAATCGGGATAGCGTTCGCAGCCCAGGAAAAAGCCGTGGCGGCTGATGCGTTCCAGCAGTTTGCCTTTCCCGCATTTCGGGCAAACTTCATCCGTGGGAATCCCGGCTTTGTACGACTCCATCTCTCCTTCGGCTTTTTCCAGGTCGTCCTCGAAGTGTTTCCAGAAAACCTTGACAGATTTGCGCCAGGGGAGTTTTCCTTCCTCGATTTCATCCAGTTCGTCTTCGAGGCGCGCGGTGAAGCCTACGTCGAAAATATCCTCGAAACTCTTGACCAGCAAATCGCTGACTTTTTCGCCGAGGAGCGTGGGCGTGAATCGGCCCTGATCCTTGGTCACGTATTCACGCTCAACGATCGTAGAAATGATAGCGGCATAGGTGGAAGGGCGGCCGATGCCTTTTTCTTCCAGTTCTTTGACCAGCGTCGCCTCGGTGTAGCGTGGTGGAGGCTCGGTGAAATGCTGGTCCGGCCGTATTTTTTGCAGCTCCAGCTTCTCGCCCTCGGTCACACGCGGAAGCGTGCGGCCCTCCGCGTCGGCATCATCTTCGGCCGCGGGCGCCGCGCCCGGAACAGCGTCTGCGGCTTCGCCCTTGTCTTCATCTTCGCGTGACGCGGAATAGGTAGCGAGGTAGCCGTCAAATTTCATCACCGAACCGCTGGCCCGGAAGATGTAGTCGCCCGCAGCGATATCGATGGTGGTTTGGTCGAAGACCGCCGGGACCATCTGCGAAGCCACGAAGCGCTGCCAGATCAGCTGATACAACTTGAACATGTCTTCGTCCAGATACCGCTTCACATCTTCCGGCGAACGGGTGACATCCGTGGGCCGGATGGCTTCGTGCGCTTCCTGCGCCTGCTTTTTGGATTTGAAGAAGTTTGGCTTCTCTGGCAAATAGTTCGGGCCGTAACTCGAACCCACGAAATCCCGGACCTGCGCGATGGCGTCATTCGACACGTGCACGGAATCGGTGCGCATGTAAGTGATCAGTGCGACCGAGCCTTCATCGCCGAGATCCACGCCCTCATAAAGGCGCTGCGCGAGAGTCATGGTGCGTTTCGCTGAGAAGCGCAGACGATTGTAGGAGGCCTGCTGCAGCTTGGAGGTGGTGAACGGCGGAGGCGCCCAGCGGCGCTTTTCCTTCTGATTGACGCTCGAAACCTGCCAAGAGGCGCGCTCCACTGCGTCAACAATTTCCTTGGCCTTCTCCTCATTCGGAACTTCGATTTCTTCGCCCTTGTAGCGCCACAGTTTGGCTTCAAAGGGCGGCGGTTCCGCGCCGGCGAGCATCGCGTGAATCGTCCAGTATTCTTTCGGAACGAAGGCGCGAATATCGCGCTCGCGGTCTACGATCAGCCGCAGCGCGACGGTTTGCACGCGCCCAGCCGAAAGGCCCCGGCGAACCTTGTCCCACAGCAGCGGCGAAATTTTGTAGCCCACCAGGCGATCCAGCACGCGCCGCGCTTGCTGTGCGTCAACGAGATTGGTGTTCAACGTTCCGGCGTGCTCGAACGCGGCTTTAATGGCCTTCGGCGTGATCTCGTGGAACATCACGCGAAACACTTTTCGCCGATCGACCTTGTTTCTGCTGGATTTGACCTTTTTGGCTTCCGGCTTCTTGCCTTTTTTGGCCGTCTTACCGTTGCCATTATTATTGTTGTTTTCTTCCGGTTCCACGGCGATTTCCGTGCCGGTCAGGAATTCCACCAAATGCGCGCCAATCGCTTCGCCCTCGCGGTCCGGGTCAGTGGCCACGTAGATCGCATCCGCTTCCTTGCCCAGCTTCTTCAATTCGTTCAGGATTTTTGACTTGCCAGGAATGACCGCATACGTCGGCTCGAAGTTCTTCGCGATATCGATGCCCAATTCTTTTTTGGGCAGATCCTTCACGTGGCCGTATGATGCGCGCACGGCATAATTGCGCCCTAAGTATTTATTAATCGTTTTCGCCTTGGCCGGCGATTCGACGATCACCAGAGAACGGCCCATGATTCCTCGAGTTTCCTTTCCCGCTGCCTGCGGGTTACAGCATCACTTTCAAAAACTGCTTGCCCGGCAATTGTTGTACCAGGCCTTTCATTTCCAATTCAAAGAGCGCCGACAGCACTTCCGACGAATTCATCTTGGATTGCTCGACCAGTTCGTCCACATGCTTGGACGCGTCCACTCCCAACAACGCGTAAAGTGCTTTTTCGGCCGGTGCCAGGCTCTCTTCTACAAGCGATGCCCGTTGCGCGCCGTCCGTTGTCTCCACCGGCACCAGCTCCGCCCGAATCGGCGTAGGCAGCTCCTCCACCACGTCTTCCCAGCCGGTCACCAGTTTCGCCCCCTGCTTGATCAACTGGTTCGGTCCAAAGCTCGCCGGCTGCGTGGCGTTGCCCGGCACAGCGAACACTTCTCGGCCGAATTCCATCCCCAGCCGGGCGGTGATCAACGAGCCCGAATACTGCTGGCCCTCCACAACCACAACCCCGCGCGCCATTCCCGCAATGATTCTATTGCGTATCGGGAAATTCTGCGGCGCAGGAAACGTCCCCATAGGGAACTCCGATATGATGGCCCCTCGCTGCTCAATTTCAGCAAAAATCTTTCGGTTCTCTTTCGGATAGATAACGTCTATCCCGCAGCCGAGAACCCCGACTGTCGCTCCCTGGGCCGGCCCAAGCGCCCCTTTGTGCGCCGTGGCGTCGATTCCGCGCGCCAGCCCGCTGACGATGAGCAGCCCGCTTGCGGCCAAATCGCGAGCCAGCCTCTCCGCCATTTGATTCCCATAGGGCGTTGGGCGTCGCGTGCCCACGATGGCAATCGCGTGGCGATTCAGAAGTTCTGCGTTTCCTTTGACATACAGGAGCGTCGGAGGGTCATAAATCTCCCGCAGCATCTGCGGGTAGTGCGGCTCGTCCCAGGTGATCAGCCGGCATTTCGCCGCCTCGGCCTGCGAGAGTTCTTTGGCGGCCGCGCTCATCGGCTGGCGGGAATGGATAGCCTGTGCGACCGCCGTCGGGATCTGCTGTGCCTCCAGGGCGGTTAGCGAAGCGTTAAAGATAGCCTCTGGGCTGCCAAATTCACGAAGCAGCCTGCCCGTCAGGCGCGCGCCCAGGCCCGGAGTGAGCGCAAGCGCCAACCATCCCAAGTATTGGTCGGGACCCATTTGGCTTGATTGTCCGCCGGTGAGCGTACGCACGCTGCAGCGGTATTGTCAAGGATGAGACTGCCACTCTCGTCAACGTTCACGATTATTGCCAGCCGTCCTCGCCAATCGGGTCGCCCGCTGGAGGCGGCGCGGAGTGCGTCAGATGGATGGAGGCCGGGTTCTTTTCAAAGCCGTCGATCTGGTGTGACGCATAGAAAAATTCTGCTCTGCGGCTTTCCTCAGACGACGATTGCAATTGCGTTTGCATCCACTGCTTCAACTCGTCAAGCTTCAGCGAGGCAATCGCGCGCGTCTGCGGCGCCGCTTCGCCGTCCGCAGCGAGAGCCATCAAATGGTCAAGCACCACGGCGTTAACGGTTTGCTGGATCTCGCCCTCGTATCCCGTGGCAGGCGCCGCCTTCCACGTCGCTGCCAGCACGTCGTCCAAAAGCTCCGCAAATCCCGGGTAGCTCGCGTCGCGGGCGTGGTATTCCACCATACGCTCGTCGCGATTCGGTTCGAAGAGCAAACTCGAGATGATCTCCGCCGCCGACTCCGCGGGCGCCAACGAATCAAACGCGGGCGCAGTGCGCCGCGCAAAATTCTCGTCGGTGGATGGATACTCCGGTGGACGCGGCGGAATCTGCTTCAGCAGCGATTCCGGCAGAGCCAGGACGTTGGGCTGAAGCGTGTCCAGAACCGCTTGAATCGCCGCGCGTTGCTCTTCTGCGGAGACGATCTCCGGACCCTTTTGTGCGCTGCCACGCAGATTGAATGAATAGTTGAGGCCACCGATTATTTTTGAAACCGCCGTCACTTGGTAGCGATGGTAAAGATAAATCGGCACCAACACATCTTCCAGCGTGGCCATCGGCGCATCTTGCGGAATCACATACTGTGAGAACCGCTGCAACGCCGCAGCGCGCACCGCCATCACCTGCTTCAATCCATCGAGGTCGTTGCTACCCACGTCCCACAGATGCGCAATCGGGCTGGCGGATCCGAGCGGACGCGCATCCTGGTCAGTCAGGAAGAGTTGGCCCCGCGAAAACGTCTCGTCCAGAATTTTGTCGAGCGCCTTCGGCTCATTTGTTCCTTCGGGAAACTGACGATAGCCGAAGTCGATAGACACTTTGTCCCACGAACCAATGCCGACGGCATATGCGTCGGAAACGTCCGGCGCTCCGTCTGCACCAATCGTGACCAGCGGCGACGGATAGTCCATCACCGAGCTGCGGTTGGCAATGCTTCCGGCGTAATTGTGCACCAGCCCCAGAGTGTGCCCGGTTTCGTGCGCCGCCAGCTGGCGAATTCGCGCCAGGGCCATTTCGTTGGCCTTGCGCAACGCCGCCGGATCATTTCCGAAGGGATCGAGCAAACCCCGCGCAATCAGGAAAACCTGCCGCACGCGCAGCGCGTCCAGATTCACGTGGCCATTGATGATTTCGCCGGTTCGCGGATCGGCAATCGCCGAGCCATAAGACCATCCTCGCGTGAAGCGAGGGACCCACTCAATCACGTTGTAGCGAATATCCATCGGGTCCACGCCTTCCGGCAGCAACTTCACCTGGAACGCGTCTTTGTATCCCGCGGCGGTGAACGCCTGATTCCACCAACTGGCGCCTTCCATCAGCGCGGAGCGCAACGGCTCCGGCACGGCGCGATCGACATAGTAGACAATCGGCTTCACCGGCTCGCTGATTGCCGCGGACGGATCTTTCTTCTCTAGGCGCCAGTGAACGATAAAGCGCTTCTCGATGGACTGTTCGACCGGCGTCGCAAAGTCCATGTACTCGATGGCGAAGAATCCAGCGCGCGGGTCGTATTCGCGCATGTGAAATCCGGGAGGTGGCGCCTGCACGAAGGAATAATGCGTGTGGACGGTGATCGAGTCCGGATCGGGAGTGACTTCCCGCACCCAAAGTCCCGGATTTTCGCCGGTGAAAGTCAGCGTCGCCTCCACGTCGGAGTTCTCCGGGAAATTCTTGGTGCGTGGCAAATAAATGGCGCAGCGTGACGGATCGAGCCGGTATGTTCCCTGATGCGTGGCCTGCAGTTTTGCCGCGACGTTATGCCCGTCGCGAAGGAAAAAACTGGTCGCGTCCACCAGCACCGAGTCGCCATCCTCAGCCGCCGCGTCGAATCCCCCCAGCACGGATTGCGCAAATGCCTGCTTCACGGCTTCTTGCTGGATGGGGTCGTCCGTCACCGCGCGAAAGCGCTCATTTTCGGCAACCAGCAGCACGCGCGGCCCGCTACGTTCGAAATGCACCACCTGCGTTTCGCCGGGTTGGCCGCGATCGAGGCCGATATCATTCGAGCCTACGCCGTAGGGAAGCGATTCTACATACAAAAATTCCGTGTTCCATTTGTCGATCTGCAGCCAGATTTTCCCTTCGCGTGCGTCCCAGTAATACGTGAAGAAACCTGGAAACTTCTCCATGTTTGCGGTTTTTTCGCCGATCGTGGGCAGCGGTTTCTCATCGGCGCTCGCCACGGAATTTCGAACGGCAGGAATAACACCTGCGAGTAAAAGTGCCAAACACAACCCGAACGTACGCTTCATGAATTCCTCCCAGAAAACAATATGTCGCCCGTGTTTATACCAGAATCCGCGCTCGTGATTCACGCTGTTCATTTTCTTAGCTATCGCGGCGCTGACTCGGATATAGTTCCGCGCCAGCAAAACGGGCCCGCCGGATTCGCGGAAAGCGAATCAAACGTCCGGCGCGCAGGGAGGCGCCCACTCCATGGCCAACGCGGAAGCAAATCGCACCAAGTTGTCGATCGTCGTCTACCTGGTTTTGACCTTCGCGTTCAGCGCCGTTTTTTACCGGCTGATCATCCATAACGGCTCCCTGAGCGCGCACGGCGGGCTATTCGTCCTCGCGCTGATGTGGTCGCCGGGTACTGCCGGTCTCCTCACCCGGCTGTTTTTTCAAGGGAATTTACGCGGGCACGGATGGGGCTGGGGCAAGACAAAATATCAGTTCACAAGCTACTGGATTCCGCTCGCATACGCCGCCGTCGTCTATGTGCCCTTGTGGATCGCCGGCTTTTCGAATTTTCATGCGCCCGTGATTGGCCGTCTCCTCGGCAGATTCGGGCTCCATGGCTCAGTGGCAGGCTACTTCGTACTGATTGCGACGCTCGGCATGGCCCAGTCTTGTACGTCCGCGCTCGGCGAAGAGCTCGGCTGGCGCGGATTTCTCGTTCCGCAATTGGCCAAGGTCATGCCGTTTGGCGGCGTAGCGCTCACCAGTGGCGTCATATGGTCGCTTTGGCATTACCCGTTGATTTTGCTGGCCAACTACCGCGGCGCGGGCCCAACTTGGTACTCGTTGATGTGCTTTACAGTGATGGTGCTCGGAATCAGCTTTCTCTTTGCCTGGATGCGCCTCAAATCCGGGAGCGTTTGGACAGGGATGTTCTTGCACGCCAGCCACAACATCTTCATTCAGGGATTTTTCGACCCGCTCACACGTCAGGCCACGGCCACAAGATATCTGATCGGTGAATTTGGCGCGGGGCTGGCCATCGTCGCTATAATTATCGCGGCGATTTTCTACGAGAAGCGCGGCCAGCTTCCCCAAACACAGCTGGCGCAAACTGCCGCGGCAAGTGCGCCGCAAACAAATGCGTTCTAAGCGCTCACCGCGCGCCAGATGCAGTCCCAGACCTAGGGTTGCTGCTCAGCGACTGAATAAATGACTCGGCCATCGCGAAATGTGTAGCTGACGCGCGTTAGGTTGCGAATATCGCTTTCTGGATCGCGTGTCAGGATCACGAGGTCCGCATCCATCCCGGCTTTGATTTGGCCGCGAACGTTTGACTCGCCAAATCGCTTCGCAGGAGCGGTGGTCAGCGAATCGAGGATGTGGTCGAAATCCATGCCTGCCTGCTGCATGAGCAAATACTCTTGGGTCGGGTCGTAATCGGGCAAGAAACCTACGTCCGTTCCAAAAAGAACTTGCCCGTATACCTGCGAATAGTCGTGCACTTCCTGCAAGATCTCCTTCAGGTTGTCGTCGTTTACGAAAAGTTTGAGCGTTGGAATCAACGACATTCCATGAGCCTCCATTTGCTGGATGTACGACGGATCCCAGCCGCGCGTGTCCTCGACCGCGTGCGCGAGCACGTCGACACCGGCTTGCAGAGCGATCTGGAAACCAGCGACATTCGAGGGATGCGCGAAAACCAACTTTCCTTTCTTGTGCGCCTCAGCGACTGCGGCCTTGGCGACATCGAGCGGCATGGTCACCACTTTCCCCTTGGCCACCCACGACCCCGTGAATAACTTGATGATATCCGCGCCTTGCGCGACGTGTTCGTCGACCTGCTGCACAGCCTCCGCGGGGGTCGCAGGTTGCGGCAACAGTTTCACAATCTCCGGCGGCAGCGTGCTCTTCACATAGTAGGGAACGCCATTGGGCGGATACAGAGGCGAGCCGGCGGTCCGAATTCGCGGGCCAAGCACTTCGCCCGATTCCACGCGCTTGCTTAGGGACAGCGTGTTTTCCAGCATGGATCCCGTGTCGACAACGCTCGTAAAGCCGTACTGCGAGAACATTCCCTGCAGCTGGCTGGTCAATTGGCCGGCGGGCAATTGCGCAGCATTATTCCATTTTGGCTCGGTGAAATGGACGTGACTGTTCTGGAATCCGGCCATGATGAACATTCCGGTGCAATCGAGCATTCCCGTGCCTTCGGCAATTTTGACGTGTCCCTTGCGGCCGACCGCGACGATCTTTCCATCTTGAATGATCACGACTCCGTCTTTAATGGGTTCCTGAAAGGGCGAAACGTAAACCCTCGCGCCCACAAGCGCCAGCGGAATACCGCCTGCACCTTCTTGAGGGGTAGGGCTCGTTGCGCGTGGAGCACTCGAAAAAGCTGCAGCGGCGGTAATTAAAACCAGTGCGGAGAACCACGTCCTGAGCTTCACGAAGGTTCACCTCGATTCTGGGGTAGGATGCGCACGGTGAATCGCGTCGTTGCATCAGTTACGGCCGCTTATCGCAAGGTGCTGGCATCTTATGCCGTGCCCCCCTCGTTTCAATCCGTACGCCTATGCTATATTGACAATTCTCATTCGTCTCGAAAACTTTGATGGCCAAGCTCCGAATTTCCATCGTCGAGTATCTCAACACCGCGCCCTTGGTATGGGGTTTCACCGAAGGTCCGCTCGCCGGAAAGTATGATCTTTCGTTCACCATGCCGTCGAAGTGCGCCGATGCTCTGCGCGCCGGCGAAGTAGACGTCGCCATCATCCCCGCGATCGAATATCAGCGGATAGATGGACTCGTTTCCTTGCCTGGCCTGGCCATCGCGGCCAAGGGTGAAGTCCGTAGCATTTTAGTAGTGTCGAAAAAGCCGATCGACCGCGTACGCAGCGTCGCTCTCGATACCAGCTCGCGAAGTTCCGCTGCGCTGGTGCGTCTGCTGGCGGCGGAAAACTGGCGCATTGTCCCGGAATTTATCGATGCCGAACCGGACCCCGCGGCCATGCTGGCAAAGGCCGACGCCGCTCTGATCATCGGCGATCCAGCGCTGCGCATCGCGGTGAAACTGGATCACCTGTTCGCCAAGAAACCGCGCGCAGGAGCATGTTGCCAGGGCGACCCCGACGAGCTGCCCGTCGCAGGCTATCCCTCGCTTTTCGTTTATGATGTCGCATTTCAATGGCGCGAGATGACCGGCAAGCCTTGTGTTTTGGCCATCTGGGCGGGGCGCAAAGAAAAAATGACGCCGGAGATCGCCGCGGATTTTCAAGCTTCCAAGCAGTTCGGCCTGGAACATATAAGCGACATTGCTGAGGCGGCCTCTCTGAAGCTTGACCTTCCGGCGCCGGCGCTCGAAGCATATCTCCGCGAAAATATCGATTTTTCCCTCGACGAAGAAAATCTCGCCGGACTGAATTTGTATTTCGAAAAGTGCGCCGCCGCAGCGCTGATTCCTCGCGCTCGCCCTCTGCAATTTGTCTCCGCACTGGCCGGAACCACGGCACGGCGAGGTGTATGAGCCGTGGCTGATTCAGCGAATGGGGAAAAGCTGGGCACTCTGCGCATCCTGCGCCGCTACCCGTTTAAGAGCATGGCCGGCGAGGACTTGAACGAAGTATTTGTCACTTTTGCCGGCCTTGTCGGCGACCGCGCCTATGCCTTCGTCGACCGCAATAATCAAACCAATTTTCCCTGGATGACCGCCCGCCAGAGCCACGAGATGCTGTTGTTTCGCCCGCGTTTTCTAGCGTCTCCGGATTCCGCGAACGAACATCCCGCGAAGTCGGACTTCGCTGCGGAAATCATCACACCGGAGGGCGAAAAACTCAGTCCCTCTGATCCTTCTTTCACTCCGTACTTCGAAAAGCGCTTCGGGCGCGAACTGGAGCTGCGTTTTTCCGAGCGCGCCATGCAGGATGCCTGCCCGGTTTCCTTGTTGGGCCTGGAGACGATCAAATCGCTGGGCGCAGAGGCGGGATTGCCGCTCGAGCACACCCGCTTCCGCGCTAATTTCTACATCGATTGGGATAATGGGAAACCTTATTACGAGGACCAGCTTACCGGCGCGAGCCTGCGTATCGGTGAGAAATTCACCTTCACCGTGGTGCAGAACAACTTGCGGTGCGCTATCATCACTTTAGATCCGGCGACGGCCGAGGCTTCGCCGGAAGTCGCCAAACTCGTCGCCAGAAATCACGGCAATTGCTTCGGCGTCTACGCCTCGGTATTGCGCGAAGGCATCGTGCGCCAGGGTGACCCGGTTTTTTCATACGCAGGAACGAAGGTAGACAACTAAACATGCGCCTGACGCAACAGGAAGCGCTCGACCTTTTCAACTCCGACGACTTGGTCGGCATCGGCATGGCCGCCAATGAATTCCGCCGGAAGAAGAACGATCCGCGCGTGGCCACCTACCAGATCGACCGCAACATCAATTACACGAACTTCTGCACCGAATACTGCTCCTTCTGCGCCTTCTACCGCCCGCTCGGCCATAAAGAGGGCTACGTCTTATCCTTCGAGGAAATTTACAAAAAAATCGAAGAGATGCTTGAGCTTGGCGGCACCGGCGTCCTGATGCAGGGCGGCCTGCATCCCGATCTGAAAATCGATTATTACGAGAAGCTTCTTTCGTCGATCAAGCAGCGATATCCGCTGGTTCATCTGCACTGCTTTTCTGCTCCGGAAATCATTTGCATCGCCGAAGTCTCCGGATTGTCCATTCGCGACACCATTGCGCGGCTCGCCGATGCCGGCTTGCAGTCCATTCCCGGCGGCGGCGCGGAAATCCTCGACGATGAAATCCGCCATCGCATCTCGCGCCTGAAATGCACCGCGGACGAATGGGAAAACATGCACCGCACCGCGCATTCGCTGGGCATGCGCACCACCGCCACGATGATGTTCGGATGCGGCGAAGAATATCGCCATCGCGTCAACCACTTCGAGCGCCTTCGCCGTATTCAGGAAGACACCGGCGGATTTACCTCGTTCATTCCATGGATGTTCGCGCCGGACAATACCCCGCTGGGCAAAACGATTCCCGAAGCGACCGCGGTCGAGTACCTGAAAACTCTCGCCATCAGCCGCCTCTACTTCGACAACATCGACCACATCCAATCGAGCTGGCTCACCCCAGGCATCAAGGTATGCCAAGTCGGCTTGCAGTTTGGCGCCGATGATGTCGGCAGCATTCTGATCGAGGAAAACGTGGTCTACGCCGCGGGCGTCCGCAACCGCACCAACGAATCCGAGCTTCGCCGTATTATTTCCGACGCCGGCTATATTCCCGCGCAGCGCGACACTCTCTACCGCGCGTATTTCCTGAAGTAAGGGTTTACAGAACGGCGGGAGCGACGCGGTTGGCGTCCGCTGCGGGAATCTCTATCTTAATGCTCGCGCCGTACGGCTTGCGGTTTGTCAGGTGAATGTCGCCGCCGCACTCGCGCACGATCCCGTAGCAGATGCTCAGTCCGAGCCCGGTGCCCTTGCCGACCGGCTTCGTCGTGTAGAACGGATCGAACGCGCGATTCAAGTCCGAGAATCCCGGCCCGTTGTCCTCGAACGCAAAAACGACGCGGTTACCATGCCGCTGCGCCTGAATGCGGATCATTCGCTCGCGGCTCTCTTCGAGCGCGTCAATCGAATTGTTCAGCAGATTCAGCAGAATCTGCTTGAGCTCATCTTCGCTGATCGCCATGGAGGGAAGCGCCGGCTCGATTTCCGTCCGAACATTGATCGCCAGTTTCCGCAGATGAAATTCCCTCAACTGCAGCGCGTCGTGCAGTGCGGATTCGAAGTTCGCCGCTCTTTCGATGGAATTGCTCTGGCGGGCAAATCGCAACAAGCCGCTGACGATGCGATGCATGCGCCGCGCTTCGTTTCCGATCTTCGCCACTTTTTTCGATGCAGCTTCCTGCATCGCTTCGTCGGAAAGCAATTCCGTGTAGCCGATGATACCCGTCAGCGGATTATTCAGTTCGTGGGCTACGCCGGCGACCAGTTGGCCCAGAGCGGCGAGCTTTTCTGAGCGCACCAGTTGATGATGCAGCCGCGCGTTTTCAATGGTAACCGCCAGGTCCGCGGCGAGCATTTCCACGCGCGCAATTTCCGATACGATGGATTCGCTCGCCTCCTTGACAGGCGAAAGCGCGATCCAACCCAGGCAAGTGGCGCGCGAAGAAATCAGCGGCACAATTACCTTGGGAACCAAAGTGTCTCCCTTGCCCGGGAATGCCTGTGGAGCTAAACGGAACGAATTACTCCCCAGCCTTTCACCTGCCGCGCAAAGTTCGCCGATGCGGCCCGCACTCTGTCCCACAATTCCTTCGAACGCCTGCGTCTCCTCTGCGGTGCATCCGCTTGCACCGGCCAAAAACAACGAGCCATCCTCCTGCACTAGGATCACGCCGGCGCAGCGAAAGCTCGCCGTTACGGTGAGCGCCTCGGCTATCTCTTTGCAAAGAGTAGACGGGTCGGTGCCTCCCAGCAGGCGCGAAGTGATGCGCGAAAAGCGCAGCATCAGCGCATTTTCTTCGTGTTCGCGCGCTCCGCTTTCTTCGACGATGCGCGATTTTTCTTCCAGGACGGACAGAATCATTCCAAAAGCCACGAAGTACTTCGGAACGTTCCATATCTCTGGATTCACCTGCAATTTCGGATACAGATAAGCGACTAGCGTCCCTACAGGGAAAACGGCGCCCCAGCACAAAAAGCCTCCGGAAACGGTGATGACGCCCAGAGAGTGTCCGCCAAAGCGCTTCCAGAAAAGAAAGCCGCAAATTCCAAACGTCGCGCTGAGAATTGCATTCACTCCGAGGTCGGCGTTGCCACGCGCTTGAGCGATCACCACCCACGTCCCCACGACGACCAGCAGAGCTCCCAGGTTCAGATTGAAGCGCGAGCGCTCCTTGTGCGCGAAGAACGCGAAGCCCGCCATCCCGAAAAAGAAAACCGCCAGCGCGAAGGTCATCGCCCAGCGATTGTGCCAGTCGAACGTCGCCCCAATCGCGTGCAGCGCCGCCGCAGGCACCAGAATGGCAAACAGCACGTGCCGGCGCAGCTTGTCTTCCGCGGACCGCGCCAGCGACACCAGAAAAACCACACCGGAAAGTTCCAGCGCAGTTAAGTCAATGGACTCGAAGATATGTTCCACAAGCCCTGTCCGCGTCTCGAAGACCTGTATGAAAAAATGTACGAAAATCAGCGCCCACGCCACAATCCACAAACGTGTGCGCTCCGAGGGAGAATGTTTCCGCAGGGAAATGAAAGTCCCCACCAGAACGGCGAGAATCAGAATGGTAGGTAGTTTTTCGAGCAAAGAAGCCACAATTCACCCTTAGGGATAGGGCGAAATGTAGCAACCCGCGGCGGCTTGCCGCAATCCATCTTCGGTACTACCTAGTTATCTTATGAACAACTTAAGGGCGGTGGACTAAGTGGCTAAGAATTCTTCGAGATGCGGACTTCCAACTCCACATGGGCGTCTTCGGGAAGCTCCACGGCGCTCGCCGGGACAAACACGCCGCCGCGATACCGCGCGCGAATCCGCACCGGCGCGGGCGACCTTTGGCGATCCGCGGTAGCTCTTTGCGGCGCGCCCTCCGGCTTGCTCCCGCCGATTCCGCTGGCGCCTCCATCCAACGCCAGATTCGCGAGCCCGTCCGCATCGCTGTTCTGTTCGCGCGGCACATGCTCGATCACAAAGTAATCGAGCCCTCGCCTCAATTTCTGCGCGCGTTCGTGCAAGGGTTTCAAGTCCGCGTTTTTCACCCTGTAGCGTCCCTGCATTTGCCGCACTAGCAGCTCGGAGTCGCTGCGCACCCGCAAAGCCCGGATCGAGTGAGTTGCGGCATAATCCAGGGCCGCGACCAGCGCGTAATATTCCGCGATGTTGCTCGTCTTGCGCCCAATGCATTTTGCGATTTCCGCAGCTGTCCCGCCGTCCGGTCCGCGCACAATCACCGCATACGCTGCCGGTCCGGGATTGCCGCGCGAAGCGCCGTCGATGTTGGCCGTGTGAACCCCCGCCGGCGGCGCAGCATGCCCCTCATCAAACAGGCGTGCGCTGGAAGGGGTTGATGTCTTTGGGGTAGGTGTCATCGATGAGCAACGGGACTGGCGGGAAGCGGCTCGCAGGGTTGCAACGGATCGAACACGCCGTCCAACAATGTTCAGCCCTCGCCGTTCTGCGCCGTCGAGGCTTGCGCCGCAGCGTGGGCCGCGGCAGGCGGCTCAATGTAATACAGGATGCGCGTGCAAAGTTCGCAGTGGTAAAGCTCCGCGCTGTCCTCGCGCCGCAAAATCTGAAACACCTGCGGCCGGATCCGCGCCCCGCAAGCCGAGCAAGCTTCCCCGCGCACTTCCGCCACGGCAATTCCGCCGTGCTTCTTGGCGATGCGCTGATAATGATCGAGCAAATCCTCGGGAATCTCCTTCACCACGGTCGCGCGCTCCGCTTCCAGTTCCGCCAGTTCTTTTTCCGTTGCGCTCTTTTCCGCCTGAACTTCCGCGCGCGCTGCGCCGATTTGTTCCTCAACCTGCTTAAACGACTTTTCGGCTGACTTCACCTGCCCGTCATACTGTTCCCCGGAAACCATCTGTTCGAGCAGTCGGTCTTCCGCCTTGGCGATCTCCGCCTCCGCCATTTCCACTTCGTGCTGCAGCGCTTTGTATGCCTCGTTGGTCTTTACTTGGGAGGATTGATCCTTATACTTCCGGACCTTCTCCTTCCACTGCTCCACGTCCAGCTCGTACCGTTTCCGGTCCTTGAGCGTAGTGGAATGTGACTCTTTGCTCTTGTCGAGCGCGGCGCGGCTGGCCTCGAGGCGCGCATGCAGTTCGGCCAGTCGCTTGGGAAAAGTTGCCAGGCGCGCGCGAACCGCATTCAAGCGTGTGTCCACGTCCTGCAGTTCCAGAAGTTCTTTGAGGATTTCCTTCACCGCGATCGATTCTAACACATGCCCCTGCTCGGGCCGTCTTTCTCACAGATTTTTCTGGAAGAACGCGATTGAGCGGCGCCACGCGTCCGCTTGCGCCTGTGCATCCGCTGCGGCCGTGCCGCCAAATAAAATCGGAAACTTCATCCCGCGCGAACGCGACATCCTCGCCGTCGTGGGCATCGCCGGGTAGCGCAGCGAATGTCCCGCGCGCGGACAATTCAGATGCTCGACGCCATGAGCGAACCCGCACGCTCGCAAACGCTCAACAATCATCTCCGCCATTTGCGCCGCCGGCCACACCCGGTCATCACCGCCGGAAACGAGCAAAATCGGCCCGTGCGTTTGCTCCACGGGAATTGCTGCCTGCTTCACCGCCTCGCGATTGCGCAGCGCGCTTCGAAACAGGTTTCGGAATTTCACCGGCCGTCGCAGCAGCCCCACCGGAATCGCCGAGCGCGCGATAAACCCCCGCAGCGGAAGCGGCGCAAACGGAATCGCTTTCTCGTTCGACGTCCAGCACGGTATCGCTTCGCCGGCAGCTTTGTCGCGGCCTCCCGAACCCCACGCCACCGCGCTCGGCGCATACGCCGCCACGGCGCGAATTTGCGGTAACCGCGAACCAAGCAGCAGCGCCAGTTCCGCGCCGCGCGAGACGCCCAAAACTCCAACGCGGCCGGCGTCAATTTCCGGCTGCGCGCCGAGCCACTCGATCGCGCCGGCAAAATATTCAAGCGGCACGCGGTGCAGCCATTCCGGCAGCGGAGGAACTCCGAAGTAAGCCAGCGCCAGCGTCGCAAACCCGTGGCGCGACAGTACCGCCGCCTTGTCCAGGTCGTATCCGCCGCCCGAGCCGCCCAGCACGATGACGACAGCCCGCCGCTTGCTCCGCGGCGGAATGAAAAGCCAGCCAACCGTTCCGCCCGCGTTCAATTCCTGCCTCTCGCTATTCGCCGCCAGCCAGCGCCGCTCCAGCGTCGCCGATGCTAATCGAGCTCCATCGGCTTCCGCCGCTATCCTCACCCGATCAGGCTCGGCGCCGTTCTTGCAGAATGTCGCGCGCTCGGCGCCCGCGCCTCCCTGCAAACTCATCGACCAAAATAGCCCTGCCGCGTCAACTCCTCGATAGCTTCCGCCCACCGATTTCTGTCCGGCCGTATCGATCCGCCCCTCTTTCGTCGCCACATAGACGCCATGCGATTCCCACTCGCGGCCGGCATCGTCGCGCACCGCCGCCCGCAGCGTCATTGTCGCGCCCGGCGCGGCCCCGCTCAGCCGCACGGTCACCGGCTCATCGACGAACGCCGGATTGGGCAGAATCTCAATCCGTGGCCTGTGGCTGCCGGAATTGTCAATTTGCCTGATCGCTGTCGCCTTGTGCTTATGCGTCTTTTTCGCCACCTGGCTCGTATTCAGAACAGTATGATAAGCGAGTTTGCCAGCTCGATGGAGGTGGCTGTGGGTCTCGACGCCGACGTTGCCAGGCTTCGACGCGGGGACCTGGACGCGCTCGCCGTTTTGGTGCAGCGCTATCAGCACCGGCTGTATCGCTACTTGCTCCGCTTGGTGCGCCAGCCAGCGGAGGCCGAAGACCTGTTCCAACAGACCTGGCTGCGCGTCGCCTCGCAAATCCGTCGTTTCGACCCGCGGCGAAACTTCGACGCTTGGCTTTTCACCGTGGCCCGCAATCTGGCCATCGACCATTTGCGCCGCGTGCGGCCCGAAAGCCTCGATGAGCACGCCGCCGGTGAATCCGGCTACACGCCGGTGGCCTTGCGCGCTTCCGATCCGCCGCCTGTCGACGCGATGATCTCCCGCGAACACACCCGCTTTGTTGCTTCGGCGATGGAGAATTTGCCGGTCCTCTACCGCGAAGTGCTCGCGCTGCGGTTTGAAGAAGAGATGAAGCTCGAAGAAATTGCCGAGGTGCTCGGCGCTCCTTTATCCACGATCAAGAGCCGCTTGCGCCGCGGCCTCGAAAATCTGCGGGAAACTCTGGACGCGCGTTTCCCGCCCACGGAGTGGCAATGACCAACGGACGATCGACCAACGGACGATCCACCAACGAACACGACGCCGTTCGTGAACTTCTGCCCCTGGCTGCTGCCGGAGTTCTCGACGCCGCGGAAGAAGCGCGCCTCGCCGCGCACATCAGGCTGTGCCCCGATTGCGCCGCAAATCTCGGCGGCTGGCAGCAACTCGGCGCGGGCCTCCGCCGCATTCCTACTCCGCAGGCTCCGTCTGCGCTGGTCGAACGCACCATTGCACTGGCCCAGACTCGTCTGACGCAGGAGTCAGACCGCCGCACCGAGCGCCGAATCGTCACCTTGGTTCTTGTATTTTCCTGGGCGTTTGTCGCCATCAGTTGGCCTTTGGCTCAACTCTTGGCGCATGGATGGGAGAGCCTGCTCGGATTCGGCTTCGAGCAGGGTTGGGAAAATTTCGTGGTCTTCACCGCGATTTGCTGGCTGGCGGGCGGCGCAGCAGCCGTCCTCCTCGCCATGCGCCGCAGCCGTGAAAGGAGACTCGCATGAGCTTCCGCAAAGAGCTTCGCGTCATTCCGCGCACCGCGTGGATTATTGCCTTCGCCTGCTATGCGGGCCTTGTCATTCTCATTCACTTTGTCATGTACAGCGATAAGGGCCCGCAGGGCATGGCGACCTGGCCTCTTGCAGGTCAGCTTGCTTTCAATTTTCTGATTCCAGTTATTCTCCTTATCCACATTCTCCTCTGTGGCTACATCTACGGCGACGCCAAGCGCCGCGGCATGCGCTACGTGATGTGGACGCTCCTGGCGATTTTCGTTCCCGATCTCATCGGCGTGATTCTGTATTTCATTTTGCGGGATCCTGTTCCGAGCGAGTGCCCCGCCTGCCACAACCTTGTTCTCGCCAAGTTCACTTTCTGCCCGCAGTGCGGCGCGAGCGTCCGTCCTGTATGTCCTCAATGCGGAAAGACTCTTGACCTGGGTTGGACGAACTGCGGCTACTGCGGCACCAAAGTGCCGATGCACGTGTGACTTGAGACTGAAGGAACGGCATGAAACTCAATTTGCTGACGCTGGCGGCGGCAATCATCGTCTTATCGTTCTTTGGCATGCATGCCGCTCATCTGCCATGGACTGCATGGCGTATCGCGGGGATTGCGATTGCAGCGCCCGCATTTCTTTTGTTTGTAGCCGCGCGCCTTGAGCTGGGACGTGCCTTCAGCGTGCAGGCTAAGGCGACGACCCTGGTAACGACGGGCGTCTACTCGCGCATCCGCAATCCGATTTACTTCTTTGGCGCCATATTCCTTCTGGGAATCATCATCTGGACGGGACGGCCGTGGTGGCTGCTGATTTTTGCGGTCCTGATTCCGCTGCAAGTGGTGCGCATCCGGAAAGAGGAGCGGGTGCTGACGGAGAAGTTCGGTCCGGCATATCTCGATTACAAGAAAAAGACTTGGTTCTGATGGAGGTTGGTTAGTTACTCAGTTAGCCCGAATCCAGAGTCAATCGAGACCTAAATCGCCGCCAGGAACGCTCCACGTGGAACAAATCGGCTTTTTGCTGTCGCCGTGACTTCGCCGGCGCAAATCGCATTTCCGAATTGCGCCGGATTCCAGCCAGAAACAAGCTCGCCACACCTAATGCGACGCGCGTAGGTCTCGCCGGATCAGATATGCGTCGATGAAAAAGCCCACGCCCAGCGCAAAGGGAATGAAACCCAACACCGCGGCTTCCATCGAGTCCGGTTCCCACCGCGCCAGCATGGCGAACGTCACCACGTATCCCACCGCCGCGGCCAGCAGCAGAATTCCGGCTCGCCGCGATGCGGCTGGATGCCCCAACTCCGGTTCGAACGGAACATTCAAACCGCGCGCGATGGCGGCCATGCGCTCCTCGGAGCGGTATTTCCGGCCCCGTTGCCATGCCCACGCCCATACCACCGCAAGCGGGAATCCCAGCGCCAAAACTACCGCTGCCAGACCGACTATATTGTCAGACATTTTCATCTCCTCTCGCCACGCGGCCTCGCCGCGCTGCATTTCCCTCAGGTTGCAGATTGCAAGAGTAGATACGCTGGCAGTGCCGCGAATGTTCCGCGGGGATTACGGCAGTTGCTGGATTTGCATGTCTTGGTCAATCGAGAAGCTGGGGCAAGGTGTTGCGGGCTGTAGAGGCTGGCAGCGAGCAGTAATCGTGAAGCCCTCCGAGGATGTCTCTGATGAATAGGTATATCCGTCGCGACCGGATTTTCGCACAGTGAGCGCGCCGCTCGAGTAGAGTTCATCCAGTGATGCATACGAACCGTGGCTTGCCTGATAGACGCGTTCCGCCTGTGCCATCGACAGCAGATCGTTTTTCACGCCTACCGTCGACATGATTGTTTGCGGCGCGCCGGCCATTCCCGTCGCCTTCACATTTTTCGCATAAAACCAGTACCCCGCCGCGAGGGCGATCACGACCGACAGCAAACCCGTAGCTGCTCGCATATTTTTCTCCGTGGCTTCTTGACTAATTATCGTCTTCAACCGTAAGCGGCCGCTCCTGCAATTTCTCGCTGTTGGCGTGTCCGGCACTATGTTGGTGCGTGCATCCCGGCGCCGCCATTTGACATCAAATCCGCCGCCTCTTACGATGGCTTGGCCATCAACAAAGCCTGCAAACGCGCACCCGCTCGCGGAGGGAAATTCGAATGAGATCAATCCGGCAAGTAAAGGCAATCCTTGGCGCTGGAATCGCTGTGCTCTTGTTCGCATGCCCATCCTTCGCGCAGCAAAGGAAATTGCCCGTCCCTCCGGCTCATCAGCGCCCCATCGAGGAATCCGCCGTGCGTCCGCCGCGCCTGGTCATTCAAACGCGTACTCTTCCCAACGGATTGCGCATCGTCATGGCCGAAGATCACCACGTCCCCGTCGTCAATCTGCAAGTCTGGTATCACGTCGGCTCCAAGAACGAAAAACCCGGCCACAGCGGATTTGCCCATCTTTTTGAACATCTGATGTTCAAAGGCTCCGCGCACGTCGGGTCCGACGAGCATTCCCGCATCATCGAAGCCATGGGCGGCTTCGATAATGCCTACACCAACGACGACGTCACCGTCTTCTGGGAGACGTTTCCCAGCAATTACCTAGATCGGGTCCTCTGGCTCGAGGCCGACCGCATGGGCAGCCTCAACGTGGACCAGGAGAATTTCACGTCCGAGCGCCAGGTCGTCGAGGAAGAGCGCCGTATGCGCGTTGACAATTCGCCTTACGGCCGCGTGCAGGAGGACCTCTACGCCGCCGCTTTCACGGTTCACCCCTATCATCACACCACCATCGGCAGCATCGTTGACCTCGACAAGGCAACCGTCGAAGACGTCCGCGCGTTCCATGACATTTACTATCGCCCGAACAACACCACGCTGGTGATCGTCGGCGACATTGATCCAACCCAAGCCATAGCCTGGGCCGAAAAGTATTTCGGCGGGATTCCGCACTCGCCGCAACCGATTCCGCGCGTCACGGTCCAGGAACCGCCCCAAGCCGCCGAACGCACCGTCACAAAATCCTATCCCGGCGTTCCGCTTCCCGCGGTGATCGAAGGATACAAAATGCCTGCGCGTTTCGCTCCGGAGTCCTACCCGCTTGATTTGGCCTCCAACATTCTCGCCGGCGGCGAAAGCAGCCTGCTCTATCAAACGCTCGTCTACCAGGAGCGTATCGCGCTCGAAGCCATCGGTTTTGGAAACTTCACCGAGGATCCCAACCTCTTCTGGGTGATTGCCATCATGAATCAAGGCCACACCGCTCAAGAGGGCGAAAAAGCGCTCGATTCCGTGCTCCTGGGCATGAAGACCCAATCTGTCTCGCTGCAGGAGCTTGAAAAAGCCAAAAATCAGCAGGTTTCTGACGCAATTCTAGGGCGTGAAACCGACGAAGAAAAAGCCGACGCCCTCGGCGAGGCCGCCGTAATCGGTAAGAATCCGGAACTCGTCAACACCGAGCTCGCGCAGTACGAAGCCGTCACCGCGGCCGCCATCCAGCATGCCGCCGATGAGTATTTTGTCTCACAGCGTGAAACGGTGCTCTTTTACCTGCCGCAAGCGCAACCTCAGCCGGGCAACGGGAGCCAAAACGGGAGCCAAAAATGACCCGCGCCATGTCGCAGCTTCGTCCAAGCATCGCTCGCATGAATCGCAAGGCCGCAACGCTCACCCTCGCCGCTCTATTTCTCGGCCTTCCGGTTTTCGCGCAGTCGCAAACGCAATCTGAACAAGCCGCGCAGCAATCCGATCAAACCTCCAGCGAAAATTCCCACGGCACAGGTATCGTTCCGGTCGGTGTAAAGCTGGTTCCGCAAATGCCTGCCGCGCAACCGCCGCGCCCGTTCCACTTTCCTAATGCGGAGACCCGCACCCTGTCGAATGGCCTGCGCGTCTTTGTTGTCGCTGACCATCGCCAGCCCGCCGTCGCCGTCCGTCTTGTGCTGATGTCAGCAGGCGCCACCAACGATCCCGCGGGCATGCCCGGCATCGCTTCGATGACCGCCGGGATGCTCACCCAGGGCACCGGAACGCGCTCCGCCCAGCAGTTCGCCGAAGCCATCGATTTTATCGGCGGCCATCTCGACGCCTCCGCGTCCGACGACGACACCGACGCTGCCGTGACCGTTGTTTCCCGCGACCTCGATCTGGGAATCAATTTGCTCTCCGACGCCGTTCTCCATCCCGCTTTTGCCCAGGAAGAACTGGATCGTCAGAAGCAACAGGAGCTCTCCAATTTGCATGTTGATTACAGCGACCCGGCCTATTTGGCCTCCGCGGTTTTCGACCGCACCATATTCGGCGAGTCGCCTTACGGAATGCCTTCCGACGGAACGCCCGAAACGGTCGCGAAGATTACCCGCGATGATCTCGTCAAGTTCCATGATTCCAATTACGCCCCAAACGAAGCGCTGCTCGCTTTCGCCGGTGATGTCACGCCTGAACGCGCCTTCGCCCTGGCCGAAAAATATTTCGGCTCATGGCTACAGAAAGAATTGCCCGCCGCGGAGCCTGTTGCGCCACCCCAAACGCAAGGCTTGCATTTCATCGTGATCGATAAGCCCGATGCCGTTCAAACTCAGATTCGCGTCGGCGACTTGGGAATCCGCCGCAACGATCCCGACTACATTCCGCTGGTCGTCACCAACAGAATTTTTGGCGGCGGCTACAATAGCCGCCTCAACACCGAGGTCCGTGTCAAGAAAGGCCTCACTTACGGTGCGAATTCTTCCTTCGAATCCGAGCGTTTCGCGGGCGAATTCGTCGCCGACACGTTCACGCGCACCGAGGCCACTGCCGAAGCCACCAAGCTGGTCGTCGATCTCATTTCGCAGATGTCTTCCGGCGACATGAAGCCCGAAGAATTGAAATTTGCCCAGGACTATCTTTCCGGCGTCTATCCCATCCAGTCGGAAACCGCCGCGCAGGTCGCCGGCCGCGTTCTTGCCGTCGCCGAATATGGACTTGCTCCCGACTACAACGAAACTTATCAGCAAAAAATCCTCGCCGTGGATGGGGCCATGGTCAAGCAAATGGCCCAGCGATATTTCAATTCGCAGAATCTCGATGTCGTTCTCGTCGGCAACGCCAGCCAGTTCCTTTCGGCTGTCAAAGCCGAGTTCCCGAGCGCCCAGTGGGAAGAGATTCCCTTCAACGATCTCGATCTCCTCAGCCCAAATCTGCGCCAGCCCAAAACCGAAGCTCCTGCGGCCTCTCCGGAGTCCCTCCAGCACGGCCAGGCCGTAATTATGGCGGGCGCTCAGGCTGCCGGTGGCGACTCCCTCCGCTCAATTTCGACCCTCGAGCTTTCTCAGACCGGCAATATTTATTCTCCTCAGGGCCCGCTCGCGATCTCCGTCAAATGGCAGCTCACCTTTCCGGATAAAATTCACGCCGACGTCACCCTGCCCATGGGCCACGTCATTCAGGTTTCCGACGGCAAATCCGCCTGGGTGCAAAGCCCCCAGGGAACGCAGGAAGCTCCCCCGCAAGCGCTCGGTGAATTCCAGCGCGGCATCGCGCTGTTTGGCGGCTGGGGGCTCTACCAGCAAGCCATGGCCGGCGGGGTAAAAGCGCAGTATCTCGATCAGGAGAACACCGCGGATGGCAAGAGCGCTGACGTCGTGAACTGGCTCGCTCCCTTCGGCACCATCAAACTTTACTTCGATTCCGCTACCCATCTGCTCGTCGAAGCGAAGTACACCTCCGTCGGCATGCAAGGCCCCGAAGAAACCGACCAGCGTTGGAGCGACTTCCGTACGGTCGGGGGCCGCCAGTTCCCTTATCAAACCCTGACCTATCGCGGCGGCGAAAAGTTCACCGACTCAACCGTTCAGGAGATCCACATCAATCCAACGCTCGATCCGTCTCTATTCGCCAAACCCGCACCCCAAGGGCCCGGCCAGCCCCCGCTACATTAATGGACGATCGGTCGTTCGGTGAAAACAGTTCCGAAAAATAATCACCGCCGCCGTACTCATTGCACCGGTATTGTGCATCTAACGTGAGTGCTTCACGGTTGCTTCAGCAGCAGGCCCGGCGATGTATTTGGGATTTCGTCGTACCTGACTTAAACTGTAGGACTTTACTTTGCCAATGATTCTTTTCCGTACCGCGTTTCGATTTTGGCCCGCCGCTGCTGTCGTTGCAGCGGCGAGCGTATGTTTTGCCGGTACTGGATTGCGTAAGGTCGCGCCGCCTGCGCCTCCAGATCCTTCGGTGCTTCAAGCCATGCAGGGCGAATTGCAGCGCTCCGTAGACGCCTACGGCAAGGCCTCTCCATCGGCATATTTCATCGCCTACACCGTCAGCGATTTGGATGATGCCGAAGTTTCTGGCTCCAATGGCGCGCTGCTGTCGTCATCCGAGAACCACGAACGTTACCTCGAAGTGCAAACGCGCGTCGGCAGCTACGAACTGGACAACACTCACAAAGTCGAAGGCCGCGAACCCGCCTGGTACAGTCCCGGCACCGAAGTGACTCTCGACGAGGACGTTCCCCTTTTGCGCCGTGAGATCTGGCGCGAAACCGACCGCCAGTATCGCGCCGCCGTGCAGGCCTACATCGGCGTGCAAGCCAGCAACGAAGTCCAGGCCCAATCCGCCGAGCAAGTCGCGCCGGATTTCTCTCACGAGCAGCCGCGCGTCTCCATCGGTCCGCCCGTTTCGCTTCACGTCGACCGCCAACCCTGGGAGGACCGCGTCCGCAAATACACCGCCGCGTTCAGCGCTTCTCCTGTGGTTGTCAATTCCATCGTGACCTTTACCGCGGGCGCGACGAATCAGTACTTCGTCAATAGCGATGGTTCTCAGCTGGCTTTTGGGCAGGTGCGCTTCCGTCTTGAGCTCTTCGTTCAAGGCAAGGCACCCGACGGCATGGACTTGCAGCGTTACGCAAACTTCGACTGGGTGGATCCCTCCAAGGAACCCACGGACGATACGGTCCTCGCGCAAGTCCAATTGCTTACCCAGCAAATTGCGGCGCTGCAGCAGGCGCCGCTTGTTGAGCCGTTCGCTGGCCCCACTCTGCTCACCGGCCGCGCTGCCGCCGTGTTCTTTCACGAAGTTCTCGGCCACCGTCTCGAAGGTTTTCGCCAGAAGGACGTCAGCGAGGGCCAAACTTTCACCAGCAAGATCAATCAGCAAATCCTGCCCGATTTCATCACCGTCCGCGACGATCCCACCACCCAGGAGATCAATGGCCAGGTCCTGCTCGGCTACTATCCTTTCGACGACGAAGGCGTTCCCGCGCAAAACGTCATTCTCGTCGATCACGGCGTCTTGAAAAATTTTCTGATGGGCCGCTCGCCGCTCGTGAATTTTCCCCACTCCAACGGCCACGGTCGCCGCCAGCTCGGCTACCAGCCCATCGCCCGCATGGGCAATACCATCGTGGAAAGCAGCAAGACGATGTCCAATGCGGCGCTTCGTCAACTCTTCATCGAAGAGATTCGCAAACAGGGCAAGCCTTTCGGCCTTTTGATCGACGATATCGCCGGCGGCTTCACCTTCACCGGACGCTCTCAGCCGCAAGCCTTTCAGGTTCAGCCGCTGATTGTTTACAAAGTTTTTCCCGACGGCCGTCCCGACGAAATGGTCCGCGGCGTCAATATCGTCGGCACTCCGCTGATCTCCATCACCAAAATTATCGCCACCGGCGACACGCCCGAAGTATTCGACGGCTATTGCGGCGCGGAATCCGGCTCCGTCCCGGTCTCCGCGGTCGCGCCCGAGATTCTCATCTCCGAAATGGAAGTCTCCAAGAAGGAAACTTCCACCGACACGCCGCCGATTCTTCCGCCGCCCGCCCATGATCCGCTCGCGAAGGTGAAACAGTGATCGCTCCGCGCACAATTCGTTTCTGGTCCGCTCTCGCCATGCTCGCCGCAGCTTGCGCCTTTGCTCTTCCCGCGGCCGCGCAGAGCGACAACGATCACACCCTCGAAGCCATGCAGGACGAGATGAACCGCTCCGTCGCCCGCCTGCAGCTCGATAATCAGCAGAAGCCCTATTTCATCCAATATCGCATCGTCGACGTGGACGTTCGCTCCATCACCGCATCTTTCGGCACGCTCTTTTCCAGCATCCACGACCGCCACCGTCTCATGTTTGTCGACGTGCGTGTGGGCAACAGCCAGCTCGACAGTTCCAACTTCATCAGCCAAAACGAGTTTCAGGGCTCCTCCAGCTCCGCAGGCGAAGTGGGCATTGATCGCGACTATAATTCCTTGCGGCAGGATCTCTGGCAGGCCACCGATTTCGCCTACAAAGACGCCCTCGTGCAGTTTTCCAATAAGCAGGCATTCCTGAACAGTCTCTCTCGTCCGCCGGAGATTCCCGATTTCTCCTTGGAGCCCGCCCTCGTTGACGTCGAGCCTCTCGTCGCTCCCGACTGGACCTCCCGCAACTGGGAGGAGGAAGCTCGCCAGGCGTCCAAAGTCCTGCGCGGCTTTCCCGATCTCTATAGCTCGCGCATTCACTACTACCTCGTCTACACCACTTACTATCTTCTGACCAGCGAAGGCACCAAACTCCGCATTTCTCACAGCGACGCGGGCATCGAAGCCAGCCTCGATACCCAAGCCACCGACGGCATGCCGCTTCACGACTTTTATTCCAATTATGCTGCAACACCGGCCGGCTTGCCCCAGCCCGGCGACGTCAGCAAAGGCCTCATCCAGATCGCCCAACAGCTCGAGGCCCTGCGCACCGCCCCGAACGTCGACGACTACGAAGGCCCGGTTCTCTTCGACGCTCCCGCTGCCGGCTCTCTTCTCGCTCAGGCGCTTGAGCCTTCGCTCTCCGGCGCTCGGCCGCCGCTTTCCAACGTTCCCGCGTTCGATCAGATGATGCAGCAGGAGGGCGGCCATAGCGACTGGTCCGGTCGCATAAATCAACGCGTTTTGCCGCTGAATGTCTCGCTGATCGATGATCCCAGCGCGAAAGATTTTCAGGGCCAGCCGCTTCTTGGCGGCTACACCATCGACGACGAAGGAGTGCGCGCCGAGCGTGTCTCCGTGGTCGAAAATGGCATCCTGAAAAACCTCTTGATGTCGCGCCGCCCCGGCCCCGATTTTTCGCTTTCCAATGGCCATGGCCGCTCCGCCCTGGCCATCCTTTCTCCGCCCACCCCTGTTTCCAGCAACCTGTTTTTCCAGGCCACGGACACAATGAACCCCGCGGATCTGCGCAAAAAGTTCCTCGACCTCTGCCGCGCCGATGGCCAGAAATGGTGCATTGAAGTCAAGCGCATGGATAACCCCGCGCTTGCCTCGCAAACGCAGCAGGATTTCACGGACATCATTTCAGGGTTGGCGGAGGGTTTGAGCGGCGGCGATCGTTTGCCCCTGCTCGTCTATCGCGTTTACGTCGACGACGGCCACGAAGAGTTGGTTCGCGGCCCCAGGATCAGCGCTCTCGATCTTCGTGCCTTCCGCTCCCTCGCCGGAATCGGGAGCGACTTCTCCGTTTTCAATTTCATGCAGAACGGCGCCGCGGGCTTCGCCGGCACGGCCCTCGACACCTTCGGCTCCGTCGAAGACGGAATTCCCAGCTCCATCGTCGCTCCTTCGCTGCTCCTTGAAGACGTCGAAATTCGCGGCTATCACGGAGAGCCGCGCCGCCTGCCTCTGCTTCCCATCCCTACTCTGCAGTAAACCTTTACTGGCTATTTGATCTCCGCCAGAATCTCTGCGCCGTCGTTCAGTGACACTTTGTCCGGCTGAAACCCCAGCACGATTCGGAAAGGCGTGCTTGCCCCGGTCACCCGCATCCAGCCAATCCGCCCCGACTTTCCGTTCGCGCGCAAATACAGCGGGAGAATGTCCTTCCAGCCGTCCGGCACGCCCGACTGCGTAACCGTCCCGCTCAGCAGCCACTGATTGTTCCCCTGCCCCTGCACCGTGTAATCCATGTGATATTGCGCGATGCCCGTTCCGTAGACGTACTGGTTGAAGAACCAATCCATTCGGTTGTTTTGGTCCAGATTCATCACTTGCGTCATATGCCGTTCCACCACCGCCTTGAAGTCTTCCGTCGACGCCGCCTTCCCGCTGAAGCTCTTCGTGTAATCCTGCATCATTTGCTTGAACGGCTCATCCGGCGTCTGGCTGCGCGGCTGCTGCAGCATCGCGCGCAGCATCTCCAGCACGTATCCGCCTTTGTCATAGACCACCACATCGTAGCCTCCCGGCGCCAGCGACGATCCCAGCCGGTTGCCCATCCACACGGGCCCCAGGTCTTCGTAGCGGTGCCCGAAATTGTTACTGCTGAAGAGTTCTTCTCTGTCCTTGTGCAATCGATCCACAAACTGCTTCTCGCCGTCGCGAAGCTCTACGTAGAGGTTCCCGGAGAACTGCGCGAATCCCTCCGAGAGCCACTGGTCGTGGTAGGTTTTCCATCCCACTTCGTGCCCCCACCATTGGTGCGACACTTCGTGCGCCCGGAAATAGTCGCTGATCCGCACCTGGTCGACCACCCCGAGCACGTGCCGCTGTGTTTCGTCCATGAAAGAAAGTACAGAGAGATACAGCAGCATCGGCCAACCCTGCCCGTACGTGAACGGAATGTTCGTCACCGCAAGCCTGTCGAACGGAAATGGCCCATAGTAATTTTCGAAGACGCGCAAATCGTTTCCAATCTCCACGCCGGTCGTCTTCAGCATGCTCGCGGGATCCAGGTTGCCCATCGACGGCATTCCCATCGGGGTCTGCCCCGGGAGCGTCGGATTCACCATATTCTGTATGGCGCTCAGAAAATCGTCCGGGCTGCGATTTCCGTACGCCTCCACGTCGATATTCCCCACCTTATCCGCATAAACTTTGTAGTCTCCAAAGGCGAACCCGGCGACGGCTTGCGGCATCGGGCTTTTCCACTTTGTGATCGTCCAGTTGCCGTCCGTGCTTTCTCCCGCCTTATCGCCCGTCGCCACCAACATCAATTTTTTCGGCGTGTGGAATGTCATGGCGAAATCGGCCCGCGCAGCCGAGAAGTTTCCCGTGCCCGGATACCAGCCATAGCTCGGGCAAAAGTAGTTTCCCGTCCCCACTTTTTCGATGAAGTGCTTCCCGGCATATTCGAACGTCAGCGTGGCCGCTTGGCCTTGCGCCGTTGCTTGCGGCAGCACCACCGCAACGTAATCCCCGTAGCTCCTGTAGGGATCCCTCGACTCCTGCGGCTGGAAGAACGTCAGCGCCACGCCGTGCTCATCCTTCACCGAGGCAACGCGCAGGAAGGCGCTCAGGGAAAAAACCAGCACGCGCTCGCCCGCTGACTGATACTGCAAATCGACTTTCGTTGTCGCGCCCATCTCTGCGCCGGCGGTCAGCGTGGCGTCGATATCGTAGCGGCGCGCCTCAAAGACGTCTTTCGCCAGCGGATTTTGGTCGACTTGGATCGCGCTCGCTGCTCCCGCCGGAAAACTCATCCATGTGTCGAACTCCAGCGCCGGCGACCCCCGCGATATGTATCGCCCCACCGCGATCTCTTCCAGCGCCAGCGCATCGTCCGTCGCCTGCACCCATCCGGCGTTGTTGGTCTTCATGTCCGCGGCAAAATACGCCGTCTTCGCGCGGTCCCCTGAGAGCAATCCTTCGAAAATTCGCGGCGCCATCTGTGCACCCAGGTCCTCGCGGAAGCGCTGCCGGCTCTGGTAAAGATTCCCGAGCGAATTGTCGGTCGCATTGGTCCATTTCACCTGCTTGCTCACTTCCTCGAACGTCCCATCCGTGAAGCTGAACGTCGCCGCGCTGAATTCCATGCTCAAACTGTTTTGCTTGGCGAAAAGCTGCAGTTGCTGCGCCTCTCCCGCATTCGGCGGCGCCACTTCGATCCGTCCGCGCCCTTGAAACGCTGCGCCGAACACCGCTCCAGCGGCTGGTGCTGTGAACTGCAGCGTGCCATCGACGAGCGTAATCTGGATGCGGTCGCGCACCAGCGTCAGATTTTCCACGTGCGCCATTTTCGTCGCGTTAAATGGCGCTTGTTCCACCGCATTCCACACGGCGCTCGCGTCCTGCGCCGGAATCGCTTGCGCCGCGCACGCTCCCGCCCACGGCCCCGCGCAAAATAGGTCCAGGGCAATCAGCAAGCAGGCGTGACGCAGTCGTCGCAGCGGCATTGGAGCCTCCGGAAAAAGTCCGCTGATTTTACACAATGGGGAACGTGAGTAAAGCCTAAACTGAGGAAAATTGCGAGTTACCGTTCGAGCGTAATAAATGCCACTTCCGGCCGGCACAGGAATCGCACTGGAATCTCCGACATTCCAATTCCCCGGTTCACGTACATCCGCGTACCCTTCTCTTCGTACCATCCTTCGAGGAATGGCCCGCTTCCCGCGGGCAGCCAGAACGGCTTCACAAACGGTATTCGCACCTGCCCCCCGTGCGTGTGCCCGTCCAGAACCAGGTCCACGTGTCCCGCAACCACTCTCAGGAAAGCCGGCGCATGGAACATCATAATTTTATACACGTTCTCGGGAACCCCTTGCATCGCCACGGTCGGATTCGGGCTTCCGGTGGCTGGGTCGTCCAGGCCAATCAGCCACACATCCGGCCGCAATTCGTGGTTTTGATTGACCAGCAAATTGACTCCCGCCTCGCGGTAGAACTGTCGTTCATGTCTCACCGGCCGCAGATTCTCCCAATTTCCTCGCACGAACCAGACTCCCAGCGGCGCATGAAACTGCTTGTATACCTTCATGCAGGCGTCGTAATCTCCAAATGGATCCGCCAGCGTATCGCCGGTAATTAAGATCACATCCGGCTTTTCGCGCGCCAGAATGGCCAGCACTTTTCGCTCTGGACGCCCCAATCCCCGCGTGTGCAGATCGCTCAGATCGGCGATCTTGAGCGGACTGCTCACGTTGGCGTGAATCACGTAGTGATTCACCTGAATGTTGTCCGGCTCGATCACGAAAGCGTCGAGCACCAGCGCGCCAATCGCGATCACCAACGCCAGCAAAACAATATGCCGCCGCCACCACGGCGCGCTCCTTGCGGCCCCCTCTTTCCCCCCTCCATCAAAAACCTTTCCTCCGCGGACGCTAACTTTCACTATACCGGATTGGCGCATCGGTAGTGGGTCAGTTTGAATTTTCTTGATCGTGACACAAGGAGTCGAAATTCAAACTGACCCTTACCGGCGCCCCGCGAAGCGGCGATTTGCTCCTCGCCATCGTATAATCGCGGTTCTCTCTCATGAATGTATCCGCGGACGCTGTCCAACAGAAAAAAATGGCCGCGCTGGCTTCGGTCGCCAGCGCCATCGTCCTCGTCGCTCTGAAGATTTTCCTCACTCTGCGCACTGGCAGCCTCGGCGTGCTCTCCGAAGCCCTCCACTCCAGCCTCGACCTCATCGCCGCCATCATCACTTTTTTTTCCGTCCGCGTTTCCGACCGCCCCGCCGACGCCGACCACACCTACGGCCACGCCAAATTCGAGAGCTTTTCCGCTTTCGTGGAAACCACGCTCTTGCTTCTCACCGCGCTCTACATCATTTGGGAAGCGCTCCAGCGCCTCTTCTCCGGCGCTCCGCAATTGCGCCCCGGCTGGCTCGCGGTTGTGCTTCTCGCCGTGATGGTTGGAATTGACTGGACCCGCGCCCGCGCCATCTCCCGCGTCGCTCAGCGCTTCCCCAGCGAAGCCCTCGAAGCGGACGCTCTGCATTTCTCCACCGACGTCTGGAGCACCAGCGTCGTCCTTCTCGGGCTCGTCGCCGTATGGCTCGGCCAGTTCTTCTCGATTCCCCGGCTCCGCTATACTGACCCGATCGCCGCCCTGGTCGTCGCCGGCGTGATCATCTGGGTCGGCTGGCGCCTCGGCCGCCGCACCCTCGAAGCCCTTCTCGACGTCGCGCCCGCAGGCTTGCAGCAGAAAATCACCGTCGCCGTGGGCAAAATCGAAGGCGTCCTCGGCGTCGATCGCGTCCGCCTGCGCCGCGCCGGCCAGCGCTATTTCGTCGACGTCACCGTCAGCGTCCCGCGCACCATCAGCCTCGAAGAAGCCGACGCCACCAGCGACCGCGTCGAGCGCCGCATCGCCGAAATCGTTCCCTCCGACGTGGTCGTCCACACCGAGCCGCGCGCCCGCTCCGGCGAAAATTTCCTCGAAACCGTCCGCGCCACCGCCCAGCGCCGCGGCCTCGCCGTCCACGAACTATCCGCGCATCAGGTCGATGGCCGCCTGTTCATCGAGCTTCATCTCGAAGTCGACGAGCGCTCCAGCCTCCGCGACGCCCACCGCCTCGCCACCGCGCTCGAGCGCGATTTGATCGACGCCGCCGGCGGCAACGCCTCCATCAACATCCACATCGAGCCGCTCGGCATGCACATCCCCGGCGGCGAAGAGATGACCGAGCTCGCCGCGCGCGTCCGCGACTTCATCAACAGCCTCGCCTCCGAATATCACGAGCTCGCCGATTGCCACGACGTCCATGTCCGCTTCGTCGAACACAAAATCCTCGTCTCCTGCCACTGCACCATGAACGGCAATCTCCCCATCACCCAGGTCCACGACGTCACCGCCGCCATCGAAGACCGTGTCAAGGAGCACTTCCCCCAGATCTCCCGCATCACCATCCATCCCGAACCCCTCGACGAATCCTGACGCCGCGCAAAGGAGAGCATGGACAAAGCGACCGAGAACATGGAACGCATCAGAGCAGATCTGTCGGGCACTCATTCGAAACTATTCAATGAACTCGCAACGTCTGTCCGCCACTACACGGTTGGCTTTGTCAGACTTCCAGAAACACCTATTGGATCAGCGCAGCCATGCGGCACAGCCACACTTGTAGCCATAAACTCTACACATTATTTTCTTACCGCCTCCCACGTGTGGAAAGAGCTGAAGGAATCCGAGAACATCGGCGTGACGATCGTTCCAATCAATAATTGGTTTCAGATCCCCACTAAGCGTTTGAGCGCGACAGGGCCGCCCAAGCCAGCCGCAGAAGATGAAGGACCGGATATTGTTTTGCTCGAGATTCCCGCTGAAAAGTTTGGTGAAATTGCGGCAAGAAAAAGTTTCCATCGACTAGAACCTCCCTGGAATAGGCCACCGTTGAAAGTAAGCTGTGTCGAAGTCCGGATTCTCATGGGTTCTCCAGGTGAGGCAGCCACGATCACACCAGCTACGCCGCACACGCCCAAGAGCTTGGACTTGACGATCCAAGCTGTGATGGCAGACCCGGATTCTGAATCGTTCACAAAGGATGGGTACGACTACATCGATTCTAGAGAAATTTCGGGTGCGCATGGTTTTCCACACAGCTACGGCGGGTTCAGTGGAGGCGGCCTATGGCGTGTACAGATTTACCACGATCCCGATACCGGTGAACGAGAATCAAGACACAGTCTTGAGGGGATGGCCTTTCATCAATCTGACTCACGGGGCGGTCATCGCACTATTCGCTGTCATGGTAGAAGAAGCATAGATGTAGTAAAAGGAATGCTGCCACCGAAATAAGGTCAGCCTTGCAGCTTCGAAACATGCTATGGCTAAGTCTTTGATTTCGATGCTGCCGGATGCGGACTCTGTTCATCGACTTGCGCTCCACGATTTTCCTTGACAATTTGTTAACTCTATGGTACACACTAGCTTCGGCGTAATTCTTGCCGAATAGGAGAACTTAACGATACAAGCCGCGGAAACGCGGCTTTATGCTTTTTATGCGCCTTCTAAACTCTAATCGCCACACCTCGGAATTAGAATCGCCTCTAACTCACAGAAAACAAAGGCTCACCGCATTTCTAATCGCCACATTTCGCACCCTGTTCGCGCTCCGATCGTCTTCGCGCCACACCTCCGCCGCCCGGCAATTTTCCGCTTGGACGGCAGTAAAAGCTGGAGCAATATGACGCCGCCTATGCCGCACACATTCTCCCGCCGCGACACATTGAAGCTCTTCGGCGCCGGTGCCGCTGCAGCCGGCGTGCACGCCGCGCTGCCGCCGCTCGCCCACGCCGCTCCGCAAACCCAGTCCGCCCCCAGTGCTGCGGAAACAGAAGAAGACCAGCGCGAAGCGCAAACCCGCGCCGCGCGCATGGCCTGGTGGCACGCCGCCAAATTCGGCATGTTCATTCACTTCGGACTCTACAGCGTCTACGGCCACCACGAATGGGCCATGGAAGAGGAAGGCATTCCCGTCGCGGCATACGAGCAGCTCGCGCACCGTTTCAATCCGCGGCCCGGCTTCGCGCGCGAATGGGCGCGCCTCGCCAAACGCGCCGGCCAGAAGTATATGGTCATGACCTCGAAGCATCACGAGGGCTTCTGCAATTTCGCGTCGAAGCTCACCAACTACTGCGCGCCCGACCAGGGACCCGGCCGCGATCTCGCCCGCGAGTACGTCGAAGCCGCCCGCGCCGAAGGCCTCCGCGTCGGCTTTTATTATTCGCTCATGGACTGGCACCATCCCGACGGCGCGCGCTGCGCCACCGATCCCGCCGCCCGCGAGCGTTTCGTCGCCTACACGCACGGCCTGATCCGCGAAATCATGTCCAACTACGGCAAAATCGACGTCCTCTGGTACGACGTGGCTTGGCCTCTCGACGCCGCCGGCTGGCAATCCGTCAAAATGAATCAGATGGTTTTCAGTCTGCAGCCCGACATCATCGTCGACAATCGCAACCTTCTCCCCGGAGATTTCAGCACGCCGGAGCAAACCATCGAAGCCTCCGCCGAAGGCCGCGCCTGGGAATCCTGCATGACCATGAACGACAGTTGGGGCTATCAGCGCGCCGACGACGATTGGAAATCGCCGAAGACCATCGTCGGCAACTTGGTGCAATGCGCGCAGGGCGGCGGCAACTACTTGCTGAATATCGGCCCCACCGGCGACGGCTCCATCCCCTCGGAATCCATCGCCACTCTTGAGGCCGTCGGCCGCTGGATGGACGACAACGGCCCCACTATCTACGAATCCGAACGCTGCAAAGTGGACACTTCAGAAATGGCCGGCTTTACGCGCAAGGGCAACACGCTCTACGTCCACGTTCACTTCTGGCCCGGCAACACGGTTGCCGTTGGCGGCCTGCGCACCAAAGTGCTCAGTGCCCGCATGTTCACCACCAAGCAGCCTGTCGAATTTCGCCAGGAGGAATTTCGCGTGCAGTTCACCGGCCTGCCCGACCATCCGCCCGATCCGCTCGCCACGGTTATCGAAGTCGAATGCGACGGCGAGCCCGTGCAGGACACACGCTGGGTCCGCGAAAATCGTCCCCGCCGCGCCGTCGGTATCTGATCCGCGCGGAAGCGTTACAATTCGGGCTGCGCCGCTTCTGCGATGGCCGGATTCGAAATTCTCGCCGGCCGCCGCAATAACCCGCCCGCCAGGCTCAGCACGGGAAGCGACGTGAGGAAAACGAGATGGTACCAGGGCGGAAATTTGCTCCAAATGGAAATGTGAACCGGCAGGAACAGCGCCAGCAAAATAACACCAGCTATCGCTGCCGATTTGATGCGTTCCTTTGCGATGAGCGCGGCGACAAAACCGGAAAGTACCGAACACGCGGCGCTCTCCGACAGTCGCGCAATCATCATCGGCAGCGTGAACGCTAGCGACTTTTCTACCAGAGCGTACTCGACCCAAGATTTTCGAATCACGATGTCGCACGCCGTCACGGCGATCGTCCACGCAACGACGCCGGCAATGGCGCCGAGCACAATCCAGATCGCGCGGCGTTTCTTGCTGCCACCGGTGTTGGATGCGGCGCCCACTAGAACGCCACATCTTTAATGTGCGTCGCGATGAACCAGCTATTGCCCCACGCATCTTTCACGCCCGCGCTGCGGTCGCCATAGGGTTTGTCGATCGGCGCTTCGATGGTGGTTGCGCCCGCGCGCAGTGCCTGCGCGTACACCGCGTCCGTGTCCGGCACATACAGGTGCAGGTGCCACAGCGACTGCAAATACGGTCCGTGCGCTTCGCTGCACTCGAGAGTCGCGTCGCCGATGCGAATCGTGGCGTGCGCGACCGTCCCTTCCGGCGACTTGTGCACGCCCTCTGCCTTGGCTCCAAACGCGCTCTCCAAAAACGGAATCATTTTCTCCGCGTCGCGCAGGAACAAATAAGGCTGCACGCTGCGCAGTTGCCCCGGCAGCGGCGCGTAGGTTTTCGGCGTCGCGATGAACCAACTGTTGCCAAACGGATCCTTCACGCCAGCTTCGCGGTCTCCATAGGGTTGATCCACTGGCGCGTGCGTTGAGATCGCTCCGGCATCAATAGCGCGCGCGTATGTTGCGTCCGCATCCTCCACGTAGTAATGCAGCGCCACCGGCGTCGGGCCGTATTGCTCGTTTCCGTCGCTCAGCTCGATCATCGAATCCCCAACCTTTACTTCCGCGTGCATGATTTTGCCGTTCGGCATCGCCACGCGTCCCTTTTCCTCCGCGCCAAACGCCTCCTTCATGAAGTCGATGAACTTCGCCGCGCCGCCCACCAAAATGTACGGCGTGATGGTGCGGAATCCTTCGCGCATGTACGGAACCGCTCTCGTCGATTCGCTGCTTTCTGCCTTGCTCACTACCGGTTTGCTTGCCATTTTTTCCTCCGATCTTTCGTTCCACTGATTGAGTCCCCGCTGCATTTCTTCCGTGGACACATCTTCCTTATGCGTCGCGATAATCCACGTGTACCCAAAAGGATCCTCGACTTGGCCCACTCGCTCCCCGTAGAACTGGTCCTCCACCGGCCGCACCATCTTCGCCCCGGCAGCCAGCGCCCGCTGCGCCACGGCGTCCACATCGGCAACCATCAGCTTGATCCGGACCGTCGAACCGCCCAGCGTCTCCGGGCTGACCGCGCCAAACTCTGGATACTCGTCCGAAAGCAAGATTCGCGCGTTGCCAATCTGTATCTGCGCTATGCCGATTCTCTGGTCCGGATCGACCAGGCGCATGATTTCCTTCGCTCCGAAAATCCTCTGATAAAATTCAATCGCTCGTCTCGTATCCTTGAAACAAAGGCGCGGAATCACCGTGGGCTGCTGCTCGACTGCCGTTGTTGCCGCCTCTCCCGCCATCGTCGCTCTCCGTATCAAATCCGCCTTCAATGTCGCCTTGAAATTTTCCCTTGGCAGCGCGCGCAGTGCTGCGGCCACTTTCGCAAACGGCGCCAGCTCCGCATCCGTCGGTGCCGCTGGAGCGGATCCGCCGTACGCCAGCATCGCGTCAACCGTCCGGTTCAGTTTTTCTTGCAGGCTCTCAGCCATTTCGAGTCACCAATTTCTTTTGCGCCTTCGGTTCCATGCGCGTCCGTAGATACCGTATGGCGCGAAACTGCAGCTGCTTCACCGCGCCTTCCGTTTTTCCGATCGTCTGTGCGATCTCGCGTATGCTCTTCTCTTCCGCGAAGCGCATTTCGACCACCAGCCGCTGCTCCATCGGCAATTCCTTCACCATCCCGAAAAGCCGCCCGCGCGCATTCGCGCTCTCAAAATCGAACTCCTCGCTCGCCTCTTTTCCGGGATTTCCTTGCTCGCGCGCGCGTTGCCGCCAGCGGTCCGCGGTGGCATTTGCAGCGATGCGGAAAAGCCACGCCGCGAAAGGCACGCCGCGCCATTCGAAACTGCCAATCTTTTCGAGCGCCTGATGAAACACCTCGGACGTAATGTCTTCCGCTTCCTGCCGGTTCCCGACGCGCCGCGCCACGTACGCATACACCCGTTCGAAGTTGTTTTCGTACAGCTCCGCGAACCGGCTCGGATCCTTCCGCGCCGCTTCCACCAGAAACCGCTCGTCCTTTTCCTGAGATGGCAAACCAGCGCCTCGCCCTGAATTCACACCTTAAGAGCTGCCACGATCACTTTTTCAGCGTTCCTGAGGACTGAGTCGAATAGCCACGGATTTTCCCGTAGTCCTTTGAAGCTACGCGCTCGTGTCGCCGCCCGGCCCTGCGACAACCACCACATATTCGTCGGGGTCGCGAATCCACATTTCCTCTTGTCCAGAATTGGGATTGACGTGCCGCTCTTCAAGAATCTGTGCATTCAGCGAACGAATACGTCGAACCGCCGCATCAAAATCGCTCACTTCAAACCAGAGCAAGACTCCATGTCCGATGGGCGCTGCGTCTGCGTTGACCAAATTGGGATGATCATGTGCATCCCAAGCATGGAGTTGGAGCACCAATTGACCGTCGCACAGGATGCGCTCATACGTCTCGCGGTGTTCGTGCTCCGGCAACGAGGTAGCAGCGAGTAATGTCCGATACCAACTGCTGCTCGCTCTCACGTCGCGCACGGCGATCAGAGGCTGAGGCCTCACCTGCACTTTTGCGACTTGCCCTTGGTTCATGTTCGGCTCGCCTTTCCGCCGTCATTCCCGCAGTACGCGTTCTCAATACCATAACGGAGGAGACGAGCAAAGGTTATGCGGGAAAATTCGGTCGGCAAAGGTACGCCTCGCCGTCGGAATCCAATATAGTTGACACAGTCAACTATCTGCCCTATGCTCCCTTCACTATGTGCGCCGCTGCGAAGCCTGCTGCTCTTGACGCCGCTCTGGAAAAGCGCGTCGCCGCCGTCCGCCAGTTCAATCGCTTCTACACCCGCCGAATCGGCGTGCTCCGCGAAGGCTACCTTCACAGCCCTTTTTCGCTCGCCGAAGGCCGGGTTCTTCAGGAACTCGCGCGCGGGCAGAATCCCTCCGCAAACGCGATTGCGCGTGCGCTGGATCTGGACCGCGGTTATCTCAGCCGCATTTTGCGCGACTTCGGCAAGCGCGGCCTGGTCGAAAAAAAACGCTCGCCTTCTGACGGTCGCCAGAGGCTTCTCACGCTCACCGCACAGGGCCGCAAGTCGTTCGCGCTGCTCGACCGGCGCGCCAGCCAGGAAGTAGGCAACATGCTTCGCGAATTGCCCGCGTCTGGCCAAGCCCGTTTGATCGCCGCCATGGACACCGTGGAAAATCTCCTCGCCGCGTCCAAGCCCAAGGCGCCGGCCAATATGCCAGCCAGTCCTCCGTATTCTCTGCGTTCTCATCAGCCCGGAGACATGGGCTGGGTCGTCCACCGTCACGGCGTGATTTACGCGCAGGAATACGGCTATGACCAGCAGTTCGAAGCGCTCGTCGCGCGCATCGTCGGCGAATTCATCCAGAATTTCGATCCCAAGTGTGAGCGCTGCTGGATCGCTGAACGTGAGGGCGAAATCGCCGGCTCCGTCTTCCTGGTCAAAAAATCAAAATCCGTCGCCAAGCTTCGTTTACTCCTCGTCGAGCCCAGCGCGCGCGGCCTCGGCATCGGGCGCCGCCTTGTCGATGAATGCATTCGCTTCGCGCGCCAGGCAGGCTACAAGAAGCTGACCCTCTGGACGCAAAGCCATCTCGATTCGGCTCGCCACATCTACAAGAATGCGGGCTTCCGCGTCGTCCACAAGGAGGCGCATCACAGTTTTAGCTTGGATTTAGTGGCGGAAACCTGGGACCTCGATCTTTAAGTCCCTCTAATTCGAAGTCGCCGCGGCGCTTCTTTTCGCCCACAGTTGCGCGCCCAACGCAAACACCGCCGGGAAACACTCCAGCACGTAGCGCGGCTCCGGCGTCTCTATCGTCGTCAGGAACGCCGTGCGAATCACGATAAATGCCACCAGCATCATCGCTGCCGGATCTTTTCTGCATCGCCACGCACCGCCGAGCGCCATCACTCCATACGCAATCCCCATCACAAAAAGCGTCATGGAATAGCAGTATTGCGATGGGCTGTCTTCCCACCAGTAGCCGATTGGCCAAAATTTCCCCGAGAGCGGCAGCATCTCCACTCGTGGCGTAAACCACATCGAGAGCGCCCTCAGAAACGGGACCTTGACGCACGTCCGCAGCGGACGCCGCTCCATACGCTCGCGCGCAATTTCCGCGAACTGCCGGTCCAGCTCTGGGGACATCTCTTTTGTTTCGTTATATTGGTCGAGCAGCTCTGCGACCCGCGTGCGCTCCGCCGGAGAATCGAACGCCGACGCCGGCAAATCCTGCAAATAAATCTTCGCCCCGTTCAGGTTCCACGACACTAAAAACACGTCACGAAAGCGCCACAGCCACGTTTTCTCCCACGAAAAAAATCCGTGCGGTGTGAACTCGCCCGGCAGTTCGGTATATCGCGGCGCCAGGAACTGCACCTTGTGCAGCACGCGCCAATTCCGCGCCGCCCACGGCAGCAGCGGCAACATCAACCCCACGGCCATCAAAATTCCGGCCCGTACGAGCTTCCGCCAATTCGCCGGACGCCACCACAGAAACACCAGCACCGCGGCCACGCCCGCCAAAATCAGCGGCGCTTCGGGCCGCACCAGCGTCCCAAACCCCACCACAATTCCGCCCAGCAGCCAGCGCATCCCCGGCGCCATCTCTCCCGACGCAAGCCCTGGCGCGCTCCCCAATCGTTCGTCTCGAAAAGCCTCAACGAGCACCAGCAACGCCAGCGCCGTCAAGAACGTCGCCAGTGTTTCCGTCAGCACCACCGCCGTGTAGGTCGCGGTAAACGGACAAATCGCCGCCAGCCACAGCGCCACCAGCGCCACGCGCGCTCGGCTCGTTTTTGGCGCCAGCACCGCCGCCATCGCCGCCACCACCATGCACGTCAGCACGTCTACGGCGGCCTGCGCGATCATCACCGCTCGCGCGCTCTCTCCAAACACGGAATAAATCGCCACCAGGAATGCCGGATATCCCGGCGTTCGCATGTCCACCGCCGAGAGGTACCCAAAAATCTTCACACCATAAGTTCCGTGGGCCAGCCAGTTGTGCGCAAGCTCTTGATAGATAGGCGTATCGCCCGCATCGTAAAACGGAAATTGCCATATAAAATAGAGTCTCAGCGCAAAGGCAACGAGGACAGCGCACGTCACCTCCAAGCGCATCTTAGTAGAGTCGCTCATTGACACGATTCCCGAGGGCGGCTAGCTTGGATTGCCATCATGGTAAAACGCAAGCCCATATTTTACGACGAGGAGCGCCGTCGCTGGCGCCGGACGCGTCGCGTCCTGGAAGTCTCGGGCGTGCTGTTTACCCTGTTGATTTTTACCTTCCTTTTCAATATCTTGCGTCGCCCGAATCTTCCCGATCTGCTGCTCCCCGAGCGCGGCCCGATGTATCGCCCCGTTATCGAGCCACCCGCTCGCCATTCCCCCAAATTGAAGCGCGTCAATTACCGTCCCGGCAGGAGCCGCAAAGTCGCGGCCATCGGGAGCGTCCCCGAAAAGTATGATCCCCTTCGCGCGGCCTTCTACGTCAACTGGGATTCCAACAGTCTTGCCTCGCTCGAGCTCCATTATCACGATATCGATCTGTTGATCCCTGAGGAACTCCACGCCTTCACCGCCGACGGCGCGCTCGCCGTCGACAAAGATCCCAAGCTCGACTCCTGGCTCAAGAGCATCAACATCGAACTCCCCATGATGCCGCTTCTGAATAATTACGATGGCAGCATCTGGCAAGTCGATCCCATGGCCCAGATGCTCGCGCGCCCGGATTCGCGCCAGCGCCTCATCGCCTCGCTCGTCAGCTACGCCATCTCTCACAAAGACTTCGGCATCGCCGTCGATTTCGAGGAAGTTCCCGACGACAGCCAGAAGAATTTCGAGTCTTTCATTCGCGAGCTGGGCGTCGCCCTTCACGAAGTTCACCTAAAGCTGATGGTTGGTCTTCCCGCCGCCGATTGGAGCTACGACTACAAATCTCTCGGCGCCGATTCCGACGCCATCATTCTGATGAACTACGATTTCCACTGGCCCCAGTCCGCCGCCGGCCCTATCGTCGACCAAACCTGGTATCTCAAAAATCTCAAAACCATTTTCACCATGGTCCCGCCGCAGAAAATCGTCATGGGCATCGCCAATTACGCCTACGACTGGGCCTCGCCCACCAAGCAGAATCCTCATCCGGTCGCCGAAGCGCTCTCCTTTCAATCCGCCTGCGTGCGTGCGATGGAATCCGACGCCACTATTCAGTTTGATCCCGCGTCCGTCAGCCCGTTCTATAAATACGAAGACGAAAACAACAACGTCCACAACGTCTGGATGCTTGACGCCCTCACGGCCTATAACGAGCTGCGCGCCGCGGAACGCGCCAACGTCCAAGGCACGGCCTTGTGGCGCTTCGGCTCGGAAGATCCCTCCATCTGGAAGATTTGGGACACCACCCGCCCCACCGATCAGATCCGTTCCGAACTCGCGGACATTCCGCCCGGCTACGATCTGATCCTCGAAGGCGCCGGCGACCTCTGGCGCATCACCGCGAAACCCCAGAGCGGCACGCGCACCTATCACTACGACGCCGCAACTGACCTTTTCACCAACGAGAACATCACGAAGTATCCGCTCTCCTGGCGCATCGAGCGCATGGGCGGCAACGATCCCAAAACTCTCGCGCTCACCTTCGATGACGGCCCCGATAGTCCCTGGACTTCGCGCATGCTCGATGTGCTGGAACAAAAGCACGTCCCCGCCACGTTTTTCGTCATCGGCGTCGAAGTTGACCGCTACCCGGGCTTATTGCACCGCGAGTACGCCGACGGCGACGAAATCGGCAATCACACCTACACGCATCCCGATTTCGACGCCGCCTCGCGCCCGCAAATCGAATTCGAATTGGATCTGACGCAGCGCCTCATCGAAAGCGACCTCGGCGTCAAGACCCTTCTTTTCCGCCCGCCCTACGGCATTGACGAAGAGCCTGAAACCGCCGACGAAGTCGCCAATCTGCCCATTCCGCAATCCATGGGCTATCTGCTCGTCGCCGGCCACATTGACCCGCACGACTGGGGCGAGGAAGGCGGCGTGCCTCCGCCGCCCGTCGGCATTATCGTCAACCGCGTCGTCGACCAGGTCGAAAAACTCCCCGGCAACATCATCATCATGCACGACGGCGGCGGCGACCGCAGCCACACTGTGGCCGCGCTTCCGCAAATCATCGACCAGCTCGAAGCCAAGGGCTATCACTTCGTCACCGTTTCCGACCTTCTCGGCCAGCAGCGCGCCGAAGTCATGCCCCCGCTCAGCCACGAGGAGCGTTTCTTCGCCGCCGCCGATTCCTTCATCTTTTCGCTCTTCCACTGGCTGCGCCTCATCATCGCTTTCATTTTTGTGGCCGGCATCGCTCTGGTCAGCGGACGCGCCCTCTTCATCGGCCTTCTTGCCCTTGCCGAAAAACTCCGCCCCGCGCCGCAGGCTCATCCTGAATACCAGCCGCTCGTCAGCGTGCTGATTCCCGCCTACAACGAAGAAGCGGTCATCGCCGACACCGTCGGCTCCGCCCTCGCCTCGCGCTACCCCAAACTCGAAATCATCGTCGTCGATGACGGTTCCACCGACCAGACCAGCGAGCGCGTCCTCGAATCCTTCGGCCACGATCCTCGCGTGCGCTTGCTGCGCCAGGCCAACTACGGAAAGTCCGCGGCCCTCAATCACGCACTCGCCGAAGCCTCCGGCGAAATCATCGTCACCATCGACGCCGACACCGTCGTCGATCCCGACGCCATTCCGCGCCTCGTTCGTCATTTCGCCGACCCGCGCATTGGCGCCGTCGCCGGCAACGTGAAAGTCATGAACCGCAACCGCTGGCTCACCCGCTGGCAGGCCCTCGAATACATCACCAGCCAAAATCTTGAAAAGCGCGCCTTCGATCTGCTCAATTGCATTCCCGTCGTTCCCGGAGCCGTCGGCGCATGGCGCGCCGAAGTCATGCGCAGTTGCGGCGGCTTCGCCGGCGACACCGTCGCCGAAGACACCGACCTGACCCTCACCATTCGCCGCCACGGCTGGAAAATTCTCTACGACGAAGAAGCCATCGGCCGCACCGAAGTTCCCGACACCATGGACGCCCTCGTCCGCCAGCGTTTCCGCTGGACCTTCGGCACGCTGCAGGCCGTCTGGAAGCATCGCGACGCCGTCGGCCGCAAGCGCTACGGCACCATGGGCTGGATCACCCTGCCCAACGTTTTCCTGTTCCAGATTTTGCTCCCGCTCGTTTCCCCGGTCATCGATTTCCTGTTCGTTTTTTCCATTCTTCTCTGGGGACTCGCGCAATTCCGCATCACTCACCTGCCGGCCCTCTGGACCAGCGACGACGTGATCCGCTCCATGATCTTTTTCGCCGCCTTCATGCTGATCGACTTGATGACCTGCGTCATCGCCTTCGCCCTCGAGAAAAACGAAGACTGGTCCCTGCTTATCCCCCTCCTCATCCAGCGCTTCTATTACCGCCAGATGATGTACGTCGTCCTCTTCCGCGCCATCAAGGAAGCTGTGCAGGGCCGTCCCGTCGGCTGGCGCGGTGTCGAAACCCAAAAGCCCGAATTGCCCGCCACCGTCACCCAGCCCGAGTAACCCCCTCGTCCGTCATCTCTTCGTACGAATTGCAAGTGAGTTGTGTCTCAACGCGAAGCGAGGATTTGCTGCAGTTTCCAGACACGGATGCCGTTTTTCGCGCCCTGAAACAGAAGGGTTCCGTCGGGGCTGAAGGCGAGATTCGGTTTGCCTAAACCCCAGCTCGCAGAGGAGCCCGAAGCGGTTGTCGCGAAGGCACCGAGAGAACTACCGGTACCCGCATCCACCAAGTCGACAAGTTGCCTAGACCTTTCGATAGCGAGACGATGCCCATCAGGAGACCAAAGGACGCTGAATGGACGAATGAGGGGAAACGAGAGCGACATGCGCTCTTTCCAGTTGGCGACGTCCCAGACTTTGATGGTATACAGGTTGGTTCTCGGGTAGACGCGATACTCCAGAGGGTAGCGGTAGTCCTGTCCCATGGTCAGCAGCGAGCGGCCGTCACTGTTGAAAGCGAGATACTCAGCGCCCGCAGCGTGCGCCGAGAACGTTTGTACTTTTTGCCCTGAGGCGGTGTCCCAGATGTCTACAAAGTTCATGGTGGGATGCCCAGTCTCCGCCAACAATTTTCCATCCGGACTTGCCGCCAGCGGATTGATACTGAACCAAACCGTATGTGTCTGGCCATCGGCGGTGAATTGCAGGGATTGGGCGTCGCCGAGTTTGGTTAGCGCCGATGGGTTGCCGCCGAAGGCAATCCACCGCACTGGAAGATTTTGATGCGGTTCTGGCTGCGGCGTGACTTTGGCGACGGGTATCCAAGTCTGGGTGTCCCACACTTCGAGCGACATGCCCATGCCTCCTAGAGGCGGACCAGGATTGGCGGCCAGCCAGCGCCCGTCGGGACTGAAAACGAGCATGTCCGCGTCCTCGATGGTGAGCGTCGTGATTATTTTTCCGGTCGCGGGATTTCGAACGGTCACCCCGGGAGAGGCCGCCACCAGCCACTTCCCGTCCGGACTCATCGCCAGCGCCTGCACGGAAAACTGGCCGGCGAATTCGCGGAGCTCCTGCCCGGCGGCGACGTCCCAAATCTTCGCGGAGAATTCCGGGTAATTAGCAGCGGCGATGCGTTTGCCATCTGGGCTGAAGGCGAGAGCCGCCAGCCAGCTCGCATCCCCCGGACCCTGAACGTCGTGCACGTAACTGATCGTGGCTCCCGGGAGGAGAGACCACACTGTCAACCCGTGCCCGGAGCCGCCACTCGTAACGGCGAGCTCCTGAGAATCGGGGCTGAAAAGGAGGGACGCCGCTTCCGACTGCAACGGGAAGCTCCATTTCATTTGGCCGTTCGAGAGATCCATCACGATAATCCCGGCTTTTCCCGGCTGGCTGGAATCTATGCTGGCCATGAAGCGGCCATCCGGGCTCACTTGGCCGACAGCGGCAAACGCGGAAGAAGTCTTCACCAGATTGCCGGAAGCCATCTCCCAAACCTGGGCAGTACCTCTCGGGTCGTACTCTTCGTCGTCAGGATCGGGAGGATTGGTCGTTCCGGAGGCGACGATCAGGCCGTCATGTGTGATCGTCAGCCCGGTGATGCCGTACCAGTTCGTGGGAATGGTTTGTAGGATCCTTCCCGTGGCGGCATCGCGGACCTCGATCCTCGCCGTTAAGTTCTCTTTAGCGCCAGCGACGCTCACCGCCCAGACTTTTCCGTCCGGACTGTATGTGAACAACGAGCTTCCCACGCTTAACGAGTAAACTTTGCGGTCGGTCTCCGAATCCCAAACGGTCACGGCTCCCGCAGCGGTGACGCAGGCTAGCTGCTTGCCGTCAGGACTGAACACAAGTCGCGCTATCTGGTCGGATAGAGGCCCTGGGCAGGTTAGGAGGCTCTGTTCGGCTCCCGTCGCTGCATTCCAGACAAGGATCGTCTTGTCGTACCCGTTCGAGGCCAGCCGCTCGCCGTCGGGGCTAAAAGCCAGCGTGGTGATGGCAGAAGTAGGTCCAGCCTGCAGCACTCGGTCCGGCGGGCGCGCGCCGGGCGGGATTGGCACTGAAATCGGCTCTCGCCGGGTTAGACCAAACTGGGCAACAGGTGGATGTGGCTGCTGCGCGGCTTGTCTTGCAAACGCAGGGTGAGGGCAAACGGCGACCAATAGGGTGGAGGCGAAAAAAACTCTCGCCGCCCTACTCCGCATGTGGCTAATCCCAAGCGGCGCGCAAAAAAGATTCCGCATCGTTCGGCGCTCTCTTAGTGCTGCTGAGACCAGTTTCTCATCCCCGCACGAAACTTCAGCGGCCAAGACGTTACCCTGTGCCTCAATGGGAACTGTTCGTCACTCGTTCAACGCAAACTCTATTGACAATTCGGTTATCCCGCGGTAAGATGGTTTTCTGTGGTTAGGGCATCCATCTTCGCCGCTCCCAGTTTCCCACGAGGCTTCCGGTGGAGTTTTTCCGCCGCATAGCTCTTCCTTCCCCCGCCTTCGGTAACTTTTTGACCCAATATATGGTTTTTTTAATCGGACACTGGAACACAAGCCCCGAATTCTTAACTCACGCAAAACAAAGGAGAAAACATTTTCTAATCGGGACTGAAAACGCGTTTTTCCCACTGTCCCGATTAGCCCGATCTACAGTTTTTCATAGCCCGTTCCCGGCCGTCTCGGATGGCCATTTCGCATCATCCGGTCCCGCCCTTATTTGCTATAATAGCCCGGTTGAAGGGCTGCACCCTCTTTCAGGGGCGGCACCGGAGGTCAACATGAGCGCCATCCCTGCGGGCAAAAGTGCAGGCAACGGCAAAATCACCGTGCCTGACATTCTTCATCGCAAGAATCCTTCGAGCGTTTCCCCCAATCCACAAAAAATCACCTGCCTCACCGCCTATGACTATCCCACTGCGCGCCTCCTCGACGAGGCCGGCGTCGACATTCTTCTCGTCGGCGATTCGCTCGGCATGGTTGTCCTCGGCGAGGAAACCACTTTGCCGGTCACCCTCGATGAAATGTTGCATCACGTCAAAGCGGTCCGCCGCGGCACGCGCCACGCGCTCCTCGTCGCGGACATGCCCTTCGGCACCTTCCACGTTTCCACCGACGACACCGTTCGCCACGCCCTGCGTCTCGTCAAGGAAGGCGGCGTCGACGCCGTGAAAATCGAAGGCGGCGAAAAGCGCATGGAAATGATCGCCCGCCTCGTCGATTCGGAAATTCCTGTGATGGCCCACGTCGGACTCACGCCGCAATCCGTTCTCGAACTGGGAGGTTTTCGCGTGCAGGGAAAATCAGCCGAATCCGCCGAGCGCCTTTTGCGCGACGCGCGCGCCGTCGAAGCCGCCGGCGCTTTTTCCGTGGTCCTCGAATCCGTTCCACGCGAGCTCGCCGCGCGCATCACCCGCGAGCTGCGCATCCCTACCATCGGCATCGGCGCCGGCCCCGATTGCGATGGCCAGGTGCTCGTCTTCCACGATCTCGTCGGTCTGAGCCTCAACGGCTCGCCGAAATTCGCGCGCCAGTATGTCAATGTCGGCGAGGAAATTTCTCGCGCCGCGCGCGCTTTTTGCGAAGACGTCCACAGCGGCAATTTTCCGTCTGATGCGGAATCGTTCCACGCGACGCAATTCGCCACGCCGCCAAAAACACAGGTGCACTGAATCGCAAGCATGGAGACTCTTACAAAATGACGCCGGACGAAGTGCGAACGCTTTACGCCTACAATTCCTGGGCCAATCATCGCGCGCTAGACGCGGCGGCGACGCTTTCGCCGGAACAGTCCGCGCGCAATCTCGGTTCGAGTTTTCCATCCGTGCGCGACACGCTCGCGCATATCATGCTGGCGGAGTGGCTCTGGCTGGAGCGCTGGATGGGCCGTTCGCCGGCTTTTCCTCCCAGTGATTTCCCTGACCTTGCGTCCATTCGCGCACGCTGGCAAAAAATCGAAAGCGATCTGCTGAATTTTGTAAGCACTCTTGCGCCTGCGGATCTCGATCGCGTCGTCGAATACAAAAACACCAAAGGCACGGCATTTTCGAATCCCATGCGGCAAATGCTGCAGCACGTCGTCAATCACGGAACGTATCATCGCGGCCAAATCACCACCATGCTGCGCCAGTTGGGCGCCACTCCCTTGGCCACCGACCTCATCGCCTTTTACCGCGAGCAAGCTGGCAAGCCGCACAACTAGGCGCGACATTCGCCATGGAGATCGTTCGCAGCGTCGATTGGATGAAGCAGGCTGCGCGCGCTGCCGGATCGGCCGGGTGCCTCATCGGCTTCGTGCCCACCATGGGCGCGCTGCATGAAGGCCATCTTTCGCTGGTGCGCGCCGCGAAGCAGCAATGCTCGCCGGTGGTCGTCTCGATTTTCGTGAATCCCACGCAGTTCGGCCCCGGCGAAGACCTTGCGAAATATCCGCGGAATTTCGATCAGGATTGCGCGCTGCTTGAATCTCTCGGCGTGGATTACGTTTTCGCCCCGGCCGCAGTGGAAATATATCCGCCAGGATTTCGCACTTTCGTGCGCGTCGATGGCCTGAGCGACAAATTCGAGGGCCGCGTTCGTCCCGGCCATTTTCAAGGCGTGTGCACGGTGGTGCTGAAACTTTTTGAAATTGCGCGGCCGCGCTTCGCTTTCTTCGGCCGCAAGGACGCGCAGCAGGCGCGCATCGTCCGCCAGATGGCGCGCGATTTGAATCTTGATGCGGAAGTTGTAGTGTGTCCGATTGTGCGCGAAGCCGATGGCCTGGCGCTGTCTTCGCGCAACGCCTATCTGAATCCTGACGAGCGCCGCACGGCGATAGTCCTGCATCGTTCGCTCGACGCGGCTCGGCGACAAATCAATTCAGATTCGCGCGCCGCAAACGAAATTCTCGGGGCTGTGAATTCAACGCTTGCATCCGAGCCGCTGGCCAAGCTCGATTACGCTGCCCTCGTCGATGCCGATTCGTTCGAGGCCGTCGATTTCATTCGCGGCTCGTGCCTGCTCCTCATCGCTGCGCGCCTCGGCTCCACGCGGCTGATCGATAACATGCTCATCGACGAGCGCGACGGCAGTTTTTCTGTGACTTTGTAACGCCGCCAGAAACAGAGCGGCGGGTTTTTGAGCGTCGTTTGCGACGCGCTGCGGTGATCACTGCCGTGCGATTTCTTCGAGGACTTCCGCGGCGTGTCCCTTGGAGCTGGCTTTTTCCCACACGTGCCGGATTTTTCCTTCCGGGTCGATCCAGTAGGACATGCGCACGATGCCGAGGAAAGATTTCCCGAGGAAGCTTTTCATGCGGCGCGCGCCGTAGGCTTCGATGGTTTCGAAGTCCGGGTCGGAGAGCAGCGCGAAATTCAAATTATATTTCTCTTTGAATTTGGCCTGCCGCTCAACGGAGTCCGCACTGCAGCCCAGAATCACTGCGTTCAGCTTGTCGAACTTCTTCTTGGCGTCGCGAAACTCGGACGCTTCGTTGGTTCAACCGGAAGTCATGGCCTTGGGGAAAAAATACAAGACCACGTTCTTGCCGCGAAGGTCCCTGAGCGAAATTTCTTTTCCGTCGTCGGCTTTCGCTGTGAATTCCGGCGCTCGCTGGCCCACTTTGAGTATTTCGCCCATGGTTTCCTTCCTTTATTTCTGCCGCAGCAGTCTGGTCAGAATCTCGTTCACGACTTGCGGATTCGCGCGGCCTTTGGTTTCCTTCATCACTTGGCCCACAAAAAACTTGAACACGCCCTCGTTTCCGGCGCGATACTTTTCGACGTTGGCAGAATTCGCTGCGATCACGTCGCGGCAAATCCTCTCGATGCTTTCCGTGTCGCTGATGGGAGAAAGGCCTTCGGCGGCGATCACCTCGGCGGCTGATTTTCCGCTCTCGAACATTTTGGCCAACACGCGCTTGCCGATCGCGCCGGTGATTTCATTTTGGTCGATGCGGCGGAGCAAATCGGCCAGGGCTTCGGCGGAGACGGACGATTGCGAAATGTCCTTGGCGCAATCGTTGAGGCGGCGCAACAAATTGGTCTGAATCCAATTCGCCGCGGATTTTGGAGCGGCCCCGGCGCGAACCGCGGCTTCGAAATAATCGGCGAGCGCGATGGTAGCCGTCAACACTTCTGCGTCATAGGCACTGATTCGGTACTCGTTCAAGAAGCGCTCGCGCTTGGCACCGGGAAGCTCGGGCATTTCGGCCAAAATCGCGTTCTTGCGAGCCTGCGTGATTAGCGCGGGCAGCAAATCGGGGTCGGGGAAATAGCGATAGTCGTGCGCGAATTCCTTGGAGCGCATCGATTCAGTGCGGCCAGCGGCGACGTTCCACAGGCGCGTTTCCTGCATGACGCTGCCGCCGGATTCGAGTACGCCAATCTGGCGCACGATTTCGAATTCCAGGGCGTGCATCAAATAGCGGAAGGAATTCAAGTTTTTCACTTCAACTTTCGTTCCGAACTTCTGGTCGCTCGCCCGTCGCACGCTTACGTTGGCGTCGCAGCGCAACGAGCCCGCTTCCATATTGCAATCGCTGACGGCGATGTATTCGAGCGTTTGCTTAAGAGTGGTGAGGTACTCGTAGGCTTCTATCGGCGAGCGCAAATCCGGCTCGCTGACGATCTCGATGAGCGGGACGCCGCCGCGATTGAAATCGATGTGGCTGTACTGCGCGGCGTCGGGGAATCCTTCGTGCAGATTTTTTGCGGCATCCTCTTCCATGTGCAGGCGGGTGATGCCGATTCGTTTACCGCGAATGTCCAGCCAACCGCCGGTCGCCAGCGGCAATTCGTACTGCGAAATCTGGTAGCCCTTGGGGAGGTCCGGATAAAAATAATTCTTGCGGGCGAACCGCGAGCGCTCCTGGACGGAGCAATGCAGCGCCAGTGCCGCCTTTATCGCGAGCTCCAGCGCGCGACGATTGAGAACCGGCAACGCGCCGGGCAGACCGAGGCACACAGGGCAGACGTTGGTGTTCGGCGGATCGCCGAAGCGCGAAGAGCAGGCGCAGAAGGCCTTGGTCGCGGTGGCGAGCTGAGCGTGTACTTCGAGGCCGATTACGGACTCGTATCGGGCGCGCACCTCCGCGGACAGTTGCCCGGCGTGTTCCGCCGTCGACGTTGCCGCGCGTGAGGGTGATGGAGTCATCGAATTCACGGATTATAGCATCCTCGCGCAGGCGCTCTGGCGTTGGCCACGGCGGCATCGCTGCAGCCAAATTGTCTGGTGCCAGCGCCAGCGGCTACAGAAGCAAAAGCCGCAGACTTCGCAAAAGGCGCGAAACTCTGCGCTACAAAGACAATTCGGCGGCGGCGGGCGCAGCCATTCGTTCCTCATGGTAAACAAGCAGCGCCCCTACGACACGCAAGAGCGGCTATTTGCCGCCCCAGGTGTATTTGACGCCGGCCAAATAATTCAGGCCGAGCGCAGGGTAGCCGACGGCATCGGAGTAGCGGCGGTCGAGGAGATTCTCGGCGTGGGCCATGACTGAAAATCCGTAGCGCACGGCGAATTGCGTGCCGAGGTCGAGGCGGAAATAGCCCGGATTGCTGGTGAAGCCAAGGCCGAGGAAATCGCTGTCCGTTTCGCGCCCAACAAAATAGCCGGCGAGATTCCAGTCCATGCGCTTAAACGCGGCATTCAGGATCAAGTTTGCGGAATTGAGCGGGCGAAGGAACAGGCGATTGCCGGGCGTGAGCGTGGGGTCGTAGGCATTCGGTGATTTCAGGACGAGCGTGTCGTCGTAGGTGTAATTTCCGAGGACGCTCAGCCAGCGCAAAGGCTTGGCCTCGATGGTGGTCTCCGCGCCGTAGGCGCGCGCGGCGTCGGTGTTGAAAAATGTGCCGAAGCCACCTTCGGCCTGCTCGTCCGCGGGCGTGCAGGTGGGCGGAATCGGAAATCCACAAGGAGCGCCGGGAATACATGACGCGAAGCTGACGATGTCGTTGTACTCGTTGCGGAAAAACGTCTCTGAGAATTTCACGCGTTCGCCCGCGACTTCCTGATCGATTCCGGCGTTGAAGGTGGTGCTGCGCTCGGGCGCGAGATTCGGATTACCGGGGTAACACGGATCGTTCTCGAAGGATTGCTCGAAGTCCGGCTCCTTGATTCCCAGTCCGTAGGAAGCGCGTAGGCGCGTTTCGTTCCAAAAGCCGCTATTGCCGAAACGCGCGAGATAGGCGAGGCCCGTGCGCGGGACGACGCGCGTGCCAAAGCTGGTGTTGTCTTCGGCGCGCACACCGGCGATGGCGGTGAGGCGCCGGGCGAATTGATAATGCGTTTCGAGGTAGCCGCCCTGATTGTTTCTCCTTTCGTCGGGACCCGCAGCTTGGCCATTTTCCACTTCGTAGTTGTAGCCGAGGGAAACGGCGAGCGGGCCATCGAGGTAGGTGGACTGCCCCTCGAGACCGGCGCGATTTATTTCATTGATTTCAGTGAAGGCTGGAACGTCGATGATGAAATCGTAAAAATACGACTCGCTGCCGGCGAAATGATATTGCCAATGCGATCCGGTGGAAAAATCCCAGCTGAGATTCGCGGAAAAATCGTGGAGATCGGAAGACTGTCCGAGGAGCGGCGGTTCGAGCAGAGTCTGGCCGGGCTGGCCGGCGTCGCTGTCGGAGTTACGCAAGGACACGTGAATCTGATCGGTGTCGCTGAACTTCCAGCCGAAATTTCCGGAGAGAGTGGTGTCGCGGAAACGGTCGTTGGGGCCCTGGCCGTCGCTGTCGAAATAGGAAATGGCCGGGGCGTAATCGAATTTGCCGAGAACGCCGCTCATGTCGGCTTCCTCGCGCTGGGTCTGGAACGTACCGCCTTCGCCGAGGAGCGTGAAGGCGGGCTCTTCGGTGGTTCCGTGGTGCGTGAAAATTTGGACCACGCCGTCGACAGCGTCGGAACCGAAAAGCGCGCTGGTGGCGCCGTGGACGATTTCGATTTTGTCGACGTTGGCGAGGTCGAGATTCGAGAGATCGATGTCGCCGCCAGGCTCGTTGATGGGCGTGCCGTCGACGAGAAATTTTGTGAAGTTGGAATTTCCGCCATCGAGAAAAAACGAGGTGACGCCGCCGAGCGGGCCGAGGCGCGCGATGCTGGCGCCAGTGGTGGAAGCAAGGAGCGGCGCAAGCCAAATGGCCTGGCGCTGCGCGATGTCCTGCGCGGTGAGGACGGTGACCGGCGAGGCGACGGTGTTGGCCGGCGCGGGCTCGGCTTGCGCGGAGACCACGACTTGCGAGGAGAGCGGCGCGAGTTCCATGCGCACACTCCATTCACGGCGCTGATTTTCGCGGAGAGCAAATTCCTGCTCGACGGCGGCCATTTGCGGGCTGCTGACGCGCACGCGGTATTTGCCGGGAGGAATCGCGAGCGAATAGGAGCCGTCGGAGCTGCTCTGCGTGCGAACTGCTGGACTATTACTGGGAAGCGGCGCGGCGACAATTTGCGCGCCGGCAATGGCGGCGCCGGTACGGTCGGTGACACGTCCGAAAAGAACGGCGCTCGATTGTGGTTGCGATTGTGCTCGCGCTGCCGTGAAAAACGAAAAACTGAAAAACAGTACGGCAAGAAAACTGAAGGGAAGCAACTGCCGAAGGCAGAGTTTCATTTTTATCCCCCGACTCCCTCTCGCGCGGGAGTGTGAAGGTTGTCCCGGAAGCAAAGTGCGCGGCGCGGTTAGGCGCAGCGGGTTTGCCACACGAGATGGAAACTCCGTCGGTCTCCTGGCTCGGCGGGATACTTCTGGCGCGGCCTTCCCGAGCCGGTGTCGCGTCTTTCGACGAAGCACACGGCGCAGTGACACGCGCCCGACTTTTTCCGCCTTACAGTCGCGCAGCGGCGGCGGCTTTTCACCGCCTTCCCGTGCACGGAGTTTCGTGGTGATTTGGCCGGTGGAATCTCCGAGATGGACCTCGGAGGAAATCCCCGGTGTTAGTCGCTACTTGAAAAGACTTGGCGGCTTCTTCGGGTCAGGCTTGTGGAGAAACGCCCGCTCTTGCTGAGCCCATATTGCGATAGCGAAACCCACTAACGTCATGGCGCTGCCGAGCCAGCGTGAGATTTCCTTGACCACACCATGAACCTCAGCGGTACCGGCAATCCACAGCAGCAGAATGCCCCCAAGGAATAGCGATAGCCAAAGCTTCGTCTTTCTCCAATTGCTGGCGACCAAGTCCGCGTCGACGCCGGCAGCGAGATCGCGCTGGCGTTGGCTATATCGGCTGAACCAGTCGAACACGTCACGCTCCTTCAGAACCCTCAACGGTCCGCTCGGAATCGGTGTCGGTTGCGTCCGCGTCGGATTCGCCGCGGAGAATGACGCGGGGGCGGCCGCTGGCGCTTTTTTCGACTTCGAGCGGCGTCTTGAAAACTTCCTCGAGCAGGTCGCGGCGGTAAACCTCTTCGGGTTTGCCGGCGGCGACGCATTTTCCGCCCTGCAACAACACAACGGCGTCGAAAAATTCGGCGGCGAGATTGAGTTCGTGAGTGACGACCACGGCTGTGTAGCGATTTTCTTCGCTGAGGCGGCGCAAACGGCGCATCAGTTCCACTTTGCCGCCGATGTCGAGATAGCGCGTGGGCTCATCGAGCAGAAGGAGCTGCGGCTGCTGCGCGAGGGCGCGCGCGAGGACCACGCGCTGGCGCTCGCCGCCGGAAAGCTCGTCCATGCGGCGCTCGGTGAGAGCTTCGGCGCCGACTTGCGCGAGGGCTTTTTCGGCCATGAGGCAATCGGCTTCATTTTCGAAGCGCAAGCGGCGGCCGTAGGGATAGCGGCCCTGCAGAACGTATTCCCAGACGCGCAGGGGAAAAAGCAAATTGCTTTCCTGATGAACGATAGCGATGCGCTGTGCGCGATCGCGGAGAGGCAAATCTCCGGGCGGCCTGCCATCGAGCTCGACCCGGCCGGAGAGGGCCTTGACTTCGCCGGCGATGACGCGAAGGAGCGTGGATTTGCCGCTAGCGTTGGGGCCGAGGATGCCGACGATTTCGCGCTGGCGGGCGGAGAAAGTGATCGGGCCCAAAGTGAAATTGGGAGCGGCGGCGGCGGTAGAGGAATAGGCGTAGCTGGCCTGTTCGACGAGGAGGCGCACGGGATTTTGCATCCAGCCGGCGAGGGTGTCCGGAGTCGCGTTTCGGGTGGCCATTTCTTCCTGCGGGGTCACGTCAGCCTCCGGCGGAGCAGGTAAATGAAAACGGGAGCGCCGATGGCGGCGGTCATGGCGCCGACGGGAAGTTCGGTGGGCGCGACGATGGTGCGTGCGAGCGTGTCCGCCAAGCAGACGGCGATTGCGCCGCCCAACGCGGACGCGGGAATGAGGAGGCGGTAGTCGGAACCGAAGAGCATGCGGATCACGTGGGGAATCAGCAGGCCGACGTAGCCGATGGCGCCGCTGACGGAGACGGCGAGTCCGGTGAGCAAGGACGCGCCGACGTAGACGACGAGCTTGACACGCGCGACGTTGACGCCGAGGTGGTGGGCTTCGCGCTCGCCGGTGAGGATGAGATTCAGATCCGAAGCGGTGGTGTAAATGGCGCCGATGGCGAGCAGCAATACGATGAACAAAAACCTCAAGCGCAGGGCCGGCGGAGTGGCCAGGTCGCCCATCAACCAAAAAGCCATGCCGCGCAGGTCGCGGCCGCTGACGGTGGTCATCAGGAACATGATGATGGCGGAGAGGAACGATGCGGCGATGATGCCGGCGAGCAGGAGCGTGGTGCTGTCGAGCTGGCCGCCGCGGCGTCCGAGGAAATAAACCGCGGTGATGGTGAGCAACGCGCCCACGAAGGCGAGGGCCTGCATGGTCCAAGGGAAGCGCGGGAACCAGGCCAGAGAACAAATTGCGCCGAGGGCCGCGCCGCTGGAAACGCCGAGGACGTAGGGGTCGGCAAGAGGGTTGCGCAGCAAGGCCTGAAAAGACGCACCGGAAACGGAAAGAGCCGCGCCGACGAGGACTCCGAGCGCGATGCGCGGCAGGCGCAGGCCGAAGACGACGAGCTTGTCGGTGGGAGGGATGCTGCCCCAGTGGCCAGTGAAGATTGCCGCCGTGCCGCGCAGCAGCGTCATCACCACGTCGCTGACGGCGATGGGATACGCGCCGACTTTCAGGGAGAAGACAACGATGACGAACAAAACTCCGCCGAGGCCGGCGCAAATCCAGGCGATGTGCTTGGGCGTTAGCGGGCGCATGGCGCGGCCTCTGAGGGAATTCGCTGCGACGCGAGAGAAGCAGCGGGCGCGTGGTCGAGAGTTTGCGATTGGCCTGGTTGCGCGAAAAGATCGGGATGCAACTGGCGCGCGAGCTGATCGATGGTGTCGATGAGGCCCGGCGCGGGAACTTCGATTTCTTCGCTGACGACGGCGACGTGGCCGTCGCGGACCGCGGTCAGTTCGCGCCAAGCGGTCTCGCCGCGAAGCGCATCGAGATGGCGCGCAACCGCCGCGTGAAGGTCCGACGATGCGTCCGAATTGGCGTCGGGTTCTGCGTCCATCTGGCCTTCCGCGTAAATGATGTAGGCAGGATTGACCTTCACCACTTCTTCCATACTGATCTGCGGCCAATTCTGTTTGGTGTGAATCACGGATTCGGCTCCGGCCCAACGCAGCGCGTCGGAAATGAACGTGTTGTCGCCAATCGAAATCAACGGATCTTCCCACACCACAAAGAGCGCGGGCACGGGCGCCGAATTTGCGAGCCTGGCCTTCAGCGCATCCAAACGGGCTTGCAACTTCGCGACGACGGCATCGGCTTGGGGCGCAGCGCCAATCACTTCGCCGATGTCGGTAATCGAGCGCAGCGTGCCTTCGACGGTATGCGGATCGGTGGTGTAAACGGCGATGCCCAAATGCGCGAGCGCGTCCACGGTTTTGGCGAAGTTGATCGAAGTGGTCGCCAGCACAATGTCTGGCCGTGCGCCAACAACTGCTTCGAGGCTCGGATTCACGGGCATACCGATGCTTGGTTTCGCTTTCGCCGCCGGCGGATTGTCACTGTATGTGGTAACTCCCACCAGCCGATCTTGTGCGCCAAGAGCGTAAACGATTTCCGCCAGGTTTGGCGCGAGCGTGACGATGCGCCGGACTTCCACCGGCACGGCGACGCGGCGGCCGACTTCGTCGGTCACGGTGCGCGTCTTCGGTTCCGACGGCGCTTCCGGCGCGCCTTGCGCCAGAGCGTCGGGCGCGCAACAGACGCTGCAAATCAACGCGAACGCCGCGCACGCGATGCCAGTCGTCTTCACGCAACCGTTCTCGCTCTTCGTTCGCCACATATTTCTTGCGCAATAAAAAAGCCCCACGAGAGCCAATGGGGCGTTTCGCCGCACTCTTTCTCGCGAAGAGTGACAGCCGTGCGCGGCTCGCGCAAGTTTCCTGACTTTCGGCCCTCGGGACATTTGCCACAGCGCCGAATCGCGCGGCATGGCGAATTCCTGAGTTGCGTGACGCTGCTCCGCGATTTTGCCGCGGCCCTTCCCGGCCCATCGTTCGAGCCAGTGAGGATTCTCCGATCAGCAGCGCCGGCCGATTACAGTGGCGGGACCGTGGCCGATTTGCACGGCCTTCCTTATTGTTGCATCCCGCGAGCCGGCTGAATTTTCCGAACCCGAGTCTATGCGCAACAGCGCGGCGAGTCAAACGCATCTCTCAGATACCAATTTTTTTCCTTCACCCGCCCTTGCTGAGAACTGTGGGCTACTGAATCTCGTACGTGTGGTCATGCGGCACTAAGAGAAATCCCGTGTCGCTTTCAAATTCGCCTACCAGCAAGCGGTATGGCTTCGGTCTCGGCGGTCCGAAAAAAAGACCCTCGTACCTAAGTTCGAGGCCTGATTTCACAAACGCGGGCGAGACAGCTATTGAACGAAAAGGTCCGTTGAAGACTACCAGCACATAATTTGCTTCTTGCCTTGAGCGATCAATAACTACGACCGCAAAGTCCTCCTCACCGTCGCCGCTAAAATCGCCCGTCGCCACGTACGGATGGTAATCTGGTACGGAGTGCCAGTCACCGCCATATCCGGCTCTCATCTGCTTAATATCGTCTTCGCATTCGCAGTCTTGATCAGTTGCAACCCGGTACTTAGGATGTTGGGCTAGCCAGTTTTCGAGGACTTTTTGTTCCTGTGCCGTTAGTCTGTGGCCCGCCCATGCGGGCGTACCGAAGGCAATACAGGTCAAAAGTAGGGCCAGCAATTTAATGTTCACTACCAATCTCCGCAGGATCGCTCATAAGCCCTGGGGGATTTCCGTTACCGATTTTTCCATTTGGGTGAGCGCTTTTCGGCGATGGCGCGCAGGCCCTCGCTCGAGTCCTCGAGCGCGGAAAGCTCGTTGAGGAACACGGCCATGGATTGGCGGACGCCGTCACGCAGGGAAAGGCCCATAGAGCCGAGGATCGCCTTCTTGGCCATAGTGAGCACGGGCCCCGAATGCGCGGTCACCTGGTCGCTCATTTCTTTCACGGTGACTTCGAGCTTGTCTTCTTTCACCACGCGATTCACCATGCCCAGGCCAAGGGCGCGATCCGCGTTGATCACTTCACCGGTAAGCACCAATTCCATGGCGCGTTTCGGCCCGACAATAAAGGGCAAGATTGCTGCGCCGAGCGGCGGAAAAACGCCGAGCTTGATTTCCGGCTGTGCGAATTTGGCGCGTGGAGTGGCGACAACCAGGTCGCCGAGCGCGGCGAGCTCCGAGCCGCCTCCGAAGGCCGGCCCGTTCACGACGACAAGCAATGGTTTCGCGGTGTCGAGCATGGCAATGAAAGCGCGCTGGAAAGCGTCGAGGACTTGGAACGCGCGCCGCGGCGTATATTCGCCGAGTTCGATGCCTCCGCAGAAGGATTGCGCGGCGGAATCCAGGATGATCAGCTTGACATCGCCCCGCCCTTCGAGCGAATCGATGCCCGATGCAAGCTCCGCGAGCATGCGTTCGTTGAGCATGTTGTGCTCGGGACGGTCGAGCGTGAGGCGCGCCACTTCGCCTTCGATGCGGAAGCGGATAAAGCGAAACTCTTCCGGCTTGGGCGGCTCGGGCGAGACATTTCCGCCGACGATACCACGAGACTGTTTGGGCTCAGCGGCGCGCATAAGTGATTCCTCCGAGAGTGGCAAAAACGCCTGCGAACAATCGTACCGCCGAAGAGGCGAGCGATTAAGCGCGGGTTTACGCACCGACGCGAATCGGCAACCCCCTGTCTGTTTTTCACAGAGGCATGTGGAATTCAGGGGCGGCTGGCATTGACTCAGGCGATGCAGAGGCAGAGAATGCTGCTCACGCCGACGAGATCCGCAGGCAGACGCGATGCGAGAGTTTGATTTTTTCCTTGTGCGACGTGCGCAAGGGAGCGAAGCTGTTTTTAGGCGAAAGTAAAGCGAAATGGCGACAGCGCAAACCCGAACCGGCCTGGAACGTCCCCTACCCTACAACGCGGAAGCAGAGCGCAGCGTTCTGGGCGCGGTTCTGCTCGATAACCACAGCCTGAATATCGCGGTGGAAAAAATAAAGGGCCAGGATTTCTTTCTGGACCAGCACCGGCGAATCTTCGAGCGGTTCATCGAAATGGCCGAAGCGCAGCAAGCTATCGACCTGGTGACGCTGAGCGAATGCCTGGACCGGCACGGCGAACTGGAGGCGGCAGGTGGCCCAGCTTATCTGGCGCAGTTGATGGACGGGCTGCCGCGCGCGACCAACGTCGAGCACTATTCGCGGATCGTCAAAGAAAAATCGATCCTGCGGCAATTGATACACACGGCGGACCTGATCCAGCAGCGCGCGCTGGACGCCGAGGAAGATGCGGACGCGATTCTCGACAAGGCGGAGTCCGACATTTTCCAGGTGGCGGAGGAGCGTGTCCGCGCGGGGCTGATCGGCGTGAAGGAGCTGATCAAGGAAAATTATCCGCGCCTGGAAAAGATGATGGAGCAGGGGCGCCGGTTGACGGGTGTCTCCACCGGATATTTGAATTTGGACAATGAAACGGCCGGGCTGCAGCCGGGTGAACTGATTATCGTCGCGGCGCGGCCATCGATGGGGAAGACGTCGCTGGCGCTGAACATTGCGGAGAATGTGGCGCTGGCGGACGAACCGCGGTCGGTGGCGATTTTCAGCCTGGAAATGTCGAAGGAGTCTTTGCTGCTGAGGCTGCTGGCATCGCAGGGCCGCGTGGACGCGCACAAGTTCCGCACCGGGCATCTGGGCGCCGAGGACTGGGCGAAGATTGGGCCGGCGCTCGCGCGGCTGGGCGATGCGCCGCTGTGGATCGACGACTCGGCGTCGTCGACGGTGATGGAAATGGGCGCGAAGGCGCGGCGGTTGAAGCGCGATAAGGGGCTAGATTTGTTGATTGTCGATTATCTGCAACTGATTGCGGCGCGCGGGCGCTTCGGCAATCGCAACGAAGAAGTGTCGAGCATTTCGCGCGCGCTGAAAGGGTTGGCGAAGGAATTGAAAGTGCCGGTGCTGGTGCTGAGCCAGTTGACGCGCGCGCCGGAGCGCGAGGATCGCAAACCGCAATTGGCCGACCTGCGCGAATCGGGCGCCATCGAGCAGGACGCCGACGTGGTGCTGTTTATCAACCGGCCCGGGTTTTACAAAACGGACCTCTCACCCGAGGAGCGCGCGAAGTGTGAATTGATTATCGCTAAGCAGCGCAACGGCCCTACGGGCAGCCTGGATTTTGTTTTCATCGACCGGCACACACGCTTCGAGCAAGCGGCGCCGGATTCCTTCGGCTCGTTCCCCGAATAGCGGCACGGCGTTTTTCTGCTGCGCGAACATCGCACAATTCCGGCTGTTTACTAACGATGTGGCGCTCCGTGAAATTGGCGTGCGGCGAGCCATGCCGCGAAGTACGCTTGTGGTTTGCCCCATGACGCAGCGTATTCAGTTCGATGGCCGTCCCGTTTGGGCGGAAATTTCTCTTGCGGCCATCGCCCACAATCTGCGGTTGATCCGCCGCACCATCGGCCGGAAGCGCAAGGTCCTGGCGATTGTCAAAGCGAACGCCTATGGGCTGGGCGCGGTTCCGATCAGCAAGGCGCTGGCGCGCATGGGAACCGATGCGTTTGGTGTGACGTGCTCGCAGGAAGGCATCGAGCTGCGCGAGGCGGGGATTCGCGAGCCGATCGTGCTGCTGACCGGTTTTTGGCCGGGAGAAGAGCAGCGCATCCTGAAATATAAGCTGACGCCGACGATCGCGCGGCTGGAGCAGTTGAGGTTGCTCGAACGCGCGGCTTCGAGACGGCGTGGCAAAGGCCCGCGAAGAAAGATTCCGTTTCACCTGAAGATCGACAGCGGCTTGAACCGCTTGGGGATTTCGCCGCAACAATTGGGAGAATTTGTCGAGGTCTACGCAAAGTGCCCGCACCTCGAACTGGCCGGCACGTTCACACATTTCGCGTCATCGGAAGATTTTCGCACGCAGCAGAACGAGCAGCAGGAACGCGTTTTCAGCGATGCGCTCGAACAACTGCGCGTCGCGGGCGTTTCGCCCGGGATCGTTCACGCGGCAAATAGCGGAGCCATCTGCGCGCGGCCGGCGACTTGGGCGGACATGGTGCGGCCCGGCGCGGTTCTCTATGGATACCATCAGGGATTCGAACCGGAGGAGGTGGCCGCGGAAGTGCGGAAGAAATTCACGCTAAGACCGTGCTTGAGCCTGCGCTCGCGGATTATTTCGCTGCGCGAAATCGCCTTGGGAGAGAGCGTGGGCTACAGCGCGCGATTCGTGGCCGAGCGGCCTTCGCGCATTGCGGTGATCGCGGCGGGATATGCGGACGGCGTGGTTCGCCAGCGCACTAATCGCGGCTGCGTGATCGTCAAGGGCAAGCTGGTTCCGCTGGTTGGCGCGATTTCCATGGACCTTTCCATGGTCGACGTCACGGATGTGCAGAATGTGTCCGTCGGGGATGTGGTGACGATTTACGGCAGCGATGGGAATGTGTCGGTCGAAGTGGACCAGGCCGCGCGGCAGATCGGCACGGTGACTTCGGACCTGTTGTGCGCGCTGGGGCGGCGCGTTCCGCGATTTTACTTGAGCTAAGGTTTCCCGCACGCTGGAATGGGTGTATACTTCGGACAGTCATTCATATTTTCATAAATCAATTCATTCCGGCGCTTTCGCTGCGTTTCTATCATCCAGCCGGACCACGGTTGTTTAGTTAATAAGGCGGCAGATTTGAATTCATAACTTATTTAAGGTTTTTCATAAAAAGGGGCCACGATGAACCGCACTTCTAGTCCACTTGGGCGTTCTTCCGTTTCCGCGAACTCAGAAAATCCGCAGGTAAAATCCGTAATGCTTTCGAAGGCCGAGAACCGCGGCGTGGGCGGATTCTGGGACATGCTGGCGATCCGCTTGATTTTCACGGTGGTGTGCGTAGCCGCGGGCTATCATTTCCGGCCGTTCAGCCTCTCGCATTTGATGGGCTCCATCACGGGTCTGGGTTTTGCCGTGGCGGTGATTCTGTTTGAAATACGCTTGCGGCGCGCCAGCCTGCGGCGGCTGATTGGCTCGGTGATCGGTTCGATCCTGGGCATCCTGGGAGCGTACTTGACCACGCTGGTTTTGGCGCACACAACCATGTCGGAGAGTACGCGATCGTTCGTCAGCCTGGCGGTATTCCTGATCATGGCGTACATCGGCCTGATTGTCGGAGCGAATAAGGGCGACATGCTGAACCTGCAGGCGCTGGGCGGCCTTTTCGGGACGGAGCGCAATACGCGGCAGGTTTATAAGGTTCTCGACACCAGCGTGATCATCGATGGGCGCGTGGGCGACATCGCCGAAGCGCACTTCATCGATGGGACGGTGGTGATTCCACAGTTTGTCTTGCGGGAACTCCAAATGGTGGCCGATTCGGCCGACCCGTTGCGACGCCAGCGCGGACGCCGCGGACTGGAAGTGCTGCAGCGATTGCAGAAAATGCCGCATCTGGACGTGCAGATCGCCGAAGACGATTTCCAGAACATCGCCGAAGTCGACCTGAAGCTGATCGAACTGGCGAAGCGGTACGACGCGAAAATCATCACCAACGATTTCAATCTGAATAAGGTCGCGACGCTGCAGGGAATCGAAATTCTAAACGTGAATCAACTGGCGAATGCGCTAAAACCGGTGGTCCTGCCGGGCGAGATTATGCGCGTTTTCATTCTGCGCGAAGGCAAGGAATACAATCAGGGCATTGCGTATTTGGACGACGGCACCATGGTGGTGGTGGATGGCGCGCGGAAGATGATCAACAAGACGATCGATATTTCGGTGACGTCGGTGCACCAAACGACCGCGGGGAAAATGATCTTCGGGCGCTTCGATGATCGCAGTGAGCAGACCGCGCACCGGCCGGCACAAGGAACGGCTGCGCCGTTGGAATCCGGGCCCAGCCGCCCTCCTGCGCAGGACACGAAGCCCGCTGACATTGCCGCACCGAATGCGCCGAGCGGCGGAGGCGAGCGTCCGCCGCGGTCTTACGCGCCGGACACACCCCGCTCCTAAGCGCCGAGGTCGGCGCCTGAGGGCTGAAACGCCGCTTCTGCGAGGATGTATTTATCTGCCGTCGCGAATGCGCTAGACTCTTCACTCCCTGATGAATCGAATCGCAGCCATTTTGCCTGCCGCTGGACTCGGAACCCGCATGGGTTCGGAGGTCCCAAAGCAATTCCTGGAGCTCGACGGCGTGCCCATCGTGCTGCTGACGCTGCGGCGCTTGGTGGAATGCCAGGCGATTGGCGAATTTTTCATCGCGACGCGCGGAGAAGAGGCAGAGTCGCTGGAGCAGCGCCTGTCGAAAGAAAAACTGGGCGGCGCGGTGCATGTGGTCAAAGGCGGAGAAACCCGCCATCAATCGGTGGCCAACGCCATGGCGCGGGTTTCCGCAGAGACGGAAATCGTGCTGGTGCACGACGCGGTGCGGCCTTTCGTTACGTGCGAACAAGTGCAGCGCGTGATTGCAGAGGCGCGTGCGCGCGGCGCAGCGATTTTGGGCGTGCCGGCGATTGACACGATCAAGGAAGTCAGGCGTTCGAGCCTGCCCCAGGACGTAGCGTTGATTTCGGCCACTATTCCGCGCGAAAAAATCGTGCTGGCGCAAACGCCACAGGGCTTCCAGACCAAATTGCTCAAGGAAGCTTTTGCGCGCGCGGAGCAGGATGGCGTCACGGCATCGGATGAAGCCGCGCTGGTTGAGCGGTTGGGGCACGACGTGTACGTGGTTCTGGGCTCCGAGCGCAACATCAAAATCACGAAACCCGCGGACATGGAGCTGGCGCGCTTCTATCTGGAACAAGAACGGCGCGGGAAATAGACATGTTCGAGAAATTCGACGAAGAAGCGCGGCGCTGCATTTTCATGGCGCGGCTGGCCGCGATCACAGAAAAATCCAAGACCATTGGGCTGCCGCAGCTCCTCGCAGGAATTCGCAAAGAGGATCCGGGATTATTCCGCGGAATCGAATGGCAAAAATCCGCGCTGAAGCTGGTTCGGCTGTCGCCGGCGGATCTTCACCAAGCGAGCCAGGCGAAGGCGGAGATTCCTCTGGACGCAAAGGTGAAGCGCGCACTGACCGCCGCTTTGGAGATGGCGAAAAAGAGCGGTGGGCAGGTGACGTCCGGGCATCTGCTTGCGGCGATTCTTTCCGTCGACGCGAAACTGCGCAAACAGTTACAGAAGGCCGGTCTGAGCAAAGAGAGCGCGGAGCCGAAGCCCGCCGCGCGGCGTGGCGCGAGTGGCGCAAGACCGGCGGTTTCGCGTTCGGGAATCGGCTACGACCTGCATCGCCTGGCGGAGAAGCGCAAATTGATGATCGGCGGCATCGATGTTCCGTTTGAGAAAGGGACGGTGGGCCATTCTGATGGCGACGTGCTGTGCCACGCGATTTGCGACGCGCTGCTCGGGGCGGCATCGATGGGGGACATCGGCACGCATTTTCCCGATACGGACGAAAAATGGCGAGGCGTTTCGAGTTTGGTGTTCTTGCGCCAAGTGCGGCAATACCTGGAACGAAAAAACTGGAAAATTGCCCACATCGACGCGGTAGTCGTCGCGGAGAGGCCGAAACTGGGGCCACATTTTCCCAATATGCGCGTGGCGCTCGCCAAATCGCTGGGTATTGCGCCGGAGCAAATCAATTTGAAGGCCAAGACCCACGAAGGCCTGGGCGAAATTGGGCGCGGCGAGGCGGTTGCGGCGCACGTGATCGCGACCATCGAAAGCTGAAGCGGGCCCGGCAATACGTTCCACGTGGAACATCTTCTGCTGCTGTACAATTCAAATGTGAGTCGAATGTGAGAGCCGAACCTTCCCAGGAGCCGCGCGTTGCGGCCGTAAGTCCTTTCTCTGCAGCGGACGTCGAGGCGATTTTGCGCGAGCGCGGCTGGATTCCGGCGGAGACGACGCCGGAGATGGAAGAATGGATGGGCGATGCCGCGGAGTGGCTGGGCCTGCAGGTCGCACTTCACGCCGCGAATGAAGGGCGCTTGGCATTGACGGAGTTGCTGGCGCTGATTTTCTCGTACGACGCGGCGAGCCTGCTCGAAACCCCGGACAATCAGGCCGTTATGGCGCGGGAAGGCGCGCGCGATGTGATTCGCGAGCTTGCGAATCGCGTGCTGGAGGGCGGCGAAATCGAGTCCGAGCGCTTCCGCGAAATCGTCGGCGCGCTGAAGGCGATTTTCGGTTCGCACGGGCGCATGATCTTCTATCCGCTGCGGCTGGCGCTTGCGGGACGCACCGGAGAAGGCGAGCTGGATCGCGTGATTCTGCTGCTGGATCGCGCGGCGAAGCTTCCGTTCGCGACACGCGTGAAAGGCACGCACGAGCGCATGCTGGAATTCTGCGCGGCGGTCAGCTAACCATGAACCATCTGGCTGGGATCCACGCGGTGGAAGAGGCGTTGGTCGCCGGGCGGCCGCTCGACCGGATACTGGTGGCGCGCGGACAAGGCGGCAGCCGCATTCAGAAAGTTCTGGATTTGGCCCGGTCGCGCGGCGTTCCGGTGCGCTTTGAAGAGCGGATACAACTGGATCGCGCAAGCGGGTCAGAACGGCATCAGGGAATCATCGCTTTCGCTGCCTCGAGTGCCGCGGTCGAACTGGAAGATCTCCTGGCCGACGCGGGTGAGAGCCAACTGCTCGTGCTCCTGGACGGCGTTGAAGACCCGCACAACCTTGGAGCCATCGTGCGGACGGCTTTAGCGGCCGGCGCGGCGGGCATTGTGATTCCCGAGCGCCGCGCCGCCGGGCTGAGCGACACGGTGGCGCGCGTGTCAGCAGGAGCGCTGGCCCATCTGCCGGTGGCGCGGGTGAAGAATCTGGCCCGGGCCGTCGAGCAACTGAAGGAAGCGAACTTCTGGGTGATTGGTCTGGATGAACGCGCGGAGAAAAGCCACACCGAAGTGGACTACAAAGGCCGGATCGCGATCGTCATGGGCAACGAAGGCGCGGGCTTGCACGAGCTGGTGCGCAAACACTGCGACTTCGTGGTTTCGATCCCGACGAGCGGCCCGGTGGGTTCGCTGAACGTTTCCGTGGCCGCGGGCATTGTGCTGTTTGAAGCGGTCCGGCAGCGCAAGAATGCCGCGCAATAGGAGACGCCGGCCTACTTGTCGTATTGGATCAAAGAGAAAACTTCTGTGCCGTTGAGCTTTTCGCGACCCTTCAAGAAGCTCAGCTCGACGGCGAAGGCCGCGCCGGCTACTTCTCCACCCAAGCAGCGGATGAGTTTTACGGCGGCTGCAGCGGTGCCACCGGTCGCGAGCAAATCGTCACAGACCAGGACACGTTCACCGCGCTTGACGGCATCTTGATGGATTTCGAGCTTATCCGTTCCGTATTCGAGCTGATAGGTCACTTGCTCGGTTTTCCAGGGAAGTTTGTTGGGCTTGCGGACCGGAACAAATCCGGCGCCGAGGCGGTAAGCCAGAGCCGGAGCGAAAATGAAGCCGCGCGCTTCGATGCCGGCGACCACGTCGATGTGTTTGCCGACAAATTTGCTACACAGGTTTTCGATCAGCGTGTGGAAGCCTTTTTTGTCCTGCAAAAGGGTGGTCAAATCGTAGAAGAGAATCCCGGGCTTCGGATAATCGGGCACTTCGCGAATCAGTTTCTTGAGTTCATCCATTCGGCGGATTTCCTTTCACCAGGCATCATGCTCAATTGAAAAATTGTGCGCGTATTTATCCTCGACAGCGGCCTCTTCGTCAAACACTTCGCTGACCGAAGCGCCCTGCGGCCCGCGTTTGAGTTCGCGCTGGAGCGCAGCAAGCTGAGAAACGGAACCGATGGCGTAAACTTCCACACGGCCATCGCGAAGATTCTTGACGTAGCCGGTTAGGCCTATTCGTACTGAAACTCGCTGCGCGAAGTATCGATAGCCAACGCCTTGGACTAAACCGGCAACGTAGAACAGTTTGGCGAGCTTCGCTTCAGGCACTCCGCCGTCCAGGACAGTTTCTCAGCACCGAAATTCTACCAAAGCTGTTCCAATTCGCTACAGGGTTCTATGCAGACCGGTTTGCACATAAGACGAAATTATTTGCATTCTTGGCCGGACCCTGGAAATGGGCAAACTGTAATCCATTGATGGCACAGGTCTTATACATGCAATATCGCAGTAACATTGGACTATTACGTGCTCGTGTAACCAAGCACCGGTTGTGCGTCCAAGGAGATGCCATGAAATTACGGTCCCTGCTCTTACTTGCGGTTGCTTTGATGATTCCGGCCGGATTCGCCAGCGCCACGCCGGTTGATCCCTCGGTCATCATCAACGGCTCCCCTCACGACGCAACGCCCTTCACTGGAATGTTTGACGTGACGCTCGTTGGGGGTGCCGCCGATGTGACCTTCGAAAACGTGCTTAGCGTCGCCATTACCCAAATTACCGTGCAATTTCAGGTTCCTCTTCCGACGGGTTTGAACACGTGCTCGAGTGACATTTTTTCAACCTGTGGTGTCCAGGATGTCTCCTATAATTCCGTGACCAAGTTGCTCACGGAAGACTTCGTCTTCATGGGCGGTGGATCCATCGCTCCTGGTGAAGATTTCTCGTTCGCGGCGATGGGATTCACCGGCGCGAATCCGAATGTCTTGGTGTCCTCAACTCCGGAACCGGCGACCATTGTTCTGCTGCTTACCGGCGGCGCGCTGCTGATCGGTTTCGGCCGCAAGTGGTAAGAATCGCACCCGCGCAGGCCTAAGGTTTGCTGCTGGTGAATTCCTTTATAAGCGCCGTGAATTTTGGATTCTTCTGCAGGTTTTCCAATTCCTGGTCCCCCGAAGCGTAATCCACCGGATAATGTTTCTCGAATGCCTCGCGCAGGGCCGTCAGGGCGCTATCCTGGCGATTCAGAATTGCCTCAATCTCCGCCTGATCGTAAATGTAATCCACATTGTTCCTGGCCAGGGAGCGGGCGCGGCCGATAAAGGCATCGGCCTGTTGCGCGTTTCCAATTTTCGCGTAGGAGAGCGCGATTTGCGCCATGGTCAGCGCGCTTTGGGGATTGGTCTGCAGTTCTTTGTACCCCAGGGAAATGGCCTGCTGATACGTGGTCCGAGCTTTGTCCTGCTGTCCTGACCAGCGATACGCATCCGCCAAATTGACCACCACTTCGGAATCGTTGGGATTCAACGCCACCGCCTTTTCGTACGCAGCGGCGGAATCCACATATTGCTTCAGGAAAAAGTAAGCCGTGCCGAGATTCGAATAGGTGGTCCAATACGGCTCAATCTGCAGGGCCTTCTGATAATAGGGAATGCAGTCCTGATACTTGCCTTCGCGGAGATATACGTTGCCCATGTTTTCGTATCCGGCGTCGATGTCCGGCGCGAGCGTTGTCACCTGGTGGAAAGCGTCCAGGGCCTTAGCATAGTCCCCCTGTTGAAAGTAAGCGTTCCCGATTTCGTCCTGGTTATTCCAAAAATAGGGATTGATCTGGATGGCCTTCTGAAAGGACTGCATGGCCGCCGGAGCGTTGCCGCTCTGCAAATATGCATCGCCTAAGCGGACATAGGCCTCATCCGAATTGGGTGCCAGCGCCGTGGCCCGCTTCAACTCCGCGACCGCTTGATTGTACTTGCCGGTGAGGCTGTAGGCGCTGCCAAGCACGAAGTGAACTTCCGGCAGCTTATCGTTCAATTGCTGGGCCTGTTCGGCGGCCGCCAGCGCTTTGTCGGTCCACAGGCTGTCTTTCTTTATGCCGTACATTCGCAGGCTGGCGTCGGCCACGCCGCTATAGGCCAGCGCGAAGGAGGGATCCTTGGTCACCGCCTGAGTGAAATAATCCAGCGCGGACTGAACGTCTTTGCTTTGATGTCCGCGCAGGGCATTTCGGCCGCGCAGATACAAGTCGTAGGCGGCGATGTTATAGGTGGGGCGCGCGGCAGCGCGAGCGATTTCGTCACCGGTGGGAGTCACGTTCAAAGCGGTGACCAGCTGGTTGTAAATCTGGTCCTCGATGGTGAAGAGGTCGCCGGTGACGCCATTGAATTCGTTGCTCCAAAGACGGCTGCCGTCCGCACCGTTTTCCAAATTGAGGATGATGCGGATTTTGTCGCCAGAACCTTGCAGCATGCCCTGGACGAGTAGGTTCGCGCCCAGGGCGCCGGCAATTTTAGGTATAGCCTCGTTCTGGTTGGTTTTTGCCGCCGCGTCCGCAGAGGTCATGCGAACGTCTTTCAATTGAAATAGTTTCGCGGAGAGCGCCTCTTGAATGCCTTCGGCCAAGTAGCCGAGCTGATGCGCGTCACCCAGGACTTGCAGCGGCAGAACGGCGATGAAGCGGCCGCTCGAGAGCGGGGGCACGCCCGGCGGAGCAGCGGTCGACGCCGTCGCGGGGCCTTGCCCGCTTCGCCGAAAAACGTGGCGTACGACGGGGATTGCCAGAAGAGCAATCAGAAGAACGGCCACCGCGGCGGCGGCGATCCACCAACGATTGGCAATATCGGGAAGAATCCCACCCAGGCCCTTTGCGGCGGGCGTGACGCGAGCGGCGCGCAAATCGGCGAGAATCTCGCGAGCGTCTTGATAACGGTGTGCGGGGTCGCGCTCCAGGCAGCGCAGAGTGATGCGCGCCAGATAGTCGGGCACCTCCGGATTGATCTGCTTGGGATTGGGAGCTTTTTCTTTGACGCGGCGATACATGATCTGCAGCGTGGAGTCGCCTTTGAACGCGTCTTCGCCCGTGACCATCTCAAAGAGAATCAAGCCCAGGGCATAAAGGTCGGTTCGCTTGTCCACCTGGCCGGCTTCCACTTGCTCCGGCGCCATGTAACGCGGCGTGCCCAGATACTGCCCGGTGCGGGTCATCCCGCTGGCGCTTGATTCGAGCGATTTAGCCAGGCCAAAGTCCGAAACGTAAATGTGGTCGCCGGCGCCAACGAGAACGTTTTGCGGCTTCAGGTCACGGTGCACAATGCCTTCGGAATGCGCGGCGTCTAGCGCTTCGCAAAGCTGCTGGGCGATATTTTGCGCGCGTTCGATGGACAGTTTTCCCGCACGCAGCACGTGATGGAGATCCGGGCCGTCAACGAAGGCCATGGAGATGAACTTGACGTTATCAGCTTCGCCCAAATCGTGAATACGCAGGATGTTCTTGTGCGAAATGCGGCTCGCGAGCAGCAGCTCCTGTTTGAAGCGCTGCATGGCATGGGGATCAGTGGTCAGCTCCGGCTGCAGAACCTTGAGCGCGATCAGCCGGTCTAACTCTTTGTCGTAAGCCTTGTAGACGCGGCCCATGCCACCCTGGCCGAGAAGCGATTCAATCCGATATCGCTGGCCCAATTCATCGCCGGGCTGAAGAACTCCGTACGCGGCGGCAGCTGACCGAGCCCCCGTGCGGGAAGTGGAACCGGAGCGAACGGAAGAGGCGGGCGTATTTTGGCTCGAAGTCCTGGGCGCGGGAGAATCAGCTGCGCCCGGGATTGCGTCCAGCGTGCCGTCAGCGTCCAGGTCTAAATCAAACGAGGAGCCACACTTAGAGCACGCGGACGATTCTTCCGAATTTTCTGTTCGACATTGCGGACAGATCACGGTGCCTGCTCTTCCTCACGTGCCAGAGTTGTGGGATTATCCTCCAGGCAGCACGTGCCTGCAAGCGGGGGCGTTCGCCGGGGCCGTTTTTGGCATCTAAGCGGAGAGAAAATGATCCGATTCATTTCTCGCGCGATTATCGGCGTGGGTCTTATGGCCGGTGGCGCCACCGTGCAAGCGCAGACCACCGGTCCGATTACGCCGCCTCCTACGTTTGAACTTAAACGCATCCCGGTCAAGCCGGCGCCGGCTCCTCCGCCCATTCCGGCGGAGCAGATCATCCAACGATTCACGCAGGACGAAGACCTGAACAAGAAAGCATACGACGCGGACATGTTCGATCAGAGCGTGAAAGTGGAAGAATTGGTCTCGAACGGCGGATTTTACGAACTGGATGGCGAGCAATATACAAAATCTGACGGCGAACATTACGAGAGCGTGCTCAAGCCGCCCGTTTCCAATTTGCATTACACCGAGTTCTCGCTTGAAGACGTCAAGTTTGTGGCCGGCCTGCGGCTGTTTTTTCTGACGACGGAACAGCTGCCGCAATACAAGCTGTCTTATGAAGGCAAGGAAAAGCTCGACGAAATTAATACCTACATATTCCGAGTGGAGCCGAAGCAACTGATCAGCAAGCCTTTATTCGACGGCGTGGTGTGGGTGGACGACCAGGATCTTGCGATCGTAAAGAGCTTTGGCCAGTTCGTCACTGATACCGGAAATTTCGCGGGGAGTTTTCCTTTCAGGATGTTTGAGGTGTACCGCGAGAATATCGAGGGGCATGTGTGGTTGCCGACCTACATTCGATCCGATAGCGACGTAAAGGCGCCGCAAGGCACAGTTCCGATCCGGCTGGTGATTCGGTCGTCGAACTTCAGGCCCAATGCGCCAGCGTTACCGGCTCCTCCTACGAAACCCTCCGGGCCCGGCGAAAGGCGCTGATTTCTACGAGGCTTCCAGCACAGGAAGCAAAACGTCCGGCAGGTCCGCTATGGATTCGAGCAGTATGCCCGCACGGGCCGCTTTCAACTCGGAGGAACTGGGAAAAGGACCAATTACGCCGATGGACCTGACTCCTGCGCGGTGGGCCATTTCGATATCCTCAGGCGTATCGCCCACGTAGACGCAGTCCGCCGCGCTCATCCGCATATAACGCATCGCCGCATGGAGTGGCGCGGGGTGCGGTTTTCGATGAGGTGCGTCCTCGGAACAAATACACGCCGGAAAAAGACGATGAAGTCGGAATTGCCGGAGCTGCCTGACCACGCGCTTCCGGTCTCCGCTGGTGACGAGCCCCAGCGCGAATGAATGGCTGAGTTTCTTGAGCACAGCGTTTGCTTCAGGTAGCAAACGGGGATTCTCTTTTCGATAGGCGGCTGCCCACAGGCGGTCAGCCAAGTCCCATTGTTTTCGGGGAATCCGGGCAGCGCGATAGACGCGATACCAATCCGGCGAATAGTGGCGGGCGAGCTCGCGGTCAGAAAAATTGATTTCCAGAGCGCGGAACATGGCCCGGTATGCTCGAGTGTCGGCGCGGAAGGAATCCAGCAGGGTTCCGTCCCAATCGAAAAGCACCGCGCGCGCAGAGATGCGTCGCCGTTTCACGTTGGAAGGTTACAGAAAAGGTTGTGAAAGCTCTAATGGAACCCGCTGAACGAAGGAAGCAAATCGTCGCGGTCGAAATCGATGTCGTCAAACGAAGCGGCGAAGCCGCTCCATCCGGGGACGTCGCAGGCTTCGATGCGAACGACGTGAGCTGCGGTTTTCAGGCGCACGCTGCCGCGGCCCAGAGGACGCTCGATCAATGAGACTTGGAGCTCGATGGCTGTTCCGGGCTCGATGTGGCGGGGCGCCAGAAAATAAATGCCGCTGGAGCTGATGTTCTTGGTGACGAGGGTGACAGGGACCATTTCTGACTGGCCTTGGACGCGGGTGAGTTGCAGGGGCAAACTGAGACAGGCTCTCGGGCTGCGCCGGCGGTCTTCCGCCACACTTATCGCGTGAGTCGGAACGCGCAAGAAAATCCGGTGGTGCAGACTGGGCTGGACTTGATGAACTTCTCGAGCTTTCTCAGTGGAACTTACCGAGAGGTGTGGTTTCGCAAGCGCCCCCATGTGCATGCCCCCAAGTCCCGGCCTTCCCCAAGCCGGGTAACAAAATATGCCTTGGCAGCCTACAAGGCGTCAACTGTGTCAAGACAAAAAGTGTCCTGTAACTCAACAAGGGTTGCGATAAGCCGCGAAACGTCAAAAGGCTTGCCGCACCAGCCAAAATTTGGCTGCAAGAATCGGATAGATATTGTTTCCGGCATAGAATATTTTGTTGTGGAGAGAATGATGACAACAAGTGTTGTGAACCGGGCAAGCCGGGCAAGGTCGCCGCGCCAGTGGCAAGCCGTGAAGCAACGGCGCTCCACCGCCGACGGAAGTTTTGTTTATGCCGTCAGCAGCACGGGCGTCTATTGCCGGCCATCGTGCCCGGCGAAGCGGCCGCGTGCCGATCGCGTAGTTTTCTTTGCCGGCCCTCAGGAGGCGGAACTGGCCGGCTATCGCGCCTGCCAAAGATGCCGGCCGCAGGTTGCGTCTCCGCGAGGAGAAGCAGCATGGCTGGTGCGAAGAATCTGCCAAAAGATTGACGACACGCTGGCATCGGACCCTGAGGCGCGGCTCACTCTGGTAGAGCTCAGCCGCTCCTTTGGCTTGAAGCCGCACAAAATGGAGCGGCTGTTTCAAAGAATTCTTGGCATTACGCCACGACAGTTCACAGACGCGCAGCGAATGACGCAATTGAAATCCAAGCTTCGCAAGGGGGAAAAAGTGACTACAGCAATGTATGACGCAGGTTTCGGTTCAAGCAGCCGGCTCTACGAGCGCGCTCTCGGGCAAATGGGCATGACTCCGGCGGCGTATCGCCGCGGCGGCCAGGGAATGGCCATTTCGTATACCATCGCCCCGTCTCCGCTCGGGCGGGTTCTTGTGGCGGCCACGCAACGCGGCGTGAGCGCTGTTTATCTGGGCGATTCGGATGAGCCGCTCAAGAAAGCTCTCGCGCAAGAATACCCTCGCGCCGAAATTCGCCAGGACGCCGCGGGGATCGGGCCTTGGGTCCGCGGAATCATCCGGCACTTGCGCGGACAAGAGCCGCATATCGATCTGCCTTTGGACGTACAGGCGACGGCGTTTCAGCGCCGCGTGTGGGAAGAGCTGCGGCGCATTCCGTACGGCTCGACAAAGTCGTACACGGAAGTCGCGCGGGCGATCGGCAAGCCCAAGGCAATCCGAGCCGTGGCGCGAGCTTGCGCTACAAATCCTGTTTCGATTGTGGTGCCATGCCATCGCGTAGTCCGGCAGGACGGCAACCTCGCGGGTTACCGCTGGGGTTTGAAGCGCAAGGAAGCGCTCGTGGCCAAGGAAAGAAGCCTGGCTAGCCGCGGGAAGCGGGCCTCGTAGCAGGCTCCTCGCGCAGCGGATGATTCGTTGACGAGCTAGGCATCCGGGCGGACTCTCTGCGTTCCCTTGGGCCAGTGGGGCTTGAAGCGCGAATCGGGTATGTCGGAGTTCCTGGAAATGTTTGCGTAGCGAACGATGAAGTAGTCGTCCGTGCCGGTCTCGAAAAACTCCTGTTGGACCGGCAGCCACGACGATTCATCGAGCCACAGGCGGATTCTGGCGATCTGGTTGCGCGCGGCCTCCGCCTTTGGAGTCAGCTCCAGGAGCACGGTTTTCTGGCGATCCAGAACCGGCTCACCGATCAAGGTGATCAAAAATCCCTTTTGCAGATCGTGGCCGGAAGTGCCGAAACCCAGCAAAAGAAACTCGTCCACCAATTCGCGGTGCTTCCCCAGATTGTATTCTTCGACCTGTTTCAGCCCCGGGGTATACACAAAAATCGTGTCGCCGGTCCGTAGAACCGTTCGCGGGTCCGGGTCTTTCAACTCGAGGCGCATTTTGTCGCCGCGGACCCAAAGGGTTCCCGTTTCTGTCGACTTAACGTTGACGACAACCGTGACTTTTGTCCGTTCCACGTCGGCGGTCAGGCTGCGAAAATCCTTTGCTGCGCTGTTTAGGCTGTTGAGCACAGATTCCAACGTAAGAGTTGCGTGGGCCTGCGTCCTGGCCCGCATGGCCGAAGCGTTCATCGCCAACGCGACAACCGCAGCAAGGGCGGCTGGAACTACCTTCTTACCGTACAGGCGTATTTTCCTCAACATTCGCTGGAGAAAACCGCAATCATCATAGCATGCAGAGATGCGCAAAAACGCAGTTGGGGAGGTCTGATTAAGCGGTTTCGTTTCCAGAAAGAGAGGGTGTCGCTAACGCTTCACTTCGACTTTGTAGTACAGAAGAGACCCGTCGCTTCCGCGGACCGGATCAATCCTTTGCACCTGAAATCTCTGCCCTTTCAGGCTTTCGACCGACTCGCTGAGCAACTGATGAGTTTTCTCCTCGAGCTCAGCAGCAGATTGGGCGGCCGGCTGAGCGTTGCCGAATAATCCCTGGTCCAAGCGGTAGGTTTCGGTATGCGCGCTAGGGTCCTGAGCGATGAGCATAACCTCGGAGGCGTTCGCGAAATTGTTTTCGGGTTGGTCGTGGAACCAGCGACGCGGCGTGATCAAGACGAACAGCACGATGATCACAACCATGAGGTCATAGGGCCAACTGCCGCGGTCGTACGACCAAAAAATCGTTCCCCGAATCCCCCGCAAGAATTTGCGCATGTCAATTGGCGGAAGCGCCGTCCACGACCACGCCATCGCGCATGTGCAGCACGCGGTTTCCGTACGCCGCGGCTTCAGGATTATGTGTGATCATCACGATCGTCTGCCCCAGATCCTTATTGAGCTGGCGCAAGAGTCCCAGAACGTTTTCTGAATTCTTTGTGTCTAGATTTCCGGTTGGCTCATCCGCCAGGACAATTTTCGGCTCATTAATGATGGCGCGCGCCAGGGCCACGCGCTGCTGCTCCCCGCCGGACAGCTCCGATGGCCGATGATGCAAACGGTCGTTCAGTCCGAGCATTTGCGTCACCACCTCAAAGCGGTGCGGATCGAAGCCGTCTCCATGGATATGCTGGGCCAGGGCAATATTACCCCGGGCATCAAGCGTCGGCAGCAAATTGAAGCGCTGAAATACGAAACCGACCTTGTGCCTGCGAAGCAGCGTGCGGCCGGCGTCACCCAGGGCGGCCAAATCGTTTCCGTCGAGCAGCACTTTCCCGCGGCTCGCCCGCGCCAGACCTCCAATCACGTGGAGCAAAGTGGATTTGCCGCAGCCCGAAGGACCCATGATCGACACGAAATCGCCCGGAAAGACTTCCAAATCCACGCCGCGCAATGCGGCAACTTCCAGTTTGCCGGACTGGTAGACCTTCCAGAGATTATCGGTTTTCAGTATGGGTTCCAAACGCGCTCCGACGGAGGATTCTGTCTCCGCGCAAAAAACTATATGCCGCTCGCGATTGCGAGAATCCTGGGCGGTAACGGGCAGGCTCATTCATACGCCAGCGCTTCAACCGGATCTTTGCGGCTGGCGATCCACGCGGGATAGGTCGCCCCCAGCCAGGCTCCCAGAATCGCCAGGGAGGCCGCTCGCACCAGCCACATGGGCGAAATCAAAATTGTCAGCGTCGGAAAAATGCTGAGAAACAGCGCGCGAGCGCCATAGCTCATGACAATCCCAACCACAATTCCAGCCAGGCACAAGACTGTTGTTTCGCTCATGATCACGCGCACGATATACGCGCGCGAAGCGCCTAGCGACTTCAGAACGCCAATTTCTCGGGTGCGTTCAATAATCGTGGTGTACATCGAAAGCAGAATCACCAGAAAACCAATCGCCGCGGCCAGCGAGATCATGGAGCGTATGACAGTCTGAAGACCAGGAAGATTCGACGAAGTCATCAACGAGAGATAATCGCGCAGCGGGCGCAGCTCATAATGCGGCAAGAGCTGGCCGATCGCAGCCATCACCTTCTCGGTCTGCTCCGGATGATCGCATTTCACAAAAAACACGGAGGCTTTGTCATGCGCGCCGGCCAAATCCTGAAGCGTCGACAGCAATACGTAGAGCCGCGCGCCTTTCCCGTGTTCGACAACGCCGACGACGTGGAAATCATGCCCTACCACGTGCAGCGTGCTGCCGGCCTTGACCTTGCGGGCCTTCGCATACCAATCGTCCACGAGAATGTCGTCCGGATTCTCAAGGCCATGCCCGTCGTGGAAGACAAAACCTCCCGAAACTTCCCCAAAACTTTCCGGGTCAATGCCATAAATCAATTCCAGGCTATTGATGGAATTGACCTGCAGAAGCACCGGCGCGACGGCGCGTACATTCTTGATTTGCGCCAGGCGCTGCCCAATTTCGATGGGCATGGGAGCGCTGCCGAGGCCCATGATGATGGAAGCGGAAGGCGGCTGGACCATAATGTCTGCGCCGATTCCCTCAATGCGCTTCGCCGTGTCCGACAACATGCCGGAGGTCAGCCCCACAACCATCAAAATCAGCGTGACTTCGACGGCGACGGCAATGACGGTGATCACCGTCCGCACGGGGCGGAACATCACATTTCGCAAAATCATCTGGCGGATCACGGCTGCGCAGCCTCCCCAAGGCGAACCAGGTGGGTCCCGGCGGGCTGAGCCAGCTGAAATTTGTCGGCGCTGATGGTTTGGTTGAGCGTCAATTGCGTGATCACCACGTCGAGCCGGTAGTCATCGGCGGGCCGGGCAATCAGAATGTCGCGAGGGTAATCGGTTTCTCCTGCGGGCCGCCAATCCTTCATTTGTACGTCAGACACGAGCGCGCCCTGCGCATCGTAGATTTGCATCCGCGCGATCTGCAGATTCGCGCGGTCGAACCAGACTTTGCGCTGCAGCGCCCATCCTTGCGGGCTGCTCTTGGCTACCGTTAACACATAATATCGCGCCGGGAGGGTGTCGACTTGCTCCAAAAGTATCGGCGCGTCCTGCGCAATGGATGGCCAAATGAGCGCATCGAACAGATGTTGCGGACGAAGGTTTTCGATCGGCCGCTTGGCGGTGCGATGCAAGTCCGCCGGCCCCTCGATGAACTCGTTCTTTGAGGGAATGTACATATGGAAGATCTGTCCATCACTGGCCATATCGAAAATGTCTTTTGCAACCACCGGCGCTTGGCCAATTACGCGGATCGATGCGGGCCGCGCCGCCAGGACGTATCCGTTGACTTCATGATAGTTCTCGACCACGCCGCTCAGCGCGGAGCCCGCCGTCGGCGACATTCGCACCGCGGCGTTGACTGTCTGCACCGCCGACGCCTCGCGGTCATAGCGGTCAATCAGTTCCGCCTTTGTGGCGCTCAGCGCAGGCTGGGCGGCCACCGGCGCAACCACGGTCTTCCGGTTGACCGCACAGCCAGCCGCCAGCATAAACAGCACAACGGACATAACCCGCGAGAGTTTGAACCGGATGTCGACCGCCCCCGAGAAAGTGCAGACAATCGAATCTAGCAGCCGACTCTCGGGGTGTCAACGCGACGCGCGGAGGAACAGCGTTACCATCGCGCGAGCCAAGGGCACTACCGAATGCGGGCGTGGCGCAGGCCAAGTTTTTGCGCGGAAGCGATCAGCGGCCTCGGCGGATTTCTTCTGCAATCGCGCGGGCGCGTTGGCGAGACATATCCATCAACTCCGAACTCGCCGCGATTTGGTCCAGCGCCGGAAGCAACGCGTCAGGCTCCGGAATCAGCCTCTCTTGCACGTCGCTCTGCACTCGCGCAATCACGTCAGGGACGCCTAGGTGGTCGTAACGCGTGACGCGCTCCATGTCGCTTATGTCCAGTTCCTGCCGTTGGAGCCCGTCGAAGATGGCCAGCAGTTGCTGCGCGGAATTGTTCAGCGTGTAATTGAAAATCACTTGATGAACCTCGGAGCCCCTCTTGTAAACGAACGTTTTTTGCCCGAGATCGGCAACGCGCCGGTGCACGTCGAGATCCACGCCCTGAAAATCGTGGAGGCTGTCGGCGAGTTTGAACATTTTGTGCACCAGCGGCAGTCCGACTTGCAGCGGCTGCGGGCTTGCTGTGTCGTCCAATTGGCGGATATCGAAAGTCCCAGCACCCTGTTCGTTCACGTTGATCTGCACATACTCGGGATAGCTGGACTTGAAGATTCTTCGGTAGGTAAGCGACGGAGCATCCGTCGTGGTCGTGCTGGCTGCTCTGGTTGCCGCGGTCGAATGATCAGGCGCCTGCGCACTGCTGGATGCTGACGCGAAAAGGCACACAGAAACAGCCACCAGAATCGCGAATCGGTATCCAGGACGCGTCATCGTTCACTAAGGATGCGCGACGGAGAGGAATGGCTGCGCGAGGCCGCCCGCATGCGCGCCGCTGGGACGGACGAGTCCACCACCGCGCTGCGGGCGAAGCGCTGTGCCGCTCGCGCGGCGTGCGCGTGGCAAAGGGCCACGGCCAGAGCGTCGGCCGCATCGGCCGGCTCGGGTTTCTCGCAAAGACCGAGCTGGGCTTTGATCATCTGTTGCATCTGTTCCTTGGATGCGCTCCCGTGTCCCGTGATGCTCGCTTTCACTTCGCGCGGCGAGTAACTATGCGAGGGGATCTCCGCCTGCGCCGCCGCCAGCAAAATCACCCCGCGGACCTCCGCCAGCCGCAGCGCCGTGCGCATGTTCAGGGCTGTGAACACGGATTCCACCGCGACCGCGTCGGGCGTAAATTCCTCCACGAGCTCGGCCACCATCTTGTGGATTTCGCGCAGCCGCGCGGAAAAATCGGCGCGGGACGGAAAACGCAGAGCGCCAAAGCGGAGCATCCTCGCCGCCTGGCCGTCCAACTCGACCACGCCGTATCCCGTTGCCCCCGCAAGCGCCGGGTCGAGTCCCAGCACTCGTAAGACCTTCTGCGAAGCGACCGATGGCGCGTTTCCAGGCATAGAAGCGAGGCAATATTTCCATCGCCAGCGTGGTTAGTCTACGCGCACAAGAAAATCCGAGGGTAGTATTTTTTGTGCGAGGACAGCGCGAAGGATACTACGGAGAGGGAATCAGCTGGCGACAGCGGCCTGGATTTCTTTTTCGTCAATGTCGAAATTCGCGTAGACGTGCTGCACGTCGTCATGCTCTTCGAGCGCTTCCACCATTTTCAGCATTTGCTGCGCCTGCGCGCCGGTCAGCTTGATGTAGTTTTGCGGAACCCAGGCAACTTCCGCAGAAGCCGGATTGATTCCCGCGGCGGTCAGCGCCTCGCGAACTTTTTCGAACGCTTCCGGCGGAGTGACCACTTCCCAGAAAGAACCGTCATCCTTCAAATCTTCGGCGCCGGCGTCCAGAACGATGCCCATCATTTTTTCTTCGTCGGCCGCTTCTTTGGGAATGGTGAGGTCGCCCTTGCGGTGGAACATCCATCCTACCGCGCCATTTTCCGCCATGTTTCCGCCATGTTTGCCCATCAGATGGCGAATCTCGCTCACAATGCGGTTGCGATTGCTGGTGACCACTTGCACCAGCATCCCGACGCCGCCCGGGCCGTAGCCCTCGAACGTCACTTCGTCGAGCGTTTCCCCTTCCATTTGCCCCGAGCCGCGCAGCACGGCGCGCTCGATGTTGTCGTTGGGCATATTTTCATTTTTTGCGGCGAGGATGGCGGAGCGTAGGCGCGGGTTCGTGTTCGGATCGGCACCGCCGCGCGCGGCAATCACGATTTCCCGGATGATTTTCGTGAAAATCTTGCCGCGGCGCGCATCCGTTGCGGCCTTCTTGTGCTTGATTGTCGCCCACTTTGAATGTCCGGACATCCAGGCTGCCTCGCAGAGGAAACTAGCAGGAGCAGGTCGCTCTTGCCACGCTAGTCTAGCACACACCCGCGCAAAGAAAAACGATTTGAAGCGCGCCAGTCGGCCTCCGAGGCCCGTAAACATGCGGCCAACGCGGATAGCGCGATGGCAGATTGGAGGCGCAAATTGCCGCGAGAGTGGATTTTAAAGCCAGGGGGTGTTACAAAACGGTGTTAGAAACAGAGGCAGGTCGGGTGGGCCCTTTGCGCGCCTGGGAAAGCTTTGGAACGACATGCTGGTGAACTGCGAAGTAGTGGGTTGCAAAGCGCGGGTTCCGCAACAGCTCGAGGAGCTGCGCCGCTGCATTTTGCATTTTACGTTGGAGCTCGAGCAAACCTGCATGCAAATGCGCCGGGACACAGCCATCGGGGGCACTCGTCGTGAACGCTACGACGAAATGCGAAAGTACATGGCCGAGTACGGCCAGAAGTTGGCGCAATTGGCGACCGGCGGCGTGGGACTGACCGACGAAACCAAGGCGCGCATCCTCAGCACATTCCTCACCTTAATGAACTGCCGCGAGAACATCGAACGAATCGCCGCGCGCCAGGAAAACGAACGCCGCATCGGCTGACACAATTTTCCCGCGAGATCAGAATTCCAGGCGCGCATGAAAAGCAATCATCCGCGGCGAACTGTCCCCGCCCAGGCCTACGCCAAGCAAGCCGGTTGGCGGTGACGTTGTGTAGGTGAGCGCTCCGAATCCAACCTGCGTAGCGGGCGTTCCGGGAATGCCCGCATAGACGTCGCTGGGCAAGGCGAAATTTGGATGGTTGAATACGTTGAAGAACTGCGCTTCCAGCCGCAGCTTGAAGCGTTCGCTCAACGGAAACCACTTCGTCAGGTAGAAGTCGCTCCAGAAAAAATCAGGACCACGCAAAGCATTGCGCCCCAGCGTCCCGAATTGGCAATCCTGCGGATTGTCGCCGCCATTGCAGGCCCCTGTGCTCGGGTCCGCGCTCGACGTAAAGGCGTCAGGATTAAGCAACTGAATCGTGCCCGGTTCCGTCACGCCGGCGATGGGATTGTGCTCGTAAAGCGGTACGCCCGGCACGACGCTCGCGAACTGCGGCCCGCTGCCGTTCACAATGCCGTTCCCAGTGGCCGAATAGGGCGTGCTGAGGACGGAAAAAGGAAGCCCACTGTGCCAAAACGCGGTGCCGGAAATCTGCCAGCCGTTCAGTGCATAGCCAAGCCGCTGGCTCCGCACTTTAATCGGCAACGCATAGACGTACTCTGTAGTGAGATTGTGCCGCACATCGTAGTCGCACGGGCCGTAATTTCGCGCTAGCTCCCCCGGCAACGGGGAAAGGATTCCTCCCGAGGAGAACTGCAAGAACCCGCCGTTCGATACTTCATCCATGCACCGGCTGAACGTGTAGTTGATTTGTCCCTGCAAGCCGTGACTGAGCTGCTTCGTTCCGGTCAGTTGCAGGCCGTCATAGTGGCTGTTCGCCCCTGTGGAAAGCTGCGTCACCGCACCAAATCGCGGATCCGTAGGTTGGAGATACGGAAAAGGAGCGAAGCAGCCTTGGCACACAGCTTGGTAGCCGTTCACCTGCGTTTGATAGGGCTGATTCACGGCGCGAGTGCCGACGTATTGGCCCTGCACCCTGGCTGAACTCCCGAATTGATGCTCGATCCCGAGACTCCACTCCATGAAATACGGCGCGTGGAGTTCACCGTCGGGCACTGCGCTCATCGCGACTGGCGGCAGGCACGCGTTGGGATTGGCCTGAGGCGACGCGCACGATAGCCAGCCCTGAGCGAAGCCCGCGCCGAAGGCTTGGTTCGCGGTGACCGTCGCATCCACGGCGCTGCCTGGCACGCCCGGCGCAATCGCCGTCCCGCCGACCGTGCCCAAGAGCCCACCTTCAAAACTCCGAACGTAGGGTGGATTGTCGCCAACAAAGTCCGCAATGCTGCCGGGCAAGATGTCGCTGAATAGTCCGAATCCGGTTCGCACAACGGAATTGGGCGCGAACTGCCACGCGATCGCCGTTCTCGGCTGCAAGATTGCGAGCGGCGTGGAAGCAAAAGCATTTCCCAAATGCGTTTGAATCGCCTCGTTCAGCGGCTGATTTACATCGTGGGAAATCGAAGCGAACGAGCCGTCGAGCCGGGCGATTTCATCATGCGGGTTCAACGGATTCGAGTTGAATGTGTCGCGGATGCCGATGGTCCATGTCAGCTTCGAATTGAACTTCCAAGTGTCCTGTGCGTACAGATCAAGGTTCAAAAAATTGAAGGGCTCATTGGCCGAAAGCGGAAACGTCGCCGTCGCTGTCGATGCGACGCCATAAATGAATTGCGGCAAGTCCGTGTAGTTGACCGTCGGGACCGTGCCTTCTCCAAAGTCGTAGTCGTTCAGGCGGAAAATTCTTGTGTTGGTACCAAACCTGAATTCGTGCGCGCCCCGGCTCCACGCTAAATTGTCGTTGATGAACAAGCGCGAGGCGCGCCTGCCTTGCACCCAAGTGTTGTCGAGTCCCCCGATGGTCGTAAAGGGCGCGTTGGCGCCGTTCCCTTGCAATACGATGGGAAACGCGGCAAGTGTTTGCTGGAAATCGCTCGGCGCGAACAGGCTCTCATACCAAGAGAATCCCGGATTGAAATAGTTCACCACGTTTTGCGAAAAGATGTGTGTGTAGCCCGTCGCGAAGGAATACAGCGGCTGGGGAGAAAGCGAATCGAAGAGCGAATTGATCGGATCCGTCCATGCGGCTTGCAGGCCGGTGTCCGCCTGAACGCGGAGCCAAGCCGTATTATTCGCGTCGATGTTGTAGTCGACGCGCGCCGTCTGCACCTGTTCGTGATCGTCGCTCGAATGCGAAACGCTCTGGCGATGGGCGCAACCATTTCCATTCGGCGGATTGCCCACGGCTTGGCTGCCGTCCGCATTGAAGGGACAGCCGAGCACGGCGAGCGGCGTCCCACTCAGGTTCCCGTAGAGAGAAAACATTCTTTGGTAGAACGGCACCATCTGTGGCGAAGCAGGGTAAATAGCCCCGGTGACCGCGTCCGTGCCTCCTAGGGGAAGTTGCTGGAGCACGTAGCCTTGAAACGCCGCCGTCGGCACGGTCGTGGGCGTCACGATAGGCAACGCGATGCGCACCCATTCGCTATCGAAAAAGAAGAACAATTTATTGTGAACAATCGGCCCACCCAGGCTCCCGCCAAAATGATTTACCGTCGCGCCTGGCTTGTGATTCCCCGGCGTCGCATTCGTGAAATAGTCCGCCGCGTTCAGGAGCGAGCCATTCCAGATTTCGTACAGATTCCCGTGGAACTGGTTCGTGCCAGATTTGGTGACGTAGTTGACCTGCGACGCTCCATATCTTCCTTGATCCACGGAGTAGGAGAGCGTGTTCACCGTCACTTCGGAAATCGAATTCAGACCCAGCACCAGATTCGTCGAAAGGCCGCTATTCAGATTTGTGAGCGGGTCGTTGGTTTCGAGCCCGTCCACGATGTAGCCGTTCGAGAGTGCCGGCAGGCCGTTGAATTCCACATTCCCGTATCCATTCGAACTTCCCACGAAATCGTTTCCGCTGCCGGCTGTGTTGATCAGCGCGCCGGCGGCGAACTGCAATGGGTAAGTCAAGTCCCCGCCTGGATTGGGAAGGTTCTCCAGCGCAGGAGCATTGAGGTTGGTGGATGTATTCGCGTTTTCGGGATTGATGAGCGCAGGCGCGCCGCTCACTTCAATTGTCTGTTTCGATTGGGCAACTTGCAGCGTGAAGGTAACCGTCTGCTTCTGTCCCAAGCCCGAGAAGACATTGTCGTTTTCCTGTGCTGCGAAGCCTTGCGCTTCGACTTTAACGGAGTAAGTGCCCGGTTCGAGCTGTGGAAAATTGAACCGGCCCTCGTTGTCGGTCTTGGCAGAGCGCTCCAGCCCCGTCGCGCGGTTGGTGATAGTGACCGTCGCTCCAGGAATCGCCGCGCCGCTCGCGTCCATCACTTGGCCGACGATGGCGCTGGTTGTCTCTCCCTGCGCAAACGCGCGGATAGGGAGAAGAAACGGGAGCAGCGTCATAAGTATGGGTAGGGCATAGATGGTGCGCACGGCGTGTTTTTCTCCAGTGTCCGTATATTAACCTAAGTTAATATGGCAAGTAAATGCAGATATATGTTTTGTGTTCGATGGAGTGACTAAGGAAGGGGTGGGGACCTACGATCGTTTTTCATCGCGGGAATTTGCGCGACACAAATGGCTAGCCCGCCAGTCTATCGCACGTGCACGCCGTAGATGTTTGCGTGCGCGAGGCGATCGAAGTAACTGAAAACCCGCTGCGAGACGCCGGTGATGGCGGCCCCGCCGTCGATGGTATTGAAAGTTGTCATCACGGAAATCACGTAAGGCCGTCCTTCGAGGAGCACAACGCCCGAATCGCACTGTGCTCCGCTGAGCGAGCCGGGTTTTTCGGCCACGGTAGTCGCGGGCGGCACGCCCGCGCGGAGCGCGCTGTCCTTGGGATATTCTAGAATTTCAAGCGCCATCTTGGTGTGTTCGGCGTCGAGTAGCTTCCCGGCGTTCAGCGATTCCACCAGCGTAGCCATCTGCCGTGGCGTGGAACGGTTCTCGCGGTCCGCTTGCTCTGCGGCGATGTCTATCATTTTGCGCGCCAGCACAGTTCTGTCCAGCCCGAGGCCGGCGAGCATCGTGTTCACGTTTTCCATGCCCACGCGGTCGATAATAAGATTCGTTGCCGAATTATCCGAAAGCACCACCATCAGCACCGCCAAGTCACGCAGCGACACTGCCGAGCCGCCCTCCGAGAAAAATTGCAGCACGCCGCTGCCGCCAACTAGAGCGGAGCGATGAATTTCCACGCGCTCCGCGAGATTCAGCTTGCCGGCCTGCGCTTGACGCATCAATTCGATCAGGATGGGAATTTTGATCGAGCTCGCCTGCGGAAAAATGGTGTCGGCATTCACCGCGAACGTCTCTCCGCTGGTCAAATCCTTCACGAAGATTCCCATCACGCCGTCATAGGAGGCGGCTGTACGGTTCAAATCCGAAGTCAGCTTGGCGCTGAGAGCAGCGTGTAGCGGCCGAGCAGTGTTTTGCTGCCGCGCGAAAATGCAGGATGAAACCACTAATGCGAGAAAGCCAACAGCGGCCAGACGGAGGCTCCGCATTTTACGTGCGCTCCTTTTTGTTTCTGACTTCTATAGGCGCGCATATATTGACGCGCGCCGCAGGAGAGTCAAGCGAAGTTAGGCGCCGACGTAGCGTGCGTAGAGCGAACGCGCGATGGCGGGATCCTGTGTGCCTTTGATGACCGCGCGGCCGTCGGAGAAAACGGTCATTTCGTATGGAGGGACCTGGAAGCGCAGCAGAAAATTGTTGCGCCGTACCCCCAGGGAAGATCGTTCCAGGCGGCGGCTCAGTTCAGCTAGATCCAGGCTGCGGCTGCGCTCGTGAATCTGCACCGAATCGCGGCCACACATGGTCACGTGCGGCTGGGCTTGGCCCTCCAAATACGCGAACTTGCGCGCGCCGCAAGCGCGGCACAATGGGTTCCGCGCAATGCGAATGGATTGAAAGCGATTCTTCCACACGTCGCAGGAAACAAGGTGCTCGTTGAGCGCGTCGAAATTTCCGGAAAGAAGCTTGACGGCCTCCGTGGCCTGAAGCGAAGCGATCAGGCACGCGGCACTGTTCAAAATGCCGGTAGTGTCGCAGGTTTCTTCAAATCCCGAGTGACGCGAACCGTCCGCGGACTCGAGCAGGCAAGCCAGGCACGCCGTTTTGCTGGGGCGCACCGTGAACGTGAGGCCGTAGCTGGCCACGGCAGCGGCGTAAATCCACGGAATGCCCAGAGAAACGGCGGCATCATTGATCAACAGTCGCGACTCGAAATTGTCGGTGCCGTCCAGAACCACGGAGAAGCCTGACAGCAGCTCGAGTGCATTCTTCGGAGTAACGTCGCTAACCAACCCTTCGATTTTGGCATCGGAATTCATAGCCCGCAGGCGCCGTTCGGCCGCCACTGCCTTGGGCAAAGATTCTTGCGCGTCCGATTCTTCGAAAAGCGCCTGGCGCTGCAGATTGGACATTTCAACGAAGTCGCGGTCGATGATGCGGAGGGAGCCCACGCCGGCGCGCACCAGCAAACTAGCCGAAACCGTGCCTAAGGCGCCGCAACCTACGAGCACGGCGCTCGATTGCAGCAGGCGCTCCTGTCCCTCTTCGCCGATGGCCGCAAACAGGATTTGCCGTGAATATCTTTCGTAAAGCTTTGGATCCACGATTCCCTCCCTGTTTAATGATAGCGCCTTTTCAAAAACGAGATACAGGCCGGTATGCTAACCTTCCCTGGAGTCTGAGCGAGGATGAGATGGAGAGGCAGCACGCCGCGAGCTAGAAAAATCCGAGGTGTTGGTACGCTCGCGGTTCTGCTTTTTCTTTCGATTTCGTCCGCGCGAGCACAAGACGCGTCTCTCGAAGGCAAGCGAATCGCCGCAGTCCGCGTGGTGGACGACTCCGGAAAGCCAATTTCGGAAAAAGTTTCGCCGTCGGCCTTGAGGGCCGGCGACTTTTTTCACATCACCGCCGAGCGCGAGGCGCTGCGCGAGCTGAATCAGACCGGCCTGTTCTCCGACGTGCGCACCAGCGTCACACCGGAGGCTGACGGACTGCACGTCGATTTCATCGTGACTCGAAATTACTACAACGATGTTGTCCGTGTGCATGGGCTCAAGGAACCGCCCAACGAGGCTACCGCGCTGGCGGCGCTGCGATTGCCCCTCGGTCAGCCTTTCCAGCTTGACGATTTGAACGCCGGCCTCGATCGCCTCGGCGAGACCATGAAAGACGACGGATTCTACGCGACGCACTGGCATTACGGACTGGTGAAACATCCGGAGACTCGGCAGATGGACATAACCGTAGAGGTCACACCGGGGCGCAGGGCCAAGCTATCCCTGGTGACCATCCACAACCAAACCCCCTTCTCTGATAAGGAAGTGCGTGGCCGGCTCAAACTCAAACATGGCACGAAGGTTACCGAGGAGAGAATCGACCGCGGCACGGAGCGATTGCGCACCTACCTGGTGTCGTCTGGCTATCTCGAGGCGCGCGTCACCGCAACCCGCGGCGACTACGATCCAAACTCCACAACGCTCCCTCTCACCGTCGACGTGGTGGCCGGGCCGCGCGTCTCCATAGTCGTGACCGGGACAAAAATATCGGCGAAGGAAATCAGAAAGCTGGTACCCGTTTACGAGGAAGGCGACGTCGATCCCGACCTGTTGGAGGAAGGCAAAAGGAACATCCGCGACTTGCTGCAAAAACAAGGCTATTTCGACTCCACCGTGGACTACACATCGCATCTCGATCCCGATACCCATGAGGACGTGATCGATTACAAAATCGATCGCGGCATCAAACACCGATTGGTGGGGGTGGTGCTCGAAGGGAACCGCTACTTCAGCACTGATGTCTTGCGGACTCGCCTGCAAGTTCAGCCGGAGAGCCTGCTATCGCGGGGCCGCTTCAGCCAGGCTATGGTTCGTGACGACGCCGGCTCCATCGCCGCGCTTTACATGGCCAACGGCTTTTTGCAGTCGCAGGTTCTCCCCGAGGTCAAAGATGATTATGAGGGCAAGAAGGGCAATCTTTTCATCGTCTACGAGGTCATCGAGGGACAGCAAACCCGCGTGGCCGATCTCAAATTAGAGGGCAATAGCGCGCTGACAACGAAACAACTGTTGACCGTGATCGGCTCAACCAAGGGCCAGCCCTATTCCCTGGCCAACGTCGCTTCCGACCGTGACAACATTCTTGCTTATTATTTCGATCAGGGCTTCCCCAACGCCCAATTTGAACCCAGGGCCACGCCTGTGGGAACGGATCGAGTCGATCTGGTCTATCAGATCAACGAGGGACAGCGCGTTGACGTGAGCCAAGTGCTGCTGGCTGGTTATCGTTACACGCGGCCCGGCATCATCCGCCGGCAAGTGCTCGTGAAACCCGGAGGTCCGCTGCGCGAAGGCGACCGCATCGCGACGCAAGAGAAGCTCTACAACCTAGCGATTTTCGACCGCGTCCAGGTGGAGCCGCAGAATCCGGATGGCGACTATCCCGACAAGACCGTGGTCGTCGCGGTGCAAGAAGGTCAGCGATACACCCTGAGCTACGGATTTGGTTTCGAGGCGCAGCGGCTGGCCTCTACCTCGTCGAATCCGAACGCCACCACGCTAAGCGCCAGCCCTCTTGGAATCCTCGAAGTCTCAAAGATTAACGTGGGTGGCCGCGCCCAAACAATTTCGCTGAAACTTCGGGGGAGCACGCTGGAATATCAAGGCTTGCTGAGTTACACGGCGCCCAATTTTTTGGCCTACCCATGGCTTAACCTCATCATCAGCGGCCTGGCCGACAAGGCCAGTTACGTGAACACCTTCACCGCTATCCGCTATGAAGGCAGCGTGCAACTGTCGCAAACCGTCTCGCCATCGACGTCGCTGTTGTATCGTTATTTCTATCGCCATGTGACTGCGACAAATCTGAACGTTTCTGTGGAGGAAGTGCCTCTGTTTAGCCAGCCCACCAAAGTGTCCGGATTTGAGGAAACATGGGTGCGAGACCGGCGTGACAACGCCGCGGATCCAACCCATGGCAGCTTCAATACGGCCGACCTCAGCGTGGCCACGCGGTCTCTTGGATCCACGGCCACCTTCATGCGCTTTTCTGTGCAGAATTCCACGTACACGCCGTTTCACCACGGATCCCTGGTTTTTGCTCGCAACACAACGTTTGGCATCGAACACGCCTTCAACGGGTCAGCGGAAGACGACATCCCCTTGCCCGAGCGCTTCTTCGCTGGCGGCGGCACGACCTTGCGAGGTTTTTCCCTCAACCAAGCCGGACCGCGCGATCCGACCAGCGGGTTCCCTGTCGGCGGTCTGGCGATGGTGGTCTTCAATCAGGAGCTGCGTTTTCCCATGCACTTACCGCTGGTCGGTAGCCACTTGGGCGGCGCGGTCTTTTACGATGCCGGAAACGTTTTTTCCGACATTCAGCACGTGACTCTGCGCTATACTCCGCTTCCGCCGCCTTCGGGGTGCCAGCCCGGGACGACCATCGCGAACACTCTGTCTGAGTGCCCTAATTTGAATTATTTCTCCCACACCGTCGGCTTTGGTTTCCGTTACGGCACTCCGATCGGGCCGGTGCGCCTGGATTTTGGCTATCAGTTGAACCCGGCGCAGTTTGAGTCCTGCTTGAACGCCAGTACCATGCCATGCATAATTCAAACGTCGCGTTTGCCTCATTTCCAGTTTTTCTTCAATATAGGATCGGTATTCTGATGCGTAGAATCTGCGTGACCACAGCGTTGTTTTTCTGCCTTTCCCTTGTCGCGAGCGCGCAAACCGGAGCGAGCCGCGCGGGTGCCCCTGCATCGGCCGTCGCAGCACCAAGTCCGGCGGTGCAGCAGCCAACGGAAGTTGATGGCATCGCAGCCCGAATCGGCAACGATGTTTTGACCAACAGCGAAGTCCGCGAACTTCAGGATTATCAGAAGCTCGTGGAAGGGCAGGCGCAGGATCGCTCCAAAGTCATGGAGGAGTTGGTCGATCAGTGGATCGTTCAAACGGAGGCCGTGGCCACGAAATTTCCGCATCCCACTGCGGACGAAGTGTCGCTCGAGTTTCAGGCTTTGCTCAAGCAGTTTCCCTCGCGCGAACAATTTCAGGCGCGGCTCGCCCAGATTGGATTAACTCAGGACGAGGTGCGCCAAGTTCTCGAACGCCAGCTTTACTATATTCGATTCCTGAACTACAGGTTTCATGCAGCAACACAGGTTACCAGTGAGCAGATTGAAGCCTACTACCAGCAGGATCTGGCGCCGTCGCTCCGCAAGCGAGGGCTCACCGTGCCGCCGCTGGATCAGGTGGAAGCGCAGATCCGACAGCTATTGACCCAGGAAGAGATCAATGAGAAGGCGGCTCAGTGGCTCGACGAAGCGAAAGCACGGCTCCGAATCGTTATCCAGCCTTCCGGAGGGGGCGGATGAAACGCTGGACGGTCCGAGTCTTTCTCGGGCTCGTTGTGTTGGCGGTTGGAATCGTCGTGCTTCTCGCGGTGATCCTGAATACGGGAACGGCAGACCGTTGGGCCCGCAGTTACATCATCAAGAAACTGGAAAGCAGCACCGGCGGGCGAACGGAGCTTCGCTCGTTTCATTTCAGCCTTCGAGGATTGACCGCTGATCTGGACGATCTCACCGTACATGGCCGCGAGGGCCCCGGCTTGCCTCCGTTCTTTCACGCCGACCATATTCACGTTGGCATACGCATCATCTCGCTGCTGCGCCACAAGATTTCGCTGAGCGACGTCGAAGTGGTGCAGCCGTCCATATTTATCCGCACCGACGAGAACGGCCAAAGCAATCTTCCTGTGCCTCCGAGGAAGGGGACCTCGAAACCGTGGCGCGCGCAACTTTTCGACCTGCAGATTGCGCAGTTGAAGATCATCGGCGGCGCCATCCTCTTCAACGATGCCAAGGTTCCGCTTGACCTAGAAGGCCAGAACTTCAAATTTGCGATGCGCTATCAGGCCGCGGCGCTGGAAAACGGCGCTTACTTCGGCCAGCTAGAGTGGAACCAGGTACAAACGGCCGCGCGGCGCTTCTTGCCGTTCCGCTTTGACCTAGGCACGAAGTTCACGCTCACGCGCGATTCTCTTTCCATTGACGATTTGCAGTTGAAGCTGCCTCACACTAGATTCAACGCGCGCGCTGAACTTAAGAGCTTCCAGCCCCTCGAAGCCGAATTTCACTATCAGGGGCTGCTGTCGCTGGCGGATCTGCGCGCTATCCTGCGAAAAAAATCAATACCCGACGGGAATGTGGACCTCACCGGCAATGGCACCTACGCGGAGCACAACTTTCGAATGAAGGGCGATTACCACGCCCGAGGATTGAATCTGAGTTATCCCTGGTTTCACGATAAAGGCATCGAGAGCTGGGGCGATATCGACGTGGCCGACGGCCACCTGCACTTGCCGGTTTTCCATGCCAACGCTTTGGGCGGCAGGTTGGACGGCAAGCTCGATATGGACTTTAAGGGACTGGCTTTTCGCACCGACACAAAAGTAACCGGCGCAGACTTGGCTGCGGTTCTCGACGCCGTGAACAACCCGTCCCTGCCGGTCCATACCCTTCACTGGGGAGGGTCTCTCGAAGCGGATACCGTCTGTACCTGGAACAGGGATTTCAAACATTTCACGGTGCGCGGTGTGACGCTGTGGTCGCCGCCCGCGCCTCCTCAGCCGGGAGTGATCGGCGCCACCGCGCAGATTCCGTTTAACTACGTGATGGACCACGATGCCGTGGTCCTCCAGCCAAGCACGATCACGACTGCTCACAGCCATCTCACCTTCGATGGCACCTTGGGTGGCCACGCCAGTGCGTTGCAAGCAACGTTTCACACTGGCCGGTTGGAAGACTGGGAGGATTTCATCTCCACGTTGCGCGGCAATCCGAAGAATGCCGAGCGGATCACGGGCGGCGCCGACTGGAAAGGCAATCTGTCCGGACGGTTGACTCGGCCGACTTTCGCGGGCGCTTTTCATACCCAAAACGCCCATTTTGGCCGCCTTTATTGGGACGACATCACCGGCTCCATGTCCTATTCGCCGCATAATTTCACGCTGACGAATGGCGTTGTTAAGCGCGGTGCTTCGCTAGCGAACCTCGACCTGACGTTGCAGTTGCACGACTGGAACTTCCAGAAGAACGCCGCGTGGAGTCTTCGCACTCAGTTGAGCAAGGCCTCTTTGTCGGATTTGCAGGGGCTCCTCGGAACATCCTATCCGACCACCGCGACGCTCACAGCGGATTTCCGTGGTAGCGGCACCCGCCATGACCCAGTGCTGGAAGGGAGTTTCGATCTCGAAGATATGACCGCTTACGGCATACACATCAATCGCGCCCGTGGATACCTGAATCTGCGCCACGACCAGATTCAAATAACCAACGCGATACTGGACCGCGGCAGCGGTCACCTCACGGGAAGCCTATTGTACCGGCCGGAGGAACGCACCGCTGATTTCCAGACGATCGGTACCGGAATCTCTTTAGCCCAGTTCGCCTTTCTTCAAACAAAGGCGTTGCCGATCGCCGGCGATATCGATTTCGATTTGCGCGGCAGCGGGCCGATCACTTCTCCGCTGGCGCATGGAACCGTACAGCTTATTGATTTGGAATTCGGCTCGGAAGTGCTCGATAGCTTTTCCGGAACGCTCAATTCGGACGGCCGGACGGCGCAGCTCGATTTGCAATCGACGCGAACCCGCGGAAAACTTCTAGCGCATTTGGAGCTCGGTTTATCGGACGACTACCCGCTCACCGGCAAGATGACCGTGAAGCAAGTCGACCTGGATCCGTTCATCGTCGCGGGCTTGCATTTGAGCCAGTTGGCGGGGCACAGCAGCATTGACGGCCAGTTGAGCCTCTCTGGCGAGGTCAAGAAACCGGACACTCTGGTCATGCATGCCGATCTGTCGCAAATCACCTTCGATTATGAATATGTAAAGCTTCACAACGTCGGTCCGGTTCACCTGAATTATGGCAACAACGAAATTCGCGTCGACGAGGCCACCCTAAGCGGTGCGGACTCCAATTTCAAGATTTCCGGCAATGCGGATTTCGCCGGCAGCCGTGCCCTGAACCTCAAAGTGGCTGGATCGATTAACCTCCGGCTAGCGGGCGCCCTTTTCCCCGGTTTGGACGGCCATGGAGTGGCGCAACTGAACACCACCATCTCCGGGACGTTTTCAAATCCGCAAGTGGTTGGGCAGGCCAAAATCATCAACGCCTCCGCGCACTACGCGGACTTTCCCGCCGGGCTCAGCAATCTGAACGGCGATGTCATTTTTGACCGCAGTCGCATGCTGCTGAACAATTTCACCGCGGAAGCCGGCGGCGGGACGCTTAGGATGTCCGGGAACGTGGGATATGGCGAGAAGCCGTTAGCCTATGAGTTGAACGCGACGGCCAGCCGCGTTCGCGTGCGCTTCGAGGGAATGAGCTGGCTGCTCGATGGGAACGTGCGATTCAGCGGTACCAGCCAGGGAGCCATCTTGTCGGGCAATGCCGCCGTGCAGCGCGTCGTGTTCGCGCCAAACGTGGATTTCTCGTCCATGCTTGCTTCATCGAATTCAACCCTTACGGGTCCCGCGACTTCCTCGGCCTATCTTCGCAATTTGCAGTTTGATATCGCTGCGACCGCGGTGCCGGGAATGAATATCGAGTGGGGCACTGCGCACTTCACGGCGGACGGCAGTGTGCGAGTGCGCGGCACCTGGGAGCATCCCATTGTTCTGGGGAACGTCCATCTCCTCTCGGGGGACATGGCCTTCCATGGCAACACCTACCATTTGAATCGCGGCGACATCAATTTTTCCAGCCCTTTCCGCTTCGATCCCGTTCTGAATATCGAGATTGCCACCACCATCAATCCTTACGAAGTCACACTGGATTTCACCGGCCAGGCCAGCCGTCTGCAACTTTCCTACCGCTCCGACCCGCCCTTGCCTTCCACGGATATCGTCAGTTTGCTGGCTCTCGGGAGCCAGGGCGAGCAGTCGGCGCTGATGACTTCCTCGTCCAGCCAATCGCAAAACTTCGGAGCCACCGCGCTGCTCTCGGAAGCGGTGACCAGCCAGATCGGCGCGCCGGTCGAGAAGCTTTTCGGCGTCACCAATTTCCGCATCGACCCGTTCCTCGCGAGCAGCATTGTCGGCCAGAGCGTCACGCAAACCACCGAGGCGCGCGTCACGGTGCAGAAACAAGTCACCCGGGATTTGAGCGTCACCTACAGCACCAACGCGGCTTCCAATCAGCAGCAGGTCATTGAAGTCGATTACGCCATTCGCCGCGAGATCACCATTGTCGCCTTGCGCGACATCAATGGGATCTACGGCATCAGCGTCAAATTCACAAGCCACTTCCATTAGTCGAAATCGCTTTACGCACCGCCTTATCTTACTGAGGCAACACCAGGAGGTCCTCCGGCGGCAGAACCGCGAGCCACGGCTGCGGCTGATTTCTGAAAAGCATCCACTGTTCTTTGGTTACTTCCGCCTGCAGATGATAATGGCCGCCCGCGTCCGGTGGGTTATGCAACCGAAGGTAAAGCGTTGCATGGAACGGAGTCTCGCTGGTCCGCACCAGCCAGCACGGAAATGTATTCGCCATGGTCAATGCGGTCTTTTCAAACGCGAATCCGATGTAATGAGCGCGAATGCCCACATAGGTTGCGCTTGCCGTGCGCGCTCTGGCGCAACGCAAAACGCAGTTCCAGTCGAGCGCTTCCACGGAGTCAATGCCGCTCGCGCGTGCGCGGGAAAAATTTTTCAACCCGGTCAGCAACGCAACTTCCAGACTCGGCGGATCGCGGAACACTTCGTCTCGCGAGCCGTTCGACGCCACTTTGCCCCTCGATAGCACCACGAGTCTTGTGGCGATCCGGTACGCCTCTTCAATATTGTGCGTGACGTACAGCGCCGGCCGCTGGAACTGCGCGAGCGTGCTGATCAGTTGCTGTTCGATTTTGCTGCGCAGGTAGGTGTCCAGCGCCGACAGCGGCTCATCGAGCAGCAGCGCCTGCGGTTCAATGGCCAGTGCGCGGGCCAGCGCCGCGCGCTGCTGTTCCCCGCCGGAAAGCTCGCGCGGCAGCCGCTCTTCAAGCCCCTCCAGGTGCACATCCACGATTTGCTTCTGCGCTCGTGCCTCGCGTTCGCCACGCGACGCGCCTTTCAGCCCGAAGGCCACATTTTCCGCTACGGTCATGTGCGGAAAGAGCGCGTAATTCTGAAACAGCAGCCCGATGCCGCGTCGCCGCGCCAGAACGTTGATTCCCGTCTTGGAATCAAACAGCGTCCTGCCGTTCAGCACGACGCTGCCTTCATCGGGCTGCTCCAGCCCGGCGATGCAGCGCAGCGTCATGCTCTTGCCTGCACCGGAGGGGCCCAGAATCGCGAGTGACTCCGCGCCGCAGGAAAAATCCGGAGCCAGCGTGAAGCTGGCCAGCCGCTTTTTGAACCGCACCTCCAGCGCCATCAGCCGCGCCCCACGCGTGCGCGCTCGGCGCTCTGCAAATGCGTCCAGTAATACATGGAGGCGATCATTGCCAGGGAAATGCCAATGTCGATCAGCGACCACAGGACAGCTTGATGCATTTCGTTCGCTTCAACCGCGAAATAAATGGCGAGTGGAATGGTTTCAGTTCTTCCCGGAATGCTTCCGGCCAGCATCAGCGTCGCGCCGAATTCACCCAACGCCCGCGCGAACGCCAGAATTGTTCCGGCCAGAATTCCCGGCCACGCCAGAGGCAGCGCCACGCGCCGGAACACCCGCCACTCGGAAGCGCCTAACGTGCGCGCCGCTTGCAGCAAGTTGGGATCGACCTGCTCCAGCGCTGCGCGAGCGCTCAAGTACATTAGCGGGAACGAAACCACCGCGGCGGCGATGACCGTTGCCGGCCATGAGAAAACGACCGTAGCGCCGAAGTGCAGCAGCAAGCGCCCAAGCGGCCCGTTGCGCCCGAAAATCAGCAGCAGAATGAAGCCCACCACCGTTGGCGGCAGCACCAGCGGCAAAAGGAATATTCCGTCGAGCAATGCAGGACCCACGCCACGTCGGTTCGCGCGCCACACCGCCGTAGCCGTGCCCAGCACCAGCGTGATCACCGTCGCGCTAATGCTTGTTTCAATGGAGAGCCAAACGGGCGAGAGGTCTGCCACCATGAGCGCCACGGCCACCCTCAGTTTCCTTGCGGAGCGCTGCCCGCGGCCAAGAAGCCGGCCTTCTCGAACACGGTGAGAGAGCCGGACGATTCCAGCACGTCGAGCAGCGTGTGCGCCGCCTCCGGTGATTTGGAATCTTTGAGCAGCGCGATGGGGTAAAGAATCGGCAGATGCGAATCGCTCGGCGCCGTGGCCACCACCCGCACCGCATTCGAAATGCGCGCATCGGTTGCGTAAACCAGGCCTGCATCTGTGTTGCCCGTCTCCACGTACGCCAGCGCTTCGCGCACATCTTTTGCGTACACCAGCTTGCGCTGGATGGTCGGCAGCAGCCCAAGGCGTTCGAGAACTTGCTTCGCGTACATCCCCGCCGGCACGATTTGCGGGTCGCCGACGGCGACGGATTTCGCCGCGCTCTTCGCCAAATCCGGAAAATCTTTGATTCCCTGGGAGCGTGCCGGCACGATCAACACCAGCTCATTGCCCAACAGGTCGCGGCGAGTTCCCGGCACCAGCAAATCCTCCCTCTGTAGCGCGTCCATCTGGCTCTCGCCCGCGGAAATGAAAATATCAACGGGCGCGCCCTCCTCGATCTGGTGCTGGAGCGCGCCGGACCCGCCGTAATTGCACGCCACGCGCTCATCCGGATGCGTTTGCTGATAACTCTTCGCAATGGCATCCAGAGAATCTTTCAGGCTGATCGCTGCGGAAATGGTCAGCGTGATCGGCTGGTTCGGCGGATGACTGGCGTTCCCGCATCCAACAAGCACAAAGAAGATCAAGCCGAGCAACAGGAGGCGGCCCGCCCAAACGTTTTTGATTTGGCCCACGGCATGCTCCCCCTTTGCGCGGGACGTGAAGCGTCCCATATCCTAGACGAACCGCCAGCCGCGTGCAATTTACCCCTACTGCGGGCTGTGGTCCCGCAGATCCTTTTCAGGTTGATGCCTGCCTGAGAAATTTCGGCGTGAACAACAAAACGGCCGGCAGCATCTCGCCGCCGGCCGTTTGCGTCGACTTAACCGCGCGGGCTACCTGCGCCCGCCCCCGTGGAAGCCACCACCACCGTGAAACCCACCGCCTCCATGAAAGCCGCCTCCTCCGTGGAAGCCAGCGCCTCCCCGGAAGTTGCCGCCCACTGGCCCGCGTCCAGCTACACCGCCTCCAACATAGCCGCTGCGCCCCGCAAAACCAGGTCGTCCGACAAACCCGGCCCTGCCACCAGCGAAGGATCTGAACCCTGGCCGCCCAACGAAGCCGCCTCCAACGAACGGCCTAAATCCAGGCCCGCCGATGAACGCATGCCCGTGGAACCATGGCCCCGCGCCGATAAAGACCCCGCCGGCAAACCAGCTCGGTCCATAATAGCCATACGGCGCGCAGGCGTACGGGTAATATCCGTAGTAACCGTAGGCGCAAACCGGGGCCGGACCAACGTAAGCCGGTACGCCGATCCCCACACCGACTGCGATTCTCTGCGCATGCGCGAATGGTGCGCAACCCAAGCAAATACCGAGCATCGCGAGAACTCTGATGTATCGCATTTTGAATCCTTTCCGAGAGCCCTAAAACGCATCCCGTTAAGTCCCGTTGGCCGTTTCAACCTTGGCCGCTCTCCGCAGTGGACTAATGCACAGCATTTGCCAAACCGGCCTTTAGCACTCCCTATCTCGTATGCCATGTATTATCAATACGATATAGCGGGCCTGCGCCAATGCCTGCCGCTCATGAAACGCCGCGCCGATGGTGGTTTTCGCGCGCCCCTGGTGCTCTTCAACCACCGCACGGTTTCCTCTGGAAGCCTCCATCTCCAACTCGGAAACTGCCGCGGTCCGATTCTGATAACATAGCGCAGCACTCCCGCAACATCGCCGGAGAGAGGCTCATGGACGAACTCCTGAAGTGGCGCAGCGAATTTCCGATTCTCGAAAATTCCACCTACATGATCAGCAACTCTCTCGGAGCCATGCCCCGCGGCGTCTATGACCAAATGAAAAATTACGCCGACGCCTGGGCCACGCGCGGCGTCCGCGCCTGGGAAGAGGGTTGGTGGGAAATGGCCGTAACCGTCGGCGACAAAGTCGGAGCGATCATCGGAGCGGGCCCTGGCGAGATTTCTTTGCATCAGAATGTCACGCTCACCCAGGCGGTCATCTCCTCATGTTTCGAGTTTTCTTCCCGCCGCAACAAAATCGTACTCGTTGACCTGGAATTTCCCTCGACGATTTATTTCCACATGGAACAGCGCCGCCAAGGCGCGCGTGTCGAAATTCTGAAAAGCGAAGATGGCCTTCACGCGCCGCTCGAGAAAATCCTCGCCGCCATCGACGACACCACCCTTCTCGTCCCGATTTCTCTGGTTCTCTTCCGCAGCGCCACCATCGTCGATGCCAAAGCCATCATCGAGCGCGCTCACAAAGTCGGCGCGCACGTCATCCTCGACTGCTTCCAGGCCGCCGGAACCGTTCCCTTCAATGTCCGCCAGCTCGAAAGCGATTTCGCCGTCGGCGGAGTGCTCAAATGGCTGTGCGGTGGTCCCGGCGTGGCGTATTTATACGTGCGTTCCGATTTGCGCACCAAGCTTTCGCCGAAAATCGCCGGTTGGCTCGCCCACAAACGCCCTTTCAATTTCGAAGCGGCTCCGCTCGACCCCCGCGACGACTCTTATCGTTTTCTCAACGGCACGCCGCACATTCCCGCGCTTTACGCCTGCCAGCCGGGCCTCGAGATTATTCACAACATTGGCGTCGGAAATATCCGCAAGAAATCGGTGCGCCAGACTACGCAGCTCATCGACGGCGCGCTCCAGCGAGGCTGGCGCGTCAATTCGCCCCGCGATTCCTCCGAACGCGGTGGCACCGTGTCCATCGATTGTCCCCACGCGCAGGAAGTGAAGAACGAGTTGGTCGCTCGCAACATCTTGGTCGATTACCGGCCCGGCGCCGGCATCCGCATTTCGCCGCACTTCTATAACCGCGACGACGAGATCGATTTTTCGTTCGCGCAGATCGATGAAATCCTCGCCACGCGCGCCTGGGAGCGCCATCTCCAGCCCGTGTGAATTTGCTGGTGATATAATCCCGCAACCATCGCGGAAGCAATGCATGCGATGGCGCTCCGCTCGGCCATTCCAGACGCGAGGTATGATGGCGATTCCCAGGAAGATTATCTTCAGCGTGCCTGCATTTGGCTGCGCCCTGTGCTTTTGGGCCGCGCGGCCGGGATCGTGCGCCGTCAGCGCTGCGTTGGACGGCCAGCCGATGGAGCTTCACCCGCGTCCGGTCGATTTCTATGTGAAGCGCCCCATGACGCCGCCGTTCGCGAATTGTTGCCGGAAATTCCCGCGGGCGCGAGCCGCTAAGCCCGCGCGAGCGAGAAGTAAAGAGCTATGAGCAAAGAGTGAAAGGCGAAAACGGCCAGGACTGGGCGGCGCGTCGGCGCGCGATGGTGGATGAGCAAATCCGCAAGCGCGGCATTCGCTCGCCGCGGCTACTCGAAGTGCTCGAGCGCGTGCCGCGCCATCTCTTCGTTCCCGAAGAGCTCGTTGCGTATGCTTACGAAGACCGTGCGCTGGGCATCGGCGAGGGCCAAACCATCTCTCAGCCGTATATGGTTGCCGCGATGACCGAACATCTCGAGCTCGCAGGTCACGAACGCGTGCTGGAAATCGGGGCAGGCTCCGGCTACCAGGCCGCCGTATTGTCCGAATTGGACAAAGTGCTCACCACCGTCGAAAATCGCCCCGCGCTCGCCGAGTCCGCGCGCCAACGTCTGGCCGCTCTCGGCTACTCCAATATTCATTTGAAAATCGGCGATGGCACCCTCGGCTGGCCGGAAGACGCACCGTTTGACGCCATTCTGGTCGCTGCCGCCGCTCCCGCCGTTCCTGCGCCGCTCGTCGATCAGCTCGCCGAAGGCGGCCGCTTGGTGATTCCGGTGGGCCAGAGCGACAAGCAAATGCTCTTGCGCATTCGCAAGTCCGCGGGCCAAATCCTCGAAGAGAAACTCTTCGCCTGCCAGTTCGTTCCGCTCCGCGGTCGCTACGGATGGCCGGACGCCTAGGCATGCCCGCGCCGCTCGAACTTAGCATCATCGTGCCTGCCTATAACGAAGAAGCGCGCCTGCCGCGCACGCTTCAGCGCATCGGCGATTATCTTCGCCGGGCGCATCCGCCGAGCGAAATCGTTGTCGTCGATGATGGGTCAACCGATCGCACTCCCGAAGTCGTGCGCACCATGCAAAAAGAAATGCCCGAGCTGCATCTGCTGCTCAACGGGGAAAATCGTGGCAAGGGCTGTAGCGTTCGCACCGGTATGCTCGCGGCCCGCGGAGCCATCGCGCTCTTCACCGACGCGGATCTTTCCGCGCCCATCGAAGAAGCGGAAAAGCTCCTCGACGCGCTTGCCTCCGCCGACGTCGCCATTGGCTCCCGCGCGCTCGACCGTCGCCTGATCCAGGTTCACCAGTCGCCTGCGCGTGAACTCGCCGGGATTTTTTTCAACCGCATGGTGCGTCTCGCCACGGGCTTGCCCTTCGAAGACACCCAGTGCGGATTCAAGGCTTTCCGTACCGATCGCACGCGCATCGTTTTTGAGCAACAGAGGATTGAGGACTTCGGATTCGATCCGGAGATTCTATTTCTCGCCCAACGTCATGGCCTGCGCATCGTGGAAATTCCCGTGCGCTGGGCGCACGATCCGCGCACCAAAGTGCACATGCTCCACGACAGCCTCCGCATGTTCGCAGGCCTGTGGCAGATTCGTTGGAGCGCAATGCTCGGGCGTTATCCCCATCGCGGAAAATAACGCCCGAAAATCCGCCGCGCAACTATCGCGACGGCCGGGGCTGCGCCGTCGGCGGCAGCATGCCATTCAGCCGCAGGTACGCCGCTTCGGCGCTGTAGTGGTCGTAGAGATCCGCCACCAGCGTGATCATGATCATGGCGCGGGGAACCGACCGATTTCGTACTGCGATCATTTCGCCGAGCTTCGAGTCGTCCGTCTTATCCAGCACTCCCGTGCAGTAATCGAACGAATTCTTCAGCGCCGTCACCAGCTTGTCCTTGGGATCCGTCTCCGCCAAAGTCCCTTGGTCCGGCGGTGTTGTCCCGGCGATGGCCGAGCACAGAAACGTATTGGACTGCGCCAAGTGCATCATCAAATGCCCAAAGGTGATCTGCTGCGGCGTTGGGTGATAGCTGTATTTGTCCGCGGGCATCTCTTCCGCGGCGGCAATAATGACCTTGGCGTGCTGCGCAACCATCTGCCTCACCGAATCCGACACCGGATTCGCCGATGCTGCGGCGCCCTGCGCCTGCGCCGCGAGCGGCACGAATGCCGCGATCACCACGAAAATCAGAAGCCGTTTCATAGTTCGTTCTCCTCTCTGCTTGCGAACCGGAAGCATAGCTCCGCCGCAGGTCGGAGCCAAGAACATTTGGTCAGGCGGGCTGTGTGCTTTATTTTACAAAGTACTTGACAGCATTCTGCCCCGCTGCTATCCTCTCGCCCATGAGCATCCCTGAGCCTGTCCATCGCCCCAACCCCCCGGTGGCCATCGATGACCATGCTCGCGAGAACCTTCGCTTCATTCGCGAGACCATGGAGCGTGCCGGCTCCTTCACTGCCGTTCCCGGATGGGGCGGCGTGGCCCTCGGCATCACCGCTCTGGGTGCCGCGTTTGTCGCCTCGCAGCAGTCCACACGCACCGAATGGCTCACCGTTTGGCTGATCGAAGCGGTTGTCGCCGTCGCCATCGCCGGCTGGAGCACCCTTGTCAAAGCGCGCCGCGCTCATGACTCCCTGCTTTCCGGCCCCGCGCGCAAATTCGCTCTTAGCTTTGTCCCGCCAGTCTTCGTTGGCGGAATTCTCACCTACGTTCTTTTCCACGCCGGTCTGGTCAACGCGGTTCCGGCCACCTGGTTGCTTCTGTACGGAACGGGCGTAGTGACCGGAGGCGCGTTCTCCATTCGCGCCGTTCCGTTCATGGGTCTGTGCTTCATGGTGCTTGGCACCGTGGCTTTCTTTTGCCCCGCGGCCTGGTCCAACGTTCTGCTGGGAGTCGGTTTTGGTGGCTTCCACATCATTTTCGGCGCAATCATCGCGAGGAACTACGGTGGCTAAATCGGCTGCAGTGCGCACGTCACAGGAACGCTCCTTACAAGAGAAAGACCGCGCCGATCTGCCGCCGGCTCGTGGACAAGCGGCGGAAGAATCCGCTCGCTCTCTCGACCGCCTGATCCACGAACGAACGCGCCTCGGCATCGTCAGCGCTCTCGCCGTCAACATCACGCTCAGCTTCAACGCCTTGAAGAAGCTCGTAGGCGCAACTGATGGCAACCTGAGCGTTCATGCGCGCAAGCTCGAGGATGCCGGCTACATTTCGTGCACCAAGTCTTTTGCCGGGCGGTTGCCGAAGACCGAATACCGCCTTTCGTCCACTGGCCGGAAGGCGCTCGAACGTTATCTGGACCATATGGAAGCGCTGATTCACGCAACGCGAGAAGGATAGGAGGGGCAAAATTTTTTTGCCTATGACCTTTATGAGAGAAAGTACTTTGTACCTCGTTCCCCCGAAGCAGCTTCACGTCGCCATCCTCATGGACGGCAATGGCCGTTGGGCCGCGGCCCGCGGCCTGCCTCGTTCCGCCGGCCATCGCGCCGGTGTCGAAGCGGTTCGTCGTGTCGTGCACGCTGCTCCGGCTCTTGGCATCGGCACGCTCACTCTCTTCGCGTTTTCCTCCAGCAATTGGCAGCGTGACTCGCAGGAAGTTGGCGCCCTGTTTGGGCTTCTGGAAAAATTCTTTTTCGCGGAAGCCTTTCGTGCGCAGGAGCACGATGTCCGCATCAGCGCTATCGGTCGCCGCGACCGCCTGCCCAGCACTTTGCTCTCTGCTATCGAAGCCGCGGAGACCGCCACGGCGCAAAATGATGGCCTCGACCTGCGCATTGCCGTCGACTATTCCGCGCGCGAAGCTATGTTGCGCACCGCCTGCTGGATGGTTTCCAGCACCGAAGTCACCCAGCGAGAATTCGCGCGGCGTCTCGCCGAAGTGACCCATTCACCGGAAGATTCGTCCGAGGTCGATCTGCTGATTCGCACCGGCGGCGAGCAGCGCCTGAGTGATTTTCTCCTTTGGGAATGCGCCTATGCGGAGCTGCACTTTACCGACCGCATGTGGCCGGATTTCACCTCGGCCGATTTGGAACTGGCCGTCCGCGATTTCCGCGGGCGCGACCGTCGCTTCGGCGCCGTCCCAGCGACCCTCGCGAACGTCACCGCCAGCTGAGTGACGCAAGAAAATGCGTGTGAGAATTTTTCCCACGCCGATTTTGAGCTGTATGCGTATAACGTCTCGCGTCTTGGTTGCGCTGACGTTTGCTGCCATAGGGTTTCTTGTAGGCCTCTATCTGCCGCTGTTCATTTACTGGTTTTTTCACGGTGACCCTGGAATGCCCGGAGGTGCAGGGTTGGTGCTGCTCGGATTTCCGCTCGGCATAACAGGAGCCGGGACAGCGGGAATATTTTCATTTGTTAAGTTGTGTGGAAAGAGTGTTCAATGCACTCCAAAGTAGCTACCACCAATTCTGAATCTCGCTTGCAACAGTCCTATTCCGCATCCCCTATCTCCTTGCAGGAGCTTTACCATGAGCACTTCCGAACCGGCCGCGCATCCGCAATCTTCTGACCTGCGCGGGATCTTCACCGACGCCATCCGTTACTGGGAGCTCCGCCGCATCCTCTACAACCTTCTGCTCGCCGCTGTTGTCATCATTTGGATTGTCGCCACGTGGCCCCATTTCCGCCCCGCCTTCGGATGGCCGGACTTTGTTGCGCTTCTCATCCTCGCCATGTTTGCGAATCTTTGTTACTGCGCCGCCTATGTCGCCGACCTTCCGATGCAGTACTCGTCCTTTCGCCAATTGTGGCGCCGCTGGCGCTGGGCCCTTTTTGCCACCGGAACGCTCTTCGCCATCGTCCTCGCCAACTATTGGATCGCCGACGAAATCTATTCCTACGTCCCCTACGTCCGCTGACCCGCCACCCGGCCTCGCACCGCGGAGAGCGCCTTCCTGATCACGCGGTTTGCCGCTCCGGTCAACGCCAGCGAATCCAGTTGCTGCTCGCTGGCCCACACCACTTCCGTTACGTCCCCGCCCGGCTCGGCCGTTCCTTCCACGAAGTCGCACAGATAATCCAGAATCACGAAGTGATATTGCGGCTGGTCGTCTCGGTCGCGGAACACCTTCTCGTAAATCTCGATCAACTCCAGAACGCGCACCTGGACGCCGGTCTCTTCCCTCAGTTCACGCTCGATTCCCTCCGCGATCGTCTCCCCGACCTCCAAAATCCCGCCGGGAATCGACCAGCGTCCCTCCAGCGGCGGCTGTCCTCGGCGGATCAGCAAGGCTCGCGAATCGTGAATCACCACTCCGCCAACCGCCACGATCGGCCGCTCCGGATATTCCCGGTTATCGGTTGGCGTCATACCGCCGGCAGCGTTGCTTGACATGTGCGTTATATAATACGCTCTCCAGTGGTGATTTCGCTGCCAAGGAGAGTTTGCCGTGGTGAGATGCTCGAAATGCGATGCCGAAATTGACTTGGACGAAGACGAAGTCGAAGAAGGAGAAATCATCACCTGCCTCGAATGCGACGCCGAGCTCGAGGTTGTGCAGATTCATCCGGTCCGCTTGAACGTCATTTCGGATGATGACGACGACGAAGACGCCGTCGAAGCATTGGACGAGGATGGCGACGAATCGGACGATGACGAAGAGGCGGTGGTCGACAAGGAAGAAGACGAAACCGAGCTCGACGAGTAGGGGGGCCCTGCGGTTTAGGCCGCTACATCTTTCCTCCTGTTGCGGTCATCTAATTCTTCAGGGGGTTATGCTCCGATTGCCGAACGAATCGCACCAGGGAGATCCCAGTTGAGAGCCACTCGGATTACGTCTTCGGTAGCGCTTTTCTTGGCCGTGCTTGTCCTCTCCGGAGTTTCTGTTCGCGCCCAGGACGATCGTGACCGTTCCCAGTTGCGGACGGTTCACGGAAGCGTGATGGACAAAGACCAGAATCCCATAGCGAATGGAATCGTCTACCTGCACAACAAGAAAACCAACAACATTAGGACCCAGATTTCTGATTCCCAGGGCCACTACCAGTTTACCGGCCTCGATCCTAACGACGATTTCGAGATTCACGCCGAGTTCAAACGCCGCAAATCTTCGAAGCACACTATTTCAAGTTTCGACAGCCGCAACGACATCGAAATCAACCTCACTATTCCCACCGATAAGTAAAAGCTGACTCTGTGTTTGCATCCGGCGGGAATAAACCGCGGAAATTACTAAAAGTCGTTGGTGCCGGCGGGGGGAATCGGAACTACTACCCACATTGATTCTGCGTAACTTACAGATTCTACGATAAGCCAGAAAGTGCGAGAAACACCAGAATTGCCAAACTGCGGTACGCGGCGGTACGCGGGGGCGTTGCAAACCATCCTGCAAGGTTCCGAAAACATTTTTGAAAAAAATTCTGCAGGTAGGCAGATCCGCTAAATACGCCAAAGGAATTCTTTTCGTGTATCAAAATCCGGCTCAAGCTGTTTGGAGGCGTGAAAGCAGATTTTGTCGTGTTTGTTCGATGCCAGCGGCACTAGCCCGCATCGGCCCCGTTTAATTGCCACGTGAGTTGTGACCAACTCCAGATAGGCCAGAAATGGGAAACAGTTGGAACCTAGAGGTCAGTCAAGAGGTGCATATCGTCGCGGTCGAAGGGCCTTAGCGAGATGCCTGTACCGACTAGGGACCACCAGCGGGGTGCCCATCTACCATTCCAGCGATGTTCCTAGTTCGAGTATCAGATTCGATTGTAGCTCTTGAATGTAGGCCAACGTTTCCTTTGTCCCTGAGCCGGAATCGAGCATTTTCAACAATTCTTGGATTTCGCCCTGTCCTACGACGACTAGACTGTGCTCGTGCGCGTGCTGCTTCTCCGAATCCACTGTTTGCGCGCGCGTGAAAACGAGCCCTAACACAACCGCTTCCGAGTCAATTTGTTCTTGAAGTTGCTTCGCCCGCTCTGCGAGGCCGGAGAACTTTTCGAGTGGCTTCTCCAAAGTGCACTCAACGAGCAGCACGGGGCCGCCTTCGATATATCCAGCCAAGTCCGGTTTCGCTTCTGTCATGCCTTTGCCGTACCAGATTGCGGGTAATCCAAGTAGATTGAGCAGTCGAGCAACGGCCCACTCAAATTCTTGTTGATTCATCGCTCCACGATTCAGCAGCGCGCTTTTCAACCTCTCCTGTGAAGGGTCAAAATAACTGTCAACGAGTTGGCGAATATTCCCGGCGCTCGGCCAACGATTGACTTCTAGCACTTGCACTTGTTCGCCTTCAAAAAACATGACAATTCGCGCGGTCTCCGACTTCCCGGGCCAATCCGGTCTATGTATCCACCGCAGGCGACCGTTAGCGAGCCTCGCTGCATCCGCCGGTTCGAGCTCTGCCACGCTCGGTGGCAAGCCCAGTCCCGGTCCGTAAAAACAACGCAAGGACAGTGATCCGCTAGGAACTTCCGATGGACCCTCAACGCAGATCGAATCTCGCTCACCTTTTCGAAGCTCGAACGGCAATTCTGCAACGATTTCCAGAAGTGTGTTGCCGCCCCCTGTGTAGCTCATGCCAGGAACAATATGAGCGAACAATCCAGTCAGGCCATCGTAACAAGGCGTGGCGCTGCGCAGACGTGTCTCGATTTTTCGTGCGACCTCGTAACTCAAAAGCTCCGTAACGTTTTGACCGTATCCAAGGAGGGTAATACTCGTGCGCTTTCGCTGCCTGTCTCCTGGCAATCCTGCTTCACGGATCAATGGCGAAGACCATTGCACCGGTATCCGAGGGACGCCCCTTGCGTGTTCCGCCTCTCTCTTCATGAGAATTTGCGCGTGGGCACCCGAATCTCCATTACTGATCTTCAGCTCAAACTGTCCTGCGAGAACGACCTCACGCAAGAGGTTCTCTCGTGCGCTGATCGGAAAATCGAAAACATAGTAAAGAAAATGTGTCTCTGGAGAACGTATTTCCGTTCTTGCGGGCGGGCCTTCGATGAATTCCAGTCGAATGGCAATGTTGAACCACGTTCCACCAAGATTGACCGCCACACCAGAAGCTCGCAACGAGCCCCATAACTTCAGATATGACGCGATACTGGAAAGAAACTCGTTTAAGGCTTTCTCAAGCATGGAACTCCCCCAAAGCCTTAGTATGCCTTCTTTTTTCCTTGGTTGTTGGTGTAAGTAGCGCCCAACCGCGTCACAGAGCCGTTGAAGAAGCTGGCGCTGATCGGTCTGGTGCTCAAAGCGTTGGCACGCAGTCTAGGGGAAAACGATGCAACGAGGGTGAATCCTGGCCGGGCAGGTCGCTTGTCAAGCATGAAGCACGGAAATCTGATTTTCGCAATCCGTCAAAAACGCAAAAGCAGACAGATTCGCCAAGAACGGTTTCAAGGAGCTTGCCTCCGCCGAGCATGCAAGTTCTCTTCTCGGAAACTTAAAACATGCCCGCCTCGATTTTCCCCACCGAGATTCTTACGTTTCGCAGCTTCTGATATCTTTTTTGGAGAGCAAGTCGATTTGCGTGCTTATCCTTTCGATAGATCTCACGGAATAGACCCTCCAACTCCTCAATCTCGTTTTGAGAAATGTTCGGCCAAACCGCAAACAAGGAAAAGTGAGTCCAGTGGCTTCCTTTCCTCTTGCTTCGAGCGTGGGAGGCCAGTCTGCTTCGAATACCCCTCTTACCGGAAGCCATCCCAATGTATACGACATCGTATTTTCTCAATTTTGGACGGAAGTGATGCAACGCATAGATGCCCCGAATTCCCCTCGGAATCTGATTCCGCAAGGACTTCGGAACCCACTGCCCGCATCTGAGAATTAGGCGGAGTCCATTGGGCTTCATGGAGGCGATGTCTTTCATGTCGGATCACCGAAATGCCTGGTAAGGATATTCCAGCATCCAAAATCCGTTAGTGTGCTCCCGTCTGGCAACTTGATGGCAGATACGATTTGTACATTACGGTTAGGGTCAATGATCGCCGCTGGCACCTCGAATCTATGACTAGGCTTCCAGCCCGGATGAACGACTTTTCCCTTGGTCGACTTGGGGAGTTCCGTAGCGAGAGGCGTACTGATAAATTCTGGATCGGAACATTGGAATACAACGGGATCAACGTTCGGATTCTTCTTAACCCATTGAGGGCCGTGCTCGATTGCAATCCTCGAACGGAGAACGCCGTTGACTCGCGTTACTTCCCACTTCTCCACAAATGCCCCATCCCGACAGCTTATTGAGACCGTATAGTGCTGACGATCCGGGTCAAGAGGATTCCAGGGAAAGCTTCCCGCTGATCCTTCTTGGTTGGCTTCGGCGACGTGAATGTGCTTTTGCGATTCGCCCGCCAGTCCGGGCGGTGGAAATGGCGAACCTGGGTGTGCAACCAGCCACTGATGTTCGACGTTCTTGCGGTCATCGTCGTAAAATGCAATGTTGCAGTTATGCGCGGGCTGCGGTCCGTAGTGTCTAAGCATCATGATCCACGATGCAGAGTCGTTGTCTCCTAGCGGCACACCAAAGACAAATACAAAACTCGGGCCCTCTTTGGCACGGTCTGCTCGGGCCGGAACGCTTTCGTAAACTTCCGAAACGATGTTTGGCAGGTGCTGCGTGACAAGCCGCCGGAGGTCCTCGCTGGTGTCAAACGTGTAGTACAAAGTATCCTGTTGCCGTTCTTTTTGATATTTTTCGAGCGCCTCAAGCTGATTGCGATCGGCATTCCTTGGTACGGGTGCATTCGAGAAATACAACGCAACGTGTCGGCCAGTCTTCCGAAACCGCTCGATCTCCTCGATCGTTCCAGATTGGGCTTCGCCGGTGGGTGTACCCAACCGATTGCCGAAGATTCCAACCAAGAGATGAGCGGAATCGACAATCTGTCGATTGATGATGCCCTGCGGCCGATCTCCCGCAGCTGGATACGAGTGCGTTTCCCAGCGAACCGGGTGAAGCATAATCCCGGTTTGAGCATGGTGGTTCGCGTTCCACTCCTGAATGGCGCTCTCCACCGCATCGCATTCCGCGCTGACGTCTGACGGAGACGCGATTAAGACGTTCAGGACTGTCGCTTTTACTGGTTGTCGTTCCGCGTCACTAATATTCATCCCGGTTCCTTTCTTGTCCGTGTGGTTCCTGTTCGGCTAACCAAATAATCATCCTTCATATCTATGATTGTCCCGCGGTTCGGCTCCATCGCGGACAGCGCTCCCGGACACTTGCCTAGAGAGTAACAGGGCTTTGAGAAACCGAGTAGTTACTGTTGGATGGCTCAACTTGCCTTTGCTGAGCGCAATTCTACTCGGTTACCGAAATCTCTCTTGAGAAAAGTTCGACAGGTACGGGGACCTGCTAAGGTTCGCCACGGGTCCCCTTGCTACCCCAACAAGAACTTGTTTGGGCCGCACAACGCCTTTCTGAAGCAGAGAGCTGCGCAGTGAATTCCTAATCACTGTTATAAGGTGTCGTAAAGTAACCTCCGTGGTATTCTGTCCCAGGTCCCGCTCTGGCTCCGCGTTTCTAACAACAAAGTGAAAAAAGAAATCGATAAACTGAATGCAACTCCCTCCAAGCGCATTTTCCACTCGATCATCGCTGATTATGACCTGAATAGGTCGATTTGTGAATTGGTGGACAACGGTCTTGATGTGTGGGTGAGAGGCAAAAGGGCGAGCGCCATCAGCATCAGCATCAAACTGGATAAGGCGCAGCAAACGATTATGGTTGAAGACAATGCCGGTGGTTTGCCGAAGGCCGACCTACGATACGTTGTCGGACCTGGCGAAACTGGTACGAATCCAACCGACGAGACCATCGGGATTTTCGGAGTAGGCACCAAGCGGGCGGTGGTAGCCTTAGCTCAGGACGTCAAGATCACGACACGGTTTTCGAAAGAGAAAACCTTTCAGATCGACTTCGACGATAATTGGCTCAACGACGATGATTGGGAGTTGCCGGTTTATGAAGTCGATCAGATCCCCGAAGGCAAGACGGTCGTTGAACTTCAAAAGCTTCGCAGTTTGATTACCGATGAAGGAATCGCTCAGCTAAAAGAACACTTGCGGGCAACGTACGGGAAGTTTCTTACCAATCAAGCCGTGACGCTCACACTTAACGGCGAGTCGCTGTCGCCTCAGTTCTTTGAGAACTGGGCTTATCCCCCGGGTTATCCGCCGCAGAGGTTTGTCGGCACTCTCAAAACAGAAGAAGGCTGAGAAATACGAGTCGAAGCTCTTGCGGGCCTTACTAGAGAATCGAGCCCCGCCGCAGGCGAATACGGAGTGTATTTTTATTGCAACGACAGGTTAGTTGTCCGGGCACTGAAGACGTTCGATGTTGGGTTCATCAAAGGCCTCTCGACCCGAACTCGGATAGAGTTCGGGTTGCAAACTCTATTTTCAGAGGAGAGCCGCTGTGAGGAAAACCTATCAGGGAATGAAAGACAAGTGCAAGGAGAAGTTCGAAGTGCTTGGCAAGCGGGAGTTGCTGGAGGTGCCGCTGCCGATGGTCGAAGTGTGGGAGGAGCTGCAAGCCCAGGTGGAGCAGTTGACCGGGGCAGCGGGGCTGCGCATCATCGGCACGATTCTGGAAAACGAAGTGACCCGGCGCGTGGGACCGCCACACCGGCCGGATCCGGTGTCGGGTGCCGTGCGTTGGGGGCGCCAGCCGGGTTACGTGGTGTTTGGCGGACAGAAAGTAGCCGTGGAACGTCCGCGGGTGCGCACACGAGAAGGTCAAGAAGTGGAGCTGGACAGTTACGCGCGGTTGCAGCACGACGGACGGCGGCAGCGCGCGGTGCGCGAAGGCATCGTCGCGGGACTGACCTCACGGAACTATCGCCGCGCGGTGCAAAGCGTGGTGGATGGCTACGGGATCGAGAAGTCCAGCGTGAGCCGGGAGTTCGTAGCGGCCAGCGTGGCGCAGTTAAAAGAACTCTGTGAGAAGAAACTCGACGGCGTGGACCTGGTGGCCATCCTGATCGACGGGATTCATCTCGGCAAACAAGTGCTGGTGGTGGCGCTGGGCATTGAAATCAGCGGAGAAAAACACGTTCTGGGGCTGTGGCAAGGGGCGACAGAGAACACTACGGTAGTGAAGGAGTTGCTGGAGGACCTGGTGGTACGCGGCCTCGATCCCGAGCGGCGTTACTTGTTCGTGATCGACGGAGCGAAAGCGTTGCGCGCGGGGATCGAGCGGGTGTTCGGCGAACGCGCCGAAGTGCAGCGCTGCCAGATCCACAAGCGGCGGAACGTAAAAGAACATCTGCCGCAGAGCGCCCAGGGCGATACGGACCGGAGAATCCGCAACGCCTATGCGATGACCGAGTACGCGGCGGCCAAAGCGGAACTCGAGAAAATCTTCCGGCAACTGGAGCGCATCAACCCCAGCGCGGCACGGAGCCTCGAAGAAGGGCTGGAAGAAACCCTCACCGTGCACCGGCTCGGTGTGGGAACCCTGTTGCGGAGAACGCTGTCCTCAACCAATCCCATCGAGTCGTGCCTTTCGACCGTCGAGAAAGTAGCGCGCAACGTAAAACGCTGGCGTCAAGGAGAGCAAGCCTTGCGCTGGACGGCCACCGGGTTGTTGGAAGCGCAAAAGAAATTCCGGCGAGTGAAAGGCTACCGGGAACTGGAACTCTTGCATCGCCGGATGAACCCGTCGTTGACTCAACAGGAACAGGTCGCGTAACGTGCAGAAAGTCGAGAGCCGCTGCTTTCAACTAGAACTGGGACAACTTCGAATTGGAGAGCGAGAAGCCCTTAGGTTCGCAACCACCTCAAGATTTGCCACAGTGCTCGGCAGTCCGCCGCCAGGTACTGCCGCAAACACTCCATTTCCGCACATTCCAGTGGCTTTGGGCTGGCATAGGCCTTCCATCCCATGACGATTGCTCCTAAACCCTCAGCCAGCTCTTCGGGCCACGCTGGATCGTATTGCGGATCGAGTGAGCCGAGTGCCTTCGCGCAATGCTTCAGTTTGGTGGTTAGACATCCGGGCAACGCGACAGGGCCGTCAGCGAACACTCTATTCAGATCAATCCAGTTGAGGTTCCGCAGGGGGTGATCCGCTGCAAACTTGTGAGCGTCGGCAGCGTTTGTGCTCTGCCAAACTTCTGGTGACGTCCAATGATAAAAAGCGCTTTGGCTGGCGTCAATGAAAGCTCCGGCAGTTGCGTGATCTAAGAATGTGACGAATTCCGTAAACAATTTCCGTTCTGATTCAATCGCTTCCTTTTCAGCAACGAACTGAACGCACTTGAATTGTCCGCCTTCGTCATATCCAACTCCGGCCATGAAAACCATTGAACAACCATTGAGCATGGGCCACTGTTTCGGGCAGTCGAAGTTCTCGTTCTGAAAGAATTCGTAATCGACAAAAAACTCAAACTTCTTCGGAGGGGGGACAAATGACTTGTCAGGACGCACGGGCTTCCCAGTTCGGGTCGCTTCGAGGATGGCTCTTAACAATGTTGCTGTCTTTCCTCTGCCGATGCCCTTGCATTGATCAAAAGGAATAGTCGCAGGGTCTGCGATAATGAGAGACTCCAAACTTGGGAACCCAGCGTCGGCTAGCACCTTCTTATGCTTGAGGCTCACTTTGAGCAACTGGGTGGGGCATCCACCGGGCACGCTGTCCTTCGCAATCTTCTTCTTCGCGGAATCCCAACGCTCATTGTCAGCAGATAGATTCACCGCCACTGCGTCATCTTTCCAAGGTACGTACTTGTTGCCATTGGTACGTATGTCGCGCCACTGGTCACGAATGGTCGAAAGGTGAGCATCCAGCACGGCGTTCAATCTGGACTTAATTTCGATTCGGAGTGGCAATCTCACTCTATCGCGGCACACGACAAAAGTGGAAAGGGGCATGTGTGCTTGCAGGTGCCCAAGCATGTATGAATATAAGCCTAGTTGTGCCGTCGCGATTTCCAGATCTTCTTTGCTGCGGGCGTGATCAATCTCGGTCTTAATCTTGATGTCGAGCGCGATGTAATGGCCATTTCTCTTCCCGCGTGATCCCGTATCCACCTCCGAAGGGGGCAAACTACCGGGAAAGGTTCGTTCGAGCCATGTAGACAGGACAATTAAATCGGGAACGCCGTAGATCTTTTCAGGAGCCCACCACAGTGCAGGATGAATGATTACAGGAGTCCCCGCCTCAATCAACTCAAGGGTGGTTTTTAGGTTCGTACCAGAGTGGGCATCTCCATCATGCCGGCAGACTCGAACACACTGCTCAGCATAAACGTGAAGCCATGCCATTTCGAGTTCTTTGCCCTTGCGGAAGAGGAAATTGTCGAACGAATACTCGGATTCAGAAGGAGTAAAACCGTGCTTATCGCCGTACCACTCCAGCCAAAGCACGCAAGGATCTTCTTGGACGAGAGGTCGAGAGTGTGAGGCAGGCATCCAATCTTCAGGTACGGTTTCGAATCCGCCGCTTCCAGCTGCGAGTGGACCATACAAGGGAACCCCCCTGGTTCGCCAGTAGACATAGTGGACGCTGTTGCCTACGACGCTACGTTATCATGGTTTCAACGAACAGAACAGCCTGTGTCCGCATCGTAGGGTGTCGGAAAATAGGGCATGTAACGCCAGCGCATCCCGTGTGCGTCCCACGAGCTCTCGAATGTCTGGATCAGAATTGCTTCCCAGCTCCGACGAATGCTGCTAAGAGTGCCATGACGGGCGATTGATCATCTCCAATCTCTCTATTTGCCTTGAATCCTACGCCACACTAGCGGGAAGTCAAACGTCGACGCTGTTCACTTCCCGACCATTGAAGGGCTGAAATCGGGTGCATTCTTGTGACGCTGGGAAGATACTTGGGGCGTGAAGATCGTTCGCGAGGAAACACTGATTAGCAGTGGAGCGTTCGCAAAATCCGCGGAATGGAGGAACGCCCGCAAAAAATTGCACAAAGCCATTAAGGCGGTCGAATGGCCTCCGAAGAGCGGGAAATTCACTATCCACCCGGAAAGCGGAAAGAAGCGCGGAATGGGCAATGGAGTGAAGCCGATCAAGATAGGCCTGATGCTTGACCTCAAGAAACAGGGCTGGAGCATCGAAGGGCCTGCCAAATTAGGTGGAACGCGGAATCCCGGCAAGTTCGACGCATTGCTGGAAACGGATTACGGGCCGGTTGTAGTTGAATGGGAAACAGGGAACATTTCCTCCAGTCACAGGTCGCTTAACAAGATGGCACTCGGCATCATGGTGGGTAAAATCGCGGCTGGAATCCTCGTCGTTCCTTCCCGCGCATTCGCTCGATATCTGACGGACAGAATTGGCAACATTCAGGAACTTGAGCCGTATTTTGATCTTTGGAAGGCCATCCCCTGCAAGCATGGCGGCACATTGGAAATCGTAGTGATTGAATATGACGCGACAAGCGTAGACGTTCCAAAGATCACAAAAATGACAGACGGCCGGAATCTGGCCTAATCTTCTACGAAATCGCTGTTCTTGTGAGCTTGGATTTCGTCGGCTTCCAATCGCTCCATGATTTCCTTCGCATAGTCGATTTCCATTCCTAGCCAGTGCCGGTGTTTCGATTCGCAAACCGCAAATGTTGTGCCGCTACCCCCGAATGGGTCAAGCACCAAGTCGCCGGGGCGCGTACTCATTTCGATCACACGGTCAAGAATCTTCGTGGACAGTGCGTTGGCGGTCCGGTTTCTCGATTTGAATTTCCAATGGCGTACAGGCGGAATATCAGTCCAAACATCTTTCAACGTAACGCCGTCGGGATTCATAGCGTCTCGGTGGCCACCATAATCCTTCACCTCACCGCCGCAGTGTCGACAAGTCAGTATCGGGGTCCGAATGCGACGGAAGGTTTTCGGCTTGCCCTTTGAGTAGTAAAGCAGGCTGTAGTGGCTGGGATGGAGTCGCCCCGGAATGGGAAGACATGCACTGATTTCGATACTTATCCAGTGGCGAAACTCCATTCCGAGTTTATTCAGGTAAGCACCGATTGAGATATTCCATTTCGGAAGGTTATAAATGAAAATTGAGCCGCCCGGTCTCAGTACGCGCACGCACTCTTGCACCCAATCTTTGCACCACGCAAGGTACTGTTCTTCCGGAAGCCGGTCGTTTGTATTGTCGCCATACGCTTTGCCGACGTTGAACGGAGGGTCAGCAAAAACAGTATCCACCACGCAGTCCCTGAAATTAGGCAGGGCTTTCAGGCAGTCTTTAGCGAATAACGCGCCAAGAGCTGTGGAATAACTGGGCCGCTCATCGTTCTTAAGGAACGGCGAAGCGTCAAAAATTTCCTTTTTCCATTTGATTACCGCCTGACGCACTCGCATGTCCTCTTCGTAACGCCTAAGTCTAACCACCCGCCCGGCGCGGTTCAAGTTCGAACTCTCCCTGTTCATTTTCCGCGCCTCGCGATACGACTTCGGGAACCACAAGAATCAGCGGCGGCATCATCTCGGCAGCCCGCGAACCTCTGTTTTGAAAATCTACTCTTTCTTTGGCGCCCGATCCCCACGAATTTGCAGTCGTCTAGAATCTGTCGTTTTACGGCCCGTACCGGGAATGGGGTTTTGCTGATGGGCGGACGAGGCTGGCGTATCGGATTGGTTCGATTCGGATACGGACGGAGCGGCCAAAAACCCCACCAAATCTATTCGATTTAACAGAGAAATTTAGCACACAATTACGCGGGACTGCAAACCATCCTGCAAGGTTCCGCATTCTTTTTTGAAAAAACTTCCGCAGCTACGCTGACCAACTAAGCACGGCAGGGGACCCCTCTTGCTGACAAGAAACCGGCTCCAAGTCCTTCACAACAGCTGAACGCTGGTTGGCGTAATTCTGCCGCACGGAAAAACATGGCAAATTCGCAGGCCCTGGAGGAGCTCCAGAGCATCTCCGAAGAGTTGCATTCCCCTGAGAAATGGCCATTTGAGGTGCGCCCGTCTAGGTTAGAATCCGCCCGTCATTTCGCGGTGTAGGGAGGGAGACGATATGAATTTGATTCGCTTGGCATTGACGGTGCTTGCCGGGGGTTTCGTGGCATCTCTGACCGATTGGCTGTTCATGGGCGATTGGCTCTACAAGCGATACAACCCATACCCTGAAATCTGGCGGCACCCGCATGGTCAGGGAGAAATGAAAGCTATCGCGTGGTACAGTCCTCTGCCCTTCGTCACTTGCGCCGTATTCGCGGTCTTGTGCGCCCGCCTAAATCTCCACTCGTACAGCGCTACTCTCAAATTGGCGCTCGCTATTTGGCTTCTCGGGCCGTTGCCGTTACTTATCGCGAATGCGTTGTTCATCAAGCTGCACTCCGCAATCGCTGCGTCTTATTCCCTCGGATGGGCGGTGAAGCTGGCGGTGGCGGCCGTGGCTGTGACCCTGATTCTGCGTTAGGTCGCGGGATGCGCTAACAATGACTTGACCCTCACTGCTCCGCGAACTATCCTCCGGTCTCCCTCGGTAAACGATAAATTTACCCCGCGAAAGGAGAAAGTAATGTCTACAGCTCCGAAACCGCAAATGGAAGCTCAGGACCCGGTCAAAGTAGACCCGAAACATTACAAGGTTGAGGTCGAAAATGAGAAAGTGCGTGTGCTCCGAGCGAACTACAGAGCACACGAGAAATCGGTGATGCACTTCCATCCTGACAGCGTCGCGATTTTCCAGAATGATGTACACTGCCGGTTCACGTTCCCGGATGGCAAGACGGAAGAGCGCCGTTTCAAAGCAGGCGAGACGCTCTATTCACCCGCTGGAAGCCATTTACCGGAGAATCTGGGCGGTCACCCCATCGACGTCATAATCGTTGAACTGCAAGGGTAGTTCGGGAAGCCGCAAAACGAATCCCAGAGGATGCTGCACTGACCGAGGGCATTTGTGTGGCTACGTCGCCGGACGACGCCTCCTGCGCGACCAGCCCCTCTGACTCACCGACCTATTGACCGCCGTAGAGACGCCCGAATGCCCGAGAGAGCATGACTGCCATCAGCAAGCACCCAGCTCCCGAAACGAGCACATCAGGGATGACGCGGATGTGGAACTCTCCTACGTGGCACACAAGCAGATAGCCGATGACGAGATTGAGCGTCCCCCATAGCACATTCACCATCGGCGATGACTGCCCCTTGCCGGGCGGGGACCCGAACGGAGTGGGGAATGAGCGCCCGGACACGCCGTTGACGAAATGAGGGATGGCGTTGACGAGGAAAGCGCCGCCGAAAAAGTAAGCGAGGTAGAAATACCAGCGCATTGCTTCCTCCTTGCTGCGGACGGCTTGGACTGTCAGTTGTTCTAGCTCACGGCTTTTTTCGCCCCGGCTCTCACTTTGGCCCATCGCCTCTTGGCAGCTTTGGAAATCTTGCTTCTAGCCGCCGCTGACAGGACTCGTTTCTTGGCGCGATTCAGCTCGTCACCCGTCGAGCGTCCCAGTGCCTGCGCTGCGGTTCTCACCCCGTCCAACTGGTGCTGCAACCTGCCCAACTGCTTTTCGAGCTTTCGCTCTTCGCGTTTGATTGCCGCCAGAAGGTTCATTCAATGCCTCCGAAGAGAATCTATCCCAAAACGAACTCCATGCGCCAGACGTTCCCTCGAAGGAACGGTGTAAACTGCCCCCCGGCTTAATCTATTCACGACGTTGCGATATCTTCAATCGGCGGGAACCCACCGGCTCTTTGAAGCGAACCTCAAACTCCTTTTGTTCGCGCTCGCAGAAAAGTACCGGCCAGACGCCGAACGATTCCACTTCCATGGAGCCATGCGCCAGACAGAACGGGCAAGCGACAAGCACGCTGAGCAATCTCCGGCGTTTATCCAAATACGCGAGCGCCAATCGCCACGGCCTTGAATCCGGAGCGCCTTCGGGCACTAAGACATGGCCTCGAAACTTTAGCCCAATTTTCACGGGTCCACCCGTTTTCTGAGCTGCGTGAGCCGTTCGCTTCCCCGCGTGCCGAGATGCGGTAGAGCAAGCCCATCAAGTTCAGGTTACGCTCTAGCCGCCCCCGGTGCCAGAACCAAACAGAGAAGTGCTGAGGGCTTGCGGTTCGCGCTCAAGGCTGCACCGAGCCGCTTCTTGGCAGTGGGTCTCGTGGCTTGCTCTGCCTTGCGTCTGTCTCAAGCTGGCGCTATCGTTCGTTCAGAGTACGGGGTCCTCATTGCAACGAGACTGAAGGAACGGCCATGAAACTCAATTTGGTGACGCTGGCGCTGGCAATCATCGTCTTATCGTTCTTTGGCATGCATGCCGCGCATCTGCCATGGACTGCATGGCTGCATGGCGAATTGCAGGAATTGCGATTGCGGCGCCGGCATTTCTTTTGTTTGTAGCGGCGCGCATTGAGCTGGGACGCGCCTTCAGCGTGCAGGCCAAGGCAACGACGCTGGTAACGACGGGCGTCTACTCGCGCATCCGCAATCCGATTTACTTCTTTGGTGCGATGCTCCTCCTGGGAATCATCATCTGGACGGGACGGCCGTCGTGGCTGCTGATTTTTGTAGTCATCATTCCGCTGCAAGTGGTGCGTAGCCGGAAAGAGGAGCGAGTGCTGACGGAGAAGTTCGGCGCGGCGTATCTCGATTACAAGAAGAAGACCTGGTTCTGAATACGTGTGCAACAGATACCGATTGACGCACGCCCAGCGCTAGCCTTCGGGAAAACGCTATGAGCGCGAATACTCGCAACAAGTGGGGGAACGTTCTTCTGCTGGTCGCACGGCTGACGCTCGGGACGATATTTCTCGTCTCGGGCTATAACACGTTGAAGCCACAGGTCGCCATGCCGTGGTCAGCGACCTCGGTCAAAATCTCGCTTTCGATGTTCGCGATGACAGTGGACGCCTATCAAATGCTCCCGCCGTGGGCTGTCAACTCGCTCGCGCACGTGTTGCCGTTCTTTGAATTATTTCTTGGCCTCTGGGTCGTTTCGGGTATTGGCTTGCGTTTCTCGTCCGTTTTGTCAGTGCTGACGTTTTGTGTCTTCATGACTGCCATAGCGTGGGCTTGGCACAAAGGTCTGAAAATCAAGTGCGGATGCGGAATCGGACCTGACGAGGAAGTCGGACCGGGTGCATTGATTCGCGATGGCCTGAAATTTCTACCTCTCGCGCTGGCCGTCACATTCGGCGCTTTCTGGATGCATCGCACTCGGGCCTCCACCGCCGCCGTTGCGGTCTCCCGAGCGACTCCTGTCAGTTAAGTCGGAGTACCGTGTGGCGGGGGCAGAGTGGCGCCGCCATCCAAGGAGCTTGTGACTATTGCCGTTGGGCACCAACTCTACAGAGCAACTGATTGCGCCGCCCTCGTAGATTAGCCCGCTGTCGTCGCTGAAGAAAGAAAATCGGCATTGCTTGTCATCCACACTGCGGAGCGTTAGTTCGTAATTGTGGCGGTCGGCGGAAACAACAAGGGCGACATTCCACCCAGGAACCACTTCGGGGCCGGCAGACAATTGCAGGCCTTGAAATTGTGTTACGGGACTCCACCAACGGAGACCTTGAAATTGTATAGCGCGAGAGAGGAATAGTTCGCCCCAGGTCGCGTAGGCCCCACGCTCACGCCTATAGTCTACTTCCGCTGTGTTAATCAGCCGCACGACATTCAAGCCTGTTTGGTGACTGTCGCGCTCCGTCTCCGTCAGCGATAACGGCGACAGAACTCGTTATTGCGTTATCGGCAGCTCAACTTTCTGTTGAGCCATGACCAACGCCGCACAGACCAACGTACTCGATACGACGACGCCGATTGCGACCGCGCGCATCCTGTTCATTGTGCTATCCCCCTCGGGATGGATTCTAGCACGGGGACGATTACGCAAGGGTGAAGTGGTTGAAATCAAATCGCTGTCGAGCCTGGATTATTCGAGGGTTAATTACAGAGTCCGAGCGCGCACACAACCCTTTAGGCCAAGTTGAGAATCGAAGCTGGTATTTGATGGCCGAGTTTCATAGGGGGCACGCAGGACAGACATCCACTTACTAAGAAACGCGCCGGATTTCCAGCCCGCGGCGACAATCGTTATCGGTTTGCCGAAATGCGTGGGGCTGGGGCCGATTGCTGGGGGATTTATGCACGCGTCCAACCTTACGAAGAGCATTTTGTTCTGTCTCAGCGCAGTATTCGTTGCAGCTGGTTGTGGACCCGAAAATGGTGTTGTTGTCACACCGAGTGGGGCGGCAAGCGTTTACGTGATGCCGATTCCTTCGACTACAATCGAACCGAAGATTTCGCAGATTCTGCAATTTCCAACGACCGCAAACGGAAGTACTTCTCCCGCGTCATATATCATCGGCCCTCGGGGCGGGTTCAATGGACTGGCTACGGATGGAGAAGGCAATCTTTACGTAGGATGCCAGGCAGAGAACTACAATCCTCAGTTGACAGCTCTTCTGGAGATTTTGGTTTACGGCCCAGGAGCGAGTGGGGCAGCAACTCCGAAAAGGACGATTGCGGGTCCGTTGACGGGGTTCTCTGGCCCGATGAGCGCGCTCGCTGTAGATAGCTCTGGAAATATCTACGCGTATGCGAGCGTTTTGCTAGATGGAGTTCAAGCTTTCGCCATCTCAGTTTTCTCTGCGGCAGCCGACGGCAACGTGGCACCGATGAAGGTCATCGGCGGGAGCGCAACAAGTATTACCGGAGCTGGCGGCCAAATCGCGGTCGACTCCGCAGACAATATTTATGTTGCGGGTGGCAATTCGGAGCCAGCCGACTCCATTCTTATTTTCGATTCCGGCGCGACTGGGAATGTGGCTCCGACGAGCACTCTGACTGGTCCGAAAACGATGGTCGACGACCCGGTAGGCCTTGCCGTAGATAGCGTGGGGAATATTTACGTGGCCAACGACAGCGGCGCGAACGGGCCAAGCATCGTGGAGTTCAGCGCAGGCTCAACTGGAAATACCGCTCCGGTTCGAGTCATTGCAGGGTCGACAACTACGCTGTCGGGAATCGGGAACCTTACTGTCGATGGCGCTGGAAACATTTACGTTGTGAGTGGCCAAACCGTTTTGAAGTTTGCGCCGAGTGAAAACGGGGATGTTGCGCCGAGCGCGACCATCGCCTATGGGATTCCTGGCTTCTATGGCATCGCTGTGCACTAGGGCAGCGACCAACACTTGCCGCTAACGACGCAGTGTTATTCCTCGCCCTAGAATGACCACATAGAGGAATAACAAAACAGCCGCCAAGCCTATCCACACGAGGTTGCGGCGAAGGTGTTCTGGCGTTCGTTTCGGCTCAATTCCTTGCGGAATGTAATATCGCAACCAGAGAAGCCCGCTCTGACCGCCAACAGTCGCGGGCAGGGCGGATTGCCACAGCAGTTGTATCCCGAGTGGATTCAGCAGTCCCGCCCCGCTCGCTAGGACAATGGCAGAGAAGTACGGCACAATGGTCAACCGTCGCAAGCGTCCCTGCTGACTTCGCGGGACTCCCACGTGACGCACCAGTCCGGTCCCAACAACTAGCGCAGCGGCGTAGTATGAAGACGCTCCCACGACAACCAGCAGTACTCTCCAGAGCCAATGCGGGTGCAGCCCCGAAATCACAGCCGCCCAATCTCCGAAGTCTGTCAGACCTGAAAAGAAAAAGTACCCGGTTCCGGTAAACAAATTGAATGCACAAGTGATGAGCAGAAAGTAGCGAACGGGCATGGATGCGCGCTTGGCGCTACCGAGAGCGAGCCAGAACACAAGCGCAGCCGCGAGGTTCACCAACGTTCCGCCCGCTGCGACCAGACGTGAACCGAAGGTACTCGACCACCCCACCGTTGTAAGCACGCCGGACTTTGCCCCGGTCATCAAAGCGACAAGCCCGTGCCCCACGCCCTCGTGGAGGATGTTCGTGAGAATGCCTGCGACAATGCTGATTGCGCAAATCGTCAGTATGTCGTCAGAAATTGGCGCTCGTCTTTCATGCTGAGAAGCATCGGCGGTGGTCGAAATCGCGGGCATTAGCCTCTGCTCATCCGATTGGGCGGCACCTTCAACAACTTGCTCGGCGGCATCATTGACTATGATAGGGAAGGCTAGCCTGCAACCGTCAAGACGAATGCTTACCCGCGCTGCGCGAATTTACCCGCGATGCCTACAACAATAGCGATGTCCTTGTCATTCATGTGGGCAAAAGAAGCATGAAGGCGCTCTAGACCTTTCAGCGCCGACCGGCGGAGTTTGGGCGTGTTGCCGTTGCCGCTCTTAGAAAGAGGGAGCGGCTTTGGCTCATGACCATTGTCAGCGAACAATTGCGCCATACTAATTTCCAGCGCCTTCGACCATTTTTCCAACGTGTCGATGGCTGGAACTGTATGCCCGTTTTCGCAGCGCGAGACATAACAACGCAACAACCCGGTGCGCTTCTCAATATCTCCCTGGGACAGATTCTTTGATTCCCGAATGGCCCTGAGTCTTTCGCCAATTAGCATCTCTGACTGCCTCCGTTTTGGAATTGAACAATTCTACCGCATTGGCTCGCGCACTCGCGACCAGTAAGAATTCCAACCCGCTCTGGGCTTCGACAAAGCAGGGTTGGCCTTTTTCAGCGTGGTGTTCCTGTTTTCTTCGTGTACCTACCGAGGGGAAGTTCCACGAGACAGGCCGCAACGCTTACTAAAAAGACGACCAGCAGGAAGCGCCGTGGTTGTAATGGAACAATGTGGAATTCAGCGAGGACTATGTAGAGGGCCGCCAATAAGAGAAATGGTCCCGCGATGTAGCAATGCAGCCGACCGCAGCGGCCCGCATTCACGATGCAGGCACCCCCTGCCACTACGAGCGCAGGAATCCAGAGCCAAGTGCGTCCCGCCGGCCAGGAGAGTCCGACGACCAACATGATTGTCGGCAGACACCAAAGCAGGCACGCCCACCGGCCGCAAACTAAATCCCGACTCGCACAACTCTCAACCATGACTGAATCACCTCAGGAAGCTCTGTTGGCGGAGTAGTCCGCGGTCAAGGTGCCTTTGGCTTGGACAGTAGCTCAGTCACAACGTCGGCGAAACCAAGTGCGTCAACTGCGTGGACTATGGTTCCATCCAAGAAGACCGCACGCGGAAGTTGTTCGTCCCAGTGTGCGTCTTGGCGGTACACCGCAACCTCGTCCCAATTAATGCCACGCCAATCACAGCAGCTTGGTTGTGGGCTGTTCGGGTCGGATTTCAGTTGCCGTGCCAGTTGTTCCGCAAAGAGGTGGTTCTTGTCCCAGTATTGCACCACCCTCGGGTCAGAGAGCCGCTCCAATACTCCAGTGCTCGGACTGGAATAGTCAGTCGGCAGAATTGGTTCCCACACCGCAAACACGCGAATGCGCGGGTCGGGATTTTGCTTTAGCACGTCCTGAACTGCGGAGGCCCCCCGCAGACATGTTGGTCACGTAGGTGAAAGGAGCAGGACTACGCGCACGTCTCCTGACGCCTTATTGAATGCCGCACGCAGTTGGTCGAAGTTCTCTGACGTGAGAGAGGAAAAGGACGACTGCGCGGTTGGAACTCTTTGCTGACTGGATATGTCTGCCAGCAAGCCCGCCAGCACTTGGGGAAAGAACAGCAGAGAGACAACCAGCGCCGCCGCCACGCCCAAGACGACGAGTGCAATCCTGCTCTGCCGCGCTCGGCACTTCACCCCTCGGTAGACCTGGAAGAAGCCCACCCCGAGCAAGACAACCGAGAGTCCTAGAAACCAAGGACGAGCGGCGCTCAAGAACACAGAAGCTCCGACCAACCCCGCTGCGCCCAAGAACGGCAATGGAAGGCAACATCCAAGCGTGAGTAGCGAAGAGACCATCGCACCCAACGAAGCAGCGGTTGTCTTCCAGCCAGCCATCAGACCTCCAAGTCGCGCGCTCTTCGGATAGCGTCGCGCAATCTCTGATGAGAAGGAACGCCGTTGCCATCCGCGTACAGACGACACATCAGCCCAAAAGAAGCGGTCTCTCCCTGTTCCGGTTCAATGTCGCGGCCATCTATGCGGATGGTTGGTGAGCCGCGGAATTTCAGCGAATGAGCCATCGCTACGCTGCTCACCAAGACCTCATTCAGATGCGCATCAAGACTTTCCACCGCGAGAATTTCGCGTAGCCGTTCAAGCGCGACGGCATGATTTGGACAATTCCGGACGTACAGGACTTCAATTTTCACGCAGTACCCCCGCGCTTGGACCCTCTATAGGCAGTTAAAACAGGGCAACGACCGTTTTGCTTTCCACGCGGATGCCTAAGTTGGGAGTTGCACTTTGTCAGCGCGGCTTTCAATTCCGTTTCCAGCTTGCCGAGCGCAATCCGCTTTGCGTGAATATCGCGTAGCTTGTGGTCAAGCATCTTCCACACTTCGGAGCACGCCCGGAGGTCGTTGCTTCGGAGCGACAGGAACTCACGGATTTCGTTTAGGGAAAATCCAAGCGTTTGCAAATTGCCGATAAATTGCAACGTGCAAAGGTCGCTAGAGGAGTAGAGCCGAAACCCGCCTTTGCTTCGTGGGGGTGCTGCGAGAAGGCCGCTCCGCTCGTAGAATCGGATGGCATCTATGCCTACGCCCGCCTGTTTCGAGATTTGACCGATTTGCATTGACTCGTTCCGTCCGCCGCTCATCCACCCCTCCAACGCTACATCCTAGAGTCTAGTCCAGAGTCAAGGCAAATCGCTAAGGGAGACGCCACAGCAGTTAGCGGATGCATTGGAGAACAAGTTCAAGGCTCAGATTCCTGCCTGGAAGTCCGAGCCGGTAGACATCGATGCTTGGGTTTGGCAGAGCCACGCTATCGCCCAAAACATCGTGTACGGGGACTTGCCGGTCAAGATACCGGTCGAGAAGCCGGAAGAAGTCAAATCGTGCGATTCCGCGCAAAAAGGTGTTCGCTTTTTAGTCCAACGGAGTCAACGAAAACGTCGCGTCAACTTGCACGGTTTCGTAGTCACTCGGTCGTCGGGTATCGCTCTTCACCAACAGGTTGATAGCAGTCTCCACTGATTTCCTTGCCTGTTCGATGTCGCCGTCAAATCGGCGAGCGTCGGCAATATCGGTGTCCCATGCATCCAGTGATTTGAAGAAAACTCCGTCCGCTTTTCTGCGAAGCACAAAATATTTGCGCCGTTTCATATTTTTCTCCGTGAGGCTATTTCCGATGACTTACCAACAGTCCGTGGAGTTTGCTTGAACGGCTCTCCCAGCATTTTGGGATTGATAAGCCAAACTTGCAATTGCATTTGAGCGAAGCGAGTCTTTACCATCAACCCTCGAATACGATTTTTCTAGCATCTCATCCTTGGAGAGGTGCAACCGATTGCTATCGCTTCCCTCGAAGCCCATCCTCTATGTCCCAAGCATTTCATTGCGCCGCTTGATATAGAATCTGAGCAGCGAGGTCGGCTCTCTATTCATTCTAAATTCCACCGCGCAGCCCGCTATCCGTTCGCTGCAAGCATTGAACTGACCGATGTGCAATCGGAAAGGCATCTCACCGCACGCACAACCAACCTGAGTCTGTTCGGCTGCTACGTGCACACCTCAAGTCCATTCCCGGAAGGCACGAAAGTTTCGCTGCGAATTTCGCATGGCGGCGCAAGCGTTGCCACATTCGGCAAGGTGGTCTACTCCAAGCCGAACTCCGGGATGGGAATTGCCTTTGGCGAACTTGAGCCACATAGCCAAGCAATTCTGGAAAAGTGGCTGGCGAGCCTGCGAACTGAGTAGCCGGACCGCTTTGCTTATGTGCTCAAGCCGCCTCCTTTGCCTGTCGAATCCATCGTCGAGCCCTTCGCCCAGCAGTAAATCGCGGGCCACCTCGTCGGATTTGCCTCTAACCGTAGGCGTGTGCTTGCTTTCAATCGCAAGCTGGCAACGGATAATTTCCCAGACAATCCATAATCGTTGTCGACTTATCGCAGGGTGATTTTCTCAACCATAAAACTCACTTTGGAGGGCGGAGAATGTTTGGGACCGAGCCTGAACCAGACTCCCAAGGTACACATCGTGTTGCCCAGGCAAATCCCTTCGTTACCCTGACCGTGTTTGCGCTCGGCCTTGGTGCGCTGCTTATTATTGCTCTGAAACTGGTCACGCAGCAACGCCCGGCGAGCATTCCCTCTCAGCAAGTGGTCGCCCATGCGAAGAAGTGATTGCCGCGCTTAATAGCTTGATAGGATTGCCTGACTCTAACGGCGGTCCGTTAGGAGGGTGTCGAACGATTCGGATATGCGGCCCTGCAGCAAGAAATCTGGCCGAAGGTCCCCCGCTCGCGCCCAGCGTAATACGCCCCAGTCGAGCTGGTGCGATTCGACATTCTCACGGTACCAAAAACATTTTTGCAAAAAATCGTACAGGTAAGCCGACCGTGTAAGTACGCCAAAGGAATCCCTTTGCCACCAAAGAATCCGGCTGCCAGCCTCTCACGAGCACGAATAAATGATTGCCACAAACTCGTCTGCACCGTTAAGCATCAGTAGATACAGCCTGTTATAATGGCACCGCAATGCGCACCGTGGAGAATGTCTTCCATGAATAAGGTCCGATTGTTCATCAGCTTCGATTATGACCACGACGAGGAGCTACGAAACTTACTGGTCGGTCAGGCTAAGCATCCAGATTCGCCCTTTGACATCAAGGACCGCTCAATCAAGGAACCGCTGACTGGCGATTGGAAGAACAAGTTCCGTGCCCGTCTCGAAAACGTGGACCAGATGGCAGTCATCTGTGGCGAATACACTCATCTTGCGAGTGGAGTCAGTGCTGAGGTGAGGATTGCTCAAGAGGAACGGAAACCGTATTTCTTAATCTGGGGACGGTCCGAAAAGGCTTGTAGAAAGCCCGCGAGCGCAAGTGGGACCGATAAGATATACAAGTGGAGTTGGGACAACCTGAAGAACCTAATCCGTGGAGACCGGTAACGATGCCTGATGACGCTTCCCCTTCTCTATTCTCTGTGTCCTCCGATGAGTACGGCACGCTCTATCGTCAGCATCTCTTCGAGCAGTACAAACTCTACGTTGATTCAGCGGACCACATAAGCCAGCGACGGTCATCCACAAACAGCTTCCTGCTCACCGTGAATGCCTCGCTCGTTACTCTGTACGGCCTCGCCTCAGAACTCCGGGCGTCGGTAGCTTGGCATCTGCTAGTCCCGATTGCCGGCATTCTCGTATGCGTTGCCTGGTTCTCACTTGTCGAAAATTACAGGAGCCTCAACTCAGTCAAGTTCCAGGTGATTCATGCACTTGAGAAAAAGCTCCCAGCTTCGCTTTACGACTCCGAGTGGAAGCTATTGGAGGAGGGGCAAGGGCATGTGTACAAGCCAGTCACGCACATCGAGCAGTGGATTCCGGTGGTCTTCGGTCTACTGTACGTCGGGCTTATCGTGTACTCCTTCTAGCCGCGCCTCCAATCGGCGCCATCTCACCACTATTGCCAAGGTGTGAGGTTGCCTAGCATGTTTCGTTCAAAGCGAGGCGACACATTGGTTGGGACCATCGAGCGAGAACATGACGTGGACCTAAACGCACGCAGCGATATGACATTGGACAGTCTGCTAGGGGAACGAGGCTTTGATTTCATCACCCAACTCCTGAACGCATATCACGGGCGGGCAAAAGGTTTTGCAAGGAAGCGACGTCTGTTCCTCAGTTTTGATGCGGACGACAAAGCACAGGTGTCTGGATTTCGTCTAATGGCCAGAAATCCGAATGTCGAAATCGACTTCTACGAGACCAGCCTTAAGGTGCCCATCAACAGTGAAGACGGCAGCTACCTCAAACAAGCTCTACGACAGAAAATCAGGCGGGCTTCCGTACTTGTCTGCCTCATCGGCAACGCGACGGCGTGGAGCGATTGGGTAGATTGGGAAATTCGGACTGCTAAAGAGCTTGGAAAAGGCCTTTGCGGGGTTCGCTTGAAAGAATCGCACGGACGAACTCCGCGAGCTTTGCTTGATGAAAGTGCTGCCGTGGCGGGATGGGATATGGCACAAATCGTAGCCGCCATCGAGTGCGCCGCCGCACGTCGCAGTTAGTACGCAGAGAGGAGCGCGGACTGGTTGGGTTACCCTTATCGCGGTCTTGCTAATTGCGTCATGGCACTTCGCTGACCCCGAGGGGCGTTCCTTTGACCTGCTATTCATCGGATTCCCGTGGGTACTTGCCACGCTTCCTCTCCGAAGTAACAGTCTGCTGCTCTACTTCTTTGCGGTCATTCCGAACGTGGTGTCCGTTTACGTTTTTGTACTCGCACTCGTCAGGCTATTCTCGCCACCCGAGTAAACCAACCCTCCGCGCAAATTCCAGCGTCAGTCCCCACGTGAGCGCGACGCCAGGTCTCCCAGCAATGGAGCCGGGGCCGCGCGTGGTAGAATCCGCGTCACGACGAGAGGGGGAGCAGAAATGAAGATTGCACAGCTTTTTACTGGCGCTCACTATGTGGGAAGAGCCGAAGGAGACAGACGGAGTTACTACATATTTGGAGGTGAGGAAGCGGGCTACCTAGTTGTGAGCCGTAACGAAGACCGAGGTTTCTACATGAACGTCGTTGACGCCGAAGCACCGGAAGCCATAACGAAAGCATTCAAGGGCAAACGATTAACGAGTGCAGGATTACGGAAGAATGGTGGCAAGCGACCTAAGCTTTTCGGTACGTCCTTTTTGTGTCTGAACGCCCTCTACGTTATGGTGGCCCTCGGCCGTGCTAAGAAGCTAAAGCTCCGCGATGGGAAAGCCATAGTATTCAAAATTCGGTGACGCTGGGCGGTGAAACCGCCTGGCTGCTTGAACAACCGTTTCTTCCTGCGGGTTATCCGTCTAGCGGCGTCGTATGGCCGAATCTCCCAGTCCGCTGGTGAGCTAATCGCCGCGAGCCCGGCGAGAATTCCTCGTTTGAAAACCTTCAGTTTTTCAAACGCCGATTACAGGAACGCCTCCCACGTAGAATCAACCAGCTACGGAGTCCCCGGAACGAGGGTTTTTCAAACGGCCTCTCGCGCCAGACAAATAGGCTGTCGAGGTAGCAACTCCAAGGGCTTTTCCCACGACCTTCCACGAGGCCCCCTCTCCGCGCAATTTGGCGATTCGCTTCACGTCTAGTGCTTTCCGGGGCCGCCCCAACCGCTTTCCTTTGGCCCGAGCGTTTCGCAAGCCCGCCCGCACCCGCTCGACAATCAAACTGCGTTCAAGTTCTGCTACAGCGCCGAGAACGGTGAACACCATTTTCCCGGTCGGAGTGGAAGTGTCCACCTGCTCGGATAGCGATACAAATTCAATTCCCAGCGAACGGAAATCCTCCAAAGCGCGTAGCAGATGCGAGACCGAGCGGGCGAACCTATCGAATCGCCAGACTACAACAGCATCGAAACGCCTGCGATGCGCTTCGGCCGTCAATCGGTTCAACTCTGGACGGGAATTCTTTGTGCCTGATACGCCTGCGTCGATGAACTCGCCCGCAATTTGCCAATTCCGGCGCTGGCAATATTCTCGAAGCTCGCGTAGCTGCATTTCCGGGTCTTGCCCGTTCGTGGTTGAGACGCGTGCGTAAATTGCTGCTCTCATATTCTTTCTCCTGTCGAAAAACGATAGCGCCTGAGCCAACGCGAGCCAATAGGATGCGGGTACTTTTTTGGCCTTCGAAGGCCGCCAAGACGAGAAATGCAACAGCTTAAACACAGATTCCTGCTGTTCCCGCACGTTTCTAGGTGGGTTCCGCTCTAACCCTGTGGGTCTGCCATACCGTGTGCGAGAAGTGCCGAACCGCTAAACGAGCGCGCCAGCCGATTTCTCGATTGCGTGTTGTTGCGCTGTGCCGAGTAACTCTCTATGAGAGATTGGAGACCGGAGGTTGCGCAGACAACCTTCCAATGGCCGCGAGCCTGCGGCAGGCTCCTTTGCCGGCTGCGAGACCTCCGCTCCCCAATCTCTTAGGCAAAGGAGCCGTGAAAATGAAAAACAAAAAGCACAAGCACCACAAAGCAAGCCGTACAGACCAATCCAAGCCTGAGCGTCCGGCGATTGTTGTGGCACCCGGCAAGTTGCGCCGTGCGATTAAGGAAGCCGAAAGGGTTCTGCGAGGCCATTGTGAGAGGCTTCGGATTTTCCAGCGTGGCGGGGAACTGGTTCGGGCCTACCGTTTGAAGAAACACCACGGTGACAAATACCTGAGCCGTCCCAAGGGGAGCCTGCTATTGGCACCGCTGAACAGTACGGCGCTCACCGATGTTTTTAACAAAGTCGCGGTATGGAAAAAGAGAACTGGGGACGAAGGCAGGGTCATCGACTGCCCGGACAAAATTGCCAAGACTTATCTCTCGCGTCTCAAATGGAAAGTCCCCGTGTTGGTCGGAATCATCTCGGCACCAATTCTGCTGGAAGATGGAACGGTCCTCTCTCGGCCGGGTTACGACAAGAAAAGCGACCTGCTGTTCGACTCGGATGAGGATTGGCCCACGGTCCCTGAGCGGCCTACTCGCGCGGAGGCGAAAGCCGCCCTCGAAAATCTTCTAGCTCCGTTTGGGCAATTCCCGTTCGTTAGCGATGAAGACCGCGCCGTGTTCGTGGCCTGCATTCTGACCGCGATTCAGCGCCGGGTTCTCGGGGCGTGTCCTCTTTTCGGGTTTACCGCGCCGACGCCAGGAACCGGGAAATCCTTGTTAACCAAAATCGTAGCCATCATCGCCACAGGGAAACCAGCAGCAGCTTCGGGCCTTTCAAGAGACAAGGAAGAGATGCGAAAAATGATAATGTCCGTGCTCTGTGAGGGAGTTCCGGTCATCAACCTCGACAACGTGGACCATCCCCTCTTTTCGCCGGACCTCGCCAAAGCAATCACGGAACCCGAATTCCGCGACCGCGTTTTGGGGCGAAACAAGATTCTCGATTTGTCGACGAACGTGCTGTGGATGGCGACTGGCAACAACCTGACCTTTCGCGGCGACCTGCCCAGGCGCGTCGTACGGTGTTCGCTTAACGCCAGAGTGGAGTCTCCAGAATCCCGAACCTTCAAGATTTCCAATCTTGAGGAATACGTAAGAACCCATCGCAAAGAGCTGTTTGTAGCTGGACTGACCATCTTGCGGGCGTATCAGGTCGCAGGCTGCCCTCGTCAGAACGTCGAGGCTTACGGTGGATTCGACGATTGGTCGAAGCGGATTCGGGAGCCGCTGGTATGGGTAGGAATTGCTGACCCTTGCAAGACGCGCGCCGGCATAATCGCGGATGACCCGGAACGCGAGGAATCGGCTGCCGCTTTACAGGCCTTGTATAAAGAATTTGGGGAAAATAGGTTTATGGCGAAAGATGTCCTGAAACGTTGTTGTGAGTCGCATTCGCATTCCACTCTGACTACCGCTATGCTGGCCGCCACTCACCAGAAGGAAGTCAATTCGCAGGGTGTCGGGGACTTCCTGAGGCATGTCAAGGACCGGATTTTCGGGGGCTTGTGCTTGGAGCAGCGAGGGAAGTCATCGGGCGTTGCTCGCTGGCAGGTCAGGAAGGCTGATAGTGGCCATAGTGGGGATAGTGGCCAGTTTCCGACCGGCGTAACGCGATTCCCGAGGCTTCGTGAGAAAGAAAGTTAGAAAGAAATATATAAAAGGGTAGAAAACGGCCACTAAGGCCACTAAACCGTTTTTGCTTTTGACTGTAGAAAGACTTCGAAGAATGCGAAGCAAGGTTTTGCGTAAGCGAGCGAAGCGAGCTTCCGAGCGTAGCGAGGAGGCATACTGCCTAGCCCTCGCAAAACCGGCTCGGGCTAAGCTCGCTCCGCTCGCTTACAAAATCTTTTTTATTATGAGAGAAACATTGCACGTGTTCTCTGCTACAGTCTTCCGAAAGGGTTTTACAAGATGGAAGTGGCAGAGCAGCCGGAGGCTGCGAGGCTACTGACATCTCGAGCGAGCGAAGCGAGTCTCAAATCCCTGTTCCAAGTTGAGAATGTTTCCGCCCTGAAGTATTCCCGAATGTTCTTTGCAAAAAGCTGTTCGGCTAGAGGGGCGTGGTAAGTAACCCACCAAAAGAAATTAGAGTTTGCCGACAGCGTCTAAGTACGGCCTCCCGCAGATCGGCGTTGCGACAATAGCTTCGGGATTGCCGACCATCCAGAATATCCCTTCGCTTCCCACGACCCCGTTTCTGGGGAGCTTCCGAGTTGACCATCCGAGAGTTGATCGGTTTGGTCAACGCAAGCGCGTTTATCGGTATCAATTCAGTACCTCGGAAGTACCCTGGCGCTTCCGGAGCGCGACACCCAGAAAAGGCTGTAGCAGGAGGCGGCTCAGCCCGTTTGCACAGAACACGGCACATCGGTTCAAGAAACGCCGGGCTTAGGAACCTGCCCCGCCTCCGATTGAATCGCTATCCCCAAAAAACACACCGTTGTCTTCATCGTCATACTCCGGTAAGACGGCGTCCAACAACCCGGAAATCTGCGCAGATCGGTCCTGCTCTGTTGCCAATGCTCTCGCAATGCGAGCGACGCGGTCTGATAGCCAATTGGAATCGTCTTCAGGAACAAGCCAATCCCGGTCGAGAAAGCACTCCTCGTACGTGACGCGGATCGGCACGTCTCCGTTTGAAGGAATCTCTACGTACGGTCGTTGTTTTCCAGCCTTAGCACCCTCATCATATGTGGCCCGAATGTTCTTTGCACCATCGATGAACCACATCTTGTCCAGATCAGGTCTGTATATAGCAAGGCACAATGCTGCACTCCGTTCGACGTAGCGTTTCTTCAGGTTCGGTACAAAACGGTCGTCGCCGACTTCGCGCGACTTCGATTCGAGGAATTGAACTGCCTTGACTTGTACAGGTATCGGAATGAGGCAATTATCAACTACGGTTAGGATGATGAGATCGCACTCGTCATCTGTCCAGTAGGGCTTCGCCACACGTAAACCGCAGCGGACCATCTCCGCTGCGACCCTCGCTTCGGCCGCGACCCCCGAGAAGGTATTCTTAAGCGAATGAACGCGTCTCATGCTACGTACGATATCATCTGGCGTGCCCCCAGAAACAAAGCTAATTAGGATTTTGCATGGAGTGGGGGGTTTGTAATGACAAGTCGGCATGGCACCGGTTTTTCCGAAAGCAATCCAGAATGAGATTTTCCTGAACTTCGGCCCGTTTGCCATTACCAAGCAGGATTTAGACGTATGCTATCCGTGCTAGCTGAATCTCCATGTTCATATTCCTTATTTCCCAACTTCAATCTGTACAGATCATGTGAGCGGATTGTTGAAGCGGAAACGGTGCGAGAAAGTCCGACGATGCGGGTCACATTCGATACCAATGTCTGGAACAGGATGGTCTTCCCGGAGCGGTACGTAAACAGCCCCAATTACCTTTCCCTGGGCAAAATCAAGAACGCGATCCGGAGTGGGCAGGTGCGCGGTTTTATCAGCGAAGGTTTCGGGACAGTAGAGGCCGTTAGGAGAGAGAATCGGGCAAAGTTTCATGCTCAGAATGTTCCGAAGGTAGAGGTGACGAACAAGTCCCACGGTAATGGCCTCAACTGTATGACCATCGAAATTAAGGCCAATCACACCCTGCACCCTGGCATCGGTGAAGAATTCGACGAAGAGCTAAATGAAGCTCTGGCGATTGGCATCAAATTGCTTACAACGCCGTACATCGGCTTGCCGGTCCCTGATCGCCTGCGGAACAATCCTCACATTTACGCCGAAGAGGTCTTCGCGACCGCTGACTACAACGAGCGGTTTGGCGATGTTGTCCGAACTATCGTTGAGAGAGGAGTAGGCGAGGGGGTGCTTCTGGCTCTCGCGAAAGAGTTTACTGCGCGCCTGGATGGTCCACGGCCGGACGGACTATCAGATCGCGCCCTCACCTACGGCGTCTATGAATACGCGTGCGCATCAGGGCTCAGCAAGGAAAAGAGGCAAATCGAGAAGGCATTTGCGGAATCAGCCGATGGTGATGTAGTAGCTGCGCATATCGCTTTTGGCAACGATTACCTCTGTACTGAAGATCGCGGCAGGTCCGCAGTTTCTCCTTCAATATTCGACGCGGAAAATCGTGCGTGGCTGAAGACAGAGTACAGGGTTGAGATCTTGAATGTGCAGCGACTGGCCAATCTCCTATGACGATCGACGCTCTCGCTACCGACAGCTTGTTAGTCCTCATAAGTCGGCCAGTGTTTACCGATGAAGTGAAATGGCGATTGCGATTGCCGCTTCAGTCTGAGTCGGGGCCCACTCAGACACTGTTCCGGGGCCAGAAGTCCGCTTCTGGGAAGTTTCGGCTAGCCCTTGCAATCAAAGTGGAACTCACTGAAATATACGCCAAGATCGATGAGGCCCAACACGCCAACGGTCATGACGCAGTCCACAATGAGGATAATGTATCGTGTTCTTCGGAGGTTCTTCACGATCCCCTGAATGACATCCTCTCTCGGTTCGGTTGCCGCGACGATGCGGTCTTCGGCGCGGTGGCACGAATAGACCAGCGCGAAGTAAGCGGCATTCACAAGGATTCCGAGCACGATGGGAACGGAGATGTGATTCAACACGTTCTTTGTGAAGCAGCTCCCTTGGGCCATGAGATATATGAACGTCAGCAGCTGGGCAGTGGCAAAAGCCGTGATCGCGTCGGCATAGAGCTCAAGCTGCTTCACCATTTCCCTCGATGCTTCGGACATGTCTGATCTCCTGTCTTCATTCGGCGCGTGAGACCATACCCAGACTCATGCGAGCCGAGATTCGGATAAAACCGAGCACCAGAAAGCCGACAACTCCACCAGGTCCCTAGCCTAGTTGGATGGTGGTAAGAAAGTGCCCAACGATGGGCGCATAAGAGATGCGGAGCGAATATAAGCCTAAACAGCAACACAGGTCGAGATACCTCGCGCTCATCTCGACCCCCAACTCCGTTTGCCACCGGATTCGCGTAATCCTCGCTGGGGTGTCCAGCCTGAGTTCCACCTTCCAACTCATAAGCAGGGTTACGAGCGGTCACAATCTTGGTGCCAGTTCCTGGCTAAGCGCAGGGCGTTCGCCCAGGTGGCTGATGAGCGTTGGCCTGGAGCAACGATCAATTTCCTCCTACAGCTCTTGAAATGAATCCCGAATCATAGCGAATTCGAAAGCCATTCCGGTCCAGAAGTCCGCTTCTTGGAAGTCGGAGCACGTCACGCTTCCTTCAGAGTGACGGTGCACTCGAAAGGGATTTGGGGAATCTAGCCGCTTTCTGGGCAGCGCGACGACACTTCTTCACCCGCGCTCACAACACTTAAATTTTGGAGGCGAGGAGAGTTGAACTTTAGAGCCTCGTTGCAAAGACATAAGTTACTAATTTTTCCGCAAGCACAAAAAGCGGCAACATCGGAAAATGCGGCCAACCGAAAGATATCTGGAACGTGGACGTTTTCAGCTTTAGGCGAGCAATTTAGTCAATTCATCGCGGACTCCCGCCTCGACCTTCGCCTTAAGAGCAAACGCAATGAAAGGGAGCTCTATTACGACAGTGACTAACGAAGGGTTCACCACAAGATTGCCTGACACTGTAAAGCCATGCGATGAACCGCTGAACGCCCCGGAATAGCCATTCCAATTTTCCGTCAGATTACTCACTTGGCTGGAATACTGCGCTTTGATCTCCGCAATGCGCGCCTGAACACGACTAAGCGCCTCGTCCTGAGGAATCTGATACGGAACCGATACGTTTACATTAGGCATTTTGCCTTCCTTGTATTCGCTAGCGATAAACGCTCGACTTCGGAACCGTTCTCAAAAATTAGCCTTAAGCCAAGTTGTCGCAGCCGTTATGTCTACCTGATTCGCGTCGGCGATCAGATCGTCGATCTTATCCACACAATCAAGGGGCACCGGAGCCGGTAGAACCGGAGCCAGTCGGAAATAACTCTTTCCAAGAAGTCTCGCACATTCGTAATCGGCCACGCCCATCATTCCTTCGATTATCATGTTCGCGAGGACCGGAGCCCATTGCGCGAATCCCCAATCAAGCGTGTTCCCAGAGACAAATTGGGGACTCAGTCCCGTGCCAATGGAAAACACGCGAAGATCGGCTAGCTGCTGCTTTCCGGTCGCCGGGTCAATTGCCTGGGCTAACGCGGCCATCGACGGATTGTTGGCAACAACCGCAGAATCGCTGGTGAGTAGCATCGTTCTGCCGGACGGTTCGCAGTACACTCTTACGTACGAAGCTACGCCCTCCACACCAGCTTCGGGAGCATGCACTCCTATCAGCGGCACCTACTCAGCGAATTGCGTGACCGCCAGACTCGCCTCCATCCAGTTGCCGACGGGAGGCACGATCACATATGCATACTCCGGAGGCAACAACGGCATTCTCAGTGATGGAAGTACAGCAACCCTGACGCGCACGACTCCTGACGGCACGTGGACCTACGCTCACTCAGAAAGTGGCACAGCATGGACGACAACGGTCACCGACCCGCAAAGCAACAAGAGAGTGCACGATTTCCAAGGAGTTTATCAGACCGAGAAGGAAGTTTACCAGGGATCGAGCACGCTGCTGAAGACTGTCTTCACCTGCTACAATGGAGCCGCACCGAACTGCAATAGCACAGCCATTACTTCACCGATTACGTCCCAGGCTAGGTATATTCAGTGGCCGTCCAACCTGGAATCGGAAACACTCGTGGATTACAACAGCTATGGGCTGCCCACAGAGGAAGCCGATTACGACTATGGAACTGGAACCGTGGGCAGTTTGCTTCGAGAGATTCAAGTCTCCTACGCCAGTCTGGGAAACAACATTGCTTCGGCTCCCGCCGAGATCATTGTCGAGAATGGTTCCGGCAGTCCCATTGCTAAGACTACCTATCAGTACGATCAAACAGCAGTGACCACGACTTCCGGAACACCGCAGCATGTTTCGGTTTCTGGTTCGCGGGGAAACCCAACCACGATCAGTTATCTGACACAGGGGTCCACTACGATTTTCAAAACGTTCACATATTTCGATACCGGGAACGTCTATGTGGCGAACGACGTGAATGGAAACCCGACGACCTATTCGTACGGCGACTGCGGGAACTCGTTTCAGACGAGTGCTAGCGTAACGACACCTGTGAGCATGTCTACCTCTGCGGTTTGGAATTGCAATGGCGGTGTGCCGACCTCTACGACGGACGAGAACGACCAAACGACATCGTACTCCTACGAAACGATGTGGCGTCTCAATCAGGAAACCTTTCCTGACGGAGGAGAAACGAGCTTTACGTATAACGACACTCCAACTCCGGCCTCTGTCACTACGACCGTCAAGGTCAACTCCAGTTCAAATGAGGTTATGACGACGATTCTCGACGGACTCGGCCGTACATCGCAAACTCAACTTACCTCTGATCCAGCAGGCACAGATTATGTCGCTACGACTTACGATTCCTTAGGTCGCATCTACACCATTTCGAATCCATATCGCTCAACTTCGGACCCCACATACGGTGTAACCAAATACACTTATGATGCGCTGAGCCGACCAATGCAAATAACCGATGCTGACGGCAGCTCGGCTTCGGCGTCCTATTCCGCGAACTGCGTTACGGAAACGGATGAAGCTTCCAAAAACCGCGAAAGCTGCACTGACGGGCTAGGGCGCATGACCAGTGTGATCGAAAATCCAGGTGGCCTAGGTTATACGACGAGCTATGGGTATGACGTGCTGGGTGACCTGACATCGGTGACTGAAAACGGCTCCCGCTCGCGCACGTTCGTCTATGATGGCCTTGGTCGTCTGACGAGCACAGCGAATCCCGAGTCTGGCACTGTCACTTACGTGTATGACACCAACACTGTTGGGGACCTTCGCACCAAAACAGACGCGCGCGGCATCACGACGACGTACACCTACGACTTACTTCATCGGCTAACGGCGAAAAGCTACAGCGACGGCACGACCGGGGATATCTACTACTACGACGAGAATGACCCGTTCGGATACTCCGTGAACAATCCCGTGGGGCGTCTGGTGGCCGACTGGACGGGCAACGGGACATGGGCTGTCTGGAAAGCCTTCAGTTACGACCCAATGGGTCGCATAGTGGGACAGAGGGAGTGCGTGCCGCCGCCAGTAGGTTCAGCTCAATGCCAAGCATATACCATCAACCCAGCATGAAGTTGTCCCGCCTTTAGTTGAAACCTAAAAAAGGAAGCAGCGGCTCTCGACCCGAACTCGGATAGAGTTCGGGTTGCAAACTCTATTTTCAGAGGAGAGCCGCTGTGAGGAAAACCTATCAGGGAATGAAAGACAAGTGCAAGGAGAAGTTCGAAGTGCTTGGCAAGCGGGAGTTGCTGGAGGTGCCGCTGCCGATGGTCGAAGTGTGGGAGGAGCTGCAAGCCCAGGTGGAGCAGTTGACCGGGGCAGCGGGGCTGCGCATCATCGGCACGATTCTGGAAAACGAAGTGACCCGGCGCGTGGGACCGCCACACCGGCCGGATCCGGTGTCGGGTGCCGTGCGTTGGGGGCGCCAGCCGGGTTACGTGGTGTTTGGCGGACAGAAAGTAGCCGTGGAACGTCCGCGGGTGCGCACACGAGAAGGTCAAGAAGTGGAGCTGGACAGTTACGCGCGGTTGCAGCACGACGGACGGCGGCAGCGCGCGGTGCGCGAAGGCATCGTCGCGGGACTGACCTCACGGAACTATCGCCGCGCGGTGCAAAGCGTGGTGGATGGCTACGGGATCGAGAAGTCCAGCGTGAGCCGGGAGTTCGTAGCGGCCAGCGTGGCGCAGTTAAAAGAACTCTGTGAGAAGAAACTCGACGGCGTGGACCTGGTGGCCATCCTGATCGACGGGATTCATCTCGGCAAACAAGTGCTGGTGGTGGCGCTGGGCATTGAAATCAGCGGAGAAAAACACGTTCTGGGGCTGTGGCAAGGGGCGACAGAGAACACTACGGTAGTGAAGGAGTTGCTGGAGGACCTGGTGGTACGCGGCCTCGATCCCGAGCGGCGTTACTTGTTCGTGATCGACGGAGCGAAAGCGTTGCGCGCGGGGATCGAGCGGGTGTTCGGCGAACGCGCCGAAGTGCAGCGCTGCCAGATCCACAAGCGGCGGAACGTAAAAGAACATCTGCCGCAGAGCGCCCAGGGCGATACGGACCGGAGAATCCGCAACGCCTATGCGATGACCGAGTACGCGGCGGCCAAAGCGGAACTCGAGAAAATCTTCCGGCAACTGGAGCGCATCAACCCCAGCGCGGCACGGAGCCTCGAAGAAGGGCTGGAAGAAACCCTCACCGTGCACCGGCTCGGTGTGGGAACCCTGTTGCGGAGAACGCTGTCCTCAACCAATCCCATCGAGTCGTGCCTTTCGACCGTCGAGAAAGTAGCGCGCAACGTAAAACGCTGGCGTCAAGGAGAGCAAGCCTTGCGCTGGACGGCCACCGGGTTGTTGGAAGCGCAAAAGAAATTCCGGCGAGTGAAAGGCTACCGGGAACTGGAACTCTTGCATCGCCGGATGAACCCGTCGTTGACTCAACAGGAACAGGTCGCGTAACGTGCAGAAAGTCGAGAGCCGCTGCTTTCAACTAGAACTGGGACAACTTCCAGCATACGACCTGAACGGGGACATGACCTCGTACACCAATGGCCAGAACGTGACGTTCACGCAGACCTTCAACGCGGCGGCGCAGTTAACAGAGCTTACCAGCAGCTACATTGATTCCCAGCATCCCGGAACGCTGGCTGTCTTTAACAGCTATTCACCCATTGGAGCAGTGACCAGTATGAGCTACGGAAACGGCTTGACGGAAACGGTGGCCTATGACAACCGACCCCAACCTTGTCGCGTGAACACGAATTCCTCGGGTACGACGCTCAGCACGTGCACCGCCGCCATCCCGTCTGGCAACTTGCTGGATTTGAACTACAATTGGAACGCTGGGACGAGTGATAATGGCAACGTGATGGGGTGGACTGCTGCCGGGAATCAGACTTTCAATCGCAGCTTTACGTACGATGCGCTGAACCGCGTGGGAAGCATGTCGGACTCGGACTCCGTGGCATCCTGCCAAGGGCTGACCTGGGGTTATGATGCCTGGGGCAACCGCACGGCGCAGACGCCGACGAAGGGCACGTGCGGGTCGTGGAGCGTCAGCTACAGCGCGAACAATCAGATTAGCGGTTACACGTACGATGCTGCGGGCAATGTACTGAATGACACCCTACACAGCTACACCTACGACGCCGAGAATCGCGTCACGCAAGTGGACGGCACGCCGGGCACCTGCTCGACTGCGACCGCATGTTACATTTATGGAGCCGATGGCCTGCGCGCGCAAAAGACAGTCGGAAGCACTATTACATCCTACACGCACGACGTGGCGGGGCGGGTGATTGCAGAACTACAGAATGCGACATGGCAAGTTGGCTACGTATACGCGGGCGGACTTGCGGCTATTTATGCGAACAGCACGACCTATTTTATTCACCCGGACCATCTGGGTTCAACCCGCCTAATGACAGGAGTGAATCAGTCGATTTACGATTCGATGGATTTTATGCCCTTCGGTGAACAAATCTTGGGGGATACAGGCACGACACATAAGTTCACTGGCTATCCAAGGGATGCGGAATCGGACTTGGACTACGCTCAGTTTCGGTACTACAGTTCCCGCCAGGGAAGATTGATGTCTCCCGATCCCTACAATTACAGTGCGGACCCAACCAATCCTCAATCTTGGAACGGCTATGCCTACGCGGTGAATAATCCCCTACTACTCGTCGATCCCTTCGGACTCACACCCGTCACGAACTGCAATACAGTCCAAGCCGACCCTCAGGACAAATCGCAACAAGCATGGGGAGGAGGCCCTTCGGACGGGGGCTATGAAGCCGCCGCTCCGCCGCAGAACGGCTGCATTTCACACGTTAATCCGTTTGGCGGATCGGGCGGCATAAGCCTCGACGGCGGCTTCAGTGGAGATGACAGTGGCATTCTTCCGACCGGCGGATTCTCCCCCGGCCAAAGCACGCCCGGCGGAATTGACCTGGCCAGCCAAATCGCTTTAACGAACATTCCGGTTTATGGATGGAGCTGGGAGCAACAAGGGTATGCCAGCTCTTGGGCGGCAAGCGCGAACTGTGCCGCCAATACCCTCTGTTTCTCGACCAACGGAGCGCCCTTGTATGGCAACGAATGGGGGCAGGTCGGGACCGGCTTTTTCGGCGGCACATGGACGGGTACTTTTGTGTCAAGCTTTTTCTCGCCGATCCAGATGGCCAAGACAACATATCATAGTTTCGTGGACCCTAACGGCTGCGATAGACTCATGATAAGCACGCTTGCACAGGACCTTTCGCCGTTTCCAGGGGGAGGTCCAGGTCTAAGCGACGCCACGAACAATGCCAGTGCCTTGGCCTATGGTGCAGGCGTAGCACGCGCCTCCGGATATAGCATTTCCAGTGGGCTTGTACAGCCATGGAAGTCATCTACCTTCCGCGGCCTGATGGGGCAAGCCGCAGAAGGGGCGGACGCGCTTGGTGAAGTGGCGCTCCCCGCTCGAAGTTGTCCCGCCTTTAGTTGAAACCTAAAAAAGGAAGCAGCGGCTCTCGACCCGAACTCGGATAGAGTTCGGGTTGCAAACTCTATTTTCAGAGGAGAGCCGCTGTGAGGAAAACCTATCAGGGAATGAAAGACAAGTGCAAGGAGAAGTTCGAAGTGCTTGGCAAGCGGGAGTTGCTGGAGGTGCCGCTGCCGATGGTCGAAGTGTGGGAGGAGCTGCAAGCCCAGGTGGAGCAGTTGACCGGGGCAGCGGGGCTGCGCATCATCGGCACGATTCTGGAAAACGAAGTGACCCGGCGCGTGGGACCGCCACACCGGCCGGATCCGGTGTCGGGTGCCGTGCGTTGGGGGCGCCAGCCGGGTTACGTGGTGTTTGGCGGACAGAAAGTAGCCGTGGAACGTCCGCGGGTGCGCACACGAGAAGGTCAAGAAGTGGAGCTGGACAGTTACGCGCGGTTGCAGCACGACGGACGGCGGCAGCGCGCGGTGCGCGAAGGCATCGTCGCGGGACTGACCTCACGGAACTATCGCCGCGCGGTGCAAAGCGTGGTGGATGGCTACGGGATCGAGAAGTCCAGCGTGAGCCGGGAGTTCGTAGCGGCCAGCGTGGCGCAGTTAAAAGAACTCTGTGAGAAGAAACTCGACGGCGTGGACCTGGTGGCCATCCTGATCGACGGGATTCATCTCGGCAAACAAGTGCTGGTGGTGGCGCTGGGCATTGAAATCAGCGGAGAAAAACACGTTCTGGGGCTGTGGCAAGGGGCGACAGAGAACACTACGGTAGTGAAGGAGTTGCTGGAGGACCTGGTGGTACGCGGCCTCGATCCCGAGCGGCGTTACTTGTTCGTGATCGACGGAGCGAAAGCGTTGCGCGCGGGGATCGAGCGGGTGTTCGGCGAACGCGCCGAAGTGCAGCGCTGCCAGATCCACAAGCGGCGGAACGTAAAAGAACATCTGCCGCAGAGCGCCCAGGGCGATACGGACCGGAGAATCCGCAACGCCTATGCGATGACCGAGTACGCGGCGGCCAAAGCGGAACTCGAGAAAATCTTCCGGCAACTGGAGCGCATCAACCCCAGCGCGGCACGGAGCCTCGAAGAAGGGCTGGAAGAAACCCTCACCGTGCACCGGCTCGGTGTGGGAACCCTGTTGCGGAGAACGCTGTCCTCAACCAATCCCATCGAGTCGTGCCTTTCGACCGTCGAGAAAGTAGCGCGCAACGTAAAACGCTGGCGTCAAGGAGAGCAAGCCTTGCGCTGGACGGCCACCGGGTTGTTGGAAGCGCAAAAGAAATTCCGGCGAGTGAAAGGCTACCGGGAACTGGAACTCTTGCATCGCCGGATGAACCCGTCGTTGACTCAACAGGAACAGGTCGCGTAACGTGCAGAAAGTCGAGAGCCGCTGCTTTCAACTAGAACTGGGACAACTTCCCCCGCTCAAATCGCGGGTTCAACAGTGCATGCTGTTTATACCGCTGGTACGGCCGCATACAACGGGACTTGTCATTAATGACATTTGGAAAAATAGTGCGCCGTTTTTCCCTTTACGTGGGGCTAGCGGTCGCCGCCTTGGTGCTTCTCGCCGCCGCCCTTGCGATTAGCGTCCATACAGGACTAACTATACGTGCACAGTGGGGTTGGCTGGCGATGTATACGGTGCTGCTCATTTGGGTGGTGATTAAGACTTACCAAAGGTATTGGAGGCGTCCAGCGTTTTGGTTTGCTCTTGCAGGCTTACTGGGTATTCATTTGACCCTGTTCATTGTGCTCTTGCGGAACTTCCCAGAATTCAAACCTCTTTGGTACATACCTGCTGTGATGGCTGAAGGTGCCGGATTCGGAGTGACTTGCGGCATACTGCTAGACAGAAATCGACTACGACGAGGTAGCAGGTAAGGTTAGCACTCAACACTGTTCTCCAGCGCGACGTACAATGCGCCGGGGATGCTGGTTTCCGACCAACTGGCAACGGGACCACCGAGACGCACGATGGAACATCGATGCCGAACCAATCAGCTCGTCTGCCGTCGAATATATTCGGCGGCAGTTGGGACAAGGAGAATCTCTAGCGAAAGCCTTGCTCGAAACCGTCGATTCAGCCCAACGGAAACGACCCGGTAAGCGAGTAAGGAATCCGTTTGCGCGAGAGAAAACCGGCTCCACATTTCATCTATGGAACATAGTTTCCGTAGCGCAGACGCTAGGAATGGGTCTGAGAAGGGTTCAACGAAGCTGCTAAGCTCCGCTGTATTTTTGCGCGAATGCCTGGTCGCTCATCGTTAGGTAGACAATCCCTTCGATGAAGCCAATGATCGCGGGGATGAACGTCCAACAGAACAACAGGTAAATGACACCCTGACCCGTTTGGCCCAGATAAAACTTGTGTACACCGATCCAGCCAAGGAGAATCGCGAGCAGCCCAGCGGCCAACTTGTTCCTATTATTTGGCGCGGTAGACAAGCCGCCCGCCCCGCCCAACTGCCGCACGCCGCACTTGGGGCAGATTTCTGCCTTTGTACGGATGATAGCGCCACATTCGTGGCAGAATCTTTCATCCGCTCCTTTTTCGTACGCTTGGAGGCTTTAACGTAGTTGACATGGCAGTTCACCTCGTCGAGTAGCGGGCTAGAGAAACAAGAACGCCTCAGGACCTAAATACCCTGGAAGGATCGACACTGAAACGACTGTTTCATTTGGAGATTGACCTTCTCCTCTGTATGAATTAGCTTCTACTGCCATGGAAGTTGGGAAACGGCTCCGTGAGACGCGCGAAGCAAAGAATCTCAGTCAAGGCGATATCGAACACCGAACAGGCCTGCTCCGATGTTACATTTCCCGGGTGGAAAATGGGCATACTGTTCCTTCCGTGGAAACGATTGAGAAGCTGGCGCGGGCATTTGAGATTCCTACATATCAACTGTTCATCGGCGCGGATGAAAAGCCGAGCCCTGTGCCTCATGCGATACGAACGGCGGTCAGAGAGAAATCGTTCGGCAGCACATCGAAGGAACAGAAATTCTTCATTAAATTTTGGCGTTTACTCAGCAAGATGAGCGAGCGTGATCGCACGGTGCTGCTCGCCGTGGCGGGTGGGATGGCAAGGGGTAAGAAGTAAGTCTCAGCGGAGGGCGGGATCCGTCGCAGGTCGCGCTACAATTTGATCCAACACCACTCCTTCGAGTACGGCGCGCGGCTCATGCGATAGGCCGACTTCACGGCGGTGACTACCGTATCGCTCCAGTTAAAGCCGCAGCCCGATTCGGGATCCAAGAGGCAACTCCCTAGCAACGTCAGCCCGCTGCTTTTGAGTAATGCGCGTCTCCCGAGGTGCATTCGGCCTCCTTGGCGTCTTGCCAGGTTTCTTCTTTCAGACCGAGTCTACTTGTTCGGTCGAGACGACTGCACACCGCTACTCGCTGAAACGTTATCCGCGTATACGACAGACGTCGAGAGGATGTCAACGGACAAAAAATGGAGCAGGGAGTTACGATGGTAATTATCTTTGGTCTTGCGGTTCAACATGGGGACGGACTCTTGCTCCACGAAAACGACCACGTCTGCGACGGGAATGTTCATCTTCGAAAATGTTTCCGAGTTCCGATCCCACCGACCAGTGGTTGTCACTGCTCCTGGCCTTGAAGGAGCAGTTCACGGAACGCTATTCCTGCCACGCGTAATTGGTAATCGTGCTGCAGCCCGCATCCCTGCAAGACAAAAAGCCATTCGCAGCGATTCGCCTAGCAGCTTGTTGAAAAACCCGTTTCTTGTGCAACTTTAATTGAAAAAACTCGTCTGAAGTAAAGAGGTTCAAGGAGACGAGCGAATGCGCGGAGACGATAACCAGCAGGAAGGAATGTTCAGCTACGTTTCACCAGAGAAGCGTGTTCCAGCGGATCATCCGTTGCGACCGGTCCGCAAGATGGTGGACGAGATCCTGAAGGAGATGTCGCCGCAGTTTGCGAAGTTGTACTCCGAGGTGGGGCGGCCATCGATAGCGCCCGAACGATTGTTTCGGTCTCTGCTGTTGCAGATCTTCTATTCGGTTCGCAGCGAACGCATGCTGATCGAGCAACTGCAGTACAACCTGCTGTTCCGCTGGTTCGTAGGGATGGAGATGGACGAGGTGGTGTGGAATCACGCGGTGTACAGCAAGAATCGGGAGCGATTGCTGAACGAAGAGATCGCGGAGTCGTTTTTCAGGCGGGTGCTGGAACGAGCCAGGCCGTACATGTCGGACGAACATTTCACGGTGGACGGAACGCTCATTGAGGCGTGGGCCAGCCAGAAGAGCTTCCGACGGAAGGACGGACAGGGAAAGCCACGGGGAGCGGGCGGAGAGGTGGACTTTCACGGAGAAAAGCGCAAGAACCAGACGCATGAATCGACCACGGATCCCGAGGCCCGGCTGTTCAAGAAGTCCCAAGGAAGCGAGGCGAAGCTAGGCTACCTGGGACATGTATTGATGGAGAACCGCAACGGACTGTTGGTCGAGACGTTTCTGACCGAAGCGCATGGGAGAGCAGAGCGGGAAGCGGCGATGCTCATGGCGGAAGCGATTCCGGCGGGAAAGCGCGTGACGTTGGGAGGAGACAAGAACTACGACACTCAGGAGCTGGTCGGAGAACTGCGCGGGATGAACATCACACCGCACGTGGCGCAAAATAATACCCATCGCAGGAGCGCGGTGGATGAGCGGACCACACGTCATGAGGGATATGAAATCAGTCAGCGGAAGCGCAAACGAGTCGAGCAAGTGTTCGGATGGATGAAGATGGTGGGGGGACTCAAGAAAGTGAAGTTGAGAGGGATCGACAAGGTCGGGTGGCTGTTCACCTTCACCGCAGCTGCCTACAACTTGTGCCGATTGCGAAATCTGATGGCCAGAACATGAAACGGAGCTTCGCTTCGGGCGCGCTGAGCCAAGAAGAAACATCCACAGCAGCCCTTCACAGCCCGGCGATAACTCGATGACTCACAAAATCATGACGGAACGCTTGAAAAGCTAAATTCTTCAACAAGCTGCTAGAGCCGCGAAATACTATCGCGGCGCGTTTTTCTGGCGATGGTATACTCGCGCCGCCTCAGGCGTTCCCGCATAAGTATAGAATTGCGAAGAGGCAGGATCATGTCGAAATCGGTGTTCCACAGGAACTTTCTTGGCGTCATTCTTTTGCTGGCCTGCGGCGCCTCGCCGCTGCTCGCGCAGAGCGCGCAGCAGCAACAAGCATCCTCTTATGAGCGGAGACAGCCAGGCGCGCCTCCCACGCCGGCCCAGATTTTGCGAGGTGGATACGGCCCCTACCGGGCAAACAATCATCTGCTCTTCTATCATCTGGACATCCGCGTCGATCCGCAGAAAAAGCTCCTCAGCGGCAAGAACACAGTTCGCTTCAAGATGCTGCAGGACGGCAATCGCATCCAGTTGGACCTGACTCCGAACCTCAACATCGACAAAATTCTGCTCGGCATGGCCAGGCTGAAATACGAACGCCAATTCGGCGCCGTCTTCATCGACTTTCCACAAACGCTTCGCGCCGGCAAGACGTACTCCATCGATTTTTACTACTCCGGCCACCCGGTGAGCACCGGGCGCTTCGGCGGCTTCACCTTCGGCGAAGACCCTTCCGGCCACCCCTGGATTTACACCGCCTGCGAAGGCATCGGCGCCAGCATCTGGTGGCCCAATAAGGAACAATGGCGCGACCGCGTGCAGAGCATGGAAATCAGCGTAGCCATTCCCAATGGCCTCGTTGATGTCTCCAATGGAAGATTCATGGGCAAGACCGACCTGGGCGACGGCTACACCCGCTGGGACTGGTTCGTTCACTATCCCATCAACAACTACGATGTGTCGCTCAATGTCGGCAACTACGTCCACTTTTCCGACCGGCTCGGCAGCCTTCCACTCGATTTCTATGTGCTACCTGAAGACCTCGATAAAGCAAAAACGCAGTTTGCTCAGGCCAAAGGTATGCTGGATGCCTTCCAACATTATTTCGGCGAGTATCCCTTCCAGAAGGACGGCTACAAACTCATCGAAGTGCCCTATTCTGGCATGGAGCATCAGAGCGCCGTCACCTACGGCAATCACTTCACCAACGGCTATCTGGGACGCGACTGGACCGGCGTCGGCATCAGCCCGAAATTCGACTTCATCATCATCCACGAAAGCGCGCACGAGTGGTTCGGCAACAGCATCAACGCCGCCGATGTTTCGGATATGTGGATTCACGAAGCGTGGGCTACTTATCTGGAGTCGCTCTACGTGGAATACCGGTGGGGCCATGAGGCGGCACTCCAATATCTGAACGGCTACAAATCGAAAATCCGCGACCAACGTCCGATCGTGGGTGAGCGCGGCGTTCTCTACGATCCGCCCGAAGACCAATATTTCAAGGGCGCGCTTTTCATTAACACGCTCCGCAGCATCGTCAATAACGATCCGCGCTGGTTCGGGTTGCTGCATGATTTCTACCAGCACTTCAAGTATCACTCCATCATGACCGAAGACGTTGTCAGCTACTTCCATCAGCACACAGGAATGAACCTAACGCCGGTCTTTAACCAGTATCTTCGCCACACGGCGATACCGCTGCTGGAACTGAAGTTCAACGACGCGGACGGCACGGTGGCGTACCACTGGAAAGTGGACGAGCCCGATTTCGCGATGCCCGTTCGCGTCGGTTCATCCGCCGAACCCGAAGAGCGCTGGCAGGTCATTCACCCCACAACGGAATGGCAAACGATGAAGACCCCGTTGTCAAAAGATCAGTTCGAAGTTGCCACGGATCTCTATTACGTCGACGTCAGCAAGGAATGAGCCAAAGCAGATCAGACCCGCGGGGAACACCGCACAAAATATCGGATTTCCTTCAAGGACGGAGTGATTGAAAGAGAAGCAACTTTGGTTGCGCAGGCCTGCAACGTACCGAACGCGCCCATCGTGCCTTTTCGAATTGAATTATTTCGGCGACGTACTGAGCCGCGTCATGGATCGTCAGAAGCCCCGCGCGAACGGTGATTCCTTTTTGCGGGGGAATGTCCGGTAAGTCGACACAGGAGTTCGGTGGGGATCGGCAACCACTCGCAACCAACCCAAGCGAAGAAGTGGGAGGCTCGGGTGTACTAGTAGCGCTTCCTGATCTACTCGCTCACGACCGCGCTAATACGCGACCGTTATTTCCGTATCCACCGCGATGGGCTCGCCGTTGAGCAACGTCGGACGATAGCGCCAGTGGCTCACGGCTTCAACAGCCGAGCGCGCGAGCAACGGATCGGCCTGATTACTCACCACGAGCGATTCGATCAAGCCATCTTTTGCGATCAGCGCGCGCAGCACGACCGTACCCTGAATTCCCTGACTTTTTGCGGCTGCTGGATACTTCGGCTGCACGGTCGTAAACAGTCGGTTTTGCTGCACGTTTCCAGCGATGCGGATTGCCTTTGGCAGCGCTGGTATTTCTCGCGGTGTGCCTGATTCGAGATTCACGTTGAACGAACGAGTTTCGCCGGGTTGTATCCTAATGTTCGGCACGTCGTACGTCTCGCAGCCGAGTTTCATCACCTGCAGCTCGTATTCACTGGCGGGTAACCCGGTTATTTCGAACCGGCCATCCCCGCCGGACGCGGTCATATTTCGTATGTTCCGCGGGACGTCGATGAGGATAACCGTGGCGTCGGAAGCCATTGCGCCATCCGGACCGTACACAGTGCCGGAGAATGTCGCTGTGTTCTGCGCAGACAGCCGAACTGCCGCGAGCGGAAGCAGCAAGAGCAGCGCGCCGAGCGAAACGATCACTCTGGATCTTGACGAAGATGCACGACGGTCAGCGATTGGATTCAGCATTGCAGTAATTCTCCTTTCAAAACAAGCGGAACGCGCCATGGCCAGCGCCGGCAGCCAGCTGCTGCTTTGCTTATCCAGCGTGCGGGCTAGAGCGAGCAGATCATCGGCGTAATCCTGCGCCTCGATACCCGCGTTCAAAACGGAATCGTCGCAAGCGTATTCGCTCTCGCGACGCAAGCGGTAAACGGCAAGCCAGGCGAGCGGGTTGAACCAATATATCGCGCGGGCCAGTTCGCCCAAGATTTGCGCGGCGCAGTCGTGGCGCGCAATGTGCGCCAGTTCGTGGCAGAGAACGACGTGGCGGCGATCGTCAGGCCATTCTCGCGCCGAACGGGGAAGAAGAACCTTGGGACGCAGCGGCCCCCACGCAAGCGGCATTGCCGCAGGATCGGCCGATTCGAATAAATGAACCTCTCGCAAGATTCGGAATGCGCGAGCAATCTGCGTCACGTCGCGAATCGAGCGTTCGTCCGCCAGCCGCTTCGAATGGGAGCGAACGCGAGCCATGTGCGCGAATCCAGCTCCAAACCGCGTGAACGCCAGCACAGTTCCCACAACCCAGACCAGCAACAACACACCTGACCAGATCACAGCCTGGTCCGTCATCGGAACGGCGTTTACGATCAATGTGGGACCTGAAGATGCGCCTTCTGTCGACGGACCGGCTCCAGTTAGCTGCTCGACCGCCACACTGAGCGCCCGCGAGTGCCACGTAGGAAGAATGGGAGCGACGACGGGCAGTGCAAGAGAACCGACAAGGGCAGTAACCCACAACTGATGCCGCAGCGCTGCCGAGTGCCTGCGCAGAACAAATGCAGCGGCCCACGCCGCAGCGAACAGCAGCGCCGCCTTCACCGAATTTTCCAGGAGAAAGGCAGCTGCAGATTGGACATTTGTGGGCAGACTCATTTCTGTTTCTCCTTTCGGCTTTCCTCAACGATGCGGGCAATGCGGTCGATTTCCTGTGGAGACAGGCGAGCCGCTTCACCGCCCATCAGCGCGGCAACCACGCTCTCGGCGGAGCCTTCGAAGAACGTGTCGACCAAGTCGCGAAGGGCCGAGCACCGCGCTACGTTGCGCGGAACGACCGGCGAGTACACGTACTGCAATCCCTGCTCCGTGTGGCGGACGTGGCCTTTTTCTTCCAGGACGCGAAGCTGCGCGCGGACCGTAGAGTAGTTGCGTTTTCCGGGCAGGGCTTCCAGAAGCTGTGAGACGCTTGCGCGCTCGAGTTTATAGAGCGCGTCCATGATCTGGCGTTCCCGGCGGGAAAGAGAAGGGCGATGAGCCAAGTGCGAGCCTCCGTGGTGCTAGTTTCCTAGCACATGCTAGTTTTCTAGCACCACAACGCCGTCATGTCAACTTTTATTTTATTTCGCGCTTGTTCTCGCTTTCGCGACCACTTCTCCGAACAGCATTCTCCTTCGGAACGATGTGCATTGAATGCGCGGACCAAATGACCCCCACAACAGAACACGCTTCGCTGCCGGTTAAGCTAGAGAGGCCGGTGAAGGCACACCGAGGTTGCCCGAGTGACGGGGGTTACCGGAAGTTTGCACCGAGTGTCCGGCAAGCCTAACCGTCCAATTGATGCCGGATCGATCGGGAGCAACCACTCAAAACCTATTCGTAACGCAAAGCGACCATGGGATCGACGCGCATGGCACGGCGGGCGGGGATCAGACACGCAGCCAGCGCCGCAGCGGCAAGCGCGATCGCCGCTCCGCCGAAAATCCACGGGTCAGCAGCAGAAACGCCAAAAAGCAAACTACCCATCAGACGCGCCAGCCCAAATGCAAGAGCGAGCCCGATGCCCACGCCGGCCAGCGCCAGCATTGCTCCTTCGCGGATCACCACACGGAAGATATCGCGCGGCTGCGCGCCCAGGGCCATGCGCAAACTGATCTCATTGGTCCGTCGAACAACAAGAAAAGAAATCACGCCATATAGTCCGATGGAGGCAAGAATCAGCGCTAGCGCACCATAAAGCGCAGTGAGCCGGCCGACCAGCCGTTCTTTATTGAAGTTGCGGCTGACCTGCTCGCCAAGCGTCAGTACTTGCGTTGGAACAAGATTAGGATCGATGCCCGCCAGCGTCTCCCGCGCGGCGGACTCCATCTTCTTGGGATCGCCCGCTACGTGCAGTTCAATGTCGCCGATGTAGTTCGAGCGGGTATTCTCCTGAATCTGCTCCTGCCCTTTTTCCGCACCGGATTGAAAATAGGGCAGGAAAAACGTGGCGTAGGCCGGGACTCGCGGATCCTGGTATTTCGCATCTTCGACAATGCCGACAACCTGAAAATCGTTGCTGTGCGTGGCGTCGCCGATGCCGAAGGTTTTGCCAAGCGCGTCTTTGTGTGGGAAAAACTCTCGCGCGAATGTTTGGTTGACCACGGCAACGTGCCGCGAGTTTGCGGTATTGCGCTCGTCGATCGCGCGGCCTCGAAGCAGATGCGTACCAATCGTCTCGAAGTAATGCGGCCCCACACGCAGCCACGATGGCGCTTGCTCCTGCCCCGCGTCGGGCTCGGGATTCCCTTCCACGCTGATCTCCTCGTTCCAGTTGCTTCCGCGCATCGGGCTATATAGAGAATAGCTGGCGCTAAGGACCCCAGGAACTGCGCCGAAGCGCTCCTCGATTTGCTCGTAAAGTCCCGGCAGGCGCTCTGGCGTGTATCCCGCCAGAATCGGGTTCACGCGAAGAATCAGCCGTCCTTGCGTTTCAAAGCCGAAATGCTGATGCTCCAAGTGAGCCAGTGTTTCCGTCAGCAGCCCCGCCTCGGCGAGCAGTGTCAGCGAAAGCGCCGCCTGCAGAATCACAAGCGACTTCCGCACCAGCGGCGAACGGTCCCGCGTCGTACGCGCGCTCCGCAGAGCTTCGTTCGGATTTGCCTGCGACGCCATCCACGCTGGCGCAGTGGCAAAAATCACTCCAGTCAGCACGGAAAGCGCCAGCGCAAAACCGAAGATCGACAGCGACGGACGCGCACCAATGGGAATGTAGGTCGCGCCGCGGAACGCTACGAGCAAGAGTGCGCTGCTTCCGTTATAAGCGATCAGCAGCGCCGCCGCACCGCCCAGGAGCGCCAGCACGATTCCTTCGGTAATCATTTGGCGGATCAAACGCCCGCGTGTGGCTCCCAGCGCAATGCGCACGGCCGTCTGCAACCGAGTTGCCGTGGCCTTGGCTAGCAATAGACTGGCCACATTCGCGCACGCGATCAGCAGGATGAAGCCCGAGACAATCACTAGCAAAAGCACTCCATCGCCATAACTCTGCTCTAACGCCGTCACGCCGCCCCGCGCGGAGACCACCACGACGCGCTGTTTCGGAATGTCGCGGCGATCCTCCGCGCTCAGAAAACTCTGCGCGGACAGCCATTGCTGCACTTCCGCCGTAACATGCGCCTGAACTTCACTCGGCTGTCCGCCCGGTTTCAGCCGGCCAATCGCGAACAGCCAATTGTTACTCGGAAAATTCGAAATCGAACTGCCCCCGTGGTGTTCGAGCCCTTCCGCAGAGATGGGCACCCACAAGTCCGGTGGATCGCTTCGCAACGTATCGCCGTAAAAGCCCGGCGGCGCTACGCCCACCACTGTGAACGGAATCGTGTCGACCAGGAATGACGAACCCACGACCGACGGGTCGCTAGCGTAGAATACACGCCAAGCGTGGTAACTCATCACCGCAACAGGCGTCGCTCCCAGCTGATCGTCGGCCGGCGTCAGCATGCGTCCCGAGCTCGCTGAGACGCTAAAGGTGCGAAAATAATTCCCCGAAACGAACTCTTGAACAGCTGAGCGGCCGCCGACGCTGCTGCTGCGCCGAAGGATGACGCTGCCGGGCTGCGGCTGGAAGGCGGCGAGCTCGGAAAATTCAGGCGTATTGTCGCGAAGCTGTTTGTACAGCACCGTCGAGAAAATCGAGAAATCGCCCTGCGTGCCGGTGATGTCGCAGCAATCGCCTGCGTCGTCTCCGAGCCGGTACAGTTGGCTCGGATTTTTCACCGGCAAGGATTGCAGCATCACCGCGTGCACGAGTGTGAAGATGGCAGTATTAGCACCGATGCCGAGGGCGAGAGTGAGAATGGCGACGGCGGTGAAGGCGGGGGATTTGCGCAGCACGCGCAACGCGTAGTGAACATCCTGCAGCAGGGCTTCGATGAAGTGAGTGCTGCGGGCATCGCGAGTTTCTTCTTTGATGTATTCAAGCCCGCCGAATTTGGCGAGAGCGCGGCGGCGGGCTTCGTCGGGAGACATGCCGGCGCTGATGTTTTCAGCGGTTTGCCGCTCGACGTGGAAGCGCAGCTCGGAGTCGAGCCGCGCGTCTTGCTTGCGGCGATGAAGGAATCGGCTAATCCAGTGCATCACAGCCTCCTACTCGGCAGTGCGCAGAATGAGCGCCACCGCACTCGCCATCCGATCCCAACTGGCCATTCCCGCCTCCAGGTGCTTGCGTCCCTTCTTGGTCAGGGAGTAAAACTTCGCCTCCCGGCCCGTGTCCGTGGCCTTCCATTCGGCGCCGAGCCACCCGCGATTCTCCAAACGGTGCAGCGCGGGATAGAGCGAGCCCTGCTGCACCTGAAAGTAATCCTTGGAGATTTGCTGGATGCGCTGCGAGACGGCGTAGCCGTGAATCGGGCCGAGGGCCACGACCTTCAGGATCAGCAGGTCGAGGGTGCCCTTGAGGAATTCCGGTTTGTCTTCTGGCATTGGTTGTCTTGACCCCTAGCATCTCGACCTATACGCCTAGCGTGATTAGGTGTCAAGGCGAAGAAAATGTGGGGACCGAGCGGCAGCGCGTTGCCCATGGCTTAGGCTTGGGGCGCCGATCCGCGGGAAAGGGGAGCACCGTGTAATCCCGGCGAAGAAAGACTACTCCCAGCGCAAAGCTACCATCGGATCAACACGCATCGCGCGGCGGGCAGGGATGTAGCAGGCGGCAAAGGCGACAGCAGCGAACAGAGCGGCGACGGCAAGAAATGTCGCGGGGTCGCTTGCGTTGATTTCAAAAAGCAAGCTTCCGAGAAATCGCGCCAGAGCAATCGACGCAAAAATTCCAGTCACCAGTCCCGTCAAAGTCAGCAACATTCCCTCACGTATGATCATGCGCAGCACCTGTCCCCGTTGCGCACCCAGCGCCATGCGGATCCCCATCTCATGGGTTCGCTGCGACACGGAGTGAGCAATCACGCCGTACAGACCTAGAGCAGCCAGGAATACTGCCAGCAAACCGAACGCACCAATAAGGCTGCTCGCCATTTCTTGCTGCCAGACGGAGAATGCTACCTGCTCCTGGATCGTCTTGGCCTCAAATAGGGGGAGCGTCTTGTCGAGATCGGCGAGAGCATGACGGAGTTCTGCTAACGCGGCACCTGTAGGCAAAGCGGTATGCAGGGCGATGGTCGCGTGTCCAGAATAATTTTGGAATAAAGGAACGTACATGATCAGCGGAGCCGGCTCGGTCAGCGATAGATACTTGCAATCCGCGGCAACGCCCACAATCTCGAGCGGCTGCCGCGGCGGCCCTTCGAGAGTGGGCCACGAGATGCGTTTACCGATGGCATCCTCGCCGGGCCACATACGCTCTGCCAAATTGCGGCTTACGATCGCCTTGCCCGGTGTAGTTTCGTCATCTCTCAAGTCGAAGTCGCGCCCTTGCATCAGCGGGATGCCCAGCGTCTGAAAATAGTGCGGTGAAACGTTGACGATATTCACGTGGAGCCCTCGTTGGGACGCTTGGCCTCTTAGAACATCTTGCGGCGGTTCCTCTCCGGGATGGAAGACGAGAGTGCCACCCGGCCACGGATTTGGCGGGATTGATGTTGAGAGGCTGGCGGAAGACACCTTAGGCAGGCGCCCCAGTCGATCAAGAAGCTCGTGGTAGAACAATTCTCCGCGTTTGCCATTGACCGTCTCGCCATCTTGTATTCGAAACGCGTTGGCCGGGCCATCGTTTCCCTTTTGATAGCCCTGCATCGTCAGGTTGATCGAGGCTATAAAGACATTTTTCGTGTCGAAGCCTGGATCCGCGTTGAGAATCTTATGCATCCGATGGAAGAGCAGGCCAGCGGCGATCAGGAGAACGAAGGATGCCCCGACTTGCGCAACTGCGAGCAGGCGTTGCAAAAGAGTTTGGCTCCGCGAGCTAGTGGGCGCTCCTTCTTTCAGCGACGGCAAGATATCTGGCGAAGAAGAGCGCAAGGCGGGAAGCACCGTAAACGCGACACCGGCGAGAATCGAAACAAGCAGCGTGAACGCGAGGACACGCGCATCGGGAGTTGTGTTGGAATCTCTAACGACGGAAGTGGGCTGCGCGTAATGAATGGAAATCCTGATGATCCACGGAGCGAGAATCAATCCGAGAGCGCCAGACGCAAACGATAGGAATAGGCCTTCCGTGACAAGCTGCTGAATGAGCCGCCTTCGCGTTGCGCCGAGCGCCAAGCGGACGGAAATTTCTCGTCGTCGCCCGGTCGCCCGAACCAAAAGCAAACCGGTAATGTTGGCGCAGGCAATTGCCAGCAGCAATCCGACAGCGGCAAAGAGCAAGCCAAGAAAACCAGTGAGGTTAGCCCGGTCGTCAGGCTCAATACCCACGCCACGCCCCAGCGCGACTGAATGTCCTGTATTGGTAATTGGGTAAGCGAGCGCTAGCTGCTGAGCGACAACGCGCATATCCGTTTGAGCTTGCTCAAACGACACACCCGGCTTCAGCCTGCCGAAAATGCCCATCCATCCCCACGCGCGTTCTTCAAAATAGTGCTGGCCTCGCGAAGACGGCATTCCCTCGTCCAACATGCTCATTGGCACCCACACGTCAGTCTTTAAAGCCGCCAGCACGCCAATAAACCTCCGTGGCGCGACGCCAATCACAGTGAATGGGTATCCGTTCAAAACGATTTTGCTTCCCACGATGGAGCGACTTGCGCCGAATTTACGCTCCCACAGCGAATAGCTCAGCACGGCAACGGGATTCGCGTCACGCTTCGTGTCGTCATCAGGGACGATCAAGCGGCCCAAGGCCGGCTGAACACCCAGGACAGGAAAATAATTTCCTGTCACGATATCGCCGATAATTCGCTCGGGCGCGCCGGTGCCGACGTTCATCCACGTTGCGGCATGTGCTGCCAGACCGGAAAACGAGTGGTTGCGGTCGCGATAATCGACGTAATCCGGATATCCACTCACGCCGAATGGATCGTTCTTCTGCATCCGAAACAGAGAAACTAACTGGCCAGGACTTGCGATCTCCGGCAACGGCTGGAGCAGCACCGCATTGATCAGGCTGAAGATCGCTGTGTTTGCGCCGATGCCGAGGGCGAGAGTGAGAATGGCGACGGCGGTGAAGCCGGGGGACTTGCGCAGCATGCGCAAATCGAAGTGCAAGTCTTGAATCAAGGTTTCAAGGAAATGCACGCCCTGGGCTTCGCGAATTTCTTCCTTATATTTCTGATAGCCGCCGAACTCAATTCGAGCACGGCGTTCGGCCTCTGCACGCGGGACGCCGGAACGCTCGAGATCATTGGCGCGATCCTCGATGTGCGCGCGCAGTTCCTCGTCCATCTCCTTGTCCACCCGAGACCGATGAAACAGTGTCGAAACCACCGAACGGACCGAGGCAAGAATTCTCACGTCTCCTCCGGCTGTGCCTTAAGCGCTGAGGCAATTGCCGTGACCAGGCGGTTCCAGCCGTCCTCCTCCTGGCGCAAACGTTTCCGCCCGGCGGTTGTCAGCTCGTAGAACTTGGTCCGTCGGTTGTTCTCCGACGTGTCCCAGTGAGCCTTCAACAATCCCTGCCGCACCAGTCGAAACAGAGCGGGGTACAGCGCGCCCTGTTCGATCAACAGCGCTCCCTGGGAAATCTGTTCGATGCGCAGCAGAATGCCGTAGCCGTAGAGCGGGCCCAGAGACACCGCTTTCAGAATCAGCAAATCGAGAGTGCCGGGGAGGATCTGTGCGTGTCCGCGCATCCGAGTATCCTAATCTGCTTATGAAACTAAACCTGCATTCCCGTGCTGTCAAGGAGAAAGTAGTGTAGAAACGCCTCGCCCCACATCACGGGCGGATGGTCGACAAACAGGAAGTTATGTCAGCATTTCTCGGCTCCTCATTCTGACGTCGATGGTCACTTGGCCGATTAGACGCTTACCCCAACATTTCCACCAACGATATCTCTCGTGTAACGTCTTGGCTTTGATTCGAAACGAAGTTTGTCCCCGGCAATCTTTGAGTTAGCCGGCTCTCCACAAGGGCGATTCTACCTTGCCGAGAAAGGTGTTGGGCGATACCCGGCATATGCGGCTATCCCGAGAAACACTCCCGACGAACGGATATAATCAATTCGAGTGATCCCGGCTTCCTACAGACCGCGCAAGAAGTTCATGGAACTGGCTATTTCGGAGGCCAAACGCGCCGGTGACCGAGGCGACTATCCCATTGGCGCAGTCATCACGCGTTTTCTGGGCAGACGCGAAGTGGTCATTGCCAGCGCTGGCAACCGAGTAAAAACCTCGGGATCAAGCATCAAACACGTAGAGTTGGAAACTCTCAAGTATGTATCAAGCGGCTATGGCCGCTACCTGCCCGACTTTGTCCTTTACTCCACGCACGAACCCTGTGCTATGTGCGCCGGCGCGTGCGTGTGGTCCAGAATTGGCGCGGTCGTGTACGGCGTTTCACAAAAGGACATCGCTGCATATGGCCGCAAATGCGGCACGGAAGAATACAAGTGGCGGGCTTGTCTCATCCCGTGCGGGCTCGTCTTCGAGAAGGGCAATCACCCCATCCCCGTCATTGGCGGTTTTCTCCGACAAGAATGCCAAAAACTCTTCGGTTACAGGACGTCGCATCGCTAACGGATACGGATCGGATTCACCCCTTGGGGGTAAACTCTTCGGAAACTCCGAAAGGATTCTTATTCCGTTCATTATGAGACTCCGCTGTGACGCTTGCATTGCTCGAACTGCGAGCGTAGCGCTCCTAGATTCAATAGGCTCTTGACACACAGGAAATAGGTGGTGAGAAGGCGATTTCTTCAACGCTTAACGGTGAGCGACAAGCATTGACTCTTACTGGATGGCACCCAGTAGACTGCCCAACCCTCGTTCTCACATTTGGGAATTTGTGAACTGCCGAGTGACCCTGAGAACGCGAAAGGGTGTCGCGATTGACAATCCGAGCACGGCTGCGTAGGCTCGCCCCAGCGGAACTTGCCTCATGATTGGCCAGATCCTCTCGCACTACCTGATAACCTCCGAGCTAGGCCGTGGCGGCATGGGCGTGGTGTATCGCGCTCACGATCAATTGCTGAATCGCGACGTGGCCCTGAAACTGATGCGCGAAGATGTGGTGAAGCAGTCCGAGCGCCGCGCCCGCATTCTCGTGGAGGCGCGCGCTGCTTCTGCACTGAATCATCCTGGAATAACAACGATCTATGATGTCGGCGAGACGGCTGAGCATCTTTTTATCGTAATGGAGTTGGTGCAAGGCCAAACGCTTCGAGACCGCCTGTCCTCAACCGGCCCGATGGAAGCTCTCGCGCTTACACGGCTGGGGGCGCAAATCGCAGAGGCCCTTGATGCAGCGCATTCTCACGGGGTCGTTCACGGTGATATCAAACCCGAAAACATCGTGGTGCAAGCAGCGGGTGTTCCAAAGCTGTTCGACTTTGGGATCGCGCGCCAGATAGCGGCCGAGACTGCCACCGTCACCCGCTCCGTGCATGATCTTGGTGAAACTCCCCGCGCAATGATCGCCGGAACGGTAGCGTACATGCCTCCGGAAATTCTGAGAGGCGAGCCGGGCGACACGCGCTCAGATCTATATTCCTTAGGCGTGGTCTTGTTCGAGATCTTGACCGGGCAGCGCCCTTTTGTCGGGCCAACGATTACGGCTCTGGTCTCCCAGATCCTTCACGAGCCTGCGCCCCGGTTAGGCGATGCGGAGAATATCGTGCCGCAGGAACTTGCCCGAATCGTCCAGAAACTACTCGAAAAAAACCTTGGCTCGCGCTACCAAACGGCGCGCGAGTTGCAAGTGGACCTCGCCAATCTTCAGCGCGATCTGGAATTGGGCGCTCTGCTTCCCGCCGCGGTGCTCGGAAAACGCTCGGTCGCCGTGCTGCCGTTCAAACTTCTCACGCCGAATCCGGAAGATGAGTACCTGGGTGTCGCCCTGGCGGACGCCGTTATTAATCATGTGGGAGGCAGCGGCGAGGTGCTGGTTCGGCCGATCAACACGGTGCGGCGCTATGAGAAGCAGGCGGTGGATCCACTGCTGGCGGCGCGCGAGATGAATGTCCACATCGTTGTGGACGGCAGCATTCAGAAATCCGGCTCGCGACTGCGCGTCCATGTCCAAGCCTGGAACGCGGCGGATGGAACAACACTGCTTACGGGCAAGTACGATTCGGAGATCGCAGCGCTGTTCGAATTGCAGGATAAAGTCGCAGAAGCACTTGCTCGCGCCCTTGGGCTTAAGGCATCTGGTTCGCCCGAATCGTCGCTTGAACCTCCAACGAAAAACCCGAGGGCCTACGAATTATTCCTGCGCGCTGTCGAACGACTTTCTCGCGTTAACAGATGGGACACGCGAACTGGCATTGAAATGCTGGATGACGCCACGAAACTCGATCCCCACTTTGCCGAAGCATGGGCGCGGCTGGCAGGTGCGTGCGTATTCATGGCCGGAACTTTTGACCCCATACCGAAGTGGTATAAGAAAGGTGAACTTGCGATGCGGCGGGCGCTGGCATTGGATCCCACCAATGCGCAGGCCCATTGCGCGCATGGCCGCGTTCTCTGGACGCCGCTCAAGGGATACAAGAACCGTCAGGCGCTGCTGGCTCTCCGGGAATCTCTGCGGCGGAGTCCCGGCTATCATCCTGCTCTCGTTTGGCAGTGTCTCATCTTTCAGCACGTAGGGATGCTCGATGAGGCCGTCGAGGGATTGCAAACCGCGCTCGCTGCTCACCCTGATGACGGATTCGTCCTCACATTCCTGGGGCAAGTAAGAACGTTTCAGGGGAAATACGAGGAGGCCGAGCAATACTTCAAGCGCGCCATCACGTTAGACCCGGCGAGTTTGTGGGCAAACCTTTTTTCTCCGAGTGTCCCGCTCTATGGATCGAACCCGGAGCCGGCTGTGGAGATGATCAAGACCGCGCAGCATTTCTTCCCGGGTGACGCATTGCTTACCAGTTGGGAAGGCCTACTCTGGGCGAAACGGGGCAATTTTCGCCGAGCCGAACAGTTCGTCGAGAAAGCTCTTAAGGTCGGGAAGTCCGTCCTGCACACCCATCACATGTGGCATACGGCGGCGGCGGCCTACGCAACCCTCGGTAAACCGGAACTCGCGGTCCGTCTGCTCTCGCGTGCAGCGAAAACCGGTCTGCCAAATTGATTGCATAACAACGTCGGCTCCTTAGACCCGAGTAGACTGTGGTTTGTCGAAGACCAGAGGCTCGGGAGGAAGGAGCCGAACATGGTGATTATAGGCGTAGATTATCACCCGAGCTTTCAGACGATTGCGTTTTTTGTAGCGGAGACCGGTGAGTGCGGTGAACAGGAACTGAACCACAGTGATGGACAAGCAGAGAAGTTCTATCGAGAACTGAAGCAGCGAGGAATCGGCGTGCGGGTAGGAATGGAGGCTACTGGTTATTCACGCTGGTTCGAGCGATTGCTGGCCGAGTTAGGTTTCGAGCTGTGGATCGGGGATCCAGCGGAGATCAAGGCCAAGCGAGTGAAGAAGCAGAAGTTTGACCGCGAAGATGCTCGACTCTTACTCCGGCTGATGCGGGAAGGTACCTTCCCGCAGATCTGGATCCCGAGTCCCGAGAACCGGGATCTGCGGCAACTGCTTTGGCACCGGCATCGGTTGGTGCAGATGCGCACGCGGATCATGAATCAGTTGCAGGCGTTGGCCATGAACGAGGGCTATCGCTGGAAGAAAAAACTGTTCAGCGAACCGGGGCGAGCACAACTGGAAAAGCTCGCGTTGGCCCCCTGGGCGAGTCGGCGCCGGCAAGAGTTGCTGGAGTTGCTGGACCGCCTGAATCCGACGATTGAGGAGTTAACCGCGGCCGTCGAGCGGGAAGCTAAGAAGCGACCCGAAGCACTGCGACTGATGACCCATCCCGGTGTGGGCCCGCTCACAGCACTCGCTTACGTGCTGATCATCGGGACTCCCGCGCGGTTTCATTGTGGCAAGCAGGTCGGCACGTATGTGGGGATGATTCCGAGCGAGGATTCCAGTGCTGGCAAGCAACGGCTAGGGCACATCAGCAAGCAGGGAAATTCGTTGCTGCGCTTCTTGCTGGTGGAAGCAGCCCAGGCGGCGGTGCGCATCAGCCCGGAGTGGAGACGCCGCTATATGCACCTGGCCATGCGTCGGCACAAGAGCATTGCCAAAGTCGCGATGGGGCGGAAGCTGGGGGTTCGCTTGTACTGGATGTGGCGGAATGGTTGTGTGTATTCGCCGTCGTTGGAGTTCGGTTCGTACGTGGGACAGCTCGGTACCGGACATGGTGTGCAGTAGAGCGCCGTCCAATTGATTGGGCATCCCGCTCCCTTCAGGGAGTTCGAAGAAGTAATCGTGGTCGAAGTTTTGATCGAAGAGATGTTTGGGTCGGACCGAAGCCGACCGAAAGATTACGGACGAGCCGTGGTCATCGACGCTGGGCCAAAGAACAAGACGAACGAAGGCATTCTTCGAAGTGAATGGCGAAGTGCGCTCAAATAACGTTTGACAGAGCCGACGTTGTTAGAGATATCCGGTATTTCGGGACGATCCTCATTTTCAATCCATGCACAAATACGGACCTTACTTGCGTCTGCTTGCTACAATCAAGAAAGAAACCGAGGGCTATCGGCAGGAATTCGGAAACTCTTGAGCTTCCGTCGTAGTACGCGCTAGTCGGAAACTGGTTTGCTTCTGGACAAATGTTGGTAACAGGGATTATCGCCCGCTACCCGGGTGTGCCGAAATGCTGACGCGCCCCGAACCGCTAAGTCCCAGAACGTTCAGTCATTGCCCTACACTACGCATCAATTAGTGAGATTTCTTCTGCCGTTCTTTCCGGTGCGCGTTTCGCATTCCTTAGATTGAGGGGTTTCAAGTTGAGTCAGCCGGCAATTTGGCTGTCCTGCGGACCTTCTCGGCTCTTGGCACTCTCATCAAATTCTAAACCAACGCAAAACTGCGCTTCAGCTAGTGGACAGCAGTAGATCACTCGACATAGCCGTTGAATGTCGCCTGACGACGAACTAAGGGCCAGCTGCTCTCCTGGGCGCCAGCACCGACTCGTGAGTAGGCGAGCACCGTGTCGACTAATGTTGACCGTCGTCGTGGTTTCGACAATGAATGCGTTTTCCACGGGCACGATGTGAACCGGTACCTTGACCCTGGCTCTTTTCTCAATTCGTCCACCTGATCGCATAAACTAGGCCCTCCGCGCGGCGATGATTTTAAGCGGGCTGGGATGGCTATTCATGGGTCGCTCAAGCAATGTCTAGGGCGTTCTCGTAGACGGCGGCTCTTGGGGTTTGCGAATTTGCAGTTTGACCTTGGCAGAGTTCCGCTTTTCCCTCCGGCCGCCCAGTGAGCGAAGATTTGGCGCCATGGCAACGACTCCAACGAATATTTGCGCCACCTGGGAGGGGGGAGGAGGGCAGCACAGTTCTACTAGAACTCAAATTTAATTCTCAGCGTCCGGGAGCGTCAATCAGGTATTTCGCGGATAGTCTTCTCGGGTGAACGCGATATTCGCTAATTATCGTTGCCTGACACGATTATCACGCGCTTTGTCGAAACCGGCGCGTTGGCCCTGATTCGATAGCATGCCTCGGCATGAATCGCTGGGATGCAAACAAAACATCATCGAATCGCAAATTGAACAGTCTCCTTACGGGCTCAAGCGACACTCGCTGGCACAATCAAGAGCCTCTTACGTAATCCTTAGACTCTCCTTTCCGCGCAGCGTTTCTTTGGCGGGCGGGCGGCTGCCCGCCCGCCTCACGGCCTTCACCAAGTCATGGATTCATCGGCGGCTCCGCCGGGCAGTTCGTCGCCGTCCCGCTCAGCGTCCCGATTCCTCGTGTCGCCGAATATTGTGGATCGCACACCACATCGAGCGGCGTCCCCGTTCCCAGGTTGTTTCCGGAAATCGTGTTCTGGCCCGCGAATTCCGCGAAGGAAAGGTCGCCGATGCGCAGTCCGTGCCCCGTGTTTCCGCTGAGGGTCACGTTGGATAGAATGGCCTTCGACCCTCCTTCCAAGCGAATCCCATCCCGCGCGTTTCCGGTGATGTTGGCTCCCAGTTCGATCCGCAGCGTCGAGTTCACGTCCGCGAGAATTCCGTCCTGTCCGTTGTTCTGGATCATCGTTGCAGCCGGCCCGGTAATATTGAACCCCTGCGATTGCAGCGTGACCGTCAATATCCCGCCGGCCTGCAACGTCACCCCGCCGCCCGCGTTCCCTTGCACCGTGGAGCCGGCTAGGACGACGTTGCCGCCAACGCGGATTGCTACGCCTGCTCCGGCGTTGTTCTGCACCGTGCTCGTGTTCAGGATCATCGAGGCCGAAACGCCCACCGCCACGCCGTTGCCGCCCGAATTCTGGACCGTGTCGTTGTTCATCAGGCAGCTCGACGCCGCGCAGTAAACGCCGAACCCGTTGATCGTGAAATTGTTTACCGTTATATCTTGCGACTCGGTCACCCACAGCGCCACGCCATTCCCGTTCGCATTGCCATTGATCGTCGCGCTGGGAGTGCCTTCCAGCGTCAGGTTGGCCATCCCGTTGATGGTCACGTTCTCGTGGCACGTTCCCGAGACCAGCACCTTATTCGGCCCCGCCGTTCCCAGCGGCCCCAGCGCCGTAAGTGTGGCGATAGCTCCGGAAATCTTTTCCCCCGCGTTGCAATTCACCCGCAACGTCACTGCCGACGCGCCACTCGGCACGAGTAGCGCGATCACCGCTGCTGCGCAAAAACACACCACTCCCGTCCACACACGATGGCTCATTCCATTCTCCTTGTCAGGTTCGAGTCTGGTTTGTTATTTGGAATTCCTGCTTCTTGCTGTCGTACGGACGTCGGCACTCTATCGGCGGGAATCGTCGAGGCCAATAGCTCGTTGGTACTGCCCGCGCCGCCCAGCGCGGAGCGCCGGTGACGTTTGCTCCGGCCCCGGCTCTATTCGCCCTCCACTAATTCAGGCTATAATCCGGCGCCATGAGTGACGACGAGAAAAAAACACATGACAAACTGACTCATGTTGATGTTTGGGGCGATTACCTCAAATACTTGACGGGTTTATCAACAGGCGCAATAGTTTTTATCGGAACATTTGTCGAGAAGTTTGCTCCCCATCCTCATTTGCGAACTGCCCTCTTAGTGTCCCTTGCTGGATTCCTGCTCACGATTCTTGGCTCCCTTGCGACTATGACGGGCATCCTGTTAGCGGCAGAGCTGCCCGACTTCAAAAATCTCGCAGGGAATGTGGGTGTCGGCGGATTGTTTATTGCTTGGCCCGCATTTAGCGTTGGAATTGTTGCGCTGACCATCTTTGCATGGACGAACATACCAGCCTAGCTCCCGATGGGGGTGGCGCTTGACACACTTCCGACAGGCCAGCATTCTGCCAACTGGAGGATGCGTATGGCTTATCCCACAGATGCGAGCATAAGGGCTGCGCAATATCAGCAGTCCTGGTATCGCGGCACGCTGGAGGAGCGAGAGCGACGAGCTCATGAGTGGTTCAAGAAACGGTCTAGGATCGTTGACGCGGTTGCGATTCAACGGAACGACCTGCGTCTCGAGATCACGATTCGTTCTCGTTTCGGTGAGCAGGTTTTGCGGCAAGTGCACCGCGACCTCTTTACTGTAGGTTTTGATTTCAAACCCCGGCATGAGGACAATGGCGACTGGTCATCGAAGTACGAGTATGTTGACCCCGTATGGGTTGCGGGTTTGCAACCGGCAAATTAGCCGGTAACGACGTGGCGCTTGCGGGTGCTTTTGAAATCGCCGCTCACGCGGAGGCGTGCATCCCTGCGCCTTCCGGGTGTTTCTAATCTCAATGGAGGCAACCGCCATGAGATCTTTACGCAAATTGGTGTTCCTTGCAGCTGTTTTGCCCCTGTTTATCCCTCTCGTCGCCGCCAACGCGGCCACGACGTTCCGCGCCACTCTGTCCGGCCAAAATCAATCGCCGCCGATTAACACTCCGGCGCATGGCACCGCCACGTTCACCTTGAGCAAAACCGGCAAGAGCCTCACCTACCATCTCTACGTCGCCGATATCGAGAATCCTTCGATGGCGCATATCCACATCGGCCCCGCCGGAAAGGAAGGCCCTGTCGCGGTCTGGCTCTATCCGACCCATCCGCCCGCCCAAGTGGAAAAGGGAAAATTCACCGGCGTACTGGCCACAGGCATCATTACCGCCAGGAGACTTGAAGGTCCGCTGAAGGGCAAAACCATCGCTGACCTCGTGCAGGAGATCAAGAACGGCGACGCGTACGTCAACGTCCACACCCTCCAGCACCCTGCCGGCGAGATCCGGGGGCAGATCGAGTAGTGCCGTTTGGGCCGTCACGGACTTCCCTGCGAAAGCCCGGCGTGCTCCGCGGAACCGGATGTGCCCCGCGCTCATCCAATTTGGCCAGGAGGAGCATGAGCATGCACCCGGTGCGTCAAGAGAACCTGCCTTTTGTTGGCAGTTCACATGAATTTATTGGAGCTGAGCAGGGCGACACCAGTGCTTCAGTGTTCTTGTTCCACGGGAAGCCCGTGAGTAGGCCTCTATTGCAATGCCCGGATCAACGGCGACGCAGAAGCGTTGTCAAACGTGACGGATACGCCAAAGCCCTTCCGAACATTGTTCACGAGAGCGGGCCGGAAGCAGGCGATACAAGTGCCTCCCTTGTGGCGCACGCTCGGATAGATGATTCCCGCCGCGCCGGCATCCAGTAGCTCACGCGCCAGTTTCTGGGAGGCAGCGTAACTGTCTCGGTCGAGGCAGTTCTTAAACCGGCCATCTTCGCGAATGTCGTGAAATTCCCCGCGGAAATCCGCCAAAAAGTCTACGTAGAGAAATGTCTCCTTCTCCTGCCAATTGATCTCCCGCAGCTCCTGAGACTTGTGAAATGCAACTTCCATGCCCGACGTTTCCAGCGAGAACGCAGCGTACCAAGCACCGCGATCGGGGTCGTTGAAACGGCTGCCTAGTGGGTGAGCGTGAGTGAATGCCGCATTTACGATGTGGGAATAAGAGAGGCCGAAGACCAATTCTCGGACAGTGATGCCTGGCAATAATCCCGCTTCTCCCTGAAGGCGCTCGTTCGTTGCGCCTTCCAGTTCGAAAAAAGTGCCAAGCTCATCAGGGTCATCCGTGAGTCTATTGAGAACACTCTCTTCGATATTCTTCGAGGGGATCAGGCGGTGAGTGTCGTCCTGCAAAAGCTGGGAAACGCGCGGAAGCACTTACCGCCCACCCCGCCTGGCATCCAGAAGCTGGCGAATTCGCAGCATCGCAGGGACGCCGCCTTTGACCATGTACTTTAGCGGAGTGTCGCCGCCGAACATCGGATTGGAATTGGGAAGCTGCACCCATCGGTCGGCGAGTTTCTTGCCGTACAGAATATTCAGCGCTTTGAAAATGCCCGTGAGGAAGGAGATTCGAGTCAAGCGGTCCTGATCGAGTGTCCGATCCCCGGTTTTCTTGAGTTCGTAGAAGGCGCCATTGGACATCCCACCGAGCAACTGCCGGGAATCTTCGTCCCGCAAGTCCCAAAGCTCGGCAATCTTCAAAAACGCCTTCACTCCGGCGGGGCTCAACCGCTTCAAAACATCCTTATTGGAAAGATCAGCCGGGTGGTCGAAGCCTATTCCCGCGACGCGCTGGTTGAGGGTGGCCACTGCGGGCCTCCTTTTCCGTACTCCATATACGGAGAATAATACATCCAATGTTGGATAAATTCAAGTGCCGCCCATCCGCTGCGATCTATGTGCCACAGACAGAGGTCCGAGCAGGATTCAGGGACATCGGTCTGGAGATGGGAGTCATCGGGACCTTTACAATTCGATTGAGGATTCGCTTTCTATTTGCCATGGCCATATAGTTTTTATCCTCAGTGCAAAGTCATTGGCTAATCTCGGCTTCTTTCGCTTAGAAATCAAATCGACGATCCGGCGACCTGGCCGATTCCTCAGAGCCCAAACGAACCAGCGAATGGATGCTTCCGTCCTTCCAATTCAATTCAGTCTCGAGGCGGGTGTTGCCTAAGTTTTAGCCTCGCCTAGTCTCTCTCCGTTTGGCTTCGTGCCGTAAGCGATTATCTCCCGACCAAACGCACTTATGTGAAACACGGAGAAAGAGGGGTGTGCGTGATGCGCTGTCCGTATTGCGGAGGCAGTAGAACAGAAGTGCTCAAAACCGTTTACCGCGGCCACAACTCGTACCGGCACCGGCGCTGTTCTTATTGTGGCTCCCGTTTCAGTACCCAGGAAAGGCCGGTGCGCTGGAGTCGCGTGGAGCGAAAGTGGCCAGGGCCGCGCCCGTCGCGGAGCGGATGGAAGAAACATCGAACAGCGGCGCTGCGCGGAAGGTGTGAAGTGGGATCCTGCGGAGTTGATTTCAAACGGGCCGGCGTTCGGCGCCATGTAGACCATATCGTGCCGGCAAGGCTCATTCGACGATTAAGAGTTGGCAATCCAGACCGCCGCGAAAATCTCGAGTGTATCTGCGGATCCTGCCACGGGTACAAGCTTCAGGCGGACCACAAGCTGTGTTTAGGAGATAAGCTGGGATACCTAGAGATTCTTCGGACCCACCATTTTGATCTGGCTCGGGTCGAGCGCGCGCTTGCCCTCTATGGTCTGTAGTTCCTATAGTCGTCGAAGAGTTCGCTGTACCGCAAATGATTCCGTTTTGGAACGACAGAGGTCTGACGCAGCCGTGCCAGGAGATTCATCGTGCGGATGCGACGCCCCGAAAATACATAGAGCCGATCTGGAAGTCAGGATTCTTCGGTCCCAGTATTTCGAGCCAGACAAGTTGAGTGGCCCGTACGACCATTGACAAGGCATTCCTCAGGCAGGAACCCGGCTCACTGGTCAACGCTGCGAACTGTTTCCCCGGTTCCCGCCCGTTCTTCGATGATGCGCATAGCCACTCCCGTCACCCTGCCTACGATTTCGGCCTGAGACGGGAAGTCAAACCGGCGAATATCCTGGCGAGAATGCGGGTGAGGAATAATGATTAGCTGCCCGCTGTCCACCTGGCACCAACTGCAAACCTTTGCACACGACCATGTCCACTTTCCGATAAGCCTGTTACCAAACGCAACGTGGTTGCGAGTTGGACCCCCAGGTCGCACCTCGTTTGTTTGGTGGAGTTCAAGTTGGAAATCTTGGTTCGAACGCTTCCTCCGGCTCCGGGAGCTTGTCGCTCGCCCGCGCAAACCACACATACAGGGTGGGCAAAATGAAGATGCTCATTGCCAAATTCACCATCAGGCCTCCGACGATCACAATGGCGAAGGGCCGCTGCGAATCGGAACCGATAGCGTGTGACAGCGCAGCGGGCAGCAAACCGAGCGTTGCCACCAGCATGGTCATCATGATCGGGCGGAGCCTCAGGACAGCTCCCTCAATCGCGGAGTCTGCTATCGAGTGCCCTCGGGCGCGGAGTTGGTTAATGTATTCGAGCATGATGACGCCCGTTTGAACGGAGACCCCAAACAGCGCCAAGAAGCCCACACCCGACGAAACGCTAAAATTGGTTCCAGTGAACAGGAGGGCCAAGAGCCCGCCCACGCTACCCATCGCAACCGTGACCAGAATGAGCGCAGCCCATTTCGGCGAGCGAAACATCGTGTAGAGAATGAGGAAGATGACCAGGATCGTTAGCGGCACGATGATGAGCAGCCGCGCTTGGGCGCGCCTTTCACTCTCGTATTCGCCTTCCCAATCGATGTGGTACCCGCGCGGCAGTTGAACTTGCGCAGTGACCTTCTGGATCGCTTCCTGGACCGCGCCGCCAAGATCGCGGCCGCGGACGCTGTACTTGATTGCGACGTAGCGCTGGTTTCCTTCGCGGTAAATTTCCGAACCGCCATCCTCTTCCGTAATCTTGCAGAGCTGTGCGAGAGCCACTCGTTCGCCGGACGGGGACAATAAACGAATGTTCTCGATGGCTTCCTTGGTTGTGCGGTACTGGGGGAGGTAGCGCAACACCAAGTCGTATCGCGCCTCGCCTTGTAATACCTGAGTAAGTGCGTTACCTCCGACCGCGGTTTGGATAGCGTCTTGAATATCCGCAACGTTGATTTGATAGCGCGCGGCCTGCGCGCGGTCCACTTGGAAATTGATGTTCGGTTGACCGAGCGCGCGAAAGACACCGAGGTCGGTGATCCCCTTGACCTGGCGCATCACATCGACGATTTGATCGGCTTTTTCCTCGAGAACCGGTAAGTCGTCTCCATACACCTTGGTGGCGAGCTCGCCCTTTACGCCGCTGACAGCTTCCTCCATGTTGTCCTCAATGGGCTGAGAAAAACCCCAGACGACACCAGGGATTTTGTTGAGTTCGCGATTCATGGCGGCAATGAGTTCGTCCTCGTTCTGGTGAAAAACGGCCCGCCACTGATCCTTCGGTTTCAAATCCACGAAGTATTCGGTATTGAAAAACCCAGTCGTATCGGTGCCGTCATCCGGACGCCCCACTTGGCTGGTGCACTGAGGAACTTCGGGAAAAGAGCAAAGTATGATGCGGGCTTGGTTGGCTACCCGGATACCCTCGCTGGGTCCGGTGCTGGGAGCAAGAGTGCCGCGTACCCAAAGTGCGCCCTCGTCCAGGTGCGGAAGAAACTCGGAACCGATGACTCCGCCGAACGTAAGATACAAAGCGGAACACAGGCCGAGTACGGCGGTCCCCAACGTCACGCGGCGATGCCCTATTGCCCACCGAACTGCCTTGCGATACCGATCCGTCAGAAAACCCATCACTGGGTTGCGCCACTCTCGCATAGATCGGGAAAGCAGAAAGCTTGAGAGTACAGGCGCAACCAGCATGGAAAATAACAAGGCGCCCAGCAGAGCAAACGCCACGGTCCAAGCCATCGGCTTGAACAGGCGACCTTCCACCCGCTGCAGCGTGAAGATCGGCAGGTATGCCGTGATGATGATGGCGATCGCGTAAAAGACAGGTCGCTGGACTTCGTGCGCAGCCTGGCGGATCACCTCCAGAGTGGGTTTCGAATCGTTCGCGTTTTGCTGCCGGCTCATATGACGGACAATGTTTTCAACCATGACGACGGCACCATCCACAACCATTCCGAAATCCAGCGCACCAAGCGACAGTAGATTTGCAGGAATATTCTTCAAATTAAGACACGTCGCGGCGAAGAGCAGGGAGAACGGCACCGTAAGGGCGACGATAATTGCCCCGCGGGTGTTCCCGAGCAGCAGAAAGAGAACGATCACCACCAGAATGATGCCCATAGCGAGATTGTGGAGCACGGTATGCGTCGTGTAGCGCACCAAGTCACTGCGGTCGATGAACGGAATCACCTTTACGCCGGGAGGTAAGATGTGGTCATTCAGCTCCTTGACCTTCGCGTGAATTCCCGCGAGCGCCTCTTCTGCGTTTGCGCCTTTGCGCAAGAGAACGATGCCGGAAACTACATCATCGTTATCGATGATTTTGCCGTCTTCGCGATGAATCGCCCGGCTAAACTGTCCCAGCCGAATCTTCGGCCCTTGCGCGACGGTGGCAATATCTGTGATGCGGAGCGGGGTGCCATTCTTGGTCATGATGACCGTGTTTTCGATATCTCGAACGTTCCTGACTAGACCTACTTCACGAATGTTGACTTGCTGGAGGCCGGACTCGATAAAACTCCCGCCCGCATTGGCGTTGTTGTTTGTGAGCTGCTGCTCCACCTGGGCCAAGCTGAGTCCGTAGGAGATGAGTTTATCGGGATCAATGCGAACTTGATACTCACGAGTCGGGCCACCGAAGCTGGCTACGTCGACGACATCGGGCACGGCCTTAAAGTTCTTCTCGATCACCCAGTCTTCAAGCGATTTCAGCTCCATGACGTCGTATTCGGGATTGGTGCTGTGGAGCGTGAAGAAGTAGATTTGTCCTACGGGACTCCAGTCGGTACCCATTTGGGGCACAACGCCGGATGGTAATGTAACTTGTGAAAGTCGCTCGAGAACCCTCTCCCGGTCCCAGGCATTCGCCTCCTGGTCATCGAAAATCAGCTTCAGGTCGGAGAGGCCAAAGAGCGAGAACGACCGCAAATGGGTGACGTGAGGAATGCCGTTCATCACAATTTCGAGGGGAATGGTGACCTGCTGCTCGATTTGTTCTGCGGAGATTCCAGGCCACTGCGTGATGATCTCAACGTAGTTGTCCGCCACGTCGGGATACGCGTCAACGGGAAGCTGATGGAACGAAATCGCGCCCCAGCCAAACAACACAAGCGCAGCTGCAAGGACAAGAAAGCGGTTCTCCAGCGCGAAATCCACTACCTTACGAATCATTTGCCGTCCCTCGTCGACAGTTGCATCCCCAGTGTTTCACTCATTGTCGACTGTGTTCTGTAACGCGAGCGCGTTCGTCACGACTTTCTGGCCCACTTGCAGCCCGGATAAGATCACTTGCATCTGATTCGGGAGTGTTTCTCCACTTACGACTTCCACCCGGCGAAACTTATCGTCGCCCATCGGCACGTATACCCAGTCGCGATCATGCAAGTGCAAAATGGCGGATGCCGGAACGACTACGTGTGCCTCCTTCTTTCGACCATGGAATGTTGCCGTCGCAAACATCCCCGGACGCATAAATCCGGGATTGCGGACCTCCATGCGGACCTTCGCCGTGCGAATATTTGGATCGAGAACCGCGCCGATGTTGCTGATGGTGCCCTTCAGGGCCTGGTCCGGATAAGCGTTCAGTCTGATGTCGGCTATCTCGCCGAGGTGCACGCTTGCGAGATCGTTTTCGTAAACATCACAGAGAACCCAAACGTAGGACAGGTCAGAGATCGTGAACGGATTCGGAGAAGACAGACCCTGTAAGCCCCCCGCATTCGTTACTTCCTGATCGGTGATCACGCCTGAAACGGGAGCGTAAATATCGACAATTCCGGATGGGTGATCGGGATCATTGCCAAGCAGCCGAAGACCCTCCAGAGTGGTTTCCAGGGTGACCTTCGCGTCATCTTCCGCGTCCTGTGCGGCTTCCAAATCCGCTTGCGCGATGGCCCCGTGCGCGTAGAGATCTTTTGCCCGGTCGAACTGCTTGCGCGCGAGAAGTTCGTCGGTCACGGCTTTCCGGTAATCGGAAAAACTGCTGGAAACATCATCGCTTCGAACGCGCAACAGAAGCTGGCCTTTCTGTACCGTATCGCCGAGGCGTGCGCGAACATCAACGACGCGACCGGACGCCAGCGAGATCACCGGCACCGTTCGCGCAATGTCCGGGCTCACCACACCGGTTACCGTCAATTGCGAGGCAGCATCATGCTCGACGGCGGCGGCTACCGGAAACTGCTCCGAATGTTCCACCTGGATGACATTGAGATCCTGCTCATGCTCGACCTGCGGTGGCGGCGGCGCCTCCGATGCGGGATCCCCTTTGCCACCGCCGCAGCCTCCGAAAGCTAGTAATGCGACGAAACTGAGAGCAAGCACTCGGCATTCCATGTATCTCATCGATGACCTCACCTCTGATTGCAAGATTCAGCACCCCTAGCAGCATCAGGCTGCCAGAAGGGGGCCGCGCCCTCTGGAAGATATGAACTTGATCGTGGCTTCGTTCGGTACACTTGCAGTGAACGAGCGAAACCGTAGATTTACGGATCGTTGAGCCGAGCGTTTAGAACTGGGGGACTTCCAGCGGTGGTGATCGCCCTGCGTGGGAGATCAGGAAAGGACTAACAAGAAACTCCGAATACGTGGGCAGAATCGAGCCTGCAGGTGATCGGCCATGCGGGAGGCCTCTTGCTTCCGGACCAATTCCCGTTCGTGACTCCGGCGGAACGCCAACAACGTCTATCGCCCATTTGCTCGAAGAGGAGCCAAGATTCTCCGTAGATTCGTCGAATGCTCCGGGAAAAGCAGATGGTTCAACTCTCGAAAAGCTGCCGTGGCCGTCATTGAGGAGGATTGCTATGGGCTGATTGAACCACGCGGTGGACAGAACTAGGTCAACAGTATGGTCTCCATTGACATCGCGCGCCTCAATCCACAGGCCGCCTGCGGGGGCAACCAGTCGAAAAGATTGCCGCCCCGTTGTCGAAAGCTGAAGCTGGATCCAATATTCAGTTAAGCCGGAGCTGTTTGCGCCAGCTCGAATGCTGGCCAGATCTGGACGCTTGTCTCCGTCAAAATCCGCGATCGCAAACCGCGGGCCTGGTCCAACCGAAATCACTGGCCTGTCCGGAATCTCTGCGGCCTTAGCTGCACTGCCGCCGACCAAGCAAAACAGCCACAACAAAGAGATACACAGAAGCAGGCTGCACAACGCTCGGTGGTTATCCTTGAGGTTTGTTCGGAGGCCAGATTTGCGCGAGATCTCGAACAAGAAGCCCTCTCAAGTGCCAGATGAGTCAGAAATTATACCATTGAAGGGTTCACCAGACGTGGCTGGGTCCTTTGAAAATCGCGAAAGGAACAACGGCTCGCCGCGAAGGGGATGCCCTCGCTCCAAGGCGCGGTGGCGTTTGCCTGCCGTGATCGTGCTTGCCCGAGGCGAGTGCTAGCGCCCTTCAGCCGCAGGCACTTGGACGATTAACGGCTTGCATGTAGAAGCGCGTTTCTCGCCCGATCCATTCCGAGTGTGTTGTCCGTAACTCGGAAGCAACCGGAACCTGGGACAAAACCATTCCCCTTTGAAAGCCCTCTCGAATTGCATCGTGTTCCAATTTTCAGAACATTCTTGTTCCGTTTTCGGCACAGCGGGAGATCGTTTGAAAACGGTTCCCTTTTAGAGGCCCTCTCGAATTGCATCGTGTTCCGATTTCAGAACACTCTTGTTCTGTTTTCGGAACGGCGCGAGATCGTTTGAAAACGGTTGCCTTTCGGGCTACAAGGCCAAGGGAAGAAGTCCTCTAGGTTCGCATAGTAGGATGCCAGAAAGAAGTAGGTGGCCATCTTCATCTCCGGCGTTAAGCGGGAGAGCAGGGCCAGCTGTTGCACTGTTCCCAAGATCCTCGCAAGTCCAGTGGGGAATTCCTGCTCCCCGACCGCAAGGATCCCTTTGAACCTGGGCACCTCCTCCATCATCTGCACAAACTCAGGCGTGAGACGGATCGACTTGGTCGTGTGAAGTTCTGGGTGTTGTCGGGTGATCTCCTTGAGCTGTTTGGAGACCTCCTCCATTGAGCCCGCCTGCCGGACCAATGAAGGCAGGTCGATTGATTCCGGAAGCTGCTCCAGCAATCGGCAGATCTCCGGGTAAACCTCCAGGTAGCTGCGACAGTACTCGTCCACCTTTTGCCGCTTCGGCGTGGCTGGGCGTTTCATTTCCTGGCTGATCGAGTTCCAGCTTCAGTTGGGTCAACAGCATGCGTGCTGCACCAGACAGTTTCGCGTCGGCGTCTCCCAGGATCAGTGGTAACGCGGCATCCACGTGGTGCCGTCCCTTCCGCAGAGTGATGCCTCGTTCGAGGAGCAAGCTGCGAATCTGGTTGATGACCGCCGTGCGACGCATCACCCAGCGCTCGCGCACGCGATGCCAGGACTGCAGATCCAGTTGCTCATCGGTCTTGATCGGCACGAAACGCATCGTCGGCCGTGCGACCGCCTCAGCGATCGCCTCGGCATCGATGTAATCGCTCTTGTTCGTTTTCACGTACGGCTTCACATACTGCGCCGGTATCAGTCGCGCTTCGTGTCTCTGTTCCCGCAGGGCTCGTCCAAGAAAATGCGAACCTCCGCAGGCTTCCATGCCAATCAATCCGACGTGTACGTTGGCAGTGAAGCGCAGCAGCTGTGTGCGTGAGAACTTCTTGCGCACGGCGACCTCGCCACGCAGGTTAAGCCCGACCAGATGAAAAACTGTCTTACCAAGATCAATGCCGATGGTGTGTAGTTCCATGGGATGCCTCCTCCGCAAGCCTCTCATACACAGGTCACTGACGAGTAGAAGCGGCGGACCATCCCATTAGTAATCCGTCTCATCCGTCACGCGGCCCGCTGGCGGCGATTCTTTCGCTGTTCCCCCGCCGCTTCCAACTTCTGATCGCGCTCGGCCTGAATCTCCTGCTGATGCCCGCCTGGATCAGATTTTCCGCAGCATGAGTCTTGACGACGTAGCCCTTTGCCCCAGATCGAAGAGCATCGAGTAGGTAAGGATCCTCGTCGTGAACCGTCAAGAAAATAGTTTTCGTGCGCGGCGACACCTTTTGGATCTCTTTGGCAGCGTCCAGGCCATTCAGTATCGGCATGCTGACGTCAAGAACCGCGACGTCCGGGTGGGTCAACTCCGCCATCCTAATGGCATCTCGGCCATTTGAAGCCTCCCCCACCACTTTCAAGCCCTCCCTTTCAAGCAACAATCGCAGCGATTGGCGAACAATCTGATGATCATCAGCCAGAAGAACCTGAATGGGCATGACTGAACCTCCAGGGGGCCTCTCCGTAATTTTTCGTCGAAAGAATACGCGCTTCACTGTCTTTTCCCAAAGCGAAATTCTCCGTAACGTCCTTCCCATCGTTGCACGCTTTTGGGCCCTGGCAAGAGGGGGAATGTCCTTAGCCCCGAAGTTAAGCTGCGATGTTTGAAGTACGCGGAAACAGCAAAAACGAAAAGGGGGAAGGAGAACTGAATGCGGAAACTACTTGTGGTTGTAGCAGTGTTTTTCGCGATGGCTACGGTAAGTCAAGCTAGTCCAAGCGATTGCGTGACTGGCACACTGGGTAGCTTCGTGAGTCTAGGTACGGCAGGGTGCAGCATCAATGGCAACGTCGTCGCCGACGTCACCACCGACCTTTCCAGTACTCTGCAAGGAGATATCACGCTGACGCCGATCACCTCGGGGTCGGGCGCTGGTGGCTTTACCGCCAGCCTCGATCTGGCCGCTCTAGCCGGAACCTCCAGCACACTAAACTTCACGCTCGCTGCGCCGGTAGGCTTTAACCTCACGGATCTCAGTGTGGGGATCACCGGAGGAGCCGGCGCGAGCCTCAATCTCACCGCAGCTAATGGCTTGAATGTCACAGCAATAAGCGGCGGTAGTGTCCTAAATCCCACTTTCAGTGGTGTCGGTTCGCTCAATCTCAGCGGAACCCTCGATGTTAGCGCTGACAGTACGGGCACAGCGACGTTGACAATCACACCATCGCTCACATCAGTATCATCCACATCACCCACACCGGAACCGCCGGCGCTGAGTCTGTTTGCTATCGGTCTTCTGGGACTTGGCCTGGTGTATCGCAGGAAGATGGTCGCAAAATGCGGGTGACGAAAATCCTAGGCCCGAATCTCAGTTCTGAAAGTGCATGAAGGAAAAAGGAGGGTAGAAGGAAACACCAACGCGATTCCGGATTTGGGCATTTCCTCCTCACCGTCCAAGCCCCTGGGTCCCGGACGATGGAAGGCACCGAATCCGGATGCGCGTCGGAATTGACCCGGCTAAGCGCGGATAGCGAGTTCGGTCTTTCCCGATGCCAACTCATGAACAAACAGTCAAACCCATTGAAAATCATCGCTGTGGAGGAGTCCTGGTCTTATGCGATCACCAGATGGACGAATTGAGAAAAGGGCCTCGGCCAAGGTACCGGTTCGCGTCGTGCCCATGGAAATCGACTTCATTGCCGAAACGACGACGACACTCAACATCAGTCGGCGTGGTGCTCGCGTACTTACAAGCCAGCGCTGGCGTCCGGGAGACCAGTTGGGTCTTACTTCCATGTCAGGCGAGTTTACGCGGCAAGGGAGAGTGATCTACTGTTATCCGCTCACTAACGGGCAGTTTTGCGTAGGCTTAGAATTCGGTGCAAGCATCAAGGGCATCAAGGAGTGGAAGGAGGATCCACCATGGGCTAACGTCGCATGAATCACTCGGTACGACGATTCCGCGGCCGCCCTGTGCGATGGAGGGAGGATCGGTCGCGAACGTATCGAACTTGTGCCGCCCGAACTCGGTGCGAACAGCGGCGATGATGTCGCGGCGCGTGCTCACAAGCGCAACTTATCATATTCGCTTTTAAGTTCGCCATAGAGCTGTTGGGCCGCGCTTACGTATGGCCTTGCCTGGCCCACTCGCCGACGGTTCGAGCCAATTCCTGCAGAACATCCGCATCGGTTCTACCCGAACTCTTCAACACGTGGAACGAGTGATCGGCCGTCTCGATTACGTGCAATGTCACTCGCGCGCCAAGCTTATTGCATATCGGCCGCAAGAGTTTGAGGTCGGCGAATGGGTCGCGCGTTCCCTGGAAGAAAAGCATTGGCAATCTGACCTCCTGCAAGTGCTCCGCGCGCTTTGCTCCTGGCCGATTCGGCGCGTGAAGCGGGAAGCCGAAGAATACCAGGCCTCGAACGTTGCCCAAGCCGTGTTCCGCAGCCGCGAGCGAGGTCATTCGTCCTCCAAGCGACTTCCCGCCGGCGAAGAGCGGCAGATCCGGAGCCGCTTCCGAGGCGGCGTGTACCGCCGCGATGACGCTAGCCGTGAGCACAGCCGGCTTGTCAGGAATTTTCCGCCGCCGCTCCATATAGGGAAATTGGAATCGCCATGTCGCTACTCTTTCCGCCGCGAGTTCGCTCGCGAGCGATTGCATAAACGGATGAGTCATTCCGGCGCCCGCGCCGTGCGCCAACACCAACAGACATTCTGCGTTCTGTGGCCGCAAGAGGATCGCTGGCACCTCGTCCATATTATGAACAACAGATATTCTCACTGATCTACATTTTTATTGGAGATTCCATCGGCCCATGTGGCAATCGTGGAGCTACACGAATCTCGCTGTGCGTTTGATTCGTGTGGGACAAACTGAACTCTTTTTGCCCACCCAAACTGCGTCACATGCAGCGCGTGTTTTCAGGAACTTGCGGCTGGCACGCCGCAGAAGTTTTTGCAGCACCCTCCGGCTGGCTTCATTGGGTGTTCTCCTCCGACATCTTTGCCGCTTCGTATTCTCCTTGCTGCGGGCTCACCAGCGTTACCGTGCCGTGTCCCTTCAAGAAGCCCACCTCGAAGCCCACGCGGACGTAATAAGTTTCCCCAGCTTTAGCGTCGAGATCGATGTCTGAGCCTTTCGCGGTCGAGTGGATGCTGTGCTTGCCGGCCGAAACCGTAAGGGCGAATTTCTTTCCGCGACCGAGGCTGCCGACGTCCGTGTCATCGATAAAGATGCTTGGATGAATGGCCGCTCCCATGAGAGCAGAGGTGCGGTAAAAACAGATCGTTGCCTCCGGTGGTGGAGCGGCTGGCTTAGCAGCAGGTGCCACTGGGAGTGGCGCAGTTGCTGATGCAACGACGACTGGCTTCACGACATGGCAGGCCATTCCGTTGATGACGGTCTCGTTGGACTCGATGAAATTGTTTTGTCCCGGTACCAGGCGCCTGCACTCCATCTTGGCTTGCGCCACGGCCGGCGTTGCGTTGGTCTGGGCGGCGACAAACGCAGGGCACAACGCAATGAGGGCTGAGATCAGAATCGCTCGGACGATTTTCTCCATGCTGTGATCGTAGGAAAGCGGGACGCTCCAGGCAACGGTACTGTTTCAAAAGGAGCAATGGCGGCTCTTGAACGATTTGCGGCGAGCCGGGTTTTTGCGCGCAGGCCCGAGATGAGGATTCGCCGAAGGGAGTGTTCTCCCAGCCCTCGTCCCCAACAAGAGAATAGTCCCCGACGCATGCTGTACTTTGTGGATCTGGCCGCCAGCGTGGCGTCTGTAGACGCTACCCTCTGGCAAGCCGCGCAGGCACATACACATTGAATGCAAAGAGATGCACATCGGAGGGCTGCCGTTTTTCCCCTGAGTGCGCAGCGAATTGCAAACACGGGGATTAGAAAATCGAAAGCTGTCCGCTATTGCCTTGTCGCTGATTCCAGATCCTTGTGCTCGAATGCCGAGGCCATTCGGTCTATCTCTGAATCCTTGATCTCCATTTTGGCGGCCACAGCCCGCCAGCGTGTCACGGCCTGGCCGACTTCTTTCGCAATTTTCTGCGCTTTGGCGTCATCAATATCGAAATATCCCGCCACGCTCAGTGCCAGTCCGAGCGATGCCGTGCCGTCCGCTTCGTTGATCGCCGTTGTCAGGACACGCGGCTTCACATCTAGAGGCACCGGATTGAGATCGTAGGCCGGCGACAGCCGCCAGCCGTCGGCGCCGACGTAGAGGAAGCCGTGATTGCGCAGATGGTCGTCGGTGTTCGAAATCAGAATGTTGAACACGATGCGACGCCACAGCGCTTGGAGATCGCCGGTGGGTGCGGCGCCGTAGCGGCGCAAGGCGTCCGCCAGTTCCAGGTAGCTGCGCGTCTCGTTATCCTTAGCAGCGAGCATGCTCATCGCCGACAGGAAGGGAATGCGTCGTGTCCCTGCTCGGTCGAATCGATCCACGATCAGGACCGGCTTCTTCGCGATCTTCTCGACGCGCCCCTCCGGAACCTCAATGCCCGCTCTAGCCGCGAGCTGCAAAGCGACAGATTCCCAAAGCACCGTGCTGATGTCGTCGTCTTTGCGCGGAAACTTCGCGATGGCTAGCCGCCCGTTTTTCTGGCGCACGGAGGCCTTCGGCCGCGCGCCACCGAGCGAAGAACCCGGCGCGATCAGCAGCCGCAAGTCTTCGTCCGTTTCGTTCTCGTCGATGACGCGCTCTGACGCCGCCAACAGTTTCGGGAGCTCGGCCAGCGGTGGCACGCGATCCGCCGCGGATTCACGCAAGAACGGCCCTGCCTCCTCCGTCTTGAAGCGCAGCGCGCCGGCCCGCGTCTGGTCATCAACCAGCAAGAGATAATCCAGCTCGAAGAGCGTGCGCGGTGTTCGCTTTTCGCGGTCGGCGCGGCGGCGCTCCATGCGCCGCATCAGGGCGCGGCCCCAACGATCCGGGGCTGAATCGCCGATAGCGCCGAACATTGGCACGTGGTCGGCCGTGTGATATGGTCCTGGCCCGAGCTGCAGGGCGGGCTCTAGGGAAAATCTCAGAGGATTCTCCAGCCAGGATTTGTCGTATTCGAACGACGCACTTTCCTTGCCGCCGCGCGCGCGCGCCCAAAGCCGTCCCGTCAGATGCGGAACACCGTCAAGGTCGACGTGCGCAAGAACGGTCTTCTCCATTAGCTTCCGCTTTCAGGCCGGGCGCGCTTGTTGCGAACGCGCTGCGGCAACTGCTCCTCTTCAAGGCGCAGGCCGACCGTGTCGGTGCTCGGATCGGCAAGCTGCGCGACTCTGTCCACAAGCCCCAGGACAAAAAGCACCGTCACATAAGTCCCGGCCAGAACACCGGGGGCGCCCTTCTCGACTTTGAGCCAAGTCGTCTTGCTGATCGACGCTCGCTGTGCGGCAATCGCCACCGGAATGCGCCGTCGGCGCCGCGCGTCCCTGATGTCATGGCCAAGCTTGCGCAGGGCGCGCAGCGCGGGCAAGGGCAACGTGCCACCTGGCTGGTTTTTGGGAGTTGACCGTTTCATTGTAAGGTCCACAACTATGGTCTTTATATATGATAAGGTACAGAACTATGGTCCTTAAGTCAAGGGAATAAAAACTCGCAACCCCTGATCGTCAGCGTCTGAAACTAAAGCGTGGCCGGGCCTTGCTTGCATTGCTGCTGGCGTGTGCGTTGAGGTGGCATGAAGCCGTGGCTTTGACACTCGATCATCTCCAACAGCGAGGGCCACTGGGCCATTGTTGATCTGGTTGGTAAGGGAGGCCACGTTCGAACGGTTCCGGTTCCCCGATTGGGTGAGAACCGAACTGGACGATTGGCTCGCCGCAGCCGCAATTGATCAAGGAAAGCTATTCCGCCGGGTCAACAAAGTACCTATGATTGTGTCAACTCAGAATTTTCATTTTCTTTTCTCTCGGGGAGTTGCTGGGTGCGTGCGGGTGGCCCGTCGTCTTGCGAAACTGAGCCAGGATGCGCCGTTAGTTGTAAACTTCTTCCAAGCAAGGCGACCGGAGCGTCGCCATGAAGGAGGTTCGACCCATGTCATCTCGAATATCTTGCCCCAACAATCATTTGACGAGAGCGATTTCAATTCAAGACGCCGCCATCGTCATTTCCGAAGACCGACCGCTCGGCGTGTGCAATAAATGCGGAAAGGGACTTCAGTACAGAATCGACCACGTCTACGCCAACGACCCGAGCGGGAAAGAACACGGTTTTGTGGTCACGCGGGCAATTCGTTTGAAAACGCGGCTGGGGAATGACGAGAATTACGACCCGTTCCTGCTGGTGCTCCGCGAAATCGGAACCGGCAAAGAGCAAATTCTCCCCACGTTTTGGGCACATGGGCAGAGCGGGACGCAGCGAGGCGGGCAGTTCCCTCCGCTCCTGAGCATTGAGGAATGGAAGAGGCTCTTCCGCCAGTTGGATACCAGCTTCGATGGACTGGAGGACAGAATCCGAGTCCGTGCCTACGAGCTTTATGAGATGCGAGGGAAGCAGCCCGGTCATGCGCTGCAAGACTGGCTGGAAGCGGAGGCAGAGCTAACGGAGCGGAAGACTCTTCGTGCTGCAGCGTAGTCGGCTGTGCGCACGGCGTCCAAATTGGTCTTCTCTGGAGAGAGATTGTGAAAAGCACTCGCCTTGTATGTTTGACGCTGTTCTTACTTGCAGCAGTCGCTCTGGCTCCATCCGCTTGGGGCTGGGGCTGCAAGGGTCATGAGGTAATCGCTTTGATAGCCGAGAAGAACCTCACGCCCCATGCACGGGCGATGGCGATGCAGATTCTGGCCTCCAGCCCCATCAGCCCCGAGTTGCGGCGCTATTGCGGTGACTCCGGCCTGGACCCGTTCGCCGATTCCTCGACTTGGGCGGACGACGAGCGCAGCATCGAGCGGGATACTGCCGGCTGGCACTTCATTGATATACCGCTCGGCATTTCCAATGGAGACATCTCGAAATACTGTCCGCCGACCAACGGTTGCGTCACGAGCGCAATAACCGCTCAGCTTGCGGTCCTTAGAAATCCAGAGGCCAGTGCAAAAGACAGAGCCGACGCCCTGCGCTACGTAATTCACTTTATCGGTGACCTGCACCAGCCCCTGCACACCACGACGAACAACGACTTGGGCGGAAACTGCGTCCCGGTCACCTTCAATGGCCATGACCCCGAAGAAATGAACACGGAATCGGGAACCTATCGTCCCAACCTGCACGCCGTGTGGGACGCGGGTCTTATCGAGCAGTTTTCGCAGGGAGAGACTCCGCAGCAGTTGGCGGCAGAATTGGAAAACAAGTTCAAGCCGGAGATCCCCGCATGGAAGTCAGCGCCGATAGATATGGACGCTTGGGTATGGCAGAGCCATCAAATCGCTCAGCAAATCACCTACGGACGCTTGCCGGTCAAGGTGCCAGTCGAGGAGCCGGAAGAAGTGAAATCCTGTTCCGCCGATAACCGTATCTCAGACAGGTTGTTCAAGCTGCACGAGCAACTGGGAAGCAGCTATGACATGGCCGCGGATGCTGCGATTCAGGAACAACTCACGAAGGCCGGTGTCCGGCTCGCCATCGTGCTCAATTCGGTTTGGCCGTGACCGGTCGCAGGAAACAAGCAACGAAAAGGAACGGAGAGGTGAGGCGCATGGCTTTGACGCGAGATTTTAAAGAGACTATCCGGGCGCGCGTTCAACGCGATGCTGGTTTTCGCGAGGCGCTCCTGCGCGAGGGGATTGAGGATTTTCTTTCCGGCGATGTGGAAACCGGAAAGATTATCCTTCGCGATTTCATTAACGCGACAGTAGGCTTTCCCAAACTGAGCGAAATCACCCATCGGTCTGCAAAGAGTCTGATGCGAATGCTCGGGCCGGCCGAGGCGCGCCGCCTCACGCACGAAGCGCACCGAACTGTTAGCCACGCCTCGCATGGCACGGCGTTCGAACTTCTAGCCCGCAGTCGCGGGGAGCCCGCATCCTCGACCGATATCCCTCGGCGATGGTTTGATTGAATTTGTTTGTCGGAAGGGACGTAACTATGTCCGTGAATGTGAATGAATTAATTCGGAAGGTGAGTCCAGCCGACCGCAAGAAGGTCGAGGACCGCGCGGCTGAGATAATCGCCGAGGAATGAGCTTGGGTGAGAAAGAGATTCGCCCTGGCGGGTTTTCATGCGGTCAATCCTATCCAACGGCTCAGGGTTTCCGAGCAGCGATGTCGGCGCGGATAACGTTCAGGTAATCGTGGGCCGTTTCGAGCGCCTGTTTAGCGTCGTGATGGGATACGAAGCCGGTGTCGTCATAAAGCGCTGTATTTCGTTTCCGTCGGAGACGATCGAAGACGGTCAGCAAACCAACATGTTTCTTATCGACGCGCGCCCGAACAAATTCGATAATCGCGATGTGGTGTCCTGGCTGACTCCGGGCGCGATAGCCATAGCTGAACATGAAACCGAGCGAGGCTTTGAGCATCGCTTCGTAGGCTTGCTGAAGGCAAGCTTCCTCATCGAAAGCAAGGATCTTATGAGCGGAGACGAGCTTCTTGTCTGCGCTTGCCAGGAAGCGCGCGATCTGCGCCCAGTCAATTCTGTGGGCCTTAAGCTTCTTCATGCAGCACCGACAAGCGGCACTCGCTTATTGTGCGAGACGCTTTCTAGAAAGGAATCTTTGCGGCCGCGCCGCGACTTCAGTTCCTTCCTCGTTAGAACCGTATAGTTGATTTCGCGTCCTAGCTGTCGTTCTAGTTTTCGTACTACTTCAGCCAGAACATCGCTCTTCGGTTTGCCGATCACGAGAACGTCAATGTCGCTTGCGGCGTCCTGTTGGTTCCGCGCAAACGAACCATACAAGTAGGCTTCCTCTATTCCCTCAATTTTCTTGAGGGCTCGGGCGAGCAATGGAACCGCGCCGATGGTCTTCGCCACGATGCTGCGCACTTCGTCGAAAAGGGGATACTTGCGGTTGAGTTGAAAATACTTCTGGCGACCGTTCACTTCTGACCGGAACAAACCCTCGCGCTCCAGACGCCGTAGCTCTTTCGATAGGTTGGAGGGATCGATGCTCAGCCGCTCAGCCAGGTCCCGCAGATGGTGCCGGGCTGTAGGATTGGTGAAAAAATAGGCCAAGAGTCTTTGGCGTGCCTCAGAGTGCATGTCAAGCAGCATCGTAGTTGTATTGTACCACAAATGTGGTTGTATATAACCACAACAGAAAATACGGACTTGGGTCCGATCCATCTTCAAAGCATCAATCCCGGCTTCGACACGCGCAATATTTTGCTCTTTGGCATCGATCCCAAGATTGTCGGCTACACTGACGCGCAAACACAGCAGCTCTACGCCAATTTGCAACAGCGCCTCGCCGCTCTTCCCGGCGTCATTTCCGTCAGCTATTCCGAAGAAGCGCTTTTGGCCGGAGGTTGGTCCGGCACCGAAATCCACCTCGACGGCGCGCCGCCCAAACAGGACATCACGAATCTCAAACAGCTTCCCATGGGCTTGAATTTTTTCTCCACCATGCGCATTCCTATCCTCGCCGGTCGCGCATTCACCTCCGCCGATTTCGCCGCCATCGCCGCAAACAGCGCCGCGCGGAAAGTATCCGATCAAGCGTACGATCACGCCCCGCCTACTCCCGTCATCATCAACGGAGCCTTCGCGAAGAAATTTCTCCCAAATAAAAACCCCGTGGGCATGCACATGGGCAGCGGGCAAGGGACTGACAAAGACGTCCAGTATCCCGGCCCCGGCTACACCATCGTCGGGATCGCCGGCAACGCGAAGTATGACCGGCTCAATATTGAGAATGAGCCGATCCTGTTTCTGCCGGTCACTGGCAACAGCGCGCATTTCGAATTGCGCACCGCCGCAAACCCCACGTCCATCATCAAGCCTGTGCGCGGCATCGTCTCTGGGGCCGGCGCCAATTTACCGCTCACCGAAGTCCGCACCCAGACCGAACAGATTGATTACCTGCTTTTCCAGCAGCGCATGCTCGCGCGCCTTTCCGGATTTTTTGGTGTCGCTGCTTTGGTCCTCGCCTGTATCGGACTCTACGGTTTGTTGTCCTACGAAGTAGAGCGCCGCACGCGCGAACTCGGCATTCGCATCGCCCTCGGTGCGCAGCGCCGCGATTTACTGAAGTTGGTTGTCGGTCGGGAATTTTGCTCACGCTCATCGGCGCGGCGATTGGAATTCCCGCTGCGCTGGGCGTCACGCGCTTCATCAGCACGATGCTCTATGGAATTCACGCCGACGATCCCGCGACATTCGCGGGCGTCACAATTTTGCTTACGCTCGTCGCGCTCGTCGCCTGCTACATTCCCGCGCGCCGCGCCATGCAAGTCGATCCCATGGTTGCTCTGAGGTACGAGTGAAGGAAGGTCGAGATGCGAACCAATACTAAGTTGAGCGCGGTACTACAAATGTGCGTTGTGGCATTTGTTTTCGTAGCCGCAGCAACGATGCCGGCGAGGGCGGCGCAGTCGACGGATGATTCGCAATCGCGCCCGCCAGTCTCGAAATCTGATGTTCAGATTGTGCAGAAGGCCCGTGAGATTCTAAACTCACCCGAAAAGTGGAACCGTTCGGACAATCGCGTGTGCCCAGCAACTGAGACGAAGTTCAGCCTATACTGTGCGCTGGAGGAGGCCACGTACGAAGTGACGCAGGATTTTGCTCATCGCGGCGCGGCCATGCAGGAAGCGCGCTTCGTCATTGACGACGACCTCGCGCCGGACAACCACTACCACCACCGATTGATGGATTATAACAACGATCCGCACACCACATTTGCGGATGTGCAGAGATTCTTCGATTTCCTGCAAGCGAGGATTGAGGGAAGATTCGAGGAACAAGAAGTCGTGGTCGCGCTGGTCACTACTCAACCCACGGGGGTGACTCAGACGGATATCGAAATCACGAAGAAAGTGGAGACGATATTGGACTCGCCCGCGAAATGGGCCAGGTGAGCACAACGGATTGCAAGCCGGACGCCAAGGCCTTTACGCTGTATTGCGCATTTCAAGCGGCTTCGATTGCTGTGACGGGAAACCCGAACTATGACGGGCCAGCCGTTAGCGAGGTGGAGCAGCTAGTCAAGCGAACGGCGGCCAACGTCGAGCACTACAATGCGCGAATGAATTACAACAACGATCCCAGCGTGAACTTTCAGGATATGCAGACATTGCTGAAGACGGTGCAGACGAATCTCGAGAAGAGAATGGCGGCCCAGAAAAAATAAAACTCTCCTCTGAATTTCTATTATCCAACGCAACTTGGATTCTGCGCTTGGCCAGCTCCTTGCTGTTCAAAATTATCCTGAAGACAGCCGCGAAATCGAGGCACTGCTCGGAACCTACCCGACCAGTCCCCGGGTGAAACTGAGGCGACGCTGGTACATGAGCTAGCCCACGAGCGGCTTGCCGAGAGACAGGAGCAGTCCCTGGTCGTGGAGGGCACCCAGATTTACTAGCATGGCCAAGATCTACCCTGAAAGGCTAGGGCCGGTCCCGTTGGACATCACGATTCCACTCTGTTCCTCCTAGGGTTGTAAACCTCAGATTTCGGACGGAGAGGACCTTGCAGTCAGGCGGCCACAACGACGCGATTATTGGCGAGATTGTGGCGAGAATATGATAGGATTGTGGCGAGATTGTGGCGAGATTGTGGCGAGATCGACGGCGAGAATATGGCGATAAAATACATACACGAACTCGTTGGCTGGCCTGCATTTACCTGGGATGCAAAGACCCTTGCACCCCTGCTCTCTGGGGTCAGACTGCATCAAGGGCTATTGCTGGGAAAGATGCGCGGGTATGGCTTGACTTCGAGGTGGACTGCAACCCTAAACGTCCTTACGGAAGAAACGATCAAATCCAGCGCCATCGAAGGGGTTGTTCTTGACCCAGAGAATGTCCGCTCATCCCTCGCACGTAGGTTGAGGCTGGACGTGGGAGGGCTCAAAACTCACAAGGATCGAAATGTCGATGGCGTCGTTGAAATGATGTTGGACGCGACGCAGAAATTCAGCACGCCACTAACGAGAGAGCGGTTGTTTGGCTGGCACGCACACCTTTTCCCCGGCGTTCGCACGACGAGCGATAAATTTCGAGTCGGCGCATGGCGTGATGACAGTCAGGATCCAATGCAAGTTGTGTCCGGGCCAATCGGTCGCCACAAAGTTCATTACGAAGCGCCTGCGGCTGATCGCGCCGAGGGCGAGATGGGTAAATTCCTTGCCTGGTTCGACGGCAATGAACAAGAGGATCCGCTCTTAAAGGCGGCAATCGCGCACTTGTGGTTCGTTACGATCCATCCCTTTGAGGACGGCAACGGGAGAATCGGAAGAGCAATCGCTGAAATGTGTTTGGCCAGATCGGACGGCAGTGCTCAGCGTTTCTACAGCATGTCGTCGCAGATTCTCGAAGAACGAAAGGACTACTATGAAATTCTTGAGAAAACACAGGCTGGCTCGTTGGACATCACGGAATGGCTAACGTGGTTTCTCGCGTGCCTGGATAGGGCCATCGAACAATCGAATCAAATCACAAGCGGTGCCCTGGAAAAGGAACTGTTTTGGAACAGCCTGAAGCAACGGAAAGTCTCGTTGAATGATCGGCAGACAAGAGTCCTGAACAAACTATTCAGTGGGTTCGAAGGAAAGCTGACCAGAGACAAATGGATGAAGCTGACGAAAGCTTCTTCGCGCACTGCCCTTCGAGACATCGAAGAGCTGATCGCGATAGGGGTCATCGAACAAGAGGAGGCCGGAGGAAGAAGCACCTCCTACAGGGTGAGCAGGCGCTCGGATTGAGCACACATCGCTCCTCTCGGTCGGTGGCCATGCCGAGCGCGGAAAAGGCAGTTGAAAGTCCTACCCTGTAGAAAAACTTTCTGGGAGTTGACGATGACGGAATCCGGATACGAAGCTTTTGAAGCTCTTGATCCTTTTTTCGAAGTTGTGATGGAAGGCTTACGCGGACTCGTTGACGGCACCCATTATTTTGATACGTTCGCCGAAGAAGCAACCTTTGAGTCCCGCTATCGCTTCCCCGGTTGGCCTGTGACCATTCGAGGGCGAGCCAACCTGATGGCCGCCCTCTCGGGATACGGCAAGACTATCAAGCTTCACTCCGGCGATGCACTTGTTGTGCATCGCTCTCAGGATAGTCGCGTCGTGATCCTGGAGTACGAAGTGCACGGAAGAGCTCTCTCCAGCGGTGCATGCTATGACAACAGGCTCATCTCGGTCGTCACCATTGAGAATAGAAAGATCATTCATTGGAGAGACTACATGGATTCCTTAGCCGCCTGGACCGCGCTGAACGGCGCCTCTTAAAAGAGTGTTCCGGCTTATAATCTGCAGATGGCATCGGCAACAGATGGCTCCTCACGATCTGGGCAGTCGCTGGACATTCGCTTGTTGTAACAGAATTCCTGCGTTTACTGGTCAGCTCATCCGGACGGCTCCGTAGAGTTCGTGAATCAACGATGGCGCGAATACGCGGGTCTTTCTCTCGAGGAATCGCAAGGGTGGGGCTGGCATGCTTCAATTCATCCTGAGGATTTGCCGCCACTAATGGAGAAATAGCTCGAGGTGGGCGACATCCAACGGCTATGTCGAGTGATCTACTGTCGTCCACTAGCTGAAGCGCAGTTTTGCGTTGGGTTAGAATTTGATCAGAGTGCCAAGAACCGAGAAGGGTCGCTGGACAGCCAAATTGCCAGCTGACTCAACTTGAGAGGCCTCTGCCGACGCCATTAGGCCCCGCGAGGACAATTATGTCCGAGAGACCGGACAGTCGGCGTCGGAAAAAACAACGCAGCCGATCAGCGGGCCGATGGGATGTAGCCGAATCCAGACGGCATTGACACTTGCAACATGGCACGTTTGGATGGGTGTGCCAATGTGCTAACTTCCTTATGGTGCAGCTAAAGCCTTGTTGACTAAGGGTAGCCAAGTCTCAGGGCCGTTTAGCTTTACATTGTAGTCGGCATCATCGAGCGGTGAAATATCCGGTGAATTTAACGCCAGGATTGGAACGCCTGGAAACTTTGCCTTCAGCCACGCGACCATCTCCTTCCTAGTCTCCTCCGGTGCGGTGTGCCCAAGGATGAAGAAATCATATTTCTGCGGGAGGCCCAGAACGGCTTTGGCGGCTTCGTTGCCCAACACGGAAACCACGTCATAGCTGTGCCGCCTGAGCACCCTGGTTCGCTGCAAGGCCAGCACGCTGTGATAGCCAATCTGGAAAACGAGAGGTCCGTCCCGCTGCACATTGAGGCGCGCGACGATTTCCTGGGTGGGAAGATACACGGCGAAGTACTCATTGATGGTGCCGTTGGCGATTTGCTGCAGTTTCAGGCAGGCATTCAACAGACCAGAACTGTGGCCGCGCCAGACGGGGAACCCGTCCGGAAATCGCTCGAAAATGTCGTACTCTCGCTCTACCGGAGTGTCCGTCTTTCCAAACCCTATACCTCTGGCGTAGTTAAAGCAAATGACTTGGTTGTTTCCCGCCAGAGTTAACCGGACTACCGCAGTGTGATTCACGCGACGTTAGCCCAGGGTGCATCCTCCTTCCAGTCCTTGATGCCCTTCATGCTCGGTCGACGGAGCAAACAATCCGCGCGCGTTTATCGCCCCCAAGGCGCTCAAAATTCCTACTAAAAAACCCTAATTTCGCTTCGCCGCCTCCGCGCTGCGCACAATCACAGGATTCGTGAACAGCGTGGCATTCGGGATCACCACGCGATGCCCGTCCGGCGTGTGAATAATCGTCGCGCGCGTCTGAATCGTGTCCACGATTCCTTCGAGCCCCGACACATTGATCTGATCCCCGATACGGAACGGCTCGTGCAGCAGCAGCAAAATCCCCGCCAGAAAGTTCTGCAAAATATTTTGGAACGCAAACCCGATGGCCACCCCGCCGATCCCCAGCGTCTTGATCAAATCACTGGCCGTGAATGATGGCGCAATCACCGAAACCGCAATCAGGAATCCCAGAAACAGCACCGTCATCTGCGTCAGTTTACCCAGCAAGAGCGCCGCGTTCTGCCGCATTCTCTTGCGCTCGCCCAGCCGTTCGAGCAGCGACTTGCACATGCGGCCCGCGATCAGAAACACGGTAAAGATCGCGCAGGCCAGTATGATGTTCGGCAAGAGATCGATCGCGTGGCCCAGGATCTTGTCGCCGCTCTTCCACGCATTCGACAGATGCACCGGTGATTGTTGCAGCGGCGCTAAATGAATGCAGACCATCTCGGTTTCCTCAGCCAGCCTTCGGGCGGGATAAGCTCATACCAGCATACCGTTTTCGCGGCCCGCTCCGCTGGTCAGGAATGACCTTATTTTAGAAACGGAAAATCACGCACCCCTCGAACTTTATTTCCGTCGTCGCGGTCAGCTCTGAAGCTGACCTCGGAGAGTTATCTTACTTGCTGCTGCATTTGCTGACCGTGGAGCGAGTTCGAACAGGGACAGAACTTTAGTTAATGACGCACCGCCTCTTAGACATGAGAATTTCTCCTATCGCATCCGAATTCGAAGGATCGCGTGGCCTACAACGTACCCTGATATGTGTACGTGGTTGAACCCGCGTCCCCCACAAAGTCGCGATCATGCGACACACCTGACGTTGCGACCACCTCAGATGTAACAGTTTTTGCGCTGCATTTTTCCACAGGGAAGGCAGTGAGTTGGGAACCAGATCGAGGATTATTCCGTGGAGATTAACTCGCGGTTAGACGGGCGGCGTGAGTGCGTTGGGACGGACAAGAGCGCAGAAGCTCGTCCGCAGCGCTGAGGAGAGACTCACGAGCGTAGGGCTTTTGCAGGAAGCGGCAGTGATCGTCCAATTCGTTCCAAAGATTTCCCGAGCCGAGGTAGCCAGAGGTGAAGATTATACGCAGATCCGGACTGAGCTCTCTCAGGCGCTTGGCGAGCTCAGTCCCGCGCATTCGAGGAAGGATGATATCGGTGACGATCAGGTGAATTGGCTCGCGAGAGCGCTCGGCAAGATCAATCGCTTCTTCCGCGCTGCCCGCCGATATCACCGCGTATCCCGCCGCAGAAAGAAATTCGCAGGCCAATTCGCAAACGGAGTTTTCATCTTCGACGACGAGCACTCGCTGACCACTGCTTGAACGCGGGGCAGCGCTGGTTTCCCATCGAAGAGATTCCGCGCGCTCCATGGCTTGCGGCAGATAGATCTCAAAGCGTGAACCGAGGCCGGGCGAGCTTTCGACGAAAACGTGGCCGTTGCTTTGCTTCACGACGCCGTAGACGGTGGCGAGGCCCAGGCCCGTGCCTTTGCCCTCGGGCTTGGTGGTAAAAAAAGGCTCAAAGATGTGCGCCTGAGTCTCCTCGTCCATACCGCAGCCGGTATCGGAAATGGCGAGCGCTACGTAGCGCCCCGGCTGAAGTCCGATGGGAGCGGCTATCGCTTCTACCTCCGCATCCACATTGTAAGTCTTGATGGTTATCTTACCGCGGCCAGCCATAGCGTCGCTGGCGTTCACGACGAGATTCATGATCACCTGCTCCACCTGGCCCGGGTCGGCTCTCAAGCGCCAGAGTGATTCGCCTGGTTCGAAGATCAATTCGATGTCTTCGCGAATCAAGCGTCGGAGGAGTTTGGAAAGATCGGAGATGAGCGCATTGAGATCGAGAACACGGGGGACGAGCGCTTGCTTGCGCGAGAAGGCGAGCAACTGGCGAGTGAGCCCGGCGGCGCGATCGGCTGCGTTGGCGATTTGCTGGCCGCTGCCACGGAAAGACGCAGGCAGGCGGTCCAGGAGGAGCTCGGTGTGACCTTTGATCACAGTGAGGAGATTATTGAAATCGTGAGCGACGCCTCCCGCTAGGCGGCCCATCGCTTCTATCCGACTGACCTGGCGGAGCTCTCCTTCGAGCTTTTGCCTTTCGGTTTCGTTGCGCTGGAGGCTCTTGCGCATGGTGTCAAAGGCGCGCGCGACGTGCGCGACTTCGTCATCTCCGTGCGGCTCAAGTGGATAATCGAAGTCGCCCTGTTCGAGCGCGCGGACGCCTTCGGCCAGGGAGGCCAGCGGCTGCGTGATGCGCCGGGACAGCAAGAACACTAGAGCGGCTCCGCCAAGGAGCGCAACGAGGAGCAATCCAATGAGGGCGCGATTCAGCGGGCCGATGGATGCGATGGCATCGTCGTAAGATTTCAAAACTATAAGCGAGATGTCGCCAGGCGCTTCAGGATTCAAATCCTCGGATGTGGCGAGATATCTTTCTCCATCAATCGTAATCTCGGAAGGGACAGCCCCACCGTCCAACTTTTCCTGCAACGATGATTCCTGCATGGACGTCAGGGTGCTCATGAGGATTTTGCCGTTGTAGCGGAAGGCAACGTCGGTGGAGGTGATGCGGCGCAGATCATTGACGGTGCTGGAGTCCACGGCGCGGCCGACGACAACCGTACCCAGGCGGGCAGAGTTCGCTTGCGAAGCTGAAGTTACCGGGTGCAAAACCACCTGAAAGAGCTGATCCCCGCTGGACCACCAGCCGGACGTGCTTCGATCCTTGAGAGATTCGGCAAGCGGTTTTTCGGCTTCGGCTGCGGGAAAATCACCGGCCGTGGTGTGCATTGCCACGATTTTGCCCTGCGCGTCGGCGAGAAGAAGCAAGTTGTCGCCCTGCGATTGCCAGGGGTCGTCGCTGGCGTCCTGGATAGCTGTGGCGTCCTCATTGCGCATGAGGGCGAGGCTAGCAAGGAGTTCGGCTTTATGGTCCAGTGCCATCTGATGCTGCCGCTGAAGAACTCGGAAAGTGAGAATTGCGTTGCGGGACTCTTCCTCGATCTGGCGGTGGACTTCGGACCGGATCGCGTGGCCGACAATCAGGAGTGTGGCGCACATCAGGCCGCAAGTCACTAAGACCAGCGAAATGAGTAACTTATCTCGTAAGCGTAGCCTAGAGAGGAATCTGAGCGCTGCTTGATCCATGAGTCCCCAAGTGGCGAAGATTCAGCCAACCAGATGGTATGCGGAAGGGCTGGAGGACAAAATGGGCCAACAGTACCATAAGCAGAATCTATCGGTTCCCGAAACAATTTCCTCTTTTCCGTAGATTTAGGCGCTGATCGGGGTGGACTGCCGAGGGGCCGTTGCTTCACCGACTCATTTTCATTTACGCGTCGGATTACCGGATATTGGCAAGAAACGGGGCCGTGGGGAGCGAAAGGACATTCTGGGCGTCGGCAACCCCGAAGCGATAGCGCGATCAGGTCTCCTGGGATTCCGAATTGCTCACTCGGGAACAATCGCCAGAAATGGATACAAGCCCCACACTTTCATGCGAGGTAGTTCAAAGTGCGGTTTGACGCTTGCCTGCTGAGATTATTCGTATCTCAGTGCGACCATGGGATCGACGCGCATGGCGCGGCGGGCGGGGATGTAGCAGGCAAGCAGCGTGACCAGAAGCAGCAGAATCGTGGCGCCGGCGAACGACAAAGGATCGGCTGCGCTTACGCCGAAGAGCAGCGTGGCCAGCAGCCGCGTCAGCGACACGGAACCTAAAGTGCCCGCCGCCAGTCCGCCGAACGCAAGAAATGCGCCATGTTTCAGCACCAAGCTAAGAACGTCACGCGGCAGCGCGCCCAGGGCTATGCGGACGCCAATTTCCTGAGTGCGCTGGGCGACAGAGTAAGAAACTAGGCCGTAAATGCCGACGCAGGCAAGGACGAGAGCGAGCCCAGCGAAAAGCGCGAGGAGGCTCATCGCCAGGCGGCGCAGGGCGATGGAGTCAGAAATGATTTTGTCCATCGTCGCAACGCCTGAGACGGCTTCGTCCGCATCGAGCGAATGCACGGCCTGCGTAATTGAAGACGCTAATCCTCCAGGAGACGTCTTCGTTCGCGCCACGAGGGTCCAATAATTCCACTGCAACTGTGACTCGTCGCCGTAAAGTTGCATCGTGCCGGGGCGGTCAACGGCCCATTGCTTAACGTCGCTCACCACCCCGATAACCGTGGACCAGGGCTCCTTTTCGAGAGGCACATCCGCGGGTCCCGGCGCCTTGATGCGCTTGCCCACGGGGTCCTCTCCCGGCCAAATCGTCCGGGCCATCGTTTCGCTGACGATGACCACAGGCCCGCTGCCGGCGCGGTCGTCGCCCGTAAAATAGCGGCCTTCCCGGAGCGAGATTTTCATGGTTCGAAAATAGCTGGACGAAACTCCGTAATAGTCCACGGAGTATTCCTGACCGGCGGTCCGCGGCTTGTCATAGATCATGATGCCGCATCCGTCGAAATCCCCGCCGAGAGGCAAAATCGTGGTGGTGGCCGCAGTGTCAACGCCGGGCAGGGCGTCGATTTTTTGCAGCAGCGCCTGATGGAAAGCGAGGCGGCTAGCCGGGGTCAAGTAATGGTTCGATGGGAGCGAAAGCTCCATCGAGATCAAATGATCGGGGACAAACCCGAGATCGACGCTGTACAGGTGGATTACGCTTCGAATCATCAGGCCAGCGCCAACGATGAGAACGAGCGCGAAGGCAATCTGAGAAATGACAAGCGCATCGCGCAAGCGGTTTTGCCCCGCCGTTCCGAAACTGCGACTGCCTTCTTTCAACGCTCCGCTAATGTTCAATCGCGCGGCCCGGTGGGCAGGAGCAAACCCGGAAACGAAGCCCGTGAGGAGCGCAACACCGAAGGTGAAGAAAAGAACCGGCAGGTTCACCGTGATGCCGTTCAGGTCGGGAAAGACTTCCTGGCCGAGCGTGGCAATCCATCCTGTGCCCCATAGAGCGAGGAACACGCCGACCGCGCCGCCGATCACCGAAAGAAGAACGCTTTCGGTAAGGAGCTGACGCAGCAACCGCGTTCGGCTAGCTCCCAGCGCAGAGCGCACGGCGATTTCGCGCTGGCGCGCCGCGCCTCGCGCCAGAAGCAGATTCGCGACATTTGCGCAAGCGATGAGCAGGACGAAACCAACGGCACCGAAAAGGATCAGTAGCGTGGGACGCAGACCGCCGGCAAGATCCGCTTTCATGGGAGCGACGCGGGCAGAGTAGTCGGTATTGTCGTCGGGATACTGTTTGCTGAGCCTGGCGGTGATAAGAGACATCTCTGCCTGCGCCTGGGCAACGGTGACACCGGGTTTGAGCCGCGCGATGGCGCGCAAGTGTCGCGCGGATCGATTCTTGTTGTCGTAATTCTCGCCAACGGGTCGGTAAATCTGCGCAGCAGGGCTGGTAAGCAGACTCAAAGGAAGGGAGCGGAAACTCGCGGGAAGGACGCCGACAATTGTATGCGGAATGCCGTTGAGCACCAGCGATTTGCCGACGACTTTCGAGTCGCCGCCCATTTCACTCTTCCAAAAACCGTAGCTGAGAATCACTTCCCTATCCTTGCCGTCGATGTTTTCTTCCGGTGTGAACGTGCGGCCCAGAATCGGCTTCGCGCGCATGACCTTGAAGTAGCCGTCGCCAGTCAGCATCGCGGGAATGCGACGGGCATCGCCACGACCGGTAAGCGTTGGATCCCAGTTACCGTAGGTGCTGACGTCCTCGAAGACATTGTTTTGACTGCGCCAGTCCATCACGTCCGTCGCGGAAACTTGGCTTCGGTCGCTAGCACCGCGCTCGACGCCCCATACAAGGACAATGCGCGACGGGTCGGGATACGGGAGAGATTTCAGGAGCACCGCGTCGAGGACGCTGAAGATAGCCGTGTTCGCGCCGATGCCCAGCGCCAGCGTAAGAATCGCAACCGCAGCAAATCCTGGGGGTTTACGCAATATGCGAAACGCATGGCGAAAGTCTTGCGGGATGGCTGAGAGGAAGTTGCCAGGGTCCTTCCTGGCGCGATGGGCTCGCGATAAAAGCTTCTCTCGACGGGCTTGAGCCCGCGGGCAAGAAGGTCTTCGCCTTTGAGCTCGTCGATGGTGGTGCGGAAGGCGGCCTCTTCCGATTGGCCGCTGGCGAGAATTTCCCGATAGCGGTCTTCGAGGTGCTGCGAAAGCTCATCGGCGATCTCGGCTTCGCGCGTCGGAGCCAGGTTTAGCGGGGCAAGTCTGCGGAGAATTTCCGGTTTCCATTCAGGCATTTTCCGCCGCCGTGATGCGATTGATGCCAGCGACAAATTCGCGCCAGCCGCGAAGCTGCGAGGCGAGGACTCGGCGGCCCTGGCGAGTCACACGATAATAACGGCGGCGGCGCTGTCCGCTCTTTTCAACCCAGCGGCCTTGTAGCCAGCCGCGCCGTTCCAGACGGTAGAGCATCGGGTAAAGTGAAGCCACGTGGAAACGTACCGTGCCGCCGGAGCGTTGCTCGATGAGCTTGCTGATTTCGTAGCCGTGGCGCGGGCGAGCTTCGACAAGCGAAAGAATAAGCAGTTCGGCGCTGCCTCTTTTCCATTCCGTCTGTGAAAGTGTTCTCTCCATATATGGCGTCGCGACATATTGAACGACAGTACGGACTCAGAGTCAAGTGGATGTTTCGCGAGCCGGCTACCCCTTGGGAGGTTAGTCGCTCCGAAGGGCAGTTAATTAGGTGCTTCAGGGATTGGGAATTGAACAGACGTCTTGATGGACTGCGATAAGGCGCCGTATTCGCTAACCGCACGATGCGATTCTGGGCGAGTTGTCGGCACCCCGGAAATAATCGGCGCGATTTGAAGGAAGCTGCTCAACCAAGAAATCTCTGACCCAAGCGTCCGAATTGAGTAGAATTCGCAGAGTTCTTTAGAACGTCTGAGGGGGAAGCGTCCTATGACGAAAGAGCATGAGTCCGTTTTAGACCGCCCGCAGAAGTTGGCACGACAGAATCGCAAAATCGGACTCACGGGACTCGTGGCCCTGTTGATGGTCGGAACGTTCGGAGGCGCGTCCGCCGTGTGCCCGACGGCGCGGGCGCAGGCAGTGGATACGATCGATCCCGCGATGAATACCGGGGCTAACGCGCGGAGACGAGGTGACGATTCGGGAAATTGTCACAAGGTTGGTCTGCGCGAATGTATCCTGGGTTTGCTGGCGGCAACAAAGATGGCAAAAGGTCGATCCGGCGCTTTCGGAACCTGATATCGGAATTGGTCTTTCGAGGCCGTCCAGTTTATAGGGGCGAAGGCGAGCGGATGTCCATCATGGCCCGGAGCCTTTGACTCCACTAAAGGCCGAATACATTAGCGCCGACCAACCGTCATTTTCGTTTTCCGCTTGCAACTCTGCGGCGGACCATACATTCCGAATTGCCCCGTTAATCGGGAGTTGCCACATGAACTCTATGACCCCGGGGCTCTTTTTTTAGCGGTACCGGTTCGCGATGCGCTTCGGGAGTTCCCGAGACACCCCTGGTGTCCGCATAGGTGTTAGAGTTGCCTCGCCGTTCCCGGACACCGCCACTGAGAATCCGCGTTTTCGTTTAGGCAGGCAATCCTCAGAGCGAAGACGAACCAGCTTACTTTCGCGCAAAGACACGTCCCATATCTAAGCCAAACGAGGGTTGTTCCCGCGTCCCTGTGATCTTTATGGGCAGTACTGTACCGGCCTTTTTCTTCTCGAACAGCGGGTCAATCATTTTGAGGAGGAAGGACTTGACTCCGGTGGTGGTCTGCGAAAGTTTTGCCTCAAGCTTAAGCGTTCCCCGAAAATTCAATTCTTCCGTATCCAAGTTGTAGGTCCCATTCAAGAGAACCGCTACTCCTGAAACATCGAAGGTGAGTTTGGAAAATCGAATCACGCCGTGTCGCAGCGTGAAAGTTCCCGCCAGTTTGGATACTGCACTGCCGTCGTCCGTATCGTTTGGCTGGCCTCGGCCGCGGTGACTGAGCACGTTAATTTTTTCCTGGATCGTATTTTGAGTAAAACGTGCGGCGACGATTCCGAAAGTCCCCAGCAGGTCAATGCGATTCGCGATGTCCGTGTCTCTGACGCGCCGTGAAGGAATCACGAAGCGTGTCCTTAGCGCGACGACTCCCGTCAAAAGAGGCTTATCTGACTTAACCGCGACTCGTAGAAGATCCTGAATGCGAGCCGCGTCGCCGACCACATTAAGCGCCACAGCCCAGCCCGGTTGGTCGGTGCCCTTGGCCACATCTCCCTTCGCGACCAGGTTCGAATCGAGCAGTTGTATGTCGATCGTGTGTAGGATAGTGTTACCGTTCATTCCGTCCACGACCGCGTTGAATTCGGTGTTCAGTGGTACGGAGTGCTGGCTGATGCTGATTTCAAAATCGGGCGTTTCTGTCTTACCTTGAACCTGAATGTAGTCGAGCACGCCATTGAAAGACCCAGTGGAGGAAAGCGTTCCGGAAATTCCTTTAATTGTGCCCAGATCAGCATCCGAGAACGCATAACTTCCGGAGACGGGCGACTGGCTGGGATCATCGGGATTCCACGGACCAAATTGACCCTGCGTTTGAATCTCTCCAACCGGCTTTGGGTTGATGAGATTGGCGTGAAACGTTGCAGGATTATCCGGTCGGAACGAGTCGATCCGGAGGTTATGAACAAGGAAGCACAAATGCCGGCCGCTATCTTTGCGCAGGATGTTGAGGGTCATGTCGTCAGAGGTGATCTGATCGATGACAAAATCGGTTCGGAACGCCTTCTTGGTAGTCTCGGGCTCTCCGTGCGGTGGGACGTTAACGGTCAGGCCTTGCATATGCACGGTGTGAAGATGGGGCCGACGTTCAAGAAGGGCGAGAATACCGGTCTCGACCGAGCACTTGCGTATTTCGATCAAGGCCGGCAGATCGGGCCTGTCCGGATTCTTCAGTACCAGGTTGGTGAACTCAGCCCGCAAGTGGGGGAATAGGGAGACGTGAAGAGTTGCGAGCTCGACGTCGACGTGGAATCGGTCTGCTGCAATCTTCTCGACCTTATCGCGCAAAACATAGGAGTTCAGCAATCTGTGAGCGAACCACAGCGCGGCGCACGCGGCCAAGATAAATGCTGCGGCACTGATGGCGAGCCATTGTTTTCGAGTCAGCATTCAGGCTTAGCCGCGCCTACGGGAAGAACCTGCGGCTGGATCAGTTAACCTCGATGTCTTGGTTTCCGCAATACGGTGAACCATCTAAGCGCGCAGTTGATGTCGGGTATGTTCCGTGAAACATTAGGGGAGTGGGTCTTGGAGCCGACAATAGGACGATGAATGCGAGCGGCTGCCAATGGTCTTCGCATTGAGGCCTTAACCGTCTTTGAGCCAAGGTGCGAGGGGATTAATCGGCCCGCAAGAAACTTACCTCATTGCAATTGCAACTGGTCCGAGAGTTTCCGTCGACATTAGGGGAGTGGGTCTTGGAGCCGACAATAGGACGATGAATGCGAGCGGCTGCCAATGGTCTTCGCATTGAGGCCTTAACCGTCTTTGAGCCAAGGTGCGAGGGGATTAATCGGCCCGCAAGAAACTTACCTCATTGCAATTGCAACTGGTCCGAGAGTTTCCGTAGACGCAATATAAAAGGGCGCCCCTTTTGGAGTAGGTTTTGAGCGTTCACCTCAATCACCTACAGAAAGGAGCACCCTCAAATGGATGGCACGAAGTATATCGGGATGGACGTTCACAAGGAAAGCGTTTCGATTGCGGTCATGAATTCTGCCGGCAAAGTGGTGATGGAATGCGTCCTCGGAACGAAAGCGAGCATGATTCTCCAGTTTGTGGATGGATTGCGCGGAGACTTGCACGCCACTTTTGAAGAGGGAACCTGGGCGGCTTGGTTGTACGACCTACTGAGGCCGCATGTCACGAGAATCGTGGTGTGCAATCCACGCCGGAATGCCTTGTTGAAGGATGGCAACAAGAGTGATCGCATCGATGCGCAGAAGTTGGCCGAGCTGTTGTACCTGAACAAGCTCCAACCGGTCTATCACGGGGAACATGGCCTCCGAGCCGTGAAGGAACTGGTACGCAGCCATTCGACGGTCACGAAAGATCTCACCCGGGTCATGTCGCGGGTGAAAGCCATCTATCACAGCTGGGCTATTCCTTGCACCGGCCAGCAAGTCTATGGACTGCGCCATCGTGCGGAGTGGCTGGGGAAGATCACCGAGCCGGGTGTGCATCGCCGCGCCGAGTTTTACTACCAACAACTCGATGCGCTAAGGGCCCTGCGCCAGCAAGTACGGCGGGAGTTGTTGCAGGAGAGCAAGAAGCACGAGGCGTGGAAGCTGCTCTGCCAGATCCCTTCGATCGGTCCCATCCGGGCGGCCATGCTGATGGGCATCCTGCAAACTCCGCATCGCTTCCGCACCAAGCGGCAGCTCTGGACGTACAGTGGTTTCGGCATCGAGACGCGCAGCAGTGCCGATCACCGCTCAGTCGAAGGGCAGCTCCGTAGGGCTCGCAAGCCCGCCTCGATTCGCGGGCTGAACGAAAACCACAATCACGATCTGAAGAACCTGTTTAAGAGTGCGGCCATCATCGCCTCGAGCAAGCCTGGCCCGTTCCAGGAGTTCTACGCCGCTTTGCTGACCAAGGGCATGAGACCGGAGATGGCCCGCCTGACCCTGGCCAGGAAGATTGCTGCGATCACCCTCCATGTCTGGAAGAAAGGAGCGAACTTCGACGCCCAATATCTGAAACCACAAACAGCTTGAGTGTCTCTGATGGAACCGCTCCATCCTGGGAATCCTTTTCTGGCGATGGCCGTCGGGTTCTCGAGACACTCGGGTTCGAGAGCGAGTCTCAGCCGGATTGCTAGGCGCGGTTGCCTCGGTCGCGCAGTCTCCCTGTCGACCCTAGGCCCTCTCGGACAACCCGAAAAAGCTATAGGCCACGAGTCTCAGATAGTCAGAATGGAATGACCGGCTCCGATTCGCAGGCGTGGGTTATGCTGCGAATCGGAAGATCTGCAGTACAGAGCCACAAGCGAAAGGAGCCGGTCGATGAAGAGAATAAAGTTTGTCGGTTTGGATGTCCATGCTGAGACGATTGCCGTAGCGGTAGCGGAGCAGGACGGAGAGGTAAGGTCGCTGGGGGTAATTCCGAATCGTGAGGATTCGGTTCGGAAGCTGGTAAGGAAACTAGGAGCGGCGGAAGATCTGCGGTTTTGTTATGAGGCCGGTCCGACAGGATACGCGCTGTACTGGCAACTGACCCGGATGGGAGCCAAGTGTGAAGTGGTGGCGCCCACCTTGGTGCCGGTGAAGGCCGGGGATCGCGTGAAAACGGATCGGCGGGATGCGTTGAAACTGGCACGGAATTATCGTGCAGGAGAGCTCACGCCGGTGTGGGTGCCGGATGCGGCTCACGAAGCGTTGCGAGATCTGGTGCGCGCCCGAGAAGCGGCCAAGAAGGATCAACTTCGAGCCCGACATCGGTTGAATAAATTTCTGTTGCGGCATGGCCGACGACCGCCGATGGGAGTAAAGCCTTGGACGGTGAAGTACCTGGAATGGGTGAAACGGGAAGTACATTTCGAGCAGCTGGCTCAGGAAGCCACGTTGCTGGATTACCTCCACGAAGTAGAACACGCAGGAGCACGTATCGCGCGGCTCGATGGTGCCATTGAAGAAGCCGTGAAGTTGGCGCCGCCCCAGATGCGCGCCGTGATCGAGGCATTACAGGCGCTACGAGGAATCGCGCAGGTTTCGGCGGTGACCGTCGTCGCCGAATTGGGTGAGCTGTCCCGGTTTGCAGGAGCAAAGCAGTTAATGGCTTACGGAGGAATCGTAGCCAGTGAAGACTCGAGCGGAGAGCGCACGCGACGAGGGCAGATCACTAAGACGGGAAATGCGCACCTACGGCGGGTAGTGGTGGAGGCTGCCTGGGCCTACCGACACCGACCGGCCGTGGAAAGAACCTTGCGCAAGCGGCAAGAGCATGTCAGCGAAGAGGTCAAAGAGATCGCTTGGAAAGCGCAACAGCGGTTACATCAGCGCTATCGGAAGTTGCTGGCCAAAGGCAAGAACAAGGGAGTGGTGGTCACGGCGATCGGACGCGAGTTGCTAGGTTTTATCTGGGCCATCGGCATAAAAGCAGAAACAACGCAGAAGGAGTCCCTGCAGCGAGCTGCTTAGAGTGGATTTACGCTGAAATGAAAAGGTCAAAGGAGGCAGCGTGAGTAGTGGTCGAGGTGGTACACGGAAAGGAGAATCCTCGATGGTTCTATGCGGTAGGTCTTCGGGCCGAACCCGCGCCGATAGTCCGAGGCAGCTCCCGACGGATCACGATTATGCGGTTTCGACCCGCGAATATCAGAGTGATCAACCGTCGCGAAAACTACCTCGACCACGACTTACGCGGCCTCCTAAAAGGGAAAAGAAGGAAGAAGAAAATAGTTGCTCGTAGTTGACAGGTCATTCCATATCAGAACCATGGTTGGCACCTGACCACCGTTCTGCTTGCTGGTTTCGGAACTCAGGCCCGTCGCGAATGGAAGCGATGAGAACCGCTGCTAGAGGAAACCCAAACCGCGGGGCGAACGCCCCGCAGCCGAACACATGGGCGGCAGGTTCAGAACAGCTCTCGTTCATTTCAGTGGGCTGCGAAGAAAGAAAAATTCGCGCTGGGGGAGGTTTTTTTCTTGACTTCTTCCTTTATAGAGCAATCCGGGAGTAATGGCGCGATCGGTTCTTCTGGAGATTACTGTCGGAGCGATCATCACTGATCGCCCCCCGCACAGATCTACGGGCTTTTCGCAGCTCAATAGCCCCGCCCACCGATGCCTCTGTCAACGCTTCAAGAAACATCTCCCGTTGTCCCCTGCAAGACTCGAGGTCAGGATGGATTCGCTATTTCCTTTCCTGTAGGGCTCTTGCATCCCCTACAACATGCCGGTTTATCCCGGCGCTCTCCGGGTTGCCTTCCAAAAAGGCATGATCGAAAAGCGCCCAATCAAATTCATGGGGCGAACCACCGATGCTACTGTCGCTACGCTGCTGCGTGTTCGAGCAAAAGTAAACGGCAATCACAACAGGGTACATGCCTCGCTAAAGTCGAGCCGAGGGCCCCGCGACATGAGCGTCGCAGGGTCGCCGTAGCCGATGTTGCAGAGAAAATTCGATTTCACATGTCCCTCAGGGAAGAACTCCTGCTCGCAGGACTCACATTTGCCAGCCGCAAAGAATTCCTCATCGAGTTTTGCGTTATCAAAACCTGACATCGGCCCGCAGTCCAGTCCCAGAGCCCGCGCCGCAAGTATCATGTAGGCTCCTTGCAAGGTAGAGTTCCGCAGCGCAGCTTCCTGGATCAATTGGGGGTTGTTCACAAACATATCGCGCATGGCTGGGTAGTGTGGAAACAGTCTGGGCAACTTGTCGTAGAACTTTAGGTCATAGGCGATGATGACTGTCACCGGAGCGGCCATCGTCTTCTCTATGTTCCCAGGCGCGAGCGATGGACGGAGGCGCTCTTTTGCAGCCGTGGAACGAATGAATACGAACCTCGCAGGACTGATATTTGCGCTCGTGGGCCCCCATTTCAGTGTGTCGTAGAGCTGCCGTAGCAGCTCCTCGGGCACTGGCTTGGGGAGCCATCCGTTGTAGGTACGGGCTTTCCGAAACACCAGATCAAGTGCGTCATCACTCACTCTCGTTTTCTCGATCCTCTCCATCATTGTCACGGTTCCCTCCTATTCATTCGTTTCACAAAATCCGATTGACGTGCTCGACTCCACGATCCTTTTCTCATTATGCTCGTACTTCGGGGGCGATGCCGGCGACCATGCTGCGCGGGGCGGCAATCGCCGCGGAATCTTCCGGGCTGAGCGGACGGATTGTCGTCCAAGTTTCGGAGGTAGCGTCGTTCTTTCGGCTTGTTGCTGACATTTTCGTTCTCCCTTGGGCTTCTCATATTGATAGAGGTGAAGCCACTCTCACCGAAGTCGCCGGACGAAGTGGAACTCGACGCCGGATAGTGGCACGGGCGTGTTCAAAACGGAAAGCAGCGGCCCGCAATTCGCATGCCAGCATTCCGACGGCTTCTAGTTGCTCGCGCTTGTTTGCGCCGAAAGCACTAGCACCAAAATGCGGCCGTCGGAGTGAAACTCGCCGCCGGTGGCCGTCTTCGACGTGGTCAGAGGATCGCTCGGCGTCACGTGGTTGCGCTGCGCCACCAAACCCGTGGCCGACAAAGTGTTGTTCACGTATTCGCGCTCGCCGTCGATTGCCGGATCGATTTTGTGCGTCACTCTGTTGTTGCGCTGGTCGCGCTCGAATCCGATGTCGTGCGTCGCCGCGATGCACCACAGCGGCCGCCCCTCGACCAGGTAAGGAGACTTCCACGCGCGCAGATGATTCCGCGACATCACCACGCGCACCGGCTCGGCGTGCGCAAAGCCGAAATCCTGCGGCCGCTTGAAAAGGAAAAGTGTGCTCATCGGCATGGTCAGGTAATCTTTTTTCGAAAGCGTGGTGATCGCTCCGGCCAGCACCGTGTCGCCAACCGAGCGATCCACTTGCACCCATCCCGCCGCCGCAAATGTCTGCGTCAACTGCTCCTGCGTGCCAACGATCAACACGTTCACCATGTCGCCGGGATTCCCTTGCGGATCGCTCACGCGCCGCGGAATTTCACCAAGAATCGCGGCGGTAATCGAACGGATGGGCGTCTCCGCCGGGCCGCCGGCCAGCGCGCCCGCGGGCGTGCTCAACCCCGCCGCGAGAATCGTGATCGTCACGTGGAAACTTCCATGTGCGCCTCCCGCGTCTTTTTCACTTTCATTAATGCCCAGAAATAATCGCCCCGCCACCGGAGCCACGAATTCTTTCGACGCGCCAATCAAAAATGGCTGCGAGCCGTCGCTCGAGCCGATGCGCGCGATCAACGCGCCATGTCCCGCGTCCGGCACCGCATACTGGCGCAGCATGTCTTTCCATCCGCGCGCGAGCCCGTCCGCGCTGAAACTCTTTCCGGCTGCATAATTCGCGCTGCCCGTCGCGGCGATTTGTAATTTTTCGCCGCTACGCATATCCAGCTTCGTGTCCGTCCATCGCTGCGTCGCGCTCACGTCAAGCTGCGTCGGCGTCGAACTGGCGGAATCATTTTGCGAAGTTTGCGCGGCAAGCGGAATCGCAGCGAGCGCAAAACCAAAAAGGAGAATCGCGGCGGGCGCTTTCGCAATTCGCATCGCAGTATTCTTAGAGCGTAGACGCGCGCGTATTGGTTGTCATTCCCTGTAAAACTTCGCGCCGGCCAGCGTAGCCAGAATAAGCGCGGGCAGTGTCCCTGCCATCAGTGGAATCACCGTGCGCGCAGGAAAGAGGCCAAAGGAGCACCAAGTCGCGTCCCCGAGGGTGACGATGAGCCACCACGCGAACACCGCGATCACCGCGGTCTTTGCGCCGGCGCCGTAGCGCGGGCGAATGGCGGCATAGAGCCAGAGGATGGAGACGCCCTCGAGCAAATCAATTATCATGTTGAACGCCATGAAGCCCGGCGTGGGCTTGCCCAGATGATTATTCGGCAGAGCGGCAAAATTCCGGCCGAGCCATGCCGTAACCAAAGAGCCGAGGATAATCCAAACGATCCCCGCCAATAGCCCGCATCCAACCACGCGGGGCCAGTTGATCCTGTTCATTGTTTCGGGATTGCACGCAAAAGCCGCTGTGATGGGAAGCTCGCCGCGCTTTCGCTACAATGGCGGTAATGGAAAATGCAATCAGCGCGGCTTCGCAGGCCATGCCCCGCAAGATGCCTTATGCCATGGATGTCGCGCGCACGCGCGGCCGCCGATATCCCGAGCCTCAGCATCCCTATCGCAACGATTACGCGCGCGATCGGGATCGCATCGTGCATTCGCGCGCGTTTCGCCGCCTGGAAGCAAAGACCCAGGTTTTCACCACGCGTTTTTCCGATCACTTTCGCAACCGCCTGACGCACACTCTGGAAGTTTCGCAGATCGGCCGCACCGTCGCCGGCGCGCTTGGCCTGAACAGCGATCTAGTGGAAGCGCTCGCGCTCGTTCACGACATCGGCCATCCGCCCTTCGGTCACGCCGGCGAACGCCAGCTCGACCTGCGCATGCGCGAGCACGGCGATTCTTTCAATCACAATTTGCATGCATTGCACATCGTCGAGAAATTCGAGCAGCGCTACTTGGATTTTCCGGGATTGAATTTGACCTTCGAAGTGCGCGAAGGAATCATCAAGCATTCGCGCGATTATTTCGCCGCGGAATTTCCGGAGCTCGGCGAATATTTGCTCGATGAACGCCCGCCGCTCGAAGCGCAGTTGATCGATCTGGTCGATGAGATCGCCTACAACACCGCCGATTTGGATGACGGCTTCGAGGCGCGCCTGCTGAATCTCGAAGAGCTGTCGGCAGAGGTTCCCATTTTTGGCGCGCTGCATGCGGACGTCGAACGCAAGTATCCGAGCGGTCCGCGAAAATTGAAATTCAACGAGGCGCTGAAAAGATTGCTCGATCGCTTCGCCACCGATTTGATCGCGCACACAAAAACAAATTTGCAGCGCGCGAGTGTTCGCACCGTCGAAGACGTCCGCCATCATTCAAAACGTCTGGCACATTTTTCGGAAAGCGTCACCGCGGAAAATTTCCGGCTGAAACAATTTTTGAAATCGCACCTGTACGAGAATCCCGCGATCGTCGAAGACCGCGAGCGATCCGTCGCGGCGCTGGACGAACTTTTCCTTTTTTATTTGGCGCAGCCGGAAAAAATGCCGCGCGGCTACACCGAGCGCGCCCGCACCGAGCCGGTGCACCGGGTAGTGTGCGACTACATCGCGGGGATGACCGATCACTATTTGCTGCAGCAGCACAGCGAGCAGCTCGGCGGGTCAAAATAGGGTGGTACTAGAACAGGCCATTGCCGACAAATTGGCTCTTTTCCACAGGCAAAATCGCGAAAATTGGACTGATGAAGCAGGCCATTGCGCTTTTTCAGTTTTGACCAATTTTGCGATACAGAGACGTGTTTCAGGGCCACAGGATTGGGTTTGCTGCAGAATGGCGTGACGAAAAAAGACGTAAAATCCAAAGAGACAATTTGGCTGAAAAGATCGCGATTTCATAAGGGCCACTTTTTGTCAAATTTTGGACAGGGTTGCCGCCGGACCGTAAGGACAGTGACAAGTGACAGGTGGCAAGTGACCAGAAAAGGCGAAACTTCGCGCCCTTCGCTGCGCGCTCAGGGTAAATAAGAGGAAGAAAGGCACAACCTGATTTTTGTATACGCGCTGGCTCGCGTTCCCGCACGCAAAGCGACGACATCGCACAAAAAACAGCACGAAGAGGAAGATTCTGGGAAGCAACTTCGTTGCCGAGGCGGCGTCGAGCCGCTCCTTGCGACCGAGAGGGACGCTACGCGGGCAAAGCGACGACATCGCGCGCAAGACGGCGCGAATAGGAATTGATCATCAAGGAGACGGTGGTGCCTGCGGTGAAGACCGCGACACGCAGAGCACTACAAGATCGCGCCCCGCAGAGACAACCGGGGCAGGCGCAAGGCGGCGCGAATAGGTAGGGAACTAAACACCGGAGGAAACGGGTGGCGCGGAGGGGGCGTAGCCGGGGCAGGAGAGGACGGGGAGGCGGGGATATTTGGGGAAGGTAGGATCGGTTTCGGAGAGCTGGCACAGAAAAAAGAGGGAGCCGCGGTCGGATTGGATTTTGCGGGAGTGCAGGCAGGTGGCGCAAAGGCCGACGGGGGCGGGGCGCGATTCGGTCGGTGGACGCATGGGCTCAGCATACGTTAAAGACAGCCGCGCGTGACGAGCGGCATTGACGAGTGCCATAGAGAGGCGCGAGAAACTGAGACTCCCTCTTTCGATGCGCGAAGTAGGCTAGCGCCTGCCAACAAAAGCTTGAAATGGGAAATGGATGGTGAGATACTCCCCTAAGAACATTAGGGGTAGAAGAACCCTTGCCATGAGTCAGAAAAAGTCCGACAGCGGCGATCTGTTGCGCGACACACTCGACATGCTCATCCTGAAGACTCTGAGCCATGGAGAGATGCACGGCTACGACATCGCGGAGCACATCCATCAGAGGAGCGACCAGGTCCTAGGCGTCGAAGAAGGCGCCCTGTATCCGGCGCTCCATCGCTTGGAACTTCGCGGACTGCTCACGGCAGAGTGGGGCCCATCAGACAACAACCGGCGAGCGAAATTTTACAGGCTGACGGCGCGGGGACGGAAACAGCTCGCGGATGAGATGGCGCACTGGAACCGCATGGCTTCCGCGATCGCGCGGATTCTAGAGCCGGCGTAAGGAGGAGATATGTCGAGCGAATGGTTGACGGCGGCGTGGCTGAGGGCCAAGGCGCTCGTAAAGCGGAAGAGACTAGAACGCGACCTCCAGGAAGAACTGGAGTTTCATCTAGCGATGCGTGCAAAAAAGAATCGCGCCTTGGGGGTTGGGGCGAATGACGCGCCGACCGCGGCACGCCGGCGATTTGGGAACGTTACGCTAGTGAAGGAAGATTGTCGTGAAATGTGGACCTTCGGTTGGTTTGAAACGATCTGGCTGGATGTCCGCTATGCGGCCAGAACCCTGGCAAGAAACCCGGGCTTTGTGGCCGCCGTTGTTTTCTCTCTCTCGCTCGGCATCGGAGCGAACACCGCCGTATTCAGTGCGATGAACACCGTGATGCTACACGCCCTGCCTTACGAGCAACCGGAGAGTCTGGCGACAATATGGTCTACGCAAAAAAGTGATCCCGGTTCAGAGGATCTCCCGCCGATCGCAGAGGTGACCGACTGGAAAAAACAAAATCATGTGTTTGCTGACATTGCGGCGATCAGCATGACCGGTACGGCCACCCTGACCGGCATCGGTGAGCCCCGGCCAGTCCTCGTTCAAACAGCGACTCCGAACTTTTTCGACTTGGTCGGAGTGCAACCTGCATTCGGGCGAGTTTTCCGCGCGGAAGAAAGGCAGGAGCAATTTCAGAGCGTCGTCATCAGCAATGCCTTCTGGAAAAACAAGTTCAATAGTGACCCCGGCGTGCTTGGCAAGACGTTTAGGATCGACGGTGTGGCCTCGACTATCGTTGGAGTGATGCCTGCGGGGTTCACTGGGTTTGCGCCGTGGTACACCCCGAGCCCTTACGGGAAGGCAACGGATATTTGGGAGCCGGTCAATTCGGAAAGTGCAGAGTATGCGAAACGCTCCGACCACTGGATAATGCCGGTCGCTCGCCTGAAGCCGGGGGTGACCGTCGCACAAGCACAACTTGAGATGGACGTGATTGCCCGCGGAATGGAGCAAGCTTATCCCGAATCCAATAAGGGAATCGGCGAAAAGGTTGTCCCCTTGTACGACGCCCTTTACAAGGATGCAGGAGACAAGCTCTATCCGCTTCTGGGTGCAGTGGGGTTTATCCTGCTGATCGGCTGTGTGAACGTGGCGAACCTTATGCTCTCGCGGACGGAGGGGCGCCGAACGGAATACTCCGTGCGGGCGTCGCTCGGTGCAAGTCGGCGGCGGCTCATGCAGCAATTGCTGACTGAGAGTGGATTGTTGACATTGATGGGAGGCTCGCTAGGCATCCTGCTTTCGTTCTGGGGGATTCACCTGTTGCGCTTGCTGGCAACGAATCTTCCGGACGCGGAGAGCATTCGCATCGACGGACGTGTGTTGCTTTTCGCCGCCGGACTCTCGGTCTTGACGGCGTTGCTGTTTGGACTGGCCCCAGCCATGCGAGCTTCGCGCGCGGATCTCAACGGTGCTCTGCGGGGAGGGGAAAGGACTTCGTCCGCGAAGCGTGGACGCGCGCGTTATCTGTTGGTGATTTCGGAGGTAGCTCTGGCGATGGTGCTTTTGGTGGGAGCCGGCTTGATGATTAACAGCCTGCTTCGCATATTGCTGCCCTCTCCTGGCTTCGACGCGACAAACGTGCTAACGATGGCGGTAAATTTCCCAGAGACCGAAGTGAAATACGTGGAGAAAATTCCGAGGAAAGACCTGGAAAGAATATCCCCGAAGATAACCGCGTTTCGCCAGCAATTGCTCGAAAGAGTCGCAGCCTTGCCGGACGTGGAGTCGGCCGGCATGATCAGCATAATTCCCCCTCTGGGAGCGGGCATGAGGACTTTCTCAGTCCTGGGGCATCCGGCTCCGTCGCCGGGGAATAGGCCTGAGGGATTTTTTAACGAGGTGAGCCCCAGCTACTTTCGCACGATGAAAATTCCGATCAAGAAAGGGCGCTACCTGGATGAGAGCGACACCGAGAGTGCGCCATGGACCGTGGTGATTAGCGAGACATTGGCAAACCGTTATTTCCCTAACGAAAATCCGATTGGGCAGCAGATTCTCCTTCGTTACGAGCCCCAGCAAGTGGATGAGGAGAGGCCACGCCAGATCGTGGGGGTTGTGGGCGAGGCCAAGCAAATAGGCATGGGCGGAGTTCACCCACTTCTCTACGAATCCTTTCTGCAGCAGCCGGAAGTATTCCCGGACGGCAGCGACATTTTCCACCTTTGGGGGAGCTTGGTGATTCGGACCACCTCAAACGTACGTGCCCATGAGGCAGACATCATAGCGTCAGTGAAGCAAATGGTGAAAGAGATGGACCCTGATCAGCCCGTGACTGACATCAGTACGATGGATGATGTTCTGGGGAAATTCTTGAGTGACTATCAGACCGACGTTCTCGTGCTCGGGGTTCTCGCCGGCATAGCCGCGGTTCTGGCAGCGATCGGTGTTTATGGCGTCCTTTCGTATTTTGTCAATCAGCGAACGCGCGAATTGGGCATCCGCCTAGCTCTCGGAGCTCAGCGCGCTGACGTGTTCCTATTCGTCGCCAAGCTGGGACTCACCCTTGCTGGGAGCGGACTAGCCATTGGCATTGCGCTAGCGTTCGGACTCAATCGGTTCATGAAGGAGCACTTCTGGCTTTATCACGTGAAGGCCACGGATCCAGTAACCTATGCCGCCGTCAGCCTCGTGCTGGTATGCATCGCCTTGCTCGCGTGCTATATCCCTGCTCGCCGTGCCACAAATGTGGATCCCATGAAGGCACTGCGGCACGAGTAACTCGGCTAGTCCATTACGATGGAGCGACCATGGGTCGATGGTCAATTGCATTTGGACGGTTAGTCTGCAACCCGGAAACTGAGCCGAAAGGATTGGTGAACCCTCCCTGCTAAGTTGCTGATCTGCGGTTTCGAATCATGTCGATTTTGCTGGGACTCTGCTGCCGGACATCCTCTCTTATGATTCCACGCGGCCTGCGTCCTACCGGGATAATGGCCGGGCACTCGCGGACAATGTTATGGATGTATTCATTTTCATCATCACAAATGGAAATGTCGCGCGGATGACGTAGGGCCCTACGAAGGCTTGCTCGCCGGCGTTTCCTTATCTCGGCGCGCCGCACATCGCCCGACAGGCGAAGGTGCCGGGTGGCGCCTGAGCGCGAGTCAGGGACTCGCGACGGGCGCAGCAAGCAGCGCCCCCACGAGCGTGAAAGCGGTGGCGAGTGGCAAGTGACCAGCAAGGCGAAGGCGTCGCGCCCCCCGCAGAGACAACCGGGGCAGGCGCAAGGCGGCGCGAATAGGCAGGGGAACAACGATGCGTGGTTAGGGCGCGAGTCGGGGACTCGCGACGGGCGCAGCAAGCAGCGCCCCTACGAACGTGAAACCAGTGGCGAGTGACAAGTGACCCTTCCTTTGTCTGGGCAGGCGGGCAAAGGCGAAGACATCGCGCAGAAAGGCGCGCGCGAATAGGAAGGATGTTTCAGGAAGGCGGATTCAGGATGGCAAAATGGGTATGTCTGCTGACTGCAGCGGCGGGCGGGGGCTGGGCGGACGGGCACGGGAGCGATGCACTTCCGACCAAGTAACGGATTGGCATCAAAAGGAACGAATGTTTCAGGGTTTCTTGACAACCAGCGGACGGGACATATAATGAGGTTTCGCTTCGTTTTTTCGAGGGTTTTCACGGAGTCTTCACGGGATTTTCATGTTTCTGGACGTACACGAACTCGCCACTCGAAAGATCCGCATCCGGAAGGATTACGCGCCGGGCACGCTGGATTTTCACTCCGGGGACTTCCAACAGATCGAGCCGCTGGACGTGCGCGCCACGGCGGAGCTGATCGACGGGCAGATCCGCATCTTTGGGACGTTCCATACGCGGCTGGAGTTGACCTGCGCGCGGTGCCTGGAGACGGTGGTGGAGGAAGTGAGCAAGGATTTCGACCTGATTTACCGGCCGATGACGTCAATCCGGAAAGACGAGGAAGTGCGGCTGAATCTGGATGATACGGACGTTGCGTTCTTCGAAGGCGACGGGCTGTTCCTGGCGGACGTGCTGGCCGAACAGGTGACCCTGTCACTGCCGATGAAGGTGATTTGCCGCAGCGATTGCCGGGGATTGTGCCCGCACTGCGGGGTGAATCTGAACCAGGAAGAATGCCGCTGTGAAAGCCATGCGTCGGACTCGCGAATGGCGCCGCTGGCCCGCTTGAAGCAAGACTGGCCGAAAAAACAGTAAAATACAGTACAATAATGGAGTTTCCGAAAATGCGAAGAAGGCGCAGTGTGCGCCTCTTCGAGAAAATTTGCTGAAGGAGCCGGAATGCCGAATCCAAAACGACGTCACTCGAAGAGGCGCACGAGCACGAGACGCGCGCACGATCATCTGAAGGCGCCGTCGATTACCAGCTGTCCGCATTGCCACGAGCCGAAGCTTCCGCATCGCGCGTGCCCGCATTGCGGTTACTATAAGGGGCGCGCGGTGGTGGACACCTCAGCGTGAACTCCGCGGGGAATTTCCCTGCCAGCTAACTAACGCGGTGAATGGATGACAACGATTGCGCTGGACGCCATGGGAGGCGACCACGCTCCTCGAGCGGAAGTCGAGGGAGCAGTGCTCGCGGCGCGGGAGTATGGTGTGCGCATGGTGCTCATCGGCGTGGAGGCGAAGGTGCGCGCGGAGCTGAATCGCCAGAGCGCGCGCGGGCTGCCCATCGAAATCGTGAACGCCACGGAAGTGATCACCATGGAGGATTCGCCATCGGTGGCGTTTCGCAAGAAGCGCGACAGCTCGGTGCACGTCGGCGCGAAAATGGTGAAGCAAGGGCAGGCGGAGGCGCTGGTCAGCGCGGGGAATACCGGCGCGGTGATGGCGGTGGCGCGTTTTGTGCTGGGGACTTTGCCTTCGGTGGACCGGCCGGCGCTGGCGGCGGCGTTTCCAAATGCAAAAGGCGGAGCGTCGGTGCTGCTGGATGTGGGCGCGAACGTGGATTCGAAGCCGGAGCAGATCGAGCAGTTCGCAATCATGGGCGAGATTTACTACCGCACGATTTTTGGAACGAAGCGGCCGCGCGTGGGCGTGCTGTCGATCGGCGAAGAGGAAAGCAAGGGCAATGAGCTGACGCGCGAGGCGTCGAACCGGCTGAAACAGACTTCGCTGAATTTCATTGGAAACGTGGAAGGAAAAGACTTTTTCAAGGGCGACGTGGACGTGATTGTGTGCGACGGGTTCATCGGGAACATCGTGCTGAAAATCAGCGAAGGCTTGGTGGAGCACGTGGGCGGCATGTTGAAGAAAGCGCTGAAGAGCAGCTTGAGCGCGCAGATGGGCTACGTGCTGTCGCGGCACGCGTTCGCGGAGTTTCGCAAGAAGATCGATTATTCGGAGTATGGCGGCGTGCCGCTGCTGGGGGTGCGCGGCATCACAGTGATCGGGCACGGGCGCTCCAACTCGAACGCGATCAAGAATGCCATCCGCGTGGCGGCGGAGCTTTGCCGCGCCAAAGCGAACGAGAAAATCGAAAAGGAGCTTTCCGCATCAGTGGCCAGCGCGCGCGCTTGATTTTTGAAAAGGCGAGGCCCTGGACTTTCCGCAGGAAGAGAGTTAGAACCTGCCTTCGGCAGCGCCGAACGCGTCGCGGAACGGAATTCATCACATGAGCAAGGTGGCGTTCATATTTCCGGGACAGGCCTCGCAGTATCCGGGCATGGGCCGGAATCTGGCGGAGACGTTTCCGACGGCGCGAAAAGTGTTCGAGGCGGCGGACGCGGCGCTGGGATTTTCGCTGTCGAAGATGTGCTTTGAGGGCAGCGAAGACGAGCTGAAGCTGACGGAAAATACGCAGCCGGCGATTCTGACGGTGTCGGTAGCGGCGGAGCGCGTGCTGGAAGAGAACGGCGTGACGCCGGATTATGTGGCGGGGCACAGCCTGGGGGAATATTCGGCGCTGGTGGCGGCGGGGAGTTTGGATTTTTCCGCGGCGCTGAAGCTGGTGCGGAAGCGCGGACGTTATATGCAGGAAGCGGTGGCGCAGGGCGAGGGCGCGATGGCGGCGATTCTAGGACTGGCGCCGGCGGAAGTGGTCGAGATTTGCAAGAAAGCGGCGGGGGGCGAAGTGGTGTCGGCGGCGAATCTGAATTCGCCGGAGCAGACGGTGATCTCCGGAAGTGCGGCGGGGGTGAAACGGGCGGTGGAAATCGCGTCGCAGAACGGCGCAAAGCGCGCGGTGATTTTGCCGGTCTCCGCGCCGTTCCATTGTGCGCTGATGAAGCCGGTGGAGATTCGGCTGGAGGCGGACCTGCGCGCGACGGCGTTTGGCCCGTTGCGTTTTCCGCTTGTCACCAACGTGGATGCGGAAGGGATTACCACGGGCGACGAAGCGCGCGACGCGTTGATCCGGCAGGTGTGCATGCCGGTGCGATGGGCAGAGTCGATTCACGAGATGATCGCGCAGGACGTGCGCATTCTTGTGGAAGTGGGACCGGGGCGCGTGCTGAGCGGATTGCTCCGGCAGATTGACCGCTCGGTGCGGAGCTTCAACGTGGAAGACGCGGCGAGTTTGCAATCGACGCTGGAGAAAGTGGCCAAGGCGCGCGCGGAGATCAGCGAAGGCTGAATTCGAGTCGGAAGGAAATCACCGGGAGATGTTTTCGCTTACAGGAAAAGCGGCAATGGTTACGGGCGCGTCGCAAGGGATTGGCCGGGCGACGGCGATTGCTCTGGCGGCGGCGGGCGCGCGCGTAGCAGTGGCGGCCCGAAACGAAGAAAAACTCGCGGAAGTGGCGAAGCAGATTGAGTCCGCAGGCGGCGAAGCGCTGGCGGTGAAGATGGACGTTGCTGACCCGGAGCAGATCAAGTCGGGGTTTCAGCAAACGCTCGGGAAATTCGGGCGGCTGGACATTCTGGTGAACAACGCGGCGATTACGCGCGACGGGCTGGCGTTGCGCATGAAGCTGGAAGATTGGGAGGCGGTGCTGCGGACGAACCTGACCTCGGCGCATCTGTGCACGCAGCAGGCGCTGAGCACGATGATGAAGCAGCGGTGGGGACGGATTATCAACGTGAGTTCCGTGGTGGCGGAGACGGGAAACGCGGGGCAGGCGAATTACGTGACGGCGAAGGCGGGACTGATTGGACTCACGCGTGCAATTGCAACGGAGATGGCTTCGCGGAACATCACAGTAAATGCAGTGGCGCCGGGTTTCATAGCGACGCCGATGACCGATCCGCTGCCGGAGAAAGTGAAAGAAGAGCTGAAGGCGCGGATTCCGCTGGGCCGGCTCGGCACGGATAGCGATGTCGCCGCAGCGATCGTTTTTCTCGCTAGCGAAGAGGCGGGATACATCACCGGCTGCGTGCTGGACGTGAACGGCGGAATGCGGATGGGATGAGCCATGTCCATCAAGAATTACAAAGAGCTGTTGGCGCTGAAAGAAGTGGGACGAATCGTGCGGCTGGCGCTAGAGGCGATGGCGGCGAGCGTGCGCGCGGGCGTCACAACGGCGGAGCTGGCGAAAATCGGCGGGAAAGTGATGCGCGAGAATGGCGCGCGGTCGGCGCCGCGGATGGTCTACGGTTTTCCCGGCGATGTGCTGATCAGTTTGAATGACGAGGCGGTGCATGGAATTCCGTCGGATTCGCGCAAGGTGCGCGCGGGCGACTTGGTGAAGCTGGATGTGACGTTCGAAAAGGCGATGAAGTTTGCGCGCGCGGATCATCGCGTGAACGAAATCGGACGAGCCGTAGAGCGCGAGGTGCGGCGGAGCGGCTTTCGCGTGATCCGCGAGCTTGGCGGGCACGGCATCGGGCGCACCATCCACGAAGAGCCGAGCGTCCCGAATTACGATGATCCGTTGGCGCGGCAGCGGCTGACGGAAGGGCTGGTGTTGACCGTCGAGCCAATCATCGCGATGGGCTCGGGCAAGCCGAAGGACGGCGGCGACGGCTGGACGGTGAAGACAGCGGACGGCGGCCTCTCGGCGCATTACGAGCACACGATTGTGATCACGGATGGCGCGCCGATGCTGCTGACGGCGGCGTGAGCGCGGAACACCGGCAGTGGCGATGTTGCTGAAGGGAAAGGAAGGACAAATGCAGTCAAGACGAGAGCTACTGACCAGCGTCTATGCGGCATTCAACAGACGCGACATTGAGGCAGTTCTCGCGCTGATGCGTCCTGATGTGGACTGGCCGAACGGAATGGAAGGCGGGCGCGTGCATGGATGCGACGAGGTGCGCGCCTACTGGAGACGGCAGTGGGGCATTATAGATCCGCACGTTGAACCCATGCGCATCGAAGACGATGAGGCCGGGAATACCGTGGTGGATGTCCACCAGGTCGTTCGCGATCTGGCTGGAAATACTGTCAAAGACCAGATCGTGCAGCACGCATATTCGTTCCGGGACGGGCTGATCGAACGCATGGACATCCGGAAACCAGAAACCGGGCCGACGCAGTAAACTTCGAACTGACCGCTGCCCGGAGACGAAGGAAGGTTGACCTGATTTCGGGCCCCGCATAGAATGAACAGGATTGGTAGCCGGAGAAGCCGCCGGAGAGTCTGGACGAAGAGCGATCGATCGCCGAAAGCGGAGGAAGAGATAGAATGGCCAGCGTTGAAGAACGCGTAAAGCAGATTATCGTCGAACAGCTCGGTGTGGACGAGGGTGAAGTGACGCCGACGGCTTCTTTTGTGGATGATCTGGGCGCCGACTCGCTCGACATCGTCGAACTCGTGATGGCTTTCGAAGAGGCGTTCGGGATCGAAATTCCCGATGAGGACGCCGAAAAGATCGCCACCGTCAAGGACGCTATCGCTTACATCGACAAGCACGCCCAAGCGAAGAAGTAGTTTCGCGGCCACGGGCTTTCGCGAGGAGAAAGTTCCCTATTGAATCGTCGAGTTGTCGTTACGGGAGTCGGGTTGGTCTGCGCCTGCGGGATCGGCACCGAGGAGGTTTGGAAAAACCTCGTTGCCGGGAAAAGCGGCATTGCACCGATCACGCAGTTTGACGCGACCGGATTCGACTGTACGTTTGCCGGCGAAGTGAAGGGCTTCGATCCCTTCCAGTGGATCGAAAAAAAAGAAGTGAAGAAGATGGCTCGCTTCATCCACCTGGCGATTGCCGCCACGGATTTCGCGATGAAGATGGCGGCGCTGGAAATCAACGAAAAAAACGCGGACGCGGTGGGCGTTTACATTGCCTCAGGAATTGGCGGATTCGACGTCATCGAGCGCGAGCACAGCAAGCTGATTCACGGCGGGCCGGGCAAGATCTCTCCTTTCTTCATTCCTTCCGCGATTATCAATCTGGCTGCGGGGCAAGTTTCGATTCGCTTGGGCGCGAAGGGACCGAATTCGGCGACGGCGACGGCGTGCTCGGCTTCGGCGCACGCGATTGGCGACGCGTTCAAGATTATTCAGCGCGGCGATGCGGAAGTGATGATGGCCGGAGGCTCGGAAGCGGCCATCACGCCGATGGGCGTAGGCGGCTTTGCGGCGATGAAGGCGCTCTCGACGCGCAACGATGAGCCCGCGCGCGCGAGCCGTCCGTTTGATGCGCAGCGCGACGGATTCGTGATTGGCGAAGGCTCGGGCATGCTGATACTGGAGTCGCTGGAATACGCGCAGCGGCGCGGCGCGAACATCCTCGCGGAGATTGTCGGCTACGGAATGTCGGCCGACGCGTATCACATGACGCAGCCCTCGGAGGACGGCGACGGCGCGTATCGCGTGATGCGCGCGTCGCTGAAGGATGCGGGAATTGCTCCGGCGCAGGTCGGCTACGTGAACGCGCACGGCACTTCGACGCCGCTGGGAGACGCGCTGGAGACGCTGGCGATCAAGCGGACCTTCGGCGACGCGGCGAAGAAAATTCCGGTCAGCTCGACGAAGTCGATGACCGGGCACGTGCTGGGCGGAGCCGGCGGACTGGAAGCGGGCATCAGCGTGCTGGCGCTGCGGGACCAGATGGCGCCGCCGACGATCAACTATGAGAATCCCGATCCGGCGTGCGATTTGGATTACGTTCCGAACGAGGCGCGCAAGGTGAGCATGCAATACGCGCTGTCGAATTCGTTCGGATTTGGCGGCACCAACGCGTCATTGGTGTTCAAGCTGTGGGAGGGCCGGTGAAAATCGGGGTGTGCGTGAAACAGGTTCCGGCGAAGGATGCGCCGCTGGCCATCGATGCGAGCGGCTCGTGGATTCGCGAGACGGACATCAGTTTTGAAACAAATGAACCGGACAGCTTTGCGCTGGAAGAGGCGCTGCGTTTGAAGGAGAAGCACGGCGGCGAAGTGGTGGCGATTTCGATGGGGCCGGAGCGCGCGAAGCAGACCATCAAAGAGGCGCTGGCGAAGGGCGCGGAGCGCGGAATTCACGTGGCGGATGACAAATTTTATGCGCTGGACCCGCTGGGCTCGGCGCGGTCGCTGGCGGCGGCGATCGAAAAAGAAAATTTCGATTTGATTTTGACCGGCTTGCAGAGCGAAGACCACGGCTTCGGGCAGACCGGCGTGTTGCTGGCGGAATTGCTGGGATTGCCGCACGCGACCATCATCATGTCCATTGAAGCGCAGGGCGATCATTTGCGCGTGAAACGCGAGCTGGAAGCGGGCTGGTTCCAGTGGGTAGAGCTGCCGCTGCCGGCGGTGCTGACGATTCAGTCGGGCATCAACAAGCCGCGCTACGCCACGCTCAAGGGCATCATGGCGGCGAAGAAAAAAGAGATTGCCACGGTGGCGCGCGAGTCGCTGGGCGTGCAATCCGCGCCGACGCAGAAGGTGGAACGGATTTACGTGCCGCAAAAGACCAAGAAGACCGAGTTCATCACCGGCTCGCCGAAAGAAATCGCAGCGAAGCTGGTGGAGAAGTTGCAGCACGAAGCGCGAGTGATTTAGCCTTCAGCGAAACGTTATGAAGATCCTCCTGATCACCGAGCAGCGCGAAGGCAAATGGAATAAGGTCAGCTTCGAGGCGCTGGCCGCGGCGCAACAGATCGCAACGCAGGCGAAGGGCTCCATCACCGGCGTGGTGCTCGGCCAAGGCGTGGCGGCGCTGGCGGATGAACTCGCGGGCTATCAGGTCGACGAAGTGATTCTGGCGGAAAATCCGCTGCTGGAAAAATACACGCCGGACGGATATTCGCTCGCGCTCAAGCAAGTGGTGGAGCAAGCCAAGCCGGATTTGGTGGTTCTGCCGCATACCTATCAGGTGCGGGATTTCGCGCCGAAGCTGGCGGCGTCGCTGAACAAGGGGATGATCGGCGATTGCGTCGGCTACCGGTACGAAAACGGGAAACTGATTTTTGTGCGACAAATGTTTCAGGGGCGTACGGCCGCGGATGTGAGCTTCCAAGGCGACGCGCCGTGGATCGCGTCGTTCCAGGCGGGCGCGTTCCGCGCGGACACGGTGGCGAAAAAGCAGGGCGGCAAAGCGCCGGTGAAGGCGGCGAGCGTGACGCTGAGGGCAGAGCAGATTCGCACCAAGCCGCTGGAACTTTTCCGCGAGGCGAAACAGGCCGTGGATTTGACGCAGGCGCCGATTCTGGTTTCGATCGGGCGCGGCATCAAGGCGCCGGAAAATATTCCGTTGGCGGAAAAACTGGCCAAGGCGCTGGGTGCGGAACTTTCGGCGTCGCGGCCGATTTGCGACGAAGGCTGGCTGGCCATGGAACGGCAAATCGGCAGCTCGGGGCAGACGGTGTCGCCGAAGCTTTATTTGGCGCTGGGAATCAGCGGCGCGATCCAGCACGTCGTGGGAATGAAAGGCTCGCGCTGCATTGTGGCCATCAACAAAGACCAAAACGCGCCGATTTTTGAAATTGCGGATTACGGTGTTGTCGGCGACCTGTTCGAAATTGTGCCGGCGCTGACCGAAGAGATCGAGAAGTCCAAGCCTGCCTAGTTGGTCCTGCGAACAATCTACCTGGCCTGTCTGCACGCGAAGCGCGGAAATGTCGCGCGGAGCGTTCTGCTACAATGAGCGCCTATGTCTGTGGAACGGGAAAAACTCGAAGCCGATGTGCTGATCGTCGGCGCGGGGCCAGCGGGGCTGGCGTGCGCGCTGCGATTGGCGCAGCTGATTGAACAGCACGGCGCGGGCGGAAAAACGCCGGCGATTTCCGCTGAAAATATTTATGTTCTGGAGAAGGCGCGGGAGTTGGGCGCGCACCAGCTCTCCGGCGCGATCATGGATCCGCGCGCGCTCCGCGAGTTGGTCCCGGATTTCGAGAAATCGGCGCCGCTGGACACGCCGGTGACGGGAGACGCGGCATATTTTCTCACGTCGACTGGCTCGTGGAAGTTGCCCATCACGCCGCCGCCGCTGCAGAATCACGGCAACTACGTGGTGTCGCTGAACCGGCTGACGAAATGGCTTGGGGGCCTCGTGGAAAAGGCGGGCGTGAACGTGTTCACGCAATTCGCGGGCGCGTCGCTGATTTACGAAGCCGGCGGAATTGCGGGCGTGATCACGGAAGACAAGGGCGTCGATAAAAATGGCAGGCCGAAAGACAATTTCACGCCGGGATACGAGCTGCGGTCGAAGATCACGGTCCTGGCGGAGGGCCCGCGTGGGTCGCTTACTAAAGACCTGGTCAATCATTTACATCTGGACGGAATTAACCCGCAGGTCTACGGAATCGGGATCAAGGAATTGTGGGACGTTCAGCCAGGGCGCATCGACACGGGCTACGTGGCACATACGCTGGGCTGGCCGCTGGACTTCGACAAATATGGCGGCGGGTGGATTTATGGATTGCGCAACAATCGCGTCTCGCTGGGAATGGTTGTCGGGCTCGAATACAAGGATTCGCTTTTCGATCCGCACGCGGCGTTTCAGAAATTCAAGACGCATCCGTTCGTGCGACGAATTCTGGAAGGCGGAAAGCTGGTGCGCTACGGCGCGAAAACGGTTCCGTACGGCGGGTGGTATTCGATGCCGCGGACTTACGTCGACGGCGGATTGATCATCGGCGACTCCGCGAGCTTGCTGAATTCGCAGCGGCTGAAGGGGATTCATACGGCGATCAAGAGCGGCATGCTGGCCGCGGAGACGATTTACGAAGCGCTTGCGGCGGGCGATTCGTCCGCGAAATCACTGAGCGCGTTTCCGAAGAAGCTGGAAGCGAGCTGGATCAAGAAGGAGCTTTGGGAGGTCCGCAATTTCCATCAGGGTTTTCACGATGGATTATGGCCGGGACTACTGAATGCCGGAATACAATTCGTCACCGCCGGGCACGGCTTGATTGATCCGATGCGCTGCTGGCCGGGCTACGAAGATTTTCGAAGACTGGAGCGGCCGCGCGAACTCGTGGACCAGTCCACGCGGTTCAAGGGCGACGGAGTGCTGACGTTTGACCGGCTGACCGACGTTTATCACTCGGGAACGCGGCACGAAGAGGACCAGCCGTGCCATCTGGTGGTGAGCGATCCGAGCATCTGCGCGGATCGCTGCGTGCGAGAGTATGGCAACCCGTGCCAGTATTATTGTCCCGCCGCGGTGTATGAGATGACGCTCGAGAGCGGCCAGCCGAAACTGAAAATCAACGCTTCGAATTGCGTTCACTGCAAGACGTGCGACATCGCCGATCCCTACCAGATCGTGAACTGGGTTCCTCCGGAAGGCGGCGGAGGCCCCAACTACGAAGGGATGTAACGCGCGACGCCGGCCGCGAGCCGTTCTGGTTCGCGGCGTTTTCTCAGTGGGAGCCGGTAAGGAAATCGCGGAACTTCGCCCAGAAGCTTTTCTTTGGCTGAGGCGCGTTTTGTTTGTTTCCGGGCGCGACGCCCGAAGCGACGACGGTTCCGTGGAATATCCAGTCCGGCTGGACAACAGCCGCTTGCGCCAGCATCAAGGTTGCGACGCTCAGAGGCTCGGCCGTTGCGGTCGCGCTCTTGGTGTCGTAGCCGATGGGAGGAAGTTTGACTTTCAATATCGGCTGGGTAGCCGTGGTTTGCGCTGCAGGCAATGAAGGCGATGAAGCTGTCGGAGCCGGCAGATTCTTGGCAGCAGGCTGCGAGCTCAGAGTTTGCGGGGCGGAAACGGTTGGCTGTTGCGAAGAGGAAAGAGCACTCGGAGCGGCGCTCGCAGGAACCGGCTGTTTCGGTGATTCTGGTGAAGGTGTTGTCGCGGCGCTGGCGACGGGAGCAGCGGGCGCGGTTTGGCGGGCGGTCGACTCGTCGAAACCGCAGCGGCACTGGCCTACCGCGGCGGGCAATGTTCCAAAGGATGCGCCCTGAACGAGCACTTCGCTCGGTTGCGGCACGATGACCGTCTCGCTGCTGAGCTGATTTTGCAGGCGAACAGCGCCGCTCGCCGCGAGGACGCACATCGTGCCCGTGTTTGTGAGCCCAACGGTCGAGTCGCGCGGCTGCTCTCCGAGGGCCAGCGGCGTGGCAACGATCAGCGGAGTATAAATCGTGATGGGCCGCAAGGCGTCGAAGCGTGCGTGCACACGGCCAAAGCTGAGCGCCACGGTGAGGGCGTCGCCAGAGGAGAGCACGGTGAACTTCGCGGGGCCGCAAACCTCCAACTCGCCTCCGCCGCTGAACTCGACGCGGGCTTTGCCGGAATGCACGACGATGGTGCTGCCACTGCTGAATTCGACGGCCTGCATCGCGCCGTTGGTGACGGCATTCGACGGTGCCGTGACGGAAACGTCGGCGCCGACAATTTGGCCGAGGGAGGCAGTTGCAGCAGGCGCTGGAGTTTGAGTTTGGGCGTGAGCGTGCGCGGGAAAAAATCCGCAGCAAAGCAGCAACGCGCCGCAAAGAAACCAGCGTTGGAGTTCTTTTCTCTGTACACGCATGCGCCGTGCACCCAAGTGCGTCATTGCGATTGCTATACTATACGACGATGAGCGAACCTGCCGCACGGCCGATCGACTCCCCCGAAGAATCCCCCAGCATTCACTACGACACCCGCCTGCCGGAGCTTTCGCGGTGGCGCCGCATGCAAATTCCGGTGATCGCGTGGCTGGTGTACACGGCGATACGCGCCGTCGGCCCCACGCTGCGCCTGGAAGTTCTGGGCTGGCAGCATGCGGAGCGCGCTTATGGCCGCGGAGAGCATCTGATCGGAGCTTTCTGGCACCGATGCATTTTCTGCGCGACGTGGTGGTGGCGCAATCGCGGCGTGGTGGTAATGAACACCACAAACTTTGATGGCCAATGGACGCGGAAGGTTATCGAGCGATTGGGATTTGGGACGGCGCAAGGCAGCTCGTCGCGAGGCGGCCTCAAGGGCTTGGTGGTGATGGCGCAGCGGTTGAAAGAAGGACACGACGTCGCCTTCACAATCGATGGGCCGCGCGGCCCGCGGTATATCGCCAAACCCGGGCCGGTGATGCTGGCGCGCAAGACCGGCCAGCCGATTTTTTTGTTTCACGTCGGAGTAGAACGCGCATTGACGTTTGAGAAGTCGTGGGACCTGTTTCAAGTGCCGCATTTTTTCTCGCGCGCCATCGCCGTGGTCGCGTCGACCATTTATGTTCCACCGGATGCGTCGCCCGAGCTGATGGAGCAAAAGCACGCGGAGATGCAGCGCGCGCTGGAGCGCGTGCGAGACGTGGCAGAGTCGTGGTTCGCGCTGAGCGAAGCGGAGCGCAAACGCATCCGCGCGGAATGGAACGCGGCTTAAGAGTTGAAGTCAAGCCGAGCCGGATGGTTTTTTTGCGGTGACGATCCGGGACGGCGGCCAAGTCCAAAAACTTGGCGGAGAGACTTTCACTTCAGCCATGCCCGACTTGCGCAGCTCGTCGGCGTAGAGGCCGACGCTTTTCATGTCCGACAAGGCGGCTTGACCGCCGGGTTTGAGAACGCGCGCGATTTCTCGAATCGCTTCCCGGCGCCCGTCGTAGCTCGGGATGTTGTGAATCGCAAACTGCGCGACCGCGGCGTCAAAGGTGGCGTTGGCGAACGGGAGCTTGCGCATGTCACCGTCATGAACTTCGACGCGATCGGCAACCGTCTCGATTTCCGCGTTTCGCAGCGTGGCCGCGCTGGAATTGTTTCCCTGATCGACTTGTGACCACAAATCGATTCCCACAGCGCGGCCTTGCGGCAACCGCTTGGCGGCTCCGATCAGCAAGAGTCCGTGGCCGCAGCCGACATCGAGCACGGCCTCATCGCCACGCAGGTTCAAGCCACGTAGCAAGCGGTCGCGAACGCGAAGTTTGCCGTAGCGGCTGCTGGCGAACATCATCGCCGCGCCGATCAGACAACCTATGCCGGTATTTTGGATCGCGAAACCCAGGCCAATCAGTGAGACAGAGTGTCCGCCGAGCGCCCAGCGCGCAAGAAGGAATCCGGCAATCGCGGCGGCGAGCCCGCCGATCAGCAAACCGCGAAACACACCGGGCGCGTCGAGGCCGTAATCAGGTTTTGGTTTGCTCATGAGCTAGACATTCTGCGACAAGAGACTCACGCTGCATTTATCTTTTTCCAACGAGAAAGCACTTCCTCGGTTTGGCGGCGGGTGTCTTCGATGGTGCGCGAGCAATCGATGACATCGTCGGCGAGCTGGCGTTTTTTGTCGAGGGGCAGTTGCGAAGCGATGCGGCGCTCAGCCTGCTCGCGCGTCATTCCACGATTCATCAGACGAGAGAGCTGCTGTTCGCGCGTGCACCAAGCGACGGCGAGACGGTCGAAATTTTTGTAGTAACCCGCTTCGACATGCAGTGCGGCCACAACCACGGCGATGGATGAATTGTCTTTTTGCGCGATTTCCGCGAGCTGCCGCGCGATTTCTTTCAGCACGGGCGGATGAGTGAGGGCGTTGAGGCGCGCGAGTTTCTCGGGATTTCCAAAGACGATTTCGCCAAGCTTGGCGCGGTCAATCGCGCCGGTTGGGCCGAGAGTTTCGGGACCGAATTCGGCAACGACCTGCTGCGCGACGGAATTCGCGGGCTTGAGGAATTCGTGAGCGACCAGGTCGGCTTCAATGATGTGGCAGCCCCGTTCTTGCAACATGCGCGCCACGATGGATTTTCCGCTGGCAATTCCGCCGGTAAGGCCAATAGTCAACATGGGGTCAGCATCGGCTAACGCGGAGAGGCAGCGGTTTCCGCGGCGCGCAAGCCGCGGCGAAGGCGTGCGGCCTTGACGGTGTTGCTCATGAGCATGGCGATGGTGAGCGGGCCCACGCCGCCGGGAACGGGGGTGAGCGCGCCGGCGACTTGCGCGACGTCGGGATGAACGTCGCCGACGATGGCCGAGCCGTTCTTGCGGAATTTTCCGAGACGCTCGGGCGAATGCGCGAAAATTTTTTCGGCCTGCACCGAATCGGTGATGCGCGTGATTCCCACGTCGATGACGGTGGCGCCGGGCTTGACGTCTTCGGGGACGATCAAGGCGGGACGGCCGGTGGCGGCGATGAGAATATCGGCCGCGCGCGTGAAATTCTGCGGATTGCGCGTTTTCGAATGGCAAACGGTGACGGTGGCGTTGGCTTGCATCAGCAGCAGCGCCATGGGCTTGCCGACGATGTTGCTGCGGCCGACGACCACGGCGTTTGCGCCTTCGATGGGAATTGCGCTGCGGCGCAGAATTTCCATCACGCCAAGCGGAGTGCACGCGACCAGGCTGGGGCGACCCTCGACGAGCTTGCCGATGTTGATGGGATGAAAGCCGTCGACGTCCCTGGCGGGATCGACGGCCTCGAGAATTTTCTTGGCGTCGATCTGCGGAGGAAGAGGGAGCTGCACGAGAATGCCGTCGACGTCGTCGCGGGAGTTGAGTTCGCTGACGATGGCGAGCAGCTCCGTGGTGGTGGTATTCGCCGAGGGCGTGAGGTGAATATTTCCGAGGCCAAGCTGCTGGCAGGCGGCAATTTTGCTGCGCACGTAAATCTGCGAGGCGGGATCGTCGCCGACAAGCACGGCGGCGAGTCCGGGGCGAATGCCCGAGGAGCGCAGGGCGACGATTTCTTGGGCGAGTTGGGCGTAGATTTGGTCGCGGATGAGCGTTCCATTGAGAATGCGCGCGGGCAAAAGCTGCTCCTTGTGAGTCGAATCGCGATTACACGCCATCATAACATAGGGAATTACGACACACGTCCGGGTACAATGATGGAAATCAAACCGCTGCTGGCGGGCAAGTGTCCGAAAATGCAAATCCGGCCCGAAAGATCGACAATTTAAGCGATTAGAAATGGGGCATTCCAGAATGACCCCGACTTGCGCGACGTTTACCATAACGACCTCTTCACGCCGGATGTGGTTTTTGCGATGCGAGGCGACAGACTCGTTGACGCAACTTCGGACTGCCGAAAGTACTTTGACCGGGAAATAACGTCGATTAGATCGCATGTATCGGAGCAAGAGTTCCAGAACTTCCGCGCAAATCGAATCGCGGGCGATTTTCGCAGAGGGCAAGTCAGAGGTTACGTCCTCAAAATAGCTTTTTGCTATCTGTATACAGGCAGAGAGCAACAGGCGAAAGAATTCATTGATCGGCTTTGGCCGAGCGACGATAGTGCGCGGCTTTGGCAGTCGATAATTAAACTTCGTTCCGAGGGCGTGTTACGGAACGTAACCCAAGATCGCTAGCTCAAGGGCCCGGCAAGTCGGATTGCCGGAAACTAGGCCACCAAAATCAAACTGAGTTACTACCCGGCCAATATCAGATTTGTGCGTGGAGCGAAATCGTGGGGTTTTTGAAAAATTCGGTATGGCGAGCCCTTGCAGACGCACCGATTCGGCGACCCCGGAAGCGGCAATTCGATACGGACTGAAAGGTGATGCGCGGCGATGACGTTCAAAGACGTGCGGAAAATGGCGCTGGGGCTCGACGGAGTGGAGGAAAGCACGTCGTACGGGACGGCGGCGTTCAAGATTCGCGGGAAGCTGATCGCGCGATTGAAAGAAGATGGCGAATCGCTGGTGGTGGGCACGACGTTCGAGGAGCGCGAAGAGATGATGACGGCGGAGCCGGAGACGTACTACATCACGGATCATTATTTGAAGTATCCGTGGGTGCTGGTGCGACTGCCGAAGGTGCATCCGGATGCGCTGCGGGATTTGCTGAAGGGGGCGGTGCGATTGGCGGTGAAGGCGAAGCGCGGCTCCACGAAGCGCACTGACCGCCACTCCAAAAGAGAGATGTAAAAAGGGGCACAGCAACCGAATGGCTGTTCTTTAAACCGCCTCCAGGGCACCGGAACGAAACTCCCATCCCCAACGTTTTGACCAGATGTAAGCGCTCCCGTCAGTATCGGCCACATATATCAATCCCGTGCGTGGCTCAACAGGGGTCTTCAAAAAATCTTCGATCATCCCTGTGACCGGTTCATCGATTTCCCCGCTAACGTTTTTGCATTTCGTGACCCGTATTTTAGTCCCCATGTGTAGCCCTCCTGCGCGAAATTCTCGCGCGGAAACTCCAGATTTCGCAAGTCTAAACATGCGTTTAATGGCTTTCCGGGGACGCAGCCAACATCGCGGGTAATGTCGATCCTCGTATTGAGGTCCCGTTCGGCAGTCTTGCTTTGACAAACGGTACTCCGCTGACTAGCTCGCTTTTTCGTACCTCGACTGGCGTTCCCGGCGCCAGCAGCCGTAATCTCCCGGATTTGGCGCCGCTGGCACAGGGCCATTGAGGGCTTCGGACGTCCCGTTTGTCAGGCGGCTTTGCATGCCTGTTCCCAATGATCTGAGTAGAGACCGTAAAGCAAGTTCACATCTCGAAAATTGGGACAGACTATTGCTCCGGGCGCGGCATTCAAGCCCCGTGCTATTGCGTTCGGATGAAACGGCTGCTCAGGTGTCGAGGATTGCTGAGGGTCCTTCCGACGACTTTTCAGAGGAGTCGGGAAATTGGCCAGCAATTAGGACCGCTACAATCAGTGCGGTAATGGTGCAAAGGGCAATAACGAGCCATCTGAAAAGCCGCCGCATACAGGTGTCCTTTTCTGGCGCGGGCTTCTATCACCGCTCAGAGCATTAGGAGCCTGCACGGGGCCTGATTCTCAATAGATGTCGTACTGCTCCCAGTGAAGAGTGGGATCAGCCTGAATGATGAGGCTCTTGTGAGTGACCTGCTCGAGTTCATCCATCAGCTCCGATTCGCGGGTCTTGAGGGCCTTGGCGATTTCCGGATGCACGCGGAGGGTGAGGCTGGCGGCTTCGATTTCCGGCGCCATCTTGCGCGCCTCCGACTGGATTTCGTAGCACAGCGTGGGAACGGATTTCACCATGCCAGAGCCGGTGCAATACGGGCATGGCTGGCAGAGAGTGCGCTCGAGAGCCTGCTTGGTGCGTTTGCGGGTGATGGCGACGAGGCCGAATTCGTTGAAGCGCAGGACTTTTGACGGGGCGCGGTCGGCCTTGAGCGCGTCTTCGAGCGCGGCCATCACTTTGTCGCGATTGCGGCGCTCTTCCATGTCGATGAAGTCGATGATGATGATGCCGCCCAAATCGCGCAGGCGAATCTGGCGGACGATCTCCTTCGCGGCTTCGATATTGGTGCGGACGATGGTGTCTTCGAGGCGATTGGAGCCGCGGCCGACGAACTTGCCGGTATTCACGTCAATGGCGACGAGCGCTTCGGTGTGATTGATGACGATGTATCCGCCGGACTTGAGCCAGACTTTCGGGCGCAGGCCCTTGTCGATCTCCTGCTGAATGCCGAATTCCTCGAAGATCGGCGTGGCCTTGGTGAACAACTTCACGCGGTTGGCGAGCTGCGGCTGGAAACGGCTGACGAAGTCGACGACCTTGGTGTGTTCCTCCTCGGAATTGACCCAGATCGAAGTGTAGTCGGAGCTCAAGTAGTCGCGGAGAATGCGCTCGACGAGATTCAAATCGCGATGCAGAAGCGACGGGGCCTTGCGCTGCTCGGAGCTGCTCTTGATTTCGGCCCAGGTCTTGGTGAGGAATTCGACGTCGGCGCGAACTTCTTCCGGCGAAGCAGCGGCCGCGGCGGTGCGGACGATGAAGCCGCCGCCGGCGGAGCCTTTGGCGTCGGTAACCAGATGGCGCAGGCGCGAGCGATCTTCCGCGGACGCGATTTTGCGCGAAACGCCGGTGTGGTCGAGCGTGGGCATGTAAACGAGAAAGCGACCGGGCAACGCGATGTGGCTGGTGATGCGCGCGCCTTTTTTGCCCAGGGGCTCCTTGGCGATTTGGACGATGATCTCCTGGCCGGCTTTGAGCAGGTCGGAGATGAGCTGATTCCGGCGCGGCTGGCCGCGATGACGCGCATGGCCATGAAATGGCCGCTTTCCGCCGCGGTCGCGTCCTCCGCGGCGCATGGGGCGTTGCATACGCGGGCGAAAATCGGAACTCACGCGCGCTTCGGTGGGCGAAGATGGAGCGACGTTGCCAGCCGCGGCAGCCGCCGCCAACTCGTCCTGGCCGTTGGCTGCGGCTTCTTCGATCTCTTCGGCAGCCGCTTCGGCCTCTTCCATGCTGACTTCGGCGGCACCATTCGCTTCGTCCTCCATCAGCGAGCTTTCACTCTCGGCGGCATCGTGCTCGGCGGATTCTTCCTCCTCCGCAGACTCATGCATTTCCGACGCGTGGGCGGCTTCTTGCGCTTCTTCTTGCGTTTCGGCATCGGCGGAATAACTTTCGGTGTCCGCAGAATACGCGAGGGATTCGGCGGCGGCTTCGGCGCGCTCGGCGGCATCGCGCTCGGCCTCTTCTTGCTGCGCTTCGGCGACCTGTTCGGCTAAGGCGGTCGCTTCTTCCTCGGTGAGATCCGCGGGATGGTGCACTTCGGCGGAAACTTCCGCGGGGGCTGATTCTTCTCGCGACGAGATGATGTTTGTTTCTTCGAGAAGCGGCTCGCTTTCGACTATGTGATCGTGCTGGTGAGTGTCCGATTCGGCGACATCCTCATGCGTTTCGTGCGCGGGAGAAAACGCGGCGTGCGATTCGGGCGGCGCCGATTCCTGAGCCTTGGCTTTGGAAAGCGATTCGCCGGGCAAAGGTTCGAGGCTGGTGATCCATCCCGCAGGCGTCTGCTGATCGTCGCGTTCGCGGCGGAAGTTGCCGTGGCGTGCCGGGCCGCGATCACGTCCAAAACCGCGGCCTCCGCGGCCGCGATCGCGATCCCGTCCGCGTGAGTCTCGGGAAAACCGCGGCTGATAAGAGGCGGGCGCATGTTCGGGCTGGTCATTTACCGAATGAGCCGAACGGGGCGAATCGGCCGCAGCGGAACTTTGTTCGAGAGGCAACTCGGGCGAGGTTTCGGTTTCCGCAGCGCTTGCCGATTCTGTGAAGCTATTTCCGATTTCAGCGCGCTCCTCGGGCGCGTTCGCGCCTTCTGCGATTTGTTCCGCACCTGCAAGAGCTGACTGTTCGAGGCGCGGCTCGGCGTTCGTTTCCGGCACGGCGGATTCGCCGGGAACCGGATGCTTCGCTGACGAAAGCGATTCGCCGGGGAGAAGCACGGGCTCGAACGCTTCGCCGGAGCCCGCTTCGGGCGGCTCATACGGCCGATGCGAGGCGTACTTCGATTGCGGCAGCTCGCGGCCATGACGGCCGAAGCCACCACCACCGGGCCCGCGGTCTCGCCCACCACGGGCGGGTCGCCCACGTCCACCGCGACCACGGTCTCTTCCTCCGCCGCCGCGGCGGCCAAAGGAGCCTCGATCTCCCTGCGGGCGCGCCTCGCGCGAGAGGGGCCGGGACTCGTAGCTTTCGCGATTGGCGAAGTCGTTCGTTGGCGGCTGTTCGTCGCCGGGCTCGGCGCTCGGCTCTCTGCTGAGATCTCTGCCACCGGCGCCGATGGTTTCGCCGGGCAAGGCGGTAACCGCAGGCGACGCGGCGGACACTTCGGGCGGCGCGCTCGAAGGCCTGGGCGATTTGGCGCCATGGTCTTCGCCGTCGTGGTCCATGTCCTCGATTTCTTGCAGGAAATCGCTGACGTACAGGAATGCGTCGCTATCGAGGCCGATATCGACAAAGGACGATTGCATGCCGGGAAGCACGCGTGTGACTCGCCCCTTGTAAATGCTGCCGACTAACGCAAATTCTTTTTCACGTTCAACGTAAATTTCACAAAGCTGTCCATCTTCGAGTATCGCCACTCGCGTTTCGTGCGGGTTGGCCGACACCACCATTTCCTTTGCCATGAAAACTCCTCACGGAGCATCGGGATTCGGCCGCGCGGTGCACGATGGCACGCGAGTATCCCGGCAAAGCCGGGCTGGCCCGGAGGGATGTGTAAGCTTGCGTCCTACTGTCCCTCATCCGATGCATTCCTCATTCCCCAGATATGATTTCCGGCGCGCATGGCGCAACCGGGTAATTGCTCTCTCCGAGCTCAATTGACGAAGCGCTTGGTTCGCACATTCATCACCAGGCCCAGAGCCAAAAATCCAAAAATCGTTGACGAACCGCCGTAGCTCATGAACGGCAGAGGGATGCCCGTCACAGGCATGTACCCTATCACCATTCCCGCGTTTACGAGTACTTGAAACGCGAAAATTGCAGCCACGCCCATTACCAGAAACATTCCCGAGCGGTCCTTGGACTTCTGCGCGTTGTCTACCAACCGAAGCAGCAGAGCGAGGTACAAGAGCAGCGTGATCAACACGCCGAAGAAGCCCTGCTCCTCCGCCAACGCGGCCAGAATGAAGTCCGAATACCGCACGGGGACGAAACCCAATTGGTTCTGGCTGCCCTTGCCGAAACCCTTCCCCCAGAATCCGCCAGAACCGACAGCGATTTCCGATTGCAGAATTTGGTAGCCGGCACCGCGTGGGCTTTCTTCCGGGTTGAGGAAGGTTGCCAAACGTTGCTTCTGATACGATTTCAGGAAGTGTCCGTTCCACCCGGCCACCGCGACCACGGCAGTCAATGCGAGCACGCCGACGGCGTGCTTCCAATTGATTCCGGCGAGAAACGCCCCGGCAATCGCCACGGGAACAAGCGCCATCGCCGTTCCCAAATCCGGCTGGAGCAAAATCAAGCCTGCCGGAACACCTACCAATAACCCAATCTTGACCAAATCTGCAAGCGCCAATCGTTCTGTCCGCACTTCGCTGAAGTAGCGGGCCAGCACAATGATTATAATCAACTTTACCAACTCTGACACCTGTAAATCTACACCCCAAATCTCAATCCACCTCCGGGCACCAAAATGCTTACTGCCGACCACCAGGGCCACCGCCAACGCCCCGAGGGACAACAGGTAAAGCAGAAGGCTCTGATCCAGCAATCCGCTGTAGTCGATTCGCGAAAGAGCCAGCATTCCTGCGAAGCCGATGCCGATCCAGGCCAGCTGTTTCCACTGCATGCCATGCAGCGGTCCGTTGTGCGTGGAGGAATAGATCTCCAACAGGCCGACCGAGCAGATCACCATCACGATGAAGAGCAGCCACCAATCGAGCTCGAAGCTGTGCTCTCGCTCTTTCATTGGTTTCGCGCCGCGGACGCCGCAGCTTCCTGAGCCCGGGCGCCGGCTTTCTGAGGAACGGCCTGCGCCACCTGCAGCTCCTCAATGGGCTCGCCGAGCTTCTTTTGGTAATAAGCCTTAATAAAGCGCGCCGCAAGAGGAGCCGCCACGCCGCCCGCCTCGAGATGGGTATCCTGTACCAACACGGCAATCGCGATTTCGGGATTATGCTTGGGCGCGAATCCTACAAACCAGGTGTTGTATCCGAAGTGGCCGCGCTCGGACGCAGCCATGCGCAAGAGGCCTTGCGCGCTGATGGTTTGCGCCGTGCCGGTTTTGCCGCAGAACTGAACGTCTTGCAGCTTGGCCTGGGCCAGAATCGGATAACCAAGCTCGTGGCCGGTGCCGCCGTCTTCGTTCACGACGCCATACATGCCGTCAACAACCTGCTCGACGGTATTTTCAGAAATAGGGAATTTCGTGACTTTCACCGGGCTGAAATCTTTGAGCAAATGCGGCTGGTAGAAGACCCCGCCCATGGCGATGCCGGTCACCGAGCGCAGCAACTGAATCGGCGTTACTTCGATGGGGCCCTGGCCTATGGCGAGAGAAATCGTCGAGCCGGGGTACCATTTGTGATGATAGACGCGTTCTACCCAGTCCGACGACGGCACGAGGCCAATTTCTTCGCTGGGAAGATCGATTCCGGTCCGCTTTCCCAGTCCGAGAGCGGTGGCGTAATAGGAGAGCCTGTCGATGCCCAGGCGTTCGCCCACGTTATAAAAGAAAATGTCGCAGGAGTGCACGATGGCCTCGTGCAGGCTGACTTCACCGTGGCCTTTTGGATACCAGTCGTGACGCACCTGACCGTAGAACACACCGTAACCGGGACAGAAGACGTGAAAATCAGGCGGGGGCACGCCCGATTCGAGCATGGCGACGGATTCGAGAATTTTGAACACGGAACCCGGAGCGAGCTGGGCCTGAATCGCGCGATTCAACAGAGGTTTATCGGGATTGTCGTTTAGGTCCGTCCACTCCTTGCGCGAAATGCGAATCGCAAAATCATTGGGATCGAAGGCCGGGCGGCTGGCCATGGCGAGAACCTCGCCGGTGCGCGGGTCGAGGGCAACCATAGCGCCGATCTTGCCTGCGAGTTCCGCTTCCGCGACGCGCTGGAGGTCAGCGTCAATGGTCAACTGAATGGGCTTGCCGGGAATCGGCTCGGTATCGTCGAGGGTGCGAACGGGTTTGCCGATGCTGTTGACGATGACGCGGCGCATGCCGTCCGTGCCGGTCAGGATGTCGTTGTACTGCCGCTCGAGCCCCGCTTTCCCCACGATGTCGCCGGGCTTGTAGCGATCCCCGCCGGCCTGCGCCAGTTGTTCCGGCGAAACTTCTCCGACGTAACCGATGACGTGGGCCATGAAATCATCGGGCGGATACTTTCGCCGCTGCACCATCATCAGTTCGAGTTCCGGCAAATCGGCGCGATGGGATTCGACAAATGCCAGGTCGGCGTCGCTGGCTTCCGGTTTGACGATCACCGGCTGAAACTTGGGCTCATCGCGCGCGTCGAGGAGTTGCTGTTTCAAATCGTCGACGGTGATGCCGAGGCCAGTGGTGATTTGCGGCAGATCTTTTTGAATCCGCGACGCGTCGTCGCGCAAGAGCAGGATGCTGAACGACGGATAGTTATCGACGATCACGCGGCCGTAGCGGTCGAGAATCTTCCCGCGAGGAGCAATGATCGGAATGGTCCGGATTTGATTCTTTTCCGCGAGATCGGCAAAATGACCGGACTGAACGATCTGCAGTTTCCAAAATCCAATCAATAACAGGATGGTTTCGAGGACAACCACGTAAGAAACGAGGATGAGCCGCCCCTGAGGCAGTTTCTGGTCGCCACCAATCCAATTCGCCACGCAAACTCCTGCCGCGCGACGGGTCCTGAAACCCGCTCGTACCTCTTTTTTTGCTTCCGCCCGAGAAAAGCTGCGCTGTCTTTTAAGTTCGGCGGATAGAAAGGTAAAGTTCACCGTAGCACTAGCGTCTTTGCCATGCAAGCCGCGGTGCCCTGTCGATTAGCTTCCTGCGCGCAAATTTACACTGTCCGATGGGACAGTTCGGCAGTGACGTCAGACGAGGGGAAGAGCGGGACGATTCGACGCGGAGCGGTAAGTTTTCGGGCTAGTCGAACTCACGAACGGGAGCAGATTGTTTTGCGCCTACGCGTCCCATGGCGATGTCGGCCACGAAATAATTTTCTCCTCGGACGGGCGCTCCGGCGATGCGCCGCAGCATCGCGATTTGTCCCACATGGGTAAGCGCATCGGCAATAGCGCCCTGAAAAAGCTTGCCACATGGAACGGGAAGCGGCTGCCGGGTTGCTAAGACTTCATCCAGCTTTCCGAGAGCTGTGAAGAGACGGCTCACACCGTCCTCCCACGCAAGCGGCGCAGAGGGGTGCCATTTCTGTTTTCCCCGCGCAATGGAGGCAGCCCAATCCATGAGGTCACTGAGATGCGCGAGAATTTGACCGGGCGTTCGCGAGGTTGGGGATACGCGGAACTCCGCGAAGCCGGCCGGCGTGTCGCGAAAGGTCTTGCCAGCGCGGTAGGCGAGCGTCGCCAGCGTGTGGCGCAACAGCGCGCGGGCGGTCTCGCCGTCGTGGACATTTTTGCGTTTGGGCATCGCGGGCAATCGTAACATGAGTGACCGATTTCGGGGCTCCCGCAGCTGCTGGAGGATTCATCCGGCGTGGCACAGAAATGGCCGAACTGTACTTTCGGACAAGGGTTTGCGATTTAGCAACTTGTCCCAGGTCGTGTTGAAAGGCCCCAACCCGTATGCTAGATTCGCAAATTAGCTGAAATTTCGCATGACAGCCGAAAAAACCACGTCCGCGACCCACCCCAAGGTCAATAAAGTTGAGGTGTACTGGCACACGGTCACGTACCGCAGCGTGCTGCTTTACATCTTCGCGGTGCTGCTCATTGTGGCCGCAGGAAGCTACCTGGTTTTTCCAGATACTTTCGCGGGGTTGATCCGGCATGTGTCCTCAGCGCTGCAACCCAAGGACACCAGCGCGGCGTCGGCGGATGTTCGCGGAGCGCGGTTCGTCAATCTTGACGGAAAAGTACAGATAAAGAGGGCCAATTCCGTGCAGTGGATCACCGCTGATTATCAGATGACCCTCGACAAAGGCGATTTGATTCAAACCGGCCCTGACGGCGTGGCGCGTCTGGCGTTCGCGGATGGGACAACGTATACGGTGGATCCGCAGACGCTGGTCACGGTGGAAGAGATTTTTGTGCCGCAGAACAGCCCTTCGAGCGTCGGCGTGCACATCAGCTCCGGCGCCGTGGACCTCACGACGGGCAGTTGGCAAGTGCCCGGATCAACGGCAAAGGTTTCTTTCGAAGATGCGGTGGCGTCGTTGCACGAGAACAGCCATGCTGACGTAACGACGGATCCATCCACCAAGCAGGGCCAGATTACCGTCGCGGCGGGCGCAGCTGATGTGCAAAGCAATGGGCAGCAGGTGCAAGTATTGCAGTGGCAGCGAGCATCCGTCACGCAGAGCGGCACGATCACGAAGAGCAATGTTCTTGCGCCTCCGGGGCTGGTGCAGCCTGTGAACCTGCAACCGATCATCGTTCCGGACCCGAAGCACACGTCAATTCGCTTCGAATGGCAGCCGGTGGATACCGCGAGCGAATACGAGCTCAAAATCAGCGACACGATGATGTTCACGCGCCTGCTCGCCGATCGCACGACTACGGACACCGCCGTGGAAGTAACCGGTCTGAACCCAGGAGAGTATTTTTGGACCGTAAAGGCGATCGACGCCAAAGACGCTTCGAGCGAAGCGGCGGATCCTTTCAAATTCACTTTGGTGGAACAGGATAAAGAGCAGACCATGTTGCTCGACGTGGACCCGCCGGAATTTCACGGCAAGGTTGTGGAAATCAGCGGACATACCGAGCCGGGCTCGGCGCTGCTGATCGATGGCGAGGCCGTGGCGGACATCGGTTCGGACGGCCGCTTTCGTTATTTTACAGAGCCGATGACAACGGGCGCACACGTGATCGTCATCACAGGACAGGATCGCCGGGGTGGAACGTCAACGAAGCGTATACCGATAGTCGTTCCGTAAGATTTTCGTTTCCTAAGCAATTTTTCTAGGATTGTGGTTGGTGGGTGGGGGAATTGTAGGCCGCGAGGGGGTTCATGAAAAACGGATATTCCATGAGGTCGGTGTTCAGTCTTTTCTCGTCCGACCTGGCCATCGACTTGGGGACGGCCAACACGCTGGTATTTGCCAAAGGCAAAGGCATCGTGGTGAACGAGCCTTCCATCGTGGCGATCAACAAAAACAACGGCGAAGTGGTGGCCGTGGGCAAAGAAGCCAAGGAAATGCTGGGACGCACGCCCGGCAACGTGGTGGCGATCAAGCCCATGAAGGACGGCGTGATTGCCGACTTCAAGGTCACGGAAAAGATGCTGACGTACTTCATCCAAAAAGCTCACAACCGCCGCGTGTTGGTGCATCCGCGCATCGTGATTGGCGTGCCGAGCGAAATCACGCCGGTGGAGAAACGCGCGGTGCAGGACTCCGCCTATCGCGCACGAGCGAGCGAGGTTTATCTGGTGGAACAGGCCATGGCGGCAGCGATTGGCGCCGGCCTGCCGATCGAAGAGCCCTCCGGCAACATGGTGGTGGACATCGGCGGAGGCACCACGGACATCGCGGTCATCTCCATGAGCGGCATCGTCTATTCGCGATCGGTGCGCGTGGCCGGAAACGAGATGGACGAATCGGTGATGCACTACCTGAAGCGGAAGTACAACCTGCTGGTCGGCGAACGCACGGCGGAGCAAATCAAAATCGAGATCGGCTCCGCATATCCGCTGGAAAAACCGTTGACGCTTGAAGTGAAGGGCCGAAATTTGATCGAGGGCGTGCCGCGCACAGTGACGATCGACGACAGCGAAATCCGCGAAGCGCTTTCCGAGTGTATTGCGACGATATTGAACGCGATTCGCGTCGCGCTGGAACGTACGCCGCCTGAACTCTCCGCGGACATCAGCGACCGCGGCATCGTGCTGACCGGCGGCGGGGCGCTGATTAAGAATCTCGACAAACGCATACGCGAAGAGACCGGCTTGCCGGTATCTATTGCCGATGATCCGCTCGCGTCGGTGGTGCTGGGCACCGGGAAAATGCTCAGCGATTTCAGGCTCCTTCGCCTGGTCTCGATTGACTGAGGCATATTGCGAATCGCCGCCTGGCTGGCTTGTTTCGAGCCGGGCCGCGTGCGCCAGGAGGGTTTTGAGGCCCCGAGTTGCGGAATTTCGAGCCCCCCGCTTCCGGCTTGCAAACTCTAGACGATTATGGATGTCCCGTCCCGCCATCGGCCGTTAGTTTTGCTGGTCGCTGTAATCCTGGCGCAGGTTATGGTCCTTGCGTTCCAAATCAAGCGCGGCCGCGACGTGCGGCTGATCCGCGTTTGGTCGGCGGATTTGCTGACGCCACTCCAACGCGCGGGCACGTTCCTGATTTCCAAGGTCGATGGCGTATGGTTCGGCTACGTCGATTTGCGCGACGTACGCGTTGAGAACCGCCAACTGACCGAGGAGGTCGGGAAGCTGCGCCTGAAGAATGAGCAGTTGGAGGGTCAGGCGGCGCAAGCGGTGCGGCTCGCCCGGCTGCTTGGCTTTCGCCAGGAGAACGCGGATATTCCCATGGTCGCGGCGGAAGTGATCGGCGCCAATGCGGATTCCACCAGCCTAACCGTCTTCATTAATCGAGGAGAGCAGGACGGCATTCGACGCAACATGGCGGTGATCACTCCCGACGGCGTGGTGGGAAAGATATCGGAGGCCCTTGCGCATACGTCGCAAGTTCTGCTGGTTACGGACCGAGAAAGCGGAGTGGGCGCGCTCCTGACCGAGACGCGCACTCACGGAGTGGTGAAAGGCACCGGAGATCCACTGCTGTGGATGGATTACGTGAGCGCCGAGGAAAAAGTCCCCACGGGCGAGCAAGTGCTCACGTCCGGCGAAGATCGAATCTTCCCGAAGAATCTGCCTATAGGATGGGTTGCTTCGACGAAACCGGGCTTCCCTTTCCAAACGGTGGAGGTCACTCCCGCCGCTCATCTGGACCGGCTCGAAGAGGTGCTGGTGCTGCTAGGCGAGAAGACGCTCAATTCGCATCCGGCAGAAACAAACTCCTCGCCTCAGCAGAAATTCCCCGAGGTTCAGGATCAGGCCACAGTGACAGCGCTTGCGAGCGCCGCCAAGAAACCCAGCGAGGCGCCGGCGAAAAAAGCCTCCGCAACGGCCCGGCCCGGAATCCCTCAGTGAGGCCTGCTGAATCATGACTGTTCGCATGGACTCAGAGTCGCAGCATATCGAAGTTCACAAATTCTATGCCGGCGCTGTGCTGGGCATCTGCTTTCTGTCTCTGGTGCTGCAGGCATTCCTGAACCGATTCAGCCCGCGATTTCAGACTCTGGAGCTGCCGCTGCTGGCAGTGGTTTATTTCGGGCTCAGCCGGCGCAATTCGATCACCGGCCTTTTGCTCGGCACGGTTGTGGGCCTGCTGCAGGACGGGATCAGCCACACGCCTATCGGGCTGTATGGCATCGCGAAAGGGTTCATCGGCTATATCGCTTCGTCCATCGGCGCGCGTCTGGACACTGAGCACCCCATCAGCCGTTTTATCTTGATGTTTCTCTTTTTTCACGTTCACCAAGTTTTGCTGGCGCTGATGATCCGCTTGCTTCTGACGCAACATGCGCCTTTCTTCACGTTCCATCTGTTGATTGCGTCGCTCATCAATGCCGGTATTGCGGTGGTTCTCTTCGCCGGACTTGACCGCCTGAGGAAGCAATAGCCCGCATTGCGTTCACGCTTCCATTGACCTAACATTCGCGGGCCAACGATGCCGCCCACGGACCTTTCCGCCGAACGCTCGAATCAACGCAACGCCGTGGCCGCCTGTTTTCTGGGCTGGACGCTCGACGCCTTCGATTTTTTTGTCCTGACCTTTGTTCTAGCTCCGGTGGCCAAGGATTTTCACAAAAGCATCCCGGAAATCACTCTCGCGATCACCGCAAGCTTGGCCACGCGCCCGCTGGGGGCGTTTATCTTTGGGCTTCTCGCGGACCGCTATGGACGCCGACTGCCGCTGATGCTCGACGTGCTTTTTTACTCGGCTATCGAAGTGCTCTCGGGGTTTGCGCCTAGTTTTGCCGTTTTCATCGTCCTGCGGCTGCTCTACGGAATCGGCATGGGCGGCGAATGGGGCGTGGGGGCTTCGTTGGCGCTGGAATCCGTGCCGGCAAAATGGCGCGGAATTCTTTCAGGCTTGCTGCAGGAAGGCTACGCCTTCGGATATCTGCTGGCCGCGGTCGCATACTGGCTCGTGTTTCCGCACTTCGGCTGGCGAGCGATGTTTTTCATCGGCGGCTTGCCAGCTCTTTTGACTCTTTTCATCCGTTTCAAGGTGAAGGAGAGCACGGCGTGGACGGCAGCCGCGGCCAACCACAACTGGGGAGATTATTTTGCGTCGATTTTGCGAAACTGGAAACGGTTCGCTTACCTGGTGCTGCTGATGGCGATGATGAACTTCATTTCCCATGGCACGCAGGACTTTTATCCGACGTTTCTTCAGCATCAGCGCGGATATAAGCCGGGCACGACGGCGCTGATCACCGTCATTTCCATGCTGGGCGCGATTGCCGGAGGCGTTCTGGTCGGGCTGTACTCGGACCGGCGTGGGCGGCGGCGGGCGATGATTGGCGCGATCGTCCTTGCGCTGGTGCTGATTCCCGCGTGGATTGCCGCACCGACTTTCGCGGTGATTTTGATTGGCGCGTTTCTGATGCAGTTCATGGTGCAAGGCGCATGGGGAGTGATCCCGGCGCACATCAATGAGCTTTCTCCGGACACGTTGCGCGGATTTTTCCCCGGCTTCGCGTATCAAATTGGGGTGTTGATCGCCTCGTTCAGCGCTTCGATCGAAGCCGTCCTCGGCAAACGAATGACCTATGGGCACGCCATGGGAATTTTTGCGGCGATTGTGCTGATGGTGGGAGCCGCGGTGATCGCCGTTGGGCCGGAAGCGCACGGCGTGAAGTTCGGAGGCGGCGAGAGCCATTAAAAATACGGGTTTTCCTGTAGCCTGAAATTTCGGCCATCCCCTGGCGAGCGGAGTAGAATTAGATTGAGTTTTACAACAGGGGGCAATCATGAGTGCAACGCCGCAAGCCACACCGTCGTCATCCGCCATCGATAGAATTCGCGAGAAAGCACGCCGTCTGGGAATAATTTCGATGATGTCTACCACCGCGGCCGGTTCGGGTCATCCGACGTCATGCCTTTCAGCCGCGGAACTCGTTTCCTCGATTTTCTTTCACGCCATGAAATTCGATCCGCGCAATCCCAACGGGCCGGAAAGCGATCGCTTCGTGCTCTCGAAGGGCCACGCGGCTCCTTTGCTTTACGCGGCGCTGGCCGAGGCGAGCGTCTTTCCTCTGTCGCGTGTGATGACGTTGCGGGAATTTTCGAGCGAGCTCGAGGGTCATCCGACGCCGCGGGTCCCCGGCGTGGACGCAGCGACTGGCTCATTGGGACAGGGATTGTCTGTCGGCATCGGTCTTGCGATTGGCGCGAAAATGAACAAGCTGGATACGCGCGTCTATGTGCTTCTTGGCGATGGCGAACTTGCGGAAGGCAGCGTGTGGGAAGGTGCGGAATTTGCGGGCCACTACGGGATCGATAGTTTAATCGCGGTTGCGGATATCAACGCGCTTGGCCAGAGCGAACGCACCATGTACAAGCACGATATGGAAGTCTACCGCAAAAAGTTTGAGTCGGAAGGTTGGGACGTGCAAGTGATCGATGGCCATGATGTGGAAGCGATCGTCGCGGCGCTGGACCGTGCGAAGCTGGCAAAAGGCCGCCCGCAGGCAATTGTCGCGGAGACGATCAAGGGTCACGGCGTGAGTTTTCTTGCGGATAAAGACGGCTGGCACGGCAAGGCGCTTTCGAAGGAGCAGCTCGCGAAAGCGGTTGCTGAAATGGGAGGCGCGATCGATATTCCCGCGGATCCCGGCCGTTCGTACGCGCGCACGAACTTGCCCGAGCCTCCCGATTTTCCGGAGCCGCCAGCGCCGAGCTACAAGCAGGACGCGACAGTTGCCACCCGCGAAGCCTACGGCAACGCGCTTAAGAGAATCGGCGCGGTGAATCCGCAGATTGTGGCTCTCGATGGCGATGTGAAGAATTCCACATTCGCGGAAATTTTCGGCGATGCCTATCCGGATCGCTTCTATCAGGCCTACATTGCGGAACAGAACATGATCAGTGTTGGAGTGGGGCTGGCGGCGCGCGGCAAAGTTCCGTTTCTATCTACGTTCGCCTGTTTCATGTCCCGTGCGTACGACCAGGTGCGCATGGCCGCGATCAGCCGCAGCTCCATTAAGCTGTGCGGCTCGCACTGCGGCATTTCGATCGGAGAAGACGGCCCCTCGCAGATGGCTCTTGAAGATATCGCGGCGTTTCGCGCCGTGCATAGTTCCGTCATTCTGTATCCGTCGGACGCTTACTCGGCGGAACGCGTCACTGAGCAAGCTGCGCGGTTGCCGGGCATCACCTACATCCGTACGTCGCGGCCCAAGACGGCGCTTCTTTATTCCGCGAACGAAAAGTTTCCGGTGCCCGGCTTTCACGTTCTTCGTCAGAGCGCCAAGGATGTTGCGCTGATCGTCGCCGCCGGCATCACGGTGCATGAGGCGCTTAAGGCCTATGAACAACTGAAGTCCGAAAACACTCCTGTGCGGGTGCTCGATTTGTACTGCGTGAAGCCCATCGAAGGCGCGCAACTCGCCGCACAACTCAAGGCTTGCAGCAATTTCTTGATCACCGTTGAAGACCACTATCCCGAAGGGGGGATCGGCGAAACCGTCGTCTCGGCTCTCGCAGAAGTTGGCGCGCCACCTGCGCGCTTTCGCAAGCTGGCCGTAAACGGCTTGCCGCATTCGGGAAAGGCCGACGAACTGCTCGACGCCTTCGGAATTTCCGCGCGGGACATTGTCGAAGCCGTGCGCGCCGCTGGCTGAGCGGCGCGGCGTTAAGAAGTTTTCTGCCGATGTTGTTCCGAAGCGGCACAGGTGTTTCTTCCGCGCTTGTTATTTCTCCACTCGAGGAAGCTCCCTTCTCGCAAGTCAATTATCTAGTGCGTCCGATAACTGTTCCTTTGGCCTTGCGGTTGCGAGTCCATTGCTCTATGGAAGTGTTTCCGCCCGCAGCGAAAACAAATTCTCACGAAAACACACCGTTCTCGGTTCCGAAGCCGCGCTCGATGCAAAGCCGCTTCATTTTGATGGAAGGCGCGACGGTCCTGCTGGCGCTGTTCTTGATGGCGGGGGCGCTGATCTTGAGCGTGATGATTCGCTCGCAATTTTCCTCTGGCGTCCAGGGACTTCATAAGCAAATTGCGCTTCAATCCCAAATCCGCACAGCTTTTGATGCGACCGTTCTCACCTTTTGGAGAACCGATGGTTCGAGCGATGCTCGTCTGCTGGCTGCCTATCGAAACTCCTCGACTGAGCTTCGCATCCTGACGAAACAGAATCGCGAAATAGCTCTCAGCGATGCCGACGGGCAGCAAGCGGACAATCTTACAGACGTGGAAAACGCTTTTCTGAGCGAGACAGATCACATTGTGTCAGAATCAGTTGCCCAGCAGGAAAACGAAGCGGAACTAAACGAAGTTCCCAGGCGCGAGCTCGCCGTTCAAAATGCCTTTCGCTCAACCGCAGAAACGCAATTCGCGAATCTGCGGGAGGCCACGGAACGCGTGGCCCTGTATACGCGGGCGCTTCGCCTAGTGTTATTGGTGCTGGGCCTTTTTCCCGTAGTCACGATGCTCTGGTTCCGTCGCGCGCATCAATTGCACATCTGGACGCCGCTGGAACGCCTGCACGGAATGGTCCTCGAAGTGAGGCGCGGCAATCTGAATGTACACGGCGACGTTCCCGCTACTGTTGAACTGGGCTCGGTGACGAACGCCTTCCTGGCGATGGCGTCCGAGCTCCGCGAGATGCGCGACTCGCTTGAGGAGAAGGTCCGCCAGCGCGCCGCGCAACTCGAGGACGCCCATAAGGATTTGCTGCGCGCGGCGAAGCTTGCCTCGCTCGGCCAACTGATTTCCGGCGTTGCTCATGAAATCAACAATCCGCTCACTTCCATTCTCGGCTTCAGTGAGGTGGTGCTGGCCAACACAAACCTGGATGCTTCGGTCCGTCCGCAGGTCCGAACGATACGTGACGAAGCGATGCGGCTGAAGAACTTGGTCGCGAACCTCAGCCAGCTTTCGCGCCGCACTCCGCAACAGGTCCAGCGCATCGACTTGCGCACGGTTCCGGACCGTCTGCTGGAGTTGCGAACCTATCAGCCTGCCGCGAACAACATCCGCATCGACTATCGGCGCGCCGAAAAGCCCGTGTGGGTACAAGGCGACCGCGATGCCCTGCTGCAGCTCATGCTGCAATTGGTTCTCAACGCCGAGCACGCCATTCGCGACCAGCAGGACGCAGGCGAGATTCACCTGACCTGCGAGGCAGTCGATGGCCAGGCGCTTATTTCCGTGCACGATAACGGGTGCGGCATGGCTCCAGAAATGCGCGAACATATCTTCGACCCCTTCTTTACGACGCGGCCATCACAGCGCGGAACCGGCCTTGGGCTAAGCATCTGCCACGGCATCGTCGAGCAGCACGGCGGCGAAGTTGCGGTGGAAAGCGAAGTGGGGCGAGGAACAACGTTTCGGATTCGGCTGCCCCTGGTACAGTCGAAGGAAATCGAGGCCTATCCGAAGGCGGACGGCGGCTTGGTCGGAGCAAATTCCGTTGCAGATTCGCAGCCGGCTTCGTCTTCCAGGCCTTCGCGGCGCTTCCTGGTGATCGACGACGAATCGGGAATACTCAACCTTGTCGGCGAAGTCTTGGGCAATAGCGGCGCGAAGGTCGTGACTCTTCAGGATTCCACTCGGCTTGACTCCGCCCTAAAGGAAGGCCCGTTCGACGCGGTGTTGTGCGATTTGAAGATGCCCGGCCGGGACGGTCTTTGGGTCCTTCGCACTCTGCGCGAACAGCATCCGAAGCTCGCCCGGCGCTTTCTGCTGATGACAGGTAACCTCGCCGATTCGGATAAAGCTGCCGTCGAACTCGAAGGCGTCCCGATTCTTCCAAAGCCGTTCAGCCTGGTTCGGTTGCGGGATATGCTGGATAAAATCACGGCAAGCTCCGCGATGTAATTGTCCAGAGGGTATGCTATGGTTTCGTACTCGCGCCTCCCGCGGTGGCGCCGCAAATATGGCCGAAAAACTTGTGCTCGTTGGAGTTTTGCCGGAAGTTGTTCTGATCGAGGCTGCCGACCAAGTGGTGTGGGTGGCGGAGAGCGGGAACCTGCGCGTGGAATTCGACCCCCAGCGCTGCCCTTTTTCCTCGAACGTCTTTCAAGCGCCCCCCGGAGTGCGCTTGATGAGCGGCACGCCGCGGGCGGGCATCAAGGGTTCATTCAAATACCGGTTGGCGATCAATGATCACGTGATCGCGCATGGCGAGGTGATCATCCGCGAGAAATAGCCCCCTTAGGCAGGGGTTGCGGAGACGTGAGTGGCGCTAATCGCTGGCCAGCGCTGTTCGCCCGGCGCTGACTGAGTCCGCCAAGGCGCGGCGTGCCTGCGCCAGCCGGAAGGCCGACACGGCACGTCCGGCGGGAACCGTAAACTCCGCCACGCGCTTAGGAAACTCCCGCCGCTGGTCATAGCGCAGCCCCAGGCGGCCCAGCAATTCGGCTGCAAGCTTGGGATCATCGGTTCGCTCGACTCCCCAAAACCACAGCCGCTCTTCTTCGCGCTGCAACAGCTGGACGGCCTCCTCCAGCCGCTTTATGGCTGCATCGAACGAAGACACCAGGAAGAAGACCGGCAGGGACCAGTCTTTTCCTCCAAAACGCACCTGAACGCGAACTGAGTACTTCCCGTTCTGATTGATCTCGATGCAGCAGCGGTATTCGTTCCGCTCCGCGGCCATTTTCTGGTTCATAAGTTCCTCGATTCCACAGAAAGCTAATCTTGGCAAGCCCATGTCGCTCTCCGGCGCTGGACCAGTGGCCATCGCCACGGTCTGGTTTTGAGTCACTTCGCTGGGGCGTTCAACTGGGAAGAGCGCTGAAGCTTCGCCCCGCTGGCGACGGGAGCTCAAAGCTGCGGAAGGAATATGCTAGATGACCGCGATGAGCCTTGCAACAAGAAAAACGTTAGGAATTGCGCACGTCTAAGTGATTTATTTACAATGATTTATCAGGAGGATTGGCCCATTAGCAGCTTCAGGTTCGCCGGGTTGAAGGCCAGTTTGCCGTCCTGTTCATACCGCTTCTGAAGCGCGTCGTGGAAGGCTTCAAAGGCCGCGGCCTGCTTCTCTTCGAGGATTTGCTTCTGCAAAGCGTCCTTGGCTTTGGCAAAATCGTCCGGATTGACCCCTTGTTTCGACTTGACCTGATAGACCACCCAGTTCCCGCCCAGGAGGGCCGGACCACCGGTCTGCCCCACGTTCATATTGAACGCGTCCTGCAGCTCCTTCGCCGGGCCGATATCGACCACTTGGCTTGTGCGGGTGATGGGATCCGTCGATTTGAGGTCCAGACCGAGCGATTTTGCCGCTTTGTCGAAGGCCATACCGCCTTTCACATCCTTGGCTAGCTCTTCGGCCTTCTGTTCAGCGAGATCCTGGGCCTTGTCCATACGGTAATCCGCCAGCACGCGGTCACGAACCTCAGCCAAAGTTCCCTGGTGCCCGGCAACAACCTTATCGACGGAGATGACGACGTAGCCACGGTCAATCGAGATCGGTTGGCTCAATTCCTCCGGATGCAAAGAAAAAAGAGCTTCCTGCAGCGCCGCTTCCGCTCCCAGATCGCCCACCGTGTCGGTCACGCTTACCAGAGGCGTTTCCCCAGTTTGCAGATTGAACTGTTTGGCGATGGCGTCGATGCTTTGCCGATTCGACTGGCGGACCACGGCAGCAAGCTTATCGGAAATATCACTCTGCTCGGAGTTGAGCCTTTCCTGCGTCAACGTGTTGACGATCGAATCCTTCACTTCGTCCAGGCTCTTGGTGTGGGCGTTTTCTTTGTCCAGAACTTTGATGATGTCAAAACTGTACGGCGTCTGCACAACGTCGGAAATGCCACCTTTCGGAAGGCTGAAGGCTGCCTTTTCAAATGCCGGCGCAGTCTGGCCAGCGACGATCCAGCCAATACCGCCGCCTTTCGTTTTGGTATTGGTATCCTCGGAATACTTTTTGGCTAAATCTGCGAAGTTCGCACCATGTTTGGCCTGATCGTCGACTTTTTGCGCCTGTTCTTTGACCAGCGCCACTTCTGCGTCGGTTTTTCCGAGCGTGTTGAACACGATATGCGCAACGTCCACACGGTTTTCGACCTTGTAGTCGTCCAGATGCTGCTGGTAATAAGCCTGAACGTCGGCATCGCTGATCTTTATGCTCTGCTTGAGTTGGTTCATGTCCAGCAAAGCGTATTTCGCCGAGCGCTTCTCGGGCACCTGGTATTTCGATTCATTCTTCGCAAAATAGGCGGAAAGCTCTGCATCCGTGGGGGTAATGGATGATTCGAGCTCCGACGGCTTGATCGCCGCATAGGTCAGCTGGACCTTTTCGTTCTCATAGCGATAACGCGCTTCGACTTCCTGCGGCGTGACACTGATGCCGTCCGTCACGAGATACTTGAACTTATCCATCAGCACATCCGCGCGAACATAGTCCTCGAACTCCGGCACGGACATGCCCGTGCGCATTTCCACTTCCTGCGCGTAGCGCTCCGCACCTACCCATACGCCGCCCGGGAACGCCGTGGGAAGCACCTGTTTGATGCGCAGAGTGATTTCGTCGGGAGTCACCTGCATGCCCAGGCGGTCCGCTTCCAGTTCGAGCAGCCGCTGGAAGACCATCTGGTCGAGCACCTGGCGCATGTAGAGACCCTGCATGACTTCCGGAACGTTTTGCCCGCGAGTTTGCTGGGCAAACTTTTGGCGCACATCGATAACGCTGATACTTTGTCCACCGACTGTTGCCACTGCATCCGGGCTTCCGCTGCTGCTGCCGCCGATGCCACCGACCGGCGCCATGGTCAACACCATTGCGCCGCAAATGAGGACAAGCACGCCTCCTAAGAAGATTTTGACGGCGGTCTTGCTCTGGCTGAGATTCTTTAACACGTCTCTTTGCGCCTCACTGGTAAACTCCCCATTATAGAAGAGCGCCGCGCGCGACTCAACTTGAATCGATGCGGGAGGGCCCTGCAGTGATGTTCGCTTTGGATCCAACGAATGCCCATATAGGTGACCCAAGGACGCTGGGCGGCTCCTTGACAGCTCTCCAGCGCTGCGGTATGTTTCGATTAACAACGGTGTAGTTAAAGTCGGTCTTTTTCCACAGAGGGCAGTTTGAAATCGAGGCTCATCACCCTCGTCGCAGTTGCGTTGGGCATTCTTGGTATTCCGTCTCTCGCCTCGGCACAAGGTGGAGCTCCGCCAATTCCCAGCAGTCTGGGTCATCAACCAGCAGCAGGACCAGCAGCAGGAAATTCCCCAGTTGGGAGTTCAGCAACGGGTTGGATTAGCGTGTATCTTCAAAGCGAAGACGAGATCCCCGTTTCCGCGATACCGCAGATGACTCTTACCTCCCTGAGTGACACGCCGATCCCTCAATTTCCACGCCTCAACGGCAAGGCCTGGATTTTCTCTGGCCTGCCGATCGGCACGTCCTACGAACTCGACGTGAAGGTCGATGGCTTCCAGCCATTCCATGAAACTGTGGACATCCCGGACATGGAATATGGCACAGCCAATGTTGTCGTCACTCTCAGGCCCATCGACGAACAGCTGACCTATCATCCCCCAACGGGGCAGTTTATGCTCGCGCCTCGGGTGCAGAAAGAAGTTCAGCAGGGCCTGCGCGACCTCAAGCTCGAACAAGATTCCTTCGGCGCAGAAACACTTTCAAAAAGCGATTGTGATGGCTCCCGGCAATCCTTACGTGAACTACGTGATGGGCATGAGCTACGTCCTTGCCAAGCAGGAGGCGAAGGCCCAGCCTTACTTGGAGGAGTCTGTCTCGCTCGATCCGAATGAGGCAACTTCACTGCTTGCGCTCGGGACTTTGCGCTTTGACCAAGGGAATTATGCCGGCGCGGTTGATCTCTTGAGCAAAGCGGCGAAGCTGGACCCTTCATCGTGGAAGGCGGAGTGGCTTCTGGCGGATGCCTGCCTGCGCCAACGTGATTTTCCCCAGGCTCGTGAGCACGCGGAAGATGCCCTTGCCGCGGGCAAGGGGAAGGCCGATCGAGTGAGACTGGTTCTTGCCGAAGCCGTGGCGGCCATGGGTGACCGTGCGGGCGCCCTGGCGACGCTGGATCATTTTCTATCCGACCATCCAAACGACCCAGATGCTTTGAAGTTTCGGGCTTGGCTGACCAGCCGACTGGAAGCTTCCCCAACTGTTGAAAAAGCTGCGGTCAAGAGCTGCCGGCTCGCGAGGCCGCGGCCCCGCAGATCCAGCCTATCGCCGTTGTCGCTCCTGCTCCGCAGCCGACCGCGGACCTTCCACCAAAACCGGATTGGGCTCCGCCTGACATCGATGCCGAAAGGCGGTTTGTGGTTTCTGGCGCCTCGTGCTCTTTGCCGAAAGTCCTTAAGGCCGCAGCGAAGAATGCCACGCGGTTGGTGACTGACCTGCAGAAATTCTCCGCGACTGAAGAGTATCAGACCGTCGAAATCAAGAGAGATGCGAGCCTCCAAAGGCCGGTGTCGCGGACGTTCAACTACATGGTTTTCATCGAGCATCCCAGCGCGGAAATCCTTCGAGTAAATGAATATCGCGATCAGGGTGTGACGGCTCAAGAAATGCCCGGCGAACTCGCCGACATGGGCGCTGTCGGTCTGGCGCTCGCGTTTCATCCGCTTCTTCAGGGAGATTTCACCTGGAGTTGCGAGGGAGCGGGGCGGTGGGAAGACAAACCGGCATGGATTGTGCGGTTCGAGCAGCGCAGTGACCGGCCGAACCGTCTTGCCACTTTCGGAGACGGGCCAAATTCATATCCAGTGGCGTACAAGGGCCGCGCCTGGATTTCGGAAAACGGCGGCGAAGTGATGCACCTCGAGACAGACCTGGTGAGGCCGGTCGCCGAGATTAAACTGGAACGCGAGCATTTCGTTATCGACTATGAAGCCGTAGCTTTCCCGAAGCACAAGGTGACTTTATGGCTCCCGGAAGATGTGGACTCGTACTTTCAGTATCGTGGGCACTATCTGCATCACTACCATCGCTTCAGCAATTTCAAGCTTTTCTGGACCGGCACTGCGCAGAAAATCGGCCAGCCCAGAGGAGCAACCAACGACAGCGGCGATTAGTCTGGGCTGAGTTTCAGTACTTGCATTACCGGTTCACCTCTGTACGATTCCCCATTCGGTGAGTTAACGAGATTGACAGCGAGCGAAACTTGCGACTGACGCCACGCGCTGGTAGATTACTGTGCTCTCGATCGGACGATGGGAAGTGGTTTGCAAGTGAAAGCGTGATGAAAACAAAACTTCTAATCCCCCTTGTGGTAGCGCTGCTTTTGGTGGGCGCCGCGCCCAGCGCCAACGCGCAACAATTTACGGACCTGGCGAAGAGGAATTTGGGAGTTGACATCAGCCATAGCGGCAATATAGCTGTCTACGTCCGAACCGAAGACGGAGAACCGCTCGCTTCCCCTCCGAACCTAACTCTTTTCGCGATCTCGAGATTCATGCCAAGCCCCAAGCCGTACAAGGGCGACGGAGACGTTTGGGTTTTCCCGAATCTTTTGATCGGAGACGTATATGAGGTCCAGGTGCAGGCTCCGGGATACCACACCGAACTGAGGGCCGTGACTGTGCCGGACTCGGTCAGCGCGTCGGCAAGCATAATTGTCTTCATGCGAAGCCCCAACGATGAACTGGCTTTCCATCCTCCGTCTGGGCAGTTCGTGCTTGCGCCCGAAGCCGAAAAGGAAGCGCAAAAAGGATCGGCGGATTTGGACTCCGGCAAAATCGCGTCCGCGCAAAAGCATTTGAGCAAGGCGCTCGAGATGGCTCCGGGAAATCCGTATGTGAACTACCTGATGGGCATGCGCTTTCTTCTGAACGGGGAGCTGCCCGCTGCCAAACCGTATTTGGAAAAGTCCGTTTCGACCGATCCTAGGCAGGTTCCGGCCTTGGTGGCGCTCGGGAGCCTCCGCTTCCGGCAGGGAGACTATGCCGGAGCCATTCAGGTGCTTGCGCCGGCGGCGCGACTGGACGGCTCGAAGTGGAAAGTGCATTCGATGCTCGCCGGTTCTTACCTGAAGCGAAGAGATTTCAAAGACGCCCGCGAACAAGCGGAGAAGGCGCTGGCTCTCGGAGGGGCGCTGGCTCAGCGCGATCAGTTGGTGCTGGGCGAAGCGCTCGCGGGATTAGGCCGTGGCCAAGATGCGATCAATGCGCTGGAAGCGTTCATGAAACAGTTTCCCCGCGACAGCAGCGATCCGGCCATCCGCGCCTGGATTCCGGACCTGAAAAAGCCACAGCCGTCGACGCTACCGCCCGTTCCAATTGAGGTTCTTAGTAGCCCTACTCTATTGGACTTGCCTCCGAAGGAGAACTGGGCTCCGCCGGACATCGACGCTACCAAGCCCTTCACCATTGCCGGACCGTCTTGCCCTCTGCCCGAGGTTCTAAAATCTGCAGGGAAGAGTGCGGCTCAACTTGTAGCTGATCTGCAGGAGTTTACAGCGAGTGAGAAATACGAATCCGTAGAAATCAAACGCGACCAAGCTTTGGAAAAACCCGGGACTCAGACTTTCAGTTATCTGGTGTTCATTGAAAATCCGCGTCCCGATATCATCAATGTCCAGGAGATGCGAAATCTAGGCGTAAGCGCGGAAAACATGCCCGGACAATTTGTCGATTCGGATGCGGCTCTCGCCCTTGTGTTTCACCCTCTTCTTCAGCAGGATTTCAACTGGAGCTGCGAGGGACTCGGAGACTGGCAAGACAAGCCCGCATGGATCGTCCGTTTCGAGCAGAGGAGTGATCGCCCCGATCGTCTGGCCACCTTCAATACAGGGATAAACACATTTTCACTGCCATTAAAAGGGAGAGCGTGGATCTCCGAAAACGGCGGCCAGGTGATGCATCTTGAAGTGGACTTGGTTAGACCACTTCCTGAGATTAAGCTGGAGCGCGAACATTTTCTTATCGATTATGGTCCGGTGCCTTTCCCCCATCACAAAGTCACGCTATGGCTCCCTGAAAACGTCGACGTATACCTTCAATATCGCGGCCATTATTTGCATCATTACCATCACTTCAGCAATTTCAAGCTTTTCTCGACCGGCGCTACGCAGAAAATCGGCCAACCGAAGGAAGTGAAGAACAACAACAATTAATTTGGGCTGAGCTTCCTCTGAAGCTCTACGGCTGGCCGGACCGCAGAAGCGCAGCGGCGGAGAGTTCCCGCGGCGAAGTGAATCCGCTCAGGGCCATCGACAAATCAAAATCCGCCAGTAAGTTCAGCATCGCGTCGCGTACACCGGCCTCGCCGGCCACCGCCAAACCCCAAATGTAGAGCCGCGCCACCAGCACAGCGCGCGCTCCCAGCGCCAGCGCCTTCATGATGTCCGCACCACGGCGTATGCCACTGTCGAAAAGCACGGGAATTTTCCCATTCACCGATTTCACCACGACAGGAAGCGCGTCGAGCGCCGCGATCGCCCCGTCCACTTGTCTGCCGCCATGATTCGACACAATCACGCCGTCCACTCCACAATCCACGGCGCGCGCTGCGTCATCGCCGTGCAAAATCCCTTTGAGCAGAATGGGCAGCTTGGTGTGCTGCCGCAAAAACGCCAAGTCATTCCAAGTGAGCGTCGTGTTCGTGAAAATGCTGGCCCACAATCGCACCGCTTCGACAGGATCTTTTTCGGGGGGCTCGCGCAGCGCGCTGCGGAAAACTGCGTCGCTGAGGTAATTGGAAAGCCCTTCCGCCAATAGAAAGGGCAAATACCCGTGCTGCAAATCCCGCTCGCGCCATCCGAGCATCGATGTATCGAGCGTCACAACCAGCGCGGTGTAACCCGCTTTCTCGGCACGCTGCAGCATGCTTGCGGTTAATTCCGGATTTTTCCCCCAGTACAGCTGAAACCAGCGCGGCGCCGCGCCCATTGCCTGCGCCACTTTTTCGATGGGCTGCGAAGACACCGTGCTCAAGACAAACGGCAGTCCCAGCGCCGCCGCAGCGCGCCCCGTGGCCAGCTCCGCTTCCGCATGAACAATACCTTGCACTCCCACGGGCCCCAGCAAAACCGGCGCCGGCAATTTTGCGCCCAGCAGTTCGATGCTCATGTCCGTCACGGAGACATTCCGCAGCATGCGTGGCACGATGCGCCAGCGATAGAACGCCTCCAGATTGGAGCGCATCGTGTCTTCACCGCCCGCGCCGCCGGCGACATAGTCGTAAGCGCGCGGATCCAGCGCTTCCTTCGCCTTTTGCTCCAATAGCGCGAGCGAAGCGGGAATCGACAGCTTCTTCGCGGCCGCGCCAAGCTGGTAAATTTCGAGCTCGCGCGCGAGCCCTGGATTCAACGCCGGATTCATTTTTGTTGGTTCCATACCGTGGACATTCTCGCAGAACTCGCGGCCACGCGCCGCCTATTTTGCGTACGGATGCCCGGTCAAAATCGTAAAGGCGCGGTAGATTTGTTCGGCGAGCAGGACGCGAGCCAGTTCATGCGACATCGTGAGCGGCGACAGAGAAATCGCCTGATCTGCGCGGCGCCGCAGCTCTTCCGGAAAGCCCTCCGCGCCGCCGCACAAGAAAATCAGCTCGCGAACGCCGCGGTCGCGTAGCCCGCCCAGCCAGTTCGCGAATTGTGTGGAGGTTAACTGCTTTCCTTGCGCATCCAAGAGCACAACCGTCGCGCCCGGCGGGAGCCTCAGTTTGCGCAGCGCGGAGTCGCTCGTTTCGCGCACCTCCGTCGTTTCCACCTCTGCATAGGGGCGGATGCGCGCCAGGTAGTCGTCCACGAGGGCGCGAACTTCCGGGCGCCGCGTACGCGCGAACATGACCAACCGTATTTTCATCATACGCGAGGGATTTGAAACGCCCAGCTCTCAAACCAGCCCGTATTTCTTTCTTTTTTCGAGCAGCGTCTTGCGGCTAATGCCGAGAATTTCTGCCGCGCGCGCGATTTTGTAGTGGGTTGCTTCCAGCGTCGCGCGCACCGCTTCCTTTTCCATTTCCTCGAGTGACTGCAAGTGGCTGTGTGACGGCGCGTCGGAGGTCGCTTGAAGCGCGGACGGAAAATCTTCGCGTTTCAAAATTGTACCTGTCGCGAACACGAGCGCGCGCTCGATCACGTTCTTCAGTTCACGCACATTCCCCGGCCAGTCGTAGACTTCCAGCGCCTGCATCGCGCCGTCGTCGATGGTTGCGCCAGCATGCCCATGAACGGGGGCAAGCCGGTTCACGAAGTACTCGGCGAGCGGGCGAATATCCTGCGGCCGTTCGCGCAAAGGAGGAACCTTAATTACCAGCACATTCAGACGAAAGTACAAATCCTCGCGAAAATAGCCGCCGCGCACGGCGCGCTCCAGGTCGGCGTTGGTCAGCGCGACTAAACGCGCGTTCATCTCCAATGTTTCGGTGCCGCCCAGCCGCTCAAATTTCCGCTCTTCCAGAACGCGCAGCAATTTCGATTGCACCGCGGGCGCAAGGGCGACTACTTCGTCGAGCACAATCGTGCCGTCTTCGGCCAGTTCCATGCGCCCCGGCTTGCGCGCTTCGGCTCCCGTGAAGGCGCCGCGCTCGTGCCCAAAGAGCTCCGATTCGACAAGCTCCGAGGGAAGGCTGGCGCAGTCAATCTTGAGATAGGGCGCGTCGCGACGCGGCCCGGCTTCGTGAATCCATCTGGCCAGTTGGTCTTTGCCGGTGCCGCTTTCGCCGGTGATCAGAACCGTGGTGGACGTGTCCGCGACTTTGCCGGCGATTTCCAGGACGTGCTGAGACGCCGGATCCTCCGTCACCCATTCCAGACGCGTGGTCGAATTCATGATGCGCCACCGGGCGCGGCCGATCGGCTTGGCTCAGGGATATCGAAACGCTTGGCGGTGCGCCACAGCCGCTCAATATCGTAAAAGGCGCGCGCTTTCTCGCTGAAGATGTGAACGACGAAGCTTCCGTAATCCAGCAACAACCATTCGGTTCCGGCGCGCCCCTCGCGATGCGGCAAGCGCAGGCCTTCCGCGCGGAGGTTCTGTTCGACTTCGTCCCCGATGGCCTCGATCTGCCGCACACTTTCCGCCGAACAGATAACAAAATACTCAGAGAATGCCCCTAATCCTGCCAGCGACAAGACGGTCACCGCCGTCGCTTTCTTGCTCTGAGCTGCTTCGACCGCCCAGCGTACGTTTTTGGGTAAGGAATCCAGGTTCACCGGTAAAGGGCCTGCCTAAGAATGTAATCTTCCACAGCCGGTGGCACAAGAGCATGAATTGAAGTTCGACGCTCGCAGCGGCGGCGAATATCGGTCGAGGATACATTCGATGCCACGCTGGTCAGCAAGTGCACTGTCGATTTTCTAAGTGCGATGGCGTTCCGGCCACGCCCTTTCTGCCCGCTGAGCAGGCGCGGCGGAATCACCCGTTGCAACGCTTCCAGGCGAATGCCAGGACGGCTTGCGACTATGAAATCACAAGAATCGAGCAAAGCCTCGTAGCTCCACCAAATCGGAATCTCCAAAAACGAGTCGGCTCCCAGGATGAAATAAATCTTGTCGTTGGGATGTTGTTCGCGGAAGCGCCGCACCGTGTCGACGGAATAAAAAACTTGTGGCGCGTCCGCCTCATCAGGAGCCTCCGCAAGGGACGGCACAAATCGCGGCTTGTCTGCACAAGCCAGCGCGACCATGGCATAGCGGTGCGCGAAAGCCGCCAGCTCCTGACGTTTCTTATGCGGAGGCCAGGAAGAAGGCACAAAGTAAACCTCGTCGAGCTGAAACCGCCGCGCGGCTGCTCCGGCCACAACTAAATGGCCGCAGTGAATCGGATCGAATGTGCCGCCAAAAACTGCAATGGCACGCGCGCGCTTGGCAGCACGTTTGCTCAACGCTCCTCCGGAGGCACACCGGCGCTTTCTGTGCTTTCCGTGCTTGCCTGATCGGTTGCCGGCAAAGTTCTGACCGCATCAGGATCTTCCGCTCGCGATGCGGCTTGCCGCGGAAGCTGCTCGAGCGCATCGGCCATTGCTCTCACCAGAGTTTGCACGCCCTCACCAGTAGCCGAGGAAATCGCGAAGAACGGAAGTTTGCGTTGGGCTGCAAATTCGCGAAGACGTTCGACGCGCTCAGGATTCGTCGTTGCGTCGAGCTTCGTCGCCACCACGAACAGTGGCTTCTTCATGAGCTCTTCGCTGAACGCGCGCAATTCTCCCTGAATGATCTCAAAATCGTGGATCGGGTCGCGCTCGTTCCCATCGCTCGTGTCAACCAACTGGGCGATCAAACGCGTGCGATCGATGTGGCGCAGGAAGCGAATTCCCAGCCCGGCCCCTTCGTGCGCGCCTTCGATCAGCCCTGGCAGATCAGCGACCACAAACGTGCGCCCGGTGCCAGGCGGCGCATCCGGATCTGCGGAAACCACGCCGAGATGTGGCTCGAGCGTCGTGAAGGGATAATCTGCGATTTTTGGCTTGGCCGCGGAAATGCGCGAAATGAAAGTCGATTTTCCTGCATTCGGAAATCCCACCAGCCCCACGTCGGCCAGCAATCGCAGCTCCAAACGCAGCCGCCGCTCCTCCCCCGGCTGGCCATCTTCGTGTTCGCGCGGAGCCTGATGCCACGGCTTTGTGAAATGCGAATTCCCCCGGCCCCCACGCCCGCCACGCGCCACACGAAACTGCTGGCCGGCCTCGCTGAAGTCGAAAAGCTTCTCGCCGCTTTCTTCGTCGAAAACCAGCGTTCCTACCGGCACGGTCAGCACGGTGTCCACGCCGGAGCGCCCATGGCAGTTGGAGCCTTCGCCGTGGCGCCCGCGGTCCGCGCGAAACTCGCGGTTATACCGATAGCGCAGAAGGGTATTCTCCTGCTCCGTCGACTGAAGAATGACGTCGCCGCCGTTGCCTCCGTCGCCGCCGGACGGCCCGCCTCGCGGCACATATTTCTCGCGGCGGAACGCGACGCACCCATTACCGCCGTCGCCGCCTTTGACCCAAATTTTCGCTTCGTCGACAAACACATCTGCACCTTCAGTTGACAGGGAGAGGATACGATACCGCTCGGTGGAAATACAAAAGAAGCACAGAGAGATAGAGCGCCGGAAAGTTGCCTATTGCTTGGCAGGCGCTTCTGCAGCTTTGCCCGCTTTTTCTTCCGCAGGCAGAACGCTAATGTAACGGCCTTTCTGGCCCTTGTCCTCAAACAGCACCACGCCGGTAATGCACGCAAAAAGTGTGTCGTCCTTGGCGCGACCTACGTTTTTGCCGGGCTTGTAACGGGTTCCTCGTTGGCGCACTAAAATGCTTCCGCCATTCACCAGCTGGCCTCCGAAGCGCTTGATTCCCAGCCGCTGCCCGTGCGAATCCCGCCCGTTAACCGACGAACCGCCACCCTTTTTGTGCGCCATAGAAAACCTCTATTCCACCTTAATGTCGCTGACTTCGACCGCCGTAAACGCTTGCCGATGTCCGCGCGTGATCTTGTATTGTCCGCCGCGCTTGTACTTCAGCACCAGATGCTTCGCGGCTCGCCCGTGGGAAACGATTTTGCCGGTCACTTTGGCTTTGGATGAATTTGCTCCGGCAAGCAACTCCTTGTTGTCATTGTGGACCGCGAGCACCTCGTCGAAGGTCACCTTCCCGCCGACCTTGCCGTCAAGCTTTTCGACGCGGATCGTCTCGCCCGGCGCAACGCGGTACTGCTTTCCACCACTGCGAATCACGGCGTACATACAGCCTCCTGAAGCAAAAGCGAATCCCCAATTATACGGGCCATTCGTATGTTTCGTCAATTGAGAGGCGAGGGCGCGGCGAAACAGTAAGTTAGCTGAAGCTCAGAGTGAGATCAGGGCTTAGCCGTGCGGTACTTTTCGCCCAACTCTATTTCCCGGAGGATCGCATCCATGGCCTTCGCAGGGTCCGGCGCAGCTGTAATCGGCCGGCCCACCACCAGATAATCAGCGCCCCACTGGGTTGCATTACACGGTGTGGCAATTTGCGCCTGATCATCCTGGCCGCCGCGCTTCTTCGGCTTGTTCGGATCTATCGGCCGAATACCGGGAACCAAGATCGCCATTTTGCTGCCGAGTGCTTTCCGCAGCGTCTGAACGTGTTCGCCTGCGGTGACGACTCCGTCCATCCCTGCAGTCTCTGCCATCGCCGCCAGCGCGGCCACCCTTCCGCTGACCGGTCCTGTCAGTCCTATCCTAACCAATTCGGCCTCGTCCAAACTCGTCAGGACGGTAACCCCAAGGAGCATTGGTGGCCTCTTGGCACCCTTCACCGCCGCCCTGGCGGCACGCAGCATTGCCAGTCCGCCCGTCGTATGGATGGTCATCATCCGGACTCCCGGCAGCCTTGCAGCGGCCTCCACCGCGCCTGCCACGGTGTTGGGGATATCGCAGAACTTCAGGTCAAGGAATATGCCGGGAACCAGCTTCGCGATTCGGCGGACTGCCTCTGGTCCTTCAGCCGTGAACAACTGGCTGCCGATTTTGACGAGGCCAATTCTGCCGCGAATCCGGCGGATGAATCGAATAGATTGATTTACGTCTGGGAAGTCCAGTGCTACGATCAGTTTACGGGATGCGTCGCTTTCGATGGGGGCACCTTGAGCAGTTCCACCCTCACTCGGGCAGTCCCGCGGTGTACGAAGCCCAATTCTCTAGCAACCTGGTAGGAAACGTCAAGGTCTCGTCCAGCAACGTAGGGGCCCCGGTCGTTAATTCGCACAATCGCGCTCTTGCGGGTCCTCAGATTCATCACGCGAACCACAGAGCCCAACGGCAAGGTGGGGTGCGCCGCGGTCTGGCCGTACATGTCATAGATCTCCCCGTCTGCGGTCAGCTGTCCGTCGAAGTCTCCCCCGTACCAACTGGACAGGCACACGAAGCTGCGTAGCGGCTTATCACCAAGCGCCGGGTTCGGTGTGGCAAGCGGAGGCCGCAGCAGCGCCTGGCCGCCCGGAGCCACTGGGCCGTTGCCCTCGACGTGCGCTGTCGACCTGCCCGCAGCGAACAAAACCAGTGCCGCGACCGTGGCCAATATCACCGAACGCATCGGATCGACCTTTGCAACAAATTTTGTTAAGTCTTTCATAATCAACAAATATTCTACTATACCCGCACGGAGGCCTCAAGACATATCTTCACTGATTCCGAAGTCAACTTCACTCGACACCGTTCCGTAACTCACTGATATTATGATAGGTTAACTCAGTACAGTGGTGCCGCAGCTCTTCCACCACGCGCTCGCTGGCCCTCGGGTCGGAAAAATGGGCCGTTCCGACCTGAATTGCAGTCGCCCCGGCTCGCAAATACTCTGCCGCGTCCTCGCCTGTCTGAATTCCCCCTAAGCCGATTATGGGTATTCGGACAACCCGTGAAACCTCATAAACTAGCCTAAGGGTCAGCGGCTTAATCGCCGGGCCCGATAGCCCTCCGCTCAATCTACCCAGCCGGGATCGACCTGTCCGGGCGTCCAGGCTCATTGCTGGGTAGGTGTTCGCCACGGTCAGAGCATCCGCCCCGGCTGCCTCGACCGCCCGCGCGATCGCTCGAACGTCGGCGTTCGGAGCCAGCTTCACCCACAGCGGCCTGTGCGAGACCTTTCGCGCCGCGGCCACTACCTCCGCAGCCAGAGCCGGGCTGGCGCCGAATTCCGCTCCGCCGCAATCGACATTCGGACAGGAGATATTCAGCTCATACGCGGCAACGCCCTCGGCACCCTCGAGCACTTGCACTACCTCGCAATATTCCGCGACGGTGTGCCCAAACACGTTTGCGACGATGGCTGTGCGGTACTTCTGCAGCTCGGGAAGCTTTTCCGCGACGAATGCGCGCACGCCGATGTTCTGCAGTCCTACGGCGTTCAGCATTCCGCCAGAAGTTTCGCAGAGGCGCGGCGCGGGAGCGCCTTCCATCGGCTTCGCGGAAAGGCCCTTGACCACGATTCCGCCGAGAGAATTCAGGTCAACGAGGTGGGCAAACTCGATACCGTAGCCGAAGGTTCCGCTGGCGGCAATTACAGGGTTGGAAAGGAGGAGGGTACCTATACGGACGCTGAGGACCACGTCCGTGGGCCGCCGGGCGCTTGCGGGCGAGCTCACGCGACGCAGTCTACCACGCGCTCTTTAAACTGCAACAGTTCGTTTGGCGCGACTGAAGCCCGATTTTGGCAAAATCCCCGCGCCGGGCGAGGCTGTCCGTTGTGTTAGGATAGTCGGCTGTATGCGCATCGTTGAAAGGCGCCAACTCATGTCCGCGGATGAAATTCGCAGGACACTTGAGCGACTGGCGCACGAAATCGTCGAAAAGACTGCTGGCGCCAAAGATTTGGCTTTGATCGGCGTCCGCCGCCGCGGCATTCCACTTGCGGAACGCCTGGCGAAGTCCATTCGCGCCTCTTCGAAGGCCGAAGTTCCCGTCGGCACGCTTGACATCACTCTTTACCGCGATGACTTATCGACCGTCGCGCCGCAGCCCGTCGTTCAATCGAGCGAAATCCCGTTTCCGGTTGATGATCGCGACCTGCTGCTTGTCGACGACGTGCTTTACACTGGGCGCACCGTCCGCGCCGCCATGAACGGCTTATTCGACCTCGGCCGCCCGCGGCGCATACGTCTTTGCGTGCTCGTTGATCGCGGGCATCGCGAATTGCCCGTCGAAGCGACTTTCGTGGGTCGCACCGTCGAGACATCCGACGCCGAGATTATCGAAGTCCGCCTCCAGGAGATCGACCATGAGGAGCGCGTCATGGTTATGGATCGTGTGGACTGAACGAAGGGCATCTGAATTGGGAGTTTGCAACCGAGGGAGATTGTGTCGCACCGTTTCCATCATTTGCTGGCCATCGAGCCGCTGAACCGCGAGCAGATTACCTTCCTTCTTGATCAGGCGAAGCCTTTCCAGGAATTCCAGCGCTATCCGCTGAAAAAACTCGCTACCCTGCGCGGCAAAACCATCGCCCTGGCCTTTTTCGAAAACTCCACGCGCACGCGCATCAGTTTCGCCACCGCGGCCTCGCGGCTGGGCGCAGACACGATGAGCCTGCAGGCCGAATCTTCCAGCCTGAAAAAGGGCGAATCGCTGATCGACACGGTCCGCACTCTTGACGCAATGAAGCCTGACGCCTTCGTCATACGCCACAGTTCTTCCGGCGCCGCGGAATTCGTCTCTCGCCGCCTCGACGTGCCCGTCATCAACGCCGGCGACGGCACCCACGAACACCCAACCCAGGGCCTGCTGGACGCGCTGACTATCCGCGACCGCCGCGGCAAACTCGACGGCTGCAAGATCACCATCATCGGCGACATTTTGCACAGCCGCGTCGCTCGCTCGAACATCCATCTGCTCACGAAATTTGGCGCGCATATCACGCTCTGCGGTCCCGCTATGTGGCTTCCTCGCGAGTTGGAATGCCTCGCGCCGAATATTCGCCGGGTTCCGCGCCTCGAGGAAGCCATCGACGGCGCTGAGGTCGTCATGGCGTTACGCATTCAGCAGGAACGCCTCCACGAACCGTCGCTTTCAGCGGACGAGTACATTCTTCGCTATCAACTGACGCCGGCGCGCTTGCGCCTCGCTCGCCCGGACGCCATTGTCCTGCACCCCGGGCCGATGATCCGCGGCCTGGAAATCGATCCCGCGGTCGCCGACAGCCTGCAATCGTGCGTACTCGAGCAGGTGACGAACGGTCTCGCCGTTCGCATGGCCCTGCTTTTCGAACTCGTCGCCGGTTCCACTGAGCCGCAAGATCACGCAAAGGATTCCGCGCATGCTTCTCATTAAAAACGGCCGCATCATCGATCCATCGTCCAAGACCGACGCGCGCCTCGATGTGCTGATCGATAAAGGCAAAATCGCCAAGCTCGTTCCGTCCATTTCCGCTGCGGACGCGCTTTCACTCGACGCCGCCGGCTGCATCGTCGCTCCCGGATTCATTGACTTGCACTGCCATCTGCGCGAACCCGGCGGCGAAATCTCCGAAACCATTGAATCCGGCACGCAGTCTGCAGCGCGCGGCGGCTTCACTGCCGTCTGCCCCATGCCCAACACCCAGCCGGTGAATGACAACGCCTCCGTAACGCGCTCCATCATGGAACGCGCGGCGGCGGTCTCCGCGGTGCACGTCTGGCCCATCGGCGCGGCATCCAAAGAAAGCAAGGGCGAGCAGCTCGCGGAAATCGCCGCCATGCAGCAAGCCGGCGCTGTGGCCGTCAGCGACGATGGCAAGCCCATCGCTTCCGCCCGGCTTCTTCGCCAAGTGATGGATTATTGCGGGCCGCTCGGAATGCCTGTGATCGACCACTGCGAGGATTCCTCGCTCGCCGCCGGAGGCGTGATGCGCGAGGGCCCGCGCTCAATCCGCCTGGGACTGAAAGGCATGCCCGCCGCAGCGGAATCGATCTGCGCTGGCCGGGACGTGGAAATTGCTCTGCTCAGCGGCGCGCGCCTGCACATCGCGCACATGTCGACCCGCGGCTCGCTGGAGCATGTCCGCTCGGCCAAGCGCCGCGGCCTTGCCGTCACCTGCGAAGTGACGCCGCATCATTTCACGCTCATCGACGAAGATGTGCAGTATGACTCGCACTTCAAGATGAATCCGCCGCTCGCCTCGCGCGAAGATCGTGACGCGCTCCTCGAAGGTTTGGCCGACGGCACCGTCGACGCCATCGCCACGGATCACGCGCCTCATCATCCCGCCAGCAAAGACGTGGAATTCGATCGCGCGCCTTTTGGCATTCTAGGCTTTGAAACGGCCATCGCTCTCGCGCTCAGCGAACTGGTGCACACCAAACGCATTTCGCTGATGCGCATGGTGGAATTGTTCTCCACAGGCCCTGCTCATGTCCTGGGCAAGAATGGGAAGAACCGGGCCCTCGCGGAGAACTCTGCTGCGGACATCACCATATTTTCGATGGATCGTGAGTGGACATACCGCGCTGCTGAATCCCCTAGCCGTTCACGCAATACGCCCTTCGACGGCCGCAAATTCCGCGGCGGCCCCGTGGCCACCATCGTCGCCGGCAAAATCGTCCACCGCGCGTAACGGGAGGAAATCTCACTCCAAATTGCTTTTCAGAAACGCCAGCGACACCGCCCACGCCTGTGCAGCTGCCGCCTTGTTGTAGCTCGGCCGCGCATCGCAGAAAAACGCATGGTCCGCATCGGCGAATTCCATGCTGGCGAACGTCTTCTTCGCGCCGCGCAGCGCCTCTGCCACAGCCTGGCGCTGTTCGGGACCAATATGCTTGTCGAGCCCGCCCCAGAAGAGAAAAATCGGCCCCCGAGTTTCGGCCACGCGTCCCAGCAATCCCGGTCCGCGCTCGCTCTTTGCGATTCCTCCGCCATAGAATGAAATCGCCGCGCGCAGAGGCAAAATCAAATTCGCCAGAAACGACACGCGTCCGCCCATGCAAAATCCCACGCTCGCGATCCGTTGCGAATCGGTCGCGCCCTGCCGCAGCAGAGCGTCATGCGTGGCGCGAATATCCGCCTCCAAGTTCTTGTCGTTCAGCGCCATCACGTGCGGCATCACCGACTGGAAATCCGAATAGCTGCCTTCGTATCCCGGCGGCGCGCTGCGATGGAACAGTTCCGGCGCAATCGCCAGATAGCCTTCCTTCGCGAATCGCTGCGCCACATCGCGAATGTGCTCATTCACACCAAATGCTTCCTGAAACACGAGCAGACCCGGCAATTTCTCGCGGCCCTCAGGCTGCGCCACAAACGCGCGCATCGTTGTTCCGTCGTTCACCTGCAGCGTTACTAATTCTTTTTTGAGTTCAGGCATGGCCTGCTCCTAATGCCGTTGGGACCTTGATTTGTTTCGAGCGCGTTGACGGAAAGGCGTCATGTAAAATACGCGAAAAAGCTCGATCTTATCGGTTCTCTGTGGACCGGAAAATTTCTCCTGCCTCTACTTCTGAAACCAAAGAAAGTCCGCCACGCCGCGGAGTTCAGCGATTCTGTGCTGAAAAACTCAACGGCGCTGCCCGCGGCTCTACGGGAACAATCCTCGCACCACGGTCGCGTCCGCGACGCGTCCTACCGCCAACATATACGCTGCGGTGCGCATATGCACATGATTCTTCCGCGACATTTCGTGCACTTGCTGGAACGCGCGTTTCATTACCGCTTCCAGCTTGGTATTCACTTCCGCTTCGCTCCAGAAGAAACTCTGCAAATCCTGCACCCATTCGAAATAGCTGGTCGTCACGCCGCCCGAATTCGCCAGAATATCCGGCAGCACCATGATGCCGCGTTTCGCCAGCGCTTCATCGGCATGTGGAGTGGTCGGCCCATTCGCCGCTTCCGCCACAATCTTCGCCTTGATCAGGTCGGCGTTGTTCAGCGTGATCACCGTTTCCAGTGCCGCGGGAATCAAGATGTCGCATTTCATGGTCAGCAAATCGTCGTTCGAAATGCGCGACGTCCCCGGCATGCCCACGACGGTCCCGGAACGCTCTTTGTACCGCGCCGCTTTGTACGGATCGATTCCGCGCGAATTGTGCACGCCACCGCGGGAATCACTGATGGCCACTACTTTCGCCTTTCGCTCTGTGAACAGCCGCGCCGCGATGGCGCCCGCATTTCCAAATCCCTGAATCGCCACCGTCGCGCCGCGTAAATTCATCTTCTTCACTTTGCACGCTTCTTCCGTCACGAACAGGCATCCGCGCGCCGTCGCTTCGTTCCGCCCTTCCGACCCGCCCAGTGGCACCGGCTTGCCGGTCACGGACGCCAACGCCGTATGCCCCACGGTCATCGAATACGTGTCCATGAACCATGCCATCGTTTGCGAGTCCGTATACACGTCCGGCGCGGGAATGTCCCGCTCCGGCCCAATGATCGGCAGGATTTCCGAGCAGAACCGCCGGGTCATCCGTTCCAGTTCCGATTTGCTCATGCGCTTCGGATCGCAGATGACGCCGCCCTTGCCGCCGCCGAACGGAATATTTACCGCCGCGCACTTCCACGTCATCCACATCGCGAGCGCCTTCACTTCGTCCAGCGACACGTTGGGGTGGTAACGAATCCCGCCCTTCGCCGGCCCACGCGCCACGTTGTGCTGCACGCGATAGCCCTGAAAAACTTTCACCTGCCCGTTGTCCATCTTGGTCGGCACAGACACTTCCATGATCCGCTTCGGCGTTCGCAACACTTGCCGCAAACCCTGGTCCAGCTTCAAGTGCTCCGCGGCAATATCGAACTGAATCTGCGAAATCCGGAAAACGTTTAAGTCTTCACGAGGCGCAATCCGCGGAATCGCCTGGGGAACCGCTTTGGCGCTTATTGCCATTCGGTCTTTCCTCCTTGCCTTACGCTCCGGCCGCTAATCGGTTGCCTGCGCGATAATGCTCCATGCAATCGCGCGAGCAGAAATGCAATGTCTCTCTACCCTGTTCCAATAAATAAGAAATATCTTCCGCGACATACGTCCCGCACATGGGATCGCGGAACAGCGCTCGCGTTCTCGGTACCGAGGCTCCCGGTTCAATTGGCACACGCGCGGCCCCGGGTCGGTGCGCCTCAGCCGCCCGTTGGAATGCCTTCCTTACAATCCACGCAATACTGGCCGTGACCACCAACCAAAAAACGTATCGGAAAAATCGCTCCAGATATTTCATCGGCCCCAACCGCTTTCGGACACGCCCCCGTTTGAATCCAGCAACGTCACTGCTTGTAAGTCCTATCAGGCCCGAAGTTTATTCAACCCGGCTATAGCAGTCAATTGAAAGCGCCCGAATTCGCGCGATTCTGTGCTTTCCACGCAACCACCTCATTCAAAACACTTTAGCAGGTATATTAACGTAAGCGATTGTAAATAAAAGGCTTGCAGTGGAAGACCCGCCCTCCTCGGCTCGACACCACCCTGGAGGAATCCCCCCTCGCCACTGCTGGTTAGGTCTGCTTCGGCCTCCTTTTCTCTGAGTCCGGTATGGTTGCTACGCATCTCTTCCAAGGGCTTGCAACATCCGCTAGCCTTGCTCCGGGCGTATTCTCCTACGAGCGCTTGAGGGATCGTGAATCGCGCGCAAGGCCCTGAAAACCGTGCTTCGGATTGGTCGCTGCTCGAACGCGTCGTCCGCTCGGACGAATCCGCGCTCGCCGCTCTCTACGACCGATACGGAGGACTGGTGTACGCGGAATGCATTCGCATTCTTCGCGACGCCGGCGCCGCCGAGGAGATCCTTCAGGACCTTTTTTTTCAGATTTGGCGCAGCGCCGCAAAATTCGACCCACAACGCGGCTCGCTGCCCGGCTGGCTTCTCGTGGCCGCGCGCAACCGTTCCATCTCCCGATTGCGCCGCCGGGACAGTCGTGGAAATGACGAACTGACGGAGAACAGCGTCGTGCTGCCTTGCACCCTCGAATCCACAGCTGCGCAAAATGAATTGCTCGGCCGCGTCAAGACCGCTCTCAGCGGTTTGCCCAACGGACAGCGCGAAGCCATCGAGCTGGCCTACTTTGAAGGCATGTCCCACAGCGAGATCGCCGGGCGCACCGGTACGCCATTGGGAACGGTCAAGACTTGGATTCGCACTGCGGTGGACGCTTTGAAACGGGAGCTGACTTGAGCCTTCATCCCATCAGCGAACAGGACCTCGAGCTACTCGCCCTCGGCGTTCTTGCCGGCGAAGACGGCCAGCCTCTTCGCGCGCACATTGCCTCCTGTGCCGAATGCTCGCGCCACTTCGCTGAAGCCCAGGGCCGCGTCGCTCTTTTTGCTCTCGCCGCCCCGCCGCAGGATCCTCCGGCCGCCGCGAAGCAGCGCCTGCTCGAAAAAATCCACGCGGCGCTCGAACGTCCGTCCGATCCCCCGCGCGTCGCCCGCCCCGCTGCGCGCTGGTGGAATACCGTTTGGGTGCCCGGAGCCGCGGTCTTAGCCGTCGCAACAGTCCTTCTATGGATGAACGACCGCCGCCTGGATAATCAGTTGCAGCAAATGCAGCAAGCTGAGCAGGGCTTTCAGACGCAGATGCAGCATGAGCAAGCTCTCGTTTCCTTCTTCTCCGCTCAGGACACCCAAGCGGTCTCGCTCGCACCTAAGCCCACAGTGCCCAAGGACGCTTGGGCCCGCGTTCGCTACAATTCCCGATTGGGCATGATCTGTTACACCGGCGACCTTCCTGCTCCGCCGCCCAACAAGGAATACCAGATGTGGATCGTTCCCATGGTCGGGAGCCCCATCAGCGCGGGAGCCTTCATGCCCGCATCTTTCAGCGGCGGCCACATGTGCATGGCGAAAATGCCCTCAGGAATCAGCTGTAAAGCCTTCGGCGTCACCATTGAACCGATGGGCGGAATGTCTCATCCCACCGGCCCCGTGGTTCTGGCCAGCGCTTTTTGAAATTTCAAGGCCTATGAAGGGAAATTCTCGGGAAATCATCCGAATCCAAGAAGGGCGCGTACTCCTAGCAAACCAGCAGACGTCTAGCGCGGGGCGCATACCGGCAAGAGCCAGCGGCGCTCCTGAGGACGAGCCGTGAAAAAGCTCTCGAGTCCATTTAAGAGTAAGAGAATGACGGTTTGCGGTGTCGCCCTGCTGTCCTTTGCCGTTGGGTCTCTGGCCGCCGTGGGCCTGACGCACGTGAATCAAGTGAGAGCCGATAACGATCGCGTCTTCGAGCTTCGCATTTATCATGCCGTGCCGGGCAAATTGCCCGCACTGGAGGCGCGGTTTCGCGACACGACTTCCAAGCTGCTCGCTAAACACAATCTCAATGTTGTGGGTTACTGGGTGTCGGACGACACCGCTCCCGCGGGCTCGGGCAACACATTCGTCTTCATGGTGGCTCACTCCAGCCGGGAGGAAGCGAAAACCGATTGGCAGGCGTTCGGGACCGATCCGGCGTTCCAAGAGGTCTTGAAAGCCGAACAGGCCGAGAAGACCGTGGAGAAAATAGATGTGACGTACATGCGTCCGACCGATTTTTCGCCCATGAAATAGCCCGAATTTGATAAGATTCCGTCGTCTTGAGGTACATTCAACGCGATGGGAACCCAGCCACAATGCTAAAGGGAGGAACCATGAAAAAGCTGTCGAATGTGCTCGGCCTTGCCGCCGCGCTGCTGTTCACCGTAGGCCTGGCCTCAAACGCCAGCGCCAAGTCTCACACCTACACCGGCTGGATCAGTGACAGCTCTTGTGGCGCGAAGGGCATGAGCGCGGACCACAAGGACTGTGCCATGAAGTGCGTTAAGGAAAAGGGCGCCTCGTACGTTTTCGTCAGCTCCAAGACCAAGAAAGTCTATGCCATTCAGAACCAGGACGCCGTTACCGATGCCGACCTGGGCCAAGAAGTCACTCTAACTGGCGCCGTGAACTCGGACGGCTCGATCAAGGCCGATTCCATCACTCCCAAATCCGGGATGTAAATCACCCGTTCCGTGAAAGCCAATCCGGAGGCGCGAGTTTCCTGAATCTGCTCGCGCCTCTCATCTCTCCGTAGTCGTCCTGAACCTTCCCGCAGCAGCAGGCAAGGCGCTCTGCACTCACTCGACTAGCTGTGCAAGGAAAAGAAGTCAGGCGCTCAGCGCGCGGGAATGCGGTCGGCGCCCATGAAGGGGCGCAGAACTTCGGGAATCACCATCGATCCATCCGCCTGCTGATAATTCTCCACAATCGCGATCCATGTGCGGCCCGTGGGCAAGCCGGAGCCGTTCAGCGTATGTACGAAATCGCTTTTGCCGACTTTGCCCTTGAAGCGAATGCCCGCGCGGCGCGCCTGAAAGGCTTCGCAATTCGAGCAGCTGGAAATTTCCATGAATTCCTTCGCCGACGGCACCCAGACTTCGATGTCATACGTCTTCGCCGAGGCGAAACCCATATCGCCGGTACAAAGCTGCACCACGCGGTAGTGCAGCCCCAGCCGCTGCAGCAGATCCTCAGCGTCATGTACCATCTTTTCCAGTTCGTCGTAGCTCGTTTCCGGCCGCGTGAACTTGAACATCTCCACTTTTTGAAACTGGTGCTGCCGCTTGATTCCCCTCGTGTCTTTTCCCGCCGCGCCCGCCTCCGAGCGGAAGCACGCTGTCCACGCACAGACGTTGATGGGCAGCACCTCCGTATCGAGCGTCTCGTCGCGATACAGATTCGTCAATTCCGTTTCCGCCGTCGTGGTGAGCCACAAGTCCGTGTTTTCCAGATGGAACATGTCGCCGGCAAATTTCGGCAGCTTGCCATCCGCGATGAGCGATGCGGTGTTCACGATGAACGGTGGCAGAATCTCCGTGTATCCCTGCTCGCGCGTGTGCACATCCAGAAAAAAATTAGCCAGCGCCCGTTCCAACCGCGCGCCCGCCCCGCGATAGAGCGCGAATCGCGTACCTGCGATTTTCACCGCGCGCTCCAAATCCAGAATCGCCGCCGCTTCTCCCAACTCCCAATGCGGCTTGGGCGCAAAATCGAATTTCGGCGGCGCGCCCCACCGCCGTACTTCCACGTTGCCTTCCGCGCCGCTCCCTACAGGCACCGAGCTGTGCGGAATATTTGGCACCGTGAGCATGAATGCGCGCAACTTTTCTTCGAGCTCGGCCGCCTTCGCGTCGTCGGCCTTGATCTCCTCGGCGATCTGTTTCATTCGCGCCATCAGCGCGCTCGCGTCCTGCCCGGACTTTTTCAGCCGTCCGACTTCCTCGCTGCCCTTGTTGCGCTCAGCCTTAAGGCGTTCGACAGAAGTGATGCGCAGGCGGCGCTCGGCATCAATTTCGCGGAAAGCGTCCAAATCCAGCTTCGCGTTGCGGTTGCGCAGCATCGTCTCGATTTCGCCGAGATGCTCGCGAAAATATCCCAAATCAATCATGGCGTAGCAGCATACCTCACCAAAAACGTTTCACCAACGCTGCGCTACTTGTCCGCGTAGTGCTCCGCGCCCATGAAATGCAGCGAGACGTACGGTTCGTTTCCTACCACCCAGCTATCGTGTCCCGGTGGCCCGGGCGGAATGTAAAACAGCATTCCTCCGCGCAGTTCGTGGATGGTCCCATCTTCCATTGCCGCCGTGGCGCAGCCGGAAAGCACCAGCCCCACGTGCTCCACGTTGCAGCGCGACGCACCCACGCTCGGCCCCACGTGAACCGACCACTTCCATCCGGGCTGGTACGTGGCGCGGCCGATGGTCATGCCGCCGATGCGCACAACCTCGAATTTGCCCTTCTCAAACGTGCGCACTTCGTCGGGCTCTTCAAAACGCTTCAGTACTGTCTCCAGCATCGCCGTAGCTCCTTCTTGAGTGGACCGTCCGTTCCACATGGCATCCAGTCTGCGAGTGGCAGACATCAGTAATTCGTTTGCCGTCAAAGTATGAATGTCAAAACCGCGCCCACGCCGCGTTGCGAGGGGTCACGCTTGCCCCCTCACAAAGGCATCCCCGGACGGGCAAGAAGGCCTGTGCGATGAGGATAGGATATGATGAAAAAGGGATTTGGCAGCGGCTGGAAATAGGAGAAAGAGGTAAAAACGGACGATGAAGAAGGGCACAGTTTATATCGTTAGCGCGGTGAGGACTCCAATTGGCAAATTCGGCGGAGTCCTGGCTGAATTCACTGCGCCGGATTTGGGCGTGCGCGCCGTGCGCGCCGCGCTCGAACGCGCCTTTGGCGCGCCGTTGCCGGCGGAACGCGAGCCGGGGATCGGCGGCGTGGTCGAAGACAGTATTAAAAGCGCTCAGGGTGGCGCACCGAAAAAGTCTGGAAACGAAATGCGCTGGCACGTGGACGAATTGATTTTCGGCAATGCGCGGCCCGCGGGCGTGGGCCCGAATCCCGCGCGGCAAATCGCGTGGCGCTCCGGCCTGGGCGACGATGTGCCCGCCTACACGCTGAATATGGCTTGCGCCTCAGGGCTGCGCGCGATTCTCCTCGGCTGGCAGCAAATTCTGCTCGGCGAAGCGCAAATCGTCGTCGCCGGCGGTGCGGAGTCCATGTCCAAAGTTCCGTACCTGGTCGACACGCGCTGGGGCGTTAAGATGGGCAATCAGCCGTTGGTCGACGCGATGTATCGCGACGGATTCCTGTGCCCTATTTCGAAAATGATCATGGGAGAGATAGCCGAGGTGCTCGCCACGCAATATAAAATTCCGCGCGAAGAACAGGACGAATTTGCCCTCGAGAGCCATCGCCGCGCCGTAGGCGCGCAACGGGACTGCCGCTTCAGCCGCGAGATCGTGCCGGTGGAAGTGAAAGATAAGAAGGGCAACGTGACGCACGTCGACAAAGACGAGCACATGCGCGCCGATGTAACGCCCGAAAAACTCGCGAAGCTCCCTCCTGTTTTCAGCAAGAGCGGGACGGTCACCGCAGGGAACGCCAGCGGAATCACCGACGGGGCTTCCGCCGTGGTGCTCGCGAGCGAAGAGAAAGTGCACGAATTGAATTTGAAACCGCTCGCGCGAATTGTGGACGCAACGATTGCCGCGGTTGACCCGCGGGTGATGGGCATTGGTCCTGTGCCGGCGGTGCGCAAATTGCTCGCGCGCACCGGAACGAAGCTCGACGACTACGCCGCGATTGAATTGAACGAAGCCTTCGCCGCGCAGGTGCTTGCCTGCGACCGCGACCTGCATTTCCCGCGCGAGCGCCTGAATCCCAACGGCGGGGCCATCGCGCTCGGCCATCCCATCGCATGTACCGGCGCACGCATCACGACCACATTGCTCCACGAATTGCGTCGCGACAAGAATTCGACCGGAGCCAAGCGCGGGCTGGCCACGCTGTGCGTCTCCGGCGGCCTCGGCGTAGCTCTCGAAATCGAGACCGTCTAGAGCGCGACAAGCGCAGGGCAAAAAAGACCGGGCGGCGTGTAGAAAAGGTCGCCCGGCTGCGTTTGTGCAAAACGAAAGTTAGGATTCGCGCTCGACGGTGAGCGTGACCGTTGCAGTGACGTCGCGATAAAGCTTTAGCGTGATCGGGTATTCTCCGACCAGCTTGATTGGATCACTCAGCTCGATTTTCCTCTTGTCGATTTCGTAGCCCTGCGCCTTGAGCGCTTCGGCGATATCCGCGGTTGTGACCGAGCCGAAGAGCTGGTCGTTTTCGCCCGCTTTGCGTGACAGCTTGAGCGCGACGGAGGCGAGCTGCGTGGCTTGCTGCTGCGCGCTCTCGCGCTCGGTGGATTCTTTCTTCGCGAACGCCGCGCGCATTTTTTCCAGACGCTTCATATTGGAAGCGTTGGCGGGAATGGCCAGCTTCTGCGGCAGTAAATAATTGCGCGCGTAGCCTTCTTTGACGGTCACCACCTGGCCGCGGGTGCCCAGCTTTTCGATGTCTTCCTGCAAAATAATTTCCATGGCTTTATCCTCAATACTTTTTTCGAGTTTTCGCGCCGCGGGCTACAGCTCCGTGGTAAATGGCAGCAGAGCAATATTCTGCGCGCGCTTGATGGCTACGGTGAGCCAGCGCTGATGCCGCGCGCACGTGCCGGTGATGCGCCGCGGCAGAATCTTTCCGCGCTCCTGCAAGAAAGACTGCAGGATTTCCGGCTTCTTGTAGTCGATCAGGTCGACCTTGTCGACGCAGAAGCGGCACACTTTCTTCTTGCGCACGTAGTTGCGCTTGCCGCGGCGATGCGGGCCGGCGGGCCTGCCGCCCGGTCCGGACGGCCCTGCTGAGGGTCTTCCGCCGGGCGAAGACGAATGCTGCGATGGCGGATGCGAATGCGTCGCTGGTGCTGGTGTTTCTTCAGGCATCGATTTTCTCCCTATCCTCTGGCCGCGGCCTGCTCAGGAGCAGGAGGCGTGGACGCACCCGGTGTCGCCGGCGCGGCCGCGGTTTTGCGCGGACGGCGCGCGGCCCGGCGCTCTCGGCGCTTGGTGAATTTCTGCTGGCGCTTGATTTCTTCGTCCAGGCGGATGGTCAGATATTTCACCACCGCGTCGGAAACGCGCAAGCGCCGTTCGAGTTCCTTGAGCAGCTCACCGTGACTGGAACGCAGCATCATGTAAACAAAAAATCCTTCGCGCAATCTTTTCACGCGATAGGCCAGCCGGCGCGTGCCCCACTTTTCCACTTTTTCCACCTTGGCCTGCTTTTCCTCGGCGGCATGCTGGAGCGTGGCGATCAATTTGTCGATCTCCGGTTCCGGCGTGTCCGGCCGGCAAATGAAGATCAGGTCGTAAAGTCTTTCTTCCATGTTTCCTCTTTTCCCTTCGCTTGCTCAGGAACTTGTTTCCTCTTCCCCATCGGCCGGCGTGTCACGGCGATTGAATCGAGACATCGCGCGGCTCACACCCTCGGCGAGAATCATCTCGATCGCGTCCGCGGCGGTCTCAATCATCTTCATCGCAACCTCGCGAACGTCCTTGCCCATCGGCGCCAGATCGTAAGCTGCCAGGTCTCTCACCGGAAATTCCGGTCGAATGCCCAATCGAACCCGCAGAAACTCATCCGTGCCGAGCGCGCCGATCACCGACTTCAGACCGTTATGCCCACCGGCGCTACCGCGTTCGCGAATGCGAATCACGCCCCACGGAAAGGCTATTTCATCGCTGACGATGATGGCCTGCGACGGATCGGTTTCATAGCGCTCGATCAAATCGCTCACTGCATGGCCGCTGGCGTTCATGAACGTCTGTGGCTTCGCCAGCGCTACATCGTGGCCGGCGATTTGCCCCAGCCCGACGTAAGACTGCGCTTCCGGCCGCGTGACGTGAATGCCAAACCGCTCCGCTAGCAAATCAATCACATGAAAGCCCAGGTTATGCGGCGTCCACGTATATTCGCGACCGGGATTGCCGAGACCAACGATAATTCGCATCCAAGCGCCCCCGCGGCGCGAGCGTTCCAGGCGCGTGCGTTACTTTTCCTTGCCCTTCTTTTCCTTTTCGGGCTTCTCCGCTTCCGCGCCCTCTTCGCCTTCCTCGACTTCCTTCTTGCCCTTCTTGATCACTTCGGGCTCCGCCGGTGCCGCTTCCGTGGCCACCGCAGCTGCTTCCGGCGCGGCGACTTCCTCTTCCTTCTTCAACACGACCACGTGAGCCAACACGCGCTGCGGGTCGGTGACCAGCTTCACTTTATTCGGATCAATCGGCAGGTCCGCGGCCCGCAACTGCTTGCCTATCGTCAAGCCGCTCACATCAACTTTGAATTCCTCGGGGATATCCGCCGGGAGGCATTCGACCTCGACTTCGCGCGTGACCGTCTCGAAAATTCCGCCTTGGAGTTTCACGCCTTCCGGCTCGCCGAAGGTGTGCACCGGCACTTTGACGCGCATGCGCACGTCCATGGCAATGCGCAGCAGATCCACGTGCAGCAGCGCACCGCTGACCGGATCCACCTGCCAATCCTTCAGCATGGCCCTTTCGTCTTTGCCGGAAACTCGCACCGTGAAAATCGTGTTGTGCCCGGTTTCCGAACGGAGAATGCGCGCGATCTGCCGCGCGTTCACGGCCATGGCGATAGGCTCGTGCTTGCCGCCGTAAAGTACCGCAGGAACCTGCCCGGTGCGGCGCGTGCGTCGGGCGGCATGTTTGCCGCGTTCCTCACGCAGCGCGGCTTCCACAACAAAAGCTTCCATACGTCCTTCCTTTGCTGTTACTAGATGAACAGCTCGCTAATCGAAGTCTCTTCGTGAATCGAACGGATGCCGCGCGCCAGCAGTTTGGCCACGCTCAATACCTTAATCTTGGGAACGCTTTTGGCCGCATCGGTGAGCGGCACGGAATCGGTGACGATCACTTCCTTGATCGGCGATTTGCAAATGCGCTCCACCGCCGGCCCGGAAAGAATGGCGTGTGTGCATCCGGCGTAAACTTCCGTGGCGCCTTCTTTCAAGAGCGCTTCCGCCGTTTTCACCAGCGTGCCGGCGGTGTCGATGATGTCGTCGATGACCAGCGCCGGCCTGCCTTTCACGTCGCCGATCAGATGCATCACTTCGCTCACATTGACGTCGATGCGGCGCTTATCGACGATAGCCAGCGGCGCGTCCATTCTCTTTGCGAAGAATCGCGCGCGTTCCACGCCGCCCGCGTCGGGCGAAACCACCGTGGCATTGCGAATGCCGTTGTTTAGAAAATACTCGACCAGCACCGGAGCAGCAAAAAGATGGTCGACGGGCACGTTGAAATAGCCCTGAATCTGCGGCGCGTGCAAGTCCAGCGTGAGCGCGCGGCTGGCCCCGGCGGTCTCCAGCAAATCGGCGACGAGCTTCGCGGAAATCGGGACGCGCGGGCGATCTTTGCGATCCTGCCGCGCGTAGGCGTAGTACGGAATCACCGCCGTGACGCGCCAAGCCGACGCGCGCTTGAACGCGTCGATCATGAGCAACAATTCCATCAGGTGGAAATCGACGGGCTGGCTGCACGCCTGCACCACAAAAACGTCCGCGCCGCGCACGTTTTCCAGGATCTGAAAACGGGATTCACCGTCGCTGAACTGACCACGCTCAGCGTGACCGCGAGGAACGTCGAGGTATTTGCAAATCGCCTCGCAGAGAGCGGGATTCGCACTTCCGCTGAAAATTTTCAGCTTATCGGCCGTCAAAAGAATCCTCGTCTGTGATTACCGCGCGAGCATCGCCCGGCGGTAAGAGTCTCGTGAGAGAGTCCGCGCTACAAAGACCTGGTCGTCCGGAAACGCTCGAGCGGCTCGGCGCGCCTGCGCTGGGTTTCGGAAAAATCCGAACACCGCCGACCCGCTACCCGCCAGCGCGGCTTCCGCGGCTCCTTCCCGGAGCAATCGCCGCTTGATTTGACCCAAGCGAGGATGGCGGCTAAAGACGGCGGCCTCGAAATCATTCAAAAGGCCGCCGCTCTGCCGACTCCAGCACAGAGCGCAGAAACTCCACATTTTAGAGGTTGCCGCCGGGGTTGTCAATTGCTGATCGAGCCAGGAATAGGCGTCACGTGTGCTCACGCCGATGCTGCGCGGGGAAACGACCAGGAGGGTCCGTCCGGGAAGATCAGGCAGCGGATAAATCTCATCGCCGCGATGGACCCCCAGCGCGCGGCCGCCAAGAAGAAAAAAAGGAACGTCCGCGCCGAGCGAAGAAGCAATTTCAAGCAAATGCGGCAAAGGCAGTTCGCGGCGCGTTAGCCGCAGAACGCCCAGGAGCGCCGCGGCTGCGTCGCTGGAGCCGCCGCCGAGCCCCCGCGCCACGGGTATGCGCTTGGTGAGCCGCGCGCGAACTCCCTGGCGCAACCCAAGCTCGCCTCTGAGCGCTTTGATGGCGCGCCAAACCAGATTGCTCGAATCGGCAGGCAGCGCGGAATCTTTAACTTCGAGGGCGATTTCGCGGGAAGAGGAAAGCTCTAGCTCCAGCGAATCGTGCAGCGAAATCGACTGAAAGACCGTGCGCAGTTCGTGGTAGCCGTCGGGAAGTTTCCCGACGACGTGCAGGCACAAATTGACTTTGGCAAACGCCGAGAGGCGAACAATTTTGCTCATGCGCCAGCGGCTAGAATTGGCTGTCGCCGCCAGGAGAGCGCTGCGCGGCGCGACGCTTGATGCTCTTCAGTTTGTTCTGCAGCTCGGAAACCTTGTCCGGCTCGTAATCGGCAGGCAGCGCTTTTTGCCAGCAGACCAGCGCCTTCTCCCAGATTTGCTCGGCGCGATCGGACTGGCCCATCTTGGCGTAGACGTCGCCAAGGTGGCTGAGGATTGTAGGATCGCTCGAATCGTGAGCAATGGCCTGCTGCAGACACTGCTGAGCCTCGGCAAGATTGCCCTGCTTGTAGTAGGCCCAACCGAGGCTGTCGAGATACGCACCGTTGGTGGGGTCCTCGGCGAGGGCGCCGTGAATCATGGTAATGGCTTCGTCCAGCCGAATGCCGCGCTCCGCCAGCATGTAGCCGTAATCGTTCAAGACTCCGGCGTCGTGCGGATTGACCGCAAGTGACTTGCGAAACATCTCCTCGGCTTGCTCGTAGCGTTTCTCGTCGTTATAAATCGCCCCAAGAAGGAACCACGCGCTTTCCTTGTCCGAAGGATCGTGAGCGAGGCCGAGTGCGGCGTTGGCGTCACGCTCGGCGTCGCTGTAGCGCTTGCCGCGCTCTTCCACTTGCGCCAGGTCGATATAAGTATCGCGGTCGAGCTGGCCATTCACGGTCAAGCCGCGAAGCACCTTCGTGGCGTCGTCGACTTGACCGTTGTCGCCGAGAAGCATTGCGTAAGTAACGGCGAGCGTGGGATCGCCCGCATTGGCGGCGCGCGCCTTTTCCGCCTCGGCAAGGGCGTGTTTGATGTCGCCGCTGGCGCGATAGGTGTCGATCAGCAAGAGTTCGCCGCGCTTTTGGCTCGAGGGGCCGAGCTGCTGCATCTCCTCGAAGGTGCGTTCCGCGGAATCGTAGTCTCCGGCATCGCGATGGGCCATTCCCAGTTGCTCGTAAAGGATTTCAAGCGCGCTCGGCGCCGGCTGGCCCTCCTGCTGCTGCGCTTTCACTCCGGCGATGGCGTCGGAGAGAACCTGAATCGCGTCCTTGTAGCGCGCCTGCGCCTCATACAGCAGGGCCTCGTTGTACAGCACTTCCAGGTCGCCGGGCGCGTATTTCTTGGCCTGCATCAGCGCGGCTTCGGCCTTATCGAGCTCGTTCATGTGCCGGTAGATTTGCGAAATACGCAGATAGTTTTGCGGATTGTCCGGCTCCATCTGCACCAGTCGCTCGAACTGCGGCAGAGCGTCCTGGTAATCGTTGTTCGAAAGCATCGCCTGCGCGAGTCCGTGGCGATGGCTGGGCTCGTCGGGATCCAGGGCGACGGCGCGCTGGAAAGCAGCTTGCGCCTTGGCGTTGTCATTGGTCTTCGTGTAAGCGTTGCCGAGCAAATCATAGAGCGCAGCATCGTCCGAAGAACCCGCGGCGTCGCGAAGCAGCGCGATGGCGTCTTGCGGGCGGCCTTCCTCCAGATAAAGCTGGCTCAACTGTTCCAGCGCGCCTTCGTTGTCCGGAGAATGATTCAGGATGCCGCGCAATTGCTCTACGGCGCGCTGCGGCTGATTTTGGAAACCGTACAAACGCGCCAGCCAGAGCTGCGATTCGATGTCCGCAGGATCAAGCCGCTGAACGGCCTGCAATTGTTCCACGGCCGACGCGATCGTCTGCTTCTGCGCGTCGTTGTCGGAATTGTCCGCCAGATTGTGAATGTAAATGCGCGCCAGCAACCGATGCGCCGCCAGATTATTGGGATCCTGCTGCACGGCGGAATTCGCCAGCCGAATCGCTTCAGAGGTGCGCTGCGACTCAGCGTAAACTTCCGCCAGGCGTTCGGTGATGGCCGGATCGGAATCGAGGGCCAGCGCCTTCTGGTAATCGCCGATGGCCTGGTCTGCGTCCTCCGATTTGCCGGAGGCTTCGAATTGCCGCGCCGCCAAAACGCCCATCATGTAATCCGAATAGGCTTCGGCGCGCTTGGCCTGATCATCCTGCGAATAGAGCGAAGAACCTGTGGAAGCGCTGCCTGAAGCGGACGGGCGTGGGACCGACTGCGCCGCGGCTCCTCCGGCGCATAAAGCCACCGCCAAGATGGTTTCTGTGAAATAAGTCTTCATGCGCGCTCCCCGATACAACCCATTATTGAATAGACGGCCAGCCGCGTCAAAGCGTTCCTCTCCGGCAATTCCGTTTTGCTCAATTTATTGGATGCCAATATCCGCGGGTTAGTGGCGAAAATGGCGCACTCCCGTGAAAACCATTGCCAGACCCATGCGATTCGCGGCGGCGATGACTTCGTTGTCGCGAACCGACCCGCCCGGCTGAATCACGGCCACGGCTCCGGTTTTCGCCGCTTCTTCAACGCCGTCAGGGAACGGGAAAAATGCGTCCGAAGCGACCACGCTTCCCGCCAGCGGCATCTGCGCTTTCATCACCGCCAGTTTCACCGAGTCCACGCGCGACATTTGCCCTGCGCCGATGCCGAGGGTCTGTCCTTCGCGCGCAAACACAATCGCGTTGGACTTAACGTGCTTGCACACGACCCACGCGAAGCGCATCGCGTGTCGTTCGGCGGCCGTTGGCTGGCGCTCCGTGACGATTTTCCACTCCGCTTCGGCCACGGAGCGATGGTCCGGCTCCTGCACGAGCATCGCGCCGCTGATGCGCTTCAGCTCAAGTTCGTCTGCAGCAGCAGGCGTGGCCGCGGGCATTTCCAGCAAGCGCAAATTCTTCTTCGCGGAAAATTTCTCGAGCGCACTCTTGTCGTAGCCGGGCGCGGCAATGCACTCGACGAAAAGCTTTTCGAGTTCAGCGGCAGTCGCTGCATCGACGGTTCGATTGAGCGCAATCACGCCGCCGAACGCAGAAACAGGATCGCAGGCCAGCGCCTGGCGATACGCTTCGGCGAGCAAAGGATTTTCTGCGGCTCCGCAGGGATTGTTGTGTTTGATGATGGCCACGGCGGGCGCGGAGAACTCGCACGCGAGCGACCAAGCCGCGTCCATGTCGACCAGATTGTTGTAGGAAAGCTCCTTGCCTTGCAGTTGGCGCGCGGCTGCGAATCCCGTTCGCGCGCGGCCCGCAGGCACGTACAGCGCCGCCTGCTGATGAGGATTTTCGCCGTAACGCATCGCCTGCTGGCGCTCGAAATTGAAGTGCAGGCGCTGCGGCAGCGCCTCCGGCGCGGGCGCGAGTTGCAAATCGTGATTGGCAGAGAGCCGCTCGAGCTGCGTGGCGATCAGCCCGTCGTAGCGCGCGGTGAGCGCAAATGCTTTTCGCGCCAGCTCCAGGCGCGTTGCGAGGCGAATTTCCCGCGTGACGTTCAGCTCTTCGACCAGCCCTGGATAATCCGCAGGATCGGTGACCACCGCGACGCTCTCGAAATTCTTTGCCGCGGAGCGCACCATCGTCGGCCCGCCGATGTCGATGTTCTCGATCAACTCTTCCGACGTGACGCCCGCTTTGCTCGCAGTCGCGGAAAATGGATAAAGATTCACCACCACCATGTCGATGGGCGCGATGCCGTGCGCCGCGGTCTGCTTCCGGTCATCCGCGTTTCCACGGCGAAAAAGAATTCCACCATGCACCTTGGGATGCAGCGTCTTCACGCGGCCGCCCAACATCTCGGGCGACCCCGTCAGCTCGGCCACGTCGCGAACCGCAATGCCCGCGTCGCGCAAAAAGCGCGCGGTGCCGCCCGTAGAAACGATTTCGATGCCCAGCTTCGCGAGCCGCCCCGCAAAATCGGCGAGCCCTGTTTTGTCGTAAACACTGATGAGAGCGCGTTCCACTACCACAGCCACCTCCGCGATAAAAAAGGCACACCAGTGTATGTGCTCGCGCAGCGATGGGAAAGAGTGAAATGAAAGCTTGGCCCTCGTGGGTTTGAAGGGATGATGCCCACGCCCTACCGATTGGAAAACTTATTTCGCGGCTTGAAGTATCGTTATGGACCTCAACATCCGAATCCAACGGGCCGGGCGCTTGTCGTGAGGCGCAACCAGCTTCAGCGGGCCCTCGCCTGAACCGAGCGGCGCTCCATCGAGCGTATCCGCAACGATCACGCCGGAATCCAAGAAGCCAGAATCCAGCTCTGCCAGCGAGAATACAACGCGGTAACCATCGGAGGCCTCTGCCAACAAATACGTGGCCATCAGCGGTCCGCGCAACTTCTCGCCTTGCGGAACGCCGGCGCGGCGAAACAATTCCTCGAGCGGAACGCCCTGGTAGACTTCCGTTTTCTTGCTGTGCGGATTGACCACCGTCAACGTTGTCCGAGGCATGTTTTTCAGGTCGGCTAAGGAGAGTTCGAGCGGAGTTGCCACCCGGCCGGTGATCCGCAATGCCGGCGAAGCCGCGGTATTTTGCGCTGAAGCATGCCGTTGCAGAGTAACTGCCGAAAGCATCCACAGGAAGGCCACGGCCAACGCCACAACTGCTTTTTTCCGATTTATCATAGGAATTTACCCGGCAAGAAGCGGCGCACTTACGCCAACGCTTAATCTTTCTCCAGCATTACTTCGGTCGATTTGATAACCGCCTTCACCGTGTCGCCGACCTTGAGCTTCATTTCATCCGCGCTGCGCTTTGTAATCACGCTCTCAATGAGGTCTTTGCCCACGCGGACGACCACGTGCGCCATCACGCCTCCGAACTGAATTTCTTCCACCTTTCCTACCAGTTTATTGCGCGCCGAAAGTGTCATGGCCGAACAATACAACCAGTAGCTTGCCGCTGTCTATAGTGAGGAGGGGTTTGGCTCATCGGACATTCAGAAGAAATACCTCGGCTTTGAGATCCGCTGGCCAAATGAATTGCAGCGATACGGCTTAGTTGTCGGAGTAGTAGCCGTCGCGCACTTGCACGACCAGGTCCTTGTTCTTCGTGGTGAGGGCAATCTTGTGATAGCCGGGTCCGGAACTGGCGTGGTCCGGCGTGTAGCCCAACGCGTATTGGCCCCTCAAGCCTTCTTCCACCTGCGCAAATATCTGATCGAGCGTCAGTTTTTTCGAAACTTGAAATAGCTGACCGCCCGTCTCGGTGGAAATGCGTTTCAGGATGTCTTTGCCGTTGACGCGCGCTTCCTGTGGATACCGCTGCCCTCCGCCACCGCCGCCGGGCCAGCCTCCGCCTCCACCCGGCCACCCACCTCCGCCGCGCCCACCCCAGCCCCCGTGACGGCCGAAAGGATTGTTGTTGCTGTCCGAGTTGTGATCGGCAAAGTAGATCGAGTAAACCGCCGTGTCCGCGCGCTGCGCCGCTTCGATCGCTGCCGTAAGAGTTTCTTTGCTGCCGCGGTCCACTCCGTCGGACAGAACAAAAACCGCTTTGCGGCCCGGCTGCTTCTTCATTTCGTCATTCGCCGCCAGGTAGATCGCATCGTAAAGCAGCGTCCCGCCCCCGCTATCGTGCGCGCGGTCGCGCCCGTTGCTGCCTCCGGTGCTGGTCGGAACGTTCTCGTCGGGGTCCGTGGAGTTGCCACCGCCGCCGTTGCCGTCATTTCCATTGTTCCCGCTGTTTCCGTTGTTGCCGTTGCTGAATTGCGGCTGGGGCGTCTGCAGCTCCTGCAACGCGGCGTTGAGCTTGGGACGAGAAGCAGTCAAATCCTGCAGCAGCTCGACCTGACGGTCGAAATGAATCACGAAGGCCTCGTCCTTGTCGCGCAGCATCTGGTCCAGGAATTTGTAGCTCGCATCGCGCTCGTCGTCGATCACGTTGCGCTGGCTCAGGCTGGTGTCGACGAGAAGGCCAAGCGTCAGCGGAACGTCGCTTTCGCGGATGAAATGCGTGACCATCTGCGGACGACCGTCCTGCTCCAGCACGAAGTCTTGCTGGTTCAGTGTCGGTACGATTTTCCCGTGCTTGTCGCGCACGGTCACGTACAGATACACCAGCTTCACTTCAACAGATATCTTGGGCTGACTCTGCTGCGGCCGCGCCGCCGGCGCCTGTTGAAGCTGCGGAGGTTTCTGCGGCGGCGGGGTGATCGGACCTTCCGACTGCGCCTGGGCAATCCCGCCCGCAAGAAAGAACACGACGCCAAGAAAGGCAAACACGAACTGGCTGCCGAGACTCACCCACAGATTGCCGCCATTCTTGCAACGCGCATTCTTATTATGCTGCGGCATGGGCATTGTTAAGGGATTCGCCAGGCGCTGCGGAGGTTGCCCGCGCGCTCAGGCGCTGAGCCGCGCTTTGAGCTTGACCCGCCCGCCTTCCACGCTCACGGTATATTCGACTTGAGCGGCGGGCTTTTTCGATTTGAGCTGCCGCGTTTTTTCGCGCACGAACTTCGTAAATTCGTCAAAGTTGGGCGTGCCGCCTTTTTCGCCCGTCGCCGTGCGGGCCTCCACCAGCTTGCGATAGAGCTGCTCGATCTTATTGGCTTCGCGTTCCGGATCCGAAAAGGTCATCGCAAACGCGGGACCGCCGGACGCCGCATGCGCGGCTTCCTTCTTAGCGCGCTCGGCCTCGATGGCTTTCGCGGCCGCGCCGAAGTGCCGCGGTGTCGTGCCTTCCTCGCGTTCCTTCAGTTTCTTGCGCCAAATTTCACAGTATTTCGCGAAGGTCTGCGCCAGATTGGTGTAGCGGAAACGCTGCGCGTAGCTCATCTCCGCCCCGCGGTCCCCATAGCGTTTCATCAGCGATTCCACACGCCACTGCGTGTCGGCGGGAGGGCGCTTGCGGCCGCCCCCGAAGTACTGCTCGTATTCGATTTTCAGGGTACGAATATCTTTTTCGATCTGCGAGAGATCTTCTTCGATTGTCGCCATGGTCTCCGCAACACGTGGAAAGAGGACTCTTGGTTATCGTAGAAGCGAGTGCGGTGAACGTCAACGGCAGCGTGAAAAGCCAGTGCCTGAAAAGTATTCGGCCGGGCGGCCGGCGCGAAGTTGCGCATGCTGGCGGCGTGTGCTGAAATAGCAGCCACTGTGGCTTCTCCCGCGCAAAAGAAGTTAAGGGCGGAAAGCGAGCGCACCGCGCTTTTGCGGCAGATTCCCTCCGTCGACGAAATTCTGAACGCTGCCGAGGTGGCAAAGCTGACCCAAACCGCCGGCCGTGCCATGGCCGCAAGCACTGTCCGCGAAGTGCTGGCCGGCGTACGCGAAAAAGCGCGCAACGAAGCGCCGCCAGCCGCGCTCAGCGTCGCCGAAATTCACGCCGCCATTGCGCGGAAGATCGAAGAAAAACTGGCGCCATCGCTGCGCGCGGTCATCAACGCGACAGGAGTTGTTCTGCACACGAACCTCGGGCGCGCGCCGCTCTCGAAAGCAGCCGCCGAGCGCATCGTGGCCACGGCGACGCGATACTCCAATCTGGAATATGACGTCACCGCCGGCGAGCGCGGTAAGCGCGACGCACATACCAATCGTGTCCTAGCCGGATTGACCGGAGCCGAATCGGCCATCGTGGTGAACAACAACGCCGCGGCGGTATTCCTAGTCCTGAACACGCTCGCCAAAAACGCCGAAGTCATTGTCTCGCGCGGCGAACTGATCGAGATCGGCGATGGCTTCCGCATTCCGGAAATCATGGCCGAGAGCGGCGCGCGTCTGCGCGAGGTCGGCACCACCAACCGCACCGCAATCGCCGATTACCAGCGCGCGATTGGCAAGGAGACGCGCCTGCTCCTGCGCGTGCATCCCTCGAATTTCAAAATCGTGGGATTCGCGAAGCGGCCGGAGCTGGAGGAATTGACGGCACTCGGCCGCAAGAAGCGCATTCCGCTTTTCGAAGATTTGGGCTCGGGATGCGCGACGGATCTCGGAGACACCGGGGTGGACGAGCCCGTGGTGCGCGCCAGTTTCGCCGCAGGCGTCGACGTCGTCACCTTCAGCGGAGACAAACTGCTCGGCGGGCCGCAGGCGGGAATCATCGCCGGAAAGAAAAAACTGGTCGAGCGCATCCGCCGCAATCCGCTCTTCCGCGCGCTGCGCGTCGACAAGCTCACCATTGCCGCCCTCGAAGCCACCCTTGACGCCTACCGCCGCAGCGCACTGGACGAAATTCCCGCGTTACGCATGATTCGCATGACCGCGCCAGAACTCGAACACCGTGCACGCACGTTCACGGAGAAAATGCGCGGCAAATTGCCTCACGGCGCCAGCATCGAAATTTGCCGCGGATTTTCCGTCATCGGCGGCGGCTCCACGCCCGACCAAAAACTGCCAACGACGCTCGTCGCGCTGCGCAGCGACGGTCATTTCGTGACGCAACTCGAAGAGCGCTTGCGCAAACCACCAGCCGCCGCGCCAGACATTGCCCCCGTCATCGCGCGCATCGAAAAAAATACACTGATAATCGACTTGCGCACGGTTTTTGAAGAAGAAGAGCCTGCCCTCGGTGCGGCCCTAGCCGCTGCGCTCCTATAAGTTTCAGTGGAAAAATTCAGAGGTGGTTGATACAGCTCGCCACGCACGCTGCGCCAAATCCATTATCAATATTCACCACGCTGATGTTCGAGGCGCAACTGTTCAGCATGGCCAGCAGCGCCGCCAGCCCCGAAAAACTCGCGCCATATCCGGTGCTCGTCGGCACGGCAATCACCGGAACGCTCACCAGCCCCGCCACCACGCTCGGCAGCGCTCCTTCCATTCCCGCGGCGCATATGATCACGCGCGCGGCTGTAATTTTGTCGCGATGCGCGAGCAGCCGATGCAGCCCCGCGACGCCCACGTCATAGAGCGCCTCCGCGCGATTGCCCAGCATTTCCGCTGTCGCCAGCGCTTCTTCCGCCACGGGAATGTCGCTCGTGCCCGCCGTAACGATGAGAATCAATCCTTTGCCGCTGACTTTTTTCCCGCGCCGAATGGTGATTGCCCCGGAAAACTCGTTAAACTTCGCCTCGCGCGCGATCCGCCGCACCATCGCGTACGCCTTCGCGTCCGCGCGTGTGATCAAAATATTGTGCGACGACTTCGTGCGCAGCATCCCGCGCACAATTTCCGCCACCTGCTTGGGCGCTTTCCCGCGCGCGAACACCACTTCCGGATAGCCTTGGCGCAAACCGCGGTGATGGTCGATCTTCGCAAAGCCCAAATCCTCGAATGGCAAATTCTTCAGCCGTTCGATGGCCTGCTCCGACGACAATCGTCCCTTCTGCAAAGCTTCGACCAATTCGCGTATGTCGTTGGCGTTCATCGATTAGCGTTACGCTAAAAATGCGCCCACGCATTCTAGCATCCTGCGCCTTGACAGGTTAGGAATACAGAGATGCTCAACCTTAGACGCTTGATGAGAGAATCAAAACTAAGCCAAGACCCGGTTTCCAAGGCCATCAAGGGGAAACCAGTTCGTCGTCAAACCCTCTCGATCATCAGACAAGCGGCAGCCAGGATAAATTGACGCGGCGCCAGGTGTTCCCCTAATTGTGACGAATTTATTGACGTACTTGCTGGCACCGTGCGTTTCCTACTGACCTGCATTTTCAGCGGGCTTGATTCATCGCGGCTTCGGGCACCACTTTGCTTTGTTTTATCGTTTGGCGCTGCGCTATTTGGTATCACCCACGCTACACTGATCAAAAATACTACGCCGACAGCGACCACGAGGCCTTTCGTCAACTGGTTCATGTATCAGTGTTAGCAATGGTACGCACTCTAACTACCCTTAGCCGGTGCTTGGTCGCGGATAAACAATCCAGGGCAAGCAAGCGGAACCTTTCAGCCTGGACTCAACGGCAACCATCCACAGTCACAGCTACTTTTGATGCATACACGCGAAACCCGCATAAACATTGGCTGAAATCATCGCGCCAATCAAAAACCCCAGTCATAATGCGGGTTCCGCGTGTAGCCTGCTGCCGGGTAGTGTGGAAGGGGAAAACTGCTACACCCCGGTTTGGTGGATCGGGCTTCTGAGGTGTCGCCGCGAACGAAACTTTAATTGAGGAAATTAGCGGGCGTGGATTGCGAAAAGCGGCAAAAATAGGCAGGACTTGACCGCCAAACAGTTCGGGCAGTTCTCAGTGGAAAGAAGGCGAAAGCCTCGACACTTGCGAAAATAGTGGTCAGAATGCGACCGGAATAGCTCCTTGCCGCCTGACGCACCTAAGCGGATCGGCGAGCAAATAAAGCTAGTCCCGCCAACCCGGTCAACAGCAGCAGCCACGACCCTGGTTCCGGAGTAGCACTGGAGGAATTGACCGTGACGGTGAACGACCCGGTATCGTTGTACCAGCCGAAACCGTCTACCGTGGCCAGGTAAAGCGTCGTGGCGCCGGCCGGCACGATGAAGGTCTGTACTGATCCCGTACCTGTGCCCGTGAGCCCGTCGCCGATGAAGAAAAGCTGCTGCAATGCAGGGGATAGGCTGGTGAAATTTGTACCCACGCCACCTGAGCCGAAATTGATAGAAGCGGGAGCTGGTAACACGGCGCCGCCGGGACCGAGGAAAAGTCCGACTAACGCGTCCAACGGCACATTCGTGAACCCGGCGATGTTGTTGATCGCTTCGGCTCCCCCTTCGTACGCGGACGTCGTGATCAAGAAACTCGGATTACCGTCGGGCGGGTCTGTCGGAATACCGCCTGAATAACTCACGCTGCCCGAAACATTCGTGAATGTGAAGACAGCCCCAGGCGTCACCGCGATTCCAGTCACGAGCAGTGGTGACTCCGCAGGAGCGCTGTCACCGGAGCAGCACATCGATCCGCTCGGTGCACCAGCAAGGAATGGGTCTGAGGTCGCCAAAACGGTGACCGTCACGCTGTTTGCCCGGGCGACATTCACGCAAGGACCCAAAGCGACTGTGGCAATCGCAGCCACGAACAGCATAAGGGATCGGATTTTCGCTTGCTTCATCGGTCACTCCTCCGTTCTTGACAAACACACCTGACGTTGGGGTGCGAGCAATTTGGCCACCATCGTTCGACGGAAGACCTAACAGTGTAATTTGTTGATACCATAGATTATCCCTTGAAGGCGATCTCTCGCGACGCAAGCGGTGTGCAAGTTCTTGCGACATTTTACCGGTAAATTAACCGGGCTTTTGCTTAGGCACAGGATCCGATAGCCGTTGGTTTCTTTGGGTAGTGTGTGTAGTTGCCGTTGTTACGAATGTGCTTCTGTTCATGACGCTGTCATTCCTGTGCGCCAACCTCCGAAAATCAACCTGAGAGTCGCGTCCCAACGCTTTTGCGCCCAAGGGGACGATCTTAGAGCTTTCTCAGAACTTTTCTGGGTGAATTCGTGGCAGGTATGTCGCAAGTTGGCACGTCGATTGGGTTGGTCCTATATAGCTTGGCCCTAGGTCGAACCTGACGCACGCGGAACCCGCATTATGACTGGGGTTTTTGATGGGTACATCCATTTTAGTCAATGTTTATGCGGGTTCTGGCGCGTAGGAACCGGCGGGGTGTCGCCCTTTCGGCCCATGACACCTCTATACCCTTCTGCGCCTTGACGGGTTAGGTTACAGAGCGGGGAAAAGTGCTACACCCCCAATTCCGTGTCAATGGGGCAAGTGGTATGAAGATCTTATACACGGGTCAGACGAATGTGGGGTAAGGGATGTACCCTAGCGAGGCGTGACGGAGTTCCGCACAGCGGGGCTGTGTCGGTCACGACGCGGGATTTGATGATTGTGTACAAGGGTGATATGTTGCGAGGTAGTGTACTCCGCCTAGCATAAGAGCGGAAGTTATGAAAATCGTCCTCGGACCTCTCTTGGCGTTTGCGTTGGGGGTGATCAGTGCGCCTGCGGCGTACTCGCAGGATGCTCGTGAAATACTGACAATAGTCAAGACATTTTGAAGATACGAAACCTTATGTTCTCACTGAACTAGGAAAACAATTCGTTCATTATGTGATGGACGTTACTGACTACCATTCCGCTCTCAAACGGAAATGCACCTTCAGCAGACAAAACGGTGGACCGCGCCGCATCTATCGAACTTGCTCCCGCCGCCATCAGTTCCCCCATCTGCACGTCATCGATTGCACGCCATCATTCTTACATGTCATTCTGAACGAAGCGAATTCGCGCACCGAAATCCGGTGTTTGGACTCCGGTGGAGTCCTGCCGGACTCCGAAACCGGAGATCTCGCCTCGAAATTCCCGTCAGGGCACGGCTTTAGCCGTGCCGTAAATCCGCCTTTAACGCCTCCTTCCTATTCGCGCACGCCTTGTGCGCGCTGTCGTCATTTTCTCCGCCGCGCCGGGCTTATACTACAGAACTGCCCCCTCGTCCCACACCAACGTCGGTCATAGCTATCAATGGGAAGTACCGGATGAATGGAAGAGTTAGTGGTTGGCTTGCTGGATCAATTGCGCCACTTTGGAGTCTGGCCCGACGGTTTCGACAAACAGGATCTGGTTCGGGTTCAGGTACATCCTGTCCGGCTCATGCAGTTCTTTGCCGCGCTTCACCAACACCGGCTTGTTCTGCTTGGTCTGAGGGTCCGTCTCATTCACGATGTAATATACGTCCGTCAACACCGGATGTGCGCTTCCGTAGCCCTGAAGCCGCCCAAAATAAGCGGAGCCGTTCGTAAGCAGGACCGCCTGATACTCTGTGGGAAACTTGACCGCCGACGAGCCTCGCATCCCACGATAAATGTGAAAGCCCGCCGCAACGATGACCAGAAGCCCCGCCACAATCCAGACGACTTGAACAAGGCTCGCGCCGCGCTGACCTCGTCCAGTGACCTCCTTTGCCAGCCCGTTCATGAGCGGCTAAATCGCGGCCCTATTGAGCTCTCGGCGGCCGACCTCCAGCACTGACGTTGACTTTGCCACTGTTAATGAGGTCCTTTGCGATAACCACAGAGCTCCGGGCTCACCGCAGACCATCCACATCGAGCCGGCGGTATTGGAATATTCCCAGGGCCAACATGCCGATTCCGAGCAGCAGCACGCTCGACGGCTCTGGGGTGGTTGTGGTGCCGGTGCCGCTAGCAGCGAGGATGTCCAAACTGACGCTGTTTGCGCCGTAGACCAGGTCACAGGTGTCGCCTGCCGGACAGCTCCAATTCGTGAACAACGGGGGGAAGAAATCACCCGAAAGCGAACCGAAATTTAGGAAGGCGAAATCGTCGCCCGTGCCTGGCGTGAAGCCGTTCACTGCGGCGAAGTCCACCGCACCGTTCAAGCTCGCCACTCCGCTCACATCCAGGACGCTGAAGTCCCCCGGCGCAGTCCCGCCCAGCTCGATCCACAGGGTTCCGAAAGCCCCTTGCGTATAGTTTCCCTTAATCGTCAGCGTGCCTGGCGCATCACCGGGCTGAACCAAACCGCCGCTATTGTTCACATTCCCATTGACCGTGCCGGTGCCAGAAAGCACTCCCCCTTGAATCTGCACCGCCGGAACCGAATTCAATGTGCCGTCAACGACGGTCTGTCCGCCCGTCTGAACGAACGTGCTGCCCGCGGCATTGCTCAACACACCGCCGTATGTAATGTCCAGAATACCTGCATTTGTAAAGGTGCCGTTATTGTCGAATATTCCATTATTAACCACCGTATTTACAGTCGGATAGCCATTCGAAGCGTTCGTAAACATCCCGTTATTTGTGAACGTGCCGTTGTTTGTGAGTATGCTGCCGCCCGGTTCTTCGAACGACGCATTGATTGTGTTCACCCATGTGCCGTCATTGATGAACGTACCGCCATTCAAAAACACACCCGACTCGTTGTCGACTTGGCCGCCCACGTAGTTCGTGAAGGTGCCGTTGTTGGTAATTGTGCTCCCGGAACCGATGAACACGCCGGTGTTGTTGAGCGTCGCGCCCGCAATGTTAGTCAAAATGTAAGCATCGAGTATGTTTTCGTTCGTGAGCGTCGCAGTGTTGTACACGGTTCCACTCTGTAGCGCGCCAAAATTAGTCAGGATGCCGGCGTTGGTCAGCACGCCATAAGTGTTATCCAAAATATTGTTGTTGATCAGTGTGCCGAAATTCGTGATTGTTCCGGAGGTGGGGCCCTCGTCATCGCCATTGGTGATAACGCCGTCATTTACTATCTTACCGTAATTGAGTATGACGCCGCCGAGCCCGATGACGTACTCGTCGACATTAAAGATGCCACCTGTGCTGGCAGCAATAGTGAGCGTCGCGCTGGACTGAACGATGCAGATGTTCGGTGTGCTGGATGGGTTTGTGGTGTCCCCGTTATAGGGATAGGTCGACAAGGTGGTGTTGGTGGTCACGGGGCATGAAAGGACACCTTGTGCGAACGCAGCCCCAGACAGAGCGAGCGCAACGAAGCATCCAACGATGGCACGAGCTACACAACCACGGAACGATTTCAGTCCAATTCGCATTTTGCTCTCCTGGGAATCCAGACTGAGAACCGGCCCGCAGATGCACCACCAACCAGGCTCTCTCTCGGCTTCCACGTCAATACCATCGGGACGATGACGGATGCGGAAACCTGCCAGAGACCCGGTGCATGTGTCAATCAACGCGACATATTTTTCATCTATCCATGCAAGCCAAAGAATCCAAGAGCGTTGAGTGCTCTTCTATCTATCCTCTTGACGCGCCGCGCCCGCCGTGGTACATCAGAACTCCATCGTCCCCGCATGGAAGGCGCGCTGCGGTATGTCTTCGGGCTCCCTGCAATCTGAAAAGGTTGTTCGCTTCGGCCCATTCGAGACCAAGCTGCTAGCTGGCGAATTACGGAAATTCGGAGTGCGCATTCGTCTGGGCGGGCAGCCCATGCAAATCCTGTGGGCAGTGCTCGAGCGACCGGGAGAAATCGTAACGCGGGAGGAACTGCGGCGAAGATTATGGGCAGGGGATACGTTTGGCGAGTTCGAAAACGGGCTGAACAACGCGGTGAAGAAATTGCGCGGCGCGCTGGGAGACTCGGCGGATAAGCCGCTCTATATCGAGACGATTCCACGGGTCGGCTACCGTTTTGTAGCGCCGATCGAGAAAGAGCGAGAGCCGCAAGAAGGCAAAGAACAGCCCGATCAGTCCGCTGCTCTGCGTTTGTGGCCATGGATTGGCGCGGCTGGCGTGCTCGCGCTTCTTATCGTTGCGTATGGATTCTTATCGTCGCCGCCGGTTCCCCGGGCGACGGGCTTCGTCCAAAGGCCGGTATCGGACCACCCGGATGGGTTCGCGCGGATCGCGACGGACGGCGTGCGCGTGTTTTTTCTCGAGCGGGCCGGCAATCGTGACACCCTGATGCAGACTTCGACAGCAGGCGGCGCGGCGGGTCCTGTAGACACGCCCTTCCCAAATACCCGAATTTTTGACATTTCCCCGGACCGATCGGAGTTTCTTATCGGAAATTTCGAAGCACGCAGGCCGGGGCTGCCTTTATGGATTTGGCCGGCGCAGGGCGGGAGTCCGATCCGCGTGGGCAGCGTGATTGCGGACGATGCATCGTGGGCGCCGAATGCACAGCAAATCCTGTATGCCCGCGGAAGCGACATCCACATCGTGGGACGCGACGGGAATGGAGATCGCGTGCTGATTCATACCGCGGGCCGGCCGTATTGGATTCAGTTCTCGCCCGACAACCGGAAGATGACCTATTCGGTGGATGACAATCAGTCCGATGCCAGCACCCTGTGGGAAGCTGGCGCCGACGGCAGGAACCCGCGCCAGCGGTTTCCGGGATGGAGTAGTCCGCCGTCCGAGTGCTGCGCGGAGTGGACGCCGGATGGGAAGTACCTGGTGTTTTCGTCGAACCATGGCGGATTTGAAAATCTGTGGGCGATTCGTGAACGGCGGAGCTTGTTTCATTGGCGGAGGCCGGTTCCCGTACAACTGACGCCGACAGCACGGGCGATCAGAAATGGCGTGCTGACTCGAAACGGGACGCGGGCGTTCGTGACGGCTTGGAACGAAGTCTGGCAATTCGAACGATACGACTTTCGTTCAGGCATATTGCGCCCGTTCACGACGGTGCAAGGGACGCTCGCAGTATGGCCGTCTCGCGACGGCACCAGAGCCGCGGTGATCAAAGACGACTGGACCTTGTGGCGAACGAAGGGAGACGGCAGCGCACCTTTGCAGTTGACCGCTTCGCCGTTACAGGCATCACAGCCCCAGTGGTCGCCGGATGGAGCGGAGATCGCGTTTGAGGCGCACACTTTCGGCAAGCCGGTGCGCGCCTATGTCGTGAACGCCGAGGGCGGGCTGGTTCAGGAAATTCTCGCACAAGAAGGAGAACAGAGCGTACCGGCGTGGTCGCCGGATGGAGAGCAGATAGCGATTGCGGTGAACGCGGATGCGCCTGCAGATCCAAGAGCGCCGAGGGGAATCTACATCGTCGATCGGAAAACGAGAGCGGCGAAAAAAGTTGCCAATTCCGATGGTTTCACGTCCCCCATGTGGTCGCCCGACGGGAAGTATTTCACCGCGAAGACTTTGGATGAGCGGTCGATTCTACTGTTCGATTCACAGACTCAGCAATGGAAACCCATCGCGACCGGCACGGTTCTGTCAGGGCTGACATGGTCGCGCGATTCGCAATATTTGTACGTACAGAATTTTGCGGACGAAGGCCAGCCGATCTATCGCTTACACGCGGGAGATTTCAAACCGCAACGCGTACTCAGCTTCGAGACGGCGCTGAAAGAAGGCGTTGATATGTGCGCGCTCGAGAGCGGAGTCGCGGACGGCTCGCTGATTGTTCGTATGAGGCACAGCGGCGGGCTGGTATATGCGTTGGACTTGAATTTTCCGTGACATGCTCCAAAACAACGAACCTTGGGCGGCGGAAATTGCTCCCAGATCATTTGTACCCGCTGTTCGGGCGTAGCCGCCCGCCGCGGGATGAAGCTAACCAGCGTGTGAGTTGCCTGGATCAATTTGTCGAACTCTGGATCATCACCGTAGACTAATTGCTTGCTCTTTTGGTTTCACATTCTCCGTGGTCCACGTCAAGCTTTCGTACTTCTTGCCGTCCGGGATACCCAAATATTCTTGGCCACACATTCACGGTTGAGGCACTGAACCCAATTCTTGTAGGGATCGACTACGCCCGGCGGTCCGTCAGAGACCTCGTCTTTTCCGCAGCATGGGCACTTCATGCACCTAAGCATAGCGTGGGCATTCTGCAGAGCGCAGCAAACAGAAAGAACATACACCGAGAGAGTAACCGAAGGAGCCAGGTCTCAATCCAGGGGGCTGGTCCCTTTTTCGCCTGCGTATCCGCTATCCCTTCCGCGCCTTGACGGGTTAGGTTTCCGACGCTCGTCAACGGAGAGGGCGTATTTAAGACATTTGGCGTTACTGGCATACCAACTCTGGTGCTAATCGATAAGCGAGCGAGGCATCCGCGGCATTACCAGTCACTTGCGCGACTGGTCGGTATCAGTTCCTGGGCAGAATCGAAATTCAGCGAGGAAGGTATCCCTCAGCTTGGTAGCAATACGATTACAGGTTGAGTCGTCGATTAGGGATCTTGTCGTACCGGGAATAGAGACGCATGTAGACTCAACAAAGAACCAGATCCACTTCTCCCAGCTTAGGTTCAGCGTGACCGAACAGCTTCGTTTGAGTCGGTCGCTTGTAAGGACGTTGTCTGTAGGAGAGTGGTCGATTTGGGAACACCTCTCGAAGCACGTCAGCTGTCATTCTGAGCGTTAACTTTCGCCGATCCGTGCGCACATACACGGTCGCATTCTGCGTTAAAAGGTGCTTGGCACTTCTGAATACATTGAGCAGCAAGGTGTGATATCGCTCCTGATTTTCAAACTTGTCTTTATATAGTCCGCCGACCCGCTTCGATGTCGGCGGTCCGCCCAAGAGCCACAATCGAAGCCACTGGTCATAATGATAGTTGGTGACTTTGAAGTATGGCGGCGATGTGAGTAAGAGGCGAGCGCGCTTATGATCGCTTCCCCAGTATCGTGGGATCTGGGGTAGGACCGTTGTGCTATCGCCCAGGTAGGCGCGACTCTCCGTCGATTTAGGGACACCCTTCGCGTACCGCCATGTTAGTCGTTTCAACATGAACTCTAACGGATCTAGCTCAGGCGGTTTTAGTCCTCGCTCTCTCCACCACCTGATAGCGTAGGCAGGAGACATAGATTTTGTCTGACGCATCTGGTTCGAAAGGGCTCCATCTCTCTTGCCGTGCAGATTTACCAAAAGGAATGCCATGGCAGTCCAGTCGGCCTTTCGGTTTCTCCAGTTGAGGAGGGCACGTGCGGCCAGCAGAAACTGCAAGACGTTTGATTGATAGCACAGGTGAAAGAACGGAGGCAGGCTCGTTGCCACTTTTCGATAGCGTTGCGAAAGAGTCCAGATTTCTTTGAATCGTTGCGCGACCGCATCCTCGCTCGCAGGCAAGAGCTTTGCTTGAGAATAGACCCAGCCGACGGGATTTATCTCCACTCCAATACCGAGGCGGCCGTGAACAGCAGCGCTGAATACGGCCGTACCCCGGCCAGCAAACGGGTCCAAAACCGAATCACCAAGCCGAGTATATCTGGTTATCACCTTGTCCGCGAAAGCCGCAGGAAACATCGCGTAATAAGGCCCGACACCGGCCCAGCGACCTGCTGCCGTACTGTACTTACCCGCTTCGCGTCCCATGGGTCAGTCTTGTCTCATCAGCGCTTTTGCCAACTGCTGCAAGACTTTTGTTCCAAGTTGGAGTGGAATAGCTGCCTGGGCATGCGCAGAAATCAGGGGTGAAACAGAATTCGAAAAACGGGAGGACGCCAACGAATCCAACAACGCACATGCTGACCCAAACTCTGGGTAAAGTGAGACGTCATCTGTAGCAAGGGTGTCCTGTTTGTCGTTCAAAAAGGGAATGCTTACCACGATCCGTGCGCCGGAGGCTGTCTTGTAGAGGAATTTGCGCCCGAAGTACGTGTCCAGTCCATATCGCTTTGCGCTGGTTGAAAAAATCACACGCGTCTTGATATAAGCGTCAGTTGGGAATAGGTATGTACGAGGCTTGAAGTTAGCACCTCCATCTTCGGCCTTGTCGAGTTCATCAAAATGAGTGACGAATTCGCCGGACTTCTCAATTCCAACGATTAGCAGATCACGCCGTATAGCTGATCTGACAATTGTATTGAGGCGTTTTAGCTCCTGGCTAATTGCGGCGCTGAGCCAAGCAGGATGACCAAATATAGCCAGCGGGCCGTCTATGACAAAGGCCATCCGGTCCATGCGGTCTAGCAACTGCTTTTTTTCGAAGAGGCGGAGCACATGGATTAACAGAAGTCTTTCCCAAACCTGCCGCACTTCACCATAAGCTTCGCCATTGGTACCGATATCCCGGAACCGTTCATGACTTCGTAGCGCATCAGTGGAATAGATTGGGAGCTTTTTCGGACACGGACAGCTACTGACACCGGTGGGGATAACCATATGTTCGGCACACCCTTCGGGTGTGTAGGGACATTCCTGTGAGCGGCCTTTTGGTTTGAGTGTAAGCAAAGCCTCATAGGTATCCAACAAACGCGAGCCATCGTCCTGATCTACAACCGCGTCTTGGAGAATTTCATAAACCGCCTCACGGAATGAATCCCGCGCAGAAGTGTGAGTGCGCGTCACGACGTTGCTTCCCGGCAATGCGGCATCGACAGTTGACGCTTCTTCTGTCTTGCGGAACTGCTCGGGATCAACCGGTCGGTGTTGGTCAAGGCGGTTCATCTCGGCAAGATTCAGCAAAACGCTGGCCACGGTACAGTAACCAACTTTTGCACCTGGATAGCCGTTACGCACGTCGACTTCTGCATTGCTACCATCGATAGCTACAACATAGTTGGGAAGACTCTGTACCAAACAATACTCAAATCAAAGTCGCTCTACACGATGCGCATCATCCATTCCCAGGGCTAGGAAAGCTCCCTCATATCCAGGTTAATGTATGGCAGAATGGCGTCTCGGGCAGTGGTTTTGCACTCCGGTTGCCCTTACCTCGGTGAGCCTACAGTGAAAAACTCACTCCATGTAACGAATCCTAGCGAAATCTCAAGATTAGTGGACCATGTTCACGATTTTTGGCTTGATGCCAACTCTATTCAGTTCATCCCGGCGAAGTCAATCGTGACAATCCGCTATTTAAAGGACTTGGAGCCCAGATCGTTTTTAGGAAGTAGGGCCCGCTTTCCTGCAGAGGAGTGCTTCCTTAAAATCTCTAGCGTAACATCTCTTTCCGTCCAAGATACGGCAAAGGTTCGATTCTACGACATAAACACTGTGACTTATGATTTGGCGTCAAAGTGCGTAGAAATAAAAACAGGAGTTCCTATCTGCATTCGGGCAATTGTTAATGACCTGGATATTATAATCGAAGAAACGGGGAATATCGTTTCTCAGTAGGATGATCAGAGATGGCTGTCCGTTTTGGGCGAGCGGCAGTTACGGGTTCTTCTTAGTAGAATCCACGCATGACGGCGTCCAGCGGGAAAGTTCATCTCTTGGTTAAATTCCGCGAAGAAGTTCACTTAGGGAAATCCGAAAGGCCTTGGCAATCTTCTCGATGTTGACCAACGCGACGTTGCGCTCGCCGCGTTCGATTCCGCCGACGTAGGTGCGGTCAAGGCCGCACATATCGGCAAACTCCTCCTGCGACACGCCCAGCTTATGCCGCCGCTGGCGTAGGGCCTTGCCGAATCGGATTCGAATGTCTTCCATTTACCCTTGCGTGTCATGTTTGAGCCTCGCTGTTTATATGTCCACGGACGATGAGTATCATGGACTGTACGTTCCCTTTGGAAACAAGGAGCACGGCTATGGCAACTCAAACGCTCGACCGGTCCACACTTCGCAAATGTCCTTTCTGTGCTGAGGAGATCCTTGCCGACGCCAAGAAATGCAAACACTGCGGCGAATTTGTCGACATGCCCTCGGGAGCGAGCGCGGCATTCGGTGGGGCGGTGAAACAACTGCCTCCCTACTACCAGGAAGAATTTCGCAAGATTCAACAATCCGGCGAGCGATACAACGGAAAATGGAACTGGGCCGCTTTCTGCTTTGGCGGCTTCTGGGCCATCAGCAAGGGACTATGGAAATCAGGGCTTGTATCCATCGTTGGCGCTGGTTTGACCGGCGGGGTAGTTGCTGTAATTTATTGGTTCATCTTCGGCGCTCGTGGGAACTACATGTATTACCGCAAAGTGGTCAAACGTCAGGAGCCGTGGATTTAATAGCGGAAAGAGCTGCTGCCCCGCACGGGGTGATCGTTCTTGTGAATCAGGAATGAGCACTCTCCCGGCCTTCTAAGGGAGATGTTCGCGATCAAATTCACGAAAATCCTGGAGGATTCGTGAGCTATTCACGGCTCGGTTCACCTTCTTTTGGTGGTGGGAGGCTGACCGTTTTTTGTCTTCCTCAATGAGCCTCCTCCTTGGCGTTCTGGACGGCCACCGCAATCACGACGATTCCGGGCAATTCTAAGTTGAGGTGGCCGGTTTACGTTCGCAAACAAAGTTCAGCGCGTGCCACACCGAGGCATTGAGAAAAAGGCTCTTGCGGTTCGTCAAGGTCGTCTAAAGACAGACCATCTGGATGATGTTGGCCTCATCCCCTCGTTGCTCGATAGCTCACTCGTATCTAAGCGCCACCATAGGGTCTACTCGCATGGCGCGGCGGGCCGGGATGTAGCAGGCGAGGAGTGCGACGATTACAACAACAAGCGTGACGCAAGCGAAAGTCAGCGGGTCGAATGAGCGGACTCCGAAGAGCAAGTCTGCAATCAAGCGTCCGAGGACGAGCGAGCCGCCAATCCCCGCAGCTAAGCCGGTCAAAACCGGAGCCATGCCTTGACGAAGAATCATCGCGCGCAGATTAGCGAGTTGCGCGCCGAGCGCCATGCGGATGCCGAGTTCGTGGCGGCGCTGCTCAACTGAATAGGCAACGACGCCAAAAATTCCGATGGAAGCGAGAAAAAGCGCGCAGATGGCGAAAAGTGTTGCGAGAAGCATCTGAAAGCGGCGCGTATCCACGGACTTTGAGACAACCGCAGTCATCGGGCGCACCGCGGTGATTGGCACGCTAGGGTCCGCGCTGCGAATCGCATTGCGAATGGCGGATGCGGTGGCGCGCGGGTCCATTGTAGTGCGAATCACAATCGAGGCGGACACAGGCGTGGCGGCGGTGCCAAGCCACGGCGGGCAATAAACCATCATCACGGGCGATTTGTCCATCGCGATAGTGCGAATGTCGCCGACAACGCCGATGATTTCGACCGTCCCTTGCACATCGGCCCAGCTTAGATGGCAAATCTGGCCAACGGGGTTTTTACCGGGCCACAGGCGTTCGGCGAGCCGCTGCGAGATGACGATTATTTTTCTGCCGCGGTCTGCTTCCGTGTAAATCCGACCTGCGATGAGCGGAATGCCCATCGTGCGGAAATAATCGGAACTGGCGGCACGATAGTCGGCCAACGGCATGTTCGCTACGTCTTTGTCACTCGTGCCCGGATAGCGAACATCGGAGACGTCGCCTTCTCCTTCGAGCGGCAGGTAATTGATCCAGCCGACGGAACGCACGCCGGGAAGCGTGCGGATCGAGGCAAGCGTCTGCTTGTAGAAATGCTCGCGTGCTGAAGAAGCGCTTCCCAGCGCTCCGTACACCTGAGGCGGAAGACTTACGTCCGCGGCGAGAATATGATCGAGGGAAAATCCGGTGTTGATCCTCAGCAGATGCACAAGGCTTGAAGTGAAGAGTCCGCCGAGAATGAGAAGCACGGTGCTGAGGGCTACCTCGAGGCCAATGAGCGAGGAACGAAGGCGGCGCGTGCGGCGGTTTTCCGTGGTGCTGAGGGCGCCGGACTTAAGGGCGTCCTGCGGATCTGCCTGAGCAATGCGCCATGCGGGAAGCATTCCGAAAAGCGCGGCTGTGAGAACGGAGAGAACGATAGCGAAGAGCAGGACGCGGCTATCAATCGAAATTTCCGCGAGGCGCGGAATTCCGGGAGGCGCGGCGCTGACGATGGAGCTCAGTCCGAAATACGCGAGAAGAATTCCCAACACTCCGCCCAAGAATGCCAGAAGCAAACTTTCTGTGAGCATCTGGCGCGCCAGCCGCGCGCGTGTCGCACCCAGCGCGGTGCGAATGGCGGCTTCACGCATACGGCGCGGAACGCGCGCGAGCAAGAGGTTTGCGAGATTCACGCAGACGATCAAGAGAACGGCGCCGACCGCGGCGAGCAGAAAAAGCAAACCTTGCCGCGCCGGGCCGAGCATTTGCGAAGCGAGCGGAACGATTTCGCCGCGCAAATCCATGTGCTCGTTGGCTTGCTTCGCGATTTGGGCCTGAACGACGTCCAATTCGGCAAGCGCCTGTGAAAGCGAAACGCCGGGTTTGAGGCGGGCAATCGCGGCGTAATTAAGTTCGTCGAAAGCATTGACTTGGCTTGGGTCTTCGCCAAGCGGCTTCAAGAATGCCAGATGAGGGCTGAAATCAGTAAGCGAGCCAAGTTCGCTATTCTGCGGAAAATGGAAAGAAGGCGGAAGCACGCCAACAATCTGGAATGATTTTCCGTTGAGAGTCATTGCTTTGCCGATAATCGATGGATCGCTGCGGAATTCACTGCGCCAGAAGGAATCCATGAGAATGACTTCATTGTCGCGCCCGGGTTTGTCTTCATCGGGCATTAAATTTCTGCCGAGCGCAGGATGAACGCCGAGCGTATCCAGCAAAGTGGAAGTCACTTCCGCACCTGGAAGTTCGACGGCCGCGCGTCCAGTGAAGTCCATGGAGATGCCCTCGGCCAGGCCCATGTTTTCAAAGGAGTGCAGGTCGCGTTGCCAGGTGCGGAAAGTCGGCAGGTTCGCGGGGAACGTTGGATAGAATTTGGTGAGCTGCGGGATGATTTCGCGAATGACGCAGAGTTGCTCCGGCTGATGAAACGCGAGCGGCTGAAGCAAGACGCCGTTCACGATTGAGAAGATGGCTGTGCTCGCGCCAATGCCGAGAGCGAGAGTGAGGACGGCGACAGCGGTGAAGCCGGGGGATTTGCGTAGCATGCGCAGGCCGTAGAATATATCCTGGCGAAGTTCGGTGAGCAGAGAGAAACGGCCGCGAGTGGCGGCGTCCCGATCCTCGGCACGATGCTGCAGAATCGTCATGGCGGATTCCTTTCCCCGCTTCGAGTGCACCAATTCGTTTGCAAGCGAAGACCAATCGGCAACGTGTTGCATGGCGGCGGCTTCGGCCTGCTCTTGCGTCAAACCACGCTCCAAAGCCTCGCGGTACGCCTCGTCCAATTGACCGGCAAGATCCTCGACAATTTCCGCTTCGCGCTCGGGCTGCAGGTGCGCAAGCCGCAAGTTCTGGCGGACGTATTGCGCCCAATCAGGCATGGCCAGGCCTCGCGATGTGATTGATGGTCAGCACAAACTCATCCCACGCGCTGCGTTGCGCCGCGAGGAACTTCCGGCCTGGGGCGGTCAGTCGGTAGTACCTGCGCCTTCGCTGCCCCGCCTTTTCGACCCAGCGGCCGGAGATTAGAGCTCTGTCCTCTAATCGGCATAGGATCGGATAGAGCGAGCCGATGCGGAACTGAATGCGGCCTTTCGAACGCGCTTCGATCAGTTTCCCGATCTCGTAACCGTGCCGTGGACGGGCTTCCAGCAAGGACAGGAGCAGGAATTCGACGCTCCCCTTCTTCAATTCACGGTTGAACATACCTGACAACAATATACTTTAGCGAAGTCTATCGTCAAAAGGAATTGGCTCATCCACTTGTTCCGATTAACGCGATAGGCGCCCCGGGGAGGGCCGGTTTCGCGCGTCTCTGTATCCTACGTTTCCTAAGCAAGTCCTCAACCTCAGCAAGTAATTGCTCTTTTGTTGGCGGCATGGTGTGAAAGCCCAACGCCGCTTTCCGCTAAGTTACGCTGTGCGAATTGCACGCACTTTGACGAAAAGAAACAAGTGAAGGCGCTACCGCCCGTACGAAGCTACGCATGCCGCGAAGTATACCTGCAAGTTTAGTCGTCGAGAAGTTACCGCTCGGGAAAAAGCCAAAAAAACCTGGGCCTACGCAGACGCTCAGCCCCTTATACATTTATAGATGTCACTGAATGAGGGCTCCACAGCGTTCTTTGCAGCCCGTGTAATCGGAAGTTTTCCGCAAAGCTGCGGGTGAGCGCCCCTTTAGCCACTACCGCCAAAAAAGTCCAGCAATGGGCGTGGGGCCCCTAAAAGTGCCCCTGTGGGCCCTGCTACCCCAAAAAGCCACGCAAAGGGGGTTAAGGCCCCCAAAACTGCTTCCGTAGGTGTCCGCCAAACGCCCTCAGGAGCTACTAGCGGAACGCAAATGGCCGGGTGGCCTATTTACCCGTTTTGGGGCCTAGCCCCCCCGTTTTGCGGAAAAAAGTGCTGTACAAACTATGTTACCTACGTTATCAATATACCATATATGAATTTAACCGTTGCAACGCGCCATGCGGCTAAGGCAGTGGGCATCTCGCTGATGACGCTGCAACGCTGGATAGCCAACAAGAGTATACAGCCCCCGGCGCTGCAAATTGTAAACGGGCGGGCCACGCGCCTATGGAACAAAGAAGACATGGAGCGGCTGCGACAAGCAAAGCAGGAGATTTATTGCAAGGGCCGCGGACGGAAGAAGGGGAAAAAGGGAAGCAAATGACAAAGCGCATCATTTCGCCAAAGGCGAGAGCAGCCGGAATGAGCGACCGGATATTGCGCCGCACGCTTGCGTTGGTCGAGCGTTACCAGCGGCGAGCCGGCATTCTCCAACAACGGGCCAACGCCGTCACGGAGAAAATCCGCCGCAACGGCGTGAATGGCGCAACGCCAAGCCAGTGGTTGGAAGACAGAGATGTACTTCGCGAGGATGCTCAACTTCTCAGAATCGACGCCCGGAAAATGGAACGGATGCTTCGGCTCGTGTTGGGCGGTCGTTTCATCGATGCGAAACGAGTATTGAGTAGCAGCCTGCAATCCCCGTTGGATTGCGTGTCGCAGATTTTGGGGCCTACGGTGGATCGCGGCCTGCGGAAGTCGAAAGTGATGCGCGGATAAAGAACGGTGGCCTGAACATCTTGTCACGCTGAAAATGGGCAGGCTTGCCGTTTACAGCGGAGGCGGACGATGAACCAAAACAAGTACGCGCAGTTTTCCATCACCACCTACAAGTGGGGTGCCAATCTCCGGGCTGGCAGCGGAAACAGCCGCAACCATTTGACGCTGCCGGATTCCACGAAAACACTTTGCGGGAAAGAGACCAGCGGAAAATTCGGTTGGAGTCGCAAAGGTGGCCTGTTCTTGGAAAAGTATGACTGCAAAAAATGCGCCGCAAAAGCACGCGAACTCAACCAGGGAGCTAGCTCATGAGTCGGGCAATCACCGTTAAGCTCACATGGGACGAAGTGCAGTACTTGCTCTATGGCCTGAACGCCGTGAAGCTCGGGCCAGCCGATAAACCTACAACTTTTCCGGAGGACTACAAGAAATACACCCGGCTCGACCGCACATTGCGCCGGAAATTGAAATGGGAAGCCAAAGGGCGGATCGAGAGACTGTTCGAAACTCTTCAGGATCGCCTGGTGAAGGAGATGCGCTTGGCGGGAATCGACAGCATCGCGGCAGCCAATCACTTTCTGGAGACGCGTTTTGTTCCCGAGTGGGAGCAGCGTTTTACGGTGGCCGCACGAAATCCACGGAATGTGCATCGGCAACTGGGGCGCGAACAGCACCTGGAGGAAATTTTGAGTGTGCGCGTGGCCCGCAAAGTAGCTCAGGACCACACCGTAAGCTGGGAGGGAAATCGCTGGGGAGTAGTGCGGGAAGAAGTTTGTGCCGGGCTGCGGGGAGCGGCGGTAGAGATCGAACGGCGCTTAGACGGAAGCCACTGGCTGCGCTACCGGGGCCGCTATCTACGCCTGCGTTCCTGCCCCGAACCGGTGCGGCCGTCCACAAGTCCTGGAGGGCGTAGGCCGCAAGGACTTGCGGAACAAATCCCCAAACCCGAAAACAAAATCAAACACAAATACCATGTGCCTGCAGAACATCCTTGGAGGAGACCATGGAAGCGGACATTTCTACTTGGCGGAAAAGCGGACATTTCTACTTTGCGTTGACACGCGCGAGGAGCGTGTTTCTGCGGGTGAGAAATGCCTGGCTAAATCCCGGAGCCGTAAGTTTGCCGACAGGTTTCGTGTTCTCTGCACGACGGTGGACAATTGGTGTGATCGATCAAAATGTAATTGTGACAGGTGGCGCAGAGCACGCCGTAGACTGTCTCGCTGAATTGGGTATGTTGCGTATCGAGTGTGTGATTGGCCTTCGCTTCCGCGCGTGACATTCGCATTCCAGTTCACCGCCTTAGGATTTCCATTTTTGCAGACAACTGAAGGAATAGAGCGGGAAAAGTTCGCGGAACGTTTTTTCGACCTCGCGCGGAAATGCGGGCCGCAGCGCCGCCGAGGGGCGCAGCTTCCGTCTTACGATCCAGCCCTTTGTCTTTTTCCATTCCCGGGCGTCGCGCGGCCAGCCGGAATGCTTCGCCCATTCGCCTTTTTCGCTGTCGTACCAGTAGCTGTCATATTTTCTGGTGAACTTCTTCCGCTGCCGACCAAGCCAACTCAGATTTTCGATGGCCCGCGGCAAGCAGACGCTCGTCATGGCGCTCTGCCGGCTTTCGTAATACATCCGAAAACCGACAGTCACGGCCTCCGCTGATATTCCAACGTAGAGTTGCCCTGCGGTGCGGCCCTGCGCCTCGAGACGCGAAAAACAAAGATACATCTGCGGGCGATAGGGAGTCTTGTCGTTTGCAAATCGAATATCGCGATTGATGCGCGAGAAACTCTCGCCGGTGCGCCCGCTGATGCAAAATTCGGGATGCAACTTCCGCACCCCCGGCGCGAGCGCATCGAGCAATCGGCGAAACGGCTCGACAACATGCTGCTTGTATCGCGGGCGATTCTCGTCCATCCACGCCTTGGAATTATTTTTCCTAAGGTCGCGAAAGAATCGAAATGTCTCCGCGCTAAGAATCGATTCTGTTGCGCCCACTTCGAGTTTCCTTCCTGCGCGAGTGACTTACCGAGTTTCGGCGAGAACGCCGGAAAAAAGTTTAGCAAAAATCCCGGAATCTCAGTTGCCCATCTCGGCGAGCGAAGTCATTTAGATTCCGCCGGCGTAGCCGTCCCCGGGCCTTCGCCAACGATTTCGAGCACCGCTTCTTGATCTTTTGCGCCATCGAAGTGCACGTGCTTGCCATAGTGGATGACGAAGCTCCCTGCCGGCATCGGCACGGTTCGATCCGGATCGAATTTGGTTCCCGTCCCGACCCACCAAGTTCCGGAAAGTACGGTGATAAAGCGATCATTCGGATGCCAGTGCGGATGGCTCATGTGATGCGGCGTCCATTTCACGAGTTCGATGTAGAGTCCTGGCTTGGAAGGGTCTCCGAGAAGCACCGCTGTTTTTGCGCCGATAGCATCGTCGACCCAATGGATTTGGCTTGGCAGTTTGTATGCGAGCGTCGCCGGATCGAGCTTCGCATTTTGCGCCGCGCGCGATTCGGAGGTCCTTCCGCCGAGAACGGGCAGCGCAAACAGCACCGCGGCGGCCAGAGCGACAGTTGCACACTGCACGATTCGAAGCTTCATTATGTCCTCCTCCTGTTCTCCTTTTAACAAGCGGTGATGAGCCTATCGCTCCTTGCCGCTGTTGGCAAAGCCCGGTTTTTCGTTGCAGGAGCACTCGAAGATCCCGGTCCTCGGCGGGGTGGTTCGAACGCGGAGTCGGTATTCTGGGAAGGCAGGATTGAGGAGGCGCGGCATTTAGCAATTCGAGCCGGGTCCGAAAATCGATCGCATGGCTTCTTATCGCAAGATTGCAAAGCCAAAATAAAATCGGCGGATGGTTGGTGGACGTGGCCGGGATCGAACCGGCGACCCCCTGCTTGCAAATATTGGGCGCACGTAAAATGAGCAACTTACAAACCGGACATTCTCATTTTGCGGCGACACACGCTCCTCGCGCGTTGACTTGAAGTCACGCGACGCTTAAGATGCCAGCGTATTTTTCGCGGTCCTCAGGGGGCACAGATGGATTCCAGGCGGTGGCATTGGCTGACGGCGGCTCTCGCGCTTGCAGTGCTCGTGGTCGTTTCGTATTCGTTGCTGCTGCAAGGCGTGCGCGCCAGCGCTGCCTTGAATGCGCACGCGTCGAAACCCGCTGTGGCGGCCGCAAACCCACGCCTCGCCGGCGCCTACCGCTTCCAGAAGGGCGGCTGGACCTACGTGCACCTCCAAGGCACGCCCGACCAAATCGGCTACCAGCACGGCTATTTGCTCGCACCAGAAATCAAAGATGCTTTCGCGGCGGTGAAGCTCGAAGACACACACACCGCGAAGCACAATTGGAATTTCTTCCGCGACGCGGCGCACAACATGCTTTGGCCGCACATCGAGGCGGAATATCAGGCCGAACTGAAAGGCATTGTCGCGGGCCTGAACGCGCGCGGCGTGAAAATGGATTTGGACGATGTCGTGGCTTTGAACGCGTTCATGGAGCTGCCGGATTATTACGCGCCGTGGTACGACAAACAGCACAAAGTCGCCAACGCGCCCCGGCGGAAAGTCGTAGGCCATTGCAGCGCATTCGTGGCCACGGGAAGTTGGACCAAGGACGGCCAGATCGTCATCGCGCACAATAACTGGACGAGCTACATGGACGGCGAACGTTGGCGCGTCATTTTCGACATCGTCCCGGAACACGGCTATCGCATGATCGGCGACGGGTTTCCCGGTGTGATCGTCAGCGATGACGACTTCACCATCAACTCCGGCGGTCTGATGGTCACCGAGACGACGATTTCTGCGTTTCACGGTTGGAAGCCGGACGGCATTCCGGAATTCGTGCGCGCGCGCAAGGCCATGCAGTACGCCGGCTCGATCGACGACTACGTGAAAATCATGCTGGATGGCAACAATGGCGGATACGCGAATGACTGGCTCATCGGCGACAACAAGACCGGCGAAATTGCGCAGTTCGAGTTGGGATTGAAGGCCTATAAAGTCTGGCGGACGAAAGACGGTTACTTCGTCGGATCAAACTTCACCAGCGATCCCACGGTGACGAAACTCGACACCACCTACAACGTGAACGATCCGACCATGTCGCCGAACGCGCGACACGTGCGTTGGGACGAGCTGATGAAGGAAAACAAGGGCAGGATCGACGTCGCGCTCGCGGAGAAATTCGAGGCCGATCACCTCGACGCGTACACGAAAAAGGAAGGCGCCGACGGCCGCACTCTCTGCGGGCATGGTGACGTCAGCGCGAAAGGCGACAAGGGCTGGGACGTTGCTCCATTCGATCCGATGGGCGCCGTGCAGGGAAAAGTCACAGACGGCAGCATGGCGAAACAGATGACGCTGATTGCGCGTGCCGGCCACCCCTGCGGCGAAAATTTCTACGCCAAGCCATTTCTCGCCGCTCATCCTCAATACGACTGGCAGGCGCCCGAGCTGCGCGACATGATCGCCGGCCCGTGGACGGAGTTTCATTTGAACCAGCAAGCCCCGAAATAGCCGCATCTCCTTTCTTTTGTTCACACATCTGTAGGGGAAAATCCCTATCGACGACCAGTGTCCCTCGTGGGCTATACTGCCCGCAAGCTAGCATAGGATGTCCCGCCCCCTGACTAGCTTCTTGGCCCCAACTGACGACCTCGATACCCGGAGTTTCTGTGACCCTGATCGAAGCATTGCTCTTGCTTTTGATCGTCTCCCGAATGATCGGAGAACTGGTCGAGCGCCTGGGCCAGCCTGCGATGATCGGAGAGATCGCTGCGGGCGTTCTGCTCGGGCCATCCGCCCTAGCGTTGATTCACTTCACCCCGGAAATTAAGGCCATCGCCGACCTGGGCGTCTTTCTGCTGGTGTTTCTGGTCGGAATGGAAATGGATCTCGGCGCTCTGTGGAAGGCCTTCCGCGGCCGCGGTGCGTTGGTCGGGCTGGCCGGATTCATAATTCCTCTCGCGCTGGGAATTTTGGTGGGCTACGCGTTTCGTATGGGGCCGACCCAGATGGTCTTCCTCGGCCTGTGTATCGCCATCACCGCTCTTCCGGTCAGCGTGCGAATTCTGATGGATCTGGACAAGCTGCACACGGACATCGGCCAGAGGATTGTTTCCGCCGCCGTGATGAACGACGTCGCCTCGCTGCTCTTGCTCGGTGTCATTCTCGGCGTCAAAGCACATGGACCGATATCGCGCACCCTGCTTACCTCTGTGGGATTGGCGCTGGTGAAGGCACTCGTGTTCATGGCAGCGATCATTATCGTGTCGCGGGTGATCAAGAAATACACGCCGGGGCGCTTCCGCCGTTCCCGCAATTTGATTGACCCGTTGCTCGTGAAACTCAAAGGAAAAGAGTCGTTGTTTGCTGTGGTGCTGCTTTTTGTGATTGCCTTTGCCAGCCTTTCTGAGTTGCTCGGGCTGCATTTCATCGTGGGAGCATTCTTCGGATCGATGCTCCTCAGCCACGCGGTATTGGGAAAGGCCAACTTCGAGGAAGTACGGAAGACCGCCTCGAACGTGACCATGGGATTCCTGGGGCCGATCTTCTTTGCGGCCATTGGGTTGGAGTTCGATGCCTCCAGCCTGCGAAATTGGAAGCTCGTCGTGGCCGTGTTGGTGGTCGCGTTTGTTGCCAAAATTGCGGGAGGCTACATTGGTGGCCGGCTTGCCGGCATGAGTGAAAGGCAAAGTTGGGCGCTGGGAATTGGATTGAACGGGCGCGGCATCATGGAGCTGGTAATCGCGAATGTCGCCCTGTCCAACGCATTCATTGGAAACGAATTGTTTACGGTGCTCGTTTTGATGGCCGTGGTGACGACGATTGCCACGCCGATCCTGCTGAAGAAAGCGTACGAGCGGCTGCCCGCAGAACAAGGAGCCGCGCTCACCGTGGGACTCAGCGGGGACGCCGCGGATTGACCCGCACCGCTAGTATTCCTCATCGTGCTCGGTTCGTTTGAGTGGAGTGATCTTCAGCGTGGTGCGGATCCCGCGTCCTCTGGCTTCGCTCACGATGGCACGCCGCGTTTCTACCGGAAGTTCTTCCGGAGAAAAGACGCCAGCCTGGTCGCGCGGAAAATGTTTGATGAATAGCGCGGCGACGTGCGCCGTAGCGTAAGAGATCGGCGTGGTCGTCATCCCAGATCGGCGCAGCTGGTAAAGAGAAGGCACGGCCGCGTCCCATCGGACCAGCAACGGCAGGTCATCCTTCGGCCCATGTTTCGCGCCGCGCACCAGCACGGCTACTGCGAAGCGCGCATTCTCCAGAATTCCGCGGCGAATCAGAGCGGCCACTTGCCGCGGCGTTGGCGTCTTCGGAAAGCGCTTGCTGACAATGCCGCGAGACCGGTTCAGCCGGCCGCGCCGCTGCCACCGGCGCAGCTGTTCCACGTCGTTTCCGCCGATCTTGGCGTCCGCATCCCTCAGTGGAACGTTCGTAGCGATGGTGCACACTTCGTCCTGCGCTGCCAGGTAGACCGGTATCTCTCCGATGGGCGGCGGGAAGCGGAATTTCTCCCTCTGGCCGAACTTCTTGCCGAACGCAAACCGTCCTGCCCGATACACGCGCGGCCGCGATGTGGCTTCATCGAATGCCGCCTCCGGAGACCACGTGGAAACAGGGTCGCGGCTCTCCGTGTCTTCACAAAGCCGGAACTGGATGCTCTCGACCGAATCCAGAAGCTCCGCGCCACGCCGCGCCAGCAGATTCGTGAGCCCAGGCGCGATCCCCGCATTGATCACCGCCGCACGATTCTTCTGGACGAACCGGCGATGGTAGGCGAGCTGTTCCGGCTTGAATGGATTCCGCGTGAGCCGCGAATTCAGATCCAGGTAATGGACCCGCAAGCGCAGCGCCGCGCGCAGCACCACTTCGTTGTAGATGGCGGGCGCGCAATTGGCCAGCAGATGGCAACTTCGCGCGGCACGCACGATGGACCACAGGTTGCGCGCATTGGCTTCGCGAACCTCGATCTCGCTTTTCCTCCCAAGAAAGCGGCGCGCCCGTTCGACATCCCGGTCGCCGCACCACACCGTGTGACCCTGGCGGGCGAGAAGTTCAGCCAGCAGCGAGCCAGTACCGCCAACGCCGAGGACGAAGATGCGCATCGGCCCGCAACTCTACCATAACCGTTCCCCGCGCTATCAGCGCCGGCTACCACGGTTTCCGTCCCCGTGAATTGCTGTGGGGAGGAAACCGGCGTAGACTGGGCTGGACTCCGATTCTCGCGGCCTACCGGAGAAAAAACCAACGGCCCGAGGACGATTCCATCGCTCGAAAAGCGCTGGAGGCGCATGCGAGATTCAATTCTTGCTTGCGTTCAGGGCGCCGGAGAAAACTCCCGCGCCTCCCTTCACGTAAGCCTGATCGAGCCGCGCTGATTGCGGCTTGCTCGAGCCATCCGTGATTTGGAAAGGAGAAACCCGTACGCTTAGCGTGCGCCGGTTTTTCTGCCCGATTCCAATTCCCGGAGTTGGGCATTTTTATTTTGGGAGCCTTATCTGCACGCTCTAAATTCAGACATGGGTCACAACGAAAACGGCGTGCTAGCCGATAAATTCGGGCGGCAGATCACCGATCTGCGAATCTCTGTCACCGATCGGTGCAATTTTCGGTGTGTCTATTGTCGTTCTGCGGACCCCGAAAATCATATGGCCGAGCATAAACTCCTCTCCTGGGACGAGCTCGAACGTCTCGCGCGCATTTTGGTGAGCCTGGGGATCCGCAAAGTGCGCGTCACCGGCGGAGAGCCGCTGGTGCGCCCGGGCGTCGAGGAGTTCATCTCGTCGTTGCGCGCGATGGGCGTGCCGGACTTGTCGCTCACCACCAATGGTCAATCGCTCACCGAGCGCTGCGACCGCCTTGTTGACGCCGGACTCGACCGCATCAACATCAGTTTGGATTCGCTCGATCGCGCCAAATTCGAGAAAATCACTCGGACCCGTTCGTTTGACCGCGTCATGGCAGGGATCGACGCCGCGCAAGCATCGCCGCTGCGTCCGGTGAAAGTGAACGCCGTCCTTGTGCGCGGAATCAACGACGATGAAGTCGAGAGTTTCGCGGAATTCGCTCGGGAGCGCGATTTGATCATGCGCTTCATCGAATTCATGCCGCTCGACGCCGATCGCGCCTGGACGCGCGAACTGATGGTCCCTGCAGCGGAAGTCAAAAGCCGCATCGAAGCGCGCTGGCCTCTGGTGCCCGTGGCGCACGAACGCAGCGAAACCGCGCGCAAGTATCGCTTCGCCGACGGAGGCGGCGAAATCGGATTGATCGCTCCTGTCACCCAGCCGTTTTGCGGTTTCTGCTCGCGCATTCGTCTCACGGCCGACGGCAAGCTGCGCACTTGCCTTTTCAGCAAGGACGACCACGACTTGCGCGGTTTGTTGCGCGGCGGCGCGGACGATACCGAAATCGCGGAGGAGATTCGCAGCATCGTCATGCAGAAGGAGGCCGGCCACAGGATCAACGAGCCGGATTTTGTGCCGCCTTCCCGCACAATGGTTTATATTGGGGGTTAAGAACCCCCATGGGCGACGACGAGCAGAGACTCTTCAACCTCACCGAAGCGGAGCGCACGCGTGCTGAGCTCGAGCCAGTACTGCTGGAAGCCATGGAAGCGCGCCGCCGCGCCAAAGCCATCGACGAGAAAATGACCGAGCTGGCTACGCGCATTCAATTGTCCGGCGGAATGCGCTTTGATTATCAGCAAGCCGGCCAGCAGCGCCTGGAGCAGAATAATCTGGAGAGCTCCATTGCCTCGGCGCTCGAGAAAATCCATTCCACCGGCTGCGTGGTAAAAGATCTGGACGTCGGCCTGCTGGATTTTCCGGCTCGCCTCAATAACGAGGACATTTATTACTGCTGGCGTGTCGGTGAAGATCGCATTCGCTTTTATCACCGCCAGGATGAAGGATTCGCGGGACGCAAACCGATTGACCCGCGCGACGCGGATTATCGCAACCCGATCCAATAGCGCGCGAGCCATCGCCTGCCGCAATGTTCCCGCCACGGTAAATATTCACGAAGAAGGATTCTATGAGCGACGGCGCTACAAACCGGCTGAAGAATTCCGCAAGCCCCTATCTGCGCTCCGCCTCGCATCAGCCGGTCGACTGGCACGAATGGGGCGAGGCCGCTTTCGCGAGGGCGCGCGCGGAATCGAAGCCGATTCTCCTCGATATTGGCGCGGTTTGGTGCCACTGGTGCCACGTCATCGACCGCGAAAGTTACGAAAATCCTGAAATCGCCGCGCTCATCAATGAATTCTATGTCGCCGTAAAGGTCGACCGCGACGAACGACCCGATGTCGATTCGCGCTATCAGGCTGCCGTGAGCGCCATTTCCGGCCAGGGCGGCTGGCCGCTCACCGCATTTCTCACGCCCGACGGCAAACCATTTTTCGGCGGGACATATTTCCCGCCGGAAGACGCTATGGGCCGCCCGGGTTTCAAGCGAATCTTAGTGGCCGCCGCGGAAGCGTTTCGCTCGAAGCGCGCTGAAATTGACGGCTCGGCAGCCGCGCTCGAGGACGCCGTTCGCCAATCCGAAAATTTTCCGAACGCGCGCGCCCCATTCGACGACGGAATTGTCCAGGCGATGGCTGAGTCAATTGTGGACAAATTTGACGCGCGCAATGGCGGCTTCGGCCACGCGCCGAAATTTCCGCATCCAGCGGCAATCGATTTATTGCTCGAACTCGGTCAATCGGCGCGTGACGCCAAAATGCTCGGAGTGGCGACGCAAACTCTCACCAAGATGGCGCGGGGCGGCGTTTACGATCAGCTCGGCGGCGGATTTCATCGTTATTCCGTCGATGAGCGCTGGTGTGTGCCGCACTTTGAAAAAATGTCCTATGACAACTCCGAGCTACTGCGGAATTACTTGCACGCGTTTCAAGTCGCGAACACTTCCGCGATGCGTGGAATGGACGACACGGGCGCGGCACAGCTCTTTCGCGAAATAGCGGAAGGAATCATCGCCTGGGGCTTCGAGGTGTTAAGCGACCGCCAGCGGGGCGGATTCTACGCCAGCCTGGACGCAGACATCTCGCTCGACGACGATGGCGATTATTTCACCTGGACGCAGCACGAACTGCGCGCGGCACTCACGCCGGACGAAGCGCGCGTGATGGAGGAGTATTACGACGTCGAACCCGTCGGCGAGATGCATCACAACCCGGCGAAAAATGTCCTATGGGTCGCCTCGAGCGCCGCGGAAATCGCCCGCAGCACCGGCTCGACCGAAAGCGATGTGCGCCTCATCATTGCCCGCGCGAAGGGCAAAATGCTGGCCGCGCGCGCGGCGCGACAAGCGCCCGCGGTGGACCGCACCATTTACGTCAGTTGGAACGCCATGTTCGCATCGGCTTTTTTGGAGGCTGCGCGCGTCCTCGGCCGCAACGATTGCCGTGAATTCGCTCTGCAGACGATTAACCTCATCCTTGCGCAAGCATGGGACGAGGCGCGAGGCTTCCAGCATCGCGTCGGCGGAGAAAAAATCGAGGGCATGCTCGACGACGAGATTTTCATGGCCGCCGCGCTGCTCGATGCCTATGAATCCACGCTCGACCGCCGCTACTTTTCTCTTGCCGAGCGCACCTTGCTCCGGGCCATCGAAAAATATGGCGACGCCGACCGTGGCGGATTTTTCGACCGCGCTTTCGACGCGGCCCCGATGGGCGGCCTCGACGTGCGGCGCAAACCCTTTCAGGATTCGCCCACGCCGGGAACCAATTCCGCCGCCGCGATTGTTCTCGACCGGCTCTACGCCTTGACCGGCAACGCGAAGTACCACGATTGGGCGCGTCTCACTCTCGAAGCCTTTGCAGGAATTGCCCCGCAGTATGGAATGTTCGCCGCCACCTATGGCCTCGCTGCGCTCCTGCACTCTCGCCACACCATGCAAGTGGTTGTCACCGGCGCGCCGAGCGACGCAAGAGCGGCCGCCCTCGAAGCCGCCGCGAACTCTGTGTACCGCTTCGGGAAAGCCGTCTTGCGCATCACTCCGGAAATGGCCGCAGTGAACGCTCTCGCGCCTGCGCTCACAGAAACCATTCCCCATCTCGACGCCGGCGCTGCTCAGGCGATTGTATGCGCTGGAACTTCCTGTTATCCGCCAGTGAGCGAGCCGGAAAAGCTGATCGCAGCGCTGGTGGGCGCAGATCTGCAAGCGGCGGCGCAGTGAAGAAGCACGCAAAGAAAACGGCGCGCGCCGGGCGAAGAACGCAGCAGTCGGCGCGCCCCGCAAAGAAGTTAGCGCACAAAACGCAGGCGCTTGAAACGCCGCACCTGCTGCTGCGCCCACTCGAGCTTGCCGACTCTGAGCAAATCCAAATTCTCTTTCCGCACTGGCAGATTGTGCGCTACTTGGCCAACCGCATCCCTTGGCCGTATCCGGGCGACGGCGCCTTGCAATATGTCCGCGATATGGCGCTTCCGGGCATGGAGCGCGGCGAGGCTTGGCACTGGACGCTGCGGCTGAAAACCGCGGCGGATCAAATGATCGGCTTCATCAGTCTGATGAAGAGCGAAAAGGAAAATCGCGGCTTCTGGATGGGCTTGCCGTGGCAAGGCCGCGGGCTGATGAGCGAAGCGTGCGACGCGGTCACTGACTATTGGTTCAACGTGCTCAAGTTTCCGGTGCTGCGCGCGCCGAAGGCCACCGAGAACGCGGCTTCGCGCCGCATTTCTGAAAAGCAGGGTATGCGCATGATCGCCGCCGAAGAGCGCGACTACGTCTGCGGCCGCCTCCCCGGAGGAATCTGGGAAATCACCGCGGAGGAGTGGCACAAACGCCGGCGCAAGAGCCTCTAGGCTATCGGTGTGCTTCGCATTGCCGTCGCTGCGCAGCGATGCGATAATGAACGCGGAATGATCCTTGCAAAGAGCGAGTGAATCATCGCCTCGGAAAAAGTCCTTTCGTAGTTGGGGTAGGAGAAAAAAAACATGGCGTTGAGAGATGCATGGATTGAAAAGCGGCTTGCAACCGCGGGCGTAAACGGCAGCCGCAACGTTTCGCAGATGCATTATGCGCGCCTTGGCATCATCACCGAGGAAATGGAGTACGTCGCCAAGCGCGAAAAAATCGCGTCCGAATTGGTGCGCGACGAAGTCGCGCGCGGCCGCGCCATCATTCCCGCGAACATCAATCACCGCAATCTCGAGCCTATGGGCATCGGCGTGGCCTTCAAATGCAAAATCAACGCCAACATCGGCAATTCCGCAACCACCTCGAACATCGACGAAGAGCTTGAGAAACTGCACCGCTCCGTCCATTACGGCTCGGACACGGTGATGGACCTTTCCACCGGCGGCGACATCCCGAAAATTCGCAAAGCGATCATCAATGCCTCGCCTGTGCCCATCGGCACCGTTCCCATTTACGAGGCACTTTCGCGCGTGCGCCGCACCGAGGATTTGACGATCGACCTCATGCTCGAAGTCATCGAAGAGCAGGCCGAGCAGGGGGTCGATTACATGACCATCCACGCCGGCGTGCTGCGCGAGTTTCTGCCGCTGGTGCGTAACCGCATCACCGGAATCGTCAGCCGCGGCGGCGCGCTCCTGGCCGTTTGGATGAGCCATCACAAGCAGCAGAATTTTCTCTACGAAAACTTCGAGGCCATTTGCAAAATTTTCAAGAAGCATGACGTCAGCTTCTCGCTCGGCGACGGCCTGCGTCCCGGATCGCTTGCCGACGCCAGCGACGAAGCGCAATTCGCCGAACTGAAAGTCTTAGGCGAGCTCACGAAAAAAGCCTGGGAGCACGGCGTGCAAGTGATGATTGAGGGCCCGGGGCACATCCCCATGGACCAGATCGAGCTGCAGGTCAAAAAAGAAAACGAGTTGTGCCACGAAGCGCCGTTTTACACCCTCGGCCCGCTGGTTACCGACATTGCGCCCGGCTACGACCACATCACCAGCGCGATTGGCGCCGCGATGATCGGCTGGCACGGCGCTTCGATGCTTTGCTATGTCACGCCGAAGGAGCATCTCGGTTTGCCGAATGCCGACGACGTCCGCCAGGGCGTCATCGCTTATAAAATTGCTGCGCACGCTGCCGACGTCGCCCGTCACCGTCCCGGCGCGCGCGACCGCGACGATGCCTTGAGCTATGCGCGTTTCCTCTTCGACTGGAACAAGCAGTTCGATCTGTCTCTCGATCCGGAAACCGCGCGCGCCATGCACGACGAAACCTTGCCGGACGACTTTTACAAAGAGGCGAAATTCTGCTCGATGTGCGGCCCGAAGTTTTGCTCGATGAACCAGACCCAGCTCGCCGAAGCCAACGACGGGCTGGATCAGCAGGCCCGTCAGGAGCGCTTCGTGCAGCTCCTGGCAAAAGTGGACAAGTGACTCGCACCAGGGAACATTTTGCGGCCCGGGGACGTAACTTAAGCTAGGTGCGGCTGTGGTGCGCCAGAACCCAGCCCAGGAGGTTCCGCCATGCTCTTTCTAGCCCTAGCCACCGTAATGTATTTCCTGCCCTCGATTCTGGGCCACAACAAGCGCAACGCCGCCGGCATCTTCCTCGTCAATTTCTTTCTCGGCTGGACCATCGTGGGTTGGGTCATCGCGCTGTTCTGGGCTTGCACCGCCGATACGTGCATGCCGGTGATGGTCGTTGCGGGCCATGGACATTACTGCAGTCAGTGCGGCACCGCCAGCATTTCGGGTGCACGCTATTGCGCCACGTGCGGCCGGCCCTTTTAATCGCCGGCTTGCGATCTTGATTCACTGCCGATAAATCAGGAAATCCACGCGGAGTAATGCCTTAACATGCCGCAAACACCTGCCAACGAAACTTTGCGCAAGGAATTCAACACCTGGGCCGACGCCGGCAAAGGCGAAAGCATGGAACACGAGCATCGCCCCATTGTCGAGCCGATGCTGGCCATGATGCAATTTGCTCCCGGGGAAACAATTCTCGACGTCGGCAGCGGCGGCGGCTGGCTGGTCCGCGAACTTGCCTCGCGCGTCCCGCAAGGCCGCGCCGTTGGCATGGACCTTTCCGACGAGATGGTCGAACGCGCCCGCCGCGCATCCTTCAGCGTTCGCAACGCCGAATTCATTGTAGGCAGCGTCGACGCCATCCCGCGCGAATCCAACTCATTCGACAAAGTGATCTCCGTCGAATCATCCTATTACTGGCCCGATCCTGCAGCCGGCATTCGCGAGATTTTCCGCGTGCTGTGCCCGGGCGGCTCGGCATGGATTCTCATCAACTATTTCCGCGACAATCCCTATTGCCATCAATGGGCGAAGCTCATTCCGATACCTATGCATCTGTTTTCCGCTGATGAATGGGCGCAACTCTTTCGCGGCGCCGGATTCTCAGAAGTCGTGCATCGACGCATCGTTGATCCCACTCCTGCGCCCGAGACGTACACCGGACGCTGGTTCCGCGACGCCGCCGAGCTCGCCGCCTTTCGCCGCGAAGGCGCCCTGCTCGTCCACGGCTCAAAACCCGCTCAACGCTAGCGCGCACCAGGCGAGTCTCCGGACATCGCGCCCGCATCTCACCGGTCCGTCGCGCGAGAACCTGAGCCTTCCTTCGACGTTCGGCGCCCAGCCGAAAATCTGGCCTGAAATCAATTGAACAGGGTATACGCGGCGGGAACCCAGTGTGGTACATGCAACGTTCCGCCCACCCAGGAGCACAACCGCATATCTATGAGAGCGACGGATATTCGGAAAGACGGTTTGTTACCACCGTCACACGGTTGTAAAGTCGAGAGATTACATTTTCGCGAGCTACCTTTTAGCTAGATGGCGGGCAGGAACGAGGAGGCAGTCATGGCAACGACAAAAGTCGCAATCGCACCGATGAGGGCGGCGCAAATTCCTATGGCCGGAGCCGATTTCCAGATCGTCGAGCGTGAAATCCCTAAGCCGGGTCCGGCGCAGGTGCGCATCAAGGTGCAGGCCTGCGGTGTCTGCCACAGCGACATGCTCACGAAAGAGGGTCTCTGGCCGGGCATTCAGTATCCCCGCGTTCCCGGACACGAAGTCGTCGGCATCATCGATGAACTCGGCGAGGGCGTTTCTGTATGGAAGAAAGGCCAGCGTGCTGGCGTCGGGTGGCATGGCGGCCACGACAACACGTGTCTTTCGTGCCGGCGTGGAGATTTTCGCAACTGCCAGAATCTGAAGGTTTCCGGCATCAGCTACGACGGCGGATACGAGCAGTACATGGTGGCTCCCGTGGAGGCGCTCGCAGCGGTGCCAGAAACTCTAAGCGACGCCGAGGCGGCACCGCTCCTCTGCGCCGGAATCACCACCTACAACGCGCTGCGCCACAGCGGCGCCATGCCAGGAGACCTTGTCGCCGTGCTGGGCATCGGCGGCCTGGGTCACCTTGGAATTCAATTCGCCAACAAGTTTGGTTACCAAGGTCGCGGCCGTCGGGCGCGGCTCAGAAAGCGCGGCGCTAGCAAAAAAGCTCGGAGCGACCGTGTACATCGATAACAAAGTCACGAACCCCGCGGAGGCTTTGCAGAAAATGGGCGGCGCACAGGTGATTCTCGCTACAGCTCCAAGCTCGAAAGCCATGTCCGAGATCATCGATGGCTTGGGCCCCAACGGGAAGCTCATGTGCGCTTCCAGGTTTCCCGTTACTTAAGAAAATCAACCCTGAATATTTCATTCACCGTAGATTTCTTGCCTTCTGTCTTCGTGGTTCTCGGAATGTAGTACACCATGACCCGGCGTCCAGGCGAAAGCTCTGAGGGCTTCAGCTCCTGCACCGAGCCGTCTGACATCTTGACCTTGCAGCACCCGACTTGCAGAACACCCGTAAACGTCTCCGTCTTCTTCTTGCTGGAATAAGTCAAATTGACCGTGCGCGTTGTGTCGTCTGTTGTCGTCACGACGCCGGTCCAGGTGTCTCCAGCGTATCCCGGAGGGTAGTAGCCGCCACTCGCAGTCCCATGTTGTGTGTAGGCGCTACTAGCGGTCATAAGAAAAAAGATTCCCACAATCACAAGGTCCTGCAAATCTCATTCGCCAATTCTGCCGCTTCAGTTTTTCTAGCCCGGACCCGATGCCTTCGTGCTCATTCCTCATGGAGAAGTACTCCGCGAAACGCGATCTCAAGGTGTAGCAGGGGATGGTAGGTCGGCGGCGATTTAATTTCAACCATTTCACTCTTGCGTAATCGTCTTCACCACTTTTGGTTTTTCCCGGTCCCCGTTCGTTACTGGGCCGATACTCTACCGGATTTGACAGAATCCGCCCCAATGAGCACTGATGGCGCAAAGTTCCTTTTATGGCTGGTGAAGATTGCCAGTATTGCGTCGGGAGTCCTGCTAGTTCTTATATCCACTGTTCTATATGAAACCGAGGAAGGACGGATTCAGAACAAACTTGAAGAATGGTGGGTCGCATTGGCAGACGCGGAACCGCGTGCAATTACGACGCACACAGCATTTGTAGTTGCTGTAGCCGAATTTACGTCGAGATTCTTCGACCGAGTTTTTGGAAAAAAGCTGTTGTCGATTCGCTCCCTTGGAGTCTCGGCGTGTTTCTCGTTAGCGTCTCTCGGCCTCGTGTGCTCGCCCGGCCTTGTCATATTCGACCCTTGGTATCCCGACATAGTCGGACTCTTGTACGGTCCGGTCATCATCTCGCTAATCGTGATCGGAATGTTGCCCGCCGCTTTTGGAACAAGATTTTCAGAAAGATTATGGTCTGCGGGGGTTTTGCTCTTGTGTTCCATCGCCTTGGTCGGTATGCATTTCGTCGATTGGTTCAGCCTAGTATACCTCCCAGGCTCCAGTGAAATTGCGTACGATGCGGTATTCCTAGGGATTACGATTGCGTCGGACACGTTCTTCATTGCTGCGACGCGTTGGCTCCTTCGGAGAGCTTCGGAATTTCGCAGCGTCGCCAAGATCCTCGTGGCAATTACAGGGAATATTTTTCTAGCTGCACTGTTGGTATTTCTACCTATCTTCATTGCATGGAGGGGCTTCACGGGGAGGATAAAACTTCCACAAAAGATGGGAATAGAGGACTTAATCATAGCGTATGTAAGATTTTCTACCCCGAAAGAAGTCTTCCTAACAACTTTGGCAAGTTCGAACGTTTTGGATGCTGTCGTACAGCCGTGTTTTTTGTGCTCCTGCTTGTCCTGCTATTGCACCGAGCATTGTGGCCAATGGTGCAGAGACCAGTCTATGCCCTTGCTGCGCGGGGTGTCGTTCGTCGCCGGAAGTTTTTCTTTATATCGGGGCTTGTTTTGATCGGCGCGGGCACAGTTCCTACGTCCACAGCAGTTTTGGTGAAGAAGCTGCTTAAAGCATTTGAGGGGCTTTAACCGACCGCTAACGTGAGGGGGAATCGCGTGCTTCTGTTTTCCTACGCCCGAGCCTTGCAGTCGAAAGGGCGAAACTCTAATTGCAGAGATCAGCGTGCGGGTAGGCGACAGCTACCCTCAGCGAACGACCTATTCTCTTCGCATTCCAATCACCACCTTATCGAACTTTGCGCGGACTCAGCGCGCGGCAAGGAATCAAAAGATGAAGCGGCCCTCCAGTTCCACTGTCCGGCCCGCGAGACCGGCGCTCGCAATTCCGAAATTCGGATTGGCGATGGGAGTACAAGCCGGAGGACCGCCCGTGCAACCGGGAGGATTGTTGCCATAGGCGACCGTCGTTGACTGGCTTTGGAAGGTGAACGGTGCAAGATTTAGTTTGTTGAAGGCATTGTAGATATTCATACGCAGCTGAATTTTGGAGGATTCCCCGATGAGCTTCATCTCTGGCAAACCGAAGTTTTTAACGAAGCTGAAATCGAACTGGCTGAAACGCGGACCGCGTTCGCTATTTCGATTAAACGCCGGAAAACCGGACGCCGTCACGTTGTAATAGGATGTCGAGCCATTCGGATAATTTGAACCCGAGACAGGAGGAAGAAAGGCGTTTGTGGCATGATTATCGCCCGGCGCCACAAAAACTCCAATCGGCCGGAGTGGGCAGATGGTTGCCGCGCCTAGGACTAGATTGCAGTTGTTGACCGCGACCGGCGTCCACGGGAATCCCGAGTGGAATTGAAAATCTCCATTCACTTCCCATCCTCCTAGAAGGTTGCCCTCCCAGTCGGTACGCCCTCTAAGGATCGGGAGGTCATAAAGACCTACCACTCGCAGGTTGTGTGTCGCGTCGTAGTCCGAAGGGCCCCGCTCGGTTGCCAGGTCCGTTGGATAGGTTTGGTTCGTGCCGTAGCCAGGGCCTTCTGCAGAGATCTCGTCGATCGATTTACTGTACGTATAAAGGAAATCTACCAGCATGCCGTTGTGGAAATTGCGCTTAACGTCGGTGATCAGTGCGTTGAAATTCGCATTTGTGTCGGGCGTAAATTGAAACACCGCGCCGATAAGCGGGCTGGGGTTCTGGTAGAAGTACTGAAGGTTCTTGACCCGCAACAGATCGTGGCTGCTGCTGCCTTGATATCCGACCGTGGCCACCCAGTTGGCGGGCAGCGCGTACTGAACCTGGAGCGAATACAGGTAGATATACGGGTTGGGGAAATCCTGGGGATTGCCGTATATGTTAGGCGCACTGCCACCGGGCCCGATGATCGGAAAGTTCGTGGTCGGGTCAAGGCCAAGCGCCAATGCGGGGTTCGCCGGGAAGCTCTCCGGCGATCGCGGATTCGTACCTAGGGCGTAAAGGAAATCCGAATTGACCGTTGCGCCCGGCCCGCCGCAGCAAATTCCGTAACTGGCGACGAACGGTGGATTGTCGCGAGTGTTGTCGAATGCATTGTCGTCATAACTGTCGTGGGCGATGCCGAAGCCTCCGCGCAGGACGGCCTTCGACCGGAAGCGCGTGGGACTCCAGGCAAAACCAATCCGGGGGCCGAAATTGTCATAATCCGCGTTGTACATTTGGTACGGATTGGTCGCTATCGCGTCTTCAAGGCCCGCGACGGGGCTCGGGCCAGGGATCACGTTTGCGAGTTGGCCATTGGCGTCGGTGGGAGGAGCGTCATAATCCCAGCGGAGCCCCAGATTGATGGTCAGATTGGGGCGGAACTTCCAGTCGTCCTGAAAGAAGAGCCCATACTCGGACCTGCGATAGGCGCGCGCGAAACTCGGAGGGGCACCCGTGAGGGGATTCACTTCGACAGCCTCGTAAACAGGAGTTCCGTTTGCAAAATTCCACGGCTGTTGAAAAACGATGTCTGGACGGCCCCCGCCCAATAGATCGTCGTTATCCTGCAAGCGAACCACTTCGAATCCGTAATGAAACGCCTGCTCCCCATGGACCATGGAGACGACGTCGCGGAAAGCGAAGGTGTTTTGCGCGTAGACTCCCGGAGAGGTGTCACCCTGAGCGGCGCCAAAAATAATCCGCTGTCCGAAAGGAAGCGCGTTCTGGATTTCCGTGCGTGGAATTGCCCAGTCGATTTGCGGATTCGAGGAGATCTCATTGAACGCCCAACGCGTGAAGTTGAAGCGTGCTTCGTTTAGGGTCGTGGGGGAAATGTCAAATACCCAGCCCAGAAAACCGGACGGAGTGAAGCGATCGGAATTGTAGTCAGCCATCGGCCGGCCCTGAGCGCTTCCGTCTGCGGCCAGTTGGTTGTAGCTTGTCAAGAAGGTGTTCACAGTGAAAATGCTCCGGCCCATGTTGTAGTCCACGCGGGCGTTGTACTGATTGCCGCTGGTGGTCTGCGGGAGGGAAAGCTGTGCGAATTCGAATTCCGGAACGTCCGTCAGGCCAGCCCCGCATTCGATATTGTTCGGACAACTGCCCTGGGCGGCGCCACTCAGATAAGTTCCATATGTGCCCGTGGGCGAGCCGATATTCACCGCATTTCCGACCAACTGGCACGGCACCGGGAAGTTCGCGCAGGAGGCCGGTAGAACCGTTTGGACGCGTGGTGCAATTCCCAGGTCGCTGAGTGTTGTTGATACCGGCGTGCCCGGACTATAAGTCGCCAGCAAAGAATCAAACTGGGACGTGTCGACCCACTGATCCGAGTACGTGGTGTTGTTGTCGCGGAGTCCCTCGTAGTTGAAAAAGAAAAACAGCTTGTCTTTGATGATCGGCCCGCCGAAATTTCCGCCGAATTGCCGGTAGGCATTTTCATCGCGGATATCCGGATTCGCGGTATACGTGTTATTCGCCCCAAAATTGACGCCATTGTATTTGTTGTAGGCGTTTAGGCCGGGCGTCTGATACTGGAAAAAACCAGTGCCGTGGAACTGGTTGGTGCCGGATTTCGTGACGACCTTTATATGCGCGCCAGAATTACCCCCATCGGCCGCGTCGTAATCATTTGCGATCACGGTGATTTCCTGCACAGATTCGACGCTGGGCGTGACCACCGCGGCGCCGCCCCACTGAAGGCTGTTCACGCTGATTCCGTCAACCGTGTAGTCGTTGGACGTGATGCGCTGGCCGTTGGCGCTGATCGATTGTTGATTTTCTGTTTGATAGATGGCCGTGTTCGAACCGCCCGGGCCGCCGCTGTTCGTTCCATTCGCGCCTGGCCCATTAGGAAATCCTTCGGAAAGACCAAGCCCGCTGCGCGCGTCATCGCCGAAGACCCCCGGCGCGAGGCGCAGAAGTTCATAGGGGTCGCGCCCAAACGAAGGCAACCGCTGCACCTCCTGCGTCGACAGCGTTCCTGAAATGGTAGCGTCTTCCGTTTGCAGCAACGGCTCGTTCGCTCCGTTAACGGTAACCGTCTGCGTCGTCCCGCCGACCTGCAGAGCCACATCCAGGCCGCGCAACTGTTCCGCGAGCACCGTTACGTTCGTCGTCTGGCTTTTCTGAAAGCCAGTCTTCTCGATCGTCACCGTATATTGTCCCGGCGGAAGCTGTGCCACTTGGTAGAAGCCCGTGTTCGTCGTTTGTGTCTGGCGTACGGTTCCGGTAGCCTGATCCGTAATGGTGACGTTGGCGCCGGCCACGGCTGCACCCGATGGGTCGGTCACGGTTCCCTGTAGCGCGGCGTTATTCTGTGCCGACGCTGTTACCGCGAATGCCAGCAAAAGAAAACCGAAAAATGAACAGCGGTAGAAAAACGAGCAGAGCTTCACCATTGGCATTCTCCTCTTCGGGATGTCTTCTAGAGCCGCTCGCAAAGGAAGCACCCCACTTCCTTGACAGGGACACGCGGGGATGGGCGAGTCAGAGCATGGTTTTCGTGCGCGGAAGCGTCAATACGGTGAAAACCTCAGCTACGGGCCGGTATTAACTTGACTGTGCGTTCGAATTGATTAGGCAGGATCTCGTTCGCTACGAAAGAGTTGCAGTGCGAATTCGCTTGAAGATGGGATCTATGACTCGATTCCAGAGGATATCTTAGTGACCATTTAGTGAGCCGTGTTTCAAAAACGCCGCATAAATTGGGGTGAGCGATGGGATTTGAATTTGCGGTGCAACCTCTAAGTCTCGCTCTATCAGTTGGCCTTATCCCATCCCTGACCCCGAAAATAGCCCTCAGAACGGGATTTTGATGCCTAATTGATGCCAACTTTGGACTGATTTTGGACGGACGATTGGCGAAGGGATTGATTGAAGGGCCGCGCGGCCACGGTTGCGGCCAACCCTTACCGGCGTCGCTCGCCGAGGAGACGAGGACGAGAGTAGTAACGCCTGTAACGGGGAAAAGATATGGCAAAGGGAACCGAAGAGGGCTCCAAGGTCATCGTCTACTATACGGAGGTGGCAGGCAAGAAGGCCGCCTACTTTTTCGAAAGAATCTAGACTTAGAGCCTCTGACAGGATACCCATCCAGACGTTCTCGCACGGGACCGATTCCCGCTGCCGACAAGGTTGGTTTACGGCGCAGGGGGGTGGTCCCTTTTTCGCATGCATATACGCATACCCCGCAACCGTTTGAGGGGGTAAAGGATAGGGCTAGGCAAAAGTACCCCACCCTGCCTGGAAAAGTCATATTCTTCGCAGTACAATCGGCGCATACTTTTGGGTTGTAGGGGGTGAGTAATATTAATATGGGATCGCTCCTGCAAGACCTTCGCTACGCCTTCCGTGTGCTCCGTAAATCTCCCGGATTCACCGTCGTCGCTGTCCTTACCCTCGCCCTCGGCATCGGCGCCAACACCGCCATCTTCAGCGCCGTCAACGGCATTCTGCTGAAGCCGCTGCCCTACGCGCATGCGTCTCAGCTCGTGGACGTCATGGCCTTAAAGGACTTTCCCGGCGGCTTCGAAAGCACAATGGATTTCTCGCGCGACGTTTGGCAGCAGATGCGCGAGCAGACTCCCGCCATCGCACAGATGGCTTTCTGGGGCCGAGCCCAGTACACCTTGACCGGCGACGCTGCGCCGCAACTCATCTCCGCCGCCCAAGTCTCCAGCGAATTTTTTCCGCTGCTGAGCGCGAAGCCCCTTATCGGTCGACCGATTCTCCCCGGCGACACGCAGCCTGGCGCCAAGCCTGTCGCGGTAGTCAGCTACGCGCTCTGGCGCGCGCGCTGGGGCGGCAGCAACACGGTCCTCACTCAAAAGATTGCGCTCGACGACAAAACCTACACCGTCGTTGGCGTCATGCCGTCTGGGTTCAACTATCCGATTTCGACGGTGCAGAGCGATGAAGGCGTTTGGCTCCCGCTCATCGTTTTCCCGGGCCAACGGGAAGGCTCAGCCGGTCCGTTAGTGCGGCTCAAGAAGGGCGTCAGTCTCGCGCAAGCAAACGTCCAGCTCGCGACAGTCAGCCCGCGAATCTTGACCAGTGTGATCAACAAACAATTCGGCGGCATGTGGAGCGGGAGTCATTTTGTCGCTCGGCCCTTGGAAAAGCGCTTCAGCGATCTCAACAAGGCCCTCTTGATTCTGCTCGGCGCGGTCGGATTTGTGCTCCTGATTGCCTGCGTCAACGTCAGCGGATTGCTTCTCGCGCGCGGTTGGGCGCGTCAACGCGAAGTGGCCATTCGCGAAGCTCTGGGCGCGTCGCGCATTCGAATCGTGCGCCAGTTTCTCACCGAAAGTATTTTGCTTGCGCTTGCCGGAGGCGCGCTTGGCCTTCTGTTCTCCGTCTGGGGCGTTCATGTCCTGCGCGCTATCACGCCTACTAATTTGCCGGAGCATGGTCACTTCGATTTGAACGCCAACATTTTATGGTTCACTCTCGCCGTTTCGCTGCTCACAGGAATTCTGTTTGGTCTCGCGCCTGCTCTTCAAGCCTCCAGCCGCCGCGTCGGCGCCACGATTCGCGACGGCTTCGGCTCGCTCGCAGGGACTTCTTCACGACGTCCGCGCCGGCTACGTGGCGCCCTCGTGGTCGTCGAAATTGCGCTTGCCGTGATTCTTGTCATCGGAGCCACCCTGGTCGCGCGCAGCCTCGAAAAACTCACTAGCGTGAAGCTCGGCTTCCGCACCGATCACATCATCACCATGGACGCGAACTTCAGCAGATCCATCTGCGACCGGGGCAATCCGAAAGATCTAGCCGGCTGCAAAGCCGCAATTTTTGATGTACTCGACCGCATGAAGGGCATTTCCGGCGTACAAAGCGCCGTGGTGGCTTCCACGGTTCCGTTAAATCGATGGTTCCTGATCGGGGACCTCAAGATCGAAGGTGGACAGGAGATTACCCTCAACACCGGAGCATTGATCTCTAGTTGTTCCGTTTCACCTATTTATTTCCGGACGTTTGGAATTCCGTTGCTAAGCGGCCGCGAATTCACGGACGCGGACACCACCGGCTCACAGCCCGTGGCCATTGTCGACGAAGCATTCGCCACTAGGTATCTCGATGGTCGCGCACTTGGTCGACGCATCAGCACCGAGAGTGACAAGAAAGGCAATCGTCAGTGGACAGAGATTGTCGGCGTTGTTCAGAGCGCCCGCGACTCCGATCTTTCCGCGCAACCTGCGGGCGAGATTTACTTTCCTTACGCACAAGAGGATTCTTTCCAGAGCGCGAACTTCATCGCGCGCACTTCCGCCGATCCGGCGGTGATGCTTCCCGCGCTACGCCGTGCCGTCTGGTCCGAAGACAAAAACGCGCCTATTACCGAAGTCGAAACCATGGACCAGATGGTCGCATCCGATATTGCCGAGCCCCGTTTTCAGGCAATATTGCTTGGCTCGTTTGGCGCGCTGGGCCTGCTGCTTTCCATAGTCGGAATTTACGGCGTGATCTCTTACGGCGTGACGCAGCGCACGCGGGAAATCGGTGTCCGCATGGCCCTCGGCGCGCAGCCGGCAAACGTTCTGCGCATGGTCATTCGCGAAGGCATGCTCCTCGCTGCTGCGGGCATCATTGGCGGAATCGCCGGTGCGCTGGCGCTGGGTCGCGTGCTGCAAAGTTTGCTCTTCGAAGTCAAGCCCACCGATCCCGCCACATTAATCAGCGTCGCCGTCGTCTTGGCGCTCGTCGCCCTCGCCGCCTGCTACATTCCCGCTCGCCGCGCCATGCGCGTCGATCCGATGGTCGCCCTGCGTTACGAGTAGGTCCAGTTGTTCTGTCCCTGCTTCTAATGGTCATTTATGTTTACTTGATCCTGTGGAAGCGAGTCGGCCTCCTTTTTCGGCGCTTTACTGCGTGCTCGTTCTTTCGGGTCGCAGATGATGCGTATAGTGTGCGGATGTGGTTTGACTGTCCTTCCTTCGTTGCGTGTCCAGCTTTCCACTTCCTTGGCTATTTTCTTGTAGGCTTCGTTTTTAGAACGCCGGTTCGGAGAATCGGCGTTTGTCAGTTCGCGGAAGCGTAGCTTAACGCGCTTCCTGTCTCGAAATAGAAGTATTTTGCGTTTGCCGCCGCGCGCGGCAGGCAGCTTTTTGATGATCGCGGATAGACTTCTTCTGGCCCATTCTGGCAACAATCTTGCGACTTCGATAAGCGCGTCATCATCGTATTCCGATACTTCCTTGCACCGAATAAGCCATTGGCGCAAGCCGTCTTTCGTTGCGGTATGACTCCAGAGACTGGCTTCCCACTCTTTGGCTTTGGCTCTGTTGAGCCGACAGAGTATGAGCGCTATTGTTTCTCGGCTGAAGCCAGTTAGCTTCGCGATTTTCCCCAGTTCCTTCCAGAAATTGTCGAGCACTCTATTCAGTGATTTTTCAAGGCTATCCATATATATGGGTACGGAAAAAATAATTTAAGCGTGCCAGATTGACAATAGAAATTTGGCATTCCTACAGTGGCCTCAGATCGGGAGACGACCAATGCCACGACACGGGATGCCACAGAAACGCAAGAACAACAAACGCCGAACCCCAAAGGGCCACCGGCAACATCCGCGTACGAGACGCGAGGCGCAGGTCCTCGAAAAGGTGCTTGCGGCGCTCTCTTTGTCCCGTCGAGAGAAAATAGACCTTCGCTCCGCCGCAAGAATCGAAGGGACCCGCCTAAGCACCATTCTGCGGTACGCGCCATCGGCTATAGAAAAGCGCGAGGGCACATACCGAGTAAGGCCGTTTGACCGAATCCCTCGCTTGCTAACGACTGTTGGTTCCAAGGGGATGGAGCCCTTTGCTGCCCCCAATTCCCGATCCGCATCGACGAACGCTCGATATATGAACGCCGTTCGTGCACTGATCTATAAAGATGACCCCTCTGGCCTAGCTGCGTTTCGAGGCAAAAAGATTGCCGGACACAGATTTATTACCGACACCGGGAAGCTGAAAGAACTCGCCGATGCGGGCCTTCTGACCCTCAACCAACTATATGCAGGGGTAACGCGTGGATGCTAATCCCACAGCCACGGCTGTTAGGGAAAGGCGGCGGATCGAACGCCTCGGTCCTAATCCCGTCTGCCCTTTCTGCGGTTACTCGAACCCTGTCGCACTCATGCGCAGATCGCGGACTCTGCTTCAGGCGGATCACATCTTTGGCCGGAAACGCGACCCTGAAACCACCATGGTTGTCTGCCGCAACTGCCACGCGGAAATCACCGAAGACCGGATGCGCGCAGGGATCCCCATGAGACGGGAGCGCGACCCGGTTAGGCGCGTTGCGTTCATGCTGCTTGCGCTGTCTATTTTGTTTAAGAAGCTGGCAGAAAGCATGCAGAAAGCAGCCGAGGATTTACTGGAGGAATCTGATGAGTGATCCATCGTTGATTTACTTGCGCGCACACACGGTAATCGAGCGTGAGAAGCGGCCCTGGAGGGATTATAGGCGGCGAAACAAATATCCGGAATATGCCCTGGTTTTCGATTGTGAAACGCTCCTGGACACAAGCCAAGCGCTCATTCTCTGCGCCTATCGGATTTGCAAGCGGCAAGAAAAGCATTCTTACGTCTGTGTCGAAGAAGGATTGGTCCTTGCGGATGAAGCAACAAAGAGTGAGCGGCTAGCTCTGCGGCAATATGCACGTTCGCACAGAGCGAAGGTCGGCTCGGATCACTCAGGTCGGATACGCGTATGGAACCGCAGCAAATTCATAGAGAAGATTTTCTTCAAGATGGCCTACGACGCTGATGCCCTGATCTGCGGCTTCAACCTTCCGTTCGATTTGTCCCGGCTGGCGGTGGACGCACGCAAAGCCCGAGGCAACAAAGGCTGGTCGCTCATAATGTCGCAGTACAAGCACAAGAAAACCGGCGAACTGCGAGAAAATCCATTTCGTCCGAGGATCGTCATTAAGCCGAAAGACAGCAAAGCAGCATTCATAAAATTTGCGGGCGTGAAGGACGGACCTCACAAACAAGGCCGCTTTCTCGATCTTCGCACTCTGGGATGGGCCCTCCGGAATGAGTCTTACAGTCTGGAAAGCGCCTGCCAAGCCTTCGGCGTTCCCGGCAAGATGGACCATAAGCCATCGGGCCGGATTACGAACGAAGAAATTGACTATTGCAGAGAGGATGTGCGGGCGTCCGTGGATCTGTTGAACGCGGAACTCACGGAGTTCGATTCTCACCCGATTGAGCTGTCGCCGGAGCGCGCGGCCTCGTCCGCATCCATAGGGAAAGCATATCTTGACGCGATGGAACTGGCACCGCCGGCGCAAAAGTTCCATGTATCCCCTTCGGTCATGGGTAGCCGCTCGGCGGGAGAGGTATCTGAAGTTTGCGGCACACGTTGCCGAGGACGTATGTTGAAACACCGTATTTTGCGGCCAGCTTAACCAATGGTGTTTCCCAAACTTCAAGATAGAGTTGTTCGCGATTCCATACGTCAGTCGACACGTTAGCCTCCCTTTTGCGACAGTCTAGGCGCGCACGCGGGAATTGTAAGAGGGTTCACCGCGAAGTGAGAATCAGAATCGGTAGCGGGGTACTTTCGGGTGGTGCGGTAAATTCATGGAGAGGGTCCTACTGGAGGCGGCTCAAATTTGTAGTAGTGAACTTTTTCGTCCCGGTCTTCTTTCATGTGTATCAAGTAAAAGCCCTTCTGATTAACCAGCCGAATCTGGTGATTGTTCAGAAGATTGACAATCTGGGTCCGCCAAGTGGCTAACATTTTGTGGTAGTAACCGAAATCCAATCGAGAACCGTACGGGTTTTCAGCATGCACGATTGCCCCGCATTTTTCATAAGCTCTCTGAAATTCGTCTTTCGTTAAATAGTCAAGCTCGCGTTCTTTGAGTTGGTGCATCGCTGTAGGATCTGGCGAGGGTGCCTCAACAACAGGCTTTGGGTAGAAGTCGGCATTAATTCTTTCCAGATCCCTCAGCAAGTAGCGTGCGTTCCAATGTGTTGCAAATTTCTCATACGCGGCAGAATATGATTCCTTATTCGCGACCATGGACCCGAATGAGATCAACTCAAGGACTTTCCTCATTTGTAGGCTGGTTGACTCGATTGTGGTGGGCTGGTACAGAGCGTGCCCTTTGCCATGAAGAAAGAAATCAATAACATTTATCCTTAACTTAATTTCTTCCATCAAATCGCAATACTTTTGGATGTCTGGTTCGCCCACCGAAGTGCTCCTTTCGACCCCGAAGCATGACAGAAGCAAAGATGCACGACCAGGGGTGGGGTACTTTTGCGGGTGCCTATCCTTTACCCCCGCAACCGTTTGAGGGGACATCCGCAGGCTGACTATACTCCAGGCTCGGGTGTAGCGTTTTCCCCTCAGTGCGTAATACCCCTTTGACGGTTTGACTCCCGGTGCAGCCGGAAGCTATACTCCCCGGTCTTTGGGTCACAGGAGTCGTCCATGGGGTTCGAGCGCGCAGCGCGGCAAGACGAAATTCCGCAGGGGCAAATCCGCGAGTTTCAGGTTTCCGGCAAAGCTGTAGCAATTGCCAATGTCTCCGGTAAACTATTTGCTATCAATAGCGTATGCCTGCATCACGGCGGTCCGCTCGGAGAAGGCGACCTCGAAGGCACCGTCGTTAGCTGCCCTTGGCATGGCTGGCAATATGACGTCACCTCTGGGAAGCTCACTCAGCAGCCCGATACGGGGGTCCAGTGCTATGCGGTCGAGCTGCGCGGTGAGGATGTTTTCGTTGATTTGGGCTAGTGGCCAGCGTTTTTGCCGTTCCTTCGCTACATTTCCATTGTTTCTGTCGCCAATCGATGTATAGTTCGCGAGTTACAGCCAGCCTATGACGCGCCCCGTTACCAGACCACATCACTGGCTGCTCGCGGTTGACCCCCGCATCTATCACTGGGACACTCTTTTCGTTAAAGGCAAGGAAATGTGGCGCCATGCCGGCAGCAAGCCCGACGCCCTGCGCCAGATGAAACAAATGCGCCGCGGCGACCGTGCGCTTTGTTATCACGGAAAACCGGAATACGCTCTCTACGCCATCGCCGCCGTCACTCGCGACCCTTATCCCGATCCGCACGATCCCACCCCTAAGCATCTCGTGATCGACCTGCGCGCGCTCGAACGCCTGCCCCGGCAAGTAACGCTGGAGGAACTGCGCGAGCAGCGGCCTTTACGCAAAGTAAAGTTCATGAAAAATCCGCGCATGACCATTTCTCCGTTAACCGACGAAGAATATTCCGAAATTCTCCGACTGGCCGGAATCGTCGCTTCGCCGGGCATTCCTCTTCCCTGATGTCCGCTGAAAGCGTTTCGCAAAATCGCAAACAGCACTAAGATAGCGGGCTGTAACGCAAGTATCTCGGCATCTTTCGGAGGCAATCGGTGAGAAAAGATTTTTCGATTGGCATCATCCTGCTCGTGGCGCTCGGCGCGGCGATTTTCGCGCATGCGCAGACGAAATCAAGCGTAGGCGATTGCCCGCTCCTCGCGGGAATTCCCTCCGGCCATACACGCGTGATCGACATGACCTACGTCATCAACGATCATTCGCCCTCCTGGCCCGGAGACGATCATCCCTTCAGCGTGGTGGTCACCACCACGCCTGCCAAAGAGGGATACCTTACACGCAAGTTCACCATGCTTGAGCACTATGAAACGCACATGGACGCGCCCGCGCATTTCCCGCCGGGCAAAGAAACGCTTGACCAGATTCCCATTCAGCATTTCTTTGGTCCCGGCATGGTGATTGACGTTCGCGATAAAGTTGCGAAGGACTCGGACTACCGTCTCACCGCGGAAGACGTGCAGGCCTGGGAAGCGCGCCACGGCCGCATTCCTGCTGGCGCCATCGTGATGCTCCGCACCGGCTGGGCCTCGCGCTGGCCCGACCAAAAGCGCTACCGCAACATGGACGCGAAGGGCGTCATGCACTTTCCCGGCTACTCCGTAGCCGCCGCCAAATTGCTGATCTCGCGCCACGTGAGCGGCCTCTGCATCGATACGCTGAGCATCGACTACGGTCCGTCGCCCAATTTTGAAGTGCATCGCACCACGCTCCCGGCGGGCCTGTTTCACGTCGAAAACGTCGCCAATCTCGATAAGCTGCCACCGACCGGCGCTTTCATCATCGCCGCGCCCATAAAACTCGAAGGCGGCTCGGGAGGGCCGGTGCGCGTTTTCGCAATTTTGCCGGATTGAAGCAGTAGAAGATTTCCTGGCGAACTTCGGAACGGGAAATTCCGCGCGCCGTTGCGCTTTCTCGCACATCAACTCTTCAAGGTAGAATTTTGCCCGAGCTTCCTGAAGTCGAAACCGTCGTTCGCGGCCTGCAAATGCTTTTGCCGGGCCGGCGCATCGCCGAAGTTCGCCTGGGCAAAACCGATTTCATTGACGATCCAGCCAAACTTGAAGAGATCCTGCCCGGCTCGCGAATTTCAACCGTCCGCCGCCACGGTAAATTCATCGTTCTGCTTCTCGAAAAACCTGTGTCAGCGGAAACTGCGCCGAACTCGCCAGTCACGCGATTTCATTTCATCGTTCACCTCGGCATGACCGGCCAGCTTACCGTGTTTCCGCCTCTCAGGCCCGCGCCGCCGCACACCCACGTTTGGATCTCGCTCGACAGTGATACTGAGCTGCGCTTCACCGACCCTCGCCGCTTCGGCCGCATGTTGGTATTGCCGGAAGAACAAAGCGCATCGGTCCTCGGTCCGCTGGGAATCGATCCTCTCGAGGTTACCGCGGAGGAATTTCAAGCGCGCCTCGCCGCCAAGCGTGCGCGCATCAAAGCCGTTCTTCTCGACCAGCGCGTCCTCCGCGGCATGGGCAATATTTATACCGACGAAAGTTTGTGGCGCGCGCGCATTCATCCCGCGCGTCTGGCCTCTTCCTTAAAACGCGAAGAGTCCGCGCGTTTGTATCGCGCCATGCAACAAGTCTTGCGCGCAGCCATTCGCCTGGGCGGCTCTTCGATCTCTGATTACGTGAACGCCGAGGGCCAGCCCGGCGAATTCCAGATTCGCCATCGCGTCTATCAGCGCGAAGGGAAAAAATGCAGCCGCTGCGGCGCGCTCATTCGCCGCATCATTGTCGCTGGACGCAGCAGTTATTTTTGCCCTCGCTGCCAGCGCGCCCCGCGTCAGCGCCAGAAATAAACGAGCGTCGCTCCCGCCAGCATAAAAACCGCGCCATAAACAAATCCAGCTGCCGGCGCAACCGCTGTCCACAAAGCCCCCACCACAATGCTCGAAACAAAATCGCCTACGCCGTTCACCGTCGCCAGCACGCCAAACCCTGTGCCGCGAATTTCAGATCCCAGCAGCTCCGCGGAAATCGATTTCTCCAGCGCCTGTTGCACCGCCATATGTACGCCCGCGAGCGCAAAAAGCACTCCTAGCCATGCCAACTTCGCCGGCGCGAAAATGAAGCCGACGCACATCAACGCTCCGACCGCATATCCCGCCGCAATCAGCCCGCGTTTGCCGATTCTGTCCGCAAGCGCCCCCGCTGGATACGAAATCGCCGCGAACACGATGTTGTGCAGCGTGTACAGTGCGATGGCCAATGCTGACGCCCGCGCCGCTCCGTATTGCGGCGTGAGCATTTGGCTCGCGCGCAAAATCAGCAGCGTCGGAGCAAAATCGCCGACTCCATGCGCGAATACGCCAACCAGCAACCGCCGGAACGACCGCGGCAGTTGCCGCAAACTGCCCAAGAAACTGAACGACCGATGCGCTGCAGCCGAGTTTCCCGCAGGCACCAGCCACAGAAAGCAAATCGACGCCGCGACTCCCGGCAAAATCGTCCAGCGCATCGCCCCGCGCACGCCGGAGAACGAAACCAGCGCCACCGCCGTCAGCGGCCCGGCAACCGCTCCGATCGTGTCCATCGCTCGCTCGAACCCGAACGCGCGCCCGAGTTGCGACGGCGCGACCGCATCCGCCAGCAGCGCATCGCGCGATGGCGCTTTTGCGCCGCGCCCCGCCCATCCCACCGCGCGCAAAACCAAAACCACCGGCCACGATTCCGCGAATGCGTACGCAAACGTCGTCAGTCCTACAACGACGTATCCGCCGCCTGCCACCGGCTTGCGCCATGCTGGCCGGTCGGCGATCCATCCGCCCGTTAGTTTGGCGAAACTCGAGAGACCGTCGGCGACGCCTTCGATAATTCCCAGCGCTACCGCAGGCGCCCCCACGAGTGCGAGCAGCGCTGGCAGCAGCGACGTCGCCGCCTCGTGTCCCCAGTCGGAAAAAAGATTCGCCAGCCCTATGCCCAGAATTCCGCGCGTGAGCCAGCGTTCCTGTTTCGCGTCAACAGCGGCGTTTTCGGCTTTCACGGGAGGATTTCAGCGCGTGGATTTGTGTGCAGTGCGCACGGTTCGATCAGCAGAAAGCGCTTGCTCAACAATTCGCTCGGCCCATTGTCGCCGCTCGGCCCCGTCCAGCCAGACCACGCGTTCGCGCACGTCCGCAAACAAGGGATCCGCGAGCAGCTCGTTCAACAGTTCATGGATGCGCCGCTGGAAGGCGCGATCCTCCGAGCGAAATCCGTCAGGCGTGATCTCCTCGGCGAAAGGCGGAATCCCTGCCAGCAAATCGTAGGTCTTCATCCACCAGCTGAGCCACTGTTCCAACTGCGCCTGGCGACCAAATTTGTTCACCAGGTAGCAGTAGTTATCGAGCACCGACCGGTCGCACACCGCATGCGCGCCATTGCGCCCCGCTTCCAGCTCCGCCGCGATCTGCGTGTGCAAAATCCACAATTGCCCTTCGAGCGTAGTTCCCGCGTTCACCGGAAAAGGCGAGCGCCGCGCCACTTCGCTCACCAGCTCCACGTTTTGTCCCGCCCGCTTTACCAGCGAGCACACCTCGTACGCGATCGTGGTCTTGCCTACTCCGTGCGTTCCAATCAGCGCGAGTTTCACCGAGCCTCCACCGGGCCCTCTCGTTTTTAGCAGACTTCGGCCTGCCAAGAAAGCTCCCTGCGAAAGTAACCAACGCACGGACGCGTAATCACACGTCACCGCGAGCATGGCGGCCACGCGAGTGAGTGAAAAGTGGATGAACGGCTGTCGAGTCTCAGTTTTTTCCGAGTTCGCGAAGCTTCTCGCTTAATGAGGCGACTACCTTGGCTGACTCATGGATGCCCTTCAGATGCACGCGCACGGGATTGTCTTCCATGATTTCTTCCAATGCCAGTTCCATGCGGCTGTAGATTACCGTCGCATGTTCCGTCAGTTCATGACTGAGCACGCGCACGTTCTTCAGAACGTGCGTCAGCTTATTTCGATAGTACTGGTATGTTTCTTCCGGTTTGTCTGCAACCATTACGACAACCATGCCTCCTTGCCATTCCGACAGCAGAGCATGCTCTGCTTAAGATTTTTGAAGATGGCCGGTATTTCTGAGAATTTTATAGACAATCGTACGAAGAGTTTGTTTCTCGCGCTCGGTGACGCCCCTCCAAGCAGCTGTTGTGGCGCGCGCCGCCACCGGTATCGCCTTTCTCAAGAGCGCATATCCCTTCGGCGTCACTTGCACGATTACCCGGCGTCGGTCCTTTCCACTTCGCGACCGTTTCAGCAATCCCTTCTTCTCCAGCCGGTCGAGCATGCGGCTCATGCTGGATATATCCAGGGCGTTGTAAACTGCCAGCTCGATCGCTGTATTCGCCTCGCCCCGCGCGACGTTCGTCAGCACCATTCCTTGCCGGCCCGTTAGTCCCAGGGGCGTCGCGGCCTTGTCATTTGCGTCCAACAGCGCGCTCACCACTCGTCCGAAAAGCAAGCGTCCGACAAAGACCGACTCCATATACGATTTGGACGGGAAGCGATTCAAACACGCAGCGTACTTGCATATGCAATGGTTGTCAATGCAAATAATTCAGAGATAGACCGATCCGGCAAGAGAGACTTTCGGTTCGGTCAGATGGACGCTACAATCGATCCGTTTAGGAGTCAGTGGAATGAAGTGCCCGTGAGAAACCCCTTGCCATGAGAGCCGTCGTCCAGCGCGTCACCGGCGCCCGCATAATCGTTGACGGCAACGTCGTCGGCCAGATTGGCGCTGGCCTCATGGTCCTCCTTGCCGTCGGCCGCGAAGATAACGCCGCGACCGCCGCGGCCATGGCCGAAAAAATCGTGCATCTTCGCATCTTCAATGACGCCGAAGGTAAAATGAACCGCTCCCTCCTCGATACCGGTGGCGCCTTTCTCGCTGCTTCTCAATTCACGTTGTACGGAGACGCGCGCGGCGGCCGCCGGCCCAGCTTCATTCAAGCCGCGCCGGCCGACCTTGGCAAGGCGTTATACGAAGAATTCCTTCGCGCCGTCGCCGGGCTCGGTGTTCACGTCGAGACCGGCGTTTTTCAAACGCACATGTCTGTCGAAATCGTCAACGATGGCCCGGTGACCATCCTGCTCGATTCGGATAAACTCATCTAACCTGTCCAGGGGGAACCCATGGCTCACGCCGCAAAGACAGAAGCGATCACCATCCGTCCCGCGGTCCTCGCCGACGCGCCGCAACTCGCCCCGCTCGCCGGCCAGCTCGGCTATCCTTCCACCGTCGAGCAAATCGCTGCACGATTGCGCCAAATCCTTCGCAACGAAAATCACCTCATTTTGGTCGCCGAGCGCGAAGGGGCTGGTATCGCTGGCTACATTGAAGTCTTCCCATTTCCCGTGCTCGCGCACGATCCCCGTGTCGAAATCGCCAGCCTGATTGTCGACGAATCTTGCCGTTCGCTGGGCGTCGGCCGCTTGCTCGTCAATCGCGGCGAAGATTGGGCCCGAGCCAGGGGTTACAAGGAGTCAGGAGTGCGCTCCAACGTCATTCGCGACCGCGCGCATAAGTTCTACGAAAGCCTCGGCTATCGCGTCAACAAAACCCAGAAATCCTTCCGCAAGCCGCTCTGATACCCCGCTCTTCACCATACCGTCATCGCCGAACCGTTTAACTCTTAAGCACACACCGCCACGGATTTTTCATTTGCGCCCTGCAACTTTACATCGCCTTACGATATAATTTCCCCGGGCCTTGAGAAACGTCGCAAAAAAAGGATTCGATTACCGCGCTCTGGCGGAATTCCGCTATGAGGTGCGCCGCTTTCAAAATCTGAGCGAGCAAGCCGCCCGCGCCGCCGGAATTGAGCCTCAGCAGTATCAGGCGCTCCTCGCCGTCAAAGGATTGCCCGCTTCCTACAACGCCACCGTCGGCGCGCTCGCCGAACGCCTGCAAATCCAGCACCACAGCGCCGTCGAGCTCGTCGATCGCCTCGAAACCCACGGCCTCTTGAAAAGAGCGCGCAGCCGCAAAGATCGGCGCCAGGTCTTGCTACGGCTCACCGCTCGCGGAGAGGAAATTCTTCGCCAAGTCGCGCTTCCACATCGCGCCGAACTGCGCTCCTCCGGTCTCACCATTCTGCGCGCCCTGCAAACCGTCATGGCGCACACCGCCAGCCCGCGCGCCAATTCGCGCAGCAACAGCAGGCGAAAATATCGCAGCCGGTAGCTGCGCCCGCAGCTCGCCTCGCCCGCCCTACTCCTCGACCGCCTCTCCTCCGTTATTCCCCGCGCGCGTATCCAGCGCCGAGAGAATATCCGTCTTGGTAAGAACTCCCTCCAGCTTGCCTTCTTTCGACGTCACCAGCAGCATATGCTGCGCGTCTTGTCCCATCAGGAGGCGCAGCGCTTCCTCCAGATCGCATTGCGGCTCCACATATTTCACGTGCGTCTCCATCACGTCGCGCACGCTCGTTTGTTCCCATTTCTGCGGCGCCACTTTGGCCAACGCACTCACCGAAACCGTTCCCGCGATTCTCTCGCCGTCGTAAACGGGATACGCAGCGTGCGGGTGTTGCGCGCTAACGCCGTCAGCGAACTGCCGGAGCGTCTGCGCGCTGTCGGTCGAAACCACGCGCTTCCGCATCACGTCGCGCACCACCATTTTCGAAAGCTCCGAAGCTCTCAAGCCCTGATGCAGCCGCTGCTCGCCGGAGACAGACGCTTCACCGGAAACAGCATATGCCACCGCCGCACCGATCAGCGCGGGGATGATGTACGCATGCCCGCCGGTCGCCTCCGCCACGAACACCACCGCCGTCAGCGGTGTCTTGTAGCCGGCCGCGATGAATGCCGCCATCCCCACCGCGGCGTACAAATCAATCGAAGGGCTGTGCACAATCGATTGCGCAAACGCCGCCCCGAACGACCCGCCCGTCAGGAACAGTGGCACGAACATCGCGCTCACCCCGCCCACGCCCAGGGAAAATAGCGTCGCGCCCAGTTTCAGGAACCCGAACACCACCAGCTCCACCGAACCATGCGACTCTTGCAGGATCATCCGCACCGCCTCGTAGTTCGCGCCAATCGGAACCAGTCCTCCCTTGTACATCGACACAAAAGCAATTCCGCACACGCCCGTCAGAATCCCGCCCGCGGCCATCTTGATCCAGTGCGGGACCGAAGCTCGCACGCAAAATTGCCGCATCCGCCGAAACGTGATGTCAAATGCCATGGCGACGAGCCCGCATGCCACTCCGAGCAACGCCGACCACAGCAGGTCGCGCCGCGTATACGTCTCCGCGCTGGCAAAGTCGAATAGCGGCTGTGCCCCCAGGAACGCCGCCATCGTCGCATAAGAAGTGACCGACGCAATCAGCGCCGGCAGCAGCGCTTCATGCGCCAAATCGTCCTTGTAAGGCATTTCCAGCGCGAAAATAATTCCCGTCAGTGGCGCGCGGAACACCGCGGACATCCCCGCCGCCGCCCCGCTGATCAACATGATCCGGCGGTCGCGCGGTTCCAGCCCCACTTTTCGCAGTTTTGCCCACAGCCATGACCCGATCGCACCTCCGCCATAAATGCTCGGGCCCTCCAGCGCCGCGCTGCCGCCAAAGCCCACCGTCGCGATCGCCGCGATCAGCTTCGGCACAAACGGCCGCATCTGGATGTCGCCCTTATGCTCGTGGTACGAGCGAATGATTTCTTCCGTGGAGTGTTCATTCGGGTTGGGCGTCATGTATTGCATAATCAGTCCGGCAATCACGAAGCCCGCGACCAGCCCCGGAATCATCGCCACCGGATGCGCGAGGTAATATCGAAGGATTGGCGGCCACATCCATTTCAGGATCACCTGCGCGATCAACGTGATCAGCAACCCCGTCAGCACGCCCATCACCGGCGCCACGATCAGCCATCGGTGCAGGTCGCGCGAATACGTCGCCGTCAAATCCTCGTGCACAAACGTGGCGTACTTCCGCAGCCGCGGATGACTCATCAGTCTCGATCGCAGCTTCATCATCGGATTTTCTTTGCGCTCGGTTCACGGCGCTGTTCTTCGCTCGCCCGCTTCCGTTCTCCGGTCAGCCGGGGAAACAGCGCGCCATCTGAACCGTCATGGAACCTCGCCAATTCTTTCCGGTGAAGCGCGGAAAGTTCGGTCAGCGCCGCGCGTCCCGCTGGCGTCAGGTCCACGCGTACAAACCGCCGGTCGCGCGCGACCGGCGTCTTGCGAACCAGCCTCGACCTCACCGCGCGGCTCACCAGCGCCACCACTGCGTTGTGCCGCTCTTGCAAGAATTCTCGCAGTTCGGAAATCGTCGCCCAGCCGCGACCGGTGAATCCCGCGACCCCCAGCATCAACTGGTGCTGCTGCGGTGTAACGCCCGCGGCGCGCGCGGCCTTCTCGCTGAATCGCAAGAACCGCCGCAGTCGGTAGCGGAATTGCGCCAACTCCTCGACAAGAATCAAATTCGCTCGCCGCCGTGATAGCCGATCCGTTCGCGCCTCTCTCATCTCTTCGTAATTATATCACGCTGTGATACATCATACGAAAGAAGCCTATATGGAGTTCCGCACGGACGGTTTCTGCCTGGAGAGTTTTTCGCCCGGAGATAACCCGGGCGAGTCTTTTCTGTAGAACCACCGGAACGACCGAAGCCCCGTCCCTTACCCACTCAGCCTAAACGCGGCGCGGACACCGCAACTAGAATCCGCCCACGCCTCCGCCGCCGAATCCCCCGCCGGAAAATCCCCCGCCGCCAAATCCCGATCCGCCCGCGCTCCGCGGCGAAGAAGCCAGCGCGCTTCCCGTTTGCATCGACATCAAATTCAAATCGTTCACCAATAGAAACGTCTGAAACCCTCCGCCGTACGGCCCCGAATACCACTGCGGCGGCTGCCGGTAAATATCCTGGAACGCGTAGGCCCATTTTTTCTCCACGCGCAGCGCCATCGCGTAGGGCAGGAACTTTTCGAACATCTCCGGCGTCTTCACTATCCGCTCGATCTGGTCCTTCTCCACCCGCCCCAGAAAATCCTCGAAGCCCAGCACCTTCTCGAGTTCTCGCTCGCCGTCAACCGTCCGTGCAGACATGAAGTATCCGAATCCCGCCACGATCGCTCCCGTCAGCAGGCCCGAAAGAAGTATCGTCGCAAACGCCATTCCCATCGTCTGCGAAATCGGCGTCGCCAGAAAAAACGATGCTCCGGCAAGTATGATTCCCGCCGCAATGTAGCCTTGGTGCATCCTGTCCGGCCGCCGCTTATAAAGCCTGCCCGCCATCAATCCGTCGAACACCCGGTTGCGAATCGCCGGCAAATGCACATAAAAGTGATTCTGCAAATCTGTCAGCGACACCGCGTCGCTTGTGCCATCATCGAACAACGCCGAGAGCATCTCCTGTTCGTGCGGCTTCAGATTCGTCCACTCCGAAGCTGCCTTGGTGCGATGGAAAATAAAATTCTTGTGATGGATCAATCCCATCGCCTGGCTCGTCTCCTGCTGCTCGATTTTCAAATATCCGCGCACCGCCAAATCAACGATCGTCGCGGTGATATCCCGCATCGCCACTTCGTTATCCACCAACGTCCCTGCCTCCGCAGGACTCAGCTTGTCCGGCGGCTCGTACTGCACGCTGATCGGATTCCGCCGCGGGTCGCGCCCATTCGAATACCAGAACCACGCCATGAAGACGAACGCCACAATCGGCAACCCGAACGGCCAATTGCTCCGCAGGAAAAGAATCACATCGTCCAGCGCGCTCGGCGGATGAACGAATCCTTTGTCCCATCCCACCACCGCGGTCAGCCCTTCGTGATAGAAGAGCGGCCGCTGCATCTGAATTTCCACCACGTTGTCGGTGATCTTTACTGCCGCTTCCTGCCCGCGCTCCCCGTACGCGCCGCTGAACGCCTCCGCATGCAAGCCCGTCACGCCCACGGGCAATTCGATTCGCGCCGACGCGTTTTCCACCGGCGCGTCCGTCTCATTTCCCGTAATGTTCCAATACAGCTCGTCATGGTCCGCGAAAAATCGCAGGGCATCCAGCGCCTTATACCGGATCACGATCGTCCGCGTCGCGTCCTCCGCTCCCGATACGTAAATCTTGAACTGCTTGTACTGCCCGTGCTTCGACACTTCGTACTTCAGCGCATTCCCGTCCTGGTCCGTGATGCCTTCCGGCACGATGAACAGCGTGTAGTTCAAGCCCATCGACCCGCGATACTCCACCGGAATGGTGCGGTAAATTCCGTGCCATAGGCCCTCGAAATTCACCGTAAGCGTTTCCGTCACATCAATCGTGGAATCTGGCTGCACTACGACCTGAACGTTGAAGTTCTGTATGGTGAGTTGGCGTGCGTGCGCCGGAGAGGCAGCCGCAAATGCAGCGGCCAGCGCAAAACAAAGAAGAATTGCGGCGCGGCGAATGCTGCGCATCAGTCGCCCGCGCCTACTGGGTCGCACCAGCTTGAAAACTCACTTTCGGCGTTTCGCGTTCCGCCGCCGCGCTCGTTTCGAAAAATTCCCGCGGCTTGAAGTTGAACATCCCCGCAATGATGTTCGACGGGAACACCGCGATCTTTGTGTTCAAGTCGCGCACCACCGCGTTGTAATACCGCCGCGCGTTCTGAATGCTATCTTCCAGCTGATTGAGAGTGTTCTGCAGTTGCGTGAAGCTCTCCACCGCGCGCAGTTGCGGATACGCCTCCGCCAGCGCGAACACCTGCCGCAGCGCCGAGGTCAGCATGTTCTCCGCATCCGCCTTCGCCGCCGGACCCTGCGCGCTCATCGCTGCGTTGCGCGCCTGCACCACGCCCTCCAGCGTGCCCTTCTCGTGGGCCGCGTATCCCTTCACCGTCTCCACCAGATTCGGAATCAGGTCATAGCGCCGCTTCAGTTGCACGTCGATGTCCGACCACGCGTTGTCGCACTGCACCTTCAGCCGGACCAACCCGTTGTACATCCCGATCACGATGAAGACCAGGATGACGATAATCCCCAGCACTACCCACCCAATCATGGCGCCTCCTCTTTACACATACGCATCCTCGCGCGCCCTTATTTCACGGTTCCTGGCTCAGCCCGCCGCCAGCATACGTGCCGCCTCCTCAATTGTAAAGCCTAGTGGCTCACGTCGCGCTCGCCGCTGCCGCGGTCGCTCCCGCGAGCTTATCTGGCCTATACGTTCGTTTTGCGTTATCTTGCACAAGGAAGGTCGCGAGCGCGTGAAAGCCGCCCTCAAAAATTGCGGCTTCGATTATCCCGGCCACCAGGCCGTCACCGTCAATCTCGCTCCCGCCGACACCATCCCCGACCTCGACGCCGCCGCGGCCATCCTGCCCCGCCATCTCAGCGAAGCCATGCAATACCGCACCTCGGACCGCACGTACTGGACGTAGTGTACCCTCCTCCTATGGCGCCTCCCACCAGACTCACTCTACGATAAATTGCCGCGAGCCTCCAGTTGACTTGCGATGGGGGCCGTGCAAGGATTGCGCGCTTCTGTTTCAGCACACGGGACGGATGGCCAAGAACGCTCAGCGCATTGAAGTCACGCTCGAGACGCTGCTCGATAGCGTCGATCTCGCCGAGGAAATTGTCCTGCGTGTCGCCGGCGAATCCGGCTTCGACGAGGACAATTGCCACAAAATCGGAATGTCCGTCCGCGAAGCGGTCATCAACGCCTACAGTTACGGCAATCGCCAGGAGCGCGGCCGGAAAATCGTCATGACCATCGAGCTCGAAGAGCGCAAGCTCGTCGTTCATGTCCTCGACGAAGGCAAAAACTTCAGCCTGGCCGACGTTCCCGACCCTCTCGCCGAAGAGAATCTCCTGCGCACCTCCGGCCGCGGCATCTTTCTCATGCGCGCCTTCATGGACGAATTCGACATTCAGCGCGGCCCCGGTGGCGGCACCGAGCTCATCATGAGCAAACGCTTCCCTGCCTCCAAGCCGCACGACGGCCGCTAATCCCCATCCCTAATTTTCGCAATCTCAAAACGGCAAGTGCGGATGCACCATCCGGGGAAATAGTCCGAGGTAGCGCGGCTGGAAAATGGCCATGTCCGCCGCAAAGAATCCCGTCGTCAGCACGAAGCACACCAGAAATTTAACCGCGTCGCTCGCGTGCTTTTCCTCCAGACGCGAATAGGCCCAAACGCAGCCGATAATCACCAGCAAATTCGAAAACCACGCCGGAACAGCAATCAAAAGATCCGGCCGCGCCAGATTGCCGGTGTGAATCACTGAGCCAGTTGCTGCAGACCATTCCAGGAAAAGCTTGTCGCGAAGATGTTTGCGTAGTCCCACAAACCGGCTGCGGATATTCCGATGAAATATCCCCAGCGATTGCGGCGCAAACCGAGCGCCATCGTGGCCGCGTACATCCACGCCTGAAAGAAGTGAAGCCAGCCTATGTCCGCTTCCCACCACGCGGAGATCGCCAGCACCAGGATGAAAACGCTCGCTCCTATCAGTATCAAACACTCCGCCGCGCCCATCCTTCGTTCCAAATGTGTCATAGACGACCATACGCCGCATCTCCCGCAATTGTTCCCCGCCTCGCGTTTGGCACCTCCGCGCCCAGCCCATTCCGCCGCCCCCGTGGGTAGCGGGTCATCAGTTTGAATTTTCTTGATCGTGACACAAAGAGTCAAAATTCAAACCATTACCGCCCCACGCCCTCTCTGGACACCGCTTGTTTTTGTGGTTAGAATCCCGCGGCTAGGTGGCTTTCCGGGCGCACGATTCCGCGTCTTTCGTGGCGCGGTCGGTTCGCAAACGGCAGGCGCTTCGCATTTCAAACACGAAGAGGTGAAGAGTTGGCCCGAGAACAGGGTGTCGTGAAGTGGTTTAATGCAGCGAAGGGCTACGGGTTCATTCAGAGGCAATCGGGCGAAGACGTCTTCGTCCACTTTTCGGCCATTCAGGCGGAGGGCTACAAATCCCTGAACGAAGGCCAATTGGTGGAATTTGAAGTCAAACAAGGCCCGAAAGGCTTGCAGGCCGAAAGCGTAACCGCGGCCTAAGCCCTTTTTGCTTTGGGTGCAGTCGAGGCGGAACTCACTCCGAAATTCCTCTCCGCGTCATAAGGGTTAAGTGTGTTTTTGTGTTAGCATTAAGGTTCCCGTTTTCCTTGGAGAAGTGCAGCGTGGCCAAACACATCTCTCGTCACGAGTTGAAGACAGATCAGGTGCAGGAGGCGCTTTCTCACGGCGCCGAGGCGGTTCTCTCCCACCGCACCGCCCTGATTTACGTCGTCGTCGCCGCGGCCATTGTTGCTTCCGCTATTTTTGGCTGGCGCTTTTATGCCCAGCGCCAATCCGTGAAGGCTGAAGCCGGATTCAACGACGCCATGCAGGTTTATCAGGCCCTCGTCGTGGCCCCGGGCCAGCCACCGGAACCGAACCAAATCACCTATTCCGATGCCTCGAAGAAATTCCAGGACGCCCTGAAGAAATTCCAAGCCGTGACCCAGCAATATCCGCGCACCCGCCCCGGCCAGCTCTCCAAATACTATTCCGCGCTATGCGAAGAGCACTTGAGCCAGAATCCCCAGGCCATCCGCGATCTGACGGAAATGGAGAACGGCCCCGATCCTGATTTCGCCGCCATGGCCCGCTTCGAACTCGCCGGGATTTACGATCAGACGGGAAAGCCCGATCAGGCCGTTCAGCTCTACAACGAGCTTCTGGCCCATCCCTCCGTGCTCGCGCCCAAGCCCATCGTCCTTCTCGCCCTCGCGGGACACTACCGCCAATCCAATCCCGCGCAGGCCGCCAAGTTTTATCTGGAAGTTAAAACGGAGTACCCCGACAGCAGCGCTGCCGATGAAGCCGATCAGGAGCTTGCGCTTCTTCCCCTCGGCAAATCGTAGATCCGAATTCGCCAAATCCTGCCGGCAATGCGCAAGTTGATCTGTTGCAGGAGGGTTCGCCGGTTCACCGATTGCTCAGCGAGCGCGTTGCTTACTTGGCTTGCTTCTTTTCCGCGCGGTACTCCGCCGCCACTTCCGCAATCGTCTTGGGGCGATACGCCAACGCCGCCTCGCCCAATTTCAGAGCCGCGTCATACGAGACAAATCGCGTGGGAACGTACGTTTCGTTCGATCCTTGCTCGTAGATGTAAGTGTAATGCTCGTGGGCCCTGTCGATAACCGGCAACGAGAAGGACATCGCGCCTCCGCCCACGTCTCCGACTCCCCCGCCGCCGCCGGACGTCAATTGGTTCGGGCGCGCCTGTGCATGCGCGGATGCCGCAAAAAAGAAAAGCGAACCCGCAATCAACCCCATTTTCATCTTCATATTCCGGACCTCACTTCCGCGATGAAATCTCGCTGCCATGATACAAACAAGCGCGCCGCAGAAACGTGACCGCCACTCCCCACGTGCCGCCGCCCAGCGCGTCCACGCGCACTACCCGCGCGCACTCTGAATCCGTCACCGTCTGCGAATGTCCCGCCGGGCACGCCACGTACAAATTCATGTCCGCGCGATAGCGCGAATGGCGCGCAACGAAATAAAATCCGTCCCGCGACAGATTCGTCGCCGTCAGCAACTCTTCCGCAAGCTCCGCGCTCTGATAATACGGACGAATCCGCGCCGGCACCGCCACGTTCACGCGCCGCGCGCGCCGCCGGTCAATCGACCGCGCCGCCACCCACGCGCCCCCTGCTGCCTGTTGCGACCGAAGTTCCTGCTCCACGCGCTTTTCTCCAAACTCTCGGCGGCGGCTGGGATTGAAAGGGCAGTTTCTGTGACGCTAGTCCGCCGCCTCTGAGTGGAAAGCAATTCCCATGCCAGTCCATCAAACACATAACACATGACTTACCTAAGCGACACACCTCCCTTTGGCTCACAGCATTCCCTCTAGCTGCAAAACTTTGGTAATCTCGCCACCGACGAGACGAACCGGGCGATTCCCAAGGAGCACGTCCAAATGGCCGACAACCTCACCGTGCGCGACCTCTTAGCGGTGGACCACGACGCCTGGCTCCCGCTCTGGCGCGCCTATCAGCAATTCTATGAATCAGACATTTCCGCCGAAATCACGCGCGTCACCTGGTCGCGCATTCTTGATCCGCGCGAGCCCGTCTTCGGCGCCGTCGCCCTCGCCGGAGACCGCGCCGTCGGCATGGTCCACTGGCTCTACCATCGCTCTTGTTGGACGGTCGGAAATTACTGCTATCTGCAGGATTTGTTTGTCACGCAGGACCATCGCGGCAGCGGCATCGGCCGCAAATTAATCGAACACGTTTGCGCCGCCGCGCGCGTCGCCGGCTGCGCCAAGGTCTACTGGCTTACTCACGAAACCAACAAAAACGCTATGCTCCTCTACGACCGCATCGCCCGGCGCACTGGTTTTGTCCAGTACGAAAAGCTTCTTCCCTAGCAGAATTGTCGCGTGGCCGGAAAAGCTACGCCCCCGTCGCCTTCTGCGTCGCCAATTTCGCGCTCATGGTGATCTCCGCCTTCAGTAGCTTCGACACCGGACATCCCGCCTTCGCCGCTTCCGCCGCTTTCTGGAACGCCGCCTCGTCGCCATTCGGAATTCGCCCGGTCACGTCCAGATGAACCTTCGTGATCGCGAAACCGTCGGCCACTTTTTCCAGTGTCACCGCCGCCGTCGTTTCCAAACTCTCCGCCGTAATTCCCGCGCTTCCCAGTTGCGCCGAAAGCGCCATCGTAAAACACCCCGCGTGCGCCGCGGCGATCAGCTCCTCGGGATTCGTCCCGCGCTCATTTTCAAATCGCGTTTTGAACGAATAGGGGGCCTTCGACAGCGCCCCGCTCTCCGTCGAAATATTCCCTTTCCCTTCCTTCAGCGAACCGTTCCAAACCGCCGTTGCTTTGCGTGCCATTGTGTCCTCCTGATGAATGAATTTTGCTCGAGTGGGCACCAACAGTGTACGGCTGCGCCGCGCTGAGCGCCAGCGCACTCGATGAAAGGCCGTAGGTCAGCTTTCAGTTTGAATTTTCTTGCTCGTGAGCGCGCTTTGCCTGGCCCGACTTACGGCACCATCCACGCCAGCCAATGCGCTTGCGCCAGCGCCAGCAACGCAATCAGCGCCGCCAAAAAAATGCTGTGCCAGAAAGTCGAACGCAGCACTTTCCCCTCTTCGCCGATCAGCCCCACCGTCGTCACGCCCACGCAAATATTCTGCGGCGAAATCATTTTCCCGGTGATCGCGCCCGACGAATTCGTCGCCGCCAGCAGCAGCGGATTCAAATGCAGTTGGTGCGCCGCGGCCACTTGCAAATTCCCGAACAGCAGATTGCTCGCCGTGTCGCTGCCGCTCAAAAAGCACGCCACCCATCCCAGGTAGCTGCTCAGCACCGGAAAAAACGCGCCCGCGCTCGCCGCCGCGGCCCCCAGCGTGTACGCCATTCCCGAATAATTATAGAGATACGCCAGCGCCACAATCACCAGCACCGTCAGCCCCGGCAGGCGCAGTTGCCGCAGCGTTTTCCAGCCGGTCTCGGCCACCACTCTCGGCATCACCCGCAGGCAAATCGCCGTCAGCATCGTCGCGAACACCGCCGCCGTTCCCGTCGCCAGCGGCTGAAACGCGTACTTCGCCGCGTAGGGCTTGTTGTACAGCGTGATCAGAATCGCGTTGTGCAAATGCGGAATCGCAAACGTGATTTGCCCTTTTTGAAAAAGTTTGGCGTAGGACCAGAACACCATCACCGCCGAAAGCAGAATCCATGGCAACCATGCCGCGAATGAATGCGCTGCGGAGATCGGCGCACCAACAGCCTCACCGACCGCCGCCGCGGCGGAATCCGCTGCTCCGCGCGGCTTCCAGAAGCGCAGAAAAATCACCAGCGTCGCAATCGACGCCAGCGCCGCGATAATGTCCGCGGCCCACGGCCCCCAATAATTCGATACAAAAAATTGCGCCAGCGCAAAACTTACGCCGGAAACCACCACCGCCGGCCACACGCGCTTCAGGCCCTTCCCGCGCGCCACAATCCACACCAGATACGCCGGCAAAATCGCCGACAGGAACGGCAGTTGCCGTCCCTCCATCGCGGAAAGTTTCATCAGGTCGAGCCCCGTCACTCCCGCGAGCGCCACAATCGGAATGCCCAGCGCGCCGAACGCCACCGGCGCCGTGTCCGCGATCAGCGAAAGCAGAATCGCGCGCCGCGGCGTGAATCCCAAACCCACCAGCAAAAACGCGGTGATCGCCACCGGCGCTCCAAATCCCGCGGTGCCTTCAATCAGTGCGCCCAGGCAAAACGCGACCAGAATCGCTTGAATGCACGGATCTCCGGAGGCATGGTGCTCCATCCACCGCCGCAGCAAATCAAAATTTCCCGTCGCCACCGTCAGGTTGTAAAGCCACAGCGCCGCGAACACGATCCACATGATCGACCACAGCGCGTAGATGACGCCGTAAATCACGCTCCAGCCCGCCAGCGTCACCGGCATGCGCCACACAAAAATCGCCAGCGCGCCGGCCGTAGCCAGCCCGCACGCCGACGAAAGCAGTCCGCTCTTGCGCAGCCCGCCCATCAGCACCAGCACCACAATCAGCGGAATCGCGGCGACCAGCGCGGAGAGCCCCAGCGAATGCGCTGGGCGCAGCGGCTGCGGCCAAATCAGAGTGGTGAGCACGAAGAAATGCGGAAGGGAAAGAGATTGCGGCCACAGCGGCGCGGCGAGCCAGGGCATTCGTCCAATCCTCCGGCAACGCAAGACTGGCCGCGCATTCTAACACCACGCGGGCCGAAAGAGCGTCGTGCTCTTTCAGCTCGTGTGAACCATCGAAGGCTTATGAATCATCACTCCTTCAGGCCGTCTTCTCCAATGAACGTGATTGCGTCGGGAAATAAGACGCGTGTTCCAGGTCATCGAGCAGCGAGGTCTGCCCAGGATGCCAGCCAAGGCGCTGCTGCGTTTGCGCGCTTGAAGCCACCAAGTCGAGCTCCATGAAGCCTGCCAGCCACCCAAAATGCTCCACGGCCTCCTCACGAGATTTGCTGACCACCGGCACATTCAGACCACGGCCGATTGCTTCAGCGATGTCCCGCACCAGGACGCCCTCCTCGGAAACAGCATGATATCTGCCTCCCACGGAACCGTTCTCAAGCACCAGCCGGTAGAGACGGGCAGCATCAAGCCGATGTACCGCCGCCCATCGATTCATGCCATCGCCGACGTACGCCGACACGCCCTTCTCGCGAGCCACGGCAATGGCATAGGTCACAAGTCCCTGCTTCTTCGTATCGTGAACCTGGGGAAGTCGAACCACCGACACGCGCACGCCACGCGCCGCGACCGATGCTGCCGCCTCTTCCGACGCGCGAGGATACGAATCGGACACAGGAGCAGGCGGATCGTCCTCGGTCGCCAACCGACCGTTCGCCACAAGCGCGAGCCCGGAGGTGACGATCAACGGGCGATCCGAACCGGCGAGCATTGCGCCGAGCGTTCCGATGGCGCGCCGATCGATTTCGCAGTTTTCCTTGAACTTCGAGAAGTCGTGAACAAAGGCTGTGTGAATCACGCCGTCCGCTGCCGCCGCTCCGCTCCGCAAGCTTTCCAGATCTTCCAGATCACCTCGCTGTACCTCGGCGCCGGCGGCGATCAGAGACTTGGCGCCCCCATCCGAGCGCGCCAGTCCAAGCACCTGATGCCCCGCTCCAATCAACTCCCTTACAACCGCTGAACCGATAAAACCTGTAGCTCCCGTAACAAAGATCTTCATAAAAGCTCCTTTTGCGTAAGGTTATTGGCACACAGAATCAGTGCGCCGGCTGGGCCGCCGCGCGCTCTTTTTCGGCGATTGCGTTGAGCTCGCCGACGAAATCCGAAGGGATTTCCAGCGTCGCGGCAGCGAGATTGTCTCGAAGATGGTTTATCGAAGAGGTGCCCGGGATCAGCAAAATGTTCGGAGAACGCTGAAGCAGCCAGGCAAGCGCGACTTGCATCGGACTCGCCTGCACGGATGCCGCTACCCGATCGAGCACCGACGATTGCAACGGCGTGAACCCTCCCAGCGGGAAAAACGGTACGTATGCGATGCCTTGCTGCGCGAGAGCGTCGATAAAAGCATCGTCACGCCGGTTTGCCACGTTGTAGAAGTTTTGGACACAAACGACCTCCGTCATTTTCTGAGCTTCCCGGAATTGCCGCGGGGTGAAGTTGCTGACGCCGATGTGACGAATCAATCCTTGACCCTTCAACTCGACAAGCACGCTCAAGGGTTCTTCGATGGATCCTTCCGATGGCTCCATCATTCCGCCAACTCGAAGGTTGACCACGTCGAGCGCATCGACGCCAAGATTCCGAAGATTGTCGTGAACGCCGTTGATCAGCTCCTCGCGCGAAAGCGCCGGAATCCACGATTTGTCGGAACCACGCCGCGCGCCCAACTTGGTAACGATGACCAGGCCGTTCGGATACGGATGAAGGGCCTTTTTGATAGTTTGATTCGTAACATGCGGGCCGTAATAGTCGCTGGTATCGATGTGGTTCACCCCAACCGCGACCGCTTCTCGCAGAACCGCAATTGCAGCGTCAGCGTCCCGCGGCGGTCCCCAGACTTCCGGCCCCGCGAGTTGCATCGCGCCGTAGCCCATTCGGCGGAGGCCGGTTGTGGTGCCGGAAAGAGTGAATGTGCCGCCCAGTTTCGTCTGTTCTGTCATTGTGTTTCTCCCTTTTCTTGATCCGCTTTTTTGATTTTCTTGCGTACGACATACGAAGGGCTAGAAAGATTCTCCGACCATTTCTTCGCTTTTCTTCCACAGCGCTTCGGCGTTGTTTGGATCGAGCGCATAGCCGCGCACGCCTTCGCTGACGGCGCTGATCGTCGCGGAGTCCGCCACGACCTCGCCGACATGGCAGTTCTCGCAATATTTGCCACCGATATCTTCTGCCGCAGCGACCACCGCCGCCCACACCGATGGTGCGGCACCTTGAGAAACCGTCTTCCATTGGAAGGGTTCCTTACCCCCCGCAGCGCCTTCTTTACTGATTTGCTCGATCATTGCCTGAATGCGGGCCGGATCCATATGGCGCCCAAGCTCGGTTTGAATCACTCCCGGATGCACAGCGGCGGCACGCACGCCGCGTCCACGGTGGCGCCGGTCAAACGCGACGGCGAAAAGAATGTTCGCGGTCTTCGATCTGCCGTACGCCAAAAAGGGATCATACGGAGTTCGCTCAAAATTGGGATCATCGAGGTCTACGTTGGAAAAACGGTGGCCTGCGGAAGACAGGTTGATCAGCCTGCTGCCTTTGCGCAGAAGCGGCGCAATGTGGTTGACCAGGACAAAGTGGCCGAGATGATTGGTGCCAAACTGCGTCTCAAACCCATCCACCGTGTGGCCAAATGGAGTGGCCATAACACCCGCGTTGGCGATGACCACGTCGAAGAACCGCCCCTTCGCCAGCAGCTCATCTGCACATTCACGCACGCCTTTGAGGCTACCGAGATCAAGTGCAACCAGCTCGAGGCTCCCGCCGTTGGCCGCAGCATCTCTTCGTACCTGTGTCGTCGCGGCTTGCGCCTTTTTCAAGTCGCGCGCGGCACCCACCACGACTGCACCATGCGCAGCCAGCGATCGTGCCGTCTCCACGCCTAGACCGGCTGAAACTCCCGTCACGAGGATTCGTTTACCCTGCAGATTCACGCCGGACAAAACCTCGTCCGTCGTCGAAGTCGCTCCAAACACATCCACCATATTCATATTTTTTCTCCTTCGGGCGGCTCGCCCGGATTGCGCCCGGAGATCGGCATTGACAAGCCGCCGCAGTTCGAATAAAACGGAGAGTGTCTCCGCACTACATAAGATAACCGGAGCCTGTCTCCGGTTGCAAGTATTTTAATCATGCCCCCAAAACGCTCAAAACCGGTCCAGCGAAAGCCGCGCGCGGATGCGCAGCGCAATCGCGAACGAATTCTCGAAATAGCGAAGGAAGCGTTTGCCCGGCACGGCGCAACCGCCAGTCTTGACGAGATCGCCAAGCGGGTAGGCGTTGGACCGGGAACTTTGTATCGCCACTTCCCGACGCGCGAGGCACTCCTGCATGCCGTTTATCGCTCTGAGTTGGAAAAGCTGGCCGCGGGGGAACAGAAGTTGGCTCACACCATGCCACCGATCGAAGCATTGCGCGCCTGGCTCCTGCTGTTCGTTGACGGTATCGCAACCAAACAGCTGATCGCCCCTGCAGTGAATACGCTGGTCGGCGATCCCAAGAAGGTGTTCGAAGCTTCCTACGCGCAGGTCCACGAAGCGCTTCGCGCGCTTGTGAAGCGTGCGATCAAGAGCGGCGACATCCGCAAAGATCTCGACCCCATCGACCTGCTTCGCGCTCTTGTCGGTGTCGCCAACGTCGCCACCAGCCCCGACTGGCAGCAGAGTGCGAAAAGACTGGTCGATATTCTCATCAGCGGTTCCCGCCAAATCAAAATCAAATAGTCCCGGATCTGACTCCCGAATTGCCGACGCAATATAAAAGGGCGCCCCTTTTGGAGTAGGTTTTGAGCGTTCACCTCAATCACCTACAGAAAGGAGCACCCTCAAATGGATGGCACGAAGTATATCGGGATGGACGTTCACAAGGAAAGCGTTTCGATTGCGGTCATGAATTCTGCCGGCAAAGTGGTGATGGAATGCGTCCTCGGAACGAAAGCGAGCATGATTCTCCAGTTTGTGGATGGATTGCGCGGAGACTTGCACGCCACTTTTGAAGAGGGAACCTGGGCGGCTTGGTTGTACGACCTACTGAGGCCGCATGTCACGAGAATCGTGGTGTGCAATCCACGCCGGAATGCCTTGTTGAAGGATGGCAACAAGAGTGATCGCATCGATGCGCAGAAGTTGGCCGAGCTGTTGTACCTGAACAAGCTCCAACCGGTCTATCACGGGGAACATGGCCTCCGAGCCGTGAAGGAACTGGTACGCAGCCATTCGACGGTCACGAAAGATCTCACCCGGGTCATGTCGCGGGTGAAAGCCATCTATCACAGCTGGGCTATTCCTTGCACCGGCCAGCAAGTCTATGGACTGCGCCATCGTGCGGAGTGGCTGGGGAAGATCACCGAGCCGGGTGTGCATCGCCGCGCCGAGTTTTACTACCAACAACTCGATGCGCTAAGGGCCCTGCGCCAGCAAGTACGGCGGGAGTTGTTGCAGGAGAGCAAGAAGCACGAGGCGTGGAAGCTGCTCTGCCAGATCCCTTCGATCGGTCCCATCCGGGCGGCCATGCTGATGGGCATCCTGCAAACTCCGCATCGCTTCCGCACCAAGCGGCAGCTCTGGACGTACAGTGGTTTCGGCATCGAGACGCGCAGCAGTGCCGATCACCGCTCAGTCGAAGGGCAGCTCCGTAGGGCTCGCAAGCCCGCCTCGATTCGCGGGCTGAACGAAAACCACAATCACGATCTGAAGAACCTGTTTAAGAGTGCGGCCATCATCGCCTCGAGCAAGCCTGGCCCGTTCCAGGAGTTCTACGCCGCTTTGCTGACCAAGGGCATGAGACCGGAGATGGCCCGCCTGACCCTGGCCAGGAAGATTGCTGCGATCACCCTCCATGTCTGGAAGAAAGGAGCGAACTTCGACGCCCAATATCTGAAACCACAAACAGCTTGAGTGTCTCTGATGGAACCGCTCCATCCTGGGAATCCTTTTCTGGCGATGGCCGTCGGGTTCTCGAGACACTCGGGTTCGAGAGCGAGTCTCAGCCGGATTGCTAGGCGCGGTTGCCTCGGTCGCGCAGTCTCCCTGTCGACCCTAGGCCCTCTCGGACAACCCGAAAAAGCTATAGGCCACGAGTCTCAGATAGTCAGAATGGAATGACCGGCTCCGATTCGCAGGCGTGGGTTATGCTGCGAATCGGAAGATCTGCAGTACAGAGCCACAAGCGAAAGGAGCCGGTCGATGAAGAGAATAAAGTTTGTCGGTTTGGATGTCCATGCTGAGACGATTGCCGTAGCGGTAGCGGAGCAGGACGGAGAGGTAAGGTCGCTGGGGGTAATTCCGAATCGTGAGGATTCGGTTCGGAAGCTGGTAAGGAAACTAGGAGCGGCGGAAGATCTGCGGTTTTGTTATGAGGCCGGTCCGACAGGATACGCGCTGTACTGGCAACTGACCCGGATGGGAGCCAAGTGTGAAGTGGTGGCGCCCACCTTGGTGCCGGTGAAGGCCGGGGATCGCGTGAAAACGGATCGGCGGGATGCGTTGAAACTGGCACGGAATTATCGTGCAGGAGAGCTCACGCCGGTGTGGGTGCCGGATGCGGCTCACGAAGCGTTGCGAGATCTGGTGCGCGCCCGAGAAGCGGCCAAGAAGGATCAACTTCGAGCCCGACATCGGTTGAATAAATTTCTGTTGCGGCATGGCCGACGACCGCCGATGGGAGTAAAGCCTTGGACGGTGAAGTACCTGGAATGGGTGAAACGGGAAGTACATTTCGAGCAGCTGGCTCAGGAAGCCACGTTGCTGGATTACCTCCACGAAGTAGAACACGCAGGAGCACGTATCGCGCGGCTCGATGGTGCCATTGAAGAAGCCGTGAAGTTGGCGCCGCCCCAGATGCGCGCCGTGATCGAGGCATTACAGGCGCTACGAGGAATCGCGCAGGTTTCGGCGGTGACCGTCGTCGCCGAATTGGGTGAGCTGTCCCGGTTTGCAGGAGCAAAGCAGTTAATGGCTTACGGAGGAATCGTAGCCAGTGAAGACTCGAGCGGAGAGCGCACGCGACGAGGGCAGATCACTAAGACGGGAAATGCGCACCTACGGCGGGTAGTGGTGGAGGCTGCCTGGGCCTACCGACACCGACCGGCCGTGGAAAGAACCTTGCGCAAGCGGCAAGAGCATGTCAGCGAAGAGGTCAAAGAGATCGCTTGGAAAGCGCAACAGCGGTTACATCAGCGCTATCGGAAGTTGCTGGCCAAAGGCAAGAACAAGGGAGTGGTGGTCACGGCGATCGGACGCGAGTTGCTAGGTTTTATCTGGGCCATCGGCATAAAAGCAGAAACAACGCAGAAGGAGTCCCTGCAGCGAGCTGCTTAGAGTGGATTTACGCTGAAATGAAAAGGTCAAAGGAGGCAGCGTGAGTAGTGGTCGAGGTGGTACACGGAAAGGAGAATCCTCGATGGTTCTATGCGGTAGGTCTTCGGGCCGAACCCGCGCCGATAGTCCGAGGCAGCTCCCGACGGATCACGATTATGCGGTTTCGACCCGCGAATATCAGAGTGATCAACCGTCGCGAAAACTACCTCGACCACGACTTACGCGGCCTCCTAAAAGGGAAAAGAAGGAAGAAGAAAATAGTTGCTCGTAGTTGACAGGTCATTCCATATCAGAACCATGGTTGGCACCTGACCACCGTTCTGCTTGCTGGTTTCGGAACTCAGGCCCGTCGCGAATGGAAGCGATGAGAACCGCTGCTAGAGGAAACCCAAACCGCGGGGCGAACGCCCCGCAGCCGAACACATGGGCGGCAGGTTCAGAACAGCTCTCGTTCATTTCAGTGGGCTGCGAAGAAAGAAAAATTCGCGCTGGGGGAGGTTTTTTTCTTGACTTCTTCCTTTATAGAGCGATCCGGAAGTTAAACGGTCGCTTCCTTCCGACGCCGACGCTACGCCGCCTCCAACCTCAAGCGATCTCGCTCGCCGTTTTCGGAGCAGGGCTGCCGCGCATGGACTTCGCTTTAGAATCGATGATAGATTCCCTTCGGAGGCATTTGGATGAACCTTCTGGCGGCAATCAAACGCGAAGAGCGAAAACTCGAAAAGCAGTTGGGTAGGTTACAGCACCAGTTGGACGGGGTGAAAGCCGCAGCGCAGGCACTAGGGCGCTCGACCAGTGACGGTCTGAACAGCGCCACCAAGCGAGTCCTGTCAGCGGCGGCTAGGAAGAAGATTTCCAAAGCTGCCCAGCGGCGATGGGCCAAGGTTAGGGCCGGAGCGAAGAAGGCCGTGAGCTAGACCAGCCCTTTAGTTTTGCGGCGGCACTGACCACAACACCTTTTTATCCTTTCCGACCAGCACGATGGATACGACTCTGCGTCCCATTGGATTACTTCTCATTTGCCCGTGATCGGCCAAGTATCGCACTTCCGTTTTGATGCACAGCTATTTCAGCCTTGCGTACTCCGCTTTGGCTTGCTGAAAAATGGGGATGTCAGGGTCGGCGTCTTTCCAGAGCGTTAAGAAGTCCTGATACGCCGCTTTGGCTCTGGCAGTGTCGCCCTGCATGGCGTAAGCCCTGCCGATTTGTCGCTTTTGTTCAATGCGTACCAACCCTGGAGGTAGCTGTCGTAGACTTCAGGTGCGACGGAACGCGCTGCGGTAAGCCTTTCGCGCTCCTCTCCGGTGACGGTGACTTCAACTTTTTCCGCAATGGATTCGGCCAACCCGCTCTGCAACGCAAGGGCGTCGCTAAGCTCGCGGTCGTAGGTTTCCGACCAGAAGTGCTCGTCGGTTGCGGCGCGAATCAACTGGGCGGTGACGCGAATCCGATTGCCTTCGCGCGTCACGGAACCTTCGACAATGACATCCACACCGAGCACTTTGGCAATCTGTGGCACGGAGAGTTGCGGATTCTTGAAGCGCATCACCGACGTGTGAGAAATAACGCGCAGATCGTGGATGCCGGAGAGTCGCCCAATCAGAGCCTCGGTCATTCCGTCAGCGAGGTATTCCTGCGTTGGATCTGCCGACAGGTTTTTGAGAGGGAGGACGGCTAGGGATTCAATCTTAGGGCGCGCCGCATCCCCGACGCGCCTTGGGGACAACTCGCGGTTTGCGGCTCTGAGTGGCGGTGGACCGGCATCCCTTAGCACCTCACTACGATGTCCCTTGACACCCCTAGAATTCTAGGGTTATTGTCTGAAGGCTGAGTTGTCTAGGGGTGCCGGAGAATGGCGAAAAACGATCTTCAGGGAAGTTTGGACCTGCTGATACTGAAAACCCTTTCGCAACTGGGGGAGCTGCATGGTTACGGAATCGTGCTGCACATCCAGCGGGCGTCGGACGAGCTATTGTCGGTTGAGGAGGGTTCGCTCTATCCCGCGTTGCACCGGATGGAGCAGAGCGGATGGATTCGCTCGGAGTGGAAGCTGACGGACACGAATCGAAAAGCGAAATACTACCGAATGACGGCTGCGGGCCAAAAGGAATTGCGCAAGGCCGAAGAAAGCTTCGAACAGCTAGTGAAAGGCGTGCGTGCGGTGTTGCGTTACGCGCAGGGGTGAGTCATGTCCATTCTTCGCCGGATCACTAATTCATTTCAGCGTTCGAAGCTGGACCAAGAGATCGAAGCGGAACTGCGTTCGCACGTCGAAATGAGAACGGCGGACAATATTGCTGCCGGGATGTCGCCGGAAGAGGCGCGACGCGATGCGCTTCTGCGCTTCGGCAATCGAGCCGCCTTGAAGGAACGCGTGACCGCCGCCGACGCGCAGATGTTTCTTGATTCTGTCTGGCAGGACTTGTGTTACGCCGTTCGCATGTTGCGCAAATCGCCGGGGTTCACTGCGGTTGCAGTCCTCACTCTCGCCCTCGGCATTGGTGCCAACACCGCGATTTTTTCCGTGATTGACGCCGTGCTTCTGAGTCCGCTTCCTTACCCCAAGCCGCAGCAGCTCATTGCGATGCGGCCAAACGATTCTCTACAAAACTTGATTGAGATTCAGCGCCAGAATCATTCGTTCTGGCAGGGCGGTGGCATCAACGTGATGGCAATGGACCTCACGGGCGCGGCCGAACCCGTGCAAATTCATGCGGGGCGCGTCAATGCGGGGTTTCTGGAGATGCTCGGCGTTTCGCCGATGCTCGGACGCATCATCTCACCTGAAGAAGATGTGAAAGGCGGCCCGCGAAACATTGTGGCGAGCTACCAATTCTGGCAAAACTTTCTAAACAGCAACCCTCATGCGCTGGGGAAGACAGTCACGTTGAGCGGGAACAGTTACACGGTGATTGGCGTGATGCCCGCGAGTTTCCAATTGCCCCGGGAGCGCGCCGATGTTTTCGTTTCCCTGTGGGTGGCTGATGCGGGGGCGGCCGTTGAGCGGGACGTGCATTTCATGCACGCCTACTGGCGATTGAAGCCCGGCGTGACACTTGCGCAGGCGCAGGCGGACATGTCCGCGATTGACCACCAGCTCGCGGAGCAATATCCCGATGATGAGCGGGGACGGAAGACCTTGCTCATGCCACTGCACCAATTGCTGGTCGGCGACATTCGCCCGGCACTGCTCGTGCTGTTCGGAGCCGTGGGATTGGTGTTGCTAATTGCCTGCGCGAATTTCGCGGGCTTGCTGATGGCTCGCGCCGCCGCCCGGCGGCATGAGCTGGTGATTCGCGCCGCGCTGGGCGCACGAAGGAGCCGGCTGATTCGCCAGGCGCTAACGGAGAGCGGGCTACTGGCGGTCATCGGCGGCGTTGCCGGACTGCTGCTCGCGAAATGGGGCACCAGTCTTCTCTTGTCGCTGAAGCCCGCGGCGCTCGAGCGCTTCAACGGGATCCAAATGGATGCAAAGGTGCTTTTGTTCGTGTTCGGCGTCTCAATGCTGACCGGCGTGGTCTTCGGATTTGCGCCGGCATGGTCGGCGGCGCGAGCGGACGTTTCGGAATCGCTCAAGGAAGGCGGACGCAGCGCAACGGCTGGCCCTTCGGGCCATTCGTTACGCAAGCTGCTGGTCACGGCGGAATTCGCGCTCGCGCTGGTGCTCCTTGTGGGCGCGGGATTGTTGATCAAAGGATTCTCGCGGCTGCGTTCAGTGAATCCGGGATTCAATCCAGCGAACGTGATGACGATGTATCTGGATTTGCCGGCCACGCGGTATGCAGAGATCCCGATGCAAACACAGTTCCGTCGCGAATTGCTCGCGAGGCTCAATTCCTTGCCGGGTGTCGAAGCCGCGATGATCACGGATATTCCTCTCGGCGGGAATTATGTCGGCCACCGAATAGTCTTCGACGGGCGTCCGCCGGTTCCCGTGGGCGCTGAACCCGAAGTGCAAACCCTCTCGGTGATGGGCGATTACTTTCGCGTGATGCAAATCCCGATTCGTACGGGGCGCGACTTCACACCCAGGGATCGCGAAGGTGAGCCGCTGGTGGCGATCGTCAACGAGGAATTCGTGAAGGAGTTCTTCCCGGGTAAGAGTCCACTCGGCAGCCGCATCGACTGGGCAAGAACAAACGAGCCGCATCAGTGGATGACGATTGTCGGGGTGGTTGCCGACGTGAAACATTCGGGACTGAACCAACCGACAGATCCCGCGGTGTACACCCCATTTGCGCAAAACGACGAGGCGTGGCGGTACTTCATGACGCTGGCGATCCGGACGGGGAGCGCGTCCGCCGGACTGGTCGAAGAAGTGAAAAAGCAGGTCTGGAGCATGGACAGCCTGATTCCCGTAAGCGACGTGCAGTCCATGGACGACCTGATGTCTGTTTCGCTGGCGCAGCAGAGGTTCAACCTGCTGCTCCTCGGAGTGTTCGCCGCGCTCGCGCTGATTCTCGCCTCGGTGGGAATTTACGGGCTGATGGCTTATGGCGTCAGCCAGCGCACGCATGAGATCGGCGTACGCATGGCCCTCGGCGCGCAGAGGCGCGACGTGCTGCGTCTCATCGTGGGCGACGGAGCGAAGCTCGCATTTGCAGGGATTGTCATCGGAGTATTGGGCGCGCTCGCGCTCACGCGTTTGATGATCAGCCTGCTCTTTGAAGTCAAGCCGACAGACCCGGCAACTTTTGCGGCTGTGACGATTCTGCTTAGCGTCGTCGCGCTGCTCGCCTGCTACATTCCGGCGCGCCGGGCGATGCGCGTCGATCCGATGGTCGCCCTGAGATACGAGTAGGTCCAGTCGTTCTGTCCCCGCTGCTAATCCGGCTTTATGTTTACTTGGCGGAATCATGCTAGTTGCCGAGTACGTTACTGATTCAGTTCGAAACCCCCTAGAGACTGTTCCACGTCACTGTTTGTTCCGCTAGAATCCACTACGATGGTTCTTGCGAGTTACGACGACGAGCAATAAAAATGAAGACCAGGAAAAGCATGAAGGCGATTCTCGCGGCGGTGGTGCTGAGCGCGGCACTCCTGTTCACGCCGTTCCAAGTCTGCGCGGTAAGCTCAAAGCAGGCACAATATGATGGTGGAACCATTACAGAAATCCCCAAATCGGAAAGGGGAACGCTGGTCACTGGAGACACGGACCTTCGCTTCGAATACAAACAGTCTAATTTTGCAATTCCTTATTCGTCCATCACAGACATGGAATATGGGAATAAGCCTTCGACGCGCATCGGCACTTCCATCGGAGTGGCGTTGGTGTGTTTGCCGTGTGGGATCGCCAGTTTGTTTGTCAAGGCGAAGCATCACTTCTTGACTTTAGAGTTCACGCAAGGCACGACAAAACAAGCGGTGGTGTTTGAGCTAGGGAAAGCCTTGCCGCAGACTCTGCTGCCAATCCTAGAAGTGAAAACTGGGAAGAAGGTCGTTCGTCAAGACACAAAATGATCTCGATTCAGTGCTTTCGGCTGCCATCTGCAGAGCCATCTTGAACAGAATCTGGCGGTGGCGTTCGTCCATCCGAGAGAATAGTTTGGCGAAATTGCGTAGCTCATCGCGCTCCTTCCCCTTCTCGCCCCACTCAGCTTTGAACTTAGCGACTGGGAGCTTGGGCTTCTGCGGCTTGCTACCTTCATAGAAGAGCTTGTAGAGCGGAATTTCAAGCGCCCGCGCATACTTCTCCAGCGTCTCGACTGCTGGAATGGTGTGGCCGTTCTCGACCCGGGACGTGTAGCAGCGGAGCAGGCCCGTCCGCTTTTCAATATCCCCTTGGCTGAGGTTCTTCGCTTCGCGGAGTTCTCGCAGTCTCTGGCCAATGACCATCGCTGGAACCTACACAACTGCTTCAGTCTTATCAACAAAATTGGACGGCAAATCCTACGCGTACTCCTATAATCGAGCGCTGTCGACGTTGTATCTCGTGGATGGTGTGAAATGAGGCTGACGACGGGCAACACGCTGGGGCCGTACGAAATTATCGCGGCGATTGGGGCCGGGGGATGGCGAGGTACATCGCGCGAGGGATACGAAGCTCCGGCGCGACGTGGCCCTGAGATATGAACAAAACCCCTCGCAGCTGAGGATTGTCGGATATTTCTGGCGGTCGACGAGCAACCCTTCTGTAATCCGGTAAGGTAAGGGTTGCCGACTATCCGGGAGTAGGGCTCGCACGGAACTCTCAAGAACCCGATCTTGACGTTGGGAATCTCAAACCTTCGTCGCATATGCGTGAGTGGATAGACCGTGTCCACCATCTCACTCCTTTTTTCAGGCCGCCGCCTCACCAATCGCGCTTTCCTTCGTCTAAACAGATTGCCGAATGAACAAACGCGGGCTCAATTCCGTATCGACCTAAGAAGAGGGGGCTGCCATCCGAAACTTGCTCTTCAATCTGCGTTACGCGCTGCGGCAATTTCGCCTGTCGCCCGTCTTCACTGCTTCCGCTGTACTCACGTTAGCGCTCGGCATCGGCGGCACCACCGCCATCTTCACCCTGATCCACGCGGTGATGCTCCGCTCGCTGCCGGTTTCCAATCCCGCCATGCTTTACCGCGTCGGCGACGGAAGCGATTGCTGCGTCCAAAGCGGCCTGCAAGACCGCTGGGGAATGTATTCCTTCCCTCTCTACGAAAGCCTCAAATCCGAAACGCCTGAATTCCAAGACGTCGCCGCCTTCCAGGCCGGCGGCGCGCGCATGAGCGTCCGCCGTGAAGGCGTGGAATCCGTTCCCCGGCCTCTGCGCTCCGAGTACGTCACCGGAAGTTATTTCTCCACGCTCGGCGTGCCCGCCTTAGGTGGCCGGCTGTTTACACAGGCCGACGACACGGAGGGCTCTGCTCCGGTTGCTGTCGTCAGCTACCACGTCTGGCAAATGACCTATGGCTCCGACCCTTCCGTCATTGGCTCGACCTTCGAAATCGAAGGCCATGCCTTCACCGTCATCGGCGTCGCGCCTCCCGGGTTTTTCGGCGAAACCCTGCGCAGCGACCCGCCCGACATTTGGATTCCCGTGCATCAGGAAACCCTGATCGACGGCGCCGCCGCCCGCCTGCATCAATCGCCGCCCGCCTGGCTGCGCATTATTGGCCGTTTGCGCCCCGGCGCCTCGATTGCCGGAATGGCGCCACACCTCACCGGCGTGCTCCGCCAGTGGCTGCAGCACGACTCCGGCTATCCCGCCAATTGGATGGACGACGTCATCCGAGCCCTTCCCAAGCAAAACATTAGCGTTGTCCCGGCAGGCGCGGGCGTCGCCGAAATGAAGGAAGACTACGGCCGCAGCCTGCAGATCCTTCTGTCCGTCTGCGCCTTGGTTCTGCTCATCGCTTGCGCCAATGTCGCCAACCTGCTGCTCGCTCGCGCCGTCGCCCGCCGCGGACAAACTGCCCTGCGCCTCGCCCTCGGCGCCACGCGCCGGCAAATCATCACCCAAGCTCTCACCGAAAGCGTTTTCCTCGCCATCGCTGGCGGCTTTGCCGGACTCTTCGTGGCCATCGCCGCCGCGCGCTTGCTCCTCGCGCTCGCTTTCCACGGCGCGCATTTTCTTCCCATCAGCATCGCTCCATCGCTCGCGGTATTGGCCTTCGCTTTCGTGTTGGCTTTGCTCACCGGAATCATTTTCGGTGCCGCTCCCGCCTGGTTCGCCACGCGCACCGATCCCGCCGAAGCCCTGCGCAGCTCCAGCCGCAGCGCCACCGGACGCTCCACCTTTGCCCGCAAAGCCCTGCTCATCCTGCAATTCAGCGTCTCTGTAGTTCTCGTCGCCGGTGCCACCATGCTCGCGCGCAGCCTCGGCAACCTCGAAGGTCAGAATTTCGGTTATCAGATCCAAAACCGCGTCGAGGTCGCGCTGCACAATCCGGAAACCGGTCGCACCGAGCCGCAATTGGCCGCCCTCTACCGTCAAATCGAAGACCGCCTCAATCAAATCCCCGGTGTCCGCGGCTCGAGCCTCGCGCTCTACAATCCGCTTACCGACAACTGGGGCGAAATGATCGAAATCGCCGGCCATCCTCCCTCCTCTGAAACCAGCGACGATACCGATGCATCCTGGGACCGCGTCAGCGCCAACTATCTTCAAAACCTCGGCGTGCCCATCGTGCGCGGACGTTACTTCACCACCGCCGACAACGAAACCACCGCACCCGTCGCCATTGTCAATGAGGCCTTTGTGAAGCGCTTCTTCAAGAATGGCGAAGATCCCATCGGCCAGCACTTCGGCATGGATTTGCCTGAGAATGCCGGCACCTTCCGCATCGTCGGCGTGGCCGCCAATGCGCATTTCGCGGGCTGGGGATTTACACTCCCGCCTCTTCCCACCTTTTATGTTCCGCTGGCTCAAAACGTGGAATACAAAACGGAGTTAATGCAGAAACTGGAGTTTAGCTCGCACATGGTCGAAGGAATCATGCTGGTCACCAACGAACCCCCCGGAAGGCTCGAGCCGCTGCTCACCCGCACGCTCGCCGACGTCGATCCCAACATCACCATCACCAGCGTCCGCACCCTGCAGCAGCAGGTTGACCTTTCCTTCGATCAGGAACGCGCCGTCGCCAGCCTCGCCGGACTCTTCGGCATCGTCGCCCTCTTGCTCGCCGCCGTCGGTCTCTATGGCGTCACCGCCTACACCGTCGCGCAGCGCACCAACGAAATCGGCATTCGCATGGCCCTCGGCGCTGACCGCGCCAAAGTCGTCCAACTGATCCTTCGCGGCGCCTTCGAGCGCGTACTCATCGGCTTGCTGCTCGGCTTGCCGCTCGCCCTGGCCGCCGGCCGCTTGATCTCCTCCGAACTCTACGGCGTCTCCTCCTGGGATCCGCTCGCGCTCACTCTTGCGGCGCTCGCTCTGGCGCTCTGTTCCTTCATCGCCGCCATCATTCCCGCTCTCCGAGCCGCCTCCATCTCTCCGATGAATGCCCTGCGCATCGAATAACAGATCTCCCGTGCATTCGGTAGCATAGCCGCTCGAAAAACAAAGCCTTGCCGACTAACGAATCACAGTCGGATTCCGCAAAAAGAAATCACCGTTCGCGCGGGGCTTCTGACGATCCATGACGCCGCTGAGTACGTCGCCGTTTCGGTTTCCACGCTTTACGGATGGGTTTGGCAAAGGCGCATTTGGTGATGCTTGCAGCGCAGGATTTCGCGGGCGCGCCGATTGCGCGTATTCGCCTGCCGGTCGCGCTCCACTGGGGTTCCACGAAAGTTGGATCGCGGACAGTTAGGCTCTGTTGCGCAGGCCGAACCGGCTACTATCATTCCTACCAAGGGCAGGACGCGGAACAAGCAAAGAACTTCGAATATCGCTGATCGTCCCGACGTTTTTTTTCGGGCAACTCCCGGATGACGGGCAACTCTGACCCTACCTCTATGACATCTCTCGATCATTGATCGGTGGCATGGAGGCCATCGGTCATGAAGCGAAAACCGTACTCACGAGGAAAACGCACCACCACAAAGTCTGTCCTGCGCCTGCCAGACCTTGAGCACGCCAAAGCCGCAGTCTTGAATAGCCTCAGCAGCCTGGACGCCCAACGGGGTTATCGTCACGCCATCGATGAATTCGTTGACTGGTATTGTTCGGAACCTCGCTTGGCTCTCAACAGAATTGTGGTGCTGCGCTATCGGTCTCATCTCGAATCCCGTCAACTTGCACCTGGCACCGTCAACGTACGTCTCGGTGCCGTGCGCCGACTCGCATACGAGGCCGCCGACTGCGGTCTCCTCAGCGCCGATTTGGCGGCTGGTATTCGCCGCGTTAAAGGCGTAAAGAAGTTGGGAGTGCGCCTGGGCAATTGGCTGACCGCGGAGCAGGGCCAAGCGCTTTGGCAAGCACCCAATCACCAACGGCTGAAAGGAAAACGCGACCGAGCCTTACTCGCATTGCTGCTCGCGTGCGGCTTGAGGCGGCATGAAGCCGTGGCGTTAAGATTGGATCACCTCCAGCAGCGTGAAGAGCATTGGGCCATTGTTGATCTGGTCGGCAAGGGAGGCCACGTTCGAACGGTTCCAGTCCCCGATTGGGTGAAAATCGAACTGGACGATTGGCTTGCCGCAGCCGCGATTGATCGAGGAAAGCTATTCCGCCGGGTCAACAAGGTTGGGAAGGCATGGGGAGAGGGCATCACGGAAAAGGCGGTGTGGCACATCGTGAAGGAGTGTGCGAGGACCGTCGGCGTCTCCAAATTAGCGCCTCATGATCTGCGTCGGACCTGTGCTCGACTCTGCCACGCTTCGGGAGGTCAGTTGGAGCAGATACAATTCCTTTTGGGACATGTATCGGTTCAAACGACCGAACGATATCTCGGCTGCAAGCAGCGGATTCGATCAGCCGTCAATGATCGCATTGGCATCGAGCCGAATCCTTGAACCGGGTTCGCGATTGTGGAAGGATTGCCGACTATTCGCTTAGAACATGGCATCGATTACTGCCGAGAACTCAAAATCCTGGGTTTGGTTTCCCTCTGGATCGCCAACGTGTTCCGTATAGAGAGTAAACGAATCAGGGAGAGGAAAGAGCTATTCGTGGCGCAAGAGGATCGCGGTCGCGTCATCGCTGAGCGTGCCGCCACTCGCAAACTCTTGAACCTCGGTCAACACCGACTTGGCTGATACAGCTGGTTTCTGTAAGAATTTCACAAGGCGCGAGGTTCCATATTCCTGGCCTTCACCGTTCGTCGCCTCTACCGCACCATCGGTGTACATCAGCACGCGGTCGCCAGTCCGTAAGGTCAACCCGATCTCAGAGTATTCTGAATTCATGAGCCCCAAAGGGAGGCCTTTTTCCGTTTTGAGCTCTGTAATGTTGGTCTGCTCCCGGGCGAGTATAGGATAGGGATGGCCTCCGTTGGCGACCCTCACGGTCGCACGTTTAGTATCGAGGATCGAATAGACTAAGGTGACGAATCGTCCCTCAGGCAGGTCCTTCAGCAGTGCCTCGTTCAAGCGCATAAGGACTTCCGAGGGGGACTCCAATCCCTCCGCCGCCGACCGAAACAGGCTGCGCGTCGCCGACATGAGCAGTGCCGCCGCCATTCCTTTGCCGCAAACGTCGCCTAGCGCGATTCCCCAGAAGCCATCTCCGAGATCCAGGTAGTCATACCAATCGCCTCCCACGGCGTTCAATTGCAGACAGAAATCATCAACCGCATAGCCGGAAATTACAGGCTCCTCTGCCGGCAAGAGTGCTCGCTGGATCTGCCTAGCCTCCGCCTGCTCGTGGAGAGACTTTTCTTTCTCCAATCGCTCTTGCCGGAAGAGGCGAGCATTCTCAATGGCGATGGCAATGTTATCCGCTAATGCGCACAACAAGTCGATTTGCTCAGGAGAAAATGCGTCAACGGCGGAGCTCTGTGCGTTGAATATGCCGATCAGTTTTCCACGGCTGATAAGCGGAATGTCCACTTCGGAAAGTGTCGTGGACTCACTGACCACATAATAGGGATCCTTCCTCACGTCAGGGGCATAGCGCATCTTTGCGGTCGCCGACACGTGGCCCACCATGCCCTCACCGCCGACCTTAAATCGATAACCTTTGAGATGAACGTTACTAAAACCGCGAAGAGCAATCATCTCCAAATCGTTTCTAGCGTCATCCTTCAGCAGCACTGCCGTCCGGTTACACCCAAAAGCCTCAGCGACGCGGCCTACGATCTCGTTCAGCAATTTCTCCAAATCGAGTATGGAGTTCACCTTCTTCGCCGTTTCCTGCAACAGCAGAAGCTGACGCACTCGGCGTTCCAGAACCTGATTTGTCGTCCCGGTGCTCATGACGTAGGATGGTAACGCAATTCCCCAATATCAGTGCGCGAAAGACTCCCGTTTTCTTCTCTACTCCATCCAACGTATTGGATTGCGCTCAGATAGTTATCCCGCCCTTTCGCGTTGGCGAGTCACGAGCAGTTATCCCAGGAGACTCGATTGTCCCGTTACTTTCTGTTTGCCGACCACTCGCCCGGAACCGTCGGATGAGTTGGAACGAAATACCATTCTTGCGGTACGATTGGTCTACTTTGCAACTTGGCTGAAAGACGGGAGGCCTCATGGAGACCCTTCTTCAAGACATCCGATACGGGCTGAGGATGCTCCGCAAGTCTCCAGGCTTCACCGCCGTCGCCATTCTCACTCTCGCCCTCGGCATCGGCGCCAATACGGCCATCTTTTCCGTCGTGGATGCCGTGTTGCTGCGGCCGCTCCCTTACAAAGACCCGGCGCGCCTCGTCTGGACCACACTCCAATTCCCTAAAGCGGATGTGCACAGTTCCTTTGTGCCCCATCCGACGTATTTCGCTTGGCGCGACCAGAACGACGTGTTTTCCGGAATTGCCGCAACAAATCTTGGGCGGACGTTCACGCTCACAGGAGCGGGCATTCCGGAAAGGATTCGCGGCATGGGCGTGTCCGCGAATTTTTTCTCCGTGCTTGGCGTAGAGCTGGCACGTGGCCGAAGCTTTACTCCCGAAGAGGATCGGCACGGAGGTCCGCGTGGGGCCATATTGAGCTACGAACTTTGGCGGTCGCGCTACGCGGGCGATCCGAAAATCCTCGGACGGCCGATTATGCTCGATGACAAAGGCTATCCCATAGTCGGGGTGCTCCCCGCGAGTTTCAAGTTCCCAACCTCGGGCAGACAACCGGAGGTTTTTGTACCCCTCGCGGCGCCGCCTGATGCGAGTTCGGCGATTTGGTATCTCGGGGTCATCGCGAGACTGAAACCAGGCGTGACCCTCGCTCAAGCAGCAGCCGGTCTTTCATTGATTGACAGCCGTACATTGCGGCTGCTTCCTAAATTTTTTGGCCGCTACACCCAAGAGGTTCATCTGAGCGTCGTTTCCCTGCATGACCATCTGACAGGCAGCATCCGTGCTCCTCTCTGGACGCTAATGGCCGCAGTCGCATTTATTTTGCTGATTGCCTGCGCGAACATTGCAAACCTGCAACTCTCGCGCGGCTCTGTCCGCGCACGCGAGTTCGCCCTGCGCTCCGCTCTCGGGGCCGCACGCTCTCGCCTCGCACGGCAATTGCTGACAGAAAGCATGCTGCTGTCGGCCATAGGCGGGCTCGTCGGGCTGCTCGGCGGATTCTGGGGCGTCGTACTTCTTCGTTCTTTCGTGCCCCGCAGCTTGCTAAACATCCAGGACGTGCACATCGACGCCGTCGCACTAGCTTTTACGATCGCCGTCTCTGCCTTGGCCGGCGCCATCTCCGGTTTCGCGCCGATGCTGGCTCTTTTCAGCCCGAACCTCACCGACGCCATGCAAACGGGCTGCGCGCAGGTCACCGGCTCACGAAACAACGCATTCCTGCGGAATCTGCTGGCGGTCACGGAAGTTGCCGCGGCTATGGTTTTGCTGGTCGCTGCGGGCTTGCTGCTTCAAAGCTTTCTTCGCCTGACGAACGTGGGCTCCGGATTCGACCCCCACAATCTCCTAACCGCTCAAATTTTCCTTCCGGACGATAAGTACTCCACCGACCCACAGCAAGCGGCCTTTTCGGCGCAGCTTCTCGACCGCATCAGCGTCCTTCCCGGAGTTCGCGCCGCGAGCCTTTCCACCAGCCTTCCAAATACGCTGTCCATGGAAATGCGCGTTGGAATCGAGGGCCGCCCAGCCCCTGCGTCGGACGATCCGACGGCGTCCGTTCCGCTCGACTCGGTGAGCGACGGCTATTTTCGGGCCCTCGGAATTCCAATCCTCTGGGGTCGTGGATTCGACAACCGGGACGGGTCGAACACCGCAAACGTCGCGGTCGTGAACCAGGAGTTCGTTCGCCGCTTTTTCCCTGACGGCGAAAATCCCCTGGGGAAACACATCTTGATTGCAGTTGGCACGCCGGATCAGACGGCGATTTCCATCGTAGGTGTGTCTGCCGCTATTCGGCGGGTCGGGCCCGGCGACAAACTGTTGCCCCAAATCTTCCAGCCGCTTGCGCAATCGCCGAGCAGCGACATGACGATTCTGCTTCGCACTGCGTCCGATCCACGCCCGGTTGTGTCCGCGCTCCGCTCGCAGGTGTTGGCCATCGATAAGGAACTGCCGCTCTCCAATGTTACCACGATGGACGATTTGCTCGCCGGCGAGACTGCTGGCCAGCGCTTCGAGACGGCGGCTGTCGGCGTGTTCGCAGCGTTAGCGTTGTTGCTCGCTGGCGTCGGAATCTACGGCGTGATTTCCTACATGGTCAGTCAGCGCACCCATGAGATCGGCATCCGAATGGCCCTCGGCGCACACCAAGGCGACGTGCTGCGGATGGTAATCCGTGACGGGGTGTTCATGGCGGGAACCGGAATAGCTGTCGGGATTGGCGGCGCATTGGCGTTGACGCGACTCTTGCGCAGCCTGCTTTTTGAGATTACGCCGACGGATCCAGCAACCTACTCGGCGGTCACCGTCATGCTCGTTGTTGTCGCCCTCGCCGCCTGCTACATCCCCGGCCGCCGGGCCATGCGCGTCGACCCCATGGTCGCTTTGCGTCACGAATAGCCCCACGTGCAAGCAAGTGACTACACTTTCTGAGAGCAGCCTCGAATAGGAGTGCGGAATTTGCAGTGATTCCTGGCGATTATTCCCGAGTGACGGGCGATCCGGAGTGCGCCGGGATAAACCGGCATGTTGTAGGGGATGAAAGAGCCCTACAGGAAAGGAAGTAGCGAATCCATCCTGACCTCGAGTCTTGCCGGGGATACCGCGAGGTGTTTCTTGAAGCGTAGACAGAGGCACCGGTGGGCGGGGCAATTGAGCTGCGAAAAGCCCGTAGATCAGGATGCCGACTTCATTCCGAGTAGGAGGAAGGCAACACGGCAGCCACGCTAAACGCGAGTGGACTGTCGGTCTTGCGTAGTCTTTAGAACCCACGCACGCTGAGAAACAACATGCACGAGAACCGGGAGATCTCCAGCACGCCTTGGTCGGAAGATCAAGGCCGGTCCGCGAAGGCCATAAACCAAACGGCGGACACGCACGTGCTGGAGAAGTCGGACTGTGCCGTACTACCTGTGAACCAACCGAACAAGGAAGGGCAATCTTCCGCGGAGGTTGGGGAGGGAAGGGCACAGACGAAGGAGAACATCGTTCAGACGCACATGCACCCGACACAGAGTGGGAAGCGCATGTCCCAGGGGCTGGACGGTGTGCGGAAGGTAGCAAAGGAAAGAAAGCAGGAACGGTTCACCGCTTTGCTCCACCATCTCAACGTTGATCTACTCCGAGACAGCTTCTACGCGCTTCAGCGTAAGGCTTCGCCCGGAGTAGACGGCGTAACGTGGCAGGAGTATGAAACCGGGCTCGAGGATCGACTTGTCGATCTGCACAGCCGGGTGCACCGTGGAGCGTATCGGGCAAAACCTTCGAGGCGAGTCTTTATTCCGAAGGCTGACGGGCGGCAACGTCCGTTGGGCATCGCAGCGCTGGAGGACAAAATTGTTCAACAGGCTGTGGTGACGATCCTCAACCAGATATATGAGGTCGACTTCAAAGGCTTCTCTTACGGGTTTCGTCCCGGTCGCAGCCCGCATCAAGCGCTGGACGCGCTGACGGTGGGCATCCAACGGAAGCGGGTGAACTGGGTGCTTGATGCCGACATCCGTGGCTTCTTCGATAACCTGAGCCACGAATGGATGATGAAGTTCATCGAGCATCGGGTAGCCGATCGGAGGATACTTCGCCTGATCCGGAAATGGTTAAAGGCGGGAGTATCGGAAGACGGCCAGTGGTCGGAGACGAAGCTGGGTACACCGCAGGGAGCAGTGGTTTCACCGCTGATCGCCTACGTGTACTTGTATTACCTCTTCGATCTGTGGGCTGATGTCTGGCGCAAGAAAGTGGCAAAGGGCGACGTAATAGTCGTCCGCTATGCTGACGATCTTGTGGTGGGCTTTCAGCACCGAACGGAAGCTGAGCGATTCCTGAAACAGTTCCGGGAACGACTTGCAAAGTTCGGACTGGAGTTACATCCGGATAAGACTCGACTGATCGAGTTCGGGCGGTTCGCCGCTCGCGACCGGAAAGAGCGGGGAGAGGGAAAACCAGAGACCTTCACCTTTCTGGGCTTTACCCACTACTGTGGGCAACGCCACAAGAGCGGAACCTTCACCGTATGGCGGATCACTGCGAAAAAGCGAATGGTTGCGAAACTCAAAGCCATCAAGGTTGAGCTTCAACGCCGAATGCATGATCGCATGGACGAAGTCGGTGCCTGGCTCCGGAAGGTTGTGCTGGGTTATTACCAATACCACGCAGTCCCCGGGAACACGACTCAGTTGCGCATCTTTAAGCTTCGCGTGTGCAGGCTCTGGCAGAGTGTTCTGGTCCGCCGTAGCCAGCGCGCCCAGATGCGGTGGGAACGTTTTACCCCAGTCCTGAACCGGTGGATTCCTCCACCCCATGTTCTGCACCCCTATCCCGATGCACGCTTCTACGCCACTCATCCTTCGTAAGAGCCGTATGCGTAGACGCGCTCGTACGGATCTGTGCGGGGGGCGATCAGCGATGGTCGTCCCTACCGCGACAGTTGCGGGCACCTCGTCGGATCAGTACCGACAAACGCGCTTCTGTTTACGAGTATCGCGTCCACTTCCGAGTAGTCGAGCAAGCCGGAAGCGACGGAACCATCCCATAGTAATCGCGCAAATCGGCCCTTCTGGAGATTGTTTCCGGTTGACTCGCCCACAGTAAGCAAGGCGGGTGGAAATGGGTTCGCCGATTCGTGATTTCCGGTGCTACTTGTGCCCCGGTTCTTGTCTACCTCGAAAATATGTCTGTGGTGCGGTTCCCAGCATCGTCCGGAACATTTCAATGAAGGCACTCACGCTGTCGTAACCGACTGCGATAGCGACCTCCGTGACAGATTTCCTTTGTGCGAGCATCTCAAGAGCAGCAAACAACCGTGCCTGCTGTCGCCAACGCCCAAATGACATACCTACCTCAGCGGAAAACGCACGCATGAAAGTACGGCGGGCCATTCCGGCAACATGCGCCCAAGCGTCCAGTGTGCGTTCATCCCCAACATCATTCAACAGAGCATCAGCAACCCGGGCCAGTCTTTCTTCTCTTGGTATGGTCAAACGCAAGGGCTGATGGTCAGGCTGTCGAATCTCATCACGGAGCGCAGCGATCAAATGCTTCTTCACTGGGTTGAGCGGTTGGCGGAGGTCCCAACCAAGAATACGGTGAACTATGGCGAACAATAGCTCCGATGAGTTGAACATGCAGGGCCTCTTGGGTAGTCCGCGGCACGCCTCTGGAGACAAGTGAACCATCGAGCCGGCAACGCCTCCCACAGAACGAGCCGCGTGCCTACATTTTGGTGGAATCCATGCGCAACGCTGGGAGGGAAACATCCATCGTTCGCTTCCTGCTTCCACGATGAGCAAGCCCTGGGTCAATGCGAAGAGTTGCCCGCGCTCGTGACTATGCTCTGGCGCCCAATCCTCGGCCGCACGCCTCTGGAACGCAAATGCCAGTACTGGCGTATCGCTCTCGTAGAGACGGCGCAGTTCTTCCGCATTCTTCGGGACCAACGACATGAATCTATGAGATTGACCCTTTTCCGATAAATATCGCCACTTTCCCGTTAGCGGGACCAACCGGAACATAGCTAGAGTACGGGGCGGAATAGCAAAAGACAACCAAGGGAAATAATCACGCAATACGAAGAAAGTATGAATCGAAAAATGTCAGTCATCGTGAAAGGAGGCGAGTCATGAATGCCGCTGTGCTGCACGCTTTGGGGAAACCGCCGCGCTTTGCGGAATTTCCCGATCCAACTCCAGGTGAAGGCGAGGTGCTCATAAATGTCTACGCGGCTGCGCTGAAGCCTGTGGACAAACAGATGGCGGCCGGAACGCACTACGCCAGTCCGCGCGAATTTCCTGTCGTTTGCGGCATGGATGGCGTGGGGCGGCTCGAAGACGGCACGCGAGTGTTCTTCGGCGGAGCGCGGCAGCCGTACGGCGCGATGGCCGAGCGCACGGTGGTTCGGCGAGTTCAATGTTTTTCGGTCCCCGAAGAACTGGACGATGTCACAGCCGCGGCCATTCCCAATCCCGGTGTGTCGGCCTGGCTGTCTCTCAAGCACAGTGCGAAGCTCGCCGCCGGCGAAACCGTCCTGATCCTCGGCGCCACCGGAGTCACCGGCAAGCTGGCGGTACAGATCGCCGAAATCTTGGGCGCGGGACGCGTCGTTGCGGCAGGACGCAACGAACACGTGTTGCGCACACTCCACGAGCTTGGCGCCGACTCGACGATTCGCCTCGACCAACCCAATGAAGAATTGATCGCAGCCTTCCGCCGCGAGGCTGGCGAAAAGCGTTTCGACGTGATTATTGACTATCTATGGGGCCGCCCGACCGAAGCTCTGCTGAAAGCCATCACCGGAAAAGAATTTGCGATTGGGGAATCGGGGACTCGACTGGTGGAGGTGGGCGAGAGCGCTGGATCTACAATCACTCTGCCCGCGGCAGTCCTGCGAAGCACGGCGCTGACGATTCTAGGAACCGGAGGCATGCCGTCTTGGGACATACTCACCGACGCGTTCCAACAAGTGATGAACAGCGTAGCCCGCGGCACATTGCGCATCGAGACCGAGCGTGTTCCGCTCGCCGAGATCGAGGGTGCCTGGGAACGCAACGCACAGGCCCACAGGCTGGTCGTGATCCCGTAGCCTGGCAAAAGTGCCGTTCGCGGCGGCTATGATCCCGGGTGGAGGTCGGCTACTCTTACCTTACCAGGATTAGGGAAGGGTAGCCCGTCATCGGACGACTAGACGCCTTAATGCTCCTATCCGAGCTCATGCTGCAAGCCGGAACCCTGAAGAGACCAAGGTATGCGGTTTCCATGAAGCGTTTTGACCAATCACCGCGCAGAGCATTGCCTAATCTAGCGTTTGATACGAATCGTTCCCGAAAAACGGGCTGGCGTCCCGAGATGGGCCGGTGGCTGAAGACGGATATAGGGGAGCGAGATTCGAAAATCGTTCTGCTCGCGCCAAATGGGAGTTCGCAAGGCCGGGTTGGTGACCAGAAGGAGGCTAATACCGCGTCTGAGAGTTCTGGGATCCAGGTCTTAGCAGCGCGCCTTGCGCCGGTATATGACCCTCGAACATTTGCTAGCAGGAACAGGAAAAACTGCTTAAGATATGCAGTCTCTCTCTTCCCGTCGCAAACTCGCACGGCATCCATTGGGTACGAGGTTCACAATGATGACGAATCCAACTCCAGCGCAAAATGTGGCTACTCAACTCGGTGCAGCAAATGGCTTGGCAATAGTTCGTCTCACGATCGGCGCAATGTTTGTGTCGGTCTTCTTCGAAAATCTGGGAAAGGGTCTGTACACTCCGGCGGGCTACGCAGGCTTAATCGACTACTACATAAAGGCAGGCCACTCGCCGGCTGCGTGGAAGGCAGTTATGGGGTTGGCGGCGAGTCACGCCGCGATGGCGGCTCCTATGCAGGCGATAGCTGAGATCTCTCTCGGGATCTTGCTGGTCGTTGGCCTGGTGACGCGTCCGGTCGCGTTTGTAGCGTTTCTGTACCTAGGCAGTCTCTGGATGTCTGAGTGGGGCACGGCGTGGATTTGGGAGCTGCTGGTTCCGGTGTTAGCGTCGCTTGCGCTCGCGGCGGGACGGGCCGGTCGAACCTGGGGCGTCGACGCCTTGTTAGCGCGGCGCCGGCCGTCCTCCCCCTGGTGGTGAATTGAGTCAGGGTCAAGTGCGAGTGTCGGTCATCATTCCTACGCACAACGAAGCGCAGTCCATCGGACGCGTCTTAGCTGACCTCCCGACCGATATCGTCACTGAGGTTTTGGTTGTAGACAGCAATTCAACCGACGGGACTCCCGATATCGCCTCGAAGATGGGAGCCCGTGTCCTCCACGAACCTCGTCGCGGATACGGTCGCGCCTGCTTAACCGGCCTGGCTAGTGCAAGCAGTCCCGACATTGTAGTGTTCCTCGACGGCGATTACAGCGATCGGCCAAATGAGTTGCCCCTTCTCTTGAGCCCGATCATTGATGGCCGTGCCGATGTTTCGCTGGGTTCCCGCCTCGGGAAGCAGAGCGTTCACGGAGCGTTGCCTTGGCACGCCGCGTTTGGTAACCGCCTTGCGGCTCTCCTGATCAGGCTTTTGTATGGCCTAAGAATAAGCGACCTCGGACCGTTCCGAGCCGGGCGAGCGGACGTGCTTCGCCGTCTTGACCTCCAAGAGAACACGTACGGTTGGGCGGTTGAACTAATTCTAAAAGGTGCGCTCGGGGGATTCCGTATTGTTGAAGTGCCAGTGAGCTATTATCCGCGCATCGGGAAATCGAAGATTAGCGGTACGCTGAGGGGCACCGTCGGAGCGGCGTGGTTCATCCTCTTTCTGATAGTGCGTTATTCTTTTCGGCATCGAAAGCGCGCAGTGCCGCGAACAGCGTGAGTCTGCACAGCGATCTCCTATGGCGTCCTTCAGCGAAAATTCCGCACATTCGCCCAACGGGGAACGCACGCTGGTAGTGATGGCGAGAGCGCCCAGGCCGGGCATGGTCAAGACCCGTTTAGCTCTGAGCCTTCCCGTTGAGGCGGTCACCGAGCTCTATCGGTGCCTTCTGGACGATACAATGGCGCTGGCGCGATCGTTGGGCGCTGTGGAGGTTGCCATTATGTGCCCTGCCTCGGATGTCGAAGAGCTGAAGCGGTTGGCGGACGGTGTGGTAGGGCAAAAAGGGCAAGGCCTCGCGGCGGGCCTGACCTCGGTGTTCGCGCACTTCGCAGCGTCTGGCCGCCGACGCGTCGTCGCCTTCAACAGCGACAGCCCGCATTTGCCCGCTTCCGTTCTCCGCGGCGCGTTCGAGGCGCTCATCGGGCACGACGTGGTTGTTGGACCGACACACGATGGTGGCTACTATCTCGTGGGGGCCAAGGCCGCCCATTCAGGGCTCTTCGAAAACGACGGTATGGGCACGCACGGTGCGCTCGAGGCCTTGCTGGCGCGCGCTCGCCGACTGCAGCTTTCAGTTGGCTTCATGGACACCTTCTACGACATCGACGTGGAGAGCGACCTAACCCGGCTTGCCGCGGAACTGCGGCTCGCTCCAGACAGAGCTCCACGAACAGCGGTCTGGCTGAAACAATGGGGACAGGCGGTGCTGCAGTTGCGGGAGAGCGCGGGAGGCTTGTGAAGTTCACGCCATCCCACAGGTTGTACGCGTTCGGCGCCATCTTGCTTGTATCGCTGACGATGTGTTCAGGCAAGCCCAGCGGCAGGGGCGAACCGTCCTTCATCATTCCGCTGGCAATTGCTGGTGTCGCGTACCTCCTCGCTATTCGTGAATTCTTCTCCACGCCGAAATTCCCGCATCGCGCCATCGTCGTCGGGCTCGTATTGGCTGCTCTGTGGCATGTTCCATTTCTATTGACGCCGCCTGGTTCAGATGATGACATTCATCGATATATTTGGGACGGTCGTATGCAACGGCTGGGGTATAACCCGTATATTGTCCTCCCCAGCGATCCGGCGCTCCGCGGGTTGCACACACCCGAGACCCTCACACTGAACAACCCGGACGTGCCGAGCCCATATCCAGCGGGTGCTCAACTTTTCTTCCGCGCGGTAAACGCGATTCACGAATCTATCTTTGCGATGAAAGTAGCATTCGAGCTTTGCGATTTGGCGATTGTCCTGGTTTTGCTCGATGTTTTGCATAGGAGTCAGCAAGGAGCGCACTGGGTTCTTGCTTACGCCTGGAATCCACTTCTGGCCACGGAAGTGGCGGGTAGTGGTCACATCGACATCGTCGGAGTGCTGCTGCTGTTGGTATCCGTCGCAGCGCTGGGACGCCGCTGGCGTGCCGTTGCAGCCGTGGCATTTGGGCTGGCTGTCGGAGTGAAATTGCTCCCGATTGTACTGCTGCCACTCTACTGGAGGCGCGTCCGTGTGCGTGACGGCGTGTTGGCGGCAGCCGTGGTCGGACTCCTATACGTTCCATTTCTCAACCACGGGCGCATTCCGATCGGCTCGCTCGGTACCTACATACAGAGGTTCCGTTTTAATGATCCGGTGTTTGCAGTCCTCGAGCGAGTCGCGTCTCCGCGGCTTGTAGTTGGGTTGGCAGTGCTCGTCGGCTTCCTTGCCGCAATCTGGCTGAGAAGGAAGTCCCCGGCATGGTCTTCGGACGCATTCGCTTGGCCGATGGCAGCATCGCTTTTATGTGCTCCGGTCGTATATCCGTGGTACCTGCTCTGGATGCTGCCGTTCGCGCGGTCGGCCTCGACGGTGCCGATTATCATCTGGACGGTTAGCATTATTCCGACTTACTACGTTTGGCATTTGCGTGCGCTTGGTCGTCCGTGGTCGGTTCCTGGCTGGATTTTGCTGTTGGAATACGGATCCGTGGCTGCGGCCGTTGCTATTCTCGGGTTTCGCCGGCTCAGGCGGCCGGCAGTAACCCAAAGTTCAACAGACTAGATGCCCTTCGCGAATGCGGCCTGCAAACTTGTATCCCATAGCGAGTATGGCCCATGAGCATGCGAGAACACAATCACCCGCGCCGTGCTGTATACTGCGCGTGACCAGCCGAACAAGGGTTGTGAATGCCTGGCGTGCACGAACGGTACCACGTCCGCCTGTGGCTGGGTATTCCGAAGCTTCTATCCATCATCCGACACTGCATCCGTCCAATTCACTGAGGAGAGAACTTTATGAAAAATTCGACCCGTGTGACAACGATCATCGGTTTTCTGGTTTTCGGGGTGCTGGTCCTTGCTGCAACGTCCCGGGCACAAACGCGCCCGCCGATTGTCGAACAGATCGCCAAGGCCTATGGTCTCGATTCGTTTGGCCAAATCGAAGCGATCCGCTACACGTGGAGCGCACAGTTCCCCGGAGTAAATGTCTCCCGTTCGTGGGAGTGGGAGCCCAAGACTGGGAAGGTGTCCTATGAGGGGAAAGATAAGGCGGGTAAGCCGGTGAAGGTTACCTACATGCGGTCCGAGTTTAGCAGCCAGTCCGGCGCCGTGAAAAATGAAGTCGATCCGGCTTTCATGAACGATAACTATTGGCTTCTGTTCCCCTTGCATGCCTATTGGGACAAGAGCGCCACCGTGACCGATCGAGGTATGCACAAGCTACCGTTGGGTAACCGCTCGGCAGAGCTGGTCGTCGTCAAGTATCCAGGGGAAGTGGGCGGTTACACGCCTGGCGACACCTGGGAACTCTACGTCGGCAAAGACGATCGAGTTGAGGAATTCGTCTACCACCGCGGCGGAAGCGTGAAGCCGAGTGTGGTCATCGCGACATGGGCGGGTTACAAGAAGGCCGGCCCGCTGCTTATCTCAACGGACCATCGCGGGACTGCGGACGGCAAGCCTCTGCACCTCTTCTTTTCGGACGTGGCCGTCAAGCTGACGGGGTCAGACACCTGGGTGAAGGCGCAATAAAAAACGGACCGGGGTGATCGACGAATTGACGCTGCTCTTACGAATCGGTGTCCCTGGCAATCACGACAGTAGTGCAAGAACTGCTCAGTTTGGGCAGATCGCGGGTGGCAGCCATGCGAACCTCGAGGCTGCGGCGTTCCTCGCGAACGACCGGACAATAATGGTCAGGCTCGAGCAGTGCGCCCTGGAGGCGTCGACGGCCGGCACAGCCACCATGGCATGAGTCTCGGAACTTGCAGGGTTGGCACGTATCAGGAAGCGTGCGAGCTTGCTCGAAGGGCACGGAATCTAGAATTTCCAGACCCATCGAGATCAAATCCGACAACGGCTCCCCCGGTCCTGGCCAATAAACGCAGGGCTGCGTCGTACCGCGCGGCGTAACCCTCACGGTGCTTATGCCACATCCCCCTCGGAGCGGCGGGAGGCCCGCCATCGCTCGAACCAGCGGCTCGCCAATGGCGATAACGTCCGTTTCCGCGAACAGACGCCGGAACCCCTCCCAATACTCTGCGTAGGACAATGCATAGATGTCGGATCGCACCGCTTGGTACACGTTCACACGCAGGGGAGCGTCAAATTGTTTAGCGACCCGCGCCACCTCCGCCAGACGCAAGTGGTTCGCCTTCATCATGACCGCGATGATGGTTACAGGCACGCCGAGTCTTACGCAACGCTCTGCTTGCCGGTGGATCAGCCCCCAATTGCCGTTTCCGCGCTGCGCATCCTGCTCCGCTTGCGTTGGATAATCTAGCGAAAACTCAATATCGTGAAACGCGCGTAGCTCGTTGTCTTCCAATACAGCGACACTATGTCCGTTGGAAGTGATCGTAAGCTTGATCGGTCTCTCGCGCAGGTACGCCACAATCGCTTTAAAATCCGGATGCATGCCGTTCTCACCGGTGCCCAGATTCACCGAACGGACCGGCAGCCGTTCCATGACGGACTTCACCTGATCCAGAGAGAGGCGATCCGTACGAGTCGGATCCCGGTAGCAGAAAGCGCAGGAGAGGTTGCACTCGTTGGTGAGTCCGAGCCCGAGTGCCATCGTGGCATCAGGCGCCTCGGCTGCGGATGCGGATGCGGCGCCCGAAACTTGGATGGGGACGTTAGTCACGCACTGTCCTCCGCCGCCGAACGTACCCGACGCGCCAGGCAGTGCGTGTAGCGAGAGACTGCGGCAAACTCTGGTCGCCTGCCCACCTTTCGTTCCAGTTCAAAAATCCGATCGTAGTCTGCACTGCGAGAAATCCGAGGCGGCAAGTAATCGGCAAGGACGCGCACACCCCGCTCCGCAATCACTCCGAGCGACGCCGCTTCCAGCATGGCTTGCAGGCCATCGGACGTAAATAGCCGTACTCGACCTCCATACAAAGACTCTTCTCCCCACTCAGCGGTGAGGTTATTCTCGGCAGCCGGCAAATCACCTGCATGGATAGCGGCCTTGAATACTTCGCCGGCCCGGTTCCGCACAAGCACTGACAGTATCGCCGATGAATCCAGCAAGGCGCGACCCGCGCCGCACAACACAGCATCCGGGTCGTCGAGATATTCCAACAAGTTGTGGCACAGAATTACGTCGAACGAGCGAGTGCGAAACAAGTTCGCTAGTTGCGTAACGTCGCCGTTTTGCAGCACAACCTTGTCCGTAACTCCTGCTTCCTGCGCCGCGCGTTTCGCTATGTCAAGCATCGCTCGAGAGCAATCCAGCAGCGTGACGTGAATGCCAAGTTGCGCCAGGCGAACGGCAGTCGCTCCTGTTCCGCAGCCGAGATCAAGCGCACACAGCGACGGTTTGGTTGGCAGGGGAAGAAAATCCTGCAGGTTGGCAAAGGCCAAGTCGGAACGCAACCGCCCCTCGGGCGTCTCGAGGTAGACGGCATACTTGTTCGCGTCGCTCTGGAAGCGTTCGCTGTCGGCCTCGGCAGTCATCTTCATGCGACCCCAAACCGAGGTCGCTCCCCGATTCAGTCGCTCGAAAGAGCCAGTGCGTAAGTCAAGAGTATAAGTGTAATCAGGCGAGGGTGGAAATCAAGCCGCACGTTGGGTAGTGTCTCAGTTTCAATTTCCGCCTTGGGTGGCCAGCCTGCCGTCAGGTCCCCAAAGCGCCTCTCTCTTAGGGCTTGATCGCGCCGAGCATCACTTCCTCGGCGTCGCGCCACAGGACGTCCGGCGATGCGAATCCGGCCCCTCTCAGAAGCGCGATCCAGTCTGCGACCGCCCCTTCGTCAATCCGGTCCGAGCGCGAGCCGAGCAACTCGATGTGGTCGTAGCCGAGCAAATGGTTGGCTCGGGACCAGAATCGCTCCCAGTTCTCGCGGCGGTAGCGGGGCGGCTGTGTTGCCGTCCACCCGTCGAAGCCTGCCCGGAACGGCGTATCCGGCCGCGTTGGCTCGACCACAATGAAAGCCCCGCCCGCTCGGAGAAGCCGCAAAACATCCGTTGCGATTTCCACGACTCGCTTGGGAGTGAACCAGTGAAGCGCGTTAGCGACGACGACGGCGTCGTATGGAGGCGAAAGAGGCGAATGCCAATGGGTATCTTCCAGGTCGCGCACGAACGTCTTGCCCTTCGCGCCACTCCGTGCATTTACGCCCCGACAAATCGAAGTGAGGAACGGATCGCGGTCGACGCCATCGACGTGAGCATTGGGAAACCGTCGCTGGACGGCACGGCCGACGTCACCAGGACCGCAGCACAGGTCGAGGATGCGCAGCGGCTGCTCGCCGGCCAATGGCAGCACCGCAGCGATCAGCTCGAGGTCTCTCGCCTTCTCCTCGCCCTGCTCGGCATGCCAGAGTGCAAGCAACTCGTCCAGATGCCCAGCGATTCTGGCGTCGATCTCATCCTGGCTGATGGGCGGGAGCTGCATTCCTTGGTTTCCGGCTCGGCGACCGCACCAGCATAGCAAACAAGCCGCGCGGTTCCCATGGGTCGAAAGCCGAAATTCAAACTGAGACAATACCGTATTGAGCCGGTAGCTCCGCCACGGCGTTGGCTGATCCACGGGCCTTGCGTCGGTCCTCGAATGCGTGATCAGCAATTCTCTGAAAAGTGTCGGCACCGCGGGGGCGTGGATTTTCGACCGGCAAGGCTCTAAAATCCTATTTGAACCAGAATCTTCTGAAAGCGCGGATCGCTACGCAAGGAATCAAGATACGGAGCTGCTTTGGCATCAACAACCGCATTTGAATGTTCCAGACAGGCTTTTTGCAGAAGGGCAAGCGCCTGGTCCCGCTCGTTCAATCCAAGGTAAGCGAATAGCATCGCCGGAGCAGGATCATCTTTCGAAGTCCGAATGGTCTCCACCACCTTCGACAGGGCGCGTTGAGCCTCGGCCTTTCGACCCCAGCGTCCATAAACATAAACCCTTGACGCCCAGGTCATTGCCGGATCGTCAGGGTCATCGCGATACTCGATATCATCCCGCGCTTCCGCAAATCTGCCTTCGGCAGTATAGACGAAGGCGAGAAGAATACGGGCACGGTCAAAATTCGGATCCATATCCAATACAGCGCGAAATTGTTCAATCGCGCGATCATACTGTCGTGCAAAGTAAAGGATCGCCCCATGGTCCGTTGCGATAATCAGCGACAACGGATCGAGCTGGCGCGCGCGCTCACTCTCCGCCAGTGCCTCATCAAACCGTCCCTGCCAGGATAGGCATTCGGCATACCACTGGTGGGCAGTGGCGTATCCGGGTTCCAGTTCAATGGCGCGCCGGAATTCTTTTTCCGCCTCTGGCCAGTTGTAATCATAGTTCTCCAGGACCAGAGCCAGCGACGCATGGGCCTCCGCCACAGTATCGTCGATTTCGAGCGAGTGTAGCGCTGCGGTTCGCGCCTTTGCCATGAACTCACCCGGCGGAGCCAGTCTCCATGTGCTCATGAGTCCATATGTATCGGCGAGACCGGCATAAGCTTGCGCATACTGAGGATCCCTTGCGATGGCTTGCTGGAAGTATTCGGCAGCTCGTTCGAATCCGTCCTTTGTCCTCTTATTCCAGAAATAGCGGCCCTTGAGGTAGAGATCGTAAGCCTCGTAGGAATTCGGAGATTGATTTGACGTGTGATCCCATGAGGCCGATTTGCGTCCTTTGTCTAACATCAGAGCTGTTTCGCCGGCCACGTCCCAGGCGATGTCATGCTCGAGACTCAGTAATCCATTCAAATCCCTGTCGTATGTTTGGGACCACACGGAAGCTTGATCGTTCATCTGAATCAATTCAACGGTGATTCGCACCCTGCCGGAATCGCGGCGAACGCTGCCCTCGACCACGTAATGCACCCCCAATTCATGGCCAATTTGAGGGAGTGGCAATTTGCTCTGTTTGTAGTGCATCACAGAAGTCCGCGCAATTACCCCCAAGTGTTGTGGATCAACTTGGCCTAGCTGCACGATCATTTCCTCGGTCAAGCCGTCGCTAAAGTAGTCCTCTGCGGCGTCGCCCGTGAGGTTGTCAAAGGGGAGAACCGCCACAAGAAGACGGCCGGCGGCGTGCGACGGACGCGGTCGCGAGATGAACCAAAGACTCCAGCCAACTAAAGCGACGCCCAAGACGAACGTTGCGGTGAGCAAGCGGCCATTTGTTCGCGCCCATGAAGACCAGGACTGGCGCCCGATCTTATTCCTGGAACCTTCCTTGCCGGCAATTTCCGTCAAAATGGCGGAGTCGGGCTGAGGAAGTCCGATTATCTCAATGCGACCCAGGAGGCGGTAACCCAGCTTCGGAAGAGTCTCTATACAATGCGGATCGCTGGCGTGATCGTTCAGAACCGCGCGCAGCTCCTTAACCGAAGTGTTCAGCCCTTGTTCAAAATCGACGAAGGTTTCTTGAGGCCAGAGCGACTGCCGCAGATCTTCCCGCGTGACCACATTGCCTTGGCTTTCTAGGAGGATTTCTAAGACCTTCGCCGGCTGTGGGCGGAGTTTTAACTTGATGCCGCGCTTGTACAGCTCCCTGGCGCGGGAATTATATTCGTACGGCCCAAATCGGTAAATTGAGGGGCGCCGGACCATAAAACCCTAGGGGGACGTACATATGATGCTATCTTAATCTGACCACTTCGGCAACGTAAAGTTCTGCTCGACAGCTAGTTGGCCCTACACTTTCTTTCCAGTTTTTCTTCAGCTTGCTTCCATTGATTTTCTTTCACCGTCCTGCCATTACGCTACGCGTAGGATTGGACGCAGCTTCCTAAACGTCAGTGACGCGACTCGGAGCCAGGGCATGTTTGAAAGTTCGTCGAAGGGGGTTCTCATGACTCGAGCGAGATTTTTCCTGATTGCATTTGTGGCGACGCTGCTGACGTTGCTATCGGCAGCTCCAGCCGCGCGCGCAGATAGCGTACTCGTAGGAACGGGCCCCGGCGTGTTCTCAGGAGGGGACTGCCCATGCGATTGGTACGTTCAGAACACGTTCGATCAGTCTCCCCCGGTCGACGTGGCCGCGCAGTTTTCTCTTTCGGGCCCTTCCTTCGTGACCACCATTAACTTGATGTTGGAAATACCCTTCAGTGGTGATCAATTGACTCTTTCACTCGTGAGCTCACTCACAGGGACGGGAACGACAATCGGTAGCCAGACCTATACTTATCCAGGTCCCGATGCCAGCTTTAATGTTCTGCCAGTAAGCTTCACATTTGACGCGACCCTTGCTCCTGGCACCTATTACCTAGTCTTATCTTCGTCGTCAGCCTTGGGAGACGGGTGGGAGGGCTCCGATAACACACTGATCGAGAACGCGGGAACGGTCGCCGACGGAATGTGGCTCTCGTCGGATGGGGGTACGACTTGGTCGTTCTATGCCATCTCCAACCCCATATGTCCATTTGGCTGCCAGCCAGGCATTTTTGCGGTTGACGGAACATCCATCGCTGCGACCCCGGAGCCGCACAGCGCGGTCCTGCTGGGACTCGGCTTGCTGATGCTCATTGGAAACGCTTTAACATTCACTAGACTTTCCGGGCGCGCAAAACACGGTCGTTCAGGGGATTAAGGATAGCGGCGGCCTCGTCGGATGCGCTGATGTTTTGCCGTGCGCTAATACGAGCCGATAGCGAAGCCGAGCCTTTGGCCCGCTGGAAACGTCGCGTTGCCATGAACTCAACTGCTGTCTGACCAAAGGAGACCATAGCCATGCCTAGGCCCAGCCCCATACGCCACGCTTTGGGGAGGTATCTTCGAAGTCCCCAGCGTTTCCGGAATAGCGCAGGTCGCGAGCGTCCGCCCATTCGCCACGATTTATTTGCCCGACGGATTCGCTGCCACTCAGCATAGGTTCCGGTTTGCCCTTTCGGAAATTGGCGCTCGCCACAATCTTCAGGAGCGCCATCCGTCCTGCGGCCCGGCGTCAGCGCACAAGAAGTGGACGCTGCGGCGCGAAAAATCCTCCATCGAGCTGGCTTGGGCAAGCAATTTGTGCATAGCACGGGGCATGGACTTGGCTTGGAGGTTCACGAGATGCCCCGGCTCGCGCGGGGGGAAAAGTGGCTTCTCCGTGCTGGAGTGGTGGTGACCATTGAGCCTGGCGTATACGTCGAAGGCAAAGGCGGAATTCGCATCGAAGACGACGTCTTGGTGACGCCAGACGGCGCCCAATAGTCCTCAAACAGGGTGCGAAGAGCATCACATACATCTTCATCTTCTCTAGCCATCAAACGATTATCGCGAGCGATCACCGAAACATCGCTGCCGAATCGGCGCATCGCTTGGGAGAACTCGACTCCAACGTAGCCACCGCCGATCACAAGAAGGTGTTCGGGAACTTCGTCGAGTTCGAGAGCCTCGATATGCGTGAGCGGCTGCGCTTCCGCAAGCCCAGGAATTGCTGCCAACGCGGCTCGAGTACCAGTGCTGACGATCACGTTCGTGCCGCGCAGTTGGCGGGTATTCCCGTTGGGGAGAGCGACCTCCACCGTCCTCGGAGCTATGAACCGTCCGGTTCCGAATAGGAACTCCGCCCCCGTGTTCCTGTAATTTTCCAGATACATCTCGTTCAAACCGGTGACCATCTTGCGTTTGCGGTCACGGACGCCGGACATATCGATCGTGAAGCCATCGCAAGAGATGCCGAACTCCTGGCTACGGCGAAAGTAGGATGCGACCTTCGCACTGTGTATGATGTTCTTGCTTGGCAGGCACGCGATGTTCGGGCACGAACCGCCAATGTATTTGCGGTCGATGACCGCGACGCGCTGTCCTTGTGCAGCAAACGTCCAGGCAGCAATTGTCGAGCCTGTCCCGCCACCGAGAATCACCAGATCAAATTCTTCCGGCTGCTTCTTAAGTGCCTGGGTGGATGACGTGTTTTGTGTCCTTTTCATGCGGACGTTCCTTTCCGAGCGGCGGGTTCACTCTTCGCTTGCATTGATTTCACGAGATCGGAGGCTGACGCTCCTTCGAGCGACAGTCCGTACCCGACTTCTCGCACAATGCGCTCTTTCAAGGGTTGAATGAAGTGCACGCGCGTGTTCCGTCGGGTCACCTCCGGCGCCTTCAAGTACAGCTCGCCTAATTCTCGCGCCCGACTGAGCGCCTTACCGTTCGGTACAACCTCGGCAATCACTCCCCATTCCTGCGCCGTACGCACCGTCAGTGGCTGTGGGTTCAGCAGGAACGCCTCCGCCCGTCCTGCTCCAGCGCGATAACTCCAAGCGGTAAAGATTCCGTCACCCGGCACTATGCCGCCGGCGAAGTGCGGAAGATCGTGAAAGGTCGCACCCTCAGCCGCCACAATCACGCTGGCAAGTAGCGCATACTCCGAGTGCACATGGGCACGTCCCTCGATAGCCGCGATGACCGGCACGCGTATATTGGCTAGATTCTCCAGAATCTGAACGCCCTCGTCGTGAACCTGGCTCCAAACGCCGGGATCGGCCACGTTGCCGAAGGACAAAAAATCTATGCTAGAAATGAACTCCCCGCCGGCTCCGGTCAGAATTACGATCTTGTTCGCTCGATCTTGCGCAATCCGGTAAAAGGCATCGACAAGCTCCGTATGATCTTGAGCCGTGAAAATGAAGGGGCCGCCGTTGCTATGGAATTCCACCACCAGCACGCCGTTGGCATCTCGCGTGAGTTTTACGCTGCGGTAGGAAGCAAAGTAGTCATTTTGAAGTTGCATAGGATTCTCCTCTCTGTGTTGTCCTGACTGCGTTCACCGAATGCGTCATTGCGAGGTCAGCACATTGAACTCAGGTGGCCACAAGGAGACCGCCTGCGGCACAAATGCAGCTATCCGCAACGCTACTGCAACTCGCCCCCATTTTCATCCTTCATTGCGGTCCCCAGCGGTGACCATGATTTATTCGTATCTGAGCGCGACCATGGGATCGACTTTCATGGCGCGATGCGCAGGAATGTAGCAGGCCGCGAGCGCGACGAGCGTGAGCACGATGGCGACTCCGAGGAACGTGAGCGGGTCGGTGGCGCTGACGCCGTAGAGAATGGAAGTCATCAGGCGCGTGAGTCCCGCTGCGGCGACGAGGCCAATGGCCACGCCGATGATGGCGAGGCGCACTCCCTGGCCGAGCACGATTTTCAGCACGTCCGCGCGCTGTGCGCCGAGCGCGATGCGAATGCCGATTTCGTGTGTGCGCTGTCCGGCAATGTAGGAAATCACTCCATATATGCCGATGCTCGAAAGCAGGAGCGCGAGCGCGGCGAAGACTCCGAGCAAAATCATGGCGAAGCGACGCGCGGCCAGCGACTGCGCGATGATGTGGTCCATGGTGTCAGCCTGGAAGAAAACAGCTTTGCTGTTAAATTGATGAATGGCGTCACGAATGGACCCCGTGAACGCGTCGGGCGAACCCGCAGTGCGGACGACGAAGCCGGTGTCGCTGAACAAGGTTTGCAGCTGCTCAGGAAGCTGCAGCGTTGCAGTGTAAAGCTGCTCCTGGACGGGCGCGTTGGCGTCTTCGTCGAGGCCGGACTGCTTGGCATGCGCAACGACGCCGACGATTTCGAGCTGATTGTAAATCAGATTGAAGTCGAGACGCTTGCCGATGGGGTCTTGATTGCCGAAATACTTGCGCGCGAGATTTTCGTCGATGACGCAGACGCCGGGAGAATTTCCGCTGTCGTGCGGGCCGATGAAGCGGCCGCGCAGCAGCGGAATCTTCATCACTTTCAGATAATCGGGCCCGACGATGTACCAGAACGCGTCGGGCATGCTGTTTTCGGCGGCGGGCTTGGGCGTTCCGTCGATCCAAAACGGGAGATCGTTCTCTTCAGCCATCGGAACTGCGCCGTTCATCAGAGAAACGGCCTGAACGCCGGGGACGGCGGCGATCTTGTCGGTGACTTGGCGAAGTTCTGCGCGGACCTGCGCGGGGCTGATGTTGGCGCCGGAGAGCGAAGCCGGAAAGCCGACGCCGAACGTGAGCACGTTGTGCGGATCAAATCCGGGATTGACGCTCCAGAGGCCGACGAGGGTGCGAATGGTGAGTCCGGCGCCCACGAGCAAGACGACGGCGAGGGCCATTTCGACGACGACGAAAACTCCTTGGGTGCGGTAACGCGCGCCGCTTCCGCCGCGGCCGCCTTCTTTGAGCGTTTCGTGCAGATCGGGATGCGAAGTTCTCAGCGCGGGTGCCAGGCCGAAGAGAATTCCGGCGACCAGAGAAATGATCAGCGTGAAGAGCAAGACGCGCGGATCCATGTGGACGTCGTTGGCGCGCGGGAGAGTGCTAGGAAGAATCGAAAGGCCGGCGCTGGTTCCCCATGCAGCGACAAGCAGGCCGAGTCCGCCGCCGGCGAGCGCGAGGAGCATGCTTTCGGTAAGCAACTGGCGCACCACCCGGCCCTGGCTGGCGCCAAGCGCGGCGCGAATGGCGAATTCGCGGGCGCGCCCCGTGGAGCGCGCGAGGAGTAGATTCGCGACGTTCACGCAGGCGATGAGCAGCACGAAACTGACGGCGGCGAGCAGGACAAGAAGGAACGGTTCGATATTCTGCACCATTTCCTGCTTCACCGGCGTGACGCCGATGCCGCGACCCTTGTCAGCGTCGGGATAAGTGACGGCGAGATTGTGGCCGATGCTGGCCATGTCGGCGCGCGCTTGGGCGAGGGTCACGCCGTCTTTGATTCGTCCGACGGCGTAGATTCCGGGATGGATCTTGCGGTCAGCGAAAAGCGGATTTTTCGTGGCGCTGAGAGGCACGTACACGTCGCCGGGGTCGAAATTAATGTCGCGGCAGCAAAAGTAGAAATTGGAGGGAAGGACGCCGACGATGGTGTAGTCGATGCCATCGAGGTTCATGGTCTTGCCAACAACATCCGGAGAGGATGCGAATTTAGATTTCCAGAATGGCGCGCTGAGAATGACCACGGGCGCGGCGCCGGCATGGTCTTCGGCGGGACTGAAATCGCGGCCGAGAGCGGGAACGACGCCGAGGGTTGAGAAAAATTTGTAGGAGACTTCGGTGGCGGAGACGCGGTCCGCGTCGCTTTGGCGGGCCCAATTGAAGCTCTGAAAAGATTTGTAGCCGGCGAGCGAAGAGAAGGTGTGATTGTCGTGGATCCAGTCGAGCAGGTCGGGATAGGAGATGGAGCCTTCGCTGTAGTCGGGATTGGTGCTGTCGACAGTGACGACTTTGTCCGGATCCGGGTAGGGCAGGGGATTGAGCAGCACGCCGTTGACGACGGAAAACAGCGCGGTGTTCGCGCCGATACCGAGGGCCAGAGTTATGACGGCAACGGCCGTGAATCCTGGAGATTTGCGCAGCATGCGCAGGGCGTAGCGCAAGTCCTGAATCAGCGCCCCCATATCTCTCCTGTCTCTGGGCCAAGAAGCACGTAGCACCAATCGTACCGCAAGAAACATGTCTCGTCCCAACTTATGCGACAGTTCCGGACGAGTGGTCGCCTAACCCGAAGAATCCAAGGGCGACGTGGGGTACTGCTTCGGGTGCCTACCGTTCGTGGATCGCGCTTACATCAACTGGAGCCATCAACACCAAAGCCCCGAGGCGAACCAAGGAGATAAGGATTCTGGGCAAATTGTTACCTTTAGGGTTGGAGCCAGGCAGGCCTCACCGTACCCGATGGCTCCGGCGCGGCGCTCAAGACGACGTGCTAGATCCAAACGGATCTTCGAGTGACGGGCTAGCCGGAGTCAACAGCTCGGCACCATCCTCGGTCACGTGCAAGTCATCTTCGAGCCGAATTCCGAATTCGCCCGGGATGTAGATACCCGGTTCGTCGCTGGTAGTCATGTTCGCTTGCAGCACCGGGTGCAAGGGTGAACCCCACATGTTGTTGTCGACCAAGTACGGCCACTCATGCATATCCATGCCCAAGCCATGACCGACGCGATGGGTGAAGTACTTGAAGCCTGGGCCGTAGCCGGCGTCAACGATGACTTTTCGGGCGGCGGCGTCGACGGCTCCCGTCACTACCCCGGGCTTTGCGGCTTTCAAAGCAGCTTGCTGCGCTTCGTGGACGATATTGAAGACCTTCACCATCTTGTCGGTCGGCTTGCCCAGCACAAAGGTCCGGGTGATATCTGAAGTAAACCCCTCCACCTTGCAACCGTCGTCGAGCATGATGATCGTGCCTTCGCGGATGGTTTGCGGCGTTCTTGATCCGTGAGGCAAAGCCGTGTATTCGCCGATATTCATGCTCGCCTCTCCCACGAATCCCACCTGGGCGTAGGCGGCGCGAATTAGAGCTTGCACGTCTGCTCCCGTCATCCCCACTTTCAGGGACTTGTAGACCGCTTCGTACACGCTGAGCGTGGCCCGGGCCGCTATCCGGATGCAGTCGACCTCGTGATCACTCTTGATCATGCGGCACCCGGCCGTGACCGGTGTCGCGCTGACGGCCTCGATGGCGTGTGCCCCCGCGTTGGCGAGGCTATTCGAGAAAACGTATTTGACCGTCTCTTCAATTCCCAGGCGGCCCGTGCCGATGCCGTGATCTTTGAGGCTCTTAATGAGCAGGGCGAACGGGTTCTCGTTTTCTTGCCATACTCGGATGTCCGCCGCTGACCCGAAGGGACTACTGGCAAGGATCTCCCTCGCGCGTCCCTCCTCGAAAGCCGGACATATGATGAACGGGTTGGCTTTGGCGGGAATCACGACCGCCCAGAGACGCTCACCCCCGCCGATCTGGGCATTGGCGAAATAGAGGGTCGAGGTGCCTCCACACAGGGCGATGGCGTCGATCTTATTCGCCGCCATCAGCCTCTTGGCCTTCTCGACGCGCACCATGCGCTCGTCGTTCGTGATCGGTCGCACCCGAGCGGTCATCGACGACAGCGCCGCAATTGGTGGCGGAAGCGGTCCGCGCATGGCTTCTTGGGGCTGTCGGCCCCGCGCCGAAGCGCCCATCGTCAACTTGGTAGCGGCGGCGGCCGCGACACCTGCCGACGACAACCGCAGAAATGAGCGCCTTGACAACATCGCATCCTCCTCAATCCGAAGATGACTCCGTCCGCTCCATCAATACGGCTTGCCTCGCCGAGATGGTCTGTGGATCGTACGCGTCTTCTGCCACCGACACAACAAATCTGAACTATCAGGGGACGTTCCACGCGCCCTGAGTTCGTGAGAAGAGGGAGCTATTTTGTTGTTCTGCAATTGTTGCCCTAACGGCGAGCCGATGCGGCCGGAGCAGCCGAAACCGGACGACTTGCAATCGCTCCACGGAGCTCTCTTGCATTGCGCACATTGCGAAGCGATGACGAGATGGACCCAATGTTCGTGAATTCGCGGACCGAGAACTTCCCGCCTCAACGCTCGAGATCGCAAGCATCAGAGTGGGCAACGGTGAAATTGCTAGGCCGAGCCGAAGCTGGGCCCGCGACGATTATCTGGCGGGGCGATGCCGCTCGGCCCGGACGCAGGTCTGCTATGTTGCCGGCGACTTCCATACGTATCTGATATTGGAGGAGGAAGGCGAGGAATTTGGAAGAGGAGTTTTCTGGACTTCCCTAAATCGACCAATGACTTGGCCTAGGGCAAGGCATATTGACTCCCCTACTTGACGAGCATAGCATCCTCCTAGAGTCACGACCGCCAAATCTCCTGAGGCGGACATTTATGCAAGTGCGTCTTGCAAGTTTCACTAAGCGTCAATCGCACCGTTGGATGCGCTTCGGCTCCATTCTCATCGGCTTGACAGGCCTGGGCTTGCTCTCGACCGCGTTCACGGCCCGCTTCTATACTGGCTCCTTTTCTTGGATGCTCCTCATACTCGTCCTCATGGCTCTCGCCATCGCTATAGGTCTTCACGTTCGGTTTCTAATTCTCGCACGCAAAGAGCAACACGAAACGGCCAGTGCACTCGATGCCACCGAGCTTGAATACAAGTCGGTCTTCGATAATGCTCTCGACGGAATCGTAGTTTTTGATAATCACGGAATTTGTCTCGAAGCCAACCCAGCGGCGCTCTCGTTATTTGGAAACGACCATCAGGATCTTGTCGGTACGTCGATCGAAAAACTCTTTGCCGGCACGCGGGATTTCCGGAGCACTTGGAAGAATTTCGTTGACGGAAAATGCGCGCATAACGAGACGCCGATTCTTCGGCCCGATGGAACGGCACTTTTTATTGAATATACGGTGAAAGCCAACTACCTACTTGGCCGCCACGTCGCCGTGCTGCGTGACATCACCCAGAGGAAGCAAGCGGAAGCTGCCTTACGCGAAAGCGAGGGGCGCTTTCAGCAGATGGCTAATAACATCCAAGAGATTTTCTGGATGTTGGATGCAGAGAACATGAAAGTCCTCTACGTCAACCCGGCGTATGAAACAATCACCGGCCGCCCCATCGAGTCACTTGGTGAAGATCCTAGATCATACGAAGATGTCATTCATCCTGAAGATCGAGTTCGGGTGCTGTCGCGATTAAATGAATCTCTTGCGTCTGGCCAATTCGATGAGGAATTCCGAATCGTCAGAGCCGACCAGACGATCCACTGGGTCTTGGTGCGCGGGTTTCCGGTGAGGGATTCTGCCGGAATTGTCCAGCGTCTTGTCGGGACCGCCCAGGACGTCACCGCGCGGAGATCGGCGGAAGAGCAGATGGCGCGGAATCTAGATATGGCGGAAGCGGCGCGGGCCGAGGCCGAGGCGTTTCGCAAGACAAGTCTCGCGCTCACGCAGAACCTGAGCATGGACTACGTGCTGGATACCTTGCTTCAGTCCCTGCTGAAACTGGTTCCCTGCGAATCGGCGCAAGTCATCTTGGTGGAAGCCGATACTCGCCTGTTCCTGGCTCGTGAGGTTCAGAACTGCGAACCGAATCGCCACCTGCCACATTCTCCGGCAACGTTGGATGCATTGAGCAACCGCTTTCTCATGGATATCCTGGCTACAAAGAAGAGCCTTTTGATCACGAACACAGCCCAAGAAGGAGAATGGGCGAAGTTCAAGGGTTTCTCCCACCTGCGTTCCTGGTTGTGCGTGCCCTTGGTTGCCTCCCAACAGGTGCTTGGTTTTCTTTCCCTCGGCGATACGGACAATCAGACGTTCACGCAGGAGCATTTGCGGCTTGCGAAGTCGCTTGCCATTCCCGCGGCGGTGGCCATTCAGAATGCGCGTCTTTATGAGCAAGCGGAAATCTTTCGTGCCGAGCTTGAGCAGCGCTTGGCAGATCTGCAGCACGTCGACGAGGTTCTAGGAAGAGCACGGCAGAGCCGAGAACTGTCATAGGCAAGATACCCCGCGCCCCAACCTCGAGCCGTAATTCAGGCCACTGCTGGCGCACGCGCAGGAGTGCGATCCATGGCGATCAACTTTACACCGCTCGTGTCCCCTTACCGCAAATTGGGACTCGACGCGCTCGGAATCTCCGAGCAAATTAGCAGCTCTTAATGTCCGAGTGACCTCGGAGAATCAGCGCAAATCGTCCCGTGGTCGCAATACCTGCCAAAACACAGCTTCGCTGAAAGCCTACCTTGTACATTGAAGGTGCAGCACGCCCCTGATTCCGATGTCGATTTCGAATTCTCGCCGATAGCTGACCGATGTTCCGACCAGAAATAAGGTATTCCACCGTTTTTCCGTCGCGGAAAGCACTATTGGGCGCTCACGCGCTGGCCGCTTTTCCGAGCAACGAACATCCGTGCAAAGGAGTATGAGCATGCCGCCCTAGACAATACGGGGTCATCCCAGACAGTCCACCGCCTCGCCAAACGAACTTTGAAGCAGCGCTCCTCCAGCAAGAGGAGCCGTTATGAAGTGCATTTCGTCGCTCGACCGAATAGGACAAGGTGTTTGCGTCGATGGCCGACCGTCGGGAACCTACAGCGGACAGTTTCTCCTTGCGCTTTTTCTCCCGGGAACAAGTCGACGACATGCTGCGTGCGGGCGCGAGGCGCGGGCGTGAGGGTTCGCATGCGGCCATCGAGAGGATATTGGTACACGAAACGGAGTTGCCAAGGACAGAACTCTGGCGCCGCATTCGCCAGCTCAAGAACTCGACGCGGCAGCCGCGCCCCTTCCGTTCGATTTGGAGCCCTGAGGATGAGAAGATCCTGTGCGCGGGATATCAGGCTGGATGGCACGGGAAACGGCGAGCTGTATCCGAGCTACTGAAGCGGCACCCCGATTGGCGCGCTCACGCAGTTTGGAGACGCGCGGCAAAACTCGGTTTAGTTCAGGGAAATTCTAGGCGTGGTCAGGAACGTTCGCGTCTGGCTTGGACGGAAGAGGACGACCGCATTTTGCTAGACCTCGCGGGCTACAAGAGTGTTCGCGCGATTGCGAAGACACTGCACCGCTCGCAAGCCGCGGTTCGTTGCCGCCTCATTCTACAGGGCAAAAGCAGCCGTGCTCATCGGGAGGGTTTCGCGCGGTCTGCGCTGGCAAAGGAGCTTCATCTTTCCGCGAGCACGATCCGGCGTTTTATTGTGAAAGGACTGCTGGAAGTTCGGGATCCCCGCATCACCAGAGGATCCCTCGATCGCGTACGTCGGTCCGGGCGTTTGCAAATGAGGGGCGAGAATGCAGTTGAAGAAACGGCTCAAGTCACACCAGTGCAGCTTGAACTTGCCATGTCGGCAACGCGCGGGTCGGTAACCCAAGGTTCGTCGCTGTGCTCTTCCATCCCCGGCAAGTCTTTGCGGGCCAAGCGGGCGTGGGCGGAAGTCGCCAGGTCATTGAACGCGGCCACCGAAGCAGTGGAAAACTTGGTTGCTCGGGGCATCCTAAAACTCTACGATCCAAGGATCACCGAGAAGTCGCTTGGCATTTTCTGCCGGCGTCATGGAGCTCTGATCAATTCTCAGTTTTTGGACTCCGAAACGCGCGACTGGCTCGAGAGTACTATGAACTTTGCTCCTCGCACAGATGAAACGGCAGCGCTGCTTCTGAGGCCCTTACGGAGACACGCCGACATCGTGCGGCGTTGCACAAAGTGCGGCCGCACGATTCGCGGTAACGCGTTCTTCCGGCACAGCCAAAAATGCAATCCGTCCGAGTCGGAGTGTTGTGCCTGACTTAGCCATGCTTGGCTAAGCTCGGGCTTTGACGTAGCGATCGGCAGCTCGGCGCCACTGGCGGAGAGATGGGTAGGGCTGCTGCCGGTTTGTCGCCCACCCCTCCGCCCAAAGCTTCGCATAAACGACCAGCCGCAGGTGCAAGGGGTGCGTGCGCACTCGTTCGAGAAGAAGGCTTGGCCAGGCCGTCCCTCTTGCCTCGGATTGGCGTTGACCTCGGCGGTGCCTGCTCACCTGTTGCCATATCCTCGCCCTTTCCTTGGCGTCTTGAGCTGTAGCGAGGGTCTTGTACTGGCGAATCTCCGGATATCGACGTTCTAGCTCGCAGAGCACATGCCCCGGCAGCTCGATGCCCGAAAGCAACAAAGGCCGGAGCCATAGAGCCAGCGTTTCCCAATGAAGATATTTTTCCACGCCCTTGGCGAGATCGACATAGCGAACACTCTCGCAAAGCATCACTTGCCAGGCTTGCTGGCCCCACGCTCCCAAGGGGGGTAATCCCTTTGGCGGATTTTTCTTCCACGCGGTCTCGCAGTGCTCCGAGTACGCCCAGGCACACTCGGAGCGAGGATGCCTGACTCCATAGAAGGTCAGCGCATCGAACCAGTCCTGCCGCTTGGCATCGCCGAATTTTTGCGCGTGAACCCACTCGAGAAGATGGAAAGCCAGCAAGTTTGGATGGCCTCGAGCTGATTCACTCTCGATGAATCCGGGACAATGTTCTCGTAGCATTCGCAAGAGTTCGGAGGGTGCCCGGCCCTCTGCTGCTATGACGGCGCGGGCCCAAAGCGTCAGAACCTGCCAGCCGGCATATTCCTCATAGGCCTGGCGGAAGCGCGGCCACGGAACCTGCAGCAGCTGCTTCTTCGCCCGGCGGCCCGCGAGAGACTGTACTCTCCGCTCGAGCTTCGAAACAGATTCTCTCCCTATGCCATGGTTGGCGAGGTACACCGAGCGCTCCCAGAAGGGACTAAGAACGTCCCATCTCGGCCCGAGACTACCCACAATCAAAAGGCCAATCAAGCGGCGGCCCGTAAAGGGGATTAGCCATGAAACGTCGGACTGGCGGAAAATCTTGCGGGCTCGTGCGAAGCATCGGCGTCAGGAGAGTCTAATGATCCTAAAACCGAAGTGCGTACCGATGCTAGGCATGAAAGCGGAAACTGGCAAAATTATGCTGCGACTCACGCGACGAGGCCGCGAACGTGGAATGCGAAAGATTGGGCTCGCCCTCGCGAGACCACGAACTGCGGTAGCGATGAAAGTTTCGACTGCCCCAATTTCCTGGTTCTTCGGTGGACGCGCGAAAGCCAGCCATAATAGATCTGACTGGCCGAAAAAATCCCTCGGTATCGCTCATTGGCAAGAGCTTCTAGCGCACACCCACCCTAGCCCCCGCGTTATCTGTCGGGCGCAGCCTCTTGCGCCCGTTTATTCTGCGGTCGCCAACGCGCATAACGAACTCCGACCGAGTGCGCGCGGAAAATTCTTGGGTTATGTTCGGGCCGTCTTGGAGAGGCGGAATCGGTGTTCGCGTCGGTCGAGGAGCTCGCGCAAGGACTGCACGATGCACAGTACGTCGTCGATCCAGTGACCCTCGAAATCATCTATCTCGCGGCGAAGATGAAGAAGCCGCTTCTGGTCGAAGGTCCGCCTGGCTGCGGAAAAACCGAGTTGGCTTATGCCGTCGCGGCTGCCGGGAAGGCCGCCATGGAGCGGTTGCAGTGCTACCAGGGAATCACCGAAGAGAAGGCTATCGGAAAATTTGATGAGTCCCTGCAAAAGCTCTTCTTGGATACCCAGGGAGGGATCTTAGGGGAGGACTGGGACTCGATCGGGCGCCGGTTGCATGCCATCGACTTTTTCGCCGAAGGTCCCTTGCTGCGAGCTCTTCGCTACAAAACACGTCCGTGCGTGCTGCTGATCGACGAGCTCGACAAGGTGGATCACGCCTTCGAAGCGCTGCTCCTCGAAATCTTGAGCGCATGGCAGATCACTGTTCCGAAACTGGGAACGATTAAACCGGACGTGGTTCCCTTTGTTGTCCTGAGTTCCAATGAAGAGCGGCGCTTGGGTGATCCGCTGCGCCGCAGATGCCTCTATCTGCGCTTTGATTATCCGACCGTCGAACGAGAACTCGAGATTCTGGGAGCGCGAGGTTCCAACCGAAACAGGGAGTTACTTGGCCAGATGGCAGGTTTTGCCCAGGCTCTCCGCGGCTGGAACATGGAAAAACCGCCGTCGATCGCCGAAATGCTGGTTCTCGCGCAAGCGCTCGAGATCCTAGGGATAAAGGAAATCGCGCCGGAGCAAAGAGACGTTCTCTTGCCTTTGCTGGCGAAGACCGAGGGAGACCGAGGACGCTTGCTCTTGCGAGAGGGATTCGAAGGCTTGGTTCGGGACTCGAAAATATACCGGGACAGACTCCAGCCCGCGGCGAGCTGCGTGGGTGCATCGGTAGGCGGCCCGTGAACAAATTGATTCATGCCATCGTTCTCTTCACTCTCGTCGCCCCAGCAACCCGCGCTGCCGAGCGGAGAGAAGTGCCGGATGAGTTGGCGCGGTGTGCTGCATTTTACGCTGCGGCTTTCGGAGTCCAGGCCGCCCTAGTCGATGCGGTCATCGAAGTTGAATCCGGCTGGAATCCCGATGCGGTTTCGAGCAAAGGAGCTGCAGGATTGATGCAGCTGATGCCGGCGACAGCGCGCCGCTTCGGAGTGCACAATCGGTTCGACATCGAGGACAACATTCGCGGCGGGGTGGCCTATCTAGCTTGGCTCATCCACCTGTTTCGGGGGGACCTGCGCCTGGTTCTCGCGGCCTATTACACGGGAGAGTCTGTGATCCTTTTGCGGGGACTCGCCTATTCATCTCCTGAGGTTTTTGGCTACGTCAATCGTGTGGCCCGAGCATACCGGGCTCTGCGATCGGAAGAGGACCGCAATCGACTGCCGCTCAATTGGCTGCCAGCGGCCGGAGGCGAACCGTGAAAAGAAACTTTGCGATTTGTGTCTTGTGTATTCTGTTCGAGGCGTCTGGGGCTCTAGCCCAAACTTTCCAACAGGGACCTCGGATCCTAACCAAAACAGAAGCCGGCGACAAGATTACGGTGGTTCAGGTCGCCCCCCGATTCGTAACAACCATCCGCCTTCCTGAGGCAGTCAATTCGGTCGTCGTGGGTGATCCGGCGAGGTTCCAAGTGGAGCACTCGGACCGGGAGCCGAAACTGGTGTTCGTAAAAGCGATCTCGCCCGGCGCCAGTGCGACGAACCTGCTCATTTCAACTACGGCGGGGCACCAAGTAAGTCTTCTTTTGGTCAATCGAGGAGATAGTCCTGAGCGCACGGGAAGCATCGATTTTCTTCTAAAATACGAGGCTCCTGCGGATTTCTTTGTGCCACCGAGCGGCTTTCCGTTCGCGCTCGTCGGCGCGACCATTCCGCTTGCGCAAGAAAACGAAAACGCCTCAGCGGATGCGCCAGCACTTCCGAGCTCGATAGCTTCCTCTGCGCGGCAGGATTCCTCTCTCATGCACATGGCAAGAAACAATCTGCCGTTCCCGAATCTCGACCAACTTCTCGATGCGCAAGAAAGCGCCCCGTTGCCGACCCTGTACGGGGAACATTTCGATGAGCAATCAGCAAAGGGCGATTACCTACGAGCGGGCGTAAGCCAGGTCATCGACGGAGGCGACCAGGTGATCGTGTTGTTTTCGGTTGTCAATGCCGGCAAACACGCCGTCTTGTTGATGCCGCCTCAGGTGCAACTCGGCGGCAAGCTCATCTCCGGTAAGTTCGTGCGGCACGAGAAATGGACAACTGCCGAGCAGCTGCCGGTGGAGGATTTTCAACTTAATCGGCGCCGTCTCGCTGTTGGCGAACGCGCCGATGGCGTTGTCGTTTTCGAGAGGCCGCCGTACAAACAGTCGAACGAAACGCTCTTGTTGCAGGTGGCGGAGGCGGGAGCGGTTGATCGACCAGCTTTGGCGCCGATCGGGTTTGGTGTGAGCACGGCCGGAGGAGCAGGCAAATGATCGAGGAAGACAAGAACGATAGAAACAGCACGGACAAAGAGGAAGCGCTCGAGCAGTCATTTCTAGTTGAGGCAGAAGGCCGTCCCGGCTGGAGACAGATTTTTCGCGAGGCCTTTGATAAAGCGCGGCGCGGCCATCGCCCAGCAAATCGCAGCGGGCTTGGCCGCGATCACAGCCGCTCTTTGGTTCTGCTTGCGGGAGCGGTGATCGCTGTACTGCTCCTTTTTCTCGCTGTCTTTTCCTCTCCCAACCACCGCGGCAGACCCGGCAGCACAAGCCCGCAGCGGACGCCCAATCTCGGGCAGCGAACCACTCCCGGCCAGCCGTCAGCCGGCGGGAAGGAATCGGCGGTGCCTCTGCTGAGCGCGCGGGCCGACCGCCCGCCGTCCGCAGACGCCAGTGAAGTCACCGCGAGCGACGTGAACAACACCGCTCGGCCCATCCGGCCCTCTTTTCGCGATCCTTTAAAAACCGTGAAGCCTTCGGTTCCTGAAGGGAATAACCCATACGCGCTAGGACGAATTGATTTGTCGGACATCGATGCGCGAGAGGTTCCATCGCAGCCGGATTCCTCGATCAGGCAGGAATCCGACGATCTTCGGAAACCCTCTCTTGTCTTCGTGCGAAACGCCCAGGAGGCGCTTGCGAGCGGGAACGCGGGAGCCGCCATTGAAGGGGAGCCGGAAGACGCGCTCAATCGGCTTGAATTGCCCGTGGGAACGCGGCTAGTGGCCCGGCTGCAATCGGTCGTAACGACCGAGGTGCGGGCCCCGGTGATCGCGGCTATCGAATACAACTATGAACGCGATGGGCAAATTGTCATTCCTGCCGGGGCCAGAGCCTTGGGCAGTTTGCAGCAGGCAGGCCGGTCGGGGGAGGTGGACATTCGTTTTGGTTCCCTTCAGATGCCGGATGGGACTACGGAAAAAATTGACGCTACTGCCATGAGCCTCGCCTACGGCCCTCTGCAAGGCAAGGTGCACGGCAGCAAATCGGGAGGCAATTTCCTGATACGAGCGGTTACCGGCTTGGGAGAGGCGGCCACGTACCTGGTTGGCGCGGGCGGACTGAACGCGCCACTTTCCGAAAGCGCCTTATTGCGCGACAGAATCGCCACGAATATCGGAATCGCGGGCGATCAGGAATTGAACAGCCTCAGCTTGAATCAAAACATCGTAGTCACTATTCCTGCCAACACCCGTTTTTTCATCGTCATCGGGAAAGATGCAGCATTGTCCGGAGCCCACGAACAAGTCGCGGCGAACCAGCCAGCGACCAGTCTTTCTACGCCGTCGATCGACGAACTGCGCCAGCTCTTGCAGCTACGGCAGGAGATCGATGCGATGTATCAGCAGCCGGGCAACGCGCAGGGCGCAGCGCAACAACCGGCGCAGCCGTGAGTTTCGGGCAAAGATAAGAAATTCAATTTCTCCAGGCCGAGGTAGCACCGCGGACGGAGAGACCTCTTCCTGTTCGACTTGCGGCATGCTCACGGTGCCTAACGGAGGCTGCTACAAGTAGATGAACTGCGGAGTGGATATCGGCAGGAGCTTGTGATAGGTTACATGTAACCCGATCGTGGAGTTAGAGACATGGGAGTAAGGAATCGATCGAAGTCATCCCGCGACAAGGTCAGAGCTCATCGTAATCGCCTGCGTCAGCAAGGCTTGCGGCCTATCCAGATCTGGGTACCCGATCTGCGCTCGCCCGCTTTTGTGGAAGAGGCCCACAGACAATCGCTGGCAGTTGCCAGAAGTCCTCATGCCCGGGAGGATCAGGAATTTATCGATGCCATCTCCGAGCGGGGCGGGGCGTGAAGCGCGGAGAGATTTGGACCGTTGCTGGTGGGAAGGACTACGCAGCAAAGCCCCGCCCTGTGGTGATCCTCCAAGACGACCGTTTCGACGTGACCGATTCTATTACCATCTGTGCCTTTACAACCGATCCAACCGATGCTCCTCTTTTTCGGCTTCTCATCAAGTCGAGCGAGACGAACGGATTGCGAGCGGACTGTCGCGTGATGGTAGATAAGGTTACAACCGTTCCAAAAGCAAGAATCGGGGCGAAGGTCGGTCGTCTAGCTGACGAAGATATGGTTCGGCTGAACCGCGCCCTGCTGGTTTTCTTGGGAATTGCCGCTCCCGCTGAGAACGAAGAACTGCGGTCGCTCTAAGGATTCCCTTTCTCTCCCCATCGCCGTCCTCCCGAGTTTTTCCCCGAAAACGTCTTGCGGAATATGTTTTCAGAACAGTAGCGCGTCGTCTGACCGCGGATGCTGGGCGCGAATTTTCGGCCCGGGAGACCGCTTCACTTTTTTGACAAACAAACGGACTGGCTTTAGGGTTCCGGCACTCGCGCCGTTTTTCCTCAGTCTTTTCCGAGGTGCAGCGGCGAGACGGAAAGGAAAAGTGCATTCTATGGACCTACAGGTAAACAAAGCATGGAAGCGGACGCTGGCCATTTCGGCTCTCTGTTTCGTGCTCGGAGAGCAGTTTCTTTGGGCGCAAAACCTCGGGAGTCAGCCGGCAACGAACGTGGCCGTCCAGGGGGAGACAGCGGCTCAACCGGAAGGCGCGTTCCTCAATTTCATCAACTGGATTGGGAATGTTATTGCTCCGGTCGGTGCCGGGGGTGCGGTCGTGGGCGCGGTTGTTTCTTGGCTTCACGGACGAGGTGTTGGCCGTTGGCTTGCAGCCGCTGCCGGACTCCTGGCCGTCTCCGGGCTCACCCGGTTGATCGAGTTCTGGATCGCGAATGGAACCGGAGGCGTGCCATAAGAGGCGGTGGTACACGCCTGCAGTGCGGAAGCGGGCGGGACCTCAAAGCAGGGCAGAGCCCGCCCATCTCCGCTTCTACATGGGCTGTTGCAACGATCAAGATGCGAACGAGGGAAAAAAGGGGGAGCAATGGGTGTTCCACAGCTGTTGAATGACGCGATTCAGGTGCTTTCGAGTCTCGCGCCAGCGGCATCTCTCATCGCGCTCGTGCTTGCAGGAATCAGCCTGAGACGCGAGGGCGGAACTACCTTTTTGATTGGCGGAAGCTTCACGAAGTGGATGTTTTGGGCCGTGCTCTTTGTGACCCTGACACCGCTGCTCGCATGGTTCTCGTCGTTCGGCATCGCCACTCCATTGCCTTCCGGCGCTGTGGCGACCGGATGGTTGCATTCGTTCGAGGCCGACTTGTCGAGTTTCGTGAGCACCTTTGTCGTGGGCCGGATCGTAACGACGCTAGCCGCGTACTTCGTTCTCCGTGCCATCTTGGATAGCGCCTCGGGCGGTCATCCTCTCCCGTCGATTCTCGCGGCGATGTTTCTCCTGGGCACACAGGCTACTTACGCGATGCTGAGCAGCTACAACACCGGAACACAGTTCGCCACGGCGGATGTTCTCGACAGTGTTTGGAATTACCTCGCGGGCACCATCATGCCGATCACGGCGGGGCTCGCGATTGCCGGGGCGATTCTGAATTTCGCGACCCACCGCCCGGCGATGCGTCTGATCGCAGTTGCTCTCGCCATGCTGTGCATTTCCGGAATTTGGGAATTGGTCCTCTCGATGGAAGCATAGGAGAAGGCCGATGTCTTTCACCAACGGGATTTTGAACCTTACCAATTGGACGGGAAACGTGGTCTTGCCCACCTTGGCGGCGCTTTTTCTGGCCATTGCCGTTCTGCGTTTCGCCCATTCGGAATCCTACGCGGCCGCGATGTATGGAGGCTTCCTGTGCCTTATGGCTTCCGGTCTGCTCCGTGCCATGGAGAGCTTTGCCTCCCAGCGTGCTTGGAACGATCCCGACCTCTATTGGATGTCTCTGGTGAGCCTTGTCGATTGGATTTGCAACGTACTGATGCCGGTCTATGCGGGTTTGCAGGTTGCGGCCGGCGCTCTGCGCATGGGAATCGTCACACGAATTCACCCGAGCGAGGGATGGATGAGGCATTTCGTAGCCGCGGGACTTTGTTTGCTTTTGTCCGGGCTCGTTCGGCTGGCGGAGTTCTTCGTCGCACGCGGGACGGCAGGGGTCCCTTAGAGGAGATCGGAAGATGGCTCTCGAGGTCACCCCGGTGTACCGCAATCTTCGAACGCGCGTGACGTTTTTCGGGCTGGAGGCCGAGGATCTGTTCGCGATCCTCGCGCTCGCGGTCGTAGCCAACATTCTTGGCCGTTTTCTCCATCGCGAGATGTTCGGGCTGCCGATGAACATGATTCTCGAGTACGTCGTTCCGCTACTGATCATACCGGCGCTCATGATCTTTAAATACGGCAAGCAGCGCGGGTACCTCCAGGATTGGATGATGTTCCACGCGAAACCGCATGTCTATTCCGCGCTCGAGCACGACCGCGAAGCGCGTCGCCCTTACCTGCGGGCGGGAGAATAGCGATGCCGGTGACCCTCGAGCGATACGAACAATCACTCGGCGCGCCGCCCTTATGTGAACAGCTGCGCATACGGGATTTACTAGATAACGTGGCGGTGCAGGCCGACGGCTCGTTCGTTGCCGGTTACGAGCTGGGCGGTATTCAATCCTATTACGCGGGTGACGAAGGGAGGAATCGCATCAAAGGTTTGCTCGGAGCCCTGGTCCGGGCCTTGCCCGAACGGTCCATGCGCATGCAGGTGCGATTTGAAATCGCCGAAGGAACCGGAGATCTGCTTTCCCGTTACGTCCGCGCACGCTTCAACGAAAGCGCCGTGCTCAGCGAGCTTGATCGTATCCACGTAGAGCTTTGGCGAAGCCGCGAAGCTTCCGGATTTTATCTGCAGCACTTCCTGCACATGTACTTCATTTGGAATCCACGGATTCACCACCAGTCGCCGGACCTCGAGTGGAAACGAAAGATGAAATCGAGAGGCGGCGCGAGCCTTTCCGCGCGGAGGTGCATCGAGCGTTCACGCCGCGAGCACGACGAGCTGCTTGCCGAATTCAACAGCCTGCTGGCGGGCGTCGAAACGACGCTGGGAGCAACCGGTATGAGCCTGCGCCGCATGAGCCACCAGGATATTTTTGCGGAAATCAAGCGGGCCCTTCATCCTCTCGGGAACGACACCTTGCCTTATCGCGCTGCCGATCAGTCTCTTTGGTCCGAAAGCGCACGCAGCCAGATGGCCAACGTAAATATCGAGGACGAACAGGACGACTATCTGAAGACTGCGGGTCTGCTCTATTCCTGGATTAGCTTGAAAGACTTGCCGGATGCGACCTTTCCCGGAATTCTCCGCGAGCTTGTGGTCATGGACTGTCCGCTGGTCGTCAATGCCGAGGTCGTACTGCCCGACCAGAGCAAAGCAATCAAGCAATACAAAGGCCGGCTGCGCAAAATGCTCGCGGCCCAGAAAGATTTTCACGGCGGCTTCCGCATCAACGTCGATGCGCAAGTCGCCGAGCACCAACTGGTCAAGGTTCTGCAGGATTTGATTTCGAGTTCTCTGAAAGCGTGTCAAATGAGCCTCATCGTGACCACACGAACCTCCCGCCCCAGCCGCAACCGAACCGAACGCGAAGAAGCCGAACGCACCTTGTCGGACCGGCGCCAGCGCGTGTTGCACGCAATCGCGCGAATGAATGGGGGCCGGGGTATCCCGGAAACTCTGGCGCAGAAGCGCCTTTTCTTTTCAGGCCTCCCGGCGATGGCCGGAGAGAATCGGCGTGAACTCGACCTGTTGACTCTCAATGCCGCCGACCTCCTGCCGGTCGAGATGCCATGGCGAGGAACCGAGCATTCTCCGCTCATGCTTTTCGAGACTCCTTATCGGCAACTCATTCCCTTCTCTCCCTTCGATGCAGGCCTCGGGGACGCCAACATGCTGATCATGGCCAAGAGTGGCGGCGGCAAGACCTTCATGGCCCAACTGTTCCTGCTCATGATGGCGCGCGCCAATCCGCAAATCTCGATCCTGGAGCGCGGGGACTCCTATGAGCCTCTTGTGAATTTGATGGGTGGCCGGGTCATCGAGGTGAAACTCGACGGCGCGGAGACGCTCAACCCTTGGGATCTGCCAGCGGGAGAACCCGCCCCGAGCAAGGAGAAAATCGCGTTTCTCAAGAATCTGACCCGCCACATGATCGGCGACAGTCCCGGTTCGGACGCCTCGCTGGTCGACAACCTTTTAAGCGAGGCGATTGCCCGAACCTATAAGCGCTGCGCGATTCGTTACTCGAATCCTATTCCCACATTCAATGATCTCCGCGAGGAGTTGGCGCAGTGGCGCGATGAGGAGCGCGTGCAGCGCACCATGGATGAAGCGCGCTTGGCAGCCATCAAGCTGCGTTCCTGGACCGGAGAGAGAGGGATTTACGCCAAGCTCTTTGACGCGCACACCACCATGCGTCTTGACAGCAGCTGGCTTTTCTTCAACGTCGAAGGGCTCAGTTCCGATCCCAAGCTAGAGACCGCTATGAGCATGCTGATTGCCAATGCCGTGGCATCGCGCGCCGGCGGAAGAGCCGGACAGCCCAGCATTACCGTCCTCGATGAGTGCTGGTTTCTGCTCGACTCCCCGACACTTGCTCCCGAAGTCGTTCAACTGTTCCGAACAGCGCGGAAGAGAAACGCCAGTGTGTGGGGCATCAGTCAGACCGTGGAAGACTTCGTCGGCACGGAATTCCGGCCGCGAGAGCAGGGCCCCGGAATCCTCAAGAACGTGAGCGCTAAGATTATCGGGCAGCAACCAGGAGATATGGCGCCACTGGCGAATCACCTGTTCCTGAATTCGGTGGCACTCAACGAGGTGAAGCGCTTCAGCGCCCCGCGCAAGGGCGAGAGTGCCGATGCCTTGCTGGTCCTGGGAGAGAAGGCCGAGACCACTCAGACAATCCGCATCGTCCCGACGGCTGTCGACTATTGGATCTGCACAACCTTCCCGCGGGAAAGGCGCTACCGCTCGGGGGTCCTCAAAAGGTTGACGGACCGCCCCTTGATTGACGCTTACCTGGAACTGGCACGCAAGTTCCCGCGGGGACTCGCCGAGATTCCGCCATTGCCGGAAGAGACTTCGGGTGCGTTGACGGGAGGAGCGTCATGAAGGTGTTCGCGTGGGCCATTTCGCCTCGCTCCCGAAAGGTGCTTCGTCTTGCCCGGTGGACCGTTCTGATCATTTTGGCCTTAATGGCCTTGCTATTGCTCGTTTGTTTCATGAGTCGCCTCGCCGACTGGTTCACCGGTTTTTTCCCTCACCTCAGCCCCTTGTGGGAGGACTCGCGATGGTCACGCTAAACGTCTTCTTGTTCGCTTTGCTCTCTGCATTCTTCTCCTATGGAATGATCGTGGCGAAAAACCGCCGGCAGGTCCTTGCCCTCGTGCTCGCCGGCGTGCTGGCCGCCGCGCTCGCGAATCCTCGGCCCGCGCTGGCACAGGCCAGCCTAGTCGTGGTCATTCAATCCGTACTCAACGTTATCAATGGGAGCATCCAGACCGCTCTCAATTCGATTCATTCCATCCGAAACACCATGGACACGGACTACCAACAAGCGATCTGGCCGGTCGCCCTAATAAAGCAGCAGAGGGCCCTGGTAACCCAGATGATCGGGCAATACCGAAATCTGATGCAGGGTATCTTCGGCACCAATCTCAACAGTGCGACATTACCGAACCCGGTCGCACTCGAAAATGTGATGCGAGACCACCGCACAAGCGATTTTGCTGCATTGACCACATCATTCAGCGACACCTACGGCGCCCTGCCGACAGCAACTTCGGCCAGCCCCGCCGACCGCGCGATGATGGATATGGACGACGCATTGGCGATGGATAACCTCAAGACGCTCAAAGAGAGCGACGCCGCCGGCGATATCACCCTGCAGGCCGCGAGCAGCATTGAAAACCAAGCCAGCCAGGCGGCGCCAGGATCTGCTCCATTCCTAACCGCCACGGCCGTTGCCGCAAGCATCGAGAGCCAGGCGCTGACACAGAAAATGCTCGCGGCCGAACTGCGCGAGGAGGCCGCCCGGTTAGCACATGACAACGCCCTCCGCAAGCGCGGGGCGACGATCACGGGAGACGTCAGCACGCAGATCCTGAATTTGTTGCAAAGGCACTGAGGGAGGCGGCACCAATGAAGAAAATCATGTGGAGAGTGAAGCGGGGCTTCGCGTGGATCTGGCGGCACAAAGTGCGCACCGTCGCCTTGTTTGTAGTTCTGATTCTCACAGCTCCGACACCGGTGAAGAGTCAGTTCTTCGATCCGTGCTGCGCCATCATGGCCGCGGGACTGAACACCATCGGCAGCACGCTCGGCAGCGTCGTCGGCGGTGGCCTCGGCGGGATCTTGTCGATCGAGCAGGACATCGCAAGTTTCGAGCAAACTATTGTCTGGCCGCAGGCACTCATCAATCAGGCTCGTTCACTGGTCGCGAGCATGCAAGGCACCTTCAACCAAATGGGAAATGTTATGCATATTCCGGTGAACAGCGCCACTCTGCCGGCGACTCAGCAATTGGAACAGAACTTGCTTTCGCGCAATCCCGGCCAAATTGCCCAAACGAGCGCGCAGTACGCCTCGGTGTACGGAACGGTCCCCGCCACAGGTGCCGCTTCACCGCAAACGCGCGACTTGGTGGATATGACCGACGCCGCCGCACAGGCGGCCATGAAGAGGGCGATTGAAATTGACGCCCTGGCGGATCTCGAACTCCAAGCGGCCAACCAGATCAACCAGAGTATCGCGATCGCGGCCCCCGGCAGCGCGCCGATCATTGAGGCGCAAGCCGATGCTTGGTTGGTTCGCGCCAACGCATACACACAATCGGCCATGGCAGACCTAATGCGCGTCCGGGCCATCGATCTCGCGAATGCCAGCGCGAGCGTCAAGAACGGAGCGGCAAACTCCGCTGCAATCGAGCAGCAGATCTACAACCTCCTGAAGAGGCAGTGAACCGTGTTTTACTTCGAGCAACTGTTCCAGACGGCTTTAAACGGAATCGACGGCGCGAGTGTCACTGCTTCGGTTCTGAGCATTGCCGAAGCGATCCTTCTTCTGAGTTTCCTCTACAGCGCCTACCAGGCGTTCGCAGCGGGTGGAGACGTTCGCATGCTGGCGATCTCAGGAATCAAATACCTCATCGTGGGCTTGGTCTTCGCCAGTTACGGCGCCGTTTTCCGTGACGTGAATGCCATGTTCAATTCTGCAGCGAACTTCATTTACAACCTGACCGGCGTCGGCGATGTGTTTGCGAGCTGGTTGCAGCAGCTGGCGCAGTACTGGCAAAGCAACGGCAACACATCACTGTGGAACCTCGTGACCGGTCTCGCTTCCGGAGTCATCAGCCTCTGGCTGATCTTGGGGGCCTTCGTCATCTTCCCGTTCTGCTATCTGATCTTCGCGGTTTTCTATGCGATGTACGGATCCGTGCTCTACGTGACGGGTCCGATTGTCCTGGCCCTCCTGCCGGCGCGAGGGATTGGCCAGCTGTCCCGGACCTATCTCGTAAATCTGATGACCTTCCAGGCATGGGGATTAATTTACGCCATTCTGCAGGTGCTCATGTCGGCGGTGAACCTTTCCAGCATCGGGGCCGTGCTCGGCGCCAATGGAGTCTTGAACAGTTTTGTGGGATCGAGCCAGATGATTCTTCTCGCTCTCGCGGCCAGCATCTTCTCATTCTCGATCCTTCTGATTCCCTTCATTGCCAGCCGCATTGTTCATGGCGACGTGGGCGCCACCATGATGACGCTGGTCAGCACGATGGCGGCGACAACGAGTGCGGTCGCCGGCAGGGCTGCCGCCTCTTTTATGGGCATGAAGGAAGGAGTCGCGGCCGGAGCTTCTGGCGGAGCTTCGCCCGCGCCGATCCCCGCTTCCGCCGCTGTTCCGGTAGTCGCTTCTTTGCGGGATTCCGCGTCCGCGATGTCGGCCCGCGAATATGGATCTTCGGGGGCTTCCCCCGCGGCGGTCGGCGCCGACGCAGCGGCGCCCGCCCTAGCATTTTCGCCGCTCGGCGCAGCTGGAGCGAGCAATGGAACCGATAGCGATCGTTCTCGGCTCGACTGGCCGTTAGCTTCCGGATCGGCGTCGTCGACCCCGAGCCCTTCGAGGCCAGGACAGCATCATGGGTTCAACGTGCCGCACGCCATGGCTTGGTACGTCGGATATTCTCTCGGATCAGCATACCGAGGACTGCGAGGAGGCGATTAGCAAATGCACCAGGACGCTCCCGCCCACGAGATTCCGGAGATGATCCGGTACACCAAGTATTATGAACACGACGGCATGCTTCGCGCATACGCCAATCGAGCGATGCTCCTGGCCATAACCTTCGGCGTGCTGGCAGTGGCCTCTTTGGGATTTGCCATCTATGTTCGCATCCAGCCGCCGACGGTCATCCGCGTGGACAAGGATGGCAACGCCATCACCGTTGCTGGTCCTTCCTCTGCGCGGGGCCGCCGGCTTGGCATGCCAGGCGACGGGTCTCTTGCCGCTTCTATTGCGGACCTGGCTCCAAGCGACATCGAAGGCAGGGCGGTAGTGCGCGAATTTCTCACCCGCTATCTCGCCTATACCCCAGATTCGGTTGACCGGAACTTGGCCGAGGCTTTGAACATGATGACGGCAAACCTCCGTTTGTACACGATGAACCAGCTGCGGGACGCCGACACCATCGGAAGAATCCGAGCCGACCACGTAATTTCAGACTTCGAGATCCGTTCGATCGAGCATGTTAAGGGAACGCCATGGACTTACACCGTTTTCGGGGTCAAAGAGATTCACCGCGTCCAGAGCCAAACCGAGACAACCGACCAGATCGTAGCGAAATACAGCGTGCGGCTTGTCGAGACGAGCCGGTCAGAAACGAATCCAAGCGGTCTGCTCGTGGCCGAGTACGGTGAGCAGCAGATGGTCGGAGACCGGCAGACCGGCCTTTTGCAACATAGCGACGTCGATGGCGACGGGCACTGAGCATCGATGCCGGCGCCTAAGGAAGGAGAATGGAAGGTGACAGCGGCCGCGACAGAGGAACCCAAGGAAGCCAAGGAAACGCAGACAAACCGCGCCACGCGAGGCGCGCGCAAGACGCAGACGGTTGCGGGCGGCAGAGAGATAGAGAGATTTTTTCTCGCCAAACCGGGAAACAGCGGCAGCGCTCCTGAACTAGGGAAAGAGTTTTCCGGGGAACCCGAGGCGATCGTCGAATCGCTGAAGACCGGCTTGCACTACTTCATGATCTCGGAGTGGCGAGGGGTTGCGGATTTTTCAGGAAAGAGGCCGCAACTTCTGCGAGAACCTGCGCACTCCTTGAAGGCCGGTTAGATCAGAGTTTCTTTACAGACCGCGGTTGGTCTGTCGAGAGCCATCCACAAGCTCCCCAATTGTGGATCAGTGCCTGCCTCGCTGGAAGTGTGCCCAATCGGGCTCACGCTAGCGGGTTGGCAAGCTCCTGGTTTGTATTGCCGAACAAACCGAGGAGCAGGAAGCGCAGCAACGATGAAGGTGAACGTTGATCTGCCCATAAACAACTGACCTGGTCCGGTTCTTCGCGAACTGACCGGAAACCTTACCCCGTTTTCGGCCTAGGACAGCGAAGAGACCGGCGGCAACGGCCTCCTTATCTGCCCTTCGCCGGACGGAACTGAGGAGAGGAAATGTCAAATCAACTGAGCAGTGCAATGCCTGTGATTACGATCGACATCAGTGAGCTAGGAGAAATGAAGCAGCGCTTGCCGAGGTTGACCCGCCAGGAGCAGCTCGAAAACACGCTTCTCGAGGGCCTCTATCCCGACATTCGCGTTGCCCGTCTCAACGTTCCGCCCGGAAAACTCGAGGACCATCAAGAAAACGAAGTCGAGCGGTGTATGAAGGCATTCGATTTCGAAGGTGTGCGATTCAGGCTTGTGGGCGCAAGCGCCTCGGCGAAGAGCGGCAAATTCTACGCGGTCGACGAACGCCACGAACCAGAGATCGCCGAGCGCTTTCGCAAGTGGCCCGAGGCAGCCATCACCTATTTCGGAATTTTGGTTTCGCCGTGCAAACAGCGCATCCAGATGCCCGATGCCAAGGTGATGATTGTAAAGGACCGCACGCTCGGTACCAATGACTGCCGTGGCTGGATCTCGCAGTCGGTGTCGCAGCGATTTCATCTGCCCCGGCACCGTCTCTACCAGTTCCGGCTAGCCTTCGAAAAGACGCAGGCCAAGGGAGCCTGCAAAGTGATGCCCGATGACGTCGCTCAGAAACTCGGCGCGGACATCATCTTGCCGGAATCGTGCGTCAAGCCGGAGTATCAACAAGCCGCACGCTTCCTCGACTTTCTCCACTGGCGGCGGCCGAAGATCGAGGTCAGAGCCTTCCGCGGCCCGGTCGTATTCGGCATCCGGGAAGTTTCCCAAACACTCGGTCTCCAGAGCAGCTACACGCTGATCGAGCACGCACCTTGGGACTCACTTCAGCTCGAAATCGTGCCGTTTGCTATGGAACAAGCCCGCAAGTTGCGGACCGCATGCCAGGAGGGAAAGTACGAGGAGGTCATCGCGCTCCTGGGGGCGTCCCACCCGCAACCTTCCGGGGAAGAAGTCCTCGACTCGGAGTACACCTCATTCGAGCGCACCATCGTCGAAGCGGTGCTCAAGGTGGATTCGAGCGGCTACCTTATCAAGCACCCTTACATCAATAGCGCGCTGAATCGCTTGCTCGCGAAGTGGACCTTCAAGCTTTGCACTGCCGGCGGTTTCAAAATTCCCGGCTTTGCTTTGTCCGATGACGGCTTTCTTGCTCTTCATCAAGGTCAGGTCGTCGCGGCCTCGGACTGGCTGCCGGAAAATCGCGCGATTAGTTCGCTTCCGTGCCGCAAGGGTCTGGTCGTTCGCTATCCCATCCGCATGTTCGAAGACTTGCTTCCTTACGTGGGGACATCAGCGGAAGAAGCTGTGTCGCTCCTGACGGAAGCCGTCGAAGAGCAAAACGGCTGTTCGATTGGCCGCGAGGCAGCCGTGGATTTGGTGGAAAAGCAGATCAGGCTCGAAGGAACGTTGACCCTGCACAGTGAGACGGCGGCTAAGAATGGGGGAGACTTCGACTTCGACCTGGTAGCGGTGGTCGAGGGCGACCGCTTTCCCCGCTTCGTCGAAAGCCGTTTCGCGCACCAGGAAAGGCACGAAAAAGGCAAAACCAAACGCACCAAGAAGCAGAGTCCCTGGTGGAATCTCCCGCTGGTGGCGAATCAGGCGAAAGGAAATCAGATTGGCTCGATTACCGATCTGAAGACTTCCTGCTTCGCCGCCGGTTTCCGAGAAGAGGCCTATCAACTCGTCGATGAGCTGCAGCATGCCTTGGACAGCCTGAAGTGGGGTACCGAGGTCAACCAGGAGCTCATCGCGGAGATCCGGAAGAAAGTGCCGCTTGCTCCTTGGCTGCAGCTGAAGGACAAGGAACGAGTCAGCGACATGCCGGTGCACCTGGAAGTACTGCCCACCGACAAGATCGGATACCTCTATAACCTCGCCAGGAAGGAAGTCGAAGAGTTTTTTTCTTCGACACTGCCGATCGTCGATTTTCACGGCTTGGTTACTGGAGAACGCTTCACGCGTGAGATGTCCCAGGAGTGCCGGTTGGTAAACCGCATCTACGCGGCGGAAGTCGGAAAACTCATTACAGAAAAGCAGACCTTGGATGACGCCCTAGCGAAAGCCGAGGCGGAATATGGGGTCCAACGCAACGATCCAACAACCCGAAACGAAGCGCGAACCCGCCGCAAGATAGCGCGCAGCGCGGTCCGCGCCTACAAAGAGCGATCCCGCGAGGAGTTTCAAGCCTTGCGCTCGATCGTCCGCGCCTGGGGAGAGGGAAAGAAACAGAACCGCCGCGGCTGGTGCCAGGCCTTGCACGGTGTGGTCTGTGCCGGGAAGGGAAACGGCTCGGTTCTGTTTCACGCATTCCCCCAGGAGGTCATCGATAAGGTCGCGGAGGAAACCGGCAGCAACCCCGTCCAACTATCTGTTCCTGATCTGGTCGATGGCGAAATCGAGTTCGATGAGAGCGGCCGGGTTTTTCTTGTCGAACAGTTCCAGAACGGCGACGGCAGCACACACGAGCGCAAAGTCTTTCTCCTCCAGATAACGAGGAGGGGAGAAGTGCTGATGGACGGAAAAGTTGTTGATCGCGTGCAGCCGTTTCCGATGCGGTATGGGTCCGGGACGATCCGCGACGGCAAGCTGGTGTTCAATGACATTCGCCAACGCACAACGATAAAACACTCAACCATCCCCTCGGGGAAGCGGTGCGGCGGCGTTCGCGAAGGTTCGTCGGCGAACCCGAACACACCCTGTGCGCAAGGGGAACCGCCGTTTTGAACCGAACCTGCCGAGGAGGTCTGAACCTCAGACCTCCTGGGCAGGCGCCCCCTATATATAAGGATGGGAAGGAGAAGCCAAAGTGAACAAGATTTGCCTTTCTTTTGTGGCAGTTGCGGCTCTTGGGTGCCCCGCTTGGGGACAAAGGGTCGTAGTGGAAAAGCCGGACCGGGCAGAGATCGTGCACGTCGAAACGGCTCTCAATCATGTGACCGTACTTGAGATGAACGAGCCGGTCATCGACGTTGCCGTGGGAAGTTCCGTATTCAGGGTGGAGTGGCGCGGGAATAAGGTCTTCGTCGAGCCGACCGATACGAATGTGACCACGAACCTGTTTGTTTGGACTGCTCTGGGCCGGTTCAACTACGAGCTCGACTCCGCCGGCGGAGTGCCGCAGATGGATTTCGCGGTCGATCAGCCCCGCATCGATTCGCCCCCGCCCACCAAGATCGTGGCCGCGAGCAGCGACCCTTCGCCGGAAGAGATCCTGCTCAAGGCCACGCCGGTCCGCCTGTATGGATCCATGCGCGGAAACGACCAGGTAGCAGTCTATGTCACCAACCTTCTCGCGCGTGGCGGCCAGATTTTGATTCGGTACACCATTCGAAACGGAAGTAACCAACCCTATATCACGAAGGACCCCCAGGCCGTGGCCCTCACCGCGCCGCGCTTTCGCCAGTCGCTTTACCCTCTTGCGACTTCCAGCTCAGCCCGAAGGAAGCGTCGCGCCTGAAGTTCCGCGATCAAGTCCCGGTCGAGGTTGGGGAGAGCGAGATAGTGTCGCCGCGGATCAATCCGGGGCAGGAAACGAGTGGCATCATCGCCATCGAGCTGCCTCTCGCACACCCGACGCCCACTGTCGTTCGATTGCTATTCCTGGCAGATCCCGGGAGACCGGTCAGCGCGACTCTGGTGCTCTGAGATGGTGACGCGTGTTACCGCAGAAGAAATGCTCGCATCGCTCAAGAATCACTTCGAACGGCGGCGAGACATCGGACTTTGGAATTGGTTCGTGAACGGGGCGTTCTATCTGCCAAACCCGTTCAACACGGAGGCGCGACGCTTCCCAAGGCCTGGATTCATCTTTAGCGCAGGCCTGTTCGCTTTCGCCGCAGCTTGGTTCTCGTATTTCAATTTCGCGCGATGAGCGCATCGGAGTGGGAGACCGGATAGCCGAGGAGCCGAGGATGAAACCGACCCAGCCGCGCGGCCGCCGCCCTCTGTTTGAGAGTTACGAGACGTTCCTCGTTTTGTCGCTCCTCACCGCCGGGTGGCTCGCGACGTACATCGCGCGAGGACGATATCGCTTCACAGATCGCCAGATTCTCGAATTCGCCGGCTATGCCTCGATGGCATTAGCCGCCGCCGGCTGGCCCCTTTGCCGTCTCATGACCGCGCGTGCGCGCCGCGAAAGGGAGTGGCCGCATCCGCCGCTCACGATCGTTTCCAAGAAGGATCAGCGAGCGACGCGCGAAGCCTGGGACCAGAACGCCGTCGTCCTTGGCTATGACGTGCACGGGAAACCATGGTTTTGGCCGGACCGCGTCCGGGTGATGCAAGGAATCGTTCTAGGAATGACCGGAACCGGTAAGACGACTCTGCTGCGGAATATCATTACCCAAGACCTGTGCCGATTGATTGGCCCGCCCGGTGATCGCCAGCCTATCCCCATGGTCATTTTTGACGGGAAAGGCGACATGGAATTCTTCTACAGCCTTCTTCCTCACATTCACCGCGCCGGACGTCTCCGCGATTTACGGGTGCTCAATCCTGGCCGGCCGGACATTTCCGTACGCTACAACCCATTTCATTGCGGAGATGAAGACTACATGCCCGTAGTGAACATGGTGTTCGGTTCATTCAATCTGCACGATGAATTCTTCGCCAAACACCAGCTGAACTATCTGGCGGACATCGTCCGCGTGCTCGCGTACACCGGCTTGAAGTTCAATTTCTATGACGTGCTGGTCATGGCCTTGGATGAACAGGTCCTGCAAGAGCAGGTGAAAGCGGCGGCGCGTCGCCTAGAACGGAGCCAAAACATCAGCACGCAACGAAGGCTGAATTTTGAAATGTCGGTGAAGAACTTATATGAGTCGTTTCGGGACCGGGAGCGGGTTCCCAAGATCCAGGGACTGCTGAACGAGTGTATGACCTTTCTCGACGATGAGCTAAGCGTAATCACCGGACCGTATGAAGAGCTGCTCTCGCTCGACGACGTTATCGAGCAAAAGCTCATCCTGTTCGTGACCTTGAATGTGAACAAGAATACCGAGCCGGTGCGCGCCCTCGGCAAAATGCTTCTTCAAAACCTTCAGCTGGTTGTGGGCCGACGGTACGAAAGTGATGCTTGCCGAAGGCAAGTGAATAAACCACTGTTCAGCGTCGTCCTCGACGAGTTCGCCCCTTTCGGCTATAGGAACTTTACCCAAATCCTGCAGACCGCGCGGGGGACAAACACCGCCTTCCTTTTCGCGATGCAGAGTCTTCCTCAGCTGATGCACGTGGGGCGAGGATTCAAGGAGGATGTGACTTCCGCACCGAATACCACCATTACCATGAGGACCAGGGACGAGGAAACAGCGACCTATTTTCTGAGAGCCTCTTCGGAACATCGCGTCACACGCCGCAACCTATCGATGGAGAGATGGAGATTGTTCGGGTTCGAACGCTATGAGGAGACCGGTCAGGCCGTCGATATCGAAGCGCGTGAGACTCGGTCGGTTGACGAACACATTAAGAATCTCCCCAAGGGACAAATGGAAATTCTGATGACCGATGACGCGCGCGGAACGCTCCACGCGCACTTGCATGTTCGTCCGCCGACCGATATCACTATCCCGCTCTTCGAGCCGGAACTCTATCCCCGCCTCAAGTACTCCCGCGCTACCTCTCTCGGTGCGAACCTTCGCTTCAAGAGCGCCGAATTTGCCGCAAGACGTTATGCGAGACGAGGACGCTGACGGTGTGGACGAAACGAATCCTCTGTAGCGGCGTGTTGACGATCATGCTCTGTCTCATGACCACACCCGCCCTCGCGCAAGTGCCCCATCCCCTCTACCGCGAGACTTGGTACGAACTGCTGTTGAAGAAATTCAACCGGAAAGGCTTCGATTATGGCCGCTGGCTCGAAGAACGACGCAAGGGCTTCCTCCAGGCCACGGTGACTGAACCGCGGTTCTGGTACAGCCTGTTGGCAACGCTGTTGGCGCTGTTCTTGATGGCTGTCTGCACGAAGTTATCGGTGGATAACCGGCGCCGGATGCAGGCCGCCGCAGAAATGATGGCGGACCTTTACAGTCATGACCTCTACTCTCGCAGGGTCGCCGGGCAAGCGATCGAAAGACACAACCAGCATATCGAGCAGTGCAACCGCGCGGCGGAGATGTCTGGAGGGGCCGCCGGAAGGCCCGGCTGGGGCGAAACAGAGATCGACAGCCTAAAGGCGGAATTGCAGCACCTGACAAGCCAGCTCGAAATGATGACGCAGGACCGCAACAAGCTCCAGCAGGAGCTCCGGCAAAAATCAATTATCGTCGCCGATCTTTCCACACGACTCGACAACCTCGCCAGGAAGTTGACACCGCCCCGCAACACCGCCGCCACCGACGAGCCCGCGCCCGGCATTGGCGATGGAGACAGCGCGAGGTTCGTCGGCCAAATCAACCGGCTGCAGGAAGAGTTGTATGCCGAACGGCACAAAAACAAACGATTGAAGAGTGCGTAACGGAAATGCTCGTAACGGTCACAAGCTTTGGCAGCGTATGGCGGCGGCGTTTTGGGAAACCGGGGGATCCGAGGCGGTTTGCGCGCGCGGCCTACTTCAACACAACCGGCGTGCCGGTGAACGGGGAGATTCGCACGCGCCCGAAGATCGCCGGTCACGTCCGATTCAACGGTGTTGGCGGCTTCGACCCAAATCATCTGCTGGCGATGATCCATCGTGTCTTCGAGTGCGCGGAGCCGTGCATTTGGGAGGGGCAGAACAAAATTCTCTTCAAGCGGATGCTGTCGGTTCCACAGCCGCCGGATTACTTTCTGGTGGCTGTCAAGGCTTCTGAGGTCGGGCGTCTGGATGTCGGGTCGCCGGCATGGCGATCGGAGGGAACTCTCTTGATCTCCTTGAGCGAGTGCCAAGGACAACAGGAAGCGATGCTCTTGATGCCGCCGGGCAGCTGGTTGCGGACCGATCTCGGCAGATTCGTTCTGCGCCCGTTCGTCTCCTGGCCCTGGAGTGCGCACCTTCATCTGCAGCCGGCGTGAGGACAAGCGATGCGATATCCGAGAGGCTCTCTTCAACTCAGCCAGTCGCAGGACCTGCCGCTCCTGCGCCAAATCCTGCGCTCGGAATTCGTCACGCATTCGCAGCTGTTCGACTTCATGCGGCTTAGCCACTGTGAGCGCAGCCGCAAATCTTTCGATTGGCGGTTGCGCAGATTGGTGGAGCGCGAGTTTGTGCACCGCCGGACCACGCTAAGCTGCACGGGTGAGTTTGTCTATTCGGTCAGAAACGCCGCCGCTGCATTGCTGCAAGGCATGGGGGAATACTGCCTGGTCGGCCGCGACCGGTGGAACGGCAAGGAGGAGAAGCGAAGTGTTCTCCACGCCATTGGGCTGAACGACATCGAGCTCACGGCGCTGCGGGCCGGGGTGCTTGTGAGGTGGATCGGTTCAATCGAAATCCGCTCTCAAAATGAGCTGACCGGGTTTGGCTTCGCGAAAGATTACGATGCGATCGTGACCCTTTGCACCCCAGAAGCAGAGCACCGTTTCGCACTTGAGTATGAACGAAGCCCCAAACCGAAGCGGTACTATATCAATATCGCCGATGCGCTCGGTCGGGAAATGCAGGTAAGCCGCGTACTTTACCTGGTGTCAAATTACGATCTGCTGCAGTTTGTCTCACGCTCGTTCCGTGGCAGCCGCTGTTCGGTGTTCTTCGGTTTGGTGAGGGATTGGCACGCGCAATTATTCGACATGCCCGTGTGGTGCTGCCCGGCAGAGCGCTCCATGCTGTTCAGAGAAACGCTCAATGTCGCTGGTGCGCGACCCTAGGCCGGATTCGAACGCATTCGATGAACCGTCGCCGGAGCGGCTTTCTTTGCAGCGACATTGACTCGATATTGGCCTGCCGTTCCTAGCGTAAGCGACGGAGGGATTGGATTTACTCCCTTACTATTCTCGATCATCATTCGCCGCCTTTCTGCGCTCGGGACAGGGATCGAGATGCGCCGCTTTTAAGGCCTTGCAGTTTGGGTTTCAGGTTGCGGACCCGGCCGCCGCTGAGGCGCCGATTCTCCCACAGCAGCAGGAGATGGTGGGAGATCACGCGGCGGGGTGGCGTCGCCCGGTGTCGCTCCTTTGAGCTGCGATCTTCTGGGCAATTGAAAAGAGCATGTTTCGATCGCGTTCGGTCATTTTGCCCAGCAGTCGCCGAAACTTGGCCAGGTAACCAGCGTTTTTCCCCGTGCTACCCCAAGCCGTCTCGCCTTTTGCCTCTCGTTTGGTGAATTGCGGAGGCTCGGGAGCTTCATCCCCGTCATAAAAGATCTGATACGTGGGGATCTCCAGAGCCCGTGCAAATTTCTCAATCGTTTCGACTGTCGGAACGGTGTAGCCGTTTTCTACCCGAGAGATATAGCAGCGGAGCAGGCCGGTGCGCTTTTCGATGTCCCCTTGTGAGAGCTTCTTTTCTTCACGCACCGAACGCAGGCGGTCACCAATAACCACTTAGCCTCTCCTCACCGGCTCGTAACTTTCACTTTCACGGCCTTAAAAGCTAACACAGCCCGTCCGTAAAAGGGAACGTTTGCAGTAAGTCATCGGCCCGGAAAGGAACGCGGTGGTTCATCGACGTCTACTTCACTCACAGGAGGAATGCTATGTTTGGAAAAATGAATGTCGTTCGACTCCTTGATTTGCGGAATACATCAGCCGAAGTCGGCAGTTGCTCGGATGGAGCTGTGGCTCGATTACTCGAGTTGACCGAGCATCCAAAGATTGAGAGATGGGTGCAGTTTCCGAAGTCCCTTTTTGTCTTCCTCATGGTCGCAGGCGATCCAGAATCCGGCGCATTCTACGTGTACGACCGAGGCGCGAAGATTTGGTTTTGGGTCGACTTTGACGATGAGAAGTTCGGTGGATACACAGTAAGCGACTTCGACCGATTGGTTCGCGAATGCCGCTTCCTCGACATCGTCGAGCGTCCGCATTTGCTTGGCGCAAGCGGAGGGTGGACCGTAGAGCCCGGATTCGGGCCGCGACCGACCGGCAGCAACGCAAGAATGACAGCTTAAGGACAGTCTTCTTCTTGTTCCATTCCGGGCCCACCGGCAAAGGCTTCACCGCCAATCCCACTTATTTGACAAAGAGGAGATCTGGCTTTAGTCAGAGTACTTTCTTGCCGGGCTGCGTGTGCTCGGAAAGGAGCCGTCGTGGGAACCATGATGAAAGTGACCCCCGAGGCTGTTCGAGACTACAAGCGCCTGCTTGTAAACCGGGGGGCTTATACCCTTCAGTCCTCACGGCCTCGACGCGAGAGCGGGCGCCACTATTATTTTCGTCCCAAGGCAAGGGGCCGGGACTTAAGCCTGACGGAAGCCACAATCGGCCGCCACTTGCGGGGGGAAATTACGATCGGGCTGTATGCCATCAATCCCGCCACGCAGCGCTCCAAGTGGATCGCCATCGACGCCGATTACGCCGGTGCGATGGAAGACCTGCTCAAGCTGCAGTACCGGCTCCGGCAGGACGAGGTAGATGCGGCCCTGGAGATGAGCAAGAGGGGCGGTCATCTCTGGATTTTCATGGAGCAACCGGCCTTGGCGCGCGATTGCCGAATCTACATCTGCAACCTGGCTCTGAAGCTCGGGATGCAAATCAAAGGTCTTGGCCTAGCCGAGGGCATCGAGATTTTCCCAAAGCACGACCAGCTTCGGGAAGGGGAGTTCGGGAACGCAATCCGTGGGCCGCTTGGCATTCATCGTGGCGCGCATCGCCGCTACTGGTTTTACGGGGCGGACTACGCCGTGGGAAAACAAATCGCATACTTGAACCGGCTGCGAAAACTGAGCCAAGAACAGCTCCAAGCCTTAATCGCCGGCAAGACCATGCCCCCGGAATTGGAAAGAAAGCGCAGCGGGGCCGATCAGCCATCCGCTCCTGTTTCTACCCGCGAGTTCCGGATTCTCGATCATGTTGGCAAGGTTCGAAGGAGCGGCCGGAATTATGTCACGCAATGCCCGTCTTGTGCGAACGTCGGCCAAGACCGCAGCGGCGACAACCTGGCGATCTCCATTGACGACCCGCGAAAGTATATTTGTTGGGCCGGTTGTGCGAAGGAAATGATTCGCGAAGCGATCGGCTGTCCGATACGGGTTCGGCGCCCGGGGTGAGGATACTTGATGATCGAGAGGCAAAAAGAGCTCGCACTTCGTGGACTTACCTTGCCACGGAGGGTGCTCCGCCGCTTGCACGATGTGGGGATTTTCGTCCAATCACGGGTGAGTCTTGAGCACCAACATTTGTCGCGGCGATATGTTGTCAGAGGAATCGAATCGGGCGGCGCGACCAGGGAGATCGGACGATACGTTACATTTTGCGGCCCAGACGGCGAACCCTTGCCATATCTCCATCCGATTGACGCGGTCGGAGTGAACGGGGTTCATGCCGTGGTTATTGCTGCGATTCTTGTACGAGTCGAGATCTTCCGTTCCGGCCGAACCTGCCAATTGTTGATCACGCGGCACGAACCGGGGAATGTGGAAAACGGCGCGCGACCGCCGCTGACAACCAAGGTCCTTTTTCGCGGGGTGAACGGATTTGTCGCCGTCGAAGAGTCCGGCGGAGAGGAGCAGACAGCTGTTTCGGCCGTGCCCCGGTTCTGGACACGGGGCGGGGAAGAACGAGGAATTCCCGCAGTGTTTGCGGCGGCTGTTCAGGCCGCTACTGTTGGTGCCGGGTGCGTCGGCTGTTCTCATGATCACTTTCTCGTGGCTCGCGGCAACTGTCGCCGGGTGTCGTCAGTGCCGACCGAATGGGAGTCTTAGGTCCCGCAGCCCTGAGCGCAACTGAATGTCAGGCCTCATTGGTACCAGAATTCGACAATAACCCCCTGAGATAGCCCACCATCCAGAAGATTTCCCCCTTCAAACATGGAGGCACGATCATGACTGAAGAACAAAAACGAAAAGCCGAGGTGCTTAAGTTCACCGACGCCCTGCGCGCGGCCGGAGTCATGAAAGTGACCGTTCGCTACAGTGGAGACGGCGACGAAGGGCGCGCTGAGCCGCCTCAGTTCCAAGATTCCGCAGACAATCCAATCGACGAATCGAACTTGCCCTCAGACCTCGACGCTCGGGAGCTCGGTGAGTTGCTCGAAGGGTTTGCCCCCGAAGGGTATGAGGATGGTGAGGGCGGACATGGGACGATTACCTTTGACCCTCAGACGGGCAAGATTCGTGTCGAGCATAGCTGGTATGAAATCGTAAGTAATCCCACCGACCCCCGGGAGATTTGACATGGCTCATCCCTTGGAACATGCGAAAAATAGCGCGCGAAGATTCGGTGGTGCCGCCGACGACTACCTGCCCATCCACAAGTGGTTTGATGAATCGAAGGCTATCATGTCAGATGTTCGGCATCGCGCTCTCCGCCACCATTCGGAAGGAATCTTTTTGGCTGAGCGGATCTTCGGCGTTGCCATTCGGAATAGCGAGGGGAAGGATGTGCCCGTACGATACATCGGAGAACAGCACGTTGGCGAGGACCTGGGGCGCATACCTAGTTTCCAGGACTGGGCCATGACTATCAAGGTGCAACCGTGGATGTACGGGCAGAAACTGACGAAAACCGCAGAATTCTAGGCTCGTGTTTGTAACCTCGACGATGGCCGAGGATGCCGCACGTCCAAGAAGTTGCTCCGATTATGCGTGGACCACGTCTCCTTTCTACTTAGAATGACCAAGCAGCAGGACAGTGCCGGCGGCCTAGCCGTCAAACCTGACTGCGTCCGGGGGCAAAGCGTAAGGCACGTGGAGGTGGACTTCTTTACGCCGAGACTGGATATATTGCCCTCTTCACAGCGTTTGCTGTGGGATGAACTCAAGGCGACACCGAGAACGTTTGTTCTGTAGGGCGGAACTGCACTTGCACTTCGTCTTGGTCACAGGGCGTCGGAAGATTTCGATTTCTTCACGACGGACATATTTGCCTCTGAGGGTCTTCTAAGTCGCATACCGTACCTTACGCGAAAGGAGCTGGTCGTGGCTGCGGCCGTGGTAGAATTGAGTGAGTTGCCACTCCTGAAAGGAAAGGCGGGGCTCTACGACTCTGCATGAGAATGATTAACAATTCAGAGGATCTCAAAGGAGTAGCCCGCAAGGTCGTCTGGTTCGACCAGCCTGAACAGGTACTCGGAAATACGCAGTACTTCCTTACGTATGTCATGAACTATGCTACCGACGAAGATCTAACAGTCGTGCGCAAGTATTACTCGGATGCCGATTTTGAAGGCACGTTGGACAATCCCACGCCTGGGGTGTTCTTTCGAGACGCATGGATCGAGTGGAATCAGCGGTACAACCGAGTTCCCGTGCCTCCCTTGCCGAAGCGGAAAATCCCTGGAGTAGACCCCGACTCGATTCCCGACTTGTTTCCTGCGAAAAGCTATCGTCCAAGCATCTAAGGTGGCATCCGCCCAGTTTTATTGAGGCTCAGGGTGTCTGACGTCGCAAAACCCATAGGGTCCAGAGGAATGATAAAGCCACCAGCAAACGTCCTCGCGCTTCCCTTAGAAGAGCGCGCCGAGATGGCGCTCAAAGCTGCGGTCGAGAAGGTCGTAGTGGAACATGCCCGCCAAGGTCTGCGAATCTACATCTGGCGTGACGGCAGAGTTGCGGAACTCTCCCCCGAACGACTGCGGGCCGAATCCGCCCGTCTGCAAGTGGAATCAACCTAACAAGCCTTCCTTTGTACGAACCTGTTGTAGGCATTTTCGTTCACCTCTGGAAAGGAATCCAGCAACGACGTTCCGCTGACATGCGTAAGAGTGTCGCTATGGACGACGGCTCGGAACCCTGCGATGCTCGGATGTCCTATCTCAGTTCTCTCGACGACGCGGCGAATGATCCTGCATCTTCCGTTGCAATCCGCGCCCTCAGGACTTGGCCTTAGGTGAATCGCTAACTTGCCGAAATAATTCACGAGGCAGTCTACTTCTTGCCGATGTTCGCCGCCGTTGGCGTATCTTTTTTCCGGGACCCCACAAAACAACACGAGGTCCGCGCGTGAGAGTTGTAACGGCACGCGGGCTCTCGACTTGATTCACTCGAAAGGAGAAATACACAATGGAACAAGCTCAACTCCTGGCTCACCGCGGGAGTTCGAAAATTACGCGGGAAGAACTGAAGCGGATCCCTACTCCTGAAGCGAGTCCAACACATCAGCCGATTCCACACCACCAGATTGTTGAGGCGGTAGTTGAAGGGCTGAGCCTCCGTCACATCTCGGCCGTACGTGAGGAATATGCAGTATCGAATGATGCATGAAGATGTTCGGAATTTTGGACCTCGAAACCACCTTCAACGGGTGCCGATTTTCGGTGGGCATGCGCAACGCCAACGATAAGTCCATGAGGCTGGCGCTTACGGTCGGTTATCGCGTGTTTGTTTGCGACAACATGGCATTCCATGGAGATTTCACACCTGCGACAATGTGACAATTAGGGGTTACTAGTCCCGAGGCGCGAGTGGTCTGCCCAGGCTGTTCCAAACATGTACATGAATGTTGAATATGTGTACATTACATGGTATCCTCTCTAATAGGGAAAGGGGTACTTCCATGGCCACAGCAAGGAGTCGCTCGCACAAGCATTTTCAGCTGGATTCCGTGAAAATCAAGCGCGCCCAAAAGGCTTTGCGAGCGAAAACCGAAACTGAGGCCATCGAGCGGGCGTTGGATTTGGCGATTGCCGAACACGAGAACAACCGATTGGTTCTCGAAGCCACTGAGCGTTTCGTCAAGAGCGGAATTGACATCAAGGACGTATACGGCACGCTGGGTGGTTAGATGCAGCCCGCCCTGTTCGACTCTTCCATTTACATTACCGCATTGCGGCGAGGGGACGATGCGGTCCTGGCACTGCGCCGTTTCACTACGGATGCGCCCCTTTGGCTCAGTGCAGTGGTGCTCGAAGAGCTTTATGCCGGTGCCGCCGACCGCGACCGTCAGGTTGTGGAACGCCTGGAGCGAGATTTTGACAGGGCGAAGCGAATCCTGGTTCCGAATCTTAGCGACTGGGCTCAAACCGGCAGAGTGCTTGCTCGCTTGGCGGCCAAGTATCATTACGAAAAGATCGGGCAGGGTCGATTGACCAATGACGCACTGATCGCGATGAGCGCGGGGCGACTGGGCATCCGAGTGATCACAGCCAACGAACGAGATTTCAGCAGGCTCGCCGAGTTTCGCACCTTCCAGTGGCAAGTGACCGCGCTTTAGCACGAGTCAGGCGTCAGGAATTCTTGTTTGACTGCTCCGCGCCCAATCAGCTGACGACTCCGAGATAGGCCTTGTCGCGTAGGCGCGCAGTCTTGCTCCTTCACGCTCGCGGCAATGTGACAATGATGGACTCCAGTCCCGAGCCGCGTGCTTCCTGCATCACGCGGAAAACGATCTTGATGACTTCTAGCCCGATCTCGATGCGCTGGACGAGCGTACGAATCAGGTCTCGACGGCGATGCCAGTCAGAGTTTGCGAGGAGCGGCCTTCACGAGCGCGTTCAAGGAACTCGAACCCATCCCGCAGTTCATTGAACCAAAGGTGCGTTGCTAGCTGGCAATCAGCGGGCAGCTAGCCAGTTCAGAGCGGGGGCGTTGCACCTATTGAATCTACACACCGAAATGTGTAGACTGTTACACATAGGAGATCAGGATGCCTACCAATCTCGCAATTGACGACCGCCTTTTGCAGGAGGCGCAGAAAGTGGGCCGGCACCGGACAAAGCGCGAAACCGTCACCGCTGCCCTGGAGGAGTACATCGGCCATCGCAAACAGCAGGAGATCCTTTCCCTGTTCGGAAAGATCGACTACGAGCGCGATTATGATTATAAACGTGAACGCAAGGCAAAGCGCACATGAATATCCTTGTAGATACCTCCGCGTGGTCGCTCGCTCTCCGGCGGAAGAAAGAAAGTCTCAGCGCAAACGAGAAGTCTCTGGTTGCTGATTTGTCCGAACTTATTCGCGAGGGGCGCGTCCGCGTCATCGGGTTGGTTCGTCAGGAATTGCTATCGGGCATAAAAACAACGGAGCAGTATGAAAAACTAAGGGTTTACCTCCGGGCTTTTCCTGACGAAGTGATCGACACTTTGGATTATGAGGAGGCGGCCAAGGCTGGTAACCGCTGCAGGGCCAAAGGAGTGGTGGGTTCCATTGTGGACATCCTGTTGTGCGCAGTCGCGATCAGGCGTGGATGGGCCATCCTGACGACCGACCCCGATTTTTCAGACTACGCAAGAGTGCTTCCCCTCTCGATCCACGCGCTGAGAAGGTGAATCCCTCCTCCCCTCCGTTGCACGGATGAAGTTAAATTTCGTTCTCCCTTTTCAACCCGTCGGTGACCGTTGGGTTTTTCGATACAATCCCGTCTCGTGTGTTGGACCGGGCGCTTCAATCCGAGTGGCATGGGGAGCACGGCTCCAGCGGGACGGCACGTTGGTTCTGGGCATCGTCATATTCAATCAGGGTTGGGATGAGCCACTAAAATTGGTTCCACTCACTCCCGTCTTCAGGATTTAGAACCCTCGATCCCGCGCCGTGATTCGTTCGACCGCCCGTAGAGCGCTAGTCAGAAATCACACAACTGGCGAGAAAATATTGGCTGACTGGTTTGACCGGCTTCGGCCTATTGCGTCCATTGGATTTAGGCCGGACCCATCGCAATTGGCCTTGCTCCCACGTGGACTGAAGCGGCCCCCGCGCAGCTGTGCCAATGGGGTAAACGGTGTAAGGTCGTGCAGACGGAGAAAGCGGCGGCAGGCCTTGCGAACGACTGTGATGAATGACGCAGACCGAAGCGGGAACGGGCCGAACGTTCTGGGACGGGTCGCGATGGGCGAGACACGCGGGCCAGAAGGAATTCTGACGCCCCAAGAACTGGCCGACCGGCTTAAGGTCCCGGTCTCCTGGATCTACGAAAAGACGAGAAGCCGAAGCCGCGATCCGCTTCCGGTAATCCGTCTGGGCCGCTACATGCGCTTCGACTGGCTGGACGTCGCCGAATGGATTGAGCGGCACCGGCAAGCGGCCTGACCGCAGAAACCTCATTCGACCGAACTGCAGGAAATCATGAAAACAAGACATCAAAGAGGCTACATCTTTCGCAAAGGTTCGTCTTGGTATCTCCGGTACTACGACTTCGAACAAGAGTGCGGCGGGCAATTGATGCGCCGTCAGCGCTGCCGCAAGCTGGTCGATTATGATCCTCGCTACCGAACGAAGAGCGATGTGAAACCCCTGGCCGAAGACTTTCTGCGCCCGATCAATGATTCGAGCGCGTTCCCGCAATTGGTCGCGCGGATCGGGGAGTTTGTCGAAAAGACCTATCTGCCTTGGGCTAAGGAAGCCCTCCGGCATTCGTCCTACGCCGGCTATCAGAGAATCTGGCGCTCGTATCTCTCTTCCCGCGTGAAGGAAATTCCTCTGCGGGATTTTCGGCCCGTGGACGCCGCCAACGTCCTGCGTTCGGTCTGGCAGGAGAAACAACTGGGGCGCTCATCTTTGCGGCATGTGAGAGCGTTCTTAAGTGGCGTGTTCACACACGCAAGAAGCTTGGGACTCTACAACGGCGCGAATCCCGTCCGGAACATTTTGCTTCCGGCGCAGGCGGAAGTCGGAAATGAAACCGTCGCCACGACTCCCGAGGAAGCGCTCGCGATGCTCAATGCGCTGTCGGGAAAGGCGCGCGCCGCCGTGGCCCTGGTTTTCTTCACCGGGCTCCGGCCCGGCGAGGCGCGCGGCGCACAGTGGCAGGACTATGAAGAGCGGGAGCTCAAGATCACTCGCTCGATTTTTGGGACGCACGTTTCTCCTCCGAAGACCCGCTCGAGCATGGCCCCGGTTCCGATCATCGAACCGCTGCGCACCATGCTGGCGGAGTTGCGGCACGCCGACGGCGACCCTCGTAACGGGCCCATTTTGCGCGGCCCGCTCGGGAAGCCGCTCAATTTGGAAAATCTCGCCAAGCGTGAAATCATTCCTGCGCTCGCGAAAAAGTCCATTCCGTGGCACGGCTGGTATTCCTTGCGGCGAGGAATCGCCACACTGGTCGCCACGCTTGAACGGGACGCCCTGGCTGCGAAAGGATTGCTGCGCCATGCCAACGCCAACACGACACTGGCGCACTACATCAAACGCTGCCGGAAATGACGATACGCGCCATGCAGAAGGTTGAGGATTTATGCAACCAGTATGCAACCGGGGAGAAGGTCAGCTCGCGCTAACCTCTTTAAATTGTTGGTGCCGGCGGGGGGAATCGAACCCACGACCTAGGGATTATGAGACCCTCGCTCTGCCACTGAGCTACGCCGGCACGCGCTTCGCGGGACGCTTCGATGCTACGGGCACCCTTCCCCGAGTGTCAACAGTTCATCCCGCGCGTCGCAATCCTTGGGTTTCTGCTTTGCTCGAAAAGACAACAGAACGGTGTGCCGCAGCCTCGGAAAATCCGCGCCTGAGATGGCGCTATTTTTTCTTGGCGGCTTCCGCGTACTTCCGCTGGAAACGCTCCACGCGCCCCGCGGTATCGATCAGCTTCTGTTTGCCCGTGAAAAACGGGTGGCAGCTCGAGCAGATTTCCACGCGGATCAAATCGCCCTTGTGCGTCGATCGCGTCTGAAACGTATGGCCGCAGGCGCAGTGTACTGTCACCGCGTGATAATCAGGATGGATTCCTTCTTTCATTTCCTTGGCTCCCTTGTCAGGACCGGTCTGCACGGTCGCGCGCTCTGACCACACGGCCGCGTCGCTAGGTCCCGAAGCAAACCCTGATAATACGCGATTCGCGCTTGCCTGCCAACCCATGCTCGCGTCGCGGTGGCGGGTCGGGTTGAATTCTCTCGATCGACACAAGGGGTCAAAATTCAAACTGACCCATTGCGTCGCACCTCTTCTTCTGGGTGTCACAGTAGCCCGCCGTTAGGCTAGCGGAGCCAGTCAGGATTCGCCGAGATTTCACCGGCCGCCGGAGTCACCACCATGCAGGTCGCACCCACCATCCTGCAGGCCTTGGGACTGAGTCCCTTAACCCTGGACGCCGTGAAGATCGAAGGCACGCCGGTTCTTACGGAAGTCGCAGGCCAGCTCGCAAAATAGTTGCGGCCTGCGCCCGCGCGGCCCCCGGCCGCACACCTAGGTCTTGGCCGCCTGGATTCTTATTCTCCCGCCGGTTTGAATCCGTAATTCTTGAATACTCCCAGCGCCTTCGCACTCATCAGAAAATCCAGGAAGCGTTTCGCCTCCGCGGGTTGTTTTGAACCCTTCAAAGCAGCCACAGGGTAGACCGTCGGCGAATGCGAATCCTCCGGAGCGATTGCCACTACGACAACCGCCGTCGAAATCTTTGCGTCCGTGGCGTAGACGATGCCGGCATCCACGTTGCCTGTAATCACATACGTCAGCACTTGGCGTACATCCTTCGCGAGCACCAGCTTGGGTTTCAATTGCTCGTAGAGGTGGAAATGAGTCAGTACTTGCTGAGCATATTTCCCCGCCGGGACCGTTTGCGGATCGCCGATCGCGATCACTTTCACTTCCGGTCGCGCCAGATCCTGAAAGCTCGAAATCCCGCTCTTGCCCTTCGGAACGATTAACACCACGGTGTTCTTGAGCAGATCCTTCCGTGTCCCGGGCGACAGCAGCCCCTCCGATTCGAGAGCGTTCATCTGGTCTTCTGACGCAGAGATGAAAACGTCGACCGGAGCGCCCTGTTCGATCTGGTGTTGCAGCGTCCCGGAACCCCCTAGATTGAAGTGAATCACCGCGCCCGGGTTCTCGGCATAATACAGTTGCGCGATTTCATTCAGCGCGTCCTTCAGGCTGATCGCCGCTGAAACCGTGAGCTCCACCTTGGGCTGCGGCGTCGGCCGAGGAGCGGCGTAGCCGCACAGCACCGCGAGTGAAGCCGCGAGAATCGCTGCAAGAGCCGTTCGGAGATAGTTCAATCGCATGGCGAACTCCAGTCATTTCGCCCAGCGCATTGCGCCGGGGAGAACGGTTTATGGGTTCTTTAACGTGCTCGCGAATCTCGATCCCGCCGCGAAAACGATCAGAAGATGAAACGACTACCGATTGTCGGAGCGAAGTTGCTGTTGTAGTTATAGGGGATGCCGACGGGGCCATGAGGAATGGCGATAGCCAGACCACCGGTCACCCAGGAATACGTAATTCCCGCAAAGCCGTCGAAACGCTTGGTGAAGTGATGATCCGCATAGAGTGACCCTTCATTAAGGGTGCCTGCGCAGGAACTGCGGAAACCGGCTGCGACCGAGCAGGTCTGCGGAAAACGGAAGTCGTTCTGCCGCTGTTGATACCAGGAGAAAGTGACGTCGGTCTTCTTGTCGACAGCGTACTTCGCGCCCGTCCACCAGATCTGCACCAGCTTTTCAGAATCAAGATTGTTGTCTTCGACCCCACTCATGAAATAACCGCCCTGGTCCGAGGCGCCCACGCCCAACGGGTCCGCCGGGTTGTTTTGCCAGATGTATTCATAGCCGCCGAAGAACTTGAGCGGGTCCCACGTATACTTCAGAGCGACCATAACCGCGTTGTTGTCGGTCACGATGCCATATAGGGTGTTGTTCGTGTCGATCAGATTGACCCCGGTGATCGGGTTTGTATTGATGCTGTCCGTGGTCGACTGATATAACCCGGCTGGACTCTGACTCTGGGGCCCCAGCAAGGGGTTCAATACGCTGATCGCCTGGTTGTAGTGTTGGTACACGATATCGCCGGAGAACTTGCCGTACTGTCCGCCGCCGTCGAATCCAAAGGCGTTGTTATGCGCCTCTTCCGACGTACAGTCGGCGGCAGTCCAGGTCATGGAGGCCGAGTAGCAGCCGGCAGAACCATCGGCGAATTTATACATCGCGCCGAAATGCACCGGCCCATGGATGAAGCGATACTTCAGGGCGTCGTCCCAACGGGTGTCCTCGGTGTCGCCGCCGCCGGCCATCGTGCCGTTATACCCGATGTACGAAAAGGCATAGGAGCCGTTGGCCGGATCGTAAAGCAGCATCGTATCGGTTCCCAGAGCGCGCTGACGGCCGAAGGTCAGCGTGCCGTAATTCGTGGACGATATGCCGCCATAGAATTCGTCATTGAAGGGTTGCCCCGCACGCGCGCCGTCGATGGCTATCGAATAGCTGCTCCGCGGAAGGCCGTTGTTGATGATGTCGGTCTGTGACGCGTTGGCGAGCAGGCCGGACTGCGGATTGATGCCTGTGGAAGCGTTGAATAAAACCGACCAGCCAGGCAGAAACTGTTCCTTGCCCCTGATGCCCAGACCCGTCTGCGACAGGTTGTTCGGTGCGACGAGGAATCGATGTTGATAGCCGTTTCGGTTTACCAGTGATTCGCCTTCGTAGTTATAGCCGTTTTCCGGTAAGCCGTGGCTGACGTAGCCGACGCCGACGTCATACGCACCGTACACCGTGATGCCGTGCCAGGTCAGCGCGCAATCGGTGGTGAGGAACTCGTGGCCGCTCGTGCAGGGGTCTGCCGGAGCCGGTTCGGGACTGCTCATCTGCATTTTAGTGTTGACCGTGGCGTCCTCGCCAACCGCCAAGCTGATTCCCGTGCGCGTTTCAACGGCGAATCCTTCTTTTGCCGCTCGAATCTCGAAGCGCCCCGGAGGCAGGTCGGACGCCTGATAGTGCCCCCCGGCGTCGGTTGCGATCCTACGCGTTGCGCCTGTATCGACGTTCTTGATTGTCACCGCGACATCGGGAAGGGTTGTGCCGGCTTGGTCCGTCACCACGCCGGAAAGGCTCGCTCCCGTTTGAGCTCGCGCGACGCCGTCCATGCAGAGAAAAGCAACGATCGAAGCGAGGGCAACGGCAAAGGAACGATATTTCACGGGTCTCTCTCCTTTTATGGCTCGCCGGGTGAATCGAGCCGCCTATTTGGGGGCCGTCGAGGCGCCGGGGTTCACAAATCTATACGAATAGAAATGATAAGTCAAAGCGATTAACTGTACTTTTTGCAGCGGGCGACTCCTTCGGGGGTTTTGCAGAGGTTGAATTTGACGGCTACGTTGGACGCCGAGAGCTTCAGGGCAAGATGATCATCACTTCCGTCGACTTGATAAGCGCGGCGACCGTCTGCCCTTTTTTCAGCCGCATTTCGCGAACCGCATCTGCGGTGATGATGGAAGTAATGTGCTGTCCGCCGATCGATAGGGTTACCTGAGCCATCAAGCCGCTGATTTTGACGTCCATCACCCGCCCCACCAACTGGTTGCGGCCGCTGATGCGCCGAAAGTTGGTTCTGCGTTCTCGCACTTCGCCTTTCTGGCCCGCGCGATACAGAAACTTGTCCACTTCCTTTTCCGGAACGCGGTGGTGTCCCCCGGCCGTCTTTACGGTGCGAATTTTACCGTGATAGATCCACTGCTTCAGCGTCGGGTAACTGATGGCCAGAATTTGTGCGGCTTCTCTGGGCGTGTAGAGTTTTGCGGGTTTCATCAGAAAGGCTCGCGCTCGTCGCGAAAACGATCGTAATCTCACCGCTCGGAAAGTGTCAACGTGTCGACGTAGCCATCCCTGCCTTTTTCATGCGGGTCAGTTCGCCGCCACCAGATAATCGTTGTAGGAGTGTCGCGCCCAGCCCAGGTAATGCGGATTCGCGCCGTTCGCCTCATCCAACCTCTTCAGCATCTGCCCGATCAACTCGCCATAATCCGGAGTCCGCAGCGCAATCGCCATCTTCGCCACATGCTCGCCGCTCAACCCCTCGTAAGCCATCGCCAGATAATTCTGGCCGACCCTCTGCGCCTTGTCCGCCATTTGCTCCGCGCTCTCGCCGTCTCCCGGGCTGCTCAGCTCGTACATCATCAGCGTCACGCGCGGCACGGACGCCAGCAGCATCCTGCGTTCCGCCAGGTCGCCTTTCAGCAATTTATTCTGGATATCCGCGTTCACCGTCATCCCCGCCGGCTCCGCGATGCTGCGCACCTCGCGAAACGCGTCCACCAGCCCCGGCACGAATCGCAGATTCCCTGCGCCTTTATTCTCCGGCCGCTGTTGCGGCTCCACATCCAGGTGAATCCCGTCGAATCGCTCCGCCGAATGCCTCGCGTTGAATTGCACCACGACCCTGGCCTCTTCCAGCAACGTTTCTCTGTGTTTCCCCGGCTCGTCGGCGTCCGTGCTCGAGAGCAGCGCTTCCACGCGAATATTCGCGCCATGCATCAGCACGATCATCCGCGCAAGCTGCCCTTCCTCTTCCGCCTCGCTCTGCCCGGAGATCGACACATAAACCTCGTTGATCCCCTGCGATTTGCAGAAATCGCGTAGCGCCTCCCCGCCGCCCGGCGCTTCCAGCACCGTCGGGCTCTTCCACACCCACAGCCCGTGAACCGGCGCCGAGCCAGCTTGCGCGAACGCGGACGCCGCGAACGCCCCTTGCAGCACTGCGCAAACGACCAGCGCTGCACAAACGATGCTCAGCCAGGCGCCGCGATCCCCCATCTCAACGCTAAGCCCCATTCGAGACATCGTCGCACTCGTCGCCCGCCGCCTCGGTTTCACTCCTGCCATCCTAGCCCACAGAGTCGCTTCGATACATAGCCAAGCTCCGGGCCACGCGTCTTCCATCCAAAGGAAATGTTTCCTATCGCGCGCTCCCCGCTCGCAGCTTCCGCGCGCGTCTGCGCCGCACATACCGAACCACCAGGAACACAACCACAATCAGCACCACCACAATAAGGACGGCCAGGGCCATCAGTACATGGATCGAATTTATCATGATGAACTTGCCGCTCGTGGTGTAGAACCCATTGAAGCTCCCGACCGCCGCCGGCAGCGCCAGCAGGTCGTCCTTCGTCATCGGCAGTGCCCGCTCGTGCGGATGGTATTGCGACTCCCACGGAAACAGCTCGCCGCTCGCATCCATTTCGATATGCCCGCCCATCACGTAGCTCACCGGCCGGTCCTTCACAAACGCCGCGGCTCGTTTCGCGCTGGCCAAGTCCGCGCTGGCGTCGTCAATCAGCAGCCGCCCCGGCATCAGAAAGTCACCCGAAAAAAACAGCCCGGTTTTCCGGTCGTAAAATGACACCTCCGTCTCGTTGTGCCCGGGCGTCGGAATCACGTCAATCGTCCGCCCGCCCAGCTCGATCTGGTCGACGCCGTTCGGCCAATCCGTGAACTTGTAGTAGCGCCGCACGCTGTCGATATCGAATCCCACCACCTCCACATTCGCCAAATGCGCGAACTGCCCATCGCCCGCGCGATGGTCCAGGTGCCGGTGCGTATGCACCACCAGCAAAGCAAGCTTTGCCGCCCCCTCCTCGGGAAGCAATTGCATCACCGTCTTCTCGAGCGGCATCGCCGCCGCATCTGCCACGTCCCCCGTATCGATCAGCAGCGCCTTCGTCGACCCAATCAGCAGGTACATGAACGGTGCCTCGAACGTCGAGCAAAGATTTTCCCGGAGGATAAAAGTTTGCGCGTTGTACGCATGCACCTGCAGCGGAGGCTGCGGGCTCGTCTTGCAGTCCTGCGCGCCTTCGTTCCACCGAACGTCCATCGTCCCGGGCACGAGCTGCGCCCGCGCGGGCGCGGCCGCGAACAGCATCCCGAGAAGCAGCACAGCACAACGCATGGCTTAGTCCTCCTTACGATCCGGCACCATCGAATCCAGCGTACCGAGCCACAAATCCGCCGCGCGGTCCACGCGCTTGCGCTCGTGAGTCGTGCAGTAATCCAACATGAATCCTCGCAATCCGTCCAAAACCACGGTGGCGAATGCGCGCGCCTCCCTCTGCGAGCATCCTTCAGAGCGCAGCGGCTCGGCGATCAATTGCAGCCAGTCCTCGATCGTCGCGCGCAAGAACTCTTTGTAAACTCGCGGACGCCGCAGCGCCATTCCGTACGCCTCGAAGAAAAGCCGGAACAGCGGTTCGGAATCGCCCGCGCTCATCTGCTTCCAAACGATCCGGCATTCCTCCGCGAAGCTCGCCGCCCGCACACCGCCAAAGCTCGCGCGCTGCCGTTGCCGCACCTCCGCCAGCACCTCGATCACCATTTTTTCCTTCGAGCCGAAGTAGTAGAGCAGCACCCGCGGGCTCGACCCGACCGCTTTCGCCAGCGGCCGGAGCGACAGGCCCGTCAGGCCATGCCGGACCAGATAGCGCACGATGGCCGCCCGCAACTCCCCCGGCCGTTTTTCGTTCGCCGTTCGGCTCACCGCGCCATCTTATTATTCTTGAAACACTCGTTTCAAGAACATTCCGCAGTGCCCCAAACTTTGATTTGACACCGTCGGAAACGGGTGCTATCCGTGTTCCCAAGCTGAAAGGTGGAAGCGCCTCGATTCGCCCGCACGCTGGGAAGGAATTCGTCTATACAAGAAACTTTCGGGAGCCTCCTTCTTGCAATACTTTTTTTGGCTAGTCTTGCGCCCAGCGCCTGTGCGCAGACCGTTACTTACAACATCCATTTCACGACCGGGCGGACCGCGACGTATCAAACGGGAGCGAGGCCAGTGCCCAGCGGTGCGGTAACGAATCCGGCCCACCAAGGGTGAACGTTTCGAGCCGCCTCCGCTAAATTCCGAATTGTTGTGAGCCTGGACGCTTGGCCAATCCTGCGAGAAGTTATTTAAGGGGTTAGCTTGGTGCGATCCTAGGGATACACGGATGGCTGGTGCACGTTAACGAGATCCAAGACTGACCAGCAACAGATAAATTCCCTTTTTCTTTGTGATGCGCAACAGAGTCGACAGTCAGCCACAATCACGGGCCCGGCGCGACTTTGCTCGCCGGGCCCACGGAAAATGAGCGAGAAGCCCGAAGGGCTATTCGCTGATGGCCACGCCGCTAAAACCGGCGACGCCGATTGGATCTGACTTAGCCGCAGGCGTGAGGTCTCCATGCGCGTCCATGCTAAAGACAGCAACATAAGCCTCGCCGCCGGCCGTGTAGATTACCGCGAGCCACTTCCTGTCCGGCGATACGGTTATGTCGGTTGGTGAACCCGGCAAAGGCACCGATTTGTAGAATACGCCGCCCTCGCCGTCGCTGAAGAATATGGAAATGGCATCGCCGGGAGAATTACCTGTGTACCAAATGTTCCCCGCGCCCTTCGCGACCCAGCAGGGGGCGTTCGTCGGATACGGCGGAGTTGGTCCCACGACCGGAAAAACGGCCCGGCTTTCGTTCACGATCGCGAAGCTGTCTGGACTATGGGCCGGAGTCAATCCCAGAATGTTTCCCCAAAAGGCCTCCCCGAGCGGCGTATTGTTCGCCATACTGGGCAGGGCTATGGTGCTGGTCGCGCCGCTTAGTGATCCATAGGAATCGAGTGGGAGTTGAAGAACAAAGCCGGACGATAGCGTGACGGCCGCCCAGGTCCTGCCGACCGCAATCTGGGCAGCCGACGTGTCCGGAAGAGTCACCACGGTTCCATCCACTCTGCCCCCGGGCCATTCGTGGCTCTCGGCGCAACTGGCGCCAACGACAAACAGATGATCCTCTGTAAGCGCGACAGAATCTGGCTTCATGCAGCCAGTCACTAGTGGAATCGATTGGCCGATAGAGAAGAAATCGTCATAGCGCACGATTTGGCTGACCGTGTTTGATCCGTAGTTTGCCACAGCTCCTACGTCATTCTTGAACTGCAGAATGCCGGCATTGGTGCTTGCGCCTCCCGTGCCACCAGTTGGTAGCGTCTTGAATAGGGATAATGAAGCGGTGTCCATTGTGTCCAGCTTGAATACCAGCACATCGTTGCCCCTTGAGCTATTCGTGCTTGTCAGCACGAATATGCCCCGCCCATTATTGCCGGCAATGGCCGAGGTGCTTGCGAGAAATAGGATCATCAATGAAGCGCCAGCGAGAAGCAGCCAGGATTTGTAGAGTCTTCCTAAACGCATCGAGTTCTCCTTAGACCTTGTAGTTAAAGTTTGCCCTAGCCCCGAGTCGGGAGCCGCGGACGAAACAAGGCAAGTTCACGGTAATATTTCGGTCTGGGGCAGACAAAAGTTACGGTCAAATTAGCCTTGCAACGTCAATCAGATTTGAAAATCTGCAGCCGTACGCGTAACTTTCTAACGCGCTCCAACGAATACAACTAATTCGGTCGAGGCAGAGACCGCGCCGGAGGTGCGGACTTTGACGCTCGGGGGACAGTTTGCGCGATGTACAAGCGCTGATAGAGATTGGGCGAAGGTCATCCAGATCATGGACGCAAACAGCGACTTGGCGGTGCTTATGGCCCGTTACCAAGCGGGTGATTTTGCGGCCGCTTCGCTTTTGATTCATCGACTCGGCGCGCAGCTCCATCGCTTTTTCGTTGCGCAGTTTGCCAGCCGTTCTGACGCGGATGATCTCCTGCAGGAGACCTGGCTTCGCATTCACAAGGTACGCCACACGTTCCGCCAGGGTGAGCCATTGCTGCCCTGGGTCTATGCGATCGCGCGGCATGTGCGCGCGGACCATTTCCGAAAGACCTTTCGCGAGATGGCCCGTGAACGAAGACTCAAGGAATGGTCCGGAGCGTCAGCAGGCTCCCCGAACAAGTTCGGAAAAGACACGGATTTGGAGACGCTTCTCGCGCCTTTGCCGGATAGCCAACGCGAGGTGATTTTAATGTTGAAGCTGTCGGGGATGTCGCTCGAGGAGGTGGCACGCGCTACGTCCTCAAGCGTGGGCTCGGTGAAACAGAAGGCTCACAGAGCCTACAAAAAGCTAAGGGAGGAAATGAGCCCGATGGGGCCAGAAAAAGGACAAAGCGGGGGGCCGTCGTGAACGACAAAAACATTGACGAAGCCCTGAAGAGAGCCGCTCAGAGTCCGTATGAGGTTGAGCCGGGGTTGCTGGAACGCATTGCCAGCACAGCCAGAGCATCGTTGCACGCCGTGCGCCCTCTTCCACCGACATGGATCTTGTCGGGGGCGCTGTTCCTAGTCGTCGCCTCGATTGCCCTGGCGGGCGCCATTCGAGCGGGATTCTACGGAATTGAGAAGATGGGGCTAGGACAACGTGCACTGATCTTTTCGACATTGAGTGTGCTTGCGTGGGTTACGGCCGCCAAGTTCGTCCACGAGATGATTCCAGGAAGCCGCCGTTGGCTATCTTCGAGCGCGCTCTTGGGAATGATCAGCGCTGCATTGCTTGGGGTGTTTGCGCTGCTGTTCCGAGACCACCAAACAGACCATTTCTTTTCTGCGGGTATTGTGTGCTTGCTCGTCGGGTTCCTATTTGCCATCCCCGCAGGGCTGCTGAGCTGGTTGGTGCTCCGGCGAGGCTTTGCGGTCAGTCCCGTGTCTGCCGGATTGGCAGCAGGCACACTTGCGGGGCTGGCCGGCGTAGGAATGTTGGAACTGCATTGCGAGAACTTCCAGGCCGCGCACGTACTCGTCTGGCACACTGCTGTCGTACCTTTGAGCGCGGTTGCGGGAGCGCTGTTGGCGCGATTGCTAAGTTTCTGGGCGCACCGTGTGAAAAGGACATGACCGCGCCCATCGCAGTCTGATTCCACCCCGGCGCGATGGCATTAACTTGAATGTTGTCCGGTGCGAGCTCGATGGAAATTTCCGCCCGGCCGCGCTAAACTCGGACCCCGGACAACGTCCGGAGATTTGGAGGATGCTATGAACGGTTTTCCTCGGAGTGCGCTGCGGGTTTTGTTTGCCCTTGCAACTGCCCTCTGCGTGGTCAGCGCCGCAGCTGCGGGCGAGCAGAACCAGCCCCCGCCGAACCAGGGCCAGGATCCCGCAGCGGTCAACCTGGCACCCAGCGGGCCGTCCTACACAACTGAAGCTCCGCCACCGCCCAGCCAGTCGGCCGCTCCGGGCCAGCCAACTTATGCTGAGCAGCCCACAGAAGCGGCAACCGAGCCTCCTCCGCCACTGCCCGACTACGATCAGCCACCGCCGCCCGCCGACGGCTACATCTGGACTCCCGGCTATTGGGCCTGGGGCCCAGCTGGCTATTACTGGGTACCCGGCGCGTGGATCGAGCCGCCCTATATGGGCGCGCTCTGGACGCCTGGCTATTGGGGGTTCTACGGCGGCCGCTATTCTTTCTATCCCGGCCACTGGGGCCTGCACATCGGCTTTTACGGCGGCATCAACTACGGCTTTGGCTACGTCGGCTTCGGCTACGAGGGCGGCTATTGGAATTCCGGCCGCTTCTTCTACAACCGCGTCTACAACAACCTGAACACGCGCGTCGTACACAACGTGTACAGCTACAACGCCGGCAATCGGGCCAGAGGCGTTTCTCGCACCAGCTTCAGTGGCGGATCGCACGGCGTTCAGGTTCGGCCGCGGCCATCTGAAGTGGCCGCGTGGCGCGAGCCAACTGCTCCGCGCATGAGCACGCAGGTGCAGCACGCGCGGAGCTACTCCACGGCTCGCGGACAGCTTGCGGCCCAGAATCACGGAAGGCCTGCTACGCCAGCCATCAGCCGACCGCTTCGAGCCGACCGCAATGTGAGGCCCACGACGAGTCACCCGCGCGGGCAACAGAAAGAGCATCAGTAAGGCCGCGCCACTCGAGAGTATTCCTATCGGGTAGGCCGGGATACGGACGCGGCGAGGACGTTTTTCGGATTGAGGCCGATGGCGGCGCGCCTCTCGCGTCCCGGACCAGCAATCTGCCCTACATTCATTTTGTCTTTGTGGCGCCTGCCTGCGTGAGGGCTATCATGAAGTTGGAGGACCCTTCGCCATGCGCACACGTGTGGAGCGGCGTACCGTCAATCTGTCTGCTTATCCGGATCTGGTAGTCATCTATCTTGGGATGCGAGTGAATCGCATCGCCGGAATCAAGACACTGCTAGGCTTTGGGCCCAAGATTTCTTCTTCTGCTGCGGCACAGCCCGACGGGCTGCTTCGGCACGAGACAATCATCTACTCGTTATTTCCAATGCATATTGGCATGCGCCAATACTGGCGTGACCCAAACTCACTTTTGGAGTGGACCCGTTCGGACCCGCATCGGCAGTGGTGGCAGAGTTTTTTGGACGACTCCGGCGGAACCGGGTTCTGGCACGAAACGTATTTTCGACGCGGGGGCATCGAGGCTATCTACGATGATCTGCTGGAAAACATCGGCTTAATGGCGTTCGCACCAGCGGTACCAGCTCGCGGACCGATGTTTGGCGCGGCAGCGAGGGCCGAAAAGGAATTTGGAGAGCGACCCGTACTGTCTGAGGAAGAGCTCTATGGGAAGCCAGAAACACAACGGTAAATTACGCCCAAAACGAGATTGGCCCGTGCCGCGCAGCCCTACGCCTTCAGGTCTGCGGCTTTTGCATGTTGGCGGCTAAGGGTGTCAGGATTTTCGCTGGCGGCCTCTCCGCGCCTAGCAACGCGAAGTCCCTGCGGGCGCAGCCCGATGGTAAGGTGCTCGTCACCGACGGGCCGTACCTGGAGACCAAGGAGCTCGTAGGCGGTTTTTGGATCCTGAAAGCCGCTAACCTGGACGAGGCACTGGCGTGGGGGCGCAAGGCTGTCTTCGCCTGCCGCGCGCCGGTCGAAGTGCGCACGATTCTCTGACTGAGGACCCAACGGAAGGCAGGTGGCCAGGCTTCTGGTCTCGCTGGTATCACCAACCACAGTGAGGTGCCCCATCCTTTGCGTTTTTTTGCGAGGGGCATCTTCAGTGGGAATGGTGTACACAAGAGTCGTTGAAAGAGGATAAAAGGCAATCTGCGCCTTATCGCAACCCCTCCACCAAATACAGTTGGCTCAGTTCGTTGCCCCAGGTATAGGCATAGTATTTGCCGTCGGGAGTGAACACCGCTTGGTACAAGGCAACCCCCGCGGGGTCGGATGGCCCGATTTTCTTGAACAACTCGCGGCGGCCACTAGCAAGGTCCACGCGCATCACATCCGCCGAATAGCTACCGAGCACCCCAACCAGTGCCGAGCGCCCGTCAGGCGACACAGAAAAGATTGTCTCGTCAGGATGAATGCCGGGAACCGGCCGGGGCGTTCCCTGACCGTCCACGGGATATAGCGCTACCGAATCAGAGAAGCCAAACACGAACTTTCCGTCGGCGGTGGGAACGAATCCGCTCACTCCCTCGGGAGAAATCGGACGTGCGGTGCCCGAATCGATGGCTTGCACATAGATGCGCGATTTGTGGCCCGGTTCAGTGCCGGTAAATACAACGGTTTTGCCATCTGGAAGAAAGCGGGCGTAACTCCGGTCGATGGAATCATGGGTGATCTGCTTCGTCTCCCCCGGGCCAAGAGGAATCAGAAAAAGCTGACGCGGAGTTCGCAAGATGAGAGACGACAACACCCATTTCATGTCGGGTGAGAAATCGTAACCCCGGCCGTCGCCAAGGCGTTCGGGCACCGCGCCGTCGCTTGCGCGCACATAAACGTCGTAATCAGGCCCGCTATCGCCCCCCTCACTCTGCATCAGCAATTGCTTTCCGTCGGATGAGATAGCAAAGACAGCACTCCAATTCTGAATCGTGACATCACGTTCCTGGTCCTGACCGGGTCCACGGGCGTAGGTGAAGAATCGAGCGACATTTTGCCCAAGAAGAACGCGCCCATCCCGGGCAATATCGTGGAGGGTTGGGATGCCCGGAATCCGGTCGACCACGCGGGTATGTCCGGAAAGATCGGCGGCCCGGAGCTGAACCTCGATGCCCACGACCGCACTGGTGAACCAGACTTCCTTGCCAGAGGGGGCCCAATCAATGCCTTCAATGGCCGTCTGCCGTGGGGACTGAGTGAGCTTGCGACCGGAAGAGTCTACCGTCACCACATTGCCCGCGTCGTCTCCGAAGGTGGGATGCTCGGCGAATGCCACCCAATCTCCTTTGGGCGAGACGCGCACGTTGCTTACATAGCCTGTGGTGGGCTCATATAGAATGTGGCCAATTGGGTACTCAATGCGAAAGTGTCCCTCCACGTAGTGGGCGACTGCGATCTGGTTGTCTGGCCCCCAATCGGCGTCCTGGACGTCGTTGAGAACGGGACGAGGGGCTGCACCGCTTAGCGGCGCTCGTGCCAGCACTCCTACTCTGACATTGCTATACAGATTTCGCCGTTGCTGGATCAGGAGCATCTCTCCCGTAGAGGAGATTGATTCGATATCCGCATCTTTCAGACCGATGCGTACAGGGGCGTGACTGTCGGGCGCGAGCGAGAAAAGTTCGCTGTTAATCCCGATGCGCGCCGAGCTGTAGATGATAGTTCGCTGGTCGGGAGCGAAGCGGGCAGAAGAGATGTATTCGCGCGCGAACGTGAGCTGATGATAGCTCGGCGGCTCAGGAGGAGGGGTGTTCCCGCGAACGACAAGCAGTGCCACGGCCACAATGAGGATGACGATGACTCCCAGCAGCGAGGGAAGGAGCCAGGATTTTCGCGATGCTGGTGCAGCGATCGCCGGTGCAGACGTCGCACCCGCCGCGCCGGCCGCGGATGAAACTGAAGACAGGGCCTCCAGGGCAAAGGCAATGTCGCGCGCGGACTGAAAGCGCGCCGCCGGATCTTTTTCAAGGCAGTGGTGAACGATGCGTTCCAGCAGCGGCGGCACATCGCGGCCGGTGGCCGAGAGGTCTGGAGGCTCTTCTTTGAGAATCGAGCTGATGGTATCCGCCGTGGTGTCGCCGCGAAATGCGCGCTTGCCGCTGATCATTTCATAGAGAACAGCGCCGAAACTGAAGATGTCGGAGCGCGCGTCGATGGTGGCTCCGCGGCATTGCTCTGGAGACATGTAACCGAGCGTTCCCAGCAGCACGCCGCAGCCGGTGACGGAGTCGAGCGTCGCCTGGGCGGACATGCCGGGCGTACTCGGTTCTGGCATGGTCAGCTTGGCCAGGCCGAAGTCGAGAATTTTTACATGGCTGTCGCGCGTGATGAAGATATTCTCCGGCTTGAGGTCGCGATGGAAAATGCCGTGATCATGAGCGGCGGCAAGTCCGCGAGCGATGTGTACCGCGTATTCGACTACTTTGCGTACGGGCAGCGGTCCGGTGCTCAGGCGCGCCCGCAGGGTTTCCCCTTCGAGCAGTTCGGAGACGATGTAGGGGGAATTGTCTTGGCTGCCAATATCGAAGACCGCCAGGATATTCGGGTGGTTGAGTGCAGCTGTAGCTCGCGCCTCCTGCTCGAAACGTCGCAAGCGTTCGGGATCGCCCACCCAGTCGACAGCCAATATTTTGATGGCGACTTCGCGTCCCAGCCGTGGATCGCGGGCGCGGTAGACTTCCCCCATACCCCCGGCCCCGAGGGCGGCGACGATTTCGTAAGGACCGAGTTTTGAGCCGGGAGAGAGAGACATTTCGCGCAATTATAGACGAATTGCTCAGCTGCAACTACAGAGACGGCCAGTCTTATCACGACAAGCACTGCATGTCTTCCAGAGAAGGCCTTGCCGGATCATGCGGAATGAAGCGAATCTCCGTCGGTCTCGACAACGGCTGGCGGCCGGGCGCGCCTTCGCCAAAACTGCGCAAGATGGTCTTTGGCCGAGGGCCCCGGAGTATCAAAACGAAGTGGCCCGATCACGAGGACGGCGGCGCGGAGTCAGCAAGCAGGAAGTTTTTCCCCGCTTGCGCTACCATGGAATGCGGACAGCATCCAATCTGCTACCCAAGAAATGCCGACACGACCATTCATTCCGCCGCAGAAATTCCGCGCCACTCTTCGACGCGTCTCCAAGCTCACCCCCTCCACCAAACATTTCGAATGGGAAGTCGTCGAAGGAGGCACGCTCGAATTTTATGCCGGCCAATTTCTTTCTCTCGAAGTCCCGCACGACGGTGGCCAGGAAGCCCGCCCCTATTCCATCGCTTCCGCGCCGCGCGACAGAAAGAGTTTCGATCTTTGTCTCAATCGCGTCGAAGGCGGCTACGTTTCGAATTATCTCTGCGACCTTTCGGCCAACGCCGTCGTGGATGTACACGGCCCACACGGCTCTTTTGTCGTTTCGCCGCCCGTCGAACAGGACCTCGTCTTCATCGCCACCGGCACGGGCATCGCGCCCATCCGCGGCATGCTCGCCGAAATTTTCAACGCGCCCGCGAAGCTTTCTCATGACGCCTGGCTCATTTTCGGCGTGCGCCATCCCGAAACCATCCTCTATCGCCAGGAATTCGAAAACTGGGCCGCGCAAAATCCTCGCTTTCATTTCCTGCCCACGCTCAGCCGCCCTCCCGCCGATTGGGCCGGCAAAACCGGATACGTCCAGGAGCATCTGCGAAAACTTTTCGCCGGTCGCAAGGATTTCAAGGCTTACATCTGCGGATTAAAAGCGATGGTCGATGAGGTGCGATTTATTCTGAAGGAAGAATTCGGACTCGATCGCAAGCAGATTCGCTTCGAAAAATATGACTGAATCACCCAGCGTAGTTCAAGATACAAACGCGCAGCCCACGCGGCTGCGCCCGCCTTCGGCCGGAAGAGCATAAACTTTGCGAAGGTTGACGCGCAGCGGCGGTAGAATCGGAACGTGCAGCACCGCGAAGAATGACGCTCCCAATTCTTCCGCGTTATCGACAACCAGAGACAGCCCGCCGGTGCACAAGTCAATCACTGGCGCCGTTTTCTTTTCATCGCCCGCGAAAACTGCGTACGCGCGCGTGCCGGCCAGTGAGATGCGTTCCCACTTGCGGCGCTGGCCGTATGCTCTTGCTTCTCCAATCGGCACCACGGGCGCCGTTGCCTGTGGCCCTTTCGCCACCGGCGGCGCGCCTGCGGGCGTCGGCTTGGGCGGCGCGGCCGTTGGGGTGCGCGGTGGCGCGGCGGGAGTACGTTCCACGGGCGCCGCATTGCTGGGGCGCTCGTTCGTCGTTTGCGCGGGCGGCTCCGGCCGGGCCCGCGACATATCTTTGTGCTCGTACAGCCGCTTGTCCGCCAGCCGCAGCAGGGCGTCTTTTGTATCGCCGTCTTGCGGATGCACGGCGATTCCGTAATCGATGGTCACCGGCACATCCAGCTTGAGCGGCGCGGTCTCGCCTTCGAAGTGCGTGCGCAAGCGATCGCAGAGGATCGCCGCCTGCTCCGGATCGGATTGCGGAAGAAGCAATGCGAATTCGTCGCCGCCGATGCGGAACGCAAAATCCGACGCGCGCAGATTCTTGCGCAGCGTCGTCGCGGCGAGCTGCAGAATTTGATCGCCGTGCAGATGCCCATAGCGGTCGTTCACTTCTTTTAGCCTGTGAAGATCCAGCAGCACCAGCGCCAGGTGCTGGCCATAGCGCTGCGCGCGATTGAATTCCTTGTCGCAGTATTCGTCGAAGAGCCTGCGGTTATACAAACCGGTAAGAGCATCGGTCGCGGCGTTGAGCTGCAGCTTTTTGAATTCTTCGTACTCCATCAAGATGGGCACGCGCAAAAACGTCGTCGACGCCAGCACGTCCACCATGGCAGTCTTCAGCGATACGCGCTTGCCCACCAGGTCGGATAATTCTTTTCGGCGAGCGAGAATTTGTTTCCAGTAATCGAGGCTCTGCGAATGATTGAGGTCGATTCGCGCGATGGATTTGAAAAATTGCTGGAGGAACGCAGCCCGGACGTTCTCGTCGGTATTGTCGAGCGTCTCGACGAGCAGATCAAAAAGTGAATCGTCGGCCGTGGCCGGCCCTTGCGACTCCGATGGCTGGGGCATTAGAGTCTCAGTTGGTCTCTCTTCGGAAACGCGGAACGCGATGCACTACGGACTACTCCATGCGGGGACACCTTGAGTTTAGCAATGGCAGGGCCAACGCTCAACAAATTTGTTGGCTTAGAGGAAGGTGCAACTTATTGAAATGAAGGGACAACCACCGAATTATCCTGAAGCCGCCAATTATTGACTCCGTTGGGTCAGGTTGAAGGAAAAGCTTTTCCTAATTGCACCGTCTGTGCTGCAGACCGATGCACATGGTCAATCCAGCGGCCTTAGGAATTCGACCGCCACCACTTCCATCTCCCCGCTGGACTCCAGCCTGAGGATGCGCGCGGAAATAGGAGGTGTCCCACATTCCCCGAATTCAGGCGATCGCGGGAGGGGCGCCGGTACGGTAAGTGAGATTATCTCTTGCACTTGCATGGATCTAGGGCTGACCAGGCGTGCTCCTATGCTGCTGATATCGAGCGTCTTCGCGAGCTCCAAGAACTCGTTACCCTGGGCGTCTGCACCACGTATAAATAGGGGAACTTGCAAGCGAATTCGTGGGAACCGCCTGCGTTCAACGATCCTCTCGTTGGTATTGCCTAGTTGGCCCTCGTAGAGTTGTGTCGCCATTCTTCAAACCCCAGTTTTAGTACTCAAATGACTAGCAATCCGAGGACTATTCTCCATGTTTTCGCATTTCTGTAACCCATTTGTAATGTGTAATAAACGAGAGGAGAATGGGCTGATCAAAGTCCCGGCACGGTCAGGCCTAGAAACAGCGCATTTCTTTTCATCTTAAGTGCAAACTAAACGCCTTTACCATTGACACTTAGAGCGGAGCTTTGCAACCATCGGTGCGGTCCTTAAAGTTCCCGCTTTCATCCACGAGCCACTGGGCGTTGGCAAATTCGAGGCGGCCAAGGGGCAAATGACATTAAGTAAAACTTCATCTGTGGAGACGCACGCAACCGGCAGCACGTTGTTCGGCTTGATGTCGAGCCTGCTCGACGCTCTGGATAAACCGTTGCTCGTGGCTGATCGCGCGGGACGGGTTCTCTTCGCCAATCTACACGCCCAGGATGCGCTGCACTGGAAAGATGAACCAGAAGAGGTGAAGCCGAATCTGTTTCGGGATGTGTTGCATGTCGATGCCAAGGGCTTGTTCGGCCAACTGGAGCGTGGCGAGCAGGAAGTAAATCTGCCGATGGAATCGATTGGCGGGCTGGCTCGAGCGCGAATTCGCTGGCTACCGGAGCCGGACTGGCTCGTGATTTTTGCCGAGCCTGCGCCGCTCCGGACTCCGGTGGACACGGATCAGATGCGGCAAACCGTGAACGATCTTCTGCAGGAAAGGGAGATCACCTATCGCAATCTTCTGGCCGCGTACTTGCGGCTGCAAGAGGTTAATCGGCAAAAAACGGTTTTTCTTGGATCCGCAGCGCACGAATTGAAAACGCCGCTCGCGGTGATGAAGGGATACTACGACTTGATGCTCTCCGGTTCGTTGGGGCACCTGACCGAAAAGCAACGGGATATTTTGCAGGAGTCGAAACAGAGCTGCGATCGCCTAGTGCGACTGGTCTCGACTTTCTTGAACTATACGGCGCTGGAAAGCGGCAAGTTGGTGTTGCAATTTCAGGACAACGACATTCGCGATTGCCTGAACGACGTGGTGGTTCGTTGGAAGGAGGCGTTCCAACGCGCCAATGTCCATTTGGAAGCGCGTTTTGGGGAGGACCTGCCGATCTTTAAGTTCGACTATCCAAAAATTCAACAGTGCGTGACGAATTTGGTGGACAATGCGCTGAAACACACGCCCAATGGGGGACGAGTGACGCTTGGAGTACAGACACATTTCTGGGAGCGGCGCGTTTCCCCGGTGACTCCGCCGAAAGAGCGCAGAGGCACGCGAGGTCCGCATGCGAATAGCGTGCTCGTGTCCGTATCGGACACGGGCGTGGGCATTAGCGCCGAGTACCATCAAGAAATCTTCGAGGATTTTATGCGCGTGGATCCATCCTCTTCCGGGATGGGCCTTGGACTGGCCATCACCAAGCGGCTGATCCAGGCACATCACGGAAAGATCTGGGTGGACAGCGAGCCGGGACGCGGGAGCTCATTCAAGTTTCTGCTGCCAACGAAAGTCGAGGCCTATATCTATGCGTGACGGCAAAAAAGCCGGGGTGCAGGAAACCCCGGAAAAAACCGGGGTGAAGGAAGTCCCGCAAAAAGAAAAAATTTTGGTGATTGACGACGAGCCGAGCATCCGGAAATATCTGCAGACGTTGCTCGAAGTCGATGGGTTTGAAGTTTCAACGGTGGTAAGCGGCAGCGACGCGCTGGAATTCATCGGCAACGGCGCGAAGCCCGACTTTGTCATTCTCGACGTGCTCATGCCGGAGATGGATGGGCTCGAGACGCTGCGGCGATTGATGGCCGCGGACCGCGGGCTGAACGTAATTATGCTCTCTTGCTCAAATGAAGTGAGCACCGTGGTGGAAGCGATCCGCCTGGGCGCGCACGACTACCTGACGAAGCCATTCGAGAAGCCTGAGCTGGACGCGGCGCTCTTGAAATGCCGGCAGAAAAAGGAACTCAAGGCTGAAAATCAGGCGTTACGCGAATACTGCGACCAGCTGACTGAAGATCTTTCCTTTCTCGCCGCCAGCCCGCAAATGCTGAAGATTCGCCAGCAAATCCTGCAAATTGCACCGGTGGATGTGCCGGTGTTCATCAGCGGTGAGAGCGGCGTGGGCAAGGAAGTGGTGGCGCGAATGATCCATTTGCGCTCGAGCCGGCGCCAGCAGGCGTTTGTAAAGGTCAACTGTGCGGCGCTCCCCGGTGAGTTGCTGGAATCGGAACTGTTTGGTTATGAACCGGGGGCGTTCACCGGGGCGGTGCGCGCGAAGCCGGGGAAATTCGAGCTGGCGAATAAGGGAACGATATTTCTGGATGAGATCGCGGAGATGAGCCCGCATCTTCAGGCCAAGCTTCTGCATGTCCTGCAAGATAATCAGTTTGCGCGCCTCGGAGCGCGTGGCGGGATCCAGGTGGATGTTCGCGTGCTGGCCGCGACGAACGTGCAGGTGCCGGAAGCAATGCGTTCCGGGCGCTTCCGCGAAGATCTTTATTACCGGCTGAGCGTGCTTTCGCTGCACGTTCCACCGCTACGCGAGCGCACCGATGAAATTCCCATGCTGTTCCGGCATTTTTTGCTGAAGTACAGCGAGAAATTTCAAAAAACCGCCTCTGAGCCGTCGCCCCACGTGATTGAAGCAGCGTTGCGATACGCATGGCCGGGAAACCTGCGAGAACTCGAGAATTTTGTGAAGCGGTACGTGATCCTGGAAGACAACGAAGGGAGTTTGCGAGAACTCCTGGAGATGACCGAGACGCAACAGCGCATGGCTCCGAGTGAAGAGATCGCCGCGCCTCGCGAGCAGGGATTGAAAGCGTTGGTTCGCGGCCTGAAGGACGAAGCAGAAATGGAAGCCATTGCCGACGCGCTCGAAAAGACGAACTGGTGCCGCAAAGACGCAGCGAAGATGCTCGGCATCAGCTATAAGGCGTTGCTTTACAAGATGAGGCAGTTCAATCTGGACACGGGACGAAGTGCGCGAACGGCGGGTCCAGGGGTGCCGGTAATACGGGGCTCGTAGTCCTAGCCTTGCAAGTGCTTGCATATTCAGTGCAGCTAGTTGGATACTTTAGACGGTGAGAGGACCGCGCGCACTGGTGGGGCAAAGATTTCGCTTGTTTCCTATCGAGAATTTTGGCACAAGCTATCGGCGGAAGTTGATTCGGTCTGTTCGCTTGCCCTTGCTGTTAGCAAAGGGTTTGCCTTGATGAAGCTGGTTTAGGGTGGCAATTCGTTGAAGAGATGCAGATCAAGAATTCTCTTGGCAGAGCCGGGCAGCTGTTACGATGCAACCCTGGGGTAGTTTGGAAGCTCGATTGCTGTGTTCCGATACTGATGGGGTGTGGCTAGGGTGCAGGCTGCAGTTTGAGAGGAGTACCTTGGGGATGACTGAGCGTCGTCTGGCTCGCCGCTATGATTTGGCGCTTCCTGTCGTAGTGCATTTGGCCGTCAATAAGGAAACTCCACACAATGGCCAGACCCGCGACATCTCGACACGCGGAGTTTACTTCAGTTTGCAAAGAGAGCTGGCTCCCGGGACAGAATTGGACTTCACTCTTACGCTGCCCGCTGAAATCACGCAAGGGACGGAAGTGTTCGTGCGGGCGCACGGCCGAGTCGTACGCGTCGACAAAGACAAAGATCCGGAGAGTGCTGAGGCCAGTGTCGGAGTCGCAGCGGTGATCGAACGCTATGACATTATTCGCGGTCAATCGGGGCGCAGCTGAGAGAATTGCCTACGCCATCTTCTTTTCGTAGTTTGTTCGCCTTCAGGGTTGCTGCTCCATAAAACCACTCGACTGCAAAAAACTGGCCATGATCCGGATTGCGGGGAAAAACGGTTCCGCAATGTGAAATAAATTTCTCACATGAGGTGATTATTGTATACTTTCCGGTCCGTTCTCAGGTACAGCACGAGCCTATACATTGCGTGACGCTAATCGCGTAACGTATTCATTTGTAACATCTTATTGCTATGTATAGGTATCCATGAAAAGAGCTGAGCGGAAGAAGTGCATTGGCTTTCAGTGTGCAAGCAAATGGTCTTCGCAGGGTGGAAATGACGGCCCTGTTGGGATGGTGCAGCATTGGGAACCATGGCGCGGCCCGCCTCGGCTCGGTCAAACGGCGAGGCTAACTTGAGCGTCCCCCCAGACCAGGTGATTTTCGGCCTGTCGGAGGGGATGTCGGTTGTGCGGCAGAAGCTGGAAAAAGTAGCCGCGGCAAACATACCTATTCTGATCCAGGGGGAGAGCGGAACCGGGAAGGAGATCATCGCCAAGCTCATTCATGCCCGGTCGCCCTGGGAATCCGGCCCGTTTGTGAAGGTGAACTGCCCGGCGATCCCCGGCACGCTGGTCGAGAGCGAGCTTTTTGGCTATGAGAAGGGCGCGTTCACCGGAGCGAATGGCACCAAGCCCGGCCGTGTGGAATCTGCGCAGAACGGAACCCTGTTTCTCGATGAAATCGCAGAGCTTGAACTAGGGCTACAAGCGAAGCTGCTGCAATTGCTCCAGGATGGTCAGTTCTGTCCCGTGGGCGGACAGGAAGACAAGAAAGTCGACGTGCGCGTGATTTGCGCCACCAATCGCAATCTCGCAGAGGAAATCGATCAAGGAACCTTCCGACAGGATTTGTTCTACCGGATCAACGTGGTGAATATTCAACTGCCGAGCTTGCGCGAGCGGACGGCGGACATTCCCGGGATCTGCGATTTCCTGCGCCAGATATACAGCGAGAAATTCAACCGGCCGACCCGGCCGCTTTCGACGCGAAAGCTGGAAATGATGCAGCGCTATCACTGGCCAGGAAACATTCGGGAGTTGGAAAACCTGATCAAACGCTACGTGATCTTGGGAACCGAAGACGCGATTACCGTGGAGCTTTCCCCGAGCACAAATTCATCGTTCATTCCGGATATTCCCGTCAACGGTTCGATTTCTCTGAAGAAGGTGACGCGTCAGGCGATGCGCGAGTTCGAGAGCAAGATCATTTTGAAGATTCTTCAGGCCCAGAACTGGAACCGCAAACGCGCCGCAAGTGCGCTGAACATCAGCTACCGAGCATTGCTGTACAAATTGAAAGAGGCCGGGGTGTCGGCGCGAAAAACAAACGGAGTGGCCCAGCAAAAGGAGTAAGCAAGATGAAAGTCTTCATGCTTGGAAAAATGAAGTGCGCGGTAATCGTTCCGGCGCTGGCTGCGGCGACGCTGCTGTGTGCGGCACAAGATAAGAAAACGACTGCGGCGGCAGATCCCGATCCGCGCGTGAAGGTGGCTCAACCGACGAATCACCCGGAGAATTCGTGGGTCGATGGCAAGAAATACGTCATTGGCGACAGCGATGTGTTGGATATCGATGTGTGGAAAGAAAAGGAGATTTCGCGGCAAATACCGGTGCGACCGGACGGAAAAATCTCGCTTCCCTTGATTGGTGAGATCCAGGCTGCGGGTTTAACGCCCCTTCAACTGCAGGACAACATCACGCAAGATCTGAAGACTTACATCGACAATCCAGAAGTGACGGTGATCGTCGATAGCCCGCTCAGCCATCAGTTCAACATTGTGGGGCAAGTGGCCAGGCCGGGGGCTTACCCACTGAGCGAATCGATGACTGTGCTGGATGCGATTGCGGAAGCTGGCGGTTTTAAGGATTTTGCGAAAGAGACGAAGATCTATGTTTTGCGCCCGGCACCGGGCGGAATTCGGGTGCGGATTCTCTTCAATTACAAGAAAGTCATCAAGGGCGATGACCTCCAAGAGAACGTGCCGTTGAAGCCCGGCGATACGATCGTGGTTCCGTAGAGCAAAGGCATGAATTCAAGAGGTTTGACTCGAATGAGTATTGGCCTGCTGTTTCTGCTGACGCCGGGCGTAATGAAGGCTCAGGGGTCCCAGGGCACAATGGCGTCGAACGTTCCTGTTCTTGCGGGCGGGACCATGCCGGCGGTCGTGCCGGGAGAAGAAGAATTACCGCCGAACGTGTTTCAGGGGAGCCTGGCGGTCAGCTCGAATTACGACGATAACGTCTTTCCGACTGTTTCTCCGCGGCAGTGGAATGTCACCTACAGCATATTGCCGCAGGTTTCGTTCGAGGAGACGCGTCAGCGAGTGGAGTGGAAATTCGCCTATACCCCAGGGGTTGAAATTAGCCAGAGAGCCTTCTATCGGAACGTGTTCTCGCAGAGGTTTAACGGAAATTTCGTGTGGTTGGTATCCCCGCATGGAACTTTGACGGCGGAACAATACTATTCTGTCAGCACAAGCCCTTTTGGAGACAGCAACGGAATTTCGCCCGGGCCGATCATCTCTCCCAACGAGACGATTTATCTTCCCAACGTTCGGCAGACATATTCGTTGTCCCATGTGCTGTACTCCTACCAGAGCAGCGCACAAACAACCATGGGCTTCGGGGGTAGTTATCTATTGCAGGGGTTTGACAGTATCCCTCAATCCGGGGTGACGACGCCCTTAATACATGCTCAAGTTGTGTCCGGTGAGGCGTATATTGCCCATAACTTCACGGCACGTAATCAGCTAGGATTCCAATACGGCCTGCAGGTACTGAAATTCCAGCAGACGGACGCGCGCACTACCACGCATTCATTTGAGGTCTTCGATCAGATCAACTTTTCTAGTCACAGTGTCCTGACAGTATATGGCGGACCGGAGTATTCGCTGACCGCGAGCGAGGTCGTATTGAATTTGGGATTCGTGCTTATCACCATCCCGGTGAACGCCAACCAGTGGAGCGCATCTGGCGGCGTTGTATACAAATGGACCGGAGACCGCTTGGCGGCTTCGATCGATGTTTCACGGCGCGTTAGCGACGGAGGGGCGCTGATCGGAAGCGTGGAACTCACTACGGGAAAGGCCAGATTTGCTTGGCAATTTACGCGCAACTGGAGTTTGACTTCCACAATTGCCGGCGCGGACGATCAGCTTCTGGCCGGCGCAAGCAGTGGCAGTAATGAACTGCTGACTTATTCCGGGCAAGTAGGGCTTCGCCGCCAATTGGGGCGAGACTTTGCCATAGATTGGTTTTACGAAAGGCTTAACCAGACAGGAAACATCGACGGTTTCGAGGTGGGCAACCACGATATTTTCGGCGCGTCGCTGCGATATTCGTTTTTGAAACCGGTCGGGAGGTAAAGATGCTGGACGAAATGCAAGAACCAAAAATGCGGGGCGCGGAAGACTACTGGGCAATGCTGCGCCGCCAGCGCTGGGTGATTCTGGCTGCGGCCTTCGTTTGCTGGTTGCTGGTGTGGGGAGTCAGCTGGCTGTTGCCGTCGAGTTATGAATCGGATGCAGTCATCCTGGTCCAGCAGCAGCAGGTTTCGCCGAACTTGGTGGCGCCGAGCATCGATGTCAGCTTGGAAGCTCAGCTCGAAAGCATCCGCCAGCAAGTCCTGAGCCGGACGCGTCTGCAGCCCATCATCGACACATATCATCTCTATCCGAGACACCATGGAGTAATGGCGTTTCTTGACCCCAGCGATCCGGTCGACCAGATGTCCACAAAAGACATTCAAATCAAACTGGTGGAAGCGCCGTCGCAGAAGAACAACCAGGAGACTCTTACGGCTTTCGACATTTCCTATTCAGCCCCGACGGCCGAGCTAGCGCAATCGGTAAATGCGAAGCTGACTGAGTTATTCGTTCAAGAGCACGCCGCAACGCAGCAACAGTTTTCTCAAACGACAACAACCTTTCTTAAGACCGAGCTAGACGACGCGCGAGCCGACCTCGATCAGCAAGACGCCAAGGTGAAGGCCTTCAAGACCCAACATGAGGGCGAGTTGCCCGACCAACTCCAGGCGAATCTGCAAGTTTTGTCCGGCTTGCAGGACGAGTTGCAAAACAATGAGCGTGCGTTGAGCGGGGCGGAGCAGCAAAGACTGTACTTACAGTCGATCGTTCAGCAGTACAACTCGGTTCAGTCCGATCTGGGAAATACCGGTGACTCGACAGTGGCACCGGAGACTCTGGACAAACAACTGAAAGACCTTGAAATGGAACTGGCGCAAGAGCGATCGCAGTATACCGACAATTATCCAGACGTGATTGCGCTCAAGGATCAGATTGCCAAGACGAAGGAACTACAGAAACAGACCCAGGAAGAAATTACCTCGCAAAAGAAGCCGGATAAGGGAAGCGATGCGCTGCCACCTGGCTCAGCCGTGGAATTAGAGAATGGCGCGCCAACCCAAATGATGCAGATCCAAAGCCAACTCAAAGCCAACCAACTGCAGATACAAGGCCTTGAGGGGGCGCAAAAGAGAATCGAGTCGCAAATCGCTACTTATCAGGCACGATTGAATGCCACACCTTTGGTCGAGCAACAACTCGACGAAATCTCGCGCGGATATGTGGAGTCGAGCAAGAATTACGACGTCTTGCAGCAGAAATTGCAGGAGTCGGAACTCTCTTCAAACCTTCAGCAGAATCAGCAAGGCGAGCAATTCGGTATCGTGAGTCCGCCGAGTCTTCCGACTGCGCCATCCGCACCAAACCACCTCCTGATCAGCCTCGGTGGCCTGGGTGCGGGCATCATGATTGGTTTGGGTCTGGGCCTACTTTTTGAGTTCACGCATGTGCGAATTTACAAGGAAAGCGACCTTGAAGGAGTGGTTTCCGCCCGTGTGCTGGTCGGAATTCCGAAGCTGAGCACAGCGGTGGAGAAGCGCCGGCGGATCATACTGCGTTGGGTAGAACGAGGAGCCGTGCTGGCGATGGTAGTAATCGTTGTGGCAGGGAACATCTACTCGTTTGTAAAAGGCTAAGCTGATGTACAGGAAATTCTACGGGCTGGTGCGCAATCCGTTTGAAATCAGCCCGGACCCCTATTTCTTCTACCCGACGCCACGGCATAACGAGGCGCTGGCGAACCTGAATTATGGCGTCCAGCGGCGCAAGGGCGTGGTTGTCGTGACGGGCGAGGTCGGCACCGGCAAGACTCTGCTGGTGCGTTGTCTGCTGGATTCTCTGAACCGGAGCCAGATTGCTTTTGCCTACGTATTTAATCCACGTCTCTCCGTGCCTGATTTCTTGCGGTATATGCTGACGGATTTGCGGCTGCCCATGAATGGCCGGACAAAGAGTGAAATGCTCGCGCACCTCAATAGCTACCTGATCGCGCGCTTTCGGAGAGGGACCACTGCGGTTCTGGTCGTCGATGAAGCTCAGTTGCTCAGTTGGGAGCTGCTCGAGGAAATTCGACTGCTGACCAATCTGGAAACGTCGCAGCAGAAGCTGCTCCAGATTGTACTGGTCGGACAACCAGAGCTGGATCGCCGGCTGGACTCGCCCCACTTAAGGCAATTGAAGCAGCGAGTAGGCTTACGGTGCAGTTTGGAGCCTTTGGGAGTGGATGAGTTGAAAGGCTACATCCTGCGCAGACTTGAACTGGCGGGCGCCAACTCGCATGGGGGATCAATCTTTGCGGAGGAGGCGATCGCCGCGGTGCATCGGTATTCACGTGGAATTCCTCGTTTGATCAACACGTTGTGCGAAAACTCGCTCGTGTCCGGCTATGCAAAGCAGGCAAAACAAATTACCCAGGAGATCGTTCAGGAAGTCGCGGCTGATTTTCGCCTCGACATGCCGTCCGTGGTGCCCGCCGAGGGACTGGAAGATCCTGAATCGCGAAAAAGAGCTCTCAAGGCGCTTTTTCGAATGATCGAGGATCTGGACAACGGCCCCGGTCCCGAGAAGCCGAATGACGAGCCAAGCCTTGAGGCAGGAGTGAAAACAGAATGAGCCGTCTCTACGAAGCCTTGCGCAAATCGGAAATGGAGAATCGACAGACCGGGGCTGTTGCCACCGAAATCGTCCGGCCTGCTGCGGAATTCGCGCCCGCCGGGATTGGTGCGTCCGAATTGGCGAGAACGCAGACGGTGGTGTTGCGAGCTTCGCCGGAAAGCCGCTTGGTGGCCGTAACCGAAAACCAAGGGCTGCCCGCTGAAAAATTTCGGGTGCTGGTGACACGGTTGCGGAATTTGCGTTCGCAGCAGGAGATCAAGTCGCTGCAGGTGACCAGCAGCACCGTAGACGAAGGAAAGACTCTAGTCGCCGCCAACTTGGCAATCACGCTTGCGCGTTATTCGGAGAATCGGGTGCTATTGATCGGGGGAGATCTTCACAATCCGAGCCTTCACGCGTTGCTGGGACTTAGCCATCTGAAGGGCATTTCCCATTGGTGGAAGGACTCGACATCGAACCTGAACGATTTCCTTTACCACATAGAGGGTCTGCCTCTGTGGTATCTACCAGCAGGCGAGCGGTTTGACGAGCCCGGGGAAATTCTCCAGTCGACGCGCCTGGCAGAGAGCCTTGCCCAGCTAAGTGGCTTGTTCGATTGGATCGTCGTGGATTCCACGCCGCTGATACCAATGGCAGATGCAAACATCTGGAATCGCCTAGTGGATGGGATGCTTCTGGTGGTTCGCGAAGGCGTGACACCGGTGAAGGCGCTGAAGAAAGGTTTGGCGAGCCTGGACAGTCCGAAGCTCGTCGGAGTGGTGCTCAACGGCGCTTCCGAATTTGATCGCGTGAACTATTACGACAAGCGTTATGGCGCATCGGCGAATTCGAAAAACGGGGGTACCGTCGAGAAAGCTGCGGAGGTTGACGCTTGATCCGGTTCCTCAATGCCTATTTCCCCGCGCGAACATTGCTACTAGGCGCGTCGGAAGCGTTTCTGGTGACGTTTGGATTCGTTGCCGCGGCAGTGGCGCGGCTGGGAATGAGCCAAGCCAACTTGATGCTCAATTACCAGCGGGGTTTTCTCAAGATAGTTGTTGTAGCCGCTGTTTTTACCGTCTGCATGTATTACTTCGATCTGTACGACTCGTGGGTCTGCAGCAACAAGCGTGAGGTGCTTACACGTCTGGTACAAGTTTTCGGCACAGTTTGCATCCTAATGGCCGTTCTTTACTACGTATTTCCACTTCTTCAGCTCGGACGAGAGATTTTCTTTATCGGCTTCATTTTTGTGGCCCTCCTCTTGGTAGTGTTGAGGCAGCTGTTTATGACGGTCAACGCCATGCCCAAGTTTGCGGAAAGAGCGTTAATTCTAGGTGACGGCCCGCTCGCGAAACCTTTGATGACTGAAATCGAAACCCGCGCGGAGTTGGGAATTCGCGTTGTCGGCCAACTTAGTGAAAATGGGACCCACCCGGCGAATCCTGCTGATGAGGTGCTGGGAACGGGACGATACGAGCGTTTGTCTGAACAGGTCGAGGCCTTCCATGCGAACCGCATCATTATCGCGATGGGCGAGCGGCGCGGGCGGCTGCCAATCGAAGCGCTGCTACAGCTCAAGGGCCGAGGTGTTCGGATTCAGGACGGCGCCGAAATATACGAAGCAATAACGGGTAAGTTACCCGTTGAGTGCCTTCGTCTGAGCTGGTTGCTGTTTTCTCCCGGCTTTCAAGTATCACGGTTCCTATTGATTTACAAACGCACGTTTTCACTCGTTGTCTCCTTAGTCGGAATCGTAGTGACGACGCCGCTCATGGCCTTGATTGCCGTGGCGATTCGTCTGGATTCTCCGGGGCCGGTCGTATTTCGACAGAAACGCGTGGGGCAGGGTGGGGCAATTTTCACTTTGTATAAATTCCGGACGATGCTTGATGGCGCGGATCGCGACGGTCGTCACAAGCCCGCCGAGGCCATGGACGCGCGTTTCACGCGGGTCGGCGGGTTGTTGCGCCGCACCCGCCTGGATGAGCTTCCGCAGCTTTTCAATATTCTTTGTGGCGATATGTACTTCGTTGGCCCGCGGCCTTTTGTCCCGGACCAAGAGCAAGAGTGCCTGGAAAAGATTCCGCACTACAGCCAGCGTTGGGCCGTGAAGCCTGGAGCGACCGGCTGGGCGCAGATCAATCGGGGATACAACGCGACGATCGAGGACAATGTGGAAAAGCTTGCGTATGACCTTTTCTACATCAAGAACATGTCCGTCGGACTCGATCTGCTGATCTTATTTAAGACGACCAAGACGCTGATTTTGGGCCGAGGGTCGCGATGAAAATTGCGCAGGACATCGCGCTATGGATTTTCTGGATTTCCTTTGGCATTATCGTTTACGCATATCTTCTCTATCCAATCGTCCTTTTCCTGATTTACGCGTTCGTGCAGATGCGGCGGGATGTCGTCTATCTCTTGGGACGCCGCGATCGACGGGCGGCCAGACCATCCGAGGAAAACCTGCCGAGCGTTTCGCTTGTGGTAGCCGCACATAATGAAGAGACCCACCTGGCCGAAAAACTCGCCAACATCCGGACCCTTGATTATCCGCGCGATAAATTCGAAGTGATTTTTGTCTCGGACGGATCGACGGATCGCACCAGTGAAATTTTGCAGTCAGCGGCGGTTGGAGAAATTCGCTGCATATTTCTGGAGAAGCGCGGAGGAAAGGCGAGGGCGCTGAACTACGCGGTTGCGGAGGCACGCCACGATATCCTTGTATTTTCCGACGCCAGCACACTCTTTGAGCCGGATGCGTTGAGGAAGCTTGTCCGACACTTTTCGGACGCGCGTGTCGGCGGCGTCTGCGGCTCTGTGAAATTCCAGTCGAGCAAAGAATCTCAGCAAACTGAGGGGGTCTATTGGAAGTTCGAAGGCGTACTCCGACTTATGGAAGCGCGACTTGGCGCGACGCTGACGGCCAGCGGCGCCATCTACGCCTTGCGCCGCGTGGCTTATCGGTCGCTCGACAGAGACGCGGTGCTCGACGATTTTGTCGTTCCCATGAATTCGCGGCGTGCGGGCTACTGCATTCAGTATGATCCGGAAGCGATTGCCATCGAGTTCGCGCCGGAGACAATTGCGGGAGAGTTTAAACGACGAGTACGGCTCGCAACGGGGAGCTTCGCGGTTCTCGCTGATTTCCTGCGCATTCCGCTGAACGGGATAACTGTCTTCGCGTTTTTCTCTCATAAGATTTGTAGGTGGTTTGTGCCGTTTTTTCTGGTCGCGCTGCTGGCTAGTAACATGCTGTTACTTCACGGAGCTTATCGGGTTTTCTTGGCGGTGCAGATTTTGTTTTACCTATGGGCCGGGCTGGGATTTGTCTTTCACGGCCGAATGAAGCGCGTTCCCTACGCTCTACTGGGATACTTCCTTCTTGCGATGAATCTAGCCTTCCTTGTGGGATTCTTCCGTTTTGTGGCGGGAAACCGCGACGTGACGTGGGAACGAGTAGACTCGTGAAAGCCCAAGACCGATTTAGCGAGTTTGGTGCTGCACTTCCAATCCCTGAAATGCCCTCCATGACCGCCAGTTCGCCAACAGCACAGCAATCATTGATCAAGCGAGCGCCGATGGCCTTCGCGTTTGGCTGTTTGATGCTATTCATGATCGTATATTACGCACGGCCGGAAGACTGGGTTCCGGGCTTTCGGTACGTTCATCTAGCCAAGATACTGGGCATACTAACAATCTTGGCTTTCTTGGCCGAGCTGGGCAATGTGCGACAGCGGTGGCCTCGCGAAGTTGTGTATCTTTTCATGCTCCTGGGACAAATGATCCTGACAATTCCCTTTTCCCCGATTTGGAAGGGTGGGGCCTTCAAGGTTACCCTCGGATTTGCATATGTCGTGCCGATGATATTGGTCATCTGCTTGGCCGTGAACACTTTACCGCGCCTGCGCCGCATTCTCTTTTGGGAGGCAGCCCCGATTGCGATGGTCGCGGCCGTTGCGATAGTAAAGTTCCGAAACACTGGCGGCCGTTTGGAGGGCGTGATGAATGGAAACTACGCTAATCCAAATGATCTTGCTTTGACGATAGTAGTTGCTCTTCCAATCTGCTTGGCGTTCATGCTGCGTTCACGAAATAATCTAGTAAAGACAATATGGCTAGGTTGCATCGCTGTGATGACCTACGCGGTCGTGCTTACAGCGTCTCGCGCCGGAATTTTGGCCTTTGCCTTGGCGATGGGGGTTTCATTGTGGCACTTTTCTATCAAGGGCCGTCATCGTTACCTTCTGATAGTTTTTGGCGGTTTGGCCATTTGCGCTCTTTTCACGAGCGGTGGACAACTGAAGCGACGCTACGAAGCGATCGTCAATCCGCAAGAGTACCAGAGCGCCTATGGATCGGCCGAACAAAGGGAGGCGCTGCTCGTGAAGAGCATCGCAGTCAGTTTTAAATATCCGATATTCGGATTGGGCCCCGGAAACTTCAACACGTACTCAGGGAGTTGGCACGTCACACATAACACATATACGCAGCTAAGCTCTGAGACAGGCTTGCCAGGTTTCATTCTTTACGTGATGATTCTCTGGTGCGCAGCTAAGAACTTGCGCAAAGCTCGGCGCATCACTCGAAGCCAAGGAGAGCTGGATTTGTTTGTCTGTGCGCTCCACGCGAGTCTGCTTGCATTTCTCGTGGGATCTTTTTTTGCGAGCGAAGGCTACCAATACTTTACTTACTTTCTCATTGCGTATACCACTGCCGTCTACCAGATTGCGAAACAAAAAGGGCAGATGACAATTTCCAATTCTCAAAGACAAGCGAGGGTAGAGAAAGAGGAGTTTCGTGAACAGGCAAGAGAAACTGTTTGGTCCACTTTATAGGCGTTCGATCCTGCGATGCAAATCCCTCGCGATATCAGAAGCATGTTCCCGCGCGGCTGGCTCGTGGAGGTTGATATCCGCGTCGCGGAAAGGAAGAGGCATACAGGACAGCGGCTCCGTCCTAGATGTTATAGAGGGAGCAACACCAAGCACTCGATGAACGGAAGACTGCAAAAATTGTATTGGTGGCTGGAGAGCCTTATAAACCCGGGTGCAGAGAGTTCCCAATACGTTTATGAAAGGTCTTTGAGAAAGCGAATCTCCTCATCAACGACTTGGCTGGATGCGGGTTGCGGGACCTCCATCATGCCGTGGTGGGTACCGGGTCAAGTGGACCTGATAGGACTGGCGAGAACGGTGTTCGGAATGGATCCGCTTATGGGAGCACTGGAATCCAATAAGCAAATACATTACCGCGTAGCTGGTAAGCTTGAGGACCTTCCGTTCTCTGCCGAATCTCTTAGTCTGGTCAGCGCAAATATGGTGGTGGAACACGTGGAGAATCCGGCTAAGACTCTCGCTGAGGTTGAGAGAGTATTAGTGCCAGGCGGGCGTTTTGTTTTCCATACGCCTAATAAGCACCATTATCTTGTCTTCATAGCGTCACTGCTGCCCCAATGGTTCAAAGGCTGGATGGTTAAATCGACTGAATCGAGAACTCCATTCAAGACTTTTTATCGATTTAACACAATCGATCGGATCGAGGAATTGGCGCACTCGTCTGGATTTGTAGTCGATGAGTTGCAGTGCACCGACACTTCATCGGCTAGCTTTATTTATTTTGGACCATTTGTGATTCCCATGCTTCTATATGCAAGATTCCTAAGATTAACCGGCTTGAATAAATACGGCAGCAATCTGGTCGTTGTATTAAGAAAATACAGCCATCGGACGAACACAACCGTTCCCTTTGGGAAGATGGAAGACAACGCAATCAGAGAATCGTGATTTTATGAGGCTATAGTCCGAACATCTGCATGGTTCGGGAAGAGGAACTTCGTGAATAGTCAAGAGAAACAGAATGGTCTACCTTCCGAAATCGTGGCGATTCTTCGTTGCCCAGGATGTGGGAGCGAGATCTACTCGCGAGAACAGGGGCTTTTATGCAGGACGTGTAACCGTTCTTTCCACAGGGTGCGAGATGTCATGCGGTTTGTAGATGCAGAGAAGTACGCTGGGAGCTTCGGTTTTCAATGGCACAAGCATGCTCAAACGCAACTTGACGGCCCCGACAACACGGAGTCCGAATTTGATTTTCGGCAACGAACCGGATTCACGCCGGATGAGCTGCGCGGGAAGTTGGTCTTGGACGTGGGCTGTGGAATGGGCCGGTTTGCGGAAGTAGCCAGCCGATGGGGAGCGACTGTCGTCGGCGTGGACCTAAGCACTGCTGCAGAGGTAGCTGCTCGGAATCTAGGTGACCGAAATGGAGTTTTCTTCTTTCAAGCGGACGCATTTGCTCTGCCATTTGCGCCTGAAAGTTTTGACGTCATCTACAGTCTTGGCGTGCTCCACCACACCCCCGATTGTGAAAGAGCGTTCAAGGGCCTCGTAAAATTTCTCAAGCCAGGCGGGACGATCGCCATCTGGCTCTACAGTGGGTACAGTAAGTGGTACAGGTTCAGCGACATTTACCGGAGGCTTACATCGCGTCTGCCGGCCAAGACACTCCACACTCTCTGTTACGCGGCAGTGCCGCTGTATCATGTCTACTACGGCCTTCGCAAAATTCCGTTCTTAGGCCAGCCTCTGAGCGGTTTCTTCCATCACGTCTTTCCGTTCTCTTTGCACCGCAATCCGAGGGCTCGGGTGCTTGATACCTTTGATTGGTATTCTCCAAAATTTCAGTCCAAGCACACTTATGAAGAAGTTTTCCGGTGGTTCGAGACTTGCAAACTGGGGTCTCTGCGCGTTTTGCATGAGTCCATTTCCATACGGGGAACAAAGCCGCTGGGAGCTGTCGAACTGCCTGCGGCGCGTCAAGCATTTTCCGAGTCAGAATCTGTCGTGTGAAAGCCGCAGCGGAGTGCCTAGTCCCTGAGACGGTACGAGAAACTATGAGATCTTCGCCGGCAATTTGTGATTTGAGGATCCTCGTCGTCGTATGAGAACGTTTGCCAAATTGAGGGACAACCTTCCTTGGTTGGCCTCCTATTGCCGGCAGCTACTTACGCGAAGACCTCTACGGCTAGATGGTGTACACGTCATTTTTTGCATCTCAGACCATTTTGAACCAGCCATTGTTCCGGGCCAAGGGAGCGCACGCGCTGAGAAATACGAACAGGAGCGAAGATTAGAACTTTGGTGTCGGCAGATTCCGCGGGTCTTGGGACCGTGGCGAGATTCGGAAGGCAGACCGTTTTATCACACGTACTTCTATCCAGCGGAGCAGTATGAATCGGACCTCATCGAACGCTTAGCGGATCATTGCCGATCGGGTTGGGGCGAGATTGAGGTACACCTGCACCACGGATTGGAAGCACCGGATACGCGCGGTCACACCGAAAAACAGATAGTCGAGTTTCGCGATGTTTTGGCCAATCGACACGCATGCCTTTCGCGATGGGACGGAGAAGGGCCGCCTCGTTATGCCTTCGTGCACGGCAATTTCGCCTTGGCGAACTCTAAGCGAGGAGAGGAGTGTGGAGTTGACGACGAAATACAGATTTTAGCCGATACCGGTTGCTACGCTGACTTGACCATGCCTTCGGCGCCGAGTGTTACGCAAGTTGCAAAAATCAATTCCCTTTACGAGTGTGCGCTTCCATTAGAGAAGCGGGCCCCGCACCGGCAGGGTCACGATTTGCGCGTCGGACGGAGTCCCCACATTTTTCCTCTGATGGTTCAAGGGCCGCTTCTGTTCGACTTTTCATTAAGAAGTCACGGGGTTTACCCGCAGATGGAAAATAGCGCGATAACGCGCAGATACCCGATGACCATGAATCGATTCCGGCTCTGGCAGCGCGCTGCTATTGGTGTAAAAGGCAGGCCCGATTGGATCTTCGTAAAACTCCACTGTCATGGAATGGATCCTCGAGATGCGGAGGCAATGTACGGAACTCCGCGGCAAGTGTTTCTTCGAGATCTCATGGAAGAGTCAAAGCGGTCGGGTCGCTACTGCGTCCATTTCACTACGGCGCGCGAGATGACGAACATTATTCTCGCAGCATGTGATGGACGCGCAGGAAATCCAGGCGACTACCGCGATTACCGACTGAAAAAAATGGTGCCGGGAAAGGCCGTAAAGGTTGCTACTTCAGAAGGCAGTTCTGTCGCTGGTGCACGGTGACTACGGCGCTTGCCGGTGTGAACCGCTGGCGCTAGTCGATACTTCTTGGAGCGAAAATGTGCGGGATTGCAGGCATTGTCAATTCTGAACGGGGCGCGGTAATCGACCGCCAGACTATTCACCGAATGTGCGAGAAGATCATTCATCGCGGACCGGACGATGAGGGCATTTATACCCAAGGTGGCGCGGGCCTGGGTATGAGACGCCTTAGCATTATTGACTTGGGTGGGGGGCATCAGCCTATTCACAATGAGGACAAGAGCGTTTGGGTTGTCTTCAACGGCGAGATCTACAATTTCCTGGACCTTCGCAGCGAGCTCGAGGGTCGCGGCCACCACTTTTACACGAACACCGACACCGAGGTTATTGTCCACCTGTACGAGGAATTTGGCGCTGATTGCATCCAGAGGCTTCGAGGCATGTTTGCAATTGCGATTTATGACGAGAGGCGACATAAACTGTTGCTCGCTCGCGACCGCTTGGGAATCAAACCGTTACACTACGCGATCCATAAGGGCCGCCTGCTTTTTGGTTCAGAAATTAAGGCAATCTTGGTGGCATGCCCAGAACTGAGGGAGCTCGACCAAGGGAGCCTGCTGCAGTACGTAAACTGCGGATATATCCCGGATCCGCGCACCGCCTTCAGAGACATTTCAAAGCTTCCTCCAGGGTACCTCCTCGAATTCGCGGACGCGCAGACCAACACAAGGCAGTATTGGGACTTGCCAACTTTCTCGACGCACGAGCCGGCCTCGGAAGAAGAATGCCTCGATGAATTAGAAGGCCGGCTATCCGAGGCCGTTCGTATTCGGCTGATAGCCGACGTCCCCCTCGGAGCCCTCTTGAGCGGCGGAACGGATTCTTCGATCGTAGTTGCCTTGATGGCCCGCGCAAGTGGCCGTCCGCTGCGAACCTTTTCGATCGGTTTCGAAGAGGCCAGCTTCGATGAGGCACACTACGCTCGTAAGGTGGCCAAACGCTTTAACACTGAGCATCACGAGTTTGTCGTCAAGCCGAACATTCATGAGACGCTGACCTATTTGACGACCGTCCTGGACGAGCCCTTCGGCGATTCATCCATGCTTCCGACTTATTTTGTGTCGCGGATGGCTCGACAATTTGTGACCGTAGCCTTGTCCGGTGATGGGGGAGATGAATTGTTCGGAGGCTATGAGCGGTACCGGGCGCAAATATCACGTCAGCGGTTTGATTGGATGCCTGCGTGGGCTGGTGCCTTGTATCGCTCGGCGATATTTCCGGTATTGCCTCAGCGTACGCCCGGACGTCGGTTCTTGTACGACATCTCGCTACCGTGGCCTGAACGGGCACTTCATCCAGCTACTTTCCGGTCGGTCTTGGGCGGTAAGGCGTCACTGTTGTCTGGAGATTTTGAACGCAACGCAGGAAACGGAGGAGATCCTCTCGACATTTTTCGCGTGTATCTAAATAAAGCCGCAAATTACGATCGTCTAAGTCAACTGCTCTACCTCGACACGAAGACATACCTTCCTGGAGATATTCTCACAAAAGTGGACCGCATGAGCATGGCGACTTCGCTCGAGGCTCGCGTTCCAATCCTCGATCATCACTTTGTCGAGTGGGTTGTTGGCCTTCCCGCGCATTGGAAGATGCGAGGTATGGATCAGAAGTATATTTTTAAAAAGCTGGCAGCGAGAGTTGGCGTTCCGTCAGAAGTGCTCAATCGCCCGAAGCAGGGATTTGCGATGCCGCTGGTTCATTGGATCCGTAATAACTTGAAAGAAGATTTTTCGCGGCTGTTACTGGAGCCAAGGACGATGGAGAGAGGATATTTCAATCGTTCTGCGCTGTCGGGCGTACTCAACGAGCACTTGCGAGGCCGCCGCGACCATTCAAGTAAACTTTGGCGCTTGCTGGCGCTTGAACTTTGGCATAGAAATTTCCTAGAGACTTCTCAGACAACTCCTTCGACATACAAAGCCCCGACCATTGATTTTCGCGAAGCTGGCATTCAAGCAGAGACAGTGAAACCCACGGCATCCCTTTCGGTCAGAAAATGAAGATCTTACTGCGTGACACGTCGAGAAACCCCATACAAGAGGATGTGTGCAAGGCGCTTCGGCGAAAGCTATTTATGATGCTCAACACGTTTGAGACTGGGGGCAGTGAGCGTCAGTTTGTGGCGATCACTAATGCACTCAGGCACCGCCACTTTGACATCCAGCTCGGATGCGTCGCGCGCCTGGGACCCTTGCTCGAAAAAGTGGCGAATGTGGAGGAATTTTCTCTCGGAGGAAGTTTTCTGACCCTACGCGCACAGCGCTCGCGTGCGGCTTTAGGGCGATACCTAAAACGCGAAAAGGTTCAGATCGTCCACTCGTTCGATTTCTACACGAACTTGCTCCTTCTTCCAACGGCTCGATTCGTCAGGGTTCCTGTGGTGATTGGAAGCCATCGCCAACTCGGCGACTTGCTCACTCCCCGTCAATTCCGCGCACAGGGTGTCGCCTTCTGGTTTTGCGATCGGGTTGTTTGCAATTCCCGTGCAGCATCCGAGCGATTGATACGGCAAGGACTCCCGGAGCGGAAAGTTGCGATCATCCCCAATGGTCTAGGCCCAGAGCTATTCGCCAGTGCTGTGCCCGCTCTCCCCGTCTCTCGTGGCACTGTGCGAGTCGGAATGATCGCTCGAATGAACACTAGGTCCAAGAACCACGGCGTGTTCCTGCGGGCAGCCAAGCGACTCGCATCAAAGCTTCCGAACGTGCAATTCCTAGTCGTTGGCGACGGACCGCTGCGATCGGAGATCGAAGATACGGCACGCGACCTGGGTCTTGCGGATCGTATCTGTTTTTTGGGAGATAGAAGAGATATCCCGGAACTGCTGGCATCTTTGGACATTTCTGTTGTGCCTTCCGATTCGGAAAGTATGTCGAATGTCATCCTCGAGTCGATGGCGGCTGGCGTGGGAGTCGTTGCGACTAATGTCGGTGGTACACCGGAAATTATCTCGGAGGGGGATACAGGATTGTTAGTGCAGCCGGGTCGTGATGACCAACTCGCAGCTGCGATTGAACGCTTCCTAACGCAGCCGCACCTTCGGGCTGCGTGTGCATCGAAGGGCAAAGAATTGGCGTCTACGCAATTCAGTCTGGAGAGCGTTGCCGAACGCTACGAGGCGCTGTACGAGGAAGTGTTGGCCTCCAAGAGTAAGCAAGACTCTGGGGTACGCCGGTTTTCGGTTTCTAGCGCCCATGGACTCCGCCCACTTCGCGTCGCAATCGTAGGTCCCAGCCATCGATATGTGGGAGGCCAGTCAGTGCAAGTAGAAGCGCTATTGCGAAACTGGCGCAATGATCAAGACGATGTCAAGGTTCGGTTTATTGCTGTCGACCGGGAAATGCCTCATTCGTTGCGCTGGGTGGAACGCGTTCCATTCCTTCGCACGATAGTGCGACAGCCCTTTTATTGGCTTTCCCTTTGGAAGCAGTTAAAGGAAGAGGATATAGCACACGTGTTTTCCGCGTCATATTGGTCCTTTATACTTGCGCCGGCGCCAGCCTACTGGATGGCTAAAGCGAGAAAAAAGAAAGTCCTCGTTCATTATCACAGCGGTGAGGCGCCTGACCACTTGCGGCGTTCTCGTGTGGCCCGGAGAATACTCAAACGAGCAGACTGCGTAGTCGTGCCATCCGCCTATCTGGTCGAGGTCTTTGAGAAATTCGCTCTTCACGCGAAAGCGATCGCCAATGTGGTTGATATGGATCAGTTTTCCTTTCGTTCGAGGATTCCATTGCAGCCACGGCTGATTTGTTCGCGGGGGTTTCATCCTTACTATGCGGTAGAAGACGTAGTTCGAGCATTCGGCGTAGTTCAGGAGAAGCACCCCGGTGCGGTCCTCTATTTGCTCGGGTCCGGTCCGAGCGAGCGGGAAACTCGGAAACTGGTCAAGTCTCTGCATTTGTACGGCGTCGAGTTTACGGGGCCAGTCCGGCATCACGAGATTGCTGGTTATTATGAAAAAGCAGATATATTCGTGAACGCATCTCGGCTGGATAACATGCCGGTTTCGATTTTGGAGGCGTTCGCCTGCGGTACTCCAGTGGTCACGACTGGAGCCGGAGGAATTCGCTTCGTCGTCGAACACGAACGGACCGGGCTACTGTGCGAACCAGGCGAGTGGCAGTTGATCGCAGAATATATTTTGCGGCTGTTGAGAGAACCAGAATTGGCTCATCGGCTATCCGCAAATGCCCGCGAAGAGTCGAAGCGGTATCGTTGGGAATCGGTGCGTGGAGAATGGCTGGCGACGTATCGCTCGCTATAAGACACGAGTCATTGCGGAGTCTCCCGTGCCGTCCGGTCGTTGCGAACCATCGAAGTATTAAGACTAACCTACGGTCGTTGGAGGTGCCGGTGAAGGGGTTGTTTATTGCTGCGATTCTGTTGCTGTCCATCGCCGTATGGCCCGATGTGGGACTTATGGTCAACCGTGCGCCGTCATTGGCAAAATCGTCGGCACAGGCCTACGACGCACGAACGGATTTTGCCGTTCTTCCGCTGCCTACTCCGCTACCGAACATCGGTGCAGCAAGGGGAGCCGGCAATAGCATTCTTGATCCGGACTTCGGCACTCGGATCTACCGGTTGACGGATATCGATACTTCTCCGGGTGCCAGATCTCCCGGGCAACAAGAATGGCATATGAACTGCGGAGGTTGGGGCGATTCCCGCGTGTCGAACTTGGACTCGACCAAGATTTTTATCTGTAATGGCGGAGCCAGCGCGTTTCTGCTGCCGTTCGACCCGCTGACGGGCAAGGCTGGATCCGCCAGACTGATTCCAGGAATTATGGGATCGCCCGAGTGGTCGAAGACCGAAAAGGACGCAGCGTTCGGGATCTCGCAATCTAAGGATCCTCAGATCGTACGGCTCGATTTCTCCGTTTCACCGCCGAGGACAACACTCGTCGTGGATCTGGCTGAAGCGCGTAACTGCGCGGAGCAGTTTGCAGGAGCTTCAGTGTGGAAGGAATTCTCCGCTGCATGGGACGATAGGACATTTGCGATGGCGGTTGGGAGCGGATCGCAGGGCGACGCCCATCTCGTGTACGTATGGAATGCAACCACAGGTTGCCAAGCATATGACACGGAGGACGAAACTGTAAACGGTGTTAAGGTTCGCGGAACGACACCTACAGATAGATTCTTCGTTCACTCCATTAAGATTTCCGGCGATGGCCAGGTCGTGATGATCAGTCCAGCCGGCAATACGGACCTACGACGCTTTTGGCATGTGGGTACAACCGAGGTGGACGCCCCGGAATCGGACGTTGATTACGGCCACTTTGCAATGGGCTATAGTTCGTTGGTCAATACTACGGGACGCACGTCAGATGGAAAATGGTGCAAACTGGGTATGGGAGTCCGGCTGCTAACAGCGCTGTCTTCGATAGACCGTGTACTGACTTCAGAGCAATGTGGCAACACCCTGGCAAAAGGGGATAACCATGTTAGCTGGAACAATGATGACTCAACCGACAGGCGTCCATTCGCGACCAGCACGGTTACTATTCCCCTTGGATCTCCTATTATGGCTCCTTGGCAAGACGAAATCCTTGTGTTCACACGGGATGGAGCAGTGCACCGCGAAGCGCACACGTTCAACTCTGGCAAATCCAATTTTTTCGCGTGCCAGAACGCGATCGGTTCGATCTCGCAGGATGGCAAGTGGTTTTTCTTTTCAAGCGACTGGGAGGGCACGCTAGGTACTGATAATGCTGGAAACCAGCGCTGCGATGATTTCGCGGCAGCACTACACTGAAGGTAGCCCCCTAAGTTCGATGCGACCAACCCTCTCTCCAGAAGAGCACGGTCGCGTATCGCCGCATGAGTCTAGCGGTTCTGACCTGCCCCCCGAAAATTAGTCCAGCCAAAATTTAGCTTCTCCGGGTATTTGACCCGCCCTGACCCGCCCCGCGAAACTGTGCCAGAGGAAAGCTGAGGATTTTGCCTTACGTGGTTCGTTTGCGCCGATTTCTCGGCGATTCCGCGCCTAATGTAGCTCAACTGAGCACCTCAAGCAACGTGCGCGCTTGGGTGATCTCCGGACTCGGAGCTAGCTCCGAGTCCGGAGATGCGGATTTCGACCAGGCTGTCGCGAACGCCGTCGGTGCTTCATCGCCGAGCGCGCTGTGGGGTCGGGCCAGATTGTAATCTTGTCGCCAGGCTTCCAGCTTCCCTCTAGCGTCTTCCAGGGAGAAGAACAGACTGACGTTCAAGCACTCATCCCGCAGTCTTCCGTTGAAGCTCTCAATGTACCCGTTCTCCACTGGCTTGCCCGGCCGGATGAAGTCTAGGCGGATTCCGTGACCGTATGCCCATGTATCCATGGCCCGACTGGCGAACTCGCTCCCGTTATCTACGGTGATTGACGTCGGAACTCCCCGTGCGCCGACGACACGTTCTAATTCAGCGGCTACTTTTTCACCGCTCAAGGCACTGTCCGCGTAGAGCAACAAGCTCTCCCGAGTGAACTGATCGACGACGGTCAACACACGAAACCACCGATCATTTACCAGGCGGTCGCTCACGAAATCCATGCTCCACCGCTCATTCGGCCTCGTCGCGAGGGCCCGTGGCACGCGCTGGCGGCTGGCTGCCTTCTGGCGTTGCTTGGTCCGCACGGTCAATCCTTCCTCGGTGTAGAGCCGATAGATTCGTTTTGCGTTTACCGCCCAGCCCTCCCGCTTCAAGAGCACGGTCAGCCGGCGATATCCGAATCGGATCCGGCTCGCCGCCAGCTCCCGCAATCGCATCCGCAGGGCTTCCTGCGGGTCGCGATGACTCTCATAACGCAACGAAGATCGCTGCACGAGAAGCAGCCTCGACACCCGACGCTCGCTCACCTGGTAGGCGACTTGCGTCCAGCGCGCCAACACGCGCCGGTGCCGAGGCTTTAGAGCTTTTTTCGGACGATCTCCTGCAGCATGTGTCGATCCAGCGACAGGTCGGCCACCAGCTTCTTCCGCTTGCCATTCTCATCGCGCAACTGCCGCAACTCGCGCAGTTCACTGAGTCCCATACCGGCGTACTTCCGCTTCCAGGTGTAAAATGTCTGCTCGCTGATCCCCAACTTCCGGCAGATCTCGGTGACTTTTTCCCCGCCTTCCGCCTGTCGCAGCACCTGCAAAATCTGCTCCTCCGTGTGACCCTTCCTCGGCATCTTCGTGTCCTCCTCCTTGTCGGTGTAGAGGACCACGTTCAGGCTGTTTCCTCAACTTATCCTTGGCTCAGTTTTCCGGTTTTGGGTCAGTTCAACGCCTCCCCTCCGAATTTGAAAAAACGCTTTCTTAACTTGATTCCCTCCGGCTCCTCGATCAATGCGTACGCGAGTACTGCGAATCCATACACAAGGGCTCCCGCCAACATCTGCGCAGCGAGCGCCAATAACGTATGCGGGACAACAGTACGATGCAAGAGGTATAACGCGATAGTCATCGGCGCGCAGGTGACCACCGGCCACATATACGCTTGCCATAGAAAGGACTTGATACTTACTTTGAGCACATGGCACAGATGGCCAGGAAGGAAAAAAACAGAAGCGCAGAATTTGGGAATTGCAACTCCAAGAGCGACGCCCCAAACACCATAATAGTGGAGCAGAATAATGCTTAGGACGATGTTAGTCGCCGCTTCGATGAGCCTGGCTTTTCCTAGAGTCAAGTGCCGGGCCATTCCATAGAGGATCTTTGGCGATGCCAATTGCGCGAACTGCAGGGTGTAGGGCACGATGAGAATCGCGAGCAAGCCGTAGCACCAGGCGTATCGGGCACCCACCCAAACTTCGATTGCCGAGCGGCCGAGGATCAGCATGCCGACGCACGCAGGGAAGGCCAGAAATGCGCAGGCGCGGTTTCCTAGAATAAACACTCGCTGCAACCGGTTTAATTCGCCGGTCGCGTCGAAATGGCTCGACATCGGAGTGAAAATCGCAGAGGAAGACTGGACGATCCGGCTGGCGTACTGGATGAATTTCGTCGCAATCGCGAAGGGGGTGATATCGGCGGTGGTCAGAAAGATTCCGATGATGGTGTTGCCTGCGGTTGCCGTGAAACCGCCCGCGACAATCGAGGTGAATGTGGTTGCGGAGTAACCCATGATTTCCTTGAGGGTCGCGAAGTCGGGGAGCTTCGGAGAGAAGCGCAGCGGAAGCCGACGATAAGCAATGACAACGTAAGCGATGTAACTCGCCATGGAGAGGCCGATAGCAACCATCGAAATACTGAGCAGTCCTAGACCGCGTTCCAGTACAGCGATAATCAGGACCAGACGGAGAATGCCGGCAACTGTTTTGACAAGGTACTCCCACCAGAACTCCTGCATTCCTTCCAAGACGCCTACGAATACGTCCCCCGGAAACTGCAGTGCGAACATGCAGCCGACCAGAAGGAACAGAAGACGAGCCGTGTGCTGCAGCGCTGGGGAGATGTGGAATATTGCGTTCACGTACCATGAGACGACTACCGTCGCCAGCAACAAGAAAATAGCAATGCAGGTGAACACAAACAGTATGCTGTTGACGTACTTCGTAAGCTGTTCATAATCCCGCACCGCGTTGAAACGAGATACATAACGAATCACCGCCGAACTGAGTCCAAAATCGAAAATATTGAAATATCCAGCGAAGGAGAAGACCAGTGCCCACAAGCCGTAGGCGCTATCACCGAGGTGATGGAGGATTAAGGGTGTGAGGATAATGCTGACGACGACGTTGACACCCAGCGAGAGCCAGCTGCTGCTTACGTTTCTTAATGCTCTTAGTCGTAGGTTCAATGTGGTCTAACAGTCTCGGTGATTTGGAGTAGGAATGCCAAACGTTGCACTCGAGAAAGCTCCTGGCCATTTCGAAACGTAATTCTTACGCACCGCGAGAGCGTTGGAAAATCTCTCACTGGTGCGCTGCCGCAGCTTCCGAGCAGCTTACGCTTGCGGTCGAATCGCCGTCGATGAATATTCGGAGCCAGAGTTCCAGATTCAACAGGCGCCAGATTCGGTCGCCGTGATCGTGCAATCGCGCGCGATGCTCGGTGAACAACCGTTCTACGGCTTGGGCCTTGAAGAGTCTCCGGCTGACGCTCCGGGGCTCCGTCAAGAGTTTCGCTACATCCGTCAAATGAGCTCCCTCCAGCCAGCCGCGCCACGGCGTGGGGAATCCCATTTTCTTCCGATATACAATTTCGTCCGGGAGTAAATCTTTTACCGCCGATTTCAAAATCCATTTCCCGGATAGCCTCTGGATATTAAACCTCGGCGGAATGCGCACGGCGTATTCCACCAGGGGGTGGTCGAGAAACGGAACGCGGCTCTCGAGAGAAGCTGCCATGCTCATGTTGTCTTGCTTCATAAGCAGCTCGACCAGATAGGTCTTTATGTCCGTGTAAAGGAGCCGCGGAAGCATGTCACCGGACGATTTCTTCCAGAAGGCCAGGGAATCTTCATAAATCGGCCCGCCCACTCGCGCGGCACTGTCGCTCAAAAGCTCTTCCTGGGCAGAGGCTGAAAAGGCGGAGTAAAAGTTATCAAAGTAAAAAGACTCCCACGACGCCCCGTCTCTGCCGAGGAACGAATGTTGCAGCTTTCGCCGCAGGCCAGAAGAGGCCAGCGAGGAATGGGCAATTAATGTGCGAACCAAATGACGCTGTGCCTCGGGGGTCAGTTGGCGATAGACGCGGTCCAGCTTGGTGTTCCAGAGAGTCCACGCGTAGCGGGTATAGCCGGCAAGTGTTTCGTCGCTTCCTTCTCCGGTCAGAACCACCTTTACGTGCTCACGTGCAAGTTGGGAGACGAAGTACAGAGACACACTCGAAGGCCAGACCAGCGGTTCATCCTCGTGCCAGATCAGCTTGGGAAGAGCGTCAACGAAATGTTGAAAGTTCACGCGAACTTCATGATGGTTGGATCCGATATGCTTGGAAACGACGCGAGCATAGGACAGTTCGCTGAAAGCTTCTTCTTCGTATCCGACTGAAAAGGTCTCGATTGGCTCACGCCGAAGCTTCGTCATCAATGCCGCGATCGCGCTTGAATCAAGCCCTCCGCTCAGAAACATTCCAAGAGGAACGTCGCTCATGAGATGGCTTTGGACAGCGCCTTCCAGCATTTCCCGGTAAGTGTGTACACATTCCTTTTCGGATTGACTTGCGACCGTCACATTGTGTGGCAGATCCCAATACTCTCGAAGGCTCAGGTTTCCCGTGGCGTCTATCTCCAAGGTGTGGCCCGGAGATAGTTTTCGAATTCCCTCAAATAGAGTTTGCGGACCGGCGAGATAGCCGAACGCTAGGTATTCCGGGAGAGCGTGCAAGTTAAATTCGGCACGGACGGATGGATGCGCCAGGATGGCCTTGATTTCTGAAGCAAACAAAAAGCTATCGCGAGTAAGCCGATAATAGAGCGGCTTGATGCCGAGACGGTCGCGCGCCACAAACAGGCGTCGCCGTCGCGAATCCCAGAGCGCAAAGGCGAACATACCGCGCAGATGGTTTACGCAGCCGGCCCCATATTGTTCGTAAAGATGAACAATCGTCTCGGTATCGCTGCGGCTTCGAAAATGATGACCTTGGGTGATGAGTTGGGCGCGCAATTCCGCCTGGTTATAAATTTCACCGTTGTAAACCAGCCAAATGGTTTCATCTTCGTTTGTCACCGGTTGCTGGCCGGTTTGGAGGTCCACAATACTGAGGCGCCTCATCGCGATGCCTAGATTGCCGGAAACGTAGAAACCCTCATCGTCCGGGCCACGATGGGCGATTCGAGCGTTCATCGCCTCGAGGGCAGTGCGGTCGATTGGGACTCGAGAATTCAGGTTGTAGATCCCGCAGATTCCGCACATAACTACCGTTGCCTCGTGGTATCTGCTTCTTCGCCTACGGTACGCAGCAGGGCCTTATCTGGTTCGCGGGCATCTCCATGCAAATCTGCCGGAGAATTGTCGGGCGTCAATGTCTCGCCGTTTGCGGCGGAGTTGTCTGCCCATTCCCGCAACTCCACCATCTCGCCTTCATGGAATAGCGACTCGTCACCCATGGTGAGAAAGCTCCCTCGGGAAACAATCCAGCGGAGAAGGCTTCCTGTTGGCAAAGTTGCACAGTAGAAGAATCGAGCGTTGCTCTGCCAAACGCCAGCCCGCCACTCTAATCCGGAATCATTGAAAAAAAAGTGATGCGTCTCGCCGGGAGCATCGTATCTGTAAAAACTAGAATTGGGATCCATCTTACCGAGATTGAGGCGTGTCAAGCGGCCGTTGTCAGTGCGAGATCGCGGCAACGGGATCAGGATGGTCACGAATTCTGACGGCAACGCGATCTTCCGTGAAAGACAAAGCGTAGAAGAGGCCGTGACGTTACCGTAGCTCGGTGACCAATAATCTTCTTCCATGCTGCCTTGGGAATTTCGATTTTCCGCACTCAGCAGCACGAGGCAGTGATCTTTACAAGAATCCTGAACCGTGAACGACCCATCCGCACCCGTCTTGACTTCGAGCCCCGGAGCGAAATGCCAAAACTGTTCCAGTTCATGTTCCCCGGAGCCACGGATGACGTCTCGAACGAACCAAAAGCGAGATTTCAAATGGAAAATCTCGCGTTTGTGTACAACGCCGCCGGGCAGCCTTTGATAACCCGAGTGATCGGCGACGAGCAGACTAAATGCGTCCCCACTCCGGTATGTTTCTAAGTTCACGCGTGGGAGCTCTCGCCAGCCGAAGGGCCCGTCGGGTTCAGCTTGGTCAAAACCATCGATCCGCACCGTATTATGCGCGCCAGTCCCTCTTAGCCGGTTTCGGTCGATATCCGCGGAGACGTAGGAGAAAGTCCCAGGATCAGTCAAGAATTCACGGCCCGCGATGGAAAGGTTCACGCTCAAGGCATCCGCATGACCATGCCCGGCCCGGCCGAAGCCCAGCGGGCCTGCGTCGAAGATTAACTGCTGACCCGCATTGTGGTCTGCTAGCACGTAGATTCCGCTTGCAGGAAGCGCGGAGGACACCTTGGGCCTTGTCTCCGCCAAAGAATCAAAACGATCGATTCCCTCGTCACCCAGGAGCCAGAGGGCTTCCTCACAAAGCGTACCCGCAGCCTTGAAATCGCTTCGCATGAATATCGCAGCTCCGGTGCACAGAGGATCGAGAAGGTGCTCGGCTCGATTTCGCGACGGATCGAAGACGCGCCCGCCATCGTCGTCGCCGAAATGAGGAAGACAGCCTGCTTGGCTGAGCGTGCAAAGGGCCTCAAGCATCTTGACGATCGTCGCGTCGAACTCGGCGCCGACGCGCATCTGGTTTACGGTGGCAAGTGTTCGCGCATGCAGGAAAAAATCGAGGGCGTAAACGTGGTAGTGCAGCGATTGCTCAAAGTACATACCGTCGTCCTGTACTTGCGCAATTGCCTGTTGTTGGATGACTTGCCAACCCTTTGTTCCCCACCTGTGGGCGTTGGGTATTGCGGGGAAAAGTGTCCCCAGAAAAAAGAGCGCTACGCCCTCGCCCAACAGGTGAGTATTGGGTGAAAAATAGGTCGACAGGTACTTTTCAATGTGGCGGCCGTGCAATGCAAGGCCACTAGTCAAATCGCTCTGGAAGGTTTGGGGCAGGACTGGTGTGCCTTGCAGAAGATGATAAATCCAAATCCACGAAAGACTTCGAAAGGCAACCTCCAGGCTGCTGGCCCAGTTGATTCCGATCGGATAAGGATTCTGTTGCCGCCAATCGTACCAGAGACGGAACAGCTCCTCCGTGTAGCGAGTGTCTTTTGTAAGGAGATAGGCCTTGGCGAGAGTGACGAGATGCTGGTGGCGATTCAATTCCCACGTGATCTTCGAGTCGCCTACCTCATTGAAATCCAAGTAGCGAACTCTGAACCAGGGCTTCAGCGGGGCGCGTTTGGAATGAACCAAATCCGCGTGCCAGTCAATCCGAGGCCCATAGTCGAGACCTTCATAACCGAGAAGATCAAAGCGGTGAGCGCAAATCCGCTCCGCGGAGTCTTGAATTTCCTGCACTCGCCCGGGAAGTCTTTCGCGAAGCCTTGCACAGATAGTGGGGACTTCCTCGCTCGAAAAGAAAAAGCGGCCACGGTGAGCCGACGAAGTTGGTAGCCGCTGCTCTTTGAAGCCGATGCCCAAGCGATAAACGGCGTAATCCCAGTACTTCGCTGTTGACTGACGACCGCGCGTGCTGACTTCCGCCCAACTTGCCTGCTTCAGCCTTTTTCGGAAATTTCGACCGCTTTCGCTCATCGTCCTAGGCAACGCTCCCAAGCATTCCGTGTTTCGACAACGTGTCCGCTGAACTCGTGACAATGAGGGTTGCGACCTCAAACGCAAGGCATTAATTACACTGGAATGTTAGCACTTGGGTTGCCGAATCCGCAACCGCCGGCCTCGCAGCTTCGATGCTGCCGTGTCTCTAGTTCTATCAGAAACTAAAGGGTTTAATCATGATTTGGCACTGTGGGCGATAGCGGAGTTCGGGAAAAATACCTGAGAAAATGGAAAACATTTGCACATTTTGGGGGGTTTCTGCTACTAAGGAGTCGCCTCGGCGAGCGTTGTTATGTAAGGCAAGTACAATGATGGACTTACAACAGCAAAAGAATTTTCGATCCGGGGCATTTCGGCAGAGGGATTGCTTCTTCGCAATGCTGCCTTAAAATACAGAATTCTACGCGGAGGTCTGAATCGTTGAGCGGGACATCACGGTCGCTGAGTGTTTTCGGGCTAGGTTACGTGGGGTCGGTTACGGCCGCTTGCTTGGCTCATCAGGGAAACAAGATCATTGGCGTGGACATCGACTCGGCGAAGGTCGAGACGCTGGATTCAGGGCGCAGCCCAGTCCTAGAAAAGGGGATTAACGAGCTCGTTGAGGAATCGCGCAACGCCGGCCGTTTGCTGGGAACAACAGACGCCATTCGCGCGGTCTGCGAATCCGAACTATCGATCGTGTGTGTCGGCACACCGAGCGAAATGAACGGTCGCATTGACGTAAGCCATCTCAAGCGGGCTTGCCACGAGATTGGTGAGGGCATCGCGCGAAAGCAGAAGTACCATGTGGTCGTTTTCCGAAGCACCGTCATTCCGGGAACGACAGAGTCGGTATTGATCCCTGCTCTTGAGAGCGCCAGTAAGAAGAAGTGTGGAATTGATTTTGGCGTCTGCTACAACCCCGAGTTCATGAGGGAAGGGAGCGCGGTGTCGGATTTTTTTGAGCCCGCGGTTACGATATTGGGAGCCCCCAACCCGGAACATGGCAGGTTGCTGCGGGAACTTTACCAGTGGGTTCCGGGCAAGATTTTTGAAACTACGATTCCGACAGCCGAGGCGGCGAAGTATGTATCGAACGCCTATCATGCGTTGAAGGTTACTTTCGCCAACGAAGTAGGAACCTTTTGCAAGAAAGTCGGCGTGGATACGGAGTCCGTGTTCCAGATCTTCACTGCCGATGCGAGACTGAACACGTCCGCTGCATACTTGCTTCCGGGCTTTGCCTTCGGAGGGTCCTGTTTGCCCAAGGATGTTCGCGCGTTCACCTATCGCGCGAAGGAGATTGATCTTGAGCTGCCTCTGATGGAGGCCATTCTTCCGAGCAACAAAGAGCACATTGAAAGGGCAGCGGAAGCGGTGCTACGTTGCGGAAAGAAGAAAGTCGGCGTTTTGGGATTGAGCTTTAAGTCTGGCACAGACGATCTGCGGGAAAGTCCGCTGATACAGTTAGTAAAGCGCTTGCTCGGGGAGGGTTGCGAGATTCAAATCTGGGACCAGAATGTTTCCTTGGGAAAACTGGTCGGTTCGAATCGCCGTTATATCGAGGAAGTCATTCCGCACATAGGATCGTTGTTGGTGCAGGACTTGAAGAACGTCGTAACATCTAGTGAAGTGGTGGTTATCGGAACTCGCGAAGCCGATGCAAAGAGTCTCGCTTCCTACTTGAATGAAGATCAAGTGGTGATTGACCTTGTCAATCTGGACAAGTCACGCCGTCCCGTGAGGAAGCGGCACTACGAAGGAATTTGCTGGTAGGAGATCTCTCGTTTGAAAATTTTGTGGGTCAAATCAGGTGGCTTGGCGCCGTTGGATTCCGGCGGCAAGATTCGAAGTTATCAAATTCTCCGGGAATTGTGTCGCCGGCACGAAGTCACCCTCGCTTTGTCTTACGCCGCAAAAGAGGACGGCGCCCACGGAGAGCTGGAATCCCAATTTGCACGGCTCATTCGCTGGCCAGTTGCGGCTCCAGAGTGGGGCACCTTGGCGGGGCGTACGGCATATGTGAGGAATTTTCTTTCGACACGGCCTCGCTCGGTCGTGCGTTTCTGCCGTCCAGAAATGGCGCGCGAATTGCGCAGCTTGGCCCGCGCAGAACGAATTGACCTGATCGTTTGCGACTTCGTCTTCGCCGCGCCAATGGTTCCGTGGAATGTGGATGTGCCCAAAGTTTTGTTCACGCACAATGTGGAGGCGACGATTTGCCGACGCCATTTCGAAGTGGAGCGTAATCCGATCTGGAAGGCGGTTTGGTGGAGAGAGTATATGAGCGCAGCCCGCATGGAGCGCAAATACATCCTGGCCGCGGACCATGTCCTCACCGTCTCCGAGGAAGATCGCCGGCATTTTTGTAAATTTTCTGATGCTGCAAAGAGCACGGCAATACCGACCGGCGTGGATATTCGTTATTTCCAGCCGCAGCCCGCCATGGAAGAAGCAAACAACCTTGTCTTCACAGGTTCGATGGACTGGCGGCCGAATGAGGACGGGATCACTTTTTTTGCCCAGACGATTTTTCCCAAGATTCGCCGGTCCATTCCCGGTGCAGTACTTTGGGTCGTCGGGCGCAATCCATCCACCGCCCTGCAAAGAGTGGCAGAAAAGGAGTCGGGCATCCGAGTGACGGGCAGGGTGGAAGACGTGCGGCCGTACATGGGACGCGGTTCGGTCTACGTGGTGCCGCTCAGGGTTGGCAGCGGCACACGCCTGAAAATCTTCGAAGCGATGGCCATGGGAAAAGCGGTCGTGTCAACGACCATCGGGGCCGAAGGTCTGCCCGTCACCCACGGAAAGAACGTTCTTCTCGCCGACGAGCCGGATGATTTCGCCAATCAGGTCACTGGGCTTCTGCAGAATGAACCCCGTCGCCACGAGTTGGGATCCGCCGCCCGCGACCTGGTCGAGCAGCACTACAGTTGGGAGCGGGTAGCCGGAGATTGCGAAGCGATATTCAATCGCGTGGTGGAACAGTACGCACAGAAAAAGGCCATGAATATGGGCCTTTCGAAGCCCATTGAGGGATTTCCGCAAGTGGATCAATAACCCACCGCGCGAACGAGTTTCTAATAACTAAGGAGAGCACTTGAAAATGGAAAAACACTTGAATGCCCCGCACGGAGGAGAGCTTGTGGACCTGATGGCCGGTTCAGAGCGCTTGGCCGAAATCCAAGGCAAGTCCAGAGACTGGCCTTCTTGGGATTTGACTCCTCGTCAGATGTGCGACGCAGAGCTTCTGCTGAACGGTGGGTTCTCGCCACTTCGCGGTTTCATGTGCCGTGCCGATTACGAAAGTGTTTGTAACAGCATGCGGCTAGCGGATGGGAAGCTTTGGCCGATTCCCATTACCCTCGACGTCACAGAGGAGTTTGCGCGCTCGATAAAACTGGGCAGCTTGGTGGCCCTGCGCGACCCGGAAGGAGTGATGTTGGCCGTCCTGCACGTCGAGGAAATTTGGCAACCTGACCTCAAACATGAAGCAGAGTCGGTTTATGGGACTGTCAGTCTAAACCATCCTGGAGTGGCTCACATTCTTCAAAAGGCGCATCCCTGGTACGTGGGCGGAAAGTTAGAAGGAATTGAAAATCCGCATCACTACGATTTTCGCTCTTTGCGGCTCACACCTGCGGGGTTGCGGGCAGAGTTTAATCGGCTCGGCTGGCGGAAAATCGTTGCTTTCCAAACCCGAAATCCCATGCACCGGGCACATCAAGAGTTAACGCTGCGCGCGGCCAAACAGGTCGGTGCAAACCTGCTGCTCAATCCCTCGGTGGGCATGACCAAGCCGGGCGACGTTGAGTATTACGTTCGCGTTCGTTGCTATCAGGAGCTTCTGCCCAAGTACCCGAAGGATACGGTAAGGCTAGCTTTGCTGCCGCTGGCCATGCGCATGGCCGGTCCTCGCGAGGCGCTCTGGCATGCCATCATTCGAAAGAATCATGGGTGCAGTCATTTTATTGTCGGACGTGACCATGCTGGGCCGGGCAATGACGGCAAGAACGGAAAGCCATTTTATGGTCCGTACGATGCGCAAGAATTGCTGCGCAAGAATGAGTCGGAGATCGGCGTCACGATGGTGCCCTTCCAGATGATGGTCTATCTCGAGGACGAAGACCGGTACGTTCCTGAAGATGAGGTTCAAGCCGGCGCGCGTGTGCTAAATATATCAGGAACGGAACTGCGGCGAAGGCTTGCCGCCGGCGGCGAGATCCCTTCGTGGTTTACGTTTCCAGAGGTCGTTCGCGAACTCCAGCGCTCTTATCCTCCGCGACATCGCCAGGGCTTCACGATATTTTTCACGGGACTCTCGGGCTCCGGCAAGTCAACAATCGCCAGAATCTTGATGACCAAATTTCTGGAGATGGGGGGACGACCGGTTACCCTGCTTGATGGAGACCTGGTGCGCAAGCACCTTTCGTCCGAGCTTGGTTTCTCGCGGGAGCATCGGGATATCAATATCCGGCGCATCGGCTATGTCGCCTCCGAGATTACGAAAAACGGTGGAATTGCCATTTGTGCTCCCATCGCGCCTTATGATGCCCTCCGGAAGGAAGTCAGAGGAATGATTGACCCACTTGGGGGATTCATCCTGGTGCATCTTTCAACTTCTTTGGAGGCGTGCGAAGGGCGTGATCGCAAGGGCCTGTATGCGAAAGCTCGCGCTGGCATAGTGAAACAATTCACCGGCATTTCTGACCCGTACGAGGCGCCTGCAGACGCAGAAGTCGTAATCGATACGAATGAGATGAGTCCTGAAGAGTCGGCACAGGATGTCTTTCTGTATCTGGAACGGGAGGGATTCATAGGTGGGAGCAACGAAGCGGCCGGATGTTAGTGGCCAGCATTTAGCGGAGGTTTGGAATGACGTTGGGGGACCAGCAGTTAGCGCAGGGAGTGGGCAACGATTTGGACGTAGAAAGACGCATCGAAGAAGCGCTGAAAGATGCGATGGTGGCTATCGCTCCCCACATGGGCGGTGCGATCAGCGTCGAATACAAGCGCGGGGATGATCCCGTCACAGAAGCCGACCGCGCGGTCAATCTCGCTCTCCAGAAGACGCTCCTGCGCGACGGCGAAGGTTGGTTTTCAGAAGAGACCGTCGACGATTTTTCTCGTCTGGAAAGAGAAAGAGTCTGGATCGTGGACCCATTGGATGGTACTCGCGAATTTGTCGCTGGCATTCCCGAATGGTGCATTTCTGTAGCGATGGCGGAAAAGGGAAGAGTTATCGCCGGCGGGATTTGTAACCCGGCAACCAAGGAAGTCTTTTTGGGATCCGCACGGATGGGGCTCAGTTACAACGGTCAGCCCCGCCGCGCGAGCCAAAGAGCAAGCTTAGATGGCGCAGTTATCCTGGCCAGCCGCAGCGAGATCAAGCGTGGCGAATGGGAGAAGTTTCAGGGGCAATCTTTCGAGATTCGGCCGACCGGCTCGGTGGCGTACAAGCTTGCGCAAGTGGCCGCTGGCCTGGTTGACGCTACGTGGACGCTGTGCCCTAAGCACGAATGGGACGTTGCTGCCGGCGTCGCGCTGGTCCTTGCCGGCGGCGGAATTGTGCGCATGCTCGACAACTCGTCGCCCTCATTCAACAATAAGCAAGCGCTCATGCCCGGCCTAATCGCCTGCGGATCTAAGTTGAACGGCGCGATTGAAACATTGCTTATGGAGATCTCTCCAGAGTCGATGTCCAATACTCGGCTCGTATGAAAAACGAGCCAGCATCGCCTCGCACTGAGGCTGTAACTGGAGGAGGCTCCGAAAGAACCACACGAGTCACCGGAATGAGCAGCGTTCCGCAATGTCCGGAAAGAAGTCGCGCGCCGGTTTTCATCTCGGGCTGTCCTCGCTCTGGAACCACGCTGCTCTATCACATGCTTCTCTCGGCTGGGGGCTTTGCTGTTTACCGCACTGAGTCAAGCGTGTTCAATGTGCTAAAGCCTCTTTTTGGAAACCTTAAGGCGAAGAAGAACAGACAGCGACTGATGGACGTGTGGCTTAAAAGCAAATTATTCGAACGTTCTGGCTTGGACCAGCACAACATACGCGAGAAGGTAATCGCCGAGTGCCGCGGCCCAGGCGATTTTTTGAAAATCATTATGGAAGAAATCGCCCGCAGCCAGAACGTTAGCCGTTGGGCCGACTGCACTCCAGAGCACCTTCTCTATACAGCGGAGATCAAGAGGGCTTTTCCAAAGGCACTTGTGATCCACATGATTCGTGATGGGCGAGACGTCGCCCTGTCTCTAGAAAGGCAGCGCTGGATCCGTCCATTTTTTTCTCATGTCGGGTCGGGATTGTTGGCTGCCGGGCTTTACTGGGAATGGATGGTCGGGAAGGGACGAACGCAGGGGCCTCACATGGCTCCGGATTATCTGGAAGTTCGGTTTGAGGATCTGATTGAAGCGCCGCAGGAAACACTCCGATCGGTAAGCACTTTCATCGCGCAAGATTTGGATTATGATCAAATCCAAAAGAGGGCAATCGGCTCGGTGAAGAAGCCGAATACGTCGTTTGAGACGGAGTCAGAGAGTGGCGAATTTGCTCCCGTATCGCGCTGGAAGGCTAGCTTTCCGAAGCAGGAACTCGCGATTCTTGAGACGGCTGTGGGCGCCACGCTCAGAGAAATGGGTTATTCGCCTTCACACCAGAAAATTCAGAAGTCTACGTCGGTGGCGGGCATACGGGCAATCTATCGCGCCAGTTTTGACGCCAAACTGTGGGCGAAGAAACACACAACGCTCGGCCGGATATTCATGAAACCGGATCTCTCATGGCTTTGATCCTCAATGGTGCGTTTGTTTTAGGCTCCATTAGATTGCATGGAAGATTAAAGATCATTTCTCTTGCTACTAAAGGAGGGGTTCGGTCGCACAATGGATAGAAACAAAGCGCCGGTGTTCGTTCTGGGATGCCATCGTTCCGGAACGAATTTGTTGTACGACATGCTGATGTCGGCAGGCGGGTTCGCAAAGTACGGAGGGAACCTATACGTCTATCAGACACTGATTCCGCGGTTCGGGGACTTGGGCGTGCGGGATCATCGCCAGAAGCTTATGGAAGTCTGGTTGCGGAGCAAATCCTTTCGCCGTTCGGGTTTAGACGCAGAGGAGATCAAGTCGAAGATTCTGCAGGAATGCAATTCCGCAGGGGACTTCTATCAAATCATCATGGGAGAGATTGTCCGGAACCAGAACGAGTCACGGTGGGCTGCGTACGGCCCTGACAATGTGTTCTATATACCTCGCATCCATCGCGACCTTCCCCAAGCCCTCTTTATTCACATTATCCGAGACGGGCGGGATGTGGCCCTGGGCCTCAGCAAGAAAGATTGGATACCGTTCTTACCCTGGGATAGCAGTCGACGACTCTTAGTAATGGGAGCGTTTTGGAAGTGGATGGTCACCAAGGGAAGAGAGAACGGCCGGAAGGCTGGCCCCAATTACACCGAAGTTCATTTCGAGGATCTGATCCTTCGGCCCAGGGAGACTTTGGCGGAGCTAGGCGCGTTTCTCGACCACAAGCTCGATTATGATCGCATTCAGCAATCGCCAGTAGGGGCAGTGGCTCGGCCGAATTCCTCTCATGAGCTTGCATCTCCTGCGAACGGTTTCAGCCCAGCGGGGCGCTGGAAACAGCAGCTTACGAGCAACGATCTGGGCGGGTTTGAAGTTCTTTATGGAGATCTTCTTGAAGCCCTCGGTTATCAGAGGGCTTCGAATCCCCCTAGGCTATCCCCTTCGCTGCCAGAACGATTGGTGCGCGCCCTTTATCCCTTGTACTTCGAATCAAAATTACAGGTGAAAAATCACACGCCGCTCGGACACTTAGCAACACTCGTTCCGTTAGAGTTGCAATGACACCTAGCGTTGCAACCCTGAGACGCGTGTCCCAGCCAAGTGGCGCGTCCGCGAAGCGGATACTATTTGATTTCGAACAAATCGGTCACGAGCGCACTGCAAATGCCTGCTTGATCTAAAATCGAACCTATGTCTCAGCATTCTCTCAAAATCCGAGTTTGCGAAACATTGGAGGATCTGGAAACACTTCGGCCCGATTGGGAAAGGCTCCTTATGGCGTTTCCCGGTGCTTCGATTTTCTCATCCTGGGAATGGCTAGCATCTTGGTGGCGCGCATTCGGCGAAGGCCAGAGCTTGCATGTATTAACGTTTCAGAATTCTGGGTCGCGCTTAGCAGGAATGGCTCCATTATCGCTGGCCACATATCGCTCGCTCGGCATCCGATGGAGGGTTGTTCGGCTGATGGGCGATGGAAGCAAGGATTCGGACAACCTCGATTTGCCTGTATTGCCTGGATATGAGGAAGAATTTGTCGGGTCGCTCTTGGGTCATTTACAAAAGCATTCGCAGTGGGATTTTTGCGAATGGAATACTATGCCCGACAATTCGCCATTGGCAATCGTTCTTCCGACGCTTTTGAAAAACCGAGGGTGGCCGCTTATTACCACTTTTACCCCATGCTCCTCAATTAGTCTGCCAGACAACTGGGATGCGTATGTAAAACAACTTTCAGTGAATCAGCGAGGTAATCTTCGCAAAATGCGCCGTCTGGAGAAGCTGTATGAGGTCCAGTATCGTAGGTGCTCAGGAAAGCAGGATCTTCAGCGCGACCTCCCGCATTTGTTTGAACTGCACCAGTTGCGGTGGAAAGCAGAAGGTCAATCCGGTAGTTTCCGCTCGACGGCGCGCCGCCGCTTCTATTACGAACTAGCAAATCTTCTATTGTCGCGCAACCAGTTGGAGTTTTGGCTTCTGGAGTTGAATGGAAGACCTGTAGCGGCACAGTTCGGTTTTCGATTCGGTCACACAGTTTATTTGCTACAAGAAGGATTCGATCCTAACTTAGCAAAAGACAGTATCGGATATGTGCTTCGCGCACACGTACTGCGAACGCTGATCGCTGAGGGAATTCGTACTTACGATTTCCTCGGAGGTGTCAGTGATTCAAAGGCGCGGTGGGGTGCGCATGTCCACCGATACGTGAATCTCCAATTCGCGCGCCCGCAAACCGCCGGCAGTTTCTACATACGGGCCCGATACGGCCTAAAGGAAGGGAAGGAATCGCTGCGCAGCAGTCTCTCTCCTCGTCTTTGGGCTTTCCTACACGCCGTCAACGTTCGTGTGCGAGGTGGGCGCAGATGAAGAACTCTGGCCATGCCGTTTTGGATGCTGTAGTTCTTTTGCCGCCCGAAGGTCAGATATGACAGTAAAGTCTCTTGGCAAGGACTGGATTCAAAAGGCAGTTGTTGGGAGCCGCGTTCTTGATTTGGCGGGGCGTTTTCGTGCGCCGAGCGCCGTCATTTTGATGTATCACTCAGTACGCGATGATCCAAAGCAGCACGCCGATCTGATCGGCCCTGGCATTACCCACGCGGCATCAACGTTTAGGCACCAAATGGAGATTCTTGCACGAGAGTTTGCACCAGTCGCTTTGGACGACATTCTTCTGTTCTTGCGAGGGGAGGTTAACCTGCCGCGCAGAGCCGTCGCGGTCACATTTGACGACGGTTTCGCCGACAACGAGGAGATTGCAGCGCCGATTCTCGACTACTTTGGTATACGCGGCTCGTTTTACGCAACCGTGGATTTGATCGGAACCCCGAAACCGCCTTGGTACTGTCGTCTCCGCTATTCTTTCCTGACAACACGCAAGTCTGAATGGGCCAACTCACTCGACGGACGAGTATGGAGCTTACAAGATCGTAAATCGCGTGATTCGGCGCTTCTGGCCGCCTTCGACCTGTGTGCCCCCCTGGTGGCCGATCGGCAGGAGAGAGCGATCCGCAGCATCGAACTTGCGCTTGATGCTGAATTTCTGGCCAGTGGCCGTTGCTTTATGATGAATTGGGATCAGCTGCGGCACCTTCAAAAAAAAGGACACATCGTCGGCTCGCACACCCTCACACACCCAAACGTTGCCCATGTGGCCGACGATACAGACCTGCGAACCGAATTAGCAGAGTCGAAAAAGCGGATCGAACTGGAGCTTGGTTCGGAAGTTGTGCATTTTTCCTATCCGCATCCGGCGTTGGATCCCCAGTGGTCAGACAAGACAGTGGAGATGACCGCGAGTGCGGGATACAAAACCGCGGTAACGACCACTCACGGCCTCGTGTCGGCAGGCGCTAACCCCCTGTGCCTGGGACGCCTAGGCGCCGTTCGTCTCGAGCAGGCTTTTCGCTGGAACCTTAGTCGTATTTTTATTGGCTTCTAATACTTAATCGGTAACTGACTCACGACGACCGGAATAATCCTCAGTTTGGAAGCCTTATTTCAGCTGCCCGACAAAGACATCACATCGATTGTTGCCGGCTGCGTCCGAGCCTAGAGTGTTACCCCAATCGCTTGTGAAGATGAACCACTTGCCATCTTGAGAGACTGTGCCAATGGCGTACTGGCAGCTGAAAAACTGAGATGTCCCCGTCGTGTAAGTGTTCATGAACCTCCAAACTGTTCCCGGGTTCGTCATGGAGAAACCTAGGATTTCGTCCTGCCATGCCGAAGTAATCGGCAGCCCTGTGGGCACCGTTACGGTGCTTGAAAAAAACGGCTGACGGTCAGACGTGTCGTCATTGTTCCAACTGGTATGGTCATCGCCGTTTATCTCCGTGTCGCCACATTGCGCGACGGTCGGCAACACATAGATGGGATTAAAGAGATCGGCGAAGGTCCGATAGGACATTCCCAGCTTACACCAACTCCCGTCCGCCGTAAGGTTCGTCGTGTTCACATATCCCGAATATCCGGCGGCGAAATGACCATTGTTAGCGTTCGCGTCCGCTGGCGTGACGCTTAGACTCGCTACATTCCAGAATTGCCTGTAGCCGCTGCTGGGGCTGGCGATTACGGTCTGGCCGTCCTCGGAGATGCGAACGCTATGGATCGTATATGTATCCGGCGTCGTAGCTGTCCCGCTGGGGCCCCAGTTGCCGCCGATTTGCCTCGTCTGCGTGTTATACCACCGGCAGCCATTATTCACGTTATAAACAATCACATAAATTCCGGAACCTTGGTTACCAGTTCCCGCACTAACGACGAAGGTTTGGCCGTCGCGGCTGACCGCGAGTTCTTCCCAAGACGTAGAACCGTGCAATGCGGGGACGCAATTTGGAGCTTGGGCTAAGTCTGCAACCACCACCGGCTGCGGAAGAGCCGTCTGCGAGTTGAAAGTTACGCTTACGATGACGGGATCCCCCGTTCCATTCTCGAGCGCATACGCAAGCTTGGGGTTGCTGTAGCTCCACCAGCCATCCGTAAGTGACGAAAACGCTTGTCCATAGAGCGGCGCAACTGCGTGCGTTGTGGGGTTGAAGCTCATGGGGAGTAGATTGTCGCCACCTGTGCTGACGAAGAATATGGTCGAATCCGCATTCCACGCGTTCATGTCCGTCCATCCGTCACAGCACGTTGAAAATTCCTGATTGTGAAAGTCATTGCCGACCCCGAGCGTCGAGATGTCTGTGGCGCGGCAAACTAGATTGTTGTAACCAGGCTCAGTGATGCAGTTTCCCGCACCCGTGGCACCGCCCACGCTCGGGAGCGGAACAGGAAGCGGAATGAAACCAAAATCGGTACGGCTTGTGTAAGATCCAGGCGAGCTGCCCGGCGCGAAGATCGGGATCCCAAAGCTCTGAATCGCGGTCTCCGGGGTCGGCGAAGAGGAGTCCGTGACCTGCGCTGAGAAGTTGCTCTGACCCGCCGCTGTCGGCGTGCCGGTGATAGCCCCCGCACCGTTAAGACTCAACCCAGCTGGCAACTGGCCGGAAACGACCTTCCAGGTATAAGGCGAGGTGCCGCCGCTCGCGGACAGACTTGCGGAATAAGTCGTTTGGACGGTTCCTGCTGGGAGGTTTGTAGTATCGATTTGGACTGCGTTTGCGGTGTTGGTGATGGTGATGGTCATGGCTTGGGTTGCCGAGGCGATTGGGGAAGAGGCGTCTTGTACTCCAATCATGAAGCTGGACGCCCCTGCCTGTGTCGGTGTCCCTGAGATTGTTCCAGTAGAAGGTGTGAGGACAAGCCCTGTCGGAAGCTCTCCTGAAGCCAAGTTCCACGTGTATGGCTGCTTGCCGCCGGAAGCCTCAAGGGAGGCTTGGTATCCTGATTGCGGTTGGCCCTGCGGCAACTTGGCCGTGTCGATTGTGAGAGTGCCGGAGGGAATGCTGCCACCGCTTGCTCCGGAGGTCAGCGCGCAGCCGCCAGCAGAGATAACCGAACCGAATAGAGCAGCTATCATTGCCATCCGGCCCCACCTGGGCAAACTCGGCTTCTGTCCGAGTTCCCCCAGCGCGTCACAGGCTTTGGGCGACGTATGGATCCTGGAATTCCTCATTGCTGGGCAGCCTCCGTTTCAAGTTTCTCGAGGTTCAGGTTTGAATTTTGGGCGCTCTGGAACTGGAAAACACCTGACCGCAGGTAGAAAAAGAGTTCAGGTATCGTCCTGTACTGCGGCATGGACACTGGGCCAGGAGGATGGTGTCCGGGAGTTCTGAGCGTATTTTGGCCGGACCCCCAGTCTTTATCCGCTTCTTTTCATGCGGATACGAGCATCCAGCTTGCGGTTTTGCTACCGAATTTTCCGAGTACCATTAAGGTTCAGAGTCACCAGTCGGCACGTGGTAAGAGTGCGAAGCTTTATCTTGCCAAGGGATTTTGCGAAGATGTGCAGATGACCTCAGGAACGTCCAGAAAAGAGAGTTTATGGATCATTTGTATGTGACCGGCGGTCGGCAAAGGCAGAAACTGATTACCAAAGAGGAAGAGTGGAATCTCTACGAAAGGGCTCTGATTCTCAAGGTCTGCCCGGCAGACGGAACTGCCTCCATTTGTGTGGAATACCAGAGTCCCCGGGAAGCGTGCCCCTCCGAGGGTACGCCGTCGATCTTGTTCAAGGCCGGAATGATTGTTGAGAACAAATTGTACGTCTGCACGGGAACGGAAGTTCTAATTTACGAGATTCCAGGCTTCCGGCAGATCGGCTATGTCTCCCTACCTTGCTTTAACGATCTTCACCACGTTGCTCGCGAAGCGGACGGGAATCTTTTGGTTGTAAGCACCGGCTTGGATATGGTTGTCGAGATAACTCCCACTGGCAAGGTTCTCCGGCAGTGGAACGTGTTGGGGGAAGACCCCTGGGAGCGTTTCTTGAAGAATATCGATTACCGAAAAGTTGCGACCACAAAACCGCATAGGTCTCATCCCAACTACGTTTTCCAAATCGGCGCGGATATCTGGGTTACGCGCTGCGATCAAAGCGACGCAGTCTGTCTGACACAACCGGGTCGGAGAATCCCACTAGCCAGTGTCTGTGTACATGACGGCCATTTGCACAAGGGCAAGCTGTACTTCACGACGGTCGACGGAACAATCGTTGTAGCCGATGCCGCGACGCGTCAAATTCTCAAGGTGATAGACCTCAAGCAAATCGACAATTCCGAAAGAGCCCTTTTGGGATGGTGTCGAGGCTTGCTCATCGTCGATGAAAGGAGGATTTGGGTTGGGTTTACGCGAGTGCGCAAAACCAAATTTCGAGAGAAAATCAGTTGGGTCAAGCATGTTTTTCACGATACTCAGAAACCTACGCACATCTCCCTTTACGATATTCACTCCAAAAAGTGCCTACGAGAGATTGACGTAGAAAAATACGGCCTCAACATACTCTTCAGTATTTTTCCAGCGGAGCGGCCCTGTTCTAGCGGCAATCGATTTTAAATCAGATAATGAGTTCAGCACAGACTCAAACTGCTTTTTTGCCGCACAGACATTTTGTCCATTTCTGTTTTTGAACTCCATCTCGTTGTTAGCACCAACAAAGCAGACCGATGGCTCTCGAAACACGCCATCGGTCGGTTGATGGGCGCGGTACTCAACAATTTGATGCGTTCGCTGAGAACCGCGCTGAAACCAAGTCGAGAACGCGTAACACTGACCCCATTTTTTACAATCGGCGCGACGCTTGCAGCGGCGCTACGAAAGCGGCGAACAATCCCAACGGTAAAAATTGCACCAGTTAACCGAACGAACCAGCTCGACTCCGTTCTGTCTCATGAAGGCTTCGTGCAAGCGCGGATTTAGGTAGATCACAAAAGCTGGCCGCGGGTGGGCCCGCAAGGATTCGCGGATGTTCGACAGAACTTTCTCCATGATAGCGCCAATAAAAGGATTGTAAAAAAAGAGCACGCAAGGAGTCTGCGGAATTGAGAAATCCCTCGCGTCCATGTTGACCGAAACAACGGACTGGCATCTGAGTCGCCTGGCTTTGGAAATATTCTTGACTGCGGCGAGGTGCAAGTCGCTGCACAGTTCCACGCCGATAACGGTCTTGAAGGCGTGACTTGCCGCCGCGACTAACACGCGTCCTTTTCCAGATCCGAAATCGACAAAAGTGAACTCTTTCAAATTGAGAGCACTGAGTAGGCGGAAGACCTGCCGAAGGTACTTCGGCTCCGCGGGATCGTAAGGGATGCTTTCGCCAGCGGGAGGCGCTTGGTAGCCGCGCTTATCGGTCTCGATGCCGTAGTAGCCGTCGTAAAGCGACGCCGCCCAGTGCGATACCAGCCCGCGAAAAGTTGAAACCGGACGGACGAAAATGCCATATCTGGCTCTCAACGCGGTCCTCGCAGACACCATTGCTTACCAACTACGTAGTCGCTGCGGTGAATCTCAATTTACAGACCGGGGAGATGGCACAAGCTTGCACATTTTCACTGGTTCTACAAATACGGAAGTCACCCTAGATTTCGTATTGAAATTGCTTACAACCAATCCTCGACACGTTTCGCGGCGATGCTAAGGACGTGGATTTCAGGAGGGCCCGCCATGTTCCGACGATCATCGCCGCCGAATCCGAGCCGAATGACTCAACCAAATGGGTGCTCGCACTACTTGGTTAATGGGTGCGCAAACCCCAGCCCCAGCAACCCTGCACCCAGGAAAAAGTGACGACGGCTCTGGCGTTCGCTCAACAGCCGTCGGCGCTTTGAAGATGCCGTGGTTTGCGAATCGAGAAAATAATTGAAGGTCGGGCACGACACAATCTCGAGGCTATCGGCGCGTCCCCGCCTGATTCTCGGCGCTCCTAACGATCCCTGGTGCCGGGATTCATTTCCGGCCCGGTTTTTATTCCTATCTGACATGAAACTCACGGAAGACCAAAAGAAAAAACTGCGCGAAGCTCGGTTCGATGGACCCGGCGCGGAGAGTGGTGCTCACGCGAATGCCGCGACTGACTAGATGCAACGGCAAAGATGTCCGAGCGTATCGAGCGTCCAGCGGAAAGACTGGGTGTCCACTGAAGTACCGCACCGAACGCGCACGCCGCGCGACGCGAAAAGCCCAGAATTCAACAAGTCAACGAGCATGGCGTTCTCGAGAAGCCTGATCTAAGCAATAGTGCTTGGTGGATGGCCAAGGAAACTGTGAATGGCCGTGTTTCGAGCCCTCCGGTTCGCGGTAATTATGGAATACTCTAGTGTTGGGTCCCGGAAATACGTTCGCATAGTCGCTGGTTTTTTCCCAGGATCGGATCGGGGGGTCGCCGTCCAGGAGAAGGGTCGAGCCTCGGCATTGTAGCGATGAACGAAGCGTTCGATTTTGGCGACCAGTTCCTTGACGTTGCCGAAGGTGCCGCGACGGATGGCCTTCTGGGTGATGATGTTGAACCAGATTTCCACTTGGTTGAGCCAGGAAGAGTAGGTTGGTGTGAAGTGCACGTGGTAGCGGGGGCGTGGTGCTGCCAATCAGCGTTGGACGCGAGGGTGCTTGTGGGTGGCGTAGTTATCCACGATCAGATGCACGTCGAAGGCTTTCGGGACACTGGCGTCCACATGGCGCAGAAAGTCGAGGAACTCCTGGTGACGATGGCGGCGTTTGCACTGACTCAGGATGGTTCCGGGACGGTATCGAAGGCGGCGAACAGTGTGGTGGTGCCGTGTCGGACATAGTGGTGCGTGATCCCTTCGACGTAGCCGAGGCCCAAGGGCAGCATCGACTGGATGCGCTCCAGCGCTTGAATCGGGCTCTTCTCATCCACACACTGGACCAGGGCTTTATCCGGTGGGTTCAGATACAACCCGACAAAGTCCCGTACCTTCTCGACGAAGAAGGGGTCGTTGGAAAGCTGAAAGTGACGTGCGCGATGCGGTTGCAAGCCGAAGGCGCGCCAGATCCGGTGAACGGTCGATTTCGACAGACGGGTTTCTGCTGCCAGCGCGCGGCAACTCCAATGCGTGCCGTCTTTCCGTTGGTACGCAGGGTTCTGCGGATCAACGTGGCCACCTTATTCATGTCTCGAACGCCCCCTCGTTAGCGAAGGCAGCGGAAGAAGCACCTAATTAGAAGACCCTGCTCCAAACCAGTTTCGTAAACTCAAGAAGCCAAGTCTTGGCGTAGAGCCTATTGGTCCACCACCCACTCGGACGAAATAGGGGATCAGGTGCTGATTCAATCCACATTTGCATGTCGCAGTGTTCCCGTTTGCATGTCCGGTGCCAGATAATGCCGGCGCGGCGGCTGTGAAAGTTCGAAGTCACAACGATTAGCGAGTGCCAGTGTTCACCCTGGGCGCAGGGGATCAGGATTTGGGCTTCCTGCTCCGTCGAGTTAACGTCCGGGCCGGTTTCGCAAAATCCGATACGCGACGCTATATCATTTCCATACTTTTTCTCAAGGTATGCGCGCGCTACGGCAGGAATCGATTGGCCCCAAAACCCTTGTTTGGGAACGCTCAAGAGCGCCTGGCTCACAATGCCCTCGTTCAAAATCTGGATCGCTGCCGTGATCCGAGCATCTTCGCTAGATCCTGCCCCCGCGTCGAGAACAACAATCCCATCCGCGTGGGATGGTAAGACGTCACTGTGAACCAATAGGTACCCGCCCCAGCGCAGCATCGCGAGCAGAATCAGAACAAGAATCAAGAGCAACGAAGCAACTACGATGCCCATGCGCCGTTGTCCTGTCTGCATGATTGTTCACTATCGACCTGGAATTTCTACTGGTGCGCGCCAGCGTTCTGCTTGTGTTCGATCAGCCCGTTCGCAGCAGGCGTTCCCGTGCGGCAATCCAGTGCCTGCCGCCGAGCAATTTCATCATTTTCTTCAAGTTCCAATACATCCACTGCATCGAGCGGAAGGATGAACGCGGCGAAACAGGTCTGACCCAAGTAAACCCTGGCGACAAACCGCACGCCCTTGTGATTATCAGGGCGAATTCCCCGTGAATCCAGACCTTTTCATCGTAACCTTCGTCCGTTCGTTTGCAGCCAACACAAAAGGCAGCACCGAGCGAAATATGGCAAGGGCGAGACGGCTCCCAACTAGCCGAGTCACGTAAGGCAATTCCAGTCCTGCGTGAGCGACGGTCGTTTTTACCTTTTTTGCGCAATCAATTGCACATCCTTTGCTCTCCTAGTAGCCTGGCCTGTGGCTCATTTTCTACAGCCACAAGTTATTGATAATAATGTTCTTAAATGGGCACATTCACCACAAGTTTCGGTTTCTCGGCAATCCGCTTGCACGTACGATTTGCCGTGTCCAAACTCCCCGAGCGGAGTTTGGGGTTTCTGGGAGAAGAGGCGACCCATAATAATGCATCAAATCTTGCTCATTGCCGGAATCGGCCTCGCGGTTGGAATCATGGTCGGTCTGACCGGGATTGGAGGTGGTGCTCTTCTCGTGCCGATCCTCGTGGTCGCGGTTCGAATTTCTCCAATGGTCGCAGTCGGGACCGGCACTCTCTTCGTGACCGCGACCAAAATCGGCGCTGCTTGGCAGTACCATCGAAGGGGCTTGGTTGAAATGCCCCTAGTCTGGCGGCTGGCGCTCGGCAGCGCACCTGGTGCGTTGCTCGGTGTGGGCACGCTCGCGCTGCTTCGAGCTCACATGGGCAACAACGTGAATGGATTCCTCAAGATCATGATCGGTGTCCTGCTTATCGCCACGCCCTCCATCGCGCTCCTGAAAAATTACTTGGAAAAGAGGGGCAAGAAATCGTTCCGAGACCGGCTTCCACCCTACATCACCGCAACAAATGGCGCCGTGATGGTCGGTTTTGTCGGTGGGTTTCTGGTGGGCATGACGTCAATGGGTTCTGGCAGTATCATCATGACCCTGCTGCTCCTGTTCTACTCTCGATCCGCGATACGCCTTATTGGCACAGATATCGCCCACGCCGTGATTCTGGGAGCCGTTGCCGGCGCCGGCCATCTTGCTTTAGGAACCGTCGATTTTCGGCTGTTGGCCGCGCTTCTTTTGGGTTCAATTCCCGGAGCCTGGCTGGCCGCCAAAATTGCTCCCTCGGTAGGAACCGTCTGGCTGCGAAGGATATTATTTTCGGCCCTGGTGGTGGCTGGCGTTTCTATGTTTTAGATAGCCGTTATCGCTTCCATCTTTCCCGGTCAGCAGCAGGAGGGGATTTGCAAGCCCGGCACTCAAGCATACTTCACCACCCTAGTGTTCGCTTTATTGGTGATAGAATCTGGTGAAGATTCCAGCCCACCTGAGAACGAAATGTCACACAGAAGTGAAAAATAGTGCACTATGTGGCGGATGAGTTGGCTGGGGGCACCGACCGCAATACTATTCACCATAAAACATTTTGAATCAGTCTGTTGTAAGACATACTTTTTTTCTCGCGGCTCCAAGTTAGGCAGTGATCTTGCACGCAGGGTAGAATCCAGGCGGCGAAGCGCAAAGGTTTGCGGCTCGGAAAGGGCGATCGAGTGGACCGTTCCACGACAGCAAGCATAGCGGTACCTAGGACAGTCGAGCAGCCTGTTCAATGGGGCATTTGGACTGGCGTTCTGATAGCTCTGACGCTGGTCTTGTACGGCTCGATCCTCGGACACCTAGTCAAGAATTGGTGGCAGAATCCCGACTACAGTCAGGGATTTCTCGTGCCCATTTTCGCCGGGTATGTTCTATGGCGGCGGCAAGATCGCCTGTCTCAGATTTCGCTCAAACCATCGAATTTTGGCCTCGTCGTAATGCTAGGCGCAATCATGCTCTTGCTTTTGGGGTCCTTGGGATCCGAGCTTTTTACGAGTCGCTTCTCGCTTCTGGTTCTCATTGCCGGAATCGTGTTGTTTTTGGCTGGCTGGAAAATGCTGAAGGCAGTCTCCTTCGCGCTGGCCTTTCTGATCTTGATGATCCCGATTCCCGCAATCATCTACAATCAAATTACGTTCCCGCTCCAGTTATTTGCGTCTCGATTCGCCACCTTCTGGCTGCAGCTGGCTAACGTCCCGGTTTTGCGCGAAGGAAACATCATCAATTTGCCGAATTACTCGCTCGAAGTCGTCGAGGCATGCAGCGGCATCCGTTCGTTGATGACTCTCATTACCCTGGCCATCGCTTATGGCTATCTTGTGGAGAGTCGGCGTTGGGTTCGCTGGGTGTTGGTTTTGCTGATGGTGCCGATAGCTATTGTCAGTAATTCCTTGCGTATTTTTGGTGCCGGCATTTTGACCTATCATTTTGGGCCGAGCATGGCCCAAGGTTTTTTCCACGAGTTTTCGGGATGGGTGATTTTTGTGGCCGCGCTGCTGTTGATGTTCGCCTGCCACTGGGTCCTGCGGAAAATCGGAGGCCCGAAAGGGATGGCCAATGCGTAGCCGAAGCATGACCCTTCGTCTTTGGATTGTCGTGTTGGTGCTTCTCGGGGGTACTGTCTGTCTCCACGCCATGAGCCATGGAGAAGCGGTTGCTGAGCGGCAACCGTTGGGAAAGCTTCCCTATGTGATTGGGAGTTGGACGGGCAGCAACGAAACTGCGCTTGATCCAGAGACTTTGAAGGTTCTCGGGGTCACCGATTATGCGAACCGTCTTTATCTCAGCTCGAAAGAGGTTCCCGTGCAGCTTTACATTGGGTACTACGCTAGCCAGAGAACCGGAGACACCATTCATTCTCCCAAGAATTGTCTACCCGGATCGGGCTGGGATCCAATCCGAGCAGGGTACGCGACCATCCCGGTTACAAATGGGCGGCAAATCAAGGTGAATGAGTACGTCATCGCCCAAGGTTTGGACAAGCAGCTCGTTTTTTACTGGTATCAGGGCCGCGGCCGGGTCGTTGCCAGTGAATATTGGGGAAAGTTTTGGATGATTCACGATGCTATCACACGCAATCGCACGGATGGTGCTTTGGTTCGGCTGATCACGCCTATCGGCCCGGATGGCGAAGCCGATGCGCATGCCCGCTTAGAGAAGTTTGCCGAAATTCTCTATCCATCGCTCAGTGAGTTCATTCCGAATTAGTTGTTTACGACGGAGGATTTTGATGAAACGCCAATGGGTCCGGTTCGTTGCCGCAGTCAGCGCGGCTGTCGCGCTGTCATTGCTCTTAGTCTCGTGTGCGGGCAATCCGCAAAAAGCCAAGCTGAAATATCTCCAAAAGGGAGAGGCCTATGCGAAACAGAGGCAGTACTCGAGCGCGCAGATCGAATTTCGCAACGCCCTGAAAGTCGATCCTCGTTATGTCGACGCTTACTATCAGCTTGCCAAGGCAGATATCGGACTGGCCGAGGAAGATGGGGCACTGCAAAGGAAGGATTCAGCTCAACAGGATCTTCGGGATGCCTTCAAAGCCCTGAGTCAGGCTATCACGGTCGATCCGAATCGAGTGGACGTTCGCTTAGCACGAGCGGAATTGCTATCGTCTGCGCGCGATGACAAAGACGAAACTCAGGCCACTGCTGATGCGAATTATGTACTCCAGCAAGATCCGAAGAACGCGGATGCCCATCGTGTTCTGGGTACCATTCTCTTCGAACAGAAGCAATATGACCAGGCGCTTCAGGAATTTTCCAAAGCCGCCGCGCTCGCTCCCAATGACCCGAATTCCTATCTCGGCATCGCTCAGACGAACCTTGCCTTGCGTCATCCCGACGATGCTGAATTGAACTTCAAGAAGGCCATTCAGGTTGAGCCCCACTTTATTCTGGCTTATCTGCAGCTGGGCGAATTGTACGCGCAACAGAACAATGTCGCTCAAGCCGAACAGATTGTGCAGGCGGGCATTCAAGCGAACCCATCGGTCATAGGGTTGTATGAGGCTCTCGCCCAATATGAGGTGCGACACCAGAACCCTTCTCAAGCCGAACAGACTCTTCAAGCCGGCATCAAGGCCAATCCTTCTGCGATCGCTTTGTATCTGGGATTGGCGGGCCTGTACCGAGGAGAAGGGAAGCAATCCGATTCCGAAAACGCTTTAGCAAGCCTCACAAATCAGCTACCCAAGTCGGCCGATGCGGCACTGGGAATCGGCGACTTTTACGTTCAGGCGAAGATGACCGATCGCGCGGTGGCCGAGTATCAGCGCGGACTGTCACTCGATCCCCACAACCTCAACATCGAAGAACATTTGGAGATCTTGTACCTATCCACAGGGAAAATCGAGTTGGCGGCCAACGTCGACAACGACGTGCTGAAGCAGTATCCGAACGACGTTATGGCTCGCGTCAACCACGGTCGCGTTCTTATGGCCCAGGGCAAGACACAGGACGCAATCCAGTCTCTCCAAAAGGTCGCGGCCGATGCAGCGGATTCTGCCCAGGCTCATTTTTATTTGGCGATGGCTTATTCGCAGAGTAACGACATGGCCCAAGCCAATAGCGAACTCCAGCAGACCCTGCGTGTCGCTCCAGGAAACCCGGACGCGTTGAATAAACTCGTGGAGTTGAATTTCAAGCAGCAGAAATACACCGTGGCACAGCTCTATGCGCAGGAACTCGACGACGAAGAACACCATGCAAATCCGGCCACGCATCTCATGCTGGGCCAAATCCTCTTGGGGCTCGGACAAGTAAGCCAAGCGGCAGACCAATTCACTACCGCCGAGAAACTTGCTCCGAACAGTCCACTGGTCCACGCTCGACTCGGTTCTCTCTATGGTGCTGAAAAGAAATTCCCGGAAGCGGAGACAGAATTTAAGAGCGCCATGCAGGCTGCCCCTAAGGATACCGAGATCTTGGGTGACTATGCCAGCTTTCTGCTGTCACAAAAACAGGAGCCGAAAGCAAGCGCGCTGGTTCAACAGTTCTTGGTTCAAAACCCAAATGACCCGGATGCTCACCTCATGATGAGCAAGATTTATGTGATCGAGAAGAATAATTCAGCGGCGCTTTCGGAAGTCCAGGCGGCCATCAGACTCAAACCCGACGTGGACGAATACATGCAGATGGGTCTAGTCTATCGAAATCTGGGAAACAATAGTGCCGCGATGCAGGCCTACGACCAAGCGATAACCTTGGGTCCGCCATCGGCGCCGCTGGTTGCGGTCGTTGGCAATATCTATATGGCCCAAGGCGACATGTCCAAGGCGATCAGCGAGTTCCAGAGAGCGCTGAGTATCGATCCCAATTTCGCGGTGGCGGCCAACAATTTGGCCTGGATTTACGCCGAGCAAGGGCAGAATTTGGATATCGCACTCGGCCTGGCCCAAAAGGCTAAGTCCGAGCAGCCCGAAATACCCAGTTTTTCAGACACCCTTGCCTGGGTAATGTTTCGTAGGGGCGAGTATGCCCAGGCTCTTCCTTTGCTTCAGGATTGCGTGAAGAGGACGCCCGATTCAGCTCAGTTCCACTATCACCTTGGCATGGTGTTAGTTGCGGACGGTCAGAAGAGCGAAGGCAGAGCGCAGCTCCAAGCCGCACTGCAGATGAAGCTGGATAGCCAAGATGCAGAGCAAGCGCGCAAGGCCCTTTCGCAATAGCCAAACCTGCAGGGCAGGGAGCTCTATTTGCGCGCACCTTGGCAGCTGTTGATCTTGATTATCCGGGCACGACTTTCCGCGACGTGTGGGGTCAAAACCTCCCAGTCACATACCTGACGGCGATATGCAATTCCTTGCAACTAAATCCAAGAGAAATGCAGTCTGGATTGGCGGCCAATCCCTTCCAGCTTCCAATAGCATAGGACAGACTACATTATATACCCTGTAATGAGCGCGTTACGGGATGTCTATAATTCTTCTCAAGCCTCTGGTTTTGGCAGACTGCGTGCACATAACTGGTGGGATTCTGGGGGGTAGGACTTTCAAGGAGGAAGTGAATGCTGAAAATTCTGAGTAAGTACGTACTTCCGGCGCTTTGCCTACTGGCATTGGCCATGTATGCGCCGCAGGCTAACGCGTCCATACAAGACTTCAGTTGTGGAGGCTCGCCTACCACTTGTACTGGCACGGTGAGTTCTAGCGGCGGAAACTACTCCACGACCGGAATTGGTGGGCTCACGACAGGACCGGCGTGGTATCTTGGTGGTACGAGCCAGGTCAGCTACGGGTTCGACCTGGCGTTTAACACCTTGGCCGGAACGGCTAGTTTGTCGGACGTGTCCGGTGGAGGAAGCTTCTCGCTGAACGGCACGATCGTCGCTGGCAGCGTATCCCATAGCGGCACGTATGTGGCATTCGAGGTGAACTGGACAGGGGAAGGTCAAGCCGCTGCGAGCTTAGTTTCGTTTGACACCAGTAACGGCAACGCCGCTATCAGTGTCGACAGCGCAGTTGAAACTCCAGAGCCTGCTAGCTTGCTGCTTCTCGGCACTGGCTTGCTGGGTATGGGCGCAGCGGTTCGCCGTCGTTTGTCCAACTAGAATTTCGGAGCCAAAGAACTACGTTTGCTGGCTCGCTAAAGGCCTCGAACGATTTGCTTCCTCCGAAGTTTAAGCATCCCCGCCGCGCCTGAATCAGGTGCGGCGGGGATTGCTGTGTTCACCTGCATATTGGCCTCATCGCACCGGTGGCTGTCTCTAGCGATCAAGACTACCAGCTTGCATCAGGACGGATTGAGTCTGGAGATCCGGGACTCCGCTGCCATGAAAGCGACGCCCGTGACCATTGGTTAGGCTTTCTGCAGGCTTCCGCGAAAGACTCGTTTTCCGGTTTTCGTTTCTGTATCATAGTGGTTTGTCTCGGTCACGGAGACCTTCATTAGATGACCCATAGAACGCCCGAGCACTTTTCAAAGCAAAGCTTAAGTATAGGGATCATAGGATGCGGATACGTAGGATTACCCTTGGCCTTGAGTTTCGCGGGCAAGGGCCATTTGGTGACGGGATTTGATACCGACCCCGAAAAAGTCGAAAAACTGAATCGTGGCGAGTCTTACATCAAGCATATCCCGGCGGCGGAAATCTCGAAGCACGTCCACGCGAAGCATTTTTCCGCCACAACGGACTTTGTGAAATTGCGTGGCATGGATGCAGTCTTGATTTGCGTTCCCACTCCGCTCGATGAACGCCGCGAGCCCGATCTTTCCTATGTGGAGAACACCGCGCGCGCCATTGCGCCGCATTTGCAGCGCGAGCAACTCGTCGTCCTCGAGAGCACAACATATCCCGGGACTACGGAAGAACTGGTGCTGCCCATCCTCGAACAAGGAGGACTGCGCTGTCCCATCCAGGGCGAGCGCGATCCAAAGGCTGCGCCGCCCGATTTTTATTTGGCCTTTTCGCCAGAGCGCGAAGACCCCGGCAACAAACACTTTGGCCTTTCGCAAATTCCCAAAGTCGTCGGCGGGATCAATCCGCCCAGCGGCCAGGCGGCCGCAAATCTCTACGCGCAAATCGTGGCCCGCGTGGTCCCGGTGAGTTCCACTCGCGTCGCCGAGATGACCAAGCTTCTCGAAAACATCTTCCGCTGCGTGAACATCGCCTTGGTCAATGAATTGAAGCTTCTCTGCCAGAGGATGGGGATGGATATTTGGGAAGTGATCGACAGCGCGGCAACCAAGCCTTTCGGCTTTATGCCTTTTTATCCAGGGCCGGGTTTGGGTGGGCACTGCATTCCTGTCGATCCCTATTATCTTTCCTGGAAGGCCCGCGAATACGATTTCGCCGCGCGCTTCATCGAGCTCGCTGGAGAAATCAATACCTCCATGCCCTACCACGTGGTGGATTCTGTCGCCGAAGCCTTAAATGAGCGCGAGAAAAGCTTGAAGGGCGCCCGCATCCTGCTCCTCGGTGTGGCTTATAAAAAAGACATCGATGACTTGCGTGAATCTCCTTCGCTGAAGTTAATGCAACTGCTCACTGAACGCGGCGCGAAACTGGATTACAACGACCCGTTCTTTCCGTCGTTGCACAAGATGAGACATTATGATTATTCCCAGATGCGCTCGGTCGAGGTCAATCCCCAATCGCTCGCTTCTTACGATTGTGTTCTCATTGCTACCGATCATTCTTCGTACGACTATGAGAGGATCGTGGATGGGGCGAAACTTGTCGTCGATTCTCGCAATGCCACGCGTCATGTAAAGAAGCACCGCGAGAAGGTCGTCCACTGCTGAACCGCTTCGCGGTAACAATGCGTCATCGAGGAGGTACGGAATGCGCTACCTGGTGACAGGTGGTGCCGGCTTCATCGGCTCGAACATCGTGGATGAACTGTTGCGTCGTGCACATGACGTTACCGTGCTCGATGATTTTTCTTCGGGCAAGGAAGAAAATCTCGCGGCCGCCGGTAAGAAGATACGTCTCATCCGTGGGGATATCTGCGATCTGGAAGCGGCTCGTGAGGCCTGCGAAGGCGCCGACTACGTATTGCATTTGGCGGCGCGCACTTCGGTTCCGCGTTCCGTGAAAGATCCCATCGAGACCAATCGCGTCAATATCGACGGCACTCTCAATGTTTTGGTCGCCGCGCGCGACGCCAAGGTCCGCCGCATCGTTTATGCTGCGTCCTCGGCAGCCTACGGCGAGACCCCCACGCTCCCCAAAGTTGAATCCATGCCCACGGGTCCCATCTCTCCCTACGGCGTCACCAAGCTTGTTGGCGAAATGTACGCCCAAGTATTCGGTCGCGCCTACGGTCTGGAAAACGTCTCGATTCGCTATTTCAACGTCTTCGGTCCTCGGCAGGATCCCACGTCGCAGTACTCCGGCGTGCTTTCGCGCTTCATGCTGGCGGTTATTGAGGGCTCTGCGCCCGTTGTTTTCGGCGATGGCGAGCAGTCCCGCGATTTTACCTATGTCGACAACGTCGTGGATGTCTCCTTGCGCGCTTGCGAAGCTGCCGGGGCCTCCGGCAAAGTTTTCAACGGCGGCACCGGCGCACGAATCTCGCTCAATGATGTCCTCACGCTCCTCGGCAAAATAACCGGAGGAGTAGTCCAAGCGAAGTACGACCGGCCGCGCGTCGGCGACATCTTACATTCGCAGGCAGACATCGAGCTTGCCGCGCAAGTCCTCGGTTATCATCCGCGCGTGGATTTTGAGGAAGGCCTTCGCCGTACGTGGAAGTGGTATTCCGAAGCATTCGTGAAGAAATGAATCGTTGGCCCGCCGCTCCAGATGCTTTCGATGATCCCGCACAATGCTTTTCGGGCTTGGTATTTTCAGATTTCACCTTGGCTGGGTGCCTATGAGAATCCTTGTGACCGGAGCCGCCGGTTACATCGGGAGCGTTTGTACGGAAGCGCTGATAGAGCGCGGGCATAGCGTCATTGCCCTCGACGATCTCTCCGAAGGTCACCGGGAGGCCGTCGACGCCCGCGCGGTATTCTGCCGCGTCAATCTCTATGATTTGGATTCTCTGAGCGCGGTATTTCGGCAGCACAAAATCGATGCGGTCATGCACTTCGCCGCTCTCTGCCTGGTCGAGGAATCCGTGCGCGAGCCGGGAAGGTATTACCGCGCCAACGTCTCTGCGGGGATCAATCTGCTGGAATCCATGCTTCGCCACGGAGTCAAGAAGCTCATTTTTTCCTCCACCGCCGCCACCTACGGAGAGCCCGAAAAGACGCCCATTCCCGAAGAGCACCGCACCATGCCGGTGAACCCCTACGGTGCCTCGAAGCTTCTCTTTGAGCGCGTGCTCGCGGAATTCCGCGTGAACTCTGGCCTCGAGTACATCACCATGCGTTACTTCAATGCAGCGGGCGCGTCGGAGAAGCGCGGCGAGGATCACCACCCGGAGACGCACGTCATACCCATTCTGCTTGAAGTCGCTGCGGGCGAGCGCGAAGCCTTTCAGGTCTTTGGGACTGACTACCCGACTCCCGACGGCACCTGCGTTCGTGACTACGTCCACGTGTTGGACATTGCGCAAGCCCATGCCTTGGCCGTCGAGCGTATTTCCGACTTCGTCGGCAGGATCTACAACATCGGAAACGGCCATGGGTTTTCCGTTACGGAAGTAATGGAGACGGCTTCGCAGGTCACCGGCCGCAAGATCAACTATCGGACTGCGCCACGCCGTGCTGGCGATCCCGCCGTGCTCGTGGCCAGCTCCGAGAGAATTCGCAAGGAATTGGGCTGGGCGCCGGCTTTCTCCAGCTTGGAAGCAATCATTAGCACCGGATGGAATTGGAAACAGCGCTTTCCGCGAGGATACGCGTCGCGCTAGATATTCCTGCCCTCGCATCGCGTCTTCGCGGAGTTGACCTTTCCCAAACACGCCGTCCAGCTATTTATTGCTCATTGAAGTTAAATTCGCTAGCCTGATTTGTGATGTCACGTAACTCCCGCCCACATCGCTTGAAGGTGTGTCTTCTTTCGCCGCACCCGCTGGTGCGCTCCGAATTCGAGCGTGTGTTGCCGGAGAACGCCTTTCAGATATCCTTTCGACAATTAACCTCTTCAGTCCCTTCGGAAATCAAGCAGCTGGCCATTCCGAGGTCGCCGGTATACGTCATCGACGGCCAGGCTTCCACGCAGGTGATCCATGCTCTCATCGAAAGCATACTGGAGAGCAACGCCAAAGCCCGCGTGCTGGTTCTTGCCTCGAAGCACAATGATGCCTCCGCCTTCGAATTTCTCCGTCTCGGCGTCAAAGGGCTGCTGGCGTACGGTCAAGCCACCAAGCAGTGGCAGGACGCCTTGCCATTGGTCGCTGCGGGAGGCTATTGGGTCCCTCGGTCCGTGCTCTCTCGCTTCGTCGAATCGATTATCGGCTCGCGCAAGTCGAGTATGTCCCGAAACAAGACTCCCGGCACCTTGAGCCGCCGCGAACGCGAAGTCCTGGAGTCGCTTCTGCGAAATCTATCCAACAAGGAAATTGCCAGCCAGCTCAACATCTCCGAGCGCACCGTAAAGTTCCACGTCTCGAACCTCCTGGCCAAGCATGGCGTGCGGCGGCGTGCCGATCTCATTGTTATGCGCTTCCAGGAAGCCCAACTTCCCAACTGAGTTTCGCTTGCCGGGAGTCTCCTTTTCGCTCTAACTGAGTTGCCCCCTCTGAGAAAGGAGCGCAGTCGAGGACGCACAGCTACTCGATCGTGGGGTCGAAGATCAGCAGGTGGTCATAGTGCCTGTTGTACTCACCGAGTTGTTAAGTGTCTCCGAAACTTCCTACAGGAGCATATGATTTGAAGCCGTTGAGTTGATTTGCGTCCATCACGAGTATACAGTGGCAGTCATCCATCTGAGAGGTGCCCCGTGAAACTCTTCGCCGGCACGACTCTGTTTTTTCTCCTCATTGTGATGGTTGTTCCGCAATCTGCAGAAGCACCGACTGGTTTCGACAACCAGACCAATGGCTTCGTCGATCAGGCCACTCACGCGAGCGACCAGACGGCGTTCGAAGCCGTCCTACAAGTGGCCGAAGGTCTCGGGCCGCTTTACAACGCGCAATCCTGTCGCGAGTGCCATCAGAATCCTACGTCAGGCGGCCAGAGCCAAATCACTGAATTGCGCGTCGGACATCTCGGTCCCGATGGTCATTTCCAGAATCCTGAAATCCCGATCGCGGATGGCACGGAGATCATCAAAGGCCGCTCGCTCGTCAACGACCGCGCCATCTGCCCCAACGCCGCTTTCCCGAACACCCAGATTCAGGAGCGCGTGCCCGAGTCTGAAACCGTCCGCACCTTTCGCACCTCGCTCAACCTTCTGGGCGACGGATTCGTCGAAGCCATCGCCGATCAAACCCTTCTTGATCTCGCGCGCAGCCAGTGCAAGACGAGCAAAGGGAGAATCTGTGGTCAGGCGCTCTACGTCCCGATCCTCGAAGCTCCCGGCCAGACCGCCGTCGGCAGATTCGGCTGGAAGGATCAGCACGCGAGCTTGCTCTCCTTCGCTGGCGACGCCTACTTGAACGAGATGGGAATCACTAACAAGCTGTTTCCCACCGAAGTCACCTTGCTCTGCAACACGGTGAAAGAGCCGAATGACGTTCCCGGCGCCGATGGCTTCGAGCACATCGATGAGTTTGCCCGCTTCATTCGCGCCACCGAAGCTCCCGCGCGCGACGCCCAGGCCGCGGAGACTCCCGATGCGCAGCTCGGCGAGATGCTTTTCAACAGGATCGGCTGCGCCACTTGTCACGTCCCGACGCTGACCACCGCGCCCGAAGGCACGGCGATTGACGGTGGCACGCTGACTATTCCTACTGCGCTCGGCGGCAAGACCATTCATCCCTACAGCGATTTCTTGCTGCACGATGTGGGCACGGGCGACGGCATCATCATGTCTACCACTGAGCATTACGGCCGCACGTTCGCCCCGGAGCGGTTTCCCAGTTTTTCCCTCATCGAGCTCCTGCGGACCCAAAACAAGGTTCGCACTCCGCCGCTCTGGGGTCTTCGCCTGCGCTCCCGTTTGATGCATGACGGAGCATCGTTGACGTTCCACGAAGCCATTCTGCGCCATCAGGGCGAGGCCGCGCACGTCACCCAGCAATTCGCCAAACTAAACCCGAAGGATCAGCAAGCTATTTTAGATTTCCTGAGGTCTCTCTAACGCCAGCGCCGCCCCATTTCTCACGCTCAACCGTTTTCCGGATGCTCTTTTCTCTGACGGCATCTCCCTGGATAGGGAATAGCGCGGAGATAGGATTGTCGCGAATTCCTACCTTGGTAGCTGCTGCTGATGACCAGGAACTCCGAAATCGCTGCATTCTCGCCGAACGCTCGGTGGGCGCACGCTAGAGTCCTCCGGCGGGACATCAAAGGGATGGTCCAACAAGGAAATTGCCAGCCAGCTCAACATCTCCGAACGCACCGTGAAACCGTCTCGAACCTACTGGCCAAACATGGCGTGCGGCGCCGTGCCGACCTCATTGTTATGCGCTCCCAGGAAGCCTAGCCTAGCTTCCTAACTGAGTTTCCAAGGATTCGTCGGTACTTCTTCCTAGCCGAAGCACGACGCTCCAAAGAATCGGTTTTTCCGAAAATATGCAAAAACGTGCACGCCACCAGCCTTGCTGGCAACTTTGCCAGCACTAAGTACCCGTATTATCTTGTAATTGTTCAAATTTCGACGCTTAGAATTCGACCGCGAATGGAGCCAGTACTTGGAAGAGTACTTGCTACAAAGTGAATGCGGCTTCCGTTGCCAAGTCGTCGCGCGACGGGGAGGCGAGTCTGCTGTTCTTAGTAGTCCTGGAACGAGTGGACAAACTCCGCCGTTGAGGTTGCTGGACTATTTAGAGGACGGGTTGCTTAAAATCAGCATATTATCTGGGCGATTACAAATGGTGGCTCTGGCCCTTTCGATCTGTGCGATGGGGACTCAGTGCGAAGGAAAGCGCAGGCTTGGCTCTTGGAGCTTCCGTGGCTAGCTCGATGAGTTCAAGAATCACTCCAGCCGATATTGGCGTTGGCGTACCATTGGCGAATCCTGCCCCTGTGCCCGGGAACCGGGGGGAGCGGTGCGTTTCTGAGCTCGTGGAAGCGCAAGCGGCAGCCCGGCCCGACTCGTTGGCAGTGGCGTCTGGCGCTGCCACTCTGACCTACAAGGAACTCAACGAACTTGCCGATCAGTTGGCTTCGCTTTTGATTTCGGTCGGAGTGAACCGCGAGGCCGTCGTCGGGCTGTGCTTACCTCGGTCTCTGGGAATGATTGTGGGAGCGCTCGGCATTCTCAAGTCGGGAGCAGCTTACCTTCCGCTGGACCCTGCAAATCCGCCTGAACGCTTGGCCTTTATGCTCGAGCACTCCCAAGCCTCTGTTCTGGTCACCGAGCCCGGCGTGGCACCCTCCTTCGCCTCGATGCCTGGCGCGACCGTTCTCTTGGATAGGGATGGCCGTCTCCTCTCTCATGGAGTCTCGAAAAACAGCGTCCGCCGGTCTCAAACGCAAGACCTCGCCTACGTGATTTACACCTCGGGTACGCTGGGCAGGCCGAAAGGGGTCGAAGTCACTCATGCCAACCTGCTCAACCTTGTGAACTGGCACTGCGACGCATTCGACGTGACCTCTCTCGACCGGGCCAGCCATCTGGCCGGAGTTGGGTTCGACGCCAGCGTCTGGGAGGTTTGGCCGTATCTCGCCAAGGGCGCGAGTGTGCACATCGTGGAACAATGCGTGCTCCAGAACCCCCAATCTCTGCGCGATTGGATGGTTTCAGAGAAAATAACGATCGCTTTTGCCCCAACTCCTCTGGCCGAGCGGATGATATCGCTCGATTGGTCTTCTGATGTTGCTCTTCGAGTCCTGCTGACCGGTGCGAGTGTCTTGCAGCGACATCCCACACGAGCCCTCCCTTTCCGATTCGTTAACAACTACGGCCTTACGGAATGCACCGTCGTCTCCACATCGGGAGAGGTTTGCGTGAACGGACACGGAAGTTCGTTGCCACCCATTGGCAAGCCGATCGCCGCCACCCAGGTGTACATTCTTGATGATCAGCTTTCGCCCGCTGCGCCAGGCGCAGCCGGCGAAATTTATATCGGAGGCGAAGGAGTGGCTCGCGGCTACCGCAACGCTCCGGAACTGACGAAGACAAGATTTGTTCCCGATCCGTTCAGGAAAGATCCCCGCGCGCGCTTATATCGCACCGGGGACCTGGGCAAGTTTCTTCCCGACGGTCAGATTACCTTCCTCGGTCGAGTCGATCAGCAAGTAAAGATCCGAGGATTCCGCGTCGAGCCCGAGGAGATTGCATCGGTCTTGAAACGTCATCCCTCCGTGAGAGAAACTGTCGTTATCGCGCGCGAATACGGCAAGGAGAAAGAGAATCGTTTGCTCGCCTATATCGTGCCGGAAATAAAGTCGGCTCCGGCAGTTGACGACCTTCGCGACCACCTGAGTTCCTTTCTGCCCGATTACATGATTCCTTCCACGTTTATTTGTCTGGAATCGCTCCCTCTGAACGCGAATGGGAAAATCGACTTGGCGGCGCTTCCGCTCCCACAGCGAAGCAATATTTTGAGGGAGAAAGTAGCTGCGGAGCCCGGCACCCCATTGGAGCAACGAGTCGCCGGAATTCTTGCCAAGCTATTGAGCTTGGATCAAGTCAATCCAAACGACAACTTCTTCTTCCTCGGTGGCCATTCCCTGTTGGGAACGCAGCTCATCACCAGAGTGCGCGATGTGTTTGGCGTCGACCTAAGCCTGAAAAGTCTTTTCGATCATCCCACTGTGGCCCAGCTTTCTCAGGAGATCGAGAAGCTCCTCGTCGCGAAGCTCAACGCGATGACGGAAAAAGAAGCCGAGGAGCGCCTCAAATTCTTGATGGAACGAAGGGAGGAAGCTTAACCAAAAATAGACTGTAATGACAGGACCCACGCCCTCAGTCATTGCAATGCAGTCTGCAAATCCGCTCAGCCTCTGTCAGTTGCTTGATCCAGAGGTTTTGGCGGATCCTTATCCCCTTTTTCATCGCCTGCGACAAGAAGATCCCGTTCACTGGGATCCTTACCTGCATTCTTGGATCGTAACCCGGTACCCCGATGTTGTCCGCGTCCTTCACGATTTCTCCGCGCACACCGCGCCCTCGCCACAGGAACTCACCGCGAAGGGGCTTTCGGAACTAAATCCGATTGCGGAGATCATGCTGAAGCAAATGCTTTTCCTCGATCCTCCGGCACACACCCGCGTTCGCAGCCTCGCCGCCCAGGCCTTCACGCCGCAGCGTGTGGAAGTGTTGCGCGCGCATATTCGCGACGTTGTTGACTCTTTGCTCGACGCCGTCGAACCCAGCGGGAAAATGGATGTAATCAAAGCCCTCGCCGAGCCGCTTCCCTGCATTGTTACCGCGGAGATGTTGGGTGTTCCCGTCGAAGATCATGCTCAGTTGAAACTGTGGTCACAGGATTTCGGTGAGATGCTCGGCAATTACCAACACAGCGCGGATCGAGTTCGTCGGGTGCTGAAGAGCCTTCGGGAAATGACTTCATATTTCCAAAGCGCCATGCAGGAACAACGCCTCCAACCACGCGAAGGCCTGGTCAGTTCCCTGATGAACGCCAGAATCGAAGGTGAGCGTTTGACCCCGGAAGAAGTGATCGCGAATCTGATCGTGACAATGGTGGGAGGCCAGGAAACTACCACCAATCTCATCGCCAACGGCGTGCTCTCTTTGCTTCGCAATCCAGACCAATTGGCAATGTTGAGAGCCGATTCCTCTTTGATTCCTTCCGCTGTGGAGGAATTCCTGCGATATGAAAGTCCCAGCCAGCACACCTCGCGCCTTGCGCCCGAGGATGTCGAAATGGGAGGCAAGCCAATTCGAAAAGGGCAGGCAGTCATCGCTGTTATGGCAGCCGGCAATCGCGATCCGGAGCGATTTGCCGATCCGGACCTCCTGGACATCACTCGCACCGACAACCGGCACCTGGCTTTCGGTTGGGCTGCGCATTTCTGCTTCGGCGCGGCACTGGCGAGGATGGAAGCGCAGATCACGTTCCAATCCCTCCTGGAACGGTTTCCGGTTTGGACGCTGGAACCGGGTCCCTTAGTTTGGCGAGCCAACCTTGGGCTACGCGGCCTAACCGCATTGCCTATTCGAGTCGAGAAACGCAATCCCGTCGCGCCGCACACTCAGCAACGGAGCACGAACTGATGCAAGAAACCCTCGGACTATCGGAGTCCAAGAAACAGCTCCTCCAGGAGTATCTGCGAGGCGGATTCGCAGAGGAACGCACAAAATCGCTCGCAATCCCGCGCCGCTCTGACGACAAATACGCGCCACTTTCTTTCTCGCAGCAGCAGGTCTGGGTTAATTCGAATTTAGCCGGGAATCTTCCCGTCTACAACGAGACGATGACCGTCTTCAAACGGGGCCCTCTCGATCCGGCAATCCTCGAACGGGCGATTGGCGAAATCATCCGCAGGCACGAAATCTGGCGGACCACTTTCGACGTCGTCGATGGCCAGCCGGTTCAGTTGGTTCATCCGGCATCCAGCATATTCAAAATTCCGCAGGTCGACCTTACGGCTCTCCCGCAAGACCAGCGAAAAAAAGAAGCGATTCGCATGGCGTCGGAGGACGCCAAGGAGTTGTTCGATCTCTCCTGCGGTCCTCTGCTTCGGGCCACCTTGTATCACCTGAGCGAAGATGACCATCAGTTGTTCATGGAGTTTCATCACATCATTTTCGACGGGATAACCGCCTATCGCGTGTTTCTCCCCGAATTGGCAGCTCTTTACCGTGCTTTTTCCGAAGGAAAGTTGTCCCCGCTGCCCGACCCGCCGATTCAGTACGCCGATTTTGCCTGCTGGCAAAGACAACACGCCGATCAAGATGCATCTGCCAAACACCTGAATTATTGGAAGCAACAACTTCAAGGAGAGCTTCCGATCCTGGCTTGGCCGAATGACTTCCCACGTCCGGCGGAGCAAACGTATCGCGGGGTGTTGCGCAACGCATCCTTAGCCCCAGACTTGATTCAGCCACTCAGGGATTTGAGTCTCGAAGCGGGCTGCTCGTTATACACCACACTGCTCACAGGAATGTCCGCTCTGCTTCATCGATACACCGGGCAGACCGACATCATTCTGGGCGGGTTGTCGGCATGTCGGCGCAGTCCCGAATCGGAGGCTCTGTTGGGATGCTTCATGAATCCCATCCCGTTGCGCATCGATCTCTCCGGCAATCTTACGTTCCGGGAGTTGCTGGCAAGGGCGCGCGAAATAGTCCTCGGCGGCCTCGATCACGAAGAGATGCCGTTTGAGCAAATTGTGAGCGAGCTTCGGCTGCGGCCGGATCCGAGCCGCAACCCGCTGTTCCAGATCATTTTCGCCCTGGAGCCGGACGTATCGCCCGTCGATCGTCAATGGGATCTCACGCTCGAAGATTTTTCCAACGGCACGTCGAAAGTCGATCTGAGCATTGTCCTGGATGATCGTGGCGAGAGGATTAGCGGCCCCATGGTGTACAACCCGGATCTTTTCGAAGATTCGACCATCCAGCGTTTGATGGCCCACTGGAATGGAGTGCTCAGAAGCGCCGTGGCCAATCCGGACTTGCCGATCTCGCTCCTCGAGTTCATGGCGCCGGAGGAAAAGCAGCAAATTCTGTATGAGTGGAATCGGACGGCCGCCAATTATCCGAAGGATTCCTGCGTGCACCAGTTATTTGAAGCGCAAGTCGAACGCACTCCGGATAATCGCGCCGTTATTTTCGACAAGCAGGAGCTCACCTATCGCGAGTTGAATCAGAGAGCCAACCAGCTGGCTCATCGCTTGATTGAGTCTGGCGTTGGCCCGGATGTCGTCGTTGGAATTTGCGCCGAGCGCTCCGTGGAAATGATTGTCAGCCTTCTCGGGATCCTCAAGGCAGGCGGGGCTTATCTCCCGCTCGATCCGGAATATCCGGCGGAGCAGCTTGCCTTCATGCTTCGTGATTGCGGAGTCCGGCTTGTCGTGGCTTGTGGAGCAAGCGGCGCACGCGTGCCGAGCGACGGCATAACACTCGTTCCGCTGGATGGCTCGGGAAGCGCGAACATGAACATCGATAATCCGGCTGTTCACGTTCGCCCGAACAATCTCGCCTATGTAATCTACACTTCCGGATCGACGGGTAATCCAAAGGGCGCGGAAATCGAGCATCGCTCGATTGTTCGGCTGTTATTGGGCATTAGCTATGTGGATCTCGATGAATCAAAAGCAATATTACAGCTTGCTCCTTTTACTTTTGATGTTTCGACCTTCGAGATTTGGGGCGCGCTGTTGCACGGCGCAAAATGTGTCCTCTATCCCGGTAAGGTGCCGTCGGTCCGAGAGCTTGGCGAGTTCCTCCGTGCGCACCATATCACCACCGTCGCAACGACCGCGGCATGGTTCAGCCTGATTATTGATGAGGAGCCGAAAGTCTTCAGCGGCCTGCGACAGCTCATCGTCGGGGGCGAGCCCCTCTCCGTTTCTCACGTACGCCGCGCATGGGACCAGTTGCCGAACGTCGAATTGATAAATGGCTATGGGCCGACCGAATCAACCATGCTCACAACCTCCTATACGGTACGCCATCGTCCAAGTTCGTCGGCCACTTCCATTCCCATTGGCTCTCCGATTGCCAACACGGAGTGCTACGTCCTTGACACCAACCTCCAGCCTGTTCCCGTAGGAATCAAGGGTGAGCTCTATATCGGCGGCGTTGGACTGGCTCGTGGTTACCGAAACCGGCCTGACCTCACCCGGGGAAGCTTCATTCGTAATCCATTTAGCGACGAACCCGGGAGCCGCCTCTACAAGACGGGAGACGCAGCGCGTTTTCTGCCGGATGGAACGATCGACTATCTGGGCCGGATGGACGATCAAGTTAAGATTCGCGGCTTCCGAATCGAACTGGGCCAAGTGGAAACAATTCTCCGCAGGCATCCTAAAGTGCAAGATGCGGCCTGCATCGTCACGGGAGAAAATTCCGACAAACTTCTCATTGCCTATCTCGTTTTCCGCAATGGTTCTCATGCATGGCCGATGGAGATACGAGAGTACGTGCGAAGAATGTTGCCACCCTACATGGTCCCCGACAAATTTGTAACCTTGAACGCAATGCCGTTGGGGCGGCATGGGAAGGTGGATCGCCACTCGTTGCCAGCGCTGGAGCCGACGGCGCCTGTTTCGGCGCCTGAGTCCGCTGCCCCCACGGACGCCGTCGAAAAAGAAATGGTGCAGCTCTGGGAAAAGCTCTTTTCACGACAACCGATAAGTTGTAACGATAATTTCTTCAGTCTCGGCGGGAATTCCCTCCTCGCCGTGAAATTGCTGGTTCGCGTCGAAGGTGCATTCGGGAAAAGGCTGTCCTTAGCCTCGCTTGTTGCGGCGCCAACGATTAGGCAGTTTGCCGCTTTCGTGCGTGCCAATGATCCAGTCCGGAGGATCGCACAGGCAACAACCATTCAGCCCCAAGGAACGAAGCCTCCGTTTTTCTGCGTAGGCGCAGGCGCCCTGTTCCATTCTCTGGTCGAGCAGATGGGGACCGACCGGCCTTTCCTCTCACTGATTCTGAGGAAAGATGCTATCGATAAACTGAAAACGCCTTACAGCCTCGAAGAACTTGCCGGGCACTTGGTCGACGCCATGCGTGAGCGCCAGCCCAATGGCCCTTACTATCTCGGTGGATTCTGCCAAGACGGCATTCTCGCTTATGAAACTGCCAGGCAGCTCACGCTGCGCGGTCAAAAGGTTGCCATGCTCTTTCTTTTCGAAACTGTAAATCCTGCTCCTCTGCCAGAGGACCGTGTCGCATCGCAATGGAGAAGGACGGCGATCCGGTTGAAGTATCGGCGTGATCAGTTTCGTCAGCTGGGGGCCTCGAACTTTCCTCAGTTTTTCAAACTGCAAGTCGCCAGTGCCCGGCGGAGGTTAACTCCCGTAGCCTGGAGGGTTTCTCATCGTGCTCGTAAGCTCGTCGGCGACGCCAAGCTCAATAGTCTCGAGCGCATCGTGCATATCGCGTCGAGAACATATAAGCCGAAGCCTCTGTCGTCGCCGACCCTGTTGTTTCGCTGCAACGAATGGCCTATCGCCTCTGCTGGCGATCCCTATTTTGGATGGCGCTCTCTGTTGACGGGCTGGAATAAGACTGTGGAGATCCCCGGCAACCACGCCGGGATGTTCCGTCAAGAAGGCGCTGAGCAACTGGCCAAGGAGATGAAGTTTTACATGGATCAGGCCGAGACGACGAATTGGGCTGAACACGGAAAATCCGATTGACCGTTCCAAACTCCATTGGCCAGTCGATATCAGTCGCGCTGTTTGCACGAAGAGTTCGCTCTCACACCTTCGGAGGTCCACGTCTGGTTTGTGGATCTTCGGCACGACTCGGAATCGCCGTCTGAGCTGCGGCGCACGCTGTCAGCGGCCGAAGAGAACCGCGCGCAGCGCTTTCGCTCCGCCGTGGACAAAGACCGCTCCATTGCGTCGCACGGAATACTCCGCACTTTGCTCGCACGTTACACTCTTCAGCAGCCCGAGCAGCTGTCATTTTCTGACGGACCAAATGGCAAGCCGGCTCTGACGCCCGGTTCTAACGACAAAGACATCCAGTTCAATTTGGCGCACTCCGGCGATCATGCGCTCATAGCTATTGCGAGCCGCCGGGAGGTCGGCGTCGATATCGAGCGCGTTATCCGGCAGGACGATCACGAGAGAATCGCGCGTCGTTTTTTTTCTCCCCTAGAACTCGCTTCGTTCCTCGAATATCCCGACAGTCAACGGACCGAAGCTTTTTTCCGTCATTGGGTTCGAAAAGAAGCCTACCTCAAGGCTCGCGGCTTTGGCCTTACCCGCCATGAAGAGGGTTTTGATGTGCCGCTCACCGAGGCGCAAGTTTCCATGTTCGCCCATGCCGACGGCACGACGTGGACGGCACGCGAGATTTTGCCCGTGTCAGGCTACGCTGCTGCCGTGGTTGCCCGGGGGGCGGATTGGCACCTGCGATCCTTCGACTAGAGCATGGCGGGATTCCCTGTGGTCAGTATTCCCCAAAAAGGCGGTCGCGCACCGTGTCATCTGCCGGCATGTCTGGCCCGCTCAACAAATGATCTGGGACGCGCGATAAATCCTCCGCAATTCGTGGCATGGCGCGATGTCGCAGGGCTTGTGCTTCGGGGCTCGGATCCTCGAACAGGATCCGAAGCCAGCCGCAGACCTTGCGAGTGATATGGAAATAGGTATCGTGCTCGCGCGCGAAATGATGGCCAGCCGTTTCCCAATCGGAGTGCTCGAGAAGGGCGTCGCGCAATACGCGGACGTCTCTTAAAGTTATCGACATGCCTTGCCCAAACGTGGGATCGCTGGTCCCCGCGGCGTCGCCGATTAATACCACGCCGTCGCGATACGGATGATCCACCCAGGACTCGGTCCCTTCAAACGTTGCCAGCGGGCCTGCGCTTTTGACGTCAGCATACGCATCAGCCACGCTCGGCGCCATTTTCTTCGACTCGGCCAGAAAAGCGTCCAGCTTTTCGTTGCCCTGCAGAAAGAGCCCATTCTCCGTCGAGTAGCCCAGATAGGCGCGCCATCGCCCGTTCGTCAGCGGCACGATTCCCACAACTAATCCCAGGTCCGGATTGAACAGGTAGGTCATCACATCCTGTCGCTCCTTCACTCCGGTCAGAAGCACTCCCGCAAAGTGAAATGGCTGCGGGCTCTTGTGCGATGTAAGACCGGCCCATTTGCGCGCCGCCGAACTGCGGCCATCGGCGGCCACCACCAACCGCGCCCGAATGCGCTCGTCTTTGGTGTTGCGGGCAATGACTGTAGCGTTGTTTGCGCCGGGTTCGACCGCTACCACCGTCACGCCTCGGCGTACTTGGGCTCCTGCCCGCTCTGCTTCGGCCAGTAACGCTTCCTGCATCTCTGGATGAAAATAGGTGAAGCCCGGCTCTTTCTGTGGGGTTGTTTCGATGATATTGCGCACGCCAAATCCCATATCCATTCCCAGAATCTGGTTGGCGCACGTCTTCATCAGAAGGTCGGCAAGGCCCAGCCTTTTTGCTTCGGCTACGCCCCACGGAGTTAAGGCCTCGCCTCGCACGCGATCCCGAAATTGAAGCTCTCTCTCCAGCACCAGCACTCGGACGCCTCGCCTGGCCATCGATATGGCCAAAGCCGAGGCGCCTAGACCGCCTCCGACCGTCACCAGATCAAACGGAGACGAATTCATCATCACCTCGTCCCTTGTCGCAAGGAACAAAAACGCACTCTCGAAGATTTTCCAGGAATGACGTGTCGACTGGTGCCATCGAGTCGATTTTAGCTTGGAACCAGGTTCGTTGTCTGGACTCAATACGCTCATGGGCCACCAGAGGGAACGTGGAATTACTCCTGGTAGCCGAATCGCAAACAAGTTCCCGGGCTGCTTATTTCTGGCTGACCTAAACCCTTGCCGTCCATGGCTCATCACGGCTATAATAGCCATGAGAATGGAGATCCGATGCGCGCCGTGAATGTCGCAAAACTGAAAGACCAGCTAAGCAAGTACCTCACATTTGCAAAAAGCGGAGAAGAAGTCGTGATCCGGGAAAGGAACCTTCCCGTCGCCAAACTGGTACCCTTCGCTGCGGAAGATGCGGACGCTCAGGAACTGACCCTGGTCGCCACAGGAAAACTGCGACTCCCCAGGGTTCGGCTGGATTTAAGAGAGCTTTTGAGGGTTCCCACAGGCACAGTTAAGGGAAACAAGGCGATTCAAGCTATCACCGCCGAGCGACAGGAAGGACGGTGAAGAGAACAACTGCGTTTTGGGATGCCATCGCATTGGTCCCTTTGTGTATCCACGAAGCTGCGAGCCGCCAAGCGCAGATCTATCTAAGGAAATTCGCTCCGGTCGTCTGGTGGGGGAGCCCCGTCGAGGTACATAGCTCGATTTGTCGACTTCATCGTGATAAGGCAATCACTGATCTCGAGAAACAAGGCGCAGTGGCTCGTCTGCGATTGCTGACCGACGGTTGGAGGGAGGTCGTTCCGGACGATCAACTTCGCCAGTTGGCGACCGAGTTGTTGGATAAGCATTCTTTGCGTGCTGCCGATAGCCTGCAACTCGCGGCCTCGTTGATCTGGTGCCAACAACACCCGTCAAAGAGGAGCTTCATTTGTGGCGATTTTCGTTTGGCTGAGGCCGCCGATGCGGCGGGATTCTCCGTTTTGCAACTTCTCGCTGTCGTGCCGTGAGATCAACTAGTCGTACCCCATCAGTACGTGTTTGTGGCCAGGAAATTGCGGCTTGTAACGCGGTCAAGCAGGCGAAGACCGGAGGCCCTAGCTATCGACAATACCTAAGTATCCTAAGTGAAGGGACGGAGCCTTTGAGGAGTTAGGGCAAATTCAACAGTCTTTCGGCTACTCCTCGCACTTTAGGACTTTTTGCCTTCCTTCTTTGCTTTGGCCCATCGACTCTTTGCTGCTTTTCGGGCAATCTGACTCCGCTGTTCGGGCGTCAAACTCTCTGCCCTCATTCTCGCTCCCTTTTTTCCGCCCTTCTTGCCACCCTTGCGACCCATCTCTTGCATGACTTTGGAAATCAGATTTGGATCCATGAGTAGATTCTACCGAGTCGCGTCCAGTTCTGCCAATAAACAGCCCTTGACAATCTTCCTTCAAGCGGTTAGCCTTGTGCTTGGTGCGCTTCAAGCATAAAGGTTACATCGGAGCGCATCGAAAGCGGGACGCGCAAGTGTTACTAGCACCAACGCGCCCCTGACCCAGTCGCCTGGTTAAGAGGCAACTATGGCTGTAATAGAAAGTATCGGGTTCGCCCCGTGGGTGCAACCAGTCAATCTGCGTTTCGCTTCGGTCTCGCGCTTAACTCCTAGGCGCGTCGCGCATCCCCCGCCTTGGTCCCTCCCGACTGAATTCGTTTGTCTTATCGCGTCCGCTCTCAACTGTATCGAGGAGACAGGACTCGATACGCCTGATTAACCTCCGAATTTGCGGGCCGCTGGCCGCCGAAAGGACGTTTGGTCATGGAGAAAGCGCATCTGTATGAAGCACTGTATTTGGTGAACCATGGGATTGACGAAGCGGTCCGCGGAGTTCAACGCCTGAAGAAGTCTCCCAAACTGTTCATGGAGACGTATCACAAATCCATGGCGGGTCTCGAACGGCGGCGCTCGATGATCAATCTGCAATTCATGTTGGAAATGCGCAAGCTGGAGGAGTTCGACGAGGCTTATTTCGAAGAGGAATTGAACCGCTGGCTATCCGATGAACCCCTGACGAATGAAGAGATCTTTCAGTTGATGCGGCAAGTGGAGCGCCAGCGAAAGCTGGAAGGCAAACCGCCATTAGTTCAATTTTTCACCTCAAGAAAGAGCTCCAAGCAGACTGAGAAGCAAAACAGAGTCGTCCAGTCAAGTCGCAGACCCAATGATCCTGTGCCGTCTGCTGCAGGAACGAAGAACAAGATCCAAGAGGATGCTCACCAGCGTGTTTGCACCACGGGAGCGAGAGCTTAGGGAAGCGTGACAGTATGCACCACAATGCAGCAGCCAAGGGCTGACTTACACAAAATCGGGTTGTAACTTCAAGGCGGCAAGAAACTTAAATTCTGGAGGGCAGGAATGCGTGGAGGTGGAAACATGCCATGTTCCCGTACGGGAACTTTGTTTGAATGGGGTCAAGAACTTGAAATATACACCACAGGACATTGGCAGGCTGGTCCGCGAGACCCGTAAGGGCCTCAGCGTGACGCAAAAGGCGCTCGCCCTGACCTCGGGCACTGGCCTACGATTCATCGTAGAACTCGAAAAGGGCAAAGAAACCGCCGAAATCGGCAAGGTCTTGACTATCCTGCAGACTCTCGGCATTCAACTAACACTGACGCCGCCAACGGCAGCGAAGCGAGGATATCCCTGATTCAAGAAGGGAATTGCAGCCAGCTTAACATTTCCGAGCGCAGCGTAAAACTCCACGTCTCGGATTTCCTGGCCAAGCACGGCTTCGGCGCCGTGCCGACCTCATTGTTATCCGCTTCCCGGAAGGCCAGCTTTCCAACTGAGTTTTACTTGCCGTTTCCACGCCTTTTTGATTAGAATTGCTTCTCCTCCCAGCAAATCTGTCAGGCATTGGCCACAGGGCTCGCGAGTTGGAAGACGAATGGCAAGTCAAACGTGAAACTGAGCGTCGAGCACCGTCCATCCTTCCCGTTTGGGGAAAGGATCTCTGCGTGCTCCCACTATCCTTGCCCTGGCCGTTTGGCCAGTACCGGTACTTCTGGGGGATAAGAAAGACGCCTGAATGTACATTGCGGCTGTTCGTCAAACCTTGCTAAAAAATCTTGTTATGTCTTGTGATCCAAATCTATGAGTCTAGTGGCCCAAGCACCACCGCCAGCCCAGCCTGCGCCTAGGCGCGCTCTCAAGCCTGGAGCCCGCCTTTGGGCCATTCGTGCGCTTATCATCGCCACGGTCATTTTCACCATCCGGTATTTCTATTGGCGCGCGACTTCAACCATGAATCCCGCCGCCAAATGGTTCTTTTACATCTTCTTAGTCGCCGAGATGCTCAATTTCATCGAGGCCGCTCTTTTCTACATTACCACCTGGAAACCGACCTGCCGTTCCCCCCGGCCAGTCATTCTCGGCCGCTCGGTGGACGTCTTCATAACCACGTACAACGAACCAGTCAGCCTTCTCCGCGAGACCGTCCTGTGCACTGTCAGTATCGAATATCCGCACAAAACCTACGTTCTCGACGACGGTGACCGCCCCGAAGTCGCTGAGCTTGCTCGCGAGCTCGATTGCGAATACATTTCCCGAAAAGATCGCACTGGCGCCAAGGCCGGGAATCTGAACAACGCCCTACGCCAAACGCAGGGTGAATTCATTGTCACCCTGGATGCCGACCACGTGCCCATGCCCGGTCTCATCGGCGAGCTCATCGGCTTTTTTGAAGATCCCAAGGTCGGCGTCGTGCAGACTACCCAGGATTTCTACAATCTCGATTCTTTTCAGCATCGCATGCACGTGGAAAAAGAACGAGGCTGGCAGCAACAGGAGCTTTTCTTCAGCGTTATTCAGCCCGGCAAGGACGGCTACAACGCCACGTTCTACTGCGGTAGTCCCGCCATGTTGCGCCGCGCGGCTCTGGACGAAGTCGGAGGCTTCGCCACCGAAAGCATTACCGAGGACATGCACACCGGCCTGCGCCTACAGAAGAAAGGGTGGAAGGTCGAATACTACAATCACACCGTCGCTCGCGGCCTGGCTCCCCAGACCTATCGCGGTTTCGCCACCCAGTGGAATCGCTGGGGCCAGGGCGCCATGCAAGTCCTGCGCAAGGAAAATCCGCTTTTCGGGCGCGGCCTGAGTTTCGGACAGCGCCTGAACTATTTCGCTTCCTTCTATTTCTATTGGATGAGTTTTCAAAAGTTCATTTACATCGCGACGCCCATTTTTTGCCTGATCGCCGGCATTTTCCCCCTGATCGCGGTCCCGAGAATATTTGCCATCTATTTCCTTCCCTATTTTCTTCTGAACATCTTCTCGACCGCTTCTCTGCAAGGCGGTTTCGGAGGCTTCTGGCTCAGCGAGGAATTCAATCTCATCAAGATGCCGGTCTTAATGGCCACCAGTACCGGCCTTTTCCGCAAGGAAGTGCCCTTCCAGGTCACACCGAAGACCCGCGACACCTCCGCGCGCTGGACCGAAGTGTGGCTGCAAAGCTTGCTCTTGATCGGCGTGCTCGTCGCTCTCGGATTTGGCTCCTGGAAAATCGCGCACACTACGCCCGAGGGATATTATTTCTGGGCGCTCGTCGTGAACATCCTCTGCGCGATTTTTTATATCTTTCTCCTCGTGCCGGTCATCTGGCGCGCTTTTCGCCACAAAGAGTTGCGCGCGACCTATCGCTTCCCCAGCCACCTAGACGTTCCCGTGCTCTTTGGCTACAACGCCGAGGTCGGCGGTCACGTTGTCGGTCGCGGTTTTGCCCGCAATCTCAATCGTAACGGATTTTCCATCACGCAAAAAGATGCCGTTCCCCAGGGAACCATTCTGGCCGTCGAGTTGAGCCTTCCCATCAAGACCATCCATGCCCATGCCCGCGTCGTCAGGAATGTTGAGTTCTTCAAGGGAGAGAACAAGCGCGTTTCGAGCGGCCTCGTTTTTGAGCAGATTGACCCAGCCGACCAGGATGCCATCTCCAAGCATCTGTTCTGGGAGGTGGCGCCCCGACATGGAAGCATCTTGAGCATGACCCGCCGCAGCCAAGCCCGAGGAGCGCAGACGTGAAGCGCTCCGCCGTCCTCGCTGCGCTGATTTTCACTCTGAGCTTGCTGCCCTTTGGCCGCGCTAGCGCCACACCGCAGAACTCCACTCTCGATGACGCCAAAGCTCAAGCCGCGGCTGGTAATCTCGACCGTGCCGTCCAGCTATTTCAGCAGGTCCTGAAGGCAGATCCGGATAACGTTGACGCCCTGCGGGGCTTAATCGACGCGCTCGTCGCCGAAGGCCACTGGCGCGACGCCGTCGGCTCGCTCCAGCATCTCGACCAGATCCAGCCCAACGACGCCGCGCGCGTGTTTCAGCTCGGCCAGATGGAAAGCTGGCAGACCGGCAATCGTGACCGGGCTCTCGCCCTCCTGAAGCACGCCACCGAGCTCGATCCTTCGAATCTCTCGTATCAGAAATACTACGCGCAGGTGCTCAGTTGGAACGCCGCCACTCGCCCTGAAGCCGTCCAAGTTTTTCAGCAAGCTCTTCGCGAGTCCCCAAGTGATATGGATTTGCTGATGGCCTACGCCGAAATGCTTTCCTGGAACCGCGCCACGCGCCCCGCAGCCATGGATTGCTACAAGAAAGCTCTCGCGCAAGACCCCCACAACGTGCGCGCTCTTTCGGGCGAAGCGCAGTTGCTCTCCTGGAGTGGCCACTCCTCGCAGGCCATGGACATTTACTCCCAAATTTTGTCCTTCGACCCCAATGACGTTGCCGCTCTTCGTGGCGAAGCTCAGATTTATGGTTGGCGCGGCGATTACCGCCAGGCTCTCAATCTCGCGCAGCAGGCCCACGCGCTCGACGGAAGCGACCCCGCCGCCACTCTTGAGCTTGCCGAGGTCGAATACGATATGGGACATTACGCCGAGGCAAAAAGCGATTTAGCTCAGATCCAGGGTATGGATACGCCGGATTACACAGACCTCAAGCGCGAAGTCGATCACGCTCTCGGCACTTACGTCGAACTCGGATACGCTTTGCGCCGCGACGGCGAACTCCTCGACTACGATTCTGCCGACGCGCTTGTCTCGACTCCACTTGGTTCGCAAAATCGTCTCAGTGCGCTCTATCAGCCGTTCCGCTATCGCACCACCGGCGGAGACTTCGATTCGAATTACTATGCGTTGATGCTCGATTCCCAGCCGTCAGACACCGTCGCGACGCATCTGCAAGTTGCTGGCCGCACCTATCCCGGCGTCCCCGGCCAAATCGAGGGCGCGTTTGATAGCACCTTCACCGTACGCCCCTCGTTCAAGCTCCAGATGGGATTCGATCGCCAATCCGATCAAGAAACTCTCGTTTCCACTCTCGGCGCCGATGTGGATGGAGTTTTCGTCGGGCAAGTCGAAACCAATCTCGCCACCATCGGCGGCAGCTATTCCAGTTCCCAGCATCATTACGACGTTTCGCTCGACTACACCGATGGCGTCTACACCGGCCAGAATCTCGCCTCGAACCGCCGCTGGGGCTTTGACGGCAACCTGGGCAAATCCATCCGCGGCGACCATCCCTACATTCGCATCGGCTATGGCTTCAGCTACGTCAGTTTCGATCATGACGCGGAATTCGTTCCGGGAGATGGCCAGCCGCCCCGCGTCACCGGAGGCTATTACAGCCCCACTGAATACCTGCTGAACTACGGCCAGTTGCTCTTCTCCGGCAATTTCGGCTCGCACGCCAAGTGGGATCTCGGCGGCTTCGCCGGCGTGCAGAACGCGCAAACGTTTTACACTTCATTTTCAACGCCGCAATTTGCGTCCACGTTCTCTACCCATCTCACTTGGACCATGACCACCAACGACGAGCTGCGCCTCGGCTACGACTATCTGAACACCTACAACGCCTTCCATCGCCATCTGTTTTTCGTATCCTGGCGGCATTACTTCTAGCGTGCCTACTTCAAGCCTTTTCTCGCCGCAGGAGCCGCGCGGCAGGCATTCATTCGTCGCGCCCGCACGGCGCCGCTTTCCGTCCTACCTCGACCCCTCATTTATTTGGAGTTCCCTGCGCGAACTTCAATGGCCGCTCTTCGCCATCGTCGCCGTCGCCTGGTATCTCCGCGCGCGCGATCCCCACTATTCCAGCGCCTACATGGACGAATCGATCTACGTCCTCTACGGCCGCATGTTTCTCTCGCGCCATTTCCAGCCGCCGATCGACCACCCCCTGAATTTCAGCTTCGGCTGGTATCTGTGGCCGATGCTCGCCGCCGTGGCCGACCGCATTGCCGGTCTGGTCGGCGTTCGCGAACTCGCGGCGGCCATGGGCGCGGGCCTCGTCTGCGCCGTCTACGGTTTCGCCAGGCGCCTTTTTTCTCCCGCCGTGGGCCTCGCTTCGGCTCTTATATTCGCTTTCCTCGGGCCCGCGATTCTCGTTTCGCGCATCGCCACTCGCGACATCGGCTCGCTGTTCTTTTTCTCCATCGGCCTCTGGCTCTTCGTCTGCGCTTGGCAAAAAGAAAAAGAACAGTCCTGGTCCGCGTGGTTCGCGGCGGCTCTTTTCATGTTCGCCGCATTTCTCTGCAAATACCTGATCGCTATTTATTTTCTGTTTCTGGTGATCTTGGCTCTTTTCAAGGGCCGCCGCGCCATCCTCGGTTTCTTCCTGCCTCTCGTTGTTCTATGCGCCGCCTATGCGGACTATTACCGCGAAGCCCTCCGCGCGCTTTTGCGCTACGGCAGCGCGTACGGTTCGCTGAAGGCCCCCGGCGCGGGCGCCTTGCAAATCTATTTCACCCATCGTTGGGATTTTTGGATTCTCGCTGTGCTCGCCTTCGCTGCTTGGTTTTCCTACGCCGAAGTCGGCCGTTGGAAACTCGCTCTCGTCTGGTGCGGCGCGGCCCTCATGCCGCTCTTCCAAATCGTCTCCCGCGCCGACTACGACTACTGGAAGCACGTCAACTACTCTTTTCTGTTTCTCGTTCCCCTAGCCATGCAAGGTCTGCTGTCGCTCCTGCGCCGCACCGGTTCAGTGTCCTACAAGATCGCTGGTCCAGTCCTTGTCAGTTGCCTCGCCGTTGCCTTTGGCTGGATGGGATACGCCTGGCACATCGATCAATTCGTTTTCTGGCCAAACACCGAGCCCGTCGTCGCCTATTTCCAGGGCCGCTTGCCCTCGTCCGCCCGCGTTCTTGTCGACGACACCGTCTTGCGCTACTACTTTTCTCCTCCCCTGCCGCAGTGGCAGATCACCGATCCTTTTTATTTTCGTTACGATTCCGCCACCGGCGCGCCCGCCTATTCCGCCGCCGTCGCGAACGGCCTCTTCGACTACATCGTCCTCGACGGCGGCATTGGAGAAGACGCCAGGCAGATGGCCCACGCCATCGCCCCGCAGCTTTCCGCACGCTACGTTCTCCGCGTCAACATGCCCGACGCGACCCTCGGCCAGCGCATCCAGATCTACGAACGCCAGAACCCGCCCGCGGCTCCTGCTCCCGTCCCCGTTGCTCGCATTGAAATCGTCGCGCCGGCATCAAATGCTCTGGTCCAAACCAACCGCACCGCCACCACCCTTCGCGCCAGCGTCCGGGACATCGCCCCCGGCGACTACGTCCTCGCCGACGTCTTCACCAACCGTTGGTACCCGCAAACTGGCAAGCTCCGTCCCGGAGCACCCGACGGTGATCTCTCCGCGACCATTTACCTTGCTGGCCAAGGCCGCGAGCAGTGCTACCACATCGTTCGCGTCCGTCTGTTCGACCCCTCCGGCGGCTTGATTGACTCCGCCCTGAGCTTCAGTGTTGCCCGCGCCAACGCCGGCGGCTCTGCCCCCAGCTGCCGTTAAACGCCGCCGCCGCGCCCTTCACATCGCTTTCCACGCGGCTCAATGCGCAGCCGCCCGTGCGCCGGACCGCCATGCTATCCTTGAAGTAGCCGCATCTGGCGTACATCCAATCGCATAGGAAGGTTGCACAAGACAACGCCTTGACCACACCATCCAATCGCGCCGCCGAGCTTAAGGCGCTGCTCAACCAGCGCATCGTCATCCTTGACGGAGCGATGGGTACGATGATCCAGGCGCGCAATCTCTCCGAGGCCGATTATCGCGGCAAGGAATTCGCCCGCCATCCCCGCGATTTGCGCCTCAACAATGACGTTCTGAACATCACCCAGCCCCAAATCATCGCTTCCATCCACCGCGAATACCTTGAGGCCGGCGCCGATATCATCGAGACCAACACCTTCAACTCCACGGCCATTTCCATGGCCGAATACGGCTTGCACGATCGCGTGTACGACCTGAACAAAGCCGCGGCGCAAATCGCGCGCCGCGCCGTCGAACGCTTTCTCGCGGAAAATTCCGGTGCCGGCCCGCGTTTCATCGCCGGCGCCATCGGCCCCACCAGCCGCACTGCCTCCATGTCCCAGGACGTCAACAGCCCTGCATCCCGCGCCGCCACCTTTGACCAGTTCCGCGTTGCCTACGCCGAGCAGGTCCGCGGCCTCATCGACGGCGGCGTCGACGTCCTGCTGGTCGAAACCATCTTCGATACCCTTAATGCAAAAGCCGCGCTTTTTGCCATCGAGGAAGTCTTCGACAAATCCGGCGTGCGCCTACCGGTGATGGTTTCCGTCACCATCGTCGACAAGAGTGGCCGTACGCTCTCCGGCCAGACCGTCGCCGCCTTTTGGGTCTCCGTTTCGCACATGAATCTCCTGAGCGTCGGCATCAACTGCGCCCTCGGCGCCAAACAGATGCGCCCTTACGTCGAAGAGCTTTCGCGCGTCGCGCCGATTTACATCAGTTGCTATCCGAACGCCGGCCTCCCCAACGCCTTCGGTGGCTTCGACGAAACGCCGGAAAGAATGGCCGCCGATCTGCGCGATTTTGCCGCGAATGGCTGGCTCAACATCGCCGGGGGCTGCTGCGGCTCCACGCCCGCGCACATTCGCGCCATCGCCGCCGCCGTCAAGGGCCTCAAGCCCCACGTTCTTTCCAAGCCCGAGCCTTACACGCGCTTCAGCGGCCTCGAACCCCTCGTCATTCGCCCTGACACCAATTTCGTCAACATCGGCGAGCGCACCAACGTCACCGGCTCGCCAAAATTTTCGAAACTGATCCTCGACGGCAGGTATGAGCAGGCCCTCCCCATCGCCCGCCAGCAAGTCGAAGGCGGCGCGCAAATCATCGACGTCAACATGGACGAAGCCATGCTCGATTCCGAGCAGGCCATGACCACTTTTCTCAACTACGTTGCCTCCGAGCCCGATATCGCCCGCGTTCCCATCATGATCGACAGCTCCAAATGGAGCGTCATCGAAGCCGGCCTCAAATGCGTTCAGGGCAAGGGCATCGTCAATTCCATCAGCCTGAAGGAAGGCGCCGAAGCTTTCAAAGAACGCGCTCGCCTCATTCGTCGTTACGGCGCCGGCATGGTCGTCATGGCCTTCGACGAAAGAGGTCAGGCCGATACCGTCGAGCGCAAGCTCGAAATCTGTGCGCGCTCCTACAAAATCCTTACCGAGGAGGTCGGCGTCCCTCCCGAGGACATCATTTTCGACCCCAACATCTTGACCGTCGCCACCGGCATGGAAGAGCACAACAACTACGCCGTGAATTTCATCGAAGCCGCGCGCCAGATCAAAGCCCGTTTTCCGCGCGTCAAAATCTCGGGTGGCGTCAGCAACATCTCCTTCTCATTTCGCGGCAACAATGTTGTTCGCGAAGCTATGCACTCCGCGTTTCTCTACCATGCCATTCAGGCTGGGATGGATATGGGCATCGTCAACGCCGGCCAGCTCGCCATCTACGAGGAAATTCCCAAGGATCTGCTCGAGCTCGTCGAAGACGTGCTGCTGAACCGCCGTCCTGACTCGACCGAGCGTCTTCTGGCCTTCGCCGATTCCGTCAAGCAGAAGGGCAAGGCCCCGGTCGAAGAAACCGTGTGGCGTCAGGGTTCCGTCGAAGAACGCCTCAAGCACGCGCTCCTTAAGGGGATCGTCGATTTCATCGAAGTCGACACCGAAGAAGCCCGCAAGAAATACCGCAAGCCCATTGCCGTCATCGAAGGTCCACTCATGGACGCCATGAACGTCGTCGGCGACCTCTTCGGTTCAGGCAGAATGTTCCTTCCGCAAGTGGTCAAGAGCGCGCGCGTCATGAAAAAATCCGTCGCCTACCTGCAGCCCTTCATGGAGGAAGAGAAGCGGGCCAATGGCGGCGGCCAGATCAAGGGCCGCATCCTCTTGGCCACCGTGAAAGGCGACGTCCACGACATCGGCAAAAACATCGTCGGCGTGGTCCTCGGCTGCAACAATTACGAAGTGATCGACCTCGGCGTCATGGTCCCCAGCGACAAAATTCTCGCCGCCGCGCGCGAGAAGAAAGCTGACCTCGTCGGCTTGAGTGGTCTGATCACTCCTTCTCTCGAAGAAATGTCCCACGTCGCCAAGGAAATGCAGCGCGAAAATTTCGAAGTCCCGCTGCTCATCGGCGGAGCCACCACCAGCCGCATTCACACCGCTGTGAAGATCGCGCCCATGTATCGCCAGCCGGTGATTCATGTGCAGGACGCCTCGCGCGCCGTTGGCGTCGTAGGCAGCCTGCTCAGCGACGATTTGAAAAATAATTTCGTGAAGGCAAATCACGCCGAGCAGGAAAAAACCCGCGAAAAGCATCGTGGACCGCAAACGCAATCTCTGCGCTCATTTGCCGAAGCCCGCGCCCACAAGCCCGTCTTCGATTGGGCCGCTTACGCTCCGCCGCGCCCATCCTTCATCGGCGTTCGCGTCTGCGCTCCGGTGCCGCTCGCGGACGTTGTCCCGTACATCGACTGGACTCCCTTCTTCCACGCTTGGGAACTCCGCGGAATCTACCCGCGCATCTTCGAGCAGCCCGAAGTCGGTCCCAAAGCCAAAGAGCTTTTCGACGACGCGCAGCAGCTCCTCGCGCACATCGTCCAGGAAAATCTGCTCGTCGCTCGTGCCGTCTTTGGCTTTTTCCCCGCGAATAGCGTCCTCGAAGATATCGAAATTTACTCTGACGAATCTCGCTCGCGCCTCCTCGCCACGTTCCACACTCTGCGTCAGCAAATCGCCAAACCCGAAGGCGAATCCGATCTCGCTCTGGCCGATTTCATTGCTCCCAAGGAAACCGGCGTGCCCGATTATCTCGGCGCTTTCGCCGTCACCGCCGGAATCAACATCGAACCGCTCGTCGCAAATTTCGAGAAGGCCAACGACGATTACAACGCCCTTATGTCCAAGGCCCTCGCCGACCGCCTCGCCGAAGCGCTCGCCGAGCTCACCCACAAACGCGCCCGCGACGCCTGGGGCTTCGGCCGCGACGAAAAACTAAGCCACGACGACATCCTTCGCGAACGTTATCGCGGCATTCGTCCCGCGCCCGGCTATCCCGCCTCGCCCGATCACACCGAAAAGCGCCAGCTCTTCGATTTGCTGCAAGCCGAAAAGAACGTCGGCGTTCGCCTCACCGAAAATTTCGCAATGTACCCCGCCGCATCCGTCTGCGGCATTTATTTCTCGCATCCCAACTCGAAATATTTTGCCGTTGGCAAAATCGATCGCGACCAGGTCGAAAGCTGCCACCGCCGCAAGGGCATGGATCTTCGCGAAGTCGAGCGCTGGCTCGCCCCGAATCTCAATTACGATCCCGACGTGTAGGGGCTCATCCGGCCAGCCTTGCCGATTTACGGCGCAACTTCTAGCGCGTCTCGCGCTAAAATGACTCTCGTCCTTCTATGACCAGTTTCTTCATCCGAAATTTCGGCTGCCGCGCCACCCAAGCCGACGCCTCCGCGATTCGCCACAGTCTCCTCTCTCGCGGCTATTCCGCCGCCGATTCCGACGCCTCTGCCGACGTCGTCGTCCTCAACACCTGCACCGTCACGGCTGCCGCCGACGCCGAAGCCCGCGAATCCATTCGCCGCATTCACCGTGAAAATCCCAATGCTCGCATTGTCGCCACCGGATGCTACGCCCAGCGCGCTCCCGAAGAACTCGCCGCTCTTCCTGGCGTCTCCTGGGTCGTCGGCAACTCCCATCAACACGCCATCAGCGTACTCGCAGCCGGCAACGCTGCGCATTTCGTTCCGCTCTCCGCGCTCGACGGCGGAGTTTTTCCTTCGTCGCGTATCCTTCGCGAAGAGATGTCCGCGCATCCCGTGCTCATCGCCGTGCCGCATCATTCCACGGATGTCTCTGTCGATGACCTTGCCGATGCTCGCACCCGCCCCACTCTCAAGATCCAGGATGGCTGCAATCATCGCTGCGCCTATTGCGTGATTCCTCTCGTGCGCGGCCGAAGCCGCAGCCTTGAACCGGCTGCCGTACTCGCCGAAGTGGGCCGTCTCGCCCAAACCGGCGCGCAGGAAATCGTGTTGAGCGGCATCGACCTCGGAAATTACGGCCGCGATCTCGCGCCGCGCATTTCGCTCCACGCTCTGGTCCGCAAAATCATCGACGAAACCCATCTCCCGAGCCTGCGCCTCAGTTCTATCGAGCCCATCGATGTCACCCAGGATTTTGTCGAGCTTGTCGCGGCGCAGCCCCGCATCGCCCCGCATTTCCACTTGCCCCTCCAATCCGGCTCCGACCGCATCCTGCGCGCCATGCATCGCTGGTACCGCGTTGCGCACTACGCTCGCCGTGTCGAACTCATTCGCGAATCCATTCCGCACGCCGCCATCGGCGCCGACGTGATCGTCGGCTTCCCCGGCGAGACCGCCGAAGATCACGCCGCCACCGTGAATTTCATTTCACAATTGCCGCTCAGCTATCTGCACGTTTTTTCTTTTTCCCCGCGCCCCGGCACCGAGGCTGAAAATCTCGTCGGCGCCGTTCCCGCGCACGCCATCCACGCGCGCGCCCGCCAGCTTCGAGCACTCGCGCAGGAAAAATCACAGGAATTTCATGCTTCCCAGCAAGGCAGGAAAACTCGCGCCCTCACTCTGGATCGCCGAGGCAACGACTGGACCGGCGCAATCACCGGCAACTATTTGAACGTGCGCGTCGCCGGCTCGTGGCCGCGCAATCGCTGGCTGGACGTGACCATCCCCGCGGACGCCGCTTCCCTCGCGGCCGTCGCATCCTAATTTTCCAAAATCACCTGCGCGAACGCCAGATTCCCGCTGTGCGTAATCGACAGATGAGAATGTCGCGCGCCCAGCCGCGCCGCATGGTTCGCGGCTTCGCCTGCAAAATAAATTCCCGGCTTGCCGCTCGCCGCGTTGCGCACTTCAATGTCGCGCCAGCGCACCCCGCGCCGCCATCCCGTCCCCAGCGCCTTCATCGCCGCTTCTTTTGCCGCAAATCGCGCCGCATAGCGCTCGAACTTCGCCTTGTGTCGCTCGCAGTAGCGGATCTCCTCGGCCGTGAACACGCGCTCTAGAAACGCCTGCCCAAATCGCTCGATCGCCGCCGCAATGCGATCGATCTCCGCAATGTCCGCGCCAATCCCGACGATCATTTTGTTTTCGCGCTCCGCATCCCTCGCCCGACGATCCGCGCGTGCATTATAATGGGAAAGCCGTGCCCGTAACCCACGCCAAATCTCGCGTCAAAAGAAGCACGCAAAGCAAACGCGCCGCCGCAATCTCCGTCGCGCCGCCCTGGCGCCTTCGCCCCGCCGCGGGCCTGCAAATTCTCGAACTTCTTCCGCTCGCTAAACTCGACTGGCTCGTTCACGGCTTCAGCACGCGCCCCGGCGGCGTCAGTGTTCTCGAATCGCAGCAAGCGGGCCGCGCGCGCACTGAAAAAGTTCTGAACCTCGGCTATACCGATTGGGACCGCCGCGACCGCGTCGACGAGAATCGCCACCGCTTCGTGAATGCCCTCGGTCAGGCAAACATGCCGCTCATCACCTTGCAGCAAATCCACTCCGACATCACCCACGTCATCTCCGCTCCACCCGCCGCGTCTCCGAAAGGCGACGCTCTAGCCACCTCCGCGCCCGGCGTGCTCCTCGCCATCCAAACCGCCGACTGCATCCCAATTTTGCTGGTCGATCCGCGTCATCGCGCCGTCGCCGCCATTCATGGCGGATGGCGCGGCACGCTCGCGCGCATCGCCGCAAAAATGCTCGGTCGCATGCAAATGGAATTTTCCACCCGTCCCGCGGATGTGCTCGCCGCCATCGGCCCCGGCATTAGCCAATGCTGCTACGAAGTGGGCCCCGACGTCGTGAAAGAATTCGCCGCGCAATTTCCTGGCGCGGAATCCTGGTTCGATGGCCCCTTCGACGCGCTTGCCTCTGGAGAAGACCCCAACCCGCTTCCCTGGCTCACCATGATGCCGCCGGGCCACGAATCTCTTCCTCCGCGCTGTTATTTGGATTTGAAAGCGGCGAACGGTGCTCTTCTCATCGAAACGGGTGTTTCACCGAAGAATATTTTCATCTCGGATCTCTGCACCTCATGCCGGCTTGATCTTTTCTTCAGTTATCGCCGCGAGCAGCGCCCCGGCCGTATGATCTCCGCCATCGGAATTGTCTAGCCGTGCGCCGCGTTGGCTAAATTCAAGCTTTTGCCGCGCTCTCCACCAGCGCCAATTGCCCGCACGCCGCCATCACGTCTTGCCCGCGCGAATACCGCACGAACGCGCGCACACCCTTGTCCACCAAACACTTCCGGAACGCTTCTGTCCGCTCCGCGTCTGGCGGCCGGTAAGGCAGTTCCCCCGGATTCCACGGAATCAAATTCACCTTTGCGCGCAGATTTGCAACCAGCTTCGCCACGCGCCGCGCATCTTCGACGCTGTCGTTGTATCCGCCCAGCAGCACGTATTCGAACGTCAAATGCTCCCACGGCCGCAGCGGATAATTTCGGCAAGCCTCCAGCAGCTTCGCGAGCGGATATTTCCGGTTGATCGGCATGATCTTCTCGCGCTGCTCGTCCGTCGACGCGTTCAGCGAAATCGCCAGCTTCGGCCGCACTTTTTCCGTAGCCAGCTTTTCAATTCCCGGAATAATCCCGCTCGTCGAAAGCGTCGCATGCTTCGGCGAAATCCCTACACCTTTCGCGTCCAGAATAATCCCCAGCGCCTTCATCGCCTCGTCGTAATTCAACAGCGGCTCGCCCTGCCCCATCAACACCACGTTCGTTTGCGGCTTCAGCGCCTCGCGATTGTCTTCGAGCACCACCAGAATCTGCCCGACAATTTCTCCCGCGGTCAAATTCCGCAGCAATCCCAGCGTCGCGGTCAGGCAAAATTGGCAATTCACCGCGCAGCCTTCCTGCGTCGACACGCAAATCGTCTGCCGCTTCTCCTCCGGCATGAACACCGTTTCAATCGTCGCCACTTTCACCGCGCGCTCGCCGCCCGTTGCCTCACTCGTTCCCGCCCACCGCAGAACGTATCGCACCGTTCCGTCCGCCGACCGATGCCGCCGCAGAATCTCCGGCAGCCCCACGCGCGAATTCTCTTCGAGCCTCCGGCGCATCTCCGTCGGCAGCGCCGTCATCTTTTCGATCTGCGTCTGCCGCCGCGCGTACAATTCGCGGTAAATCTGCGCCCCGCGATAGCTCGGCTCGCCCAGACACACAGCTAGCTCCTTCAATTCGTCCAGGGATTTGCCGATCAAAGGCGCGCCATCACTCATGATTTGCAATTTCGTTACCGCCGCTTCCATTTCATTCATGATAGCACGCGAGCGAAACACATTTTTCACCGCCAATCGCCCGCTCCGGCGCTATACTTTCGTTTTGCCGCACCGCTGGCGGCTCGCAGGAGGCTTCTATGGCGCAAATGGCAATCGACGAATGGGTGAGCGGCCTTTCCGCCGTTCATCGCGACGATTTCACGCTTTCGAAAATTGAGAAATATCTTCAGCAAAATCAAATCCGCGTCGACACGCTCAAGCCTTATCTTTTTTACGCCAAAAGCCACTACACCCGGAATCTCATCTTCAAGTGTGACCTCTTCGAAGTCATGGCCATCTGCTGGGAAGTTGGCCAGGTCAGCCGCGTCCACAATCATCGCGGACAAAATTGCTGGATGGCCGTGCCCATCGGCAAATTGCGCGTCCAGAATTTTCGCATCGAAAATCAGGACCCGTCGCGCGGCACCTGTCGCCTCTCTCCGAGCGTTTCCTACGATATGGATTACGATCACCCCGGCACCGTCCAGCGCGAAGAGCCCGTCCACCAGGTTTTGAACCTCCCCGAATTCAATCAGCGCGCCACCAGCATCCATGTCTATTCCCATCCCTATTCCAGTTGCGAAATTTACTCCATTGATAAAGGCACCTACTCCGACGTTCCCTTGTATTACTCCAGCGAATACGGCAAACTCAGTCCTGACGAGAAACTTTTCTAGCGCCGGGATTCGCCGGTCGAAGTCGTGTTGCTTTCTCTCGCCATTTCACTGATTCATTCTGAACCGCGCACTTGAGCTGCGCTCAGTCAAGCGCTTACGAAAGAAGGCCGATGGTTGTTGAAAATCGCCGCGTCGAACAAACCACGCTGCCCAACGGTCTCATCGTTGTCACCGAGCCGATGCCGCATGTCCGTTCCGTTTCTGCGGGCATCTGGATAAAAACCGGCTCGCGCAGCGAAACGCCCGAGCTCGGCGGCATCTCCCATTTCATCGAGCATATGGTATTCAAGGGCACTTCGCGCCGCACCGCCGAAGCCATCGCCCGCGAAGTCGATTCCCTCGGCGGCATGGTCGACGCCTTCACCGCCAAGGAAATGGTCTGCTTCAACACCCGCGTCCTCGACGAGCATCTCGAAGCGATCTTCGACGTTTTGACCGACATGGTCCTCGACCCGCTATTCCCCGAAGACGAAATCGCGCGCGAGCGCTCCGTCATCCTCGAGGAAATTCGCATGGTCGAGGACAACCCCGAGGATCTCGTCTACGAAATGTTCTCCCAGAATCTTTGGGGCCATCATCCCCTCGGCCGCCCCATTCTCGGAACCTCCGAAACCGTTGGCAGTTTCGACCGTGCCGCCATCACCTCCGCCTTCAGCCGTTGGTACGCGCCCGACAACATCGTCATCACTGCCGCCGGAAACATTTCGCACCAGCAAATTCTCGATCTGGTCGCCCCGCGTTTCGGCAATCGAGCGCCTGCCGCGCCCGCTGCGAACGCCCGCGCCGAAGCACCTCCCGCGCCGCTCGCCGAACTCGCCTCACGCTCCAAGCGCGAGCTCGAGCAGGTGCACATCTGCATCGGCGTCCCCGCCTGCTCCATGACCGATCCGCGCCGCTACGCCGCTTCTCTGCTCAATAATCTCCTCGGCAGCGGCATGTCCTCGCGCCTCTTCCAAAACATCCGCGAAAAACAGGGCCTCGCGTACGCCATTTTTAGTGACACGAATCACTATCGCGACGCCGGCATGCTAACCATTTACGCTGGCACCAGCCTCGAAACCACCGAGCGCCTCATCAACTCTGTTACCAAGGAATTGCGCGACCTGAAGGAAAACGGCGTCACCGCCGAAGAGCTGCGCCGCTGCAAAGCCAATCTGAAGGGCGGCACGCTTCTCTCTCTCGAATCCACCGGCTCGCGCATGTCCGATCTCGCGCGCCAGTTCCTCTATTTCGGCCGCTACACTTCGCCCGAGGACCGCATCGCCGCCATGGAAGCCGTCACCGCAGAAGAAATTCAGCAGCTCGCCAACGGGATGTTCCAGCCCTCCCGCGTCGCCGCGGCCATTCTCGGCAACTTGAACGGCTTCCACCTCCGCCCCGCCCACCTCTCCTGCTGAAGCCGCGATTCTCGCGCCGGATTGTCACTTTCTTGCATTTTCCCGCGCTATTCCGTTGACGAACTTTCTCCTCTTTGTCATCATTCATCGCAGGTCGCGCAGTTCACCGCATCGCAAACGCGCGCGGCTCGCGAGGGCCTATCAGCTTCCGAGTCTCCATCTTGGCGTCCGGCAGTTCGGGCAATGCCACATTGCTGGAAACCGAGCGTACCTGCCTCCTCATCGACGCTGGCCTTGGCCGCAAGGAAACTTTTCGTCGCCTCGCCGCCCTCGAAAAATCCCCCGAACGCGTCGACGGCATCCTCATTTCCCACGAACACACCGACCACGCCAGCGGTCTTCCGCAGCTTCTCGCTCACTGGCGCGCCACCGCCTATCTCACCGAAGGGACTTACGCCGAAATCCTCCGCGTTTTGCCCGAAGCCTCCACAAAGAAGCTCGATCGCGTCGAGCACATCCGCGCCGGCGAAAAGTTCACCATTGGCGACATTGAAGTGTCTCCCTTCGCCGTTCCGCACGACGCCGCCGATCCCGTCGGCTACACCTTTCGCGCCAACGGCGTCAAAGTCGCCATCGTCACCGACCTCGGCTACCTCACCGAACTGGTGAAATTCCATCTCCGCGACGCCGATTGCCTCATTCTCGAGTCCAATCACGACCTGGAAATGCTCAAAGTCGGCCCTTACCCTTGGTACGTCAAGCAGCGCGTCATGAGCCGCACCGGTCATCTTTCCAACCACATCGTCAGCGAATACCTGGCCGACGGAGACGCTTTTGACGGCCGCGCCCGCTTTTTGATCCTTGCCCACGTTTCTGAGACCAACAACAACCCTGACGTGGTTCATCTTTCCGCCACCGAGGCTCTCCAGCGCCGTCCCTCCGAAGTCCCGTTTCAGGGCCAGCTTTTGGTCGCTTCCCAGCGTACTCCTCTTGGGCCACTAACTCTGTAGTTTTAATACACTTAGTATTATCAGGACTACCTCTGACTCGAAAAAATTACCCGTATCGGGAAAATTCCTCCTGACCCTCCGGCTATCCATTCCTTACAGCATGTAGGTAAAATCCTGATACTAGTACCCTTAAGGTTTTGCTTGCACAACGGCCAACGATTTGCATTTGCCAACCAGGGGGCCTCGAAGCAGCGCTCGTCTGGAGTGAATTCCTGCTCATAGACGCTAGCCGCTGACTCGGCGGAGAGTTGCTGTCGATATTTCCTGCGGTGCCCCCGGTTCATATTCTAATGAGGGGTGCAATCATTCTTAAAAAAGCTAAGAGGTTTCAGCAGCTTTTTGGGGATAGAGAGGCCAAGCAGGAAAAAGCACCGCCCGCTGCCGAGGCGCTCGTCTTCTGCGAGAAAACCACCGGCGCGCCGCGTTTCAAAGTCGAAATGAATGGCGATGCCGAAGCCGCCTTCAGCCGCGCCGCCAGCCTGCTCGCTCTGGGCTGCATGGTTCGTGGAGATTCACCGGCAGACTATGCCGTACTCGTTCCGGCCGAAAGCGCCACCATCGAGCGCATCAAGAAACACGCCGACGAACTTCTTCATGTAGGGCGAAGCCTTTCCTGCTCCGTCAATCTCAGTCCGCGCGAAGGCGAAGTCCTTAAGGAGTTGCTCCATCACCGGCTCAACAAGGAAATTGCCGATCGCCTGAGCATTTCCGTTCGGACCGTTAAATTTCACGTCTCCTCTTTGCTCGCCAAATTCGGCGTCGGCAGCCGCTGGGACTTGATTCACAAGGCTCAGCCCATGCTTAACAGCGCGCAGCTTGCAGGCGGCTTTGCCGTCCCAAGCTCTCCTGCTGAAAGTGGTGCGCCCGAGGCGAATCCCGCTCAATCTCTGCCCAAGTACCGCAAATCGGTCCGCGAACCGCAAGATTCAGAAGAGCGCGTCGTTCCATTTCGCCGCCGCCTCCGCCCCGCCTGAACCCGCGGGCAGCCCGAAATAAATATCAAGGCGCGACCCTCAGTCGCGCCGTCTTTTCCTCTCGGCGGCGCCTAACAGATTGCCGACACCAGAAACGAGTTCTCTTGATTATTGAGAAGTTCTGGTGCTTACTTTGCGCGCACCAGATCGATGTGCGCTTTGGCAGGCTTGTTCGCCGGCGACATGTACGTCCAGTCCTCGGTGTGATGATCCGCGTCGATAAACGTGAAAACTGCATTGTGCATGTGTCCGTACTTTGTGCCGCCGGAGACATCCAGAAAGTTGAATTCCACGGTCTTGCCGTCTGCCGACAATTTGCCCACCATGCGAGGCCGGTTCTTCCCGCTGTCGCAATAGTGCGTAAGCATCAGGCGCTCGCCATCCACGTAGATCATCGTGACCGGATCATCATCGCCATTGCTCGGGTCATTGGACCGTCCTTCCGGCACCATCTCGTGCAGGATCGCGGCGCCGCCGGAAGTGACGCGCAACGACACGCGCACCGGAGCGTTCATTCCCGGCCCCATCGCCGCCTGGCCTTTCCAAGTTCCGGCGAGAGTTTTCAGTCGAGCAAATGCCAGTTGCGTGGACGTCTGTCGCGCGTCAGCCTTTTGATCACCCATCTTGTGCGTCCCCGCTTGTGACAAGGCTTGTGGCGAGGTCTGCGGCAAAGCGCTCGTTGCGGCGCACAGCAACAAGGTCCACGTCATCACAAATGAAATGGCTTTCATAGGCTCTCCTAAAGCGGAATCGCCAGCAGGGCGCTGCCGCGCTTCATCGCTTTGCATTGAAAGTTCACAGCAGGTCCAGCGGGCGTTCCACCTTTTTGCGCGCCGCGAATATCGTACGCTTCCAGATGCTATCAGCCAAATCACCTCAACGTGAAGATTATCGGCGGCTTGGATTTTTGTGGGCGCCCATGCTCGCTTTCTGAGCGTGGGCCTTTTGGACCTGTATGCCCGGACGCCTCCAACGACAGCGCCTGCCTCATTCCCTTTTCGAAGAAAGCGCGAGTTCGGTTATCATGGACCAGGGAATTTCCCCGTTCATTTTGCGCTGGTCGGCTTTGTGCGCTCGGCGAAACGCCGGGGCCGGGAGACGGTCTTTGATAAATCGCTACACGCGTCCGGAGATGCGTCGCATCTGGAGCGACGAAAACCGTTTTCAGAAGTGGCTCGATGTCGAGCTGGCCGCCGCCGATGTTCTTGCCGAAGCAGGAGTCGTCCCGCGCGAAGCGGCCGCGCGCCTGCGTGAGCGTTCGCGCATCGACGTCACGAAAATCCTCGAAATCGAATCGCGCGTGCGCCACGACGTCATCGCCTTCACCGTCGCCGTCGGCGAATCAGTGAACGATCCCGAAGCGGCGCGCTGGCTGCACTACGGCCTCACCTCCAACGACGTTGTCGACACGGCGCACGCATTGCTGATTCGCGAAGCCTCTGAACACATTGCCGCCGGCCTGGAAAAGTTTGCGGAAATTCTCGAACGCCGCGCCTGGGAATTCAAGGACACGCCGCAAATCGGACGCACTCACGGCGTGCACGCCGAGCCCATCACTTTCGGTTTGAAAATCGCCAACTGGTACGACGAAAACCGCCGCGACATCGCGCGCTTTCGCGATGCCGCGAAAGAAATGGCTGTCGGCAAAATCGCCGGCGCCGTGGGCACCTGCGCGCATCTCGGTCCGGAGATCGAGCAGAAAATTTGCCAGCGTCTCGGCCTCACGGTAGCGCCGGTTTCTTCGCAAGTCATTGAACGCGACCGCCACGCGCATTACTTGACCACGCTCGCCATCATCGCCGCGTCGCTCGAACGCATCGCCATCGAAATTCGCCATCTGCAGCGCACGGAAGTTCGCGAAGCCGAGGAACCATTCGGCGGCGGCCAGCGCGGCAGTTCCGCCATGCCGCACAAACGCAATCCCGTCGGCTGTGAACAAGTTTCCGGACTCGCGCGCGTGGTGCGTTCCAATTCGCTCGCCGCTCTCGAAAACGTCGCGCTGTGGCACGAGCGCGACATTTCGCACAGCTCCGTCGAGCGCGTGATTTTTCCCGATTCCACCACGCTCGTCGACTACATGCTCGGTCGCATGGCTGCGATCGTCGACAAGATGAAAGTGTTTCCCGGGCGCATGCGCAGAAATCTGGACTCCACGCAGGGTCTGGTTTTTTCCGGACAGCTCTTGCAGGATCTCGTCGAGCACGGCGCCGCGCGCGAAGATGCCTACAAGTGGGTGCAGGCCCACGCCATGGCCGCGTGGGAATCCGAATCCAGTTTCCGTGAACGCGTGGCGAATGATCCCAACATTAAAAAGTTTCTCGACGAAAAACAGTTACAGCACACTTTCGATTTGCAGCGCCAACTGAAATCCGCCGACGCGATCTTCCATCGTATCTTCACAAAGAAAACTTCCGCGGCCTTGCGGTAACCGCCACGCAATGGCGTGACCACGCCCGAATGACAGAATCACCGGTCGGACCGTAACCGGAAGGATTTTGTGTTGACCATCGACCACCTTCGCTTCGCCTCCGCTCTGGCAATTCTAATCGAGTTTATGTGGGAAATTAGAAGTTCGCCTAAGTCTCACAAAATCAGCACCCAAGCATTTTCTTCTAGTCGAGTTTTTCGCACATTTTTTCAGGGGAACGTCTGTTCTCGGACACCGTGATTCTTGCTACCACAGTGCGGGAAGGTGAAATTCGTCAGCAGAACTTAGACGCGCTGGATGTAGCGGCCTTCGGAGGTGTCGACTTTGACTTTGTCGCCGTTGTTGACAAAGGGCGGGACGTTGATGACCAGGCCGGTTTCGAGAGTAGCGGGCTTCATGACGGCGCTGGCGGTGGCTTTTTGCAGGGTGGGCTCGGTCGCGGTGACGGCGAGGTCGACGGTGTCGGGGAGCAGGACGCCCATGGGTTTGCCTTCGTAGAATTCGATGCTGACCGGAAGATTGGGAATGAGGTAGTCAGTGGTGTCGCCGAGGGTGTCCTTGGTCAGGGCGATCTGCTCGTAGGTCTGCGAATTCATGAAATGGAAGCCGGCTGTGTCGCTATAGAGGAATTCGAATTCGACTTCGTCCATGATGGCGCGCTCGACGAAATCCTCAGCGCGGAAGCGATAGTCGACGATGGAGCCGGTGCGGAGATTGCGCATTTTAGTCTGCATGGAGCCGCGCTTGTTGCCGGGGGTGCGGTGCTCGACGCTGAAGACGGTGTAGAGGTTCCCCTCGTGCTGGATGATCATGCCGGGGCGCAGCTGTGTTGCTTTGACCATGAACGGCTCCTGATTCTGTTTGGGAACTTCCTGCTTGTCGAAGCGTGTGGAAGCTTGTCCCGCGAATCGAAATGTTTGAGGCTCGATTATAGCGGTAGGGGGGAGCCAGTGACAAGCGACGAATGATAAGCAGAAGAAGTGGTTATTTCGATGCCCGGCGTAACGATTGGATTCTGGCTAGAAGCCAGGGACGCCGGTGGCAGCGGGGCGAATCTCGGCGGGTTCGGCGGTGCGGCCGAAGCGCAGGCGCTCGATGAGTCCCTGGCCGAGCGACATCAGGCCGGTATAGAGATAGCCCCAGACGAAGAGGAGCAGGAACGGGATGGTGATGTAGTTTTCGTTTTGAATGGCGTAGAGCACGGTGGCGGCGAAATAAATTCCGAGCAGCACTTCGGCGAAGGGAATCCAGCCGGCGCGCTTGCGATACTTGTGCTTGAGCCACGCGCCGTGGCCTTGCCCTTGCGCTTCGATGCGATATTTCGGCGTGCGCACGAATTCGGACTGCTTGCCGACGAGAGCTTCGATGACGGCCACGGCGTTGCGCACGGAGATGCCGATGCCGAGGGCCATGACGAAGGGAAGATAGGCGATCGAGCGCCACCAGGTTTTTGGGTAAAGGACGCGCTGCGCGGCGAGGTAGAAACTGGAAATCGAGCAGGTGGAAGCGAGGAACAGCGGCAGGTCGATGAGCATCATCTGAAGCCAGCCCTGATAGAAGCGGACGATCATCGCAGGCAGCAGAATCACGGAGAGCATCACCATGAGCGGGTAACTAATGTTCGCGGTGAGATGGAAAAAGGCTTCGGCTTTGACGTAGCCGGGTTGGTCGGAACGCAGCATGCGCGGAAGAATTTTGATGGCAGTTTGCATCAGGCCCTTGGCCCAGCGCGCTTGCTGCGATTTGAAGGCGTTCATTTCGACGGGGAGTTCGGAAGGGCACTCGACATCCGGCAAATAAATGAATTTCCAGCCGCGGAGCTGCGCGCGGTAGGACAAATCGGTGTCTTCGGTGAGGGTGTCGTGCTGCCAGCCGCCGGCGTCTTCGATGGCGGTGCGGCGCCAAACACCGCCGGTGCCGTTGAAGTTGAAAAACGAGCCACAGCGGGAGCGCGCGCCGTGTTCGATGACAAAGTGCCCGTCGAGGAGAATGGCTTCCGCTTGGGTGAGCGCGGAATAATTGCGATTGATGTAGCTCCAGCGCGTTTGCGCCATGGCGAGCTTGGGGTCGACGAAATAGGGCACGGTGCGGCGAAGAAAATCGGCGGGCGGGAGAAAATCGGCATCGAAGATGGCGATGAGTTCGCCGGTGGCGGTTTTGAGCCCTTCCTGCAGCGCGCCGGCCTTGAAGCCCTCGCGATTGTCGCGATGAATGTAATGAATGGAAATGCCGAGGCTCTGCTGGCGTTCGACGCAGACGCGCGCGGCGGCCTGGGTTTCGTCGGTGGAATCGTCGAGGAGCTGGATTTCGAATTTGTCGCGCGGGTAATCGAACTGCGCGACGCAATCGAGGAGGCGCTCGACGACGTAGCGCTCGTTGAAGATGGGAAGCTGTATGGTAACCTTGGGCCATTCGGTGACGGCGGGCGGGGGACCGGGAACGTTGTCGCGGTAGCGATAGAAATTGTAGACCAGGACGTAGCGGTAGATTCCGAAGGCCGCGAGAATCACCAGGACGATGAAATAGGGGAGCATCATGGCCATGTCGAAAGAGTTGGCTTGATAAATCCCGCTGAAAGTGTGGTCGCGAAGCTTGCGCAGATAGGACGTGAGCGGATTGGCCGCGGCCGTGTAAAGCATCGCGAGAATCAGCTGATAATTCACTTCGTGGCCGCCTTCCCGTTCGTATGAAGATTCATTCGCCTGCCGGTACCGCGGTTACTACGCCGCGCACGAGGCGGAGTGAAATTATTGTTGCGCTCGCCGGCCTGCTGCTACTCGAAGGCCTGTTCGCCGCGTTCTACCACTTCGGAAACCTGGAAGTCCACGTCATCGGGACAATCGCCATCGGGCTGGCCGCGGGCATTGTGTATTTCGTGGTTCTGTATGCCCTGGAGCGCGTGCCCGAAAATTCGCAAGCAAAACGCGCGACCCTGTGGATCGTGTTGGCGGGCGCGCTGCTCTTTCGATTGACGCTGCTGCCGCTAACGCCCACGCTTTCCGACGACCCGTACCGCTATCACTGGGACGGCCAAATTCAGCTGGCGGGCCAGAATCCGTATATCGTGAGCCCAGACAGCTTGGCGCTGGGCTCCCGCGTGACGCCGACGGGATACCCGCTGCCGGCGCACGACATGCCGAATGTTTATCCGCCGCTCGCCGAGTTGCTTTTCCGCGCCGCAGCGCGCTACTTGCCGGGCACGATTGCCTTCAAGTTGCCGTTTTTCGTTGCGGACCTGCTGGCGGTCCTGCTCCTTGCTGCGTGCCTTCGGCGTTCGCCGCAGCGGGAGTTCCGGCTGGCGATTTACGCCTGGAATCCGCTGGTGATCGTGGAGTTCGCGGGCACCGGCCACAGCGACGCGCTGGCCATTGCCGCGCTCCTGGCGGCCGTCCTAATTATACGGTCACGTATCGGGGTGTCAACGATGTTGCTGGCGGCGTCGGCGCTGCTGAAAGTTTTTCCGGTGACGCTGTTCCCGCTGTGGCTGCGGAGGGCGGGCTGGCCGCGGTCGGTGCGGTCGTGGGCGTGGGGATTTGCGTCGGCAGCGCTCGCGGTGGCTTGCTTCTGGCCGTTTCGCGCGGCGCTGCCACACATTCCGGCGACTCTCGAGTATTTCACTTCGCACTGGCGAGACAATAATGCGAGCTTGTTCTCGTTGTTGCACGCCTTTAGCGGGAATTCCGATTGGGCGGCGGGGATCGGCGAGGGAATCGTAGTTGGGCTGGCGCTGTGGGCGGCGGCGCGGCGGCTGGAGCCAGAACGCGCAGCGTATCTGATTTTCGGTGCGATACTGCTGCTCTCGCCGAATGCGTATCCCTGGTATTTCACGTGGATTATTCCGTTCCTATGTTTTTTCCCGAATCCAGCGTGGCTGCTGCTGACGATTTTGCAATTTTTGTCGTACAGCGTGCTGATTGATTACCGAATTTTGGGGACGTGGCGCTGGAGCCCGCTGATGCTTTGGCTGGTGTATGCGCCATTTTACGCGTGGATTGGATGGGAATGGTTTCGAGCAAATGGAACAAAACTGTACGCGACGACTGAAGGTTTGCAGGAGCCAACAAACAAGTAGCTTTTTGAAGGGAAATTTATCGAGCCGATGTCGAAGTCATCCCAATCGTCCCCAGCCACTTTTCCACGAGCTGCGGCCACTCGGTGATCGGAAGCTTCGTGCGCCGCAGGCCAAACGCATGTCCACCTTGCGCGTACAAATGCATTTCCACGGGCACGCCAGCGTTCTTCAGCGCGATGTAGTACGCGATCGATTGGTTTACGCCGTCCACGTGGTCATCCTCGGCCTGCACCAAGAACGTTGGCGGCGTCTGGCGAGTGACGGGAACATTCGGGTTCAATTTATAATCGTCGTTGCCGGTCCACAGATGCCCTGGATAAACGCCCACCGCAAAATCCGGACGGCAGCTTTCCTTGTCGGCCGCATCGACAGGCGCGTACAAACGGTGTTCGAAGTCCGTGCTGATTTCCGCGACCAGATATCCGCCGGCTGAAAAACCAAGCACTCCGATCTTCTGCGGATCGATATGCCACTCCGCGGCGTGAAATCGCACCAGGCCCATGGTCCTTTGCGCGTCTTCCAGCGATAGGGTCGATTTCGCAAGTCCATTGGGCCGGCAATCGCAATGCCAGTCATAAGGCAAGCTTGGCACGCGATATTTCAACAGCACGCACGTGATCCCCTTGGACGTCAGCCAATCGCAGACCTCCGTGCCTTCCAGATCGATTGCCAGTCCCTCAAAGCCTCCGCCGGGAAACACGACGACGGCGACTCCGGTATTCTTTCCTTCGGGCGAATAGACAGTCATCGTTGGCCGCGTGACGTTGTACACGCCTCCACTTTTCTCGACCTCCGGCCCGGGAACAGGCTGCGCATCGGGAGGCGTTTCCGGCCATATCGCCACTTGCGTGTGGCCCGGCGATGGCTGCCAGACATTCGTCTGCGGGCTCGCGCCGCCAAGCGCAAGCACAACACAGAAAGAAAAGATCGAAGGCATTTGATTCATAGAGAGCTAAACGTTGAGGGAAATGGAAGTTTCGGGGATGAAGTCGGGGGTGCGGTTGGCGTTGGGGGCGGGCGGCATTTTGGAGCGGTCGACGGGATTGTAGAGGGTGTCGCGCTCGACAGGGACGCGGCCGGCGGCGCGAATGAGGCGCTCGAGTTCGGCGAGGGTCATGTGCTGCGGAGTGGTGGCGCCGGCATCGTGATAGATTTTTTCTTCGATGACGGTACCGTCGATGTCGTCCGCGCCGAAGCGCAGCGCAATCTGCGCGATGCGCGGCGTGAGCATGATCCAGTAGGCTTTGATGTGATCGAAATTGTCGAGCAGCAGGCGCGAAATGGCGATGGTCTTCAAATCGTCGAAGCCGGTGGGCTTGGGGCAGAAGTCGAGGCCGGTGTTGTCAGGATGAAACGCGAGCGGAATGAAGGTTTGGAAGCCTTTGGTTTCGTCCTGCAATTCGCGCAGAAGGAGCAGATGCTCGACGCGCTCTTCGGCGGTCTCGATGTGGCCGTAGAGCATGGTGGCGTTGGAGCGCAGACCGATTTGATGCGCAGTGCGGGCGATGTCCAGCCACATGCGGCCGCTGGTTTTGTGGTCGCAAATAATTTTGCGCACGCGCGGATTGAAAATTTCCGCACCTCCGCCGGGGAGGGAATCGACGCCGGCGTCCTTCATGGCGAGAAGGGTGTCGCGAATGGAGAGTTTGGAGATGCGCGAATAGAAGCCGACCTCGACCATGGTGAAGGCTTTGAGGTGGACTTGCGGGAAGCGCTGCTTGAGGCCGCGAATCATGTCCAGATAAAAAGAAAAAGGAAGATCGGGATGCAAGCCGCCGACGATGTGGAATTCGGTGGCGCCTTCGGAGACGCCCTGCGCGGCGCGCTGCCAGATTTCATCGAGCGAATAGGTGTAAGCGCCAGCGACGTCTTTGTCGCGGCCAAAGGCACAGAGTTTGCAATGCGCTCCGCAGACATTGGTAGGGTTGATGTGGCGGTTGACGTTGAAGTAGCAGACGTTGCCGTGACGCTTTTCGCGGACGTGATTGGCGAGCCATCCGATGGTTAGCAGATCGTTTGAGGCGTAGAGCGCAAGGCCGTCATCGGCGGAAAGGCGCTCGCCGGCGAGGGCTTTTTGGGCGATAGGCTCGAGGCGGCTGTCCGAGATGTGCGGCTGCGTGTCCATTTGAGAATCGCGCGCAAAGCGCGGGCTAGAACGTGACGAAAGTGGCCGCGCTCCAGAAAATCAAGAATAACAAACTAATATAGCCGTTGATGGTGAAAAACGCAGCATTGATTTTGCTGAGGTCGTTGGGTTTGACAAGCGAATGCTCGTAGGCGAGCAGCGCGGCCACGACGACGATGCCGGCCCACGCGGGCCAGGCCAGAGCGAAGCTCCAGGCGAGCCATGCGAGGAGCAGGACCATCAAAACGTGCATGGTGCGCGCGATGCCGAGGGCGCCGGCGATGCCGAAGCGTTTTGGAATGGAGTAGAGGCCGGCTTGCTGGTCGAATTCGGCGTCCTGGCAGGAGTAGAGGACGTCGAAGCCGCCGACCCAGAGCGTGACGGCGGCGCAGAGGATGAGCATGCGCGGATCGAGCGAGCCGCGCACGGCGATCCATGCGGCGGCAGGAGAAATGCCGAGGCAAAATCCCAGGACGACATGGGACCAGGCGGTGAAGCGCTTGGTGTAGGAATAGAGAAAAAGGATGGCGAGCGCGACGGGAGAGAGTTGGAGCGCGAGGCGGTTGAGCTGCCACGCGGCGATGACCAGCACGGCGGCGGAGATGAGCGTGAAGGTCCAGGCAAAGCGCAGCGAGAGCTCGCCCTTTGGCAGGGCGCGATTCTGCGTGCGTGGATTCGCGGCGTCGTAGCGCACGTCGGCGATGCGGTTCATGGTCATCGCGGCGGAACGCGCGCTGACCATGGCGACGATGATCCAGCAGAGTTGCCACGCGATGGTGTGAGGGGCGGGCCAAGCGGCGCGCCCGGCGCGTTCGGCGAGCAGCGCGGCAACCAGGGCGAACGGAAGCGCGAAGACGGAGTGCTCGAACTTGATCATTTCGAGCACGGTGCGGATGCGGCTGCGCCTCATTTCTTTTTAGCACCGCCGGACCAGCGATATTGCTCTTCTTGGGGCAAATCCAGTTGCGCGAGGACGCGATAGACGTACTGGTTGACAATTTCGTCGATCGATTTGGGCGCGTAGTAAAACGCTGGCATGGCAGGCATGATGACGGCACCGGCGTCGTGGACGCGGAGCATGTTTTCGAGGTGAATGCGATTCAGCGGCGTTTCGCGGAGGCAGAGGATGAGCTTGCGGCGCTCTTTCAAGCAAACGTCGGCGGCGCGCGCGAGCAAATCGTCGCTAGTGCCGGAAGCAATGGCACCGAGGGCGCCGGCGGAGCAGGGGATGACGACCATCGCCTCGACGGCGGCGCTGCCGGAGGCGATAGAGGCGCCGATGTCCTTGTTGGGCAGGCATGCGAATTTTTTCGCGGGAGCGCCGGTGAGGAGCGAGGGCAATTTTTTTGCATCCTGCGCGACGATACCCAGTTCCGTGGCGATGAGACGGAGGCCGGCGTCGCTCGCGACGACGTAGACGCGAGAGACGCGAGAATCGGCGTCGAGGGCGCGCAGGATCGCTTGCGCGTAGATTGCGCCGCTCGCGCCGGTGACTCCCACGGTGATGATCTTGCCTTCCGTATGGACCATTGCGGTGAGTCGAATCTTCGAGTCTAGGCAGCGGCTTTGCGCAAAGTCAAGGCGCGGAAGGGATAGGAGGCAGAGGCGCGCGAAACCGGCCCTCGCATATATTGCGGTGCCCGGCGCTCATACAAGGGGGAACGCGGACGGAGCCGTGGCCTCGGCGGCGGGAGTGCGCGAAACCGGCAGGCTCCATGGTGGCGAAACCGACCTTCCTGTTCCATTGCTCACCATTTGATGTAAACTATCGTGACTTCTTCATAAATCTGGCTAACCGTCCGACGGGCCGCCGTCCCCGGCACCAGTTGACAAAGGAGTGTGCCCAATGGGCTCCACTATTTCGACAGTCGCACGTGATCTTGAACAGCCCCAACTATCACCGGAGCTTGAGAGGGCTGCCAATCTGCTCGACCAATTAATTGAACCTGAAGCATACGTTGGAGAGGTATATTCGCTTGGGTACGAAGAGGCTTTGGTCCAAATACATGATTTTTACCGCCGTCGAGTCGGCGGTATTCCAGCCCTATCTTTCCTTATTGCGACACGCATTGCTCCCGGACGGCTCGCGGATGTCCGCGAGGAAGATGCATCGATTATCTTGCTTCGCGTCACCGATCATGCTGACCTGCCTAACGCACAGGAAGCACTCAGGGTACGCGTCGAAAATGCGCAACGCGTCAGCGGAGAGTTAGACAAGACGTTCGACCACCGCGATGTAATGGACCCGACAACCAACAACCTGCTCGGCTACGCAGGTGTCCGGTGCAGAGTGCTCGGTACTTTTTATGTGGCAAATAATGGACCAGACGACGGTACACCCGATTACCATCTTTTCTTCGGCTCTGACTTGAGTAATTACTATCCAAACCGCGGCCTGAAAGTGTTCAAGCCACGCGGAAACGTGCTTCAGGCTATCGTCAATTACCGAGACCCACGGCTCGATGCGGCTGCCAGCCAGCTGATGGTAAACGTTGGTGAAGTCCGCTACGCGTCCACTAACCGCCCATTTCAGCGAATTTCAGGTGTCCGGGTCGCGATTACACCCACAGACCTGCTGGGACAGAAAACAGCACTGTTTGGAATGACTAGAACTGGAAAATCAAATACGACCAAGATCATTCTGAAGTCCATCTTTGAGTTGCGGTGGCTCGCGACCCCGCGGCGGATTGGTCAAGTCGTTTTTGATCCGAATGGCGAGTATGCCAATGAAAACACGCAAGACCAAGACAACAACAGGAATCCGAACTCGATTAAGAATGTTTGGATGAGTGCAGAAGTTGCAAGGCGGGAAGAATTTCGAGGTGACGTTGTGACCTATGGCATCCTATCTCATCCCAACGATCCAGACCGCCGATTGATGCTGCTCAACTTCCACATGGACGCCAACCTTCAGGTTGGAAAACAGATTATAGATTCGGCACTGGAAAGCGCTTCTGATAAGTACATTACAAACTTTCGCGACGTAACGTTAGAATCGCCCGATCCGAGCGATAGGTCTGCTGTCACCCGGTATGCGCGACGAGTGTTATGCTACCGTGCCCTTTTGGCTAAAGCCGGTCTCCAACCACCCGCCGCTGTGACTCCTCAGACCCACGGCCTATTTAACCGAGAGCTGCTCGACGCGATGCGAAACGGCCAGGGTGCCGACCCCGGTCGGTACGGGACAGGTGCCGCTATTCTTTCGAAAGCGAGTCCTACTTGGGGCGAGCTCGCTCAAGCGTGTGAAATCTTGCGCGACTTCGTCACCGACACGCGTTCCGGCTTTTCCACTTTCGACCAAAACTATGTCCAGCACCACAGTTCAGGGTCTTGGGCGGATGATGATTTGCGGAAGATTCTGGAGATGTTTCACTACGCGAACGGTTCTCGACTAGTCGGGCGGGTCAGGGAACAACACACACATACTACTGGAACTGATTATGCTGATGACATCTACGCTCATGTGGCAGCGGGGCGACTGGTCATCGTGGATCAGTCGAGCGGCGACCCCGAACTGAACAAGGCTTCGGCCGAGCGGGTGATGCGGCGGATATTCGAGAACAATCGAGCGAGCTTTCGCACTGCTCAGGTTCCGCCCGAGATTCTCGTATATGTGGAAGAGGCCCACAATTTGCTTCCTGCCTCTACGGAGATGGATCTCAAGGACATATGGGTGCGGACGGCAAAGGAGGGCGCGAAGTACCACATCGGACTCGTTTACGCTACCCAGGAGGTAAGCTCGATCCAGAAGAACATTCTTCGCAATACTGCAAACTGGTTTATCGGTCACCTCAACAACACCGACGAGACAAAAGAGTTGAAGAAGTTTTATGATTTCGGTGATTTCGAAGGTAGCATCCTGCGGGCGCAGGATCGCGGCTTTATCCGTGCCAAGACACTCTCGAACCCCTACGTTGTTCCCGTCCAGGTAGAGAAGTTCAGCATCGAGACTAACGGAAAAGTAGCGTGTCTTGAGCCGAAAGTGAAACCGGGTAAAGACGGTAAGCTAAGATTTCCAAGACTGGCGAAAGGGACAGAGGATCGATAGTGCCATACGAAGGCGAATTCGCGGGATACCGTCCCCTTCAGCGCATCGTGGAAACTGAGCGTGTGCAGAATTTGTTGCGCAGGTCACGAGTGTTCCAGCCGAACGCTAGCGGCACGGCGTTTGTGTCGCCGAGCCCAGCACCATTACCTGCGGGGAGTCTTCCCAGAAGTTGTCCCGCCTTTAGTTGAAACCTAAAAAAGGAAGCAGCGGCTCTCGACCCGAACTCGGATAGAGTTCGGGTTGCAAACTCTATTTTCAGAGGAGAGCCGCTGTGAGGAAAACCTATCAGGGAATGAAAGACAAGTGCAAGGAGAAGTTCGAAGTGCTTGGCAAGCGGGAGTTGCTGGAGGTGCCGCTGCCGATGGTCGAAGTGTGGGAGGAGCTGCAAGCCCAGGTGGAGCAGTTGACCGGGGCAGCGGGGCTGCGCATCATCGGCACGATTCTGGAAAACGAAGTGACCCGGCGCGTGGGACCGCCACACCGGCCGGATCCGGTGTCGGGTGCCGTGCGTTGGGGGCGCCAGCCGGGTTACGTGGTGTTTGGCGGACAGAAAGTAGCCGTGGAACGTCCGCGGGTGCGCACACGAGAAGGTCAAGAAGTGGAGCTGGACAGTTACGCGCGGTTGCAGCACGACGGACGGCGGCAGCGCGCGGTGCGCGAAGGCATCGTCGCGGGACTGACCTCACGGAACTATCGCCGCGCGGTGCAAAGCGTGGTGGATGGCTACGGGATCGAGAAGTCCAGCGTGAGCCGGGAGTTCGTAGCGGCCAGCGTGGCGCAGTTAAAAGAACTCTGTGAGAAGAAACTCGACGGCGTGGACCTGGTGGCCATCCTGATCGACGGGATTCATCTCGGCAAACAAGTGCTGGTGGTGGCGCTGGGCATTGAAATCAGCGGAGAAAAACACGTTCTGGGGCTGTGGCAAGGGGCGACAGAGAACACTACGGTAGTGAAGGAGTTGCTGGAGGACCTGGTGGTACGCGGCCTCGATCCCGAGCGGCGTTACTTGTTCGTGATCGACGGAGCGAAAGCGTTGCGCGCGGGGATCGAGCGGGTGTTCGGCGAACGCGCCGAAGTGCAGCGCTGCCAGATCCACAAGCGGCGGAACGTAAAAGAACATCTGCCGCAGAGCGCCCAGGGCGATACGGACCGGAGAATCCGCAACGCCTATGCGATGACCGAGTACGCGGCGGCCAAAGCGGAACTCGAGAAAATCTTCCGGCAACTGGAGCGCATCAACCCCAGCGCGGCACGGAGCCTCGAAGAAGGGCTGGAAGAAACCCTCACCGTGCACCGGCTCGGTGTGGGAACCCTGTTGCGGAGAACGCTGTCCTCAACCAATCCCATCGAGTCGTGCCTTTCGACCGTCGAGAAAGTAGCGCGCAACGTAAAACGCTGGCGTCAAGGAGAGCAAGCCTTGCGCTGGACGGCCACCGGGTTGTTGGAAGCGCAAAAGAAATTCCGGCGAGTGAAAGGCTACCGGGAACTGGAACTCTTGCATCGCCGGATGAACCCGTCGTTGACTCAACAGGAACAGGTCGCGTAACGTGCAGAAAGTCGAGAGCCGCTGCTTTCAACTAGAACTGGGACAACTTCCGAGAGAGCCGTTTGTGGCAGTCAGCGAAGTCACCGAGCCAAGCCCGTCCTGCTCGTAGTAATCAATCGTGCCGCTGCGATCCATTGCCAGCGGTTCGTCGATATTCTGGGTTTGCGCATAGCTGGCTACCTGGCCGCCACTTGCGTTTACGGTCTCAACCAGATTGTCGCCGTCGTAGATGAAGATACTGGTGGCCGTGGGGGAGATTTTCTCGATTCTTCGCCCGAAAGGGTCGTATTCGAAGGAGACCGTTCCGCCAGAATTGGGCAGCGTCACCTGGGTCAGCCGATTCTCAAAGTTCCACGTATAATTAGTAGTTCCGGCCGAGTTCGTTTCACTCGTGGTATTCCCGTTGTTGTCGTACGTGTAGCTGGTTGTGGAGGTCGAGGTCAACTCGTTCGATGTGTTGTAGTTGTACGAGGCCGTACTGAGCGAGCTGAGCCGATTGCCTACCGGATCGAAGCTGTAACTCTCGGTCGTGTTATTGCCCTGGGTCACAGCGCTTTCCGATGGAACCGCCTGTGGCAGCGGCCCGGCGAGATATTCGAGATAAGCGGGGTTGTCTGCTACTGCGATTACCGACTCGTTCTTTGCGATTTCAAAAAAGGGGCGCAGAGCTTCTGTCCCCATCGACTGCCGGCATTCGGACACACTTAAAGCGTTTGGCTGTGTTGCCATTTTGATTCCTCCGATTTCTTATGAGTTTAGGGAGCCGTGCGAGCGGCTCCCCGTGCGGGGGCACTCAGGATTGGCCCCCACATGCATGAATAATACCCGTCCGGCTGAGTCCCCACATCGAACCGTACGCATTTTTTTTGAGAAAATTTAAGGGGTTGGCCCCAATACACTCGCTTTGAATCCAGTATTATTCAGCGTGAGCATCCTGCACATCGCCGACCTTGACCGTGCGCTGCCTCCCGCCGTCGCCGGGGCCGTCCTCTCGGTAGCCGCATACCCAACGGCAGGCACGCAGGCCAAGCCTGATTCCCCTGTCATAACCATTGAGGCTCCTGCCTCGCTCGTTGAGCCGTTGTCCACCCTGTTGCAATTTCCCCCAAGCGATATTAAGGTCAGCGTCATTTCCGAAGCGCAACCGAAGCGACGACAGAAAGGACGAAAGTCCATGAGTCGTCGAAGCGGTCAGAACGGAACTGTCGTCATTCAAGCAGGGTGGTATCGAGTGAGATGGCGACAGGATGTAGAAGGTCAGGAACAACGCCAGCAAATGAACGAGAAAATTACGCCGGTCGTGCTCGACAAAAAAGGCAATCCCAAACCACCGTCGACTCAAGTCCGACGGACAGCTCGGGAAATTGTCGAACGCTCCGGTGCGAATAGCAAAGAGCACTTCGACCACGTCGTACTCGGTGTGGAAACTTTCAAGGAACGTGCGAAAGCATGGCTTCGTGAAGTTCAGCGCCGCCGTTACGACAAGTACAAGACCGGAACGCTCCCGACGATTGAGGGTGCTCTTCGAAAGCATCTCTATCCTGTCATCGGCGACCTACCTTTGGCACAAGTGAACAACAAGAGCTGCAAACCGTTGGTTGAGGCAATGTTCAACGCAGGGTTGAGCATTTGCTCGGTAAACAACTATATGCGGCTCGTCCTGCAACTCGTCCATTCCGTTAAGGACCCGGAAACGGGCGAGCCAGTCCACCGTCTGAAATGGAATCGTGAATACCTCGAACTTCCCAAGATAGTGAAGGACGAGCAACACGTTCCTGCTGTGACGGCGGAGCAGGTTGACAAACTCGTGTCGGAAAGCAAGGACGATGAACAGGCGTTGTATGTGATTGCCGCTGCAACCGGAATGCGGATTGCAGAAATCCTCGGCCTCGAAGCGCGGCACATTGTCAACAATGGCCGCACTCTCGTGGTCGAGCAATCCATCAATCGTTTCGGTCGTCTTTCGGGTCTCAAGACACGGGCAGCCAAGCGCTACGTTGATGTGAGTAATGCTGTCGGAGATTACCTACTTTCCTTCAACGAGGGCAAAAGCGGCCTGCTGTTCAAGACGAAGAAAGGAACTCCGCTTCGTGCCGGGAATCTACGCCGTCGGTGGCTGGATAAGCGGCTCGACGATTATGGCTTTCACAGCTTCCGCCGATTCCGTATCACGCATCTGGAAGCGGTGCGAGCGCACGGCCATCTGACCAAAATATGGGCAGGACATTCTCTTGGAAACGACATTACGTCGGAATATGCCAAGTCGCTCAAAGAGAATTTGTCCTTGCGGCTCGCAGAAGCGGAGAAGGTTGGCACTGGATTTGCTCTACCTGCTCCAAGTTGCTCCAAGATTTCCGGGGCACAAGCGGTTGCGGTGGCAGCGTAAGTGATGGAAAATGATTGGAGTAGCTGGCAGTGGGCGTGTAGCTCAGCTGGGAGAGCACCTGCTTTGCAAGCAGGGGGTCGCCGGTTCGATCCCGGCCACGTCCACCAACATCTCCCTGCCTTTCAATCACTTGCTAATTTGGCCTTTGCCCAATTTCGGCAAATTTGGGAACACTCGGGAACAACTGACTTTCAAGCTGATTGACCGCTTGTCTTTGGGCGCTCGTGCTGGCGTGCGTGTATATCTCAAGCGTGGTCGTCATGCGCGAGTGCCCGAGTTGAGCTTGGGCCACCTTTAACGGTGTTCCTTGCTCGTGCAGCAGAGTCCCGTGCGTGTGTCGGAGTGTGTGCCAATCGATCCGCGCGATCCCCGCTCGTTCACACGCGGAAGTTAGTTGCCGCTTGCGCAGATTGTTCGGAGCGAGTGGCATCCCTTCTCGCGTGCAGAAGACCAACGCTTCGGCTGACGTATTGCGTGAGCGTGAACGGTGCGCGAGCAATGCCTCGACGACCATTGACGGTAGCGGAACCTCACGGCGACTGGCCTGCGTTTTCGGCGTGCCAAAATGCCCGTAGTAGCAGGTCTCCTCGACGCGAAGAGTTCCCTGCGTCAGATTGATCCTGCCCCAACGAAGCGCCAGGATTTCGCCGATGCGCAGTCCTGTCATCGTTGCCAGCAAGACGATAGTACGTACGGGTTCTTCCGAAGCTGCGATCAAGAGACGAACAGCTTGCGCGTCGAGAAATCGATGCGGGCGCTTGTACGTGCGTTCCGGCATTTTCACGCCGCGCACCGGATTGTCCGGGAGATAGTTCCAACTTACCGCCGTACTCATGACTTTGCTCATCACGTTGCGGAGGTGATTGGCCGTCTCCCAGGCGTAGCCGCTCTTCAGCTTTCCGATCACGAACTGCTGAATGTCGGCACGCTTGATGTCGCACAATCGGCAATCCCGGAAGCGAAGAAACAAATGCTTTCGCAGAAGATACGAGTAACTCTTCTGCGTCGCATACTTGAGTGTTGGAAGAATGTCAGGCTCGAACCGTTCCACCACAAAGTTCCCAAACGTCATTGTGGTTTCCGGTCGGCGCTGACCTGAGTTAATTGACGCGAGACGATTTTGCAAGAGAATGCGAGCTTCACGCCGTCCAGCAATTTCGCTGACCGGTCCCAACGTTTCCGAACGCAGCACACGCAGCACCGCGCCGTCCGGTTGGATTGCGTCTTCTCTCCAGCGTGCGACCCACATTTTTCGCTTCTTGCCTCGAATGAAAAGACAACCACTTTGGTACTGGCAGTGAGCCATCCTTTTCCTCTCTTTCGAGTGGTTGGCTTCCCTGCCTTTTCCTATGTCGTGTCCGAGTGTAAACCGGAACTCAGGCTCCATGCCAGTCCCCGCGTTGAGACTCGACCCATGCCAATACTTCGGCCTCGCGGAAACGCCAGTATTTTCCCAGCCGATAAGCTGGCAAACGTTCTTGAGATCGTTTGCGCATCCGTCCGTAAACCCAAGAGACCGGCACGTGGAGGAGACCCGCGACCTCATGAACCGTGAGCAACTGGTCCTGCCCTCGTTCTGTTTCCACTGTGGTTCCGTTAGCGCGGTCTTTCTCGCCAACATTTAACCTCTCGCTGGCAGAGGAAATTCGCGGTGGCCATCCACCCACCTGAGGCTCACGAGTCTGCGCATCAGGTGTGCATGGGACATCAGCTGCGAGGCGCGAGCCATGCTGCCGTCGTGACGGCGCTGGGTTCTTGCGCGAGCCGAATTGGGTTGTGTGAGGTTGCATGGGCGTATTCCTGAGTTTTCTCATGGCCTCCATTTTTAGCTTGACTTTCCGTATGCGCCAGACTATGTTTGCATACGCAATGCGTAGATGCAACCATATTCTTTCGGGTTGCATCCCATGCTCCGAAAGCGAGGTTTCCCCGGATGCCCAAGAAACCCGAGAACGAAGAGAGGCCCTTGCAGCAGCAAACCCTGTCTCTTCGGATCAGCGACGCCTTGCGCACGCGATTGGAGCGGGCCAAGGAGCTTATCTCCTCGAAGACCGGGCAGAGCGTCACGACCTCCGATGTCGCCAAGCAATTCCTGGAATCGGCACGGGAAGACCGCCTGGAAGTTGTGGACCTGCTGGCCCAGCCGACGGAAACGCTTCTTCACATTCGCAGGAAGGGTGAAGCACAGCACGTTCTGTCGCGAGCGGAATGGACGATCCTTGCCTACTTTGTGCAGCAGGGTTTGGAAGCCTTTTCCGACCGGACCCCCAACCCTGTTTCGCGCGAATCCCTGATCGGCGTTTTGGATGCCTTCGTCGCTCTGTTTGAACTGCGGAAGGAACGCACTTCGAAGCTCGACGAGTATTACCTCGGCAATCTGCCGACCGAGTGCCAGCCTGCCAAGGCGAAAGAGACAAGCGAGCAAGCGACTCCCGAAATCGTGCGCCGGACGGTGCTGGAGACTCGCAAACGATTGAGCGATCCCGCAACGAAGTGGGAACCGTTGCTGGCCGCTCGAAACCTCTATGTGATTCTGGAAGAAGAAAAGCTCTCCGGGGCCGAAGCACTAGACCGCGCTCTTCGACCCTTCTGGCCTATTCTCTGGCGGCTAGCGGCACGAGGCCACTACTTCGTGAAAGAGCAGCCTCTCCGCGCGGCATCGACTCCTAAGGATTCTTTCTATCAGCCTCCCATCCCCTCTGTTAAAGAGGGTGAATATTCGCTTTCGTTTGCCCGTGGAGAGGGCAGCGAGTTCTCCCTGCTTCTGAGCTTCCCAGGTCCTCGCGGCCCTATGTACCCAATCGAGGGATATCCGAAGATCACCGAGTTCCGCACGATGCTTGCGACGTTGGGGCCAGAAGGAGAACGGCGCTGGAATCGCGAGTACTTCCTCGGATATACCGCGCCATCGGAGGAAGGCAAAGGGAAGGAAGACGTTTGGTTTCGCGCCCACGCCAATGCGATCACGTTCGGCTTCTCGGAGAAAGAGTGGAGGTCGGTACAGACGTTGTTTCGCCGCGCATGGGACATCCCCGAGGTACGTATGGCGTGGGATGAATTGGCGCTCGAATACGGTGAACTTTGATGCTGCGCTGCTTCGCAGCGGGAGTTTTGCGGACACGCCACCCCAAATTGGGTGCTGCAAAGCGCCGCCCGGCGCTCTTGGTTAACGTGCTCTCGGCGCGCGGGTTAGCAAAATCGCGGCGCTGACGGTTGACCTTCGGCGCTTCCCGTTAACTTGTTGATTTTGCTAGCCGAGAAACGAACAGCGTTTTTGGAAGTTTCCTCAGGGAGGTTCCTTCTTATGCCTGCCGATCAACTGCGGAACAAAACCGTAGGTTGCAAGATGACCGAGTCCGAATGCGAGCGGCTAAATGCTGTAGCCGAGCGCGATGGTTTGACACTCAGCGAATGGTGCCGCGAGGCGCTCTTGAAACAAGCGGGTGTGCAGAAGCCGCGTGCTTTGGAAGAGACGGTGCTGGCAGAGATTATCGCATTGCGGACGATCCTCCTGAATGCGCACTACAAGCTGGCCCACGGAGAGGCGCTGACGCCTGAGGGAATGCAGCAGCTCATTGACCGGGCAGACCATGACAAATTCCACAAGGCGCAGGAGCGCCTCATGGCGGTTGCGACGGGGGGTGCGGAATGAGCCAAGAGTGGGGTCGAAACCAGTACGCGGGCGAGTGGCCCAATCCGAAGGCCGCGTGGACCATCGCAACAGTGCTTCTGGCAGTGGTAAGCGTGGCTGCGATTTGCGCCTACCGTTACGCCAATGTCCTCACACCTTTGCAGAAGTTCTATTTGACGACGTATATCCGCACCGAATTGCGTGCAGGAATCGGATTCAAAACTGGCCGCTACTCGCTGCTAAATGTTGTGGACCGGCGAGGCGGCAGGCTGGCACTCAACGAAGAAGTAGTGCCCGTAACAACTGCCACGGGTGAGACGACGTTTTCCCTCACGGATGAAGCAGTGAGGATGGGAGACCAACGGCTCGTTTTCCAGCAGGGGCAATATGACAACGCCAAGCTGCATGCGTTTTTGGGGCACTGGATTTACCGCGATCAGAGCTTCACAGAGTTTCTGAGGCCCGCCCTCTGGGGTGGCTTGGGGGTGTTCTGTTTGGGCTTGCTCGCAGCCATCCCAAAAGATGCGGCCCGCGCCCGCGCGCGGAAAGAAGGGCGCAGGCTCAAAGGGCCGGAACTTGTGACCGTGCGCGGGTTCAATCGCAGAAATCGATCAGATGGCATCGGCTTCGAGCAGAAGCGGACTTTCGGGCAGAGAGCGCTCGGAATAGTGCCGACGCTGCGGCTACCTCGCGCCATTGAGCCGAGCCACATCCTCATCATGGGCGATACCGGGACCGGGAAGAGCACCCTCATCCGAAGAATCTTGTTGCAGATTGAGGAGCGCGGCGAGACGGCCATCGTCTACGACCCGGCACTCGATTACACGCCGGAGTTCTACTCGCCTGAGCGTGGCGATGCGATCCTGAATCCGCTCGACGCCCGCATACCTTATTGGAGTCCCGGCGAGGAGTTGAGGCACGACGCTGAGGCGCTGACCTTAGCTGCATCTCTTTTCCCTGACCGTCATAACGAGAATCCGTTCTTTGTCGAAGGTCCGAGAAAAATCTTCGCGCATCTGTTGACCTTCAGACCAACGCCCGAGGAACTTGCTTGGTGGATGTGCCATGAGGAGGAAATCGACCGGAGAGTGAAAGGCACCGAGTATGCCGCGATGATCGACCGCCAGGCCCCGGCGCAGCGGAGCGGCGTGCTTGCGTCCCTAAACATGATCGCCGACACCCTCAAGCTGCTTCCCACAGAAAAAGAAACTACGGCGCGATGGAGCGCGGCGGAATGGTCGAAACAGAGGAAGGGTTGGCTTTTCCTCACGAGCACACCTGAAACGCGCAAACGGCTTATCCCTTTGACGAGCTTGTGGCTCGATACGCTTGTGCTGCGTCTCATGAATCAAGGAACGGACACCCAGGGACAGGGCAGTCCGCCCAAAGTTTGGTTTGTTTTGGATGAGTTGGCCAGCTTGCAGCGGTTGCCCCAATTGCATACGGCCATCACGGAAAACCGCAAGTCAAATAATCCGGTTGTGCTCGGCTTTCAGGGACGCAGCCAGCTTGAGACGCGCTACGGGCACGAAGCTGAGGCCATGCTGTCACAGCCCGCAACAAAAATCTTCTTGCGCACTAGCGAGTGCCGTGCAGCGGAGTGGATTTCCAAAACCATCGGCGAGGTCGAAATCGAGAGACTACGCGAGAGCCGTTCAAGCGGACAGTCGGGACGGCAGCGGAATACGAAGAGCTACAACCTTGAACGCCAGGTCGAACCGCTGGTACTGGCGTCGGAGATCAGCGGGCTTGCCGACCTGTGCGGGTATCTCAAGAAGGGGAATCTTGTCGCGCGGATGAACTTCCCGTTCATCGAATTGCCGAGCGAGCACCCGAAATACGTTGAACGGCCAATGAGAAAGCGGGCCGAAGAGCCGCTGAGAGCAGGAGCGGCAGCAGTTGGCGCGAACGAGATGCCCGAGCAGAAAATCACCCTGAATGAAGTAAAGCAAGACCGGGAACATCAATTGTCCCGAACTGGCCCGACACAAGAGCACTTCTTCGAATAGGCCGACCTATGCTGACCATATCGAATCCCTTGAGCGCGAACCAAGCGCGGGCATATCACGCCGAAGAGTTCAGCAACGCCCGCGAGAACTATTACACGCAAGGCGACCAGATACGCGGCGAGTGGCACGGGAGACTTGCCGAGCAGTGGGGTCTCGATGGTGAAGTGCGTGAGGAGCACTTCCAGCGACTCTCCGAAGGCCAGCACCCTGTCACGAGCGAGCAGCTCGTCCGCCACAAAGCCGCACGGGAATACGTGAACGACCACGGCCAGAAAGTACGAACGATGGAGCACCGCGCGGGTTGGGATGCGACGTTCTCTGCACCGAAGAGCGTATCGCTCACTGCCCTCGTGGGCGGAGATGAACGGGTGCGCGCGGCGCATCAAGAAAGCGTAGCCGTCGCGCTCGACGAACTGGAACGATACGTCCAGGCCCGAATCGGCGGAAACCTGCCAGCGGAAACAACCGGCAAATGGGTAGCGGCAAAGTTTGAGCATGACAGCGCGAGGCCTGTGGACGGTTATGCCGCGCCCCAACTGCATACCCATGTGGTTTTCTTCAATCTTACTGAAACGGAAGGCGGGGAAACCTACGCGCTACAGCCCCGAGAACTTTACAGGACGCAGCAATACGCGACAGCAGTGTACCGCTCCGAACTGGCCATGAGGCTCAAGGGACTAGGATACGAGGTCGAGCGCGGAAAGAGTGGACAGCCTGAAATCAAAGGCTATTCCGAAGAATACCTCGCCGCATCAAGCCCGCGTCGCCAGCAGATCGAAGAGCATTTGGCAAAGGAGAATCAGCGAGGAGCTGACGCCGCGCAAATCGCCGCGCACAAAACACGTCAAGCAAAGCTCAACCTCTCCCATGAAGAAGTGAAACTGCATCATCGGGAGATGGCGAGGGCGTTCGGAAATCAACCGGAACACGTGAGGGCCGCAGCCGCGGATAGAGCAAACCGGCTTGAGCACGAAGCCTCCCATACGACGGCGCGCTCTGCGGTGACATTCTCAAAAGAGAGAAACCTAGAACGGGAAGCTGTAGTCGAGGAGCGCGAACTGTTGCGGGACGCTCTGAGGCGTTCGATGGGAGAGGCAACACTGGCTGAGGTCCGCGCCGAATTCGAGAAACGCATCAATGCCGGTGAATTCATCGGAGTAGAAAAGAAACTCGACGCACCAAGCCGCGTATACACAACTCAGGAGATGATTGATTACGAGCGCGACACGATCCAAGGTATGCGCGAAGGACAAAACAAACATCCGGCGATTGTTAGTGCGGATACCCGCAGAAGAGTCGAGACAGGCCATCCGCATCTAAGCGAAAGCCAGCGACAAGCTGTCGAGCAAATCCTCGCAAGCCGGGATCAGGTCACTGCGCTCGAAGGCATTGCTGGGTCGGGCAAGACTACCTCTCTGGCGGCGATCCGCGAAGCCGCTGAGCGCGACGGTTATAAAGTTGAAGGCTTCGCGCCAACGTCGCGTGCAGCGCAGAAGCTCGCCGAGGCCGGGATCGAGTCGAGCACCTTGCAGCGGCATCTTGCATGGACGGACAAAAAGCATAGCGAACAAAAGCGGCTCTACGTATTGGATGAATCGAGTTTGGCAAGCACGAAGCAGATGAACGGATTTCTCCACAGGCTGAAAGAGAATGACCGTGTCCTATTGGTAGGCGATAAACGCCAGCACCAAGCCGTCGAAGCCGGTACCCCATATCAGCAACTACAGGAAGCCGGAATCCAAACGGCAAGGCTCGACGAAATTGTGCGGCAAAGGGACCGGGTGCTCAAGGAAGTAGTCGAGCAACTCTCACGAGGCCAGGTGAGAGAAGCAATCCAGAATCTCGACTCCCAGGGACGCGTGCATGAGATTGTGGACCGCGATGAGCGGCTGAGAGCAATCGCGGCTGAATACGTGAAACAGCCGCAAGGAACATTGGTTGTTTCGCCCGACAATCAATCGCGAATAGAAATCAACCAGATGATCCACAGAGAAATGCAAACGCGTGGGCACGTGGACCACAAGGATCAAGGGATGAGAGTCCTGGTTGCTCGACCGGAAGTCACCGGGGCGGACCGGCAATGGGCCGAGCAATACAAGGCGGGTGACGTGGTGCGCTACACCAGGGGTAGTGAGGCACTCGGCATCGAGCCAGGAGAATATGCCCGAGTCGAGCTCACCAATGACAGAGAAAATTTAGTGACGGTGAGACGGGAGAACACCGAACACGTGACTTACGATCCGCGCCGTTTGCACGGCGTGACGATCTACCGCGAAACAGAGCGGAATTTCGCTAAGGGCGACCGCGTGCAATTCGCCGCGCCGAACGGTCAACAGCACATTGCCAACCGCGAACTGGGTACCATCGAGCAGATAGACGCGCGCGGAAACATCCAAGTCCGCCTCGATTCAAGCCGTGCAGTCAAATTCAATATCTGCGAAAATCGCCATCTCGACCACGGCTACGCAGTCACTAGTCACAGCAGCCAGGGCCAAACCGCCGACCGCGTGTTAATCCACGTAGACACGGAAAGCGCGGGAGAAAAACTCATCAACCGACGCTTGGCTTACGTCGCGGTGTCGCGCGGGCGCTACGACGCGCAAATCTACACGAACGACAAAGCGCATCTTGTCGACCAACTCTCGCGCGACGTGGCCCACCGGTCCGCGATAGAGTCGAGCTGCGCACAGCAGCCAGCGGAGAAAATCGAACCTTCCGCACCGAGCCAGGCGCAACCAGCAGCGCAAGCCATCGGACGTTAAGAAGCGGCACTTTTTATGGGAATAGAACTGAAAGTTCGCAACGACACAGGCGATCCAGAAGGCTTTCAGAGCGCAGATGCGTGTGCGGTCGTTCTCCAAGCCTTCTGTGACATCCATCACATCCCCTACAGCGATGTATTCGTGTCCATCGCGGTATCGCTCGAAGGTGGCAATCTGAAAGAGTTCGCGCCAGGACACAAGGCAGTCAAATACCAACTCGCAGACGAGTACGGCGAGAATGTTCTTACCCTGAAGGCTGACATAGTGAAGGAAATCGAAGTGGTGTGCACCGGTGATTTTCAAACGACGGTCTGCAACGCTGTGGCGAGGAGTTTACGCGGCGAGAACATCAGTGATTATCTCTCCAAATTCACAGTGCTTTCAGGCAAGACCGCCGATGAGAAGATAGCCGAGTTGGAAAAAGCGGCAGCCAAGGCTCGCGGGACTCAGTATGCTGAGGCCCGTATTCACAGGCGCCTGAAAAGAAGTGACGACGTGCGGTTCTGAGTACCCTTCTCTCTCGCCGCCGTCAAGGGGCAGGCCCGCTTGCGCGGCTCCCTACGGTTGCCCTTGACTGCGGCTTCGCTGCGGGCGGGGTTCACTTATGAAGGCGTGCGCCTCCCTGCGTTTGTAGCGTTGGAACACGAAGTGCCCGATCAAACTAGACTGGATATATTGAAATATGTATACTGGTATAGGGGTGGAAGGTAAGTTGAAGCCTGTCAGATGGATGGGAACATCGCTGAGGAATTTGCGGTCCTTTCCCCGCGAGGTCAGGATCGACATTGGGCACGCGCTCTATACAGCCCAGGAGGGCAAGACCGATCCTGCCGCCAAGCCTCTCAAGGGCTTCAGCGGTGCCAGCGTACTCGAAATTGTGTCATCGCATCACGGTAGTGCGTGGCGCGGCGTTTACACAGTGCGTTTTCATGATGCCATCTATGTTTTGCACGTGTTTCAGAAGAAGTCCACGAGAGGCATTGCGACACCGGCAAAGGAGATTGATTTGGTTAAGCGGCGGCTCGTGGAAGCCGAGAGGGACCACGGAGAAAGGGCAAAGCTAAAATGAAACCCAAAACGGGAAAAAGAAATGACCGCCTTACCCGCGTAACCGAAGGCAGCGGAAACGTATTTGCGGACCTTGGACTTCCGAATCCCGAGCAAGAACTGCTCAAGGCGCAGCTTACGCTGCAAATCTACACGATTCTCAAGGATAGCGGCATGAAGCAGGTGGAGATCGCCAAAATTCTCGGCGTGCAACAGCCCCAGGTATCATTGCTGATGCGGAACCGCGCGGGTAATTTTTCCGTAGGACGCCTGATGGAATTTCTCACGGCTCTACGTCAAGACGTTGAAATCACCGTCCGGCCCACCCGCAAAGAACATGGCGCACTCTCGGTTGTCTCCGCGTGAATCGGCGCGAGTCTGGACGAGTCATGTTGCAATCCCAAACGTCCAAAGCCCGTCTCCGTTCTTGCTGAACAACCTAGGGTTTTTCCTCAGCAGTTGACCGATATAGGACGGGAATGTTTTAGAGCGGGATGAATATCCGTTAGTGACGATACGGTCGGCGACCTCGCCTGTGGTCAAAGGCCGTGGCGATCTCAGAAGGACCTGCCGAGCGTGAGCCAACGCCGTTGTTTGCTTTCCGCGAACTGGCAATCTCGACTTGATCGTATCCCCTGTTGAATTTGAAGTCGTCACTGCTTCGGTGAGATGTTTAACTGTGCTGTCAGAAGTCAAAGCACGCACCGGCGTGGACCCTTTAACCTGCTCCCAAAGCTTCTTCGACGATTCGATCAACCATTCGCGTGAGCGTGGATGCAGCACAGCAATTGTCACAGCTACTCCGAGGGTCAGCTGTATAGCGGGGGACAGCCTCCGAATCATTCCAGCTACGGCTCCGAGCATCGCACCCAGCGCCTGCCATCCTAAGACCACCGCAAAGCCGGTGCCCAGCTTCACCGTAACGAGGACGCTTGTTGAACGAGCGTAGTCACGGAGAATTCTGTCGATGTCGGAACCAACTGCGGTTACGCCCATTTGCCCGAAATGCGCGTCATTTGTCCGGACAAAGTCGGCATCTAGTTCCTTTGCTGTTAAGGCATACGGCGAATCTTTCGGGTCAACCGAAGCAAACTCAGAACTGTCGCCGCTTGGTGCGTAAAAGAAAATCATGCGTTTGAGTTGCTCCCATTCGGCTCTGGCAACCTCAATCGTGACGCCCGTTTCGCTCGCGATTTGGGAAAGGTATTTTTCGATTTCCTGTTTCAGAAAAGCAGGAGCAACGGCAATGACCGCGCCCGAGTCAATGGCTTCGTGTAAGCCTGTTCGGGCAGCCGGGTTAGTGCGGGAACCTAGACGCCACCGAAGTTCGCTTTGGACGGCTGAAGCATCCAGAACAACCACGATTTGAATAATGTCACTCAAGAGTTGCCGGAACAGAGGAGAAACATCCCGGAGAACCAGTAGGCTTCGCAACCCATCTGAGCGAATCATGGCGAGTGCTGATTTTGTTTCGTCGGCCATTTTATTCATTGTACCTCGTGACCGCTGGTTTCTCTGACTTACCTTGCAAGCTATGGTCTCGACACATAAACTTGCATACGAATTTCGCTAAGGCAAGGAGCGCGTTTTGTCGGCTTCCCTGACCTCGTTCAAGACAACGGTTGAAAAGCTGATCCGCCGCTTTGACGCGGACAAATCGCACTATCTGTCCAAGGGCTATTCCGAGGCCCAGGCGCGTGTGGACTTCATCAGTCCGTTCTTCAAGGCCCTTGGATGGGACATGGAAAACGAGGAGGGCCTTCCACACCACGCGCGGGAAGTTGTGGTCGAAGCAGGAGAGGATACGAGAGGTCGGCCGGATTACGGTTTTCGTGTCTCAGGACAAACCAAATTCTTTGTCGAAGCAAAAGCTCCGTCGGAGGAGCTGGATACCGCTAAGCACATCATTCAGGCGAAGACCTACGCCTGGAACACGAAGCAGGTCTTCTTTGTTGTGCTCACCGACTTCGAGGAGTTCCGTTTCTACGACGCTTCGATCCAGCCAGACGCACGTAAGCCGGATGAAGGGTTACTTCTAAAGCTCAAGTACACCGACTACATCCCAAAGCTGGAAAAGCTTTGGGAGTTTTCTAAAGAGCGAGTGCTTGCGGGATCGCTTGAGGTGATGCTTCCCCGTGACCGGCGCACGCAGCGACTCCGCATTCCTGTCGATACCGCCTTTCTCGATGAAATGACGGGCTGGCGCGAGGAGATGGCCCGGAACGTTTACAAGAACAATCCAGGTCTCACGGCGAGGCAACTGAACGAGATTGTCCAGCGGTTGCTCGACCGCATTGTTTTCATCCGTATTGCCGAGGACCGTCGCGTCATCGAAAAAAACCAATTGCGCGATGTTGTCGAGGAATGGAAAGCGCGCGGCGGAAAATTCCACATTTTTGAGTGGCTCAATGATCTGTTCCACAGGATCAATGAGGATTTTAACGGCGAAATCTTCAAGCCTCACCTATCGGAGGAAATCAAGATTGATTCCGAAGTGCTGGCGCGCATTATCGAGCGCCTATACCCACCCCAGAGTCCCTACCGTTTCGACGTGATCGGCGTCGAGCTTCTCGGCTCGATTTACGAGCGATACCTGGGCAGCACAATCAGGGTCACGGCGAAGCGTATCTTCGTCGAGGAAAAGCCCGAGGTCCGTCACGCAGGCGGTGTCTACTACACGCCGAAGTACATTGTGGATTACATCGTCCACAACACCGTGGGCAAACTCATCGAGAGCAAGTCGCCAAAGCAGATTGAGAAACTTCGTATCCTCGATCCCGCTTGTGGCTCTGGCTCATTCCTTATCGGGGCCTTTCAGTGCCTCATCGACTATCACGTGCGCTACCTGACGGAACACCCGAAAGAAGCCCAGGTTCATTCGTTATTCCCGGATGTGATTAAAGACGAGAACGGCGAGCCGCGCCTTTCCGTGGTTCGAAAAGCAAAGATATTGCGGAACAATCTCTTTGGCGTCGATATCGACCCGCAGGCCGTCGAGATCGCGATGATGAGCCTTTATCTCAAGGCTCTCGAAGGCGAGCGGTCGCAGTTGCCACCGAAACAGCATCTTCTCCCGGAACTCAAATACAACGTGATGTGCGGGAATTCTCTGATTGGGCCGGACATTTATGAGCAGGGCACATTGTTCGGAGACGCTGACCGTGACCGCATAAATGCATTCGACTGGACCTCCGAGAAATCCGGCTTCGGACGAATCATGGAGGATGGCGGCTTCGATTGCGTAATTGCGAATCCGCCGTACATTCGAATCCAAACGCTACAGGAGTTTTCCCCTATCGAAGCTGAATACCTGAAGAGCCGATATGTCAGCGCAAGCGCCGGCAATTTCGACATTTACGTCTGCTTCGTCGAGAAAGGCTTGTCCGTTCTCCGCGATTCGGGAAGGTTGGGATTTATTCTCCCCAGTAAGTTCTTCCAAACGGACTACGGAAGGCCGTTGAGAGAATTGCTCACGAACAAACAGGCCATTGATAGCGTTGTTGACTTCTCTCATCTTCAAATTTTTGATGGCCCAACGACGTACACGTGTCTCCTTTTTCTAACACGGACGCCAAGGAAGGCGGTTCAGTATACGAGGATCGAAAACGAGGCTGACTTGCCGTCGCTCGCAGGACGGCCCTCCACTGTGCCCATCACCGATCTGTCATCAGGACCATGGGTTTTCGCTGGCCGTGGCGAGCGCAAAATTTTTGAGAAGATGGAGACTCATTCGGTACGCCTCATCGACCTGCCCTCAGAAATCTCGCGCGGTTCGAGTTCTGGTGCGGATGGCGTGTTCATTGTGCGTAAAACTGAGAAGAGCGGCATGTATGTGTCAAGGGACGGCGAAACTGTACGTTTGGAACCAGGCATACTGCGTATTCCTCTGCACGCAACCGGTTTTAGTCGATACTACTTTGGGCCTGATAGCGACGAGCGAATTATTTTCCCCTACCGACTCGAGGATAGCTCGGCTGACCTCCTGGAAGAAAGAGACCTAAAGCGAGAGTTTCCGCGCACATTTGAGTACTTGCGGGCAAGACGGCATGTGCTAGACGCGCGCAAGCAATTCATGGCTTGGTATTCGTACAGCGCGCCGCGCAATTTGCTGGCACATGATGCCGCAAACCTTCTCGTGCCCCTGCTTGCTGACCGTGGGCTCTTCTCTGAATTTCCAGATGGCCGAGATCGCTTCTGCCTGATGGCAAGTGGCGGCTTCAGTATCAAGGTGCACGAGAATGTTGGCATTTCACCCAAATACTTGCTCGGGCTCTTGAACTCAAGACTTCTTTTTGCTTACTTGAAGTCCAAGAGCAACGTATTTCGCGGCGGCTGGATCACCTGTACGAAACAATATGTTGGGCCGTTGCCGATTCGACTGGCTGAGAAGAACCGACAGGAAGAGGTCGTGGTCCTCGTTGACCGGATGTTGGAAATGAACGGAAAGAGATATTCTGGCAAGCTCGCGCCGTCAGAACTTGAACGTCTGGAACGCGAAATTACCGCCACCGACGCAGAGATCGACGACTGGGTTTACGCCCTGTACGAAATCACCAACCTAGAACGCAAAATCATCGACATCTCAGACCATTCCGCATGAACGTAATTATTCCATTGCTTGCCGTGGCTCTGGGCTGGCTTCTAAATGAACTGAGTTCTCTCATTCGGCTTCGCCGTGAAGACCGTCGCGCGGCAGGACCAGTGTTGACAGACTTGCTTGAGATTAGACATCGGCTCCTTACTCTCAACGAAGCGGCCAAGGAGTATGTGAAGGAGCTTGGCAAACATCTCCAACTTTCTTCTCAAGCCCAGCTTCAGTTCCAACAGTACCTTCGGACTTTCCTTCGGACATCATTTCCTCAGTCTCCGCTGTTCATCGAACAATATGAGGAAGCCGTTTCGATGCTCGGGCGCGTAGACCCAATCCGTGCCTTCCGACTGCGAAGTCAGCCCTTGATCGCCCCGCTTCTGGATTGGCTGCAAAACTTGGCTGCCTCCACAGAGACGGATACGCAGATTTGGAGCACGGTGTTTGAGCCTGAACTCCTGGGAAGGTTTAAGCCGCACATAGAGGAACTCATCCTCGACGTGGCGCGCGCCCATGGATGGTTGACTTGGTGGCGTGCTCGAAGACGCTTGGCAGAGCCAACCCTCTCCGAAGCCGACAGGAAGTGGATTTCTGATTTTATAGAGAAGCTCAAGAGCGCAGCGGAAACCACACGGCAAAAGCCAGCGGGGTAGGAGAGATTACGGGTGAACAGCAGAAGATAATTGAGGCACAAAAGCAGCTACAGCGAACTCGCGTAAACAGCAAGCAACGCTCAGGCCGTTAGGCCGCTGAGAAAATCCTCAATCCCGTGCGAGAGCAGATGCTCGGCAAGTGTCCGACATCCGCGGCTGCACTTCGGGTCCTGTAGCAGCGCGATGCCCAGACCGGTGAGGAGCAGCGCCCATACAAATTCGTTTTTCATGGCAGCATTTTACCACAGCACCAAAGGTTGGCCGCTTGCCCGCGCGCCGGCGTCTCTAGGGCAGTCGTTCACGTTTGTAAGGCGTCGTGCGTTACTCTCCTGGCGCAAACCCGACCACGAACTCAAGGTGTCCTTCTTCGTCACGGCAGTTGTGATACAAGATCAGTGCTATGCCAACTTCGATTCAGGCTGTGATTGTAATCGCGCTGTTCCTGATGCCGGGATTCATAGCGCGTAGCGTTCTGTCATCCGTTTATCCGACCTCGGAACCAAGTGAAGCGCGCCTAGCCTTGACGGCGGTTACACTGAGTTGCGTGAACTACGGAATCTGGTCGTGGCTGCTAATTTTAAGCTGGCAGAAACAATGGTACAGAAGCGACGGTTTTTTGGCATTTCTCGCCGTCCTCGTTCTCTTTCTCTCGCCCGTTGTTGGCACACTCACAATCGTCAAACTCATGCAGACAAGTGCCTCTCGCAGCGTCCGCGAGACTTTTGGCCTTCGGCATCCGGTGCCGAAGGCTTGGGATTATTTATTCGGCAAGAGAGCAGCGTGCTGGATCATCGTAACCCTAAAAAGTGGCCGCGTGATCGGTGGATATTACGGAACCGAATCATTCGCTTCATCGTTTCCGCATGAAGAAGATTTATACCTTGAACTGCTGTGCGATATGACGCCAGAGGGACGGCTGAAAGGCATAACTCAGCTGACCCTTGGTGGTATAATTCGCATGGAAGACGTTCAACTGCTCGAATTTTTTAGGTACGTGCCTCAGGAAATTGAATACGCACCGGAGGAATCCAATGGCGGAGAATGAAGGCAACAAGGGTGGCACCGTGGCTCGATTGAGGGAAGGATACCAAGCCGCTAACAAGCAAAATCGTGGACACCAGCCGAGCAAAACTCTCGATAAGGGTTATCAAGCCAGCGGGCAAGTGAAACCTCCAACCGCCACGCCCAATGTTGGCACTACGGCGGTTGTTCCGGCTGCGTCTACCACGAACAACAGCAACAAGAAATAGCAGGGCCTGTCGCCCCGCGCAGAATTGAGGGACAGGAGAACGGTATGTACGTCTACGAGCAGCAGGAGATGCCGTTGTTTGTTACGCCCAGCGGACGACCGTGGCCGCGCGGAACTGCTATCGCACTACTCCCGTTTCCTCAGCATAGCGGATTCATCGACTACACGCCTGAAGGTCGCCAAATCATGGTTCACAAATCGAAACAGCATGGTGCCATCGCAACGTGGCCTTCAGACTTCAATCCCAAGGGATATGCGTATCGCGTCGTAAGAATCCCGGCGAACGAGCAAGAGGCTGATGAATGGTTGAGTTTCGCGTATGCGGCTGTCGAGCGTGGCGATCCCTGGGATGGCTTCGATAATTGTCAAGACTTCATCTCGCGAGCGATGGACGGTCAGAAAGGCAGTCCCACTCGTGACGGTTTAGTTGGAGCCGCTGTAGTCGCGGGTGCGGTCTGGTACTTCGGAAACAATTAGCCTTCGCACGTTTTTCGGATGCCGATGTCCTTGAAATTTCGAGGCGACTCGTTGCAGTCTACATGTACCCCGACGTGTGCGTCACTTGGGCGAATCCCGTATTTTTGCCATTTTTTCCTTTTGAGTAGGATCAATAACCTACGGATTTTAAGCACGGCTGCCTGAGAAGATTCTACTGTGAAACATTCAGGCTATTCCCAGAATCCAGCCCTCGATTTTGGCCACCTTTTTTTCGTGCTCCGTGAGGCTTGGACTAAGAAATCGCTCCAACCCGCTGTCCAGATCACTTCGGCGTAGCCATTCCGTAGCAACGTAAGCATCTTGCTGATGTGAATTGCGGCCATCTCGCGGGAAGCTGTGGCTCCACAATGCCGGATAAACCTCGACGACCGCCGATTTGCCCGGTGGAATTTGCCAGCCGTCGAATGGCCAGAAATGCACTCGATCTCCGACCCGATTGCGGAGATAGCGCAACCAAGGGATTCCAGCATGGGTTGATTTGGCGACCGATCCGGGCACATCAAAATGAAAGACGGATTTTGCGCCCGCGCGCAGTTCCGTGATTCGCCTCCAGCGAGAATCTCCACAGCGGGCCGCACCATTTCCACATTCACCTTCACGAACGAAATCGACGTAGGTGTTCTTCTGATCTGTCGGCCAATACTCTTGAAAATCGTTTAGGAAAACTGTCCAGTCGTTCGGCAGGCCGTATTTCTCGAAATATCGCAGCGGGAAGGAAAACCCGTGGTCAATGCCCACCAGCGTAGGCGGCTCTTCCGAGAGCTTCTCAAGTAGCCATTCCGCAATGCCTTCGCGTGTCCAATACCTGCGGAGGCTGGGAGGCGGCGCGACCTCGTTTGCTTCGTTCAAAGCGTCCGCAGCGTACACGCACAGGCCCTTGAGGCTGGAGTCGCATGTTTTCGCCCCGGAGTAATCAATCCCGATATACCGATTGAAAGCCGCCTTCAATTCGTTGCCCCGATTCTCGCTCTGATTCGCGGAACGTGCCGAGTCTACCTCAATAGCAATCACCCATGAATCTCTGAGCGGCTTCCGCTAGCAACGGTCGCGCCAGGTAAATAGCAACCTGTCACGCCCGTTGCAACCCGCTCCAGCCGCAAACTGCGAGTCACTTCCTTTTTGCCCTTCCGATGAGTGCGTTTCGATTCGGTCCCTGTGCCTGGTTGAAGGGACCGAATCTCAACTCACCGAAAGGACAAGAAAATGAAAAAAGAACAAATTAAGCAAATCACGAGCAAGGCAATCGAGGAGCTAGTCTCGGCACTCAATTCCGGTCGCAGCGAAGCTCTTACGAATTATCTCGCAGCGATGGGCCGATTCCACCGTTACAGCTTTTTCAACGTCATGCTTATCGTGCGCGCTTGCCCCAATGCAACGCACGTGGCCGGATATCAGACGTGGAAGTCGCTCGGACGCTACGTCAAGAAGGGCGAAAAAGGAATCATGATTTTTGCTCCTCTCTTTCGTCGCCGCACGAACGAAAACAATGAGGTGGAAAATGCCAACTTGGATTCCAGCGACTCCCGCACACTGACGGGCTTCCGTGCTGTTTATGTTTTCGACGAGAGCATGACCGGAGGAAATCCGTTGCCCCAGATCGGCAGCATCAACGGCGATCCGGGTGCTCATTGCGAGCGGCTGGAACAATTTGTTCGGGGGCAAGGCATTGCGCTGGAATATTCGGAGGACATCGCCCCCGCGAAGGGTGTCTCAGAAGGCGGGAAGATTAAGCTGCTACCCGGCCAGTCCCCGGCTGAAACCATGGCGACGTTGGTGCATGAGCTAGCCCACGAGCGCCTTCACCGCGCCGAGCGCCGAACAAGCACAACGAAGCGCATCCGCGAGACGGAAGCCGAGGCTGTGGCGTTTGTGGTTTGCCAAGCAGTCGGCCTCGAGACCGGAACGGCGAGCGCGGATTACATCTCTTTGTGGAATGACGACGCCAGTGTGCTGCTTGAGAGCCTCGAACTCGTGCAGCGCACGGCAGCGGAAATTATCGCGGCCATCGCGCCGGACAAGCCTCTGCCTCCCGAAAGCGGAGGCTAGGCTGTCACAGTTGGTTGTCATAGCTTGTCACAGTAACCTGTCACAGCTTGTCATAGTAACGGCTGATAGTATTTGGTGGGGTCCGTGGGGCCAGTTCCAACCTCGCTGACTAGGCCCTTCTCTACGAGCAGTTTCAGATCGCGTTGCAGCGTTCTTCTGTTCACTTTCAGTTCCTCTTCGCACTCGGCCACCGTTGCTTTACCTACCGTGAGCAGAAAATCGAGCAGCCCGACGGGCCGATCTTTCAGGCCGTTCTTTCGAGCCTTGGCCAGAATCACATCGCGGCGAATCACGTGCTCTATGCAACGCAGGCGGTTCGGATTTTCCCGACGAAAAGAGGAATCTGGTAAGGCATCTTGCGGAGTTTCGCGACGGACCGTTCGAGCAATGGCAGAGGACCAATCAATTGGCCGCAACGGAGTTGAAAGTTCGCGTCAACCGCGCCGTTCTGCTGGAGCAGAAGGCGAAGAAAACGGTTCAATTCGATGGCGTTGCGCTCCATTTTCTCGTCGGCTGTCTTTGGTGTCCGAAACTCATGGATCACAAGAATGGCCTTGGCGCTGTGCTGATTCTCTGCTTCGAGCAGCGTACCAGCCATCGCAGTCAAGAGCTGATAGGGCAAGTCGCGGATTTGATCGGATACGATATTGTGGCTTTCGCCTTTGAATGCGGCAAGCCCCAGCAAAGAGCGGGTAAGCCAATCGAGTCGTTGAGGGAACGCCGTAACCGGTCGCTTTGCAGAATTCCGTAGTTCATCCGCGACAGTAGCACCGAAAGGCTCATCCGCCTTAGCCTCAACGCAGATAGTGACGGCGGACTGGCCCTGTTCTCCGAAAAGCGCAAGATCGTGACAACGTGGGCCGTGTATGCGGGGCGGTAATTGGGTTTCATGTTCAGTGATTCCACTGCGGATCACCGTGCCGCGCGTAGCATCGTGGGAATTGAGAAGTTCTGCCAATACTGTTGGCACGGCGGGTTCTCCGTTGCCCGTCCAAAGTCGGGCAAGCTCAAATGCGCTCCGGCCTTCTTTCCAGTGCTTCGACTTGCGGTTGAGGGGCATCGCATACTTCTCCCAATTGCATAGCGAATGAATTGGATGTCCTGCGTAGCCCTTAATTTCGAGCGTTTCCACGGCAGCTTTCCCTTTCGGCTGTTAGCGAGCAACTATGTCGTCTTGGTGCGACGGCTTCATCACTTTATCTTTGACCACTCCGCTTTTTCCTCACTCGCCACTTCTGGATCCATGCTCACAACACACGAACGCACGTCACTTGGCCGCGAATTACTGCACTTGCTAAAGATCTTCTCCATCTTCTTACTCAATCGAACCTCACAGGTTTCAGATTCTGAAGGTCGCAAATTACCCTGGCACTTGCTCGCCTCTACATACACAAGGTCCGGAGCCACACTGCCTAACCACCTCTCGGTAGTTTCTCCTACTTCTCCAACAACAGTGCGCATAAACTCATATTCTGAATCCATCCACTTGTCTTCTTCTCCTGTATCCATCGCATCCCAAAACGCGACTGTTCCCGGCTCTCGCACGGCCTCTGCCGCCTTGTCTTGCTTTATCTGGTTTTGTGTCTGATTCTGATCCAACTTCGCCGCCGTCGCAGTCGCCTTTTTAGAAGGGTGCGAAAGAATGGAAACCAGCACGATGCCTGCCAGAACTGCAAACACCACCAAACCTACGATTACTTTTCTCACCTCTGCTCTCCTCGATCATTCGTCAAACTCAGTATCGTTTCGCTGAGTATCGCGCCCACAATTCCATCCAATGTGCAGGAACGTATGGAATCGTCTTGTTCCAAATCTCGCTTAGGAACTGGGCGGAGGCAAGGGTACGAGTTCCCGATGAGTAACCGGTAAGCGGGACCTTAGTCGCTACGCGACACAGCTCTGGACGGGATGCTCGACTCGTTTTAGCTGGCCGCCTCTAGCTAGTCCAGAATCCGTAGCCGAACGAAACCGAAGGGAGAGGGAATTTGTTTGTCACACCGACCTGTCACAGCTTGTCATAGTAGCGGCTGATAGTATTTGGTGGGGTCCGTGGGGCCGGTCCCAACCTCGCTCACTAGGCCCTTTTCGACGAGCAGCTTCAAATCGCGTTGGAGCGTTCTCCTATTCACTTTGAGTTTCTCTTCGCACTCCGCCACCGTCGCTTTGCCTGCCGTTAGCAGGAAATCGAGCAGCGCGACCGACCTATCCTTCAGGCCATTTTTTCGAGCCTTGGCTAGAATCACATCGCGGCGAATGACGTGCTCGGCCGTGACCTGGACTTCTCGCATCTGAGCGCCCAAGCCTTCTGTGAAGTATTCGAGCCAGCCCGTCATGTCCATCCCGCTCTCGCGCACACTTTGGAGCGCCTTGTAATAAGCGAGCCGGTCGCGGTCGTAATATTCGCTGATCGTGAAAAGGCGTTTGAAATCGTAGCCCGTTCTATAGAGGCAGAGAGTGGAGAGCAAGCGCGCCGAACGCCCATTGCCGTCAACAAAAGGGTGTATGTGGACAAGTTGAAACTGCGCAATGCCGGCAACGATCACTGAATTTATTTGCGTTTCTTTTTGCAGCCAAGCAACAAAGTCCGTCATCATTGGTGGCACTTCGAGCGGCGGAGGCGGCGTGTATATTTTCTCTCCCGTGCGCGAGTTAACGATATAATTTTGTATCCTGCGATACTCTCCGGGCGATGCTTTGTTTCCTCGTACACCTTGAACCAGGCGCTTGTGAATTTGCCTGATCAAGGCTTCGGTGATCCGCTCGCCGCTTTCCAAGTAATCTGAAACCAGCTCGAACGCCTTCTTGTAGTTCAGCAGCTCCTTTGCATCGTCCGGCCTTGCTCCGTGGACTTTCTTGCCAGCCAAAATGCGCTCGGATTGTTCAAGCGTCAGTTGAGTGCCTTCGATATGCGTCGTATGGTGAGCCTCAAGCACGAGGGCGCGCTTCTGCATTCTGCCAATCCAGTCTTCCGACAGTTTGGCCGCATCCAGAAATCCACGAGCGCGCTCAATCCTTGTGAGCGCCGCTGTGATGGCGTGTGTAGTTGTGAATCTCGGAGCGAAGCTCATTCCAGCCCACTTACACCGTGCCCATTGTGCCAGATGTTTCCGAGGAAGACATTCAAGAGTGGTGCGACTCGCCGCCTTCGGCCTTAGAATCGTGTAGTTATGGCGTCGCGCCTCGGTTGGCGCTCAGGTTTACTGGCAGACGTATTCGCCAACTGTTCCCAAGTTGTTCCTAAAAAAGACGTGGGAACAACTCGGATTAGTCGATCCCGGGCAGGGGGTCACGCACGAAAATAAATTCGGGAACAACTTGGGAACAACTGCTGCCAAATACCGTCAAAAACCGTGTACCACGACATAGGTAAAGGTAAGAAAAGACAACCACATAGCATTCTTAAAATTCATTTGCAAGCAGGGGGTCGCCGGTTCGATCCCGGTCACGTCCACCATCTATCTGCCTACAAATCAGTCTGTTGCTAATTTGGCCTTTGGGCGACTTCTCCAATTTGGGTCCATTTGGGTCCAATAAGAAGTTTCTCCACTCCTTCCACCGCTCGGCGTTGCTCCGCAGGGATCGCGTGCAGATAGATCTGCCGTGTGACCTCAGACGACGCGTGGCCTAATAACGCCTGTATCGTTCCCAGCGGTGCTCCTACAGCATCCAGCAACGTCGCGTGGCAGTGACGCAGGGAATGCCAGGTAATCTTCGGCAAACCGAGCTCTTCGCACACGGGCTGCAAGTGACGATGCAAGAGATTCCGTCTGCACAACGGTTGACCCGAACAGGTTGAAAATACCAAGCTGTCAGATTCGCCTGCCTTACTGCGCAGAGCGGAAAGGATGGAGATCGATTCGGACCCAATTGGAATGGAACGGACACTGCGCTTTGTCTTCGGGCTGTCGAAGTGTCCCTCGTAAACGGTTTCCGTAATGCGGAGCGTCCTCGCATCTAAATCGATGCTCTTCCGGCGAAGCGCGAGAAGCTCACCAATCCGAAGTCCCGTCAGAACCAGCAAGGTGGTCACGGATTTGGATGGCTCTGGAAGAGCAATGAGTAGTTGTTTGATTTGCTCCGGAGTCAGGATAGACTGCTCCGATTTGGGTTCCCGTCTTGGGAGTCGTGTCTTGCGTACTGGGTTGTCGGAGATGTAGTCCCATTCCTCCGCCGTGCCCAGCACTTTGCTTAGCGCGCATCTAATGTGGTGCACGGTCTCCCAGGCAAACCCGTCACGAAGCTTTGCTGCTAGAAAAGTCTGGATCGCTTCGCGCGAAATGTCGGGGAGCCGCCGTTCACCGAAAATCGGAATCAAATGAACGCCAAGCATGTATTCGTAATGCCTTTGTGTTGCGTACTTGAGTGTCGGGAGCACAACGGGTTCCCAGTCCATCTGCACGAAATCTTTCAACGTGCGCATGGTCTGTGGCCGCTGACTTCCGCTGTTCAATGAATGAAGCCGCTCTGAGAGAGCACGCATAGCGAGACGGCGCGTGGCGAACTCTGCGACGGTACCGATTACAATTGACCGGCGCATCCTTCCCATTGTTCCGTCAGCGTTGATGACATCCTCCCACCAGCGGGCAACCCAAACCTTCTCCCGTTTGCCGCGCTTGAATAGCGAGCCTCGTTGAAAACGCCTGCGAACCATCGTTCCTCCTTCGATGGCCCGCTTGGCTTGTTCTGCGTCAGTGATGAGTGTAGCGCTGGAGTCAAGCAACATGTTGACCTCCGCACTGACGTTTGACCCATGCCAGTATTTCGTCCTCGCTGAAACGCCAATACTTCCCAAGCCGGTAGCCCGGCAATCGCTCCCTAGACCGTTTTCGCATTCGTCCATAGACCCAGGACACAGGCACCTGCAACAACCTGGCTACTTCATGAACAGTCAGGAGATGGCTTTCTCCTCCGCGATCTCCCCCTGTGGCCGCGTGTTGTGGCGCGGCATGCAACGGGTTCTCGAAGTGTTCTGCTGGTGAGCCGTTCTGGGGCGAAGACCTTAGCGTTGCCGGGTTTTTTCCTTTAATGCAGATGGCAGTCGAATGGATATCTGGTGCAAGGCGCGAGACATGCTGTCGGGAAGACGCTGTATTCTCGCGCGCGCCGGGTTGGTTTGAACGGGGCTTCATGTGCGTTATGCGGTCTTGGTGTGGACTGCTCCTTCGGTTTGCTGGTGGTTGCCACTGTTGGCTCGTTGGTCCAGCCAGCGTTTGAACTGGTCATCCTTCTTGAACAGGAGCTTGAGCGCTTCGCTCACGACGTAGGACGGGGTTGCGTCGATGAACTCGGCGTAGCTGTCCAAGTTGTGTCTGACTTCTTCCTCCAGGCGAACCTGGAGGGTTGTAGTTTTTGGTTGTTTCGACGGTGCTTTCAGTAGTGCCATGTTCTTTCCTCCTTCTCCTTTTCGAGATGTAGTGCAGCCTGCATTACAAATTGTTTGCCGCATCTCTGTGCGGCAAACCTACGGCACGCGACCAGCGTGTCGGGCGGGAGCGACCCCACGAACTTTTTGGGCGGCTGAAAGCCGAAAAAGTGGGGTCGCTCCCGCCCGATTTGGTGTTTTGTCCACAGCGTCTTTCCTCTTCGCAGCGTTTCCGTTCCTCTGTCGGAAAAGGATTTCGCTTCGCCACAAGGTGAAGAAGTGGCAAGTGAAAAAGTGCAGAGCGTCATTTCTACCTTCTTCACCCTGTCTCGCGGATTCGTCGTCTGCTGCGGCGACCCGGCGGAGGACCTGCACAGCAAAATACACGGCATAACTGCGGTCGTTTCCTCGCCATTTAGGGGACGTGTACCTACGCTAATCCCACAACCTCCTACCTGCAGATGCTTGAATTGCTCCCGCAAGACCTGCCCGTCGGTCGCCATGCGTGCTTGACGGGTTACCGCGACGATCCGACGCTCGTGGTTGGGCATTGAGCAAAAACTCCCCTCATCTATACAGAGGGTGAAAAACGGGGAAACCTCACCAACAAAATCCGGTTTTCGGTGATCTTTGCGGTTTGGGTCCACGACTATGTCGGTGGGATGCTAGGTTCGTTCAGTCCGCTGTGGGATAATCAGCGCTCGCGCCGCCTGAGGCTAGTTTTGATGGCAGAGCCAATCTCGGTCATAATCTCCGTATTAGCCTTGTGTATGTCAGCCGTGACGGCATGGTTGACGCTTTTCCGTCGCGGTACAGTCAAAATGACCCAGCCAACGGTCATATACTTCGGGCCAGATACTCCACGTTCACGAGACGAAGCGCCTCTACCCAAAGTCTATTTGCGAACTCTGCTTTTCGCGACATCGAAACGGGGTCGCGTCGTGGAAAGCATGCACGTTGCGCTTTCGCGCAACGAGACGCATCAAAATTTCAATATTTGGGTGTACGGCGATGAACGGTTGGTTCGCGGCAGTGGATTGTTTGTTGGTGAAGCGGGGATATCTGCTAATCATCATTTTCTAGCTCCCAGAGATGGAAGCTCTTTCCGCTTTACTGAGGGACGCTACCGAATGGACGTGTTCGCCCAGTTGCTCGGAGACCGAGAGAGAATGATGCTGTTCTCGCAGACTCTTGAGATTCCTCGTGAGGTCGCAGCCCGGCTCGCGGAGCCAGATTGTGGCTTATATTTCGACTGGGGGCCAGACTCATCGTGCTACCTGTCGCATATCGACAAGCGGCCACCTCTTCCAAATGAAGATTTTCTTGAACTGCTCAATCTGACCCGGCGTTCAAAGTCGCGCTCGGGTGCTTGAGAGAAGTGCGGACACTTGATCAGCATGGTCCCCGATCAGGGGAATAGCTGCTGGAGTATCTGGTTCGTCGTAGCCAGATCGAAAACTTCAGGGGCAAATGTTCTGCCGATCCATTCGGTGATTTCTTCGTGGCGGGCTCCACTGATGCAGCGCGGATATTTTGCGCTAATCAACAGCGCAGGCGGGTCTCCGAGACAAAGGGGAGCACACGCCTGGGGGGGAACTGTCTGGCGGATCGTGGTGTCTGATTGAAAGGATGATCCACCAACGGCCAACTCGTTGGGCCTTGGCTCTAGGCTTGGCACTAGTGGCCGCTTGCTTGGCCATTTGGGCTGTGCAGTGGAATTCCGAGGAATATGCGGTCTATGAGGCCGCGATTCGCGAGGCCTTTAGCGGCGAAGATGTCTCGTACTACGTGATTCTGGACACTACACAGCCTGTGCGACGTTTCGGTATTTCCAACTTCCATTCCGCGAGATTGGGCCTTCCGCTGACTGCGAGAGGCAGCTACACCGCAAAAAATTTGTTCCGGTTTCACGGCCCGCCAAGGTTTCGCCTTCCCCACCCGTTCACAATGGTCAGCCAGAATGAACTGGACAAGGTTTATCGTCCCGGCCAAATCGATTCTCCCAACGCCGTTGAACTCAGCGGGCTTCTGCGGAAAAGTTGGGGTGTGATTACCCTTTCACGCGTCGGGTTCGATCTTGGCGGACAGCATGCGGTAGTTTACGCGCAGCTAACCTACTGCGGCCTCTGTGGGGAAGGAACCTACCTATATCTCTCAAAGGAAACGGGGGCGTGGCACATTGTTGGCCGCGCCGGAACGTGGATTTCGTAGAGTTTCCGCATGGGCATGAAGCATAGCGCAGCCAAAGCTTTGATAATATTGGGATCTATACGCGTTAACTCCCTGAGAAGTCCGATGTCGCCAAATCGCAACCATAGGACAGGTAAAACTACAGACGGGGACCGTAAATGATGAAGGGCAAATGCAGTCGATGTAAAAAACGACTAACATCAGAAAATGCCTCAGCCTCTGTAGTTAGCAGTGGTTATGGTCGCTGCCGCGTGTGTGAAAACGAACACGCGAAAAAACGAAGTCGAACATTAGGTGGAAAATACAATTTAGGAAGTGCCCAAGCTAAATTTAACGGGCACAAATGGGATTTAAGTTTTCAACAATATGCCGCGATAGTGGCTTTTGACGAATGTTTTTATTGTGGCAGTCCACTACCACAGGCGGCAGGCGGATTAGATCGTGAGGAAAATGGAGATTATGCTTGGGATGCTGTATTACCGTGTTGTGGAAAGCAGCCGAGGGCTGCGGGTCCGCGAGGTTGCAACGAAATCAAGAGCGGCGAAATTGCACCAATCGTGCTATTCGCCCGTAGATGGTATGAAAAACACGGGAGACTACCTACAGAACAGGATTTCATCGATAAATTGCAAAAGTTCAAAACTGAACGAGACAGTGCATACAAGATTATTTGTGGTTTGAATCCAGAAGAACTCAAGAAGTTGAGAAAAGACACCTCAGTTCGAAAATTTTTGGCGTCGCTGCTGCCCAAGGAATGAAACCATTGTCAGTGGTTCACTTTTGGCAGTTCAGTCCCTCGATTGAGAATTTCCAGGTAGCGATGATACGTAAAGAGCCGATGCCGCTGTTTGCCGGTCGTCTCGCGAACCATGCCGAGCTTGACCATGTGCTTCAACGCCTTCGCCACAGTGGGGGCAGAGAGCGAGAGCTGTTCGGCTGTTGTGGGGATCGTGAGGTACAGATTGGGCTCGCGGACAGGGTTTCGATTCGCGTCGACGCTGTGCTGAGGGCTTTGCAGAGGGAGATCGGCCACTTCAGTTGGACCTCGTACGAATCAGGCACAGTCGCCATGCTTTTCCTGTCGCGCACGCCGGAACGCACAGAGCGAGTATCCGAACAGATTCGCCGAGCCCTGACCGCCTACCTTGAAAAGAACAGCGGACGCCAGCGTTTTGCGGGTTAAGTCAGGTGCAGGAAGGGTGTGGCGCAATCAAACGCGGTTTCCCAATTCTCAGTTCTCCAATGAGGGACCATCAGACACGGCTTGCAGCTCACGAAAGATGTCCGCGTGATTCTGGCCAAGATAGCGCGCTATACGGGCATTGCCGAACAGCCTCCCGAGATAGCCTCGCGCCAGAACCAGGTTTAGAACTTGGTTCCCATGCGACTCTTCGATCAGCTTCAAATCTCGTTGCAGAGCCTCCATCTCCTTTTCCATCTTCGTGACCTGTTCCGGCGTTAGACCGCCAACGACCTTGTGATTGTCAGGTTCAACGAGCATGTCGGGATTGGTTGCCGCGAGAAGCGCCTTAACATACGGGACCGAGTAATTGGCCGTCGCCACCAAAAGCTCGGCCACTTCGATCTGTCGCATTGGCTTCATTTTTCTGAGGAAAGAAAATGCCCCCAGCGAAACATGCTTGTTCTTGAGGATCTCGGCTGCTTCCTTGCAGATGCCATTTAGCAAATCTCGCTTCTGCCGGATGCTGGCGACATCCACCTTCAATACCTTGGCAATCCGTTCTTCAGAGACACCATTCCGCGTAGCTTTCAGAATCATCGCGTGCTCTTGAATCGTGGCCATCCGGTTTACGCGCTTGTTGTAGGTGTACGTCTCGTCATCGGTTGCGATCAAGCAGCGGGCGTGGGTCTCTTTGAGTTCCCTTAAGACTTCGAGCCGAATGTGTCCGTCCAACAACAGAAAAGAGTCGGACTTGCCGTTTTGCGGAAAGACAATCAACGGCTCAATGATGCCGACTTCGCGCACGGACGAAAGGACCTGCTGGTACTTCTGGCCGGACCTTATGGAAGTCTTTATATGCTTGAGCGGAAGAATGCTTGTAATCGGCACGATCATCCCTTGAGGGTCAAACGCAAGCTGGACTTGTTTTGTCATATTGAAGCCTTGTCCGTGATTTGAATTTTTTCTGCCAAGGGCGCTGGAATTGTGTCCAATCCCTCCGCACGCAGCAACGTGACGAAGTTTTCGTCCCGGAAGAGATTCTTTAGCGCGGATAGGATAAGCAGGAGACGATGCTCCGTAAGTTGTGACTTTTTTATCAGCAGCTTTTGCCGGTCGGCCTCTTGGCGATATACTCGAACCAGCGCCTCGGCCGATTGCAGACGATCAACTTTCCGACGGACACCTTGATGGGTACTCTTACCATTAGATGTTCGTGCTTCGATGATGCGTCGGACAGCCAATAACTTGCGCCCGCGGAGCGTCTTGTCCTCATACGCCTGACAGAGAGCCCGCTGAATGCCGTCCTCATCGGTGTTGGCGATTTGCATCGCAACAGACAGCGGTATCCGGCCCGTCTCAACGGCAGAAATCAAACGCTCCTCGCCGTCCTTTAGCAGATGGCTGATGCCAGTGACATAGCTCTTGTGAACGTCAATTTTATTCGCGATCTCTGTCGTGCTGTAACCTCTGGATTTTAGGCTACTGATCTCTCTTAGTAACTCGAGAGGGCGAATTTGGCGTCGAGCAATGTTCTCAACCAGACTCATCAAGAAGCATTCTTCCTTCGATGCCTCCTTAACAATCGCCGGAATCTCGGTTTGTCCCAGCGCGGCGAAAGCTTCCAGCCGACCTTGACCGCAAACGAGATCGTACAATTTGCCATCGGCAGGTTCTGTCCGACGAGCAACGGTGATGGGTCTCTTCAGGCCAAGATTGGAAATATTCGAGACGATGCTTTGGAAAACGATCTTATTGCGGCTTCTCGGATTTAGGACATTAATTTGATCGATCGGGATCATCTGAACCATTAGAGCGGTGTCATTCATGCTCCCTCCGGGATTCGCATCCGTCGAGCCATGCCGAAAAAGAAATCAAGCGTGGTAAATCGATATGTATCTAGACTGACGGCGTTATCTTCAGCGAGTAGCAGCTTCTCAAATGTGAAATCAAGGTGCGGTAGCAGATAGTAGTCAAGCGGCTCACGATTGTCGGCATCCATTCGCACTGCCACAGTGATGTCCGGCTTCAAGCCAGCGTCAACCCGAATGAGCCATCGAAATGCGCCAGACATTATTTGCCTGCATCTGGCAATGACAAGAGACGCGGAGAATTCATCGTTCACCGACAGCAAGTCGTTGTCGGGATTGCTACTGACACTCCCGCCCAGTTGACAAATTTGCGTGATGACGTCAGCGGTGATTCTGGGATGCATCAGACGAAGTTGCCGGTTGGTTTCGATGAATTGATAGTCGCGCTCGGGCGTGTAGCCAATTAGTTGGTATGCACGGACTAAACTGCCGAACCGATTCCGGTACATGGAGCTTGATGCCATGCCTTCAGCCTCGTCTATCAATAGGCCGGAAAGACGGCCCGAGTGTTCCAACAGCCGGCGAAGATGGTCCAGCAATTCGTCATTCGCGAACTTGCGACCGCGCTCCAAAATGATGCTTCGTGCCTTGGAAAACAACTCCTGCGGGACGATGGGCTGGAAGGCCCCATCACTCCGAATCCACATTTCGGATGGATTAACCACACGTTTCTTCTTTAGCTTGAAGGAAACTCTGTTATAGATGTTGTTCCCCACGTATTTTTCGCTCGTCAAAACCTGATGAACGGTACCGCGTGTCCATAGCCGACCCAAATCCGTGGGAATTCCGCGTTCGTTCAACATGGTTGCGATTTTCGATTCAACGAATCCTTCTGCTGTAAATGCGTGGTAGATCCAACGAACAATTTCAACCTCGTCCGACGGCCCCGGAATGAGGATGACGCGATCTGTCTGAATGCTTTTCTGCTCACCTCGATTAAGCACCCCCTTGTGCTCCCCGCTCACGTCGCGGAGCATCCGACGAAGCCCGTAACCAGGGGAACCGCCTTGGCGGAAGCCGAGTTCGATGAGGCGACATTGCCCGACAAAGACTTTGGCGGATAGTTCACGGCTATACTCGCCGGCCATCGCCCGTTTGACGCCCTTCACGATTGTCGAAATCGGACTGCCGTCATTCTCAAATTGCTCAGCGCAGTAGTGGACTTCGATTTTCGCGCGCCTGCAGATATATTCGTAATATGCACTCTCGTCCGTATCCTGAAAGCGTCCCCAACGGCTAACGTCATAAACTAAAATCGCACTGAAGTCGGCTCGGTCATTTTCTACGTCATGAATCAGTTGCTTCAGAGCGTCCCGGCCATCAATCCGCAACCCGCTCTTGCCGGCGTCTGTGTACGTGCGCACAATCACCATTCCCCGGTGTTCGGCATATTGGCGAATGATTTCTCGCTGGTTCTCCGTCGAGTATTGCTGATGCTCGGTGGACATGCGGACGTATTCTACGGCGCGGGCTGCACTCGGTTTGCTTTGAGATGATCCTGGTTCGATGCTTTCCATTGCCGCCACTCGTCTGATAGCTAGTAATGACAGGCGGCGCATCTCTGAGTCTTGCGAAGAGTCTGTTCCCGCCAGTAGTTCACATTGAACTGCCGTGGTCCTTATATGACGAATCGGGACCAAGCTTCAAAGAGATGTTCTTTTCAGCCTCTGCCTTTGAGCGACGGTGTGCAAATTCCCCTGCAGAATAATCACTTTCGCTGAGGCTAAGTTGTTCTTCTCTTGGAACACAGAGTCTGAGACGAGCCAAATGCTGACATCCTTGGCCCGGAGATCCAAGACCACGTTGTTCTTTACAGAATCAACGAGTCGGTGAAGAGCGGTCAACAGGCGGGACTTTGCGAAATCGCATCGGCCCCCGAGTCTGCGCCTGGCTCGATACTGTTTCATATAGCCTGGATTTTTATCCCGCCATTTTTTCTGGCTGTCTCGACACTGCTCGCGATAGACAAAATCCGTGGCAATTTTCTCTCTATGGTAATCAGTGCGGCGTCGCTGCTGGCACTCTGCGGAACCGCAAATCCTCTGATCCGGGTGGTATCGGCACGGGGGGGAATTCTTGTTTGCAATAGGTGCAAGTCTTGTTTTTCATGCCTAGGACTAGCATGAAAGAACGGCACAGCTTATGAGTGGTCGATTGCGTTCGGAAACTCGGCCGTCGTGAAGCTAAACTAGACGGGAAACCGTCCCCGCGCCAGTTAAGGCTGATCTTTCAAGAGGCGCGTCAGAACCTCCGGCGCAAGATAGAAACTGGTGCCCTGAAGGCGTTTCACCGCGATTCGAAGATCCAGGAGCCCAATCGTCGCAGCTTCCCGCAATACGCCCAGTGTCCCCATAACTGGGATGCCGCGCTTTTCGGCCTCGTGCCGTCCCTGCCGGTCGTCAACAATTAACTGATCGGCCCGGAGCTCTCCTGCAAGCAGGATAGCGTCACGCTCCCCTGGGTCCAGCTTGACCAGCAATGCGTCGGGAGCATTCACAGGGGTATGAACTTCGAGCCAAATGGGTAATTGACCGATCCAAGCCCGAACCATCTCGGGTGCTGAAGGGCGCAGAAGTTCGTCACGCACCGCACGCGGGATTACAACCCTGCCGTACATCTTTGTGAGGATGTCGATCTCTTCGATGAGAATCAGATAATTGATCGGGGAGGTGTCGGCGACAACGATCATCCCAAATGGTTCTTACCGGAAGCTCTCTCGTCTTGGAGTCTTTCGCGCAACTTATGGGCGGTTACCTGATCTTGCTCTAAATCCGCTACATCGTAATGAAGGTAAACGCCATGCTGCTTCAGAAAATCATGCACTTCCATCCTGGTCTCGAAGCCCAGCATCTGGCGAACTGCGGACTCGAACAGTAATTCTGAACGGTAGCCCTCAAGGGCCAATGCCTCAAGCGCGACCCGTGCCGGGTTCTTGCCTTCGGAAGTGACTTGCCGCGCAAGTTCGTCCGGGATGTTGAAAGTAATTTCCATGTGCTAAGAATAGCATAGGTTATAGCCAAGTGCAGAGTAACCTGCAAGCCGCTTCTTGTACATGCGAGCCAACATAGGCACCATCACATCCGCATAGTCGTAGACATGGACTTCGCTCTTGTTGTCGTGGAGACGATGCAGGCGGCCTACGTATTGTTGCAACGTACCTTTCCACGAAATTGGCATTGCAAGAAGAAGCGTATCAAGACGCGGGTCGTCGAATCCCTCGCCGACGTAACTTCCGGTCGCTAGGATCACACGCGGTTCATCGCAAGAAACGGCTGCTAGAGATTCAGCCAGTTTCTTTCTTTGCATGGCACCCATCCCACCCCTCAAAATGAAAATGTGCGGGCAAAGTCCATGCATGCGTCCAGCCAAGTAATCGAGATGTTCCGTCCGACTTGTCAGAACAAGTGGTGAACGTCCGCAGGACAAAGCCTGCTGAAGGTCTCGGACGATCAGGTCGTTCCTCTCTTGGCTAACGATGAGAGCAGAATAAATATCTTGAATGGCCGTCTCATTTTCAGGCCGATTCCAACCGAAATCAGTCATCCTTGGGAAAACCTTATGTTGGAGCGGTGAAGACTCGGCAGCCTTCTTTGCGCTGAGATAAAAACGTATCGGGCCACATTGCATGTAGATGATGGGTTGATGCCCATCTTTTCGAGTCGGTGTTGCCGTCAATCCCAAAATGTATTTTGCTTTGACTTCGCGAAGGACTCGTTCAAACGTGACTGCTGACAGATGATGACATTCATCCACAATCACGTGGCCGTAGTCCGCGACGAAATCTTCAACCGCTCCTTTACGCTGCAAGCTCTGGATTACAGCAACATCAATCAAACCGGTTCTCTTAACTTTCCCACCCCCGAACTGTCCGATGTGCCCAATCGGCAAAGCTAGAAACGCCGCTAATCGCTCACGCCATTGGTCCATCAATTGACGCCGATGCACGAGGATCAGGGCGTTAGCCGCCCGCTTTGCGATAAGGCAAGCTCCCACCACTGTCTTTCCGAATGCCGTTGGCGCACAAAGTATGCCTTGGTCATAAGCAAGCACCAGCTCGATGGCGTCTCGTTGTTCAGGCCGCAATTCACCGTGGAAAGAAACGTCGATTTGCCGCCCTGCGGTTCGTTCATCATGAACTTCCACATTGATGTGATGTGACTTGAAAACACGGACTACCTCATCCATGCACCCTCTTGGAAGGCCAATGTGCTCGGGGAAGACTTCACTGCAGGAGATGACCCGCGGCTTACCGTAGGTCGAGAGCCGCATCGATTGAGCTTTGTAAAATTCAGGGTTTTGAAAAGCAGCGATGCGGATCAGGCGATCCACCATCCCGGACGGCAGGCCTTCTTTCTCGATATAGATAAGATTGCTCACAACCACACGAACGTTCGCCGGCAGCGGACCGGTGATTTGTCTTTCCTTTCGTTTCCGAGAAGGGCGCCAGAGCCATGGAGCTTCGCCCTCGTCTTCATCGGGCACCTGAAGGTGCACTCCGATGGGATTTCCCTCGGGGGCTATTTCGTAAATTATTCGGGCGAGTCGATCGGTAGGGATTCTCTGAACGGACTCTAAAAACCTCCACTGATCAGGATGAGGCTGAAACAGTTCATCCAAGAACACGCTATTGCCGTGTTCTCTGGGACGCTTTTGCAATGGCAACGCGATCAAATTTCCGAAACCGCCTTTGGGCATGGTGTCCTGGTTGGGGAAAAGGCGGTCGTATGAATCAAGGCCGATTTCATGTCTATTTTCCATGGTGCGTGTCAACAAGGCACATCCCAGCCTTCTCGCATCGGCAGCGGAAACCGGACGGTCAAAGAATATCCATACATGCGCGCCATTTCCTGATCGCGAGCGCTCAACAGCCACGGGAACCTGAAATCGCCTGCATGTTGCGGCAAACGCTGCCGCATCGATTACCCAGGACTTCTTGTCGAAATCCACTGCAAGAAACCAGCATGTGTCGTCCGGTAGAAGTGGATAAATGCCGATCGTGTGCTTTCCAGTTAGATGATTTCGAATCGCATCATCAGTCACGGGCTGGAGCATCCGGGTTTTGCGGGCAACCTTCTTTCGCTCTTCTGGTCTCGATGCATGGATGGCACGCCAGTCCATGACGCCAGCTGGCGAATAGCCAGATTTGCCACTCTTGCCTTCCCATCGAATAGCGAAAATGTCTTCGCGCCCACGAAACAGATTTCGAAAGAACGCAATCTTTTCTTCTGGCGTGGAAACCCCGCTTGTGCCGGTGGACGAGAGCTTTGGGACCAGGACCGCTTTGGAAACGGGGTCGTGGGTGGGCGAATGATCAATCCCGAGCATCGCACGGAGACGCGCATTCTCTTCACGAAGCCGTTGGCATTCCTCTTGCGCTGTTTTCAGGCGGTCTTGAATATTGTCCTGATCCGACATGCGGCTCTTCATTGCCATAAGCTCCGCGGAAGATCTTATCCGAGGAACGAAGCGATCAAACAGCCGATCTTGCACCCCAAAATGGAATGAACCCTTGAATTGAGACACTCCAGATGGGCACACTTTGCAGGGATAGGAACTGCAAAGTGAAACGGAAGAGATACTCCCGAAAGTTTCAACGGATATGATCATAGCGCGCTAACCCCTAGCCGTGGACCGTTCCGCCGCACGAAGAATTCCTGATTCCTAATTTCCCGCGAGCATCTGACTTCTGAAAGAAACCTATCAGTCTTGGGGGCTAACTGGGCGTGGCTGGTCTGGGGGCAAAAGAAATTCGCTACATTGTACGCAGTAAGAGTACTTGCCGGCATTTTCCAGCACGGCAGTACCATCTTGAATTCTGTCGCCCCTCTTCGGGGCTTGACTGAAATCCGGCTTCCTCGTCCCGCTCTTCCCTGGAACCACGACCCTGAAGATAGCCTTAAGGCCGATACTGTGCCCAGTGTGTTTGTGCCACAGGGTAGAGATCCAACCGTGGTTGGCGAGAACAGTCGCAATCGCCGCTGAGCCGGAGATTGCTTTGAGAATCTTGATGTCTTCGTCTGCAGCTTCGGCCGCTCGCAATGCCCAGTAAGGACTATGGGGAAGGCACATTCGGCACGCGGCGGCGTGATGATCCAAGGCTTCGGAAACGAGGCTGGAGCTGTTCCGGCGCTGCCCGAGAAGTCGGAGGGCGTTCCCCAGGTTGAACTCGATGCCCGCCTGAGCGAATCCGCCGGGTTCTTTGCGGTACGGGCCGAGAGCATCTTGGTAGTGTTTGACGGCCGCATCGAGCGAGTCCGTACCTGATTCCCATTCCCCTTTGAGAGAATATACTTGGCCGAAGGCTGCCTGTGTCGAAGCCCAAAGCAGGGGTTCCCCGTGGATGTCTCGCTCTTGGAGTGCCTCCGTATAGGCGGCGGCCGCTTGATCTAAATAATCCACACGCCGGGACTTCCTTGCGAGAGTCACAAGGGCATCGCCAAGATTCTGCTGCGCAACCGACCAGCGGGAAGGGAAACTCTGCCGCGTCCAAACCTCAAGAGCGGTGCGGAAGCAATGGATCGCCTCGTCCACATGACGTGTGTCGTTCCTGAATTCACCGAGCCGCACCAGGGCAAGGCCCAGGTTGTTCTGCGACGAAGCGAAGGCCAGCGGGGCGGCGTCTCGCGTCCGCACCCGCAGGGATTCGCGCAAAGCTTTGACGGCTTCCTCCAAACCACCGGAGTCGCCGCTCCGGTCAGCGATCAAAGTGAGTGCTGCTCCTAGATTGTTCTGTGCTTCTCCCCAAGCGAGTGAAGCGTGCCCGAAGACTCGCTCTTGAAGGGCCATTCGATAAGCGTTGGCTGCCTCTTCGAGAAGCTCGATTCCGGGTTGCCGTTCGCCCAGAGCTTTCAAGGCGCTTCCGAGATTATTCTGTGCCTGCGCCCAGTACATCGGCACTTGGTCCTGTTTCCATTCCTCGAGGGCTCTTCGATGCGCAGCAATGGATGATGTCAGCAACTCGCTTCGTCCCACGCGCGCCCCCCACATTTGGAGAGCACGCCCGAGATTGTCTTGCAAAACGGCCCAATCGAGCGGAAAGCTTTCTCTGGTCCACTGACTCAACGCAGCCTCGTAAGCTTTCGCCGATTTTTCGAGCTTCTCTGTAGCGGATTCGCGCTCTCCCAGTATTAGAAGAGTATTGCCTATGTTGTTTTGAGCCGACGCCCAAACGTTGCGTAGGTCAACACCGTCGCGGGCCGCACGAGCAACCAAGCCGGCGAAAATCTCGTAAGCCTCGTCTAAACAAACGGAGGTCGGCTCAAGGCTACCAAGGGCCCCCAAAGCAACACCCAAGCCGTTCTGGGCGGTTAGGCACTAAGGGGCCGGGAGAAGACATGGGCTATTTCGAGAGGAATCTATCTCCGGGCGAAACGCTCGCGTACCGGACGGGGTGTCACTGGGTGGTTATGTTCTGGCCTATCGTCGGCGGGGCGCTTCTGGGTTTCGTGGGATTTGCTTTCCTCGCGGGCGGGTGGATGGCAACTCGAAACGGCGGTCGTTATGAGGGCGCGATGGTGTGGGGTGGGCTCGCCCTGCTTGGGGCCGTCGCCCTGGTCGCCGGAGGCATAATCCGCCGGCTTGCGACGGAAGTAGCTGTATCGAATAGACGCGTGCGGATCAAAACGGGTTTATTGTCCCGCCGAAGCGTCGAAGTGCTGCTTCCAAAGGTGGAAAGCATCGGCGTGGATGAATCATTCCTCGGCCGGATACTTGGATACGGCAGGGTCACTGTTCGAGGGACGGGCGGCACATTCGAGACATTCGACAAGATCACACACCCAAACGAATTGCGGTGGCAAGTACAGCAGCAAACCGGGAGCCTCACATCGGCGTAATCGGTCTCGAATCGCGGCAAGAGTTACGCAGTCGCCACAACGCGAAGGTGCCCGTGGCGACGGGATCTGGAGGCAGGCTTTACAGTGATCTCAACGTCGCGGCCAAGCAGGGTCAAAAAGTGCATGAGCCGTTCGGTGGAGAAGCCGGAAAGCTGACCGCGTAAGAGGCGGGAGATTTTCGGCTGGTCGATTTTCAGAATGTGGGCAGCGCGAGCTTGGGTAAGCCGCCGCGCGCGAATGGCTTCGGAAATGCGGATTGCAAGGTCAGCCTTGGCGAGACGTTCTTCCGGGTTGGGCAGACCGATATCGGCAAAAACGTTGCCGCTGCCTTCCTCGACCTGAATTTTCTTGCTCATACTTGCTATTCCTTCTGAGTCTCTAGCCATCTGGCGTGTTCTTCTTCGGCCCGCTTGAGCCGCGATCTGATTAGCTCAATCTCCGGTTTTGGCGTTTTGATTCCGGTCTTTGATTTCTTCTGGAACACATGTAAGACATATATGCGACCCGCTAAGCGGACTGTATACACAGCACGATAGGTACCGCCTGCGTGGTCTTCAACGATCTCTAAGAAGCCTGCGCCGCCGAAACCGCGCAAAGGTTTCGCATCGGCGTGCTTCCCGCCCCGTTGCGCGATGTACAGCGCGTAGCCAATCGTGTCCTTCACATCCTCCGGAAAGGAAGAGAGGTCTGCCTTGGTGCTCCCAATCCAGACGACCGGCTTGATGCTCGGCAACTGGGTCATTTCCATATTATGCCTAAACAAGCATAAGAGACAAGTACTTTTGACGAAGAGCGTCTCATTTCAGAAAGAGCCCGCTGTTGTGAAACTCTGCGGCGACTGTGCACGATGCGAAGCAGAGCTGTGACTGGAGTGAACCCCTAAAGTGAGACAGTTTCATGATGCACACTTTGCGAACTGACCTGCCCCGCGTTTCGACGGCGCGCCTTGCTGCGTGAAGTATTGTCTAGGGTCGACTTCTTCGCTCCCCTGTCGCCCCGCGGGGGCATCCTCTGATCCATCGGATCATTTCATCTCTTGGCGGCTGAGCTGAGAGAGAACTGTCCGGAGAATTCCTTGTACCAGCGAACGGATGTCGGCAGTTCGGCAATGGATACGATCTTCCGGAGCGCCTGCTGTTGCGGGTGGTCGTTCGAAATGAACTCGTCGCAGTAGGGAAGGTAGCCGGCCATGAACAGATCGTTGCGGCCCGCGAGCTTTGGCTTCACTTCCTCCGCGATTGACCGCGCGTACTGGGCGAACACGATCGCCGCGAGGAGCGCTCGAAACGGCGGGCATTCGCGGACGAACCCTCGGACTTTCTCCTCGTCCACCGTGATTCCTGTCGCCCTGTGGTATAGGCCGATGGCGTAGTTCCAATAGGCGCCGCCCGGCTTTTGGAGCGCTTGCGCGAGCTCCGCGGCGGACTTCGGCCACGATTCCTTTTCCGTTTCCCTGAGCTTCTGGAAAATAGGACGTGGCGCAAGAAACACCTCGTCGAATTGCCCGGCTGTCTCTATTGCGCTGATTCGTTGCTCCAAGGAAACTGTTTCGTAATCGGCGTCTTCTTCAAATAGGGCGCTTACCTCGTCATCAAATATGAATCGCATGTATTCATTGGACCGAACATCGACGCGCGTCCAGTCAAACGGGCGCCCGCTTTCAAACGCCACCGCCAGCCGGGTGGTGATCTCGTGGAAGGGAAGCAGAACATCGCCCGCGCAGTTTGCAAGCAGCCTGCGGCAAAGCGTGCGCAGTCGTTCCCGTTCTTGGGGCAGGCTGTGTGCCACGATCTCGTCAAGGGCCGTACCGTTCAGGCGGATGGCGTAGCCGGTATTAAGTCCAGCGAGGAGAGGCGAAACGCTCGGTCCGCCTCGGTGTAGGGCATTGAGGGCGCTCGTGTCGAAGCCGAGTATTGTCCTGTACATCGGGTTTGATCCCTAGCCGTTATATCGCAAACTCCATCCAGGAACACCGCCTCTAGAGAAAGCCAGTGTAATCAAAGTAGAAACATAGTATAATTCAAGTTGATTCTGATTAGAAGGGGGAATCTATGGAAACGGCCATGCTGGTAGAGGCAGGACCGAAACGCAGAAAGCTGCTTTCGGAATTGCTTGAGGAAGAAGGCCTCAACGTGGAGTCGGTCAAAACCGCGGAAGAAGCCCTCAGCCGAGCGGCGAAAAGCGCGCCCGGTCTCGTTCTGCTCGATATCCATATGCCAACGGTGTCGAGACTCGAAGTCCTCAAGCAACTTCGAGGCATGGATGTGCCCATCATCTTGCTTACACCGAACGAGTCGGCCGCGGTTCGGCACAATCTGTACTCCTTCGGAGATGTTATTGCGGGGGCGGTCGAAACAACGACGTTCCAAGCCCGCTTCCGAGGGATTCTCGAAAGACATTCTCGCGAGAACCAGCGCCGAGTGCGAGTTGCTTCCTCCGCGCATCCGGTCAGCTCTCATGTGCTCGCCGAACTTCACGATCCCGAGACCGGGCGGCTGGATGCCGGCCGGATCGCCTCGTTTCTCGGAACGCCGCTCTCGAATCTTGCAAAGTTCTCCCAGGTGAGTGTCGCCGGGCTGCACAAGAGCCCTCGATCGGTTTCCGTGCAGCCTCATTTGATTCCGATTGCGCGGAGCTTGGCAATCCTGACGCAACTTCTCTCGTCGAAGGAAAGCGTGCTCGCGTGGATGAATAGTCCTCATCCGGATCTGGGAGGTGAGACTCCCCTCACACTGATCCTTCAGGGAAAAGCGCAGGTGGTGGCGGATCTGTTGGAGGCGGCGCTCGCTGGCCAGCCTTCCTAGTGCTTCCTGAAAGGCAGCTCCGTGCCGCATTGCGGAAGATCGCGCCGGTTCCGATCCAGGGACCGTTCAGCCGTGCAGTAGCGCTGCACTATCTGTTTCCGAAAGCGGCGACTGTTCCCCATGTCAAACCGCAACCGCTCTGGGGTCTTGGAAGCAAACGATTCGGCGGACGCTACACTCCCAAGAATTCCTTTGAAACGATCTATATGGCGAAGGACATGGTGACCGCTCTTAAGGAGGTGCAGGCCCTTATTTCAATTCCTTCCGGACCTGCCTTCACGATCGTCACTGTGCCGTGGGTCACGGTCGCCATCCAAGGGTTTCTTTCGTCCGTTTTGGACCTGACGCAATCCGCGAATGTCGAGGCCGTTGGTTCGAGTTACCAGGAACTCACCGGCGCGTGGCGCTGGGTTCCCGGTCAGATGGGTGAGCCTCCCACGCATCTCCTCGGACGCTTGTGCCACACGTCCAGATGGTTTGACGGGATTTCGTATCCTTCGAGCAAGAATCCTCCTTCTGGCGTGTGCGTCGCTGTCTTTCCGGATCGCTTGCGGAAGCCGGCCTACCTTGAAGTGTACGATCCTCACGGCAATGTGGCGCAGAGGTTGCCGTAGGGATGCATGAGCGAAGAGTGGTTCGTGGTGAGTGGAAAACATGCAAACGAATTCGGTTAGTCGAGACGTCATCGCACACCATGAAGCCGGTCACGCCGTCGCGGGACTGGTTCTCGGTGTCCCCTTCACCGAAGTACGAATCGTGCCCGGTGAAGACGGTAGGATCGGTGTTCCCCTACCTTCCCGTCCAATCTCGGCATTCCGTCACCTCAACTGTTGTCGGCTCAAGCCGCCGCCTCTAGCAAGAGGGCTTCGACTTTCTTGTCGAGATTCCGCGCGACTGCAAGCGCGTCTGAATTCCCGTACGGAGCCAAGAAACTAGCCATCCTGTCATACGACAGATGCACGCCGTCAGAACGTTCGTCGACGAGCACGGTGACAGGAGCATAAGAGCCGGCGTCCGGAACATGTTTCGCCATTTCTTTCATAATCAGTGGATTCCCGATGACGAAACGTATGATCCTAGGCGTGTCGCGGCCTGTCCCTTTGCGCACGATCGCGCCGTGATCAAATTCCACAAACAACATCAGCCCCGCTTTCCCCAACGCTTTCTGAACCGCGCTCTCCAATTCGGCGATGGTGTGGGTCTCGTTGGCTAACCTCCAGAATTCAGCAATATCGGGATGGCCGATCGCACCATTGATGGCGGCAACCACCAGATTAAACGGCTTAGGGGAGGTAAGACTGAATCGCTCGATCTCGACTTTCCTTATCATCTACTCTCCTTCTCTCGGAAAGTTGTCGCCAAACATGGGCCGTCCACTCTTTGACTGCTCTTTGGTGGCTTCGTCTTGGATTACATCCCAATGCTCAAGAAAAACGCCGTCCTTGATGCGAAGAATGTCAGCGGCAATCCAGCTCACGGACTGAAAACCTGAGAATCGTCCGTGGACAATAACGAAGTCACCATCGGCCACAATCGTCCCTGGCTCGTACTTTAGTGTTGGCGGAAGGGATTTGACCAGATTGAAGAGTCCTTCGCGGCCCGGCGCAATGTGAGCGCTGTGCTGGATGTAATCCGGCGACCAACACTTCTCCGCAGCCGCGTAATCTCGCCGGTTAAATAGCGTGTCGAACGCTTCGAGCACAAAAGCCTTGTTCTTGTTTTCCAAAGTCTTTTCCATAAATCTGTCTCCAGCCTCTCTTTCGAGATGCCATGGTCAGAAAGCGTGGCACCTTAAAAGACGACAAGCTCCACTTGCCCTCGCGCGATAAACCCTAGTAATCGAACCATTGATTGAGTGCCTGCACCTTTTCTTTGGTGTAGGGCGGGAACAGGTGATCGATCGCCACGTCCGGCGGAGATATCAGGATTGATTTGGCGTGCGTCAGGGAATCGTAGCCGTACTTTCCATAGTAGTTTCCAATGCCCGAAGTTCCTACTCCTCCGTACGGCATGGATTCAATGAACAGAAAAACATTGGTCTGATTTACAGCTCCGCCGCCGAAAGAAAGAGATTCCATGACCTGATCGATCGCCTGCTGATTTCGGCTGAACACGTAGCCGGCAAGCGGTTTGGGCAGAGACTTGATCTTTGCGAGTAGCTTTCCAAGGTCGGAGTAAGTGAGGATAGGCAAAAGTGGCCCGAAGATTTCATCCTCCATGATTTTGTCGGACCACGAAATCGGATAGAGGATGGTCGGGTCGAGGTAACGGGCCGGAGGGTCGGACTTCCCGCCGTAAACGACCTTTGTGTGATCGATGAGAGACGCAAGCCTTGCGACTGCGGCGGGACTGATGACGCGGGAGTAATCCGAGTTGCTCTTGGGGTCCGCGCCGTAAAGTTCCACAACAACCTTTTTGCATTCGGCTAGGAACTGTTCCGCGATGGACTCATGAACGACGGCATAGCCCGGTGAAGTGCACCACTGTCCTCCCCACGCCATCGCGCCCCAAACAATTTTCTTGGCGGCATCTGGAATGTTCGCTGTCTCGTCGACGATCGCGGGGTTCTGTCCTCCCAACTCGAGCAGCACGGGAGTGAGATGCTCGGCAGCCCCTCGCATCACTACTTTTCCTACACCAACGCTCCCGGTGAGGATTATGAAATCAAAGGGAAAGGTCAGGAGTTTCGTAACTACTTCCTTCCCACCAACAACAGCACTAAAAGATTCCGGCTCGAAATACTTTGGGATCAATTCCAAGAGCAACTCGTCAGTCGCCGGCAGTGCTTCGGAGAGCTTCAAGATGCAAGGGTTGCCCGCCGAAAGAGCTGCCACCGCAGGACGCAATGAAAGCAGGAGTGGTCCATTGAATGGGCAAATCACTAATGTAACGCCGTACGGCTCACGGTACACGACTCCCTTGTGCCCCGATGCGGCGAGGAACTTTGGAAGAGGAGCTTCGACGGGCTTCATCCACTCCTTGAGCTGCGACTTCGCAAATACGCTGGTTGCGATGGACGCCGATACCTCGAAGACGTTCTCCTGGGATGCTGTCTTGAAGTCATTGCACGAGGCGTCGGAAAAGCGCTTGTAGTTATCCTTGAGCATGCGAATAAGGCGATCGAGTTGGTCGATTCTCCACCCGTAGGTCTTTGTCGCATCAGAAGCAAAGTAAGCCTTCTGTTTGTTGAACAACTCTTGAGCCGGGTCCTCTTCGCCCATTGGCTGAGCGAATGCTGCTTGAAATACCCCTGTCTTAGGTTTCGACGACATCTTGATCTCCTTTCGCCTTTGCCACTCCGGCTATTTCCGAAATTTCACTCTTTTTCCCCATCAACTTTCTCCGCAAGCTGAATGCTTCACTTCGCCCGCCAGTCCGGCTATTGGCCGTTTTTTGTAACGAGCACCATCCGAAAGCGTGCCTTGCCGGCCATCATCTTCGCGTATGCGACAGCCGCGTCCTCGAGTGGGACGGTCTCGATCATGGCCGACACGCCACTGAGCGCACTGAAACGAAGCGTTGCGTCGCCGGTTGCGGGGTTTCCCGTCAGCGAACCTGCTGCTTTTCGCTCTCCGAAGATGAGATCCATGCTCGAGATCTCGATCGGTTCTGGTCCGACGCCGACGTCAATCGAGACACCGCCTGGACGCAAGCCCTTGAAAGTCGTGGCGACCGTGGTGCCGCCCGAAGCCGTTATCAAAATGACTTTTGCACCGCCAAGTGCCTGGAGCGCTGCGGCAGGATCGGAACCGGCACTGTCGATGTAGTGGTGCGCCCCGAGTTTCTTCGCCAACTCCGCAGATTCACTACCGCGACCGATCGCTGCAACCTCGAATCCCATGCGCCTCGCATATTGCAGCCCCAGATGACCAAGGCCGCCGATGCCGAGTATCGCAACCAGGTCACCGGCCTTTGCTGGTGAATTTCGCAGCGCGTTGAACGTCGTCAGTCCCGCGCACAGTAGCGGTGCTGCTTCCGCCGACGACATGCTGTCAGGAATCGACACGAGTCCGCTCGCTTTTGCGATCATCACTTCGGCGTATCCGCCGTCATGGTGAATGCCGGTGTATTCCTGGTTCTGGCAGTTCACGAGATCGCCACTTCGGCAAAACTGGCAATATCCACACGAGCCGCCGAGAAACCCCACTCCGACTCGCTGACCAACCTTCCATCCCTGAACGCCGGAGCCAATGGCGTCGATCCGCCCGGTTGCTTCATGGCCAGGGACGCGCGGCCAACTAATCGGAAACATTCCTTCCACCGTGCCCGAATCCGAATGGCAGACCCCGCACGCCTCGACGCGAATTCGCACCTGACCCGGGCCGGGATCGACCAGGGGTTTCACTGCAGCCACGAATTCTCCCGGTTTGGTAACTTGAATCGCTTTATACGTTGCGCTCATTTCTCCTCCAGCGTGGCTCTACTACGACGCGAGTTGACCGGACGCAAACTGAGTTTCTCAAGCGAGCGAAGGTCACCGCAGATGTTGATGTAGAAATTCCTTTGTCCGCTCGTGGGCGAGTGCTGCAGCCTCAGCGTTGTAATGTGCCCCACCATGCCGAGAGAAGGCATGACTCTGACCCGGATAGCTGTAGACTGTCGCGTTTGGTTTCTTAGCAAGTGCCGTCTTGATTGCAGCTTGCGCGGGCTTGGAAATGAACTCGTCTTCCTCCCCCAGGTGCATCAGCATGGGCGCATTAAGCCCATCGACCTCTCCCAGATATTTCTCGGTGTCACCGCCGTGATAGACGACCGCCGCGTCGGCGCCATAACGAACGGTCGTCAGGAAGGTCATCAGTCCGCCAAGGCAATAGCCGAGGACGGCGACCTTACCGGTGCACTCCGGCAGCTTGGCTACGACGTTGGTGGTGTCCTTAACGTCTCTGGCACCCGCGTCTCGGTCATACGCCTGATAAAGACGGAGGCCGTGTTGCCAGTCGGGCTCGGAGGTGACGCTGAGGTCGACGCCCGGCTCCTGACGCCAGAACAAGTCGGGCGCGACCCCAAGGAAGCCCTGTTCAACCAGCTCGTCGCAGGTTTTGCGAATATCGGCGTTCACCCCAAATACCTCGTGCAAAACGACGACTGCGGGAGCCGGCAAGGTCTTCGGTCGCGAGATATAACCGTCGAACGAGCCGTCTCGGCTTTCAATGGTGATGCGATCGTTCATTGCGTCCTCCTCAGGCGACGTTCATCTGAGCCTCCGCCGATGTTGTCAGGATCGGCAGAGGCCCACTATCGAGCGAGGCGGGTTCAGCCGGCAGTCACGCGCTGAGCTACGGACGCAGAGGTGGCAGCCTCTTCGATGAGCTTGGCTGCTTCCTTCGGGTGAGACATGTAGGCCACATGGCTCGACTTCACTTCGACGGTCTTGGCCTTGGCGCGCTTCGCCATCATCCGTTCCTGATCCGGATTGATCGACCGGTCTTCGGCGGCCACCATGTACCAGGTGGGCTTGTTCTTCCACGCGGGATTCGTAACCGTATGGGTGAACGAGTCCGTGGAGATCGGCACCTGCGATATAGCCATGAATGCCGCCTTCTCCGGTGGAATGTCCGCTGCGAAGTCGGCCGCGAAATGCGCCTCGTCTATCCACCAGTTGTTATTGCTGTCCGGCTTGAACGCCTTGGAGGCTTGCGGCAGGGCCTGTTCGATCGATGCACAGCTCTCACCTTCGTCGAGGGCAAAGGCGGCAATATAGACAAGCGCCGCAACGTTCGGATGATTGCCGGCCTCGGTGATGATGGACCCGCCATAGCTGTGGCCTACGAGCACTACTGGCCCGCCGATGGCGTCGATGGCCGCCTTCGTGTACTTTTGGTCATCGGCGTAGGAGGTCTCGGGGGGCTGCGCCACCGACACCTTGTACCCATCATTCTTGAGGATGTTAGCAACGGCTTCCCAACCGGAGCCGTCGGCGAATGCGCCGTGCACCAGAACCACGTTCTTGACGCCGTTATGTTTCGATTCCATATTGCCTCCTTTGATTTGACGTTCAATTGTTGGCCGCTCTCGAAATCAGTACGTCGCTTCTGTTACTTCGTGTTGGCCTGTTCTCCTCGCTCTCGGAGCATCCACTCCTTGATGTAAGGTGAGCAGCCGACGACCGCGACACCCGCCAACTCACACTCATTAAGGAAACGAATACCCTCGATGCCGACGAGATCGACTTCCCCGAGATCCAAGGCCAAGGGCGAGCTGCAGCGTTCAATCTCAGACCTCAACTGATCAAGGTGATTGGATCGAAGCTGTCCACTTAGAACAATCCGCGTTCCGCCCTCGCCAAAAATCGGCTCGATTTTCAGCGTCATCAGTCCCGTTCCGAAACACAGATCGAGGAAAGCAATAATCCGGCCACTCCCAATTCCTTGAAGGAACGGAGCTTACGATTCGGAGGAGTCCTGAATTAGAAGGAATTCCTGGTGAGTCAGGAAAGCGCAGTTCTTGGAGGAGATCCCTGGAAGACCTAGTGGCCTATGTGACCTTGTATCGATATTGGTTTATTTTCAAACGTTTGATCTTCGAGTCGAGGGTTCGCGCTGGCAGGCCTAGCCTCGCGGCCGCGCCATTTGGTCCCGAGATTTGGCCTTGGCTCAAAGCTAGTGCGGCTTCAATCATTTGCTTCTCTTGGGTCACCAAGGCGTTGTTAAGTGTGCGCGTCCGTCTCTCGGTAGGGGGCGGTTCACGCTTGAGCCAGATCTCATCCACGGAAAAGGTCTCTCCCTCGGCGAGAATGACCGCGCGTTCGATTACATTTTGGAGCTCACGAACGTTTCCTGGCCAGCCGTACGCTTGAAACAATTGAAGGGACCTCTGATCGATTGTTTTGAACTGCTTTCCAGCCCTTTTCCCGAACCGGTCCATGAAGTACTCGACAAGCAAGGGGATGTCGGCTGTACGTTCGCGCAACGGCGGTATTTCGATGGGCACTACATTCAGTCTATATAGAAGGTCTTGGCGGAATTTGCCTTCGGCAACGAGCGTGTTCAAATCGCGATGAGTGGCCGCCAGCACTCTAACGTCAACAGCGATGGACTTGCCGCCTCCCACGCGCTCGATTTCACGTTCTTGCAAGACCCGCAACAGTGCGATCTGGATTTCCGGCGGCAGGTCGCCGACTTCGTCTAGGAACAACGTCCCGCCGTTCGCCGATTCAAAGCGCCCGAGGCGTCGTTGGGTTGCTCCGGTGAATGCGCCCTTCTCATGACCGAAGAGCTCGGAAGCAATCAGCGACGTCGGGATGGCAGCGCAATTCACGCCGATAAAGGCATGGTCCGCGCGGCGGGACCGCTTATGGATGGCGCGAGCTATCAATTCCTTCCCCGTACCGGTTTCGCCTAGAATTAAAACTGTGGAATCGGAAGCAGCCACCTTGCTGACTTGACGCAGCAATTTACGCAGTGCTTCAGAAGAGCCGACAATGTCTTCGAACATTGAGTCGCGATCGATTTGCTCTCGTAAAGCCAGATTTTCATTGCGTGTTCGTTCTTCGGCCCGGACGCGGTCATCGATGTCGGTCCCCGTCGCATACCAGCGGATCACTTGCCCCTGCTCGGTTCGGAATGGGTTGTAACGAATCAGAAACCAGCGATACTGGCCGTCTTTCCTAAGCGCTCGTTGCTCGGCCTCGAACGGCAGACCGCGCGCCAAAGCTGCCTCTCGCTCGTCTCGCAATTTCTCCAGGTCGTCAGGATGGAAGATTCGTTCTCGAAAGCCGGGAGCAAGCACGTCTTCAATCGCGAGGCCGGTGTAATCGAGCGTTGCCTGGTTGGCGTAGATCAGCGCGCCCGACGGGTCCAGGACCACGATCGTCTGCGGGATCGCGTCGGTCATGCGGCGCAGTTCGCCCTCATCTTGCCGCAGCTTACTGAGAGCCCGCGTGAGCGAGGTCTGAGATCGTTCGCGTTCGACCGTGATGCTCGCGATGTGCGTGAATTGGTCGATAAGGGCCTGGTCCCGCGGCGTGGGCGTCCTGGGTTCCGCGTAATAGATCGCGAACGCGCCTAAAACCTCGCCCGCCGCGGACCGGATCGGCGTTGACCAACACGCTCGCATCCCGTGCGCCAAAGCCATCGGGCACCACTCGTACTCCGCCCACCGTGTCTCAGTGGCGAGGTCAGCCGCAATGACCTGTTCGTTCAGATATGCGGCCATCGCACATGGACCCGACTCGGCGTTTACGGGTCGGCCAATAATGGAAGTGACGAAGCTGGCCGGAAGGCTCGGCGCCGCTCCGTGCTCGAGACGCGTTCCGGTCGAATCAACCAACACAACGCTGCAGTAACACTCACTGGTCGCGCTTTCGACAAACTGGCAGAGCGCCTCGAGTATTCCCGGCATCGAATGGCCGCTCGTCACCATTTCGAGGAGCAGCTTCTCGCCAGCCGCCACGTCTTCCCCGCGCTTGTGATCCTCGATGTCGGTCGCCGTCCCGTACCATCTCACAGCTTCTTGGCCTTCGTAGCGGAGCGGCTCGACACGGCACAGGAACGAACGAAACGCGCCGTCGAAGCGCCGTAACCGCACTTCGCACTCCCCCGGCTTATCAGCGTCGCGGAGTGCCTCCCACTTTTGCATCAGCATGGGGAGGTCCTCAGAATGAATCGCGGCCTTCCATCCCCAGCCGTGCGCCTCTTCCGGGGAGAGTCCCGTGTAGTCATGCCATCGTTGATTTAGAAATTCGCTGGAACCATCCGGCAGGTTGCACCATGTGAGGGCGGGGATCGTGTCGATGATCCTTCGGAGCTGGGCCTCCGATTCCCTCGACTCAAGGAGCGCGTTCTCTAAGTCTTTTCGGCTTGGATATCGTTTGGAAACATCGGTGACTTCACTTTCCCCAGACGTGTCGGCGCAAACTTCGGGCAAGACCTCTGCTTTGGCAGCCGTGTGATCTGTTATGTGGCTAGAACCTGGCGAACTCATGCCTGCTCCATTGGGGCCTAGATTCCATTTGGGGGCATTCGATGCACATTTTGGGCTGAAAATCTCGATTTGGCCAATCATTTCTGTGTGTGCATCCGCTTGCGATGTGTCAGTGCCCCTGGCGTGCCGGATGAATCGAGGATCAAAATCGCCTGTGGTATCGCGTCGGAAATCCGTCGAAGTTCGCGTTCATCCTCCCGCAGTCTCAAAGAGGGGTTCACTTTCGTAGTTTTCTGGTGGACCCGACTGGAGTGAACCCCTGGAGTGAGGTCGTTTCATCGTGCACACTCTGCGCGAAAGGAGCCGCAAAGTGGGCCTAAAGATAAGGACGACGGTACAGCAGCGAGTTTCGGAAAGAGGCTGTTGAACGAATGCGCGGGGCCGGCAACATCGTCCGGCTGGCGCGAGAGCTGGGCATATGTCGCAGAGTTCTTTACAACCGGCGTGATCGATTGGACGAGTGCAACGCTCCTCCTACACGAACGCGCGAAGTGATGTTGCGCAAACAGATTCTGAGACTAAAGCGTTTACTGGCGAATAAGACCCTTGAGGTGGATTTTTTCAGACGTGCCTTGCGAAAAGTAGGGGCTCGACGTTGCCAGAAGTTCTCTGGCGACAACGCATCTACACTGAGATAAGAGCAAGGATGCGGTTGCAAGGCGGCTTGAGTGTCGAGCGACTGTGCTACTTGGCTGGGGTAAGCAGGCCTGGATTTTATCGCTACTTGCGGAGAGGGTGGGAGGAGGAAGCTGAGGTAGCGCTTCGTTCCGCTATTCAGGATGTTGTCATCGAACATCGATGGCGCTACGGATACAGAAGGGTCACAAGTCTCAACAAGTCTGGCCAGAGAGGCATCGCCGGAAGGTAATTGCGGACAAAGCCCGCTCCTACAAACAGAACCAGATTCCCTTTAACGAATTCGTCCCGCAATTCGAACGGCAGCATTGGTCACTGTGTCGCAGGTTCAGTCGCCGCATTTGAGGGGCGAGTTTCACCCACGCCGTTCTTGAATCGTACACTATTACTCCGACGAACTCGCTCGTGCTTCATTGAAAAATGGTATCAAGCTTTTTCTGAACGTCGGAGCGGTCGAGAACCTCCACACAAGCGATTTCTCCGGCGATAACGTCAAGAATGAGCATCCCTTCCTCTGGTGTTAGAGCTACGTTGCGATGACCGGGGCCGAAGCTGCCATGAGGCTTCGGTCGCGTGTAGAACGTGGCGCAGAAGTCATCCCCGCAACGGCAGCGGTCGAAAATCATCAGTCCCGGCACCTGTGCAGCAAGCTCGGGTTCGCCCTTCTCGATGAGAAGTTGACGAAGCTCGGCTGCGAACGTAGGGAGAACGGCAGCGAGGCGTAGTTGTTTTTCTCCTTGCTTTTGAATCGGATTTTCTAACGAACTCATGTGTTGTCGCCCACACATTGGAACGAGTAGTTGATTTGGGATGTCTTGGAGCAGGATTGGAGTAGCCAACGGGACGCTCGATTCACCTAAGCGCAACCTTGGCAACGACTTAGCTTGGGAGTTGCCTTGCTTGCAAAGCAGGTGCTCTCCCAGCTGAGCTAAACGCCCACAGTTGATTCATTTTGAAGGAAGCCCTTGGCGGCGTCAAGAAAGCTCTCGAACAGGGTTCGCGCATCGTTCGAGAGAGCTCCTCACCCCTGCGCAAACCAAACGGGAGAAGAAGAACGCAAGGGGCCGTGAATGCGGTATTATGCGCGTTTGGGATGCCCCGCCGTGAAAGGCTTGGAATGAAATTCGTATTACTGCTTGCGGCAACGTTTGTGTTCACGTCCGCTCCTTGTTGGCCTCAGGCCGAACAGCAGGAAGTCAGGCACCACGGCATGATGCACGCCATGGACACGGAGCATCCCGTATCGAATACCGCCAAGCTGACCGTCACGGATAATCGTGGTGCGCGTGAAATGATGGTCCGGGTGGGCCCGGTAAGTTTGCCCGCCAATGCCGACCGCATGACCGGTCCGCAACCTCCTGCACTCTGGCTGACGATTCCATTCGATGGCTGGCTGACGGCTTTTCATCCGAGTCTCACCGACGCGAAAGGGCGCGTTCTTCCAGACAAGTTGCTGCGCCACGTTTCTTTTTACGACAGCGCCCGGCCCGATCTTCTCTGTTCGAATAAGGACGAAGCCATTTTCGGCGCCGGCGCCGAGATGAACGATTGGCCCGCGATTCCCGGGTTCGGGTATCGCGTGCGCAAGGGCGACCGCATTCGGATTAGCACAACCTTCGCAAATCCAACCGCAAAAAACTATGGGGACGTTTTCCTGCAGGTGCGCGTTGAATACCAACCGCTGAATCTGAGCGGTGAGGCGCTGAAGGATATCTATCCGTTGTGGTTCAGCGTGACCGAGTGTGGGGAATCGGGTTATGACTTGACTCCCGGAGAGAGCACCAAGACAGGGCAGTTCAAGCTGCGGTATTCGGGACAGCTTCTAGGAGTGGAAGGGCGGTTGCGCGACTGGGGCCAGTGGCTCGTGCTCAAAAATGCCCAAACAAGTGAAGCCATTGCCACGCTGGAGGCTGACCTTGATTCCAAAGGCCGACTGATTTCGATTCCTCCTGAAATGTTTGTCGAGCACGGAGGCGTTTCACTGCATAGCGGCGATGTCATTGAGGTGACCGATGCCTATGACAATCGGACAGGGAAACCCATCACGGATGGGGCCATGGGCGTCGTCGTTGGCTATTTCCTGCCGGACCCGGAATCGCAGTTGGCGGTTCTCCATCCAGGTGCGGAGCGCCCACCAGATCGCTGAGCCCTATTCAGGCCAATAAATTCCGGAAATCTCTGGTAATATATGAGCTGTAATTCTACCCACTTAATCGGAGTCAGAATGGCACTCGCTTGTGAGATTTGCGGCAAGAAGCCGAGCTTTGGCAACACCGTCAGCCACGCTAACAACCTGCGGCGGCGCCGATGGAATCCTAACCTGCGGCGTATGAAAGCTGTTGTCGGCGGCGTGCGCAAGCATATTCGCGTCTGCACAGCGTGCATCCGCGCCGGGCGCGTGCGCAAAGCCGCTTGAAGCAACTCGCCTATCACGAAGGAGCCTCTCCTTGCTAAGAAAACTTGCGGGTCTTGCGGCCTTGGCGGCCTGCCTGGGGACTTTCGCTTGCCGAAATGAGCAGGCGCCGAACAGCAACACGTGGGCGGTGGTGAACGGCACGCAGATTAACCGCTCCGAGGTGGAGAAATACTACCGCAGCCGCCAGCAACAATCGCCGGGCACGACGCCCTCGCACGACGAAGCACTTTCGCTGAAGCTCAGCATCCTCGACCAGCTGATCAACAACGAAATTCTCTTTCAGCGGGCCAAGGCCCTCAACCTGATGGCTTCGGACGCGGAAGTCGAGGATCGCTTCACGCAATCCAAGAGTTCCTTCACTGAAGATGAGTTTCAGAAGAAACTGCAGGCAAGCGGCCTAACCGTCGACGATCTGAAGAACGAAATCCGCCGTGAATTGTCCATCCAGAAGCTTCTAAATCGCGAAGTGGTCGCAAAGATTAAAGTGACCGATGCAGACGTTGCCGACTTTTACGAGAAGAACAGTACGCAGTTCAACGTCGCGGAGCCGCAATTTCACGTTGCACAAATCGTGGTAACGCCGCATCCGGACCCCGGCATCCACAATCGCAAGAACGACGACGCCACCACTCCGGAACAGGCCAAGCACAAAGTCGATATGCTCGAATCGCAGCTTGCTGCCGGCGCCGATTTTTCAAACTTGGCGATGGATTATTCGGAAGACGCCAATGCCGCGAATGGCGGCGACCTTGGTTTCATACCGGAATCGTCGCTGAATCAAACCGATCCCGCGCTGAAAAACGCCGTGCTCGGGCTGCAGCCTGGGCAGGTGAGCAAGCCCGTCGTATTGAAAGACGGCTACCACATTATTAAACTGATCGCCCGCGAGCAGGCCGGCCAGCGGCAGCTTTCCGATCCGCAGGTGCAGCAGTCCATACGCCAGTCGCTGCAGAATCGCGACGAGCAACTGCTGCGCGCGGCCTACCTAAGCATCGCGCGCGATCAAGCCCACGTCGTGAATTATTTGGCCAAGGAAGTGGTCGAGTCTGCGGGGAAGTTGCCCACGGACGATTCTTCACAGAATCCATAAGAAACTTCCAGCGCCCGCTGCTGTGTGGGCTTACGCGATTACAGCGAGAACTTCGCCCGCATTCACGGCTTGGCCTTCGCTCACGTTGATCCTCTCAACTTTTCCATCCTTCGGCGACTTGATTTCATTTTGCATCTTCATGGCTTCCACCACCAGCAGGCCTTGCCCGGCCGCGACCGTGCTCCCGGGTTCAACCAGGACGCGCACCACTTTGCCCGGCATCGGCGCCATAATGCTTTGACGTCCCTCCGTATCCACCGCTCCGCCCGCGCCGCGCTGCCACCGGCGCGGGTCATCTAATTCAGCGAGGTACTCGCGACCGTCAATCTGAATGCGCGCTCCTCGCGCGTTCGGCTCGACGCGAACTTCAAAGGCCTCGCCGACCAAGAGAACCGAAAACACGTTTGGTTCCACTTCGACGGCGTCCGCCGCCACGCCTTGACCGTCCAGACTGAACTCGGCGCGCGCCGCTGTCGAATTGATCTTGACCGTTCGAGTACGGCCTCCGATTTTCATCCTGAAATTCATTGGCGTTCGGGAGACCCGTCAAGCTGCTCGCGCCGGCCCTCGAGTTTCCAACGCGATGCAGCGGTGCTTGGCGGCGCGCTTGTTTGCATCGCGCGGTCGCGCTTCGCGAACCACAGCGCCGCAGCGAGGGCCGCAGCATCCTCCGCCAGATTTTCCCGCGCCGTTTGCTTTGGCCGAGCGCCGTCCGTCGGACTAGCTGCGCGGCGCAAAAGCTCATCGAGCCACTTGGTGTGAATGTCGCCGCGAAGGAACTCAGGATCTGCGAGAATTCGTCGAAAGAGTTTGACGTTCGTCTGGATTCCAGCCGTGTAGTACTCGTCGAGAGCGCGATGCATGCGCGCGATTGCCTCTCTGCGATCGGCACCCCAGGCGATAAGTTTGCCCAGCATGGGATCGTAGTCGGTCGGCACAGTCCAACCTGTGTATACGCCATCATCGAGCCGTATGCCCGGCCCCGACGGAACGCGACGCGCGAGAATCTCTCCGGGCGAAGGGAAAAAGTTGTTGTCGGGATCCTCCGCATAAATGCGGCACTCGATGGCGTGCCCGCAAAGCTGGACATCTTCCTGCGCGAAGGGAAGCGGCTGGCCGCTGGCGATTTGAATCTGCAGCTTCACCAGATCGAGCGCCGTCACCATTTCGGTGACCGGATGCTCCACCTGCAAGCGGGTATTCATCTCGAGGAAATAGAATTTTCGCTCGGCGTCCACCAGAAATTCGAGCGTGCCGGCGTTTGTGTAATTTCCGGCGCGGGCCAGTTTGACCGCCGCTTCTCCCATGGCGCGGCGCAAATCCGGCGTCATGATCGGCGACGGCGCTTCTTCGATCACTTTTTGGTAGCGCCGCTGCACTGAGCATTCGCGCTCACCCAGATAAACAACGTGACCGTGATGGTCGGCGATCACCTGAATCTCGATATGCCGTGGGCGCAGCAGAAATTTCTCGAGGTAGAGCCTGCCGTCGCCAAATGCACTGGTCGCCTCCGAAGAAGCGTCGCGCCATGCCGACGCGAGTTCCTCCCCGCGTTCCACCAGGCGCATTCCCTTGCCGCCGCCGCCCGCGACGGCCTTCAGCACGACTGGAAAGCCGATTTCCCGCGCCGTTTTGCCAGCTTCTTCGATTCGAGCAATGGGATCGAGCGTGCCGGGAACCGTCGGAACACCCGCCTGCCGGGCGAGTTGGCGCGCGGCGGTTTTCGAGCCCAGGCGCTCCATGGCTTCCGGTGTGGGTCCGATAAACGTGACGCCCGCTTGCTCGCAGGCGCGAGCGAGGCTTGGATTTTCGGCGAGGAAACCGTAACCCGGATGAAGCGCGTCGCAGCCTGCGGATTTCGCGACGGCTATGATTTTTTCGACAACGAGATAGCTTTCGCGAGATGGCGCGGGTCCGATGCGGTATGCCTCATCGGCCAGCCGCACATGAAGGTTCGCGCGGTCGGCATCGCTGAAAACGGCGGCGGACCGAATTCCCATTTCGCGGCATGCGCGCTCGATGCGCACGGCGATTTCTCCGCGATTCGCAATCAGGATTTTCTTGAACATCGTCATTTACGGCAGGGAATTCTAGCACGCGGCTTACAGCGGAATGTTGCCGTGTTTCTTGCGCGGATTGGAATCGCGCTTGTTTTCGAGTGAGCGCAGCGCGGCGATCAGTTTCGCTCGCGTTTCCGCCGGTGTGATGATCGCGTCGACGTAGCCTCGTTCGGCAGCGACATAAGGATTCGCATAGCGCTCGCGGAATTCCGCGGTTTTCTCCGCGCGCAGGCGCTCTCGCTCCGATTGCGGAGCGCGCTCCAAGTCGCGCTTGTAAACGATATTCACCGCGCCTTCCGGCCCCATCACGGCAATCTCCGCCGTTGGCCACGCAAAATTGGTATCCGTGCGGATGTGTTTTGACGACATCACGCAATACGCGCCGCCGTAGGCCTTGCGCGTGATCACCGTTATCTTGGGAACGGTCGCCTCGGCGAATGCGAAGAGCAGCTTGGCGCCATGCTTGATGATGCCGCCCCACTCCTGCTGCGTGCCGGGCAAAAAGCCCGGAACATCTTCGAACGTGATCAGCGGAATATTAAAAGCATCGCAGAAGCGCACGAAACGCGCGCCCTTCACGGAAGCGTTGATGTCGAGCACTCCGGCAAGAAACGCCGGCTGATTGGCGACGATGCCGACAGGGCAGCCGTCGAGCCGCGCAAATCCCACCACGATGTTCTTCGCGAAGTGTTCATGCACTTCGAAAAAATATTTGTCGTCCACGATGGCATGAATCACATCCTTGATGTCGTAAGGCACCATCGGATCTTCCGGGACAATGGAATTGAGCGACGGCTCCGCGCGGTTGGCAGGATCCTCGGTCGCCCGGCGCGGCGGGTCGTCCAGGTTGTTCGACGGCAAAAAAGTGAGCAGTTCGCGGATCATCGCCAGGCACTCTTTGTCGTCATGAGCCATGAAATGCGCCACGCCGCTTTTCGCGTTGTGCGTCATGGCGCCGCCCAGCTCCTGCTTGGTGACGTCTTCGTGCGTGACGGTCTTGATGACGTCCGGCCCGGTGACGAACATGTACGACGCCTTCTCGGTCATGAAAATGAAGTCGGTAATCGCCGGGGAATAAACTGCGCCACCCGCGCACGGACCCATCACCGCGCTGATCTGTGGGATCACGCCACTCGCCAGCGTGTTCAGGAGAAAAATATCCGCGTAGCCCGCCAGCGACCTCACGCCTTCCTGAATTCGCGCGCCGCCGGAATCGTTGAGTCCGATCACCGGCGCGCCGTTGCTCATCGCGAGCTTCATAATTTTCGTTATTTTTTCAGCGTTCGACTCCGAAAGAGACCCGCCGAACACGGTGAAGTCCTGCGCGAACACGTACACGTGCCGGCCGTCGATCCGGCCAAAACCCGAGACGAAGCCGTCGCCTGAAGGCCGCTGTTCCGTCATTCCAAAATCGGTGCACTGGTGCTTCACGAACTTGTCGAGTTCTTCGAACGTGCCTTCGTCAAGGAGCAGATCGATACGCTCACGCGCACTCAATTTGCCTTCGGCGTGCTGCCGTTCGCGCCGTTCCGCGCCGCCGCCGGCTTCCGCTTCGGCGCTGCGGCGTTTTAGCTCTTCAATGGGATCGTGCTGATGTTTTTGCGCGACCATGTCTGGAGCGTTAGCGTGCCACAGGAGGGTGAGCGCGGCAAGTAAACTCCGGAACTAATTCTTAGCGAGAAACGATGCTCTTTAGCGGCGGGGGATCAAGAAAAACGAGTTTCGAGCGGCTAACCAGATCGGCTCAGCGCAGTCCCGACCAATCGTCCGCGATCAGGATCGAATTGCTGGGGTTCGCGGGATCATATTTCACGCCGACCGCCTGGCCGGCAACCACTCGCTCCAGGCAAGCCTGTTCTTCGAGGCCGCTGATATCCTGCGCGGCTTCGTATGTAACTCCCGAAATCGAGTAGGTGTAGAGCAGCATCTTGTGGTTCGGCGTTTTCGCCTTTTCCGCGCGGCGTTTTCCAAAAAGCCCCGCCTGCGGTGACCTGCTCTGCTCCGCCGACCCTTCCACGATCTCAAGCACCTGGCCGTCGACGATCCTCCCAACACGGTTGAGGAAGGAGCGGCGCTCGCGCTCCGTTTCCATCGAATCCTTCGTCCGGCCGAACAATCGAACCAGAGAAAAAGCCCCAATGACAATCACAGATGGCTCCAGCGAAGAGAGTTCTTTCATCGCACGCAGCGAATACACCGGGCTCACGCTCAACGCCTACACTTCGAAATTATACGCGCGGCGAATCGCGATAATCTCGCGAAACAAAAATCAATCCCTCCGAAGAGATACCCACCCATTCGGACAGCATAGCGCACGCCCTAGTTCGGCGAGGCGACCGGATTACGAAGGGTGCCGATGCCGCTCACGCTGACCTCAACCACGTCGCCCGCAACGAGTGGGCCGACACCCGAAGGGGTCCCCGTGGCGATCACGTCGCCGGGCATAAGCGTCATCACCTGCGAAATCCATCGGACGAGCACGTCCACGGCAAAAACCATCTCTGCCGCCGCGGCCGACTGCCGCTGCTTCTTGTTCACAAATGTCTCCACGCGCGCGGCGCCTAAGTCCAGCTCCGTTTCAATCCATGGGCCGAAGGGACAGAACGTGTCGAAGCTCTTTGCGCGCGTGAACTGCACGTCTTTCTTCTGTAGATCGCGCGCGGTTACGTCGTTCAAGCAAGTGTAGCCGAGAATATATGGCCGGACATCGTCAGAAGGATTCAAATGCCGGCAGGTTTTTCGAATCACGATGGCCAATTCGCCTTCGTAATCCACACGTTCGGATTGCGGCGTCAGCACAATCGCCTCTTCCGGCGCGATCACCGCGGACGGCGGCTTCAGGAAAATCAGCGGCTCCTTGGGAGGCTCGTTGCCAAGTTCGGCGGCATGCTCCGCGTAATTCCGGCCGACGCAGACGATTTTGCTCGGTGCGCTCGGCGCAAGAAGCCCAACGTCAGCGAGCGGCCAGCTTCGCCCACGCTTTTCTTGCCATTGAGTCTCTTGCGATGGAAAAGGCTCGCCAATCTCGAGAATTTCGCTCCCCTGGATAATCCCGAAGCGCGTTGCTTTGCGGTTCTTTTCTGATTCGCTTGAAGTTTCCGAGCGCTCGATGGATTCCTTCGGAAAAAACCGGCAGATCCTCATATGCGATTGTGATGTAGGCCTTTCTCAAGGATTCTTGTTGTTGTCCGCAGCCGGCACGGTCACTGCAACGGGCGCGCTCGCCGCGCTCTCGTTTCCCGCGCGATCAATTGCCGTGACGCGGTAAAAATACTGCTCTCCGACTGCAACGGAGTCATCGCGGAATACAGGCGTAACCAGCGGCGTCGCATTTACGCGCGTCCCAGGATTGCTCTCCGTGTCGCTGCGATAGACATTGTAGCCGAGCAAGTCAGTTTCGCTGCTGATCGCCCACGACAAATCGACGTGAGCCGGCGCGGAACCTTTGGCGGGCGTCGCCGCCGCCGTGATATTCTCCGGCGCCGCGGGCGCGAACGTATCGCGCGGCGTCACGTTCAGCACGTTCGACTCTTCGGATTCGACCGAGCCCGATGCGTATACTGCAACGCTGCGCACCGTATACGCATACGTGTGGCCGAACGCGAAACTCGCGTCGCCATAAGAAGGCGTTGCGGACTCGCCCAGCAAAACAAATTGCTCAGCTTCACTGTGCGTCTGCGAATTCGCCGGCGCCGGCGGATGATTGCCGGCGGGAACTTCAGTGCGATATATCCGATAGCGGAGCGACACAGGCGGGGTCGATCCCGGCGGGAGAATTGTAGGCACTGTCCACGACAGTTTCACGGCTGTCTTCGTGATTTGCGCGCGCAAGTCCACAATCGGCTGCGGCGCGGGCAGAATCTGCACTTGAACAAGATTTGAGCCAGCTGAATCGTGCTTGCCAAGCCGCGTGCGAACCGCGTAAATCGCCGTGCCGCCCACGTGAGCAGCCAAGTCCGCGGACGCGAGCACATCCGGGAATTGCATGCGGCCGTCTTCGCGATATTGTGCAACCATTTGCGACGGCACCGTGGCCACCAGTTCTTGCGGTTCGGGCGCGCTGCCGCCGGTCACTGCTGCACCGCCAAACGCGCGATAAACCTCTATCGTCGGCGGTTTGGAAAGGGTCTTCCCTTGTATCGTTTCCTTTGGCAACGTAAACGTCAGAACAATGGAATCGCCGAATTGTTTCGCGGAGAGGTCGGTGGTCGCTCGGGGAACTGCAGGCTGGCGCGGGATCGGCACACTCTGCGCCGCGCATCCAGAAAGCAGCAGCACAGCGCCAATCGCGAAAAGTCCCGCGGAATGCATTCCTCGCGTGCGCGCACCGGCAGGCTCTTGCGAGTTTGGCGCCATTTATCTCTGTTCGCGCACCTATAGGATGTAGCGGCTGAGGTCCTGGTCTTTCACCACGTCGGCAAGCTGCTTCTGCACATAGGCGCCGTCGATTTTGACGCTTCGCTTTTTCATGTCCGGCGCATCGAAAGAAATTTCTTCGAGAACTTTTTCCAGAATCGTATGCAAGCGTCGCGCGCCGATGTTTTCGGTCTGGTCGTTGACCAGCGCCGCGAATCGCGCAATCGCCGCCACGCCATCCTCGCTGAACCCGACCTTCAGGCCTTCCGTGTCGAGCAACGCGACGGACTGCTTGATCAGGGCGTTTTTCGGCTCCGTCAGGATGCGCACAAAGTCGGCTTCGCTCAGTGAACTCAGCTCCACGCGAATCGGAAACCGCCCTTGCAGCTCGGGAATCAGGTCCGAAGGCTTGGTCGTGTGAAACGCGCCCGCGGCGATGAACAACACGTGATCGGTGCGCACCATCCCGTAGCGCGTGTTCACCGTGGTTCCCTCGACGATCGGCAGGATATCGCGTTGCACTCCTTCGCGCGACACGTCCGGGCCATGCCCTGACTCTCGCCCGGCAATTTTATCTACCTCGTCGATGAACAGAATTCCCATCTGTTCCACGCGGTCTACCGCGATGCGCGTCACCTGCTCCATGTCCAGCAGCTTGCCTTCTTCCTCCTGAATCAGGTAGTCGTAGGCTTCCGCGACGGTCATTTTGCGCTTTTTCTTTTGCTGCCCAAAAATTCCGGAGAGCATATCTTTGACGTTGATATCCATCTCTTCAACGCCCTGGCTGGAAACGATTTCGAATGCCGGCGTCATCCGCTCGCGGACTTCCACCTCAACCATGCGTTGATCGAGCTTGCCTTCGCGCAGCTGTGCACGCAGCTTCTCCCGCGTGCGCTGCGCAATCTCTCGGTTCTGCGCTTCTGAGCCGGCTCCGGCGCTGTCGACCGTCGTCGGCGCAGGCGACGAAGGCAGCAGCAAATCGAGCAGGCGTTCCTCGGCCGCCTGTTCCGCGCGCTCCGCCACTTCATCCAGCTTTTCCTCGCGGACCATGTCGATCGCCACTTCCACCAAGTCGCGCACCATCGATTCCACGTCGCGGCCCACGTATCCCACTTCCGTGTACTTCGAAGCTTCCACTTTTACGAACGGGCAACCGGCGAGCCGTGCCAGCCGCCGCGCGATTTCCGTTTTCCCCACGCCTGTGGGCCCAATCATCAGAATATTTTTCGGCAGCACATCTTCCGCCATCTCCGGCTGCAATTTCTGCCTGCGTACTCGGTTCCGCAGTGCCACGGCTACCGCGCGTTTCGCGGGCGTCTGGCCGATAATGTACTTGTCGAGCTCTGCCACGATTTCGCGGGGCGTCAACTCGTCGAACGAAGGCAGCGGCTCCGGCTCTGCCGCCTGCTGTTCGCCGTTCAGATAAATCACCATGTTTTTCTCGTCCTTCTTTTCGCCCACAGACCCGCCCCGGCACCCTAGACTAGAGTTCCTCGATCACAAACGTCGCATTGGTGTAGATGCAGATTTCGCTGGCGATGCGCATCGCTTCTTGCGCGATGTCTTTCACGCTCATCTTCGTGTGCTTCGCCAGCGCCCTCGCGGCTGAAAGCGCATACGGTCCTCCCGAGCCAATGGCGCAAATGCCGTCGTCCGGCTCGATTACGTCGCCGTTTCCCGAAAGCAGAAACGTTGATTTGGAGTCCGCCACAATCAGTAGCGCCTCCAAGTGGCGCAGCGCACGGTCCGTCCGCCATTCTTTAGAAAGCTCCACCGCGGCGCGCGCCAGATTGCCGTGATACTCCTGCAGCTTGTTCTCGAAGCGCGTGAAGAGCGAAAGCGCGTCGGCCGTGCTGCCCGCAAACCCGGCCAGAATCTTGTCGCTGAAAAGGCGGCGGATCTTCTTGGCGTTGTGCTTCACGACGGCTTCGCCCAGTGTGACTTGGCCGTCTCCGGCCATCACAACATTGCCTTCCTTGCGCACGCACAAAACGGTAGTGCTGCGTATCCGTGGTCCATTTTGCTTCATTGGCATCCGATGAGTATAACCCGCCAAGGCGTCCGCGCAAAAAAAGGCCATGCGAGTCTTGCCACGCACAGGGAAGCTTGCCATTTTTTGCGATTTTGCGGAGCGCCGTTACGCGCGCATTCCCGCGTCCAGCGCGTCATAAAACAAATCCAACTCCGTCGGCTGCGTGAAAATGTTCGTCGAAATGCGCATGTGCGTGGCGTCGCCCACCACGCGCATGTTCCGTGCGGCGCATTCGTCCATCGCTTTCTTCAACCCGCCGGTGGTCGTGCCGGCGGGAAGAGGCGGGGTCACTTCGAAGCTCGTCAGCGCGTTGTAAAATTCATCCTTGCTGGCATTCACCGTTTTCAGATTCGGATACTTCAACACGCGGTCGCGCACCTGCGTGGCCAATTCATGCTGCCGCGCATAAATCCGATCCTGCCCCACCTGATTGAAGAACTCCAGCGCTGCGTGCAGTCCCACCATCACCGATAGATTCGATGTGCCAATCCACGAGAACCGGTACGCTTTGATGTCGTAGTTGTTCCAGTTGGCCGTAGCCGTATGCGCCCACAAATCCTTCGTCCGTTCGTCGCGCACATAGAGAAAGCCCGTGCCTTTTGGCGCCATCAGCCACTTGTGCGGGCTCGAGCCGTAAAAATCGCAGCCCATGTCGTGCATGTTGAGCGGAATCTGGCCAATCGCGTGCGCCCCGTCCACCGCCGAAAGCGCTCCGTGCCGGCGCGCCACCGCGCAGATTTCTTTCGCCGGAAGGATCACGCCGGTAGCCGTCGTGATGTGGCTGAAGAAAATTACTCGCGTGTTCGGCGTCATGGCGCGCTCGAAGAGCTCCACAATTTCGTCGACCGACTGCGGCGGCCTCGGCAGCGTCACTTTGTTGATCTTGACGCCGTAGCGCGCGGCCCTTACGTCCCATGGGCAGTATCCGCCGGGATGCTCCTGGTCGGTCATCAGCACTTCTTCGCCCGGCTTCATGTCGATGCCGTTGGCCATGATGTTGTTAGCTTCCGTGGCGTTCCGCACCAGCGCGATCTCGTCGCTATTTGCGTTCACAAACGCAGCCAGCGCGTCCACCGTCTGCTTGAGCCGCTCGTTCTCGTCGTAGCCGAACCACGGATAGGCCGGCTCGCGGAACTCTTCCGCCGAAAGAATATGCTCGATCATCGCGCGCAACACGGGCAGCGGCGTGCAGCCCACCGACCCGCAGTTCAGGTTCACATGATCCGACGTCAGCAGCCATTGCCTGCGCAGCTCCGCCCAATAGCGTGCCGGATCGGACACAAACAGACCCGCTGGCGGCATCGGTGGATTGTCAACGGTGATTTCGCCCAGCGCCTCGGCTCGAGCGAGCGGCATGCCGAGCAAACTGGCGGCGATGGCGGCCCGTTGAATGAATTCGCGGCGACGAAGCATAAAACACCCCCCTAATTGTCGAATTGCCGCGGAGTCTAACAGAAAATCGCTGTTTGCAGTTGCAGTTTGAAAAATCTGCTTCTACAGCCCGGACTTGTCGGCGTCCTTTTCTTTCTTCTTTTTGCCTTTTTTGTCCAACTGCGCCCAACGCTCTTCGAGGGACTCTTTCGTGAAGAGGGAATCCTGCAGGCCGCTATTGAATTTGCATCCATCCGGATCGTAGAACACCTGGAATACTTTCATCCCATTGCGAAAGCGGGTCTGCTGGAAATACATCATGACGCCATCGACCTTCTGGAAGTTCGAGTAATAATCGATCTCTTCGGTCCGCATGTGCGTGATCGGGTCGCGCATCGCAACCTTCTTTTGAATTGGCAAATGCGTCAGCTTGGCGATGGCAATTTGAATCTCGTGCCCCTGCGGATCATCGATTTCGACCCAATCGGCTTCTTTCAGGTCAACGACGTCGGGCCCCACGTAGTGGAAGATCATGCCCGGCTCGTTCAGGCGATAGCGGAGAATGTAATCCAGATCAAGCTGCAACTCGCGTTCGTTGTCCGCGATTTGGTCCGCAGGCTCCTCGCTGACGCCGCCGCGATCCAACACCCATCCCTGATTCCCATTGGTGATGTAAATGATATTCCGTTTCTTGGACATCTCCTGGCGATCTTTGTCCGGCAGCTTGACCAAATCGAAAAAAACATCGTAGCCGCTTAGCGCCCCGGAATGTCCAAACGAGCCAAGCCGCCCGTGGCACGTCGAATCTTTCACGTTCAGATAGGCGCTTCCGCCCAAGGCTTGAATCATGCCCTGCAGGAGAGCTTTCGCTTTTGCGGCGCTTTGCTCCGGCAGCAGCACTTCGCCATCCTGCGCGCGCGCCGGCGCCGCTGCCGCAGCTAGGATTGTCCCTGCAATGGCCAGAACGGAAACCCAACGATACTTCAGCCGCACAGGACCGCGCCTCCGTTCACGTTGACTACTTCGCCGGTGATAAACGTCGCCAAGTCGGAAGCCAGAAACAGAATCGCCCCGGCGATTTCTTCCGCCGTTCCCGCGCGCCCCAGCGGTATCGCCGTGGCTGCCAACTTGTTTCCCGCTTTCGTTTCCAGAACCGGGCGCGACATTTCCGTATCCACCCAGCCGGGCGCCACGCAGTTCACCAAAATGTTGTGCCGCGCCAGTTCCGTCGAAAGCCCTTTCACGAAGCTGATGATCGCTCCTTTCGACGCGGCATAATGCGTATGCATCGACTCGCCACGCTGCCCCGCCGTGGAGCTAATCGCCACGATGCGCCCCGCCTTTTGCGCAATCATATGCGGCACGGCATGATGAACCACGGAGTAAACGCTTTTCAGATTCACGCGAATCATGTCGTCCCACTGCCGTTCCGACATTTTTTCAATCCCAATATCCTCAACGTTCCAGATGCCCGCGTTGGCCACGAGGATGTCCAGACGGCCCAAGCGCTCCTTTGCGAATTCAACCAGCGCTTTTCCGTCGGCATCGTGGCTCAAATCCGCCTTGCGCGACTCCACCCGCGTGCCGTGCTTGCGCGCCTCCTGCTCCACTTGTTCTGCAGCGGCTCGATTTCGATGATAGTTGAAGACCACGTCCGCGCCGGCCCGCGCGAAGTATCGCACGGACGCTGCACCGATCCCGCGCGATCCCCCGGTGATCAGCGCAGATTTTCCAGCCAGTGAAATCACGATTCCCCCGAAATCATTTTGTTAGGTCTGTCAAAAAATCCCGTAACGAGATCGAATCTCGGCTTATCCACGCACCGCCGCATTTCGCGCCGCTGCCACCAAACCTTCGAACAGCTGCCGCGTCAACGGGTCATCCGCCATTCGCTCCGGATGCCATTGCACGCCGGTAACCCAGTTCGTGTCGCCGGTCCATTCCACAGCCTCAATCACGCCGTCGCTGGCGTGCGCAGTGACGCGCAGGCCGCGCCCCGGCTCGCGAATCGATTGATGATGCGAACTGTTGACGCGCGTTTCCGTCTGGCCCGACGCCAACGCTACGCGGCTAGCCGCCTCTATCGTCACGCCGTGAAACGGCTCGGGTTCTCCCTGCTCTCGTCCGTTCCACGCATGCTGAATCGTCGTCCGCAGCTCGTTGGGAATATCTTGGATGAGCGAACCGCCGAGGTGGACGTTTAGAATCTGCACACCGTAACAGATGGCCAAAACTGGCTTGCCCTCGCCGAAACAATGCCGCAGCAGAGCAAGGTCGGTTTCTTCGCGTGCGGCGTCAGCCTCCGCGGTATTCGCATGGAGCGCGGCGTGGTACCGCGCCGGATCCACGTCTGCGGGGCTGCCCGGCAACACGATCGCGTCGAGATCACTCGCTAGCCTCTGTAACTCGCCCGGCGTTAGAGTCAGCGACACCTCAACCGGCATCCCGCCGGCCGCTTCCACAGAACGCACGTACATCTCATATTTGGTGCGCACTTTCTTAACTTGTTCATTGCGCGTGCGATACGGTATGCCGACTCGTGGCCGATGCTCTCGATGGTCGGGCGTGGGCATGGAAGCCCCATCGTACCATTCGCCCCAAAACACGGCAACATTGCGCCGCCGCGCGTTTCACCACGCAATCGACTCTGCAAAGCGGCGAACCGCCTCGGAAAACGCTTCCGGCTGGTCAATGTTCGCCAAATGGAAAGCCTTAGGTATCACCTCGCGGCGGCCATTTTGCGCAGCGGCCAGGAATCGCTTTTCGTGCAGACGGAAACCCTGATCCCACACGCCATTCAGCAGCAACACGGGGCCCGGATAGGTGGCGAGCTTTGGCGCGAACTCCCGGTCCATCACTTCGCGAATGCCCGCCGCGCCGCCGCGCATGAAAAACCCGGGAGCGATCAACGGTTGAGCCCGCTGTTGGCCGTAAACAGCCAAAAAGAAAGTCCGGCTCACCTTGTTCAGGAACGGCTCCGGCAGCTTGGCCATCAGCTCGGACATTATCTTGTAGGGAGCGTTGTACCATCCCCGCGGTTCGACCGAAGCACTCGCAATTACCAGCCCTGCCGCTTTCTGCGGATAGCGCGCTCCGAATTCCATCGCTATATACCCGCCCAGCGAAAGCCCTACCACGAACGCGCGCCCGTTCGCCGCCTGGTCCACCACTGCCGCAAGCTCCTCGACCGCATGTTCCACGTGGAACGTTTCATTCTTGCGCGATCCGTGCCCCGGCAAGTCCACCGCGATTACACGGAATTCCGAGGCGAGAGCCTCCATCTGGGGCTGCCACATCCGCCGCGTCACGCGCATTCCATGCACAAACACAATCGCGCGAGCGTCTGCGGGACCTGCCACATCGAAATCTTGTTCATTCGTCATGGCGCGCACAGATTCTAGCGCGACTACGGTTCATCGGGGGAACATCACGGCGGAAAAGGCCAGCCATTGGCTGCCTGAAAATCCCGCTCTATGCGAGGGGCGCCAGGACTACTTGCTCAGTCGCAGTAGTTCGAGTCAAGCGCGTCGCCGGCTTGCGCTGCCGGTGCGTTTTCAACCAATCTGCTAGATTCTCTTGAATCTGGTCTGCGTGATGAGGAATATGGTTGGCCTGAAGTTCGAGCCACTGATTCAGCGTCATCGTTCCCTTGGTGGGAACCTGTGTCGTGTGCGCCCATACCGAATCGGGGACAAAGCACAAAATTTGGTGGGTCATCTTGCGCAGCCGCGAAATCAAACCCAACGCCTCGCGCGTGCTCTGATGAAAGTACCCGAGCGAAGACGCCCACGCCGATGCGTCGTGTTGCGCGGTGCCCGAACCGGGCTCGGCGATAAACTGCCGGCAGCAGATATACGCATAGGCTTCACTGTCCGCCAGGTGAAGGATGATCTCGTGAATGCTCCAACGGGTCATGGTGGGTCGGTACAGCCACATCTTCTTCGGGCAGCGCCGCAATGCCTCGGCAAGGAGCGTCGGTCCGCGGCCGAACAGTTCAACCATCTGCTGTCTCGCCTGGGCTTGCATGCTCATTTCGCTCTTTTGTGCCTCACTTAGCTTAGACGCGAAAGTCGCAATTCGGTTGCCGGGCCCTTTCAAAAATTTTGGTCGTATCTCCTTGAATTGCTGTTTCTTGCCGGTCGTCTCGCTTTTGGGAAACACAGAAATGTGTCCGTCTGTGGCATTGTGTTGTCCGCGGATGAACACATGGCTAGTACCGGCTTACTGTAGTGGGTAACACAGCGAAAAAACGGCTTAGTTGACTACGCGTTCGTCGGCCTTTTTGGATTCGGCCACCCCGTGGGAACCCGTCCAGTAAGCGCGCAGCTGCCCGACCAAGTAGAGCGAGCCGGTGACAAAAATCGCATCTCGCGCCGAGGCCTGCGCCAGCGCCAAATCGAATGCCTGCGTGGGGTTCGGCACTACCTCAAACCGCGCTGCCAGATGCGAGGTCATTTCCGCCAGCAGCGGCGCCGAAATCGCGCGCGATTGCTGCGGCTCGGTCAGAAAAATGTGATGCGCGCGCGGAAACAGCAGCCCGGCGATTTCGTCGACAGCCTTGTCGCGCAGCGCTCCGTAAATCAGCCAGATGCGCTGCCCGGAAAGATGTTCCTCCCAGAACGCCGCCAGTTCTCGCGCCGCCGCGGGATTGTGCGCTCCGTCGAGAAAGATAGCGGGACGTTCCGACAATCGCTCGAGTCGTCCCGGCCACCGAGTTTCCTTTATTCCTCGCTCGATGGCATCGTCGTTCACCGGGAAACCTCGCGCCGCCAGCAATTGCGCCGCCGTCGCCGCGGCCAAAGCATTACGCACCTGAAACCTACCCGGAAGCGGTATGTCCAGTCTCAACCGCTTGTCCGAATCGCTACCGCACGCTTCCACGCGATAGCAGCCGCGAGTTGCAACCATCTTCTCAAGGTGCCAAGCCTTGTCGATTTCCACCAGCTTGGCATCCACCGCCGCCGCGCGCCGCGCAATCACTTCGCGCGCCTCCGCACGTTCCGCCGCGCTCACCACCCATCCCCCCGGCTTGATAATCCCTGCTTTCTCCGTCGCAATTTCCGCGATCGAATGCCCCAGGAAATTTTCATGGTCCAGCTCTATCTGCGTAACGATGGCCACTTCCGGCTGAACAATATTCGTCGAATCCAGCCTCCCTCCCATGCCCACTTCGTAGACCGCAAATCCCACTGCGCGCCGCGCAAACGCGTGGTACGCCATCGCCGTCACGCATTCGAAGTACGTCGGATGCGCCGCCAGCTCGCCCGTGGCCAGCAGATGCTCGATCGCTGATTGTACGCACGCGAACTCCGCGGCAAAATCCGCATCCGAAATCGCCACGCCATTGAAGGCGATTCGTTCGTTTATGCGCGCCAGGTGCGGCGAAGTAAAAAGCCCGGTGGAAAGCCCCGCCGCGCGCAAGATCGATTCCAGCATCGCCGCCGTCGAGCCTTTGCCATTCGTCCCTGCAATGTGCGCGCAGGGAACCGCGCGATGCGGCGAACCCAAGTAACCGGAAAGCACGCGGATATTTTCCAGGTCGAATTTCTGCACCCGCGCCTGTTGCGGCGACGCGAGTTCTTTTCCCAGCGACAGTAGTCGGCGAACGGATTCTTCGTAGTTCATTTCAGCCAATGAAGAAGTCGAAAGCGTGTCCAATGTAGTTTTTCAGTTCCTTGCGCGGCACGATGGCGTCCAGGAATCCATGCTCCAGCAAAAATTCCGCGCGCTGGAATCCTTCGGGGAGCTTCTGGCGGATCGTCTGTTCGATCACGCGCGGCCCCGCGAAGCCGATCATTGCGCCTGGCTCGGCGATGTTCAAATCCCCCAGCATCGCGAAACTCGCGGTAACTCCCCCCGTGGTCGGATCGGTAAGCACCGAAATATACGGGACCCGGGCTTCATCCAGGCGAGCCAGCGCCGCCGAAACCTTGGCCAGTTGCATCAGGCTGACCACGCCTTCCTGCATCCGCGCGCCGGCCGAGCACGACACAATCACCAGTGGCATCTTGCGTTCGGCGGAACGTTCCGCTGCGCGTGTGACTCTTTCCCCCACCACCGCACCCATCGAGCCGCCTACGAACGCAAACTCCATCGAACAGCAAATAATCGGCCGCCCGTTCAAGCGTCCCTCGGCGGTAATCACGGCATCATTCATTCCCAGTTTGTCCTGCGCTTCTCGCAGCCGCTGCGTGTACGGCTTTACATCCACAAACTTCAGCGGGTCCGTCGACGTCAGCTCTGCGTCAAGCTCCGTCCATTTCCCGCCGTCCAGCAACAATTCCAGCCGCCTTTTCGCGCCAAGCCGGAAATGGTTCTCGCACTTCGGGCACACCTCCCAGTTCGCTTCCAGGTCCTTTTTCCAGATGATCGACCGGCAGTTCTCGCACTTGATCCACAATCCTTCCGTCTTGACCCGGCGCTCCTGGCTGGGCGGCGCTTCCGTCGGCTTGTTTTCTTTTTTGAACCAGGCCATGGTCGAAATTCTCTCGCCTCAATAGTCGATTCCGCGCTGCGCAAGAATCCCTTTCGTATACGGATGCTTCACTTCGCGCATCTCCGTCACCAGGTCCGCTGCTTCCACGAGCTTCGGATGCGCGTTGCGTCCGGTGCAAATCACGTGCACCTGTCCGGGACGTTTCGCCAGCACATCGGCAACTTCCTCCCCGTCGAGCATCTTGTAGCTGATCACGTAATTGATTTCGTCCAGAATCACCAGGTCATACTTTCCGCTGTAAATCTGCTCCTTGCCGAAGTTCCAGCACTCCTGGCACAGCTTCAAGTCTTCCGGATCGGTTTCCGCCCCGCCAATCTTGATGAAGCCGCGCCCCATCGGCCGGATTTCGAATTTATCGTCGCCCAGCATCTTCGCCGCATCCAGCTCGCCGTAGTGCCACGAACCCTTGATGAACTGCACCATGAGCACCTTCAACCCCTGGCCGACAGCTCGAAATGCCGTTCCCAGCGCGCACGTGGTTTTGCCTTTCCCCGGCCCGGTGTAGACGATCAGTAGTCCTTTTCCTTCTGGCATTTTCCCCCACCGGAGACTGCGCGCAGCCGATTCCTTACGCTCTTTTGGTTCGCTTCAGAACGTCAAGCCATCGCCGAAGGCCGCCCATTTCCTCTGGCCAGCCGCGAACGACCCGTCAAACGCCCCGCCCCGTGTCGCAGCGAATTATACATTGTAAGGCCAATGCCGCCGAGGTACCCAAAATTCCCGCGGGCACATCTAAATCAGGGTAGGTAAATGGAGAAATACTCCTTGGGAGCTCAAGGTGAGCCGAAAAACTCTTGTTCAAGCTCTTGTTGTTCTCGTCTTGGCGATAATTGGTGGCGCTTCTTCGCTTTTTGCCCAGGATTCGCAGTCCGGGCTGTCCGGCACTCTTCAGGTTACCGTCACCGCGCGCGCCAAGCATGGCAATGGCGCCGCGCCTGCGCTTGCCGCCCAGGACGTCACCGTCCATGAAGACCGGAACCCGCGACCGGTAGTCAGTCTTGTTCCGCTGAATCGCGCCGATTCCCCGTTGCAACTTGCGATTCTCATCGACTCTGACGCCACTACCCACCTCGGTGCTCAGTTCCGCGACATTTCCCAATTCGTTCAGGCCCTCCCGCCGAATGCCACCGTCGCTCTGGCTTACGCGCTGAACGGCAGCGCTCGTATCGATCAGCCCTTCACCACCGACCGCGCCGCAATTTCCAAAGCCCTTCACGTCACTTTCGGCCCTGCGATTGGCAACACCAGCATCTACGCGTCGTTGTCCGATTTGATTAAACATTGGCCCGGCGGCCCCGATGGCCGCGAAGTTTTTCTGGTCAGCGACGGCATCGATTCCACCTACGGGCTCTTTGATACGCAGCCCTACGATAATCCCGGGCTGCAAGAGGCCATCCGCGACGCGCAAAAGAATCATGTCGTCGTCTTCAGCATCTTCGTCAGCTCCGGCCTCGAAACAAGAAACCAATTTCTCAACTTGAATGGTCAGGGCTCGCTCAACGAACTCACCTCCGACACCGGGGGGTACGCCTTCACCCAAGGCACGCAAACGCCCGTCTCTTTTCATCCCTTCCTTAATGACTTGCAAACCATGTTGGGCCAGCAATATTTGCTGACCTTCCATTCCATGCCCGCTTCCAAACCGGGATTCCACGATCTCAAGGTCAACACGGAGATGTCTGGCGCCAAAGTGCTCGCTCCCAACAGGATCTATGCTCCGGCGTCGCAATGAATCCCGCCGTTTCGGCCGATGACTGAACAGTTACAATTAATTTACAAATATAGTTGCCAACCGGCATCGCACCGGAGTAGCATTTTTGGATTCAACTGCTGCCTGCAGTAATCCCCCCTCCCAGGCCACTGGAGCAAACCATGTCTGTGAAAGAGCCCGAGCGTCGTTTCACCCCGAGGATGGACCTCCATCTTCCTATTCACTTCCGGCCCGTTTCCACCTCCGCCGCCCGCGAGGAAGAGAAGTCTCAATCTCTCAATATCTCTCGGCGCGGCGTTTATCTCTCCACGTCCTTGCCCGTCAGCATGGGTCAGGCGGTCGAGCTGCAATTTACCATGCCTGAGGAGATCACCGGCAAGCCCGAGAGGGCCTGGCGTTGCGTCGGCCGCCTCGTGCGTGTTGACAGGCGCAGACGCCTTTGGGGCCGCCGCGGCATCGGGATCCAGTTCGATTACTACGAACTCGTTCCCTTGTGCGGCGCGGCCTAAGCTTTAACCGCCCTCATCATGTCTTCTGTGTGTTGCTCGACGCGGCAAGCCCGGGCGAGTCCGGTGTTCTGCGTTGAGTGGGGTTGAATGGTAAGGATTTGGCCGCGTCGCGCTTAGTCCGGCCTTAACTCCCCGATTTCTCGATCCAGGAATCGAGCGTGCGCTGCTGCTCCGGCGTGACACTCTCGAAAATCAGGCCCATGCCGAACTCCGCGTGCACGTGCAGCACTCGCGCCGTGCTTTCAAACGTCTCCCCGTCCTTGTTTAGCCGGATGCGAATCCGCGCGCCTTCCGGAAACGGGTTCGCCGCGCCCAGATAGCATCCCGTCGGGCTCAATTGCGTCGTCTGTGCGGACACGCGCTGGTTGCTGCCCACGCCGGTCAGCTCGGCCAGCGCAACAAACGGTACCCGGCGCACCGTCCGCCGTTCTGACCCGCCTTCGCTCTGTTTTTCCACTCGCTTTTCCCCCGGAAATCCCGCCCTCGACGGCTGCTCTTTCTGGCCCTCCACGATAACCGCGCTCCTCTTTTTGAGCAATAGGACTGCCTCAAAATGTGCTCTTCGCGCGTCACCGAACGCAAAGCCGCGCCGTACCGTGACGCTCCCAGTTCCTCGCAGACAACTTCGGCCATAGAAACATTGACGAAACGCCCAGCCTCCCTGATGCTGTTGGCAGACCTCTCATCGGTCCTCCAAGGCATTGCTGATTTCGAGGAGAATGAGCCCATGGTTGCGTTATTGAAATCTCTTCAGCGCAAAATTCAAGGCATGTTCGACGGTGGCTCCGGCTTCACCCGCGATATGGAGGTCGGGGACCGCGTCATTCACGGCGTCACCCAGCGCCGCGGCACGGTCACTGCCATCCAGAAATCCAAGGGTGCCCAGCAGCTCACTGTCCAGCTCGACACCGGCGAAACCATGCATCTTCTCGACCGCCGCGAATTCAGCCTCTGCAGCGACCGCCACTGATCCGCACCCGGCTTTCCCGCTCTCCCCCGCCGCCCATCAGCCATTTTGGATGTTGACCCCAGCACCCCAAATTGGAGAGACTACTGCTTTGCGACCGGGCGCCGAATGAATCGTAAAGCGCCTGCCTGCCCATGAACCGTGCGGCTCCCGGCCACAGACGGAATCATTCACAGGCAAGCAAGCGCGGCTAAGGACAACCATGAACTCGCCCATTGGTGAACTGCTTCCCCCGAATCGCTTGATGCTCACGCCCGGCCCCTCGCAGATCGACCCGCGTGTCTACCGCGCCATGGCCACGCCGATCGTCGGCCATCTCGATCCGTGGTTCCTCGAAATGATGGGCGACGTCCAAATCCTGCTTCGCCAGATATTTCAGACGCAAAATCGCCTGACCTTCCCCATCTCCGCCTCTGGCTCCGGCGGAATCGAAGCCGCCGTGCTCAATCCTCTCGAAGCCGGCGACGAAGCCATCATTTGCGTGAATGGCGCCTTCAGCGAACGCATGGCCATCATCGCCGAACGCACTCCCGCAAAAATCATTCGCGTCGAAGCGCCTTACGGCAAAGCCTGCGATCCCGACGACGTCCGCCGCGCGGGAAAGGGCAAAAAAATCAAAGTCCTCGGCGTCACTCACGGTGAAAGCTCCACGGGTGTCGTCACCAATCTCGATCACATGCGCAAAGTCGCCGACGATCTCGGCGCGCTTCTCGTCGTCGACACCGTTTCCACTCTCGCCGGCGTGCCTATCAACGTCGACAAAACTCAAATCGACATCTGCTTCAGCGGCTCGCAAAAAGCGCTCAGCGCTCCTCCGGGAATGTCCCCCATCACCGTGAACGCCCGCACCGAAGAAGTTCTACGCGCGCGCAAGACCCCCGTGCAAAGCTGGTATTTCGATTTGACCACCACCATGAATTACTGGGGCAAGGAGCGCACCTACCATCACACCGCTCCCATCTCTCTCGTCTACGCCCTGCGCGAAGCCATGCGCATCGTCCTCGAAGAAGGCCTCGAAGCCCGCTGGGCGCGCCACCGCGAAAATCGCGACGCCCTTGTCGCCGGCCTCGACGCCATGGGCATCGAGCTCTTCGTTGAAGATCCCAAGGACCGCCAGGTCACCGTCACCGGCATGAAAGTCCCCGCGAACGTGAATGACGCCAAGCTGCGCAACCAGTTGCTCGACGAATTCAATATCGAAATCGGCGGCGGCTTCGGCTCGCTCAAGGGCAAGCTCTGGCGCGTGGGCCTGATGGGTCACGGCTGCCAGAAAAATAACGTCCTGGTCTTCCTCGCCGCCTTTGAAAAGTGTTTGCTCGATCAGGGCTTCCGGCTTTCCGCCGGAGCCGGCGTGGGCGCGGCCATTCGCAGTTACGCCGACGCGCACGCTGCCGTCGCCGTGCACAAGTAGCGCCGCGCGGAAATATGGAACCGGCGCGCGCGGCGGAGTGGCACAAGGGCGATTTTCTCGTCACCACGGACTTCGCTCGCTTGGACCTCGACGCCATTCACGGCTTCCTGCGCGAATCGTATTGGGCGCGCGGAATCCCTCGCGCCACCGTGGAAAAATCCATGCGCAACTCTTTGTGCTTTGGATTACTCCACGGGAAAACGCAGATCGGCCTCGCGCGTGTGATCTCCGACTGCGCTACGTTCGCTTATCTGGCCGACGTTTTCGTTCTTTCCGAATTCCGCGGCCAGGGCTTGGCGAAATGGCTCATGGAATGCATCATGGCGCATCCCGAACTGCAGGGCCTTCGGCACTGGCTGCTGGTCACGCGCGACGCCCACGGCCTGTACCAAAAGTCGGGATTCGCGCCGCTCGCGCATCCCGAGCGGCTCATGGAAATTCATTCGCCGGCCATTTACGCTCAGCAGGCGTAGAATCGTAGTGCCGGATTAAGTTTCTTCGCCGCCTGAGGGAATCGAAACACGCAAGAGAAACGAGGAAAGAAAAAGCGATGAGCACACCGACCGTTACCCGCATCCCCAATCAAGGCGCGATGAGCGATTTCATCAAGCCTTTCGAAGTCGCCTCCAAGATGACCGACATGGTCTACCGCGTCCGCTTCTCGCACATGTGGAACGCCATCGCCACGCGCCACGCCGACACCATCGACTGCAAATTCTACGTCGACGGCAAGGGCGTCGTCCTCGGCCTCATCCACACCGCATTCGTCGAATTTCGCGACCGCTACAAGCGCAATCTCACCGACCGCGAATCCAGTTTCATCGCTGCGGAGTATCTGCGCGAACGGCTCGAGCAGGAAGATGAGCACGAACTCTACGACGTGGCTGACAAAGACGTAATGCGCATGATCGAAAAGCTCGGCATCCGCTAACCGCTTCAGCTTCTGAGCGCGCGGGAACATGACTCAAAACTGAGCGAAATTCGCATATGTTGCCAGTCTCACCTTGGGCGATTTTTCGCTCCAAACAAAGTACTTGACAATATTTTTGCATTCTGGTAAATTTCTTTACTGTAGCCTCGATTTGTGTGTTCCTCCGAAGTGCTCTTGAAGTTCTACGGTTCTAGAATAGGTCCGACCGGACACGGCATTCAATATTCCGCAACGCAGCGACATCGAGCGCCACGCTAACTTTTGTAGCGCCGGCCTTTAGGCCGGCATATTCCTTTCGTGACTACCGGCTATTCATACCGCAATGCCACCATGGGATCCACGCGCATCGCCCGCCGCGCCGGGATGTAGCACGCCAGCATCGCCACCAGCACCAGCAGAAGCGCCACACCGGCGAACGTCAGCGGGTCGTTTGTGCTGACCGAGAAAAGCAGGCTGGCCATCAGCCGTGTCAGGCCAAACGCCGCCACAATGCCGATGGCAACACCGGCCAGCGCAATTTTTCCACCCTGGCCCAGCACCATGCGTAACACGTCCTGATGCTGCGCACCCAGCGCCATGCGAATGCCAATCTCATGTGTGCGCTGCGCCACGGAATACGAAATTACGCCGTAAATTCCGATTGCCGCCAGCACCAGCGCCAGCGCGCTGAAAAGTCCCAGCAGCACCAGCGTGAGCCTCTGCGTGCTGACGGAATCAGTTCGCAGCTGATTCATCATGGAAATCGCGAAGATCGGTTCATCTTTGTCGATCGAAGCTATGGCGCCGCGAATCTCGGAGGTCAGCGCCGCCTTATCGAGCCGCGATTTCACCACCAAGTCCATGTCACTGTTCGCGTCTTGCCGGAACGGGTCATACACTTCCAGTCGCGCTGGATTCGCCAGCCCGTACATCTTCGTGTCGCCGACCACGCCCACCACGGTGATCCATTTCGGTGGAATTTTGGAGTCGGGCTTGGGGTGCCCCCACATAAATCGCTTGCCGATCGCATCGCTGTTCGGCCAAAACTGCCGCGCAAGTTTTTCGTTCACGAGCGCCACCAGTTGCCCATGCTCGTTGTCCGCGTCGGTGAACGTTCTGCCCCGCACCAGCGCCATTCCCAGCGTGCGGACGTAATCCGGACTGACGGTGTGAACATCCGGATGCGGAAAACTTCCCGGTTTGGGCAGCGCCATCCCTTCGAGGGTGATGTCTGTGCGGCCATGGTTATCAGTCAGCGGGACATTGGTGCCTACTGCTGCGCTTTCCACCCCCGGCAGTGCGCGCACGCGGTCCAGCGTCTGCTGCCAGAAATTGATAATCGCCGGATCCTTCGAATATCGCTGGGCGCTCAAATACATTTCCATGGTCAGCACGCGGTCGGGCCGGAAACCTGGATCCACGCTCATCAGTTTGTACAGGCTCTTCATCATCAGTCCCGCGCCGATCAAAAGAATCAGCGCTAGAGAAATCTCCGCGACCGCCAGCACGCCGCGCAGTCGGTTTTGCGCCGCGCCGGCGCTCGCGGTTCGCCCGCCTTCTTTCAGTTCGGATTGCATGTCCCGTTTGGTCGATTGCAGCGCCGGCACTAGCCCGAAAATGAACGCGGCGAGCACGACGACCGCTGCCGTAAACAGCAGCACTGCGCCATTCAAATTCACACTGGCGCCACCAAGGGTGCCGGTGGGGATCAGCCGCGCCATTCCGTGAATTCCGCCAATCGCTAAAGCGAGGCCCAGAATGCCGCCGAGCAGCGAAAGCAAGAAACTCTCCGTCAGCATTTGCCGGATGATGCGGCCGCGGCTCGCTCCAAAAGCGATGCGCAAGGCAATTTCTTTCGTGCGGGCCGCGCCGCGAACCAGAAACAGATTGGCCACGTTCGCACACGCAATCAGCAGCACAAATATCACCGCGCCGAGCAGAATCAAGATCGCCTGCCGTGTGTTGCTGACGAAAGCGTCGCGAATCGATCGCAGCCGCACTCCGAACTGGTCGTTGTCGGCGGGATATTCCTTCGCCAAGCCTTCGGCGATTCCGTCCATTTCTGCGGTCGCTTGCGCCAAAGTGGCGCCCGCCGCCAGACGGCCGATGACCGTGCTATCGCCGCGAGCGCCCCTGTCCGTCGCGTCGGGATTGCTGGTGACCCACACGCCGATCGGCAGCATGAGATCAGTCTTGCCCAGCGAGCGGTAATCCGCCGGCAGTACTCCCACAATCGTGAAACTGCGGCCATTCAGCGTGATCGTGCGGCCGAGCACGTTGCGATCCCTGCCAAAATGCGACTGCCAGATCGAATAGCTCAGCAGCACCACCGGGGCGGTGCCGGGCTTTTCTTCCGACGGATCAAAATCGCGTCCGAGGATTGGCCGCACGCCCATCATCGAGAGATAATTCGGCGACACCGCAGGCCCGATTATATTTTCGGGCTGGCTCACCGCGGCGCCCGCCAGATTGAAACTCATTTCCTGGACATAGGCCATCTGTGAAAACTCTTTGCTCTGCTCCCGCCAGTCTTGGAAGTTCAGATACGACACGCTGACGTTGCCCACCCGCGGCGTCGTTTCGTTCAGCACAACGAGCTGCGAAGGATTCTGGTAGGGCAGCGGCGCCAGCAGCACAGCGTACACGAACGAGAAAATCGCCGTGTTCGCGCCGATGCCCAGCGCCAGCGTGAGAATCGCTATCGCCGTGAATCCCGGAGTTTTCGCGAACATGCGCATTGCGAATCGCAAATCCTGCGACAGATGCTCGAACCACGCCCAGCCCCAGGCCTCATGGCTCGTCTCGCGCGTTGCCAACGCATTCCCGAAATTTTTTCGTGCCGTCATGTGCGCCTCCTCGGCGGTAAATCCGTTCGCTGCGTGTTCTTTTTCGCGCAGCTCCAGATGCAGACGAATTTCGTCGTCCATCTCATGATCAAATTGCTTGCGGCCAACCAGCATCGCCACTCGCCGCCCAATTTCACCGAGCCATTTCACGACCTGTCTCCGTTCGCGCCGCTCATCGACGTTTCGTTTTTCGGCTTTCGCTTTCTCGTCACTTGCCACTTGTCACTCGTATCTCAGCGCCACCATGGGGTCGACCCGCATCGCCCGTCGTGCCGGCACGTAACTCGCCGCCAGCGCCACGAGCACCAGCAGCAGCGCCACGCCGGCGAAAGTCAGCGGGTCGCTCGCGCTCACGCCATAGAGCAAACTGGCCATCAGTCGCGTCAGCCCGAGCGCCGCCGCAACGCCGCCGACGATCCCGATACCCGCGAGCGCCAGCCCTTGTCCGATCACCAGCCGCAGAATGTTGCGCCGCTCCGCGCCCAGCGCTATGCGAATCCCAATCTCATGCGTCCGCTGCGCCACCGAATACGAAATGACGCCGTAGACGCCGACCGCGGCAATCACCAGCGCCAGCGCCCCGAAGATTCCCAGCAGAATGGCGTGGAATCGCCAGTCCGTCAGCGATTCGGAGACGACATTCCGCATCGTGTTCATCTCGGTCAGCGGAATCTCGGGATCGATTGCGCGCAGCGCGACGCGCACGTCAGGAACCGCAAGCAGCGGCGCATACACCGTGCGCAAAACGAAGCACTCCGAATCGGTGTACTTGGTCTGCTCGTACGGAATGTACATCGCCGGATAAGGTGGATCGGCGAGGGAATCCTGCCGCATATCTGAGACGATGCCCACAATCAGCCGCGGCGCAGGCTCGGCGGCCGCCGGCCCCATCGGTTTGCCGATCCATATGCGGTGGCCAATCGGATCCTGCCCCGGCCACAACGCCTTTGCCATGGCCTGGTTGATCACCGCCACCGGCGTGTTGCTGGCATTATCCGATTCGGAGAACGTTCGCCCGCGCACCAGCGGAACGCGCAGCACCCGAAAGTAATCGGGGCTGATAACGCGAATGTCGGCGTCGTGGGCTTCCGCGCCGCCTTGCGCGCCAAATTCGTTTTCCATGCTGAAGAGCATGTCTGAGCCCGTGTCAACCGACGGCACGGTGTCCGTGAGTCCCGCAGCTTCCACTCCCGGCAGCGCCGAAAGCCGCTCGATAGCCTGCTTGAAAAAAGCGGCTCGCTTTTCCGCCGCGCCATAGCCCTCTCCGGATAGCGCCACGCGGAAAGTCAGCACATTCGAGGGATCGAACCCCGACGGAGTCCGCATCAGCCGTGCCAAACTTTGAATGGTCAGCGCCGCGCCAATCAGCAAGACCAAAGAAATAGCCAGCTCACCGGACGCCAAGACACTACGAATGCGCCCGCCGCCCGCCCCGCTCTGCGCGCTCGCCTCTTTGAGCGAGCCGTTCAAATCCACTCGCGACGCGCCCAGCGCCGGCGCCAGCCCAAAAACGATTCCCGTGGCGGCGCTCAGCAGGAACGCAAAAGCAAGCACCATGCCGTCGATTTTGTAAGCGCCGACGTGAGAGATTTCTGGGGGAATCAGCGAAAGAATTCCGCCGAAGACCGCGTAGCACGCGGCGAGTCCGCACGCCCCGCCGATCATCGCCAGCGCGACGCTCTCCGTCAGAAGCTGCCGCACGATTCGCCTGCGGCTCGCGCCGACCGCCGAACGCACCGCCATTTCCCGTTGGCGAGTCGCCGAGCGCGCCAGCATCAGGTTGGCCACGTTAGCGCAAGCAATCAGCAGCACCAGCCCAACCGCCCCGAACAGCAGCAAGGGTGCTGGCCCCGCAGACTTCGTGAAAAAACTGTGCAGCGAATCGAGGTGCGCTCGTTCACCCGGAGTGAACATCTTCGGAAATTCATGCCGCAAATCTTCAAGAGGCGGCGTTAATGCCGCCTCCGCCTGCGCGCGCGAAACGCCCGGCTTCAAAAGCCCAATCGCTAATCTCCCGCCGTTGGAAGGATTATTGCTGGTCAACGGCACTTGCACTGCCAGCCACACCTGCGCAGGCGCGGACAACATCGGCCAAGCGAATCCCCGTGGCAGAACGCCCACGATCGTAAACGGCTCGCCCTCGACCGTAATGCTCCGCCCGAGAAGGTTCGCATCGCCGCCGAATTGTGTGCGCCAGAAACTGTCGCTCAGCATGGCCACGTGAGGCCCGCCCGGCCGGCCTTCCTCTGGACGAAAGTTGCGTCCCAGCGCGGGCTCGACGCCTAGCGTCGGAAAAAACTCCGTTGATGCACCCGCGGCAACGATCATCTGCGCTTCTCCAGCTCCCGTCAGCTTCACAGAGCCGGTGTACCGCCAAAGCCCCAGATGCTCGAAATTGCCGCCTGCCTGGCGCTGCCAGGCGACAAAAATCGCCTCGGAAATCGAAGGCCCGCCGAGGCGGTTGCCGGTGCGGTCGATCAGGTAAATGCGGTTCGCGTTCGGATAGGGCAGCGGCCGGAGAAAAACCGCGTCGACAATGGAAAAAATCGCCGTATTCGCGCCAATCCCGAGCGCCAGTGTCAGCACCGCAATCGCCGTGAATCCCGGATTTGTTCGCAGCATGCGCAACGCGAATCGCAAATCCTGCGCCAGATGTTCGAGCCACGCCCAGCCCCACGAATCGTGGCTCGCTTCTCGCAGCGCCAGCGCATTGCCGAAGTTTTTTCGTGCCGTCATGTGCGCCTCTCTGGGCGAAAATCCGTTCGCGCGCTGCTCTTTTTCGCGCAGCTCCAGATGCAGGCGCATCTCTTCATCCATCTGGCGGTCAAACTTCCGCCGCCGGAAAAGCATCGCCAGCCGCCGCCCGAATTCACCGAGCCATTTCACGACCTGTCTCCGTTCGCGCCGCTCATCGCCGTTTCGTTTTTCGGCCTTCGCTTTCTCGTCACTTGCCACTTGTCACTCGTATCTCAGCGCCACCATGGGATCGACCTTCATCGCCCTCCGCGCGGGCACATAACACGCCGCCAGCGCCACGAGCACCAGCAGAATCGCCGCGCCAACAAACGTGTATGGATCCGTCGCGCCAATGCCATAAAGCTGCCCTTTTAGCAGGCGCGTCAGCGCCAGCGCAGCCAGAATCCCCGCCGCCAGCCCGGCACCCGCGATGCGCAGCCCTTCTCGCAGGATCATTTTCTGAATCGCACGCGGCGATGCGCCCAGCGCCATGCGCACGCCCACCTCGCGCGTCCGGCACGACACCGAATACGAAATCACGCCGAAGATTCCCGCTGCCGCCAGCGCCAGCGCCAATGTGCCAAATAGTCCCAGCAGCATCATGCGAAACCGTGGCTGCGCTTCCGACGTGTTCACGTTGTCTGCGAGCAAACCCGTGTTCGTCACAGGGAGGTCCCTGTCGATGCTATCCACTGCCTGGCGGATCTCCTTAATGCTGGCGCCCGCGCCGAGAGAAGTTTTCACTAGCACCACCGCACCCCACACCGGCGCCTGCGCATACGGCACATACATCATCGGTTCGGGCTTCTGCCCGAGCGAAACGTCGCGCACGTCCCCGACCACGCCGACGATTTCTCGTGAAGCATCGCCATTCGGAGGAAATCCAAAAATCAGGTGCTTGCCGATCGGATCCCGGTTGCCAAAATACATCCGCACCATCGCTTCGCTAATCAGCGTGACGGTTGGCGCCATCGCCGAATCCATCGCCGAAAACAAGCGCCCTCGCAGCAGCGGAATCCCCATCACGTGAAAATAGTTCGGGCTCACCATGACGTAATCTGCGGTGTAAACCGCCGTTTTCGCACCTCCGGGCAGAGGAGGATTTCCCGCGATCGCAAAGCCCAAGTTAATGAAGCCGCCGTCCATCAGCGGCGGTGGCACTCCCACCGCCGAATCTTGCAAGCCCGGCGATGCTTGCACGCGCGCCAGCAACTGGTCCGTAAAAGCGTTCCACTGTTGCGGCGTCTTGTATTGGAACTGCGGCAGCGAAACTTCCGCCTGCACCACGTGCTGTGGGTCGAATCCTGGGCTCACCGACGTCAGCGCCGCAAAACTGCGCACGAAAAGCCCTGCAGCCACCACCAGCGCCAGCGCCACCGCAATTTCTGCTACTGCCAGCAAGTTTCGTGCGCGGCGTCCGCGCCCGCCTTCGCCTGATCCCTGCGTCGCATCTTTCAACGCCGTCTGGAAATTGCAACCTGCCGCCATCAGCGCCGGCGCCAGTCCAAACAGCAGGCTCGCCACCACGGAAATCGCTAGAGCAAACACCAACACCCGGCCATCTAGGCCAATAGTAGTCACCACCGGCAAGTCCGGCGGCAGCAGCGAACTCAACGCTTGCACGCCCCAATACGCCAGAGCGACTCCCGTAAACGCGCCCAGCAATCCGAGCACTGCGCTCTCCGTCAGCAGTTGGCGAATCAGCCGCCTGCGTCCCGCGCCCAGCGCCGCGCGCACGGCCATTTCTTTCGTGCGCGAGGTGGCCCGCGACAAAAGCAAATTCGCGATATTCGCGCAGGCAATCAGCAGCACGAGTCCGACCGCTCCTAGCAGCACGAGCAGCGCTGATTTCACGTTGCCCACGATCTTCTGTTGCAGCGGTTCCAGGCGGATCGTCCAGTTGGAATCTCCCGGCGGCGCCTTCTTCGCAACTTGCAGCCCGAGGGCATACATTTCCGCCTGCGCTTGCGCCAGTGAAACGCCATCCTTCAGACGTCCGACGACGCGCAGATAGTGTGAGCCCTCGAGCGGCATAAATCCGCTGAAGAACGGGTCCTGCACCATCGGTATCCAGATTCCTCGCGCATCGGCGAGCGGAGGGTAGCGAAAGCCTGTGGGCATCACGCCCGCAACAGTGAAGCCGCGCTTGTCGAGGCTGATCGTCTTGCCAATAATCTTTGAATCCGCGCCGAACGCGCCACGCCAGAGACTGTCGCTCAGAATCACCACTGGCGGCGCGCCCTGCTTGTTGTCTTCGGGGAAAAACGCGCGTCCGAGCAGCGGCTTCTCGTCCAGCATCGAAAAGACTTCCGGCGTCACCGGGATCGTGCTGACGTCGAGTGGCACGCCTGCGCCGGTCAGCGTGAGCGCGTGGAAGGCATTCCCGGCCATCTCCGTGAACACGTTGTTCTGCTTGCGCAGCGCTGTGAAATCGGGATACGAGCAGCCCGAGAGGCCCCCGGGCAGTGCTTCCGAAACGACCACCAATTCCTCGGAGTGCGGATATGGCAGCGGCCGCAACAGCACCGCATCCACTACGCTGAAAATCGCCGTGTTCGCGCCAATTCCCAGCGCCAGCATCACCACCGCAATCGCCGTGAATCCCGGATTTTTTCGCAGCATGCGCAACGCGAACCGCAAGTCCTGCACAAAATGCTCGAACCACCCCCAGCCCCACGAATCGTGGCTCGCTTCCCGCAGCGCCAGCGCGTTGCCAAAATGTTTTCGCACCGTCGTATGCGCCTCATCGCTCGAAAATCCGTTGGCCGCGTGCTCTTTTTCGCGCAGCTCCAGATGCAGCCGCATCTCTTCGTCCATCTCACGGTCGAACTTCCGCCGCCGCACCAGCATCGCCAGCCGCCGTCCCAATTCACCCAGCGATATCATTGCCCCTGCTCCTTAGGCCGTCTGAATCACCCGCGTGATCGCGCTCACCACCCGCTCGAACTGCGACTGCTCGATCCCCAGTTGTTTTCGTCCCATCGCGGTCAGCCGGTAGTAGCGTGCGCGCCGGTTTTCCGCCGTCGTTCCCCAGTACGCTTTGACCCAGCCCTTCACCAGCATCCGCTGCAGCGCCGGATACAGCGAGCCTTCTTCCACCTGCAGCACATCTTCGGAATTCTGCTGGATGGTCTTGGCAATCTCGTACCCGTGCAGCTCGCCGCGGCGCGCCAAAGTTTTCAGGATCAGCAGGTATAGCGTCCCCGGCGGAATTTCATCGCGATGCATGAAGCCTCCTCGCATAGATGGACGATGCATAGTTAGACTATGCCAACTTAAATCGGTTAGCGGGAAAATGTCAAGCTCGGGAACCTGATCGACTTGCAGCCCGCTCCCGCTCAGGTACACTTCCGCCATGCTGTTCATGGTGATCGAACGCTTCAAGCACGGGGAAGCCAAACCCATTGACGAAAGATTCAAACAGCAGGGCCGCATGCTGCCCGAGGGCGTTACTACCGTGCGAGCTGGGTGGACTCCGCCGGCAGCCGCTGCTTTCAGGTCGTGGAGGCGCCGAATCTGGAATCCATGGCCGCATGGATCAGCCGCTGGGACGGCTTGATCGACTTCGAGGTTGTTCCCGTACTCATTTCCCAGGATTTTTGGTCCGAGTTTGGCCGCGAATGAGGATTGCAAATCTAATGTTGAGAACCCGTCGAACCCTTTCGCTTCTGCTTCTCGCCTTGTCGATTCCGTTTGCGCTCGCCCGCCCGCAAACATCGCCGCCCGCGAACGTCGAAAAGCGTGTCGACGCGCTCCTTGCCCAAATGACGCTCGCGGAGAAGATCGAGCTGATCGGCGGAATGAAAAACTTCTTCACGCGCCCGATTCCGCGTCTCGGCATTCCGTCTCTAGAAATGTCCGACGGCCCGCTCGGCGTTCACGATTACGGCCCCACCACCGCCTATGCCGCCGGCGTCGCTCTTGCCGCGTCCTGGGACGCCGATCTCGCTCGCCTCGTCGGCGTTTCCATGGGACGCGACGCCCGCGCTCGCGGCGTCAACATCATTCTCGCGCCCGGACTGAACATCTATCGCGCTCCTATGAACGGCCGCAACTTCGAATACTTCGGCGAGGATCCTTATCTCGCCTCGCGCATGGCCGTCTCCGTCGTCGAAGGAATGCAAAGCCAGGGCGTCATCGCCACCGTCAAGCATTTCGTCGCCAACAACATGGAATACGACCGCCACCACGTCGACGCTGTTATCGACGAGCGCACCCTGCGCGAAATTTATCTCCCCACCTTCGAAGCCGCCGTCCGCGAAGCCCATGTCGGCGCCGTGATGGACGCCTACAACCTCGTCAATGGCCAGCACATGACCCAGAACGCCCACCTGAACATCATCATTCTCAAGAAAGAATGGGGCTTCGACGGCATTCTCATGTCCGATTGGGGAGCCACCTACGACGGCGTCGCCGCCGCAAACGCCGGCCTCGATCTGGAAATGCCCTCCGCGCGTTACATGACGCGGGCCAATCTTCTCCCCGCGATCCAAGAAGGCAAAGTCACCATTGCCACCATCGACGACAAAGTGCGCCGCATTTTGGGCAAAGCGATTCAGTTTGGTTTCTTCGATCGCGACCAAAGAGATTCCAGCATTCCCCTCGACGACCCACAGAGCGCTCAAGTCGCCCGCGAAGAGGCCCGCGGCAGCATGGTGTTGCTCAAAAACGAAGGAAATCTGTTGCCGCTCGACAAATCCAAACTGAAAACCATCGTCGTGCTCGGCCCCGACGCTTATCCCGCGGTCATCGGCGGCGGCGGAAGTTCCCAGGCCGAGCCTTTCCATCGAGTCAGCTTCCTCGAGGGCGTGACCAACTATTTGGGAACCAGCGTGAAAGTGTTGCACCCGTCGGTCTCCACGAAAAACGTTCTCGACCCCCAATCGAAATCTGTGGTTTCAACCGCCGATGCCGTCATTCTCTGCGTTGGTTTCAGTCCAGACACCGAAGGCGAAGGCGCGGATCGCACCTTCGCTCTTCCCGCCGGCCAGGACGACCTCATCCGCCAGGTCGCCAGCCTGAACAAAAATGTGATCGTTGTGCTCACCGCTGGCGGAAACGTCAACATGACCGGCTGGCTCGACCGTGTGCCCGCCGTTCTCCGCGCTTGGTATCCCGGACAGGAAGGCGGCGCCGCTCTCGCCGACCTTCTCTTCGGCGATTTCAGCCCCTCAGGCAAGCTGCCCGCCTCTTTCGAGCGCCGCCGGGAAGACAACCCCGTCTTTCAAAGCTACTATGAGCAAGCCGGCAAACGCGTGGCCTACAGCGAAGGAATCTTTCTCGGCTACCGTTACTACGACCGTTCGACCACCAAGCCTCTATTCCCATTTGGATTCGGTCTTTCTTACACGCGCTTTCAGTACGGCGATCTGCGCATTTCTCCGCGCCGGAGCCCGAGCCCCGATTCCGTCACCGTTTCGTTCAACGTGAAAAATGTCGGCCATCGCGCCGGCGCGGAAGTCGCCGAACTGTACGTCGGCGATTCGCACGCCAGCGTTCCGCGCCCCGTCAAGGAACTGAAAGCCTTCGCCAAAGTTTTTCTGCGGCCCGGCGAACAGAAGGGAGTCACTCTGGCCCTCGATCGCCGCTCCTTCTCCTATTTCGAAGTCAAGAACAACCGCTGGACCGCCGATCCCGGCGACTTCTCCATTTTGGTGGGCAGCTCTTCCGCGCGGATCGAGCTGAAAGGCGTCTTCACCTTGACCAAGTGACAAATGAATCTCAGGGATAGGGAAGTCCTGCGAGGGATTTTCCAAATTACGCGTCGGAAAGCGATTCGCCGAAGTTCGCGCCCGCTTCGGCCGCCGGCTCCGTCTCCGCCGGATCGAAAATCTCACCACAATCCAGGCACTCGCGGTACTCCTCATGCTCGTCCTTGGCCACGAGTATCGTCCGCGCGTGTTTGCAGGGCTCAGTAGGCATGGCTGAAATCAGCCCAATTATAACATCACCGCGTACCTAACGATCGTTACGGCGTCACGACCCGCGCCGTCGCCGGAACGCACCTCCACGCTGCCATGGCACTGAAGCAATTCCAATCCAAACGTGTGCCCTCAGCCTGAGGGGTCAGGACGCTTCCTGCGGCACCCCTTTTTTCGCGCGAACCGTTAGCACCGCGAGCGCCAGCGCCACCAGCAGCAACGCCGGCACGTCACCCAGCAAATGCCCGCGATGCTCCGGAAACTGCAGGGCCTGCCCGGCCATAATGCCGCCATGCACCACGCTCGACCACACCGTGAACCAAATCAGGCTCAAGTTTTTCAGTGGACGCCGCGACGCGAGCAGCAGAAAAACGCCCAGCGTCGCGTACACTCCCAGAATCATCTCCAGGTACATCGAGCGGCCGGTCATATGCCACGCCCATCCCGTCGGCCAGAGAATAGTCAAAGGGTAGATCCCAGCGATGAAGATAATACCCACGATCACCAGCACCACGCGAAGCGCCCCGACATTGCCGTTGTCGCTCATGGGAGTTCCTCCATAGTTTTTTCGATTGCTTCTTTTCACAAGGGCCGATTTGGCCGGGATTAAAGCACAAGAAGCAAATTTGTGACAGTCCCGATTTTCCCAGGCGCCTCGCAAACCCGCAGTTGACAAAGGCCCAAAAGAAAACTATCCATGGATGCTCTTTGTTCAGTCCCTGAGCCCGTCTTGGAGCGAGGCAGCACTTGCCACACCGGACCATACAGCAGGAGCGGCTGAGCGCGGTCTTCTTCTACCTCGTCATCGCGCTGCTTCTCTATTTCACTTATCTGGTTTTTGAGCCTTTCCTGGTGCCACTATGCTGGGCCGCCGTTCTCGCGGTGGTCTTCGACCCCCTGAATAGGCGTCTGGAACTTCGCTGGGGGGGTACGCGCGCTGCCGTCGCATGCACCGTTCTCGTCACATTTTTGCTGATCGTCCCGTCGATCGGCGTCGGAATCGCCTTCGTCCATCAGGGCCTGCAAGCCGCCGCCTCCGTGCAGCGCGGACTCAACAATGGTGGCCTCAGCCGCATCGACCGCTGGTGGCAATGGCTCGCCGCACACGTTCCCGGGCAAACTCCCGAAGGCCTGGCGCAGCTCTTGCACCGCGGCATCGAAGCCACCGCGACCTTCCTCGCCTCCAAAATCGGTGTGGTCCTGCGCAATGTCGCGATTTTCATTTTCGATCTGATCGTCACCGTCATCGCTATGTTCTATTTCTTCATCGACAGTGCAAAACTCATGTCCTGGCTCCGTCAGGTCCTGCCCTTTGATCGCGAATCGCGCGAGGAGATCGTCGGCAACTCCCGCGACCTGATTTTCGCCAGCATCACCATGGCTCTCGCAGGCGCCTTGATTCACGGACTCGCGGGAGGTTTGGCTTTCGGCGTCGTCGGCATCACTGCCCCCATTTTTTGGGGCGTCACAATGGCGTTCTTCTCCCTCGTGCCCGTCGTCGGCGACTTGGTCGTCTGGATTCCCGCCATGATCTATCAGATTGTCACCGGGCACTGGGGCAAGGCCATTCTGTTGGCCGTTATCATCACCGTCGTCGCCGGCGTCGTCGACAACGTCATGCGCCCCTGGTTCATCAGCGGTCGCGCGCGCATGAACGGCCTCATCGTTTTCATTGCTATCATCGGGGGCATGGCCGTCTTTGGTTTGCTGGGGATTGTGCTTGGGCCTATCATCGTGGCCACCTCCGCCAGCATTCTCGATTTGTACACCAAGAGCGGCCGCCACGCGGAAAGCCGCTCCGGTCCGGTGTAGATTCGCTATACGCTACAGCTTGCACACTTTCGTCTCCGTTTATTGGCGGCGCACGTATAATGCACAGGCGCAAAACCGAACCCCGGCCCTCTGGCCCGGTTTCAGAGAAACGCGATGACTCCAAAAATTCCTCAACTCACTGAGCTTTCTCCCGAGCAGTTGCGCTGGCGCTGCGACCCCGCCAAGGTGCCCTACGCGAGCTCTGCCGAAGCTCCCTCTATAGGTAGCGAAATCGGCCAGGAGCGCGCCCTCCGCGCCTTGCGCATGGGCGTCGACATGACCGCGCAGGGCTACAACTCCTTCGTCTGCGGCCTCACCGGAACCAGCCGCGGCGGCATGATCGTTCGCATGATCGAAAGCATCGGCCCCAAGACGCATCTGTCTCCCGATCGCTGCTACGTCAACAATTTCAAAAATCCGGACCGCCCGCGCCTGCTTACCTTGCCTCCCGGTCAGGCCAACGCGTTTCGCAAGGAAGTGCAGTCCGGCATCGAATTTTTGCGCCGCCGCATCCCGCAGGTTTTCGAAGGCGAGCCTTTCCAGCGCCAGAAAGCCCGCATCGTCGACCGCTACACTCAGCGCGAAAAGGAATTGATGGACGATTTCACCCATCGCATCGCCCGAGAACAGTTCGCGCTCGGCCGCATGCAGGTCGGCGCTGTCGCCCTTCCGGAAATTTTCCCCGTTCTCGAAGGCGCCATGGTGCCCATCGAAGAAGTTCCCAAGCTCGTTCAGGAAGGAAAGATCGAAACCGCCGCGGCCGAAGAGCTCGAGCGCAAGTACGATCAATTCCGTCAGGAATTTACCGTCGTCTACCGCAAAACGCTCACTCTCTCCCGCGAACTCGCCAGCGAGATGAGTTACCTCGAGCAGGAAGCCGCTTCCGTTCTGGTCGACGGCGTCATCGAGGAACTAAAAGAAAAATACGCCGACTCCCACGTCGCCGAATACCTCGAGGAAGTCCGCCATCACATTCTCGACAATCTCGAGCCTTTCAAGGAGCGCGAAGGCGAGGAAGATCAGCCGCCCTCCGAAGCCGCCGCGGCCATGCGCCCCGAACGCTCCGACCGCGATCCCTTCCGCGTCTATGGCGTCAACGTCATCCTTTCTCACGGCGACAACGAATCTTGTCCCGTCATTTTTGAAACCATTCCCACCTACGCCAATCTCTTCGGCACCATTCATCGCAGTTACGACGCCCGCGGCGGCTGGAGCTCCGATTTCATGGACCTGCGCGCCGGCTCGCTGCTCCGCGCCGACGGCGGCTTCCTCATCATGTACGCGCTCGACACGCTCACCGAGCCCGGCGTCTGGCGCACTCTCAAACGCACTCTGAATCACAGCAAGCTTGAAATTCAGCCCGTCGACGTCTTTTTCCCCTTCAGCACCGCCGCCATGAAGCCTGAGCCTATCGACATTCACGTCAAAATCGTGCTCATTGGCGACCGCGAAATGTACGAGCTGCTTTTCAATTACGAAGACGACTTCAAGAAAATTTTCAAAGTGCGCGTCGAATTCGACGAGGAAATGCAGTGGAGCGACGAAGTCATCGCTCACTATTGCGGGCGCCTGCGCAAGCTCTGCGACGACGAGAATCTTCTGCCCTTCAATCGCGAAGCCATCGCCGCGCTCATGGAACACGGCGTGCGTCAGGCCGGCCGCCGCGGAAAAGTCACCGCGCGCTTTTTCGATATCGCCGACGTGGCCCGCGAATCGAGCTACCTCGCGCAGCAGGAGCACAAAACATTAGTCACCGCCGCGCATGTCCGTCGGTCCCTCGAGGCCAAAATCGATCGCCACAATCTGATCGAAACGAAAATTCAGGAGATGATCGAAAAAGGTCTGCTGCTCATCGACGTTTCCGGCGAACGCGTCGGCCAGGTCAACGGCCTGAGCGTCATGGAGCTCGGCGGCTACGCCTTCGGCAAACCCGTACGCATCACCGCTTCCGCGGCGCTCGGCAAATCCGGCATCATCAATATCGAGCGCGAATCGAATTTGAGCGGCCGCATCCACGACAAAGGCATGCAAATCATCTCCGGCTATCTCCGCCGCATGTTCGCGCAGGACAAGCCGCTCTCTCTCGCCGCCAGCGTCTGCTTCGAGCAATCCTATTCCGGAGTCGATGGCGACAGCGCCAGCTCCACCGAAATTTACGCCCTGCTCTCCGCGCTCGCCGCCGCGCCCATTCGCCAGGACTTGGCCGTCACCGGCTCCGTCAATCAGCAGGGAGACATTCAGCCCATCGGCGGCGTCAACGAAAAAATCGAAGGCTATTACGACGTCTGCCGGGTCAAAGGCCTCACCGGCAAACAGGGCGTGCTCATTCCCATCGAAAACGTCGACGATCTGATGCTCCGCGACGATGTTGTCGAAGCCGTCGCCAAAGGCAAATTCCACATTTATCCCGTCACCACCATCGACCAGGGCATCGAAATCCTCACCGGCATCAAAGCCGGCGCGCGCAACCCCAACAGCACACCCGAAGAACGCTCTGACTCTGCCCGCGCCGCCAGCGGCAGGTTTCAGGAAAATGGCACATTTGCCCGTAACGCCATCGGCACATTCGAAGACGGCAGCATCTTCGCCCGCGCCGACGACCGCCTCCGCATCATGGCCAAAACCCTCTCCGACTACGAATAGCCTAGTTAAGACAACGAATACGTCAAACAGGAGTACTATCGGTCCGCGAGTCGCCCTAAAACTGGGCCTTGACCGTTGGCGAATAAAAGGCGAACATCGATGGGTTTCACCCATCGCACCCGTGGAAGTTATGACAGACGAATCCTTTTTTGATGAGTCAAGTGAGCAATCTCAGATCAAGGCAAGAATTGTTGCCAAATATTTCTGGGCTTGGGCGAAGGTTGTGATCCCCAGCGCAAAGACCCACGGCAACCGCATCGCATACATCGACCTTTTTGCAGGTCCGGGCCGCTACAAGGACGGGACTATCTCGACCCCCATGTTGGTGCTTGAGAAGGCGCTGGGCGACCCGGACATGAGGAAAATGCTGGTCACCATCTTCAACGACAAGGATCAAGAAAATGCCGACTCGCTGAATCAATCTCTCTCCACACTACGAGGAGTCGAGAAATTAAACCACAAGCCTCAGGTGCGGAGCGAAGAAGTCGGTTCAGAAATCGTGAAGATGTTCGAGAAGATGAAGCTCGTTCCCACGCTTTTCTTCGTCGATCCGTGGGGTTACAAAGGACTTTCGCTGGCGCTCATCAATTCGGTCCTGAAGAATTGGGGCTGCGACTGCATATTTTTTTCAACTTTAACCGCATCAACATGGGGCTGAATAATCCCGTTGTTCGCGAGCACATGGATGTCTTATTTGGTGAGGAGCGGGCCGATCGTATCCGAGAACAACAAGCCGGATTGGGGCCGAAAGACCGTGAAGCACTTATCATCGAAGAATTATCCGAGGCCCTGAGAGAAATGGGAGCGACGTATGTTCTGCCTTTCTGCTTCAAAAACGAGCAGGGTACGAGAACGACGCATCACCTGATCTTCGCGACCAAGAATTTCAAAGGGTACGAGATTATGAAGGAGATTATGGCACACGAGAGTTCAGAGCAAGAGCAAGGGGTGCCGTCTTTTAAATACTCGCCAGCGTCCAGGAATTTTCGTTTGCTTTTTGCGCTCTCGAGGCCATTGGACGATCTGGAGGAGACATTGCTGAGCGATTTTGCCGGACAGAAATTGAGCATGGTGTCGGTTTACATGAAACATAGTGTGGGCAGGCCGTACATAAAGACAAACTACAAAAAGGCACTGACCAACCTCGAAGCTGTTGGAAAGATCGAGGCCACGCCACCCGCGGAGAGAAGACCGAAAAGGCAAGTGCAGGTTACATTTGCGGACAGCGTGATCGTGACATTCCCGAGGAGGATGGGCAGATGAGTCTTCAGTCCGACATCGAATGGACCGACGCGACCTGGAATCCCGTTCGCGGCTGCACGAAGATCAGCCCCGGCTGCAAGCACTGCTACGCCGAAACCTTTGCCGAGCGTTTTCGCGGCGTCAAGGGCCATCCCTACGAGCAGGGATTCGATTTGCGTCTCGTCCCTGAAAAGCTCGCCGAGCCCCTCCGCTGGCGCGCTCCAAAGATGATCTTCGTCAACTCCATGAGCGATCTTTTCCACGACCAGGTGCCGGAAAATTACATCGAGGCGGTTGCCAAAGTCATGGTCGCGGCCAAATGGCACACCTATCAAGTTCTGACCAAGCGCTCCGAGCGCCTTCAAAAGCTCCTGGATTCCAGACTCAGCTTCGCCGCGAATCAGCCTCATATCTGGTGGGGAGTGAGCGTTGAAGATCGAAAATACGGTCTCCCGCGAATCCGGGACCTACAAAATGCGCGCGCCGCCGTCCGTTTCCTCTCCATCGAGCCTCTCTTGGAGGACGTCGGCAAGCTGGACTTGGCCGGAATCAGTTGGGCGATTGTAGGTGGAGAAAGCGGCCCCGAGCCCGGCCTATCCAGAAGGAATGGGTGCTGTCTCTGCGAGACCAATGCCGCCGCGCCAAGGTTCCTTTCTTCTTCAAGCAATGGGGTGGAGTTCACAAATCCCTCGCCGGTAGAAAATTAGAAGGTCGAACCTACGACGAATTTCCTGCGCGCGTCCATAATCCAGTCCTCGCGATCCATGAGTGCCTCTCGCTTGCTGCGAACCTCGTTGCCTCCGTGAAGAGAACTGACCTTGTAGGATGTCTTGTGTGATTGGTACTTCGGAGCCTAAATCAGCGGCTGCAGCTCCAGCTTCACCTCAATCGTCTTTCCGTCGTGCAGCACGCTCAGTTTGTGCTCAGTCCCGTACTGCCGCAACACAGCGCGTATGTCGTCCAGCGAATATTCCGACGCAGGATTCTCGTCGATTTTCTCGATCATGTCGCCCACTTCGATCCCCGCTCCAGCCGCCGGCGATCTTTTGGCCACCTGCGCCACTTCGAACCGGTCAAACGTCGGCGGAATCGCAACGATCGTCAGCCCGCTCATGTCCGCAGTGAAAACATTCGTAAACGTTTTGTTCGGTTCCACGATCAGCATCTTCGCCGGATAATTCAGAATCACCGTAAACCGCTCCAGAATTTCTCCGCCTATCGCGCAAACGAACTGTTCGGGAACGCCTCCGGCGTCCGCGCCTTTGTCCGATTTTCCCGGAAATATCCCGATCGCGTCGGCCAGCGTTACTTTGGCAAACTGAATTTCCTGCACGCGACCCAGAAAGTCGCGCACGTCCGTATCGCTCGCGGCGTCAAGCCCCGGGAAGGGCAGCATCCTCTCCGACAAATCGTAAAGCGAATGCGCCGCCGCGAATTTCGGCGAAAACGCAACTGGCTCAGTCTGCGCCGTGGCGATGGCGATCAGCCCGCTGAACTTTCCGCGCCGCCGCACCGTCACCTTGCCGGCCATCGCCGGAATTCCCGCGGACATCTGGAGCGAAATTCCCGCGCCGTCGCCGTTGTACTGAAACGCCTTTGGGTCGTAGAGCTGCACCGACTGCGCCTGATAATTGATCTTCACAACCAAATGGCTCAGCACGTCCGCGCCAAGCACTCCCTGCACCGCGTGCCCAATGCGCGTGGAAAAATCCCCGAAGGAATCGAGCGTCAGCGTCGGCAGCGAAATTTTCAGCCCCGGAAATTCCAGCGTCGCGTTGGAAAACGACTTCGGCCGCTGGCCTTCTGCCCCGGGAGCATACAAACCGACGGCCACCGCGCGCACATCGTCGATCGCCGAAGTCGCCCGCGTCGTGTCGAGCAGGAACCACGATGGCTGCGACCCGTTCACGCTCACCGGAACCAGCACCAGCGCCGCGGCGATCTGCGCCGGGACTTGCGCCACGTTTCCGCTGAACGCAAATTGCACCTGCACCGTATCGCTCGCCGGTGCCGTAGCGGAAGTGCTCGCCTGCACCTTCGTTTTTTCTTGTTGCGGGGTTTTCGCGCGTGCGAATGCCGCCGTCAGCGCAAGACACAAACTCAGCGCCACACAAACGGCCCATGAAAAAGTAACGTCGCGCGTGGTTTTCCTTCTTGTCTTCCCAGTCATCGGCAAATTACGCGGCATCCTTTCGCAACGCCGGCCCTCGCAGGATTTGGCGCGGGCGCGGTGCTCCGCTCCGGCGAAAAGTATCACCAGATGTTTGCCGCCGCGCAAGCGCGCGATTTATTGGATGTAAGAATCGAAGTAAATGCCGGTTGCGTTTTTCCAGCCGCCGCCAATGGAAACGTGCAGGTAGCGGGAGAGGACCGTGGGATCGACCCCCTGGAATATTTGCACCAGCGGCGGCGCGGGCCGGTTGGCGTTGCGCGCAGCCGCTTGCACCCGGTCGTTGATGTTCTTCTGGGTCTGCGCGAAAAGCTTCGGCCAATTGTAGTGCGCATAATTGGTGTACGACAAACTGTTCAGTTTTGCGGGCAGCGTAGCCCGGGACTTCTGAAAATCCGGATCGCTCGTCAGTGCGCCAGCTTGTGCCGCGCCCGTCGTGCCGTGAACGCGCGCCACCGCGTGCCGCAAAACGTCCTGCTCTTTTGAAGCGATAAGCATGTCTGGCGTCAAAGCAAAATAAGTCGCCGCGGCCGGGTCAGAGCTCGCACCCGCGCGGCCGGAAAACGTGGTCGTAAGGTAAGTCACGTCTCCTTCCTGGGTCGCGCTGGCCCGTTCGCCGGGCAGCGCGTGTTGTAGAATGTGCAGCACCTTTGCCGGATCATGAATCCCCAACGCGTAGAAGCTTTGCGACGGATCCACCGTATTGTCGGGATGAATCACCGCCACCTCGCCCGTGAACAATCCGAGGGCTTGATCCGGCGGCATTCCCCACGTGGAAGTGAGGAAAGCGACGGCGGCCGCCAAAAACGGTGCTCGGTCGCCTGGCAATCCCGCGGAAATCGCGGTGAAAAGTGAATTGTACAATCCCGCAAAATCAATAACCGACACTTGGAAAGACGAATTCGCCAAGGCCAATGGCAGCGTCGCGAACGAATCGCGATTATCGCCGGCAACATTCAAGATGCTGCCCTGCGAAGTGTCTCCCAGAACCATGCCGCGCGCGTGCGTGATCTGCTTTTCAAACGTGACGCCCATGCACGCCGCGTGAATCTGATCCAGGTGCAGCGAGCTGCTGAAGGCATGGAAATCGAATCCTGGATTCCCAGGCAGCGCTGGTATGGAGAGTCTTCCCGGAAGAGCCAGCGCGTTCAGAGTCGAAGCGTGCGCCATTTCGCGGCACTCCGCCGGAAAATCCGCCGCTTGCGTGAACGAAGCGCCCGGCGCTCCGCCGGTGCCAAATCGCGCGAGCAACTCCGCCATCGCGTGCCGCGATCCGGCGATGATGTAATAGCTGGCCGCCTGCGCCTCATAAGACGTGCCGCCGCCCTTGGAAACTCGCTTTTCTACCGACACGCCTCCGATGGGAACCGTGCTCACCGTTGGCCGCTCGGTCGTGTGCGCATCGCGCTCGCGGCGCAGCTTCTCGATCAACTCTTTCTTCCCCGTGGCGTCGTAAATCAGGAAATAGCCGGGCGAGCCGTGCTCTATTCCTTGCGAATTTTCAGGATTGTTCATGAAACCGATGACCGCCGCGTTCTCCAGCGCGGAGAGTATCTCCGCGGTTTGTTCCGGCGTCAGTTCTGACTTCTGCGCTCCTCCTGCGTGCGAAACCGTGGCGATGGAGTTCTCCAGAAATGCCGTGAACGCCGGATCGTTCCACAGCCGCAGCACCGAATTCGTGCCGCTCACCGCTTTCAGCGATGCCGTGCCGCCCCAGCTCAAATATGCCCAGGTATCCGCGGGCAGCCGTTCCACCATCGGATTCGCCTGCGCAAACACAGGAGATGCGCAAAGCACCAGCGCCACAAAGCACAGCAAAAGTCCCATAGCGCGCGCCGCCGCTCGTTCGCTGACGCAGCGCGCCTTTTCCCAGCGGCTGGGTTGACGCACATTTGCCGGTTCCATCGATTGCTCCTTTTCGCGGTCGCACGCAACGATTTGGTTTCTGCGCTGATGCTACTGGTTCGCTGGATTGGCCGTTGCCGGCGGGCCGGCCTTTGGCGTTGAGAGATACCCGGAGATGGAATTCTTTTGCACCTCGTACACCACGATCTCTTCCAGCGTGCGCGTCCCGCGCGTGTAGAACTGGATCGGCTCTTCCAGAGTCTTGTCTTTTCGCTCCACGCTCTTGTCGTCGGCGATGATATCGATGGTGAACGTCCCGCGTTTGGTGTTGGTCTTGCGCAACAGCAATTGGATCGGGCCCACGTGCTGCGGCAGTTTCTGCTTGCTCAATTTGAATTCATAGATGTTGCGTTCGTTCAGGCGTTTGAGCTCTTCCACTTCTTCGTGGTTGCGCGCGATCAGCCCGCTCTGCACGCCCAGGTCACCGATCGCCGTGGTCAGTTTGCTTTTCGCGTCGTCCAGGTCTTTGCGGTTCGCCGCCACGTCGTTCTTCGTGCCGTTCAATTCGTCGGAAACCTGCCCAAACTGTGTCGATGTCTGCTGCTGCACCTGGCCGATTTGCTGCCGCAACGCGTCGCTGGCTTCCCGCTGCTGCTTTTCGTCCCGGTGAACCTCCACCGCCACGCTTCTCGCGCCGGCCAGTTCGTCTTCGGTGAGGCTCAGCTTCTGCTCGGTGGCCTGCAGCTGCGTTTTCAGGTCGGCGATGGCGGCGTTGGTCCGATCCACTTCCGCGCTGAGCGCCGTCGCCCGTTTCGCTGCCGTGTCGAACGCCTGGGAGCTTTGCTGCTTCTGTTGCACCAGCGCGTACACTAGGTAGCCGATCAGCCCGAGAACCACCACGAACGCGATCATCACCCAGCGCGGCGTGTACGGATACGACTCCGGCGGGGGCGCAGCCGTGCGGTTCTGCGAGAGGTCGGGCAGCTCAGTCATCATTTCTCCTTGAACAGTTGGAACAATATTGACCCGTCGAAAAATTATGGCCAAGGAACGAAAGAAAGTCTACGAGTGGCCTACCGCCCTGTGTCCATGCGGCCAGCGCGCTTCCACCGTCGTGAACAGTCCCCCGCGCGGAGTGAACTCCCCGCGCACCAGGCAGCGCACCGGCTTCGTCGCCGCCACAATGTCGCGCAGCATGCGATTCACCGCGTTTTCATAAAAGATTCCCAGATTGCGGTACGCCAGCAAATACATTTTCAGCGCCTTCAGCTCCAGGCACACTTTCCGCGGCTCGTATTGAATCACCATCACGCCATAGTCCGGCAGCCCGGTCTTCGGGCACACCGAAGTGTATTCTGGAAAGCGAATGGTGATTTCGTAGCCCGGGAAGTGATTGGGCCAGGTCTCCAGCGCCGGAAGCTTGGTGTTAATTCCCGCGCGGGCATGCGCCTCGGTGTAGTCGGTCATGTGTCTCTCCGCCCGCTATTCTACAACGGCCCGGCGTCGTGCACCGAAGTGGGACTGGTGTAGTCACTGCCACGGCTCGCACCGCTTCGTGTAAAACACGAAACTTTCTGCAGGAAATCGTTGAACTGCGCGCCCCGCTTGCTTATGCTCCGGGTGGGGAAGAGTTCCGGAACGGGTAACGATTGATGATCTGTCCTTCGTGTAGATGCCATGGTTGTGTGCGCTCGCAACGAAGGGGTTTTGTCGACGGCCTGGGGACCCTCACGGGCCTTCGCCCGTGGCGTTGCATGAAGTGCAAGCGCCGCTTCTACGCGCGAAGAGTACCCTGGCAATTCAGACGCCATGCCCACTGCCCGCGCTGCGGAAATCTCGATCTCCAGCACATCGCCAAGGATTGGGTCCAGGAAGGGGCCCTGCGATGGCTGTTCCGGCTCTTGGACGCCCCCGCCTATCGCTGCGATCCTTGCCGCCTGCGATTTTTCTCCCTCCGCCGCCTCTACGACGCTCGCGCGCACGGCACCGAAACCGTCGCCGACTAGTCGCCTCTCACAAAAAGCCTTTGTCAGAGCCCGGCTTTAGCCGTGCCGAAAGGAATGTCAATCGTCCCCGCTCGGCTCCAGCGCCGGCCGCGTAGCGGGCCCCGAAGCCGTCCGGCGCAGTTGCACGCCTTTGACGATCACGTAAAGTACGGGGATGAACAGCAGGTTGAGCGAAGTGGCAAAAATCATTCCGCCGAAAACCGTCGAGCCCACCGATTTCCGCCCCGCCGCGCCCGCGCCGGTCGCCAGCACCAGCGGCAGCACGCCCAGCAGGAACGCAAATGACGTCATCAGAATTGGCCGAAGCCGAATGCGCGCCGCTTCGATCGCTGCGTCGTAAAGCTCCATCCCTTTTTCGCGCAGTTGCTCGGCGAACTCCACGATCAGAATGGCGTTTTTGCTGGATAGCCCGATCAGCATCACCAAGCCTATCTGGCAGTACACGTCGTTGATGTTCCCGCGCAGCGTCTGGAACAGCAGCGCGCCCAGCATCGCCATCGGCACGGCCATCAGCACGATGAACGGCAGCGTAAAGCTCTCGTACTGCGCCGCCAGCGTCAGATACACCACCAGCAACCCAAGCCCGAATAGCGCCGCGGCCTTGCTGCCGGACTGAATTTCCTCCAGCGACAGCCCCGACCATTCGTACGACATTCCCCGCGGCAAAATTTTCGCGGCCAGGTCTTGCATCTCGTCGATGGCGTCGCCCGAACTGCGCCCGGCCGCCGCCGAGCCGTCGATTTCCGCCGATCGGAACAGGTTGTAATGCGTGATCACCTGCGGGCTCGCCGTTTGCGTGATGCTCACCAGATTATCCAGCGGAACCATGCTGCCCGCGCCGGAGCGCACATAGAACTGGTTGATGTCGCTCGGATGCGAGCGGTACTGTTTTTCGCCCTGCACGTACACGCGATATGACCGGTTGTTGAACGTGAAATTGTTGACGTACACCGACCCCAGAAACACCTGCAGCGCGTCGGTGATCTGGCCCAGCGGAATATTCAGGCTCTTCACCGTGCTGCGGTCGATGTTCACCACAAATTGCGGATCGTTCGCCGTGAAGCTGCTGAACAGCCCAGTCAGCTTCGGATCGCGGTTCCCAGCGCGCACCAGCTCGCCGGTGCGCTGCTGCAGCTCTTGCAGAGATGCCGCGCCTTGGTCTTCCACCTCGAATTGGAAACCGCCGAATTGACCGAGTCCTTGCACCGCGGGAGGATTGAACGGCGCCACCATGGCGCCAGAGATCGCAAAAAACGGCCCCCGTATCCGCTTGATGTATGCCTGCGCGCTATGCGTCTCGCCTTGCCGTTCCGCGAACGGCTTCAGGTTCACAAACACCATCGCGTAGTTTGCCGCCGCACCCGAAAAACTGAAGCCCGCCACCGAAAAAATGTCCGCCGTCTCCGGCTGCCGCCACAGAATCGCTTCCACCTGGTGGCAGATACCCGACGTGTACTCGAGTGACGCCCCCGACGGCGCCTGCACCAGAATCATGATGTAGCCCTGATCCTCATCCGGCACGAATCCGCGCGGCACCTTATTGAAAACCCAATACGTCAGCCCCGCCAGCAGGAGAAAAAGCACCGTGGTTGCGAATTTCCAGTTGAACAGATGCCGCAGCGTCGCGCGATAGAGATTCGTTCCGCCAATAATCAAGCGGTTGAACGGAGCGAAGATGCGTTTGCCCAGCCGGCCTTCGTGCTGGTGCCCCAGGAAAATCGCCGAAAGCGCCGGCGTGAGCGTCAGCGCATTGAACGCCGAGATGGCCACGGAAAACGCGATCGTCAGCGCGAATTGCCGGAACAATATTCCCGTCGTACCCGGAAACAGCGCCACCGGAACGAACACCGATACGAGCACCAGCGAAGTCGCCACCACCGCGCCGGCCACTTCGCCCATGGCCACCGATGCCGCGCGGTGCGGCTCGGACAATCCCTCGCTGATATGCCGCTGCACGTTTTCAATCACCACAATCGCGTCATCGACCACCAGGCCCGTCGCCAGCGTGATACCGAACATCGTCAGCGTGTTGATCGAAAATCCCAGGACCTTCACGAAAATGAACGTCCCCACCAGTGACACGGGTATGGTGATCGCCGGTATGAACGTGCTCCGCCAGTCCTGCAGGAAAATGAAAATCACCGCGATCACCAGCACAATCGCCTCAATCAGCGTGGTGATCACGTCGCGAATGCCTTCGCTCACCGCGGTCGTGGTGTCAAACGCGACTCCATACTTCAGTCCCGCGGGAAAGCTCGGAGCGAGCTTCGCCAGCGCTTCCTTGCACAGCGTATCCACCTGCAGCGCATTCGAGTTGGGAAGCTGCTGCACCGCCAGGCCGATGGCCTCATGCCCGTCAATGAAAAGATTGTTGCTGTAATCCTGCGCGCCCAGCTCGGAGTAGCCCACGTCTTTCACGCGCACCAGCGTCCCATCGCTGCCGGTCTTCAATATAATGTTGTCGAATTGTGCTGGCTCGACCAGCTGGCCCATCGCGCGTACGCTGATCTGGAACGTCTGTCCCGCCGGCGCGGGTGGCTGCCCGATCTGCCCCGCGGCCACCTGCACGTTCTGTTCTTCCAGTGCGCTGACCACATCCGTCGCGGTCAGTTGCCGCGCCGCCAGCTTCGCGGGATCCAGCCAAACGCGCATCGCATACTCGCGCTGGCCGAAGATCGTCACCGTGGCCACGCCCGGAACGCGCTTGATCGCGTCGCTCACGTAGACATCCACGTAATTGCTGATGAATAGCCCGCTGTACCGGCTGTTTTCTGCGTAGAACGCCGCGGCGAACACAAATCCGGCGAAGCCCTTGGTGATGGTCACGCCGTTGGCATTCACCTCGGCGGGGAGCAGTCCGGCCGCGGCCTGCACGCGGTTCTGCACGTCTACGGCGGCCAGGTCCGGATCTCGCGTAACGTCGAACGTCGCGGTAATGGTGCTCGTGCCATCGTTGCCGCTCGTCGAAGTCAGATACTTCAGGCCTTCCACGCCGTTGATTGAGCGCTCCAGCGGAATGGTCACCGCCGATTCCACCGTTTGCGCGTCCGCGCCGTTATACGCGCTGGTGACGATCACTTGCGGCGGCGCCAGGTTGGGGAACTGCGCGATGGGCAGCGTCGGAATCGCCACCGCTCCGCCGAGCACGATGATCAGGGCGCAAACCGTGGCAAAAATCGGACGCTGAATGAAGAAGTCAACGAACAAACCGCATCTCCGTTCGTTGCAAACCGCAATTCAAGGGTTTTCTCGGGCCGCGCCTTTTCAGTGCGGATCTCCCTGCACCGCTGAGTTTTGAATCATTTCCTTCACCGGCATGCCGTCCGCTAGGAATTGAAAACCTCCGACGATCACGTGGTCTCCCGCTTTGAGCCCGCTGAGCACCACATAGTTGTTGCCGACAATGTCGCCCACCTGAATCTGCTGCTGTCGCGCGACGCTCCCTTTCGCGCCGCTCGCCGCCAGGAACACAAAACTTTGCCCATTGATCCGCTGCGTCGCCAGCACCGGAACTTCCAGCCCTTTCGTTGTCCGCCAGGTGATCCGCGCGTTCACGAACTCATCGGTGCGAAACGCATGATTCGCATTGGGAATCACCGCCTTCGCCAGCACCGTTTGCGTTGTGTCGTCCACTTCCGGCGAAATAAAAAAAATGGTGCTGTGCGCGATCACATTGCCGGAGTCGTCCAGCAGCTCCACCTGTTCGCCCAGGTGCAGTTGGCGCGAATGCTCCACCGGAACGTAGATGTACGCTTCCAGGCCTCCGGGCTGGTCCACCGTGGTGAGCAAAGTGGCGTTCGTCACCCGGTCGCCCACGTGCACCGGAATATCTCCGACGATTCCGTCTGTCGGCGCCGACACACTGTAGTAGTGCAGTTGCGCTTGTTGCTGATTGACTTGCGCGTCCATCGATTTGGTCTGCGCCAGCGCTGCGTCGTAGGTGGTTTTGGCTGTGTCGAAATCCTGCTTGCTCATGATGCCGTCTTCATACAGTTTTTGCGCGCGTTCGTACTGCGCTTGCGCGTTGGCCATGGTGGCCGCCTGTGCGTTGCGCGCCGCCACTTGGCTATTCAGCGTCGCTTCCTGCACTCGCGGATCGATTTCCATCAGCGGCTGGCCCTGCTGAACATGTTCGCCCGACTGGACGGCGATCTTCACGATCCAGCCTTCCACCTGCGGATTGATGGCCGCTGATCGCCGCGATTTCAGCGTGCTCAGGTACTCCGACGAATCCGGAATGTTTACCGGCTGAACGATCTCCGACTTCACTGCCGTCGCGGCAAATCCGGTTGGTTTTGCGGCCGGCTTCGCGCATCCGCACGCCGCGCCCAGCAGCAAGAGAGCTGCGAGCACGCGCCCGCCCCGCAGGCGTGGAACCCCGAGTTTGGAAATGCCGCTGTTCATGGCCTGAACACACCCAGACGCCTTCGCGCCTCTCACTTAAAACGTATAAGTTTACGACAAGTTACGCCATCATGCCACATCGCCGGACCCGCTCCATAAAGTTTTAGATGGGCCGCCGCGCGTTCCGCTTCGAGAAAATCGCGCTCGCCTGGCAAGCCCACCTTTTCACGCAGAATTTGCAGATTTTTCTGAATTGCGAACCTCTTCGTATGGGCTTCTGTGTCTGTTCCGTACTGGTACTGCAGCTCATAAGTATATGATTTTTGGTATCTTAATTTTCCTCCGATTCGTATTTTTCTGTTGACAAACTTTTCCGCTCGGAATATTACCTTATCCATCAGTGGGTGTGTGGCGCCGGGGTGAGCGCCAAAACGCAAAATGAGAATTAGGAGGCTTCCAAGATGCTAGTTCCCTTCGCTAATTTCCGCAGTCGTGTGTCTTTCGTATTTCTCGCGCTTTTGCTCGCGTTCGCGGTCGTCTCGATCGCGCCGAGAACTGCGTGGAGCCAGTCGACCAGCACCGGCACGATCGTCGGTGTGGTCACCGACACCTCCAACGCCATTGTGCCGGGTGCAACAGTTTCCATCACTTTGAAATCCACCGGCGCCGTCCGCACCACAACGACGGACAGTGAGGGGCGCTACGTCTTTGCCGACGTTGACCCCGGAGAATATGACGTCCAGGTCACAAAGCAAGGTTTCGCCTCCACCATCATTTCGAATCAGGTCGTGCAGATTGCCAGCCAGTTGACGGAGAACGTCAAGCTCCAGATTGGCTCCGTCTCTCAGACCGTGACCGTCACCGAAAATCCCGGCGCGGAACTGCAGACCTTGACGCCCACCGTCGGTACCACGCTCAGCGGCGCGATTATCATGAACTTGCCTAACGTCAGCCGCGACGCTTCCAGTTTGGCCATCCTTCAGCCCGGCCAGAACATCAACGGCAACACCGGAGGCGTGGCTTCTGACCAAAACTCTTTCGAGCTCGACGGCGGCTATGCCACCGACGACATGAGCGGCGACAACAACACCTACATCGCCAGCTTCGCTTCTGACACCACCGGCGGAACCGGCAGCATGCACAGCTCTGGCTATAGCCAGGTGCCTTCGGCAGTCATCCCCGTTCCCGTCTCCAGTATTGAGGAATTCAAAGTCTCCACCGCCAACCAGACAGCGGACTTCAACGGTGGCGCGGGCAGCCAGATGGAATTGGTCACCAAGCGCGGCACCAACACCATCCATGGCGGCGTCTACGAATATTACCAGGACACCAATTTCGGTGGTGCCAACACCTGGGACAACAACAGCACTGGATTTGCTCAGCCCAGCGCTCATTTCAGCCGCTTCGGCGCCGACGCTGGCGGCAAAATCCCCAAGGTGAATTTCCTAGGCGGCAGCTGGTATATCTTCGGCAACTATGAAGGGTTCCGTTATCCGGAGAGCTCCTCGTTTGAGAAGAGCTTTCCTCTGCCCTCTCTGCGCGCCGGCCTCATCCATCTCAATGGCCAGACCATCAACCTCAACCCCTTCCCGGTTGTTGACCCCGGCTGCGGTTCGGCAATCACCAGAGACTGCGCCATAACCACCACCGGCCAAACCATTCCCAGCTCAATGTGCCCCTCCGGCCCCTGCGATCCCCGCGGGCTGGGCACCACCATGGACGGCACCGCGACCGGAGCACTCAACCCCGTCATCCAGCTCTGGACTACTTATCTGCCGCTGCCCAATGATTGCTCCCAGGGCGATGGCGGACTCAACTACTGCGGATATAAAGGTTCCATTTCCACGCCGCAGAGTAGTAACTTCGGCGTCGTCCGCATCGACCACGATTTCGCCAAGAGCTGGCACTTCAACGCCACCTATCACTACTACAAGCTCAACAACACCGTTTCCAACCAGACGGACGTCGGCGGATTCTTCCCCGGCGACACTTTTGGTCAGTACGCAGCCATCCGCCAAAAGCCCCAGGAGCCCTGGCTGTACACCGCCGGTTTGACCACCAATATCACCTCCAACGTCACCAACGATTTCCACTATAGCTTCACCCGCAACTATTGGGCCTACGGCGATCCCAGCGGCGTGCCTAACGTTGCCGGCTATCCCGCCGCCCTCGAAATCGGCGGCGAAACCAGCGGTGTTTTCGGCCCCTACAACACTGACAATCAGGACACACGTACTCGTTTCTGGGACGGCAAGGACCAGATGTACCGCGACGACGTGACCTGGATCAAGGGCAACCACCTCATCCAGCTCGGCGGCTTATACCAACGCAATAACGATACTCACAACCGCAATGACAACGGCGAGAGCATCAACACCTTCGAGCAGTACATCGTCGGCGCCGGCAACAATACCTCTTCCTACGCCGGCTACGGCCTTAACATGGCGGGCTATGTCCCCACGGGCATCGTGGGCACCAATGCGGAAGGCGAGTATGACAACCTCTACTCCATGACTCTCGGTTTGGTTGACGAAACTCAGAGCCTATACACCCGCAGCCCTGGCTCCCTCGAGACAGGGTTGCCTCTCAACACTCGCGGCTCTTGCGCTATCTCCGGTATCGCCGCGACGGCCGATTGCGTCTCCTCGCCGCCGTTGACCAACGACAGCATCATCCCGACCTACAACGTCTATCTAACCGACGCTTGGCATCTTAAGCCCACGTTCTCTCTGAACTATGGAGTCGGCTACACCATCGAAATGCCGCCCTTCAACACCAATGGTGGCTATCAGACGGTCATGGTGGACCAGCAAGACCACATCCTGTCCGTCGAGAATTACCTGAATAGCGTCAAGCAGCAGGCGCTTCAGGGTGTTGGTAACATCCCGTATCTTGGCTTTTCGATTGTCGACAACGTAGACGGCCTGAATAAGTATCCCTATTACCCGTACTACGGCGGCGTCAGCCCGCGCATCGGATTCGCCTGGAATTTACGGCCTGACACCGTCATCCGCGGCGGCTACTCGCGCATCTTCGGCCGCATCAACGGCGTCAACCCGATCCTGGTTCCCATGCTCACTCCCGGATTGATGCAACCGGCCACTTGCGGCGCTCCCAATAACTCCATGGGCGTCGTCGGCGGCTGCGGTGGCACTACTCCGGTGACCAACTTCCGCGTCGGCGTGGATTGCCCCACCTCAGGCTCGTGCGTTGCGCCGCTGCCCGCGCCGGTTGCGGACCTTCCGCAGCCGTGGTATCCCGGTGTCAATAGCACCGCCACCGGCTCGGGCGAGACCATCGATCCCGATTTCCACCCGAACCGTTCCGACGAGTTCACCGTCAGCGTCCAGCACCAGTTCGGTCCCAAGATCATGGCCGAAGTCGGCTACATTGGCCGCAAGCTGTCCAATGAAATCCAGTATTACAGCCTCACCGCGGTTCCTTACATGATGACCCGGGGCGGGCAGAGCTTCGCCAATGCCTGGGCCAACGTCATGGTGGCCACCAACTACGGTACCAACCCCAACAACGCTCCCGTTCAGCCTTTCTTTGAGAACGCCCTCAGCACATCCTATTGCACGGGCTACAGCAGCTGCACCCAGGCGTTCGTCGACAACAACGGCGTCAACGGCTACGGCTTCATGACTTACTCCGACGCCTTTGATGCCTATAACACCATCTCCAATAACGGGCAGTTCGTCTTCGGTCGCTCCATGACCAGCGATCCCATCGCCGGCACCGGCTATGGGGCCAATGGCCAGTCGCCATCGATCACCACCACCGCCAGCAACGGCTATGGCAACTACAATGCCGGCTACATCCAGTTGACCACCACTAGCTGGCACGGCCTCACTGCCAAGACCGAATTTCAATACAGCAATGCGCTGGGCACCGGAGACGTCGTCCAGGCCTCCAGCTCATATGCGACTGTGGACCCGTGGAACATTCAGAACAATTACGGGCCGCAGTATTACAACGAGAAGTTCACTTTCAACGCCTTCCTCAACTACGCGGAGCCCTACTACTCTTCTCAGCAGGGCGTACTTGGTCGGTTGCTCGGCGGATGGAATTTCGCACCGCTCTTCGTTTACGGCAGCGGGTTCCCGGTCCAGGTCCAAACGGGCAACGCCAATTGCGGCAGCTTCGGCGAATGCAACACCAACTACATCTTCGCGTATGAGAATATGATCATCGCCAAGAACCTGAACTACAGCGGCACCGAGAAGCCCGGTTACGGAACCGTTTGCGGCACCACCGGCGCCGGTTACAACGTCTTCAGCAACCCCGACGCGACCTGCCCGACCATGGGCGGGATCTTCGGCGACCCCGTTCGCAATCCCATCCTCGGCTTCGACGGACAGATGGGCGGCGGAGGTCCCCTGAAGGGCCTGCCGTTCTTCAACCTGGACCTGGGCATCACCAAGAACATCAAAATCAAGGAGCGTCTCAGCAGCTCCTTGTACTTTGATTGGACCAACGTGCTCAACCACATGCAGCCCAACGATCCTTGCTTCGAGGGCTACTACACGCCTAACTGGGGCGTGTTGGGCTGCGGTGGAAACCTCCAGGCCAATAACCCTCGCCGCTTACAGGTCGGCGCGAGCTTTGACTTTTAGACCTTAACCGATTCGCAGTTCATCAAGGCCGGGAGCCACCCTCCCGGCCTTTTTTTTCGTCCGCTCCTGGGTTCAGTAAGCCCTTGATTTTTCTCGTTGGCACGCGTCAGGCGGCGTTTTTTTCACGCGCCCAGGCCCGTCTCGTGATAGATTCACCAGCTTTGCGTGGAGGCCTTCATGAGTCATCGCAATCGTCTGTGTGCTTTGTTCTGCCTTGCGGCCGGCGTCATCGCGGTCGTCTTCGTTTCTGCAGATAAAGTTCGCGCCCAGAATTCGCCCGAGAATCCCCTCGCTCAGCTCCAATATCGCTTTGTCGGCCCTATGGGCAATCGCGCTGACGCCATCGTCGGCGAGCCCGGCAATCCCAACGTCGTCTACATCGGCGCGGCCGCCGGCGGCATTTTCAAGACCACTGACGGCGGCATCGACTGGACGCCGATTTTCGACAAGCAGGACGTCGCCGCCATCGGCTCTCTGGCCATCGCGCCATCTGCCCACAATGTCGTCTGGGCCGGCACCGGCGAGCCGTTCCTGATCCGCCCTGACTATCCGATGGGCGACGGCATCTACAAATCCACCGATAGCGGCCGCACCTGGCAGCACATGGGCCTCGACCTCACCGGCCACATCGGCCGCATCATCGTCGACCCTCACGATCCCAATACCGTCTTCGCATGCGCCCTCGGCCAGGCCTATCGCCCGCAGCACGAGCGCGGCATTTATCGCACCATTGATGGCGGCAAGACCTGGCAGCAGGTTCTTTTCGTCAACGAAGACACCGGCTGCTCCGAACTCTCCATGGACGCCCACGATTCGCAAACTCTCTTCGCCGGCATGTGGCAGGTCGAAATTCGCACTTGGGATCTGAATAGCGGCGGCACCGGCGGCGGCGTCTACGTCTCCCACGACGGCGGCGACACTTGGAAAAAACTCTCCGGCCACGGTCTTCCTGCCGCTGATGAGCCCGTCGGCAAAACGGCCGTTCAAGTCGCGCCCGGTGATTCCAATCGTGTCTACGCGCTCATCGAGGAAAAAACTCCCAGCCTGTATCGCTCCGACGACGCCGGCAAAACCTGGGCCCTCGTCAATCAGCAGCACATCTTATCGGAGCGCGCCCCCTACTACGTCCGCTTCGCGGTCGCTCCTTACAACGAAAATCTCCTCTTCTTCGTCTCCGTCGGCTTCAGCATTTCCGTCGACGCAGGCCACACCAGCATCATTCCCGGCTTTGGCGGCGAAGGTGGAAATAATCCCACCGGCCTCGGCTCCGCCGGCGGCGACAATCACGATGTCTGGTTCGATCCGCTAATGCCCAACCGCGTCATGGTCGCCAATGACGCCGGCGGCTCCATCAGCCTCGACGGCGGCAAGAACTACGCCCGCGTGCAGCTGCCCATCGCGCAGCTTTACCACGTCTACACCGACAATCGCGTCCCGTATTTCGTCTACACCAATCGCCAGGACGGCACCTCCTTCCGCGGCCCCAGTAACGATCTCGAGGGTGGCGGCGGCTTCTTCGGCGGCGGCATCTCCACCGGCGAATGGACTCACGTCGGCGGCTGCGAGAGCGGCTTCACCATTCCCGATCCCGTCGACAACAATATTGTTTGGTCCGCTTGCTATGACGGCGAACTCACCCGCATGGATCTGCGCACAGGGGGAGCCCGCAGCGTCACCGTCTGGCCCGAAGCCACCTACGGCTGGGCCCCCGCCGACGTCAAATATCGCTGGCACTGGACCTTTCCCATCGACGTCTCGCCGCACGACCACAATCGCGTCTACGTCGGCAGCCAGTACGTCCACGAGACCGACAACGGCGGCCAGAGCTGGCGCGTCATCAGCCCAGACCTCACCACCAACGACAAAAGTCATCAGCAGAATTCCGGCGGCATCGCCACCGACAACTTGATGACTTACGATGGCTCTACCCTCTACGCCATCGCCGAATCGCCCGTCACCGCCGGCCTCATCTGGACCGGGAGCAACGACGGCCAGGTCAGCGTCACTCGCGACGGCGGCAAAAATTGGACCAACGTCACTAAAAACATTCCCAATCTTCCGCCCTGGGGCACCGTCGAAAATATCGAGCCGTCGCACTTCGACGCCGGCACGGCCTACATCACCGTGAACCTCGAGCAGGTCGGCGATTACGCCCCCTACGTCTACAAAACCGCCGACTACGGCCAGTCCTGGATGCTCATCAGCAGCGACATTCCCAAATCCATGAACAGCAGCACGCACTGCGTCATCGAAGACCCCGTTCGCAAAGGCATGCTCTACCTCGGCACAGACAATTCCGTCTACGTTTCCTGGGACGACGGCGGGCACTGGACATCTTTGCAAAACAACATGCCGCCTGCGCCCGTCTATTGGTTGACCGTGCAGCCCCACTTCAATGATCTCGTCGTCGCCACGTATGGCCGCGGCCTCTATATTTTGGACGACGTCACACCCCTGCGTGAATTCGACTCTGCCCGCGACGCCGATGTTAAGCTTTTCGATCCGCGTCCCGCCTATCGTTTTCGCACCTTCGATAACACCCGCGAAGCCGAAAGCGGCAGCCACGTCACCGGCACAAACCCCCAGTACGGCGCGGACATCAATTTCTATCTGAAGTCCGTTCCCAAGAGCGCCGAAGTCGCCGTCGCCGCGGCCGATGGCAAGACCATTCGCACCATCAAGCTCAAAGACCTCAAGCCTGGCCTCAATCGCGTCTGGTGGGATTTGACCTACGATCCCGCCACGGAAGTGAAGCTGCGCACCAGCCCGCCGGGCGAACCTTGGGTCGAAGTTCCCAAGGAAGGCTTCCGTCCCTATGTCAGTTGGGTCCACTACGACGGTGCGCCGCGCGCCGCGCCGGGGAAGTACACCGTGAAGCTCTCCATCGACGGCAAAGAATCCTCCGCGCCTCTCACGGTCTTGCCGGATCCGAATACTCTCGGCACCCAACAGGACATCGAGTCCCAAGTTGCCTTCCTGCTGAGGGTTCGCGGCGAAATGAGCGACGTCGCCGACATGATCAATCACATCGAATGGACGCGTAAGCAGACCGAAGGCGTCGAAAGCATGTTCGCCGGCGACGCCAAGTATGCCGCCGTCCTGAAAGCCGCCAAGGACCTCGAGCAGCAGGAAATCGCCGCCGAATCGAAGCTGCTGGACGTGCACCTCACCGGCCGCATCGAGGACTCCTTCCGCCATCCGATGGGCTTGTACGGGCGCCTCTGCTATCTTGGTGCACTCTTGTACGGCTCGCCCGGCGAAGGCTCCAGCGGCGCCGATCTGCCGCCCACCGATCAGGCGCATGAAGTCAACGCCATGTTCATTCGCCAAATCGCCGACGCCCGTCAGGCCTTCAACGAACTCCGCGACAAAGACGTCGCGGCGTTCAACGCCACGCTCAAGGCCAACCACGTGGACATGGCCATCATGCCGTAATCGCGCAAAATCGTTCTCTCGCGCAAAATCTCGCGTGATGTTCGGTCATATTTCAGTGCAGCAGCTTCAGTTTATTGGGGAGAGTGAAATGCCAAAATCTTCAATCTTGCGGAAGTCAGCTTTCGTTCTTTGTCTGCTCGGTGCGCTCGCGCTTCTCGGTACCAGTCTGTCCACCGCCGACACATCCGCGGTCCCCGGCCGCGACCCCAAGCAGCCCATCGACGAAGCCTACACGCAGAAAATCCAGAAATACACCACCGAGCCTTACTTCACTTCGCCGCTCGTCGATTATCTTCCCGCGTCGAAAACCGTCCCCACGCCCGAGAAAGTCCTCGGCGACGTCGCTGGCGCGCCCGGCGTTTTGCCCTATGCCGAACAGGTCTACGCCTACATGCGCATGCTCGAGAAAGCCACTCCGCGCGTGAAAGTCTTCTCCATCGGCCGCACCGAAGAGGGCCGCGAAATGATCGCCGTCGCCGTTTCTTCCGAAGCCAACCTCGCGCATCTTGACGAAAATCGCGCTAAACTCGCGCAGCTCGCCGACCCGCGCACCATTCATCTCGACGACGCCGTCGCCGACAAGCTCGCCGATTCCGCCGTGCCCGTTTATTACATCACCGGCACCATCCACTCCACCGAAACCGGCGCGCCCACCGCGCTCATGGAGATGGCCTACCGCCTCGCCGTCGACGACAGCCAGTACATTCAGGATATTCGCGACCACGTCATCACCCTCATCACTCCCGTTGTTGAAGTCGACGGCCGCGATCGCATGGTCGATCTCTATCACTGGCATCTCGACCATCCGCAGCAGAATTATCCGCAGCTGATGTACTGGGGCCATTACGTCGCTCATGACAACAATCGCGACGCCATGGGCATGACCCTCGCCCTCAGCCGCAACGTCCTCGACACTTTCGTCGGCTGGGACGCCCAAGTCCTCCACGACCTCCACGAATCCGTCCCATTTCTCTATGACAACACCGCCGGCGACGGCCCCTTCAACGCCTGGGTCGATCCCATCCTCACCAACGAATGGGAAATCCTCGGCTGGCGCAACGTCCAGGACATGACCAAATTCGGCATGCCCGGCGTCTTCACCCACGGCGAATTCGACACTTGGTCTCCGGGCTATCTCATGTTTTTCGCCGCCATGCACAACGGCATCAGCCGCCTTTACGAAACTTTCGGTAACGGTGGCGCGGACACCGAAGAGCACACCCTGGATCCCAGTGAAACTTCGCGCACCTGGTGGCGCCAGAATCCTCCCCTTTCCCATGTTCTCTGGTCCCAGCGCGACAACAACAATTACGAAGAAACCGGCCTGCTCACTTCGCTGCATTTCTTTTCTGACAATCGCCAGATGTTCCTCAAGAATTTCTACCTGAAATCCAAGCGCTCCGTGATGAAGCCCCAAGAGGAAGGCCCCGCCGCCTACGTATTGCCCGCGAACGACCCGCGCCTCGGCGCCCAGGCCGATTTGCTCCACGTCTTGCAGCTCCAGCACTGCGAAATCTCACGCGCGACTGCGGAGTTCTCCGTCACCGTGCCGGCCAAAGCTTCCACCGGCCATTCTCACGCCGCGTCCAAATCCGCCGATAGCGACGCCGAGGCCGCCAACACCACCACCGTCGACCTTCCCGCCGGCAGCTACATCATTCGCATGGACCAGCCCTATTCGCGCATCGCCGATACCCTTCTCGACTATCAGTATTGGAGCCCCGACGATCCGCAGAAAACTCCTTACGACGACACCGGCTGGACCTTTGGCGAACTTTTCAACGTCAAAGTCATGCGCGTCACCGATCCCAAAGTTCTCGACGTTCCCATGGAGCGCGTCACCACCGTCGCCGCCCCTAGCGGTGTTTCCGGCAGCGGAACCATCTTCGCCATCAACGACAACGGCGACACCGCCCTCGCCACGTTGCGCTATAAATTGAAAGACGCGGAAATCGAAGCCGCAGAAGAGCCTTTCAGCGCCGGCGGCCACGACTTCAATCGTGGCGCCTTCTTGATTCACAACATGAACGCCTCCGATGTGCAAAGCGCCGTCGCCGATCTCGGCCTCCAGGCCTACGGCCTCGACTCCGCGCCTTCCGTAAAAACCCATCCCGTGCGCGCCGCCCGCGTCGCCCTCATGCATACTTGGCTCAGCACCCAGACCGAAGGCTGGTGGCGTCAGGCCCTCGACACCATGCACATTCCTTACGACTACATCAGCACGCAGTCCGTCGCCAAGGAGCCCGATCTCAATTCCAAGTACGACGTGATCCTCTTCGCTCCCGTCGGTCGTTTCGTCAGCCCCGATCTGATCATCAACGGCATCTCCACCGACTGGGGCAATCCTTTGCCGTGGCAGAACACCACCGAAACTCCCAATCTCGGCAAAATTGATTCCACGCCGGACACCCGTCCTGAGCTTGGCTGGGAAGGCGTCGCCCATCTGCAGGACTTCGTGAAAAAGGGCGGCGTCCTCGTCACTTCCATGGACACCGCCAGTCTCGCCGTCTCTCTCGGCTTCACCCACGGCGTCAGCATCGGCCGCTCGCAGCGCGAAAAAATTATCGGTACCGTCGTCCGCGCTGATGTTGTCGATTCCGCGAGCCCCATCGCCTACGGCTACGGCAATGAGCTCTCCGTTTACTGCTTCAATTGTCAGGCCTTCGACGTCAGCAACATCGTCGGCCGCGGCGGTTTCCGCCGCCTCGGTCCGGAAATGAACGGCCGCGCCACCGGACGCGGTACGCTCACCGATCCTGATTTCGTCGTCGGCCGCGTCAATCAAGCCGCGCCCGTCGAGCCCACCGTCGAGCCTTGGCAGGCCGAGCCCGTCACCGATGAAGAGTTGCGCAACGGCATCGGCGTCATTCCGCCGCAGTATCGCCCGCGCGTCATCTTCCGCTACGCCGACGCGCACGACCTGCTCGTCTCCGGCCTCGTCGAAGGCGGCGACGAAATCGCCCAGCGTCCCGCGGTCGTCGACGTCCCCATGGACGCCGGCCACGTCGTGCTCTTCTCGAATAATCCCGTCTACCGCGGCGAAACCCTGGGCAGCTACTCGCTCGTCCTCAACACCATCTTGAATTTCGACAACCTCAACGCCGGAAGAAAGCTCGATAAACAGTAGCCGCCTTGCGTTCGTTTGGTAGGGGCGCTGCTTGCCGCTGCGCCCTCCGCCGCAACGCGGCGGATTTGGGTTTTGCCTTCGTAGGGGCCGGGGCTTGCCCCGCCCGTCGCGACTCCCGGAGTCGCGCCTTTCATGGCTCCCCATCTTTCCTGTTGATATCTTACCCAAGCGCGCGTACACTCCTGTCAAATGTCTACCCAAGATAACAAAACAGACCAGCAGCGCCTCGAGCTCCTCCAAGGCACTCTGGACTTACTCATCCTGCGCACCCTGATCTTCGGCTCGCAACACGGCCAGGGCATCGCGCGCGCCATCCAACAAACTTCCGACGAAGAACTCCTCGTCGAGCACGGCGCCCTCTACCCCGCCCTCCAGCGCATCGAGGAACGCGGCTGGATCTCCGCCAAGTGGGGAACTTCCGCCAATAATCGCAAGGCCCGTTTTTACTCGCTCACCTCCGCCGGACGTAAACAACTGGTGGCCGAAACCGCCAAGTGGAACCGGCTGACCGCAGCGATCGGACGCATTCTGGAGTCCGAGGAGGCTTAGTCCCATGCCGCGAAGCGCTCTCTCACGCATCTTCGCAAGAATATTTCGCCGCAATCGCCATACGCTGATTGGCTTCATGAACGGGCCTTTCATACACAATGTGCTTTCTCCCTTTCGCGTTTACCCTGACACAGGAAGGGCGCCTTGTCCGCGCGATGTATTCGTAGTGAGGCCCTTGCGCTTTTCACGGACTTCGGGAGATTAGGTTATGTTCCACCGCAAACGTAAGGCCACGGACTTCACCGCCGAAATCGCAGCTCACATCCAACTGGAGGAGGAGCGCCTGCGCGAGCAGGGCCTCAGCGCCGCGGACGCCCACAACGCCGCCTACCGCGCCTTCGGCAATGTCACCAAAACTCAAGAGCGCTTCTACGATTCCCGCCACTGGCTCTGGTTCGATCATCTCTGCCAGGATGTTCGCTACGCCGCGCGCATTTTGCGCAGATCTCCCGGCTTTGCCGCCGTCGCCATTCTCACCCTCGCCCTCGGCATTGGCGCCAACACCGCCATCTTCTCCGTCGTCAACGCGGTCCTTCTCAGAAGCCTTCCGTTCCCAGACACTCAGAGAATTGTGGTTCTGGGCGGCAACGCGACTCCCATTCTCAACCATCTCGGCGATTCCCCTCCGGTTAATGCTCAGGGTGGCGTGTCCATCGCGGCGGCCGAGCAGATGGATCCCGTGAGCTGGCGAACGCATGTTCACTCTTTTGAAGCCGTGGCAGCCTATCACCCCGGAAATGTCAATCTGACGGGCGAGGGTGGGCCGGAATCCGTACATGCAGCCCAAATCACGCCGGAGTTTTTCCGCGTGTTGGGCGTCGCGCCCGCGCTCGGCCAGGATTTTTCCGTCGATGCGCATGGCGCCGCCACCGGAGTTGTCCTGAGTTGGAGCTTGTGGCAGGAACGCTACCATTCCGATGCGAATATCGTTGGCAAGCCAGTGGTGGTCAACGCTCGTCCCATCACGGTCCTCGGCGTCATGCCGCGAGGCTTCCAATTCCCAGCGGGAACGGAAATCTGGGTGCCCAGAGGCGTCGGCGACGACACCATCGACCGCGGCGTCATCTTCACCGACCTGATTGGCCGGCTGCGGCGGGGCACATCCTTCGCAGAGGCGCAGGCCGAGATGAATGTCATTACCGAGCGTGTCCGCAACGAAGATTCGCTTTTTCGAAAACTCGGTGGCCCGGGCGTCGTCCTGATGCGCCTGCAGGACAATCTCACCGAAAACAGCCGCACTGTGCTCTTGCTGCTCCTCGGGGCAGTCGGCTGCGTTCTACTGATTGCTTGCGCCAATGTCGCTAACCTGGTGCTTTCGCGCAGCATGAACCGCCAGCGCGAAGTGGCCGTTCGCTCGGCCATGGGTGCCGGACGCGCGCGATTGATTCGCCAGCTTCTGACTGAAAACGTGCTCCTCGCTTTGATGGGAGGATCGTTGAGCGTGCTCCTCGCTTTCTGGAGCCTACGTTTCCTCATCGCGGAGCTGCCCGTCGCGCTGCCGACACTTACGCCGATTGCCATCGATGGGCGAGTCCTTGCGTTCACCGCTCTCCTGAGCTGCGGCGTGGGCTTGCTATTCGGCTTGGCTCCCGCGTGGGCCGCGACGAAAATCGATCTCTCGAACTCCCTCAAAGATGGTTTGGCGATTCCCGGCACTCGCGGCCATGCGCGCATTCGTGGAGCGCTTCTGGTCACGCAGATCGCTCTGAGCGTGGTCCTCTCGACTGGCGCGGGCTTGATGGTTCGTACTCTGGTCCGCCTCCTCGATGTCCAGCCAGGATTCGACGGCGGCCAAGTCCTAACCCTGAACATCTCCCTTCCCGACGCCGCCTATCACGCTGGGCCTCAAATCACCGATTATTTTGACCAGGTCTTCCGTCGCTTGAAATCCCTACCAGGAGTTGAGTCCGTGGGTGCCATCAACTATGTTCCGTTGGGTCAGTCTCCCTCCTTCGCGTTGCTGGTCTCCACAGAACGCCGTCCGATAAACCCGGATCACCCGTTCGACAGCGCCGCTTCCTTTTTCGTTGTTTCCGGAGACTACTTTCGCACGCTTCGCATTCCGCTCCTGAAAGGCCGTTATTTCTCTGATCAGGACAGTCACGCCGCAACTCGCGTTGCCATCATAAGCGAGAGCTTGGCCAACTACCTCTGGCCGGGGCAAGATCCTGTGGGTAGACAGTTCAGCACGGGTCAGGCCTATCTCGTCGTCGGCGTGGTTGGCAACGTTCATCATTCAAGCCTGGGACAGTCCAAAGAGATGGAGATGTATTTCCCCCAGCAACAATCGCCCACCGCTTCGATGGACCTTGTCATTCGCACCTCCGGCGACCCGTCCGCAATGGCCAAGTCTATCCGCGGCGAAATCCTCGTCGTCGACAAAAACCAGCCCATCGCGGCAGTTCGCACCATGAAAGCAGTCGTCGACGATTCGCTTTCCTCGCAATGGTCGCACATGTTTCTTCTCGGCATTTTTGCCCTGCTTGCTCTCATCCTCGCGGCCATTGGATGCTACGCAGTGGTGGCCTACTCAGTGGCGCAGCGGACCCATGAAATTGGCGTCCGAATGGCCCTTGGTGCGCGCGGGGCCGACGTCCTGCGTCTCGTCCTCGGCCACGGCATGCACTTCATCTTGATCGGCGTCGCTGTGGGCGTCGGTGGAGCTTTGGCCCTGACACGGCTGCTAGCGACCATGTTGTTCGGCGTCAGCGCCACCGATCCGTTGACTTTCGCCGGCGTCGCCATTCTGCTCACGCTCGTCTCTCTCGCCGCCTGCTACATCCCCGCCCGCCGCGCCATGCGCGTCGACCCCATGGTCGCGTTGCGCCACGAATAGGAGGAACGCTCTTGCTTGCTCGTCACTCATCACTTGTCACTCGATTGCCCTGAGGAACGAAGGGTCACTGCCTCTCCCCCACCGGCCTCACATACTCCACCAAATCCATCAGCACCTCGCCCGGCGCCTCCGTCACCACGTAGTGCGCCGCGCGCTCGATCTTGAAAAATCTCTTCTCCGGCGCCTGAATGCTTTCGTAGTATTTTTCCGCCACGCTCTCCGGAGTCGTCCGGTCCTCCGCCCCGGCAAAAATAAACACCGGGCACTGGAACGTCGTCACCTTGTCGAAATTCACTTTTTCCATCTGCGGGAGCAAAATCTCCACCGAGCTGATCTCCCCCAGCCCCGCCGACGCGTCGTCGTAGTCCGTGTACTCCGGGCTCAGCGCCCAAATCCGCGACACATCATTTTTCGTTTGCCCATACACCATTCCGCCCAGCGCCACGTCCCATCTGCGCTCCGCCAGCACTTTCGCCATCGGAGTGAATCCCTCCGGATTCGGATACGGCGCCATCGCCTCCAACGCTTGAATCGCCGCCTGATTCCCGACCTTCTCCGCTTGCGCCAGCGTCTCTCGATAACCGACCACCTCGTTCCGCTCTCCGTTCACCACTTGCCCCACGCCGATGTACGCATAAAGCAAATCCGGCCGGTGCTGCGCCACTTTCACTCCCAAAATGCTCCCCCACGAATGCCCCATCAGAAAAATCTTCTTCTTTCCGTACGTGCGGAGCAGCAGCTCGATCAGCTCCTCCGCGTCCGCTTGCATCTTTTCAATGGTCATCGATTTATCCGGCTGCCGGTTCATCGCCGAAAACGTTTTTCCAGTTCCGCGCTGATCCCACTGCACCACCGTGAAAAAATCCTCCCACGGCTTCTGGAACGTCCAGCTCTCCGGCATCATCGGCGACCCCGGCCCGCCGTGCAGGAACAGCAGGATCGGATTCGCCGGATTATTTCCGCGCACGCTGATCCATTGCTTGATTCCGCCAATCTCCACCGTCTTCAGCTCATTGATTCCGCCAGTCGCAATCGCCTGCGACGCCGCAATCGCCGCGCGCGCATCTTCCCGCGTGAATGCTTCTGTCGCCGCCTGCCCCGCACGCGCCGTTTGCGCGGGCGCATTCGTCCGCGCGCTTTGCTCTAGCGCCAAGCCCGTGCCCGCCACGTCCACATCGGCATTTACCTGTAGGCTTTGGTGTTGAGGGAGGCCTGTAATCGCCGCGCTTGCAGAAATATTGGCCTGCGCATCTGAATTCCGCGCGAAGCCCGCGACCGCTGCTCCCGTCGATGGGTTTGCGCGCACACTTTGCTTTTGCGCGATCGCCGCAAAGCCACTGAAAGCGATCACTCCGGCAACGCCCGCCACCGTCGCCATCACCGCGCCCCGCCGCTTCGCCCGTATCCTGCCCCGCCGCTTCATTTTCTTACTCGTGCCATCTCCTGTTTTCATAGCGCCCATCTTTCCTTAAATTCGTTTTCTGTCCGCTCGGACACATTCAGTTTGCCCAACTCAAGAAATCGGTTGTCGTTCCTAGCTCGGTCAGTTCGCGCCAGCCCGGCGCAAATCTACACGGACGCCGCCGCATCGCCCTCGCGCTTGCGCGATACGGCCCCCTTTTCAAACATCAGGATGTTCTCGATGGATTCTTCCTGTCGCGCGCTTCGTGAGCATGATGCTCTTCGGCGGTCGCGCCGAGTATCGCCGGCGTCACCGTTCTGCTCACGCTCGTCGCGTTGGCCGCCTGTTACATCCCGCGGTCGCTCTTCGTTATGAACGGAAGGAACGCTTTTACTTGCTTTCATGCGCGCCTCACCGACGCGATGTCTTCACGGTTCGCCCTTTCTGGCAACTGACACCGGCTGCCTTGCGCCGGGAAGGGGGTTAAGCCCCCGGTTTTTGCTCCTATCGTTAGTCTATATGAATGGCCTGGTCCTATAATCGGAATTTGACCCGATTTTTGAGAATTGGCCTGCTCGCGCCCGCGCGCCGCCACTCTGCTCATCCTAGGGGGTATGTATCGAAAACCGCATTTTTGTTGGCTTTTTCGCAAAAATGAAAAATGCGCCCCGCGAAAGGGGTCGAAAAAACGCGAAAATCGATGGCCTGCTCCACCAGGCCAATTTTCACCAAAAAACGGGTCCGCGAGAGACAATTTGGCCGGCTCGGCCCTAAAGTAGTGTTCGCCTATTGTTCGCTCATGGTGTCGCCGGACCGCCGGCGGCCGCGGGTGTGTCGCTCAGGTGGTCGTAGTTCATCGCCGCGTTCAGCAGCAGCATGAAGCTGCCCTGCGTGATTTGCCGCCACATCGGATTGATCGCGAACAGAACGACGTGGCCGCGGCCGACGGGAACGTCGACGATGGCGGGAGATTGCGCGAGCGCGGATCCGCCGTCGAGCATTCCGCTGACCCACAAATCTTTTTCGTCCGCGAAACGCAAAACCACATGCGGGCACAAAGATTTTGGCGGAAGGTACGCGCTCAAAAATTCTCCTTCCTCCGGCGGGACGTAAAGTTCCTGCTGCGCGCGCGTGCGATGCACTTCGGCGGGGGGAGCGATGTACGGACGGCCCTGCGGGACGTCGGGATCGGTGAGCGAGCCGCGGCCGCTGGTGCGCGCGGCCATTCCTCCGTCGGCGCCACCGCCGCCGAATCCACTACCGCCGCCGGTGAGCGAAACGCGAAAGACGGGCGCCTGATTGAAATAAACCGGGACTGTAGTGTCATAGCCGTACACTACAGGACTGTGCGGATCGTCCACGGTGGCGTTGAAAATCCCGCCGCGCGCGTGCAATTGTGGCGTGGGAACGATGGAGACAGTGTCGGTGATTCCGGTTTCCGTTGGAATCACGGCGCTGCCGCCGATGGTGATCAGCAAGCCGCCGTCTTCGGCAAATTTTTCCAGATTCGCGAGGCCGGAAAAATCGAAGCCGCCGCGAATGTCGGCGGCTTGATCGGGGCCGAGACCAAAGCTCGGGGTCAAATCGGATTTTTCCCAGGGAATGGCGCTCCCGTATTGGCTGCCGTCGGGCAAAATTCTGATGGGCACGCCGTTAATCAGGCGCGCGAGACTTGGCGCGGACGGCGGAAGAATGATGACATCGTATTTGGAGCGCAGGTCCGGCGTTTCGCGAACGACTGCATCGGAGATGTAAGCGTACGGAACTTTACATTCTTCGAGCGCCAGACGATCCCAGCCTTCCGGCTGGGTGTTCATCCAGTTGTGAACGAGCGCGATGCGCGGAACTTCAAGCGGATGGCGCGCGACGGAAACGTTGGCGGAGGTGGCGTGGATTTCAAGGCCGAGGTCCTGCGCGGCGGAAGAAAGTTCGTCGCGAAGATTGGATGGATTGCCATCGGCGGGAATGATGAATGAGCCGGCGTTGAAATTCTGACCGTCAGCGGTGAAGGAATTTTCCGCCGCATACATTTTTACGTCACTGAGGCGGAAACGCAGCGTGGCGAGCGCGGGCTCGGCGTTGGCATTGATGATGAAGGAACCTCCGCCGCCATCGATTTTTCCCGCGGCCTGCACCGGGCCGTCGATGAGAGTCATGGGCGCTTTCAAAATGGACGAATCGGTGATGCGCACAGTGGAGACGTCCATGAGCGGGCCAAGAGTCCAGCCGGTGTCGTCATAGGGCGTGGGATCGTGAATGGAATAATACTGGGTGTCGAGAAGCATGTCGGCTTCGCGGCTGTAGGGCTGATCCATGCGGATGATGTAGCTGCCGGCGGGAATGGTGATTTTCGCGGGCGCATTTTCCGCAGGCCTTCTTCCGTCACGCGAGTTCTGGGCTGAACTCTGACCGGAATTGTCGGCGGAGGAGTTTCCATCGGCCGATTTTGCGCCGGGCGTCTTTTGGTCCGCGAAAGGATCGGCGAAGGTCGGCGAAGCGACGGTGACGGCCTGATCCAAACGAGCTACCTCGACGCCCTGGTCCTGCAGAAGGCGCGCGAGATGTGCGTCGAGGGCGGGACGCTTGCCGTCGTTGAGAAGCGCGTAAGCGGCGGGACCCTCGGTGGTGGCTTTGGCGATGGAGCGGCGGCTCATGTTGTAGAAGCGCGCGAGAAATTCCTCGGGACGCTGGGCCATGTAACTCAAGCCGATGAGCAGCGCGCTCTGCTGGAGATTGACATTGTCGCGAATGGACCAATTGATTTTCGGCATTGGGGGGTTTGGACGGAACCAGGTGATGGAAGTATCTTCCGCCGGAACGGTCTGCACGGAGGTGTCCGCGCCGCGGCCGCCGAAAGTTTCGTAGAAGCGGCCGATGCCGTTGTGTCCGGCTTCGGCGAACATCATGTAATTGGGCGCCCAGCCGTCGTAAAAACCGTGGGTCCACACGCCGGGAACGCCATAGGCGGTCATTTGCTGCACTTCGTTGAAGGCCAGCTCCTGCCATTCACTTTCCACGATGGGATCGAGCCAGGCGTTATACGGACCGGTGCCGGTGGAGATATAGAGGAAGGGAATGGATTCGTGCAAATCGTGCAGGACCTGGGGATGCCAGGTCAGGAAAGTTTTCATCTGGATCTTGGAAAGAGTGAGGGCCATGGCGATGCCGTCGCGATTGTTGTCGTGGGCGACGTAATGTCCCCAATAAATGAGGCTGGGAGCGGCTTTATTCGGATTGGCCTTTTCCCAGTTGTAGAGATCAACTTCGCGGTCGCGGCCATCGACTTCGAGCACGGGAGTGATGAGCACGATGACGTTTTTGCGAATCTGATCGATCATCGGCGAATCTTCGACGGCCAGGCGATAGGCCAGCTCCATGAGCATTTCGGGCGAGCCGGTTTCGGGAGAATGAATCGAGCCAGAGAGCCAGTAGAAGGGCTTGCCGGTTTTCTCGAGGTCAGCGGCTTCTTCGGGAGTGATCTTGCGCGGGTCGGCGAGCTTGGCGGTGATGTCTTTGTAATGATCGAGCTGGGCGATATTTTGCTCGTCGCTGATGGCGATGACCATGAAGTTGCGGCCCTCTTCGCTTTTGCCCAGGATGAAGGTGCGGACGCGCGGAGAGGATTTGGCGAGGGCGAGATAGTAGCGGTGGATGTCGGCGACGTGGGTGAGCTTGTTGGGCGTACCGATGGCGTAGCCGAGAATTTTGTCGGGCGAAGGAACGGTGGCGGAGGCGGGAAGGTGGTCAACGAGCGGCGTGGAGAGATAGGGCTCAGTGGTGTATTCGCGGATTTTGGCGGTGTAGTCCTCGTCGAGCGGCTGAGCGGCGGCGGCTTTGGCCGTCTTGTGCGCGGGCGATGCCGCCGGATGGTGCGAGGTTTTCGCGCGGGTGACGGGAACGGGAAGCGCGAGAGCGAGCGCGAAGAGAAATGCAGAGACGGAGACACACCAAAGATTGCGTTTTGCGATCATCGTGGACACCCCTCTTTCCTTTTGCAGAGACGGATTATGCAACGATTGGGTTTCGAGGGGTAGTTTTTTAGGGGGGAGCAACGTGGTAGCATCGTGACACTTCGGCTGGTCAGCAAGGCAAAAGCATAACGAGCGGGGAGGGTCCAGTGTGCGTAACGAGCAAGTCGATTGTCGTTATCTTGTCGGTTCTTTTCGGTTTCTGTCCCGCGCTTGCACAGGAGGGCTCGAACCATACAAATAAAGACAGTCTATACGCGGTCGCTTTGTTCGCGAGCCTCCGCGAAATGTAGAAGTCCTGGGGCTACATTGACGATAGCGATAGCAACACGCTGGCACGGACTACAGACACATGTTTGTCGAGAGTGACCCCAGAATTACCGATGGACTGCCTTCCGAGGAAGGGGAATATCGGGTCGAGTATTTGGATATGCAGGCGCAGAAAGACAGATGCCAAAAACTTAAGAAGCACTTCGCTATTCTTACGATCGAACCGATGCGGAGCGATGGATCAGTGTTGGAAATCCAGGTTTCCGTCTCCCATCTCTCATACATGAGACACAGGCTTACATATGGTTTTTCCGATTGGAGCGATGTTCATTTCCGTTACGACTGCAAGAGTCAGAGGTTTGTCGTTTCTACCGTGGAATTAGGCGGCATCTGAAAAACGTAGAAGAATTTGGTGGCGGTAAAGCGGCCTACAAGAGTGAATAGCAGATTCCCCGCTAGGCTGGTCAGATGCCCGTTGCATCCTCGCTCGGAATGACAAATCGGGGTCGTGGCGCGATTCGTGGTGCAGGGATCGGACGCGGCGCGACTCGGAGGGTCACCCGGGCGCAGCAAGCAGCGCCCCTACGAATCGACGACAAAGGCGACGGCAGGTCCCTCACCGCCATCCCGCGCCTTTTGTTCTTGTGCTGCTCTTATCTGGATCCTGCACGATTCAATGAGTTTTTCGCAGCAGACCTGCCCGTCGCCCAAGCCGCCTTTATGGCGCACTCGCAGGTGTTCAACTTCGCCGAGAACTTCTCCGCGGTGATTTCAAAAGCGGCGTGGCGAAGCAAGCCTAGCTGGATGATGGTTTCGGGTAGCGACCGCACGATCGATCCGCAATTGGAGAGATGGTATGCAGAACGCGCCAAGAGCCACATGGTCGAGGTTCCTGGGCCCAGCCATGTGGTTTACATTTCTCACCCGAGGGAGGTTGCCGGTTTGATCGAGGAAGCAGCGAGCGCTGCCAAGTAGCTTCGAACAGAAGCGAGGGCTCGAAGGATAAAAACGGGCTGCGTAGACGTGGGCGGCGGGGCCGTAGAAGTTGCCGAGGGGAAGAAAAAACGATACGGCGAGTTGCGGGCGGCGGGGCGAGGTGATTCGTAATGTATACATGGGAGAGGATTTAGGTGGAGCGAGAAGCGGCAAGGCACGTGCAAGAGGGAATTGCGGGGGAAGCGGTAATGATGCAGTGCGGCCGAGGTCAGCAGACGTTCACAAACACAACGGTTGGTACACCCGAAGGTACAGGTATGGCGACATGCACGGGCATGAACCCAAGCACATTTATGGATATAAGCGCAGGTACGGCCACGAGCACGGGGACAACTATGGGTGACAGCACAAGTACGGATGCGGGCGTGAGTTCGGGCACAAGCGAGAGCACAAGCACGACGGAACTTGGGGGAGCGCCGCGGGAGACGTCCAATGCGGGTTGGAAAAAAGTGAGCAGAGAAGCGGCGGTCGTGGTCCTGCTGTCCGTTCAGGTACTCGTTCAGGTACTCATCCGAGCCCTTCAGCCATCATCCTAACTTCCATTCCATCGCGCGGTAGCTGGCTTGGCGGAGCCCCTCGGGGCGGCGCAGGCATTGCTGACGCGCGCCGCGCGGAAGATTTATACTTGTACCAGCCCGCCTACGGGCCCCGGCGAGCGGGGCCAGCCTGGCCAATATATGGATAGCGAGAAGCAAAAAACGAGACAGGAGACGGTGGAGTCCGCCGCCGCTCCGACGCTGCGCGAGCGGCTGAAGGCGCTGAACAACGTGCCGCCGGTGCTGGGAATGATTTGGGAGGCGGCGCCGCGAGGCGTGTTTGGCGGAGTGCTGTTCCGCGTGCTGGTGGCGGTGATCCCGGCGGGCGCGTTGTTGGTGGGGAAATACATCATCGATGCGCTGACGAACAAGTATAAGTCCGGCACGCCGGTCCCGCATTATTTTTGGTGGCTGGTGGCGGCGGAGTTTGCGCTCGCGTGCCTGGGGATGATTTTTTCGCGGGTCGCGGATTTTTGCGAGACGCTGACGGCGGATTTGTTCACGAGGTACATCGGCAAGCGAATCATGGAGCACGCGTCGCGGCTGGACCTGACGTCGTACGAAGATCCGATCGTGTACGACAAGATGGACCGCGCGCGGGTGCAAGGCACGGACCGCGTGGCGATGATTCGCGCGATGGGGCAACTGATCCAGCAGGCGATCACGACGCTGACGTTGGCGGTGCAGGTGGCTTTCGAGGCGCCGCCGTGGCTGCTGGGGATCTTGCTCGTGGCGGTGCTGCCGGCGTTTGTGGGCGAGACGCATTTTTCATTTTTGGGGTATTCGCTGAATTTCCGGCAGACGCCGGCGCGGCGGGAGATGGATTATTTGCGAATCGTCGGCGGGAGCAAGGACAGCATCAAGGAGCTGAAACTTTTTGGGCTGGGGCCGTTTTTCGTGAACCGCTACACGACGATCACCGACGAACTGCACACGCAGACGGTGGCGTTGGCGCGGCGCAAGCTAATCGCCGGGACTTTTCTGACGCTGCTGGGGACGCTGGGATATTACGGGACGTATGCGTACGTGATTTACGAGACGGTGCTGGGAAGGTTCACGATCGGCACGTTGACGTTGTTGACCGGCGCGATTGCGGGAGCGAGCACGAATATCCAGGCGGTGTTCTCGACGTTCTCGGGAATCGCGGACCAGGCGCTGTTCATGACGGACTTGCTGGAGTTTTTCGCGGTGCGGCCGAGAGTTTTTTCGAAGGCGAACGCGCTGCGGGTGCCGCGGCCGATCAGGCAGGGATTCGAGTTCAGGAATGTTTCGTTTTCGTATCCGGGGCATTCGCGCGTGGTGCTGGGGAACGTGAGTTTCACGCTGGAGCGGGGCGAACGGATCGCGCTGGTGGGAGAAAACGGGCAAGGGAAGACGACGATTGTGAAGTTGCTGGTGCGGCTGTACGACGTGACGGCAGGGCAGATTTTGTTGGACGGCGTGGACCTGCGGGAATACGAGCTTGAGGATCTGTGGAAAGAAATCGGCGTGATTTTTCAGGATTTTGTGCGCTACGAGATGAGCGCGGAGCAGAACATCGCCATGGGGCGCATCGAGCAGGCGCAGAGCGAGGAAAGCATTCGCGTCGCGGCGGAGAAGAGTCTGGCGGATCAGGTGATCAGCAGACTGCCGAAAAAATATGGGCAGATGCTGGGGTCGCGATTCGAAGGCGGAGTGGACCTCTCCGGCGGCGAGTGGCAAAAGATTGCGCTGGCGCGGGCGTATCTGCGCGACGCGCAGTTGCTGATTTTGGACGAGCCGACGGCGTCGCTGGACGCGCGGTCGGAGCACGAAGTGTTCCAGCGTTTCGCGGAGCTGACGGAGGGCAAGATGTCACTGTTGATTTCACACCGCTTTTCGACAGTGCGGATGGCGAATCGCATTCTGGTACTGGAAAACGGCAGGATTGCGGAGCAGGGCGCACATGATGAACTGCTGAAGAACCGCGGACGATATGCGGAGATGTTTGAGCTGCAGGCAGCGAATTATCGATGAACCAGCGGGCGAGGAACCAGCTGTCGAAGAAAGAGTGAGGCCTGTTTACAAATGGCGACCCCGATTCCATCACCGAACAATACCTTGCAAGGCGCTGGCGGACCTAAGGTCTGCAGCGAGACTGCCGATAAAAAGGATGTGAGCAGCGAAACACGCGCGGCGAAGCTGAGCGAGCTTCGAGCGCGCGCGATTGAAATCGCGGCGGAGCAGCGCGTTTCGGAAGCGAAAGGGAGCGCGCTGCCGCTCGAAACAAAACTGCAGGACGCCACCGACTCGATCGACAAATCCTTTGAACAACTGAAAGCGATTGCGAGCTCGGGCGCGGTGCTTTGTGGCGTGCACCGCAAGCTTTTCGAGAGCTCCGACGTGGTACGCATGGCGTTGGAAAATGCGCGGGGCAGCCTGAAGAAAGCGGAGCTGGCGCCGCAGGTGACGACCGCGAAAAACGAGACGGCGCCGCGCGCGTATGCGGTGATCGAGAAGTTCTTCGGAGCGATCGACTACGATTTCGATTCGGAGAAGTTCTCGGTTTTCTTCCGCGCGTTTCAGGAGAAGTGCCCGCTGCAATTCGCGGAAGACTGGCTGCTCGTGGCGTTCGCGCAAATGCTGGTGTTGGACCATATCCGGTGCGGGATCGAGCTGCTGCCGCTCGACGCGAAAGCGGCGACGGCGGCGAATGCGGCGGAGACGGAGAACGGCGCGCGGATGGCGACGCTGCTCACGAGCTTGCGGCGGCTGGGCGACCTGGAACCGGAAGAAATCATCGGCGCGGTGAGCGAAATCGACCGGGTGCTGCGCGCGGACCCGGCGAACGCGTACGCGCGGATGGATTTTGAAAGCCGCGAGGCGTATTGCAAAGCCGTGGCGGAGCTGGCGGCGCAGTCGCCGGTGAGCGAGCGCGAAGTGGCGGAAAAGGCGGTGGAGCTTGCGGGCGCGCATCCGGCGGCCGCGACGAAGAGGGGCGTAGAGCGCAGGTCGCACGCCGGATATTACGTGATCCGCGAAGGCCGGAAAATTCTGGGCGAGGCGATCGGGTATCGCGCGTCGTTCGCGAGGCGCTTGCGCAGGACCCTGCTGAAATCGGCCGATTTGATTTACTTGATGGGCATCGAGCTGATGACGATGACGGTGATTGCGCTGGTGCTGATTCTAGCGCACGGAAAATTGCCAGGCTCGGTGGAGCTGTTGCTGTTCCTGCTGCCGGCGCTGGAGTGCGCGGTGGCCACGGTGAACACGCTTTCGACGCAGTTCGTTTCTCCGCGGGCGCTGCCGAAGATGGATTTCTCGCAAGGCATCCCGGAAGAGCACGCGACGGTGGTGGCGATTCCGATGCTGCTGATCAGCGAAGAGCAGACGCGGAAGGCAGTGAACGATCTGGAAGTCAGATATCTGGCGAATCGCGACGCGAATCTTTATTTTGCGCTGATCACCGATCCGCCGGATTCGGTGAAACAGTTCGACGAGAAGGACCGGCTGGCGCCGCTGTGCGCGGAGCTGATCCAAAAGCTGAATCAGAAGTACGCGACGGGTGGAAAGGATTCGTTTTGTCATTTTCACCGGAACCGCGCCTATAACCCGACGGAAAAAATGTGGATGGGCTGGGAGAGGAAGCGCGGAAAGCTGCTGGATTTCAACCGGCTGCTACTGGGACAGGAAAACGGGTTCACGCTCAAGACCGGCGAGCTTGCCACCCGGAAAATCAAGTACGTGATCACGTTGGATGCGGATACGCAATTGCCGCGGGGCGCGGCGCGCAAAATGGTGGGCGCGCTGGCGCATCCGCTGAACCGCGCGGTGATCGACCCGGCGACGAACAAGGTGGTGGAAGGCTACGGCATTTTGCAGCCACGCGTGGAAATCAGCATCCATTCGGCGGCGCGTTCGCGACTGGCGGCGATTTTTTCGGGAGATACGGGATTCGACATTTACGCGTGCGCGGTTTCGGACGTTTACCAGGACCTTTTTGGGGAAGGGATTTTCACGGGCAAAGGCATCTACGAAGTGGAAGTATTCCAGCAGGCGCTGGAGCACCGATTCCCGATCAACACGCTGCTGAGCCACGACCTGATTGAAGGCGCGTATGCGCGAGCCGGTCTGCTCTCCGACGTGGAAGTGGTGGACGACTATCCCTCGCACTTCAGCGCGTACAGCCGGAGGAAGCATCGCTGGGTGCGCGGGGACTGGCAGATCATTCTGTGGCTGCTGCCGCGCGTGCCAGATTATTTCGGGAAAATCGTACGCAACCCGCTGAGCCTGCTTTCGCGGTGGGAGATCATCGACAATCTGCGGCGCAGCGTGACGGAGTTCGCGACGTTCCTTCTGCTGTTGGGAATCTGGCTGTTCTTCCCCGGCAACGTGGTGTATTGGACGCTGGCGGTGCTGGCGGTGGTGGCGTTCCCGACGTATTTCCCGTTTCTTGTTTCGATCATCCGAGCGGGCCCGGAGCGATTCACAGCGGCGTTCTGGAAAAACTTTGGGGCGGACCTCGTGGGCGCGACGGAGCGACTGTTTTTCCGCATCACGTTCCTGTGCTACCAGGGAGTGGTGACCATGGACGCGGTGGTGCGGACGGTGATCCGGGTGACGATTACGCGGCGGCGAATGCTGGAATGGGAAACGGCCGCGGAAGCGGAGATCGTGGCGCACAAGAAACAGTCGCCAGTGGAAAACTACATGGAATGGATGCCGCTGCTGTCGTTCGGGATCGCGGTGGTGATCGCGGCGTTCCGGCCGACATCTTTGGCGATTGCGCTGCCGTTTTTGGCACTGTGGGCGTCGTCGAAGCCGATTTGCCATTGGCTGAATCAGCCGTACCGCTCGGGAGTGACACCACTCGGCGAGAAGGATCGCGCCATGCTGCGTGGCGCAGCGCTGCGCACGTGGCGTTTTTTCCGGCAGTACAGCACCGCGGAAGAGAATTGGCTGATCCCGGACATCGTGCAAGAGGCGGCGCCGTTTGCGGCACATCAAATATCGACGACCAACCTGGGATTTTTGTTGAATGCGCGGCTAGTGGCGTATGACCTGGGGTTCGTGACGCTGCGGGAGTTCATCGCCATCACGCAAAAAACGTTCGAGACGATGGAGCGATTGACGAAATCGAACGGGCATTTGTACAACTGGTACAACACGAAGACGCTGGAGCCGCTGACGCCGCGATTTATTTCCACGGTGGACAACGGGAACCTGGTTTGCTGCCTGTGGACGCTGAAGAACGGGTGCGCGGAGGCGAAGAAGGCTCCGATTTTCCAGGAAGCGCTGTGGCGCGGGCTGGAAGACCACCTGGATTTGATTGCGGAATTTCTGCCCAAGGAGAAAAAGCACGAGCGAATGGCGGCGCGCATCGAGGAGATGAAGCTGAGAACGCGCGCGAAGATGAGCGGCGATGCCATGTGGCTGGACCTGGTGCACGGACTCGAAGCGGATGTGGCGATGCTGGAGATGGAGCTGGCCGAGGCGAAGATCGCGGAGGAAGGGCGGTGGTGGGCGCACGAGTTGTCGGCGCGGCTGCATCAGCTGGGGAAAATGGTGCAGGACTTCACCCCTTGGGTTTTGCCGGAGGTGGCGAAATATTTGCGGGCGTTCGAAATTTCGAGCGATGAGCCGGTCAACGGGCTCACTCTGCAGTCGGCGGTGAACGCGAATGTGGAGCTGCAGGCGCGGCTGAAGGAATTCTTGGCGCAGCCGGGGCTCGACAGCGAGACGCGCGCGATGGCAGAGTCCGTCGGTGTGCGGCTGGCAAATTCGGCGGAGATTTGCCGGGAGGTGCGCGGGAATCTGGAAGGCATCGCGGCGACGACGGAGAAGTGGACGCGGGAGATGGATTTCGGATTTTTCTACAATGCGCGGAAAAAAGCGGTGTCCATCGGCTACGACGTGGAGCACGGCTGCCTGCTCGAATATTACTACGACGTGTTCGCGTCGGAGGCGCGCGCAGCGGTGTTCGTGGCCGTGGCCAAGGGCGAAATTCCGCAGGAGACGTGGCTGCAACTGAGACGACCGCACGCGCTGTACAAACGGCATCGCGTGATTTTGTCGTGGAGCGGGACGATGTTCGAGTACCTGCTACCGGCGCTGTGGATGAAAAGCTATCCGAACACGATTTTTGAGCGGAGTGGTCAGGGCGCGGTACGGGCGCAGCAGAAATACACGCGGAAGGCCGGGGTGCCCTGGGGAATATCGGAGAGTTCGTGCATCGACAAGAACCCGGATGGTTTTTACCGGTACCACGCGTTTGGTGTGCCGGGGCTGGCGATGAATCGGACGAGCACGCCAGAGCTGGTGATTTCGCCGTACTCGACGTTCCTGGGCTTGCTGGTGGACGCGGCGGGCGCGGGGAAAAATCTGCGGCGGATGAAAGAGATGGGCTGGGTGGGCGCGCATGGATTTTTCGAATCGGCGGATTTTACGAGTTCGCGGGTGGGTGAAGGGAAACAGTACGAGCTGGTGCGCTGCTGGATGGCGCATCATCAGGGAATGATCCTGCTGGCGGTGGCGAACGTGCTGTGCGACGCGCCGATGCAGAGGCGTTTCCACGCGGAGCCGCTGGTGGAAGCGACGGAGCGATTGCTGCACGAAAAATTCCCGCGGCTGTGGAAGCTGGAGAAAATGGACAAGGCGGTGGTGGATGCGCATGCGCTTTTGAGCGTAGAGCAGAAGGAGCGGCTCGCGGAGGCGTCGGCGGTGCATGGACATCTGGGCGCGGCGGGTGCGGAAGTGGCGGAGCCGGCGGCTGCTGCTCATGCGGCGAGTCCAGCGGTGAAATTGGCGGCGGAGAATCATCGAAGCGATACGTAAGAAGCGAAAAGCGAAAGAAACCACATCACGGTATCCCAAAGAAAAAACTCAGGAGTGTTTCACGGGGCTTCGGGTGGAGATGGTAGCGATACCGGGACTCGAACCCGGATTTGAGCCTTGAGAGGGCTCCGTCCTAACCTTTAGACGATATCGCCACGGGCTGAATTGCGTGACACTGGGCCGTTAGCGTGTTTTCAAACGTTGATTTTCGCACGCTCCGCAGTTGCTCGCAAGTTGTTACCCGCGCGACTCTCTAGGATCAAGACAATCCAAGCTGACCCGCCACCCGAGACAAGCATTCAAGAGGAGTATCTGCAGGGGCACAGATAACGGCTGCGCACGGCATTCAAAAAAACGCTCCCAGAGACCGAAAGGCGCGTATGATTCCGTGCGCGGAGGACCGGTCGAATGATTTCTCGCCGAAAATTTTTCCAAGTTGCAGGGCTTGCCGCAGGGGCGCCGCTGGCGTCGCGGCTGGCGTTGGGGCAAGAGACGCCAGGATGCGGAAATTTGCCGCCGGCGATTGCGGAATTGAAGTCGATGCGCGACCAGGCGCGGCCGATCACCGTGGCCGAGAGGCAGGAGCGCGTGGAGCGGGCGCGGCGTTTGATGCAGGAAAACCGCATCGGCGCAATCATGCTGATTGGCGGCACGTCGATGAAATATTTTGCGAACATCGACTGGTGGCTGAGCGAACGGACATTCACGCTGATTATCCCGGCGAAGGGCGAGCCGTTTTTCGTTTGCCCGGGATTCGAAGAGGACCGGGCGCGAGAGCAGATCAACCGCGGGCCGTTCGCGGGGAATCCGGACATGCGCATCTGGCAGGAGAACGAGAGCCCGTACGAGCGTGCGGCCCAAGGGCTGAAGGATCGCGGAATCGCGAACGGGCGCATCGGAATCGAGGAGACGGTGTGGTTCGTGAACAGCGACGGCGTGGCGCACGCGGCGCCGGGCGTGTCGTTTACGAGCGCGACGCCGGTGACAGCGGGATGCCGGATGCACAAGACGGAGCACGAAATCGAGCTGCTGCAACTGGCGAACACGGTGACGATCAAGGCGTACGAAGCGGCGTGGCGTTCGTTGCAAGAGGGAATGACGCAGCAGGATTTTGCGCGGATGGTTTCCGACGCACACACGCAGCTGGGCTTCGCGGGCGAAGCGGGCGTGCAAGTGGGGCCGTATTCGGCGCTGCCGCACGGGTCGATTGAGCCGCAGAAAGTGGAAGAAGGAACCATCCTGCTGATGGACGGCGGATGCCGCGTGGAAGGCTACAATTCGGATATCAGCCGGACGTTTGTCCTGGGCACGCCAACGGACAAGATGAAAAAAGTGTTCGAAATTGTCCAGCGAGCGCAGGCGGCGGCGCTGGCGCAAGCGCGGCCGGGCGTTGAGGCGCAGTCGGTGGACGCGGCGGCACGCAAAGTGATTGAGGATGCGGGCTACGGTCCGGGATACAAATATTTCGGGCACCGGCTGGGGCACGGCATCGGAATGGACGGGCACGAATGGCCGTACCTGGTGGGCGGCGATGCGATCAAGCTGGAGCCGCGCATGAGCTTCAGCGACGAGCCGGGAATTTACATTCGCGGCGAATTTGGCGTGCGAATCGAGGATTGCATGCACATCACCGAGGACGGCGCGAAGCTCTTTACCGGGCGGAGCGCGTCGCTCGAGCATCCCTTCGACACGCTGTAAAGGATATTTCTGCCTCGGAAACTGGACGTGTGGCGCCCGGGGCAAGCGCCCGGCCCTGTGATAGCTTTAAACACGGTCTCCTGATCGTTAAAAAAGGGGCGTTATGGATTCGCCGAGCAATCGCCGAAGCGATCGCATCTCTATCTCGTTCACGCTCGAAGCCATGGGCACGGACGCGGAAGGAAAGCCGTTCCTGGAAACAGCGAGGACGGTGGTGGTGAATCGCCACGGCGCGCTGGTTGCACTGAGCCACAAGCTTCGCGTGGGGCAAACGGTGACGGTGCGGCGGCGCGTGAGCGATGGGTCCATCCGGCAAGCGGAAGTGCGCGTGGTGGCGTGCGAGAAAGAGACGACGAACGGCGGCGACTACGGCGTGTCGTTCATGGATCCGAATCTGGATTTCTGGGGCATCGAATTTCCGGCGCCGGAAAAGGCAGCCGATGCGGTGGTGCGGCTGCTAGTGGAATGCTCGCATTGCAAGTGCCAGGAACTGGCCTACCTGGATTCGCGCGAACTGAAGGAGTTCGAGGCGAATCACTTGTTCGCGCGGCAGTGCCGGATGTGCGAAGCGCCGACCATCTGGAAGCAGCCACTGGAATCGATTTCGCGGTCGGGCGCACCCGAGTCGCGGCAGGGCACGGGAGCCGCGAGCACGTCGCCCGAACGGGAGACGACCCGGTACGAAACGCGGCTGACGGCGTGCGTGCGACAGAAGCCGGGGACGGAAGAGATGGCGGTGTGCGAGAACGTTTCGCGACAAGGGATTGCGTTCCGCACGAAAAATCGATATCACGAAGGATCGCAAGTGGAAGTCGCGGTGCCGTATACGCCGGGGATGGCGAATGTTTTTGTTCCGGCAGTGGTGATTCATGTGCGCGCGCTGCCGACGGCAGGCCTCTACCGTCATGGCGCGAGGTATTTGCGCAAGGACGGCACGAACTAGGTGTAACGGACCCCAGAATTCGAACAGGAAAAGGGCAGCTGTTCGTTGACGGATTTGAAGAAGCAAGAGCGAGCCGCCATCGAAGCCGTCGCCAGACGGCTCTCGGCAACGTGGGAAAAGGGTAGTGATCCTTCCGACGCCTATATCACGTTTGCTGGGAAACGCGTTGCTGTTGACATCACAACTCTCAAACAGCGCACCAGCCAAGGCAGAGCCGCCAAGCCTCGTTTGAGGTTCGATAAAGTGGCCACAAGGCTCATGGAACGCCTGCAAAACACCCTTGGCGAAACCGTGCCGGACGGCATGGCCGTGGTGCTGACCATCGCCGCTCCCATCCGTTTGCCATCGAAAACCGCTGCCGCGCTGGAAGACAAGATAGAAACCCTTCTCGCGCGGAGAGCGCCGGGCCGAGACGAGAAAGACACGATTCATGGGAATCGCGTCCGGATTCGGCTTTTCAGAGACGGATCGGAGCGAGCGCCGAAAGTGGTGGGGTTCGTGCACAATTCCGATTCGGACCCGCGTCTACTTTTGAACATGACAGGTGAAATGCTTGAGCTGATCAGCGCCGAGGCCGGCAGGCGTGCGCCGAAGGGTGCGGATGAGCAATGGTTGGTTGTGCTGACCACCGAAGGAATTTCCTGCCTAGAGGCATATCGCTACATCTATTCGCAACTGCGAATGGCGACCGACTTTAAGAAGGTTCTCATGGTGTTTGGCGATGGGCGGATTGGGATGTTGACGGGATGAAACCAATTGGCGCGCGCTGCCGACGGCAGGCCTCTACCGGCTGGAGCAAGATACTTGCGAAAGGACAACGCGGGACTAACTGCTTAAAGCCGGGGCATGCTCGGAGCGCGGGCGCAGATTGTAGCGCATGCAGATATTCAAGAAGACCGGGCCGCAGGCAGTTTCGAAATAAATGGCAGTTTCTTCCGTTTCTGTTTTACTTCCTGCATTTTCCTGATGCACGTGCTTTTCCGGTGGAAAGACTTTGAACTGGTAGCCGTGGTCATTGAGCAGAGTGACGGCGTTCCCAATGATCATATTGGCCAATTCGAAGACGGTTTCGCCGACCACTTGATCGGATTCTTCGACTTCTTCACCGGCAAGGGCGCTGGCGACGCGCGCGGCAGTATCGGGAGTCATGTCGACAATGATGCGGCCCTCGATTTCTCCCTGGATAACGATGCGCGCGGCACATCCCTTGGGCCGATACTCCTCCTGCTCCATGGTTAAATCGCCGATTTTTGCGGGGCCATTAAGGGCGCTGGCCAGGACGCAATCGGCGGCACTGATGAAGGGTTGAATGAGTTGCATTTTCATGAGCGTACTTCTCCTGCAGTGGCCGGCGCGTGCGCGTGCGCATCCTCGTCGGTCAAGACGTAGCGGATGATTTCGTAGAGCACGTCGGGCTTCACGGGCTTTTGGACAAAGTGGCGCGCGCCCTTCTGGAGCGCGGCCAGGATATTGTCCTGGTAGCCGACGGAGGAAACCATGACGATGCGGGCCTCGGGATGCTGGCGAACGATGCGTTCGACGGCTTCGATGCCCTCCATTTGCGGCATGGTGATATCCATGAGGACAATGTCCGGCTTGGTGCGCGCGTATTCGGTGATGGCCGTGCAGCCATCACCAGCTTCGCCGGCCACTTCGCCTCCGAACGAGTTGATCATCTTCGCCAAGTTCTTGCGCGCGAAGACCGAGTCGTCAACGACGAGATAACGAACCGGCTGGCTATCCCCTTTTCGCGTCAATGGCGTAAATGGTTTCATAAGTATCTCCTCAACATCTGGTGCCGTTTTCCCATCAATGTGTTTGCACGACCGATCCTTTTTGTTGCGCTATTTCGGAAGGCTCGCCGGCGCATTGGGCGTAAAGAAAATTTGGCAGCGACTGGAGGTCCAGGACGCGATTGACATGGCCGCGTTCGATGGCGCTGCGCGGCATGCTGTCGACCACACAAGAACTGGAATCCTGGGCGAGCGCGAGGCCGCCGGCGTCCTTCACGGCGCGGATGGCGTCCGCGCCGTCGTCGCCCATGCCAGTCATCAGAAGCGCGATGCCGCGGGGGCCAAACTCCTTGGCGACGGAGCGGAAGAGGACGTCGGCCGAGGGCCGGTGACCATTGACGCGCGGCGACTCCGAGACCACGGCGATGTGCCCGTGGGCGGTGTGGCGGACCAAGAGATGACGGTTGCCGGGACAGACCAGAGCTTGCCCGGCGATAAGTTCGTCGCCGGAGGATGCTTCGCGCACCTGGATCATGGAGTTTTCGTCCAAGCGCTTGGCGAGCATTTCCGTGAAGCCCTCCGGCATGTGCTGGGCGATGAGGAAACAGCCACCGAAATCCGCAGGCATTTGTGAAAGCATGAACTCGAGAGCGTGCGGGCCGCCGGTGGAAATCCCTACAGCAACGACGCGGGTGGGTGGACGATGATGGTGGCCCTTGGGAAGGCGCGCCTTCAAACGCGCGGGAGGAATTTCCGCGATCATTTTCGGGATGCCGGAAATGGCTGCGGCTTTGATCTTCATGGCGAGTTCCTGAGCGATGCCCTGCATGGTGCCGGAGGCGGCGTTCGCGGGCTTGGTGACGAAATCAAACGCGCCCAAGGCCAGGGCTTTCAGGGTTTCGCGCGCGCCTTCGCGAGAGTGCGCGCTGAAAACGATCACCGGGATGCGGTAGCGGCGAGTGATCTCGCGCATCATTTCGATGCCGTTCATGCGCGGCATATCGAGATCGAGGGTGACCACGTGGGGCCGCAGTTCCTCGATTTTTTTCAGTCCAAATGAGCCATCCATGGCGGTGCCGACGACTTTGATGGTGCCGTCTTTTTCCAAGATTTGGGGGATGAGCTTCCGCATGAGCGCGGAATCGTCCACAACGAGCACGCGAACCGGTTCGCTCATGCGATGGCCCCCAGCGCGGGCATGCGTCCCAGGCGAGCCGCGAGCGCCGAAATGTTGAGTATGAGCACGACGGTGCCGTCTCCAAGAATGGAGGCGCCGGTGACGATGTCGGACGTGGAGAGACGGTCGTCGAGGGCCTTGATGACCAGTTCCTCTTCGCCCATGAGGGCATCGACGACGAGGCCGAATTTGCGGTCGCCCAAGCCGATGACGACGACGAAGACTTTTTTCGCCGCGAGCGTATCGGCGGAATTGGGCTGTTCCAAATAGACCAGGGTGAGCAACTGATCGCGCAGGCGAATGACGCTGTGATTGTCGACGTGGTGAATGTCGGCGTTGGTGATGCGAGTGATCTCGAGCACGTTGGCGATGGGCGCGGCGTAGAGGCGGCCACCGATGCGGAACAAGAGAGCCTGAATGCTGGCGAGGGTCAGCGGTACCATGAGGCGGAATTTCGTACCCGCGGCGGGCGTGCTTTCGATTTCGACGGTTCCTTTGAGGCGCTCGAGCGCGATGGCGACAACGTCCATGCCCACGCCGCGGCCGCTGACTTCGGTGACGCGGTCGGCGGTGCTGAGGCCGGGCTGGAAAATCAAACGAGCGGCTTCGGCGTCGGTGAGCACGCTGGCTTCGGTGGCGGAAATGGCGCCGCGCTCAATGGCGCGCTGGATGAGTTTTTGGCGGTCGATGCCGCGGCCATCGTCGGAAACTTCGATGACCATTTGATTGCCCTGGTGATAGGCGTTGAGCTGCACGGTGCCGGAGCGGGGCTTGCCGGCGGCTTCGCGCTCGTCCGGAGTTTCGATGCCATGACCGACGGCATTGCGGACCAGGTGAGCGAGCGGCTCGGCGAGGGCATCGAGAATGCCCTTGTCCAAATCGGTGTTTTCGCCGGCGAGGCTGAGCGCGACTTCGCGGTCGCAACTCTTGGAAACATCACGCACAAGGCGCGGGAAGCGGCGGAAGAGCTGCTCGACCGGAACCATGCGAATTTTCATCACGGAGCGCTGCAGCTCTTCGAGCACGCGAGATTGAAGGGCGAGGGCGTCGGCGAAGCGGGTGCGCAGCGGGTCTTTCGCGTGGCGCTTGTCGAATTCGATGATGGTTCGATGGAGCATGGATTTGCCGATGATGAGTTCGCCGATCAAATTCAGGACGGTGTCGATGCGGTCGGCGTCGACGCGCAAGGTGCGGTCTGCCGTCAAACGCGCCGCGGCCTTTTCGTGATCCGCGGGCTCGTCGATGGCCCGGGGAGGAGGCGGAGCGTCCCGACGGCTCGCCGGCTCGACGCCAGAAGCGCGCGCTTCGGCTTGGAGCAGGACTTCGAGAAGGTCCTGCGAAGGTTCCTGGGCTTCAGAAATTCGCTCGAGAGCGACGCTGGAGACGACCGAGGGAATTTTGCACTTCGCCGTGAGCACTTCTTTGGAATGATCGGTGGCGACGGCGGCCTCGATGTGCGAGGCGTATTCCGCGGCGGTGGCATCCACGGGATAAATGGCCAGAAGCATGCCAACATTGTGAAGTACCTTTTGCACGAGCTGGAATGCGGCCGCGTGCATGCCCATGGCGGGATCGATTTCGAGCAAGATGTTGTAGACGGGTTCGCTGCGACTTAGCGATTCGGCGATGCGCTCGCGCTGGACGTCGCTCCAGTCGAATTTGCGTGCAGGTTCGCGCGCCGGAGGGGGCGCGGGATGCGCCTCTTGCGGATTGCGCGCGATGCGGCGGATGTGCTCGCGGAGTTCTTCGCCGGCGGGAGGCGCAACGTTCAAGCGATAGGCGGCGAGCATGGCCTGGAAGGTATCCGCGGCGGTGAAAATCACTTCCACGACGGAAGTTTCGATGCCGTGGATTGCCTCGGCGCGGAGGGCATCTTCCATTTCGTGAGCCAGAGTGCTCAGTTCGCGGAAACCGCACGCGGCGGAGTCGCCCTTGAGAGTGTGTACGACGCGGCGGACGCGGCGAATGATTTCCGCGTCTTCGGGATGAGCCTCAAGCGCCAGGCCCGCTTCGTTGAGGTTCTGGAGCAGTTCCTGGGCGCTCTCGAAGAAAAGTTCGCGAAGCTCGGCAGCACGTTCGTCGGGGAAGAAGCTCATGCGGGCACCTCGAGGCGCTGGTAAGCGGTGCCGTTGTTCTGATGGATCATCTTGAATTTGGTGGTGAGGCCGAAGAGGCTCTCGGCGTGGCCGACGAACAAATAGCCGTCGGGATTCAGGCAACGGTAAAATTTTTCGATGAGCCGCTTTTGCTCGGCCTCGTCGAAATAGATCATCACGTTGCGGCAGAAGATGATGTCGTTCCGCTGCGGCAGGAACTGAGCCTTCAAGTTGTGAAAGTCGAATTGCACCAGGTTCTTCAGAGAGCGTTTGACCACGTATTTTTCGCCCTGTTTTTCGAAGTAGCGCAGGCGGCAGGTGTAGTCGACGGCCTCCATTTGATTATCGGTGTAGACGCCCTGTTCGCCCTGCAAGAGCGCGGAGTAGCTGATGTCGGAAGCGACGATTTCCACTTTCCAAGGTGGAGGAATCAGAGGCTTCGGCGACGGCATATCAAAGGGCAAGGGATTGCGCAGATAGTAGTAAGCGAGCGCGTCGCAGACGCCGATGGCCATGGTGTAGGGTTCCTGGCCGGTGGAGCAGCCCGCGCTCCACAAACGCAGCGAGAAATCGCGACGCTCCTGCTTGCGGTGCAACAGATTCTCGAGAATCACTTTGGAGAAGAGATCCAGCTGCGGCAGATTGCGAAAGAAGCTGGTCTCGTTGACGGTGAGATTTTCGAGCAGCGCGGCCAGCTCTTTTTTACCTTCGTGGCTGGTGAGCAGGCGGTAATAGCTGTAAAACGAATCGATGTTGCAGGCTTTGAGGCGGCGCTGCAAGCGATCGCAGAGGAAATGGATGCGATGCTCGTCAAAGCACATGCCGCATTCCTGATAGACGAGCGTCTGGAGCAGCTTGAGCTCAGGCTCGGTAAGGGGCACCGGAAGTGTCAGTGTGGCCATAGTGTGTGCTCACGTGCTGTGTGCCGCATGTTCCAATCAGAACTCAGGCCAAATGTTCGACGGGCGGAGAGTCGACTTCGTCGAAATGGCGCAATTCGCCTCCGTTTAGAATTTTGTTCAAATCGATTAGGATGATCAGGCGATTGTTCAGTTTTCCCACGCCGGTGACGTAATCGATCTCCCCGTTCAAGAAGACGGAGCTGGGAGGTTCGATATCCGAAGGAGGGATCTTGAGCACTTCGGATGCAGAGTTCACGATCAGGCCGACGGTGCGATTCTCGAGCTCCACGACGACGATGCGATTCTTCTTGTTGTTCTCGATATCGGTTTCGCCGAACCGCTTGCGCAAATCGACGACAGAGATGATCTTGCCGCGGAGGTTGATGACGCCTTCGACGTACTTCTGGGCGTTTGGGACTGCGGTGATGTCCGGGACGCGAACGATTTCGCGGACGAGCGAAATGGGAACGCCGTAGGTTTCACGTCCGATACGGAGGCCGACGATTTGGAGGTCTCGAGTCATTTTGCTGTCATGATTTCATTGTCATAATCGTTTTGTCATGGTGCGTCCGGCTACGCACGGACCAGATCGGACTGGTAGGAATCTTCCGTTTCTCCGTCGCGGCGACCATTACCGCTCCGGGTCTGGCTGCCATTCCCGTCGCGTCCATCGCGTTCGATGCGGAAGCGATTCATGCTTTCGAGCAGCATGCGCGAGAGCTTGGACATCTGCTCGGCGGTCGCGGCAAGCTCGGTCGAGCCGGAGGTGGACTGCTGGACGATTTCGCGCATTTTTTCCATGGCGCGGACGACACCCTGCGCTCCGGAAGCCTGCTCCTCGACGGAGGAGTTGATTTCCTGAGTGATTTCGGTGAGGCGCGTGGTGGCCTTGGCGATCTGCGATGAACCGCTCGATTGTTCGTTGGTGGCCGCTCCGATTTCCTGGGCGAATTTGTAAACTTCGCTGACTACGTTGGAAATCTTGCCGAAGGCTTTGTTGAGGTCGAGGCCGAGAAGCAGGCCGTCCTGAACCATCTGCGTGCTGACGACCATATTGTTGACGGCTTGGCGCGCTTCGTCCTGGATGCCCTGAATGAGCTCGGCAATTTCCTTGGTGGATTGCGTTGACTTTTCCGCGAGCTTGCGGACTTCGTCGGCGACGACGGCAAAACCCAAGCCGTGCTCGCCGGCACGCGCGGCCTCAATGGCAGCGTTGAGCGCCAGGAGGTTGGTCTGCTCGGCGAGATCGTCAATCACTTCGATGATCTTGCCGATATTGTCGGCGCGTTTGCCGAGCAAGCCGATAATTTCAGAAGAAGACTGAATGGCTGTGCTGGTGCGATTGAGGCCATCGGTGGCCTTTTCCATGGTGGTGATGCCGGTTTCGACTTCGACGCGCGAGCGATGGCAAATATCCAACAGGATTTTCGCGGTGTCGGCGACGCGCTGGACGGAGGCGACCATCTGCTCGATGGACGCGGAAGTCTCGGCGACGCTGGAGGCCTGCACCTGAGTGTTCTTGACGACGTTCTGCACATTGATGCTCATTTCGTGCATGGTACTGGTGACTTCATCGATGGCGGAGGCAGCCTGCACGCTGATTTTGGCGGACTCTTCCGAAGCAGCGGCCATCTGGTTGGCTCCGGCGGCGACCTGCGCGGCGGTGTCGCGGACGCGGCGCACCATTTCGCGCAGTCCACGCGCCATGCGCGAGAATGCGGTGGCCATGGTGTCGCGCTTGGAGAGCGGATCGATTTCCACGCTGAGCTCGCCCTCGGCGATGGCGGCGGAGACGCCAGCCATGCGTTTGAGGTGCACAACCATGGAGCGGAAATTATCGGCGAGGCGGCCGACTTCGTCGTCGCGGCGAATGTCGATATTGTGGTCCAAGTCGCCGGCGCTGCCGATTTCGTGGGCGACTTCGATCAGGTGATCGAGCGGATCGGTGATGGACTTGGCTGTGTAGTAGGCGATGCCGATACCGAGGAGAATAGCGAGAAGCATGCCGAAGGAGCTTCCGATGGTGCTGATGCGGCTGGCGCCCTTGGCGGAGTCGTTCGCTGCGTCCAAGGATTGGCGAATGTGTGCGTCGGCATCGTCCAGGACGCTAATGGATTTGCCGATCCAGGAGCCAGGATTTTTTTCGAGGTAGAAAACCTGCAGGTCGGAGACGGTGGCGTCACCGGAATCAACCTGGTGGCGCTTGGCAATCAAAGGCTCGGCAAAATTCTGATCCCAGTCTTGTTCGCTCGCTTCCACCTGCGCCAGGGCGTTATGGAGCACTTCGTCATTGGTCTTTGCCTCGGCCTTGGCGATGTAGTCCATCAAGTCACTTTCCTGCTTGTTGGTGTCCGCTTCAATATGGGGATCACCGCTGAGCAAGAAATTACGCAGATCGAGACGCGCTTCCATCATCTGGTAACGCACCTCTTCGATGACGTGAACGCTCTGGAGCGTGTTGGCAGCTTTGTCCCGGACGGAATGCTCGCGGAGCAGGGCCGTCAAGTTCACCGTGAAGACGATGGACAAGATCAGCAGAATGGATCCAAACCCGATGTAAAGCTTCTTTCCGATGGTCATTGAGCAACACCTCCCCACGCCCTGCGCGCGCCACAAGACTTGCCGGCCCGAAGGCCGTTCCGAAAAAACGAATATCTATTGCTGACCGTTGAAGTCGAATTCGATGACTTCAGTTGTTTCCTTTGGTCCAGGCTCGAATTTCCAATTCTTAAGGGCCTTCTCAGCGGACTCGACCAAAAGAGGGCTGCCACCCACGGGACGAGTGCTCTTCACGTGGCCATCCGGTTCGACAATCGCTTCGAGCTTTACTTTGCCGGTGATGTTCATTTCGCGGGCGATGCTGGGATAATCCGGCACGACCTTGCGGCTGACTTTGCGCTTGATGACGGAATCCTGAGCGATGGAGCCAAGCGGCATGAGCAAGAGTCCCGCTGCGATTAAGGCGAGGCTGAAACCCAGTAGCTTCTTCATGTTCACGGACTTCTCCTTGGATGGGCCTGAATGTCCGTTATCCGTGAATGCAAAGCGTGTACCAGTCCTAGGACTACCGTAGCACGATTGTAGAGGTATGTCGTTTCTTCTCTAAGTCTAATGCAAACATTTGCTTACGGAGTAGCGCTCTGCAGACTGCCGATCGTGAGAGGTGATGGGAGCGTCTCATTGGTCCCGTGGCGGGGTGCCGGGGCGTCTCACAGTGAGAAATGGTGGCGGCGCGGGCTGGTGCACAGTTCGGCAACCGGGCTTGAGCTGCTCCTTGACTCAAAATGAGATTGGACGCTACCTTTGAGATGTTCTCAGATTTCCAGGTGGTGCGCGGGCCCCCGTAACCTCCATGCGTGGAAGATCGCGACCCAGAACCCTCTCTTTGGGCGAATGTAAAGTCGGGCGCCCTCTTGCGCAGTGGTGTATATCCACGGGCCGTCGCGAGCCGCAAGGTCCTATCCTTTTTTGCCACACCACAGAAGGCTTTTTGCGAATCGCCGGCGTGAGCCATTGGCAGACGGAGTCCGAGTGGGCGCTATGAAAAAGGGCGCGAAAAAGAATACATCCGCGCCGAATGCCGGCCGGTCCAAGCGCAGACAACCGACTGCAGAGGATGCCGCGGAGCTGCGCGCACGGAGTTTGATGAACCTGGCGCTGGAGCTGAAACCTTCGCTGCGTCTGCCGGAGTTCGTTGGGCGGTTCACGTGCCGCGCGGGTGAAATTCTGGAAGCGCGAGCGGCGATCCTGGCGCTGACGCGCGATGCACAACTGGAAACGGTGCTGGCGAATGATTTGCGCGGGCCGGGCCGCGAGCTGGACTGGCCGAGCCTGAATGCCGCGTTCACGAAGCTGGCGCAAGAGCATCAGGAAGCGATCCTGCTCGGTTCCGCGGCGGCGCTGTTGGGAGCGGAAGTGGCGCGGAGCTTTGGATGGCACGATCTTTGTTTTGTGCGGCTGGCGGGGACCGAAGGGGACCTGCTGGGCGCGCTGTGCCTGGTGGATCGCGGGAAAGAATTGTCGGAGGCGGACCGGAATCTGGTGCAGGCGCTGGCCGGGCACGCTTCCGTGGCGCTGGAAAATTCGCGGCTTTTTTCGCGGATCGAACATTCGAAACGGCAATGGGTGGAAGATTTCGACGCGATCAGCGACCTGATCGTGGTGCACGATCCCGCGAATGTGATTTTGCGGGTGAATCGTCCGCTTGCGGATGCGGTGGGTTCGCGGCCTTCCGAACTGGTTGGGAAAAGCACGCGAGCGCTGCATGGCATCGCGGCGAATTCACCCGCGCTGGCGTGTCCATTTTGCCGAGAATCGGAGGGGAGCGCGGAAGAATCGGTGTTCATATCGGGAGCGCGAGCGTTCTTGATTTCGACGTCGCGAATCGGCACCGGCGAAGAGGGCTCGCGCACGATTCATATCTTGAAGGACATCACCGAGCAGCGCCGGTACCAGACGCAACTGCAGCGCGAGCGCGACTTCAACACGAAAATACTGAACAACACGCAGAGCATGATCGTGGTGCTCGATACGGCGGGTTTGGTCAGCTATGCGAACCGGCGGTGCTACGAATCGGGCTATGCGAAAGAGGATTTGCTGGGGCGCGCGTTTGCGGAATTCATTCCGCGAAATCGCCGCGGGCAATTCGAGCGGACTTTTGAGAGCGCGCTGCGCGGAGTGGCTTCGGAAAACATGGAGCTGCCGGTTCTGCGCGGGAATCGCAGCACCGGGCAGTTTTCGGTGAGCCTGAGCCCGATGCGCGACGAGCAAGGGCACGTGAACAGCATCGTGGTGGTGCTAACGGATATTACGGACGCGGCAGTTTTGCAGGCGCAACTGCGGCACAGCGAAAAGATGGCCGCGGTGGGGCAATTGGTCTCCGGCGTGGCGCACGAAATCAACAATCCGCTGGCGGCGATTGTGGGGTATTCGGACCTACTGCTGGAAAATACGAGCGTGCCGGAATCGGCGAAAGAGGAGCTGCGCATCGTCCTGAAGGAAGCGGAGCGCACCAAGGAAATTGTGCAGAACCTGCTGCGATTCGCGCGGCAGATGCCGGCGAAGCACGAAGCGCTGGACATTCACGGCGTGTTGCGGCAAGTGCTGCAACTGCGGACGTACGGCGCCGCGGGCGACGGAGTGGAAGTGATCGAGCGATTCGGCAAAACGGTGCCGCAGGTTTTCGGCGACGCGCACCAACTGCAGCAGGTGTTTCTGAATATTCTGAACAACGCTTACGACGCGGTGCGCGAGGCCCGACGCGCGGGGAGAATCGAGATCGCGACGCGAGAGCGCAACGGCGTGGTGGAAATTGCGGTGCGCGACAACGGCGTGGGCATTTCCGATACGGCGCGGATTTTTGAGCCGTTTTACACAACGAAAGAAGTGGGCAAAGGAACGGGGCTGGGCTTGAGCATTTGCTACGGAATCGTGAGGGAACACGGCGGCGACGTGATTTGCGAGAACAACACCGAGGGAGCGGGATGCACGTTCTTTGTGCAGCTTCCGGCGGCGAAGGTAGCCGCGGAGACGGCTTCGGTGGCGGGCACGATGCGTTAGCAACAGGCGGTCCGCGAAGGCGGCGGGGATTTCGGAAGTTGAAGAGGAGTTCATGTCGAACGATTTGCGCATAAGGTTTTTGGTGGTCGACGACGAGGCTTCGATACGGAAGCTTTGCATGACCATCGGTGAGCGGCTGGGCTTCGCGGTGTCGGAAGCGGAAAACGCGGAAGCGGCGCTGGCTCTGGCGGAAGCGCAGCTGCCGGAAGTGGTGATCGCGGATTTGAAATTGCCGCAGATGAGCGGCGTGGAGCTGCTGCGACAGATCAAGCAGCTGCTTCCGGCCACGGAAGTGGCGATCATGACCGGACACGGCACGGTGGAGTCAGCGGTCGATGCGATGAAACTGGGCGCGTACGATTACATCGAGAAGCCTTTCCGCGTGGAGAAAATGCGTTCGCTGCTGCAGCGCATGGCGGAAAAAGTGCGGCTGGTGGCGGAGAACGAGTTTCTGCGTGACCGCATGGATGCGGAAACGCGCCTGGATGGAATTGTCGGAACATCGGCGAAAATCCAAGACGTACTGCGCATGATCGGGCGGCTGAAAGATTCGCCGACGCCTGTTTTGATCGTTGGCGAAAGCGGCACTGGCAAAGAACTGGTGGCGCGGGCGATCCATTTTCGCGGACCGTTGGCGCAGAGGCCGTTCGTGGCCGTAGATTGCGGAGCGCTGGTGCCGACGCTGATGGAAAGCGAGCTTTTCGGGCACGAGAAGGGCGCGTTCACCGGAGCGGTGAAATCAAAGGCGGGCCTGTTCCAGGCGGCGAATGGCGGAACGATATTTCTGGATGAAATTGGAGAACTGCCGCTGGAAATGCAGGCCAAGCTGCTGCGCGTGCTGCAAGAAAAGGAAGTGCGGCCAGTGGGCAGCAACGAAAAAGTACCGGTGGGCGTGCGGGTGATCGCGGCGACCAATCGGGACCTGGAAGCGGCGTATCGCGCGGGCGCGTTTCGAAAAGATTTGTTCTTCCGGCTCAACGTGGTGATCGTGCACATGCCCGCGCTGCGCGAGCGGCGTTCGGATATTCCGGTGCTGGTGCGATGTTTCCTGGAGCGCCACGCCGCGGGCGAGAACGTGCAGGTCAGTTCCGCGGTGATGAAAGCGTTCCTCCAGTACGATTGGCCGGGCAACATTCGCGAACTGGAGAATTGCATCGCTCGCGCGCTAGCGCTGGGCGACCGGCAGTCGATTGGGCTGAACGATCTGCCGCCGGCGCTTCGCGCCACGGAAGAGGCGGAGTTTACGAGCGAAGATTCGCGCGTGCTGGCTTCGACGGCGCTGGCGGACATGGAGCGCATTACCATTCTCCGCGTTTTCGAGCAAGCCGGCGGCGACAAAGCACTGGCCGGCAAAATGCTGGGAATCAGCCGGGCGACGCTGTATCGCAAACTGAAGCAGTATCAAATTCCGCTAAGGCAGCCCCGGAAAGCCGTGGCGGCAGTGACGCCGGAACAGTAGTACTTTCTCGAAGAATTGTCTCACGACGGCCCGCGCGAGGGGGCGGGCGGTGAGACAAAATCGTCGCAGGGTGAGACATCCGGGAAAATCTCCGCGCGGCGCCCTCCGTAATTGCTCTAGTTCCAATGAGTTGAGTTTGCTCGCTGGCGCCGCGCTTTGGCCGCATGCGTGCTTTCGTCCCTTCAACAAGCCGAGGGTGTACTTCGGCTGGATAGGACTTTGCGCAAAGGGCCCCAATTGCGATGAGCAAGCTCGCCGGAAAATCTGTGCCGCCTTCGCCCGTATCGCTGAGCCAGAAAGCGGCGGCGATCGCAGAGGCGTGGGCCGAAGCACGGCTCGTCTATCCGCTCTATTTCTATCTGGCGACGCATTTCAATCTGGCGATTCCTCCGGTACACGATCCGACCCTGCCGCCCGCGTGTCCAGCGACGAATCTCTTCGAGCAGGTGACTCAGTGGCTCGACGAAATGGACGCGCAGATCCGGACCAACCAGCTGCGGCAGCTCTTGCATTCCCTGAAAGACGTGAAGCCGGAGAGCTTGCGCGCGCTGATTTTGCGCTTGCTGCGGCACCCGGAAAAGACTCCGACTGACCGCGACAACATCGACCTGCTGCTGGCGACGTATTTCGCGCTGTGCGCTCCGGAAGACCTGTATTCCTGTGAAATCACGCTGGCCGACGTGGCTCAGGTGCTGCAGAGCGTGCTGGCGGACGCCGATCCGACAGAACTGGAATGGTGCGGGCCGCTCGATCAAGTACTGGACGCAATGAAAGAGTGCAGAGGGCTACACGAAGTGTTCGCCGCGAAACTCTTGGAAAAGGGGCGCGAATTGAAGGATGCAGCAGGCTTCATGTTCTACGACCCAGCGGCGTTGGTGGCGTTCACACGATTCAATTTTCTGGTGCGGCGTTCGTTTTTCCGCCTGTTGCACGCGGACCTGCGCGCCATTCGCGAGGGCCTGACCGAGCTGGAGCGGCGCGGAATTTCCACCGTCGATTGCCGCGGCGCGGGACTGACGCAGCAGGAGCCCGTGGCGCATTTGCGAGAGATTTCGCTGTCGTGGAGGCAGCCGATATCCGCCGACTATGCGGCGGAATCCGCAAACCGGACTTTCGAGCAGCTGCTGGCGATACGCGCCGCAGTGGAGCGCGGGCTGGGGATTGCGCCGACGGAAATCCGAGTGCCTATGATTGGTTCGATTCCTGCGCAAGAGAAACCGAAAGCCGTTCCGCCTGCTGCTGCGCGGCAGCCTGCGCCGCCGGCACCAGTGGCTCCGAAGCCGCGAGTCGTTACGCTGCCCAAGCCGAGTCCAGCGGCGGCACCCGAAATTCACGCAAGCGCGCCTGCCGTGGAGCAGCCGATCCGAACTCCGGCCGCACCAGTAGCGCCGGCGAACCCCAGCGCACCGCCGGTCGCGGCAACGAGGCCGCCGCTCGCGTCGCCTTTGCGGCCTGCACCTGCGGCAGCGACAGAGCCTCCGGCGCCGCCCGTCGAGCAGACCGCGATTCCCGAGACTCGCTCAGCGCCGCCATCGAGCAGCGTGCTTTCGCCTACTCTCGAAAAGTGCCTGGAAGGAATCTGGGAGCAGCTAATCGAAGCGCCGCCAGCGCGGGGCCGTTCGATGAGCACAGTGACGCTGGGCTCCGCGAGAATTTTGCTCTCGGCATGGGAAGTGAACGCATTCGTCAGCGATGGCGGACAGCTTTCGGAAGATCTGCGCCGTGCGGTGGCAGCGCGCGCGCTGGTGGCGTTGGCGCGCGAAGAGCAGAAAGCGTCCGGAGACCGCACGCAACTCAACGACGCGATCGCGCTGGGCCGCGAGGAAATGAAGTATCTGCAGGGGCGCGTGGATCAGGCGCAGCGAACGAAAAACACGGAAGCGGCGGTTAATCTGGGCATCAGCGCAAGGCGGCTGCTTTCCACGATCGAGGAAGCGCAGGTGTAAGCGCGGAGGGATCTTACTGCTTTGGATGTAGGAGGACGGCGTGTTGAAAAAGGTTCTTGTGGTCGATGACTCGGTGGCCGCGGTGAAAATGATGCAGGGGATACTCGAGCAGGGCGGATATTTGTCCGTCGGGCTGAGTGACCCGCTGCGAATCGAAGAAGCCATCACGACGGAGCATCCCGGCGTGATTTTGTTGGATGTGGTGATGCCGGAGCGCAATGGTTTCCAAATCTGCCGCGACCTGAAAGGGAACGCGTTGTACGACGGCATTCCGGTGATTCTAGTGAGCTCGAAAAATTCGACAAGCGACAAATTCTGGGGCCAACAGCAAGGCGCGGACGCCTACATCGGCAAGCCTTTCACTCCCGAGGAGCTTTTGGAGACGGTGAGGAGATTTGCGTGATGTTCGATGAGCACAAACCGGAGCGCGGCTTCGAGCCAGAGGCCGACCTGGCGGCGATCGAAGCGGACAACAGTGAGCTGCTCGATTTTGCGGAAACGATCGAGGCGCTGGATGCGGATTCGCTGAGCGAGCGCACGCCGGAAAGCCAGTACTGCGTGTTTCGCGCGGGGCGCGAGCGATTTTGCCTGTCGGTTCTGACGATTGAGGAAGTAGTGGATTGGCCGCCGGTGACGCGAGTGCCGCTGGCGCCGTCGTTCCTGATGGGCGTTTTCAATTTGCGCGGATCGATTGTGCCGCTGGTGGACATTGCGTTTACCGAGGGGCGACGGGCCGGGCTGCTGCCGCGACACGTGGTGGTCGCGGCGCTGCGCGACGATGCCAGCGCGACGAACGTGCGACTGGGCATCGCGGCCGACGAGGTGATCGGGACGTACACGGCGGCGGATGATTCACTACTGGACCAAATGCCGAGCGAGATTCCGCATTGCCGCGGCATGCTGCGCCATGACGATCGTCTGGCGCTGGTGCTCGACCTGAACAAAATGATCGAAGTGTTTCCGGTGCCAGTCATATGAATTTGAATTTGCAAGAAGGAATCATCGTGGTGAACAACGCCGCTGTGGGTGCGGCCATTCCGAGTTTTGATTTTGGAGGATGTTATGAAATCGCGTCTTAGCTCGACCATCTGGACCTTGATTTTGTGGGATGTGGCCGCGCTCGGGGGAGTCCTGGGCTTCGCGTTCCACGCCGGCGCTTTGGCGAACGGAGAATCGCTCGCCAATTTTGGGGCGCTGCCGAGCGGAGCGTCGTCCAGCCTGCTCTGTGCCGCGGGGCTGTTGATTGCGACGTTTCTGCTGCACGTGATTCTGCTTCCGAAGCGCGTAATTGCGCCGCTCACCGAGCTCGCCAGTTTTTCGGAGAAGCTTGCCGCCGGCGACGCGCGCGCGAAAGCGGAAATCACGTCGACGGACGAATTCGGGCTGATCGCCGAGAATTTGAATCGCAGCGCGGCGAAAGTGGCGCGCTCGTCGGTGAGCCAGGAAGCGTCGGAATCGCTGCAGCGCAGCATCACGGACCTGCTGAACCTGATCAATCAGGTGTCGCGCGGCGATTTGACGATGCGCGGCAGAGTTACCAATGATGCGTTGGGCAACGTGACCGACTCGGTGAACTTGATGCTCGACAACTTTACCAAAGTTATCGAGCGGGTGCGCAAGGCGGCGATTGACGTCAACAACAGCGCCAGCCACATCCTGTTTGCCGCCGACGAAATGACCACTGGCGCGACCCAGCAGGACCAGGAAATCACCAATACTTCGTCGGCCGTGGAAGAGCTGACGGTGTCGATGAAGCAGGTGTCGAACAACGCGGAAGCGAGCGCGGAAGCCGCGCGACGCGCGCTGGACGCCGCCGAACAGGGCAACCGCGCCGTGCGCGACACGCTGGAAGGAATGCAGCGCATTCGCGCGTCGGTGCAAGCGACCGCGAAAAAGATCAAATCGCTGGGCGACCGGTCACTGGAAATTTCGGAAATCATCAACGTGATCAACGACATCACGGAACAGACCAACCTGCTGGCGCTGAACGCGGCGATCGAAGCGGCGCGCGCGGGCGAGGCGGGACGCGGATTCGCGGTGGTCGCAGACGAGGTTCGCAAACTCGCCGAGCACTCACGCAGCGCGACGAAAGACATTGCGGCACTTATCAAGGCGATTCAGGCCGAGACGAACGAAGCGGTGGTGGTGATGGAAGAAGGCACGAAGGAAGTGGAAGTCGGCGCCAGCCTGGCGGATCAGGCCGGAAAAGCGCTGGAAGCGATCTCCAGCGTGGTGCGGCAGTCGGCCGAACTCGTGCAGGAAATCTCCCTGGCCTCGAAGCAGCAGGTGCGCGGCACGGAAGGCGTGGCCAACGCGATGCAGATTATTTCCGGCATCACGCGTCAGACTTCGCAGGGCGCGCGGCAAACCGTGGCAACGGTCGGCGACATGGTCAAGCTGTCTGAACAGTTGAATGAGGCTCTCGCACAGTTCCGCTCAGGTTTGAAAAACGGTTCAGACGCCGCGGCGGCGGAAGAATCGCGGCCCGAACCGGTGCCGATGGGCGCACGCCGGTAAAGAAGCGATCGTCACGCACTGACGCGGGCGGAAAATGAAACATCTTGTAGCCGTTTCGATTACAGAATACGAGCTCGACGAGATTCGCACACTCATCGAGCGGCGGTCGGGCATATTGTTCGATGCGTCGCGCGAGCGATTCTTTTCTACGCGTATTCGCGAGCATATGGCGGCGAAGCATCTGGCGAACGGGACGGATTTGCTGCGCAAATTGCACGCGTCGAACGTGGAATACGACGCGATGGTGGAGCGCCTGCTGACGCAGGAAACTTCGTTTTTTCGTTATCCCGCAGTGTTCGAAGCCTTTCAGAGAAAAGTCTTGCCCGAATTGCACATGAAAAAATTCTGGGAGAATCCCCGGTCTTTGCGCATCTGGAGCGCTGGGTGCGCCACGGGAGAAGAGCCGTATTCGATCGCCATTTCCGTGGCGGATGCGCTGATGTTTTCCGAAGCGTGGAACGTGGAGATCCTGGCGACAGATATCAGCAAGAACGCCTTGAAAAACGCGCAGCAAGGCGCGTATCACCGGCGAAGCCTGGGGCATCTTTCGCCACGGCAACTGGACGCTTACTTTTCGGCGTCGGGAAATGAGCACGAGATCAAGCCGCGCATTCGGCGCATGGTTTCGTTCGCGCCGATGAATCTCGCGCAGGCGGTCTATCTGGGACGCCTGGACTGTATTTTCTGCATGAACGTCATGATTTATTTCTCGGAGGCGCGGAGGAATTCCCTGATCCAGCACTTCTACGAATATCTGGAGCCGGGCGGGTACTTGTTCCTGGGCCATTCGGAATCGGTTTCCAACGTTCCGGTGAAATTCGAGTCGGTGGTGTGCGGGGACTGTATTCTCTATCGCAAACCGGCGGGCGAAATGATTTATCGTGGCGCGGCGCTGGTTGAAGGTGCGTTGTGAGCGAGCTGGGCAAAGGCGCGATCGAACTCTTTCTGCAGGAAGCGTCGGAACATCTGCAATTTCTGCGCGAGTACGCGAGCATTCTTCAGGAGCCGCAGCCAAATCCGGAAGATCTGGAGCGGCTGTACATTGCAGCGCACACGCTCTCCGGCACTTCAGCGACTTACGGATTCCCGCTGTTCTCGGAAATTTCCGGCAAACTGGCGCATATTTTCCAGTACACGCGCAACGCGCCGCTCAACTCCGACACGATCGCGCCGCTAACGGAATTTCTGTCGGACGCGATCTCGGTCCTGGAGTTCGACCTGCTGGAAATCAGCGATTCGGCGACGGAAGTAGCGTCGGACATTCAAGCTTTCAAGCAAAGGTACGCATTCGCATTTCCTCCGACCGGGTCAGCAGCACCGGCTGACGCGGCCGCGACCTATGCCGTAAGTGAGGAAGGATCGTCGCAGCATCCGCCGCAAGAAGCAGCTTCGTATTACGACCGGTTGCCGCTCGATGACAACGTGGCGGACGAGGTGCTGCAATTCTTCGTTCCGGAGGCGGAAGAGCATCTGCAGGCGGTGACGGAGTGCCTGCTGGCTCTCGAAACGAATTTCAACCCCGAGGACGTGAACCGGCTGTTCCGCGCGATGCATACGGTGAAGGGATCGGCGGCGCAAGTTGGCTTGCATCGGATCGCCGCGATTGCGCATCGCGTCGAGGACCTGGTGGGCCAAATTCGCGACGGCATTCTGGCTCCGAGCGCGGAACTCACCGACCTGTGCCTGGAATCGGCGGACATTCTGAGGAAGTTTCTCCACCACGAATGGCCGAGCGAAGCCGACGCGCGCACGGCGGTCGATATGCTGCTTTCGCGCGTTGCGGAATTCCTGCCCGACGAAACGGTCATAGCCATGGCGGCCGAATCGGTCGAGAGCGCCATGATTCAGGCTGCGGCGGAAGGCGCGGGCCTGGTGCATCCGCCTGTCTCCACGCACAGCGATGGCGTGCTCGCTGCGACGCCGAAGGCTGCGCACTCCAACGCGCCACAGTTGCATTCCGTACGCATTTCGCTGGAGCGTTTGGACAAAATGATGAACGCGGTCGGCGAGTTGGTGATCAACCGTACGCGCATGATCGGGCGTCTGGCGGAGCTGGAAAAGCTGGTCGAGATTTTGAATTTCTCGAAATCGCGACTGGGCGAAAAGATTTCCGGATTCCAGGACAAGTACGAATTCAGCTGGATTGGCCAGCAATTCACGTCGCCGTCGGCCAACGCGGGCCCGCAACGCTTCGCTCCTGCGCCGCCGGCCGACGGGCGCCACGACCCGTTCAGTGAATTCAGCGAGCTGGAGATGGACCGGTACGATGACTTCAGCATACTTTCGCGTTCGCTGGTCGAAATCTCCGCGGACGTGAACGAGGTGCTGGCGCAGCTGGGCGGGTTCATGGGCCGCGTGGACGCGGACATCGATGAATTCACGAAGCTGGCGCATCACCTGCAGGACCAGATCACGCAGGCGCGCATGGTGCCCATCGGAAATCTGTACACGCGGCTGTCGCGCACGGTGCGCGATGCGGCGAAGATTTCCGGAAGAGAAGTCGATTTCGCTCTGGACGGCGCCTCCACCGAACTGGATAACAACATCATCCAGCAGATTTCCGATCCGCTGATTCACATTGTGCGCAACGCCGTTGCGCACGGCCTGGAAACACCGGAAGCGCGCGCACAGCAGGGCAAGAATCCGCGAGGGCACATCGCGGTCCGCGCCTATCACCGCGGCAATCACATTTTCATCGAAGTGGAAGACGACGGCTGCGGCATCGATTCGGAAAAGATTCGCGCGCGCGCGATCGAATCCGGATTCGTTTCGGCCGAGCAGGCGCGGCAGATGAACGAGCGCGAGCTGCGCAATCTACTGTTCTTGCCAGGATTCTCCACAGCGCACGAAAAGACAGAGCTGGCCGGTCGCGGTGTGGGCCTGGATGTGGTGAAAGCGAACCTCGATGCGCTGAACGGCGAAGTGGAAATACGCAGCGACGTGGGGCAAGGCTCGTGTTTCACGCTGAAGGTTCCGCTGACGCTGATCATTTCGCAGGCGCTCTTCGTGCGCTGCGGCGCAACACTCTTTGCCTTGCCACTCGGCTTTATCGAGGAGATCCGGCGCTTGCGTCCGGAGGAGATCGAGGACGTCGGCGGCAAGCTGCTGACGAAAGTTCGCGACGAAATTATCGACGTGGTGCGCATGGACGCGCGGTTGAGCCTTCCGCTGCTGGAAACGGTGAACGGCTACTTCCGGATGGTCATCGTCAAGGTCGCAGGCCGGCGCGTAGGCCTGGTGGTCGACGAAGTGCTGCGAAAAGACGAAGTGGTCATCAAGAATTTGGGCGGATTCCTGCGCAACATCAAGCTCTTCCCCGGCGCGACGATTGCTCCGGACGGAAGCTTGATCCTTGCCATCGATTTGCACCGCCTGGTGGCGCAGGAGCTCTCCGAGCACGCTTCGATCAATGCGACGGCGGCGGCGGCGCGCGTGTTTGCGCCGGGAGCGGCGGCGGTTGCGGCGGGCAGCATCCCCACGGAGGCGATTGACGAAATTCAGGCGGAGCGCGCAGTGATCGTGGTGGACGACTCGATCAGCGTGCGCAAATTCGTCGGCAGGATGCTGGAGAAGGCCGGGTATCACGTGTTGCTGGCGTCCGACGGATTGGAAGCGACGGAGCTGGTGGCGCAATCGGGCGCGCATTTGATCATCACCGACCTGGAAATGCCGCGCATGAACGGATATGAGCTGATGGCGCATCTGCGGCAGAACCCAGAGACGCGCCGCATTCCGACGATGGTGGTTACTTCACGCGCCGGGGCGAAACATCGCGAACGCGCGTTGAAAGAAGGCGCGGTGGCGTTCCTCACCAAGCCGGTGCAAGAGGAACAGTTACTGGCGGCGGTGGCGTCAATTCTGGGAGTGGAGAGGGCGGGGCAGCGCCGGCGGCCCGTGCCTGTGAGCTGAACCATGAACGCAGCGGCCAAGAAAATTCGCGTGCTGCTGGTGGACGATTCGTCGTTCATGCGCAAAGTGCTGCACGGAATCGTGAGCGGCGATCCGCAGATGGAAGTCGTCGGGCAAGCGAAAGACGGAAACGAAGCGGTGGCGATGGCGCAAGCGCTCAAGCCCGACGTGATCACCATGGACATCAACATGCCGCATCTGGACGGTTTGCAGGCGACCGAACAGATCATGTCGCAGAGTCCGAGGCCGATTGTGATCGTCAGTTCGGAGACGCGCGAGGGCGCGGCCAGCACGCTTGTGGCGTTGGAGCTGGGCGCGATTGATTTTATTTCCAAGCCCTCGAGCGGCATCGATCTGGATATGAATTCGGTGGGCGCGGACTTGAATCGCAAGCTGAAAATGGCGGCGAAAGTTCACGTGGTGCGCACGGCGGCGCGGCCGAAGACAGCCGCTGACGCGGCGCATCGGTCGACAGCGCCGAGTGCAGCGACGGAGCGCACCGGATCGACTGTTGCGGAGGGCAGCCGATTCCCGGTGGTGGTGATTGCCGCTTCCACGGGCGGGCCGGCGGCGGTGATGCGCCTGGCGCCGGGTTTGCCAAAGGATCTTCCCGCGGCGGTGGTGCTGGTGCAACACATGCCCGCGAGTTTTACGAGCCAGTACGCGATCCAACTGGCCAACGCGACGGAGATGGCAGTGAAAGAAGCGGTGGCGAATGAGGCGCTGGCGCCCGGCATTTTCTACGTGTGCCCGGGTTCGCACCACCTGCGCATTTCGCCGAAGGGACGCATCGTGCTCGACAGCGGTGCGCGAATTTCCGGGTACCGTCCATGCGCGGACGTGGCGATGGAAACGGCGGCGGCGTGGGCAGGGCCGTTGGCCACCGGCGTGGTGCTGACGGGCATGGGCAACGACGGTTCGCGCGGCGCGCAAGCGATTTATTCCGCCGCCGGCACAGTGTTGGTACAGGACGAGGCGACGTCGGTGATTTTCGGAATGCCCGCGGAAGTGATCAAGAGCGGGTTTGTATCGCAGGTGCTTCCGCTGGAGCAAATCGCGGCGGCGATTGAAAAACGCGCTCGGCAACTGGCCAGCGCGGCACAGGCCGTGCTGCCATGAAAATCGCGCCAAGCGAACCGCGACAGGGCCGCCGCTCTTCCCGCAGCGAGCCGGTGATCCTTTTTTCCATCGCGGGGCAGGCGTTTGCGATCAATGCGAACGCGATTCAGGAGATTCGCACGACGGACAGCATCTCGGCGGCGGCGACCGAAGTTGCGCCGGCGGGTATCGCGAAAGTGCGGCATCGGTTGCGCCGCGGGCGGAAATTTTTTCACGTGGTCAACGGCTGCGTGCACTTTGGGCTGCCCACGTCACGCCCGGCGCAGGTGGTGGTACTGCGAAATTATCGCATTGCCGTTCTGGTGGATTCGATCGATCGCATGGAGACGATGACGTTTCTGATGGCGCTGCCGCCCGGATTTTCGGGGCCGGAGCGCTCGTGGTATCGCGGAATCACGCTGGTTGCGGACAGCGTGGTTCCGGTGGTGAATCCGTCGGGATTTTTGACGGCGCAGGAACTCGCGCAGTTGGACACAGCAGCAGCGGCCGCGGAACCTGACGTTGCCGCAACGGTCGCGGCCGAGGCGACAAATCAGGCGTCGGCGGAGCAAGCGCAATGAACATCGCGGTGGAAGCGCCGACCAGGTCGTTCGTGCTGGTGCCGCTAGGCCGCCGGCGCATTGCTTTTGCAGCGGACTCGGTGATCGAGCTGACGGCTTTTGAAAAGCTGCAGAACTTTCCGCACCGGACGCCGTGGATTGCGGGCGTGCTTGTGCGCCGCAACCGCGTGGTGCCGGTGTGCGACGTCGGCAAGTTATTCAACGAAGAGGCGCCCGCCACCGGGCGCTTTTACCTGATCGCGGAGTGGCAGGAGCGCGGGTTGCGTGACTGGTGCGCGATTCCGGTGGCCGGTGAATGCGAGCTGGCGTCGGCGGAATCGGTGCTGCCGTTGGGTCCGGTGGATCCGCAGACGGGCCCGCGGCCGGCATTCGTCAGTAGTTTGATTCCCGTTGGCGGGGAGGAGATTGAGGTCGTCGATTTGAGCAAGTTGATTCAGGAGCGGCGTGTGGCGCTGGAGATTCCCGCGGCGGAGCCTGCGTCATGAACATGGCCGCAGCGCAGCCGAGGATTTTGCTGATCGACAGCAACGTATATTTCTCGAAAAAGCTCAGCGATGCGCTGAAGACGGAAGGCTTCGACGTGATTACGAGTTCGCAGGCGGCGTACGCGTTGACTATGCTCGAATGGAACCGGCCGGCGGCGGTGCTCTGCGCAACGAATCTGCGGGAGATGAGCGCTTACGAGATTGCGCCGATTCTGCGCGCGGACGCGAAAACCGCGGCGATTCCGATCATCGCGGTGGGCAATGGCGGAGACCAGGCGCTGATGGAGGCGTTTCGCTGTGGCTGCGACGATTACGTGGACCGGCGGCGCGCGCCGGACGACATTGCCGCGCATGTACGCGCGTTCCTGGTGAGCCGCCAGGAGGGTTTTCAGCCGACGCAGATGGTGCCGAGCTCGATGGCCACGCTGACGGGCGACCTGTCGCGGATGGATTTGCCCGGCGTGATTCAAATGCTGAATCAGGCGCGGCAGACCGGCGCGCTGAACATCAACTCGGGAGACACGGACGGCGTGATTTACTTCGACGGCGGCGAGCTGTCGCACGCTGAGTGCGGGTTGCTTTTCGGCGATGAAGCGGTGATTCATATTCTAAAGTCTTGCGAAGGCGCGGGCCGAGGGGTTTACAAATTTGTGTACGGCACCACCTCCACCCAGCACACCGTGCTGCGTTCGGCGACGGACCTGATGCTCGACGCGATGCGCGAGCTGGACGAAGCGGCGCACGAAGCGGAGTCGAATGACGGCGGCGACGAAGCATCGGGAGCGGAAAGCGAGAGTGCATCAGACAGCGGCCCCAATAAAATCGAATTGGAGCGGCCATGAGCGAAACGCCTGAAACGGTTGCGGAAAAAATTCCCACGGTTTACTTCATCGATGACAGCGCGACGATGCGCGAAGTGATCAAGATCGCGTTCCGGCGCGAGTCAATCAACGTGATCACCTGCCACGATGCGGCGTCGGCCATGGAGCAGTTCAGCGAAAAGACTCCCGATGCGGTGATCACCGACGTGATCATGCCGGGCAAAGACGGGTACGAAGTCTGCCAGTTCATCAAGAAGGACGCCAATCTAGCCAGCACGCCGGTGATTTTGATGTCCGGCGTGGTGGATCGCACGGTGGCGGAAAAAGCGATCGCCGCGAAGGCCGATGAACTGATTCGCAAGCCGTTTCAGCCGCAGGAATTGATTGCGCGCGTGAAAAATTTGTTGCATCCCAAGCCGGCAATCCCGCAGGCGCAGGAGCCGTCCGCGAGCGCGGAAGCACGCCCTGCGGCGGCAGCGCTTTCAGGAATTTTTGCCATGCCGGCTGAGGGAGCGCCAGCACCGCCAGCCCGGCCGATACCTCCGGCACCGAGCCAGCGTCCCGCGCCTTCTGCCCCGGCGTATGCTTCGCCGCGGCCTGTTGCCACGCGTCCCAATGGGAATCCAGCGCCCGGCGCTCCGGCGGCGGCTTCAGCGGAGATTCAAAAGTTGCGGTTTGAGGTGCAGCGGCTGGAAATGCTGGTGAAGAAGCTACAGTCAGACCTGGAAGCGGAGCGGCAGTACGTGGCCTCGCTCGAATCCCACATGCGGACACTGCAGGAAGCGGAGTGAAGCCGTCGGTAAATCTCTCTATGCGAAGTACTTAGCGATATAGTAACCCGAAAGGTGCAGACCGCTCCGTCCTCGTTGACCCCTGCTACCTGTGCTCTTATCATAATTACAAGACTTGATTCCCAAGGCCCGTATAGGAGCCGACCGTCACGATTTGTGGCCGAACCACCGCGAGGCGGTGATGAACGATTCCAGCCCCAACGCCCTGCAAGCATCGAAAGAACGCCGCACTGGCACAGACCGCAGGAGATATGAGCGCACCCCCTGCCGCGTGAAGGTGACTATTACCGTCACGGGTTCGGATTTCAGCATCGACGGCACGATTACAGACATCAGTCCGGGTGGCTGTTACATTGAGATGTTCGCCCCGCTTCCCGCCGATACTCACGTGGTGGTCCATTTTGATCCGGCGGCAAACGGACTAGTGTGCCGCGGCGTCGTGCGCAATTCGGCTTCCGGCATGGGAATGGGAGTCGCGTTCGAGGCGCTCAGCGCCGAGAAGTTCAAAAAGTTACAAGCGATTGTTCCCACGATATGCGAAATGTCCACCAGCGCGGAGGCGATCCCGGCGGATTCCACCCCCGAATTTCTTGAGGCATTGCTGCGCCTGCTGATCAAGAAAGGCGTGACCACGAGCGAGGAGCTTGCGGAGGAAATTGAAAATGTGCGATCCGGCAAGCGGTAGCGCGGGACCGCTAGTGATGCTGCGAAGCCAGGAATTCGCGAACGATGACGCTGATGTCGCGATGCCGGGCGGTCGCTTGGTAATTCATCTGCTGCATGTCGTGATCTGAAATTGTCCCCGACAATTCGGCGATGGCGGCCATGACGTCGGGATGTTCGCTGGCGATCTGGTCTCGCACCACGGTGACCGCCTGATAGGGCGGAAAATAATGTTCGTCGTCTTCGAGAACGGCAAAATCACCCGAGAGCAACTGGCCGTCGGTGGTGTTTCCGGCGATGATGTCCACCTGATGCGCCAGCAGCGCACGATAGAGAAGATTTAAATCCATGATGCGCGGCTCTCCGGAAAATCTCAGGCCGTAGATTTTCACGAATCCGTCATAGCCGTCGGGGCGTTCCATGAATTCGTAACCGAAGCCGGCGCGCCAGCGCGGCGCGTACTGCGCGGCTTGCGAAATGGTGCGAAGCTGATCCTTGCGGGCATCTTCTCCGCGAATCACGATGGCGAAACTGTCGTTGAATCCCAGAGGCGGCTCGACGAGCAGGTGGAAGCGCCGGGCATACTCGCTGCGGACGCGCTCGAAGACGGCCTGCGAGTCTTTTTCAGGAAGTTCTTTCAAGACGGCGGTGAGCGCCGTGCCGGTGTATTCCACGTACATGTCGATGCGGCCAGCGAGCAACGCCTGATGACAGATGTAGGTGCCAGCGAGATAGAAGTGACGCTCCACGTGGAGGCCGGTCTTAGCTTCAATCTGCTGCGCGAGTAATTCGCCGAGAAGGGCCTGCTCGGGGAAATTTTTCGAGCCTACGACGATGGTCGTTTGGCGATTGACGCAGCCTGCCATGAATAAGGCAGCGGCGATGCAAGTGAGTATGGGCCGGCGCATGGAGTTAGCGCGCGTGGCGCATGTGGCGCTCGAAGAGGCTGAGAACAATGTCCGCGAAGAGTGCAAGGATCGCTGCCGGGATCGCGCCGGCGAGAATCACGCGATTATCGACCATGGCAAGGCCGCGGAAAATGAATTCTCCCAGACCTCCCGCTCCGACGGCCGCGGCGATAGTGGCGATGCCGATGGTCCAGACGGTGGCGACGCGAATTCCGGCAAGCAGCACGGGCACGGAAAGCGGCAGCTCGACGCGAAAGAGAATTTGCGAATCGGTCATGCCCATGGCGCGCGCGGCCTCGCGGACGTTGGGATCGATTCCTTGTATGCCCGCAATGGTGTTGCGGATTATCGGCAGCAGCGCATAGACCGCGAGGGCGACGATAGCGAGGCGGTCGGCGCGGGAGCCGAGCCAGGGTACCGGCAGCAGAAAACCGAAGAGCGCGAGGCTCGGAATGGTCTCGGCGATGTTGGCGCTTCCGAGAATCGGTTTGGAGAGCCACGGCTTGCGCGTGACGGCGATGCCGAGCGGGATTCCTGCTGCGATGGCCAGCAGCATGGCGATGACTACGAGCCAGAGATGCTCGCCGGTGGCCTGGAGAATTTCCATGCGATGCGCCGAAAAAAACTGGATGAGATTCATTACGCGCCTCGTTTCTCAGGAAACTGCCGCATCGCGCCCCGGCCGAGCGTGGCGACGTAAGCGGCGGCCAGCGGCTCGGTGGTGCGAAGAAAGGCTTGCGGTTCATAGGTGCCGGCGAGCTCTCCGGCCTCGAGCAGGGCGATTCGCGCGCCGAAGAGCAAAGCTTCGCGAAGATCGTGGGTGACGAAAATAATTGTTTTGTTCAGCTGCTGCTGAATCGCGAGGAACTCTTTTTGAATTTCCGCGCGCGTGAGCGGGTCGAGTGCGCCGAAGGGTTCGTCCATCAGCAAGAACGGAGGATCGGCGGCAAGCGCGCGGGCCACGCCGACGCGCTGCTTCTGGCCTCCGGAAAGTTCGTGCGGGTGACGCGCGGCGAATTGCGACGGCTCGAGCCCGACGATGCGCAGCACTTCGGCGACGCGTTCCTTGCGCCGATTTTCCGGCCAATGCTCCAGCTCCGGGACGAGGCCGACATTTCGCTCGACGGTGAAATGCGGAAAGAGGCCGGCGTCCTGAATGACGTAGCCGATTTGGCGGCGCAAGCGAATCGGATCCCAGTCGGTGCTGGCGCGGCCGTCGACCAGAACTTCGCCGCTGTTCGGCTCGAGCAGTCGGTTAACCAATTTCAATGCGGTCGTTTTTCCCGAGCCACTGCGGCCGAGCAGCACGACGGTTTCTCCTTCACGAACTTCGAGGGACAAGCTCTTGAGAGTGAGATGATCGCCGTGGCAGAACTCGGCCTGGCGAAACTCGATGGCGGTCTTGACTTGCGCTTCGGGCATGGAGCGATTCTAACGTGAATAGGCTATTTGCGGCGGGACGAGAAAGCGTAAACTTGGCGTGCGCGGTTGGCGGACTGCGGCGCGTCGTTTGCTTTCGTGGTGCGTCCTGTATTTCGCGCGCGAGGAAGAGCATGATTCCTCACCTCATGCGGTTTCAGGATGTCGGAGTTCTGCTGTTAAGGCTGATGGTCGGCGCGATTTTCTTTTCCAGTGGATGGAACCACCTGAAAGATCCCGTGGGCCGCAGCAAGAGCATCGGGATGAGCAGAGGGTTCACGATATTTCTCGGCGCGGCGGAAATTGCCGGCAGTTTGGGCGTTATCGCCGGAGTCTTGCCTCAACTGGCGGCGCTGGGCTTGATCTTGATCATGTTGGGCGTCATCCAAAAGAAAGTTTTCGAGTGGCACACTGGCTTCTGGGGTGGCCAGGGATGGAACTACGAACTGATGATCGTCGTGATGTGCATCATGCTCATCGTTACCGATGGCGGGAGATACATTTTGTTTCGGTGATTACGTGCGAATCGCCCAGCCAATGCGACTTAGGAGATTGATGCTGGCGCGTGGGATAAGCAAGACGGAGAAATCCAGATTACACTAAAGATATTTACCATAACAGTAAAAATAAGGCAAGTACTTTTCCCTGCAACGAAAAGTCGTCCAAGGTGAGAATTCGCGGAAACAGAAATTCCGATATGTTTTGTGACGCTTTGCGACGGGCAAACCTGCCCCATTTCTACTTGTCTTGATAGACCAATATCTCCGCTGGCGCTGCTTGTTGGGCGTGAGCAGAGGCGTAAAGCTGGCGCAGGCTCACGGCGTATCGCGAGTTGCGCGCACGCGGCTCGGATGTACCTTCGCCGAGCGGCTCGTGATTATGCGGGGAGTCTTCCTGGTAGACGTAGACAGTGCTGGCCTCAGCACCGCGCGGCGGGTAAAGGCACTTGCTCCGCGGGTCAAAAGTGAGATCGTCGATTCCTTTCCCAGTGGGCAGATCCTGAATTTCTTTTCCAGATTGCACGCGAGGTCCTCATTGGCGCTCGGAGAATAGAATAGGTTTTCGGCAGGGGACAAGCAATTCGGGAACTACCTGACAAGGAGCAGATTAAGCCCCGAGGTAACTACGGATATTCCGAAGGACGTCAGTGAGCATAGCGGGCGTCAGACGGCCGGTGAAGGTGTTCTGCTGGCTGGGATGATAAGAAGCGAAGAGACGCGGCAGATTTCGGGGAAGCTGATAGGCGGCGCCGTGAGCGAAGGGATAGGCGGCATGGCTCGAGATGAGTTTCTGATCCTTGAGGATTTGGAGATAGGCGCGCAGGGCGATGCCGCCCAGCGCGAGGATGGCTTTCGGTTTGAGGATACGCAGCTCGGTTTCGAGGTAAGGGCGGCAGTTCGCAAATTCGGAAGGAAGCGGTTTATTGGCGGGGGGAGCGCAGCGCACGGCGACGCCGATGTAGGCGTTGTGGAGCGCGAGCCCGTCATCGCGGCTGACGGATGCGGATTGATTGGCAAAGCCAGTGCGATGGAGTGCGTCGAAGAGAAAATCGCCGGAGCGATCACCGGTGAAGGTGCGGCCGGTGCGATTTCCGCCGTGAGCGGCGGGCGCGAGTCCGACGATGAGGAGCTGCGCGCGGGGATCGCCGAAGCCGGGGACGGGTTTGCCCCAGTAGTTCCAATCGAGAAAAGCACGGCGCTTGGTGCGAGCGACGGATTCGCGATAGCGCACCAAGCGAGGACACTTGCGGCAGGATACAATCGTCTGGTTGAGGATTTTCAACTGGTTCTTGGCGGCGTTCATGAAGCGCTCATGCGGGCCGGGATTCTTTGCGAAAAATTGACACAGCGGCAACGCGCAGACTAGCATACTTCCAGCGATTTTCCCTGCCTGCTTCGGGGACTCTGCAGGCCGCCGTAATCAAGAGAGTGTTTGCGGGCGATGGAAACGAAAACTGAGTCGAAGAACGTTCTGGCGCGCATTGTGGAGCGGCGGCGCGAGGCGATCGCGCATCGAAAGCGCGTGCTGCCGGACGTGGCGCTGAAGCTGGCGGTGGAGAAGAAATCCGCGCCGGTGCGGGATTTTGCGGGGGCGCTGACGCGGCCGGGATTGAATATCATCGCGGAACTGAAAAAGGCGTCGCCGTCGCGAGGCCTTCTGCGCGCCGACTATCAGCCGGTGAAAATGGCATTTGAGCTGGAGGCGAGTGGCGCGGCGGCGCTGTCGGTGCTGACGGAGGAGGATTTTTTCCAGGGGTCGCTGGCGGATTTGAAGGAAGTGGCCAAGGCGACGAAGATCCCGATCCTGCGCAAGGATTTTATCGTGGACCAGTGGCAGGTGTGGGAGACGCGTGCGGCGAACGCGGATGCGTTTTTGCTGATCGTGGCGATTTTGGATGATGAGGCTTTGCGCGAATTGCTTGCGCTGGGGCGAAAGCTGGGGATGGAAGCGCTGGTAGAGGCGCATTCACGCGAGGAAATGAGCCGCGCGATAGGGGCGGGAGCGAAAATCATCGGCGTGAACAATCGGGATTTGAAAACGCTCGAGGTGAGAATCGAGACGTCGCTGGAATTGGCTGAACTGATTCCAGGGGAGTGCGTGGCGGTGAGCGAATCGGGCATCCGGAGCCACGCGGATTTGGTGCGCATGCAGCGGGCGGGATTTGACGCGTTTCTGGTTGGCGAGCATCTGATGACGGCGCCGGATGCGGGCGCGGGGCTCGCGAAACTGCTGACGGAACAAGACAATTGAGGCGCGGAAATGGTGAGGGTAAAGATTTGCGGAATTACGAGTTGGGCCGATGCGAAGGTGGCCATCGATGCGGGCGCGGATGCGTTGGGATTTAATTTTTTCGCCAAAAGCCCACGGAAAATTGGGGTTTCGCACGCACGCGAAATTATCGGGCATTTGCCGCGACACGTGAGTGCGGTCGGCGTTTTTGTGAATGCTTCGGCGGCGGAGGTTCTGAAGATTGCGCGCGCGGTGAAATTGGGCGTTCTCCAACTGCATGGCGACGAGAGCCCGAAGACAGTTGCGCGACTGGCGCGCGAATTCCCGGTCATAAAGGCGTTTCGGGTGGGGCCGGGATTTCGAGTGAACGAGCTCGAGAAATATCCGAGCGCGGCGGCGTTTCTGCTTGATGGATCCGACGACCAATTGCGCGGAGGAACGGGAAAGCGTTTCGATTGGCGCATCGCGAAGCAGGCGAAGCGCTTCGCGCCGGTGGTTTTGGCCGGCGGGCTCAAGAAAGCGAATGTTGGAAAGGCGATGCGCATGGCGAAGCCCTTTGCGATTGATGTTTGCAGCGGAGTGGAAGCGTCGCCGAGGAAGAAAGACGCGAAGAAAGTGCGAGCGTTTATGGCGACGGTGAAGAAGGAACGGAAGAGAGCATGAAGAGCGGAGCGACAACGGAAAAAATGCCGGATGCGCGAGGGCGATTTGGCGCGTATGGCGGGCGGTACGTGCCGGAAACGCTGATGGCTCCACTGGAGGCGCTGGAGCGTGCGTACGAGGAAGCGCGCACGGATGGCAAGTTTCAAGCGCAACTCGATGACCTGCTGAAGAACTTTGCCGGGCGGCCAACGCCGCTGCAGTTCGCTCCACGGCTTACCGAGCATCTTGGCGGACCGACAATTTATCTGAAGCGCGAGGATCTGCTGCACACGGGCGCGCACAAAATCAACAATTGCATTGGTCAGGGGCTGCTTGCGATGCGCATGGGTAAGAAGCGCGTGATTGCAGAAACGGGCGCGGGGCAGCACGGAGTGGCGACGGCGACAGTGGCGGCGCGGCTGGGGCTTGAATGCACGGTGTATATGGGCACGGAGGACATGGCGCGGCAGCGGCTGAACGTTTTTCGCATGAAGCTGCTGGGCGCAGAAGTGGTGGGAGTGGATTCGGGCAGCAAAACGCTGAAGGACGCGATCAATGAAGCGATGCGCGACTGGGTGACGAATGTGCGGACGACGCACTACCTGCTGGGCTCAGTGCTGGGCGCGCATCCGTACCCCATGATGGTGCGCGATTTTCATCGCGTGATCGGCAAAGAGGCGCGCGCGCAGATTTTGGAGGCGGAAGGACGTTTGCCGGATTGGCTTTTCGCGTGCGTGGGCGGGGGATCGAACGCGATTGGGCTGTTCTACGAGTTTCTCGGAGATGCGAACGTGAAGATGGTTGGCGTGGAGGCGGGAGGGCGCGGAGGAACGTTGGGCGAACACGCCGCGCGGCTGGCCGCTGCGTCCGGATTTGCGGGAGCAAAACCGGGAGTGCTGCAGGGGACGCACACCTACGTGCTGCAAAATGCGGATGGACAGATCGCGGCAACGCATTCGGTGTCGGCAGGGCTCGATTACCCGGCGGTGGGCCCGGAGCATGCGTGGCTGGCGGAGCAAGTTCGCGCCGAATACACGGCGGTGCGCGACGATGAAGCGGTTGCGGCGCTGCGCACGCTGGCGAGGTTGGAGGGAATTATTTCGGCGCTCGAGTCGGCGCACGCGGTGGCCGAAGTGATCAAGCGTGCGCCGAAGATGAAGAAGAGCGAAATTATCGTGGTGAATTTGTCCGGGCGCGGCGACAAAGATATGGAGATTTTGGCGAAGTATGTCTGAACCGGCGAGCACGGCGGCGCAACTCAAAACAAGGATTGGGCGAAAATTCGAGGAGCTCGCGTGCAAAAGCGAGCTGGGGCTGATTGCCTATTTCACGGCGGGCGACCCGTCGATCGAGGGCACGGAAGCGATTGTTTTGCGCGCTGCGGAGTCTGGCGCGGACGTGATCGAGCTGGGGATTCCGTTCAGCGATCCGGTGGCGGACGGCCCGACGATTCAGCGCGCGAGTGAACGGGCGCTGCGAGCGGGGACGACGCTCGAAAAAGTGCTCGGGCTGGTGGCGATGCTGCGAAAAAAGACGGAAGTGCCGCTCGTGCTGTTTGGCTATTTCAATCCGATATTGCAGATGGGGCTCGGGAATTTTGCGAGGAAGGCTTCCGCGGCGGGCGCGGATGGGGTGCTAGTGACGGATATGACTCCCGAGGAATCGAGCGAATATCGCAGCGCGATGCATGCGAACGGGCTGGACACGATCTTTCTGGCCGCGCCGACGTCGACGGATGAACGGTTGAAACGAATCGCAGGCGTGTCGAGCGGATTTTTGTACGTGATTTCGCGCACCGGCGTGACGGGCGCGAAGGATTCGCTGCCGGAGGAATTGCCGGCGATGGTGCGTCGCGCTCGAAAGTTCGCACGATTGCCGATTGCCGTAGGATTTGGAATTTCGGTGGCGGCACAGGTGACCGTCCTTGGCGGAATCGCGGACGCGGTGGTGGTGGGGTCGTCGCTGGTTGCAGAGATTGAGAAGGCGGGGTCGGTGAACGAAGCGGCGGAGAATGCGGCGACGCGTGTGCGGATGTTGAAAGAAGCCGCGAAACATGGAGTGAGCCGCAGAGGCTAGGACATGAGCGAGGCTGGCGACTTTCGGCGCGTAGCGATCCTGGGAGCGGGGCTGATCGGAGCGTCGTTCGGCGCGGCGATGGAAAAAGCGCGGCCGGGCGTTTCGATTGTTGCGCACGACCGGCCGGAGGTTTTGCGCAAGCTGCGATTGAGCGGACATGGATGGGACGCTTCGGTGGATTTGGGCGGGGCAGTCCGCGACGCAGATTTGATTTACGTTGCGCTACCAGTTGGTGCGGCGATTGAAATGCTACCGGAGATTGCGTCGCGATGCGATGCGCAGGCGCTGGTGACGGATGCGGGTAGTACGAAGGCGCGGATGTGCAAGGAGGCGGCGAAAGCGTTTGGCGATGGGGCGAAGTTTTTGGGCGGGCATCCGATTGCGGGCAGGGAAGTGAGCGGATTCGAGCACGCGGACGCGGATTTATTCCGCGGGAAGCGTTATGTTTTGATTCACGATGGTCGCGGAAAGGACGAAAGCGACTTCAGAGTGCAGCGATTTGAGGATCTGCTGCGAGCGATTGGCGCGGAGCCAGTGTGGAGCGACGCGGAAACGCACGATTGGGCGATGGCGGTGGTTTCGCAGATGCCGCAGCTGGCGGCGATTGCGGTGGCGCGAGTGATTGCGGATGAGACAGACGAAACTGGGCTGCCGTTATCGCTCGCGGGTAGTGGGTTGCGCGATTTGCTGCGGACCGCGGGAAGCCCATACGAAGTCTGGCGGGATATTTGCATGACCAATACGGAAAACATTGCGCGTTCGCTGGACCGCGCTGCGCAGGCGATTGATTTCTTGCGGACGCATTTGACGAGCCGGGAACTGGAGCAGGAATTCGCCGGCGCAAACAAAGTGTACAAAGCGCTACGCGAAGCGGATTCGGCGCCGCGCGACGATGAAAGGCGAACGGGCAAACCAGCGAGCAGAGCGAAGAGCAATGGATAAACGCGTGGCGAATGCGGAGGCGGCCATCGAGGGCGTCCAAGACGGCGCGACGATTTTGGTGGGCGGATTTGGAATGTGCGGAGTGCCGGAGCATTTGTTGCGCGCGTTGCGGGCGAAGGGAACGAGGGATTTGACGCTGGTGTCGAATAATGCCGGGACAGACAACTACGGGATCGGCTGGCTGCTCGAATCGAAGCAAGTGAAAAAGATGATCGCGAGTTACGTGGGCGAGAACAAACGATTCGAGGCTTTGGCGCTGAGCGGCGAGCTGGAAGTCGAGCTGAACCCGCAGGGAACCTTGGCGGAGCGTTTGCGGGCCGGCGGCGCTGGCATTCCGGCATTTTTCACTCCGACGGGATATGGAACGCAGGCGGTGGAGGGAAAAGAGACGCGTACGTTCGAGGGGCGGAGCTATGTGATGGTGCCGTGGCTGCGGGGCGATTTTGCTTTCATCAAGGCGTGGCGAGGCGATCGGTGGGGGAATTTGGTGTACCGCAAGACGGCGAGAAATTTTAACTCGGTGATGGCCACGGCGGGAAAGCACGTGATTGCCGAAGTGGAAGAGCTGGTGGAACTGGGCAGCCTGGCGCCGGACGCCGTTCATACGCCGGGAATTTTTGTGGACTCGATTTTCCGGGGAGAGAACTACACCAGGCCGATTGAGAAAAGGACACTGCGGAAGGACTAAGTTCGCGGGAATGTGAACCGAAACTATGGCAAAGGACATGGATAAGCGGGAATTCATCGCGCGCCGCGTGGCGCAAGAACTGCACGACGGCGATTACGCGAATTTGGGGATTGGGTTGCCGACGCTGGTGCCAAATTTTCTTCCGCCGAATGTGGAAGTGGTGCTGCAGTCGGAGAACGGGATGCTCGGCGTGGGGGCGTATCCGCGCGAAGGCGAAGAGGATCCGGATCTGATCAATGCGGGGAAAGAGACGATCACGGAGATTCCGGGCTGCTGCTATTTTTCGAGCGCGGATTCGTTTGGGATGATTCGCGCGGGACGGATTGACGTGACGGTTCTCGGCGCGCTGCAAGTGGACGAGAAGGGAAATCTGGCGAACTGGGCGATTCCCGGGAAAATGCTGAAAGGAATGGGCGGGGCAATGGATCTGGTGGCCGGAGCGAAGCGCGTGATCGTCGCGATGGAGCACACCAACAAAGACGGGCAGCCGAAAATCATGAAACAGTGCACGTTGCCGCTGACCGGGGTTGGAGTGGTGAAAATGATTGTGACGGATCTGGCGGTGATCGACGTGACCGCGGATGGTTTGCTGCTGCGCGAAGTGGCGCCGGGAATTACTCCGGAAATGGTGCAAAAAGCGACCGAGGCGCGCCTGCGCGTGTCGCCGAGCTTGCAGACGATGAAGGTGTGAGCGTTGGCGCGGGGAAACTTTCGTCTCGGAGGCAAGTGCGCTGGGGGGGCGGAATGCAGTAGCATCGTCAGCAGGCTTCCCGGGGTGATGATGGAGGCGCATTCGATTGTTGTGGTGAGCTTGCACAGCCCGAAGGAAAGGCTGTGGGGCGAGCTGGTCGAAGTCTCCGTGGCGGGAGTGACGCTGCGGGGAATCGATTTGAATTCGTTCGACGATTTCATCCGGCAGGTGATGCATCCGGAGGGCGAGCGAATCGGCTTGCCGACGCTTTTTTTCCCGATGCAGCGGGTCGAGCGGATCGCTTTGGATGAGCCGCGCGGCTCCATCCCGTCTCTCGCGGAGAAATTCGCGCTAAAAGTGGGGCAGACCCTGGGGGATTATCTCTCGCAGTTTGCGTGAATCGTTCCAGCTAAATCCCATGACAAAACAAATCTTCTCGGTTCCGAATCAGTTGACTTTCTTGCGGCTTGGATTCTTGCCGTTTTTTATCATCGCCATTCGATACAGCCGCTACGACTGGGCGCTCGCGCTGCTGATTGCGGCGGGACTGAGCGACGGGCTCGACGGAGTGCTGGCGCGAAGGCTCAATCAGAAAACGCAACTTGGGTCGTTCCTCGATCCGATTGCCGACAAGCTGCTGCTGTCTTCTTCCTACCTGATGCTGGCGTTCAAGGGCCGCATCGCGTGGTGGCTGGCGATTCTGGTGCTGGGCAGGGACGCGCTGATCCTGATCGCCTGCGCCGTGATTTTGCTGGTGGTCGGCTACATGACGTTTCCGCCCAGCGTGTATGGAAAGCTGAACACAGCGTTTCAGATTTTGCTGGTGCTGGTGGTGATCCTGGCGGCGCTATCGCCGAACGTGGTGCTGCGGGACACACGCTTCGTGCTGATTTACCTGGTCGCGGCGTTCACGATTTTTTCCGGATTTCACTACAGCATCACCGTGGCACGCAAGCTGTGAAGGCGGGAGTCACGATCACTGGGCCGGCAGGTGGCGTGCGGCCAGAATCATGAATCCGAAACTGAATAGGACGACCAAAGCCGCAGCCCATCCCAAGAGGTAGGCGCGCTTCTGTTCAGAGGCTGTGGCCGGCTGACGATCGAGCATTATTTTTCCAAGGATGAATCCGGTGATTCCGCCGCCCAGATGGGCCATGTTGTCGATACCCGGAAAGAAAAGGCCCCACAGAACGAGATAAACGATCCAGCGGTACATCATTGAGCGGAGCTGCTGCATGCCGGCGCCGTGACGGCGATAGGTGATTGCCAGCAGAACACCGATCAGTCCAACAATCGCACCAGAAGCGCCAATCGAAGTTCCTGTGCTTGCAAGATGGAGCACCCTCAAGAGAGTGATGAATGGACTTGCCGAACTCAGAATGTATCCGCCAATTCCGCAGACTACGTAGAGGAACAGAAAACGAGCCGAGCCATATAGTTCTTCCACGGTGGGCGCGAGATCGATAAGCACCCACATGTTAAAGCCTATGTGCATGAGATTGGCGTGGAGGAAACAGGCAGTTATGAAACGCCAAGGTTGAATGAGATCGGACGGCATTCCAAACGGCATCAACAGCGGAATCGATGCACCGAGCCGCAGCAGGACGTAGGTGGAGACACTTCCTATGCCAAATAACTCATTGAGAATGCCGCCTCCTTGCGAAGTGATCGGAGCGCCAGAGTGGAGTGTTAGCAGCAAACTGAGTCCGTAGAGGAGGCAGCAGGCGCCGAGAATGAAATACGTGACGGGAGCGCTGGCCGGCATGTATTTGCCGAGCGAGCGGCTCATCGCCGCCATAGAAAACGTGAGGCTGGTGCCGCACTGGTGGCAGCGAGTGGCCGTGGAGCCGACCAGAGTGCCGCAAGCGGGACACAGACGCGGGCGCCCCTGCTTCTCCTGGGACTGAAACAAGGAGGAAAAGCTGCTGCGCAGCCGGTCAATTTTCAAACGCCAACGAAGCGGAAGTGGCAATGGTTTCCTTGCGACAGCGTTACCGCATTCCTATAATACAGAAAATTCGCCAAATCACACGGGCGGAAGCGAAGAGGCAAAGGTTGGCGCGGAGGAATTTTGAAACAGCGATGGTTGGAGCAACGGAAGCTAGGCCAGCCTTTGGCAATCTTTGGGAGCTTGGCGCTGATCGTTGTGGGGAGCACGGCCGGCTGCGCGGCGCGGCGGCCGGTGGCGAATGCGCCGGCCACCACGCCTGAATCGTCCGCACCCGCAGCCACGGCGCCGGGAAGCGCGCCGGAGCGACCGGCGACTCCGCATCGCGCTGCGCCGTCCGCAGTGCCGGGAGAATACACGGAGGAAGGCGTAGCGTCGTGGTACGGCCCGCAGTTCAATGGCCGAAGAACGTCGGATGGCGAGGTCTACGACATGTATCAGTTGACCGCGGCACATCGGACATTGCCTTTCAATGCCGTCGTGCGCGTCACGAACCTCCACAACGGGAAGGAGGTCAACGTGAGGATCAATGACCGCGGGCCGTTTGTGGCGAATCGCGTGATTGATTTGTCCTACTCGGCGGCGAAAGCGATCGGAATGGTTGGTCCTGGGACGGCGGAAGTCCGGCTGGACGTGGTTGCCGGGCCGGATCCGAACGTCGGATTTTTCGGAGTGCAGGTGGGCGCGTTTCAGGTAGAAGAAAACGCCGAGCGCTTGCGCCAGCAGCTCAGCGCGCAATACACGCCGGTGACCATTACCGAATTCGATTCGCCGAGTGGGATTTATTACCGCGTGCGCGCGGGACGGCTGCCCAGTGAGGCCGCAGCGCGCGAATTAGCGAATCAAATTGAGCGAGAGAATGGCACGGTGGTGTTTGTGGTGCGGCTCGACGATTGATTAAGAGATAGGTTTTCTCGCAGGCAAGAGCAGAACGTAAAGTTCATTTGTGTTTCATGACATAGATGCCTTCCCAATCGGCGGGCGGTTCCTCAGTCAGGTACTCTTCGCAGCGGCCGAGAAAAACGCGAGCGGGCCCATCGTCGGGCCAACGCGAGAGGACGCTTTCGAACCAGCGTTTTGCTTCCGCCCACTCGCGAAGTTTATAGGCTTCGTGGCCTTTGGTAAAAATCTGCGCCAGCTCCACTAAATCGCCGGCGGTTTCGCGGCGGCCCATCAATTCGTAAATCGTGACGGGCAGCAATTTTCCTTTGACGCGAATAAGGTCTAGCTCGCGGAGCAGAAAGTGAGTGTCGCGCAGAGCGATGTAAGTGGTTTCGGACAGAATGATGTGAGTGGAATATTCCTTGTTGAGGCCTTCCAAACGGGAGGCGAGATTGACGGAGTCTCCCAAAGCGGTGTAGCCGTAGCGAAGCTCCGAGCCCATGTTGCCGACCGAAGCCACGCCGGTGTTGATGCCAATGCCGATATCGAGGAGCGGCTGGCCGCGCTGCTGCCATTCACGGCGCAGATCGGCGAGGCGCGCCATCATTTCGAGGGCGGCGTACGCGGCATTGTCCGCATGGTCCGCTTGCTCGAAGGGGGCGCCCCAGAAGGCCATCACGGCGTCGCCGATGTATTTGTCCAACGTGCCCTGCTTGGCAAAGACGATTTGGGTCATTTGCGTGAGGTAGCCGTTGAGCAGGGAGGCGAGGTCCTGGGCGTCGAGTGCCTCGGAGAGAGTTGTGAAGCCGCGAACGTCGCTGAACATTACGGTGATGTCAGTTTTGCGCGGCTGGACGAGCTTCGGATCATCGAGAACGCGGCGGACGACTTCGGGGCTGACGTATTGCTGAAATGCGCCGCGCACGCGCCTCTTCTCGTCCTCTTCAACGAGCACGCGATAGAGGCCGACAAGGCCCACGTTGGGAATGAGCGTGAAAAGCGATGGCACGATGAAGTTGAGCCACCAGCCGTGGAGAAATGCCCAATACACGAGTGCGGTGAACGGCACGAGCAACAATAGTCCGGCGAAGAGCCAGCGCGGCTGCGCCAGAGCGAGCCAGATGCCAAGAGGGATTCCGAAAAGAAAGATGACGAAAAGATCGGCGAAAACTTGAGTGGCGCCGTGATAAAGGAAATGATGATTGAGAATGTTGTCGATGACGTTGGCGTGGATTTCCACTCCGGAAAAATCGAGCCCGCCAAAAGGAGTTGTGCGCAGATCGCCGATGCCCGTCGCGGAGGCTCCGACAAGGACGAGTTTGCCTTTGAATGTTCCGCGCGGGAAAGTTCCGTTGGCAACGTCGGCGATGGAGACGTACGGATAGGTGTGGGATGGGCCGTTATAATTGATCATCAAGCGGCCGATGGGGTCCGGATGGACGGTGGCGTAAGGACCAAATTCGAGGGCCACGATGCCGTCCTGGCCGTAGTCGAGAACGGTTTGCTGATCGGAAAGGTTCAGGAAAAGGCGGAGGGCCTGCACATCCATGGAGGCGTAGAAATCCCAGTTCGCAGGATTGGGGTCCATGCCGTAGGGAATTGCAAGCAATGCGCGGCGAACGACGCCATCGGGATCGGGCACGACGTTGAAAAACCCAGATCCGGCGCGGTCGCTGGCCAGCGCTCCGGTGAACAAATCCTCATTTGCTTCCGCGCCTTTGGGAATGAGGTCGAATTGGCCGTAATCGTGTATCAAATGAATGTAGCTGGCCGGGCCTCCCGATGATTTCAGCGCGCGTACCTGTGGATAAGGAAAAAAGGAAATCAATCCGGCGTAATGCTTCAGGGACTGCTGAGATACTCCCTGGAGGTCGGCTTCGGTGTATAGGAAATAGTTTCCGAGGACCACGCGGCCGAACTTCTGAATGGCGTTGGCGAATTGCTGGTCGTAATTGTAGGTTTTTTCGAGACCGTCGATAGCCCCGAGTGCCGGGTTGCTCGCTTGGCCGGGCTTCTGTTCGGCGGCGAACTGGTCGCGCAATATTCGCAGAGGCGCGAGAGTATCGTCGGGCTTGCTGAAGGTGATATCGAAGGCGACGATGCTGGCGCCGTCCGCGCGGAGATTATCGAGCATCTTAGCAAACGAGTTGCGAGGAAACGGCCAGCGGCCGAGAATTTCCTGCGAGCGCTGGTCGATATCGACGATGATGATGCGCGGATCGGGATGCCTTCGGCCGCGGAACAGGAAGCGGGTATCCAGGCTGTTCAGCTCGAGGCGGGAGACAAAATCGAACGTAGGCGTGGGGCGTTCGCCGATGAAGGCGGCGAAATATACGTAGAATGCGAACGCGGTGACGGCGAGACTGATGGCCAGCGAGCCTTTGTGTTTCCACCAGGCGGGAATGACGCCGAAGAAGCTGGGAGTTTTCCGGTGGCTCATGAGCCGGAATCGCGACGCGCGTCTCGACCGGACGGATTGCCCTGAGAGGCGCGGATGGGAGTTAGGCTAACAAACGGGGAATGGCACTTCAACAACCGTGAAGGGCGTGGTTTCTTCGGCGGAAACGACCGGGCGCCGGTTGTGAGCAGGTGATTGGGGCGTCGAATATTAAGGAGGCAAGGTAGAACCGGGAAATGGGCGTGAAAGCGAATGCGAGATTGGCCGTGGCTGGCTTTTCGCTGGTGGTGTTTGCCGCAACCACGCCAGGGCAGAACGGCAGTACTCGGAGTGTTGCCCAGCCTGCGGAGCAGACGATTGTGCTGCCGCTGGAGCTTGTGGCGGGGCGGCCGGCGACGTTGGCAGTGCTGGCCGGGGACGGGCACGTTGCGCCGAACGTGAAGGTGGTGCTGTCTAGCGGAGAAGTGGTGACGACGGACGAAAGCGGGCGCGCCCATTTTTTGGTGCCGCCAGAAGCAGGACTGATGTTTGCGCGCATTCCTGGAACAGAAGCGCGCCAGGTCGCGGACTTGTTGCCAAAGGGCTCAGGCGCGGAGATTTTGCAATCGGCGCGAATTCCCCCAGTCGTATCGCTTGGGAATTGCTTCGCTATCGGTGGCGAAGTTTTCGAGGGCGATGCGGATCGAAATCGAATCGAAATCGGCGGGAGAAACATCTTGGTTCTGGCGTCGTCGCCGGTTCAACTGATTGTGATGCCGCCCGCGAACGCCCCGCCTGGGCCGGCCCCATTGGTGATGCTCGAAGGAGCGATGGAGATCAAGACAAAAATAACGCTGGTCGACGTGGTTCCGGCGAATCCCTCTGACGCGCAGATTCGCAGGGGCAAGAAGACGACGATTACGTTGCGCGCGCAGGGGACAACCGAGGCTCTCGACCTGGAAATTCGAAATATGAGTCCGCAGGTGGCGCGGTTTCTGCACGGCATTGAGGAGCGTGTTCGCACTAGCGGCGGAGCGGACAATGTTGCGGTTATTCAACTGAAAGGAATGAGCGCCGGGCCGTTTTCCTATGCCGTGAGCCTGGAGAATACTTCGGTAGTGGCGAACGTGCCGGTTGCGCGCGATTTTCTGGAAGCGGCACGGAAAATCGCACAGCCAGGATCCGCGAATCGCGTAGGATTCATCTTAAAGAATCTTCGCGGAACCAACGTTGATGTGGCGAAGATACGGAATGGCCTAGAGGAGATTGCAAATCAAGACGGCTCGGAAGATTTTCAAACGCTGATTCGTGCGGCGTTGCGTGCGCTCGATGGTGAATGAATTGCGGAAGAAACACTGTCACGGTTTCGCGGCGGCCTCAAGCGCCCGCGCCGGAGTTTCGGGAAGCACACCCTGAGCCATCTGCTCCACGCTGCCCTGTAAACGATCCAGCTTGTTGCCGGCTTCGTCGTGACACTGTTGCGCGTGGCGCAGGTGCCCGCCCAGCGTGTCGTAAATCTTCGCGAAGGAATCAATTTGAGCTTGCAAGCCCGCGAGTCCGGCGAGAAGGTGCCGGGCGTTTTCGGCGACCTGCATGCCCTTCAGGCCCATGAGAATCGCGCTCAAGTAAGCATGCAAGGTATTGGGTGAGACGGCGAAAATCCCTTTGCTGCGGCAGTGGTCATCGAGCCGTCCCAGCTTCGCGTCAGAAGTCATCAGCAGTTCGTAGTAAACGCCCTCGGACGGAACGAACATCAGTGCCACGTCGAGGGTTCCTTCATTTTGCAGGATGTATTTCTCGGCGATGGATTCCGCGTGCTTGCGCACAGCCTGAAAAAATTCCTTCCGGGCTTCTTCGCCGCAATCAATCAATCGGCGGTAGCTCTCGAGAGGAAACTTCGAATCGATGGCGATCATCTTGTCGCCGGTGCGAATTACGGCGTCGACGATGGCACCGGTTAAGAAGCGGTATTGCGTTTCATAGGCGCTGAAGGGCAGGGCATCGGCGAGCAGGGTTTCGAGCGCGACTTCGCCCAGAGAGCCTCGCGTTTTCGCGCCGCCGAGGACGCTTTGCAGAGTCTGTGTCGCATTCGAGAGGTCGCGTCCGGCTTGCTGAATCTCACCGAGCTGCTTGCCGACGCGGCTAAGAACTTCCTGGGAATTGCGCAGTTCGCTGGCAACCGCCGCCTGGGCCTGAGAGACCAACTTCCCGGAGCTCGCAAGGCCATCTTGAAGCGATGAGTTCACCTGGCCTAGCTGCTGAAGAACGGTCTGCGTGACCTGGTTCAACTGGCTGTTTACCGCCTGGGAGTGGGCCATGAGGGCCGTTTGCACGTCCTGGCGTAAGATGCTCGAGTCACTGTTAGCAGTGCTCTGGCGGCGCGCAAGAAGCCATACTAGGGCAATGACGAGCAGAATCGAGGGGATCAGAACGATTGCCGCGAGCAGTGCCATTCCTCAGGCCCCTTAGGCGAACAAATAGTGAAGGCAGCCACCACTATAGCGCATTCCAGAACGCGCGAACAGCCTTAAACCGAAGCCCTCGAAGCGTCGCGGGTCAATCTCGCGCACCGTCGCTAAGCAATGTGGACGAGGGGTTGTGGGTCGTCAGCGGCGCCGTCGGAAGCGATGGTTTGGGGGCCACGCCAATTATCGAGCACGGCGACCTGATGGACGCAGGAAACCGTGCATCTCGGCGCGCAGGTTTTCTTGGTGTAGTACTCGCGATGCCGGCGCTCGGCGGAGTACTCGGCGAGCGGGATGCCCGGGTAGCCACGCTGCTGCGAGCAGTAATGGACCAGGCCGTTCTCACAAATGTAGAGGTAACGCGATCCCGCGCGGCAGCGCCAATTGTTTTCGCGTCCGGCGGCGATATTATGCTGAAAGGAATTGACGCGCGAGAAGGAGCGTTTTCCGAGGGTCATGACTTTCTCGAAAATTTCGCGTTCGTGCGCGTCGAGCGGCCTGAGCTGGCCGTTGCCGTCGTGGATGATGCCGACGGTCGAGGAGAAACCAAGCTCGACGGCGCGGCGCGCGACAACCAGCGCATCATCCGGACGCTTGATGCCGCTGCCCAAGACGGAATTGATGTTGACGTGAAAATCGGCGTGCTCGGCCAAAAGCTTCAATTTCTGATCGAGAACCTTGAGGCTCTTCTTGGACACATCGTCGGGTTGGACATTGTCGACGCTGATTTGCAAGTATTCGAGGCCCGCGCGATTGAACCGCTCGATGCGGTCGGCAGTCAGAAGGTAGCCGTTGGTGATGATCCCGGCGATGATGCCGTTGTGGCGGATGCGGCGAATGATTTCGTCGAGATCGGGATGGAGCAGCGGCTCGCCTCCGCTGATGGTGATTACCGAGGTGCCGAAAGAGCCCAAGCGATCGATGCGGCGTTCCATTTCCTCAAGCGGCACGGGCTTCGAGAAATCGTCATACTCGTTGCAGTATGTGCAGGAGAGGTTGCAACGGCGCATCGGGATGACATGCGCGAGGAGCGGATGCTTGGTGGAGAGCAGCGCCTTGGCAATCATGCGCCAGCTCCGCACCGCCCGATGGGCGGCGAGCAGACGGCGCCTGATTTTCGTGCGAGTCGCCATAGCCATTGCGAGCGCGCCAGTAGCCAATCGGCGCGGAAATGCTAACTGACTATGCTAACAGCCGTCAGCGGCAGGCTCAAGTTTGTAACTGTGTGAAGCGTATTCTGAATGTACATGGTACGGCGAGGCTAGATGAAGCAACTGTTTGGCAATATGCTAACCTTAGGCTACCGATGATCGGGGCTGTAGCTCAGACGGATAGAGCAGCAGTTTCCTAAACTGCGTGTCGGGAGTTCGACTCTCCCCAGCCCCACCATAATGCCGCGGCGAATCAGGAAGATCTTCAGGTTGCGCAATGATCGTTTGGCCCTTCTCTGAAGAAATTTTTCGTACGAGGTCCCTGGCGATGAGGATAGTTCTCTATGATCAGCTGCCGTCGAGAGATTCGTCGAGCGTGGCGGGTTCCGCTGGTCGGACTCAGCGGCCGGCGTGCAAGCCGCTGAGCCTGCCAGGATCTTCGGGTTCCGCGGAGGTGAATTAACGCTCGGCTCTCTCCTGCGGAGAAGTTCTTTGGAGAAGGGAAACGAGTTGATCGGCTGCCGCTGGCACAGTGACCGGGTGTCTAAATACGATGTCCTCGGGACTGAGGCCGTGACCGTAGAGCGCTTCATTGCCGTCATGGTCCGGATGCAACGTCGCGCCCTCTAATGAGATACCGGCGAAAAGGCCCCGGGCTCGCGAGTAGGTTAGTATTTCCGCCCGCATGTAGGCGTCGGTGTCGGCTTCGGCGGCTCGCCCCACCGGGCCGGCGGCAGCTGTCGCATCCGCGCCGAGCTTCACCTTACTGTGAAGAAGACTGTGTGCGCCGCGGTCGTTCATGATAAGCAGCACGAAATCTGTGGCTTGTCCGCCGATCTGGAAACCAAAGCTGCCTCCTTCCAGTACCATCATCAACGGAGCGCCCCACGGCCCTCTAAAATCGGGGCCCGTGCGGCAGACCATGGCGCCGCGTCCGTAGCTTCCGCCAACCCCGAAAGCAGCCTTCAAAACCGATGGGATGACCACAACACAACGGGCTCTATCGAGCAGGTCTCGGGGAATGTTGTCAGGAATGTTCATGATTTCGCCGAGCACACGGCCCGAGTTTCGCAGCCGCTTCTCTTCCGTATCTCTTGTGTCTGCTGCGCACACGCGAACTGTCGACCCAATCAGTACGATCGCGACCATCGCGGTAAGCATCCGACGCATCAATTTCATGGCTTTTTGCCTCCTCCGTGCGAACTTTAAGAACTTCGTAGAGCCGATTGAGCACGTGGACTCAGGCTCTGATGATCTAGGGCAAGGTCGTCGAACGTGGGCGGGGCGCCGTCCTGCGGCCGTCTTTCAAATACATGACTCAAGCAGCATAGAAGGCGTTTTGCGGCGCGACAATCAGTTGTTCCGTGTACATTTGTGAGTAGAACTGCAGGGGAACCTTCGGAAAGTACACGACAAGCAGCGTGGGTGGAATACCCTTCGGCATACAGCAATACCCAACAGAAGTTACAGCATGCCTCGGATAGACCATGAGTTTTGCGTGGGTTACGGTCGAAGTGTCTTCGGGAGTTCAGAAGATGATGACGCAGTTCATACCAGTTGCTGTTTCAACCGTCGGTCCCCGCTTTGGCGATTCACGATCACTAGCAGGAGTGGCGAGCCGTCCATTTTGGAAGTTCCAAGTCAGTAGACGAGGTGACTTGTGCAAGCTGAGAAAAAAGATGCCGCGGCCAAGCCCCAGCCAGCAGTCGAAACACAGACTGAATTCCGGCCCGAAGATGAAATGCTCCTGGTCATGCAGGCGCGCAACGGGGACAGCGGCGCTTTTTCGAAACTCGTCCGCCCGTACATGCGAAAGGCCTACCACGTTGCCTTGAAGATTGCGGCCAATCGGGAAGACGCTGAAGACGCGACGCAGCAAACCTTGCTTAAGGCTTATGCGCACATCGAGCAGTTCCACGGAAACGCGCGTTTTTCCAGCTGGCTGATCCGTATTGCGATTAACGAAGCGAGAATGAAGGTACGCAAGCGCCGTTCGGAGAGTTTTCATTTGTCGTACGACCCCGGTCCCGGCAGCCCCAACCCGCTCGAAATGCTGTGCGCAGGTGACTCTTCGCATCCCGATGCGTTGTATACGAGAAGTGAAGCGCAGCGCGTACTGAGGGAAGCCATCGATGGATTGCGGAGCTCGTCCCGCGTAGTCGTTTGGTTGCTCGGACTTCAGGAGCGTCAAACCAAAGAAGCGGCGAAGATTCTGAATCTCTCGGAATCAGCCGTGAAAACACGTTTCTTGCGCGCGCGACAGCAATTGCGCGAGTGCCTTGCGGATCGAATGAACTGACGGTGCGAGCAGGCCGAGCATACCTAGCCAAGATGCTAGACGCATGTCAGAAGGAGCTAGAGAGGCACTTTCGGCAGCCAGTGGCTGTTGCTTTGACGGTTTTCGAAAGACGATACTATCCTTGCGTTTGCAGACGCAAGTGAGCCTGGGGAAATGTATGACCGCATCTCGCAGCAGTTCAATTCCTAGTTGTTTTGCGCGAGTGGCAATCCAGTATTTTGGACACGGTTCTGACAAAGAACTAAGGATAAAATCACAGGATTCTGTTATGGCCGCTCGCCCTTTCGCGCTCTTGGCGCCAGCGGTTGAAAGGATGGAATACATCGGTCGAGAACGAGAATGAAAAACCTTCGCATCCTGATTGCGGACGATCACGACCTGATGAGACGCGGCGTAAAGTCTCTGCTGCACTCCCATCCGGGATGGGAGGTTTGCGCAGAGGCGCACACGGGGCGCGAAGCGGTTTCCAAAGCCGAGGAGATGAAGCCGGATATCGTGATAATGGATATCAGCATGCCCGAGTTGAACGGCATCGAGGCTGCGCGCCGCGTTCGCAAAGTGGCGCCGAACGCCGAAGTGCTGATATTGTCGGTGCACTATTCCGACCAGCTCATTCGAGAGATCCTAGATGCTGGGGTTCGCGGTTACATGATCAAGGCGGACTCTGATCGCGATTTGGTGGCCGCGGTTGAGACTCTGGCGCAGCACAAGCCGTTTTTCACTCCGCGTGCTACGGAGGTGATTCTCAGCAATTTCAGCTCAGCGACGGCTCACTCTGAACCGTTGGAACTGATCGCCGACCGGCTAACTTCCCGGGAGCGCGAAATCGTGCAACTCCTCGCCGAAGGCCAGAGCAGCAAAGAAGTGGCGTCTTCTTTGTGTATAAGCGTGAAAACCGCGGAGACCCACCGCGCCAACATTATGCGCAAACTGCAATTGCATACGGTAAGTGAACTCGTCCGATACGCGGTCCGTAACCAGATCGTCGAACCGTAACATGTGATTTCCTTCCGCCTTTGCCCTGTGCTTTTTGTCCGTCAAGTCATTGGATTCGGAAATACCGGAGCCACCTACAGGAAATTCCCAGTTGCAGCTAACGAATCGACCGTATTGTTCTCGGACGCGTCTGCGCAGATGATTCTCCCGCGGAATGCTAATTCCGTTCGATTGGAGGAAGAGGAGGGGAGTCGAGGCGCCTTGAGAGATCAAGGCCAGAAGGGCTGGGCCGGCTCCTCTCTTCTTCTCCATCACATTCGCTGAAAGGTCAATCCAATGAATATGATGGCGGCAACCAGCACGGAATCCGTTCTGCCGGAACGTCACGTTTGGCCGGAGTCTTCTCGTGGTTGCGCTTTTGCAACCGTGATGATTGCGACCAGGGATTTAGAAGTTCGCGACGCGCTCACAGGAATTCTCGAGGGCCAGGGAATCGAGATAGAGTCGGTAAAGGGCGTCGAGGCTGCGAAGGGACTTCTGGCTGCGAGCAGCGTCGCCGCTTGCCTCTGCGGTTTTGGACTTGAAGACGGCACCTACAAGGACTTGGTCAAGCACGCCAGGCGGCAAACGCCGGGAGTACCTGTGGTGATTGTTTCCACGCCGTCATGCGGGAACGAGTACCGCGAATATCTTGCGGCCATGAACGCGGGCGCCTTCGATTTCCTCTGTCATCCTTACCAAAGGCACGAAGTGGAGCGAATTCTGCGGGTTGCATTGTCTCCCTCTCGCCACGTTGCGCTATAGGCGGCCCCTGAGCGGGATCGCTCACTATTTCATCAGAATGTGGCGACTAAGGCTTCGCTCTGGCTTATATAAATAAACTGTAACGATTCTTTCCCCGCCTTGAAGGCGCGAACCCATTCCGCTATGCTCATCTCTGAAGATGCCTCTGCGCGCTCGCATAATGGTTGTCGAAGACGACAAAGACATCGTCGAATTGGTCCGTTATAATCTCGAGAAGGACGGTTACCAGGTAACCGCGTTCGGTGACGGCGCAACGGGCCTGGCGCAAATCAGGAAATCACCGCCCGATCTGCTGATCTTGGATCTTATGCTGCCGAAGCTTTCCGGCCTGGAGATTTGCAGGGAAATTCGCCGCGATGACCGGCTCGGTCGGCTGCCGATTCTGATGCTTACGGCACGCGGCGAAGAGGCGGATCGTGTGGTCGGGCTAGAGCTTGGCGCCGATGACTACGTCACCAAGCCGTTTAGTCCTCGCGAGCTGGTGGCTCGCGTGAAGGCGCTTCTCAGGCGTGTTCAACCGCCGGGCGAAGAGGCCAAACTTCTTGAAATAGGGGCGCTCCGTGTGGATCCAATTTCGTACCGCGCACAACGCGAAGGCCGCACCCTGCCGCTCAGCACGCTCGAATTCCGCCTCCTCTACTATCTTGCGTCTCGCCCCAATCGCGTGTTTTCTCGCGACCAGTTGCTCGATGCCGTTTGGGGCACGGATCGTTTTGTCACGCCGCGCAGCGTGGATGTCTACGTGCGCCGCTTACGCGAAAAGGTTGAGCGGAACCCCGAAAGGCCGGAGTATCTGAAGACCGTTCGTGGAGCAGGCTACCTCTTTGAAACCGCCGCGAGTTAGTCTTTTCTGGAAGCTGGGCCTCACTTACCTGTTCCTTCTGTTTGTCGTCTTGATCAGCGTGGATTTTTATGTCGGCCAGATCCTCCGCCAGGAATATATTGGCGCTGCCGAACAGCAGCTCAGCTCTCTCGCGCAGGTTGCTCGCGCTCACCCTCCGGAGTTTGACGATAATGCGGCGCTAGCTTCCTGGGCTTCCTCGATGTCGCGAAATGGCGCCCGTGTGATGCTGATTGCCGCAGATGGTCGAGTGCTGGCCGATTCGGCCCATGACGCCGAAACGATGGAAAATCACTCCGATCGGCCCGAGTTTCGCGCTGCTGTGACTCAAGGACAAGGGGCCTTCGTCCGGCATAGCCGCGCCCTGGACCGCGATATGGTCTATTGGGCTGTTCGTTTCGATCGTCCAGCCCAGCCTCCAGTAATTATTTGCCTCGCCGCTCCTCTGGCTCCCATCAGCACTTCCCTCGCCTCCGTTCGTAATGCCCTTTGGAAGGTCTCTGCGTTAATTCTGATCGCCGGCGTCGGTGTCTCTTTGCTGTTCTCTCGAGGATTCGTGCGTCGGATCGAAAACCTCAAGGGATTCTCTCGCCGCGTTGCGGCAGGAGACTTCCGCTCTCTGCACGGAGAGCCCGGTAACGACGAATTGGGCGAGCTGGCGGCGGAGCTGAACGAAACCGCCGGGAGGCTTAGCGCCACGATTCGGTCCCTCACCGACGAGCGCAATCGTTCCGCCGCAATTCTTCGCAGCATGGCCGAGGGCGTGGCGGCCGTCGACGCCGAATCGCGCCTGGTATTCTGCAATGAAGCATTCGCTAGGATCTGGAACGTTGATGTGCGGGATGTTGTAGGCCGGTCCGCAATCGAAGTCATACGCCAGCCTGACGTCCTCGAATTAATCCCTGAGGCGCTGGCCACCGGCAAGACTTTGATTGGCGAGATTTCCTTTGGCGGAGCGCGCCCGCGCAATTTCTCCGCCACTGTTGCTCCCATTACGCCGTTTGAGACGGCGGGAGCGCAGGCCGGTTCGCCTTCATCGGCCTCGCGAGGCGTGGTCATCGTGCTTCACGAAATCACAGAACTCCGCCACCTGGAGCAGATTCGAAAAGACTTCGTCGCCAACGTTTCCCACGAGCTTCGTACCCCGCTCACTGCCATTCAGGGATTCGCGGAGACCCTACTGACCGGCGCGCTGGAAGACAGAGCTAATAATCGGCGCTTCGTCGAAATCATTGGCAATCACGCTGCCCGATTGGCTCGTCTGAGCAATGATCTTCTCAGGCTTTCGCAAATCGAGGCAGGGAAGATGAACGCGGACTTTCAGCCGGTCGACCTAAAACTGCTTGTCGACGGTGGCATCGAGGCAGCGCGGGCTGCATCGGCTCAGAAAAAGCTCACCATCACCGAGCCTGATTTACCTCCCAATTTGCCTCGCGTACGCGGGGACGCGAACCTTCTGCGCGACGTTCTGCGCAACTTGCTCGACAACGCCATCCAGTACACGCCCGCTGGCGGCCGCGTGGACGTAACTGCTGCGGTCGATGACGGCTTCGCTGTCGTGACCGTATCGGATACAGGCATTGGCATTCCCCAGTCCGACCAGCCCCGCATCTTCGAGCGCTTCTATCGCGTCGATGCCGCTCGCTCCCGGGAAGTGGGCGGCACGGGTCTCGGTCTTGCGATTGCGAAGCACGTCGTGGAGGCTCACGGCGGGAAGATCTGGGTTGAAAGCGAGGTCGGGAACGGCTCCGCATTTCATTTTTCCGTGCCTGTTCAACCGTCCGTGCCTCCCGAACTCTCGAGGAATTCATAGATTCTTCATCTGCTTGCAAAGCAGATCGCGCAGACTCTGCGCGTAACAACCATTCCTGCGGAATTCAGCCAGGTGAGACCGCTCGGCTTGGATTCTGGATCCACGGAGGGAAAATGGCTTCTCCGGCCACTGGCCCCGGCAGTATTTACCAAACCGCGTTGGAGAGCTATCTCGTTTCCATGGCCCGCACCGTCGAAGGCTCCGTCAACCGCGCGATTGAGGCACTGTTGACACGCAACGGTGAGATTGCCAGCGGCGTATTTCTCACCGAGCCGCGCATCAACGAAATGGAAATCATCATTGATGATCATGCCATCCGCGTTCTCCGCGAAGGCGGTGTCTCGGAACATGAGGTTCGGCACATCGTCGCCTGCCTGAAAATCAATAATGACCTTGAACGCATGGCGGACCTCGCTGTCAACATTTCTCAGCGCGTCATCTCCCTCTCGCAGATGCCGGACGTGGCGGCACCGCTGGAGCTTGAGCCGATGAGCGCTTCGGTGCGAAGCATGGTGAGCCGCTGCTTGAGCGCGTTGACGTGCCGCAACATCACTCTTGCAAATGAGGTTCTAGAGGCAGAGCCCGCAGTCGATGATTTTCGGGATCGCATGTTTGAGCGCCTATTGTCTGAAATGAAGGAAGACCCGTCGTCGGTTGCCGCGAACATGCAGTTTGTCTTGGCCATTCGCAATCTGGAACGCATCGCGGATCACACGACGAATATCGCAGAAGACGTGGTTTTCTGGCTGCATGGGCTCGACATTCGTCACGGAAAAGCGAACTGCTTTAATATCAGTAGTTTAGCTGCCAACCGCGAGGACATGTAACACAATATTCACATGCCTCTCACGCCGCATTCAAAGTCCCCTGGCACTCTCCCTGCGCCGTACGGAGCAGGTCTTGAACCTCACCCCACATCGCAAGGGACAAAATGGATCTGCTGCGTCACCTCGAATGGCTGGCGTCACCCCGGCGCCAGCCCTCTCTCGCGGCAATCGGGACTGCGGACGGCGCGAGGAGATGTTCGGCGGCGGGTTTTCGCAATTTTCCCAGTCGAAATGGCCGATGCAAAAATTACTGAAATCCTCAAGGAGGAGTGAATGAAGCGCATCTTGCTCAGCTCGTTGGCAGTGATTCTATTCGCAGCATCCGCGTTTGCACGAACGGACGGGGACCAGACTGCAAAGTCCTCAGACAGCGGCAGCGCCACCGCTGCGACCGCCCCGGCTAGCAGCACAACCAAAAAAACACCCGTCGCCCAAACTTCCTCGGTTGCTCCGGCCACGGCCGCAACGACGTCAGCAACGGCTGCGACTGCGGACACGACTGCGGCACCACTCCGGCAGCAGAAGACGGAAAGTTCATCGGCGAATCCATCGCCGGTAACTCAGGTTTCAACCGCGAAGCTTTCCACTTCTCCAGACGAGACGGCTGACGGAGCGGCAACGTTCTCGCACTCCGATGCTCAGATGGACCAGGGCGGTCAGTCGCCCCTCTACTTCAAGATTGGCGGTGCCGAGTTTTCCCCTCTGGGCTTTATGGACTTCACGTCAGTCTTCCGTTCGACCGACGTTGGCAGCGGAATCGGCACCAGCTTCGGCAGCATTCCGTTCAACGCTGCCTCGCCAGCGGGCGAACTTTCCGAACTGCGCTTTAGCGCACAGAACTCGCGAATCGGCATGAAAATTGACGCCGATCCCGGAGGCGATTTTAAGGTCCGCGGCTACCTGGAGGCTGACTTCCTGGGCAACGCGGCAGCCAACGTTGAAATCGGCAGTCACGCCTACACGCTGCGCATGCGCCTCTACTGGGTCGATGTTCACAGAGGCAAGATCGAAGTTCTTGCCGGCCAGTCATGGAGCTTGATGACTCCCAATCGCGTCGGCCTCTCTCCCATGCCGGGGGACATCTTTTACTCCCAAGACATGGATACGAACTACCAAGTGGGCTTGGTTTGGCTGCGAGATCCCGGCCTGCGGATTGTGTTTCATCCAAAGGACAACGTAGCTTGGGGATTCGCACTCGAAGATCCCGAGCAATACACCGGAGGATTGGTTACGTTTCCGACCGGATTTAACACCGCGCAGGTGGATGACTCGGGCGGCAACTCGAAGACGCCCAATAAGGCCCCGGACATCATTTCAAAGTTGGCATTTGACACCCATCCGAACGGCGGAGGCCGTAACTTTCACGTTGAAGTCGCCGGTGTGTACCGGGCTTTCCGCTTGAATACGGTCGGCCTCGGAAACGTTACTACATCCGGCGGCGGAGGTTCGGTCAATGCGAATCTCGAGGTCGCCAAAGGCGTTCACCTGATTGCGAACACCTTCTGGAGCGATGGCGGCGGCCGTTACATCTACCAGCTGGGTCCTGATTTTGCGGTTGACGTCAACGGCGCTGGGAATTTCGTCCCTTCACCTCTCCACGCCGGTTCGGGCATCGGCGGAATCGAGGCGACGGTCAAGAAAAGCTTGCTGTACGCCTATTATGGCGGCGCGTATTTCGGCCGCGACTTCATAGCAACGACCGGAACAGGAGGCACGACCACTTATACGGGCTACGGCTACCCTGGTTCAGCAAACAACCAGAATCGCACGATCCAGGAGGGCACCATCGGTCTCGTCCAAACGTTTTGGAAGAATCCGAATTACGGCGATTTGAAGCTGATTACCCAGATTTCCTATCTGTCGCGGAATCCCTGGGCTGATGCGGCTACCGCTGCCACTGGCAGCAATCCAGGTGGAGCGGCGAGCGCGCACCTCGGCATGGCCTTCGCCGACTTGCGCTATGACCTGCCGTAACCCTTGGCCGACGGGCCTAGCTTGCTGAGCTTGGGGGCAGAAGATGCCTCCAGGCTCTTCCTAGAAACGAGGAGTTTGCCCTAACCGGATGCGGCATTCGGACAGAGGTTTTGGTGCGTTGTTTGGCGCGTATTTTCATCGGGCGGTAACGGGTTGCAACCCGGCGGCAGCACGATTCACCTATAATTTAGGAGGATTCGATGAAGTCATATAAGGCCTCAGCCATTCTTCTTGCGTTAATCGTGTTCGTAGGCATGGCGAAAGCACAGACTATGAACGCGGCGGGTGCCACTTTTCCTTATCCCATTTATTCCAAATGGTTCGACGACTACCACAAGCTCCATCCAGATGTCTCGATCAACTACCAGAGCATCGGCTCCGGCGGGGGAATCCAGCAGCTTAAAGCCGGCACCGTGGATTTCGGCGCCTCAGACATGCCGCTGAACGATCAGCTTCTCTCGACGTTCAATTTCAAGATCATCCAGTTCCCGACGGTCCTCGGCGCGGTCGTTCCCACATACAACATTCCTGGTGTGAGCGCGGTCTTGAAGTTCACTCCCAAAGCGCTCGCGGGCATCTATCTTGGAACGATAACCAAGTGGAATGACCCCGAAATCGCCGGCAGCAATCCGGGTGTTAATTTGCCTGCTAACGACATCATTGTCGTGCATCGTTCCGACGGTAGCGGCACGACCTTTGTTTGGACCGATTACCTCTCTAAGGTCAGCCCCGAATGGAAAAGCCGCGTGGGCAGCAACACCTCGGTCAATTGGCCTGTGGGATTGGGCGGCAAGGGCAACGAAGGAGTTTCAGGCGTCGTAGAACAAACACCCAATGCAATCGGATACGTCGAGCTAATCTACGCCATCCAGAACCATATGGGTTACGGCTTGGTGCAGAACTCTTCAGGCAAGTTCGTGAAGGCCAGCTTGGCGACTGTGACCGATGCAGCCAGCGGCGTGGCAGCCAGAATGGAACGGGATATTCGCATCTCCATCACTGATGCGCCCGGGCCGGAGAGCTATCCGATTTGTAGTTTCACTTATCTTTTGATTCCTGCAAAGATCGCGGACTCGGCAAAACGTCAGACAGTCAAGAATTTCCTGCACTGGATGCTAACCGACGGTCAGGGATCGGTAGAAGCTCTCAATTATGCTCGTTTGCCGAAGGCTGTCGTCGCGATTGAAATGCGGCACATTGCGGAAATTCAATAGCGATGGGTATTTCGTCTAACCCTGCGGTTGGTCACGAACCTTACCCGGCACCACGCGGTAAGGTTCGTGATTTTGTAGCTCGCCTCCGCGGAGGGGACGAAATTGCTCACCTGCTGACTCTCATCTTCGGTGCCGGAATTATTTTGATCACCAGCGTTCTGGTGTATGAGCTGTGGATCAATTCTGCTCTTTCGCGCCATACGTTTGGCTGGAAATTTTTCGTCACCAGTGTGTGGGATCCGGTCTTCAACCACTTCGGCGCGTTGCCATTCCTTTACGGCACCGTGATCACGACGGTGGTCGCTCTGATCATTGCCGTGCCCCTGGGCGTCGGCGCGGCCATATTTCTGGCCGAACTAGCCCCGCCCCGCGCTTCCGATATGCTTGCGTTTGTCATCGACCTTCTGGCTGCTGTGCCGAGCGTAATTTACGGCGTTCTGGGAATCTTCGTGGTTGTGCCCTTCGTGCGCACTGCTCTGGGGCCGTTCCTCGAATCCACATTGGGTTTTTTGCCTCTGTTTAAAGGGCCGAGTTACGGTCTCGGGGTGCTGACCGCTAGCTTGGTTCTGACGATCATGATTATTCCCTTCATCATATCGGTATCGCGTGAAGTGCTCATGGCCGTACCCGTGGATCAGCGCGAAGCTGCTCTTGCTCTCGGAGCAACTCGCTGGGAGTCGACGATCCGCGTCGTCGTTCCTTTCGCTAGTACGGGGATCGCCGGATCCATCTTTCTCGCCATGGCCCGCGCTCTGGGTGAAACGATGGCGGTCACCATGGTCATTGGCAACGACCCGCGAATCAGCGCATCTCTCCTTGCCCCGGGCTATTCGATCGCGGCGGTGATCGCAAACGAATTCACGGAAGCGACTGGCGCTCTTTATCTTCAGGCGTTGATTGAGCTGGGGCTTGTTCTGTTCTTGGTCACGTTCATTCTGAATGGTTTGGCCAGGCTGCTCATTGTCGCTACCGAACAGCGCGGAGGAGGCGCACCCGCATGAACCTCCGCACCATCTGGCGTAAGACTCTGAACGTCACAATGCTGAGCCTTACAGGTCTGTGCACTCTCATCACAGTTTCGGTGCTTTTCTTCATTCTCGGTTATCTCGTTTACAACGGCGGAAAAGATTTGAGCTGGAATTTCTTCACCAAGCTTCCCACTCCAGTTGGTGAAACCGGGGGTGGCGTGGCCAATGCGATTGTAGGCAGCGCCAAGCTTTTGTTTTTGGCCATGCTGTTTGGAGTGCCGGTCGGGGTTTTAGCGGGCATCTACTTGGCTGAATTTAGTGGGAAAACGATGAACTTCGTAGTGCGCTACACTACGGATCTGCTGAATGGCGTCCCTTCGATTGTCATCGGGATTTTCGCTTATAGCATCGTGGTTGTTCCGATGCGTCACTTTTCCACCCTGGCTGGAGGCTTTGCCCTCGGCGTGATGACTATCCCCATCACCGTTCGCAGCACGGAGCAGTTCCTTCGCGCGGTTCCTAATCCGCTCAGGGAAGGGGCGTTGGCGCTCGGAGCGAGCAAATGGAAAACGATTCTGACCGTAATTGTGCCGGCGGCCGCTTCTGGTATCATTACGGGTATTATGCTCGCACTGGCGCGCGTGGCTGGCGAGACGGCGCCACTGCTCTTCACCGCCTTTGGCAACCAGTTCTGGAGCCCCGGTTGGAATCAGCCGATCGCTTCTCTGCCGATGGTGATTTATATCTACGCAACCGGCCCTTATCAGGAGTGGCACGAACAGGCTTGGGCTGCGGGATTGGTGTTGCTCGGGCTGGTTCTGGTCGTTAACATTGGCACGCGCTTGGTTCTCGCGCGTAAAACCTCAGTCGCGAGGTAGAAAGCGATGGCCAGCGTGAGTCCCGTAAGAAACGCGGAAACCGAGAACATGAACAGGCAGCCGGATGACCCGCGCGACGCGCCGCCGAGCCTCTCTAAGCCGCCCGAGTCCCCAGCGGTAGCGAGCAGTTCGCTTCGGTTCAAGGTGGTAAAACTCAAGGTCTTTTATGGCTCCAAGGAAGTGTTGCACGGAATCGACCTGGAGATTTCCACGAATGTAGTGACGGCTCTGATCGGCCCTTCCGGCTGTGGAAAATCCACCTTCTTGCGCAGTTTGAACCGCATGAACGAAACCGTTCGCCATGCCCGCCTCGAAGGGAAAATTCTCCTCGACGGCGACAATGTGCTTGATATGGACGTCGTCAAGTTGCGTCGCCGTGTCGGCATGGTTTTTCAGCGGCCAAACCCGTTTCCGAAGTCCATCTTTGACAACGTCGCCTACGGCCTTCGTATCAACGGCAGCAAAGAGAAAATCTCGGACGCCGTGGAACACAGCCTCCGTCGCGCGGCTCTTTGGGAAGAGGTCAAGGATCAGCTTCACAAGTCTGCCTACGCCCTGTCCGGCGGCCAGCAACAGCGGCTCTGCATCGCGCGGGCCTTGGCCGTCGATCCGGAAGTATTGCTTCTGGACGAGCCGTGTTCGGCGCTAGATCCTGTCACGACCGCCAAGATTGAAGAGCTGCTGTTCCAGTTGAAGCCGACGTGCACCATCGTGATCGTCACTCACAACATGCAGCAGGCTGCCCGCGCCAGCGACTTCACCGCCTTCCTTTTGGAGGGCCACCTCATCGAATTTCAGAAGACGCCCAAGCTTTTCACAACGCCAAGCGACCCGCGCACGGAGGCGTATATCACCGGCCGTTTCGGCTAGAGAAAATATCAGACGCCTGCGCGGGCTAAGCGTAAGAACGGAGTGGAGGGGTAATAGATCTGCGAGCACAGGAGCATCAATGGAAAGGCATTTTGAACATGATCTCGAGGAGCTGAAAGAGCGGCTACTGTGGATGGCCAGCCTTTCTGAACACGCCGTCCATCGCGCAGTCCAGGCGGTCTTTGAAAAGAACGAAGCCTTCGCGACAGAGGTTCTCGAAGGCGAAAAAGCGATCAACGATATGCAGATTGAAATCGATGATCGCGTGATGCAGCTCCTCGCACTGCAAGCTCCCATGGCCGTGGATTTGCGCTTTATTCTGGCCACCTCGCGCATCAACAACGACCTGGAGCGCATTGGCGACCAGGCCGTTAATATCGCGCAATCCGCCTTGCGAATCCTCCGCCACCCGCAGGTGAAGCCTTACGTAGATCTGCCTCGTATGAGTGATCTTGCGGAAGGGATGGTTCGTGACAGCATCGCTGCATTCATCCGCCGCGATGACGAGCTCGCCAAGTCCGTTCTCATGCGCGACGACCTGGTCGATAATCTTCGCGACCAGATTTTCCGCGAACTGCTCACCTACATGATGGAAAATTCCGCCGTGGTTTATCCCGCGTTCGAGCTGATTCTTGTCACGAAGAACCTCGAACGAATCGGCGATCATGCCACCAATATCGCCGAAGACGTCATCTACATCGTCGCCGGTCGTGACGTCCGGCATCTCGCCGCCGACCGCCGCTGACCTGACCGACCAGGACGCATATCGGCGTTCCTTCCGTCGCCAAGAGCAGACGCCATTTAGACGAAACTCCACGCCTGCGCCGCGCGTAGTAACATTATGGACGTGGCGCCGCTCCCTCAAGGCAACTGTTTCGCCATTCGCGCGGAGAAAGTCTCGCGCCATTATCAAATGGGCGACACGCTAATTCGCGCCGTGGACGATGTCAACCTCTCGATTGGCACCGGCGAATTCGTCGCTCTGCTCGGCAGCTCCGGCTCGGGGAAATCCACTCTATTGAACTTGCTGGCCGGCCTCGACCGTCCCACCGGCGGCGCGATTCTGGTGCAAAGCCGCAATCTCGCTGAAATGGACACTCACGAGCTCGCTCGATATCGGAGCGGCACCGTCGGCATGGTTTTCCAGGCCTTCAATCTTTTGCCGCGCATGACCCTCGAGGAAAACGTCGAACTTCCTTTGCGCTTTGCCGAAGTGCCGCGCGGCGAACGTAGCGCGCGTGTGCGCGAAGCTCTTGAGCGCGTCCGCCTGGAAAAACGGCTCACCCATCGGCCCAGCGAACTTTCTGGCGGCGAACAGCAGCGCGCCGCGCTCGCTCGCGCCTTGGTCAATCGCCCCAGCATTCTGCTGGCGGACGAGCCCACTGGCAATCTCGACAGCGCCACCGGCGAAGAAGTCATGCTTCTTCTCAGGTCCTTCAATCAGGATCTTGGCATGACCGTCGTGATGGTTACGCACGAACATCCCTTGGCGGGCCGTTTCGCTCATCGTATTTTGACCCTTGCCGATGGCAAGCTCATCTCCGAAACACCGGCGAGCGAATCGGGAACGCGGGAGGCAGGAGTGCGCCAATGAAAATCGGTGATTTGACCGAACTCGCGTTCCGCAACTTGCGCGAAGCCATGCTTCGCAACTCCCTCACGACGCTCGGTGTGGGCGTCGGCGTCGCTTCGCTCGTCGCCATGCTTTCTCTGGGCGTCGGTTTGCAGCAATTCGCTTCCAAGCGCCTCGCAACCAGCGGTTTGTTCAACGCTGTCTTTGTGTACTCGCAAGCCGACATGCAGGAGTTCCGCGGCCCACGCCGCTCCGCTGCCGCGCCTCCGCAGGCCGCATCGCGCCCGCTCGATGAATCGGCCCGCCGCGATTTGGCGCACCTTCCCAACGTGACCGAAGTTTACCCGCAGATTCGCTTCATGACCGAAGTACGCTTCGCCGAGAGTCCGTATCCGACCAGCGTCGCCGGTGTGCCCGATTCCGCACGCGGCGACGGCGCATTCGACGGTATGCAGGGCCGTTTCTTTTCCGGCCCGGACGCCGGTGAAGCGATCCTCCAATCCGATTTCGCCGAGGAGCTATCCGACAAGCCTTCGACTTTGATTGGCAAGGATCTCATCCTGCGGTATGCGGAACGCCAAGCGCTCAGCTCGAGCGATGCGGCTCACGGCTCTTCAGGCACGAAGAGTGACTCCGCAAATTCTGGTTTTTCCGTCGTTCCGCACGAAAAGCAATTGCGCATCATCGGCATCGTGGACACCCAGCCTGAAGGCGGTTTTGGCGGCTTCGGCCGGAGCCGCGTCTTCATTCCGCTTCAACTTGCCGAGCAGCTCAGCGCCACCGACGTCTCGGACCTGCGCCAGCTCGTCAATGGCTCCAGCTCCGATCGCACTTATTCGAGCCTCACCGTCCGTGTCAAAAACCCCAGCGACGTTCAAGCCGCCGAAGACGCCATCAAGGGCATGGGCTTCGCCACGTTTTCTCTTCTCGATACCACCAAGAATCTGCGCCTCTTTTTCACCGTCATCGATCTCTTGCTCGGAATCTTTGGCAGCCTGGCCCTCGCCGTCGCCACTCTTGGCATCGTCAACACTCTCGTGATGGCCATTCTCGAGCGCCGCCGCGAAATCGGAGTTTTCAAAGCCCTTGGCGCGGACGATCGCGACGTCAAGCAGCTTTTCTTCGCGGAGGCTGGCGTTATGGGCATCGTCGGCGGCATCGGCGGTGTTTTTCTCGGCTGGCTCATCGGCCGCGCGCTCACATTTGGCACCAACGTTTACCTGGCCCGCCAGAATCTCCCATCGGTGGACATTTCTTCCGTGCCGCTCTGGCTTGCGCTCGGAGCCGTCGCATTTGCCGTGGCCGTGAGCCTCATCGCCGGGCTTTATCCCGCCTCCCGCGCCGCGCGCCTCAATCCCGTCGAAGCCCTGCGCTATGAATAGCGACTCCAGAGCATGAAGGACCGCCGTAACTTTCCGTTTGTCTCGGCGCTTCTTCTTTTTCTATGTGCGTTTGCCGCGCCCGCCCGCGCCGACTTGGGCCGCATCGAATGCCGTTCCACGCCCAGCCGCATCCTCGGCCACGACGCTCGCTACTGTGCGATTCTCCCGCCCAGCTACGATTCCAGCAAATCGCGCCGCTACCCGGTTCTTTATTTCCTCCACGGTCTCGGCGGTAACGAGCAATTCCTCGTTATCTCTGGAGGCTGGAATCTTATCGAAGATCTCTGGCAGCAGCACGAAATCGGTGAATTTCTCGTCGTCACCCCCGACGCCGACACCAGCTTTTACATCAACTCCCGCGATGGGCGCGACCGTTACGAAAATTTTTTCCTCCGTGAATTCATTCCTTTTATCGACCACACTTATCGTACTTCGCCCACGCGCCGCGCCCGCGGTATCGCAGGAATCTCCATGGGTGGCTACGGTGCGCTCCACACCGCCTTCGGCCACCCGCAACTTTTCGTGTCCGTCAGCGCCAACAGCGCCGCCCTCCTCGACAAATTTCCCGACGTGAAGTTCGCCAATCCCCAGCAATCTCTTCTCTTCCGCGCCCTTCGCGCCTTTGGCACTCCCCCTGACCCTGCTTTCTGGCACCGCAACGACCCACTCGCGATCGCGCGCACTGCCGATCTCGCCGGCCTCAAGATTTATTTCGATTGCGGCACTGAAGACGAATACGGCTTCGAGCATGGCGCCCAGGCTCTCGATCGCGTTCTCGCCTCCCGCAAAATTCCTCATGAATTCCATCTCTACCCCGGCGGACACGGCTGGCAATACTTCGCCGCGCGCCTCCCCGCCGTCTTCGAGTTCCACTCGCGCGCCTTCGGACTGCGCCCCGCGCCCTGAGTTTCTTCTCCGAGAAAGACTGAACTTTTCTGCGCGCCGTTGCGTACTCAATCTGTGGAGGGATTTGTGCGTCCAGTGTCGCTTCATCAGGCATATTTCTTTGCGACTTTGCGTGATTTCCGCGCCAACGAATCCGTCGCTTCTGCGTCTAACACCCAGGCGGATGTGTGCAAAATCCACTCTTGAAAGGGTGACTCGATGAAAGAGCAAAACTTCTCCAATCATAGTCGCGTTGTTCCCGCATTCCATCTCGTGGCTCTTCCCATTTTGCTTCTCAACTTTGCTGACCAGATCTACCGCCTCATCCATCTGGGACCGTCTTTTGACTCGGTTGTCTCGCTTCTGCTTTCCATCGCTCTCATTCTTGTCGCTCTTTACGCCCGTATGTTTGCGCTCACAGTGCAGGATCGCGTGATTCGGCTGGAGATGCGCTTGCGCCTCGAAGGCGTACTTCCTCCCGACCTCAAGCCTTCGATCCCCAAGTTTTCAGTCGACCAATTGGTCGCGCTACGTTTCGCCAGTGACGCCGAACTGCCGGGCCTCTGCCGCCGCGTCCTCGACGAAAAACTGACGACGCGCAAATCCATCAAGCAGCTCGTCAAAACCTGGAAGGCCGACTACCTCCGCGCCTGACCGGCAAGGCTACACCGCCTCGAAGGTCCGTTGCTGTGGTCATAAAAACGCCAAAGTGCCATCTCTATTGAGGAGTCCGGCACCCGGATGCCAATGGGTTCGCGGCTCCGCGTGAACAACCGTGTACTATCGTTTCCGTGGCCCACAGCATCAACCGCAAAATCATCCAATCCACCGGCATCGTCATGGCCAGCGTTTTACTCAGCCGTTTCCTCGGTTTCTTGCGGGATTGGACCGTCGCGCACCAAATCGGCTCCAATGCTATCACCGATGCCTATTACGCCGCCTTCACGCTCCCTGATTTCTTGAATTACCTCGTTGCCGGCGGCTCTCTCAGCATCACTTTTATTCCGGTCTTCGCCAAGTTCACCGCCGAGAATCGAGAAGACGAAGCTTGGCGAGCATTTTCCACGGTGATGACTTTCATGGGCTTGTTGGTCATCGTTCTCACTTGTGTGGCGGAAATCTTCGCTCCCCAACTTGTATCGGCCATCGCCCCGGGTTTCAATCCTGCGGAAAAAGAGCACGTCGTCTTTCTGACGCGCCTGATGCTTCCTGCGCAATTCTGCTTTTATGAGGGCGGCATTCTAAGCGCTGTGCAATATGCCAAGGGCCGTTTCGTGGTTCCCTCGCTCGCTCCAATTGTCTATAACCTATTCATCATCTTCGGCGGCGTGTTTCTTGCCTCAAGCTTCGGCATTGCTGGATTCTCCGTCGGAGTCCTGGTGGGCGCGCTTTTTGGGAATTTGCTTCTCCAGATCTACGGTGCGCGGAGCGTCGGAGCGAAATTCTCCTTCTCGCTCGACCTGCGCCATCCCGGCTTTCGCCTGTTTGTTAAACTCGCCATTCCCATCATGCTCGCGCTCTCGCTTTCTTTTACCGACGACTGGATTATCCGCTGGTTCGGCTCGTATCTCGTCCCTGCGTCCATCACGTGGCTCCAATACGCCAAAACACTCATGCGCGTGCCCTTGGGCGTCGTCGGACAGGCCATCGGTGTGGCGTCGTTCCCGATCCTCGCGCAGCTTTATTCCGAGGGGAAACTCGACGACTTGAACCGGGTGTTGAACGACGCGCTCAAGGGGCTGATCCTTTTCCTCATTCCTATTTCCGCGTTCGCCATCGCCGAAAGTCCCTACGTTGTCCATTTTGTTTACTCGCACACCCGTCTGCACGAGGCCGATTTGCACGCCACCGCGTCCACGCTCGCTCTCTTTTGTTTAGGAATGTTCGCATGGGGCGCGCAGAACTTGCTTGCGCGCGGCTTCTATTCCACGCACGACACCTGGACTCCTGCCATCGTCGGCACGGCGCTCACTTTCGCCGATATTCCGCTTTACTGGTGGCTGGCCAAACACGCCCAGCACCTCGGTCTAGCACTCGCCAGCTCCATCGGCATTACCGTGCTCACTGTGGTTTTGTTCATCCTGCTTGTCCGACGCACGCGCAGTCACGAAACCTCGGCGCTTCTTCTGTTTTTCACGAAAGTAACCCTTGCGTCCATACTTGCCGCGGGCGCCGTGTTCGAATTCGCGCGCTGGCTCTCACGGCGCGTTCCTTGGCAGCGCGCCCTCGGCTCCTTCGAAATCCTGGTCATCGCTACCTTTGCTGGAACTTTGCTGATGCTCGCCCTGCTGAAGCTCTTCCGCATCCGCGAACTCGATTCCTTCCTCTCGCGCCTTCGCGCCCGCCTCTAAACAGACTCGCTGTTACCCTCTCGCCACACCTCACGCTCCCCTCGATCCTTTCCCGCTCTCCCGCGTGCTAGATTGGAAATCGCCAGTGACAATCTGTTCTCGTCCGGGCAATTTCATCGCTTCGGGCCAAAAGGGAATCTTCAGTGTCCAATTGTTTTTCTGCAGACCCGTGCCACAGCAAGAGAATTGCTCTGTTTTATTCCGTCGCCGTGATTGTTCTTCTTTGCGCCTCCGGGTGCAGCCGTTTCCACACTTCCGGATTGCAAACCGCGGATGTTCCGGTTGCGCCTCTGGTTCACTCGGATACGAATCCGATGCACGCCTTCCCCGAAGCTTTTCCAATGCAAGTTGCGGTTTATCTGACCGCGCCTGGCCAGGGCATTCTTGGCCTGATTCACGCTCTGCGTGAAATGGGCATCCCATTTTTCGTCACCACCGATCTGGATCGTGCCCTTCGCCATCCACTGGTCATCATTTATCCCACGGCCATCGGTTCCACGTTCACGGCCACGCAAATCGGAGCGCTCGAGCAACACATCGCCGCTGGCGGCAGCATTTTTGGCGTCAACATTTTCGCCGGAGGCTTGCGCGACCTCTTCGGTTTCAGCGCCTATACGCCCTCGCAGCGCCGTTACTTTGTCAATTTCGCTCCAAACAGCGACCCCGCGGTTCGCTACATCAATCGCCCCGAAGAATTGCAAACCCGTCTCGGCGATCCGCACGCCGGCAATATTTATTGGACCAACGCCTACACCTCGGACGGAACGTCCCAGGTCCTCGCGCGTTTCGATGACGGCTCCGCCGCGGTCCTACGCAAGAACGTCGGCAAAGGGGTCGTCTATCTCTCCGGTGTCAGTTTCTGGGACGCGGTGCTCCGCAGCCAGGTGGCCCGTCACTACGAGGCCGAGCGTCATTATGTCAACGAGTTCGAGCCCGGCGCCGACGTCTGGCTGCTCTTGCTGCGTGCCTGGTATGAATCGCGCGAGCCCGGTGCGGTTCGCCTCAGCACCATTCCCGATGGCCAGAGTTCGGTCCTGTTGCTCTCTCACGACGTCGACTGGGAGAACTCCTTCGCTCCCATGCTCGAGTACGCGCACATGGAGATGCAGCATCACGCGAAGAGCAGTTTCATGATTCAGACCAACTACGTCACCGACTACAGCAGCCGCGCCTTTTTCTACGGCAAGAATCTCGATTACCTAAAACAGGTCTATGCCATGGGATTTTCCATCGGCGCGCATTCCGTGATTCATTCCGAGGGTTTCAATCATTTTGTTCTCGGCACCGGCGACGAGACTTTCTCCAACTATCGTCCCGCCAACACCGGAAGGTACACCGCCACCGGCGCTGACGTTTTCGGTGAGGTGCGCGTCTGCAAGCAACTCATCGACGGTCAACTGCTCGGCCATCACACGATTCTTTTTCGTTCACCCGGTCTGCGCATTCCGGAAGCATTGCCCGAAGCGCTTCAGCGTTGCGGCTATTTTTTCGATTCCTCCTTCACCGCCGACGACGTGCTCTCGAATTTTCCGTATCCGCTTCCGCTTGGCCTTGGCTTCGACGAAGATAGCGGCATCGACGAATTTCCCATCGACATTGAAGACACCGAGCCTCCTCCTGCTCCGCCGTTTGCGCAGCGCGCGGCACACATGCTCGAGATCATTCGAGCCAACGCCGAAAACGAGGCCATCAATGTCGCTCTGATTCACAGCAACGAAGCCGGCGCCAAGCTTCGCGCCGAAGAAACGATTCTCGAGGGGTTGCCGCCCACCGTCACCGCGACCGACCTTTTGAGCTACGCGGAATTCTGGCGTGCACGCAATCTTTTGCGCTGGAGTTTTGCGCCCGCCGGCAATTCCGCCGTCGTTCTAAGCGTTCAGGCAGAGGAGCCTGTCTCGGGCATCACTTTCGAATTTCAGCGCGCTATCGCTTCGGTCGGCACCGAAAGCGCCGATCCAGAAGGCGCCGGTGTCGCTGTCGGCGCAGCGACGTTGCTCCCCGACCATCGGCGCATCATCCTGCCCGCTCTCAGCGCCGGCACATCCCTCCGGTTGCGCGTCATCTATTCCCCGTGAAGAACGCCACCCCTCGGCCTCTACGGCTCGCGGCAATATAGCCAAGCTACTTGTGCGCGCCGGAATCAAAGGCGTCACTGCCTGTTAGGCGGCCATCGACTGTGCCGGGGATGAGCGGCACGCTGGCATCGAAATCGATGGAGTGGCTTGCATTGTTGGCGATGGTGATGTTGTTCGCCGTCAGCGTGCGGCCGACGGCCATGTTGAAATTGGCTAGGGCGATTTCGTATTGTGCCTTGGACTCCAGCTCGTTGAACTTCGCGCTGTTGAGCTGTGACGCATAGTTAGCGACAAAATACGTGGCGTTTCCGAGCAGGCCGAGATTGAACTGCTTCACCGCATAATCGTAGGTTTCCTGGTAAAGATGTGTCGCCTCAACAGCGGCGTTGACCTGAGCAGCGTCCAGCTGCAACGACGCGAGGGCTTGATTGACCGCCGTGAAAATCGAATTCTTCCCCTGCTGGCGTGCGACAATTTCCTGGCGATCATTCAGTTTGGCCTGTGCGACGGCGGCTTGAGCCGAACGATTCCGCAAGGGCAAGTTCAGGGTTAGCGTTCCGGCATATGTTGGAGAGTCGTTGTGGAAAATCTGAGAGTAAGCGCCGCTGAGCCCGCCCGGTATTGTGGGTCCGATGATGCCGTTCGGAACGCCTATGAAAATAGGCAGCCCCGTGGTGCTGGAGACCGCCTGAGCACCCTGCGAATCGACAATAGGCTCCACGAGGTCTGGTGAGAATGTCCCATTGGCGGTAAAGGCGCCCGCAGCGTTTCCGCTTAGACCAACACTCTCGTAAGTTCCCGTCACGTCCAGGCTGGGTAAAAGAGCATTCCTCGTAGCGCGAACCGCGACGCTATCGTTTTTGAGAGTGAGGTCATCGACCTGTAGCTCGGGGCGGTTGGCCCAGGCTTCCTTGGCAGCATCGTCCAGTGAGATTGTGGGCGGCTGAGGCTGCTGTTCCGGCGGAGTGGTGGGAACAATGTCGAGCCCCTTCAGTCGCGTGTCCGAAGGATCCTTGGTGAGGTACTGCAGCAGCGTGGCCGCCTGGACGAGTTCCTGAGCTCGTGCGCCAGCCAACTGTTGGTTGGTTCCCGCGACAAACGATTGCGCGTAGGCGACGTCGCTGGGAGCCAGGCTCCCGATTTTGAGCTGCTTCTGGACATCGTCGTAAAGCTTTTGGTAATCCGCGAGCGATTGCTTGGAGACCTCAACGTACTCGCGGTCCGCGACAAGATTCCAGTAAGCGATTTCGACGTTGGTGACCTCCGAGATGGCCGTTTCTTCAAATTGAAGCTGGCCAATTTTGTCGTTGTTTTTGGCATAGATAATAAACTGGGTGTTAGGCAGAAATCCGAAGCCACGCAACAGCGGCTGCTCGATTTGGACAGCCAGGGTTGATGTGACCGAGGGGTTAAAAATGTCTTCCGAAGGCGAGCTTGAACCCCTGGTGTTATCCAGAGCAACAGCGAAGACCGTGCCGCTGTGAAGCTCCTGGGTGTAGCTGAGGTCGAACTGGCTGGTGTGCGTGATTGAGGCCCCGCTGGTGCCGGCGCCGCTCGTTAGAGGGTTGAGAATGCTCTCTACCGAGTCGGTGATGCTGGTGCTCGCGTCGATGACCGGGTCGAACGTGCCGCCTCCGACCTCGCCAATCTGTGCCACGGATCCGGAAGCTGGAGTTCCGCCGCCCTCGGCGTTCAGGAGGTTGGTCTCATCGACCCATGGAACGTACTCTTCGAAGGCTATGTTGAGATCGTTACGCAGCGCCAGTCCAATGGCGTCCTGAAGGCTGATCTCCAGTTTGCCGTCGTGAATCATGCTGTAAATGTTCGAACTGTTGATGAGGTTCGGCGGAGGCACATACTCGCTGGTATAGGGCGCGAAAATATTGGGGAACGAGCGCTTGCCTTTGCTGTAGTCGCGACTGAAAAGAAAACTGGTATACGGAACGGACGCGTTCTGCGCTGTATCTCCCTGCGCCGACGAGGAATTCTGCTGTGGCGCTTGGGCAAATGCCGGAACACCGACAGCCAGTGAGGCAACCAGATAAACGGCAACAACGACACGAATCAGCCTTCCTGCCATGTTCTTATCCCCTTTCCACCTGCTTTGAAGTGGTGGCTCCTCATGCCTGAAATCAGACACAGAGCTGTCCAAGTTGAATAATTGGCTCGGGACACTTGGAAGCAAGCCGGAAGCCAATCGTATCCTATTGTAATCAGAAGGTTTATTGGCTTTTTTTCGCGCAGCCGTTGTCCGCAAACGGACGCTGCAAGTCGGGAATGAACACAGACGCATAGTTGCAGCCTCTCCTAGGCGAATCAGCGAATAACGCGCTTAAGGCTAACCTTAAGGCTAACTGTGTGTGAGGGATGGTACCCGGATCTGTGCGTTGCGAGTCACTCAGTGAGGACATCGGGCCGGGTCAATTTGATGCGCTCGCTCTAGGAGCTGTCTATCGGTGGTGTCCGCCACCATGTCCGCCGCCATGGCTGCCTCCTCCACCGCGGGCTCCGCCGCCACCGCGGTATCCACCACCGCTAGACCTGCTGGAATATGCGCGGGAGGAGCCAGCGCTCGACCGGCCGGAATATCCGCCATAGCCTCTATTGGACCCGCCATAAGAAGGCTGGCTTACGACTGGCTGGCGCATGTCGAGCTGCGGGCGGTAGGAGTAATTCCCGTGGCTGCCCCCGCGGGAATAGCTCCCGTAGCCCGATCCTTCGCGCGGCGAGCTACTGCGCGGAGCGGAGTTGCGAGATGGCTGCTGCCCTCGACCGTTGTTGCTGGGGGGCGTGAACTGATGCCAGGGATTGCTGCCGCCGCGCGACGGGTTACCTTGCTGACCACGACGTGATTGTTGCATCGCCGGGCGATTCGGCGTGTTCCCTTGGCCTTGTCCGGCGCGCGCGTTGCCATTTCCGCTGAAGCTACGCCAGCCGTTGCTGTTGCCCCGGCCAGAAGCTCCGCCGTGCTCACCGCTCGCCGCTCCAAAAGATCGGCTGTCGGCGCGGCGCGAGCCGTCGATCGCGCGCTGCTGCGCAGAGGCCTCCGCGCCGAACGACCTTTGGCCAGCCGACGCACGGCTCTGCGAGAAGAAGTGTTCATTGTTCGCGCTGGCCGAACGAGCGATTCCCGGTGAAACGTGATCCTCTACACGCCCAAGGCTCTCACGATTAGGAACCGCGGGGAGCCGTCCAGTCGTGAAGTTGGCTTGATGGAACTCTTGCGTGCTCAGACCCCGCTGGAAACTCCCGGCGCCGTGGCCGAATTGATCACCGCGAATCGAGGTTACACCAGCCCGGATGCGGGCATTGTTGTCGAAGCGTCCGATGTTCGAGAAGCCATTCCGTCCTCGGTATAGGGGACCAAAGCCGCCATAACCAAAGCGGCCGAAGCCTGCAAAGCCAACGCGGCTCACTCCCCAACCCCACCATGGATGGAAGAAGTCACCAGGGCCGATCGCCAGCCAGCCGAGATTGCCGAACCCGAACCCGAAACTGAAGCCTCCGCCCCAGCCAAAGAACGAAACATATGCAGGTGCCCAGACTGGATAGTAGCCCCAGCCGCCATAGACGCCGACCGGCCCGGGCCACCACGCCCAGTTACCACCGTAAACGAACCAGCGGCCGTAGTGATAAGGAGCCCAACCCCACGGCTCGTAGGATACCCAGGTCCAACCGTAGTACGGCTCCCATTCCCAAGTGCCATCGCGATAAGGAGCCCATCCGGAGTTCTGGTCAGGAACCCAGACTTGGCCGTAATCTGGAACGTTTTCCCAATGGCCGTAACCGTCGAGGTCTTGAGAGCCGGTGTAGTAGCGGTCGTCGTGCTTCCAGCTCTGAGCATCTGCTATGGCATGATCGCGCGTGTCGTTCCAACTATCGAAGTCATCCGGCGCTGCAGCGTTGGACACCTGATACTGCGGATTGTCCGTGCCCTGAATGGTTATGAGCTGGCCGCTTTCGACGCGCGTGCTGCCCTGCGGCTCGGAAACTTCCGCTTGGCCGTCCCGCACGGTGACCTGCGTCTGTGAACCGTCGACGATTTGGATGCGGTATTCGCCTTGCCGCAGCGGGTGAACCGCTGAATTCGGCGTGTCGATCTCCGTATCCGCTTGGCTATTCTGCAGAACGCTATAGCTCACCAGCCCTTCGCCCACCTGAACTTGAATTTGACTTCGCGTAAGATTGGTGATTTTCACCGTGGAATTCTGGTCCAAGCGAATAATGTTGGCATAGTCCAGCTGCACTTCTGCGCGGGAACCATCACCAGTGGAGATGCGATCGCCGGCCTCGATTGGCGTATTTACCGTAGCTGCGATCCAGTTGCCGGAATCGCCCCGTTGGATGGAGACGTTCCCACGGATGAAACTGACCCGCGCCACAGCGGGCTGCGTTTGCGGATTCTGATCCCCTTGGTCGGCCGGCGCATTTTGATCCTGCGCCTGCCCATAAGGATCCTGCGCGGATTGTGTTTGGTCCGGCGGAGGAGCAGCCTGTTGCTGAGAGCTCTGGTCCGGCGGCGGAGGAGGATTCTGATCCTGTGCGCGCAATGCCGGAGTGAGCATCGCCGTGGCAACGAGAACAAGGACTGCCAGTCCCAAATGTCTTTTCATCGCCTTACCCTCCCGCTCATCGTGGCGGACGAGAATCGATCATTCCGCCAACCTTGGAGAAGCAAGGGACATGCCAAGCTGCCAGACAGTTGCTCGTTGTCTTAAACAGCTTATTTATAGTAGTTTATGAGCATGTTCCGCCCCTCTCCAGGAACGCTAGGGGGGCCGCTGGTGGTGGTTTTCACGCAACCCTTGGTGCATTTCAGCCAAAAGTGCAAGCTGAGGGGGGAGCATAAGGATACTGTACCGTATATTGCAGGCGGTTAGAACGAACAAAGCAGGAGTCAACATACGCATTCGTATGCGACTACGATTGCTCGCCGGGCTCGGAGTCGGCGAGGCCCATTTGGGATAGGCGATAGCGCAGGGCGTTGCGAGACAGGCCCAGAGCGCGGGCGGCTTGGCTTTTGTTGCCGTTGGCGCGGCGTAGAGCCTCGCGAATGATCTCCTGCTCCCACTGGTCGAGAGTCATGCCCTCCGGTAGAACGGCCGTGGCGGCGGAGCCGGATGGACGTGGCTCGTCGAGGTGAATATCGGCGGCAGTGAGGACCGGACCGTTCGCAAAGGTGAGGGCGCGCTCAAGGACGTTTTCGAGTTCTCGGACATTGCCGGGCCAGCGAAATTGCCTCAGAAGCTCCACGGCGTCAGGAGCGATGCTGGTGATGTCCTTTCCGGAAGCTTGACCAAAGCGTCGCAGGAAAAGGCTCGCCAGAGCAGGGATGTCCTCTTTGTGCTCGCGAAGCGGCGGAATGTCGATGGCGACAACGTTGAGGCGATAGTAGAGATCCTGCCGAAAGGTGCCTTCTTCGAGGGCGGCGCGGAGGTCACGATTGGTGGCGGCGATCAAGCGGACGTCAACTTTCAAGGTTTTCGTCCCGCCGAGGCGTTCGAACTCGCGTTCTTGGATAACACGCAGCAGCTTTACTTGAATGGCAGGCGGAACGTCGCCGATTTCGTCCAGGAAAAGCGTGCCTTTGTCGGCGAGCTCGAATTTTCCGGGCTTGGCAGAGGTGGCGCCGGAAAACGCGCCCTTTTCATAGCCGAAGAGCTCGCTTTCCAGGAGATTTTCGGGAATGGCGGTGCTGTTGATTTTCAGAAACGGCCCCGAAGAGCGGCTGGAATGCTCGTGAATGGCTCGCGCGACCAGGTCCTTTCCGACGCCGCTCTCGCCGCCGAGAAGCACAGTGGAGTTCGTAGGAGCGACGCGCTCGACGAGAGCGAGGACGTCTTGCATTTTCTCACTCTTGGCGATGACGTTGCCGTATTCGTAGCGCCGCCCCAGCGCTTCGCGAAGCGTGCGGTTTTCTTCCCTCAAGTTGCGAGCGTCGAGCTCTTTGCGAATGACGAGGACCATCTCTGCGAGTGAAAACGGCTTCAAAACGTAGTCGCTGGCGCCCACCTTCATGGCCTCCACGGCTGATTCCACCGAACCGTAGGCGGTCATAACCACGACGGGGAGGGCCGCGTTGACGCGCTTGATGGCCTGCAGGAATTCGAGGCCGTTCATTCCCGGAAGCTTGAAATCAGTGACCACTAGGTCGATTTTTTCCGCATTCAGGAGCTTCAGGCCGGATTCGGCGTCGCCTGCAGCGTGCGTGATGAATCCCTGATCGGCGAGATTCATCTCCAGCAAGCGGCGCATCTTTGGTTCGTCTTCGACAATCAAGATGGAAGGCATAAGCTCTAATTATCCCTTACTGCTCCCATTATGCCGCAGCTGCGGGAAGAAAGACGCGAAAGCAAGCTCCCGTTCCAGGACCCGAGATCAATTGGATTGAGCCTCGATGATCGTCCACGATTTTGGCCACAATGGAAAGTCCCAGTCCCACGCCGGTTTTCTTGGAGCTGACGAACGGATTGAAGATTTGCTCGCGAAGCTCATCCGGAACGCCGGGACCAGAGTCCTGAATTTCCACGGCAACGCCGGAAACGCCGTTCGAGGAATCAGAGGAAATGGAGATAGAGATTCTCGGCGCGGCGGAATGTTCGGTGTTGCCGGCGCCCATGGCCTCGTAGGCGTTGAGGATGAGATTGGCGAAGATCTGATCGCACATCTGTTCGTCGGCGAAAATGGAGGGCAGGTTTGGAGTAACGTGGCGTTCGATAGAAACGGGAAATTCGCGATAACGATGTTGCGCGACATCGATAGCGCGGTCGACAAGCTGGGGAATGTCGACGGGATTGAGGTCGAGATGCGAAGGACGGGCGAAATCGAGGAAGCGCGAGACAAGGCCATTGAGGCGATTGACTTCGGTGGAGATGTAGCCCGCGAGTTCGCCGGCGGCGGGCTGAGACGGGCCGAAGTTCTGGCTGAGCATTTCGGCGGAGCCTTTAATAATGCCGAGAGGATTGCGAATCTCGTGGGCCAGGCCGGCGGAAAGTTGGCCGAGGGCGGCGAGGCGTTCGGCACGGCGAGCGTCAGCTTGGGCGCGCTGCAGCTGGCGATTCGATTCGGCGAGCGTCTCGGACAGGGTCTGATAGCGAGCGACTTGACGGCGGTTCTCCGTTACGAAGCGGTTCACGAGAATTGCAGCCAGGAAAATGAAGAGGATGCGGATACCCAGAAGCTCGTAGGCCTCCGGCGTAATATCAAATTCGATTCGTGCCGGGATCAAGTACGAGCAGTAAGCAAGAGAAGCGAGGGCGGTCCAGGCGAGCGTGGCCAAGGCTCCGAAGTAAACCGCTGCGGTAACCACCGGTAGGAAGTAAATCGGCCAGTAGGCGCTGTTGATGCCGGCTTCGCCGGTGTGGCCGAGCAAAAGAGTGGCAAGAAGAATCTTGATGAGGACGCTGTAAACGCGGCCGCGCGCGGGAAGCCATGCCATGAGTTGGCGTTCGAAGAGCTGAAAAATACCGATGGCGAGCAGAATGAAATACTTGTGAATCTCGGTGAACGGCGGCAGGACGGCTAGTCCAGCGAGGAAAAGGAGCCCGAGAATGTCGAGCCAGCCAAATTTTTCGTAGCGCGCAGGTTCGCTTTGCTCGGACATGGCTTAAATGTCCTGTTGAATGTAACACGATTCTAAAATTTGGAGCGGGCCAGGAGAAACCGGTAGCCACATGTGGAAGAGGCATCAGCGATTTTCCTGCGTCTCCAAAGGAGTGGCCGCGACTATTCGTAACGCAGTGCATCCATGGGATCGACGCGCATCGCGCGCCGCGCGGGAAGGTAGCAAGCGGCGAGCACCACCAGCGTCAGTAAAATTGCGACGCCCGCAAACGTGAGCGGATCGGACGCGCTGATATGGAAGAGCAGGCTTTGCAGCAAGCGCGTAAGCGCAAGCCCGCCGGCTATGCCGATCACGACGCCCAAAATTGCCAGCCTTACACCCTGCCCGAGAACCAGCCGCAGAATATCTCCGCGCTGAGCGCCAAGCGCCATGCGTATGCCGATTTCGTTCCTGCGCTGCGCCGTGGCATAAGTCATGACGCCGTAAATTCCTATGCACGCCAGGATCATGGCCAGCGCCGCGAAAACACCGAGGAGCACAGCGGTGAGCCGCGAACGCGCGACTGAATCGGAAATCAACTGATCCATCGTCGCAATGTTCGAAATGGGCTCGTCTTTGTCCATCTGCTGGACGATCTGGCGCACGGAAGAAACCAGCGCGAGGGGATCGGTCTCCGTCCGCATCACGACGGTCATTTGCGAATAGGCCAATTCCGGATAGGGCCAATAAACGGTCGGCCACGGCGCGGCGGTCAGATCCGCTCCATGCACATCACCTACAACGCCGACGATTACGCTGGGAACATTCGTGTCCTTCATGTCGATGGTGATCTTCTGCCCGATGGGATTCGTGTGCGGAAAATAGTTCCGCACGAACGTGTCGTTGACGATGACCACATGCTTTTCCGTAGCGAGCTCCGCAGGCGAAAAGTTGCGCCCCTGCGTTAAAGGAATCCCCATGGTGCGGAAATAATCGAGTCCGACGACACGAACGGCAGTGTTGGGCCGCTGCGTGACAGGTAGGGATTCCTGGCCTGGCAACATCACGTCCGTAGCGACGCCCCAGAGCGGAAATCCCGAAAATGGCGGCAAATTTTCCATGCTGACGGAGCGAACTCCGGGAAGATGATCCAGTTTATCCAAGAGCTCGCGGAAAAAAGCGATTTGCGCCGGATCGTCTTTGTACTTTGGTGCCGGCAGCGACAGCTTAAATGTCAGCAGATGCTCTGCGTCGAATCCGGGATTGACGCGCGTCAAGCGAACGAAGCTTTCGATCAGCAGTCCGGAACCGGCCAGCAAAACAAGCGCGAGCGCAATTTCCGTGATCACCAGCGCGGCGTGGATGGTGCGGTTCCGGCGGTTCAGCGAAGAGCCTCGGCCGCCCTCCTGAAGCGAAGCGGTAATTTCCGAATGCGCGGCAGCATAGGAGGGCAAGAGGCCGAAGAGGATTCCGGAAAGGAACGTCGCTCCTGCAGCGAAAGCCAGCACACGCAAATCGATGGGGACCGCGGAAAGATCGAGAAGTTTTTGCGGAATCGAATGCAGCAAAGCGTCTGTGCCCCAGATGGCTAACAAAACGCCCAAGACGCCGCCAAGGAGCGCGAGCAAAACACTCTCCGCAAGCAACTGGCGAACAATTCGACAGCGGCTTGCTCCCAGCGCGGCGCGCACAGCCATTTCTCTTTTGCGTCCCGCCGCCCGAGAGAGAAACAAGCTCGCAACGTTCGCGCAGGCGATGAGCAGAACAAACCCCACCGCGCCCAGCAGAATCAACAGCGCCGGACGCGCCGCGCCGGAAACTTGTTCGCGCAGCGGAACCACATTCGCGCCCCAGCCGCCGTCGAACTGCGGATACTTCGCGGCGAGCCGCGCAGCAATCAGGTCCATCTCAGCCCGCGCCTGCGGCAAATCCGCGCCGGCCTTCAGGCGCGCGACAACCGTCAAGAAGCGTCCCGTCTTGCTACGATCGAGGTACGTGGGAGGAAATACGAAGGGGGCCCAAAGCTGCGCGTGCTCACCGGTTATCGACCCTCCCGCGATGAACGGATCAAAATCCGGCGGGGCGACGCCGAGGACACTGTAAGCCCCTCCGTTGAGTTCGATCGTGCTACCAACAATGTCCGGATTCGCAGCGAAGCGGTTCTTCCACAGGCCGTAGCTCAGCACCACCACAGAATCGTTGCCGGCTTTCCCATTATCTGCGGCAAACCCGCGGCCCAGCATGGGCTTCACGCCCCACACGTCGAAGAAATTCGTGGAAGTATACTCGACGATCAACTCTTGCGGGGTGCCGCCGGTCAAATTCGCACGGCCATCGCCGAAATACGCCATCGCATCGAAGACGTGATTCTGCACCCGCCAATCGAGAAAATTCGGAGGCGAAACAGTGTTGCGGTCGGTTTCGAGTCCCGAATTGCTCTCCCAAACGATGACCAGATGACTCGCGTTATGGTAGGGGAGCGGCTGCAGCAACAGGGCGTCCACAACGGAAAAGATCGCCGTGTTAGCGCCGATGCCGAGAGCGAGGGTGAGCACGGCGACGGCCGTGAAGCCCGGCGATTTGCGCAGCATGCGCAAGCCGTAGCGAAGGTCTTGCGCGAGATCTTGCAGCCAATTGGTTTTGCGCATGTCGCGGCACTCCTCTTTCAGTTGTTCCACGCCGCCGAATTCGCTCAGTGCGGCGCGCCGGGCCTCTGCGGGATGCATTCCCGCGGAAATGTTTGCCGCGATTTGGCGTTCGATGTGGAAACGCAATTCGGCGTCCAACTCGCCCTCCGCGGCGCGCCTGTGAAATACGGAACGGAATCGCATCGACAATTTTCTAAGCCAACGCATGAAAACCTCCCTAGCTTTGCGCCGCGTCTAAAACCAGACCGATTGCCGAGGACAGGCGTTCCCAGTTGGCCAGTTCCTTTTCGAGATACTTCCGGCCGGCGCGCGTCAGTGAATAGAATTTGGCGCGGCGATTGTTTTCCGAGTCGCCCCATTCGGCGCGAATCCAGCCTTGCTGTTCCAGGCGGTGAAGCGCCGGATAGAGTGCGCCTTGGCGCACTTGTAGCGCGTTTTTCGAAACGAATTGGATGCGCTGTGCGATGCCCCATCCGTGCATGGCCTCGAGCGCGATGGTCCTCAGGATCAGCAGGTCGAGCGTGCCTTGCACCAGGTCAGTTGGTTTTCCCACGAGTCCTCCCCTCAATCATCGACAAGAATGTACGCTCCTCCTGTCAATAGTCAAGGGGAAAGAAGATTGTGGCTTTTGCGTGCCGGCGCCCTACGGAATCGGTACCGCGGCGCTTTTGTCCGGGAAATGCTTTTCGTACCACGCGATGGAGCGATTCATGTCATCGATCTGATGGTTCACTTCGCGGATGCCGTGCCCTTCGCGCGGGTACATCACGAATTCCGTTTCGACGCCAACGTCTTTGAGCGCGACGTACATCTGCTCCGCGTCTGGAATCGGCACGTCCGGATCGTTTGCGCCGTGCATGATCAGCGTCGGCGTGGCCACCTGCGCCACGTAGCGCAGCGCCGAGCGCTTCCACATGATGTCCATCAAATCGTCCTGATGCGGCAGCTCGCCGAACTCCATCTGCTCGTACTGATTGTAGTAAGTCAGGTAGTTGTAGCTGATCAGGTTCGTAATTCCGGCGGTGGGAATCGCCGCCTTGAATTCGCGCGTCTGCGTGATCAGCCAGTAGGTCAACTGACCTCCGTAGCTAACCCCTTCGATCCCCATTTGTTCGGGATCGATCCACGGGTAGCGCCGAATCGCCGCGCTGACTCCGTACAGAACATCTTGCGCTTCGTCGCCGTCCTGGTCGCCGAAGACCGCGTCCGCAAACGCCTGCCCGTAGCCCGTCGACCCGCGATAATTCACATGCAGCACCGCCCAGCCGCGCGCCGCAAAAACTTGGTCGCGGAAACTGAACGCCGGCCCGTTCTGCCCATGCGGCCCGCCATGAATGTTGACAATGAGCGGATGTTTCGACCCCGGCGCGAGGCCTGCAGGCTCAACCAGGAAGGCTTCCACATGGTACTTATTGTCGTTGCTCACGAAAGTGAAGGATTCGACTTCGCCGAGAGTCTTGCCGCGCAAAATGTCGGCGTTCAGATCTGTCAGTTGCTTCGATGAATCGCCCCTCTTGACGAAAAGCTCTCCCATGTCCTGCGGACTCGTGAACGAATAGGCGATTGCGCCGGACTTGCTGACGGAAAACGATCCCACCGACCCGCGCTCACTTGAAATCATTTCCGGTTCGCCGCCTCGCGCGGCCAGCTTTTCCAGGTGATTGCTGCCGCGATCCTGCACCGTGAAAAAGAGCGACTGGCTGTCCCCAGACCACACCGGCGCTCCCTGCCGGTCATCAACCATGGACGCAAGCTCGTGGCGATTGCCGCCGTCCGCATCCATTACCCAAACGTGCGTGTCTTCCATCGTCGTTTCGCGATCCGTCAATCCGCGCGTCGTCGAAAGAAAAGCGATCTTCTTCCCATCGGGCGACCACACCGGATGATATTGTGTCGTCTCGATCGTCGTGAGCTGACGAATCGAGCCATTCGCCGGATTCACCGCGTAAATGTTGCAATGAAAAAACTGATCCGCGTAAGGAGAACGGTCCGAACAAAACAAAATCTCCGAGCCATCCGGCGACCAGTCAATCGAATGCTCATAATAATCGCCGCTGGTCAGCTGGCGAACCTGCTTGCTTGCCACGTCAACAATAAAAATGTGCAGCCGGCGATTGTCGTTCCAAGGCTTTATGCCTTCGCCTGCCGTCGGACGCCACAGATAGCGCGTAAAAACCATCGGATCGCCGCTGGCGTCGGCCGTTTCCGGTCCGGGCGCCGCAGAAACAAACGCGATCTGCTTGCCGTCGGGCGACCATGTGACATCATTTCCTTGCCCGGGAATCGGCGCGTCGGTGCCCTCCGTCCCCGCCAGAAAAGTTGCGTCGGACCCATCCGGATGCACGACGCACAATCCATCCTTGCCCTGCGCTTGCCCTGAGTAGGCGATCCAACGGCCATCGGGCGACCACACCGCATTGCCGTTCACTGAATCAGCGTCGCCGATGCGCACAGCGCTGCCGCCGGCGGCGTTGACAACCCAGAGCTGCGGATACGGTCGCCCCGGCTTGTCGTAATTGAGCACCGTATACGCGATTTTCGACCCGTCCGGCGAAATGGCCGCTTGCCCAACGTCCCGAAATCGCGACAGGTCGCTGCTCTGCAGGCGATCCTGCTGCGCCCTCACCGGAGGGGCGGAGCAGAAGAACGCAAGCGGGAGAAAAAGAATTGCAATTTTCTCGATGCGAGACCATCCAACGATTTGCAGACATGTTCGCGTCAAGTTCAGCCTCCTGGAAATCGCGCTCGCGCGATTCGCCTTGCTCATGGAATATTCCGAACCGGAATCAACCGCGCGCGATTCTATCCAACTCCGAGCGCGTTGCGGACGATTTTCTCGCCCGCGTCGCCGGTAGGCCCATCGCCCGCATACCGTCCAATTTGCTCCGAAATTCACTCTCTAATTCGAGTAGAATTCGCATCGGTGGTTCGCCGGAAATCCCGGCGCTGTTTGTCTACTGGCTTTCTGATCCTGCGTGCAAGGTGTGGCGCCATGCCGAAGAGTTCGCGTTACGGATTTCTGTCTCTCGCGCTTTCGCTCCTCTTCGCTGCGTGTCCTTGCGCTTTTTCGCAGCAAGCGTCTGCGCCAGACGCGCGCTTGCCGCTGCGAACCGGCTGGCGATTGGGGTCTTCCTGCCAGACGCAAGTCACCGGCCAGCAAGTCTCAATGCCTGGCTTTCGAGCCGTCGGCTGGCACGCGACCACGGTTCCTTCCACGGTTGTCGCCGCGCTCGTCGCCGACGGCACTTATCCCGATCCCGATTACGGCATGAATTTGCGGAAAATCCCCGGCACCACTTACCCGATCGGCAAGAACTTTGCGAATCTGCCGATGCCGAAGGACAGTCCATTCGCCTGCTCGTGGTGGTACCGCACGGAACTGGTTCTTCCGCGGGATTTTCAGGGCCGCACTATTTGGCTGCACTTCGAGGGTATCAATTACAGCGCCAATATCTGGATCAACGGAAAAAAATTCGCTGACGCCGCAGACGTCGCTGGCTCTTATCGCATTTACGATTTTGATGTCACTCAGTTCGTGAAGCCCGGTGCGGCAAATGCAATTGCCGTACAGACATTTGCGCCCACGGAAAAGGACTTGGCCATGAACTGGGTGGATTGGAGTCCTGCCCCGCCGGATAAGGACATGGGTTTGTGGGGCGATGTTTACCTCACCGCCAGCGGTCCCGTCGCCTTGCGCTACCCCGAAGTCGTCACGCATTTTTCGGACGCTTCCCTGAATGAAGCCGATTTGACGGTGGTCGCGCAAGCGCGCAACGCGACCAATGCCGCAGTCAACGCTGTTATCGAGGGAACAATTGAAAACCTGCAATTCGCCCAGCGCATTCAGCTCAGCCCGCGGGAAACCCGCAGCGTCACCTTCACGCCGCAACAATTCCCGCAACTGCGCATTGCGCATCCCAAGGTCTGGTGGCCCTATGGGCTGGGCGGTCAGCCTCTGGAAACGCTCACCATCCAGGCCCGCGTCGCCGGCGCCGTTTCCGACCAACAGAAAGTCCGCTTCGGAATCCGCCAAATCGCTTCCGCAATGCAGCCGCACGATCACATTTTGTTTCGCATCAACGGAAAGCGAATCTTGATTCGCGGCGGCGGCTGGGCCCCGGACATGCTGATGCGCGAATCGGCGCGGAAGTTCGATGCCCAGTTCGATTACGTGCGCGAAATGGGTTTGAACACCATTCGCTTGGAGGGCAAGCTCGAGCCCGATCATTTTTTTGATCTGGCGGATGAGCGCGGCGTGTTGGTCATGGCCGGCTGGTGCTGCTGCAGTTTTTGGGAGCAATGGCAAAAATGGGGCCCGGCCGATTTACAAAATGCCACTGAGCAGCTTCGTTCGCAGATTCTGCGCCTGCGCGCCCATCCGAGTCTCCTCGTTTGGCTGAATGGCAGCGACAACCCCCCGCCTGCAGATGTCGAGCGCGCATATTTGCGAGCGGAGAAGCAACTGCAATGGCCGAACCCGATCATCTCGTCGGCGTCTCAGAAGTCCACTTCGGTCTCCGGCCCGTCCGGCGTGAAAATGACCGGGCCTTACGACTACGTCTCTCCGGAGTATTGGCTCGAGGATAAAGAGAATGGTGGTGCGTATGGTCTGAATGCCGAAACCAGCGCCGGCCCCGCACCCGTTGTCATTGGCAGCCTAAAAAAAATGATGCCCGCCGACCAGATTTGGCCGCCCAATGAATACTGGCACTTCCATGCCGGCTCCGGGGCTTTTCAGCGCCTTTCCGGATTCGACGATGCCATGAAGCGAATCTACGGACCGGCGAAAGACTTGCAGGATTACGAACGCAAGGCGCAGGCCATGACCTATGAAAACGAACGCGCCATGTTCGAGGCCTATGCCCGCAATAAGTACGTTTCCACCGGCGTGATTCAGTGGATGCTCAACAATGCCTGGCCGTCCCTTTATTGGCATCTCTACGATTATTACTTGCAACCCGCGGGCGGTTATTTCGGCGCCAAAAGAGCCAACCAGCTGCTGCACGTTCAATATTCTTACGACGACCGCAGCGTCGTCGTCGTAAACGGCTATTACCATCCTTTTCCCGGTCTCACTGTCTCCACCGAGGTCTATGATTTTGACCTGAGCCGGATTTTCTCTCAACGTACTCCCGTGGACGCAACAGCCGACGCTAGCCAGCGAGTCGTCACCATTCCTGCATTTCCGAAAACGCCGAATCCGCAAATGTACTTCGTAAAGCTGGGCCTTCGCGACCGCAACGGTAAATCCCTCAGCTCCAATTTCTATTGGCTCTCGAGCAAACCTCCCGTGTTCGAATGGTCTAAGACCACTTATGTGCGCACCGAGCAATCTTCCTATGAAGACATGACCATGCTCGAAGAGCTGCCGAGCGCGAAGTTGGAGATCACCGCGAATCGCGAAAAGGCGGACAGCGACGAAGTCAGCGTCCATCTGCACAATCCGAGCGAGCATCTAGCCTTCCAAGTAAGGCTCGCGATCAATGACGCCAACGGAAACGAAGTTCTACCCGTTTTCTGGAGCGACAATTACATCGAGCTGATGCCCGGCGAATCGAAAACCATTACTGCGCGCTATCCTTCATGGATCAAACTCGAGGGCGGCGCGAAACTCGAAGTCGGCGGCTGGAACATCGAGCCCGTAACCATCGAGCTCTCTTCGCCGCGCAATCAGGCCACGAAAAGGACGGTCGCCGCAGCTAAGGTCGGCCGCTGATGGCCCCACAAAATTCCGTTCCGCGTCAAAGGGAGAATTGATGCCCGGCGAGCCGTCGCAGCCCGCCCCGCGCGGAGTCGGCCTGCGCCGCACCCTCGGCCTGTGGGACCTGATCCTCTACGGCATCATTATCATTCAGCCCGTTGCGCCGATGCCCTCCTTCGGAGTCGTCAGCACTGCGGCCCGCGGTCACGTCGTCACCGCCATCCTCATCGCCATGGTCGCCATGCTCTTCACGGCCATAAGTTACGGCCGTATGGCGCGCGTCTATCCCAGCGCTGGTTCGGCCTTCACCTATGTCGGCCGCGAACTTCATCCGGCCCTCGGCTACATCACCGGATGGAGCATGGCCATGGACTACATTTTGAATCCGCTGATCTGCACCATCTGGTGTAGCAAGGCCGCGCAAAATTTCTTCCCGCAAATGCCTTACTTCCTCTGGGCGATTTTCTTCGCGCTGCTGTTCACCTGGCTGAATCTTCGCGGAGTCGAAACCTCCGCGCGCATCAACGCGTTCCTCGCCGCCGGAATGGGCGTCGTCATCGTCATCTTCGCATTCGAAGCCGTTCGCTACGTTTATCATCTGCCTTATTCCGGCCCTGGATTTTTCACTCATCCTTTTTATGACCCCCAAACATTCTCTTCTTCAGCACTCTTCCGCGGAACTTCGATTGCCGTGCTCACTTATATTGGCTTCGACGGTATTTCCACTCTTTCCGAAGAAGTGAAAAATCCCCGCCGCAATGTTCTGTTGGCCACGGTTCTCGTCTGTTTGGTCACCGGTGTTCTGGCCTCGATCGAAGTCTATCTCGCGCAACTGGTCTGGCCCGTATCCAAGCCTTTTCCCGACGTCGACACCGCCTTCGTCCACATCTCCGGCCGCGTCGGCGGCATTTTTCTTTTCGGCTTGGTGAATCTCACCCTGCTCGTCGCGAACATCGGCTCGGGCATGAGCTCGCATCTGGGCGCCGCGCGCCTGCTCTTTGGCATGGGGCGCAGCAACGCGCTGCCGCGTTCATTTTTCGGCGCGATCGAGCCCAAAAATCACATCCCGCGCAACAACGTGCTGCTCGTCGGCGCGCTCGCCCTCGCCGGATCGTTCGCCATGAGCTACACCCTCGGCGCGGAAATGCTCAACTTCGGCGCGCTCATCGCCTTCATGGGCGTCAACGCCGCGGCATTTGTCCGCTATTACCTGCGCGAAAAAAAGAAGCGTTGGACGAATCTCGTTCCGCCCGTTCTCGGCTTCTTCATTTGCCTTTTCATTTGGCTGCATCTGGGCTGGCAAGCCAAACTCGCCGGCGGCATCTGGATGCTCTTGGGAATCGTTTACGGCGCATGGAAGACCAAAGGCTTCCATGGCAACCTCGTGCAATTCGATTTTCCCATCGACGAGGCGTAGGAGACTGTTCCGGGCTTTTTTGCAAATCCTCGCAACCGCCGCGTCCTTCCATCCGTCTACTATCGGCTACGTATTCGGCTCTATCGAACTTGCGACCGGACTCATAATTTTCGCGCGAAAGTGACGGAATAATTTCCGCAGCATGTTCAGTTGTGATTTTTCTCGGCGCTTCGGCTCCCTTTCTGCATACGGCACTTCTGTAATTTTTCAAAGGAGATAAGGCGATGATGGCGAATTCTCGCATTTCTTGCGCCGCACTTTTGGCGCTGGCGTTCTCGTTTTTCCCTGCGGCTGTTACTGTGGCGCAGGACCAACCTGCCACGGAATCAAAACCCCCCGACGTTTTGGCCAACCTGAAATTCCGCGACCTCGGACCGGCCACCGCGGGCGGCCGCGTCGCTGCGGTCGCCGGAGTTCCCGGAGATCCCAATGTCTATTACGTCGGCGCGGGCGGCGGCGGAGTTTGGAAGACCGTCGATGGCGGCTTGACGTGGAAAGCCGTCCTCGAACATGCCAAGACCGCATCCATTGGAGCGATTGCCGTAGCTGCTTCCAACCCAAGTGACGTCTGGGTGGGAACCGGAGAAGGAAATATCCGCAACGACGTTCTCGATGGCAACGGCGTCTATTTCTCCTCCGACGCAGGCAATTCCTGGAAGTTCATGGGCCTCGAGGAAACTCAGCAGATCACTTCGATTCTCGTTGATCCCAATGATCCTAATACGGTTTTCGTCGGCGCGCTTGGCCACACCTGGGGACCCAATGCCGACCGCGGCGTTTTTAAGACCACCGACGGCGGCAGGACCTGGAAGAAGGTTTTCTACATCAATGATTCAACGGGCGTCGCGGATCTCGCGATGGCGGGCAACAACGCCAATGTTCTCTTTGCCTGCATGTGGCAATTCCGCCGTTATCCGTGGACGCTGATGGACGGTGGCCCGGACAGCGCCATTTATCGTTCCACCGACGGCGGCGACACCTGGCAAAAGTTGACCAAAGGCCTGCCGGAAGGGCCGTGGGGCCGCAGCGCCATCGCCGTCGCGCCCTCGAATCCCAATCACGTCTACGCACTGATCGGTGCCAAGCGCGGAATGCTCTGGCAATCGGAAGACATGGGCGATTCATGGACCGCTGTGAGCGATAACCACGCCCTCGACGTGCGCGCGTTTTATTTCTCCAAGCTCGTCGTTTCTCCCAACGACGAAAACAAACTCTACTTCATGTCCTTTAACATGATGGAATCCAGCGATGGCGGCAAGACCGCCACCGTCGCTGATCGCGGCGTCCACTCCGATCATCACACTCTGTGGATCGACCCGAAAAATCCGAACCGCATGATTCTCGGCACCGATGGCGGCGTTTTTCTTTCCACCGATGGCGCAAAAACTTGGAACTTCCTCGATAACCTGCCGATCGAGCAGTTCTACATGGTCGCGGCCGACAACAAGCAGCCTTACGACCTTTGCGGCGGCTTGCAGGATAACAGCGCGTGGTGCGGGCCTTCTTCGGACTTGAGCCACAACCGCGTAGTGGGCAGCAGTTGGTACACCGTCGTCGGCGGTGACGGCGAATACGCCGTGCCTGCTCCCAGCGATCCAAACATTATTTACAGCGATTCGCAGAACGCGTCCATCGAGCGCCTCGATCTGTCAAATCACATCAGCCACTTCATCCGTCCCTATATTCCGGGCGTGGAAGAAGAGAATCCCGCGGACCTGAAGTACCGCTTCAATTGGACTTCGCCCATCGCCGTTTCGCCCACCGACGCGAACGAAGTCTACCTCGGCGGAAGCGCTCTTTTTAAATCCACGGACGGCGGCAAAACATGGACGGCCATCAGCGGCGATTTGACGCGCAACGATAAAAGCAAACAGGTGATCGCTGGGGGCCCCGTTCAGCATGATATCAGCGGCGCCGAAACCTACGACACCATCATCGCCATCACTCTCGCGCCCACCGATCCCAACGTCATCTGGGTCGGCACCGACGACGGCCTCGTCCAAGTCACCCGCGATGGTGGCAAGACCTGGACGGACGTCGCCAAGAATATCTCTGGCGCGCCGGAATGGGCGCGCGTCTACCAGGTCGGCGTCTCGCCTTTCAACGCCGGCACGGCTTACGTCACTTATGACGCGCACATGCTCGACAATCGCGGCGTCTACGTTTATCGCACCGACGATTACGGCGCCACATGGACGAAAATCACCGACGGCCTTCCGGACGGCTCGCCCGCTCACGTTGTTCGCGAAGATCCCAATAAGAAAGGTTTCCTTGTCGCTGGCACTGACACCGGTCTCTACTATTCAAACGATCGTGGCGACCACTGGCAGCCCTTGAAAGCCGATTTTCCCACCGCGGCCGTCTTCGACCTGCAATTCGTGAAGCGCTCGCACGACTTGGTTGTGGCCACCCACGGACGCGGCATTCTCGTGCTCGACGACATCCGCCCGCTCGAAGAACTCACCCCGGAAATCGAATCGAGCGATTTTCATCTCTTCACTCCAGCTCCGGGAATCATGTACCACACTTGGCGCACCGGCGAGGGGCAGGGCGAGGGCTATTCCGCTCCCAATGCGCCCACCGGAGTCGTCATTGATTACTATCTGAAGTCCGAAATCAAAGCGCCTTCCGAACAGCGCCGCGCTCGTGAGGGTCAGGGCCCCGTGAAAATCGTCATCAGCGACGACCGCGGCAACACCGTGGCAACGTACTCCGGCCCGTCAAACGCCGGCATCAATCGTTTCGTCTGGACCATGCAGAGCGAAGGACCGGCAAGGCTTGAGCTCGAGCGAACGCCCACCCCGAACGAATTTTTCAACGCCAATCGCGGGCCGCGGGTCGCTCCGGGCAATTACAAAGTGTCCGTCACCGTGAATGGTCAGACCGAATCCCAGGATGTTACCGTCGATCCTGATCCTAACCTTCACGTCGATCCCGCTATTTTCCGCGAAGAGGCGCAGGCAGGCTTCCGGGCGCGCAACGAAATGAGCGCGCTCAACGAAGTGATCAACCGCATCGACGAGATCAATAAAGAGCTCGACGATTTCCGTTCCATGGTGCAGAGCGGTGAAGACAAACAGGAGCAGCCCAAATATCAGGCGATTCTGGGGCGCGGCAGGGACCTCTCGAAAAAACTAAACGCCATCAAGGACTCGGTCTACAATCCGAACATTCAGCACGAAGTTTCGGAGGACGACATCCACGACCTCACCGACTTCCACAGCCAGCTCAACCAGCTTGTCTTCGAGTCCGGCGGCGCTTACGGTGAGGCTCCCAATGCCCAGATGCGCGCGCACATGGACGAGCTTTTCAGCGAGAACGCGGATGTCATCAAGCGGTTCAACGACGCGCTTCGAACCGACGTCGCTGAATACAACCGCGCCGCCGAATCTGCCGGCGCGCCAACCGTCTTTGGTGGCTCGCCCGTCGCCGTCAAGCCCGTCAAATAGTCGCTCGTCCCGCTGCGGCGAATCGTTTCCGCTCCTGCGCGGCCCATCCGGTCGCGCAGGACGCCGGCGGGCAAATTTGCCTCGTGCTCAGCTCGCTCGCGACAGCACCACAATCGCCAGGATCAGCACAGCCACGCCGGCGTACATGATTTGCAGCGGCCGGCTGCCCGCGCCCTTCCATTCTCCCGTGAGCACGCCCAGTATGCTGGCGACGATGACAATCAGCGACATGAATATGGGCCACGCCACTGCCGTGCCCAGCGGCCGCACGGCGATGCCGTACATCAGCGTGCTGCCGAACCAAAACACGCCCATGATTCCCGCAAGAATGTAGTAGCTCCCTGTCCCCGCCGCCGAGAAACGCTTCCCCACATGGTTTTTCCGCACCAGGTAGAGGCAATAAATCAAATTCGGAATCCCCCCGGCCATCATTAACGGCAGCCAAATCGCGTTCGGCGACCAAGTCGTGCTCGCGCCAAATTTTTCCGCCGCTGCGCCGATGGACCCTCCCAACCACAGCCCTATCCCAACCAGTGCCGACCCCACGCCGCTGATCGCGCAGTAGAACAAGCCGCGCATAACCGACGCTTTGCTGGGATCAATTTCCTTCCCCAGCGCCGCCTCGCGTCTCCGTCCGGCAACCGCGCATATCCCCACGCCCACGGCAATCAACGCAATGCCCTCCAGCACGAGAACGTCGCGGTGCGCGAAAGCGGTATGCGCATGCGATTGAAACAGCGGGACCAGCGCGCCCACGGCGGCGGCAATCCCCAGAATCACGGAAAACGCCAGCGCAATTCCCACCGACTCCACCGCCAGCCCAAAAAATATCTGCGAAATTCCCCATCCCGCGCCGCATGCCGCCACGGTCACGATCACCATCGCCGGCACGCTCGTATACACGTCGTGCAAATGCGGCACCGTGCGCAACGTCAATGCCGGAGGAAAAATCACCAGCGCCCAGATCGTCCACACCAGCCAGGTGTTTTCCCATGCCCACCGCCGCGTGAACTTCATCGGCAGCGTGAAGCTCCCGTTCATGATCCCGGCAACCACCAGCAGGAATATTCCCGCCACGGCGCTGTTCATGGCTTTTTCTCCCGTCTAAATGATGGAAGCTCTTCGCCTGCGCAAGCGGCGAAACTATACACGTTCCGCAAGCCTCGCGCTATCATGTGCGCACACGGGGAGGTAGCCTGAATGCCAGCGAAGCAGCCCATTTACATCGGGGTGGACATTGGCGGAACGAAGGTCGCCGCCGGTCTGGTCGACGCGCGCGGAAACATTCTTTCCAAAACGCGCGTGCCCATGCCCGGACGCGGAACCGAAGCGGAAGCTCTCGCCGCCGTCGAGCAAGCCATCGCCGCCGCGCTCGAAACCAAGCCGCAACTTCGCCGCGCCGTCGCCGCCATTGGCATCAGCAGCCCCGGCCCGCTCGATCCGCGCAAGGGCATCATCATCAATCCGCCCAACCTTCCTTGCTGGCGCAATTTTCACATCGCCAAGAAATTGAAAACTCCCGGCCATCTTCCCGTCGCGCTCGATAATGACGCCAACGCCGCCGGCCTCGCCGAAGCCACCTGGGGCGCGGGCAAAGGTTACGAATCCGTTTTTTACGCGACTCTCGGCACCGGCATCGGCACCGGCATTGTTTTCGGCCGGCGCATTTACCACGGCCGCACCGGCTCGGCCGCCGAAGGCGGCCACGTTTCCATCGATTATCGTGGTCCCCAGTGCGCCTGCGGCAAGCTCGGCTGCGTCGAGGTGCTCGCCGCTGGCCCTGCCGTCGCCAAGCGTGCGCGCGAAAAATTATCTCGTCGTGCCGACGAAACCGAAGCGCTTCTTGCGCTCGCCGGCGGCGATCCCAGCGCCGTCACCGCCGAGATGGTCGGCGCCGCCTGGCACGCTGGTGATGAATTGGCTGGCTCCATCTTACAGGAAACCGCCGACCTTCTTGCCATTTGGCTCGGCAATGTCGTCGACCTTCTCGAGCCCGACGTAATTGTTTTCGGCGGTGGCATGGGCGCTCTGATGTCCGAGTGGTTCCCGCATATTCGCAAGCAGCTGCCGCACTGGAGCATCAATTCGCGCTGCGCGGAAATCCCCCTCCTTCGCGCGCGCTACGGCGAAGATTCCGGCATCGCCGGCGGCGCGGCTTTGTGCCTTGCGGCTGCGGAACCGCTCAGCGCCAAGCGCCCCTCCCGCCGCAAAAAACACTAGCAAGCAAGGTCCGCCGCGGCGAAAGTCTATTGACTCCCTTGCCCGTCTCGTCAAAGATATTCGCGCACAAAGCGAACGAAAGGCCGTCGTCGCGGATTTTTCTGCCGCTTTCCGGATTCGTCGTGGAAATTCATTCCATCTGCGTAGAGGTCAAGTGATGAATCGAAACTTTGAGCATGTCCTTCCCCGCGGATGTAGCCGCTTCTTACGGATGTTTGCAATCTTCGCGTTCATTTGCTGCGCCGTTCTTCCCGCTCACGCGCAGACCCCGCTGCAATTCAGCATCTCTTTTCCAAACTCGGTCCACTCCGAGCCGCTCACCGGCCGTGTGTTTGTTATCATCACGCGAACAAATCAGCCGGAGCCTCGCATTCAGCTTTTGTCCGAGGGCGCTCCGCCATTTTTCGGAAAAGACGTCACCAACCTTGAGCCCGGCCAAGACGCCATTATTGACGCCGACGTCCCTGGCTATCCCATCGCGAGCCTGAAGGATATTCCGGCCGGCGACTACTACGTCGAAGCTTTCTTGAACGTCTACACGGAATTTCATCGCGCCGACGGCCACACCGTTTGGGCGCATCAGGACTGGATCGGCGAATTGCCCACTCTCGCTCCCGGAAATCCCCACAGCGATGTTCAGAAAATGCACCTCGATCCGGAAAGAGGCTTTGACGTTCACCTCATCATGGACAAAATGATTTCCGAAGCCGAATTCACCCAGAGCCCCATCCTCGCCCAGCTTGCGCCGCCGAAAGAAACGCAGTGGATCAAAGTCATCAAGATCCAAAGCCCGTCGCTCACACAATTCTGGGGCCGGCCCATGTATCTGGGGGCAACGATTCTTCTTCCCAAGGATTACGATTCGCATCCCAACTCTTACTATCCTGTCGTCTACAATCAGGGCCATTTTTATCAGCCCATTCCCTGGGACTTTGACACCGACTCCTCGAACGAAACTCCGCAAGCCGCCGCGGAGGGCAAAGCCTCCGGCCTCGGCACCGGCTACGAGTTTTATCAATCTTGGATCTCGCCGAATTTTCCGCGCTTCATCATGGTCACCTGGCAGCATCCCTGCCCCTATTTCGATGATTCCTACGCGGTCAACTCCGCCGCCTGTGGCCCCTTCGGCGACGCCATCATGAACGAGCTGATTCCTTACATCGAGTCTCATTTCCGCATCATTCGCCAATCCTACGCGCGCATTGTCGAAGGCGGCTCGACCGGCGGTTGGGAGTCACTCGCTTTGCAGCTTTACCATCCAAAATTTTTCGGTGGCGCATGGGTTTTCGATCCCGACCCCATCGATTTTCGCAGTTTCCAGCAAACCAATCTCTACGATGAAAATAATGCTTTCGATTATCAGTCTCCGAGCACATGGTTCACGATGAAGAAGCCTTGGAGCCGCACGCCACGCGGACTGGCCCGCTCCACCGTCGAGGAAACCAGCCACTACGAAGACATTCTCGGCCCCAATGGCCGCTCCGACTACCAACTCGACGGCTGGTGGGGAATTTTCTGCCCTGTCGGCCCGGATGGCTATCCCGTGCCGATGTGGAATATGCAGACCGGCGAAATCAATCATGAGGTTGTGAATTACGCGCGCGATCACGGCTACGACCTCAGCAGTTACGCGCAAACGCACTGGCATGAGATAGGCCCCGATCTCGTCGGCAAGCTCCACTTTTTTGTCGGCGACATGGACAGCTACTACTTGAATCTCGCCGTCTATCGCATGGAAGATTTCCTGAAGGCCACCACCGATCCTTATTATGCGGGTTCCTTCGCGTATGGCCGGCCGATGAAAGGCCACGGCTGGCATCCGATGACTTGGTCCGATTTGCTGCGCGACATGGCCGCGCAAGTGAGAAAAGACGCGCCCGCGGACGCCGACATCGCCGCCTGGAACTATTGATTGATTCGCAGCGTATCGATTGCCTGAAGGAGTGCACCAGGGAAAAAGAATTGCGTCTTTGGAAGGCATACGCCACGGTCACCACGCTGCTGATCATTGTGCTCGTCGGTTCCGCATTTGCCCTCGAAGAGCAACGAACGAAATTCACGGAGATCGACGTTCAGCGCATCAACGTCGTCGAGCCCGACGGCACTTTGCGCATGGTCATCTCCGACAAGACGAAATTTCCCGGCATCATCATCAACGGAAAGGAGCACACTCATCCCAACGGCCGCTCTTCTGCCGGGATGCTTTTCTTTAATGACGAAGGCACCGAAAACGGCGGTCTGATTTTCGGCGGCATGAAAGACAAAAACGGCACGGTCTCCAGTTATGGCCATCTCAGTTTTGACCGCTACCTTCAGGATCAGGTCTTCACCATCGACGCCGATGAAAATGGAAATCAAAAGCGCTCCGGCTTGAGCATCGTTGACGATCCTGACTGGCCCATCACAGATTTCCTCAATGCGACTCCGGACGAGCAGCAGCGCTTCTTCAAAACTCACGCGCCGCCCCAGCAGCGCATCTATCTCGGCCGCGCTCCCGACGATTCCGCCTCGCTCACTCTCAAGGACAAAGACGGCCACGCTCGCATCATCATCAGAGTGAATCCCGACGGCTCGCCGGTGATTCAGTTCCTCGACGCTAACGGAAAAGTTGTCAGCCAGTTACCCGAATCGCCAAAATAGGTTTGCGCGCGTGCGTTTTCGCTCTCGCCTCGCGCGATGTGATAAAGTCCCAAAATTCTTTCGACAAAGGATGGCGCCAACATGCGATTCATTTCTAGCCCGCGATTTCTCGCAATTTACTCCGGCGTTCTCACTGTGGCCTTCATAGCAACGATCCTCACCGGCTTCGCCGAGAACGATCGCAAAGCCAGCTTTGAGCAGATCGACGTGCAGCGCATCAACGTTGTGGGCCCGGACGGGCAAAATCAGATGGTCATTTCGAATCGCCAGTTAATCCCCGAGGCGATCATCGACGGCAAGACATTCGAGAGCCACGGGCGGCACGATAGCGCGGGCATCATTTTCTACAACAGCGAAGGCGACGAAGACGGCGGGCTGGCGTTTGGCAGCAAGAAGACGGCGAACGGCTACTCAGCGGACGGCGACTTGATGTTCGACCAGCACAAACAGGATCAGACCGTGGGCATCGAATATAGCGACAACAACGGGAAGCGGCAGGCGGGGTTCCACGTGTGGGACCGGCCGGACTTGGACCTGGCGCAGATGGTGGAGCATTTCCAGTCCGTGCAAGGCATGCCCGCGGGCCCTGAGAAAGACGCGGCCATGAAGCAGCTTCAGGAACAAGCAAAGAATGGCGAGTATGGCGCGACGCGGCTCTTCGCCGGCAAAACGCCGGACGAAGATGCGACGGTTTATTTGTGCGATGCAAAAGGGCATCCGCGGCTGCGGCTAAGCGTTTCCGCCGCTGGCGAAGCGAAAATCGACTTCCTCGACGATTCCGGCAAGGTCACCTACTCGTTGCCGCAGCCAAACGTTAGCGTCAAATAGTAGTGTGGCTTGGCGCGAATCGCTGGAACGCAACCCAACGCACGCGACGCGCTTCTCTGCCCGCTATGTTAGTCTGCTTACGTATCCATGGAACTCCTCAAAGGCAGTTCGCTACTCGACCGCAGCTTCCAGGCTGGCATCACCCTGAAAGGCATCGACGGCCTGCTGGAAGTCATCGGCGCCCTTCTTTTTCTGACCGCGACGCCCACGCGCATCAATTCGCTGATCGATTCCCTGACGTTCCATGCGCTGTCGCGCAATCCCAACGCGTTCCTGGCGTCGCATCTGCTGCACGCTTCGCAGGCCATCACGGCACACGCGCACTATTTCATTTTTTTCTATCTGCTCTCACACGGATTGGCGAAAGTGGTGCTGGTAGCGGCGTTGTGGTGCAACCGAATGTGGGCGTATCCCGCGCTGATTATTCTGCTGGCGTTCTTTATCCTGTATCAGCTCTACCGCATGACGTTCGCGCCCTCGATTTTTCTGGCGGGGTTGACCATATTCGACGCCATCGTGCTGTGGCTGACCGCGGAGGAGTACAAGAAGCAGAAAATGACGCGAAGAATCAAGGCGGAAGCCCGCGCATAGACTCGCCGCACCTCCGCCAGCTTATTGCCGAGAAAGACCTCCTACCAAATCTTGCAGACTTGGTCGGGCGGGCGCACCATGGGATCGCCGGGCTTGCAATCGAAGGCGTTGGCAAACGCGGCCATGTTGGACGGCGCCGCAATCGCGCGGAAACGATCGAGCGGATGCGGATCGGTTTTCACGCGCAGGAGTTCCGCTTGCGGCCGCATGTTGGTTGACCAGGTTCGCGCCCACGCAAGGAAAAATCTCTGATCCGGAGTGAAGCCGCCGATTTTTCTGTCGGTGTGTCCCTCCGGGGTCGTTTTGAAGGCTTTGTAAGCAATGGTCAATCCGCCCAGATCGGCGATGCTTTCGCCGAGGACGAGTTTGCCATTTTCGTGTACGCCGGGCTGCACTTCGTAATTGTCGAATTGATGCTGAACGCATTCCGCGCGTGCTTTAAAATTTTTCGCGTCCTCTGCTGTCCACCAATCGCGAAGATTTCCTTGCGCGTCAAATTTCCGGCCTTGGTCGTCGAAGCCGTGAGTCATCTCATGGCCAATCACGGCGCCGATGCCGCCATAATTCAGAGCGTCGTCGGATTTGGCGTCAAAGAAGGGAGGCTGCAGGATTCCTGCCGGGAAAACGATCTCGTTCATCGACGGATTGTAGTAAGCATTCACCGTCGGCGGCGTCATGGTCCATTCGCTGCGGTCGACGGGCTTGCCGATCTTGGCCATCTCGTAATGGAACTGGAATTCGTGCCCGCGCAGAAAATTCTCGACGTAGGGCCCGCGCGTCACATGAAACGCCGCATAGCTGCGCCAGTGATCCGGATAGCCAACTTTCAGCATGATGTGGTTTAGCTTGTCGATGGCCTGCTGGCGAGTTGCCGGGCTCATCCACGGGAGCGTTTCCAGATCCGTGTGAAGCGCGGAGATCAGGTTGTGGACCATTTTCAGCGCGGCGGCCTTGTCCGCCGGAGTGAACGCGCGGGCAACGTATTTTTGTCCCAATGCCTCGCCTAGCGCGCGGTCGGTCGATTGCACACAACGCTTCCAGCGCGGCTGCAGCTCTTGCGCGCCCGTCATGGTCTTGCCAGTGAAGTCGAAATCCTCGTTGACGAATTTCGAGGAGAGCGCGGGCGCGGCCGTGTCGAGCAGGTGCCAGCGCAAATATGTTTTCCAGTCGGCCATGGGCACTGCGGTGAGCTGCAAATTGAGCGCCTTGAAAAAATCCGGCTGCGCCACATTAACGTCCTTTACGCCAGGATAGCCGATATCGTGCAGATAAGCCTGCCAGGAAAATGCCGGAGTGATTTCCTGAAACGCGGCCATGTCCATTTTGTGATAGTGCGACTCGGGATTGCGCATTTCGACGCGGCTCATGGAGGCCTTGGCCATTTCGGTTTCCATGTTCATTATGGTTTGCGCTTCTCGCGCTGCGGTGGAGTCATCGTCGCCCATCAGCTTGAACATGTTGGTGATGTGTTGCACGTACGCCACGCGCAGTTTCTGCGAACGATCATCGGGATTCAGGTAGTAATCGCGGTCCGGCAATCCCAATCCACCCTGGCCGGCCATGGCGATTTCTTCGGTGCTGTTCTTGTAGTCCTGCGCGGAGCCAAACCGGAAAAGCACGCCCACGCCCATGCTTTGCAGGCGCGCGACTTCGGCCTGAAGTTCCGCCGGCGTCGAGATGGCGGAAATGCGCTTGAGTTCCGGTTCGAGAGGCGCGATTCCTTCCTTCTCGATTTCCGCTTCGTTCATGCAACTCGCGTAGTAGTCGCCGATCTTCTGCTCGTTCGAGCCGGGCGCGGCGGCTTTGTCGGCTTCGGCTTCGTCGAGGATCCGGCGCAGAACATCTTGGTTGTGATCGAGGAGCACGTTAAAGGTGCCCCAACTGGAGTACGCCGGAGGAATGGGGTGCGAGGTGATCCAGCCACCGTCAGCGAACTTGAAGAAATCGGTGCAGGGATTCGCCGACTGATCCAGGTCGGCGAGATTCAAGCCGCGAGCCATCGATTGGTTTTGCGAGCCTTGCCCGGCGGTGTGCTGATCGACAAAGCTCGCGCCGCAGTCGGAGGGCGCTTGCGCGAGTGCCGGGAGCGGCAGAATCAGAAGAAACGCGGCAAACCACAGCTTATGAAGAGCGGCCATGTAAGATTCCTCCCATGCCATGAGTTTCGCGCGAAGAGCGCACGAGCATATGTCGGCGTCGTGCGCCAAGTCAAAGGCGCATCCACTGAGACGGCGGGAATGGCGAAAGAGTTTCGCGTTGTACGCTCAGAAAAGCCGAATTGCGCGCGGACACCGCCACGGGTGCCCGGATCGCCCCGTTGTCTCCGAATCACGACCCACTCGGAAATAATCCACTATAATATGTTCTGACTTCATGCCCCGGGGTGGGCGCACCGGAAGGCTTGGCGAGGCAACTTCATGCTCCTGGATACAACCGAGATTCAGAAAATACTGCCGCATCGCTATCCATTCTTGATGGTGGACGCCATCATCGAAATGGAGCGGCTCAAACGGATTGTCGGCCTGAAAAATGTCACTATCAATGAAGGCTTTTTCGCCGGCCATTTTCCCGGCAAGCCGGTAATGCCGGGCGTGCTCATCGTGGAGTCCATGGCCCAGGCGGGCGGATTTCTGCTGCTGCAGGAAGTGAAGGAACGCGATAGCAAGCTGCTCTACTTCGTGGCCATCGACGACGCGCGTTTTCGCCGCCCGGTCATTCCTGGCGACCAATTGCGCGTCGAAGTCGACGTGCTCTCCTGGCGGCACACTTTTTGCAAACTGGCAGGCAAGGCCCTCGTCGGGAATGAATTGGCGGCTGAGGCCACGCTGATGTGCAAGATGATTGATCGCGACCCATGAGCCAAATCAATCCACGGGCGAGCGTTTCGCAGACTGCCATCATCGGCAATGGCGCGCGCATTGGAGCCTTCGCCGTCGTTGGCGACGAAGTGGAGTTGGGCGACGATTGCCTCGTCGAACCCCATGCCGTGATTTACGGCCCCGCGCGCATCGGCCGCCAGAATCATTTTTATTCTTTTTCCGCGGTCGGCGGTGAGCCCCAGGACCTTACCTATTCTGGCGAGCGCGTCTCCCTTGAAGTTGGCGACGCCAACCAGTTTCGCGAATTCGTCACCGTCAGCCGCGGCACGAAAAAAGGCGGCGGCACCACGCGCATCGGCAGCCACAACATGTTCATGGCCTACGCCCACGTCGCGCACGATTGCCACGTGGGCAACCGCACCATTTTTGTAAACGGTGGAACGCTCGCGGGGCACGTCACCGTGGAGGACCACGCTACGGTGGGCGCGTTTTGCACCATTCACCAATTTTGCCGCGTGGGACGCTACGCGTACATTGCCGCGCTCACCGCCATCACTCAAGACGTGCCGCCGTTTTCCAAGGTGGTGCAGGCGCGCGACGTTCGCGCCTTTGGCGTGAACACCGTGGGGCTGGAGAGGCACGGTTTCGCGCCGGAACGCATCAAAACCATAGAGCGCGCCTACCGGCTTTTGTTGCGGTCCAAGCTGAACACGACGCAAGCGATCGAGCAGATGCGCGCCACTCTGAACGGTTCAGAGGATGTGTCCGAGTTGATTCAATTCATTGAGTCCGCAGAGCGTGGTCTAATTAAGTAGACGAATCAAGTAAAACGACATGACCCAGACAAACACCGCCCTGACCACCGGATGGGGCTTGATCGCCGGCAACGGGAAGTTCCCGTTCCTGGTGCTGGAGGGTGCTCGCAGCCGCGGCATCGATATGGCCGTGATTGCCATCCGCGAGGAAGCGTCTCCCGAGCTTGAGCGCATCGCGCGCCGGTTTCATTGGGTGAGCCTTGGCGAGCTAACGCGCACCATCGAGCTGCTGCGCGAAGAGGGCGTGAAGCAGGCTGTGATGGCCGGCCAGGTGAAGCACAACAAAATCTTCAGCTCCATCCGTCCGGACTGGAAACTCGCGAAACTCTTGTTGTCCCTCTCGAAGAAAAATACCGACTCGCTCATCGGCGCAGTAGCCCGCTTGCTGGAAGACGAGGGAATTCATCTCGTCGATTCCACCACCTTTCTCGGCGCGCTGCTACCGGAGAAAGGCGTGCTCACCCGCCGCGCGCCCGATGAGGAAGAATCGGCGGACATCGCTTACGGTCGCGAAATTGCCCAGCGCCTTGCGGAAGTCGACCTGGGCCAAACGGTGGTCATTTCCGGCCGCGCTTGCGTCGCCGTCGAGGCGATGGAGGGAACGGACGAAACCATAGAGCGCGCTGCGCGTCTTACACAAGGGAAGCGCCTGGTTGTGGTCAAAGTCAGCAAGCCCTCCCAAGACATGCGTTTCGACGTACCTGTGGTCGGTCTGGACACCATCGCGGTAATGCGCCGCTCCAACGCAACTGCTCTGGCCATCGACGCGCGGCGGACCCTTCTTTTTGATCGCGAGAAGCTGCTCGCTGAGGCGGACCAGGCGGGCATCACCATCGAGGCGTTCGAAGCCTCGGAGGCAGGCAAAGATACGGCAAAAGACGCGTCGGGCGCATCAGAGAAAGACGCACAAATTGCATCGCAAAGCATTCCGTCCGGGAAAGGTCAGCGTTGACTGACAAGAAAATTCGTGTCGGTGTGATCGGTGTAGGCGATTTTGGGCGCAATCACGTCCGCGTGTTTCATGATCTGCCGGGCGCCGAGCTCGTCGGCATTCACGATGCCGATCCGGAGCGCGCGCGCCAGGTCGCGGCGGAATTTGACACCCAGGCCTTCCCGAGCGTCGCGCAGCTCGCCGAGAATATTGACGCTGCTTGCGTCGCCGTTCCCACGAAATTGCACGCGCGCATCAGTTCCGAACTGCTCCAGCACGGCGTGGACGTCCTCGTGGAAAAGCCCATCGCCGCATCCGTGGCTGAAGCCGACAAGCTAATCGCCGAATCCAAGAAGGCCAATCGCATTTTGCAGGTGGGGCATCTCGAGCGTTTCAATCCCGCCGTCGTTGCCGTGCAGAAAATAGTTTCGCGTCCGCTGTTTTTCGAAGTCCATCGCCTCGGCGTCTTTTCGCCGCGCAGCTTGGACGTGGATGTGGTCTTTGACGTGATGATTCACGACCTAGACATCCTGCTTGCGCTGCTGAATTCGCCCGCGCGCGATATTCAAGCCGTGGGCATTCCCGTGCTCACCGACAAAGTCGACATCGCCCATGCGCGCATCGAATTCGAATCCGGCGCCGTGGCCAACGTTACCGCCAGCCGTGTTTCCACCGAGCGCGTGCGCAAGTTGCGATTCTTCCAGACGCGCGAATATGTTTCCGTGGATTACACCCGCCAGGACGTTACGCGCATTCGCGTCGTCGGCGAAGGCTCGCAGCCCGCCATCGACTTTGAAAAGGTGCCCGTGGAGCCCGAGGAGCCGCTCAAGGCGGAGCTGCGCGCTTTTCTTGCCGCCGTGCGCGAACGGAAAACGCCTTTGGTTGACGGCGAGGCCGGCCGGCGCGCTCTCGACTTGGCCGAACGCGTCATGGCCGGAATCGTTGCCCATGCCCATCGCGTGAAGCCCGAGCTGGCCGGTGCTCTAACGCTAAGATGATTCCACGCACCCTGGTTCCGGTGAAGCTGTCGCCCGTTGAGAAGCAAGCCCCCAGCCAAAACGGCCATCGGCGCACTTCTCAGCTGGATTCGCGCATCGTTGTGCCTTCGGAGCTCCCGCCCGGCCAGCTCGACGCCCGCACCGCCATTCCCGCGTATTTGCCTCTCGACGTGCTTTCTGGGCGCATGTTGATTCCCCGCGATATGCCGGTTAAGCGCATGGAGCAATCCGCTCCGGCGATTCCCTCGCACGTTCCGCTCGAGGTTCTTGGCACGCGCACCGTCGTGCCCGCCGAGGCAATACTCGAAAAATCCTTCGAGCCCGCTGCACCGCTACCCGTGGGCATGTTTGCGGATGTTCTCGAGCCGGACCTGTTCACCACCGGAGAAGTGAACCTGCTCGCGAGTCCCGAGGATCCCAACAAGCGGGACTGGCACTGGGTCGCCCGCTCGTTTTCTTTGCTCGTTCACGTGGGCGTGATTTTCCTGATTCTCTTTGCCCCAAAACTGTTCACGGCGAACGAGCCGACGCAGGAGGCCCAACTCGCCCGCCAGCAACTTTCTACCGTCTTTCTTCCGCCGGACGTGAAGGAAGTTCCCAGAATCCGTCCGCCGCACGAGCAGCCCAGCGATCGCATCCGGCTAGACCCGCGTGTACTCAAGAAACTGGAAGCTCCCGTGACTCCCGCGCCGGAGCCTTTGAACGGCCCCAAGACTCCTGCGCCGCCACAGCCCGAGCCTACGCAACCCGCCGCGCCTCCTCCTCAGCCGGTTGGCAAACCCACGCCTGCGTTCAAGCCGCTCGAAACCACTCCGCCCCCGCCGCCGCAGACCCACCACCTCAATTTGGATCTGCCCAATCTCTCTCCCGGAAGGGAATTGCAGGAGCAGGCCCAGCAAGCGCTGCGCAATCAGAATAGCGGCTCCTCGGCGGCCTTTGCCGGAGCGATGCCCGGGGCCGGTGCGCCCAGCGGCGGCAACGGTCAGGGACTGCTCGGCAGCGGCGTACAGATTCTCACGCCGACCGACGGTGTGGATTTTTCGAATTACCTGGAGCGGCTGCTCGCCCGCGTGAAGCAGAACTGGATGTCCGTGATGCCCATCTCCGCGCGCATGGGCGATAAGGGCGTGGTGGTGATGCGCTTCCACATCATGGCCAACGGCAACATGCCCCCGCCGGAGCCCGTCCTCGAACGCACTTCGGGCAAGGAGCCGCTCGACCGCGCCGCCGGCGCTGCCTTGACCGAATCCAATCCGTTCGAGCCGCTGCCTTCCGCCTACACGCGGCCATACATCGAGCTCCGCATTATTTTTCTCTATAACTTGCCGCTCGACTATAACCTCAATCAGTGAAACTCCACCGCAACCAGCTTCTCGGCGCGTTTCTCCTAGCGCTCGTCATCCTGATTTATCTTTTGTTTCATTTTCGAGCCTTTCACCGATGAACCCGCAGCGGCGGCTCGTGGTCATCCTGGGCCCCACGGCCTCGGGCAAATCGGCGCTCGCTCTCCACCTCGCGCAGCACCTCCACGGCGAAGTGATCTGCTGTGACTCAACCCAAATTTATCGTCATTTCGATATAGGAACGGGCAAAGTCTCTTCGCAGGAGCAGCAGGGAATTCGCCATCACCTGGCTGATTTGGCCGAGCCCGACGATGTCTTCACCGCCGGAGACTACCGACGCCACGCTCTCCAAACCCTCGAAGAAATCTGCCAGCGCGGCAAGCTGCCCATCCTCACCGTTGGCACGGGCCTCTATTTGCGCGCGCTGCTCGAAGGACTGGACGACCTTCCGGGCCGCTCGGAAGCGCTGCGCGAGCGCCTGCGCCACAGGGCTGCTAGCCGCGGGCCGGAGCACCTGCATCGCATCCTCGCCAAGTGCGATCCCGCCGGCGCCGCGCAAATCACGCCCCGCGACGCGCAAAAACTGATTCGCGCCATCGAGGTTTGCCTTCTCACCGGCAAACCCGCCAGTCAGCTTCGCGGCCGCAGTCGCGCTGGGTTGAAGGGTTTCATGGTGATCAAAATTGGCCTCATGCCGCAGCGCGAGAAGCTCTACGCTCAAATCGACCGGCGCGTCGAAGTCATGCTCGCATCCGGATGGATCGAGGAAGTCCGCAACCTTATCCGCCTGCAAGTCGCGTCAACCGCGAAGCCTTTCACGTTTCTCGGCTACGCGCAGCTCCGCGAACACGTCCTCGAGGGCGCGCCGCTGCCGCCCCTCGTCTCGGAAGTCCAGCAAGCCACGCGTCGCTACGCCAAACGCCAAATCGCCTGGTTCCGGCGCGAGCCAGACGTGCATTGGCTCGAGGGCTTCGGCCACGAAGAGAAGATTTGGCACCAAGCGTCGCAGTTGGCGAGCAAATCCAAGTAGGCAAATATACGGTCGCGTACTGCCTCTGTCTGCCCGCCCCACTGCAGCTACCGTTTGTATCCGTACTCATCCGTATTGTAGAATGTCGCACCACCGAAAAAATGGCCACCCGCCGCCACAACGGAGCTAGGCTCGATCGCCGCGACTGGGTAGACGCTGGCATCGAGATTCTCTCTTCGAAAGGCGTGGACGCGGTTCGCGTGGAAGCTCTGGCGAGGCGCCTCAATATCAGCAAAGGCAGCTTCTACTGGCATTTCAAAGACCGTTCCGATTTGCTCGAGGCCATTCTCGAAGAATGGGAAGCGCGCCAAAGCGACTGGAACACCGAGGGCGAAGGCGTTTCCAACCCAGTGGAGCGCTGGGCCCGGCTGTTCGAGCTTCTTTCGCAACCCTCCTACGCGCGTCTTGAGACGGCCATCTCTTCATGGGCCCGGCAGGATGAGAAAGTGGCCCTGCGCGTCGCGAGTGCCGATCGAAAGCGGATTGCCTACCTGTCGCGAGTCTTCCGGGAGATCGGATTCACCACGAATCAGGCTGCCGAATGGGCCAACGCCGCCATGTTTCTCTATCTCGGCTGGATGGATCGCATGACGCGCACCGCCGCTCGCGAATCCTCCGAGCCCGCCCTTGCTGAACTGCTCTCCCGTTTCGTCCTCGCTGCTTCCGCCCTGGCCAGCCAGGAAGCCCTGCAGTCCAGATAGGAACAAGGTATAATTACCCGTGAATGCGCGCCGCATCCCTTAAAGCCACCGGCTGTCCCGCCGCACACGAATGAAATCGTCCTCGCCTTTGGATAACGCCGAGCGCACCCTGCTCGTCGGCGTCGGCCTCAAGCAGCCCAAAAGCCGGGCGGGCTCCAGCGGCGCGCTCGAACGCCAATCTCTCGAGGAGCTCGACGAGCTTGCGCGAAGCGCGGGCGCCCGCGTGGTCGGCACGCGCCTGCAGATGCGCGATTCGCTCGACGCCGCCACGCTCCTGGGCCGCGGCGCGCTTTCCGAGTTGCAGCGCGAAGTCGACCGCGTGGACGCCGGCCTGGTGATCTTCGACCGCAATCTCTCTCCCTCGCAGCATCGCAATTTGGAGCGCGGCATGGGCTGCCGCGTCGTTGATCGCACCCAGCTGATCCTGGACATTTTCGCGCGCCACGCCCACAGCCGCGAGGGCCAGCTCCAAGTCGAACTCGCCCAGCTCAATTATTTGCTGCCTCGCCTTGCTGGCGCATCCCGTGAACTCTCCCGTCTCGGCGGCGGCATCGGCACGCGCGGCCCCGGCGAGCAGAAACTCGAAACCGACCGCCGCCGCATTCGCGACCGCATCGGTAAAATCGCGCAAGCCATCGAAGTGGTGCGCCGCCAGCGCGCCTTGCGCCGCCGCGCGCGTCAGGGAGTCCCGCTCGGCACCGTTGCGCTGGTCGGCTACACCAATGCCGGCAAATCCACGCTGTTCAACGCGCTCACCCACGCCGAAGTGCTGACCTCGTCGAAAATGTTTGCCACTCTCGACCCCACGGTGCGCTCGCTGCGCCTGCCGTCGCGCCGCCGCGTGCTGCTTTCCGACACTGTTGGCTTCATTCGCGATTTACCGCCAGGACTGATCGCCGCATTTCGCGCGACCCTCGAGGAAGTGCAGGAGGCAGCGGTGATTCTGCAGGTGACGGACGTTTCTCATCCGCTGCACGCCGAGCAAGATGCCGAAGTAGAGAAAGTGCTGGTGGAGCTCGGAGTAGCGGATCGGCGCCGCTTGCGCGTCTTCAACAAAATTGACCGCCTCGCTCCCGATGAACTCGAAACTCTGCGCGTATCCTGCGCGCGCGGCGCTTTCTCCTCCGAAAATTCGCGTAGCAGAATTCTAGTCTCCGCTCAGACCGGAGCAGGTCTCGAAGAACTCATTGGTTCCATCGACCAGGCTATGCCCGTTGACCCGATCGTCGAGCGCCGCTTGATCGTGCCCATGGCCAACGGCCGCGAACTCGCGATGATTTACGCTTGCGGCCGCGTCTTGCACTCAGAAGTGCTCGACGGCCAGATGCGCCTACGCGCGGAGGTGCCCGCATCGCTCGCCGCTCGTTTGGAATCCTTCGCTTCTCGTCAAGAAAGCTGATTTTCCCCGGAAATTGCCCGCTTTTTGCGTGCAGGAACAAGCTTTTTCGCCCCCATCGCTATTTACCGTTTGGTTTTAATGTGTGCTGAGCTTGTGCAAATTGCGTTTGGCCGCGCATTTGCACTGCGCGCCGCCGCCAAATGGTCCGCAGGGCGCCAGCCTCGATGTATGCGGCTTGTTTTGTTAGCTATACGGGCCATTGCTGGTACGCTCCGATGCGCCCACCTCACGCAATCTCCCAGATTTGCCAGTTCTTAAACACCCCAATTTCCACAGCGATTTCCACAGTTGGTCAATGCGCAGTGAAGCGACCTTGGACTACGGCTGTAATGTACCCATCAGTAAACTACAGAGCTTTCACGCGAATCAGTTGAATGCAAACGGCTCTTATCACGCATGGCGCAGACGGCCTTCACCGCATTGACTCCTTCGCACCGGAGCACTATAGTGGCGCTATCTCCCGTCCCTCAGCGGCGAGGGAGTCGCATGGCCGAGGCCCAAACATGAATCTGCCGAATAGCCTGACCATCCTGCGCATCTTCTTCGTGCCGCTTCTCGTCGTGGTTCTCCTGACCCAGCAGCCCAACTGGGATTTCTGGGGCCTGTCCGTGCATTTTGAGGTCTGGGGTGTGTTGATTTTGCTCGCGGCGGCGGCCACCGATGCCGCCGATGGCTACTTCGCGCGGAAGCGCCGCGAGATCACCACGCTGGGAATTCTGCTCGACCCCATCGCCGACAAGCTACTGATTTCCGCAGCGTTTATTTCTCTGGTGGCCATGGGCCTGGTTCACGCGTGGATGGTGGTCATCATCATCGGGCGCGAATTCGTCGTGGAAGGACTGCGCAGCATTGCGTCTGCCGAAGGCTTGGTAATTCCCGCGTCAACTCTGGGCAAGACCAAGATGGTGTTGCAAGTCCTCGCCGGATCCATGGTGATTTATTCCGCGCGCCACTCGAGCTTCAAGCTGCTCGCGCTCATCCTACTGTGGCTGGTGGTCATCAGCGCGGTCGTATCCGCAGTCCATTACTTCCTAATGTTCTGGAGCCAGGTGGACGACCGGTTCAAGCGGCGCCAGAGCGTCCCGCAGGTTATCGAGCAGAAGAAAAGTCCTCAAGATGTCCCCACTCCGTAACGACGAGAAGCGCTTACTTCTGCAAATCGCGAGAAGGGCTATCGAGTCTGCGCTGGCGCACGCCGCCGCGCCCGACGTTTCTGCAGCCACCGGGAATCTGGCCGCGCCTCGCGGCGCCTTTGTCACTCTGCGTCGCAGCGGACGCCTGCGCGGATGCATCGGCCGTGTGGCTTCTAGCGAACCGCTCGCCGTTGTCGTTGCCGAATGCGCCGTTGCCGCGGCCACCGGCGATCCGCGATTTCCTCACCTGGAAGCCGCGGACCTGCGCGATCTGCAGATCGAATTGTCAGTTCTTTCCTGCACGAAACGAGCCGCTCCCGAAGAAGTGCAGCCGGGAATTCACGGTCTGGTTATTTCGCAGGGAGATCATTCGCCAGGACGCCGCGGCGTCCTTCTCCCGCAAGTGGCTGCGGAGCATCGCTGGTCGCGGGAGCGCTTCTTGGAAGAGACGTGCGAGAAAGCCGGACTTGCTCCCGGCGCTTGGCAAAATCCGGATACGTGCATCGAGATTTTCACGGCGGAGGTTTTTTCGGAAACGGATGTCGCGGCGGCGTCGCAATCGTCAGATGACGGCGACCCCGCCGCGAGCGCGGACGCCTATTCCAATTCGCAATAGTCGCCGCTGTAGATTTCTCGCAAACTGAACGTGATCAGCACCGTTGACGCGTTGGGCGTCGCGCGCAGCACGATTCCCTCGCCCAGCACTTCGCGCGGCAGTTCTTTCCCCGTGTAATGGCCCGACGCCGCGCCAAAGCCCTCGACGTCCGTACCCATATTGGGTGTCTGGTAGACGCTGCTATCACCATTGCTCTGGTAGCGGTAGACGCGGAAATAATCGCCGACTTTCACGCCCTGCTTGCTCCCGAGATTCACGTACACGATATCGTTTGTCCCCACAGCATTCCGGTAGCCCTGGCCCGCCACGACCATCGCCTTTGGCTTGCCGCTCGGCGGAGCGAAGCGATCGAAGTTGGCTTCTGACTTTAGCACCGGTACCGGTCGCTCTTCAAACGGCTCGACGATGTCCCCACGCTGCATGAAGGCGCAGGAATTCGTGATTTGCGCAATCGCCGTTTTCGGATACACCACCAGCACCTTGATCCGGCCCTCGTCTTCCCACATTTGCCCCATGGCGTGTAGCAACTTCGGCTGCGCGCCAAACCACGGGATATCCATGAAGTCCGATACCGGGCTTGCTGGCAAAAACGCGTCGCTGGCCTCTTTCCCGTAGTCCGAGACGGGGCGCATCACCGAAAACACGTCACCCGCCTTCAGCCCTTTATTGGCTCCTTGGTTCAGATAAACGATGTCGCCTTCGTCATAGGTGATCTTATAGAGAGACTGTTCGCCCGATACGATTTGCGTGCCTCGCGTTACGGTACTGGTGGTCACCATCCCCGAGCAGTACACGTCGCGATACGTCGTCAATGGCAATGACGTCGTCTGTTGTTGTTGTCCCCAGGCAGCAACCGGTAACAGTGCAAGTGACAATGCCACCATCAGAATGTTCCTGCGCATCTCCATCACTCCTTAACCCTCGAAATCGTATCGTTATCCCCGCCGTTGCGTGGCGAGCGGACCAACCATCTCACCCAATGTTTCGACCGTAGCAAAGCCCCGGGGGAGGGTCAAGACACTGTCCCATTGCGTTTAACGTATCGGGTAACGCATCCTAGGAACCTTAAACCTGTACCTAAGAACAGGATGGCAAAGGCACTTACGTCCGAGAGAAGTCGCGTCTGCGGCGTTGTCGCTGTTCGCACCGCCCGTGATGCTTGGCGCCAACTTCGCCGCGCGCTGCGTGATACTGGTACCGTAGAGCTGCGTCTCGACTGGCTCACGAACCCCGCGGAAGCCCATCGCTTCCTCGCACTGCTGAAAAAGAGCCGCTTTCCGCGCCGTGCTACCTTTATCGCCACCTGCCGACGCCGCGAAGCAGGAGGGAAATTCTCAGGCACGGTAACCGAGCAGCTTTCTTTGGTGCGTTCCGCAATTGATGCCGGCTGCGCCTGGGTCGATCTCGAAATCGAAACCGTCGATGCGATTCCGCCGTTCACTCTCGACCTGTTCACCTCGCGCGCCAAACGCATCCTGTCCTATCACGATTTTCGCGGCATTTCGTCCCCGCTCCGCCTGGCGCGCGTGATGCGCCGCATGAATCAAATCCGCGAAGCCTCCGATTTCGATGTGTTCAAGATCGCCGTGCAGTGCGATTCTCTCCGCGATAGCCTCGGCCTCTTCGCCCTCGCGCGCCAGTATCCGAACGTCATCGCTATCCCCATGGGAGACATGGCCACGCCCGCGCGCATTCTCGCCGCGCGCCTTGGCAGCGCTTTTTCCTATGCGCCCGTCGACCAGGCCACCGCGCCCGGCCAAATCCCGCTCGCGGAATTGCGGGAGCTTTACCGCGGCGGCGACGTCACTCGCCGCACCCGCGTCTACGGCGTCATCGGTAACCCCATCGCGCACTCGCTTTCTCCCGTTCTTCACAACGCCGCCTTTCGCGCGCGCAAAATCGATGCGATCTATCTCCCTTTTCGCGTCATCGATTTGCCGGATTTCTTGCACGCCCTCGCGCCTCTCGGCGTTGCCGGTTTCAGCGTCACGCTGCCGCACAAGGAACGCATTCTGCGTCATCTGGACGACTGCGACCCGCTGGCGACGGCCATCGGCGCTGTGAATACCGTTGTCATTCGTGGCGGAGGAAAACTCTTCGGCTACAATACAGATTATGTCGGCGTGCTCCGCGCGATCGAGCGGCGTGTGCCCATCGCGGGCAGTCGTGTGCTGATCCTTGGCGCAGGTGGAGCAGCGCGTGCCGTTGCGTGCGCGCTGGCGAAGGGCGGAGCATTGGTTTCGATTTTCGCGCGACGAGACGAACAGGCTAAGAAGCTCGCCCGCGACATTGGGGGCGATGCAATGCCGCGCACGGCGCTCAGGCACGAATTCTTTGATGCCATCGTGAACGCGACGCCGGTCGGAATGCATCCAAGCACGCATCAATCGCCGCTAAGTGCACGCGAACTGAATTGCAGAATTGTCTTCGATACAATCTACCGGCCGCGGCACACAAAACTTTTGCAGCTCGCCGCGGCAAAGGGCATCGAGACAATTTCAGGAGTCGAAATGTTCCTCGCTCAGGGCATCGCGCAGTGGGAAATTTGGAGCGGAACGCGGGCACCCGAAGCACTGATGCGCCGCGCGGTTTTGCAGCGGCTGCAAGCGGAAGAGCGAGAGAGCAAAGAGCCATGATCCAACCCGACTTCAACACCTTTCGCAAGCTCGCCCGCAAAGGGAATTTCGTCCCGGTCTACGAAACGATGACCGCCGATTTGCTCACGCCCGTCGCCGCCTATCTCAAACTCGCACGCACCGCCAGCTACTCGTGTCTGCTCGAAAGCGTCGAAGGCGGCGAAAACATTGCGCGCTACACCTTCCTCGGCGTCGACCCTGCCGAAGTATTTCGCTCCCGCGGCCGCTCCTGCGTCATCGAAACGCCCCACGGCCGCGAAACGATCGACGGCAATCCCATCAAAATCCTTCGTGCGCGTATGAAGCGCTACCGCCCCGTGCGCATCCCTGGGCTTCCGCCGCTGGTTGGCGGCGCCATCGGCTATTTCGCGTACGACATGGTCCGCCTCATCGAGCGCATCCCCTCCACCGGCGACGACGAACTCAAGCTCGACGACTCCGTGCTCATGTTTTTCCATGGCCTCGTCGCCTTCGACCACGTCCAGCACCGCGTCTGGATCGTCCGCAATGTCTTCACCGACGAGCCGGGGAGTTTGCGCGCCAAGTACGACGCGGCCTCGCGCGAAATCTCCCGCATACGCCGCCGGCTCGAACATCCTCTCCCGAATTTGCCGCAAAACGGCAATCGCGCCCCGCTGCGCTTCACCTCGAACTTCACAAAATCGAAATACATGTCCGCCGTCAGCCGCGCCAAGGAATACATCCGCGCCGGCGACATTTTTCAAGTCGTCCCGAGCCAGAGATTTTCCGCGCGCACTTCCGCCGATCCTTTCGAAATCTATCGCGCCCTGCGCGTCGTCAATCCTTCGCCGTATCTTTATTTCCTGCGCCTCGGCGACGTCTCCGTCGTCGGCAGCTCGCCCGAGATGCTCGTCAAAGTTCAGGGCCGCGACGCCTTCTATCGCCCCATCGCCGGCACTTTGCCGCGTGGCCGCGACACCCACGAAGATCAAGCCCTCGAAAAAAAGCTCCTCGCCGATCCCAAGGAGCGCGCCGAACACATCATGCTCGTCGACCTGGGTCGCAACGATCTCGGCCGCGTCTGCGAGTACGGCTCCGTGAAAGTCGAGCGCCTCATGTTCGTCGAGCGCTATTCGCACGTGATGCATCTCGTCTCCAGCCTCCGCGGCAAGCTGCGCGAAAACGTCGACTGCCTCGACGCGCTAATGGCCTGCTTTCCCGCCGGCACGCTCAGCGGCGCGCCCAAAATTCGCGCTATGGAAATCATCGACGAGCTCGAGCCCGTCCGCCGCGGGATCTATGCCGGTGCCATTCTTTATCTGGATTTTTCCGGCAATCTCGATTCCTGCATCGGCCTGCGCACCCTCGTCGCCAAGGAGCGCAAGGTCTACATCCAGGCCGGCGGCGGTGTGGTCGCCGATTCCGTCCCCGCCAAGGAATATCAGGAGACCCTCAACAAAGCCCGCGCCGTCATGCTCGCCGCCGAAATCGCGCACAGCGGAAAGCAGCGCGCGTGATGAAATGCGATACTAGAGATCACAAATGATTCTGCTTCTCGACAACTACGACTCCTTCACCTACAACCTGGCGCAGTACCTCGGCCAGCTGGGGCAAAAGCCCGCCGTGCGCCGCAACGACGAAATCACCCTCGACGAAATCGCGCGCATGCGCCCCGAGCGCATCATTATTTCTCCCGGCCCCTGCACGCCGCGCGAAGCCGGCTTGAGCGTCCCCATCGTCCAGCGCTTCGGCGGGAAAATTCCCATTCTCGGCGTTTGCCTCGGACATCAGGCCATCGGCGACGCGTTCGGCGGCAAAATCGTCCGCGCCAAAAAGATCATGCACGGCAAAACCAGCAAAATTCACCACGACACCAAAACGATTTTCCGCGGCCTCCCGCAGGATTTCGAAGCCACGCGCTACCACTCTCTCATCGTCGAACGCCGCTCGCTTCCGCGCTGCCTAGAAATTTCCGCTGAAACCGCCGACGGCGTCATCATGGGTCTCCGCCATCGCCAATTCCTCGTCGAAGGCGTCCAGTTCCATCCCGAATCCGTCCTCACCTCCCCGGGTTTCTCCCTCCTCCGCAATTTCCTCTCGCTTTAACTTGCTCCCGGCCTGCTACAGCCTGTCTACGACCGCGCGAACTTCTTGTGTTATGTTCTTTACTTCACCCTGCTCCAAAACTTCATCGTTCAGCTCAAATCGCCAGCCGCCTCTCAATCCTTTCTTCAATATCGCCTTGTTGCGCACAATCTTCATCGGAACAACCCCTGCACGCAGAATCTCGAAATCTTCGGTGAAAACAATTCCAATCAGGTGGGTAAAGCTCGCATCTTCCAATTCATGACCTAAACTAAACGAGGCTGACTGGCTCGTTCGCGTCACTCGCCGTCCTCGAATCTGGTATCGTTCTCCGTCGGCATCAAGGAACTCGGGCTCCATCGGCGAGTCCCGGGACACTTTTAGTTCAAGTGCGCGTGTTGCCAAATACCTCGCAAGCTCCCCGACTGGGTTTGTACCGCTCCGGACAATTTTGCGGCGCCGCAGCTCTTGAAGAACGTCGTCATACAAGTAAAGAAGCTCTCTCGCGGATTTATCGACAAACATGGCAACCTCCTACGCAGGCCTTATTGTGGACGCACTGTTTACCGTGCGTATATATTGATATAGAATAAATGTCAATACTTGAGCAGTATTGGGGGCGCTTTTACAAGAGGGAAGCGTGTAGCTCACGGCCGGTTCGCGCTGGTTTTGCGCGAACTGCCGTGAGGTTTTGCTTTACGTCGTCATCCTGAGCCTGCCTGCCGCTTTCCCGCCGTGGCGGGCAGGCGGGCGCTGCGAAGGATCTCGCCGTGGATTTTGCATTGATCGGTAACAGCCACCCGCATAGAGTGCCCCTGCCGAAAGTGCGTAAAAATCATCTCTGCCCAACTCTTTTCAAAGTGACTATAATTTTTGCATGCACACCAAACGTGCGTTATTGGTTGCTGGACTTCTGCTGCTGCCAGCCACTTTGTCTCACGCCACCGACTGCATACAACGGCCCGTCAAGCCCGTTCGCCAAATTTCTGGAATCGTGACCGGTCAAAGGGGTCAGCCGCTCGCAAACGCGAAAGTCACCGTCCTAAAGGGCGACGCCGAACTCGCCGTCGAACAAACCGCTGCCGACGGCAAGTTCTCCTTTGCGCAGTTCGGCGCTGGAGATTATATCGTTCGCGTGCTGGCCGAAGGCTATTCGGGAGTGCAGGCTCCGATCACCATCGTCAAGCCTCGGGCGAAAGGTAAGCCACAGTTGCGTGTCCTGCTCGACATCGGCAGCATGGGATGTTCTGTGTTGGCTCGAGCCAAGCATTAGGTCACTGCCACTCCGCATTCGCCAAAATATTTGCGTAAATCTCCATCCCTCGCCACAAATTCCCCACGCGCAAATTCTCATTCGGACTGTGCTGATTATCGTCGAAATTCGCAATCGGCACGCCCACCACCGGCAAGCCCAAATCCGCGAAAATGTACATCGGCACGCTCCCGCCGAGCAGCGGCAACTTCACCGCCGGCTCGCCCGCGCCTTCATCCACAGCGCGCATCAGCGCCACCGACACCGGCAAATCCATTGCCGTCCGCACCGACGGATACCCGTGGTCATGCGTCACCTCCGCGATCCGCGCATATTTCTGCCGCTCCTCCATCGTCGGCTCGCGGTCGATCACGTAATACCCCTGCTTGCGAATGTGCGCCACCAGCCGCTCGAATTCCTGCTCCGGTCCCGCGTTTTTCACCAGACGCATGTCCAGCGACGCCGTCGCTTCATCCGGAATAATCGTCTTCGCCTGCGCGCCGGTCCATCCGCTTTCCATCCCATCGATATTGAGCGAAGGCTCGTTCAGCAACTCCAGCAAACTTTTCCCGCCGCCATCCGGCGCCGCCAATCCAAATGTCCGCAACAGCAGCGCATCATTATTTGGCGCCTCCGCAATGGCCTTGCGCTCCGCCGGCCCCAGCGGAATCACATTGTCGTAAAATCCCGCCACTAACACGCGCCCGTCCGCATCCTTCATGCTCGCCAGCAACTGCGCCAGGCGCATCGCCGGATTCGGCGCCCAATTCCCGTAATGTCCGCTGTGCAGCGGATGCAGCGGCCCAAACACGGTGATCCGCACCGAGATCACGCCGCGATTCCCGAAGAAAACCAGCGGCCGCCCGCTCTGATCGATGGGCCCATCCGCGGTGATCAGCACGTCCCCGGTGAAAAGATTTTTGTGCGCGTCCACCGCCGCTTCCAGATGCGGCGAACTGTCCTCCTCCTCGCCTTCGAAAATCACCTTCAAATTCGCCGCCATCGGAATGTGGTTCGCGCGCAGCGCGTCCATCGCCGCCAGCACGCCGATGATGGGAGCCTTGTCGTCTCCGCTGGCCCGCGCATAAATCCGCCAATCATCCTTATAGCTGTCCGGCCCGGTCGGGAAGGGAATCAGCTTCCCGCCCGCGTCAATCGAATCCGTGCGCAGCGCCGGCACAAACGGCTTGGTGCCAATCCATTTCGACGGGTCCACCGGCTGACCGTCGTAGTGCGCATAAAAAAAAACGGTGTGCTTCGCGCCCGGCGCGTCCAGCTCGCCGAAAACCACCGGCCCGCGCCCCGGCGCCGTTGGAAGCAGTTGAACGCGGAACCCGCGCGCCTGGAGCATGGTTTGAATCAGCGTCGCGTTGCGCTGGATGTTCGCCGCGTCCGACGCCACATCCGGAATCGACAGCAGGTCCACGAACTCGCTAATGATCTGCGGTTCGTGCGCCACGCGATACGCCCGCACCGCCGCCACCACGCGCTTCGCCGCGCCCGCGGAATTTTCCCGCGCCGCGCAACACGCAGCCATCGCCAAAACCGTGAACACTATCGCAACGCGCTTCATCTTCTCCCTCCGTGCGCGATGCTATCATGCCCCCAAGCCCCAACGACGAGCCTGAATCTCTCTCCCAATTCGGGAAATTGTGCTCTGTGTCTGAACGCCGGCTCGGCGTCCGAAAACGGACACATAAAATTACTAAAAGCAGAGATTTCCGCGATTAGAAACGCCCTCGATTGTTTGTTTTGTGTGAGTTGCATCGAGTTCTAATTTTTCCGGAAGTATGTACATTACGCAAGGCGGGTTCCTTTCAGCATACTCTACCATAGCTCATTTTTACTTCGGCCAGCCTTCGGGCGGCTTGCGCTTCACTAGCGACCGCTTGATGGCCCGCCGCCAATCGCCCTTGACCTTGAGCGTCTCAGCCTTTGGGCCGGGCTTGGCCTTTGATTTTGCGTTCTTCGTTTTCTTCATCTAGTTCCACCGTAAAAGTAAGATTTAGAGGAGCATCGGCGATGCGACTCCATTGTCCCAGAGCGGCATAAATTTTGGAGATGGCCGCACTCGTCGGCCCATTGTCAAAGAGGTTCTGACCACAGCCCGGACAGTTCAAAAATTCAGGGATTTTGTAGCCTAAGGGAAAAGAAATTAACCCGGGACAGTTCTTGCACCGCACTTCCAATGCGGTGACCTCGCCCATGCTCAACGTCAGAGTGTGTCTCTTTGTCATCCAGCCTTTAGGCAGCCTTATATCTGAGCCGCTTTCCTTCCGCCGCACGAATCGCTGCAACCGTCCGCTCGCCATCGTTCGCCTTGCGCAGATTCCAGAGAAAGTCTGCTTGCCAGAGATAGCGATGCAGATATTCCTTACTGACGCTGTGATAGATTCCCGTCAGGCCGCGCTTCAAGAGCGCAAAAGAACTCTCTGCCGTGTTGGTGTAGGCATCCCCGCGAACGTATTCCTTGGTGTGGTGAGTAACGGTGTAATGTCCGCCTTCCATTTCCGAGCCAACAATGCGATAGGCCGGGAACTCGTCCGTCATAAGGCGAGCCTGCTTATCGACCAGTTCGCGGATGATGGACTTCAGCGACTTGCTCGTAACGTCCACCAAAACGCGCCTGCGAATCCTACCATTGCGCTCAACGGCTGCGAACACCGGAACCTTGTTGCTTCCCTTTCCGCGAACATTCCGGCCCTTGTAGCGGGGCCTTCCACCTACATAGGTCTCATCGCATTCGACCGTGCCAGTCAGTTTATCGGCGGCTGGATTGTCCGGGGCCATCGCAAACCGGATGCGGTTCATTAGGAACAGTGCCGACTTGTAGCTGATCTGGCACTGCCGCTGAATCTCTAGGGCCGCGACGCCCTTCTTTGACGTGGACGCTCGCCAGAAGGCATAGCACCAATGCCGCAAGGGGATGCGGCTTTCCTCATAGACCGTACCGATGCGCACGGTGTACTGCTTGTGGCAATCGTGGCAGCGCCACAGAAACCGCTGGCTGCGCGCGCCTGTCTTGGCATCCACCATTTTGTAGACACTGACGCTCCCGCAGTTGACGCAAGCGGGATTCCTGCCCCAGCGCAGGCGTTCAAGCAATTCAACCGCTGCCAGTTCATCCCAGCAGGCCAGCGGGATATTCTTGACTACTTCGGACTTTGTCAGGCGGTGCTTGTTATCGTTTCTCATGTTCTAATTCTATACCTACCGCAAGCATTGTGTCAAGTACAATATTAGATATGAAGTCTAATACTTTATCGTTTCCTCTTTTCCGTTCACCAAGAACCGGATATTCGCCCGCCGTATTAGCTCTTTCAATTCAGCGATTTCGCCCGGCAGTTTTGGTCGCCCGCGAGATTCCCACAATTTGCGCATTTCCGGTTCAACCTTGAGGCTCATCATCATGGCGGCAGATTTATACTTTTTCACGAAAAAAAACGTCTCTTTTCCTACGCCATCGGCCCCTTCTGACATATATTTGGCTGCCAGCACGTTGTAAATCGTTTCCTGAAACGTGGTTTTCTCTGCAGCCTGCCCCATCAAGGAAAACACCGTCAAAGCGGCTGGGGAGCCAGAACCGATGGCGCAGAAGCCGGGCTTGTCCCACACGCTGATATTGCCCGGGTTATCTACGGTGATGATGTGCGGTCTTTTTTGAGGATCGAATCCATATCCTAAGAATTGGCAGCCGAAATCGAAATCACGGATTTGCTGTGCTATGGACAGGCACGTCTGTGCGGGCAACTGCTTGCTGCCTTTTTTCCGAAAATCATCAAGGCTCATCCCAAAGGGGCTTAAGAGCGTATCGGAAACAATCTCGCGCACTTGCTCCTGATAAGCCTTTTTGAAGGCGCTCTTTAACTGTTGAAGTGTTCCTTGCTGGCCTTGCAACAGTTCTCTAACGCGGTCAATGACGGGTGTTGCTTGAGTGATGTCGTTGGCTGCGAACATAATTCCCCAACACTCATGGACGGATTCCGCTTTTATGGTGTTTTCGGCAGAGTGCGAGCCAAACGAGACTTTGGTATCCGATGCGACAACAATGAGGTCTTCATACGGTATCAGCTTCAATTCAGATGTAATTGCCGCAATACAGATGGTCACGCGCCATCTCCCGAGCAAATCTTTCCTTGAGGTAAGCCGTTTCAACCAAGGTAGCGGCTTCTTGGTAGGCCCTATCATAGCCTACCCCTTGCGTTAAGTACACACTTCCCAATTTTTCATATTTCCGCGATTAGAATTTAGAAGGCGCATAAAAAGCGAAAAGCCGCGTTTCCGCGGCTTCCTCCGTCTAAGTCCTGCGCAGGCTGGAATTTCCAGGCTGCAGGATATGTGTACCACAGAGTTAACTAATAATCAAGGAAAATCGTGACAGACACGTCAAAAAAAACGCACCCTTGAACAGCGAAGGGTGCGGCACCCGGTTGGCAAAATCTCCGAAACGCGCCGCTTAGCGTGCGCCGCCCGCCCGATGCTATTATGTACCGGGATGCGTCTGGAGCCCCAGCTACGCGCGAAAACAGCTCGGCTCATTCTGCTCGCTCTTTTATCCGCTACCATCGCAGCCCGCGTCAGTCCGCAAAATATTTCGTTTCCTGGAATTCGTTCAGAATCAAAGTCACCCGACGGCCGTTTTGTCATCAAGAATTTCGACAGTGAGACGGAAGACCCTGCGCACACTCTCACGTTGCTCGACCACCGCACGGGAACCGAGATCAAAATTTATCGTTACGGGCGCCACGTAGACGTCCTATGGTCTCCAAATTCGAAAGCCTTCGTCATAAACGACTATGAAGGAAGTAACGTATCGCACCCAGTTCTCTTTACTGAGCCCTGGACTTTGGCTCGCGTTGATTTACGGGAAAAGCTTATCGATTTTCTGCGCGCCAGAAATGAAGCGAAGAGCGTCCTCGGGAATGACCACGTATACATCACGGCCGAGCGCTGGCTGAACTCGGACAAGCTTCTTTGCAAAGTGACTGGCTACGGTGTCGCTGACCCTAAAGGGTTCACCAGGCACTACGTCTATGAAATCGGCGTCGGATTCCGTGCGGCGGGCGGGCCACGTCGGAGATGAAGTATGATTAGCGCAAGGAGCACGCATCGTGGCCACGCGTCAACCCAAGTCGCAAACGCAACTCGGTCGCTCCGCCGTCCAGATCTTCGCCGCCAACGAGCGCATGAACCAGATTCTGCTCGAACATCTTGACCCGGCCGCCTGGAGCGCCAAACCGCCCGGCCAGGTTCGCCCCATCGGCGCGATCTTCACGCACATGCACAATGTGCGCTGCAAGTGGGTCAGGCTCACCGCTCCGCACCTCAGGGCTCCGCGGCAGCTCCATCGCGCGCACTGCACGCCAAAGCAGGCCCGCGCGGCATTGGCCGAGAGCGGCACTCGCTGCGAGCGGATGCTCGCCGAAGCGCTCAGCGAGCCCGGCGGCCGCATCAAGAATTTTCGCAGAGACGGCTGGGGCCGGCCTTGGCCGGTCGGCCCGGAGATGCTCTGCTACATGCTCGCTCACGAAGCCCACCATCGCGGGCAAGTCTGCATGCTCGCGCATCAGCTCGGATTGCCGTTGCCCCTCGCGGTGACTTCCGGCCTCTGGAACTGGGAAAAGCTTTGGAAGGACTCCGGCTCGGGCGCCCTCGCGTTTTAATCATCGCCCGCCGCTTGCGCTGACGTAGCAAGCGTCACTCCTTACTGTTCTTCATCCCTGCTCTCTCAAACTCCGCACCGCATAGGCAAAACTCGCCAGGCCAAACAGCACGAATGCAGCGCTCTCGAGCAGTACCACGCGCGGCACGCCGACGCCAATCGAGCTGTAGCGGAATAAATCCACTTCCCAAGTGATCGGATTCGCCAGCGCCGTCACGCGAAACCACTTCGGCAGCGGCGCCAGCGGGTAAAACATCGAGCTCGCAAAAAGGAAAACGAAGTACGACACGTTCACCACGCTGTTGAACACGTCGTTTCGCCGGATCCGCAGCGCAAAAATCGAATAGAAGAAAAACCACCCTGCCGTCCCGCCGATCACCCCTACGGCCAGAATGGGCAGCAACCGCCATTGTAAATGAATCTTCAGCAGCAGGCAGCCGAGCGCAATCGTAATCACCGCCTGCAGGATTCCGATGCAGATGTTGAACAGCACTTTTCCCAGCAGATATTCCGAACGCCGCATCGGGTAGGTCAGCATCTCGTAGAAAATTCCGTTGTCGCGGTCCAGGAAAAACGACCACGAACTCGTCGTGGCAATCCCGAAACTCGCCATGCCCAGCACTCCGGCGAGAAAAAACGAGTTGTAATCGATTCCCGCGCCGAGCGAAGGCGTGCCCAACGCGGCGTTCACGCCCACGCCGAACATCAGCAGATACAGCAGCGGGTAGAACAAATCGAAAAACATGAACGTGATGTTGGTCGAGCGAATTTTGCTCTCGCGATAAACGATCGCCGCCAGCGGACCCATCTCACCCCTCCTTCGTCAGTTCGACGAAAATATCTTCCAGGCTCGCGCCGCTCACTTCCACGCGCAGCACGCGGCCTTTCTTCGAAAGGTCGCTCACGATATCGAGCACATTGGCCTCTTCCACTTTCAACGAGACTTCGATCGTATTCCCATCCACGTGCGAACGCAGCGGCTTCAGCGCCGCCACGTGCTCGGCAATCGTCTCCGGCAACTTGTCGAACGTCAGCGAAATTTCATACACGCCCGCCGAAAGCAATTTCAGCGCATTCAAGTCGCCGCGCGCCACTTGCTTGCCCCGATTCATGATTAAAATGTCGTCGCACAATTCCTCCGCCTCGCTCAGAATTTGCGTGGTCAGCACAATGGTGCGGCCCTTCGCCGACTCCTCGCGCAAATATCCCATCACCGCACGCTTCAAAATCGGATCCATGCCGGTCGAAAACTCGTCCAGAAAAAGCACCGGCGTATCCACCATGAACATTTTCGACACTTGCACGCGCCGCCGCGAGCCGCCGCTCAGGTCCTGCACTTTTTGCTCCGCGTAAGAAGCGATCTGGAATTTGTCCAGCAGCAAGTCCGCGCGCTGCCGCGCCGTCTTCGAATCGAGTCCGTGGAAGCGGGCGAACGTCAGCAAATTGTCGCGCACGCTCAAGAACAATTCCGCGGCGGTCTCCTGCAGAACCATGGAAATGCGCTTGCGCACTTCGAGCGGCCGCGTCACCACGTCGAATCCCTCGATGCGCGCCGCGCCGCTGGTGGGACGCAGCAAAGTGGTGAGCACTTTCAGCAGCGTGGTTTTTCCCGCGCCGTTCGGGCCGAGCAACCCGAAAATCTCTCCGCGCGGCACGGAAAAAGAAATTCCGTCCACCGCGCGCACCGGTTTTTGTCCGCGGCGCTCGTAGACCTTCGCCAGATTTTCGACTTCCAAAGCAAAGTGGCTCATGTGCAATTTCTCCGCTGCGATGCGCCGTAATTGTTTCACTGCAGTCACGGCGAAAAAATAAGACCCGAAAGAAAATCTCAGAGAGTGAACTGAAAAAAACGAGTCAAAAAACAAGACGGAATGGCGGCGCGCGAAAGCCATTGCGCTTCCGGCCGAGACTTAGAGGAGATCGATGATGATCTTCACGAGGGTGACCGCCTTTCGTTAAGGCGTGCGGAAATAATTTAGCGATGCTGCGGCGCAAAGTCAACGAGAGAATGAAAGGCGAAACAACCGACGGAGGGTGAAGGGGGCGACCTTCGACTGCGCACAGGGTAAGCCGCACCGGGGAGCAGCGCGACTTGACTACCTTGCGCGGATGAAGCGCGCAACCGGAAGAAGGGCACGAAGGCATTTGTTTCTTTTCACAACAAACCGACGCGGCATGATCGCAACAAGGTGAGAGTTTCGCGTGGGCGAGCTCAGGTGGAGGCGGGAGCGTTTGTGGCTTGGGTGAAACGGACGAGGGCGTCGAGTTTTTGGCGGGCGGAGCCGGAGTCGATGGATTCGGCGGCGAGATTGACGCCGTCGCGGAAATTTCCGGCGCGGCCAGCGGCGACGAGAGCGGCGGAGGCGTTGGCAAGAACGATGTCGCGGTGCGCGCCGTGTTCGCGATAGAGGAGCGAGCGGCCGAGGACTTTGTGGATGATCTCGGCGTTGTGCTTGGCGTCGCCGCCGGCGACGGCTTCGCGCGCGGCGCGGCGGAGGCCGAAATCCTCAGGAGAAATTTTGTAGGTGCGGACGACGCCGCCGCTGAGTTCGGCGATGTGGGTCTCGGCGCTGACGGAAATTTCGTCGAGGCCGTCGGCACCGTGAACGACGAAGGCGCGCTTGACGCCGAGCTGCGCGAGGGCGCGGGCGAGAAGTTCGGTGAACTGCGGGGCGGAGACGCCGACGACTTGTGCGGCGGCTCCGGCGGGATTGGTGAGCGGGCCGAGAAGATTGAAAACGGTGCGTATGCCGAGGGCGCGGCGCACGGGCATGGCGTATTTCATCGCGGTGTGAATGGCGGGCGCGAAGAGAAAGCCGATGCCGATTTCTTCGATGGCCTGGCGGACGCGTTCGGGCGGCTGGTCGAGAGAGAGGCCGAGCTGTTCGAGAACGTCGGCGGAGCCGCAGCGCGAACTGGCGGCGCGGTTGCCGTGCTTGGCGACGCGCACGCCGGCACCAGCGACGACGAAGGCGGTGGCGGTAGAAACGTTGAAAGTGTCGCAGCCGTCGCCGCCCGTGCCGGAGGTATCGACGAGGATTTCGCGGGCGTGGCTGTAGCTGGCGGGGAAAATCGGCGTGGCGTGGTTGCGCATGGCGGTGGCGAAGCCGACGAGCTCGTCGACGGTTTCACCTTTCATGCGCAGAGCGGTGAGCAGGGCGGCGATGAGCACGTCGTTGGCGTTGCCGGAGAGGATTTGCTCCATCGAAGCTTCGGCTTCGGCGCGGGAGAGGTCGCCGCCGGCGATGATTTTCTTGAGGGCGGAGGGAATCATGGGAGTTTTTTATGTGGTGAATTCTGGCATAGAGATTTTAGCACTGTTGGAGGGCGAACGGCGCGGGGCGGCGGGTTGGATGGCGAGGCGCCAAACCCCCGGGGCTTCTGGCGCGCAGGGAATGCGATATACTCCCGGTCGCATACGGTGGGCGGGTGATGAGTGGCGGTGGCCGCTCGAAAGGACGAGAGAAAATGCGTAAAGGTTTCTTCGCGTGTGTCGTGATCGTTTTCGTGGCGATGGCGTTTTCGCTGCCGTGCGCCGCGCAGCAGACGGAACTGGCGGCGACGCCACCGATGGGCTGGAACAGTTGGAACCATTTCGCCGAGCGCATCGACGACAAAATCGTGCGCGAGGAAGCCGACGCGATGGTTTCGAGCGGCATGAAGGCGGCGGGATACGAGTACATCGTGATCGACGACACGTGGGCGGGGCAGCGCGACGCGCAGGGATTCATCCATCCAAATGATAAGTTTCCGGACATGAAAGCGCTGGCGGATTACGTGCACAGCAAAGGGCTGAAGCTGGGAATTTATTCTTCGCCGGCGGCGAAGACCTGCGCTGATTATACAGGGAGCCTGGGGCATGAAGAACAGGACGCGCAGACCTATGCGAGCTGGGGGATGGATTACCTGAAGTACGATTGGTGCCAGTCGGGCGGAAGCGTCGACGATATGAAGGCCGCCTACACGAAAATGGACGAGGCGCTGCTCAAGACCGGGCGGCCGATTGTGTTCAGCCTGTGCCAATACGGATGGCACAAAGTTTGGGAGTGGGGCCCTTCGGTCGGCGGGAATCTGTGGCGAACCACGGGCGACATCAGCGATCGGTATTTTTCGATGGCGGAAAATGGATTCAATCAGAACGGCTTGGAGAAATACGCGGGCCCGGGCCACTGGAACGATCCGGATATGCTGGAGGTGGGCAACGGAGGAATGTCGGAGGACGAATACCGGACGCACATGGCGCTGTGGGTGATTCTCGCGGCGCCGCTGATGGCCGGCAACGACCTGACGCAGATGACTCCGTACACGATCGAATTGCTGACCAATCCTGAAGTGATTGCCGTCGATCAGGACCCGCTGGGCAAACAGGGATACCGCGTCAAGCAGGAGGGGCCGTTCGAGATTTGGATGAAGCCGATGGCGGACGGCAGCAAGGTGGTGGGATTGTTCAATCGCCAGTACACGACGGAGCAGATGACGGTGAATTTTTCCGACATCGGCTTGAGCGGCGACGCTACGGTGCGCGACCTTTTGTTGCATAAGGACCGCGGAACGTTTACGGACAAATTCAGCGCGTACGTGCCCAGGCATGGAGTGGTGCTGGTGCGGATCCGGGCGAAGTAATTTGCGGATGGGATGAAAAGTGCGGCGCGCGCAATCGCTGACGCGCCTGGCCGATCATCAGGAAATTCCCTGCGCATCTTCAATTGTCATTGGTCATTCTCATTGGTCATCATGGAAGAAGCCTGCCTGCGCGTGCGACGCGAGAATGACGGCGTGGGGCGCCGGCTGCGCATTGACAGACCGGAGGCAAGCCGGTAATTTCGGAAGTCCAAGTAAACGTTTGCTTGAAAATTGCGATGGTGAGGCCCGGCCCGGATGCTGCTCGGAGCCAGGCGGGAATTGGTTTACCGCGGCTGCTTGTTGACGAGGGATTGAATGTCCGCTGAGAAGAAGATGACCATGGGCTTGATTGTCGGCAATCGGGGGTTTTTCCCGGGGCATTTGGCGGAGTCTGGCCGGCAGGAAATGATGCAGGTGCTGCAAGGAGCCGGGATGGAGGTTGTGGCGCTGAGCGCCGAGCAAAGCCGGTATGGAGCGGTGGAAACGCACGAAGAGGCGAAGCGCTGCGCGGAGCTGTTTCGCGCGCATGGTGAGCGGATCGATGGAGTGATTGTGACGCTGCCGAACTTCGGCGACGAGCGGGCCATCGCGGACACGCTGCGGCTGTCGCGGTTGCGCGTTCCGGTGCTGGTGCAGGCGACTCCGGACACGCCGTCGAAAATGACCATCTCGCACCGACGCGACAGTTTCTGCGGGAAAATGTCGGCGTGCAATAATTTGATGCAATACGGCATTCCCTATTCGCTCACGACGTCGCATACGGTCACACCTGCTTCCGCCGAGTTCAAGAAGGACCTGGAATGGTTTGCGAGCGTTTGCCGCGTGGTGAAGGGCCTCCGGGACCTGCGCATTGGCAGCATCGGCGCGCGGCCGGCGGCGTTCAATACGGTGCGTTACAGCGAAAAGATTTTGGAGGGGCAGGGCATATCGGTGGAGACGCTGGACCTGTCGGAAGTGATCGGGCGGATTCAGAGAATGAGCGATACCGACGGCGCGGCGGTGGCGAAGCTGCAATCGATTGAGAAATACGTGTCGACGAACGACGTGCCGAAGACGGCGTTGCTCAAGATGGCCAAGCTGGGAGCGGTGATCGACCAATGGATGAAGCAGACGGACGTGACCATCAGCGCGATCCAGTGCTGGACGTCGATCGAGGAGAATCTGGGCGTGGTGCCGTGCACGGTGATGAGCATGATGAGCGACGATTTGATGTCGAGCGCGTGCGAAGTGGACATTTGCGGAGTGCTGAGCATGCATGCGCTGCGGCTGGCGTCGCAGACGCCGAGCGCGCTGCTCGATTGGAATAATAATTACGGGGACAATCCGGACAAGGCGGTGTGCTTTCACTGCAGCAATCTGCCGAAGCAATTTCTGAAGAACGTGAAAATGGATTATCAGGCGATCATCGCCGGGACGGTGGGGAAGGAAAACACTTTCGGCACCTGCGTGGGGCTGGTGAAGGCGGGAGCGATGTCCTACGCGCGTTTCTCGACCGACGATCGCGCGGGGCGGGTGCGCGGGTACGTCGGCGGAGGGAGGTTTACGGACGATCCGCTGGAGACGTTCGGCGGTGCAGGGGTGGTGGAGATTCCGGGGATGCAAAAGCTGTTGCGCTACATCTGCGAGAACGGATTCGAGCACCACGTGGCGGCGAATTTCTCTTCGGTTGCCGGAGCGGTGCACGAAGCGGCGACTCGGTATCTGGGGTGGGAAACGTACTGGCACAGAAATTAGGAGCCGGGGCAGCGAATTATGGCCATTGTAGCGGGCGTTGATTTCGGGACACTGAGTGTTCGGGTGTCGATCGTGGACAGCGAGAAGGGCATGCTGGCCTCGGCGGTCTCCGAATATCCCCTGCATCGCAAGCGCGAAGATCCGGAATTAGCCACGCAATCCCACGAAGACCACATGCGCGCCCTGGCGGCGACGACGCGCGAAGCTCTGAAGCAGGCCGGGATTCCCGGCGAAAAAATCGAAGCGATTGCGCTGGATACGACGGGATCGTCGGTGATTCCGGTGGGCGCGGGAATGGTTCCGCTGGGCGAATACTATCTGTGGTGCGACCATCGCGCGAAATCGGAAGCGGCGGAAATCACGGAGATGGCTCACCGCGAAAAGTTCGAGGCGATTCGCTGGTGCGGAGGCGTGTATTCGTCGGAGTGGGGCTTTGCAAAGCTGCTGCACTGGCTGCGGCACAATCCTTCGGAGCGCGGCAAGTTCGCGAGCGCGTTTGAGCATTGCGACATGGTGGCGGCGACGCTGTGCGGCGTGACGCAGCCGGCGCAAGCCAAGCGGAGCGTCTGCGCGATGGGCCACAAATGGCTGTGGCATCCGGATTTCGGCGGGTTGCCGCCGGAGGAGTTTCTGGTGAAAGTTGACCCGCTGCTGGCGGGCGTGCGGGAGAAACTGCAGGGATCGTACGAGACTTCGGACAAAATCGCGGGGAGACTGTCGGCGCCGTGGGCGGAGAAGCTTGGGCTGCGCGCTGGAATTCCAATTCCGGTGGGGGCGTTCGACGCGCATTGGGACGCGATCGGCGCGGGCGCGCAGGAAAAAGACATTGTGAACGTGGTGGGCACGTCGACGTGCATCATCGGAATCACGCGCGAGACGCAGCTGGTGCCGGGAGTTTGCGGTGTGGTGAAGGGAAGCGTGCATCCGGCGTACACCGGCATCGAGGCGGGGCTTTCGGCGACCGGCGATATTTTCGAGGCGATAGCGCGGCGCGCGAACATCACGATTTCGCAATTGAGCGCTGGGCTGGAGAAATACACGGCGGGGCAAACGGGTTTGCTGCGGATGACGTGGGACAACGGTGACCGCACGGTGCTGGTCAATGCGAATCTGCGCGGGATGACGCTCGGATGGAACCTGCAGCACACGGCGCAGGACGAACTGTTTGCGGCAATCGAGGGCACCGCGTTTCACACGCGGGTGATTTTGGACCGCATGGCGGAGCACGGCGCGCGAATCGAGCGAGTGATCAACGCGGGAGGCATTCCGCAGAGCAACGCGGTGCTCAATCAGGTGTACGCCAATGTGTTGCGGCGGCCGGTTCTGGTGTCGAGCCGCAAAGTGACCAGCCTCGGGTCGGCGATTTTCGCGTTTCTGGCGGCGGGGACGTTCAAAACGATTGAAGAGGCGCAGGAAAAAGTTTGTCCGCCGCACGTCGTCTATCATCCGCAGGCCGAGGCTGAAAAGGTTTACGACCGGCTGTACGCGATGTACCGGCGGCTGTATTTCGATTTTGGAAGCGGGGCGGGAGCGGGAGCCGCCTTTGGAGATGTGCTGCCGCAGCTGATCGGCATCGCGAAGGAACAGATGACGGCCGCATCGCAAGAGTCGCACGAACCCGAATCAGAAGGGCCACGATCGCAAGTGCTGCGAGCCTAACCGAATCAGGAAAAAAATCTGAAAAACGGTCGCCATCGTGCGGACGGGTGTGGAACACTGTATGCCCGACAAAATTATTCGCGGGAAGGGGAAAGTTGAAGCAAAGCGAGACACAGATTTTGTGCAGCGGAATGCTGTTCGATATGGACGGCGTGCTGCTGGATTCGACTCCGGCGGTGGCGCGCGTGTGGAACGGATGGGCCATCGAGCACGGGTTTAATCCCGAAGAAGTGGTGCGCGCGGCGCATGGGCGTCCAAGCCTGACGACGATTCGCGAGTACCTGCCGGGCTCGGATTATGAGGCGGAGAATCGCGAAGTGGAGCGACGCGAAATCGCCGATTTGGATGGAGTGGCGCCTTTGCCGGGCGCGGTCGAGTTGTTGCAGGCGCTTCCGCCGGAGCGCTGGGCAGTGGTGACATCGTGCACGCGGCCGCTGGCGGAGGTGCGCATTCGCGCGGGAGGTTTGCCGCGGCCGAGATTTTTCATCACGTCAGATGACATTGAGAATGGCAAGCCGGCGCCGGAACCATATCTCAAAGCGGCTGAACTATTGGGCTTCGCTCCTTCGGACTGCGTGGTGATAGAGGATGCGCCTGCGGGAGTGCGTTCGGGAAAAGCGGCGGGCTGCCGAGTGATTGCCGTGTGCACAACAATGCCCGAAGCGGAGCTGCGAAGCGCGGGCGCTCATTGGGTGGTGGAGGATTGCAGCGCGATCACGCTACTTCCGGGCGGGCATCGCAAAGACAAGCTGAGGCTGCGGGTGAAAGAGCCGGCGACGGCGTTGAAATAATTTGGACTAGGTGCGCATGGTGAGGACGCTGACGGAGTGCGCCGCGAACGGCTGGCGAAACGCGGGGCCGGCGGCGGAGTAAGTTTTCCGTTTCGCGGTCACTTGATTTGGGTCGGCAAACGTGTTGGTCGCGTCCAGGCTGGGGCCATTGATTTCATACAGGTCGCCGGAAGATTGCGGCGTGAATCCCTCGATGGCGATCTCCGCAGTGATGTCCGCGGTAGGATGGCGATTCACGACGGCCAAAGTGAGCGATTGATTTCCGTCGTTGATGGTGGCGGAAACGTCCAGGTAAGGAACTTCGGGCAAGCCGGGAAAAGCGTCCGAGCGGACGAGCGCGTCGAGAGCGACGTTGCCGCAATGTTCGGTGTAGAGCTTCAACGGGTAGTAAGTGGTCTGAAGAACGATGCCGGTGGGGCTGGACATGATCGGTGCGATGACGTTCACGAGCTGGGCGACGTCGGCGAGCTTCACGGTCTGGCAGTTGCGGTGAAATGTGTTGAGGCCGGAAGCGACCCACAGCGCGTCGCGCAGGTTGTAGATTTCTTCGAGCATGTGATTGTCGCCGCGATGGAACCAGGAGCGGAACCAGATATTCCATTCGTCGACGGCGATGGCCACGCGATCTTTTTTGTCGGTGCGCGACATGACCGCGGTGATCACGGCGTCCAGGGTGCGAATTTGATTTTCGAATTCGTGCGCGTCGGTGAATTCCTTGGCGGTGTCCAGGCTGCCGCCGTAGTGATGTAGCGAAATATAATCGACAAGATAGACGAGCTTCTCGAGGACGGGGAAATTCCAGTCGACGCCGGGGCCTCCGCAGGCGACGAGCTTGATCGACGGATCGACCCAGCGCATCATTTTTCCGAATTCGAGCGCGTCGGCGGCGTAACTGGCGGCGTCTTTGTGTCCGGCCTGCCAGCTTCCATAGACTTCGTTGCCGAGAGCCCAATACTTGACGTTGTAGGGCTCGGGATGGCCGTTCTTCTTGCGCAGATTCGCCCAATAAGTGTCGGTGGTGGCGTTGCAGTATTCCACCCAGTCGGCGGCATCCTGCATGGTGCCGGTGCCCATGTTCACGCAGATGTAGGGCTCGGCGCCAAGCTTGCGGCAATATTCGATGAACTGATCGGTGCCGAAACGATTCGATTCTTCCTCCTGCCAGGCGGTGTCCCAACGGCGCGGGCGCGTGTCTTTTGGGCCGATGCCGTCCTTCCAGTTGTATCCGGAGGAAAAATTTCCGCCCGGCCAGCGCAGCACGGAGACGTGCATGCCGCGCGCAGCCTCGAGGACATCCTCGCGGAAGCCGTCGCTATCGGAGAGAGGCGAGCCTTCGTCATAGATGCCGCCGTAGATGCAGCGGCCCAGATGCTCGGTGAAGTTGCCGTAAATGTTGCGATCGATGGCGCCAATTTTGCGGTCGAAGTCGATTTTGATTTTGGCGGTGGCGGCAGTTGGCGCGGCGGCGGGGGCGCCCTGCAGAGTTGGCACGGCCCAGCCAAGCAGCGGCGAGCCGAGCGGAACGGCGGCAGCGACGATGGCGGCCGCTCCATTTTTCAGCAAATCACGGCGGCGAATTTCTGTGCGCTTCATTTCCATTTCTCCGATCGAGCAAGACAAAAGGCAAGAATGGCGGCAGAGGAAGAATTGTGCGTGATGTTGGGCACGGCGTCGATTGTATTACGCTGGAAACGTTTACTCGTCAATAGCCGTATTGCGCGGATGCTGGGAACGATGTGCGCAGGGCGAAAAAGTCCTTGCCTCGCCAGTTGAGTTGCCAGTATAAAGTGGCGAACGAGGCCATGGGTGCGAGGGGCGTGAGGTTTCCGCTGAGAAAACGTTTTCTCTGTAAGGGAATGGAGACTTTGCATGGGGAAGACAGCTATCATTTTCGGTCTATTCGCTGCGGTGGCCTTGCTGACCGCAGAGGGACCTGTGCGCCACAACTCTAAGCCCGACAGCACCACGCCGCGCGCGCTGGCGACGGCGGATTCGTCCGTGACGATTGGCGGAGAGCCGGCGGTGACGCTGAAGCGGCCCGAGCCGGTCGACCGCAACAAGCCACAGTTCCTGGAAGCAATTGTCCTGCCGGGCAACGGCATGAATTTGCTGCAGGTGAAGGCGTATTTGCCGGGCAAGGGCGACATCGACGTGCTGAACGCGCCGGATTTGCAAGGCGCGAAGGAGTTGCTCGAAAACCAGAACGACGCCTTCGGCAACAAAAGCTTCTCGATGGGTGGCGCGATTCTGCTGCCCTATCCAAATCGCATTCGCGGAAAACTTTCGGCGGATGGCAAGACGATCGAAACGATGATTGACGGCAAAATGATGTCGCTGCCGGCGAACTGGAAAGGGAAAAAGCCCGGCGCGGAAGTTCACGCGATGCACGGGCTGATCATGTCCGCGCATTTCATGGACGTGCACGAGCACAACGGGCCGGCGGAATCGACGGTGTCGGCGATTCTGCACGGAGGAGATTTCGACGGGCACTGGCCTTCGAAGACGGACGTGGGCGTGCGGATGATCTTGAAGAACGATGCCCTGGACGTGATCGTCACGGCGAAAAACGTGGGCACAGAACGGCTGCCGATGGCCATCAGCTTCCATCCTTATTTCGAGTTTCCCAGCGGCGAGCGGGCGCAGGCGAGATTGCATCTGCCCGCGGACATGCGCACGATTGTGAACAACTACGACGACGTTTTTCCGACGGGGAAGATTGTGCCGGTGAAGGGGACGCCGTATGACTTCACCGCGGCGGGCGGCGCGGCGTTTGGGCCGACGCTCTATATGGACGACTGCTTCACGGATTTGAAACGCAACGCGGCTGGGAATGCGGTGATCGAAATCACCGATCCCGCGGCGAAGTACGGGCTGCGGTTGACGGCGCTCTCGCCGCAGATCAAAGCGATTCAGGTGTACGCGCCGCCGGACAAGAATTACGTGGTGGTCGAACCGCAGTTCAATCTGGCCGATCCCTTCAATACCAAGGTTTGGGGCAAGAGAAATACTGGGATGGTGTTTCTGCAGCCAGGGCAATCGGTTTCGTGGCACGTGAGGCTGGAGCTGTTCATTCCGGCGAAGTAGGTTCGAGCCCGGCGAGGATTTGTTTTGGGCAGAGTGAATCAGGGGTGTCAATTTACTCCAATGGAATCGCGGCCTTCTCGCACTTCGCACGCAACCAGAATGCGGCTCTCTGAACCCGCCCGATCCGAAGTTGGCCTGGGCCTGTTCCTTTAAGCCAAAACTGCCTTCCGTTTTGTAGGCGAATGGTAACTTCCGTTTCAGTGCATTGGGGCAGCGATGTTACGCCTCGTACTACGCCCGCTTCAATCAAGTTTATGCTTCCGGGTTTCAGTTGCTTGTCCCATATAGAGTTGTTGTCGACGAACAGAAGTTCTTTTCCCTCGTTTTTCGTATAGGAGATATTCCCAAGCAAGTAGCTTCTGGATCCCGACTGATTGCGTATGTAAAAAGATGGGTGAAAGCTTGAACCTTCCTGTTTCCAACTGTAGCCGACCCGCACGTCCGTGGCCCGCAAGAACCATTGAATCATCACGTAGAGCAAAACGATGAGCGTGCTGGCGAATATGTCGCCAATGAAGATCGCCCAGACCTCATTCCAGAAAGTCATACGCTGCCGCCCGGAGCTACGGTTTCTTGCTACGCTCTGCGAATTCGAAGTAAACTTGTGAGCTTTTGTGCGCCAATAAATTGGCGCTCGTGAAGGAATAATCTTAGCACTACGGGAAGGCGAATGAAGATACACGAGTATCAGGCCAAAGCGATTCTGGCGAAGTTTGGGGTGCCGATTCCGCGCGGCGAAGTGGTGTTCAGGAAAGAGGATGCGAAGGCGGCGGCGCAGAAAATCGGCACGCCGGTGGTGGTGGTGAAGGCGCAGATTCACGCGGGCGGGCGCGGAAAAGGCGGCGGAGTGAAGCTGGCGCGTTCGGTGGAGCAGGCGAGCGAGTTGGCCGGGCAGATTCTGGGAATGAAGCTGGTGACGCCGCAGACGGGCGCGGAAGGAAGAATTGTGCGGCGGCTGCTGATCGAGCAGGGGCTCGACATCAAGCGCGAATTGTATTTGAGCATTTTGGTGGACCGCGTGGCGGAAGCGCCGGTGTTTTTGGCGAGCGCGTTGGGCGGAATGGAAATTGAAGAAGTGGCGAAGGAGCATCCCGAAGCGATTTTGCAGGAAGTGATTCATCCGGCGACGGGCTTGCAGCCGTATCAAGTGCGGAAAATCGTTTTCGGATTGGGGTTGCCGGCCGAGATGGTGCGCGTGGCGGAGCCGTTTTTTCAGGCGCTCTACCGGGCTTTTTTGGCGACGGACGCGTCACTGCTGGAGATCAATCCGCTGGTGGTGACGGGCGACGGGAAACTGATTGCGCTGGACGCGAAGATGAATTTCGACGACAACGCCCTGGGGCGGCATCCGGAAATTGCGGAGATGCGGGACTTGGATGAGGAGACGCCGCTCGAAGTGGAGGCTTCGAAATACAAGCTGAATTACATCCAGCTGGACGGCAACGTGGCGTGCATGGTGAACGGCGCGGGACTGGCGATGGCCACGATGGACATTATTAAATTGGCGGGCGGGAATCCCGCGAATTTCTTGGATGTGGGCGGAGGCGCGTCAGCGGAGCAGGTGAAGAACGCGTTCAAGATTTTGCTGGGCGATCGGAACGTGCAGGCGGTGTTCATCAATATTTTCGGCGGGATTTTGCGCTGCGACGTGCTAGCGACAGGCGTGGTGAACGCGGCGCACGAGTTGAAGATCAAAGTGCCGGTGGTGGTGCGAATGGAAGGGACGAACGTCGAGAAAGGGAAGGAAATTTTGCAGAGTTCAGGGCTGAATTTTACGGTGGCGGCGGGAATGAAAGACGGCGCGGAAAAAGTGGTGGCGCTGGCGGCAGGTGTGCGATGAGCGTGCTGGTTGACGAAAAAACGCGCGTGGTGGTGCAAGGGCTGACGGGGCGCGAGGGCGGATTTCACGCGGAGCAGATGATTGCGTACGGGACGAAAGTTGTGGCGGGAGTGACGCCGGGAAAAGGCGGGACGAAACATTTGAACGCGCCGGTGTTTAACACCGTGGCAGAGGCAGTGCGTGAGACGGGCGCGAACGCGTCGGCGATTTTTGTGCCGCCGCCGTTTGCGGCGGATGCCGTGCTGGAAGCGATTGACGCGAAGCTGGCTCTCGTGGTGTGCATCACGGAGGGGATTCCGACGCTGGACATGGTGCGCGTGGCGGCGGTGCTGCGAGCGTCGAAGACGCGGCTGATTGGGCCGAACTGTCCGGGGCTGATTTCGCCGGGCAAATGCAAAATCGGAATTATGCCGGGACATATTCACAAGGCGGGGAACGTCGGGCTGGTGAGCCGCAGCGGGACGCTGACGTACGAAGCGGTGGACCAGCTGACGCGGTTGGGAATCGGGCAATCGACGTGCATTGGGATTGGAGGCGATCCGATTATCGGGACGAGTTTTCTGGATGCGATCAAGATGTTCAATGAGGACGGGGAGACGCATGCCATTGTGATGATCGGCGAAATTGGCGGAAACGCCGAGGAAGTGGCGGCGGAGTACATCAAAACGCATGTGAAGAAGCCGGTGGTGGGATTCATCGCGGGACAGACCGCGCCTCCGGGGCGGCGGATGGGGCACGCGGGAGCGATCATCAGCGGCGGGCAGGGAACGGCAAAAACGAAATACGCGGCGATGCAGGCGGCGGGGATTCATACGGTGCAGAGTCCGGCGGAGATCGGAAGGACGATGGAGAAAGTTTTGGGGAAGGCAGCAGCAAAGTAGAAGAGCAGTGGCTAGTGACGAGTGGCTAGAAAACAAAACAGCAAGTAACTAAGGAGAGCGGAATTGGCGATGGAGAGAACGTTGGCGATTATTAAGCCGGATGCGGTGGGGCGCGGGTTGGCGGGGGACATTCTGAAGCATATTCACGAGGCGAAATTCAAGATTGTGGCCATCAAGTCGCTGAGGCTGACGAAGAGCGAGGCGGAGGGGTTTTACGCGGTGCATCGCGAGCGGCCGTTTTTCAAGGATTTGACGGAGTTCATGACGTCGGGGAAATTGATCGTGATGGCGCTAGAGTGCGAGAACGCGATTGCGCGGTGGCGTGAGACGATGGGCGCGACGGATCCGGCGAAGGCGGCGCACGGGACGATTCGGAAAACGTTTGGGACGAGCATTCAGAATAATTGCACGCACGGATCGGATGCGGCGGAGACGGCGAAAGTCGAGATTTCGTATTTTTTTTCGGGGATGGAGCTGGTGTAAGGTGATCAAGCCCTTGGCAGGTGCGTTTGTCGTTGCGGCGATGTTGGTGTGCGCGTATGCGGCGCGGGGGCAGATACAGCTGACGGGGCCGACGGTGGATGGACGGATGGTGGCGTTGCACGAGAAGGCGCCGGATTTTCCGCCGCCGGGATTCAAGGTTTCCGGAACGACATGGATCAATTCGCCGCCGCTGACGATGGAGCAGCTGCGCGGCAAAGTGGTGATGATCGATTTTTGGGAGTACACCTGCATCAACTGCATCCGTACGTTTCCGCAAAACAAGGAGTGGTACGCGCGCTACCACAAGTACGGGCTGGAGATCGTCGGCGTGCACGACCCGGAATTTCAGATTGCCTACGACGTGGACAACGTGCGCGCGGCGGTGAAGCGGTACGAGTTGCCGTACCCGATCGTGGTGGATGACTGGTTCAAGATTTGGAAGGAGTATTCAAATCAGGATTGGCCGAGCCGGTTTTTGATCGATGCGAACGGCAACGTGCGCTATCACGTCGACGGGGAGGGCGACGATCACAATTTCGAAGTGGTGATCCGGCAACTACTGGACGAAGCGCATCGGGGGCTGACGTTTCCGGCGGACTATACGCTGCCTGGGCCGGAGAATATGGGAGCGCCGGAATGCGGAGGCGAGCCTACGGACGAAATGTACGTTGGACCGTGGGAGGGGCGCGGGATTTTGGAAAATCGCGACCCGTATCATCCGGGGAGCACGGCGAATTACAAACTTCCGGACAAAGTCGACGATGGCCACGCGGTAATTTCCGGAAAATGGGAGACGGATCCCAACGGGATGATTTTTGAAGGCAAGACGCAGCAGCCGGGAGGCAACGCGTCGCGGCTCGAGATGCGATATCACGCCACGCAGGTTTACGCGGTGATGAACGTGGCCTCGGGAAAGCCGGAGCGGCTGTATATTTTGCAAGATGGGGAAGGCCTGACGAACGACAACAAAGGCGCGGACGTGAAAATCGACGAGCAGGGGAATTCGTACATCGATGTGGACAGCTCGCGCATGTATTACCTGACGGCGAATCCGCAGTTCGGGAGTCACACGCTGGAGTTGATTCCCACCGAGCCGGGGATTGAGATTGATTCGTTCACGTTCGGCAACAGTTGCCAGACGAAATTTCCGCACGTGTAGACATCGGTGGAGCGTTGTCAGGTAGAATAAGCCAGAGAGTTTCTGATGGAGCCGGCGCGCGAACTCGGCAAAGGGTTGCTGATTTTGGGGCTGGTGATTGCGGCGGCAGGAGTGTTTCTGGTGGCGGGTGCGAAGCTGCCGTTTCGGCTGGGACGGTTGCCGGGAGACATTTCCTATCACGGGCGGCATAACAGCTTTTATTTTCCGATTGTGACGTGCGTTGTGATCAGTGTGGCGCTGACGCTGATTTTCTGGATTGTGGGCGCGATGCGGCGATAGAAAAACAGCGCAGCTTTTTTCTGGGTGGACGATGACGCAGTTTTCACTGAATTTGGTCCCTGAAAAACATGTTTGGCGCGTGTGCGAGCTGACGCTGCGGCTTTGCGACGTGCTGGAAGCGGAGTTTCCGGACGTGTGGGTGGAGGGAGAGATTTCGAATTTTCGCGCGGCGCAATCGGGGCATTTGTATTTCACGCTGAAGGATGAGAAGGCTCAGATTCGCTGCGTGTGCTTTCGCGACCAGGTTCGCGGATTGCGATTCAGACCCGAAGATGGACTGAAAGTGACGGTGCGCGGCGGAGTCAGCGTGTATGAATCGCGCGGCGAATATCAGATTTATGTTTCGCATGTCGAGCCTGTGGGGTTGGGCGCGCTGCAGCTGGCATTTGAGCAACTGAAGAAAAAGCTCGAAGCGGAGGGGCTGTTTGACGCGGAGCGCAAAAAGCCGCTGCCGGCGCTGCCGCGAAGAATCGGGATCGTTTCATCACCACAGGGCGCGGCGATTCGCGACATTGTGCGCGTGCTGCGGCGGCGGTTTCCGAATTTGCACGTGATGCTTTTTCCGGTGAAGGTGCAGGGAGACGGCGCGGCGGAAGAGATTGTGCGGGCGATCCGGCATTTCAATCGGGCGGAGATGGTGGATGTGATGATTGTGGCGCGCGGCGGAGGGTCGCTGGAAGATCTGTGGGCGTTCAACGAGGAGATTGTGGCGCGGGCGATTGCCGCGTCGGAAATTCCGATTATTACGGGCATCGGGCACGAGACGGATACGACGATTGCGGATTTCGCGGCGGATATGCGCGCGCCAACGCCTTCGGCGGCCGCAGAGATCGTGGTGCGGACGCGGGCGGAGTTCGAGAAGCACATCGTGGAGTGCACGCGCGAGCTGGCGCAGCATATGCGGTATTTCTTTTCGGAGCGGCGGCATGTGCTGCGGGATTTGGCGACGCATCGGGCGTTCCGGCGGCCGGGAGAGATTGTGCGGCGGCGGCGGCAGCGCGTGGACGAGTTGAGCGCGTTGATGGCGAAGGATTTGAACCGGCGAATCGACGGCGTGCGGCGGAGGGTGAATATCTCCAGCACGCGAATGGCGTCATTTGATTTGGCGGGGCGCGTCGGGATGCTGCGCTCGCGCGTGGAGCGTCGGCACGGAGAGTTGCGCGCGGCGCTGGAACGCGCGCTGATGCGGCAGAGGCGGCGATACGCGCGGATGCAGGTGAGAATGGCGTCGCTCGAGTTGCGCGCGCGCGTGAGCTTGTTGCGGCGCAGGCTGGAGCGGCGCACCAGCGAATTCGCGGCGCATGCGCGGCGGTACTTGGCGGGGACGCAGCGAAAGTTGGAGGCGGCCACGGTGCGGCTCGAAGAGCGCAGCCCGTTCCAGTTGCTGGAACGCGGGTATGCGATTGCGTATGACGCGGCAGGGAAGGTTTTGCGTTCGGCGGATCAAGTTGACGTGGGCGACGAGATTGCGGTGCGACTGGCGCGGGGAGAAATCGGCGCGAAGGTTCAAAAGAAGATGCAAAGGAAATAACCTGCCGTTATTCTTCGGAGTCGGAGCCGGCGGCGATTTTGAGGACGGCGAGGAAAGCTTCCTGGGGAATGTCGACGCGGCCGACGCGCTTCATGCGTTTTTTGCCTTCCTTCTGGCGTTCGAGAAGTTTGCGCTTGCGGGTGATGTCTCCTCCGTAGCATTTCGCCAAAACGTTTTTGCGCAGGGCGCTGATGGTCTCGCGCGCGATGACGCGGCTGCCAATGGCGGCTTGAATGGGGACTTCGAATTGCTGGCGCGGAATTAATTTTCGTAGTTGCGATGCAAGTTGCCGTCCGCGCTCGTAAGCCTGATCGCGATGGCAGATGAGCGTGAGCGCGTCGACCGGCTCCCCACCCACGAGCACATCCAATTTCACCAAATCCGCCTCGCGGTAGCCTTCCAGGTGGTAATCGAGCGAGGCGTAGCCGCGCGAAACGCTCTTCAGGCGGTCGTAAAAATCGAGAACGATTTCGTTGAGCGGCATTTCGTAGGTGAGCATGACGCGCGTGGGCGAAAGGTATTCGAAATTCTTCTGGGTTCCACGTTTCTCCTCGCAGAGCTGCAAAATCGCGCCGACGGAATCGTCGGAAGTGATGATCATAGCGGTGAGGATGGGCTCCTCGATGCGCGCGATTTGCGCGGGCGGAGGAAATTTCGTGGGATTATCGACTTCGACGGTTTCGTTGGCGGTGGTGGTGATGCGGTAGCGCACGCTGGGCGCGGTGGTGATGAGGTCGATGCCGAATTCGCGCTCGAGGCGCTCCTGGACGATCTCCATGTGCAGAAGGCCAAGAAATCCGCAGCGAAAACCGAAGCCGAGGGCGACGGAATTTTCCGGTTCGTAGAAAAACGCGGCATCGTTCAGCTGCAGTTTGCCGAGCGCGTCGCGGAGGATTTCGTAATCGCTGGCGTTCACGGGATAAAGGCCAGCGAAGACCATAGGCTTGATGGCTTCGAAGCCGGGCAGAGGCGCGGCGGGGCGGTCGGCTTCGACGATGGTGTCGCCGACGCGGGCATCGGCGACGCGTTTGATATTGGCGATGACGAAGCCAACGTCGCCAGCGGATAGTTCCGACAGAACGATGGGCTTGGGCGTGAGCACGCCGAGAGCCTCGACTTCGTAGATCTGATCCATAGCGCAGAGACGAATTTTCATGTGTGGGACAATGTGGCCTTCCATCACGCGGACAAGGATGACCGCGCCGCGAAATGAATCGAACCAGGAGTCGAAAATGAGCGCGCGCAGAGGCGCGTCGGAGGAACCGGTGGGCGCGGGGATACGCGCGACGACGATTTCGAGGACTTCGGCTACGCCGATGCCGCTCTTGGCGCTGATGAGTAAGGCGTCGGCGGCAGGAATGGCGAGGACGTTTTCGATTTGCTCCTTGACGCGATCGGGCTCGGCGGCGGGCAGGTCAATTTTGTTGATGACGGGGATGACGGTGAGATTGTGGCGCGAGGCGAGGAAGGCGTTGGCGACGGTTTGCGCCTCCACGCCCTGGCTGGCGTCGACGACGAGCAGCGCGCCTTCGCAGGCGGAAAGGGCGCGCGAGACTTCGTAAGAAAAATCCACATGGCCGGGAGTGTCGATGAGGTTGAGGCGGTATTCCTTGCCGTCGCGCGCGGTGTAATGCAGGCGGATGCTCTTGGCCTTGATGGTGATGCCCCGCTCACGCTCGAGATCCATGGAGTCGAGGACCTGAGCGGTCATTTCGCGCTCGCTGAGCGCGCCGGTCAGTTCAAGGAGGCGATCGGCGAGCGTCGATTTGCCATGGTCGATGTGAGCGATGATGCAAAAATTGCGAATGAGCTGCGGGTCCATAAAATCAGGAGGCAAAGAGGCAAGGATGCAAGGAGGCAGCGCCTCTGTTTTTCAAATCTGACCTTTCCTGCTGAAGTTTGCCGGACGCATGAGGCGACCGAAAGCTCTTCGAGTGTGCCACAGATTGGAGCGGGCGGAAAGCGGAGCTGAAAGGAGGCTAAAAGGCCGCTTTCCGCTATGCGCAGGTCTGAAGGTTTCTTTTGGGTCACAGGGGCGGGAGGATGAATTGACGCGAACGGAAGATGACCTAAACTTGGAAAGAGAATCCTCTCGGAGGCGCTCGTGCGCGCTGTTTGCAGGATGGTCCTGGTTTCGTTGCTGGTGGCGTCGCTGGCTGATTTGCCGGTGGCGACGGCGGTGAACCGCGCGCTGGGATTCGTGCTGGCGGCGGAATCGTCGCAAATCGATGGTGTGGTGGCGGCGAGCGGCGCCAACGTGTTTCCGGGCGATGCGCTTTCTACGAATCCGGACGGCGGAATGCATCTTCAGTTCGGTGCGGACCAGATTTACATGTCGGCCTCAAGCGCGGTGGCGCTGGCGAACGGTGATGACGGATTGATGGCAGTGCTTTCTTCCGGGACGTTGGAGTTCGCTGCGCCGCGCGGTTCAGGGATTGCGATTCGCGCCGAAGACGTGCTGGTGCGGCCGGGAACGCCGCAGGCCACGCACGCAGAGATCACCGTCTTGGTGAGCAATGGATTGAAGATCGCCAGCGTCACTGGGCCGTTGGAACTGGAGTTGGACGGGAGCTCGTATGCGCTCGCGCCAGGGCGCGCGTATCGAGTGAAGATCGTCGAGGACGCAGAAGATAATCAGAATGCGGCAAATCATCCCGCTCGCAGAAGGCGGCGCCGACTTTTGTTCTTGTTTCTCACGACGGCAGGCGTTGCCGCGACGATCGAGATCATTGAGCTGCACAAACACAAGCATTCGGAGAGCCAATACACACCGTAAGATTGATCCGCTAGGTCCTTCCGCAAACTCCAGACGCGTTGCAAAAGGCAGGCTTATTACACACAATGAAAGCATGTTCAAAGAGGGGCAACTGGTGCGCGTGAATCTGGCCGGGATGCAGGCCGGAGGCGTGCTGTTCCATGCGGCAGTGACGGACGCGATTGGAAACGTCGTCCGGCAGACGTCCACCGAGCCTTCGAAGTATCTGGTCCATCTGATTTTTTCGTTCAAAGGTGTGAGCGAGGTGGAAGTGCCGGAAGAGCGGGTCCGAGCGGCCTGAGCCGGCGCGGGCTTGCGAGTTTTCTACGATCCCTTCATTTAAGACGGACGTTTTGTTTGCGCCGACATACGCCTGCCCGCCATCGATTGCGTTACAATATCGCCGGAGTAGGGAGGCGCGATGCTGCACCGGTTCGTTTTCCACAACAACAAGTTGATGCCCATCGAGGAGACGCGACTCTCGCCGGGTCAGGCGGGCCTGCTCAACGGCTGGGGCCTGTTCACAACGCTGCACATATTCGATGGAGTGCCGTTTGCGTTCGAGCGGCATTGGAGGCGCCTCGAAAAAGATGCGGCGCGAACGCATTGCCCGTTTCCGTTCGAGGCGGGGAAAGTGCGAGGCTATTTGGGCGAGGTGATCCGCGCGAATCATGTCGCGGAAGGTTGCGCGCGAATCTACGCGATTTACAACCAGGTGGGCCATTGGCGCAGCGACGAAAGCTTTCCCCTGGTGGATTTGTTTCTGTGCAGCACGGACTTGCCGATGTTCCGGCAACCGGCGCGGCTGAATCTTCGCGAGCACGGGCGACATGCCGCGTCGCCGCTGGCGGGCGTGAAGGTCACATCTTGGCTGAATAATGTGTGGAACTACTACGAGGCGCAGAAGAGCGGGTTCGATGAAGTGGTGCTGCTGAATGAGCGAGGAGAGGTTTCCGAGTGCACCGCGGCGAATGTTTTTTGCGTGCGGGGCGGGCGAGTGCAGACCCCGCCGCTCAATTCCGGATGCCTGGAAGGAATCACGCGGAGCATTCTGCTGGAAATCGGGCCGCGCGCGGGCGTGCCGTGCGAAGAGGCGGTTCTGCGGCCTGCTGATCTGTTCTCCGCCGATGAGGTTTTTATTTCATCATCGAATCGCAATCTGCTGGCCGTGGGCGAGATTGCCGGCCATCGCTATTCGAATGCGCCAGGACCGATCACGCGGCGGCTGGATGACGCATTTGCGGCGTACATCAAGGAATATCTGGCCAAGCAGTCCTCTCACGCGACAGCGCTCTAAGAAGTTTGCGGCGCGGAGCGATACGCCAGCTTCAGCAGCGGCGGCGCAAGGAATGTGGTGATCATCACCATGGCCACCACGGCGGCGAACACCGCGTCGCTGACGACGCCCAAACTCCTGCCAAGGCTGGCAAAAATCAACGACACCTCGCCGCGCGGGATCATGGCAATGCTGACGACCAACCAGCGATACCGCCGAATGCAGACCGTGCCGGAGAGAAATTTGCCCAGGATAGCGGCCACTGTAAGGCCGGCCGCGGCCCAAAGCGTGGATGAGTTCGTGAAGGCTTCGAGCTTCACCTGCATGCCGACCAAGACGAAATAAATCGGAACGATGAGGGCTTCGAGCCGGGAGAGAATTTCGCGCAGGGCTTCCGGCTGCTCAATTCCGTGCTTGAAGAAATCCTCGAGCACCAGGCCCGCGGCGAAAGCGCCGATAATGGTGGCGAGATCGAAGCGTGTGGCCAGCCAGGCGTAAACGAAAGCCAGGCCCAGTCCGAACAGCATGTAGAGATTGGCGATGCGATAGTGGTGCAGACGCTTGAGGATGCGAGGCGCGAGCCACACGCCGATGCCGATGGCCGCAACCAGAAAAAGCGCCGCACGAGCGGTAATGCTCGCGATCAGCGATACGTTGACGACCCCGGTGGCGACGAGGCCGCTGGTGACGGCGAGGATGATCAGACCGAGGACATCGTCGATTACCGACGCTCCCAGGACGATGCGAGCTTCCGGGCTCGTGCTCTGGCGAATGTCGCGAAAGACACGCACACTGATGGCCACGCTGGTGGCGGTCAAAATGCCGCCAACAAAAAGATGAGCGGCGAAGCCGGCGGCGGGGTCGATCCAGGACATGACCAGGAATCCGCATGCCCACGAGGAGGTCACACCGACCAGCGTAACACCGAGAGAAAGCCAGCCGAGACGGCGCATTTCGTGGAGGCTGGTTTCCAGTCCAACGAGGAAGAGCAGGAAGATGATGGCGATGCGCGAAATTTGGTCCACGAACTGATACACAGTGACGGCGGCGACGGCGTGCGGACCGCCAAGAACCTCAATCACCCGGCGGCTCGATTCCGAAGGGAGAAGAATCTGCTGCGCGGCTTGCTGCAACGTGACCGCGTGAGTGAGCGTCGTGTCCACAATATTGAGAATTACGGGCCCTTCACGGAGAACCGTGAGCACAGGACTGTGCAGTGCGTAAGCGACGTTGGCCACGAGCATTCCTACCAGCAACTCGCCCAGTACCGCGGGCTGGCCAATGCGCCGCATCGCAAGCCCGCCGAGCATTGCGGCGAAGACGATGAACACGATGGCAAGCAGGATGGGCACAACGGGATCGGCTTGGGATATGCCGGCGTTCGCGACGCCGGACGCCGGCGTTGCGGCGGCCAAGGGCAAATGCGAGAGAATCGCAAACGCTATCATGAGAGGAGCGCTGAGAGAAAAGAGACGCAGGTCATGGGGCAGTGCAGTCCGCGCATTGTTCTAGCAGTTTTGGGAGAGACAGCACAACGAAAATCGGCTGAGGGCGCGCGGCCCAGCGATGGTGTACGAATGGAACGTGCTTCGCGTTGAAAATTGAATCCGCTACAATTTCAGATGAATCCAAAGAAAAGGGGGTTCTCGATGAGCGAACTGGCCAGCAAGACGTGCGTACCCTGCCGCGGCGGCGTTCCGCCGGTGAAAGGAAACGAGCTCGCCGGGTATTTGAAACAGGTGTCTGGGTGGAAGGCGATCAACGAACATCATTTGACGAAGACCTTCACGTTCCCAGATTTCAAGCAGGCGCTCGCGTTTGTCAACAAAGTGGGAGCGATCGCGGAGGAGCAGGGCCACCATCCCGACATCCTGCTGACGTGGGGCAAAGCGGAAGTGACCACGTGGACGCACAAGATCGACGGCCTGACGGAGAGCGATTTCATCCTGGCGGCGAAAATCGATCAACTCTAAGCCGAAGGCTTGACGAACCACCCCACTGGCAGAGATAGCGAGCATCGAAAAGCAGAATAAAAAATGGTCGCTAGCCGGCGTGGGTCACGCGGACTTTTTAGCCACTGTAAGTAAAAGACAGGCTTGACATCGACCGTTTTCCGATTAAACTAACCAGTTAGTTAAATAATTCCGTGGGATCAGAGAGATGAAGCGGGTCAGAAGCGAATCGGCATTTTTAGAGGGCAAAAGCCAAGCGGCGGATTCCGTACGGCGCGGGCGAGTTGCACTCATTTTTCTTCTTGTGATTGTTATGTCGATGCTCGCCGCGCAAGCCTACGGGCAGGAACAACCGGCGGCGGTGCAGCTCAATTTGCAGCAGGCCGTGCAAATGGCGCTGAAGCAAAATCCCACTGTTCAGATTGCGGTTTTGAATCTTGCGGAGAGCCGCAAGGAAAGCAATATCGCGCTTTCGCAACTACTGCCGCAGGCGGACTTTAACGTGTCCGACCGCGCGATTCGCGAGAACATCCAGGCGGCCATCGGCCTTACGTTTCCGGGCATACCGGAAGCGGCCGGCCCGTTTCAAGTGTTTCAGACGGGCGCCACTTTCTCGGCGCCGATTTTTGACCTCTCGCTGTGGCGGCAGTGGCAGGGGTCGAAGAAAAACATCAACGGCGCGGACGCGCAGCAACTGTCGGTGCGGGAGCAGATCGTCCTGCTAGTAGTGTCGCAATACCTGACCGGTTTGCGGGCCAGCGCGGAAATCAGCGCGGCGCAGGCGGAAGTCGATTTGGCACAGGCGCTCTTTGACCAGGCGTCGGACATGGAAAAGCACGGCGCGGCAACCGGAGTGGACGCGCTGCGAGCAAACGTGGAGTTGCAAAATGAAAAACAGCAACTCATCATCGCGCAAACGAATCAGAAGATCGCGTTGTACGGGCTTACTAAGCTGCTGAACATCAATCCGGCGGAGAAAATCTCGCTCTCCGATCAGATGACGTTTTTCCAGACGCCAGCTATCAACGTGGATGAAAGTCTGGCGGATGCGTACCAATCGCGGCCGGAAATGAAACAACTGCTCGCGCAACAAGGGGCGCTCAAGTATCAAAAAGCGGCGGACAGCGATTCGCGCTTGCCGGCGCTGACGTTTGACGGAAACTACGAGCAGCAAGGCATCTCGACGAGCACGGTGATTCCCACGTACGTCTACGAAGCGGGAATCTCGCTGCCGCTCTTTACCGGCGGGCGGATCCACGCCCAAATGGCGCGCGACGATCTGGAATTGCAGAAGATCAGCGAGAACCTGCAAGACGAGAAGAATGAAATTGCGCTGGAGGTGCAGACGGCCGCGGCGCAACTGGAATCGGCGCGAAACCAGGTGCAGGTGGCGAATCTCGGAGACGAGCTGGCAAAAGAGGAAGTGCAACAGTCGCGGGATCGGTTTCAGGCGGGGGTCGCCGACAACATCGAAGTGGTCACGGCGCAGAATGCCCTAGCGCGGGCGGATGAAAATCAGATTGCAGCTCTTTACCAGTACAACCAATCGCGGGCTGATCTGGCGCATGCGATTGGCCGCATTGAACTGCTGTACAACAAATGAAAGGTTGAGCCGGACATGGATGGAAGGACGACAGAGGCCGAACCCGAGCCGCGGACGGAAGAAGCGCAGAAAACGAGAAGAAGCGCGGCTGCCGAGAAAACGCAGGAGCAGCCAGAACAGGAGCCGCAGAAAGCATCGGCGTTTGCGAATCCGAGGGTTCGCCGAGGCCTGCTGATGGCGGCGGTGATCGTGGTGGTTGGCGGATTCCTGCTGTGGCTTCATTACCGCAATCGCGAAACGACCGATGACGCCGAAGTGGACGGCCACATCATCCCGATTTCGGCGCGAATTTCAGGAAGCGTGCTGCAGGTTTTGGTGAATGACAATGAGTCGGTGAAAAAGGGGCAGGGGCTGGTGCAACTAGACCCGCGCGACTATCAGGCGCAGCTGGACGACGCGAAAGCGGCGCTCGCCGCGGCGGAGAGCCGCGTGCAGTCGGCGACGGTGAACGTTCCGCTTACGTCGGCAACGACGCAAAGCGACACGTCTGGCGCCGAGGCGAGTGTTGCAGCGGCGCAGGCGGCGTACGAGCAGGCGCAGCTCGCGCTGCAGCAGGCCTCTTCGTCGCAATTGGCGTATGCACAGGCCAATGTTCAAAAGCAAGAAGCTGCGAACCAAAAGGCGCAGTCTGACCTGACGCGCATGAAGCCGCTAGCGGCGAAAGAGGAGATTTCGCAGCAGCAGTACGACGCGTACGTCGCCGCCGCGGAGGAAGCCAGGCAGGAACTCGACGAAGCGCAACAGAGTCTTGACTTAGCGAAACAGACGATTCCGGTGCGGCAGGCGCAAGTGGCCTCCGCGAAGGCGGACTTGGAACGAGCGCAGGCCAACCTGCAAGCAGCGCAAGCCAATCGGCGCCAAGTGAGGATGAGCGCAGCGAACGCGGCCTCGGCGCGCGCGGCCGTGGCAGAAGCGGAAGCCGTCGTGGAAACTGCGCAATTGAACCTCAGCTACACACGAATTGTTGCGCCGGAAGACGGCGTGGTGACGGACAAGACGGTGCAGCTCGGGCAAATTCTTTCGCCGGGGCAGGGCTTGATGGAGGTCGTCCCGCTGGCGAACATCTGGGTGACCGCGAACTACAAGGAGACGCAGCTGGCGCACGTGCGGCCGGGCGACCGTGCAGAGGTCCACGTCGACATGTATGGAAAGACCTTCCTGGGCCATGTGGATTCGATTGCGGGAGCCACAGGTTCGCGCTTGAGCCTGCTGCCGCCGGAAAACGCCACGGGAAACTACGTGAAGGTCGTCGAGCGAATTCCTGTCAAGATTTATCTGGATCCGATTCCTCCCAACGAAGCCATCCTGCGGCCGGGCATGAACGTAGAAGCAACGATCATCACGAAGTAGGTCTTGGATGGCCACTTTTTCCCTTACGCAAGATCGCGCGCGCGATAACGTTAACCCGTGGCTGATTGCCGCCACGGTGATGCTCGCAACGTTCATGGAAGTGCTGGACACGAGCGTTGCGAACGTATCGCTGCCGCACATTGCCGGAAGCCTGAGCGCCAGCGTTGACGAAAGCACGTGGGTGCTTACGTCGTATCTGGTTTCGAATGCCATCGTTTTGCCACTGACCGGGTGGCTCTCCAACGTTTTCGGACGCAAGCAGTTCTACATGGCCTGCGTCGCGATTTTCACCATCAGTTCCTTTCTTTGCGGGCTCGCGCCGAGCCTGGGCGCGCTGGTGTTCTTTCGCGTGCTGCAAGGAGCGGGCGGCGGCGGCTTGCAGCCGATCTCGCAGGCGATCCTTGTCGACAGTTTTCCGCGGGAAAAACAAGGCATGGCCATGGCCATTTACGGCATGGGCGTGGTGGTCGCGCCAACGATCGGCCCGACGCTCGGTGGCTGGATCACCGACAATTTCACGTGGCGCTGGATTTTCTTCATCAATATTCCGGTGGGAATTGTGTCCATTCTGATGACCTCGCTGCTGATCAAGAATCCGGCGCACAATGTGGGGAAGAAACTCAGAATCGACTACATCGGAATCGGGCTGCTCAGCGTCGGCGTGGGATTCCTGCAAGTGGTGCTCGACAAAGGGCAGCGCGACGACTGGTTTGGGTCGAACTTCATTATCTGGTGCACCGTAGTGGCGCTGATTGCCATCGTGGGCGTAATCCTCTGGGAGTTGAAGCAGAAAGAGCCGGTAATCGATCTGCATTTGCTGAAGGAGCGCAATTTCGCCGTCGCTGTTTTTACAATGTATATCCTTGGGTTCGTGCTTTACGGCACCACGGTCTTGCTCCCGATATTGTTGCAGACGCTGATGGGATATACGGCGATGCAGAGCGGGCTGGTTCTGCTGCCCGGCGGGCTATTTATGATGATGGTCATGCCGTTCGTGGGATGGCTGCTGGGGAAAATCGAAGCCAGATGGCTGGTCGTGGTGGGCCTCACGATAACTGCGTCCGGACTGTTCATGATGGGCACGCATTTTGATTTGCAGATGGGCATGTCGACGCCGGTGCTGGTGTGGATTGTTTCGCGATTTGGCGTCGCGTTTCTCTTTGTGCCGATCAACGTGATCGCTTTTTACTATGTGGCGCCACAAAAAACGAACGACGCGACCGGCCTGATAAATCTGGCACGCAACATGGGCGGAAGCATGGGTATTTCGTTTGTCACCACGCTGCTGGATCGCGGCGCGCAGGCCAACCAGAGAATTCTGGCGGCGCACGTCACTCCGATGAATTATCGGTTCGAAGCCGCTATCCGGGCGATGGCGCAGCAACTGACGGTTGCGGGGGAAAGCACGACGCATGCATTGCAGATGGCGCATCAGATGTTCTATTCGGCGCTGCAAGGACAGGCGATGATGCTGTCGTTCATCCGGGATTTTCGCCTTATGGGATATGTCTGCCTGGGCATGATACCGTTCATGTTCATTCTGAAGAGAGCGAGGCCGGGCAAAGGCCGCGGCCGGAGCATGGCCCATTAGCATGGAGCTGCCGCACTCCCGGCCTGACGTGAACGCAAGGAATGCGAGATCCTAAACCTGATGTGGCGAAGTTCATGGCTCGTGCGATTGAGCTGGCACTCGAAAACGTCCGTTCGGGCAAAGGCGGACCGTTTGCGGCGCTCGTTGTGAGAGCAGGAGAAATCCTTGCCGAAGGGAACAACGTTGTCACTTCCACAAATGACCCCACCGCGCATGCAGAGATCGTCGCCATTCGCGAAGCGTGCAAAAAGCTCGGCCGCTTCGAGCTGAGCAACTGCGAGATTTACGCAACCTGCGAGCCCTGCCCGATGTGCCTGGGCGCGATCTACTGGGCGCGTCCCGCGCGGATCTATTTCGCGGCCACCAGCGCAGACGCCGCGAAGATTGGTTTCGACGATTCGCTCATTTACGATGAATTGAAGAAAAACGTGGAAGCGAGGAAGATTTCCATGTTGCAGCTTATGCGCGAAGATGCACTGAAGGTGTTTCGCGCCTGGGAAGAGAAGCCAGACAAGGTCCGCTACTGATTTGTCGTGGAGTCCGTCGATGAGCATAGAGCTGGTAGACAACGGCTACGGAGAAAAGGGTATTCGCCTGCTGCGGTTGATGCGCCGCGGCGGATTGCACGAAGTGAAGGACCTTTCGGTCTCCCTGCGGTTCGAGGGTGCTTTCGAGGCCGCGCACATGAAAGGCGAAAATCGCGCGGTCCTGCCCACGGATACGGTGAAAAATACGGTCTACGTGCTGGCGCGGCAGTATCCGGCCGAAGCGATCGAGGAATTCGCGTTTCACATCACAGAGCACTTCCTTACCTACAATCCTCAAGTGACGCTGGTGGACGTGCATATCAGCGAGCGGCCATGGTCGCGCATTACGATAGGAGACAAAGGGCACGCCTCGGCGTTTCTGGCCAGCGCGAGCGAAAAGCGCATCGCGCACATCAACGCGACAAGAGCGAAGGTGAATCTGCAATCCGGCCTGGAAGATTTGTTGGTCATGAAGACCTCCGGTTCCACGTTTGAAGGTTTCCTCCGCGACCCGTACACGACGCTCGAGGAAAACCGCCAACGGATTCTTTCGACCGCGCTCAACGCGACCTGGAGTTACGAATTTCCGGAACCGGATATGCCGTTTTCCACCATGTGGCACGGAGTGCGAAAAACCCTGCTTGAAACTTTCGCGGCCCACGAAGGCAAATCGCTGCAGCATAGCCTTTACACGCTTGGGCAAGCGGTGCTCGACAATTTCGAGGCCATCGGCGAAATCCACGTGCGCATGCCGGACAACTATTGTTCGCCGGTGAATCTCAAACCATTTGGGATGGAAAACGATAATGAGCTGTTCGTGCCGCTGGAGGAGCCTCAGGGAGTGGCCGCGGCAACGCTGCGCCGGAGAAAAGGATTGGTTTGAGGGCGCTTAAAGCGCCAACGATATGAGCGAGCGAATATTAGTTGTGGACGACGAACCCGCGATTCGCGAGGGCCTTCAGCTCCTGCTCGAGCGGCAGGGGTATGACGTGTGCACGGCGTTGGATGGAGCGAACGCTCTGAGTGAATGCGCGGCGTTTCGTCCCGATTTGATTTTGCTCGACGTCATGATGCCGGGCCGTGACGGCTTCGACGTGTGCCGGGAAATAAAGTCGAATGCAGAGACGCGGCTGATTCCCGTTGTCCTGATTACCGGGCTTTCGGACAAGAGCGACCGCATTCGCGGAATCGAAGCGGGAGCGGATGATTTCTTGAGCAAGCCAATCGACGTCAGCGAGCTCGATGCGCGGGTTCACTCGCTGCTGCGGCTGAAAGCCTTCACCGACGAGCTGGAGCATGCGGAAACGGTGTTGTTTACGCTGGCGCTGAGCATCGAATCGCGCGATCCATGCACGCACGGGCATTGCACACGGCTTGCGGAATTCTCCGCGCGGCTGGGCGAAAGGCTGGGCCTCCCTGCGGACGACATCGTCGCCCTGCGGCGTGCGGGGGTTGTTCACGACATCGGCAAAGTGATTGTGCCGGATGCGGTGCTGCTGAAGCCGGGGCCTCTCACTGCGGAAGAACGAAATGTGATCAAACAACATGCCGCGGCCGGCGAGCATATTTGCGCTCCGCTGAAGTCGTTTCGCAGTGTTCTGCCGATCATTCGGCACCACCATGAGCGATGGGATGGGTCAGGCTACCCGGACGGCCTTGCCGGCGACGCCATCCCGCTGCTCGCACGCGTCTTGCAGATTGCCGACGTCTATGATGCGTTGACGACACATCGCCCGTATCGCGGAGCACTGACGCAAAGTGAATCTTGGGAGATTCTTCAAAAGGAAGTTAACTACGGCTGGTGGGACGGAAATATCGTGCGCGAATTCCGCAGCATGATCACAACCGAAGGCGTGGTGCGGCCGGCTTCCCGCAACAATGGTTCAGGCGCAGCCAAAGCGGCCGCGCGGGCTGCTGGCCAAGCGCAGAAACCCTAAGAGGAAACGCGAATCAGTCGCCCGACTGCCTGTAATCGGCGAGTGCGTATTTGCTGATATCAGCGAGCAGGGGCGCGGCCTCGCTGGGCGCCGGCACTTTGCCGTTCAGGATTTTGTCCGGCGTGGTGCCATCGCCGTAGAGAGAAACATCGCCATCCTCGTCGGGTTCGAAGACCGCGCCATTGAGGCTGACACCGGCGAAGAGGCCGCGGCTGCGCGAGTAGCTCAGGATTTCAGCGTGCAGCTGCAAGTCGGTGCTGGCCTGAGCATTGCGGCCGACAGGGCCCGCAGCGGCGGTGGCCTCGCCACCGATTTTGAACTTGTCACTCAGAAGCCTCGTCAGGCCGTCACGATTGCGGAAAACGAGAATCAGGTCGGTGGACGATCCTCCGATCTGAAAACCGAAGCTTCCCCCGCTGATCATCACAAACGCAGGCGCACTCCAAGTTTTAGGGCCAGTGCGGCACACCACGATGCCTTTGCCGTACTTTCCGCCGACGACGAAGGCGAACTGCTTCTCGCCCGGAATGATGGCCAAGCAGGCGGCCGACTGGATCAAGTCCAGCGGAAACGAACTGTCGGGAGCGTCGACAATGTCCTTGAATATCTGAGTGGAATCCTCGATGCGGCTGATGTCGTCATTGCGCGTTGAGCCGGCGAATGCCGGCAGCACCAGGCTGCCGATCAAGAGTGTGCAAACCAGAATTCGTTCCCTCATGGATTTCCTCCCTGCCGTCATGGACGCTCATTGAGATGCTTAGAAACGATGAAGAGATTGAAACAAGAGTTGCATGGAAAGCGCAAGCTTAATCGACATTCTGAATCGCGCGCGTCCGAATATCGCGAGAGCATTTCTGCTAGAATCGGCGCGCGTTTCTCGCAAGCGAGTGGCCTGATTACGCAGGAGCGCTGAATTGTCCGAGAAAACAGAGACCCGAAACGCGCCGCACGCGTTGTTCCCGCGCAGTTTCCGCAGAGACTATCCGCAGGCGGTGCGCGGCGAGGGCTGCTTCCTCTTCACTGCCGACAATCGCAAAATTCTCGACGCCTCAGGCGGATCAGCGGTGGTGTCCATCGGCCACGGCGTCGCGTCCGTAGCGCAGGCGATGGCCGAGCAGGCGCGCACGCTGGCCTATGCGCATTCTTCGCAGTTCATGACGCGCGCGGCGGAGGAGCTGGCGCGTCGCCTGCTCGCCCTTGCGCCGCCAAATTTTCGCGATTCGGATGACGGACCAGGCCGCGTATTCCTGACCAGCGGCGGCTCCGAGGCGGCGGAAACGGCGCTGAAGATTTGCCGGCAGTACTTTCTCGAGCGCGGCGAACCGGCGCGCACGCAATTTATCTCGCGAAGCCAGAGCTATCACGGTGCCACGCTGGGCGCGCTGGCGCTCTCAGGAAATGTGAGGCGCCGCGCTCCTTTTCTGCCGCTCTTGCCGGATTGGAAGCACGTCGTTCCGTGCTACTGCTACCGGTGTCCGCTGGATTTGCGCTATCCGCAATGCGGCGTGGCGTGTGCGGAGGACCTTGAGACGCAGATTGCGGCCGTCGGCGGTAAAAATGTAGCCGGCTTCTTCGTCGAGCCCGTTTCCGGCGCGACGCTCGGCGCGGTCGCTCCCCCGGCGGAATATTTGCCGCGCATCGCGGAGATTTGCAGGCGTCACGGCATCTTGTTGGTCGCCGATGAAGTGATGACCGGCATGGGCCGCACGGGAAAAACCTTTGCCGTGGAGCACTGGGGCGTTGAGCCCGACATCATCCTCGTAGGCAAAGGAGTCGCGAGCGGGTACGCACCGCTCGGCGCCGTGATCGTCACCGGGCGCGTGGCAGCCGCGATCGAAAAGGGCTCTGGCGCCTTCTTGCACGGCTTCACCTACAATGCGCATCCTGTTTGCGCCGCTGCGGGGCTGGCGGTGCTCGATTACATTGCGGAACATGATCTCGTCGCCCGCGCAGCGGCGAAGGGCAAAGAGGTTCATCGCGCGCTCGGTCCGCTGCGGGAATCGCCGATGGTTGGCGACGTTCGCGGAATCGGCCTGCTGCTCGCCGTCGAATTCGTCCGCGATGCGGCGACGCCCGAACCGTTTCCCGCCGATGCCAACATTGCTTCGCGCGTCTACGACGCCGCTCTGCGGCGCGGGGTGCTGACCTATCCCGTCCAAGGATGCGCTGATGGCGCGCGCGGCGACCATCTTTTGCTCGCGCCGCCATTCATCATTTCGAGCGATGAGATTCGCTTGCTCGCCACTAATTTGCGCGAGGCGATCGATGAGGTGTATCAGTCATGTTCCGTCGCGACAAAATGAATGGTCGAGCCTCGCAGAGGAATTTATGCGCGGGGCGCGTTCGCTTCGCTGGGCAAGCGGATCACCTGTTCGCGAAGTGAGCGGATCGAAAGTCCGCTGCGCAAGGCTGCGTACAGTCCAAGGAGTGCAACCGGCAGCGTCAACATCCACCAGGCAAAAAACGAAAAGCTCTTCGCTGTGTTTCTGTCCACCACCATGAAAATGCTTAATCCCAGAATGCAAAAAAGCTGGTAGGAGCCGACGTTCGCCGGCGCATTCGGCAGCGAGACGCCCAGATTGATGATCAGCAGCAGGACCACGGCAGCGATGAACGGCAATCCGATGCCGTAAGACCTCATCATCGCCCAAAGGGCCAGCACCTGACAGAAGGGCATCAGCAGCGAGGTAAGCACCGCGGGATAAAAGCTCGGCGAGGTGCCCATCACGTGCAAGCCGATGAGCGTCGACATCAGTTTGCCCGGCACGCGCTTGCCTCCATACATCCGGCGTGGGTCGCCCGCAAACCGCAGCTCAATATAAATAATCAACGCCACGAAAACGCCGAGCAGCGCCAGCGTGGCAATTCCGAGAACGTCGGCGGCATGGCGAAATCGCTCCGGCAAGGGCACGAAAAGCGACATCACCGCCAGGCCTGCCGTCGTTACGACCAAGTCAATAAGCCGCTCCACCAGCACAGACCCGAGCACGGTGACAAACCCGAGGTCCTCGGAATTGGCGATCAGATACGCGCGAAGCGGTTCACCGGGGCGCAGAGGGAAAAGCACATTGGCGAACAGTCCGACAAAGACGGCGCGAATCGCATTCTTTGTTTTCACGCGCCCAAAGGGAGAAAGGAGAAACTTCCAGCGAAGGCCCTGTACAACGTAACTGAGAATGTCCAATCCAATCCCCAGCGCCACCCAGCGCCAACTGACCGCGGCGAGTTCTTCCAAAGCTTGCCGGACGTGAAAATCGTACAGGACCCAAACTAGGCAGGCGATCGAGACGGCGTAGCCCACCCAGGTGTAGGCGCGCCTTCTGCGAGCCGAAGGTCTCGTAGCGATCGTGTTCAAGAGCGGTATCCGGTCCCAGTTGAAATTGCGCCGCCACGTTGCTGGCACGGCTTCCAATATGCGGGTATGCGAGCCTAACCGCTAGAAGCAGTTCCCGCACCGCTGGTTGGGCAACCCCTTTGGTTGACGCAACCCGCGCCCCGCGGGCACATGGTGCCATACTTTTGAATTCCAACTCAGAATTCGGGGTCAGCCAGATCGGTCTCGTTCTCTTCCCCACGAAAGCGAGCGCTTCCTTCGGGCCCAAAAACGGCTACAGCCTACTGTAACGCCTGCGCCGAGGCAATGCCGTCCGCACGCAGAGATGCCGCTCCGTATCCGGAAAGGCAACCGGCTGAACCTCCTTGGGCAAGGTTGACAACGCTGACTTCGGGCGCGTATCATCCTTTTGATACAGCGCGTTAACAGCGCCGTGTCCCCTTCTTTCGTTCTTCATCGTTGGGAGGAGTCTCCGAGGAGTTTCCTCGGTAAGTCCCTCAGGGAGGTCGCTCGCATGTCGTCGGAGTACGCCAATCCGGAATCGCAGGTTTCGGCAATGGAATCTGCTTCTGCCGCAGCTGCTGCGCCGGCGCAGGAAACTTCGACCCAGGTCATAAGCGGCGCCGCCACCGAGTCGGAAGCTGATCCCGCAGCGAATAACGGATCGTTCGAAGAAGCTTTGGGCGTGGAAAACGGTGGCGCCCTAGAAGCCGCCACCCAGACTCTCTCTGCATCCCCAGCGGCAGGAGAAGCTTCCCAAGAGCAGCAAGAATCGCAAGAACCGATGGACCAGCTGATGGAGCAGTACGCTGCTCCGGAGTCCGCCGCGGCGGGCAGCGAAGTTTTTGAGGGCCGCGTCATCGCCGTAAACGATCTCGGCTTGGTCGTGGATGTCGGAGGAAAGTTCGAGGGCCTGGTTCCGGCGCAAGAATTCGTCGAAACAGGCGGCATACACTTTTCGCCGGGCGATCTCATCGAAGTCGAACGCTTGGCGGAACACAAAGAGGGCTACGTCCTTCTTTCCCACGTGCGCGCTCATCGCCGCATGGTTTGGGCGCGCATCGAAAATTCGCACAAAGAAGGCCGCACGCTCACTGGAAAAATCGTGGACCGCATCAAGGGCGGCTTGGTCGTGGATATCGGCGTCCGGGCATTCCTGCCCGCCTCGCAGCTCGATCTGCGCCCCACCCATGACCTGGAAGCGTGGAAAGATCGTGAAATCGAATGCCGCGTGCTGAAGCTGAACCGCAAGCGCGGCAATGTTGTTGTGAGCCGCCGCGCCATTCTGGAAGAGGAGCAAAAGAAGCAACGCAGCGCGCTTGCCGATTCCCTCAACGAAGGCGCCGTCGTCACCGGTAAAGTGAAAAACATCACCGACTACGGAGTTTTCGTGGACCTTGGCGGACTCGACGGCCTGCTACACATCAGCGATTTGGTTTGGGGCCGCATCACCCATCCCTCGGAAGCGGTGTCGGCGGGCCAAGAAATTCAGGTTCAAATCCTCAAATTCGACAAAGAAAAAATGCGCATTTCGCTCGGGAGAAAGCAGCTTCTTCCCGATCCCTGGGCTACAGTGCCGGAGCGTTTTCCCGTGGGATCGCGCTTGCACGGCAAAATCATGGGCGTCACCGATTACGGCGCCTTTGTTCAAATTGAGCCCGGCGTCGAGGGTTTGGTCCACGTCAGTGAAATGAGCTGGTCCAAACGCGTCAAGCACCCGTCGAAACTCGTAAATCCCGGCGACGAGGTGGAAGTGGTGGTGCTCGATCTGAATTCCGAGCAGCGGCGTATCTCGCTGGGGCTGAAGCAAACACAGCCCGATCCCTGGGCCGGCATTGCCGAAAAATACCCGGTCAATTCCGTGGTCACCGGGCGTGTGCGCAATCTTGCGGAATTTGGCGCGTTCATCGAAATAGCCGAGGGAATCGAAGGGCTCATTCACGTCAGCGACTTCAGTTGGAAAGAGCGCGTCAAGCACCCGAGCGAAAAGCTGAAAAAGGGCGAGGAAGTGCAAGCCAAAGTGCTCAAGATCGACGGCGAGCATCGCCGCTTGTCTTTGGGCCTGAAGCAGCTCAACGATATTTGGGCGAATTGGTTCGAAGCTCACAAACTGAATGAAATCGTGCGCGGCAAAGTGGCCCGCAACACTTCTTTCGGCGCCTTTGTCGAGTTGGCGGAGGGCATCGAGGGCCTTTGCCACATTTCCGAAATCGAGGAACGCCGCCCGAAAGGCGAATCCGGCGACCGCAATAAGCCAAAGTCGCAAGCGGCGAAGCCGGCGTTGGCAGAGGGCACCGAGTACGATTTCAAAGTGATTCGCCTCGATCCCGCGCAGCGCAAGATCAGCCTGAGCTATCGCGCGGCGAAGAAGCAAGTGGAACGCCAGGAAATCGCCGCGTTTCGCTCGTCGAAGTCTTCACCGACGGCGACGATCGGGGATGCGATTCTGGCCAAGCGCCAGGCGACGTAGTTGGGGTGCGGATTTCGGCCGAAGTTTCCCAGCAGAAAAAGATTTACGTTTCAGCCTGATTGGTGATATGGAAGGGCGGCCAAGCGCCTTGTCCGTAGGTGGCGGACGGCGCTGCGGGTAGAAGGTCGGTTCAGCCCGTTCTCAGATTGAACACAGTTCTAACAGGAGGGCGATCAGCCCCATGGCAAGCATTCCGGGTAAGCCAGAAGCCGGCGATCATACCGTAACCAAAGCCGAGTTGATTGAAGAAGTAATTCGCATCACGGAGTTGCCGCGCAAGGAATCGGAAACCGTGGTCGAGACGGTTTTCGAAAGCATCATCGAAGCGCTTCAGAAGAACGACAAGATCGAAATTCGCGGTTTCGGGAGCTTCCGCACGCGCCAGCGGCGCGGCAGAATTGGCCGCAATCCGAAAACCGGCGCGAAGGTCGAGGTCCCGCCGAAGCGCATACCGTTTTTCAAGCCGAGCAAAGAGCTGAAGGATTTCGTGAATAGCCACGGTTCCTCGGCGTCCTCTAATCATCCGCCCCAGGGATAAACGGCAGCACATGGATTTCCTGTGGACGCCCTGGCGCTACCGCTACATCGCCGAGCCCGGCAAAGACGACCGATGCATTTTCTGTGACGCGCTGGCGCTGAACGACGACGCCAAGGCGCAAATTGTTTTTCGCGGCAAGCTTTCTTTCATCATCTTGAATCGCTTCCCGTATACCACCGGCCACGTGATGATCGTTCCTTATGTCCATGTCGCCGATCTGCCTCTGTGTGATCCCGAAGCGCTCGCGGAGATCATGCGTCTCGCCCAGAGGATGCAGACCGTGCTGTCCAACATCTACCGTCCTCAGGGATTCAATCTCGGGATGAACTTGGGCCGCTGCGCGGGCGCTGGAGTCACCGGACACCTTCACATGCACATGCTGCCGCGCTGGATCGGCGATGCGAATTTTATGACCACCGTTGCGGAGACGCGCATGGAGCCGGAAGAGCTAACGACCACGTACGAAAAGCTGAAGCGCGCATTGGCGGTTTGAAACTTTGGAATCACACGGAGCGGAAACTTGGACCTGGGACTGACCGAAGAACAGTTGCTGCTGCAACGCACCGTTCGCGAATTCGCCGAATCCGAGGTGAAGCCGCTCGCGAAGGAGATCGACGAAACAGGACATTTCCCGCGTGAGACATTCCGTAAGGCGGCCGAGCTGGGCCTTACCGGCGTGGCCGTGCCCGAGGAGTACGGTGGCGCCGGCATGGACCACATCAGCTACTCGATCGTCATTGAGGAGATTTCGCGCGCCTGCGCGTCCACCGGCGTGATTCTTTCCGTGCAGAATTCGCTCTATTCCGATCCCGTTCTTCGCTTCGGAACCGAGGAACAAAAGCAAAAGTTTCTCGTTCCTTTCGCTCGCGGCGAAAAAATCGGCTGCTACGCGCTCACCGAGCCTCAGGCCGGTTCCAACGCCGCGGCGTTGCGCACCACGGCTGTGCCGAAAGCCGACAAGTACGTCATCAACGGCACCAAAGCCTGGATAACCAACGGCGCCGCAGCCGACGCGGCGATTGTCTACACGAACACTCACCCCGAAAAAGGCGAGAAGGGCATCACCGCGCTCATCGTCGAAAAGGGCACGCCCGGTTTCGCCGTAGGCAAGGAAGAAAAAAAACTTGGTATCAACGCCACCGCTTGCTGCGAACTTTCTTTCACCGACTGCGAGGTGCCGGTTGGGAATCGCATCGGCGCCGAAGGCGAAGGATATAAAGTCGCGCTTTCTACGCTCGATGGCGGGCGCATCGGCATCGCCGCGCAAGCCACGGGCATCGCGCAGGGCGCTTTCGACGCGGCGCTCGCCTACGCGCAGCAGCGCCAGGCCTTCGGCCATCCCATCGCCGATTTTCAGGCCATTCAATTCATGCTCGCGGACATGGCCACGGAAATCGACGCCGCTCGCCTCCTCGTGCGCAAGGCGGCCTGGAAAGAAGAGACCGGCGCGCGATTTTCCATGGAAGCATCCATCGCCAAGCTCTTTGCCTCGGAAATGGCCACGCGCGTCACGCACAAAGCCATCCAGATCCACGGTGGCAACGGCTACAGCCGCGAATATCCCGTCGAACGCAACTATCGCGACGCGCGCATTACGGAGATTTACGAAGGCACTAGCGAGATTCAGCGCTTGGTCATCGCTGCCTGGGTCCTGAAATCCTTCTGACCGCTCGCGTCTCTCGGAAGCAGTTCAGCGCTCGCGAACCTTCGTGTATTCTTCTGCTGTGCTGCCATTCAAGGCTGAACTGAAGTTCGATCCGTCGCCTGACCCATCAAAGGACGAGCAGTTCTTCAATGCCGTCCCGTCCCGCCCTGGCATTTTCCTGATCGAGACGCGGAAGCCCGGCGACGCCGCGCCTTCGCGGCCTTACTTGGCGCGCACGGCCGATCTCCGCCGCGCCGCGGAACGCCTGCTGCGAAGCCCGGATCCCGCGTCGAAGCGGCTCAACCTGCGCGAAGTGGCCACCGATTTTCGCTATCGCATCACCGGCTCGCGCTTCGAACAGATCCTGGCGCTCTACCAGCACGCCCGCGCTCGCTTCCCCACTCGCTATCGCGATATTCTGCGCCTGCGCCCTTCTGCGCTGCTCAAAGTCAATTTGCGCAATGCTTATCCTCGCTGTTATGTCACGCGCCGCATTCTCAGCGACGACGGCTTTTACCTCGGACCGTTCGCTTCGCGCCGCATCGCGGAAGGTCTTGCCAGCCATTTTCTCGATCTCTTCAAAATTCGCCGCTGCCAGATCAAAATCCGCCGCGATCCCGCTTTTCCTGGCTGCATCTACTCCGAAATGAAAATGTGCCTCGCGCCCTGCTTTGCCGGCTGCACCAAGGAAGAGTACGATTCCGAAGTCGCGCGGGTTGTCGAAACCCTCGACTCCGCAGGCGCATCTCTCCTTGCCTCGATTGAGCAGGAACGCGAGTCCGCCAGCGAAGCCACCGATTTTGAACGCGCCGCCACGCTCCACAAACGCCTCGAAAAAGTGAGCGGCGTGTTCCGCGGCTTGCCGGAAATCATTCGCCGCGTGGATACCCTCAGCGCCGTCGTCCTCCAACGCGCCGCACGCGAAAAAACCGTCGCCGCCTTCCCCATGGTCGATGGCGTTTTCGCCGAGCCTTTTTTTCTCTGCTTCGATGAGCTGAGCCGGCCGCAATCCGTGGAAGAAATTCTTCGTCAGCATTTCCAGAAACTTCAGCCCGCCGAACGCGCGCCTCAGGCCGAGCCTTGCGATACAATAACGGAGATGAGTGATGGTGCGGACGCCGCTGGCGCAAATATTCCTGAACCGAAAGTTCACGATGTTTGCGCGCAGCGCCAGGAGCATCTCTCGATTCTCGCCCGCTGGTTTTACTCCAAGCCACGCGCCGGAGAGATACTGTTTCGCGGCGCGGACTGGCCCTATCGCAGGATTCTTCGCGCCTGCGCTCGCGTCATGGCCGCTGCGCACGAGACTCCGTAGCCGAAAACAAAATGCCTGAAGAATTGACCGCAGAAACTCCGGAAACCGCGAACATCACGCCGGCTTCCCGCTTGTCAGTGATGTTTCGCGCCTTGCAGCATCGCAACTTCCAGCTTTTTTTCGCCGGCCAGCTCATCTCCCTCATCGGCACATGGATGGACACGGTCGCCGAGGCTTGGCTTGTTTATCGCCTGACCGGTTCGTCGCTTCTGCTCGGCACGGTTGCGTTCGCCGGCCAGATACCGGTTTTCTTGCTCGCGCCGGTGGGCGGCATGGTTGCCGATCGCTGGAATCGCCGCAGCATCGTGGTTGCCACGCAGACCGCTTCCATGATTCTCGCCGGCATCCTCGCGGCGCTGACCCTTTCGGGTCGCGTGAAAGTGTGGGAAGTGGTCACGCTGGCCGCACTCATGGGCGTGGTCAACGCCTTCGACATTCCCGCCCGACAGGCTTTTCTCGTCGAAATGGTGGGCCGCGAGGACCTGATGAACGCCATCGCGCTGAATTCCTCGATGTTCAACGGCGCGCGCGTGATTGGCCCGGCGATCGCGGGAATTCTGGTGGCCAGCATCGGCGAAGGCTGGTGCTTCTTCGCGAACTCCGTCAGCTACATCGCCGTAATCGCCGGTTTGCTGATGATGAAACTCAATCGCCGCGTCGTGGAAGTACCGGCGTCGGCTTTCGAGCACATCGCCGAAGGTTTTCGTTTCGTGCGCAATACCAAGCCGATTTTCGCTCTGCTTCTGCTGCTCGGGCTGGTCAGCCTTGTGGCCATGCCTTATTCCGTGCTCATGCCCATTTTCGCGGCGCGCATTCTCCATGGCAACGCCCGCACTCTTGGCACACTGATGGGCGCCACTGGCATAGGCGCACTCACCGGCGCGCTGATTCTCGCTTCGCGCACCGGGCTCAAGGGCCTCAGCAAGTGGGTGGCTTTTTGCTGCATGGGATTCGGCGCTGCTTTGATTCTTTTCTCCTTCTCGCACTGGTACTTCGTTTCCGTCGCGTTTCTGGTGCCGGTGGGATTCTTCATGATGGTGCAGATGGCTTCGTCGAACACCTTGATTCAAGCCATGGTTCCGGATCGCCTCCGTGGCCGCACCATGGCCGTCTATTCCATGATGTTCATGGGCATGGCGCCGCTCGGCTCGCTGCTCGCCGGCGCATTGGGGAATCGCATCGGCGCGCAATGGACCGTGGCCCTCGGCGGCTTGGGGGCTGTAATCGGCGGCGCTGTATTTATGCGGCAATTGCCACGGCTTCGTGTCGAGGCGCGCCAGCTCATTCTCGCCCAGTCGATTGCCGGGGGTGAGCCGCCCGGCAACATGACCTCGCGCGCTCTGGAGCACGAAGCGTAGTTTTCGCGCCAACAGCATCATCGCCCGCAAAACCTCTGCTATACTCAGCGCCCGTTTGCCGTTTATTTCTGGATAAGCATGTCCACTGAAAACACACTTATGCCCGGCTTCGCCACTCTCGACGGCACTCGCCGTTTTGCCTCCCGCTTCAAAGAGCTCGCTGGCGCAGGACACTTCCGCGAACGCCAGGGCCTGGCGATTTCCTCGGTCGGCATCGGCACCTATCTCGGCGAACCCGACTCCGCGACGGACATGGCCTATCGTGAAGCGATCGTCGCTGCGGTTTGGGGTGGCGTGAACTTCATCGACTCCGCCATCAATTATCGTATGCAACGCAGCGAACGTTCCGTTGGCGCGGCGCTGCGGAGCTTGGCCACGGCCGGTTTCGCCCGCGACGGTGTGGTTGTTTGCACCAAGGCGGGATTCCTCACTCCCGACGGCGACATGCCCGCCGATCCCAACGCTTATTTTTTTCGCGAATTTATCTCCAAGGGGATTTTCTCCGTTGACGATATCGCTGCGGGCTGCCATTGCATCGCGCCGCGCTACATCGAAGACCAAATCGAGAGAAGCCAGCGCAACCTGGGAATTTCCTGCATCGACATTTTTTATCTGCACAATCCCGAGACGCAGCTCTCCGAGGTTCCGCGCGAAGTATTGAACGGCCGCATGGCAGGTGCTTTTGAAGTTTTGGAGTCAGCAGTGGCGGCCGGAAAAATTCGAGCTTATGGTGTCGCCACCTGGAATGCCTTCCGCAACGATCCGCGTGCGCAAGATTACTTGTCGCTGGAGGCGGTCTGCGGACTCGCGCGCCAGGTCGGCGGCGCCGAGCATCACTTCCGTTTCGTCCAATTGCCCTTCAATATCGCCATGCCCGAGGCGCTGATTCGCGCGAACCAGGCCGTCGGCGGAAAAACCGTCTCGATGATTCAAGCCGCGCGCGACCTTGGCATCAGCTTGGTCGCCAGCGCCTCGCTGCTGCAAACGCATCTCGTTGGCAAAGTCTCGCCGTCGATTCATACCGTGCTCGGTCTTCGCAACGATATCGAGTGCGCTTTGCAGTTCGTGCGTTCTGCTCCGGGCATTTCCACGGCGCTGGTGGGCATGAAGCGCGTCGATCACGTGAAGGCGAATCTGAAGCTCGCCGGCATTCCGCCCGTCTCGCAGGAACAGTTCCGCCGCATTTTCACCGGGCCGCAGTAAAACGCGCACAGTCCTGGCGAATTCAATTCTGCGCATCCCGCTCCTCCAGCCACTTTTCCAGCGCCCCGCCCATCTGCGGAAGCTCCCCTGCGAAAAAATGATCCGGCGCGTCGATGAACGCGAGTGCTTTTGGCTCCGGCAATGTTTTGTAAAGCACTTCGACGCGCTCGCGCGAGCCGTACTGATCGTGCGTGCTCTGCAAAATCAATTTCGCTTTTCTGCATTCCGTCAGGTACGACAGGTCCGAATTGTTCGCCGGCAGACCCGCGCCCACAAGTTCCTGCACGCGTGCGTCCGCGCATCCCACGCGCAGGCCAACGTAAGCTCCAAAGCTGAACCCCGCGAGCAGAATCGGCTTGCCCGGAAATTCTGCCGCCAGGTAATCCAGCGCCGCCTGCACATCTCCGCTTTCTCCGCGCCCTTTGTCATGCTTGCCTTCGCTCAGCCCCGCACCGCGAAAATTGAAGCGCAGCACCGGCGCGCCCTCTTGATGCAAACTCTTCGCCAGTTGAAAAACAACTTTGTTGTGCATCGTTCCGCCGAAAAGCGGATGCGGATGGCAAACTACTGCGACGCGCTGCGGCTCCGCTTCTGCTTTCGGCGCCGTCCACAGCATCGCCTCCAGCCGCCCGGCGGGCCCGTTGAGGAAAAAGCTTCGATGGAATGCTTCGGCCATTTGAGATCTCGAAACTCCGCAGTCTAACCGTATGCTTCTCTGCTGCCAACCTCCGTTTGCCTGCGCATAGCGAAAATAATTGCGCCCGCGTCCCTCTGGTGTTAGGGTTGGGTAAATTTTCGCGGCGTCTCGGAGGAGAGATGGACCAGGAAACCACGGACCGTCGCAACGCTCGCCGTTTTAACATGACGCTGCCCCTGCTTGTTCGCTTCACGCACAACGGCACCATCGAAGAAAAAGTCGCGCACACGCGCGACGTCAGCTTCCGCGGCGTTTACTTCATGATGGAGGCCCCGCCGGAAGAGGGAAGCGCGGTCGAGATTGTTCTCACTTTGCCGCAGCAAATCACTCTCGCCGGTGAAGTTCGCATCCGTTGCGCCGCGCGGATTCTGCGCGTCGAGCAGCGCGCCGACATGCCTGGCGTCGCCGCCAGCATCGATCGCTACGAATTTCTGTCCGCCGCAGCGTGATTTTCCTCCGTCCGCGTTACAATGTTTCTTTCGCTACGGAGGGTTTATGTATCATTACGATCCGGCAACCGCTTTGGAAGAGTTGCGCGACGACGTTGTTTTGCCGCATCCGGTGCATCTGCGCGACATGATCTTGCGCACGAAGCTCGACCCGGCCAAGGCTCTTGAGCTCAATCGCGATTTTCAAGAATATCTCGCGCAATTTGGCGGCGCGCAGAGCCTCGCGAAAGGCATTCTCGAACAGCTCGTGGCGGGCGTTCGCAAGGCGTCCTGAATCCGGCGCACTTCGCGGGGAATTTATTGGTTGTCCGGAGTTGCGCCTGCCGGCGGAAGCCAAGGCGCGGAAATGGATTATGGCTCGGCAAACCATATTGATCGACGCTGACGACACCCTCTGGGAAAATAATATTTTCTTCGAGCAGACCATCAGCCGCTTTCTTTCCTGCCTCGGGCATCTGAGTTACACGCCCGAATACTGCCGCCACATTCTCAATGAAACCGAGCGCCGCAATATTCAGCAGCACGGTTACGGAGTCCGCTCCTTCCGCCGTTCACTCGAGGAAACCTATTTGAAGCTTGCCGGCGGCATGGCCCGCAAGGAAGTTGTCCAGGAAATCGAAAGAATGGCCGTCGAGCTCGAAGGCACTCCGCCGCACATTCTCGACGGCGTCCCCGAAACGCTTTCCTATTTGAGCGGGCGCCATCGCCTGATTTTGTTGAGCAAAGGTGAGGCCGCGGCGCAAGCCGCGAAGGTGGAACGCTCCGGGCTCGCGCGATATTTTGATGCCATCGAAATCGTGGCGGAAAAAAATCTGGCCACCTACGAGCGCGTCGTGCAGCAATTCAAAATCGTGAAATCCAGCGGCTGGATGATTGGAAACAGCCCGCGCAGCGACATCAATCCGGCTTTACAGGCGGGCCTGAACGCCGTTTTCGTTCCTCATCACGCCACTTGGGTGCTCGAGCACGCCGAGCTGGAGAGCGGCGCCGGGCGGCTGATCCTCATTTCCAGTTTTCGTAAACTCCGGGGCCACTTCTAAAAAGGAGCGCTCGCTTGGACTACCGTGCTGAATTCGGAGATTTTGAAGGAGTCTCGTACCTGGATGCCGCTGGTCAGGGTCCGCTCCCGCTGAAGTCCGTCCGCGCGTCGCAGGCCGCGCTAGAGCAGAAAAAATTGCCGCATCGGATTCCGGATGAAGAATATTTCGGCTTGCCGGATCGCATTCGCGGCCTGCTCGCGCGTCTGCTCCACGGCGATGCCGACGAATTTGCCATCACTTCCGGCGCCAGCAGCGGAATGATGGTCGTCGGTTCGAACGTCGATTGGAAGCCCGACGACGAAGTATTGATTGGCCGCGGCGAATTTCCTGCGCATTTTTCCACGTTTACGCCGCTCGCCGATGCAGGCCGCCTTCGCGCGAAAATCGTCGCGCCGCGCGAGCGATTTCTTCGCTCGAGCGACTATATCGAGCAGTTCACTCCGCACACGCGTTTGGTTTCCGTGAGCCTCGTGCGCTTCGACGACGGATCGCTGCTCGATGCCGGGCGCCTCGCGGAGGCGTGCCGCAAATCCGGCGTGATCCTTTTGCTCGACATGAGCCAATGCGCTTGCGCGATTCCCATCGATTTGCGCGCGCTCGGCGCGGATTTCGCGGTCAGCTCCGGATACAAATGGCTGCTGAGCCCCTACGGCACGGGATTTTTCTGGGCGCGCCGCGAGTCCATGGAAAAATTGCGCCCCGGGCCTTTCTACTGGAAGGCGCTCGAGGGCGCTCGGAATTTTCATTCTTTGAATCTGGCCAAGATCACCGCGGTGCCGGGCGCGAGCCGCTGGGACGCGCCGGAGACCGCCGCATTTACAAATTTGGCGGCGATGCAAGCCTCGCTCGAGTTTATCGAGAGCGTTGGCATCGAAGCGATCGCTGAACACAACAAACGGCTGATCGCGCAGCTCGTCGAGCGACTTCCGCGAGACACTTGCGTGCTTGCGAGTCCCAGCGCAGCGGAGAATCGCGGCTCGTACATTTGCGTTGCGGCGCGCAAGCCGGAGCGCACCAAAGAGTTCTATGAAAGATTGCGGGCCGCGCAGGTGATTGTCAGCCTGCGCGAAGGCTCGCTGCGCGTCGCGCCGTATCTTTACAATACCGAGCGCGACATCGCCAAGCTCATCAGCATTCTTTCCACGTAGGATTTTTCTTTCACGCCAAGGCATCACGCGGTTCTGGCGACGCGGTAGAAACTCAGCGCGGAATCGCCCTGCACTTTCACGCGCGTTCGTTCGAGCGTTTCTGCTCTCGGCGGCAACCGCAATTTTTTTGTGTGCTCGGCGATCACCGTTCCTGCAACGGAGAGCATTCCCTTCACACCGATGAATTCCAGAACTCGCTGGTACTCGTCGGCTCGCGCGTAGGGCGGATCGAGAAAAATAAAATCGCTTGGTTCGTTTCGCGGTGCGAGTTGTTCGATGCCGCGCATCACGTCGAGCGGAAGAACTTCCGCCTCACTGGCGATCTCCAGCGATTTCAGGTTTTCGCGAATCAGCTGCACCGCCGGCGCGTGACGTTCGACAAACACGACGCGCCGCGCGCCGCGGCTGATGGCTTCGATGCCCACCGCTCCCGTTCCCGCGAACAGGTCGACAAAGACGCTGTCTTTCACGGAGTCGCCGAGAATGTCGAAGAGCGTTTCGCGCAAGCGGTCGCTCGTTGGCCGCAGCTCCATTCCGCGAAGCGTCTTAAGGCCGCGGCTCTTGAACGTGCCCGCTATAACGCGCATCTATCCCACCGCTGCCAGACGAAACTTGCTTTGCCACTCGGGCCCCAGAAATGCAGTGAGCTTTTCCAGTTCCGCCGAACGAGAGCGGTTTTCCGCGAGGGCGAACGCTTCGGTTCGCGCCAGGTCGAGGAGCTTGTGGTCGCGCAGCGGATGGGCCATGTGAAACGCGACGTCTCCGTGCTGCTTGGTGCCGAAAAATTCGCCCGGCCCTCGGAGCCTCAAATCCTGCTCGGCGATCTGAAATCCGTCCGCCGTCGCGACTAAAGTTTCGAGGCGCGCGCGCGCCTCTTCGGTCACGTTTTTTGGCGCCACCAGAATGCAGTGCGATTTGTGCGCGCCGCGCCCGATGCGCCCGCGAAGCTGGTGGAGCTGCGCGAGGCCGAACCGGTCGGCGTGCTCGATGACCATCACGGTGGCGTTGCGCACGTCGACGCCGACTTCCACGACGGTGGTGGCGACAAGGATTTGAATCTTGCCGCTGCGAAACTGGTCCATCACGTCATCTTTTTCTTCGCTACGCATGCGTCCATGGAGCAGACCGACTTTCAGTTTCGGAAAAATCGTCTTCGAGAGCCTTTCGTATTCGGCCGTGGCGGCTTTCAATTCCTGCTTCGACTCTTCGACGACGGGATAAATGATGTAGGCCTGGCGACCGCTGGCCACTTCGCGGCGCACGAATTCCCAGACACCCGGGAGAGTTTCTTCCGCGCTCCAGCGCGTTGCCACAGGGGTTCTTCCTGGCGGCATCTCGTCGATGACCGACAAATCGAGATCGCCGTAGAGGGTGAGCGCGAGAGTTCGCGGAATGGGCGTCGCGGTCATCACCAGCACGTGCGGCGCGTTTCCTTTTTCCGTCAGGCGCTTGCGTTGCAAAACGCCGAAGCGATGCTGCTCATCGATGATCACGAGACCGAGCTTGGCGAAATTCACCGCTTCTTCGATCAGGGCATGCGTCCCGGTGATGAAATTCGCCTGGCCAGAGGCGATGCGCGCGAGGGCGTCCTCTTTCTCGCGGAACTTCATGCCGCTGACGAGCAATTCGACAAAATAGTTCGCGGAAGAAAATATTCTCCGCGCGGATAAATAGTGCTGCACGGCAAGAATTTCCGTGGGCGCCATCAGCGCGACTTGATAGCCGTTCTCGATGACGATGGTGGCAGCTTCGAGAGCGACAATGGTCTTGCCGCTGCCTACGTCACCTTCGAGCAGGCGGCTCATTGGCGTGGCGCGCTCCAGATCCGCGGCGATGTCCGCGAGCACGCGCTTTTGCGCGGCGGTAGGCTTGAAGGGCAGGATTTGCTTGAGCGCTTCGCGAACTTTGTCCTGGCGAACCTGCATGGGAACTCCAGCGCGTTGTTGTTCGCGCTGGCGGCGAATCGCCAGACCAAGCTGATAGAGAAAAAATTCTTCGAAAATCATGCGCACTTGCGCCGGGCTGCGAAATTCGTTGAGCAGGCCGACATCGACATTCTTTTCGGGGAAGTGCACACCTAAGAGCGCCTCGCGTTTGGACGGAAATCCATAGCGCTGCAAAAGTTCGGGAGACAGCGGGTCGGGAATTTCGCCCTGAAAATCTTCGATGACTCGGAAAATAATCCGCCGCAGCATGCGCGAGCTGAGATCGCCAATGGCTTCGTAGACCGGGACGATGCGGCCGACGTCCGCGGAGTTCGTTGCGTCGCCGCCGGGGTGCAGCAATTCGTATTCGGGATTGATCATCTCGATGCGCAGGGGGCGATTGGGATCGGCAGTGACTTTTCCATGCAGCACGAGCGGCTGGCCGGGCTTGAATTTCCCGTCGAGATAAGCGCCGTGAAAAAAGCGCACCGCCAGTTTGCCGCTGGCGTCTGTTACGCTCAGGTGAAACATGGTGTTGCGGCGGCCTCTGAAACGCACGAGGCTGCCGTTTTCGGCTTCCGCCTGAATGGTGGCGACCTGACCGGGGACGAGCTCCGCGATGCGGGTGAAGTGAATGCGATCCTCGTACCGAAATGGCAGGTAATTGAGGAGGTGCCCGACCGTGGCGATGCCGCGTTCGGCGAGCAGTGCCGCGCGGTGCGGGCCCAGGCCCTTCAGGCTGGTGACAGGCGAGTTGGAGTTTAGAGACATAGGCGATATACCAGTGACGAGGGACGCAGAACCCTTCGACTGCGCTCGGAGCAAGCAAGCGACGAGCCAGTGCAGAACCAAGGCCGCAAGTGCAGGTCTGCGTGCCGCGAGGTTGGAGGTGAGAGAAAGGGCGCGCCAAAATTGGCGATTAGAAAATCTCCGGCCGTTTGTTTTGTGCGAGTTACAGGCGATTCTAATTCCGAGGATTGGCGATTAGCGGGCAGCGACAAATGACAAGCGATTAGAGAAAACTGCAGATCGACGGAGCGGTGCCGGAAATGTGTCCGAAGATGGGACGAAAAGCTCTGCGAGAACCGTAAAAAAACGCGATTAGAGCGGGGGCCGGTGCTTTGTTTTGTGTGAGTTAGGTCGACTTCTAATTCTTCATAGTTGACGCGATTAGAATTCAGAAAGCGCATAAAAAGCAAAAAAGCCGCGTCTCCGCGGCCGCCCCCTTAAGTAGTTCGCAGTCTGTAAATTACAGACTCTAAAGACATTAGATATCATATAGTTAACAGTTTGTCAAGGGAAAAGCGCGGCCGCGGTATCTTTTCAAAGAGGACAGATCGGAAGAGACAGAAAAAGGACTGCTTACCAACAGGATGTGGCATTCGTCTAAGGCTGTATGATGATGGAGGGTAAGTGAGCTGTGAGGTTTCCGGACACGGCCGGTTGGGGCGAACTGCAGGGTACAACCGAAGAACCAGTGGATTGCATCCGGCTATGAACGCCATGGGGATGAGTGCCGCGCTGGAGCGAGCAGCGGCGCAACGAGCGGTGCAGAAAGCGGACGAACAGGTCCTGGTCCGGCAGGCACAAGCGGGCAATCGGCCGGCTTTTGAGGAGCTGGTGCGCCGGTATGACCGCGACGTGCTGCGGCTGGCGTTGAACCTGGTACGCGGAGCGGAGGACGCGCGCGACCTTTATCAGGAAATTTTTCTTCGCGTGTACCGCAATCTGGGGCGTTTCCGATTTGAATGCAGTTTTTATACGTGGATCTACCGCATCGCGACGAACGTGTGCCTGGACCATCTGCGGCGGAAGAACACGCGGCGCGAAGAGCAGGCTCCGCAGCCGGCGGACAGCGAGGGCGTGGCGCCGGATTTCTTCGACCAGCAGGTGGAGCAACGGTCGGCGTCAAATCCGGAGCGACATTTCTTGGGCCAGGAATTGGGGAAGCACATCGACGCGGCGCTCGATGGGCTGTCACCACGAGAGCGCATGGTTTTTGAACTGAAGCATTACGAAGGGCTGAGGCTGCGAGTGATCGGCGATATGCTCGGCACTTCGGAAGAGACGGTGAAGAATTCGCTGTTCCGCGCGACGCGCAAGTTGCGCGCGACGCTGGACGGCGTGCGGTGAAGCAAGGAGCTGACGATGCAGGAATTTAATCAATCCGGCGCGTGTCCGGAGTTCGAATCACAGATCATCTTTTACGCGGCGGATGAGCTGGAAGGCGCGGAACGCGACGCGCTGGAAGAGCACCTCGACCAGTGTGCGCGTTGCGTGGCTGCGCTGGACGCGGAGAGGAAATTCCTGGAGATGGCGGCCGCACACCAGCGGCTGGAGCCTGCGCCGGGCCTGCTGGCAAGCTGCCGCAACCGGTTCGAAGATTCGCTCGATGAGATGGACCATCGCAGCATTTGGACGCGATGGGCAGAGTCGCTTTTTCCGGCGCACTGGCTGGCGCTGCATCCCGCGGCTAGCGTCGCCACGTTGCTGCTAGTAGGTTTCTCCGTAGGAATGCTGGGGCCATGGCATGCGCAGGCGCCAAATTCGACTTCTTCGCGCCCAACAGCGGCGCTGAGCTCGATGGGTATTGATAATCAGGAGCTGCAATCGGCGAACGTTTCGGGAATCAACTGGACGCCGAGCAATAACAATCAGCCGCCGCAGGTTCAAGTGCAAATGAACACGGAACGGCCGATTGTGGTGCAAGGAACAGTGAACGACGACGACGTGAAGCGCGTGCTGCTGTACGTGCTGCACAATAACCGCCGGTTCTGCCCGGACGTGCGCATCAATGCGGTCGAGTTGCTGAAGGCGCGGGCGAGCGATCCGGATGTGGAGCGGGCGCTTTCGCAGGCGGTGCTCACCGATCGCAATCCGGCGGTGCGGTTGAAGGCGCTGGAGGCTTTGACGGTGGGAAAGCCGGACGACGCCAGCATACAAACGATGCTGGAGGCGCTGACGAAAGACACAAATATCGGCGTGCGCGTGGAGGCGATCAATGCGCTGGTGGCCGCTTCGGAGCACGGAGGGTTGCTGGGGGATCCGAAGGCGGTCGGCGTTCTGCAGCAGCGCATGCGCACCGATCCGAATACGTACATCCGGCTGCAAAGCGCGGCGGCGGTGCGGCAGGGGCAGGCTGGTCAGCAGTGATGGGAAGAGGATCCAAGATGAGGCGCGGCACAATTCGAAATTCGCTATCGCAGATGGTGGTTCTGAGCGCGGCTCTGTGCACGGTTGTGGCCGCGCTGCCCGCGCGGGCCGGCGGAAGCCATTCGGATCGGGTGACGGCGGACAAGACTGGGCAGTTTTCCACCACCGCTGGTTCGCATCTTCGCGTGGCGGCGGATCAAGGCGACATCCGTGTTTCAACAGGAAGCGATTCGCAAGTCAGCTACCGCGTTCATCTGGAGACCGACGCGGACGATTCCAACGCGCAGCAGATTCTGAATGCTTTCATTCTGGACGCGCGGAACGACGCGGACGGGGTGGTGCTGGTTTGCCGGTCGCCGCATTTGCGGTGGGGACATCATCTTTCGGTCACGATTTCGGTAACCGTTCCGCACAACTACAACCTGGATTTGTCGACGGATGGCGGAAACATTCAGGTGGGCGACGTTCAGGGCCGCGTCTCGGTGGCGACGGATGGCGGAAACGTTTCCGCAGGGCAGATTGATGGGCCCGCGCGGCTGGTCACCGATGGCGGCAATATTCTGGCGAAAAACGTCGGCGGCGACCTGACGGCGCAGACCGGCGGCGGAGACATTACGGTGGGCTCGGTGGCGGGCGGAGCGATATTGCGCACCGGTGGCGGGCACATTCGCGTGGCGTCGATTGCCGGAGCGGGGCGGCTGGATACGGGCGGCGGGAATATTTCGCTGGAGCATGCCGGAGCGGGACTGGTGGTTAGCACGGGCGGCGGAGAGATTGAAGTGGGCGAAGCGTCCGGGCTGATTCGCGCGCGCACCGGCGGTGGAGGAATTCGCGTGGTGAAGTCGTCGGGTCCAACGGAACTCGAGACGGGCGCGGGAAGCGTTTACCTGATGCAAGTGCAAAACGCGGTGCGCGCCACGACTGGCGCGGGAGGGATCACGGCGTGGTTCGGTCCGGACGCGAAGCTGAGCAGCGACTGCCGGCTGGCGGCAGGCGAGGGAGACATCGTTGTGTACCTTCCGAAGGAACTCGCGGTGACGGTGGACGCGCGGGTGGAGCTGGGCGGGGATCATCGCGTGGTGATCGATCCGGCATTTCCGCTGAAGGTGACTTATGGCGAGCCGGATGAAGGAAGCCAAGTGATTCGCGCGGAAGGGGCGCTCAACGGTGGCGGCGCGTCACTAGTGTTGCGAACGGAGTCTGGAAACATCCGGCTGGTGCTAAACGACGCGGCGCACGAAAAGGAGCAGATGGACCAGTTGCGCCAGCAGATGGAAGAAATGCAGCGGCAACTGGGAATGAATTTGATGAAGATCCAGATCCCGCAGCCGCCACCGCCGCCGGATCAGCCGTAGAAGCGCTTCGCGGGAAAAGGGGGCAACATGAACGCAGAGATTCCCTCCGGATTGCGCAGTTATCGCTGGCTCGCGCTGGCCGGCGTCGCGGCGTTTTGTATGGTTGCGGTTTCTGCGCGCGCGTCCACGTCTACGCAAGTTTTCGATCAAGTTTATCCACTGCACGCGGGCGGGGTGTTTGCGCTGGCGAACGTGAACGGTGGAGTGCAAGTGGAAGGTTGGGACCGAGAGCAAGTGGAAGTGCACGCGGTGAAGACGGCGTTGCATGACAGCGAGGATTTGAACAGTGTGCACATCGATGTGCAGGGCGATGGAGAGCAACTGGCAGTGAACACGCGTTACCCGCAGGGAAGCGGCGTGCAAGTGACCGTCGAATATCAGATCCACGTGCCGTACAGGCTGCGCTGGGCGGAAGTTGCGACGGTAAACGGAGACGTTCATCTGCGGGGCATGTCCGCGGCCGGGATTCTTGGTTCGGTGAACGGAAACGTGGAAGTGGTGGACAGCGACGGAAGGTTCAGCGCGAAAACTACGAATGGCGACGTGCGTTTGCAACTGAAATCGCTGCCGGATGGAGATCCAGTGAGCCTGACGACCATCAATGGCTCGGTGGTGCTGTCGCTGCCGGAGCGCGCGAACGCGGCGTTCGCGTGGTCAATCGCAACGGCGATTTTCGCTCGGATTTTCCGCTGGCGACGCTGGGAGCTTACGATGCGAGCAGGTTTCGCGGGCGCCTGGGTAGCGGAGGCGGCGAGGTTTTCATGAGCACGGTGAACGGGGCGATCCGGCTGGTGAGCGGGCGGCCGGTGATCTAACCAAGCCACAAGAAAATCGTCTAAGAGGGAGAACAAAAATGCGCGCTGTGACGTATATGAAGTATATGAGCCTGGGAACGATGGCTGTCGCTTTGACCGCGGTGGGGGCTCGGTCGCAAAACCTCCCCACGACGCAAACACCGAGCGCGGCGCAGGCGAATGACAACTGTAGCAACAGCTTGTTCGACGCGGTCGCGCTACAGAAGGAAATGGCGCAAAGCCGATTGAAAGAGAGCCTTCAAGACGTGCAAGCCCGGGCCCAGGAGTATCAAGCGGAGGTGGCAAGGGAAATGACCGAAAATGGAATGAAATCGGAAGAATTGGCCGGCCTTGCAGCGCGTAGCGCAGCACAACAAGCACAACAACTCTTCGCGCAGGCTCCTGGCCTCCTCGACGGCGATGCCGACACGGGCTGGCTTGGCCTGGAAATGGCGGAGATCACGACCGATAAGGCCAAAGACCTGAAGCTCACGCCAGCGCGCGGAGTGCTGGTGTCAGAAGTGTTGCCGGACGGCCCGGCGGCGAAGGCCGGCTTGCAATCGGATGACGTCATCCTGCAATACGACGGTCACGAAGTGGAAGGCACGGTGCAATTCCGGCGGCTGGTGAGAGAAACGCCTCCGGGGCGCAGCGTGGGAGTGACCGTTCTGCGCGCGGGCAAGGAAGAGAAACTGACGATTCAAGTGGGGAATCGCGCACAGAACATCGAAAGCCAATGGCACGAAGGGATGCCGCTGACCGTGCCGCCGCAATCTTTCAATTTCAAGATGGAGATGCCGGAGTTGTTCATGGGGATGACGCCGGTGCTGGGAATCGAGGGAGAAGACATCAACGGGCAACTGGGCAAATACTTCCGCGTGCCGGGAGACGAGGGCGTGCTGGTTCGCGAGGTGAGCTCGGGCACACCGGCAGCGAAGGCGGGATTGAAGGCGGGCGACGTAATCACGCGCGTGGATGGACTGACGGTGACGACGCTGGCGGAGTTGCGTGCGCGATTGCGGGAAAAGCGCGAAGAGAAAAGCGTGTCGCTGGTGGTGATGCGCGGCGGGTCGCCACTGACAGTCACGGTGACGCTGGAACCCCCCGAGACGGAGCCTGCGAGGACGCGCAGCGCAGTGCTTTAGTCGAATCTTAGCGGTTTATAAAAAAATCGGAGGCCCAGGTGAAATAACCTGGGCCTATTTTTTTTGCGATTTTTGCGAGCGGCTATTGGCGGACGATTTCCGCGTTTGCAGACGGCACCGAGACGCGTTCCAGGCGATTGCCGTCCAGGTAGAGAATGATTTCCAGATCCTGGCTGCGCACGCGAAGGCGAGCGAGGTTCTTGCCGTTGGAATTCTCGGGGTCCAGAGCTTCGACAGTAACTGTCCCGGGAATCATCTCCTGCGGTATCAGGACGGAAAAAGTCTGCTGGCCCTTCTTCGACCAATCATAAAGATCGGCGAGGATGGCATACTGGTGATACAGGTTATCGTCGAGAATGGCGATAAGAGGAGTTTTGAAATTGAATTGCTGAGTGAAGGGCGCGCCGCCGTTGACCTGCACGTGAATGGTCGCGACGCCGTTGTCGAAGTCGACGGAGGCTCCGGCTTTTTTCGAGCCGGTGACGGTGGTCCACTCGTAATGGATTGGGGAGCCGTCGACGCGAAGTTGCAGCTGTGAGGTAATGCGTGTTTCGGGTCCCGAGGCGCCTTTGACGGATACGTTGGCGCGCGCGAGCCAGCCGCCGCCGTCCGAAGAGATTTCAAATTCCTCCGAACCAACCTCTTTGCCGTTGACCATGTCGCGAAATTTGCCCTTCTGCGGGCTGATGCCCTGGGCGGGGTCGGGCGGATTAAGCGAGCGCGTGGACGTTGGCGGCGAAGTGCGCCAATCGCGAGCCGCAGTGGCATTCGGAGATCGGAGCGAAAGAACCGAGGATAGGAAAAGGCACGCGGAGAGGATTCCGGCTGAGCGGGTCACAGCGGAACGCCTTCGAGAATGCCCAAAGCGATTATCGATTGCACCACACGCAAAGGCTCGACGGAGCCTTCCACGCGATGGTGAGCGAGTTGGTAAAACGGCAGGCGTTCCTGATAGAGCTGGCGGAAGCTGGCTGCGTCCTTGAAAAGCGGACGGTCGGTAATGTGGGAGCAGCGTTGAATCAATTCTTCCACGGAGCATTGAAGCCACACGATGGCGCATCCGGCTTGTTTGAGCAGTTCCATATTCGCGGGCTGGGCCATGGTGCCGCCGCCGAGAGAGACGATGGTTGGCTTAGCCGTTGCGGTCGCTTCGCCGAGAATGCGCGCGAGCTCTTCGTGCTCGGTCTGGCGAAAAGCGGGTTCACCGAGTTGCGCAAAAATCGCGGGGATGGACAAGCCGACGCGCGCGACAATGCGCTTATCCAGGTCGGCATGAATCCAGCCGATCTGGCGGGCGAGCAGGCGGGCGACCGTGGACTTTCCGCATCCCATGAATCCGGTGAGCGCAACGAGACGGCGGTTGAGGCGTGTGCCCGGCGAAGCTGCTCCGGCCTGAAAATTGTTATTGCTAACAGGGGTCAGTGCGTCAGTCACGCTTGTGGATGTTGATTGTACCATTGAACGACGACAATTCCAGCTTGGCGCGGCCCTGGTTGAGACTGCCAAACAGGCTCTTGGCAAATCGCGGCGGACGCTGATTGGGGTGGGATGGAGGGACGAGTTTGGCCTGGTTATCGACCTTGCCGTAGAGAGAGGTGGCGTTGACGTCAAAGGAATCGCCGGCCGAAAACCGCACATTGATCGGGCCGCTGTAGTTCTTGAGGCGATAGACGCCGTTGGGCAGGAAGTCGCCATCGAGAAGGATATTGCCGGTCGCGGTTTGCGCAAAAATGTTAGAGCTGTGGTCATCGACCAGGCGCAAATCGCCGCTAATCGAATGCACTTCAATGCGGCCGGTGCAGCGCATGCACTGAAAAGAGCCGCCGACCGTCTGGACGACCATGTAACCGCCGATGTCCTCGGCGTCGACGCCCGCCGCAACCGTTTCCACGCTCATGTCACCGAGGATCTTGGAAATGGCAACGCTGCCGGAATCGCTGTGGACTTGCAGTTCGGAATCCTCGGGGACGGTAATCACGTAATTGGCGCGCAGCTCGTCGGGCGAGATGTTCTCGGCGAGCAAGTGAGTGACGATGTCGACGCGATTGCCGACTTGCTCGGCGTCCACTTCAATTTTTTGGCTATTGTGATCGGCGACGACCGTGACCGTAGGCTTTTCCCATGACGAGATGATGACCGTGCCGCTGGGATTGTGCAGGGTGATCAGCGGATGGGCTTGCACCGTGAATTGCTTTTCCAAATGTTGGGCAAGAGCCGGCGAGGCGGAGCCCAAGAGCAGGGCCGAGCCGAACAACACTGCCGCACCGTTTTCCGCAATTCGCCACATTGGTTTCGACGACCTCGACGATATCATGGGAAGCTCCATCACCGTTCCGCAGTGTCCGCCATAGTTGCCAAGAGGTTGGCCTTCTGCTGGTATGCCGTGTACAAGTAATCGCGAGTCATTTCGTTTTGCGGGTCCTCGCGAACGCTTTTTTCACACATTGAAATCATGTTGTCAACGATGGCAAGGTTATGATTCAGGCTAGCGGTCACATCGTTGCCTTCGGCCTCGAGCGCCGGAACGGTTTTGGTCTCGGCGGTATCCAATTCCGCGGCCACCGGAGTCATGGTGGTTTGCGCGTGCTGCAGCCATAGAGCTTCCTGGTCGACACGATTCGTCTTCATCTGCAGACCGAGCACGACAGCTCCCGCAACGACCAGAGAAAGATAGGCGCCCGCGAGCGCTGGGCGGAAAGCGCCGAAAGCGCCAAGTTGCGTCCACCACCCCGCGCGGGGCTGCAGACTCGGCGTGCGGATTATGCCTTCCTTTTCCAACTGGGATCGAATGGCGGTCCAGACTTGAGGAGAAGGTTGGACCTCGGGCAGACGAGCGCCGGCGTCGCGAATCATCTCCAGGTCGGCAATCAAAGCGCGGCAGGGTGCGCAGCCTGCGATATGCGACACGGCCGCCGGACGACGTTCGCCCTCCATCCATTCGCCGCTGATTTGCCAAAATTCGTTACAACGCATCGGTGCCATGACTTTCAGTCCTCGCCCGCAGCGTCGGTCTTGAAAGCCTGACGCTCATCGCGGGCCTTTTGCCTTTCGGTTTCATGAAGAAGATCTCTTAATCTCATGCGAGCCTTATGCAGCTGCGATTTGGAATTACCGATGGAGCAGCCCATAATGTGCGCGATCTCGTTGTGTTCGTAACCCTGCACATCATGCAGCACAAACACCGCCTTGTAACCCGCCGGCAACTGCTCGACGGCGCGCTGCAGATTCACGCGGTCGATGGAGCCGCTCAAACCCAAGTCGGGGCTGCCAAAATCCCGGCGCGGACCGCCGGTTTCTTCGTCCGGTTCGGTCACTTCCTCGAGGGAAGTTTCCGAGCCAGTCTTTTTTCGCAACCGCATGAGCACAACATTTACGGCGAGCCGATGAAGCCATGTCGAAAAGGCGGATTCGCCGCGGAAGGTGCTGATCTTTCTAAAGAGTTGCAGAAAGGCTTCTTGGGTTAAGTCTTCTGCTTCAGCCGTATTCCCGACCATCCGCAAGCACAACGAGTAGACCCGGCGATAGTGGATCTGATAAAGCCGCTCAAACGCCGCCGCGTCACCCTGCTGTGCCAGACGGATCGCATCCGCTTCCGGCACTTCGCCGTTTTCGATTCGCCTCGTTCGGGCCACGATACCCAACGCGGCGCATCTGTTCTGTCCGATGCGCCGCCTAATCCAGAAGTTGTACTTAGATGTTCCAGGAACGCGCCGGTATTCAAAGATTCGCCGGTGAATCCCGCCGTACCGCAAAAAAACAGTACGGACTGCCATTTTCGTCGGAAATGGCCCGCGCGTCTACCGAGGAACGCGGGGAACCGCTGGACGAAGGAGTTCCCGGGCAGCCGAAGCCGCGGTGCTCAGATCGTCCTCAAAGAGGGGCAGATTCTTGGGAGGCAACGCCAGGATAAACGATTTGAGCACGACAACGGTTTCGCGCAGGCAAGTGTTCACGTCGTAATGCAGCTCATCGAGCCGCGGCCAAGAAGAATCCGGGCGGATGTGCACACCCGCCGACAATTCCCCGGCCTCGCGATGAAATTCATCTCCCAGAGCGCTGACGCTCATCTCGAGGACGCGGAGCTTGTGCAGGAATCGCGAGCGGCTGCCAAACAGAATGCGGTGCATGAGCTGATTCCATTGTGCGTTCTGGCGAGCTGCTTCGCTCCGATAAAAAGATGGATTGAGGGCCGCGACGGCGGGAGGCGCGGGCAGCTGGCGTCCCCATTTTTCCAGAGTGCGGCAAGAGGCGGCGAGAGGCACGGTCAGTTCAGTTACAACGGCGGCGGCGATCTCCACGCATTGCTTGGCGGGGATCAACTGGCCCTCGGCGCGGAAAGTCATGGCGTCGTCGAGGGGCACGGAAAAAACAGCGTAGGCATCTTCCCAGTCGCGGACAATGCTATCGAAGACGCGATTCTTGTCAGCAGGAAGACGGGCGCGCCAATCTTCCTTCACCGAACTGCGGGTCAACGCAGAGTCGTGCTTTTTTCCCCAAATCAAAAATGACCCCACCAGTGATGGGCATTATACCAGAGGATGCAAATTTGGGGTTTCTTGACGCTGCGTGAAGGCGCTCGCTATACTGCCGAACGACTCCAGGAGAGGAACGCCGTTTGGAATTCGAACCGCACGACCAGCTTGTCCAGCGTCAGAAGAAACTGGAGCTAATCGCCGCACTGGGCTTCGAGCCTTATCCGCACAAGTTCGAATGGAAGCAGACACCCACGCAAATTGTCGCGGAATTTAGCGAGCACTCCGCCGAAGCGCTGCAACAGTTGCCGGTTAACGTTTCCGTTGCCGGGCGCATCCTGACGATTCGCCTGCACGGCAAAGCGGGCTTCGCGCACATTCAGGGCGACGGGAAACGGCTGCAGATCTACGTGAAGCTCGACGCCGTGGGGCCGCGTTTTTTCGAGCTTTTTCAGCTTCTCGACATCGGAGACGTCATCGGTGTGTCCGGGCACCTTTTCCGCACAAAGACGAATGAGCTGACGGTGTGGGTGGAGCAGCTCACGTTGCTCACCAAGGCGCTCCTGCCGTTGCCGGAGAAGTGGCACGGACTGGCCGACGTGGAGATGCGCTATCGCCGGCGCTATCTGGATTTGATTGCCAATGAGCGAGTGCGCCAGATTTTTCTGCGGCGCGCGCACATCATCCGTTACATGCGAGAGTTCTTTGACGCGCGGAACTACCTGGAAGTCGAGACGCCGATGATGCATCCAATTCTGGGAGGCGCGACGGCGCGGCCATTTGTGACGCGGCACAACACGTTCGACGTCGATTTTTATATGCGCATTGCGCCGGAGCTTTACCTGAAGCGGCTGGTTGTGGGAGGACTAGACCGCGTATACGAGATCAATCGGAATTTTCGCAACGAGGGAATCGACGCAATTCATACGCCGGAATTCACCATGCTGGAGTTTTATCAGGCGTACAGCGACTACGGCGATCTGATGAAGTTGACGGAAGAGCTTTTCTCGGGGATAGCGAAAGCGGTGTGTGGCGGAACGAAGGTTCAATACGGAGAACACGAGATCGACTTCGGGCATTTTGAGGCGCTTTCGATGCGCGAGGCAATCGTGAAATTCTGGCCGGCGGGTGCCGGCAAAGCGCCGACAATCGAGGAGCTGGCCGCGCCGGAAGGCCCGCGCGCGGTTGCGGAACGGTACAACGCATACGCGCGCGCGCAGAGCCGCGACGTGATCGCGGATTTGAGCAAGCTGTCCGGCGGCGAACTGACGGGCACGCTGTTTGAAGAAGTGGCGGAAGAGCATCTGATTCAGCCGACGTTTATTTACGATTTTCCGGCGGACATTTCGCCGTTGTCGAAGCGGCGGGCGGATCAGCCGGAGCTGGCGGAACGGTTCGAGCTTTTCATCGAAGGAATGGAGCTGGCCAACGGCTTTTCGGAGTTGAACGACCCTGCCGACCAGGAGAGCCGTTTCCGCGCGCAGGTGGAGGCGGGCGGGCTGGAGATGCCCAAGGAAATTGATTGGGATTACATCCGCGCGCTGGCGCACGGGATGCCGCCGACGGCCGGCGAGGGTATCGGAGTCGACCGGCTGATTATGCTGCTCACCGATTCGCATGCGATCCGCGAAGTGATCCTCTTTCCCACGCTGCGTCCGCAAAAGGATTCGGAAACGGACGCCGTGACCGGGCCACACGAAGAGCATCCATGAAGTTCGAATGGATGGTCGCGCGGCGTTACCTGCGGTCAAAACACAAACCGCCGGTGCTGCGGCTGGTGACGTTTCTCTCTGTGGTAGGCGTTGCCGCTGGTGTGGCCACGCTGGTGGTTGCGCTGGCGATGAACACGGGTTTTAGCCAGGCGATTCGCAACCGGCTGCTGGTGGTCACCGCGCATATCAACCTGAAGCCAAACAACGGCGCCGAAGGCATCCGCGATTATAGGCAACTGATGGCGCGGCTGGCGCCGACTCCGGGAGTGCGCACGGTAACTCCCGTGGTGTACAACACGGTCCTGCTCTACGCGCATGACAAACCGCAAGGCGTCGTCTTGAAGGGCGTGGATCCCGAGCTTGAAGAACGCGCGGACGCCGCGCTGCGGCACATCGTTTCCGGCAGTGACAGTTTCGCAGCGGATTCGTTTGGCATTCCCGGCATTCTGATCGGAAGGATTCTGGCGGAAGACGTGGATTTGAGCGTGGGCGATTATGTGACGATCATTAGCCCGCAAGGGAGCTTGACGCCGTTTGGAATGCTGCCACGATCGCAGCGCTTCCGTGTGAATGGGATATTCGATTCGGGATTTTACGATTACGACGCGAATTGGACGTTCATCACGCTGCATGCGGCTCAGGAACTGGCGGGCATTGGAGACGTGATCAGCGAGCTGGAAATTCGCGTGAACGATTTGGACCATACGGACGAAATCGCGTCAGTGATTGCGCGAGAGGCCGGGGCCGGGTATCACACGACCACGTGGAGCGAAGAGAATCGCGCGCTTTTTCGCGCGATGAGCCTCGAAAAACTGGTCACCGCGATTTTCGTGGGGCTGATCACGTTTGTTGCCGGCCTGAACATCCTGGTGGTGTTGGCGATGACCGTCATGGACAAAGCGCACGACATCGCCGTGCTGATGACCCTGGGTGCGCGGCGCATGCAAGTGCGCAACATCTTCGTGCTGCAGGGGTTTTTGGTGGGAGTGACGGGCACGGCGATCGGCTTGCTGCTGGGCTATGCGCTGGCGTGGACGGCGAACCACTGGCGGTTGGTGCCGCTCAACCCGGAAATTTATGCCGTGCCGTACGTGCCGTTTCATTCGAACGGGTGGGACGCGCTGTGGATTGGAGCCGCAGCGCTGGCGATTAGCGTGGCGGCGACGGTTTATCCAGCGCGCGCCGCCTCCGGAACTCGGCCGGTTGATATTTTGCGAGCCGAATAGACGGGCGCCGGCGCGGCTCTCGGCGTCGCAAGCGGCATTCTGCGAATTGTGGCCACAACAGCGGTTCGTTTCCACGCATCTGAAGATTTAGATCGGGCACTGCGCAGAGTTCCAGTGGTGGATGGGAAACAAGTCCTGTTACTAAGGTACAGTGCCGCTGATGCACAGCGTTTTGGCGTAGGGGACGAGCAAAAAAACGGTGCATGTTACAATGGGAAGGAAACTACGCAGTCATTATGTGCAATAAATTGGTCGCGAAAGAGGGCCGAGGAAAGAGCGGTTCGGTAAAGTCAGGGAATCAAAAGAAATAGCTAGGCGCGGTTTCGGCACGGGAATTGACTGGAACTTTGGGGTTCAGGGAAGAATCAAACTTTAGACGGTGGAACGGCACGGAGGATGCAGGGGACGGAATAGGGTGGGAAACGGCGCAATGACGAGCCCAACGGCAGTGGCGGTCGAGACCCAGCAACCGAGAATATCGGGAGCGAACGGTGCGCAGACGCTGGTGCGCGGCGAGGAGCTGCGAAAGGTGTTTCGCTCAGGGGAAAGCGAAGTCGTGGCGCTGGCGGGTGTGACTCTGGCGGTTGCGCCGGGCGAAATGGTGGCACTGATCGGCCCTTCTGGTTCGGGAAAAAGCACATTGCTGCATCTGCTGGCTGCGCTGGACACGCCCACGAGCGGTACAGTATACTTCGCCGGAAATTCCTTGGCGGCGCTCGCGGAAAATGAATTGGAGGATTTCCGGAGCCGCGCGGTGGGTTTTGTCTGGCAGAGGCACCAGCTTCTAGCCGACTTTACCGCCGCGGAAAATGTGGCAATGCCGCTGTTGATTCGGAGAAACACGGCGGGAGAGGCTCTGGGTTCGGCGCGGGCGTGGCTTGATGAAGTTGGCCTAGCGGATCGCGCAGAACACAGGTCGGGCGAGCTCTCCGGCGGTGAGCAGCAGCGCGTGGCGATTGCCCGGGCCCTGGTGACTCGGCCGAAGTTGCTCCTGGCTGACGAACCGACCGGCGATTTGGACGAGCGAAATACGGAGTCGATATTCGAACTCATGCAGCGCTTGCACCGGTCTCATCATCTGACTTCGATTCTTGCAACCCACAATCTTTCTTTGGCGCAGCGCGCGGACCGCGTGCTCGCTTTGGAACATGGTTTGTTGACGTCGGATGGTGCAGCGTTCGCGCACCGCGCTTCCGCGCGGGCCGCGACAGGGGAGTCTTCGGCTCCAGAAGGGCGCGGGTGACCCGTGTTTGAACGATATACAGAAAAGGCTCGCCGCGTGATCTTTTTCGCGCGTTACGAGGCGAGCCAGTACGGCAGCCCCTATATCGAAACGGAGCACCTGCTGCTCGGGCTGCTGCGTGAGGATAAGGGGCTGGCGAACCGTTTTCTGCGCACGCACGGCTCCATCGAATCCATCCGCAAAGAGATCGAGACGCGCATCACCGTTCGCGAACGGATTTCCACTTCGGTCGAAGTGCCGCTGAGCCAGGAATGCCGGCGCATTTTGAATTACGCCGCGGAAGAAGCGGAGCGGCTGAATCACAAGCACGTCGGAACAGAACACTTGCTGTTGGGAATTTTGCGGGAAGAGAAATCGTTTGGCGCGGAGATTTTGCAGGAGCGGGGATTGCGCCTTTCCGGAGTACGTGAGGAGCTGGCGCGCAGCGCGGGAGAAAAAGTGCCGGTCAATCGTCCCAAAGAAACTTCGTTGTTGGCTGAATTCAGCCGCGATTTGACGCAGGCGGCGATGGATGGGCAGCTCGATCCGCTGGTGGGCCGCGAGCGTGAGTTGGAGCGTGCCATTCAGATTCTGTGCCGCCGCACGAAGAACAATCCAGTGCTGATCGGCGAGCCAGGCGTCGGCAAGACCGCCATCGTGGAAGGCTTGGCGCAGCGCATCGCCGATGGAGACGTGCCACCGTTTTTGGCGGACAAACGGATTTTGTCGCTGGATTTGTCGCTGATCGTTGCGGGCACGAAGTACCGCGGGCAATTCGAAGAGCGGCTGAAAACCATCATGAAGGAACTGATGGAGAGCCAGAACGCCATCGTGTTCATCGACGAACTGCACACGCTGGTGGGCGCAGGCTCGGCGGAGGGTTCGCTCGACGCCGCCAACATTCTGAAGCCGGCGCTCAGCCGCGGCGAGATTCAGTGCATCGGCGCGACGACGCCGGGCGAATACCGCAAGTCCGTCGAGAAGGACCGCTCTTTGGAGCGGCGCTTCCAATCGGTGAAGGTTTCCGCTCCGGGAGAGGACGAGGCGATTCGCGTGCTGCAAGGCGTGCGCGACCGCTACGAAAAGTTCCACGCCGTTTCGTACACGGATGAGGCCATTCAGTACGCGGTTTATCTTTCCAACCGCTATATTCCCGACCGCTTTCTGCCGGACAAGGCCATCGATTTGATCGACGAGGCCGGGGCGCGGGTGAAATTGCGCCAAGCGATGTTGCCGGAGGAAGTTTCCGAAGCGCAAAAGCGCGTGAAGTTCATCACCCACCGCATGGAAACGGCGATCGCCAATCATGAATTCGAGAAAGCGCGTTTTTATTCCGAAGAAGAACGCAAGGAAAAGGAGAATCTGCGCGCGCTGCGGGAGAAACTGAAAATCGACGACTCGTCTACCGGCACGGTCACTCGCGAGGATATTGAAGAAGTGGTGGCGCGCTGGACGGGAGTAGCGGTCACAGCGATCAAGGAAGACGAGCAGCAGAAACTGCTGCGCATCGAGGAAGAATTGCACAAGCGCGTCATCAGCCAGGACAAGGCCATCACCGCGCTGGCCCGCGCGATTCGCAGGAGCCGCGCTGGACTAAAAGCTCCAGGACGCCCGGTGGGCTGCTTCCTTTTCCTGGGGCCGACGGGCGTCGGCAAGACGGAAGTAGCCCGGCGGCTGGCAGAATTTTTGTTCGGCAGCGAGAAATCGCTGGTGCGCTTCGATATGTCCGAGTACATGGAAAAGCACTCGGTGTCGAAATTGATCGGCGCGCCTCCGGGATACGTGGGCTACGAAGAGGGCGGCCAGTTGACGGAGCGCGTGCGGCGCACTCCGTATTCCATCATTCTGCTGGACGAAATCGAAAAAGCGCACCCGGACGTGTACAACATCCTGCTGCAGGTGTTCGAAGACGGCCAGCTGACGGATGGGCTAGGCAACACCGTCGATTTCCGCAACACAATTTTGATTCTCACGTCGAACCTAGGCGCGCGCGCCCTGCACAAGCAGGCGACGATGGGTTTTCAGTCCGGCGGCGATGCCCAGGCTAAGAGTTTGGACGACGTGGTGATGAGCGAAGTGAAGCGAGTTTTCAATCCGGAATTCCTGAACCGCCTGGACGAAGTGATTCTGTTCAACGCGCTCAGCGACGAGGATCTGCTGCGCATAATTGATTTGCTCGTCAGCCAGATTAACGATACTCTCGTGCACCGCCAAGTGCAGATTCAGATGACACCGGAGGCACGGCAGTGGATTTTGGAGAAGACTTGCACCGATCGAAATTACGGCGCACGCCCGCTCCGCCGCGCGCTTCAGAAGTACGTCGAGGATCCGCTCTCGGAGGCGCTAATTCAAGGCGGGCTTCAACGCCCGGCCATCATGGAAGTGTATCTGGCGCCTGATGGCTTGGGCTTCCGTCCGGTTGTAGAAGCAACCCCAGTGGCCCACTAAAGAATCCTACACGCGCATGCTGGACGGCGGGGACAGTCCGGCGGGGGAGTACAATATATTGGATGGCGGAGCGCGGCTTTGACTCCAAGCAAAGCCGCAGAGAAGAAATCTTGCCTGCATGCTACTTCGCTGGGAGTGGTAGTGTGCATATTGTTGTTTGGGTTGTGCCTCCGTTCTGCTCCCGCTCAGCAGTCCGCCAGCCCCCAGCAGCAAGCAAGCGCCGCGCAGCCAGTCATTGAACGCATCGAATTTGACGGCCTCTACCGCATTCAGAAGGAGGCTCTATTGGGGCGGATTTTTTCCCGGCCGGGCGACCCGTACAACGTGGACGCGGTCCGCCGCGATTTCCGCGCGCTTTGGAATACGGATTTCTTTGAGAACATTCGCCTGGAAATAGAAGACAGCCCGGACATGCCGAACGGCAAGATTCTGGTCTTCTACGTCACGGAGCGCCCCACCATTCGCAATATCACATACAAGGGGAACAAATCCGTTTCGGAGTCCGACATTCTGGACGCATTCAAGGACCGCAAAGTCGACTTGACGGTGGAGAGCCGCTTCGATCCTACGAAAGTGAAGCACGCCGAAGTGGTCATCCAGCAATTGCTCGCCGAGCATGGCCACATGTTCGCAACCGTGAAACCTACCTACGAGCGCATTCCGGCCACGAATTCGGTCAGTTTGACGTTCAATATCGATGAGGGGCCGAAGGTCAAGGTCGGGCACATCATCATCACGGGGAACCACGTGTTTTCAGCGACGCGAATCATCCGCTCGATGCACCATTCGCGCCCGATTGCTATTCCGCTCGGTTTCGCTGACATCAATCTTTTCAGCAAGACTTATGACAAGGACAACCTCGATGAGGACATCGCTGTCGGCATAGAGGGTCTGTATCGCGACCATGGCTATTTCCGCATTCAGGTAGCGCCGAATGGACCGATACTCAATACGGTCAAAACCGAGCACAACGGGCTTCCCGGACCGTGGCCGCTCATCGGGCGCCGGCGCAGCATTCGCACGGACATTACCCTTCCGATCGAGGAGGGCGCGCAATATCGCATGGGCCGACTGGTCATCCGCAGCGCCAATCTGGACGAGAATCTTTATTTCAAGCCTGAATTCCTGGAGTCGATTTTCCCGATCAAGAAGGGGCAGATTCTGGATACCTCGAAAATCCGGAAGGCCATCGACGACTATACGAAACTCTACGGCGATTACGGTTTCATCGACTTCACGGCGAATCCCGTACCCGACGTCGACGACGCCACCAAGACGGTCAACTGGACGATTGACTTCGATCAGCAGAAACAGTTTTACGTTCGACGCATCGAGTTTTCGGGGAACACGACAACGCGCGACAAAGTGATCCGTCGCGAGATCCTCCTGGATGAAGGCAGCCTGTTCAACGACCGGCTATGGGAGCTGAGCATCCTGCGCCTGAACCAACTGGGCTACTTCGACGAAATCAAGAAGGAAAACGCGGATCTAAAACGCGACACCAGAGCGGGCAGCGTCGACATCACCCTGAAAGTCCATGAGAAGGGCAAGCAATCCATCAGCTTTACAGGGGGCGTCAGCGGGCTGGCGGGAACCTTCCTCGGGCTCGCGTATCAGACCAATAATTTCCTGGGCCTCGGTGAGACGCTCACATTTTCCGCGAACGTCGGCAGCATTCAGACTAGCGAGCTTTTCAGTTTCACCGAACCGTATTTATTCGACCGGCCAATTTCCACGGGGTTTTCGATTTTCGCGAACAAGTTCAATTTCAACCAGGAGAAACAGCTATCCATTCTTGTGGGCCAGTCGGTGGCCATCAATCCGGCCCTAGCGCAGGATTACAGCCAGAACAGCAAAGGCTTTACGCTGTTTGCCAGCTATCCGTTGCATCGTTTTGCGTTCACTCGGGTGGGCGTCACCTATGGTTGGACGAAAAGCAATATCTCGGCGTTCAGCCAAGCTTCACAGTTACTTTTCCAATCGATTCAGTACAGCAGTCTTCAGGGGCCGTCGCAGTTGGACGGCATCATCTCCAGCAAAATTACTCCGTCCATTACCTACAATACGATCAACAATCCTGTGAATCCCACCGGGGGCAAGAGTTTCTCCTACTCAATTCCGGTCGAAGGTGGTCCACTGCTGGGAAATGTCGACACGATTGGGAATATCTTCGAGACAGAATATTTCCGTCCGACGTACCACAAACGCAATGTGATCGGCATGCGCCTGAGGCTCGGATGGATGACGGGCTACGGCGGGAAGCTCATTCCGCCATTTGAGCGATTCTATCTCGGCGGCGAACAAGACGTGCGCGGCTTCAATTTCTTCAACATCTCACCGTGGACCTTCATACCGTCAGTCGTCAATCAGTCGGTCACAATCCAGAACCCAACGGTTTTGGGGCCCAGCGGGAATCCCACGACGCAAACCATAAGCATTCCCATGCTGGAATATTTTGCGACGCGCCCGGGAGGCGATACCGAGGTAGTAGGTAACTTCGAATACCGCATTCCGATCGCCGGCCCGGTCAGCCTGAACCTTTTTGCAGACTTGGGTATTGATGGCATCATGCGGCCGAGCCAGTTGCAACTCGATCCAACGGAGAATCAGCAGTTGAATTCGGAATTTCCCAATCCGTTCTTTCCCAACACAACCGTGTCGCAAAGACTCTCTATCGTCCAGGGGACGAATTGGACGCCGCGCACGTCCACGGGCGTCGAGGTTTTGGTCTTCCTGCCGATCGTTCGGGCGCCCTTCCGATTTTATTACTCGTACAATCCGACGCGGCTGAACGAACTGATTCAGGGGCCAGAAGGGGCATATTATTTGAGCCCCGCGGAGATCGCTTCCTTGCCGCCGGGCGCGCTGCAGTCGCAGGTCATTCCTGTGCTGAATCAGTTGTTGAGTGAGCAGGTACAAAGGTTCCCAACCAGCCTGGTTGAGCCGCGCAGCACGTTTCGGTTCACGGTTGGCAGAACGTTCTAGGGTTCGGTGTCGACGGCTTGAGCGGACATGGGCAAAAGAGAAACTGAGAGCGGGTATCGTAGGGAACGGGCGACCACAATTGGTGGAGGCGAGTGCATGAGATTTGGCAAGCTGGCGGCAATTCTATTGTTCACGGCCGTGGTGGCGGGCTGCGGCAGCTCCACGGCCATAACGGTGACGATTAGTCCGAGCGCGGCTACGGTCGTGCGGACCGGTACGCAGCAGTTCAACGCGTCTGTCGCGGGAATCTCCAATACGCTGGTTACATGGTATGTCTGCAACCCCGCTCCGACAAGTATTGCGACGGGTTCATCGACGGTAGCAAATATCGCCCTGCCTACGGGATGCGTTGAGGGCGGAAACACGACCTTGGGATCCATTACGGTAACGGGGCTTTACACCGGCCCAGCGACACTGCCTGCGAATTCCATGGTCAGCATCGTGGCGGTGAGCCAGGGTAATACCGATTACTATGCGATCATCGACGTGACCATAGATTCCGGCGTCCGCGTTACGATGACTCCGTCGATCGTAACCGTGGGCACACTCGAGGAATACCAATTCAGCGCGACGGTTACGGGGAGCACCAATACGGCAGTCAGTTGGGAAGTAAACGGCATGGCGAACGGAGACGCCAGCACCGTGGGTGCGATTACGTCCACGGCCTGCACAGCGGTGATGCCGATCACGCCAACATCGTCATATCCCATCCCCCCTGGAACCAGTTACGGCTGCTACATGGCACCTGCTACGGCACAGTCTTCCATTGCCATCACGGCGGTCGCCGCCGCGGACACCAGCCAATCAGCAAGGTCAACGGTGACCGTTGTCACGGCAACGGACCCGTCGTTCAGCACGAACATACCGTTGGAGCCTACGATGGCAGTAGAAGGTTCCGCGGAGCAGGACGTCTATCTTTTCGGCAGCAATTTCCTTACCACGAGTCAGGCAGTGGTGAATGCTGCGCCCGTTCCCACGACCTTCGTCAACACGAGCACATTGCGCGCCACGATTCCCGGGAATTTCTTCTCGGGACCTGTTCCTTCCGGGCTTGCCATTTCCATAGAGCGACAGAACGGCGACGTGATCCAGCCTGAGTTCTTGACCGTCCAGCCGACCCGGCCTGCGGTTACCGCACTAAGTCCGGTGAGTTTTCCGACTACCACGTCTTCAGGAACTCTTGATTTGAATGGCGGGTACTTTTCGTCGTCTACGGAGGCGATCTCCGAAGGTGTGGCGCTTCCGGTGACGCTTGTAAACAGCCGTCAATTGCAGGTGACGCTGTCGAGTCCGGGTTTCTCCTTTGCGACGCCGGGGTTGGTTCCGATCCTGATTCAGAATACGGATGTGCCCGGGGGATCTCCGTCGCTTTCTTCCGTGAACGTGGCGATTTCGCCTTCCGCTGCGAACATACCTTCCTCAGCGAACGCGCCCATCGCTGTAGGCACGCAACCCGTCGCCGTCGGTATCGATTCGGCCCTGGGCGTTGCCGTCGTTGTCGACGAGGGCAGCGGCAGCGGCGGCGACGTTTCGTTGCTGAATCTCGATACGGGAGCGGCGCCGGTAACGTTGCCAGTTGGAAACACACCCACCAGTGTGGGCGTGGACGACATTCTTCATCTGGCGGCGGTGGTGAACAGCACGGACAATACGCTTTCGATCGTCAATCTCCAGACGCAGGGGATTTCCACGGTGGCCCTTCCCGCAAATCCGACGGGAACGACCCCCGCACCGGTGCCGTATGCTGTGGGCGTAAATCCGCTTACCCATCGCGCGATCATTGCCTATTCGTCTACGAATATCGCCACGATTTTTGACCTTTCGACCAATCCGCCGAGCCTCGTTTGCACTCTGGGCGGTTCCGATCCCACGATGCCAAACAATTGTTCCACGATAGCCAATTCAAATACCAAGCCGGTAAGCACGGGGCCCACTCCATCGATCGCTATCGAGCCGCAGTTAAATTGGGCGGTGGTGACACCGGGCGGCTCCGGCTCAGTTTCCATTGTGGATTTGGGAAGTGACGCCACGGCCAATCAAGTGGCGCGAGCGCCCAACCCGATCGCGAGTTTCGTCAATGTTTCAACGAGCCTGCACGGCGCGGCCATCAATCCGGAAACGGGACAAGCGCTGCTTGTCGATCCAAACGAGTTGGAGATGACTGTTTTCAGCGTCCTTGATCAGACTGTCAACACGATCAACGTGTCGCAGGGCTATGTCGCCGCCGCTGTGAATCCGCTCACGGATATCGGTGTTGCGGTAAATGGGCCGAGCGGGACAGCTTCGGTCTACGATCTGGGCACGTTCGCGCCCATCGGCAACAGCATTACCGTAGGGACATCCCCGCAAGCTGTGGCCATTGATCCCGGGAAGAACATTGCGGTGATCGCGAACACCGGAAGCAACAATGTTTCCATTCTTTCTTTGGGTCCAATTCTCACACCGCAGATAACTGAGGTTAGTCCGCCGATTGCCTTTAGCACCGCATCTTCCGGCGCGCTGACGATAACCGTAAACGGCTTCGGATTTTCCTCCGGCGCGCAGGTTCGTCTTGACGGAACCGTCGTGCCGACGACCGTCAGTTCAAATGGCCGGCAGGCAATTGCTACCGTGCCGGGAAGCATGTTGACATCGGCGCGGCGGTTTTCGTTGGATGTTTTGAATTCCGGCGGCGCGAGTTCCAACGTGGAGCGCTTCTTTGTGGTCGGAACCGTACCCATCGGAGTGAATCCGATTGGCGTGGCTATCGATTCCTATTTGAACGAGGCGTTGGTCACCGTCCAGGGCCCGATCTCCAGCACGGCGAGTACGTGCAATGGCCCCGGCTCAGTTTCGATCGTAAACCTTGCCGCTGCCGTGGTTAGCAACACACTGACGACCGGGACGTGCCCGGAAGGCGTCGCCGTTCTGCCGCGACTGGGGCTGGGAGTCGTCACCAACAATGCGAGCCAGAACGCCACCGTGGTCGACTACGTGAATAATCTTGTGGATTCCACGGTTGCTACGGGACTAAGCCCAGCAGGGGTCACCATGCAGCCGGATACCGCGTTGACGTTGGTCGCCAATAGCAACCTCAATTCCAATTCGATCTCTGCTTTTACGGTCAGCACCACTTCAGCGACCATCACGACGGCTTCGGTTTCGGTCGATCAAGAACCGTTTGGCGTTGCCGTCGATCCCATTGACAACCTGGGCGTCGTGTCGTCCAGTGGCCAGAATGTGGTGGACGGGTTGAGCCTCACGGCCACCACCGCAAGTCTGTCTGGCCGAGTGAGCGGTTTTGAAAACCCACTCGATACGACATTCGATCCCATCACCGATACGTTTCTTGTCGCCGACAGCCTGAACAATGAGATCGGGATTGTCGATGCCAAAACGCTGGTGCTCAATACGTTCCGGGTGGGCATCGATCCTACAGCCATTGCGTATAATTTCCAGAGCGGCACGGGCGTTACGGTCAATCAGGCCACCAACACGCTTTCGATATTCAATTTTGTCGCCACCAACCCGCCGGATTCGCAACTGATGATCAATACGGCGCAAGTGGAAATGATTCTCCCGTTCGGCGGCTCAGCGGAGTTTTCCGTGGCAGTCAATCCGATTACGAACGTCGCGACCGTGGTGGACCAGGCGAACGGCCGATTGCTGCTGATTCCGTTGCCGTGAGAAGGAAGCGGAGGCATCGGGGCCGGCATCGTCAAGAGAGGCGCGGCCAACTGCAAGGGCCTTTCCTGCATCGCTATGTGTAGGGTTAGCATCATCGGGCAGGCTGATTGCGGTTGACCATCCTGCTGAGAGGCCGCTATAATCGCGGGTTTGTAATTCCCCTGAGATTCACACTAAGGAGCTCGCATGAAGGTTCGATATTCACTCGTTACGGCGTTTGCCGTACTTCTGGCCATTCCGGCTGCCTGGGCACAAGCCGGCGCTTCCGCAGACGCACCCTCGGAGAAGGTTGCAGTGATCAATATGACGGAGGCTATTGCCAGTACGGCGGAAGGCAAGCAGGTGGCGCAGCAACTTCAGGCGCAATTCGCGCCGCGCATGACCGAATTGCAAAACATTCAAAGGCAGCTTTCGGATATCCAGCAGCGCCTGACGGCCGGCGCCAACACGCTCAGTGATGAGGAGAAAGCGCGCCTCCAGCGCCAGGGCACCGAACTGCAGCGCAGAGGTCAGCGCGAGCAACAGGATTTGCAGGACGACAGGAATGATGCGTCTCAGGATGCCATCAACCACATCGGGCAGAGGATGATGCCCATTCTCAACAAATATGCGAAACAAAGTGGCTACGGCGTGGTCATTGACGATTCGGCGCAAAACACTGCGGTCGTCTACGTCGCCGACCAGATCGACATCACCCAGCAGATTGTTAAACTCTACGATGACGCCTACCCGGTGAAGGCGGCCACTCCTCCCGCTGCCAGCCATCCGGGAACCCAAAAGCCGCCGCAGAAACAGTAGCTCGACACTGGTTTGAGCCTGCTTCGCCCGCCTCGCGAAACAGGCTCACTGCGGGCCTCGACGCGTTTCCGGGCTCTTCCTGCCAATCAGGGCTGGCTTGCGTTTCGCGGTACCAGCGTTTATACTGGGTTCGTTCGAAGTGGACGAAAGTTCAAGTGGGCGCGAGCCCACTTTTTTGTTGGCGGCAAAAGTGTCGCCCCACGTTTCTTGGGAACAGCCCGGGATGCTGGCAAGCCGTGGGGCTTTGGTGTCGATGGACCTGGCGAAGATTCGCGAAGCGGCAGAGCGTGTAGCGGGCTCGGTCGGCGTGGAAATAGTGGACGTCGAATGGAAGATCGGCAAGCAGCGGCTGCTGGGGGTCTATATCGACCGGGCGCCGTCGCCGGGGCAACGCATCGGCTCGGGCGTGAGCCATAGCGATTGCGAGGCGGTGAGCGAGCAGTTGAGCGTGATCCTCGACGTCGAGGATTTGGTACCGGGCGGCGGGTACGTTCTGGAAGTCAGTTCACCGGGCCTGGACCGGAAGCTTTTGAAGCTTTCGGACTACGAGAAATTTTCGGGACGCCTGGCGCGAGTTTGGCTGAATGAGCCGGTGGAGAATGCGAAGTACTTTGAGGGCCGGCTGGCCGGATGCACGGACGGAGTGGTTCAGCTTTCCGTGAGGGACAGGACGATTTCGTTCCCCTACGAAAATATTCGCAAGGCGAATTTGGTTGTCGAGTTTTGACGGAGAACCGGGGAAATGGCAAGTTTGCTGTTCCAGACAATCGAACAAATCAGCAGGGAAAAGCACATCGAGCCCGAGATCATCGTCGCGGCCATCGAGGAAGCGATGGTCGTGGCGGCGCGCAAATTCTATAAGAGCGATGAGGATCTGCGTTCAAAGTTCAATCAGGACACCGGCCAAGTGGAGCTGTATTCCGTCCGCACGGTTGTAGAGGACGTGGCGGATCCGGTGCGCGAAATTACGCTGGCGGAGGCGCGCAAGCAGCAACCCAGTATCGAAGTGGGCGGTGAAATCGTTCAGAATCGCCCCACGGATGTACTGGGCCGCATTCAGGCGCAAACGGCCAAGCAGGTGATTCTGCAGAAGGTGCGCGAGGCCGAGCGCGACACCATCTACAACGAATTTCACACGCGCGTCGGCGAGCTGGTCAATTGCATTGTGAAGCGGCTCGATGGCCCGGACGTGATCGTGGACCTGGGCCGAACGGAAGCCCGATTGCCGAAGCGCGAACAATCCCGCCTGGAGACTTACAACGTTGGCGATCGCCTGCGCGTGGCGATTCGGGCGGTGGAGCGCGCGGCCAAGGGTCCGCAAGTCATCGTTTCGCGCGCGGACTCCGTGCTCGTGCAGCGCCTGTTTGAAATGGAAGTGCCGGAGATTTACGACGGCACGGTACAAATTCGCGCCGTGGCGCGCGAAGCCGGAGAGCGCACAAAAATCGCCGTGGAGAGCCGCGATAAGGATGTGGATCCCGTAGGGGCTTGCGTCGGCATGAAGGGCATGCGCGTACAATCGATCATTCGCGAGCTGCGCGGCGAAAAGATCGACATCATTCCCTACAACGAAGACATTTTGATGTTTGCGCAGAAGTCGCTGAGCCCGGCAAAGGTTACTCGCGTTCAGGTGGTGGACGTCGAAGAGAAGCGCCTGGAAGTAATCGTGGAAGACACGCAGCTTTCTCTGGCCATTGGCAAGAAAGGCCAGAACGTCCGGCTGGCCAGCAAGCTGATTGGTTGGAACATCGACATCAAGAGCGAGGAGGAGAAGCGGCGCGACGTCGAAGCGCAGATGGCCGAGCTGACGGTCGCATCGACTTCTCTTGCGGAACTTTCAGGCGTGGGGCCGAAGACGGTCGAAAAACTCGAGGCCCACGGCATCACGTCCATCGAGAAGCTCGCCGACATGACCCCTGAGCAACTGCTGGAAATTCCGGGCATCGGCGAAAAGATGGTCGAAAAGATCCGCGTTTCCGTGGAGCAATATTTTCAGTCGCTGGAATCACAACAGGCTGGCGAGAGTGAACCTGCGGCGGCTGAGGCCGGCGGTGCGGAGGAAGGGCAGTTTGCGACTGAAGCGGGCACGGTCGGCGAAGCCGCTCCTTCCGAGGAAGTCACCGAAGCGGAAACGGAAGCGGGGCCGCTGCCCGATAAGGAAGAGACCACCGGGGGCGCAGAGAGTGAATCATCTGCCGAACAAAGCGCGGCCTCTGAAGCCGATTCTCACGCCGAACAAGGCACGGCTTCGAATGCGGAAGGCGTAACCCAAGAATCAGAGGAAACGAACGAGTCAGACGCCAAGACGGAGGACAGCATTTAACGGATGTCGGACGCTGGTCAAATTCGCATCAACGAACTCGCGAGGGAACTCGAGATCAAGGCAAAGGTGCTGATCGAGTACTTGCCGGAGATCGGGATTTCCGAGAAGAAAACTCACTCAAGTTCGCTCGAGCACGACCAGGCGGAAAAGGTTCGCAGGTATTTTCGCGCCCAGGCGGATGCTGAAGCGGCAGCTGAGGCGGAAAAGCAAGCCAAGGTTGCGGCGGCAAAGGCCAAGCCTGCAGCCAAGCCGACCGCAGCTCCAGCCGCACGTCCAGCAGCTCCTTCAGCCGCGCCGGCTCCGACAGCGAAACCAGCCGCTCCAGCGGGTGCGCCAGTCGCGAAACCACCGGTTCGTCCAGCGGCGGTGCCGGGAGCCGTGCCGCCCGCTGCCCGACCCGTTTCACCCGCCTCAGCCGCGCCAGCCGCAGGAGCAGTTCATGCACCGGCTCCGCCACGCGTCGCAGCGCCTGCGCCAAGTGCCCCTGCAGGGCCTATAGGCCAGAAATCGGTCACGCTCCCGCCGCAAAAGACACCGATTGTCGGCCGCCCAGCTGCGGCGGCTGGACGGCCCGCAGGAGCGCCCGTAGCCGGCCAGCGACCGGGAGGCTTCGTGCGGCCCGGAGCGCCAGCTGGGAGCCGCCCTGCTCTCCGAGCGGGTGCGCCGTTGGCTTCGCGTCCTGGGACAGCTCCGGGAGTCCGTCCGGGCGGTGGCGTGCCAATGCGTCCGCCGCAGAGGCCTGGAGGTCGCCCTGGACAGCCGATGGGTGGAAGGCCCGCGGCCCCTGCACAGAAGGCAGAACCGGGCAAACCTCTCTATGTACGGAAGACGCCGCCGCGAGCCAAGCCAACCATCGAGAAACGCTTTGCAGAAGGCGAGCGCAAGCTGCATCCCGTTCGTGCACGGGCGGGGGCGCCGGGAGCCCACGGCGCGGCCCATGCGGAACCGGTTGCGCCGGTCGTTCGCGAGCCTCGCGACGTCACCATCACGGAAGGTATCACCGTGCGCGAGCTTTCCGAGAAGCTTGACGTTCGCGCCAAAGAGTTGCTAAAGACGCTTCTTGATCGCGGCGTTTTCGCGAGCATCAACCAGGCTCTTGACGTTCAGACGGCGACCAGCCTTGCCGAGGCATTCAACGGAATCGTCCAGGTCGTCTCCTTCGAAGAGCAAATGGCGGAGGAGGTCAGCAGCGCGACCGAGGATAAGTCCGATAAGACTTCTTCACGCGCTCCGGTGGTCACGGTGATGGGGCACGTCGACCATGGCAAGACGAGTTTGCTCGACTCCATTCGCTCCACGGAGGTTGCTGCCGGCGAATCGGGTGGCATCACACAGCATATTGGCGCGAGTCAGGTACATGTCGACGGCCGGCGAATTGTTTTTATTGACACGCCAGGCCATGAAGCGTTTACGCGGATGCGCGCGCGCGGCGCTAAGGTCACGGATATCGTGGTCCTGGTGGTCGGCGCGGACGACGGCGTGATGCCTCAGACGGAAGAGGCCATTGATCATGCGCGCGCCGCCAAGGTTCCGATTGTCGTGGCGCTCAACAAGGTGGATTTGCCCGATGCGCAGCCAGAGCGCGTCAAGCGCCAACTCGCCGACCGCGGGCTAATGCCGGAGGAGTGGGGCGGCGACACCGTGATGGTGGAAGTTTCGGCGAAAACGAAAAAGAACATCGAACGCCTGCTGGAGATGATCCTCCTGGTAGGCGATTTGCGCGATCTGCGGGCGAATCCAACGACCTCGGCCAGCGGTACGGTTCTCGAATCGCGTGTGGACAAAGGCCGCGGTCCCGTCGCCACGGTTCTGGTGCAAAACGGCACTCTCAACGTTGGCGACGTCTTCATCGTCGGCGCCGTGTATGGCAAAGTTCGCGCTTTGTTCGACGACAAGGGACAGCCGGTGAAAAGCGCCGGCCCTTCTTCACCTGTCGAAGTTCTTGGCTTGCAAGGCGTGCCTGGCGCAGGGGATCAATTTCAGGTTGCGGACGAAGCTAAAGCGCGGCACATCGTCGAATATCGTCAATCCAAACTGCGCGAAGCTTCGCTCGCCAAGTCTGCCACTTCGCGGCTCACGCTCGATCAGTTGCACGAACAGCTCAAGAGCGGCGAAGTCAAAGATCTGCCTATTGTGATTAAGGCGGACGTGCAAGGCTCGGTGGAAGTTTTGAGCGAAATGTTGCCCAAACTTTCCAGCGATCAGGTCAAATTGAAGATCATTCACGCGAGCGTCGGCGCCGTTTCGGAGACGGACGTGCTGCTCGCCTCGGCTTCGAATGCCATCGTTATCGGCTTTAACGTGCGCCCGGAACGGAAGGCGTCCGACCTGGCGCAGCAAGAAGGTGTCGAAATCCGCCTGCATACGATCATCTATGACGTCGTGGACGAAATTAAGAAGGCCATGGTCGGCTTGCTCACGCCGGTCGTGAAGGAGCAGTATCTCGGCCGCGCCGAAGTTCGCGACACGTTCCGCATCAAGGGCGTGGGAATGATCGCCGGCTCGTATATTCAGGACGGCATATTCAAGCGGGACGCGGAGGTCCGCGTGCTGCGCGACAATGTGGTGATCTACACCGGGCGAGTGAGCTCGCTGCGCCGTTTCAAGGACGACGTGGCGGAGGTGCGAACCGGTTTCGAGTGCGGCATCGGAATTTCGAATTTCGGCGACGTCAAAGTTGGCGACATTCTCGAGTGTTTCGCCATGGAGCGGCTTGCGCCCGCCGGAGTAACTGCCTAGAATCTGCAATACTGCTCCGCTTGAAGGCCGGGAGTGCAGGAATGCCAATCGGGTTGATCACGCTGGAAATTCACATCCCCGATGCGCGCTCTCTGAAAGACAAACGCCAGGTGCTGCGCAGCTTGAAGGACCGCCTGCGCGGCCATTTCAACGTTGCCGTTGCGGAGCTCGACCATCAAGACGTCTGGCAGCGCTCGGTGGTCGGCGTGGTGGGAATTTCGGGCGAAGACGGGCATCTTGCGGAAACCATGGCAGCGGTGCTGGAAGCGTCTGAGCAAGTGCTCGGGCGCGATTTGATTTCGCACGAAATCGAGTACCTTTGAGCGGTCTCAATTCGAGCAGGGTAGCAAGCCATGAACGTCACTGGCCATCGTCCAGAACGCATCGCCGAAGAAATTCGCAATGAAGTAAGTTTCATGCTCGCCGGTGAGCTGAAGGATCCGCGGCTGGCAAATGCGATCAGCGTGACCGAGGTTCGGGTGACGCCGGGCTTGAAGCACGTGCGGGTGTACGTCGAAATCCTCGGGTCGGAAGATGATCGCCAGGCCACGCTCGATGGATTAACCGCGGCCTCAGGATTCATCCGCCATGAACTGGTGGAGCGGCTGCGCTTGCGCCGCGCGCCGGAAGTTTTTTTTATTCCCGATCGTTCGGAAGAGTACGGACAACGAATCGAAGACCTGCTGAAACAGACCAAGCACTCGGAGGGATCATAGTTATCTGAATGGCCGCGCTGCCGCTGGCCGGCGTCGCGCCATTCGTTTCCGCATGCCCCGCACGATTCAACCACCGTCCATCGATGGCGCGCTCGTTGTCAACAAACCGGCGGGCAAAACTTCTCACGACGTGGTGGAGGCGGTACGGCGACTGGCGGGCTTCCGCCAGATCGGCCACCTCGGCACTCTGGACCCTCTCGCCACGGGCGTGCTGGTTCTCCTGCTCGGCCGGGCCACCCGACTTGCTCGTTTTTACTCCGGTCGTCGCAAGCGCTACAACTGCGCGGTTCGTTTTGGATTCGCTACGGACACCTACGATTCTGACGGCGAAGCGCAAGGTCCGGACCTCGCGCCGTCGCTGGACCGCGCCGAGATCGAACGCTTTGCTGCCGGTTTTGTAGGGCGCATCGAGCAGATGCCGCCCGCGTTTTCGGCGAAAAAAATTCATGGGCGCTCAGCGCACGAACTGGCGCGCAAGAAAAAGCCGGTTGAACTGAAGCCTGTGGAGGTGGATGTTTACGAATTTCGGCTCACGGCTATAGAGGGCTCAGTTGCGCGCTTCACGATTGAATGCGGCGCCGGAACGTATATTCGCTCGCTGGCGCATGAATTAGGCAAGCTCGAAGGTTCCGGGGCGCATCTTTGTGAAATCACACGCACGGCCGTCGGCGAATTCACTCTGGATCAGGCCGTTGGCGTCAACGAATTGGCTGAAGCGGCGCGCTCCGCGCGGCTTGCAGGGTGCGCGATTCCTCTGGAGGGTTTGCTTTCGGATGTGCCCCGAGTGACGGTGTTGCCGGTGATCGAGCGCCGAATTCTCCACGGGGCCAAATTCAATATCTCAGTCGCTCAGATACATCCCGGCCACGTGACTGCGGCGCAAGGCGCGACCGCGGCTTTGGATTCCAATGAACAGCCGCGCGCGTGGCTTCGCGTTTTCAACGCGCAAGGGCGTCTTATCGCCATCGCCGAAGCGGTGGTCCCGCGTACCTACCAACCGATTGTTGTGCTCGAGCCGACGGTGTAATCAAGGTACTGGCCGGAAGCCTGGGAAGGCCCCTCCCGTCGCAGGCAACCTCCCCGCGTAGATGGGTTTTCCCGTTTCTGGAGTCCACTGCACCACGCGCGGGGTCAACAGGATCAGCAGTTCCGTACTGGTGTTCTGTGTGTTGGAAGAACTTGCCGCCAGCGACAAGGGTCCCAATAATTCCGCTCCGGGAGTCCCATTGATGGCGCTCATCTCGGTGGATTCAATGATACCGGCGAGCGCCGTTGTTTGCCCCGCCTTGGAGCTGACTGTTTGCTCCACAGTCTCATTGCTGATCACCGGGATTCCGTTGAGCGTGGCCGCGGTGAGGCTTCGCAGTTCGAAATGCAAGTCCAGCGTGATGTCCCCACCTGCTTGAATATAAGGCGTAGCCTTAATCTTCAATCCGACGTCTTCGTATTCAGCGGAGGGATAGGGAGTCGAGGCAACCGAGCCGGCTCCGGTTGGACTGAACGTTGCATCGTTCTGAATGATGGTCAGCTCGTTTGCTGCCGAGTCGGCGATCGCCAAGTCGGGCGGACTGGTGGAACCCAGAAAGGCGCCGGAAGCCAGTCCGATAGGCTCGCTTCCCGCCGGCAAAATAAGCGGTGTCGCGAATGTCCCGTCTCCATTTCCGATTAGAATGGATACGGTATCTGCGTCCTCGTCCGTCACCGCCAAATCCGGGAACCCATCGGCATTAAAATCTGCCTCGGTAATCGCGACCGGCTTGTTTCCCGATGCAGATGCATTGTTCAGGACGAATGTGCTTCCCAGCGCGAACGTGCCGTCGCCGTTGCCCAAATAAACCAAGAGAGTGTCATCGCCCTGATTCACGATCGCCAGGTCGGTGTTCGTGCTGTTATCCAAATCGAATTGTGCGGCAGCCAGCGCCACGGGAGTGTGTCCGGTGGCAAGAGTGGTTGAATTGCTGAAAGTGCCGTTCCCATTGCCCAAGAAGACGGAGACGGTGTTTGCCGTCTGGTTCGTCACCGCGAGATCGACATTGCCGTCGCTGGTGAAAGATGTCGTGGTGATCGCGGAAGGCCCTGCCCCAGTGGCAAATTTTGTTTGCGTTTGGAAGGTCCCATCGCCATTGCCCAGCAAAATCGAAACCGTATTCTCCCCTTGGTTTACCACCGCCAAATCGTTGTATCCAGTGCTGGTGAAAGGTCCAGACGCGATTGCTACGGGATTTTTCCCCGTAGCGAAGGTTCCCTTCAGCGCAAATGTCCCGTCGCCATTACCCAGGAAAATCGAAACGGTATTGTCGGTTTGATTCAGCACGGCCAAGTCAGGAATGCCGTCACCGTTGAAGTCCGCGGTCACCAGCGCAACGGGCCCGTTTCCGGTTGTCAAAGTTTCGGCGCTGCTGAAGGTTCCGTTCCCGTTGCCCAAGAAAATGGAGACGGTGTTACTCGCCTGGTTGGCCACCGCCAAGTCAATATTTCCATTCAAAGTAAAATCCGCAGAAATGACCGCGACCGGCTGCTGTCCCGTCGCAATGGTCGATTCAGGAAAGAGGCTCGACGAAGATCCGGCAATGAACTCCGGAGTGGTCAGGCCTGAGGAATACTGCGCGAGATCGACGGGAACGCGCTCGCCGACGAAAAACGTGGCTGGCTTGCCATCCTGCGCGCGAAGCAATACGCGTTCACCGGTCCGCACGGTGTTTAACGTTTCGGAGAACGCGGCAGCGGCTCCGGGAAGAGTCGCCAGGAATCTTGAGTTGCCTCCGCCGAAGGCCACCAAGGGCGGTATCAAAGATCCCAGTCCCGACAGGCTGCTACCTGATCCGAATAACTGCTGGATCACGGAAACCAGGCCCGCCGCTCCTTCTTGCGCCTCTTGAATCTCCTGGGCGCTCAGTGTGAAGACCTGCGCTGTCTGCGGTGGCGTGATGCCGAGCTCGGTGGCCGCAGTGCGGTCAACTTCCAGGAGTTCCATCTCGAGCACCACTTCACCGTGGGGTTGTTCCAATTGGTCCAGCAGTTGCGCCGCCACGGAAACCGCTTGTGGGGAAGCTCGCATGGTTATGGTTCGGCTCGCGAGATTCAATTCTGCGCGGATTCCTGCCATCTCGCGCACCAAACGGAGTTCCTGGGTCATTTCGTCGTTGGTTTCAGCGTTCGGCAATTGCACGGTGCGGACAACCGAGAGGTCATAGGCCCGCCTCTTCTCCGGTGTGTCCGCGGCGACAAAGAACAATCGCGATGTTAACGGCCGCCAGAAGGTTACGGTCATGTCTCCAAGCACGCGCATGGCCGTCTCAAAATCCACATTTTCAATCTTCAGACGAACCGGTCTAGATTGCAGCTCCGCGTCAAACGAAGCCTCCAAGCCGAATTCCCGCGCCACTTCCTCGTATGCGCTTGCCGTATCGCCGCGAAAATCGAAGCTTCGCGTTCCCGTTTGGGGTTTCAGGCGCACCTCGCCTGCTGGTTCGAGCATCAAGTTTCGCAGCAGTTCGGTCGACGAAGGCGCCAGCTGCGCCAGTCGTTCGCGCACCATTTCGTCGCCCGGATCGAGCATGAGTGCAGCATGCAGTTCATTCCGCGCTTCGCCCAGGTTGTCCACCAACGCGTCCTGCTCGGCGCGGTCAACCTCTTCGCCCACGACTTTGCCGCGCGCGATTTCGCGCCGCAGCAGATATTCGCGGCTTGTCGAATCCTGCCGTACGGCTTCCGAATAAGCCGCGAACGCCATCAGCCAATTTCCTTCCTTTTCTGCCTCCAACCCGCGCTTGTACGCGGCTCTTGCCTGTTTCGTATCCAGCGGCTTGTTCGCGAGGCTCTTCGCGACAGCCGCCTGCTGGCCCTTCCAAGCGGGCTTCGGCGGCGTCTGCGTTTGCGCGGCGGTAGCGAGCGCGGCGCAAAGAAAAAGCGCGATGAGTGTGTTCGAGCGCAAGAAAATCAGCCCTTTGGCTATCTTACACAGATTGGAAGGAAGGACATGAAGTTGCCTGGGTCTGTGCCGCGAAAGCCAAGTCTTGTGCCTGTTATTCTTGCGACAGAAGCCCGCAGACGCCTTTGCTCCCGGCGTTCACGTGGGGTAGGGCATTTCGCTTGCTTCCGTCGCTTCCTCGCGGTAAACTCAACTTTTCTAGTTGATACTTGGTTTCAACTGGTCGGGATCACAAGCCCATGCTTTCTGCTCTATTAATTGCTCTCCGCGAAGGCGTTGAAGCCGCCCTTGTCGTCGGCATTGTTCTAGTGTATCTCAACCGCACCGGTCGCCGCGCGCTGGCTCGTTACGTTTGGGCAGGCTTGGCTGCCGCTGTCGCACTGAGCTTCGCTGCGGCCATTGTGCTGCAACGCTGGCAGATCAGCGAAGACGGCTTTGAGGGCGTCCTCATGCTTACGGCCGCGGTCCTCGTGGTTTCCATGATTATCTGGATGAACCGCGTGGCGCGCCGTTTGCGCAAGGATATCGAGCAGCGCATCGAGCGTTATGCGCAACGGAGCGAGCGCCTAGCCGGCTGGGGAATCGGGTTTTTTGTTTTTCTGATGGTCGTTCGCGAAGGCGCCGAACTGATCCTCATTTTGCGCGCCGTGGAGCTTTCCATCGCCGGGTTGCAGGTGTGGATCGGAACCGGCATCGGCATCGCGCTCGCCGTGGCCGTTGGAGTTTTCTTCTTCCAGGGAACTTTGAAAGTGCCTCTGGGCCGCTTCTTCGCGGCGACGAGTACGATACTGATTGTTGTCGCCCTACAGCTGGCGCTCACCGGCTTTCACGAAATGAGCGAGGCGCTCTGGCTGCCCTCGAGCGCACGCGAAATGGCCATCGTCGGCCCGATTGTGCGCAACGAATACTTCTTTTTTGTGGTAATCCTGGCCGTGGCCGTCATCGTCGTCCTTCGTGAGTGGTTTGCGCTTCGCACTGCCGCGGTGAACTCCGTCGCGAACCCCGCGGAAAAACGTCTTCGCCAGTACGAGCATCGCCGCCGCAGTATCTGGACTGCGGCGACGGCTTTTCTCTGCCTAGTGGTGATTCTGTCCCTGACCGCTGAATTTGTTTACACGCGCGCGTCGGCTGCTCCGCCCGAAGCGGAAAAACTTGTTGCGGTGGGGAACATTGTCCGCGTTCCGGTGGCCGACATGAACGGCGTGGACCTTCATTTCTACTCCGTTGATGTGCAAGGATCGGCCATCCGGTTTCTGATCATTCGCAAGCCCAACGGGCAATATGCTACGGCGCTCGACGCCTGCCAGATTTGCGGTGCCATCGGTTTTCGACAGGAGGGTTCGACGCTGATTTGCCGCAATTGCGGTGCGCCGATTAACGCCGCCGAAGTGGGCATGCCCGGCGGATGCAATCCCATTGCGTTCCCGTCGCACGTCGATGGCGAGGACATCGTCATTGACGTTTCCGCGATATCCACCGCAGTTTCGCAGATTCAGAAGTAGAGATGAGCGCGCTGCGAAAACAATAAGATGTTCATACGCCTCCTCAAGGAATCATTTATACGCAATCCGCGCCGCAAGCTGCTGACCGGCGTCGCGCTGGTTTTGGGCATGGCCGTGGCCACGGCGACGTTCACGGTGGCCATCGACGTTGGCGACCAGCTCGCCCGCGAATTCCGGAGCTTCGGCGCGAATTTGCTGGTTACTCCGCAGGACGATACATTGCCAGTCGAAATCGGCGGTGTCGACTATCGCCCGGTCACGCAGGGCGCTTATCTATCGGTATCCTTGTTGCCGAAGCTCAAATTGATTTTCTGGCGACACAACATCATCGGCTTTACGCCGTTCCTCGACGTTCCCGTCGACGTCGCGGCTTCTCGCGGCAATGCTTCCGGCAAGGCTTTTGCCGCGCCACTGATAGGCACCTGGTATAAGCACTCCGTCCCTGTGGAAGATGGTTCGACGTTCGTGACAGGGGCTAGCTCGACGCATCCGTGGTGGAAAATCCGCGGTCGGTGGTTTACTGACGATACTTCGCAGTGCGTCGTAGGGACTTCGTTGGCAGAGAAATATGGAATTGGTGTTGGTAACGTTCTGAGTCTCTCCACCGCGGAATCTGCCGGCGCTATGGCTCTAACGGTAACGGGCATCGTCTCCACTGGCGACTCGCAAGACGACGCGATTCTGTGTCCTTTGCAGATTGCGCAAAGTCTTGCCGGCAAGCCCGGCCAATTCCGCACTCTTTTCGTCAGCGCGCTCACCAAACCAGAAGATGCTTTTTCCCGCCGTGATCCCAACACTATGACTCCCACGGAATTTGACCGCTGGTATTGCACTCCCTACATCAGCTCGATTAGCCACCAGATTCAGCAGGTCTTCCCCGGTACGGAGGTGCGACCCATCCGCCGCATCGCGGACACGGAGGGCCGTGTTCTTTCCCAGGTCAGCTTGCTGCTTTGGATCGTCACCATTGCTGCGCTCATCGCCGCCGCGCTCGCGGTTGCTGCTACCTCAGCGACCACCGTCATGGAACGGCGTTCGGAAGTTGGATTGATGAAGGCCCTCGGCGCCACCAATTTTCTTGTCGGTGGATTGTTCTTTTCCGAGCAGCTGTTTCTCGCCATCATCGGCGGTTGCATCGGATTCGCGCTCGGCGCGGGCCTGGCGCGCGAACTCGGCGAAACTGTCTTCGGCGTGGCAATGTCTCCTCGTCTGATTGTCCTGCCCGTAATTCTCGCCGTTGCAGGTGTGGTCGCTATCGTGGGGAGCTGGATTCCGCTTTATCGCGCGGCGCACATTTCTCCCGCTCCGATTCTGAGGGGCGAATAATGTTCAGACGCCTTCTCCTGCATTTGCTGCGAGGAAATCGCGTGCGGCTCACTGTCGCGTTGCTGGCGCTCACCAGCGGCGGCACGGTAGTTTCCGCGCTCATGAATCTGGACGTGGATATCAATCGCAAGCTCGCACAGGAGTTTCGCTCCCTCGGCGCGAACCTGGTTGTCTCTTCGCCTTCGGCCGCTGCACCGGACGCGGCTTCTTCCGCGCTGATCGACGCTTCCGTAATGGGATCGATCAAGCCGCTGCAATCCTCTGGAGTGGTCGCGTCGCCGTATCTTTATCTGGTTGCGCGCGCCGGTCCGGTGCCCGGTCGCGATGTTGTGGTCGCGGGCGTTTGGCTTGACCGCGTCGCGCAAATGTCACCGTGGTGGCAAATCTCGGGAGATGCGTCCCTTTCGCGCACCGACGTGACGCATTGCCTAGTGGGACGCAACGTGAGCCGGAGCCTCGGCCTCGTCATGGGAGGCGCGCTTGCGCTCAGTTACGAAGGTCATGCGGCGAATCTCACCGTAGCTGGCGTGATCGATGCTGGCGGGCCTGAAGACAATCAGATATTTGTGAACCTGCCCGTGGCGCAGACGCTTGCTGGCGCTGCTGGCAAAATCCAACTGGTTCAGTTCAGTGTTCCGGGTTCGCCCGAGGAGGTTCGCGCCGCGCAAGCCTATCTGCAATCCGCACTTCCGGCTCTGAGCGTCAAGCCAATTCCGCAAGTGACCGAGGCTGAAGGCAAGCTGCTCCGGCGCATTCGTTTCTTGATTTTTTCGACAGGCCTGCTCATTCTCGTGCTCACGGCGCTCTGCATCCTGGCTACCATGGCCGCGCTGGCCATGGAACGCCGCAAAGACGTGGGCTTGATGAAAGCCTTGGGAGGCTCGATGCAAAAGGTATTGCGAATTTTTCTGGCTGAGGTCGGCATCATGGCGTTCGCGGGGGCGATTCTCGGTTATGTTTTTGGCATGCTGCTTTCCATTTGGATGGGACACCGCGTCTTTAGCGCCAGCATCACGCCGCGTTGGGAAGTGCTTCCGGCAACTGTGGCTCTGATGCTCCTGGTGGCTCTCGCGGGCGCGATTCCTCTGCGGCTCTTGGGAAACGTTCGTCCAGCCGTTATTTTGCGTGGAGAATAAGAAAAGTGCCGCTCGTCGAAGTTGCGAACCTGAAAAAATCCTTCGGCGAAGTTTGCGCGCTCAAAGGCGTTTCCTTTTCCGTTGAAGCTGGCGAATGGATCGCAATCATGGGGCCCTCGGGTTCGGGTAAGACCACGCTCATCAATATTCTTGGCGGCTTGGATACGCCCACAGAGGGCAGCGCCTTCGTCGACAGCGTCGACGTTGGCCGCCTGGACGAATTCGGCCTCACACGCTTTCGCGCCGAAAAGATCGGATTTGTTTTCCAGCAATTCCACTTGGTTCCTTACCTCACGGCGCTCGAAAATGTGATGCTCGCCCAATATTTCCATAGCACCACGGACGAATCGGAGGCCGTTACGGCCTTGCAGCGCGTCGGTCTCGGCGAGCGCCTCACGCATCTCCCTTCGCAGCTCTCCGGAGGCGAACAGCAGCGCGTTGCGGTCGCTCGCGCGCTGATCAATCATCCCAAGCTGATTCTCGCCGACGAGCCCACCGGCAATCTGGACGAAGTGAATGAAGGGACGGTGATTCATCTTCTTCGCGAGCTTCACGCCGAGGGACACACCATCCTGATGGTCACGCATGACCCGTCCATCGGCAGCCTCGCCGACCGACGCATCGAGCTCGCGCACGGACGGCTCGCGCAAATCACCGTCTACTCGGCGGAAGATGAAGCACGCTTCGACCACGTCCTCGAAGAGCTCTGGCTCTGCGCGGAAGTTGGCAAGCGCGCCAAGCTGGCGCGTTTCCATTCGCTCGACCCCGACCCCGAGCGCACCATTCAACGGCTGTCGGTTGTTGGCCTTGTGGATGTGCAAGATTCCGAGATTGAATTGACCGATCGCGGCCAGCGCCGCGCTCGGGACGTGGTGCGGCGGCGGCGTCTCGCTGAGCGCCTTTTCACGGACACGTTCGCCATCGCTAACGCCGAAGCGGATTCGCAAGCCTGCAAGTTCGAGCACATCATCAGCCCGGAACTCGACGAGCGCATCTGCTCTTTCCTTGGCCATCCCAAGACCTGCCCTCACGGCAAACCAATTCCTCCAGGTCCGTGCTGTCCATCGAAATAGTTGGTAAAATAGGAGGTCGATATCGGTCCCACAGATCCCGATGCCACTGCCTCTCGACATTCGCAAGAAACCCATCGACGTCAAGGTCCACATCTCGACGGGCGCTGGCGTGGACATCACATGGTCAGACGCGCACACCAGTCATTACGACTTTCCCTATCTCCGCGAACATTGTCCCTGTGCTACATGCAAAGAAACGCATGAAAAGCCTGCCAACGTCGACGCGAAGACCGCCGGCGGCATCTCCGTCCTCCCCATGTTCAAGCCGAAAATAACTGCCCGTGCCGCCTCGACCGTAGGAACCTATGCGGTCCAAATCGAATTCACCGACGGCCATTCCACCGGCATCTACAGCTTCGACCATCTCCGTGAAATCTGCCCTTGCGAAGCATGCGCGCGCGAATTTCGAGCGGTTCACGCGGGGTAACTACTGCGATTTCTCTTTCCGGCTAACTGTTTATTTTTTCCGCGAAACACCTTATAGTCGGTGCCCACGTCGTTTTCATGGCCTCCACTCCCGTAAATCCCGGTTCACAGCGCCCCGTTGCCAACGTACTTGTCGCTACCACGGCGATGCTCAGTTTCATTTCCTTTTGGCGCGCTGGGGCGATCGTTCTCAATGATCTAGCGTCCTCGGCTTATTACGCGGGCGGTGAAGCGGAGCAGTTCATAGGGAAGTCCGCGCCCTGGTTCATTCTCGGCGTGATGCTGCTCGCGTACGCAGTGTCTTTGATTTACGTCGAGAGCTGCAGCATGTTCGTTCGGGGCGGGGTTTATCGGGTCGTAAAGGAGGCCATGGGCGGGACGCTCGCCAAGTTCTCGGTGTCGGCCCTGATGTTCGACTACATCCTCACCGGTCCCATTAGCGGTGTCGCTGCAGGCCAGTACATCGCGGGTTTAAGCAACGAGCTGCTCCACTACGCGCACATCCATCGTTCGCTTCACGTGAATGCCACCGCAGCAACCATCGCGATTCTCGTGACTGTGTATTTCTGGTGGCAGAACGTCAAAGGTATTCCGGAATCAAGCGAAAAGGCTCTGCGGATCATGGAACTCACCACCGTCATGGTGGTGGTTCTGATCGTTTGGTGCATTTACACAGTTTGGGTGCGCGGCGCTCACTGGCCTCCCGCACCGGTTCCTCGCAATGTGATCCTCGATCAACACTCTCTTGGCTGGCTCGCGAATTTCCACTGGGCGCATACGCTGACTCTCGTGATCATTATTGTAGGCCTTGGCCATTCTGTTCTGGCGATGAGTGGAGAAGAGACTCTCGCCCAGGTTTACCGCGAAATTGAGCATCCCAAGCTCCCCAACCTCAAGAAAACAGCCCTCATAATTTTCGTTTACAGCCTGCTCTTCACCGCGCTCGTCTCGCTCTTCGCAGTGATGATTATTCCCGACTCCATCCGCCCGCACTTTTTCGAGAACCTCATCGGCGGCCTTGCTATGAGTTTGCAAGGCCCCTTCGGTATCCGCTTGGCCTTTCATGTTTTTGTCGTCATCGTTGGCATGTTGATTCTTTCTGGCGCCGTCAATACCGCCATCGTTGGCTCCAATGGCGTGCTCAGCCGCGTGTCGGAAGACGGGGTTCTCACCGAGTGGTTTCGCCATCCGCATCGCCGCTTCGGCACCTCTTATCGCATCATCACTGCTGTTGCCGGCCTCCAAATCATCACGATTCTGGTCAGCCGCGGAGACGTCGATTTTCTCGGCAATCTCTATGCTTTCGGAGTCATTTGGAGTTTTGCTCTGAAGGGAATTGCCGTCCTCGTTCTCCGCTATACCCATCCGCAGGACCGCGAGTATCGCGTGCCTCTGAATTTCACCATCGCGGGCAAAGAAATTCCCCTCGGGCTCGCTCTCATCACCATCGTTCTGTTGCTGATTGCTGTCGTCAACCTGTTCACGAAGCCGGACGCCACGATCGCTGGCGTGGTCTTCTCGGCGCTTCTCTTCATCGGCTTCACTCTTTCCGAACGAAGCGTCCATCGCCGCATGGGTAGCACTCAGGCAGCCGAACTCGACCAATTCAATCTTGCTCAAGAAGCCGATTTGTCTCCGGCAAGCGTGGGCGTACGCCCGGGCAACATCCTTGTGCCGGTGAGCAACTATTACGCGCTCTATCATCTGCACTCGGCCCTCGAGCGCCTGAAAGCGAACGAGCAGGACGTTGTCGTGCTGCACATCCGTTTGCTGCGGCGTGCCGCATCGGGAGAGTATGACCTGCGTCCCGATCAACTTTTCAGCACCATCGAACAGCTGCTGTTCACGAAAGTTCTCGCCATCGCCGAAAAAGAAGGCAAGCCGGTACGGCTCGCTGTTGCGGCCGCCAACGACCTCTGGGACGGCATTTTGCGCGCCGCTACGAACCTGCGGTCCAGCAGCATCGTCGTCGGCAGTTCTTCGAAAATGCCCATCAATGACCAGGCGCGCGAAGTCGGCCTTGCCTGGGAGCGCATGCCGGAGCCTCGGCCTCGGCTGACGCTGGATATCTTCACTCCCGGTGGGCAGGAACGCATTTTCTACCTCGGGCCGCACGCACCTCACCTCACACCCAAAGAAATCGATCTTCTCCACAATGTCTGGCTGCAATTAAGCGAAGAGCTACCGGGCGAGGACTTGCACCATCACGACATCGTTCATTTTGCCTTGACCGAACTGACTCGCGAGCTGTCTCAGGGCCAGGGCAACGCCGTGCTCGAGCGTCTCCGCGAGCATCTGCGCGAAATCAAGGATCGGCGTTCTCCGACTCCCTGAGCCTTGCGCTGCGCACACTTTCCAGGTGTTTTTTGTTAGCGGCCCGCCATCAGGCTGTCACAGCCGACGTGCAAAACGCGCACTTGGTCGCCTTCACCTGAATCGCAGACAAACAATATGGACAATTCTTGGTGGTGGGCTCTGGCGCTGCGGCAGGCTTTGTCGTCCACTGATTGATTTGTCTCACCACGAGGAAAATCGCAAACGCCACAATCAGAAAATCGATCACCGTATTGATGAACGTGCCGTAGTTAATCGTCGCCGCGCCGGCGGCCTTCGCCGCAGCAAGCGTCGGGTAGCTGGCACCGGAAATGTTGAAAAATAGATTATTGAAATCGACTTTTCCGAGCAGCAGCCCGATCGGCGGCATGATCACGTCGCTTACCAGCGAAGTGACGATCCTTCCGAACGCGGCGCCGATGATTATGCCAACGGCCATGTCCATCACATTGCCCTTCATCGCAAATTCCTTGAATTCTTTCAGCATCGCCGGTTCTCCTCTCCTGTCGCTTGCTATCGCAATCCCACTCAGTCTTCTTGCGGGAAACCTTCTATCGCAGGCATTTTCGCGCGCGATTATACTGCGACTCACTGTCGGGATTGTCGTGCAAAAATCTGTGGCGGAAGCTGTTCCCTGAAGGACTCCACCCTTAGGCTTTGAGTTTTTCCGAGGTTTCTTCTCGTCCGCGGATGCGCTCGATGGCCAGGCCCGCCTGCACCGCGATCACGGCGAAGCCGTTCAAGTCGTCGACTGTGAACATGCCTTTCCGCGACAGATTGTCCGCGTAGAGCAACCCGCGCAGGCGCTTGCCCATCCCCAGCGGCGCGCACATTGCCGATTGAATTCCGGAATTGGCTACGCTCCTGCTCGCGGAAAATCGCGGATCTGTTTGGCCGTCCGATACCAGCATCGGCAAACCCAGCTGCATCACTTGCCGGATGATGCTGCGCGATATCGTCAGTTGCGGAAAACTGCGTGGCTGCTCTCCGGCCGGATTCTTGCGATAGCGGATGCTCGCTGGCGCAAAATTGTAGTTTCCTTTGCTGAGATCCGTTTCCCCAGCGTCGTCGGCCAGCAGCATCACGAACCCGCGCTCCACTCCATCGATCTCGAGGGCGTAGTCCAGCACGCGTGGCGTCAGCTTCTCCACCGCTTGCATTTCTGCGAGCCCCAGCTTCACCCGGTCCAGCAGTCCCAGCAGCCGTTTCTCGTGTCCGGCGGCTCCCTCCCGCCCCGCACTGACGGCACCCACCGCCTCCACATTCATCGATAGGCCCGAATACACCTGGTGACCGAGCGCGTCAGTGACGCTCTTCGGCAATTTCACTGTGCCGTAGCTGGTGATTTTCCGTTCTTTCGAATCCTCGAATCGCAGCCGATAGACTCCAATCAGGATTTCGTCGTTTGGCCGCAGCACGGTTTCCTTGGTCGCGGCGCCGTTCACGTTCAGTCCGTTGGCGCTGCCGCGATCGACGATTTGCCATTGTCCGTCGATCGTCACACGAATCACCGCGTGTATCCGCGACACGCTGGCATCATCGAGCATTACGTCGCTCGATTTCGCCCGTCCGATCGACACGGGCCGGTCGCCGGTTATCTCGAAAACTCGAGCCTCGTGCTCCTTGTCATGAATCACTATGCGCGGCATCGCTTTTCATCTTCTCCAGCCCAGCAACCTCAATCAAGCCCCGCATTGCCTGCCTTGCCGCATCCATAACACCGGGCTTGCGCTGCGCTCACCACGCTTTCAGCCCCCGTCGGATTCATTAGAACCACGTGTCTATCGGCCCCGCCGTGCTAAAATGCGCTTCCTTTTGCGCTGAATCATTGCTGGCTGCAGCAGAATCCAATAGTTCGGGAGCGTTTCGTGCACAAAGTCGTCATTATCGGAAGCGGTTGCGCGGGCCTCACCGCCGCCATTTACGCCGCGCGCGCCAATTTGAAGCCCATCATCATCGAGGGGTTCGAGCCCGGCGGCCAGCTCACTCTTACCACCATGGTCGAAAACTTCCCCGGCTTTCCGAACGGTATCCTCGGCCCGGAACTTACCGAAGCCATGCGCAAACAGGCCCAGCATTTCGGCGCCGAGTTTCGGGCTGGCGCCGTCACCGCGGTCGATTTGAAGAAACGCCCGTTCAGGATCGAAGCCCTGAAAGAAGCGTTCGAAGCCGAAACGCTCATCGTTGCCGCCGGCGCTTCGGCGCGCCTTCTGGGTCTCGAATCCGAGCGCCAGCTGCTCGGCCGAGGCGTTTCCACTTGCGCCACCTGCGACGGTTCTTTTTTCCGCGACAAAGAAATCGCCGTTGTCGGCGGAGGCGACACCGCCATGGAAGAGGCCAACTTCCTCACGCGCTTTGCGAAGAAGGTGAACATTCTGCACCGCCGAAAAGACTTCCGCGCCTCCAAAATCATGCTGGACCGCGCGCGCGCCAACGATAAGATCCACTTTGTCACGCCGGTGGTCGTCGAAGAGGTTCTCGACCCATCCAAGCAAAGCGTTGAAGCCGTTAAACTTCGCAATCTCGACGACAACAAAACTTCCATTCTTCCCGTCCACGGCCTTTTCATCGGCATTGGCCACGAGCCCAACACAAAAATCTTCCGCGGCCAGCTCGACATGGATGAAACCGGCTATCTGAAGACTCATCACGGCAGCCGCACCAACGTCGAGGGCGTTTTCGCCGCAGGCGACGTCCAAGACCACATCTATCGCCAGGCCGTCACCGCCGCCGGCTCCGGCTGCATGGCCGGCATGGACGCCGAAAGGTTCCTCGAAGCCCAGTTCCAATAACGGTTTGGCATCCGGGCGAGAGTCGGACCGGGCACATTTGCCGGTTAACGCTGCAACCTCCGCGCGTTTCTATACGTCACTTGCCCGCATGACAATCTTTCAACCGCATTGCAAACGTGCGCGAATGCCATTATTCTTTTTCCGGTCCTGATGCTGCGTTCCATTCTCCTCGCGCTCTCGCAGAGTCCTCGTACCGCCCGCTTCGTTATTCACAACAACCTCAGCCGGCGGGTTGTCCGGCGTTTTGTTGCCGGAGAACATCTGGACGATGCCGTTGCTGCGGTCCGTGCGCTGAACCAGGCCGGGCGCCTTGCCTCACTCGACTGTCTCGGCGAAAGCGTTGCTACCGAAGAGGAAGCGCGCCGCGCCGCTGCGGCCTACTCCGACATGTTCGATCGCATTGCCGCCGAAAAACTCACCTGTAACGTCTCGCTCAAGCTGACGCAGATCGGCCTGGACATGAGCCAGCCGCTTTGCGAAGAGCTGCTAGCGGGAATCGTCACTCGCGCCGTTGGCCAAGGCAACTTTGTGCGCATCGATATGGAGGGTTCGGCTTACACCGATCGCACTATCGACATTTGCAAGCGCCTGCGTGCTAGAACGGATTCCGTCGGCACGGTTCTCCAATCCTATCTTTTCCGCACCGAGCAGGACGCGCGCGGCCTCATCGCCGCCGGTTGCCGCCTGCGTCTCGTCAAAGGCGCGTACAAAGAGCCGGCGACGGTTGCTTTTCCGCAAAAATCCGACGTTGACGCCAACTATGTGAAAGTGATGAAGATCCTGCTTACCAGCGGGATTTATCACGGCATCGCCACCCACGACCCGCGCATGCTCGAGGCCACAAAAAAGTTCGCCACCGAGCAGGGGATTCACAACGAGCAATTTGAATTTCAAATGTTGTATGGGATTCGCACCGATTTGCAGGAACAATTGATTCGCGAAGGCTACCGCCTGCGCGTCTACGTTCCTTACGGCTCGGACTGGTTCCCGTATTTCATGCGCCGTCTCGCCGAGCGCCCCGCCAATTTGAAATTCTTCCTCTCCAACCTCTTCCGCCCCGGCTGAGTCTTCGGTGTATGATTACGCGCATTCCTAAGCCGGCCATGGAGAAACCATGAATCGATTCTCTGCCTTTACAAGAACCGCTGTCTTAGCCATCATCGCCGCAACTGGTTTCTTCGCGGGCAGCTCGACGCAAAGCTCCCGCCCTAGAGACGCCAAAATTAGCGTACGTTATGCGACCGTCCATCGCGCGCTGCACTTCGACGTCTCGGCGCCTCTTGCGTTTCTTCACAGCACAAAAGCCGCTACTCTCGCGATGCAACCTCTGGATTGTGAGCACGCCGGAGGATGCGGTCTGTCGCCGGCTAAGTCGCTTCGCGATTCGCAGGAGCAGAATTCGCCTGCCCCTCCACCGACAATCACCGCGGCAGGCGCCGCAGTAGAACAAACATCACAGGGCCAACAGCCGCCCGTTCCGGTGCTGGATAGTTTCGACGGTCTCGGCGCTGGCTTCAAAGGCCCACAAAGCGCGCAAGGTCCCGCCTTTTTCCGCAATCCTTCCGACAACAGCCTCGCCGTCGGCCCCAATCACATTGTGCAGATCGTCAACACGCGCATCGCCATCTACACCAAAAAAGGCGCTCGCTACGACAACACCGGAAACGTTCTCTACGGTCCTGTTCCCACGAATGCGATCTTCGCTGGCTTCGGCGCCGTTTGCGAGGAGCGCGACAACGGCGACGCTGTGGTTCGCTACGATCAGCTAGCCAATCGCTGGCTCATCGTGATGCCCATCTTCAGTCCCATTCCCGCCGCCGAGGGCCACAAGCGCGGCGCTCGCACCGGCGAGCCTGCCAAGCCTGGCCACGCTTCGATTCCCGGCGCGCCTGGAGCTCCGCCCGCGAATCCCGCCCAGGCGCAAGGCCCTTACGCCATGTGCTACGCCGTGAGCACCAGCAGCGATCCGCTCGGTACGTATTATCGATACGCCTTCGAGCGAGATCTTTTCCCGGACTATCCTCGTCCCGCCGTCTGGCCCGATGGCTACTACCTCCCGACAAGCACAGGGGATACCGTCATCCAGAAACACACCTGCGTCGCCGACCGCAGCAAAATGCTCAAAGGCCTCCCTGCCACCGAACAGTGCCTGATCGTCGATGGCGTGAACTTTCTCAATAACTCCGACGTCGACGGACAGCGTCTGCCGCCGCCGGGCGCGCCAAACATCATGATGGCCGCGGGAGGCACACAGCTCAAGAAAATATTCGAAGACGATGGCATTTATTTTTGGAAGGTCCACGTCGACTGGAAGACGCCGGCGAACACCAAGGCCATCGGCCCGGTGAAAATCCCGGTCGCGCCATATCATTACCTCTGCGACGGCCAATTGAGCAGTTGCGTACCGCAGCCAGGTACTGACCAGAGGCTCGACTCGCAAGGCGACAAAATCATGCAGCGCTTGGTGTATCGCAACTTCGGCGATTACGAATCCATCGTCGCGGCGCACTCCATCGCCACCAAAGCGGGCGGCGGGGGCGTGCGCTGGTATGAATTCCGCCTCAACGCGAACCGTGATCCAGTCCTCTATCAGCAGGGCACTTACGCGCCCGACGCTTTTTATCGCTGGATGCCCAGCATCGCCATGGACAAGAACGGCGACATCGGCGTCGGCTATTCGTTTGGCGGCACTCCGAATTTTGCCGGTCAGCGATTTGCCGCCCGCCTCGCCGCCGACCCCAAGGGTCTGCTGACTTTTCGGGAGACTGTTCTCGTCGACGGGCAAGCTTCGCAAACGAACACGCTTCGTTGGGAGGATTACTCCACGACCGCCATCGATCCGAGCGACGACTGCACGTTTTGGTACGTCGGTGATTACGTCAAGGCAGGCTCGCCAACCTACAGCACGCGCATCGGCTCGTTCCGTCTTCCCGGCTGCAGCGCCAGCCAGTAGAATGGTATTTTGATATTGCGCACGCGGGTGCCGTTTGCAGACGCGCCACGAAGGAGAGAGCACATGAGCAAGCTCGATCACGTTACGCTCGCGGTCAAGAACTGGCGAGTTTCACGCGACTGGTACGTCTTAAACCTCGGACTGAAGCGCGAGTTCGAAGTGCCCAATGGCGGACCCGCCAAGCTTGGCGTCGCCGCGCTGCAGGACGACTCCGGGCTGACTCTTTTCCTCGAGCAGGTCGCTGAAAGTATTCCCATCTGCGGATGCGTTCACAATTTCCAGGTCGCCGATGTGGACGCGAAATATCGCGAGCTTTCTGCCTCAGGCGTCAAGTTCCTGCGCGCTCCGCAAAAGCTCTACTGGGGCTACGGCGCCGAGCTCGCCGACCCCGACGGCCACATCATTTACATGTGGGACGAAAAATCCATGCGCGAAAAAAAAGGAGGCTCTTAGCCCCATTGGTTCGTTCACGTGCGCATGCCAATCCCTCATCTTGTTAATTCGCGGTGAATCCTGAATAATAGTTCGAAGTCTCGCGGCGCTTTCCAGCGCTGCGCAGTCTATGGCGCTATGGTGCAATGGTTAGCACGCGGCCCTTTCAAGGCTGAAATACGGGTTCGACTCCCGTTAGCGCTACCAACCGACACGAAGTAATCTCACTATCGTCATAGTCTGACCGTAGCTGAACGATCCATCCTGATCGGAGTCGGTATGGACGTTCGTTGGCAGGCGATGTTACGCTTGCGGTCCAATTTGTTCGCACTCTTGGCGAGCGCGCTATTTCGATGGAACGTAATTTCGCACGCCAGGATAAAATGCGACGGAGTGCGACCCGATGAATGCGTCCGAAGAAGCGAGCGGTATTGTTGGTATTGCGCAATCGGTTGCCGCACCACTTACTCGAGCTGCGGTCTTCCTGGTGGTGATGCTAAAACCGGGTTCCGAACCTCGCAGGACCATTCGGTCGCTCTGCGGAGATTTAGCAACAATCTTGCGTGCGGTCGAGTTTCGCGATATTGAGGCGGCCCTCTCTTGCGTGGTGGGGTTTGGGTCCGACGCGTGGGACTTGCTGTTTGGGTCGCCTCGGCCGACGAAACTGCATCCGTTCCGGGAAATACGCGCGGGCGAGCGCCACGCGGTCTCCACGTCAGGCGACGTGCTGTTTCACATCCGCGCCAAGCGCATGGATTTGTGCTTTGAGCTTGCGACGCAGATCATGGCGCGTATCGGTGATGCTGTTACCCCAGTAGACGAAGTGCACGGGTTCCGTTACTTCGATGACCGCGACCTCATCGGCTTTGTCGATGGGACGGAGAATCCGAGGGGCGAGGCAGCGACTGAGGCCGTGCTCGTCCGCGATGAGGACGCCGCGTTTGCCGGGGGAAGCTACGTCATCGTGCAGAAATATCTTCACGATCTTGACGGATGGAATGCACTACCCATCGAAGCACAGGAACGAATTATCGGCCGCAGTAAACTGTCCGATATTGAATTGGAAGATTCCGTCAAGCCGACCTCCGCGCACAACGCACTCACCACGATTGTTGAGGATGGCAAAGAGATAAAGATCCTGCGCGACAACATGCCCTTCGGCCAGGCCTCGCAAGGCGAATTTGGCACCTATTTCATTGGCTACAGCCGTTCGCCACATACAATTGAGCAGATGATCGAGAACATGTTCATCGGCCGGCCGCCCGGTAATTACGACCGGCTTCTCGACTTCAGTCGTGCCGTCACCGGAAGCCTGTTTTTTGTGCCATCTGCGACATTTCTTGAATCCGTGTCCGAGGACGAGCCAGCAGTTGCTCAGATTTCCGCCACCCCGTCTGTGATCGAACCCTATTCATCCCCGCGGGGAGAGAACGATGGTTCACTGGATATCGGTTCCCTAAAAGGAGAAATCTCCCATGAATAATCTGCATCGCGAGCTCGCGCCTGTTTCCGATGCGGCCTGGGCCCAGATCGAACAGGAAGCAAAACGCACGCTCAAGCGATATCTCGCTGGACGGCGCGTCGTCGACTTGCAGGCTCCAGGCGGCGCCAGCCTGTCCGCCGTCGGCACCGGCCACTTGCAGAAGATCGCCGCACCCTCGGACGGCATCCTCGCCAGGCAGCGAGAGGTGAAGGCGCTGGTTGAGTTGCGTGTACCGTTCGAACTGGAGCGCACGGCGATCGACGACGTCGATCGGGGCGCGAACGACTCCGACTGGCAACCGGCGAAGGATGCAGCGCGCAAAATCGCATTTGCCGAGGACGGAGCTGTGTTCGAAGGCTACACTGCGGCGGGCATCGTGGGCATTCGGAAAGGGACCAGCAATCCGACCCTGACGCTTCCCGCCGATGTCCGCGGTTACCCGGAAGCCATTGCCCAAGCCTTGAGTCAGTTGCGGCTTGTCGGTGTCAATGGGCCGTACTCAGTGCTGCTGGGGGCCGACGCCTACACTGCGCTTGCCGAGACCAGCGATCACGGATACCCGGTGCTGGAGCACGTCAAGCGGCTGGTGAAAGATCAAATTATCTGGGCACCCGCCATCGCAGGCGCCTTCGTGCTGACGACCCGAGGCGGCGACTTTTCATTACACATTGGCCAGGATGTCTCCATCGGGTATTCAAACCACACCGATGCCGCGGTGCAGCTGTATCTGGAGGAGACATTTACATTCTTACTGCTGACCGCAGAGGCCGCCGTTGCATTGGTCCCGCTAGAGAAGGCGAAGAAGCCCTGAAGCGTGGTCGCGCAGGACGTCCATTTGGGTGAGCGCCGCCTGTTCAGCCGTAGCTCTTTGATTTCGATAGCTGCCCGAGGGAAGTGACGCGGGTTGCTATCATTCCCCGGGCGAACGCCGCACTTGCAACGGCGAGGCCCGCACAAATCAACATGATGACGCGAAATCCGAATACAAAGCCTCGGTCGATCGAGACTCTCAGTGTCGCAGCTGTACCGGGATCCAGATCCGGTGGAACAGGTAGTGCGGCAAGCCTGATCTCATTCGATTGCAGATTGCGCTTCACGTCTTGGGGCAGATGTAGCTGCGCCAGATTTTGGTTCACCTTGTAGCTGAATGCCCCCACCATCACGAGTCCAAAGATTGCAACGGCCAGCAATCCCGCGACTCGGGCGACGGCGTTGTTGATTCCGGAAGCAGTCCCAGCGTGATCTTCATCGATGGCGGTCATCACCACCGTCGTCAGCGGAGCTACGCTCACAGCCATGCCGAGCCCGAGGACGACAAATCCAGGAAAGAAGGTTGTCCAGTAATTGCCGCCGACTGACGCGAGCGCGAAAATGAGAAATCCTGCGGCGGCAATAATTGGGCCGATGATCAGCGGCGGTTTGGCTCCATACCGTGCGACCAGCCCGCCGGACCACCGCGACAGCGAAAACAGGAGCAGAATCATTGGAAGCGCCGCCGCGCCGGTTGCCGTTGCTGAATAATGCTGCACTTGGATCAAGTTCAACGGAAACAAAAAGAAGAAAATCCCGAGCGCGGCATAGAGGAAAAGCGTGAGTAAGTTGGCCCCAGTGAAGTCCCGTGACCGAAACAGCCCCAGAGGAACCATGGGCGCCCGAGAACGTGCTTCAACATACCAAAACGCAATCAGACAGGCGCACCCAAGAATCAAGGGTCCCCAAACAAAGGCATTTTTCCAGCCCGACTGCGCGGATTCTGTGAATCCGTAGGTCACGCCAGCCAAACCTAACGTCACAGTCAACGCGCCTATCCAATCGACGCTTCCCGGCGACTCCATCTTGCTTTCCGGAACGCGCCATAGCGAAAGCGCAACGACAGCAGCGGCGATGGGGATGTTAATGAAGAACACCCAGCGCCAGGAGGCGTGTTCGATCAGCCAGCCGCCGAGAATCGGGCCCATGGCCGTCGTAATCGCCGTGAAGCCGGACCATGTGCCAATGGCCCGGCCACGTTCCTTCTCGCCAAAGGATGCGCTGATGATCGACAAGCTGGCCGGCACAAACAGTGCAGCTCCGGTCCCTTGAATAGCTCGTGCGATCACGAGTTGGCGGATGTTCACGGCGAATCCACAACTAGCAGAGGCAAGCGCGAAAATTACGACGCCAACGAGAAACATCCGCCTGCGGCCAAATAGATCGCCCATCGAGCCGCCTGCCAGAATCAGCGCGCTGAGAAACAGCGCATAAGATTCGATGACCCACTGGATGTCGATCACCGTTCCGCCGAAGCTCGTTTGTAGCGCGGGTAGCGCCACGTTTACGACCGTGCTGTCGATGAAGGCCATGCTGGAGCCGAGGATGGTTACAGCCAGAATCCACGGCGCCTCTCTTCTTGTGCACGGAACAACAGCATGGCCTGACTCGATTATGGCGTCATCGCACGGGGGTTTCATGAAAGTTGTCGAGCGGCTGGATCAAGGCTGTGTTGCCCGCAAAATGGGAACGGACAACGGGGAGAGTCTACACCACCTAAGTTGAACGGCGTTGGGCGTGCGCATGATGTCAGAGAAACTTCATCAGCGCGCCGATTGTCTCCTTGGGACGTTCCTCCATCACCCAATGGCCGGTGTTCTTCAGAACGACGACCGTTACATTAGTGGCAACCACCTTCATCTGCGGACCCAGCACTGCGGCGCTGGCTTTCTCACCAGCAATTGACAGCACTGGCATGGTCAATTTCGTTTGGTCAAGTAGTGCAAAGTCCTTGGCGGTCTGTGGAAACGATTCGAAATAGGCCCAACCGGCGTGCATGCGTCCCGGCCGGGAGTATGCTGCGACGTACGCTGCGCGATCTGCCCGCGGAACCGAGTGCCTCGCGTCCGCCGCAAGAACGTTCCAGAAGTATGCGAAGTAGATTTGTTCTCGCCCGCGCACTAATGCTTCCGGCGTGGGTCCGTGGAAACGGAAATGCCACATGTTTGGATCGTTGTACGCGTCCTCCCATCCGGCGACGCCAGGGAGGAAAGCATCCATCACCACCAGTTTCTTCGTTTCCGCCGGAAACTGCGCAGCGTATGCGTAAGCCACCATTAGCCCGATGTCGTGACCGACCACGCTTGCATTTTGAATACCGAGCGACTTGACGAGATCGTGGATGGCCGTCGCGGCCCTCTTCATATCGACTCCACCCTTCGGAATATCCGAATCGCCGATACCCGGCAAGTCAGGCGCGATCACCGTGAATTTCTTGGCAAGAAGCGGAATGATTGGTCTCCACATGCGCGAAGTTTGCGTGTAGCCATGCAGCAATATCACCGTGGGGCCGTGGCCGGCCGTAAGATAGTGGAGCCTCATTCCATCCGCCTCCGCCATGCGCGAGGCGATTTCGTTTGTGGCCGCCGCGGTCTGTGCACGCGCACCAGAGACAGCGAAGAGCACGGCAAACACGACCAAACCGAATCCGAGTTTGGAAACGATCTTCATCGCATCTCCTCCAAGGCTATTTCTGAGAGTTGTTGTTGGTGCCGCCTACCAGCTTAGCACGCTGGAAAATGCGAGTGGTCGTTTTGCCACAGTACCGGCCCCACCGGGTTTGCTCCATGCTGAGGGAAATCTTAGGCGCACATTTGTGACATTCGGCGCCACAACCGGGCCCACGCCTGGAGCCCGAGGCGGAAACGCTCGGGGCGATAGAACTCGTTGGGTGCGTGAATGTTCTCGTCGCCAGTGCTGAACGAGAAGAAAACAGTGTTGGCGCCAAGCACCTCGCGAAAAGTGGTGACGATCGGGATGGTGCCGCCCATGCCGACAATTTCCGGCGGCACGCCGAAAACTTCAGCAAGCGTCTCGGAAGCCGCGCGCACAGCCGGGCTGTCCGGCGAGACACGGTAGGCCTCGGCTCCTTCGTGTCCTTCTTCAATTGTGAGAGTCACGCCCGATGGGCAGTGCCGTTCCAGATGCCGCCGCACTTTCGCAATCACGTCGTCCGGCCGCTGATTCGGGACCAGACGGCAGGTGAGCTTCACGTGCGCCTCACTAGGCAGCACGGTTTTGCTTCCAGGCCCTTGATAGCCGCCGTAGAAACCGTTGACTTCGAGCGTCGGGCGATACCACTGTCGCGCCAGGGTGCTGTAGCCGGGCTCGCCGAATCCCCCGGGCGCACCAATCTCGGCGAGATATTTTTCTTCATCGAATGGCAGCCGCTCTAGCGCCTTCGTTAGTGCTGGATCGATCTCCTCAACGTCATCATAGAAGCCTTCGACGGCAACTCTCCCGTCGTTGTGTAGCGAAGCGATCAGCTCCGCGGCTGCGTGCAACGGATTGGCCACGCCACCGCCGTGACGGCCAGAGTGCAGATCCTGACGCGCCCCCGTCACGGTAAAAGAAAGTGCGGCCAAGCCGCGCGAACTCACCGTGATGCTTGGGATGTCCGGCCGCCACATGCCACCGTCGGCCGACAGCACAACATCGCAAGCGAGCGCGTCGCGCCGCGCACGCACCAAGCCAGGAAGATCGACGCTGCCGATCTCTTCTTCAGATTCAAAGAGGAAACGCAGGTTCACGGGCGGCTTCTCTCCAGCGAGGAAGAATGCCTCGCCGGCGAGGATCGGTTGCAGCATGGATGCTTTGTCGTCGCTGACGCCGCGGCCGTAAAGTTTTCCGCCGCGCTCCGTCAGCACAAATGGTGGCGAGTGCCACAGCTCGATTGGCTCAGCCGGTTGCACGTCCACGTGCCCGTAAACGAGAACCGTCGGGGCGCCGGGTGCGCCGTTCCATCGTCCAAAGACGGCGGGGTGCCGCGGCGTCTCCCAAATTTCGACCTCGATGGGGCCGGCCTTGCGCAAACGATTCGCGACCCATTCCGCAGCCCGGCGAACGTCGGCAGCATGGGCAGGATCGGTGCTCACTGATGGGATGCCGACGAACTCCGCGAGCTCGCGCGAGTGCAAATTTTCGTTGTCGGCAAGAATTTTTAGAACGGCGTCCATCTGGCTGGGCTCACGCACCTACGGCTAAGAGGGGATCTGTCTGATTGATTGCTAAGGATGTAACGATGAAGAGGACCACGCCCTCGGCTGGGCTGATCGCGGTTTGCAGCACGCGTCCTTCGCAGTCCTTCACGTGCCCAAGGTTCTGACCGGCCCTCACCGCTTCGTTCACCGCAACCGCTGGATACCAGAAGCCCGCGTGCTCGCTGCGCAGCCAGAGAAAGCGTTCGAGCAACGTGAACGGCGCGGGCTGCGGCGCGCCGCCGGGAATCATGCTGAGATGACGCATCAAGCGGTTGAGGCCGTTGGTGTGGAGCGCGACGTCCTTGGCGGTCCAAATGCCTTGGCCGCCTGACTCCGTCAGGATGGAGGGAATGCCGGCGCGCGACGCGGCGCAAAACGTCGAGCCGGGCGTTTCGCTGCACAACAGAAAATGAATTCCGAAAACTTTGGCCATCTCGAGCGACATTTTGTCGACACGCTCGTTGCCGGATCGGAAAAAAATCGTGAACGGAACGAGTGCCTCGATCAGATCGCCGCCGTGCAGGTCTGCGTAATAATCGGCCTGCGAGATGACGTTGCGAAAGACCCAGTCGGCAATCTGCTCAGAGGCGGTGCCATGCGCGTTGCCGGGAAACACGCGGTTGAGGTTTTTGCCGTCGAGCGGACAGACGTAGATAGAGCGCGCCGTGAAAGATGGCATGTTCATCACCGGCACCACGATCGCTCGGCCGCGCAAGCTTGCGGGTTCGAGTGAGCGGCCGAACTCCAGCGCCGCGGCGATGCTCGCGTATTCGGCGGCATGGACGCCGCCGGTCACGACGAGCGTCGGCCCGTCGGCATCACCATTGATCAGCCACATCGGAAGCGGATAGGGCTGGCCTTGCACGGAAAATTCGTTCACACCGTACACCTTTTCTCCGCGCGATGCGGATAGCAAACCGACTTTCAGCGCCTCATTCGACATGGTCTCCTCAAATCAAACTCGTTTGAACGGCCGGCCTTACTTGCCTCCGTCGATGGACAACGTCTGGCCAGTAATCCACCCAGCGTGCTCGCTGGCAAAGAACAACACGCCGTTGGCGATGTCCTGCGGCGAACCGAGCCGCTTCAACGCAATATTCTCTATCAATCGACGCTGTCCATCCTCCCCATAGCCCTGCCACTGCTTCTCCGTGGTGGGATTGGAACGGACAAAACCTGGCGCCACGTTGTTCACAGTAATTCCCCACGGCCCAAGCTCGTGCGCAAGCTGTCGCGTCAGGCCGATCTGGCCGGCCTTGGCTGAGGCGTACGCCTGGATGCCGGTGAGGCTGACGCCCAGTCCTGCGCCGCTCGAAATGTTAATGATGCGGCCGTAGCGCGCCGCCTTCATCGCCGGAGCGACTGCTTGACTGAAGTAAAAGGCGCCGTCAAGATTCACCGCGAAGATGGCCCGCCAATCGGTTTCAGAAACCTCCTCGAGCGGCCGGCCGACCTGACCCATCACACCGCCTGCATCGTTCACTAGAACGTCGATGCGGCCAGCGGTCTTGAGCGTTTCACTGACCATGCCTTGCACCGCCGCACGATCGCCCACGTCGAGCACGCGAACCTCGAGCGGCGTCCCTTGTTCCTTCGCCAGTCGCGCGGTTTCCGCGAGCTCGTCCTCAAGCACGTCGCAAGCCACCACGTGCGCACCCAGGCTCGCAAAGTTCAAACCTATGCTGCGGCCGAAGCCATGTGCGGCTCCAGTAACGATTGCCGTTCGACCGTCGAAACTTATTTGCATGGAGACTATGATTGCCCTGAATGCCTACTGTTCGATCTCAGAACGAATTCATCATTCAACCGCGCCAGATTATCCAGCGTTTGTGGACGCACGCCGTCCTCTACTTCACGCATAAGCGATACCAGGCGCTCGACAAAGGGAATGGCGACGCGGGACTGCTGCGCCAGCTTCAGAATCGGCGCGAACTGCGCTGCGCATTCTGTCTTACGGTGGTGAACCGCAATGTCCCGCCACACGCCGCTGTGCGTCTTCGCCGAGCGGCGGTTAAAGGCCACCATGGCATCGAACGAGGAGTCGATCTCCGCCGACGTGCCGTTGGCGCCAAACGCCGTGGGGTCGTAGCCGTTGAAGCCCATTGGGGCAATTCCCTCGGTCGCGGCTACAGACATCACTTCCCGAGCAAGCGCCGTGAGCGCTGGCCGCGCATCCCGGGAGTCGAGCACCTCGACGATGCTCGCCGGCGTGAGCGCGCTGGCGAAAAGCAGGGAGCCGTAGCCCATCTTGCCCCAAAGGTAGCCCCATATATTGTCCGTGATGATGGCGTCCGGCTCGAAGTGCCGCAGTGCGCGATGCACGCGCGCAAGCCGTTCGCTATGGCGACCATCTAGTTCGCCGATGACCACCGCACCCCGTCCACCAAAGTGCACAACGCTCGGTTCTAGTACGTCGGCGCCAAAGTTGATAAACGCACCCATGGTGCGCTCTCGACCCACCACCTCAGCGATGGCCAACTCATTGAAGCCGTTTTGCAGTGATACAACAACGCCATCCGGCGCGAGATGTGGAGCAAGTCGCTTCGCAGCCGCTTCGGTGTGCTGCGCTTTGACGCACAGGAAGATGGTGTTCCAGGTGCCGGTGACATCATCCGGTCTACACGCCGGCAAGGGCTGCACAAAGCCTTCGATTGGCCCAGTGATGGCCAGGCCCCGCTCGCGGATAGCCTGAACGTGAGCGCCGTTCGCATCCACAGCCGTGACGTCAACACCGGCGCGACGCAGGTACGCCGCAACGGTGCCACCGATGGCCCCCGCGCCCCAGATCAGAATCCCCTCCGGTGAGCCGGCCGCGTCGGGGGTCACGCCCAAGGGCCCTCCAAGGCTTCGCGCGTCTCTTCGACGCCAGCCCGCCACACCTGCATCATTTGTTCGTCGGGCTTTTGGTACACGCCGCCGAAATTGCCGTCGCCCAAGTAGGCACGCACGCCCGCGGCATCCATCATGCGCATGCGCGCAAGGTCAATCATCGGCTTCTGCCCATCGGGCAGCTTCACGCCCGTCAGCCGCGTCCAGGCAAAGTTTTCCATCCATGACGCGTGCGACGCAACGGAATCGATGGCCGCCACTGCGGCGGCGGTCCTTGGCGCGTTCCACCAGTTGTGCCACTTCACGATTGTTCCCGGATGAGCGTTCATCCACTCCTGCAGAATCGAACCGCCGGGAGTGTTTCCGCCGTGGCCGTTCACAAACATGATGCGCGTGAATCCGGCGCCGGCGAGACTGTCAAGAATGTCCGCGACGATACGCTGGTAGGTATCGAGTCGAAGGCTGATGGTCCCGGGGTAAGCGCGAAAGTAAGGAGTGATGCCGTAGCTCAGGACGGGAAACACCGGCACGCCAAGAGGCTCCGCGGCCTCGCAGCTCACGCGCTCAGCGAGAATCGCGTCGACGGTCAGGCGCAGATATCCGTGCTGTTCGGTGCTGCCTACCGGCACGACGGCGCGGCGGTCCTGCTGCAAATTTTTTTCGACCTGCATCCAATTCATGTCAGCGATTTTCATATTTTCCCCGAGGACTCTAAGTCAGCCTGAAAGCCTTCGTCAAGACTGGAGTCCAACCGTCCAAATTAATTCCGCGGATACGGACGCGCAGCGCAACAGACTTTATTGCCCGGCCGTCATCGTCTCCAGGCCGTGCGCCGATGGACCCGTCTCCACGCGCCACAAAGCGAACGCGCATAGCACGGCGAGCACCGCAATCGCCGTGAACATCCACAAGCCCGCATGGTAGCCCGCTCTGTTCGTTGCGCTCGCGAGCCAATGGTCGTTAGCCCAACCGATCAGCAAATTGATGATCACGAGCCCGAACTGTTGCACGGAATCCAACATGCCGTTGGCCAAGCCGAGCCGCGACTTGTCCACCACGTAGACGAGCGCCGGCCACATCACCGCCGGTACCAGCGCGAAGGCCACTCCCATCATGGCCAGCGGAACCACCGGCGAGATATTCGTGTAGCCCAGCATCGGGAACACCGGCACGATGAGCAACGAACCAAACATCATGAGCAGCGACCGGCGCGCGTAGCGATCGACGAGCAGGCCGAAAATCGGCATGCCGATCAACGAGAAGAACGGTTCCATGCCTACTAACAGCGCTGCGGTCTGCGGCGAAACGTGCCGCGCCTCGATCAAGAATTTCTGCCCGAAGGTTTCGAAGGGAAAGATGCAGCCGTAGAACGTGAAGCATAGCGCCGCAATCAGCCAGAAAGATCGATTGAAGCGGAACACCTCACCCAGCGGGATTTTTGTTGTCCGGGCTATGTGCCCCAGGGTGAATCGGCGCTCGCCGCGGGAATCGAGCCTCCAGTACAGCGCGGCGCCCACCAGGCAGAGTGCACCGAAGCCGACGCCGAGAAGAAGCGGCCAGCGCCAGTAAGTGTACGCACCGGGCGCCCACGCCGGCGAGACTTGCGCGCTCAGCGACCCGAGCCGCGCCGCCGACCCGCGCAGGCCGAACGCCATGCTCAACTCATCGTGCCAGAACCAGCGGGCCACGCCAACGTTGGCAGTCAGCGCGAGGGCTTCGCCGCCCGAACCGACGAGCAGCCGGCCGGAAATCATGATGCCCAGCCGCGGATTGAGCGCGGTGACCACCAAGCCCACGAACACCAGCACGCCAAAAATCGAAAACGACTTTCGCGTTCCCAGCCGGTCGATGAGGATGCCGCAGACGAGCATCGCGATGATGTTGGGAAAACTGTAGACGGCTTGGAGCCACCCGATGTCGGTATTCGAAAAGTGCAGTTGGCGGCTGAGCAGCGGCGCAAGCGGTCCGATATAGTCGAATGCGTAGTAGCCGCCGTAGCAGGCGATGCCGATCACCGCGAGGGCAAACCATCGCGAAGCACGCGATGGCGCTGGCCTTTCCGTGATGAGCATTTTGGAAACCTCAGACATCCGCTGGGTCCCCTCTACACGCGCGCCGGGTCCAATTGTTGCCGACGCCGGCGGAATAATCTCACAGCAGCAGCCTCTCTGCCGCTAATTTGAAAGGCATGTTGAGCAGTTGCAGTCGCGAGCGAAATTCGCAGACCATAAGAGCAATGCCGGATTGTTACTGTTATGTGAACGCGGAGAAAGTGTTTCCTCGACGCCGCGATTCATACTTCTTGACAAACGAATCCTGGAAGGTCTAAGAAGTGGGTCGTCGCCTGATTCCGGAATCGAATCGGGAGGTGCTCATGATGCAGACGTCCCGCAGAGACTTTTTTAAGGTTGCAGCTATGGGGGGCGCTGCTGCTACCGTCTTCGGATTCGATCTCAAGCCTGCCTACGCCCAGCTCAAAGAATTAAAGATCGCGCGCGCCTCCGAGACTCGCTCGACGTGTCCGTACTGCGCGGTCGGTTGCGGAGTGCTGATTTACACTATCGGCGACCGGGCAAAAAACGTGTCGCCGCAGGTGATTCACGTTGAAGGCGACCCCGATCATCCCACCAATCGCGGCACGTTGTGCCCCAAGGGCTCTTCGCTCGAACAGGACATGCTCAACCCGCGGCGGCTTACGAAGCCGCAAGTCCGCAGGCCCGGCGGAACGGACTGGCAGGACATCCCGTGGGATGATGCCCTAGATGAGATCGCGCAATGGGCCAAGAAGACGCGCGACGCGACATTTGTCGAAAAGGACCCCGGGGGTCACACCGTGAATCGCTGCGAGGGCATCTCCTTCATCGGCGGCTGCACCGACACAAACGAGTTCAATTATCTCGTCGTCAAAGCAATGAGGAGTTTGGGCTTGGTGTATTTAGAAAACCAAGCCCGTGTTTGACACGGCCCCACGGTCTCAAGTTTGGGACCAACATTCGGACGCGGGGCGATGACCAATGGCTGGATCGACATCAAGAATACCGACATGATGTTGATCATGGGCGGGAATCCCGCCGAGAACCATCCCTGCGGATTCAAGTGGGCTATGGAGGCGAAGCGTAACCGCAACGCCAAACTCATTTCCGTAGACCCGCGATTCACCCGCACCTCCGCTACCGCCGACCTCTATCTTCAAATTCGCGCCGGCGCCGATATTGCGTTCCTCGGCGGACTGATTCACTACGCCATCGAGAACAACCGTATCGCCAAGGAATATCTGGTCAACTACACGAACGCCGCGTTTATCGTCAAAGAAGGATTCAAACTGCCGGAGGACGGGCTCTATTCAGGATTTGATTCCGCCGCGGGCACATACGATAAATCCACGTGGAATTATCAGCAGGGCGGAGACCTGAGCGGCAAAGCGGGCGCAGTCGCGTCTTCCGGGCACGCGAAACCTTCGCACGCTGAAACGCCTGCTGCCAGCGCGCCGCCGACGTTGCCGCCGAACGTCGCCTACGATTTGACGCTCCAGCATCCCCGCTGCGTTTTCCAATTGCTTAAGCGGCAGTATTCGCGTTACACGCCGGAAACGGTCGAGCGCATCACCGGCATCCCCAGAGACCAGTTTCTGAAGGCCGCCGACTTGTTCACTTCGGTCCGCAAAGACGGCGACATGAAGAAAGTCGCGACCATCATCTACGCGGTGGGTTGGACCCAGCACACCTTCGGGACGCAAATCATTCGCACCGCGGCAATGATCCAACTGTTGCTCGGCAACGTCGGCCGGGCCGGCGGTGGCGTGAACGCGCTGCGCGGCCATTCGAATATTCAGGGCGCGACGGATATGGCCGGACTTTTCGATAGCCTGCCGGGCTACCTGAAAGCGCCGGTCCCTGCTGACGCCAATTTGGCGGCGTATCTGAAGAGAGTCACCCCGACCTCGTCGAAACCAACGCCGTGGGATTCGATGAACTACTATCAGAATACGCCAAAGTTTTTCGTGTCCCTGCTGAAGTCCATGTACGGGGACGCGGCCACAAAAGAAAATGGGTTCGCGTTTGATTACCTGCCGAAGTACGACCGCGATTATTCTTGGACCCACATCTGGGACGATATGTACAACGGCAAGGTCAAGGGCCTGTTTGCCTTTGGCATGAACGGCGTGATGATCGGGCCGGACACAACTAAAAACATCAACGCGCTGAAAAAAGCCGATTGGCTGGTGGTGGGCGAAATTTATCCAGATGAAACCAGCGAGTTCTGGAAAGCTCCGGGAATCACCGCCGACGAACAGAGGAACATCAGCACCACTGTGTACCGCCTGCCGTGCGCGGGCTTCGCGGAAAAAGACGGGAGTATGACGAATTCCGCGCGCTGGGTGACCTGGAAATATGCCGCAGTTCCCCCTCCCGGAGATGCGCGCCTCGATCAGGACATCGTCGCGCAGATTTTTCTGCGCGTGCGGGATTTGTACAAAAAAGAGGGCGGAAAATTCCCCGATCCGATTCTGAATCTGAGCTGGGCATATGCCGACGCGGAGCACCCGCCGCTTGCCCAAGTGGCCATGGAATTGAACGGCCGGGCGCTTGCCGACCTAACAGACCCTGCAACCAAGCAAGTGATTAAGGCCGGCCAGCAATTGCCGGGATTCGCGTGGCTGAAGGATGATGGCACCACGAACTGCGGCAACTGGATCTACTCTGGCATGTGGACGGAAGCGGGCCCGCAAATCCAACGCCGCGGCACCGAAGATCCATCGGGCATGGGTGTTTATCCCAACTGGGCGTGGTCATGGCCGGCCAATCGCCGCGTGCTCTACAACCGCGCTTCGTGTAACCTGGAAGGGAAGCCGTGGGACCCGGAGCGCAAGCAGGTCTGGTGGAACGAAGCGGCAGGGAAATGGGCCGGCAACGACGTTCCGGATTTCAATCCCGCCTCGCATCCAAAAGATCACATGGGCCCGTTTATCATGAACCCGGAAGGCGTAGGACGATTGTTCGCTCCCATCGGAGTGCTGGTGGACGGGCCGTTCCCGGAACATTACGAACCAATCGAAAGCCCCATCAAGAATCCATTGCATCCGGACCAGTCGAGCAACCCGCTGGTGAAGAAGTTCAAGACGCCTTACGACAAATTCGGCTCACCGGAGGAATACAGCATCGTCTGTACCACCTATCGGCTGACCGAGCAGTATCACTATTGGACGAAGAATAATCCCATGAACGTCCAACTGATCCCGGAACCGTTCGTCGAGATCCCCGTCGAGCTCGCCGAAGAAAAAGGAATTCACGGCACGGACATCATCAAGGTGATCAGCGCGCGAGGAACCTACATCGCCAAAGCCTTCGTCACTCGCCGCCTGAAGCCGATGATGATCGACGGAAAGAAGGTCTATCAGATTGGATTGCCCATTCACCAGGGCTTCCGCGGCATCGACGAGGATGAAGGAAGAAATGCGCGCACCCCGGCGAATTTGCTTACGCCGACGGTGACTGATCCAAACGCCCACACGCCCGAATCCAAGGGCTTCCTCGTGAAGGTCGAGAAGGCTTAGGAGCAGACGATGAGCCAGGCCGCAACGGAAATCGTCAGAATTTCAGCGCACGCTGGCACCGTCCCCGGCGCTGGGCTAAATCGCGAATTCCACGTCTGCAAGCTCGTGGATACCACCACGTGCATCGGCTGCAAAGCGTGTGAAGTCGCCTGCTTGGAATGGAATGGCTACACCTTTAGCGAAACCACCTTTGACAATACCTATCAGACCATGCCGCAAACGGCCTGGAATTACTGGAACCTGATCAAGTTCAACGAGCATGAGCGCGAAGACGGCACCATGATGCTGCTGATGCGCAAAGATCAGTGTATGCACTGCGAAGATCCCGGCTGCCTGGCCGCGTGTCCCGCCGACGGCGCCATCGTGCAGTACGCCAACGGCATCGTGGATTTTCAAGAAGAGCACTGCATCGGTTGCGGCTACTGCATCACCGGCTGCCCGTTCGACATTCCGAAATTCAGTCCGGCGGCGCACAAAGTCTTCAAATGCACGCTATGCAGCGACCGCGTCGCTGTGGGTCTCGAGCCGGCTTGCATCAAGGCGTGTCCCACCGGCTGCCTGCATTTTGGCACCAAGCCGGAAATGAAGGAATTGGCGGAGAAGCGAGCGGAGCAACTTCGCGCACAATCCGGGTTCCCCGATGCCGGAGTTTACGATCCCCCTGGAGTCGGCGGGACGCACGTGATCTACGTTCTGCACGATGCCACCAATCCCGAGTTGTACGGCGGCCTGCCGAAGGATCCGCACATTCCCATCACCGTGCAATTGTGGAAGCATCCGCTGAAGTGGATCGGGAACCTGGCGATGGTCGGAGGCGTGTTCGGACTGGCTTGGCACTACATGCGCTACGGACAGAAGAAAGAAGAGCATCTCCCGCAGGACGATGGGAGGCGTGTATGAGCACACACGCCGTTTCGCGTTCCACCGCTGCCGGCCAAAACGACGAGCTGATCCCTCGCTACACTTTGGGTGAGCGTGCGAATCACTGGATTGGCGCCCTCGCTTATGCCTATCTGCTGATTACCGGCCTGGCGTTCTGGTCGCCGGATCTCTATTGGTTTGCCGCGATCGTGGGCGGCGGCCCGGTGGCGCGGTTCTGGCACCCGTGGCTCGGACTGATTTTCACGCTTTCTTTTTTCTGGATGTTCGTGGAGTGGCGCCGCGACATGCAAGTCGACAGTAACGACCGCGCCTGGCTCAAAAACATCCGCTACTACATTCAGAATGAAGACGACAATCTTCCTCCCGTAGGACGCTTCAATTACGGGCAGAAGCTCTTCTTCTGGGGAATGTTTTATGGCGTTATCCTGATGGTGCTCTCCGGCGTGGCGCTGTGGTACACGGAAGCGCTGCCGTGGAACCTGCGCTTTGTGCGCTATGCCGCTATCCTCATCCACGCGAGCGTGGCCATGATCACCATCGGCCTGTTCATGATTCACGTGTACATGAGCGTTTTCCTGGAAGAGGGCAGCTTGCCTGGCATGATTCATGGGACCGTGACGCGTGCGTGGGCCTGGACGTTCCACCGCTCATGGTATGAAGCGCTCAGCGGCAGATCCCGATCGAAGCAATGACCCGCTCGCAGTGGGACCGGCGTATCGGCCGCGCTACTGAACTGACTTCCTCTTATCCCTTCGCCGCGGAAGGACTGCATTTCTATACACGTGTCGCAACCTTTCAGCAAGCGCTGTACGCGGACCTCGCCCAAGCCCTCGCGGATTCTTCGCCGGCCATTCCCGCGGGAACCTTGCGGAGTGAATTGAATCTTCCCGTTCTCCTGCCGAAGTTTCCAGAATTTCTGTCCGCGATCGGGCAGTTTGCGCCCGCGCCGCTTGCCCAGGCCGCTGACGATTTGGCGCAGCAGGGCTCGTCGGGGTGGCAGCGGGCCCTCGAAGACTTCTGGTACGGCGAAACGGAATCGCCGCTAGGCGCGAGCGACGCAGGGGAAGATCGGGCCAGCGACTCGTCCGCGGCTCCTTCGCAGCAATGGCTGGCGTGGGTCTTTCTTCAGCCCTACGCCGAGTACCTCGCCGATCAGCGCGCGCCCGTCACCCTGCATGGAACTCCTTCCACCTGTCCGCTGTGCGGCGCCAAACCCATCGTCGGAGTCTTGCGCAGCAAAGGAGACGGGGCCGAGAAGTCGCTCGTCTGCATGCTCTGCTCGCACGAGTGGATTTTTCGAAGAATTTATTGTCCAGCATGCGGCGAAGAGAGAGAGCCGCAGATGGCGTTCTATTCCGCGCCGGAAATCGCGCATGTGCGCGTGGACGTTTGCGACACTTGCCACACCTATCTGAAGAGCATCGATTTGACCAAAATGGGTTTGGCCGTCCCCACTGTGGACGAACTGGCCGCCATACCTCTGGACCTGTGGGCCCGCGAGCACGGCTACGAAAAGCTGCAAATCAACCTCCTCGGAACCTGATCAGAACAAGCAGCCGTTTTCCGAAGTGCCCAGCATTGTAGAAGCGCGCCTGAGATGTGTAGACTCCATCCATGAAAGCCTGGCAAACGTGGATGTGGATCCTCGCGGTTGCCGTCGCATGTGGGTTGGTCGTCTACCAGGACCACGGCGCGTGGTCGTTGCATCAGGTCGTCGGCATGGCGATTGCCGTTCCTGCGTTCTGCCTATGGGCGTTGGCGCGGCTGCAACTCGGCCGTTCCTTCGCCATCAGCGCGCAGGCCAAAGAGCTGGTCACCCATGGGCTCTACTCCAAAATTCAGAATCCTGTTTACGTCTTCAGCGCGTTCTTCTTCGCGGGCTTAATCGTATTCTTCGGCCAGCCGGCGCTGTTCTTTATTTTTCTGATTTTGATCCCCTTGCAATGGGCGCGCGTTCGCAACGAGCGCCGCGTCCTCGAAGAGAAGTTCGGCGACGCCTATCGCGAATATCGCAAGCGCACCTGGTTTTGAGAAATCCGAACGGAAATGCCCATCGACGCCCAACTCGCGCTGAAACTGCTCGAAGAGCTCGTCACCATTGAGTCCGTCAACTCATCGCTCGTCCCCGGCGCGCCTGGCGAGCAGCGTGCTGCCGAGCACGTCCAGACATTCCTCCGCGCACACGGCATCGCCGCTGAACTCGAAGAGGCCGCGCCCCGCAGGCCTAACGTCGTCGCGCGCATCGGCCCGCGCGACATCAGGCCCGCGCTCATGCTCATCGCGCACATCGACACGGTCGGCGCCGGCGACATGGCCGATCCGTTCACGCCGCACATCCGCGACGGAAAAATGTATGGTCGCGGCGCGCTCGACATCAAAAGCGGCGTCGCTGCCATGTGCGCTGCAGCCGTCGCGATCGTCCAGGAAAGGGCTCGCCTCGCTCGCCCTTTTATCATCGCTGCCGTCGTAGACGAGGAATGCAACAGCCTCGGTACTCAAGCCCTTTTGCGACGAGGCCATAGGGCTGACGCCGCTGTTATCCTCGAGCCAACGAATCTCCATCTGGTCGTCGCGCACAAAGGCTACGCCTGGTTTGAAATTGTCACCCATGGCCGCGCGGCGCACGGCAGTTTGCCCGCCGAGGGCCGCGACGCCATCCGTATGATCGGCCGCGTCCTCGTCGCGCTCGATGAACTGGAAAAGAGTCTCGCGTCGCGCCCACCGCACGCGCGCCTCCGCAACGCATCCCTGCACGCTTCGCTCATCTCCGGCGGCCAGGAACTATCCAGCTATCCCGCGGAATGCCGACTCCAGCTCGAGCGCCGCATGCTCCCCGCCGAAACCGAAGCCAGCGCCGAGGCAGAGTTGCGGGCCATGCTCGCGCAGCTTGAAAGTGAAGACGCGAAATTTCGTGCGACGTTGCGGACCGATCTCGGTTCGCGCCCCGCTTATGAAATCGCCGAAGACTCTCCGCTCGTGAAGCGCGTCAGCGCCGCCATCCATCATGTCTGCGGTGCGTGCGAGCTTGCGGGCATGGCTGCTTGGACCGACACCGCGCTCCTCGCCGCCGTGGGAATTCCCGGCGTTGTCTTCGGCCCCACGGGCCGCGGCCTTCACGGTGCCGACGAATACGTTGAAATCGACTCGGTCGGAAAGTGCGCCGCCGCCCTCCGCGAAATCATTCTGGAACTTTGCGCGTAACCCCGGCGGTTCCCCAAAGTAGCTTCTACCACCGGCAACCGTTTCGTCCAATCCAGTGATCCAAAGCGGCATGTCCGGCGTCTGGCATATTGGGAAGGCGATGGATGCGTTCGCGGCGAGCCGCACCGAACCCGTGACAGCAGATGTCTCGGTCGAGCGCGAATTCCATGAGCGGCTGGCGGAATGCGGGATTCTCGCCTTTCGCGTGGCGCTGGGCGTCTTGCGCGACCGCGCGGAGGCGGAGGATGTGGCTCAGGAATCGTTGCTGCGGGCCTATCGGAACTTTCATCGCTTGCGCGACCGCGCCACTTTTCGCAGTTGGCTGGTCAGGATCGCGTGGCGCACGGCCATCGACCATCGCCGCGCGCGGAAGCGGCGCGAGCGCCATGAGGACGACGCCGCGCAGGACAGCGTTCGCGAAACCGGAGGCGCTTCGCAGAACGCTGAACAGGTCGCCGCGTCGCGCGAATTCGAAAGACGCTTGCATCAGGAGCTGGACGCGCTGCCGGAAAAGTTGCGGCTCGTGATGATCATGGCTGCCGTCGAGGGCTACAACACGAGCGAAGTGGCCCAATTGCTTCAATTGCCCGAAGGCACGGTGAAGTCGCGCCTGCGATTGGCGCGCAAGCGGCTGGCGGAGAAATTGCGATAGCCGAATCAGAAGCGCCACGAAAGGGAGGGAAGAGAGCAGGAAAATGGCTGACAAGATCACAACTTGTGCGCGGTTCCGCGAAATCATGGCCGATGCCGCAGACGCTGCTCTTTCTGGTAGCCTCCGCGCGGATTTCGACGCGCACCTCCGCGATTGCGCCGCTTGCCGTGAAGAATTTGGCCGCATGCGAACGCTGCTGCAAGCTATCAACGCAACTCTGAGCTCGACCGTCGCCGCCGAGCCATCTCCTCAGCTTCTCGCCAGCGTCCGGCAGCGCATCACCGAGCAGCCGCAACCGCATCGCGCGCCGTCGTGGCTGCCGCGCAGCGCCTGGCTCACCACTGCGGGTGCCAGCGCCGCGCTGGCCATCTTATTGTTTGCCGTTCGCACCACGCATAAATTCAACCAGTCGCCTCGCGGCTCTGTTCCGAATCAGGTCGCTTCTCTATCGACGCTGAACCAGCCAACGGTTCCTCCCACTCGCGGCCCAATCGCATCCACTGCGTCCACTGAACGCCGGAAATCCGCGACGATGCTCGCGCGCCATTCATCGCCGCGAACTCTTCGTTACTCCGCGCCTGAGCCCGAAGTCATCGTCGAGCCCGGCCAGATGCAAGCCATTTTCCAGCTTGTCGGTGCAGCGCAGCGCGGCCAGATCGATGGCGCCGAGTTGCTCGCGGATGAAGAGAAAGTCGCTGAGCCGCTCGAAATCAAGCCCCTGACGATTGCGCCATTGCAAATCGTTGGGTTGAAAGACGAATCGGGACCGTCAGCTTCCGGTGGAAGCCGGGACGACAGCAAAGACTTCGTAAACGGTCGATCGAACTGAACAAAAACTGCGCCGAAATTTAGAAAGGAGTTTTCATGACGAAACTGCGGACACGAGTGGCGGGGATACTACTGGTCATGCTGATTGTGCCTGCGTATGCGCTTGCCCAACAGCAGGATAAGACTTCAGCCGATGAATCCACGCGCCTGCGCCTGGATATTCTGCTCAGCGAATACGACGGAAGCAAACAAGTCAACAGCCTACCATACACTTTGTTTCTAGAGGCTAGTCCGCACGGCGCGCGGCCTCGGTCGGTGCGTATGGGGCTAAAGATTCCGATCGTCGTAAACACCTCAAGCACAAACCAGCAGGTCTCATATCAGGATATCGGGACCGACATCGACGCCCGGGGTACCACACTCGCCGACGGCTTGTACGATCTAGATATGAACGTAGACAGGTCGTCAGTCTATTCGGCCAATCAAGGTACAGATGAAAGTGGAAGGATTCCCCAAGTGGGCGGCTCGCCGGTTGTGAGAAGTTTCCGTTCCAGTTTCGATCTCGGCTTGCGCGACGGCCAGACAGAGCAAGGGCCTTCCGCAACGGATCCCTTTAATGGCCACGTGTTGAAAATCAGCATCACTCTGCATGTCGTAAAGTAGCTCGCGGCAACTTCGCAAAAGCAAAAAAAGGCGCTCGCGTTTCGGAGCGCCTTTTCCATTCCTCAATCCGGAAATCTAGTTACTGCGGAAAACTCGACGGGCTCTCGTACGTTTGATGGTGGTGATGAAGCACGATGGCCAGCACCGCAATCGTCCCGATCGCCGCGATTCCCAGCAGCACGATCAATCCTCTGCGCCGCTTCGCCGTGTGATTCTGCTGTTGGCTCTGATCCTGCGACGGAACCATGTGCACTTCCATCATCGAACCCGCGGGAATATACCGGGTTCCCCCGTCATGCAAAGTCGTCACCAGCAGGCTGCCGCTTTCCGCGCCTATGATTGCCGACGTAGGGCTCGTAAATTCCACGTAGCCCGAAGCCGTCGGCGAACCGGCCGGAGCGATCGTCGCGTCGTAAAGAAAACCGTTCACCACTGTCTTGTCCGTGCTGCGGAACCGCACTTCGCCCTGCGCGATGTCGAAAATGATCGGCCCATTCGGCGATTCCCTGCGGATTTGCGCTTCGCTGTCTTGTCCCAGCAAAATTCCCGCGCCGTCGGGAAGCGTGACCCACGCGCTGCCGCGGTCTGCCGTGGAGATCACGTCGCCGTCGAAGATGTTCGTCCCGTCCGCTAAGCTGGCGCTCGCAACCGTGGCAAGTTGCGTGTTCGTAACCACACCAAGAATGTTGGCGCTTTCTGTTGCGGCATACATCGGAACGGCCAGGAGGGGAATTACGAAGACTGCAACCAGCTGTTGTGCCAATTGACCCAATTTCATCTGTGGCCCCTATCGGTTCTGGCGGAACGGGCCATTCCGCAAACCTGCTGCAAGGCTAACAAACTGCGAGACAAAGTCAAGCCGGGAAATCCGCCCAAAAACACCGTAGGGAATTCCGCCGAACGCGACGTCTTCAATCGAGTACGGCCCCAAGCGCCTCTTTCAATTGAGGATGCCGGAACGCATAACCAATCCGAGTTAGTTTTTCCGGCATCACGCGCTGGCTCGCCAGCAGCCCGTCCGCCATTTCACCCAGCGCCAGCCGCAGGGCAAACCGCGGGGCCGGGAAAAGCGCGGGCCTGCGCAGCACGCTGGCCAGGACGCTCGTAAACTCGGCGTTCGTCACGGGATTCGCTGTCACCGCGTTCACCGGCCCGCGCGGCGAATCCCTCTCCAGCGCGTATCGGATCAGCGCAACCACATCCTCCAGCGTGATCCAGCTCATCCACTGCCGGCCATTTCCGAGCCTTCCTCCCACGCCCAACCGGAACGGCCGCAGCATCTGCTGCAGCGCGCCTCCGTGCGCCACCAAGATTATCCCAAAGCGCAGCATAACCGTGCGGATGCCCTCTTGTTCCGCTTTTGCCGCTTCCGCCTCCCAATCGCGGCAGAGCTGAGCCAGAAAGTCGTTCCCGGGCGCGCTCGTCTCGGTCAGAATTTCATCGCCGCGGTTGCCGTAGTACCCGATCGCCGAGGCCGAGACCAGCACTCGCGGCTTCTGTTTCAGTTGCGCCAGACCTGCCACCAGGTGCCGCGTCGAGTCCACCCGGCTTCGTCGCAGCGCGTCCTTGCGCGCCGCCGTCCACCTTCCTCCCGCCACGGAAGTGCCCGCCAGATGCACTACAGCATCCGCGCTCTCCATCGCGGCTAAATCGATCGAACCAGTTGGGGGCTCCCAGCGAATCATTTTTGAAGTGGCGTCGGCCGTCGACGCAGAACCGGAACGCACCAGTCGGCCAACTGTGTGTCCGTCAGGGCGCAGGGAATCGATGAGCGCTGTTCCAACCAATCCGGAAGATCCCGACACGATGACCTTCATCGTCGACTCCTCCAGGGGACCAGCGCGCTGCGTCGCGCCAGTAAGACAGTGCGTTTAAGGTACGTGGACTCCCGGCCCGCGTCAAGCGCAGGTCAGCGCCAACGCCTTGGCCAGCGCGAACAACATACGCAGAACATGCCCACAGCGGACGCCGCCGCGATAGAATGGCGTTATGGTCTTGCGTGTCCTCTTCTTTGGGCAATTGCGGGAAATCGTCGGCCTTGCGGAAGAAGCGTGCCTAGCTCCTGATGAGTCGAAGCTTGAGGATCTGTTCGCCATCTATGCCGACAGATTTCCTCGCCTCGCCGAATTTCGCGCCTCCGTCGCCGCTTCCATCAACCAGGAATACGCGCCCTGGAATGCCAGACCATGCGCGGGCGACGAAGTAGCTTTCTTGCCCCCGGTGAGTGGTGGATCACCGCAGCCTATCGAAGAGATTGTCCAAATCGTGCGCACCACAATCCGCACTGAACAGATCGTCGCCTTACTGAAAGCCGCTGAAGACGGCGCCGTTGCCGTGTTTGAAGGCATCGTTCGCAATCATTCGCGCGGCAAAAGTACGCTTTATCTCGAATACGAAGCCTACGAGCCGATGGCGCTCGTCAAAATGCGCGAAATTGGCGACCACATGCGCAAATCCTTCGCCATCGACAGGCTCGCCATCGTTCACCGCCTCGGCCGCCTCGAAATCGGCGAGACCAGCGTCCTCGTCGCCGTCAGTTCCGCGCATCGCGCCGCTGCCTTTGATGCTTGTCGTTACGGCATCGACATTCTCAAGCGCACTGTGCCCATCTGGAAGAGGGAGTATTTCTCGGATGGAGTCGTTTGGTCGGAAGGCGAGAAAATCCCTGCGGAAGCCTTTTCGCCGCAGCGTACATCTACTCCCTAGAATGAATCGCCCTAAGAATCACATTTCGGCCGGCACCGCGCCGCGAGCTGTGGCCGCACTGTGCTTGTGCTCGATTCTATTTCTGCCGGCGAGTGCCGGCGCGCAAACCAGCTCCCACAAAGAAGCGCGCATCCGCGTCCAGACGGATCTTGTAACCGTTCCTGCCAGCGTTCTCGATTCCACCGGCAAACCGGTCGCCGATTTGCCCGAGTCCGCATTCAAGATCTATCAGGACGGCGTCGAGCAGAAGATCGCGAAATTTGAGACGCAAACCGACCGGCCCCTCGAGCTCGCGCTCATGGTCGATTCCAGCCTAAGCACTCTGAAAGACACCAAATTCGAAAACGAAGCCGCCGCCCGCTTCATACGCCTTGTCGTGCGGCCCGGCGACCTGCTCGGCGTCTTCGAATTTTCCGATTATGTCGTTGAACTCGGCGATTTCTCCGCCAATGTCGCCAAGCTCGAAGCCGCTGCCGAAAGAATCTCACCGGGAGCCGGAACCTCGCTCTACGATGCGATTGTCCTCGGCTCCGAGCAACTGGAAAAATTGCCCGAGGAGCGCCGCCGCGTGATCGTTTTGGTCACCGACGCTGGCGAGACCACCAGCAAATCAAGTTTCGAATCCGCCCGCCGCGCCGCTATCGCTTCCGAAGCCCTGCTCTACACTATTCTGATTCGCCCGGTGGCCAACGAAAACGGCCGCAACACCGGCGGCGAGCATGCCATCGACACCATCATCGATTCCACCGGCGGGGCAGTCTACTATCCCGACGCGCTTACCCAATTGGACGCTATGTTCCAGCAGATCAGCCGCGAATTGCGCACCCAATACTTGCTCAGCTACTACCCTGAGCCCAAAGAAAAGGCCGGGACCTACTGCGGCATCGACCTCGAGATTCCCAGCGGCTCCTACACCTTGCACTACCGCAAAGGCTATTTTGAAGCTGGCCCGTCCGACGAAGAGCCGAATCCGAATGACAATTCCGACAACAACCAATGACTAGCGCTGGGCAAAATCCAGCCGATTTCCTCGACGTCGCCGTCGCCGCCGCGCGCGAAGCCGGCCAAATCATCTCCGCCGCCATGGACCGCCCCAAGAACATTTCTTACAAGGGCGAAGTCGATCTGGTCACCGAAACCGACAAGAAATCCGAAGCCGCGATTCTCGCGCGCCTCCGCCGCGAATTCCCCAGTCACGCGATCATTGCCGAAGAGGGCGGCGCATCCGGCCCCGGCGCTTCGACCGAATACCAATGGCATGTCGATCCGCTCGACGGCACCACGAATTTCGCCCACGGCTATCCCGTTTTCGCCGTCTCCTTGGGTTTGCTTCAGCGTGGCGAGCCGCTGCTCGCTGCCATTTACAATCCGGTAAACCGCGACCTTTTCACCGCCATCCGCGGCCAGGGCGCCCATCGCAACGGCAACCCTATTCACGTTTCTGTCGTCGACACAGTCTCCCGCAGCTTGCTCGCCACCGGTTTTCCCAGCCACAAGCGCGTGCAGAATCCCAACATCCATTATTACTGGGAGTTCACGCTGCGCTCGCACGGTGTGCGCCGCGCCGGTGCCGCCGCGCTGGATCTTTGCTCCGTTGCCTGCGGCCAATTCGAGGGCTTCTGGGAGTTTGGCCTGAAGTCCTGGGACACCGCGGCGGGCATCTTGCTCGTGCGCGAGGCTGGCGGCACGGTCACCAACTTCTCTGGCGAGCCTTTTCGTCCCGGCGATTTCGAGTGCCTGGCCTCCAACGGACTCATCCACGCCGAAATGCAGCGCCTCGCCAACTCCGTGCAGGCGGGCTCATCGGCTCAAGTCACACGCAACCCTTAACCATTTTCAGATAGTGACTCAGGTTGATTTGGTGGCGTAGTTTCCGATAACGCGTGCCAGCTCAACCGGTCGATGCAACACCCTCTAATCAGTTGATCCCACGATGCTTCTCCTTAGAGGCCCGATCCGTCCGGCTGTACTCCATCAGACCTAACCAGGGCAGTGCGTTTTTGAATTAACGCTTGCAAGCGACTTTAGCCTGGAAAACTCCTGCCAGCAGACGAGTCGAGCGAGTGTTGCGTCGACCCATTGAGACCGCCCGACTTATCAGATGGGATGAGAAGGCCGGTCTCCTGGCGGGATGCGATACGCTCCCAATGTTCGACGTGCTCGAGGCACAAAGAAAAGGAGACCGGCAATGCAGAAGATTAGCACTGTACAGGCGGGTGGGAAGAGGATTTTCAAAAAACAGCTCACCATTGGGTTGGACTTAGGGGATCGTTGCAGTTCTTACTGTGTTTTGGATGAAGCTGGCGAAATCGTCTTGGAACAGAAGCTGCCGACGACACCGGAAGCGATGAAGAAAATCTTCGGAGGGATGCCGCGGAGTCGCGTGGCGATGGAAACCGGAACGCATTCCCCGTGGGTGAGCCGAGTGTTGGCGGCGCTGGGGCACGGAGTGATCGTGGCGCATGCTCAGAAAGTGCGCTTGATCGTCAAGAGCCGGCGAAAAGATGATCGCCTAGATGCGCGGACGTTGGCGCGGCTGGCACGAATCGATCCTGAGCTGTTGAGTCCGGTGCAACATCGCAGCGCGAAAGCGCAGATTCACCTCACCGTGATTCGGGCCCGGGCGGGTCTCGTGAGTGCTCGAACGGCCCTGGTGAATGCGGCGCGGGGATTGGTGAAGTCCTACGGGGAACGACTGCCAGGATGCGGGACGCAGCAAGTGAACCGGGAGCTCGCGGCCGGATTGAGCGCAGAGTTGCAAGAAGCTCTGGAGCCGCTTTTGCGAGAGGTCGAATCGCTGAACGAGCGGATTAAGGAATACGATCGGCGGATCGACGAAATGGCCAAGGAGATGTACCCCGAAGTCGCGCTGCTTAAGCAGGTGAAGGGTGTGGGAAACCTGATCGCTCTGGCGTTTGTCTTGACGATCGAAGACCCCCATCGATTCCGGAAGAGTCGCGACGTCGGATGTTTTCTCGGGCTACGGCCTGGGCGGAGGAACTCCGGGCAGAGCCAGCCCCAGATGCACATCAGCAAAGAAGGAGACCGGTATCTCAGAACCCTGATGGTGCAGGGGGCCCACTACATTTTGGGACCCTTTGGAGAAGACTGCGATCTCAGACGGTGGGGGCTAAGACTGGCCGAGCGAGGAGGGAAAAACGCCAAGAAACGAGCGATCGTTGCCGTTGCTCGAAAGCTGGCAGTCTTGCTGCATCGCTTGTGGGTGAGTGGAGAGGTGTACGAACCGCTGCGCCATAGCCAGAAAACGATGCGCGCCGTGACCTAGACAGCAATTTGCATCCGACAGCCGAGCTCAACCGCCGAGTTCAGGTGACTGCGACTAACTCCTGGCCCGGCTCCCATCGAACCGAGGGGAGCAGAGGTCGATTATCAGGTAGCAGCACCTGCTGAAACGAGTACGCCCAACTGGCACCGAGCGAGAATCGCTCAAATAAAGAGTGCGGATGGAAGGAAGGCGACAGAGGCGGCCCGGCTGGACACAAACAACTCACGGCAAAAAGAACAGAAAGGAAAAAGAAAAAAGCAGAAACAAACTTGACACGAACCGGCCTTCTCATGGAAGGAGTTATTTCAACCTGCCTCGTCTAGCGCGTCTCGGCGGACGGAAAAGCCTGCGATGGTGTCTACTAGTCTTGTGGCCTCACCAGCGCAACGCCAGCAGGAAAAAAGGCCCGAGCCTCCGCAATCACAGGGCGTCGTCGCACCCTCAGCTCGAACCTTTCTGCATTTCAAAACAATCGCGTATTATGTCACCGCACATGCGAATCGTAGTACAGGATGATGACTCGGCTGGATTCATCGAGGAAGTCCGAGCTTGCGTATCGGGAATAATTCGACTGCACCGCCCAGCCGAACTTTTCCTCATCAAGACGAATACATGGTTTGGGCCCAACTGGCTTCGCTTTAGAGGGAAAGCCTCGGGGGGTATCGGTGTATGGAGTGGCGAACGGGCGCGAGACGTCACTGTTCCGCCCTTCGTGCCGCACCGGATTCTGTGGGAGCGACGATATGCCGCGCCAGAATACAAACAAGTCCCGATTCGCTCCATTATCCACGTAAGCGTACCCGCCGATCGGGCAAGGGTCAGATTTGTGCATGAGGTTGCCCCGAATTCGTCGCTGGTTTGGTACAGCGGCGCATCTAGTTCAAACAGGCGCGGTGCGATCATGGCATATGTCCTGGTGGACGGATCTTATTGGCCCTGGTATCTGGGATGGGAACAACAAAAGATATGGAAGATTGTAAAGGCAGTTGGAGTGACTGCCGACGAAATCTCCGAAATCAGAGAAAGCAGAGGATTCACAGTTCCGCTCCAATCCCCCTGATTAGCCGCATCGGCTTGGACCTCAAAACTGCGGTTTTCTTCAACAATCTCGGTTGAGCTGGCAGCGGTTATCGGAAACTGAGTCACTACCTATTCTCACGCGGCCAGCTAAGGCGGGCAGGTTTTCAGCCCTCCGAACGGCCTGGCTGGCACTGATACGAAAGTACAGGTAATTGGCCGCGCACACGCCACTGCCGTTCACGCTTTACTCCAGGCCATCCTAGATGTTAGCCTGCACCTTCGCCAAATCGACAACCACTGATGTCTTACACTTACGTTTTCCCACAACCTAAACGGCGCACGCTGGCAGAGCCGTGGCACCGCCTGCAGGGCCGCTGGCGCAACGGCGGTGTGGAGACCTATTCACTTGGCCAGTCCAGCGGTATCAGCCAGCTGAATCGCCTCGGCTTGCAGTCGCGTATCGAGGTCACCGAGCATCGTATCGGTCTGCCCAATCTGCCCGAGCCGTTTCACGGCCTTCGCGTCGTCCAGCTCACCGACATTCATCACGGCCTGTATTTTCCCGCAGCTGCCCTGAGCCTTGTCGTCGAACTGGCCAATAAACTCGAACCAGACATCGTGGCGCTCACAGGCGACTTTGTCACTCGTTCCCGCAATTACATCGAGCCTGCTGCTGAGATGCTCGGTGCCTTGCGCGCCCGCGAGGGCGTCTTCGCCGTCCTCGGAAACCACGACTTTCGCGTTGGCGCAGACTCCATCGCTGCCGCCCTCGATCACCACGGCGTTGAAGTCCTTCGCAACCGCCATGTCACCCTTCGCCGCCGCGGCCAGAAATTCTGCCTCGCCGGCATTGACGATTTTCTGTACCGCGCCGATCTTCCTCGCGCGGTCCGCGGCATCCCCAAGGGCACGCCAACGCTACTGCTTTCGCACAATCCGAGCATTATTGAAGACGCGGCGGAGCTCGGCCTCAGTCTCGTTCTTTCCGGCCATACCCACGGGGGCCAGGTCCGCTTGCCTTTCATTGGCTGTCTCTACGGCCGCTCCGACGAGCAAATGCGCTTCAAAAAGGGGCGCGACTCCCTGGGCGAAACGCAAATTTACGTCAGCCGCGGGCTTGGCACCGTCGTTTTGCCGGTGCGCTATGGCTGCCCTTCGGAAATCCCTCACTTTGTACTCGAACCTTCTCGCGATCTCTCCACCGAAGCTCGCTCTGCTTCCGCCGATGGCTGGTGCTCCCGGCCTCATGCGTGTCATTGATCTGATCCGCAAAAAACGCGACGGCGGGGAACTCAGCCGCGAAGAAATCGCGTATCTCGTCTCTGGAGCTGCGCGCGACACCATCCCGGATTATCAGCTCGCTGCATGGCTCATGGCCGTGGTTTGCCGCGGACTAACCCGCGCCGAAACCGCCTTCCTCACCGACGCCATGCTGCGCTCCGGCGAAGTCATGGATTTTTCGGATCTTCCCGGCGCTAAGGTCGACAAGCATTCCACCGGCGGCGTCGGCGACAAAACGTCGCTCATCATCGCTCCCATCGTCGCCGCGGCCGGCTCGCGCGGGCCCGCCGGCGTGCCTGTCTACGTACCAATGTTGAGCGGCCGCGGCCTCGGCCACACCGGCGGCACCCTCGACAAGCTCGAATCCATCCCCGGTTTCCGCGTCAACCTCTCCAAGCAGCAATTTCGCGAAGCCCTCGTCGCTTGCGGCTGCGCGCTCGGCGGCCCAACCCCGGAAATCGCTCCAGCCGATAAGCGGCTTTACGCCCTCCGTGACGTCACCGCCACCGTCGAGAGCCCCGGCCTGATCTGCGCCTCCATCATGTGCAAGAAACTCGCCGAAGGCATCGACGCCCTGGTTCTCGACGTCAAAACCGGCGATGGCGCCTTCATGAAAAATGAAGATAACGCCGTCGCGCTCGCCGAGCTGCTCGCCGAAACCGGAACCCGCATGGGCAAACGCGTTGTCGCGCTCATCACCGACATGGACCAGCCCCTCGGCCAAAATATCGGCAACGCCCTGGAAGTCGAAGAATGCCTAGAAGTCTTGAGCGGCCAAGGCCCCGCTGACGTTCGTGCGTTGTCCCTCGAACTTTCCGCCTGGATGCTTTTCCTCGCTGGTTGCGCCACCGATGTCGCTTCCGGCAAGCAACTCGCCGAAGAAATGATTGCGACCGGCCGCGCTCGTGATAAATTCCAGCAGGTCATTAAGCAGCAGGGCGGCGATGAGCGCGTGGTCGACGATCCATCACGCTTGCCGCACGCAAAAAAAACCGAGGCGCTGCGCAGTGCTCGCGCCGGATTCGTTTCGCGCATCGCCTGCGAGCAACTTGGCAAGGCCTGCGTCGTTCTCGGCGGCGGCCGCGAGAAGCAGGATGACGCCATCCACCCTGCCGTGGGCATCGTCCTCGGCAAGAAAGTCGGCGACACCGTCCGCGCGAGCGAAGTGCTTTGTACTGTGCATTACAACGCGGACTCGCGTCTCCGCGAAGCGCTCGATTTGCTCGAAAAGAGTTTTGTCGTTGCGGACCAGCCGCCGCCGCAGCGGCCCTTAATTCTGGGAACCGTCGGCTCGTAGCCTCGCCGGCTCGCGTAGCCCTGTTGCAATGGGTATTCAGGGGAGGGGAATGCATCGTCACTGGACCGGCCTTTTGGGCATGGCCACGATTCTCGGCCTCGCCTATCTTTTCTCCACCAATCGTCGCGCCATTCGCATGAAAACCGTCGCCTGGGGCCTCGCCCTCCAGGTGGCGTTCGCTTTCATCGTCCTCGACACCAACATCGGCCGCGAAGTTTTCGCCGTCATCGGCGCCGCCGTGACCAAACTCCTCGACTACTCCTATTACGGCTCGATGTTCGTCTTCGGCGACCTCGGCGCGAGAAATTCCAAGCTCGGCCTGCTCTTCGCCTTTCAAGTTTTGCCTGCAATCATTTTCGTCGCGGCGCTGTTCGCTCTTCTTTATTACTACGGCGTCATGCCGTTCATCGTGAAGCAAGCCGCCAAATTCATGACCCGCCTGATGGCCGCCAGCGGCGCCGAATCGCTCAACATTGCCGCCAGTATTTTCATGGGCCAGACCGAAGCCCCGCTCACCATTCGTCCCTTTCTTCCCGAAGCCACGCGCTCCGAGTTGATGACCATCATGACCAGCGGCATGGCCCACGTTTCCGGCGGCATTATGGCTGCTTACATCGCCTTCGGCGTCGATGCCAAGCATCTCATCACCGCCGTGATCATGACCGCTCCCGGCACGCTGCTCCTCTCGAAGATGCTCGTTCCTGAAACCGAAACGCCGGTCACCGCGGGCCGCGTCGAAATGGCCAATTTGGAAAAGGACCCCAACGCCCTCGGCGCTCTCTCTCGCGGCACCGTCGACGGCCTTCATCTCGCTTTGAACGTCGCGGCCATGCTCATTTCTTTCATCGCCGTCATCTATCTGTGTGACGGAATCCTCGGCGGCCTGCACAACTGGCTCACGCATTTCGGCATCTCGCGTTTTCCGTCGAGCCTCGAACAGATTTTCGGTTGGGTCCTTTCTCCCATCGCTTGGCTCATCGGCGTTTCCTGGCACGATTCCGGCAAAATCGGCAGCCTCCTCGGCACGCGCATGGTGCTCAACGAACTCATCGCCTACGGCCGCCTGGGTCCAATGAAAGCCGTTCTCGATCCGCGCTCCTTCACCATCGCCACCTATGCGCTCTGTGGCTTTGCAAATTTCAGCTCCATCGGCATTCAAATCGGCGGCATCGGTGCGCTGGCTCCCAACAAAAAAGACGATCTCGCCCGTCTCGGCATTCGCGCCATGCTGGCGGGCACCGCGGCAAATCTCATGTCGGCCTCCATTGTTGGTATCATGTTGAAATGAAATCTCGTTCCAGTCCAAAGCCGCGGGCGGGCGGCGAATTTGCTCGCGCCGAAGCCGCCGCGAAATGCATCCGCGCCAAAACCAAGCTGCGCCCGCAAATCGCCGTCGTCCTCGGCTCCGGCCTCGGCGCTTTTGCCGATGCCATCGAAGCCGCTACGCGCATCCCCTATTCGCGCATCCCCGGTTTTCCACTCTCCACCGCCGACGGCCACGCCGGGCAGTTGGTCATCGGCAAGAGCGGCGGCATCGCTGTCGCCGCTATGCAGGGCCGCGTTCATCTTTACGAGGGCTATTCGCCTGCTGAAGTCGTTTTCCCCACGCGCGTCCTCGGCCGCTTGGGAGTCCGCGCCGCCGTCCTGACCAACGCCTCCGGAGGCGTCAACCTCAGCCTCAAGCCCGGCGCGCTCGTCATCGTGCGCGATCACATCAACCTGCTCGGTCTGAACCCCCTCACCGGCCCCAACGACGATCGCTTCGGCCCGCGCTTTCCCGACATGACTGATGCCTATTCCAGTTCCTATCGTCGTACTGCCTTCGAAGAGGCCAAGCGCCTCGGGATAGAAATCCGCGAAGGCGTCTACGCCGCCGTTCCCGGCCCCAGCTACGAAACGCCCGCCGAGATTCGCTATCTTCGCATCATCGGCGCCGATTTGGTCGGCATGTCCACCGTCCCGGAAGTCATCGCCGCGTGCCACATGGGCATGCGCGTCCTCGGAATTTCCTGCGTCACCAACATGGCCGCCGGCATCCTCGACCAGCCGCTCAATCACCAGGAAGTCCTCGACACTAGCAAGCGCGTCAGCTGCCAGTTCGTCTCGCTCCTCCGCGCCGTCATTCCTCGTCTCGCCGCCGACCTGAACGCCTAGCTCCATCGGTGTGTGATCTGCACCCCCGCTCGAGTCCCAAACGGTGCCATCCATGGCCAAGCGTAATGCAACATTCTTGACAATTTCCGCATCATCCGTAGCGTTTGGGCGCGGTATGATTTTCTTTCGGACCTACTATAGATTCGTGTTTGAGGGCTCTTTCGTGAAACGCGGCTTGGCAATATGCAGTGTGGCGGCGTGGATATCCATTCTGTTTTGGGGAGGCACTCCAGCTTGGAGCCAGTCGTTAACCTCGCTGCAGGGCACGGTCACCGACCCCAGCGGCGCGGCAGTTGTAAACGCCATCGTTCACCTGATCAATTCCGCGAACAATTCCGATCATACGGCCATCACCGACAACAGGGGCCGCTACTCTTTCTCCAAGGTTGCGCCGGGAACGTACCACTTGTTGATCGAAGTGCAGGGCTTTGAATCTTTCGAGCAAACCGACATTCATCTCCTCGCCAATTCGCCTGCGACTTTGGACGTAAAATTAACAATTGCACAGGTCCAGCAAAGCGTCACGGTCAGACCGCAGGGCAGTGAACAATGTTTGGCTCCTCTCGCGCGCATTTTCCCCGATGTTGGCGCCGGTTTGCGTACGATTCGCCGCGGCCCGTCCGGGAATTATTACGTCTTGACCGCTCCCGGAGCCGCCGCCATGATTTACTCCTCCGACGGCAAACAAATCGGCCAGGTGCCGGCGGTGTCCTCGCTCCGCTCTTCGGCCGATTCCTCCATCCTCAACGGCGCGGATCTTCAGGTCGACTCCGCCGGGCGTGTCTTCGTCGCTGACCTTGCCGCTAATGCCGTCAAAATTTATTCCGCGAAGGGAGTCCTTATCGGCAAAATTCATGTGCTGGCGCCCATCTCGGTCGAACCGTTGCCCGACGGTCAAGTCGCGGTGGCCAGCCTGTCCTCGCAGCATCTCGTGGACGTTTACGACGACGCCCGCGGAGAGTTGTACCGCAGCTTTGGAGACATTCCCACCCCCATGGAAAAGTGCGATCCGGATATCCTCAGTTGCACGGAACAACCGCAGGATTCCCAACCCACTACGAATCGTCCCTGGTTTTACGGTGATTCCGCCGGGAACGTTTATGTCAACGTCGTCGATCCCGCCACTCCGGTGCCGACCATCCGGAAATATGATGCCTATGGAATTCGCGCCTACGAATTTGCCTTGCCAATTTCCGCGTCCAACAACTCCAACTGGACGGTGAACAGCGCTCTCGCGGGCGCGAGCACGGCAGCGAACTCCGCATCGGGCAAGGACGCGCCGGCGTCCGGCGGGCCCACCGCGGCAGATGCGCCGGGGAGTAGCCCCCTCGCTGGAACGCCAGGAACGCGCAGCGCAAGAGGTCAGGGCGAAGGAAGAATGCGGCTTGGGGTGCAGCTGATCCATCACGCAGACGTCCCAACATCCAATCCGCTAGTCGATGCCATCGGCGTAGATTCCGCGAATTCCGACGTTTGGGCCGTCATCGGAGCGAATCTCATTCACCTGGATCAACAGGGCGAACTGGAAGCATCGTATTGTCTTTCCGCTTCAGATCAATCGATCGTCAAGTTCGACACCATTCTCGTTGAGCCTGATCGTATCCTGCTCGGCAGTGACCCGTTCGGCATCTTCGAATATCGCCGCCCCGATAAACTCCTGCCCAACGCCGCAGCACCCCACTAGCTTTCAGCTTTTCCTCGCACGCCGCCGGGCATCATTTTCAGCGGCAATATTCGAGTCAAACCGCCCAGGCGAATTTAGGTGCATAATCTCCCAATGTCCACCGACGACCAGCTCATCGCCGCCGCCCGCGCTGCCCGCGAGCACGCCCACGCACCCTTCTCCAAATTTCGCGTCGGCGCCGCCGTACGCGCCAAATCTGGCCGCATCTTCAGCGGCTGCAACATCGAAAACGCCAGCTACGGCCTCACCCTTTGCGCCGAGCGCGTCGCCATTTTCAAAGCCCTCTCCGAAGGCGAACGCGAATTCGACGCCATCGCCATCGTCACCGACTCCGATGCGCTCACGCCACCCTGCGGCGCTTGCCGCCAGATCATCTGGGAATTCTGTAACGATATTCCCGTCATCCTCGCCAATCTTCACGGCAAAGTGGAACGCGAGCGCTCCCTCAATCTCCTGCCGCGCCCCTTCGATTCCTCTCATTTGTAACGCGCGCAACCGGGCTATTTTCTGCGATAATCCCGACTCGGCTGACGGTCGGGTCAAATCGTGAAACGCTACCGCTCATTTTTTCTTTTTCTGTCGGTGCTGTTGATCTTTTTCGCCGCGCCTTCGCGCGCGCAGGAGCGCGTCGACCTTCTCATCGTCCACGGCACGGTCATCACCATGGATTCCGCACGCCACGTCTACGACGACGGCGCGGTCGCCATCCGCGGCGACTCCATCGTCGCCGTCGGCCCCGCGCAAGACCTCGCCTCGCGCTACGACGCCACCCGCACCATCGACGCCGGCGGCCAACTCGTCACGCCCGGCCTCATCGATGGCCACACCCACGCAGCCATGACCCTCTTTCGCGGCCTCTCTGACGATCTCCCTCTCAACGATTGGCTTCAGAAATACATCTTCCCCGCCGAGGCCCGCAACGTCACACCCGACTTCGTCGAGTGGGGCACGCGCCTCGGCATTTTGGAAATGCTCCGCGGCGGCATCACCACCTACGCCGACATGTACTATTTCGAAGACAACGTCGCCCGAGTCACAAAAGACGCCGGCATGCGCGGTGTCCTCGGCGAGACCTTCATCGATTTTCCCGTGCCGGACAACAAATCCGTCCCGCAGATGCTCGCCTATACGGAAAATTACATTAAGCGCTGGCAGGGCGATCCGCTCATCACTCCCGCCGTCGCCCCGCACTCCATTTACACTTGCTCCACCGAAACCCTTCAAGCCGCCGCCGCGCTCGCCCGCAAATACCACGTGCCAATTCTGATTCACCTCGCCGAAGCCCCTTTCGAAAGCGGTCAGAGCCGCGCAAAGTACGGCCTCTCGCCGACCGCCTATCTCGAAAATATCGGCTTTCTCGGCCCCGATGTCACCGCCGCTCATTGCGTCTGGGTTGATGCGGGCGACATGCAACTGCTCGCCAGCCACGACGTCGGCTGCGTGAACAATCCTTCCAGCAACATGAAGCTCGCCGACGGCACCAGCCCCGTAGTCAGTCTCATTGCCGCCGGCGTTCCCGTCGGCCTCGGCACCGACGGCGCCGCCAGCAACAACAACCTCGACCTCTTCGAAGAAATGGACCTCGCCGCCAAACTCCAGAAGCTCGCTCACATGGACCCGACTGCTCTGCCTGCCGAGCAGGTCGTCGCCATGGCCACCATCAATGGTGCCCGCGCCCTTCACATGGAAAAAGAGATCGGTTCCATCGAGGCAGGAAAGAAAGCAGATGTAATCGTGATTCGCACCGACGCGCCTCACGCCACGCCGAGCTACAACGTTTATTCCGAACTCGTCTACGCGCTCAAATCCTCCGACGTCGACTCCGTCATCATCGCCGGCCGCTTAGTCATGGACCATCGTCGCATGCTCACCCTCGACGAGCCTGCCATCCTCGCCCACGCCCGCGCCTACGCCAAACAAGTCTCCGCCTCCCTCGCTCCCGCCGCAAAAAAGTAAAATCTCACTCTCGTGGTTTGTCATTTCAGGGAATCGGGGAAATTTCTCTGTCGGGAAGTAACCGCGCCCTTCATCCACGCGAACTATTGTTTCCCTGAGCTCCGGTGCACGTGTCTCGATTCACGCGCCGCCTCTCATTCCGGCTTCGCACTCCGCTTGACGATCATTTTCGCGGCCGTTGACCGCAGCGTCTCCGGAACGCTCTTGCTCGCGCTCAGAATCTTCAGATCCCGCGGCGTCAACCGCGCCAGTTGGTGCATGGTGATGTCCAGCGGCGTCTTCGAATTGAAAATCAAATTCTTCACAATCGAGTAGCTTTTCATCCACAGCCGGTTGTGCGCGATGATCCGCAGGATTTCCATCGTCAGCGTGGTCATCGACGCGAAGCTTTCCACCTCCGCTTCGGTCAACCGCGGCGACTGCAGCACCGACCGCTGCACCACTTTGTTGGAGTCGCGAATCAGCACGATGCGTTCTTCGCGACCGCCGGTCAGTGCCAGCTTCACGCGTTCCAGCACGTTCATCTTCGCCAGCCGCTCCAGCAGCGTTTTGCGTTTCGTGGGATCCGGCTCCGCGGCCTGCACCGCTTCGTTCAATTCCGCAGCTTCGGGCTCGCCTTTTCGCAGCTCCTCAAGCAAACCGCACTGCTCCGGATTCGCGTTCGGCGATGCCGCGAGCGCGTCCACCAGCGCCGGAGACGAAGTCAGCCGCTCCAAGTCATCGAGCAGCAACTGTATGCTCGCCGTCGACAATTTCTTCGCGACTTTTGCCAGTGCGCTCGCCGGGCACCAAGCATTTTTCACTAGCGCGTCCGCAATTCCCGCTTCGCCCGCGAGGTTCGCCGCGCAATATTGCACGAGCTGCGGTGCCGCATCCTCCCGCGCCAGCGCCGCCAAAAAATTCTCTGTGTGTACGTTCGTCAGCGCCTTCGCCGCTCCATGCGCGACGCCTTCGATATCGTCCATCGCCAGCACGGCCAGAATTTCGGCGCGCTCCGGTCCGCTCAGTTCCACTAAGCCCGTGCACACCGCCAGCTTCCGCTCGGGCTTCGGATTCCCGAACAAAAACTCCGCGCAAGCCGCACTGCGCGTTCCGTCGCTAATATTCGTCTCCTGGATTGGATTTCAGGTTATCCCGTGTCAACGTGATTTTCCCCGGCTCGTTTGGCGGGCCCAGCGGCGGCACCGTGCGGCCGTCCAGCTCTAACAGCACCGCGTTCGACTTGCTCGCCGTCACCGTAAAACTGTTCGCCGCATGCAGCGTCAGCGTCTTCAGCGCTTCCAGCCTGCCGGAGAACACCACTTTTCCGTCCGCGCTCACCGTCACCGTCGAAGTTTCTCCCGCCTCCACCTTCAGCTCCATCACGCCGGAACTGTTCGACGTGGCCGCCGCGCCGCTCGCCGTCTGCGGTTTGCCCGCCACGGCTCCGGTTTGACCGTTCGCGCCCGGCGCCTGTCCATTTGTCGCCGCCGAATTCGCCACTGCTCCGCTCACCTGGCTCGGCGCATTTCCCGCAGCCGTCGTTTGTCCCGTCGCGGGTGTCGTCTGTGGCGCACTCAACGCTGGCGTGGGCGCCGCGCTCGCCGGCGCATCCGCCGCCCCCTTCTTGTGCCGCAACTTCGCCATCACCGTCCTGAAAATCGGGTGGCTCTCGTGCCACGCGCTGATCGCCGGCCCGTACGCGCGATGCACATACCACCCGCCCGCAATCACCAGCGCCATCACCACAATCGCTCCTACAATCGCGAACCAGTTCGGCCGCTTGCGCACCGGCTCTCTGGTCCACACCGCAATTTCCGGCCGCTCGCGGGTTTCCAGCGCGTATTCCGCCACCAGATTGTCCTCATCCATCCCCAAAAATCGCGCCACCGAGCGGATGAATCCGCGATTGAAAATCCCCCCCGGAAGCTGCGCCCAGTGCTCGTTTTCCAGCGCTTCCAGGAACTTCACACTGATCCGCGTCGCCGCCGAAATCTCTTCCAGCGACACGCCGCGCATCTCGCGCTCACGTTTTAGGTGTTCGCCGAACGTACTTGTTGAACTCATTGCGGACGTCGCTGAACTGGCTCACTAAAAAATATAGGCGGCCATCCAATCACTGTCAATCGAAGCTCGCGGGCACAGTACCATGACCGAAAGATTGCCTTTTGCGCACTGCCCCCGCCGCAACCCGTTGCAGTTACCGCCTTGCCAACCTATAATGCCAGCGATGCCCGAGGGTAAACTGCACGAGACCGGCGCGGCCTTCGGCGCCCCTAAACTTAAAGTGTCTGAACCAAAGCCCTTCCACGGAATCGAACGCCGCCGCAGCCCCGCCACCGTTCGCGTCGAGCCCGACGCCAACGAAGTCTCAGTCTTCCACGAACTCGGCAAGGCGCTCACCTCTTCTCTGCAGCTTGACCAGGTTCTCCGCACCATCATGGAGAAAATCAACGAAGTTTTGCATCCCGACACTTGGTCGCTGCTCTTGATGGACACGGAAAAGCAGGAGCTCTACTTCGAAATTGCTACCGGCGAAGGCGCCGAAGCCCTCAAGGACGTCCGCATCAAGCTCGGGCAGGGCATTGCCGGCTGGGTTGCGCAAACCGGAGAAGTTGTCGTCGTTCCCGACACGCGCACCGACTCGCGCTTCTTTGCGCAAGTCGACGACAAGACCAAAATGCAAACCCGCTCCATCGTCGCCGTCCCGGTACGCTTCCGCGACCAGTGTCTCGGCGTCATCGAGCTCATCAATTGCATTGGCGAAGAAGGTTTCAGCCCGCGCGAGCTCGCGCTTCTCGAAGCTCTCGCCGACTATGCCGCCATCGCCATCGAAAACGCCCGCCACGTCCAGCGTATTCACGAGCTCACCATCACCGACGATTGCACCACTCTTTACAACGCCCGCCATTTGAATTTCATGCTGGACACCGAGATTTACCGCTCTCATCGTTACAGCTACGAATTTTCCATCATCTTCATCGACCTCGATCATTTCAAGAGCGTCAACGACACCCACGGCCATCTGACCGGATCGAAGCTCCTCGGCGAAATCGGCACCATGATCAAAAACAACTGCCGCCTCATCGACTTCGCCTTTCGCTATGGCGGCGATGAATTTGTCCTGCTCCTCCCGCAAACCTCCAAGGAGAACGCCTGCCGCGTCGCGCGCCGCCTGCATTCGCTTATCAAGAAGACTTCTTGGCTCAAAGACGAAGGCCTCGATATTCACCTCACCGCCAGCGTCGGTGTCGCTTCTTTTCCCGTCGACTCCGCCGACAAAGCCGGCCTTCTCCATCTCGCCGACGAAGCCATGTATCTCGTCAAGAACACCACGCGCGACCGCGTCGCCGCCGCCTCTTCCGGCGTCCTCCCCGAATCCTAATCCAGCTCCCGTGCCGCCTTCGCGCTCGTCGCTGCCGCCGACGTCACCACCAAAATCGCCCCGCTCCCGACGAACAGCCATCCCCAATTCCGGCCAATTGTCCTGGAGCATCGTTCATCATGTTGATATAATTGTCTCTGAGACGGGAGGTTCGTCGCCCGTCTTAATCAGGCCCCTTGTCCCTTCTAATGCCGTTTACGGGACAGCCCGCCCTGCTTCTGACGAGTCGGTTCACGCGAATTCGTTCACCTTTGCTCAAAAAAAGGCCGTGACTCCGGCGGCTACTTTCCAGGAGGGCTATTGCCGGAAACTCGCGAGAGTTTGCGCCATCTGATCCGCACCAAGCTCCGGAGTGCCAAGTTCGTCGCCGTGTCCAACCGCGAGCCCTACATGCACGTCTTCCGAAACGGCAAGATCGAATGGCTGCGCGCCGCCAGCGGCATGACCGCGGCGCTTGATCCTGTCATGCAGTCCAGCCGCGGCCTTTGGGTGGCGCACGGCAGCGGCGATGCCGATGCAGAAACGAGCGATGCCGCCGGTTTTGTTGATGTGCCCCCCGATCATCCTACCTACCGCCTTAAGCGCGTCTCCTTGACCAAGCAGCAAGAAGAAGGCTACTACTACGGTTTTGCGAACTCAGCCTTTTGGCCGCTCTGTCATATTGCTTACCGGCGCCCGGTCTTTCGCCTGAAACAGTGGAATACCTACGCCGAAGTGAACCGCCTATTTGCGGAAAGCGTCGCCGCGGAAATCGGCGACGATCCAGCGTTCGTCTTTATACAGGATTACCATTTCGCCCTTTTACCTCTTCTGCTCCGCGCCCGCTGTCCGCGTGCGATCCTCGCCCACTTTTGGCATATCCCCTGGCCGAACCCTGAAGTGTTTCGCATCTGCCCCTGGAAGCATGAAATTCTCCAAGGACTCCTGGGAAACGACATCCTCGGTTTCCACACCCGCTACCACTGTGACAATTTCATGGCAACGGTGGACCGCGAACTTGAATCTCGACCCGACCGCGAGCGCTCTGCAATCGTCTATCGCGGCCATATGACTAAGATCCGCGCGTTTCCCATCAGTATCGACTTTGATGACGTTTCACGGCGCGCCTCCTCTCAGCAAACCGAAAAAATAGTGGCCTTCTTCCGCCGCAAGTATCGTTTGACGAAGGATCACATTATAGGGATCGGCGCGGATCGTCTCGATTACACCAAAGGCCTACCCGAGCGCATCGAAGCCCTGGATCACCTGCTCGAGCGCTATCCCGAGTACCGCGGCCGCGTGGTTTTCATCCAGGCGGGTGTCCCCAGCCGGACGCAAGTCGAGGAATATCGCCGGCTGGATGAGGAAGTGGACAGCCGCGTAGCTGCGCTCAACTGGAAATACGGTCGCCGGGGGTGGAAGCCATTCATATTCTTGCGCGAGCACGTGCCGTTTTCCACGCTCCTTGCCCTCTACCGCATGGCCCGTTTCGCAGTCGTCAGTTCCTTGCACGACGGAATGAACCTGGTGGCCAAGGAATTTGTGGCCGCGCAAATTGATGCCAAAGGCGTGCTGGTGCTGAGCCCTTTCACCGGTGCCGCCCGCGAGCTTACCGACGCTCTCATCGTCAACCCGTATTCTCCGCATGAGATGGCCGAGCGGATTCACGAAGCCATCGAGATGGAGCCGATCGAGATTCGCCGCCGCATGGGCCGGATGCGCGCGCAAGTCCGGGAAAACAACATTTACAAATGGGCCGGCGACATCGTCAAGAAGCTGTCCAGACTCGTATGACCGCGCCTCGGCACGCATTGCGTTCGTGGAAGGAGATCGCCAGCGCCTGCCGCCACGCGGCTCATCTGGCATTGTTCACGGACTTCGACGGAACTCTGGTGCGAATCCGCTCCCACCCGGACCTGGTCGTGCTTCCCGAGCGCGTTCGCCGCTTGCTCGGCGCGATGGCACGATCCGGCGTGACGGTTGGCGTGGTAAGCGGCCGCAAGCTCGCGGATCTGCGCAGGCGCGTTCGTTTGGGCCACATCTGGTACGTGGGCGCGCACGGATATTTCTTGCTCGATCCTGGCAACCGCGCGGCTGCTTTGCTCACTCCTACAGAAAGGGAGCGGATGCGCGTGGTTCGCCGCGCTCTCACTCGCCGGATGAGCGGCATCTCTGGCGTGCAACTGGAGTCAAAGGAAGCGACCATCGCCGTCCACTATCGTCGCGCGCCGGCGCGCAGCGTCCATCGCGCGCGCCAGGTGATTGCCGAACTCTTGCGGCGTCATCCGCAAGTGACTCCGTTGCCCGGAAAGAAAGTATGGAGTTTGCTTCCGGGCCGGCGCACGGACAAGTGGACTGCAATTTCCCTCATTCTTCGGCGGGCTCGCCGGCGGCGGCCCGGCCTGTGGCTCGCGGTTTTTTTGGGTGACGACGCCACCGATGAGCGCGTCTTTCAGAAGATGCAGGGCATCTCAATTGTTGTCGGGAGGAAACAAAGGACAGCCGCTCGCTACTACCTGCGCTCTCCGTCCGAAGTCTTTCAATTTCTAAAGAGATTGGAGACAGTTAGGAAATAATATGAAGCAAGCTAACACGCCATTTCAGTTTGTGACCGCGTCGTACTTGATCCGCATTTGTCCCGATCGCGCCGGCACTATCGAGGAGCTGAGCCGCAACCTGAAAACATGCTCGGACGCCTCCATCTTCCATCACACATTCCAGAGCCTCGAACGTCAGCACTACGCTGCCTTTTCAAATGATTTTGCCCAGTGGGTCGAGGCTTCCTGTGGTGAGCCCTCCCTGGCGGAACGCTTGGCGGCGATTGACGTCCGCGATTGCACCTCCCTCGCTATACTGCGTGACGCGTTGGTAAATATCGCGGACAGCTATGTGCGCGCCAACGCTTCCTCCGCGGGACGGGCCGCTTTCGAGCCCTTCTACTTCTCTGAAGCCCTCGAATTTACGGTTCCGCGCGAGGAAACCGCTTCCACCCTCGAGGAACTCGAGGAAGGCATCCGAAGAATCAGCCTGCAGACCCTCCACCATCACTTCATCAACTCGCGCCTGCGTTTGCACCTCCAGACCAACGATTTCTCCTATTGGATTGAAAACAGCCTGCGATTGCCGGAACTCTCCCGGCGCATCGATCGCATCGACATCTATGTGAATACTCTCGAGAAAATGCGCGAAGAAATCATGGCCACGATTCATTCGAGGATTGATCAATGACCACCGACACGCAGACAGCTCAAGTCACTGCTCCAGCTACTGCTCCGCCCCTCGACGCTTACGCCGCCGTCGTCGGCGATTCCGAAATCGGCGCCTTGCGCGTCTTTGCGCGGCAGTTGCAGAACCGCCGCGTGAAGATGGTGAACTCCACCGCCGTGGGCGGAGGCGTCGCCGAAATCCTCAACCGCCTTGTCCCTCTGCTCGACGAGCTGGGCGTCTCTACGCGCTGGGAAGTGCTCAAAGGCGGCGAACAGTTCTTCGCCGTCACCAAGGGTTTTCACAACGCCTTGCATGGAGCGCCCTACGATGGACGCGCGGACTGGTTCGACGTATTCCTTGCCACCAACCGCGAGAACCTGCATCACCTGCAATTCGATGAGGATTTTGTGGTCATTCATGATCCGCAGCCGGTGGCGCTCGTGGAGGCCCGTGACGGATCAAAGAGCCGCTGGCTGTGGCGCTGCCATATCGATCTTTCCCACCCATCGCGTGAAGTCTGGGAATTCTTGCGTCCATTCGTTGAGCGATATGACGCCAGCATTTTCTCTTCTCCGGCGTTCACCCAGGGCCTGAAGATTCCCCAATACCTCGTGCATCCCACGATTGATCCGCTCGCCGACAAAAACCGCGAACTTCCGCCCGAAGCGCTTCGCGAAGTTCTCGAGCGTTTCGGCATCGATCCCCGGCGTCCGATTCTGACCCAGATATCGCGTTTTGATCGCCTCAAGGATCCCGTCGGCGTCATTCAAGCTTACAAAATGGTGCGCAAACACACTGATTGCCAGCTTGTCCTGGCCGGCGGCGGCGCATCGGACGATCCCGAGGGCGAAGCCGTGCTCAACGAGGTCAAAGAGGCGGCTGGGAACGACCCGGACGTTCACATCCTGAATCTCCCGCCCTGGAGCCATCTGGAAATCAACGCGCTCCAGCGCGCCTCTACCATCGTGATTCAAAAGTCGCTACGCGAAGGTTTTGGTCTGACCGTGAGCGAAGCCCTCTGGAAAGGGAAGCCCGTGGTCGCCTCGGCGGTCGGCGGCATTCCCACCCAGGTAATCCACAAATTGACGGGAATGCTTGTGCATTCCGTGGAGGGCACCGCGTACCAGATTCGCTTCCTGCTCTCGAACCCCGCCCTGGCGAAGAAACTCGGTGAGAACGGGCGCGAGCACGTGAAGGAGAATTTCTTGATCACTCATAACCTGAAGCGGTACATGTTGCTGTTTTTGAGCTTTCAACGGGAATAGTCTGCGGTGCGCCCATCTGTAGTGAAAAGGTGATCCAGCTCCCGAGGAATAGCCTAAGTGTCCACCTGTAATGAAAGGCGATTCAGCTCTTGTCTCGCAAACGCAGTTTAGCTCCCCGGAGTTTCGCTAGAATGTCGCCCGCTTTCCTCGCGCTCTAAGGAAGCAAACGGCTCCAGGTGGGATCGATATATTGCCAGCGCTGCGTGCTAAACCAACTCGTGGGAGCGCCCGGGACGTAGAGCAATCCGTGGCCGCGCGTGCAGACAAGTTCCGTGCCGTACCATCCAAGAATGCTCTGTGTAGGACTCCCGATTCGCGCGGGATTCGTCAACAAACGGAGGCAGACCGGACAGCGCTGCTTCTGATCCGTCAGCACCCAGCGGAATCCGAAGACCCACGCAAACACCATCAGCGACGGCGCACCGGGAAATACTGGAATCAGGGTAACACTCACGAACACAGGAATCGGCGTGACCAAAGCGATTTTCGTGACGAGAAAAATCCAGCGGCGCAGCCTGATTACGAGAGAGGGTGCGTGACGATTTGCGGGGTATTCGCCCAGCCCCAGCGGGTTGAGCGTCACGAAAACCAGCAAGGATAAAAGGTACATCCAAAGGCAGCCCAGCGCGAACTGCGCTGCCCCGGGCGGCGACCATGCCGGCAACCACGCTCTTCGAAATGGCATGACCGCCAAGAGCGTAAGCGCTGCCAGAATCGCCAGAAATACCACGCATCGCAACGGGGAATCCAAACTCAACGCGCGCCGCACGCTAAAGCTCTTGCGCCTCAGCCACAGCGCGTCGCGAAACGACCCCAGGCAAAAAGCCGTCGCATCGTGATTTACGTAGCAAAGCTCCGCCTTCCACTCCGCCAGCCATTCGCCGCGCTCCGGCGCCGGCACAAGCAGCGCCGCGTTGCGCAGCATGGCGACATGCAGTGCGCGAGGCATTAAGCTTTTCCCCCGGCGTGCGCCGGAAATAATCTCGCGAGCAGCGGATACCGTTTCTGCGAAGCGTCCAACGTGGCCTTCCCCCCGCGCGTGATTCGGTAGTATTTCCTCGGCGGCCTCTGGTCGGTTTCCGCAATCTTCTCCGATTCCCACTGCGAGCGAATCAGACCGTCGCGCTCCAGCCGCCGCAGCGCTGGATAGACCGTCCCGCTCGGCAGGCCGGTCGTTTCCATCACCCCGAAGCCGTACACGTGTCCCGCTTCGATGGCCTGCAGGATCATCGCCGCTGTGTGCGAGAGTTTCGTCTCGGGCGCCATAGCCGGAATTATACCTATGTAGCATGCTACTTGACAACCGCCTAGATAGATTGCTACATAGGGTACAGGCTAGGAGCGTGCATGCTCGAACTCCGCCACGTCTGCAAGCGCTTCAAACGCAGCCCCGCCGTCGACGACGTCAGCTTCTCGGCGCGCCCGAGCGAGATCACCGGCTACTTGGGCCCCAACGGCTCCGGCAAATCCACAACCATGAAAATGATCACCGGCCTGATGGAGACGACCTCTGGTCAAATCCTATTCCAGGGCGAATCCATCGAGCGCGACTTGATCGCCTACAAGCAGCGCATCGGCTACGTCCCCGAAGAGCCGCACCTTTATTCCCATCTGAGCGCGCTGGAGTATCTGACCATGGTTGGCCAATTGCGTAATCTTCCCGCTAAATCCTCCGCCGATTGCATCGACGGTCTGCTGCGCCTTTTCTCACTCCACGGCGATCGCCACACCGCCATTGCCGCCTACTCCAAAGGAATGCGTCAGAAAGTTTTGCTGTCCGCGGCACTGCTGCACAATCCCGATCTGCTGGTGCTTGACGAACCCTTTGCCAGCCTCGATGTGGGCACCGTGCTGGTGCTGCGCAGTTTGCTTCAGGAATTGGCATCGCGCGGAAAGATCGTGCTGTTCAGCTCTCATGAACTGGAAACCGTCGAGCGCGTCTGCTCGCACGTCGTGATTTTGAATCGCGGCAAAATCGTAGCCGACGACTCCATCGAGCGCTTGCGCACGCTGATGGCCGTGCCCACCCTGGAAGGCATTTTTTCGCAGCTCGCCGTTGAACAGGACACCGCTGCCATTTCGCGTCAGATTGCGGACCTGATTCGCGCATGAGCGGCGCTGAGACCAAATCGCAGTTTCGCGTGCTCTACCGTCAGTTCCTTTTCCGCATGGTCGATCTCGAAGTCCTCTCCGCTTCCGCCCTGGGCGACGCCAATAAACTGCTCGGACAATTCGCCGCGCTGCTCATCGTCATCAGTATGAGCCTTGGTTTGGGCGCCCTTCTGACCGACAAAAATCTCCCTCCCGCGGCGCTTCTCAAAGTTGCCCTGCTCATGGAGGACATCCTCATCTCCACCACCATGCTGGTCGTCGGCATATTCGCGGTGCTCAGTTGGGATTCCATTTTTCCGGATCGCCGCGACGTTCTGGTGTTGGTGCCGCTGCCCGTCCGCGCGCGCACTATGTTCCTCGCCAAAGTCTCGGCGACTGCCACGGCGCTCGCCCTCGTCGTCGTTCTGCTGCACTGCGCCGCGGGCCTCACTTGGCCATTCGTCTTTTCCGTAAGAGGCAGTGGCCTCATCGGTGATGCGCGTTCCTTCGCGGCTTATTGGCTCACCATGCTCGCCGCCGGCGCATTTATTTATTGCGGCCTCCTCGCCCTCCAAGGCTTCGCCGCGCAAATCCTCCCGCGCCGCCTCTTCCTGCGCGCCTCGGGATTTCTGCAAATGGCCGCGTTCTGCTTATTCGTCTCCGCGTACTTCCTCGAGCCTCCCGTCGACGGTCTGCAGATGCTCGCGGCACCCGAAAACCACCGCCTGCTCCTCTGCGTGCCCACGTATTGGTTCTTGGGCCTCTTCCATCAACTGAATGGCTCCCTGCATCCCGGGCTCGCGCCGCTCGCTCGCCGCGCTTGGCTGGGACTGGCCACCGCCGCAATCGCCGCCGCCGTGGCCTACGCGCTTTCCTATCTGCGCACCATCCGCTTGATCGTCGAGGAGCCCGACATCACCTCCGGCGCGCGCGGCTTCCCGTGGCTGCCGCACTTCGGCGACGCGCTGCAAACCGCCATCGGCCAATTCTGCCTGCGCACGCTCGCGCGTAGCCGCCAGCATCGCTTGATTTTTGCCTTTTATTTGGGAATCGGCCTAGCGTTCACCATTCTGCTGCTGCCGCTGATCGCGCCGGAGCCGCTTCCCGGCGCGCCGGCCATCAACCTCTGGCATCAGCCGACCACGCCTCTTCTCGCGGCCAGCATCACCATGCTGGTGCTCGCGATCTTGGGAGCACGCGTCGTCTTCGCTTTTCCCTTGGAGCTGCGCGCCAACTGGATCTTCCGCTCCGTCGGCGTGCACGACGCCGGGAAAATCCTCGCCGCCACCCGCCGCGTGCTGCTCTTGCTCTCCGTGGCGCCCGCCTGGCTCGTTTCCGCGGCCGTATGTTTTTGGCTGTGGCCATGGCGCCAGGCCGCGGCCCACGTACTCGTGCTGGGCCTGCTCGGAATCATTCTCGCCGACGTCGCCCTCTTGGGCTTCCGCAAAATTCCTTTTACCTGCTCGTATCTGCCGGGGAAATCGCAAGTGCATATGGTCGTCGTGGCCGTGGTTGTGCTGATGTCTCTCATCGCGCAGAGCGTCATCTTCGAACAGCAAGCTCTTTACAAACCGATCCTGATGGTCGGCGTGCTTGTGGTGCTCGTGGTTGCGGCGGTCGTCCTCCGCCGCCACATTACGGAACTGGCAAGCTCCGACGAATTGGGTCTGCAGTTTGAAGAGGAGGGAACTCCCGCCGTCCTGGAATTGGGACTCTACCGCGACGGCGTGGTCCTCGGCACCCGCTCTCACGACTCATAGGGCCGATGCCGCCATTTTGCGGTCGACGAAAAAATCTACTCGTAGCGCAACGCCACCAGCGGGTCCACTTCCGTCGCCCTCCGCGCCGGGAAATAGCACGCGGCCAAGGCCACGCCTGCCAGCAGAACCGCCACCGCCGTATACGTCAGAGGATCTTCCGCGCCTACGCCGAATAGCATCGTCGATAGAAAACGCGTGAGCGCCAGCGCCCCGCCCACCCCCAGCGCGAGCCCCACAACAATCACGCCCATCCCACGGCCAATCACCAGCTTGAAAATATTCCCCGGCTGCGCGCCCAGCGCCATGCGCACGCCGATCTCCTGCGTCCGCTGCTTCACCCAGTAGGAAATGCTGCCGTAAATTCCCACCGCCGCCAGCAGCAGCGCGATGAACGCAAACGCGCCCAGCAGCCACGCGTTGAATTCCCGCTGTGACTCATGCGTGGAAAGAATTTCGCTGACTGCCCGGAAGTGGTCCACGGCGAGATTCTTATCGACGGCCTTGACTTGATCCTTGATGGCCGCGACCAAACTTTTCTGGTCGCCGGCCGAGCGGACGACCAGATCATCCGCGAAGTAGCCCGAGTCGGGAACGTAAGTCATCGCGGCGGCGGATTTTTCCAGTCCGTCTTGCCGAATGTCGCCCACAACGCCAACGATGGTAAATGAAGGGCTCGGGAAATTTGGATCGTTGAATTTGAACTGCTTTCCAATCGGATCTTCATTCCGCCAATAGCGCCGCTCCATGGTTTCGTTGATCAGTATCACCGGTGGCGCGCTTCGTGGCGTGTCCGCATCGGTGAATATGCGGCCGCGCACAAGCGGTATGCCCATGGCGCGGAAAAAATCCGGATTGGCCTCTCCGTTGCAGACCACCTCTGTCTGGCCGGCAGGACTCGGACGTCCCGGAATCACGAAAGGAACCTGATACATTTCGCCAGGAAACAAAACATTGGAAGTCGAGCCCACGGCGCTCACCCCCGGTAACGCCCGAATGCGGTCCATGATTTCCACGAAGCGTGCGTTCGCGTCGTCGGTTGTGCCCTTCATTGGCGGATAATAGATGCGCAGGCTGTAGACTTTTTCCGCGTCGAAGCCCGGATTCACGGAAAAAATCTGCCAGAGGCTCCGAATGGACAGGCCCGACCCCGCCAGCAGCACGAATGCCAGCGATATTTCCGCAAGGATGAGCATCTTGCGAATGAACTGCGTGCCGCGCGAGGCTGCGCCAGACGATGTTTCCTTGAGCGCGCGATTCAAATCGAGTCGCGAAGCGGAAAATGCCGGCAGAACGCCGCAGAAGAGCGCCGTAAACGCGGCGACGCCGATTGTGTAGAGCAGCACCCGCGCGTCAAGCACGCTCCCGCCCAGCCGCGCGATATCCGGATCGAATTTCGCAACCAGCGCCACGCTCCAAAACGCCAGAAAGAATCCCGCCGTGGCCCCCGCGCCGGCCAGCAGCAGGCTTTCCGCAAAGAATTGCCGAACAATTCGGCCGCGTGTCGCGCCCAGCGAAAAGCGCACCGCGATTTCTTTTTGCCTTCCTGCCGCGCGCGCCATCATCAAGTTTGCTGCGTTCAGGCAGGCAATCAGCAGCACTCCGAAGATTGCGCCCCACAGGACCAGCAGCCCCTGACTGACTTTCTGCGAAAGCTGCTCGCGCAGCGGCACGACGCGAATCCCGATGCCGCTATCGTCCTTCGGATATTCCGCCGCCAGGCGATTGGCAATCGTGTCCATCTCGCTCTGCGCCTGCGCGCAGCTCACCCCCGCGTTCAGCCTGCCGATCACGCCCATGTTGGGATACTGCCGCATGTCCAACTTTCCGAGGGAAAAAGCGGACTCCACTTCGCGCGGCTTCCACAATTGCGTGCCCGGCGGAAACGCGAAGCCGCGTGGCATCACGCCGATGATCGTGTCGCCTTCGTTGTTGCTAAACCCCAGCCGCCGCCCGATCGCGCGCGGGTCGCCGGCGAAGCGCGATTTCCACAGCGCGTAACTGATGACCACCACGCTCGTCTTGCCGCGCATGGAGTCGTCGGCTGCGAACGTGCGGCCAAGAATTGGATTCACGCCCATCACGGAAAAGAAATTCGTCGAGACCACCGCTGCGCCGACGCGTTCTGGACCGTTCGCGCCAATCAGCATCTCTTGCGTGCCGCCGCCGTTCAGAACCTCGTTCGCGAACATGATGAACGCCATGTCCTCGAAGCTGCGCGACTGCGCGCGCCAGTCCGCATAATTGGGATACGAAACCGCGCCTTTGCTTTCTCCGGTGCGCTGGTTGTTCTGCCAAAGAAACGCGAGTCGTTCGGCGTGTGGATAAGGAAGCGCGCGAAAAAATGCCGCGTTCGCGAGACCGAAGATCGCCGTGTTCGCGCCGATGCCGATGGCCAACACCGCAACGATCAGTAACGAGTAGCTGGGATTCTGCACCGCCGAGCGCCACGCGAAACGCAAATCCCGCCAGAATTCCTCCATCGCGCCCCTCCCACGCCGCTTCGCCGAAATACTAACAGACCTCGCCATCCCCCTCGGCGCAAAATCACCACACCGTGCCAAGACAGACCGCATCAGTACCCGGCTTCCGCTAGCTAAAGGTCATCTTCTCGTTTAGCTTCCTTTTCGCGCGCTTTCTGCGCGATGTCGTCTTTGTTTCGTCGTCCGAAGACTCCCTGGCGAACGGGTCTGCCGGCCCCACGCCGGACCTCCCTGAGCCTCTTTCACCCGCGCATAAGGGCCACTCCTGGCCCCTATCGAGCGTCTATACGAATGGCCTGGTTCTATAACCCGATTTTTCCTCGTTTTTTGAGAATTGGCCTGCCCGCGCCCTCTTGCCGCCACTCCGGTCCGGCGGCAATCACGGTCCACAAATTTGCGTTTTTCCCAAGCATTTCGCAAATTCCAAAATTCCGCGCCCGAGAACGTCGCCGAAATTCGCATTTTTCAATGGCCTGCTTACCAGTCCAATTTTTGTAGTTTTGCCTGTCGAAAAGAGCCAATTTGTCCGCCGCACCCCGTACTGGTACTACGCTCGCCTCGCACCTCTCCGCCCAATCAAGTTGTCGCCCTCCATCCCCTTTCCTATACTCGGCTTCTAACTCCTTATGCCTTCACGCAAGATCGCCGGCATGCGCAACCGCGAAGCAGCGCGCTACGCGCGCTGGTCCGCAGGCGTCGCGGTTGCGATTTGCGTGCTGGTACTCGGCGTTTACTTGCAGCGGCGGGCGCGCGAGCGCGCGCGCGGAAAAACTTTCGCGCCGGTTCCTGCAACCGTCGCGCAGCAATCCGCCAGCTTCGGGTTTTCGCGCGTCGTCGGCACGCGAACGCTTTTCACTGTGCACGCGTCGCAGGCCACACAATTCAAAGATGAAAATCGCAGCCTGCTGGAAAATGTGGAGATCACAATTTTCGGGCCGCGGGGCGATCGCAACGATTCGGTGCGGGCGGGCGAATGCAGCTACGAGCCGGATACGGGGAGCATTCGCTGCCAAGGCGCGGTGCAGATCGATTTGCGCGACGCAAAAACTTCCGCGCAGCAAAGCGGCAATGCGAAAAGCTCGACGCAAAAAACGCCAGCGCAAAACGCCAGCTTGCAAGAGCGAGCGATGAAAAAGAACACTGCGTCCACCACTCCTGCGCAGAGCATCGCAGCGCAACAAGATGCTGCAGGGCAAAACTCACAGCAGGGAAATGGCACGCAAAAAAGCGAATTGCATTTGGAGACCAGCGACATTTTGTTCGAGCACGACAGTGGAAAAGTGTCGACGGACAAACCGGTCACGCTGAAATTTTCCGGCGGCGAGGGAAAAGGTGTGGGCCTGGTGTACGAGCCGCAGAGCGAAGAAGCCACGCTGGAAAAAAATGTGCAGCTCGAAATCACTCCACCGAAGAAATCCGGGGCCGTTCCGGTACAGGTGACGAGCAGCGCGCTGGAATTTAACCGCAGCAAAAATCTGCTGCGACTCTCCGGACCAGTTCGCGTACAACAAGAAATGGAGAAACTGACATCCGGTACATTGGATCTGCAACTGGATGCCGCGATGCAACCGGTGCGCGCGGTAGCAACAGGGAATCCAGAGATCGCCGCGAATGGCGCACGCGGGAAAGTTCTACTCGCGGCGGATGAGATGACGGCGGATCTCTCGCCTGATGGAACGATCCAGAAAATCAGCGCCGATGAAAATGTGCACGGGGAATCGAGCGGGCGCGACGGCGAGAATCGTTTGTCGGCGCAACACGCGCAAGTATTGATGAGCTCGAGCAGCGCGGGAAACAGGCCGCAAGAGATTCTCGCGCAGGGAGACGTGAAAGCAGAAACGAGTCAAGGCGCCAAGCGTGGAAATCTGGCGACGCAGAGCTTGCGCGTGGAGTTGGCGGCGAACGAGCGCGGCGACGGCCAGAGAATCACGAGCGCGGAAACGCTGGCGTCCGGGAAAATGGAGATGGCCGAGCCGAACGAAACCGCGGAACTGGAAGGTGGAAAGCTGAGCGCGGTCTTCGACGGGCAGAGCCAACTGAGCGAACTGCACGGAAGTGCCGGAGTGCGCGTGGAGCGGGAGCTGGGCTCCGATCCGGCGCAAACGACTACGGCGCAAAATCTGGAGGTGCGTTTCGGTTCCGATGGAAATTGGGAAACGATCGACGAAAGTGGAAACGTGAGATTCCGCCAAGGGGACAAGATCGGCGAAGCAAAAACGGCACAGCTTTCGCGCGCGACAAACGAGATGGTTCTCGCGGGCTCCGCGTCGGTGGAGGATTCCGCGTCGCACTTAACGGCCACGAAAATCGAGATGAATCAGGCGACGGATGAAATGCGCGCGAGCGGCAAGGTGGCAGCGACGTTCACGGGGCAGAAGGAAAATGCCGCTGTGGGCGTGGCGGGCGGCGTGCAAATCTCCGCGGATGAGATGAACGGGACATCGCCGGCAAAATCGTCGAATGCAAATGTGCCGACCAATTCATCGGGCAATTTACCCACGAATTCATCCAAAGGTGGCCATGCCATTTTTTCCGGACACGCGCGATTGTGGGAGGGCTCCGACGTGCTGCAGGCGCAGGCGATCGAATTCTGGCAGGACGAGAATCGCGTGGAGGCGCGGGGCGACGCCCTGGGAGCGTTTGTGGAAGCGCCGCACGATACTGCAGCAAACGGGTCGCCAACAGGGGCGGCCAACGCGAAGCAGACCGGAAAGAAATCCGCGCCGGTTCTTTGGCAGGTGCATGCGCCGAAGGTGGATTACTGGAGCGATTCCGGGAAGATGGATTGGAGCGGAGGCGTGGAGGCGCAATCGTCAGAGGGCAGGATGACCAGCCAAACTCTGGAAATGCTGTTTTCGAAAGATGGAAATAATCAGCAAACGATGGAGCGAGCAATCGCCGCCGGTAAGGTGCGCATCCAGGAGAACGGACGCACCGGCACGGCGGAGCGCGGAGAATACGTGGCGCGCGAGGGGAAATTTATTTTGTCGGGGGGGAAACCGACGCTCCAGGACAGTTCGGGAAACACGACGACCGGCCGTGAGCTAACATTTTTTTTGGCGAACGATTCGATTCTCGTGGATTCGCAAAGCGATTCGCGAAGCATGAGCAAACACCAAGACGAGAAATACTAGAAGCGGTGACAAGTGACGAGTGACAAGTTAAACCCAATGCATCGCGCCCCGCGGAGTTATCCGGGCAGGCGGAACGGGGCGCGAAGAGGAAGAAATCTTGAAAAGAGCGGACAGTTCTGGAACACGAAGAGGGGTGGTGAATTGACCTTCGTTTTAGCGAGTGATACGATTCTTGGTGACTCGCAAAACGAGTCGTGAACCATCACCAAGCACCGAGCAGAGAAATGAACGGGCATGTCGAAGCTCCAAGCCGCGGAGTTGAAAAAAGCCTATCGAGGCCGCACGGTCGTCGATAACGTCAGTTTGGAGATTCGGCAGGGTGAAGTGGTTGGGCTGCTCGGCCCGAACGGCGCAGGCAAGACCACGACGTTTTACATACTGGTAGGGCTGGCGCGGCCGGATTTCGGGCGAGTCCTGCTGGACGGCGAAGACATCAGCGACCTTCCGATGTATCTTCGGGCGCGCAGCGGCATCAGCTATCTTCCGCAGGAACCCTCCGTTTTTCGCAAGCTGACCGTGGAAGAAAATCTGCTCGCGGTGCTGGAAACGCTGCCAATCACGGCGGAGCAGCGGCGCGACCGCGTGGAAGAATTGCTGGCGCAACTGGGGTTGGAAGGAATACGCAACAGCAAAGGGTACATGCTTTCAGGAGGCGAGCGGCGGCGGCTGGAAATTGCGCGATCGCTGGCGCTGCATCCGTCGTTCATTTTGCTGGACGAGCCTTTTTCGGGAATCGATCCGCTGACGGTGATGGATTTGCAGAAAATCATCGCGGAGCTGAGCGCGGCGGGAATCGGAGCGCTGGTGACGGACCACAACGTGCGCGAGACGCTGGCGGTAACGGACCGCGCGTACATCATTCATGGAGGAAAGATTTTGAGCGCGGGGACGCCGGAAGAGTTGAGCAACGACGCGGAAGTGCGGCGATTGTATCTGGGCGACAATTTTCGATTGAACTGATTTCGTGAAGACGACGCGATGAACTGGCTGCAACCGAAACTGAATCTCCGGCTGGCGCAAAAGCAGATTTTGACGCCGGGGCTCGTGCAGATGGTGAGCGTGCTGGCGCTCAACCGACTGGAGCTGCGCGAGATGATCAATCAGGAGATCACGGAAAACCCGATGCTGGAAGTGCTCGGGGACGACGGGGTAGTCAGCGAGGATTACACGGACGAGACGTTCGTGAAGGAAGAAACGGAAAAAGTGCCGGAGACGGAGGGCGCGAATCCGTTCGATGAATTCGACATCAGTTCTTTTTTCACAAAGTACCTGGATACCGCGGCGGCGAGCGGCTCGGGCAGCGAACGGGAGGAAAACGAGAAGCCGGGATTCGAGAAGTTCCTGTCGTCGTCGCAAAATCTGGCGGATCACCTGCTGTGGCAATTGAGCGTGAGCATTTGCAGCGAAGAGGTGCGCAAAGCGGCGGAACTGATCATCGGGAACCTGGACGAGAACGGTTATCTGATGACCACGCTGGAGGACATTTCGCAGAGCAACGGCTATCCCGCGGATGACGTGGAAGAGGCGCTGGCGGTGGTGCAGGAATTCGATCCGCCGGGCGTGGCGGCGCGGGATTTGCGGGAATGTTTGCTGCTGCAATTGAAACTGATCGACCCGCAAAATACGCTGGCGCAGCAAGTGGTTTCCGAGCACTTGAAAATGCTGCAGAACAACCAGCTGAAGGAGATCGCGCGGGCGCTGAACCGGCCAATCGAGGCAGTGAAACGCGCAGTGGACGTGGTCAAGCGGCTCGATCCCAAGCCCGGGCTGCGCTACAACAAAACGGAGCCGAGGCTGGTCGAGCCGGACGTGCAATTCCGCAAGGTGGACGGGGAATGGCAAGCGTTTTTGAACGATGATGATTTGCCGCAATTGCGGCTGAGCCCGGTGTACCGAAGATTGCTGCAACGAGACGCGGCAGACCGCGACGTGCGGAATTACGTGAAGGAGCGCTTCACCGCGGCAGTACAGCTGATGAAAAACATCGAGCAGCGCAAGCACACCATCGTGCGCGTGTGCCAATCGATTCTGCGGCGGCAAAAAGATTTTCTGGAATACGGCGTGGACCACCTGAAGCCGATGATGATCAAGGAAGTAGCAGAAGAAGTGGGCGTGCATCCGTCGACGGTGAGCCGCGCGGTGGCCAACAAATACTCGCACACGCCGCAGGGAGTTTTTGAGCTGCGCTACTTTTTCTCGGAATCCGTGAACGGGCCGCAGGGCGGGGACATGTCGCTGCTGTCGTTGAAACGGCGGGTGAAAAAGATGATCGAGGAAGAGGACGCGACGCACCCGTTGACCGACGAGCAGATCGCCAAGCGATTGGACGAAGAGGGAATTCACGTCACGCGCCGTACGGTGGCGAAGTATCGGGAAGACCTGCGCATTCCCAGTACGCATCAGCGCCGGCAGAAGGACTGACGGGCAGCCTCAGTGGCGCCGCGGCATACGCAAGAAAACCGACAGCTAGTCATCCTGACCGGGCTCTCCGGTTCGGGGAAAGGTTCCGTTCTACGCACGTTCGAAGACCTGGGCTTTTACTGCGTGGACAATCTTCCGGTTTCTTTCATTCCCTCCTTTGCCGAGCAGTCGATGAACAGCGACGAATTCCAGAGAGCGGCGCTGCTGGTGGACGCGCGCGAAGGCGAACAACTGAAGAAATTGCCGGAGGTTTACCGGCGGCTTCGGCGGGAGTATCGCACGACGCTGGTTTTTGTGGAGGCGAGCGACGAGGCGCTGGCGCGGCGATTCAGCGAAACGCGCAGGCCGCATCCGATGGGCGCGGAATTTTCGGTGGCTGAGGGAATCCGGCTGGAACGCAGCCAGATGGCGCCGATCCGGCAGATTTCGGATCTGGTGATCGACACGACGAAATTCACGGTGCATGAATTGCGGAAATTCATCATCGATCGATTTCAAAAGGCAGGGCGAAAGCCGCTGCTGGTGTCGCTGGTGAGCTTTGGGTACCGATTCGGCTTGCCGGCGGATGCGGATTTGGTTTTCGACGTACGATTTTTGCCGAATCCGCACTTTGTGCCGAAACTGCGGCCGTACAGCGGGAAAAATGCGCGGGTGGCGCGGTACATCCGGTCGTTCAGGCAGACCGGGGAATTTTTGCGGCGCATCGACGGGCTGCTGAAATATTTGATTCCGCATTACATCAGCGAGGGAAAAAGTTATTTGACGATTGCGTTTGGATGTACGGGAGGGCGGCACCGTTCGGTGATGATGGCGGAGGCAGTGGCGAAGGCATTGGCGAAACGGGGCTACACGACAAAACTGGAGCACCGGGACCTGGAACGTTCGGTATCATAAGCACCGCGCGGGGCGGCGCGGCGAATTTGCAGCAGGCTAAATCGTTGGATGAGAAGCGAGGCGCGTGAAACTTTCCTCTGAGCTGCGTGGATTGTTCCAGTTCGTGCGGCCGTATCGGCTGCAACTGGTCGTCGGCGTGGTGTTGTTGGGCATCGTGGGACTTTGTCAGGGGCTGATCGCGCTGATGATTATTCCGGCCTGGGACGTGATTTTGAATCCCCACAGCACGGCGACAAAAGTAAAGTTGATTACGTTGCCGGGCAGCAACCATGTGATTTATCTGAATTCGTTTCTGCCGTCGCGCATTCATTACGTGGGGACGGTGTTCGCGATTTGCCTGGTGGTGATTTTCTTCGCGAAGGCCATCGCGGAGTTTTTCGGCAGCACCATGATTCAGTACGCAGGACACGCAGGCGTGACGGACCTGCGGAATCAGGTGTATGAGAAGCTGGTTCGGCAGCCGATCGGATTTTTCCAGCTCAATCCCACGGGACGGGTGATGTCCGCGGCGATCAGCGACGTGGACCAGGTGCGCACGGCGCTCTCGGAAAATCTCGCGGATTTCTTCCAGCAGATTTTCGCGCTGGCGGCGTTTGTGTGCGTGATGCTGGTGCTGAATTGGCGGCTGGCGATCGGCTCGGCGATTGTGATTCCGCTGGTGGTGTATCCAGTGGGGCGGCTGGGGCAGAGAATCCGCAAGTCGGTGCAGAATACGCGAACGCGTGTAGCGGATCTGAGCCAGATTCTGCAGGAGACGGTGAGCGGGAACCGCGTGGTGAAAGCGTTCGGGATGGAGGATTTCGAGATTCAGAAGTTCCGGGAAACGGCGCGGCGGCTTTTGCGCGAAAACATGCGCTGGGTGAAGGCGTACGTGGTGACGTCGCCGATGATGGATTTGTTGGGCGCAGTGGTGTTTGTGGTTCTGCTGCTGTATGCACGCGACGAAATCCGGCGAAACGTGATGACGAGCGGCATGGTGGTGAGCTTCATTTTTGCGCTTTTCAACGCGTACACGCCGATCAAAAGAATCGGCAGTTTGTATCACCAATTTCAACTGGCGGCGGGCGCATCGCTGCAGGTGACGGGATTTTTGGGGCTGCAAGAAGAAATCGCGGAGAAGAACGGCGCGGCGATTTTGCCGCGGTTTTCGAGGGAAGTGGCGTTCGATGACGTGGGATTCGCGTATGAGAGCGGGCCGGTGATTTTGCACAACATCAATATGCGCGTGCCGGCGGGAAGCGTGCTGGCGATTGTGGGGTCGAGCGGCGCGGGGAAAACGACGCTGGTGAACCTGCTGCCGCGATTTCACAATCCAACGATGGGAACGCTGCGCATCGACGGGCAGGACGTATGCGCGGTGAATCTGCGTTCGCTGCGCGAGCAGATGGCCATCGTGACGCAGGAGACGATCCTGTTCAACGACACGGTCTGGAATAATCTGTGCTACGGCCGGCCGGATTTGCCAGAGGCGCGCGTGGTGGCCGCGGCGAAGGCGGCGCTGGCGCACGAATTCGTCACGCAATTGCCGCAGGGATATCAGACGCGAATCGGGGACCGCGGGCAGAGGCTTTCGGGAGGGCAGCGGCAGCGGCTGGCGATCGCGCGCGCTTTGCTGAAGGATGCGCCGATATTGATTCTGGACGAAGCGACTTCGGAACTGGACACGGAAGCGGAGATGCTGGTGCAGCGGGCGCTGAATAATTTGATGGAGAACCGCACGGTGTTCGTGATTGCGCACCGATTGTCGACGGTGCGGCGGGCGGACACGATCGTCGTGCTGGAAGAGGGAACGATCAGGGAGCGCGGGACGCACGAAGAACTGCTGGCGCGGAACGGCGCGTACGCGCGGCTGTACAATCTGCAATTTCAAGAAATCGAGCCGGCTATGCCGGCCGGACCCGTGTAAAATGCCACGGCCCATGTTGCGATCGATGACCGGATACGCGCAGACGCGAGTGGAAAAGGATGGATGGGCGGTGCTGTTGAGCATGCGCAGTGTGAACCACCGGTTCTTGGACGTGCGGGTGCGGATGCCGGAAGGATGGGACGCGCTGGAAATGGAAATACGCAAAGGAGTGCAGGAGCGCTTCCGGCGCGGGCATGTGGAAGTGACGCTGCAGGTGCAGGCGGCGAAAACCAACGCGGTGACGATCAACCGCGAAGTGGCCGCGGCGTATTTGACGGCGGCGCGAACGCTGGGCGAAGAATTCGGCGTGGAATCGGAGCCGGACGTGACGGCGATCTTGCGATTGCCGGGCGTGGCGTCGTCGGCGCCTCCGCAGGAGGAAGTGCAGAAACTTGCGGCGGCGGTACGGTCGGGATTGACGACGGCAATCGATCAATTGGACGAGATGCGGCGCGCAGAAGGGCACTCGATGGGCGAGGAGCTGGCGCGACGGCTGACGTCGGTGGAAGAGGTGACCGGACGCATCGAGACGCTGGCGGAGCGGGCGCGGCCGGCATACGCACGAAAACTCGAAGCGCGAATGAAGGAACTGCTGGGAGATTACGAGGCGGACCCGGCACGCGTGGCGCAAGAGGCGGCGTTTGCGGCGGAACGCAACGACACCACCGAAGAGATCACGCGGCTGCGCAGCCACGTGAAACAGTTCCGCGCTTTGCTGGATGCGGGCGGAGAGATCGGCAAGAAGCTGGATTTCTTGCTGCAGGAGATGCAGCGCGAGGCGAATACGCTGCTGTCGAAGTCGAACGGAGCGGACGAGGACGGGCTCGAAGTGACGCAATTGGGGCTGGCATTGAAATCGGAGATCGAAAAACTGCGCGAGCAAGTGCAGAACGTCGAATGACGATGGCCGATTCCTACGAACCGCTGATCTTGATCGTGTCGGGGCCCTCGGGGTCAGGCAAATCAACGCTTGTGAAAAAATTGCTGGAGCTGCCGGGAACGATGCTTTCGATTTCGGCAACGACGCGACCACCTCGTGCGGGAGAAAAGGACGGACAGTGGTATCATTTTGTTTCCGACGAAGAGTTCCAGCGAATGGTGGAGCGCGGGGAATTTCTGGAGCATGCGTGCGTCTTTGGGATGCACAGCTACGGGACGCCGAAAAAATGGCTGGAGGAAGCGCGCGCGCGGAAGCGCGATTTAGTGTTGGAGATCGACGTCCAGGGCGCGGAGCAGGTACGCCAGAAATTGCCGGAGTCGATTGCGATTTTCATCGTGCCGCCGTCGAGGCAGGAGCTGGAAAAGCGGATTCGCGCGCGCGGGCAGGACGGCGAGGATGAAATCAGCCGGCGGTTGGAACGAGCGCGCTTGGAGATGGAGCGTTACGTGGATTACGATTACGTGGTGATCAATGAAGATGTCGACCGAGCGGGCGAAGCGGTCCGGGCCATTGCGTTGGGAGCGCGCTCGGAAACGAAACGAAATCGCGAACGCGTTCGTCAGATACTGAAATCCTTCGGAGGATAAAGCGCTTATGCCCGTTTTTAGCCAGCCACCTGAGAGCAAATTTGCATACGTCGTACTGGTTGCGCGGCGCGCCCGGCAGCTGATGGCCGGGGGCCGACCGCTGGTCGACAATCCAAGGAATCACAAGTACACGCGGGTCGCGGAAGAGGAAATGCAGAAAGGGCTGTTGGAATTCGATTTGCCGGAGGGTATGGAAGGAACGGACGAGGACGGGAAGCGCAAGTAAGGAGTAGATTTTCGCGAGGGCCGCATGTTTGGACGCGGCGGTGAATTGATGCGAGTGGCGCTGGGAGTTTCCGGAGGAGTGGCGGCGTACAAGGCCGCGGAGCTGGTGCGCCGGCTGCAGCAGGAGAAGCTCGCGGTGCAGGTGGTGATGACGCGCGGGGCGCAGGAGTTCGTGACGCCACTGACGTTTGCGGCGCTGACCGGCGAGAGAGTGATCACCGAGCTTTTTGGCGAGAAACAGGCGACGGCGAATCTGGAAAGCGCGATCGAGCATATTGCCGTGGCGCAGCGCATCGACTTGCTGGTGATTGCGCCGGCGACGGCGGACATTCTGGCGAAGCTGGCGAATGGCATCGCGGACGATTTTCTGACCACGCTTTATCTGGCGACGAAGGCTCCCGTGATTGTGGCGCCGGCGATGAACGTGAATATGTGGGAGCATGCGGCGACGCAGAAGAATCTGGAAACGCTGAGGGCGCGCGGCGTGCGCGTGGTGCAGCCGGATGAGGGTTATCTGGCGTGCGGAATGGTGGGGCCGGGGCGGCTGGCGGGAATTGAAGCGATTGCGAGCGCGGTTTGCGAGACGCTGGGGCTGCGGCACGATTTGGACGGAGTGAAAATTGTGGTGACGGCGGGGCCGACGATTGAAGATGTGGATCCGGTGCGGATGCTGACGAACCGGTCGTCGGGGAAAATGGGTTACGCGTTGGCGGACGCGGCTTCGCGTCGCGGCGCGCACGTGACGCTGGTGAGCGGGCCGACGGAGCTGCGTGCGCCGAATGAAGTGGATTGGGTTCCGGTGCGGTCGACGGAAGAGATGCACGTTGCGGTGCGCGAGCGGGCCAAGGATGCGGACGCGGTGATTATGGCGGCGGCGGTGGCGGATTACCGTCCCGCGGCGCGAGGCGCGCAGAAAATCAAGCGCAGCGAAGGACGGTTGGTGCTGGAGCTGGAGCCTACGGCGGACATTCTGGCGGAGCTGGGGCGCGAAAAAGATGCGCGTATTCTGGTGGGGTTCGCGGCGGAGACGGAGCGCTTGGCGGAAAACGCGCGGCGCAAGCTGGCGGCGAAGGGCGCGGATATGATCGCGGCCAACGATGTGACGCAGGAAGGCGCGGGGTTCGACACGGATACGAATGTGGTGACTTTCTTTTTTCGCGATGGCAGGGAAGTGGCGCTGCCGAAAATGTCGAAGTTCGACGTGGCCAACCGAATCTTGGATTTCGTGATGGAATTGCGTAAGGGCGTGAAGTGAAGGGCGAAGCGCGCGCGAACGTCGAGGCATGGCTGGAATATTTTAGCGAACTGAGAATTTCCTCTTTTTACCTGGACCGCGCTGTGCCTGCGAGCGGCAGGGCGCCGGATTCTTCGACCACGAGCGCCCTTCCTGTTACGGCAACATATGTTCCAACGAGCAGCGCAGCGATGCGCGCGAAGCTGCAAGCTTCCGCGCCTGTGCCGGCGGCACCGCTGCCGGTCATAAAATCCGCTTCGCTTTTCGAGGCCGGGGCGCGCATCGAAAACGATACGCTCGAGCGCATACGCGAAGACATCGGCGATTGCAAACGATGCCGGCTATGCCAGCAGCGCAATAAAATTGTTTTCGGCGCCGGGAACGCGCGCGCGGACCTCGTGTTTGTGGGCGAAGGGCCGGGACGCGACGAGGATATTCAGGGCCTGCCGTTCGTGGGGCGCGCGGGAAAATTGCTGACGCAGATGATCGAAGCGATGGGGCTGAAGCGCGAAGATGTTTACATCTGCAACGTGGTGAAGTGCCGGCCGCCGGAAAACCGCGCACCCGAGCCGGACGAGATGGAGACGTGTTCGCCGTTTTTGTACCGGCAGCTCGCGGTGATCGAGCCGAAAGCGGTGGTTTGCCTGGGCGCGATTGCTTTTCAGGCGCTCTACGGCGCGAAGCAATCGATTTCGCGACTCCGCGGGCAGTGGCTGGAGTTCCGTGGGATTCCGATGATGGCCACGTATCATCCCGCGTATTTGCTTCGGAATCCGAACGCCAAGGGCGACGTGTGGGAAGATTTGAAGAAAGTGATGGCGCACCTCGGACTGAAAGTTCCCGCCAGAAGCTAGAAGAATTCCTGCTACATTAAACGTTTTGCGACTGCGCGCTGATGCGCAGAATTTCGCATTTTGCTGTGCAGAAAACGTTTTGCGGAGTGAGGGTGGGAATTTTCCTGGGATTGGCGGCGGCGTTCAACTGGGGCATAGCGGATTTCGCGGCGCGATTCGCGACGCGGCGCACGGGCGCGCTGCGGGCGTTGCTGTTCATGCAACTGACGGGATTCGTCGCGCTCACGGTGGGCATGGCGGCGACGGGGCACTGGGCGAGATTTTTTCCTGCATTCCGGTGGAGCGTCTGGGCGTGGATCGTGCTGGCGGGAATTTTGAGCGCGCTGGGCGCGCTAGCGCTGTACCGGTCGTTCGAGATCGGCATGCTGGCGCTGGTGTCGCCGATTGCGTCGAGCTATCCGGCGCTGACGGTGGTGCTGGCGATTTCGACTGGAGAGCGACTGACCCGCGCGCACGCGCTGGGTGTGACCGCGGTGATTATTGGAGTGATTATCGCGGCGGTGGCGCTGCCGGCGAAGGACGGCGCGAGCGTGGGAGATGCAGCGGTGTCCGCGCGCGACCATCGCGCGCATTTGCTGCGGGGAGTGCCATGGGCACTGACGGCGGCGCTAGTGTTCGGCGTGAACTATTGGATTTTGGGATTTCGCGTGATGCCAGTGTTCGGCGGATTCGCGTCGGTGTGGGTGATACGGCTGGTTTCGTTTTTGTTGCTGGCGTTGTTGCTGCGGCCGCTGGGGCAGCGGTTGGAAATTCCGCGCGGCTCAACGGCGTGGTTGATTTTATTCATGGGGCTGACGGACACGGCGGGATTCGTGGCGAACAATTTCGCGTTCAAGCAGGAAGAGATCGCGATCGCGACGGTGCTGGCGTCTCTCTATGGTGTGGTGACGCTGCTGTTTGCGGCAGTGTTTCTGCGGGAGAGGCTCGGGCGCAGGCAGTGGGCGGGCGTGGCGCTGATTTTTGCGGGCGTGGCGCTGGTCAGCATGTAGGAAGCTGTGATGCTGTGAGCTTTGGGGACGCGAGTTTGGCGGGTTACGGCATGCTGCTACACTAACTGCAAATATGATTCCGCGATTTTGCGAAGTGGCGCTTCCGGTTCCGCTGCGAACGACCTTCACGTACGCAATTCCTGAACATTTGGCGGATGCGGAAATCATCGGCAGCCGCGTGGTGGTGCCGTTCGGCAGCCGCGCGATGGCCGGCGTGGCGTTGAAGTTTGCGACCAAGCCGCAGAGCGGGAAAAAGACGAAGGAAATTGTGGAAGTGGTGGACGCGATTCCGGCGCTGACTCCGGAATTGCTGGCGCTGGGCGAATGGATCAGCCGGTATTACGTGGCCCCGATCGGCGAAACGCTGCGATCGATGCTGCCGCCGCTGGCGGAGCTGCGCGAGCATCGCGAATATGTGCTGACGGAGCACGGGCAGGAGTTTTACGCGGAGGTGAAGGAGCGCGGCGCGGCGGAAGCGGGCGAGGCTCGCGATTTAGAGGCGCTGGAGGTGCTGGGATTGGCGAAGGGCGCGGTCGCGCCGGCGAAGTTGCGTAGGATCCCCGGTGGCGAGGCAGCGGCGGAGCGGCTGGTACGGCGCGGGATTGTTGCGGCGCGCGAGCGGATGGAGCGCAAGAGCGAACGCGTGCAGAAAATCGTGGCGTGGAATGAAGCGGCGGCTGCCGCGGACGCGAAAGAAGAAAAAGCGCGCGAGATTTTGACGGCGGTGCGCGGGCCTCTACCCGTGGCGATGCTGCTGAAGGAAGGCGTGTCACGGGCGGTGCTGGCGCGGCTCGCGAAAAACGGAAAAGTGACGCTGTGGGATGAGCCGTTCACGGCGGAGGAAGATCCGTGGGAGGCGAATTTCGTTCCGCCGGCGAACGTGCTGAACCCGGAGCAGCAGAACGCGATCACGGCGGTGCGCGAATGGTTGGCGGCGGAAAAATTCGCGGCGGGATTGCTGCACGGCGTCACCGGAAGCGGCAAAACTGAGGTCTATCTGGGCGCGGTGGAAGTGGCGCTGGCACAAGGGCGAACGGCGATTGTGCTGGTGCCGGAAATTGCGCTGACGCTGTGGGTGAGCCGGCTAGTGCGGGCACGATTCGGCGCGACGGTTGCGGTGCTGCACAGCGGATTGGCGGACAAGGAGCGCGCGCACGAATGGTGGCGGGTGCGGCGCGCGGAAGCGCGGGTGGTGGTGGGGACGCGGTCGGCGGTGTTCGCACCGCTGACGAATTTGGGGTTGATCATCGTCGATGAAGAGCAGGAGACGAGCTACAAGCAGGAGGAAACGCCGCGCTACAACGGGCGCGACGCGGCAGTGGTTCGCGCGAGTCTGGTGAACGCGGTGGCGCTGCTCGGATCGGCGACGCCGTCGCTGGAAAGTTTTCAGAATGCGCGAATCGGGAAGTACAAGCTGCTGGAGTTGACGACGCGCGTGGCGGACCGGCCTCTGGCGAGCGTGGAGCTGGTGGATTTGCGCGAAGAGTTCAAGACGAGCCATCGGTCGGCGCCCGCCTCGGCGGCGCTGGTGGCGGCGATTCGGAAGCGATTCGACGAAGGCACGCAGGCACTGGTGCTCATCAACCGGCGCGGCTATTCGTGGTACGTGCTGTGCAGGAGCTGCGGCGCGGGCGTGGAGTGCAAGAATTGCAGCATCGCGCTTTCGTATCACAAGCGCAGGGCGCGGCTGGAGTGCCACTACTGCGGGTATTCGAGCGCGGTGCCGAAACTATGTCCGAAGTGCAAATCGCAATACCTGTATTTTGTGGGCGACGGGGCGGAGCGCGTGGAGGAATTTCTGCGCGAGCAGTTTCCGAAGGCGCGCATCGGGCGGCTGGACCGCGATACAGTGCGGACCAAGCGCGAATATCAGAAAGTGCTGGGAGCGTTCGCGCGCGGCGAATTGGACTTGCTGGTGGGCACGCAGATGGTGGCGAAGGGGCACGACTTCGAGCGCGTGACGCTGGTGGGCGTGGTGGCCGCGGATCTGGCGCTGGGGCGGCCGGATTTTCGCGCGGCGGAACGGACGTTTCAACTGCTGACGCAGGTGGCAGGGCGCGCAGGCCGCGGGCATTTGCCGGGCGAAGTGCTGATCGAGACGTATTATCCGGAGCACTATGCGATTCAGCACGCCGTGGATCAGGACTACAGCGCGTTTTTCGAGCGCGAGATTCATTTTCGGCAGGTGATGCACTATCCGCCGTTCGTGGCGCTGGCGAACGTGCTGGTGCGCGATCGGAAAATCGAAAATGCGATTCGTTGGTCGCGTGCGATTGCGGGGTGGTTCGATTCACGGAAGCACGACGAACTTAAGGTGCTGGGCCCGGCGGCGGCGGCGCTTTCAAAATTGCGGCGCGAGTATCGGTTTCAGATTTTGCTGAAGTCGCCGAACCGGCGGCTGCTGGCGCAGGCGCTCGAAGGATGCTTGGCGTTTTGCGCCGAAAAAAAGATTCCAGAGAGCGCGGTGATCGCGGACGTTGACCCAGTCAACTTGCTTTGAAGCCGCTAATCAACGGGAAGGAAAATCGGCGACGGAGAGTTCGAAGCGCGCGGCAAGACTTCAGCGTCCGGCGGCGAGAGGCATGGGTGTGAAGCAAAGGAGAAGAATAATCAGGGCGACGACGGCCCAGGCGCGGCGGGTTGCGTCGAGAGGGGTCCACTGATCGATGAGCGGCGGATGGCGGAAGCCGAAAAAGAGGAGGACATCGAGCAGAGCGAACAGGAACCATCCGGGCCAGAAGAAGAAGCCCATGGCGACCAGCACGATGCCGAATGCGAAGGAAATGCGCCGATGGCTGCCGCTGGCGACGCTGTAAACGATGTGGCCGCCGTCGAGCTGGCCGATAGGGAGAAGATTGAGCGCCGTGGCGAACAGGCCAACCCAGGCGGCGAGCGCGATGGGACTCAGTAAAATATTTTGCGGGTTCACGCCGGGATGAAAAACGGCGAGGAGGACTTTCATGAGCGGCGGGCTGCCGAAAATGATCAGGGCGCCGGCCTGCGCGTTGGGCACGACCTTGGAAATGTAAACGCCGAACGCCAAAATCGGCACGGCGAGAATGAAGCCAACCAGCGGACCTGAAAAGCCCACGTCGAAGAGCGCTTTGCGATTGAAGATCGGCGAGCGGATACGAATGAAGGCGCCGAAAGTGCCGATGAGGCTCGGCGCGGGCAGAAAGTAAGGATAGCTGGCGTCGATTCGGTAGTAGCGGCAGGCAAAATAGTGGCCGAGCTCGTGCGCGAGCAGGATGCCGATGAGGGTGAATGAAAAGGGAATGCCCAAGAGCAGCAAGCGCGGATGCGTGAGCGCGTGCCAAGTGGGCGCGAACGGATTTTCGAGCCCGGAGAACGGCGCGCGATTTTGCGCGTAGGAGATGGAGAACTCGAAGCCGACGGCGAGGGTAGAGATCAGCGTTAGAACGAAAAGAACCAGAGCGAGGATGAAGGGGCGTTTGCGCTGGACTTGCGGAAAGGCGCGCGGCTCGTAAAACGCGCGGTAGAGGGGCTCAAGCGTTTGCGCGGGCGCGCCACCGTGTCCGTTGCCATGGCCGTTGCCGTTCTCCACACTGATAGATTACACCGCGTGCGGCGAGCTGGCCACGTGAAACGGTTATGGCGGATGCGCGCGGCGTAGTTGCTTTTTTGCGTCCTGTGGCGTCCAATAAGAACAAGCGCGACGATCTTTCTGCCATTATTTTCGAGGTGCAATATGCGTGAAGCAGCGCGTGAAGCGGTGATTGTCAGTTCGGTGCGCACGGCGGTTGGGAAGGCTTTTAAGGGCGCGCTGCGGGCGACGCGGCCGGACGATTTGGCGGCGGCGGCGATACGCGAGGCGCTCGGGCGCGTGCCGAGCCTGAACCCCAAAGAAATTGAGGATGTGATTCTGGGATGCGCAATGCCCGAGGCGGAGCAGGGCATGAATGTGGCGAGGATCGCGTCGCTGCGCGCGGGCCTGCCGGTGGAAGCGTCGGCGATGACCATCAACCGGTTTTGCTCTTCGGGCTTGCAGGCGATCGCCATCGCCGCGGAGAGAATTATTGCGGGCCAGGCGAGCGTGATCGTTGCGGGCGGCACGGAATCGATGAGCATGATTCCCATGGGCGGAAACAAAGTTTCGCCGAATCCATGGCTGATGGACCATTATCCGGACTCGTATTTGGGCATGGGCTTGACGGCGGAAAATCTGGCGAAAAAGTATGGAATCAGCCGCGAGCAGTCGGACGAATTTTCGTTGCAGAGCCACCAAAAGGCGCTGGCGGCGATTGCCGAGGGAAAATTCAAACAGGAAATAGCGCCAGTCGAGGTGAGCTTCACTTCGGTGGATGGCTCGAACGGGAATCATCCCAAGACTACGAAAACTACTTTCGACACGGACGAGGGGCCGCGCGCGGATACTTCGCTGGAAGCGCTCGCGAAACTGAAGCCTGCGTTTCACGCCAAGGGAGTGGTGACAGCGGGGAACAGTTCGCAGATGTCTGATGGCGCGGCGATCGCAGTGGTGATGTCGGCAGAGCGCGCGAAGGCCATTGGCGCGAAGCCGATGGCAAAATTCGTTTCCTTCGCGACCGCCGGATGCCCCCCGGAGGAAATGGGCATTGGGCCGGTGTTCGCGATTCCGAAGGCACTGAAACTCGCAGGATTGAAACTCGAGCAGATGGATGTGATCGAGCTGAACGAGGCGTTCGCGGCGCAAGCGCTCTCGGTGATTAAGCTCGCGGGGCTCGATGCGGCGCGTGTGAATCCTAATGGCGGCGCGGTCGCGCTCGGGCATCCCCTGGGTTGTACGGGAGCGAAGTTGACGGCGACGATTTTGCGCGAACTCGAGCGGCGCAAGGCTCGCTACGGCTTGGTGACGATGTGTGTGGGCGGCGGCATGGGTGCGGCGGGGATTTTGGAGCGGGTAGCCTAAGGAGCAAAGATGGCGACGACGACAGTTTCGCAAAATATGGCACGCGGCGGAGGATTTTTGATTTCGTCCTGCACACCGGAGGAAGTTTTCACTCCCGGAGACATTACTGGCGACCAAAAATTGATTGGCCAAACTGCGGAAGAATTCGTTACCAAAGAAGTGCTGCCACTGGTGACAGAGCTCGAGCAGCACAAAGAAGGCCTGATGGCGCAGGTGGTGAAGAAGGCGGGCGAGCTGGGCCTGCTCGCGGGCGGAATTCCCGAGGAGTACGGCGGCGCGGGGCTCGATAAAGTTTCCGCGACGCTGCTTTCAGAAAAGCTGGCGGCGTATGCTTCGTTTGCGGTGACGCACGGCGGCCATTCGGGAATCGGCACGGTGCCGATTGTGTATTTTGGCACGGAGCAGCAAAAGAAGAAGTATCTGCCACGGATCGCGACGGGCGAAATCATTTCGTGCTACTGCCTCTCCGAACCGCAAGCCGGTTCCGATGCGCTGGCAGCGCGGACGCGCGCGGTACTTTCGCCCGACGGGCAAAACTGGATTCTGAACGGGCAAAAGATGTGGATCACCAACGGCGGCTTCGCGGATTTGTTCGTGGTCTTCGCGAAAGTGGACGGAGAGAAATTCTCATGCTTTTTGGTGGAGCGCGGCGCGCCGGGATTTTCGGTCGGCGCGGAAGAGAAGAAGATGGGCATCAAGGGCAGCTCGACCACGGCGCTGTTTTTCGAAAACACGCCGGTGCCCAAGGAGAATTTGCTGCATGAAATCGGGCGCGGGCACATTGTCGCGTTCAATACACTGAATGCGGGGCGGTTCAGCCTGGGCGCTTATTGCGTCGGTGGCGCGAAGAAGACCTTGGAAGCAGCGTCGAAATACGCGAAAGAGCGCACGGCGTTTGGACGGCAACTGGCGCAATTCGGGCTGATCGACGCGAAGCTGGCGGAGATGGCCATTCGCATTTTTGCCGCGGAGTCGATGATTTATCGCATTGCCGGGCAGGTGGACGTGGCCACGGTGTCGGCGGCGGCCGGCACAACGAAAACCGAGCAGGGAATGAAAATGCTCGAGGAGTACGCCATCGAGAGCTCGATCAGTAAGGTATACGGCTCGGAGACGGTGGATTACTGCGTGGACGAAGCGGTACAGATTTTCGGCGGCTACGGGTATCACGAGGATTATCCGGTAGCGCGCTCGTACCGCGACAGCCGCATCAACCGAATTTTCGAGGGCACCAACGAAATCAATCGCATGCTGATCATTCAAATGCTGATGAAGCGCGCCATGGGCGGGGTGCTGCCGTTGATTCCGGCGGCGAAGAAGCTGGCGGAAGAGGTGCTGGCGGGGCCGTCGATGGAAGAGGGCGCGAGCGGCGAGTTCGCGCCAGAGGAGCGAATTGTCGCCAATGCCAAGAAGATTTTCCTGCAGGCGGCGGGCGCGGCGGTGCAGCGCTTCCGCGAGCAACTGGCCGAGCAGCAGGAGATCGTCGCAGCGCTGGCGAACGTGGTGATGGGGATTTACGGCATGGAGTCGTGTTTGCGGCGAGCGCAGAAAGCGACGAAGACAAACACGGGCGATTCCAGCTCGGTGATGGCGGACGCGATGCGCGTATTCGTCTCGGACGCGGCGGATCGCGCGGAACGCGAGGCGCGCACGGCGCTGGCGGCAACAGTGGAAGGCGACGCGCTGCGCACGCAGCTCGCGGTGCTCCGGCGGTTTGCAAAGCGCGACACGATTGACACGATTGCCCTGCGGCGGCGAGTGGCTGCGGCGGTGCTGGCGGGCGACCGGTATCCCTTTGAGGGCCGTTGAAAGCCACGGCCAAGCAAAAATGCAAAAGACTGAAAGGCGCGAAGCCAACTACTGGTGCGCGCCCGCGCGCGGGAAGTTCGGCGGCGGGTTCTCTGGCATGGATACGCGAGCTGGCCGCGCCGTATCTGAAGGAATATGAGCCGGTGGCGGCGGACGAAGCGGGCCTGCGGGGCTATTGGTTCAGCGCGAATCGATCTTTGCCGCGCGGTCCTAGCGGGGAGCCGTGCGTCGGATTTTTCGTCCGGTATTTGACGGGTGGCGCGTCGAAGCACTCGTTTTTGCGTCCTGAGCCGCCAGAATGCATGGTTTTCGCATGGGTTGGGCCAGCGGGTGGTCCGCTGCATGGGCGCATCGTGCGGCAGCCGGAGAGCCTGGTGCGCAAGATCTTCGAATATATCCGCTGGTTGACGCACCGGCCGCCGCGATTCGTGTTTCATGAGGCGGAAGAGGCGGCCATGGCCCGGCACATGTCTATGAAAGACTGGCCGCCGGAGAAGCGCGAGCACCTCTCGCGAGATTTCTTCATCGAGACGCTGGCGTGGCTCGTACGCAGCGGGCTGGTGCGAAAGCTGAAAGAGGAAGCCGAGCAGAGCGGCGAAGCAGCGACGTTTTAGCCCACGCGCGCAGGGACTCCGCAAAGTGTGTCACATTCGTGGAAAGCAATTCTCCTCGTTTGCCATCGATACGATCACAGCAAATGCTAAGTGAATGAGAGGGAAGGATTTCCTGTTTGGTCCCTTCGGGCCTCGATTTGCATCTAAGTCAACGGGGGATAGGTATTCGAAATGCAAATCCGTCGGGTCCCGAAGTGGGTATGGTGGTGTGGGGCTGCACTGATTGCGCTTCACATTTATTTCTTCCAGGAACTGGTTGCCGCGGAGCTGCTGTTTGGGATCGTATTTGGCAGCTTCTTGATCCTGTTGCTGTCGATTTACATCGTCAGTGAGGCGGGTGACCGCGGGCTGGGGTGGGTGGAGGCGAACCGGCGAGGGATGTTGGTGACGGCACGCCGGCAATGGGGACGGGTGGAAGCGATCAGTAGAAGGACATTCCGCCGTCAACATTCAGAGTCTGCCCGGTGATCGCTGTCGCGTGCGAGGAGGCCAGGAAGATCGCGGCGTCGGCGACATCGCCGGCGGTTTGCGGCTTTCCTTGCAAGAGTTTCTCCAGGAAGCCCTTGAAAAGCTCGTCCGGATCAGCGTGGAGACGATCCGCGAGGGCTTGACCTAGCCCCCGGGACATTTCCGTCTCGGCTACCGGCCCGGGGCAGATGGCGTTGACGCGAACGCCTTTGCGCGCGGCTTCCGCGGCTAGAGTGCGTGTGAGGCCCACCAAACCTGCCTTGGATGCGGCGTACGGGCTATTCCACTGAAAAGCGCCCTTCGCAGCGACGCTGGAGATGTTGATGATGGCGCCGGAGCCGCGCTGGTACATTTCCGGCAGCACCAACCGCGAGAGCAGAAACGGCCCGCGGAGATTGACCGCGATCACTTCGTCCCATTCGTTCGGCGAGACCTCCTCGACCGATTTCACCGGCCCCAAGACTCCTGCGTTATTCACCAAGATATCGATGCGGCCGAATTGCTTGCGCGCGGCGCTGACGATGGCCTGACAATCCGATTCCTGCGACACGTCAGCGGCGAGGGCGGCGGCCTTGTGGCCTGCGGCTTTCAGTTCGGCAGCGACGGCGTCAACTTGGCTTTGCGTACGCGCGGCGAGCAGCACGGCGGAGCCTTCCTGCGCGAAACGGAGGGCGATGGCGCGGCCGATTCCGCGGCCTCCGCCGGTAACGATCGTGACTTGGCCTGCCAGCAGCATGCAGAGCACTCCAAATGCATAGTTTCGATTGACGCTCAGGATATGATCACGGCTGCACCCTGTTCATAGCAAGAGAATTAGGAGATACGAAAGCGGGTGACGGCACAGACTGGAATGGGGTAACATAAACGCTATGCTTGGTGATATGGCGAATATACAAGGGATCGCGCAAGGGAACGGCAACGGTCGAAAAGTGCTTGTGCGGGTGCGCCCGCGCGGATTCTGCGCCGGAGTGGTGCGCGCGGTGGATATTGTCGAGCTGGCGCTCGAGGCTTACGGCGCGCCGGTGTATGTGCATCATGAGATTGTGCACAACCGTTACGTGGTCGACCAGCTGCGGCAGCGCGGCGCGATTTTTGTCGAGACGATTGGCGAAGTACCGATTGGCGCGGTGCTGGTTTTTAGCGCGCACGGAGTTCCGCCACGCGTGCGCGAGGAAGCGACCGAGCGCAAGTTGCGGGTCATTGATGCGACGTGTCCGCTGGTGACCAAGGTGCACTTGGAGGCGCGGAAATTCGCGCGCGAAGGGCGGACACTGATTTTGATCGGGCATCGCGACCATCAGGAGATTGTGGGAACTTCCGGAGAAGCGCCGCTGCAAACCGTGGTGGTCGGCAGCGTGGAAGAAGTCGACAAGCTGGAGATGGAGGACCCCGAGCGGCTGGCGTATTTGACGCAGACGACGCTGAGTCTTTATGACACACAGGAAATCTTGACGCGCCTGCGACAGCGATTTCCAAAAATTCTGGGGCCGGCATCGGACGATATTTGCTATGCGACGCAGAATCGTCAGGAGGCTGTGGAGGCGCTGACGCGGGAAGTGGATATGATTCTGGTGGTGGGTTCGGCGAACAGCTCGAATTCGAACCGCCTGGTGGAAGTGGCACAGCGCGCAGGAGTGGCCGCGCGGCTTATCGAAGACGGAAACGATCTGCAGCAGACGTGGTTCGACGGCGTTTCGCGGCTGGGGTTGACGGCCGGCGCGTCGGCTCCGGAAATTTTGGTGGAGCAGGTGAGCCAGCGGCTGGCGAATTTCGGTTTCACGGACCAGCGCGATTTGGATCTGATTCGCGAAGACGTGCGGTTCACCCTACCTCCGGAACTGGCGGCGCGGAAGCCGGTGGCGCTCTAGAGTGGCGGAGAACAGCGGAGTTCAACGGAGGAACGCTTAATGGCGGTACGGATCGTCCGCCAACCAAAGCAAATTGTTTTGTTGGGCGCGCCGACGAGCGCGGCTGCGTTTGCGGCGGGCCACGAAAAGGCTCCGCAGGCCTTGCGCGATGCAGGGCTGGTAGAAAAACTTCAGTCGATCGGCTACAGCGTCACCGACATGGGTGACGATCCTGTCGAACTATACAAGCCAGATGAAGAGAGTCCTCGTGCGCGAAATTTGGCGCGCGTGGTGGCGTCGCTTGAAGCGCTGAAACCCCGCGTGGAAGCCGCCGTAAAAACGGGCGGGCTCGCGTTGATTTTAACCGGGGATTGCTCCTCGGCGTTGGCGACGGTCGCGGGCGTGCGACGGTATTATCGCGGTGCGAGCGTCGTGTACATGGACAGCGATGCGGATTTGAACGTGCCGGCGACGTCGCCTTCGGGATGCGTGGACGGGATGGTGGTGGCGCACCTGACCGGGCGCGGCGCGGCGGAAATGATCCGCTTCTGGAGCGAGCCGCCGCTGGTGCGTGACCCGGACGTGGCGCTGTTTGGCGTGTCGCGACTGGATTCGCCGGAGGAAGGCGTGCTGTCGCAGACGGCGATCCGGTGTTTTCGAGCGGTAGACGTGCGGCGAATGGGCCCTGCGGCCGCGGCGGAAATGGCCATCGAGCGCATTCACGGGGGGAAAAACGAACTGATTCTGCATGTGGACGTGGACGTGATTTCCAGCGAGGATTTCTCGGCCACGGATTTGCCGGGCAGCAACGGCTTGCGGCTGGAAGAAGTACGCGGGGCGCTGGAGGTGGTCGCAAAGCAGCCGCGGCTGGTGGCGCTGGAAGTTGCGGCGTACAATCCGGCACGCGACACGGACGGGCGCGGCGCGAAAGTCATCGTGGAGCTGATCGCGGCGGCACTGGCTGCGCGTCTGGAAGCACAATCGAAAGCAGCAGAAGCGGCGGCCGCTGTGGCGGCGCCGAGTGAGCCGACAGCGCCCGCCCCGGCGGCGAGTGCGGGTGAAGCAAGTTCCGCGCCGGCACCCAGCGATGCCGCTACCGAGACCGCCGATTCCTCGGCGGCGAGTTCGACGAACTCAGTTTCAGCGAGCGGCGAATCGTCGAGCGACGAATCGCCCGAGCATTTCACGTCCACTTCGAGTTCTGGCGAGTAAGAGTCGCTGCCTGCCTCATCCGACTTTGTAAGAAATAGAATTCTCCTTCCTCGCGGTGCATAATCCCTACTTGAAGTTTTCTGCCGATGCCGCGCCAAGCGAAGACGCATGAAGAGCAGAATCAAGCCACGAAGAGCGCTGGAGAGATTCCGCGAGCCGCCGCCGATGCTCGAAAATCGCAGGGGCAAGCTGCGGCTGGACATGAATGAAGGCTTGACGGGATGCTCGCCGAAGGTGCTCGCCGCTCTGCGGCGGCTCGATGCGGAAGACGTGGCGATGTATCCGGAAAAGGAAAATGCCACGGCGCGCATCGCGCCCTTTTTCGGCGTGACCGCGCGAGAGTTGGTGTTGACCAACGGAATCGACGAAGGGCTGCGGCTGGTGGCGGACGCCTTCATCGAGCGCGGGCGAAGCGTGTTGCTGGTCGAGCCGACATTTCCCATGTATCGCTTCCATGCGCAGCAGCGCGATGCCCGGATTCACACGCTTTCTTGTGGCGACGACATGCGGTTTCCGCTTGACGACGTGCTGCGTGCGTTGACAAGGGCACCGTCGGTTTTCTTTTTGGCGAATCCGAATAATCCGACGGGGGCTCTGCTGGACAAGAGAACGCTGGCCAGAATCCTAGATGCCGCCGCACGGACGCTAGTGGTTGTGGATGAGGCGTACTTCGAATTCTCCGGCGTGACAGTGCTGCCGTGGATCCGGCGGCGAGAAAATCTGGTCGTGACGCGGACGTTTTCCAAGGCGGCGGGGCTGGCGGGACTGCGGATCGGCTGCGTTTTCGCGCATCGCGAGACGGCCAAATTTCTGAAGCGGGCGCAGGGCCCGTTTCCGATTGGAATAGCGCCGCTGGCAGTAGCAGGAGCGGCGCTGAAGGACGCGGTTTTTACTCGGCGCGCGGCGGCGGAGATCACGCGGGGCAGAAAACTTCTCGAGGGCGGATTGCGCGAGCTGGGTGTGAGAGTTTTTCCCAGCGCGGCGAATTTTGTACTGGCGGATTTCGGGGCGCGCGGTGAGGAAATCATCCATGCGCTGGCGCGGCGCGGGATTTTGATCCGCGATCAAACCGCGAGCATCGGACGCGGCTTCGCGAGAATTACGGCGGGAACGCCGACGCAGGTGAAACGGTTCTTCCGCGTACTTGCGCGCATCCTGTGAGAAACGGGTTGACGCGGCACATCGTTGCGACTTCTCGCCATTGCGCCATCCGGGGCTCGCGACGCGAGTCTGCTCATTAACAGAATCTAATCGGAGACAGGTCGCTGGGGAGTTGCATTCCGATTGCGTTAGGGTGTACGTTTTGCGTGAGCGGAAAATCAGAAGGGAATCGCATCCGTTTTCCAAAACGGAGATAGAGCGGATGCGTGGCAGCCTGATATAGCCGGATGTCTCGTATGACGCATCGCCGGCGTCATGCCCCTTTGAAGCGGGCTACCATTGGCGTTCACCAGGAATCTCAGAAAGCGATCGTCAAGAAAAGGAGCATGACAATGGCAACCGCAGCTTCCGCACCATCGATAGACCCGAATGTTTCTACATTTGTGGGTACGACGCGAAAATTATTCATCAACGGAAAATGGGTCGAGGCCGCTTCCGGCAAGACCTTCCCCACCTATAACCCGGCCACCGGCGAGGTGCTCGCGAATGTGGCGGAAGGAGACCGCGAAGACATCGATCGCGCGGTGAAGGCTGCCCGCGCCGCCTTTGAGACTGGACCGTGGGCCAACAAAATGTCGCCCGCGCAGCGCGGTAAGCTGATCTGGAAGCTGGCGGACTTGCTTGAAAAGCATCAAGAAGAGTTCGCGCAGCTTGAATCGCTCGACAACGGCAAGCCGCTGAAGATTTCGCGTATTGCAGACGTCCCATTGTCGATCGAGACCATTCGATATTACGCGGGGTGGGCGACGAAAATCGAAGGCAATACCATTCCGCTGACGCTCGCGGGCCCGACGAAATATCTTGCCTATACCCTGCGCGAACCTGTCGGCGTGGTTGGGCAAATCATCCCGTGGAATTTCCCGCTGTTGATGGCGGCGTGGAAGGTCGGCCCGGCGCTTGCGGCGGGATGCACCATCGTTCTGAAGCCTGCAGAACAGACTCCGCTGTCGGCGCTGCGCTTGGGAGAGTTAGTCCAGGAGGCAGGATTCCCAGACGGAGTGGTCAACATCGTTCCCGGTTATGGCGAAACGGCCGGCGCGGCTCTGGCGGCGCATCCGGATGTGGACAAGGTTGCGTTTACCGGCTCGACTGAGGTGGGGAAACTCATCCTTCACGCTGCAGCGGGTAACTTGAAGAAGGTGTCGCTCGAACTCGGCGGGAAATCGCCCAACATCGTGCTTGACGATGCGGATCTCAATGCGACCATTCCTGGAGCAGCAAGCGCGATTTTCTTCAATCACGGCCAGTGTTGCTGCGCCGGTTCGCGGCTATTTGTGGAAGAGAAGGTGTTCGACAAGGTTGTCGAGGGCGTCTCCCAAATCGCGGAAAAGATCCAGGTGAAACCCGGCTTCGAACCGGACTGCGACATGGGACCGTTGGTTTCCGAGGAACAGATGAATCGCGTGTGTGGATATCTGGAATCCGGCATCCGCGAAGGAGCGAAGGCGGTGACCGGAGGAGCACGCCTCGGCAATCGGGGCTACTTCGTGAAGCCGACGGTGCTGGTGAACACCACCGACAAAATGAAAGTTGTGCAGGAGGAGATTTTCGGGCCGGTCGTGACGGCGATCCCGTTCCGCGACCCCAACGAAATCGTGGCGCGCGCGAACGACACGATTTATGGATTGGCCGCCGGGGTGTGGTCGCGAGATATCAAGAAAGCGCATTCGGTGGCGGCTAAACTTCGCGCCGGCACGGTGTGGGTCAATTGCTACAACGTTTTTGATCCGGCGCTTCCGTTTGGCGGATACAAGCAGTCCGGCTGGGGCCGCGAAATGGGACACGAGGTGTTGGAGCATTACACCGAAGTAAAATCGGTGTGCGCAGCACTGACCTAGAAAACAAGGGCGATTCTTCGATCCGGGGCTGGAGCGCGAAGGCGCTTCCGCCCCGATCTATTTTCCGAGTCCGAATGGCGCGCTTCTGCTCGGCTACGTCGGGAAATGGCAAGCGGCGCATTTCGTGCGGTCGTCGATATTGCGGCGCGCGATTCAGTAAGATAGCCTTTCTGCATCGGCGCCCGGGTGGCGGAATGGCATACGCAGAGGACTTAAAATCCTCAGGCCGCAAGGCCGTGTGGGTTCAACTCCCACCCCGGGTACCAATTTTTCTTGATGGTTACACTCGGTTAGGGCGCAGCCCTTTCCCGCGTACCTTCTTTGTACCCGTCGTTTCGTCTGAAGCAATCGACCGCTGTGAGCCTAGATTCAGTCCCCTTCTGCCATTGTTGTAATCTGTGAAATGAGATCGGGCTGTCCGCCGATCCGAAAACATGCCCGAACGCTATCTAACTGGGACACTGCATCTCGGAAATTGGCAAGTAGCAACGGTTTGCCCTGACCGGGAAACCAATCCCGGTTACATCGGGTACATGTAGAAGGAACTCCTGCGAAGGTTTTGGCGAGCATGTCAAAGCAAAACTTCACACCGCAATGTGGGCACGTTACTTCGATAGATTTTAGTTCATTCAAAGGCACTAGAATTTCCTTATGCATGGTCGTCTCCCATCTTTTCATTTTTCAACAATTTCGTCGGCCTACTTTCGAACCGGCTGTACATGGCTGGCGCTCGCAGCGCGTTGACCGTTTGCTTGAGGCTGAAGATCGGCTTGAGTTAGAGCGAGCACGGCATAGGCCGTCGCCGCATCATCCATAAAGCCGGCTGGATTCGCAAATGGATTGAGGCGCCGTTTGTTTAGCGAATAAGCTTTCCAGTCGCCGTTCCACCACGTTTGATTGCGCGCGAGCCACAAAAGGCCAGAGCTCACGTGAACGTTGTCCCGTGAAACGCCCGCTTGTTGCAGCACATAGGTGATCAATCCCGTTGCATATCCATCGCTGCTCACGACCAGCGGCGTCCTATCTTTGCGCTTCCAGGTTCCAACCAATGAAGAAGCGGACCAGCCGCCATCCGCCTGTTGTTTACCGAAAATTTCGCCGACGATGGATTGTTGCTGCTCCGCGTTCAAGATGCCCGGGACCTTCGCGGACGCCCACAAGAGCGATATGCGATTCAGCAATGTCTGCGTCTGATATTCGCGATTGAAGTAGTCGCTCAGCAGTTTGAGATTCTGCTGTATTTGCGGAGCCGAACGGTAATTTTCAGGGGCCAAGCCCACGGCTACTGCCGCCAGCGTGGCGCCGTAGAACGGCGAATCGTAGGCTTCCCAAGGTTCGTTGTTAAATTCAATCCACTGCCACGCGCCGCGCTCTGGGCCGGTGTCCTGTTGCAAGGACCACATTTCGTCGAAGGCGAGTTGCGTCTCCTCGCTGAGCTTCCCGCTCCGAGCGTCATTGTTTGCCAGAATCAGGGCGTTTAGGATCGCTTCCGTTCCGCGGGATTGGTCCGGCTGGCTCTTATAGTACGGCTCGATCTCCTTCCAAAGGCGCACACGCTTCGTGACGTCTTCGACGAGGTTGCGTTCGTCTGGCGCGGGGTTTGCGTTATGGAGGGCAGAATCGACGGCCTGCCGCGCCAAGGCATACGGCATCGCAGTGTGACAAGAGACGCAAAAAGTTCCGCGATCGCGCGCCGCGTGTGGCCATGCCGACCATGTGCTCTCGCGTTTATCGAGGTATGTGGCCGCGGCCTTCGGGCTCCAGGAATCATCGAGTTTCGCTGCGGGCCGGAAACATGCCGCACAAAACGCCGCGAGAATCAGCATCGCGAGCAGACACGAGACTCGTCCTGTCTTCATCATTCCGCTAGCCATTGAGTGTCACTCGCTACTGGGCCGGTGTCGCGGGCGTCACTGGCGTCGCCGGCTTCACGTACGTGTCGAACCAACGAAGCATCTCCCAGATCATGTCCTCGATGGATTCGCGCGCCTGGTAGCCGTGCGCTTCGTCGGGCAATTGCACATAACGCACCGACGCGCCGTTGCCTTTGAGCGCCATGTACATTCTCTCCGATTGGATCGGGAACGTGCCGGAATTGTTGTCCGCCATGCCGTGAATCAGCAGAATCGGCGCGTGGATTTTGTTGGCGTACATGAACGGCGACATTTTGAAATAAATGTCGGACGCGTCCCAGAATGAGCGGCGCTCGTTTTGAAAACCGAACGGCGTCAGCGTGCGGTTGTACGCGCCGCTGCGCGCCACGCCGGCACGGAACAGGTCGGAATGTGCGAGCAGATTGGCAGTCATGAACGCACCGTAGCTGTGCCCGCCGACGCCGACACGACCGGGATCGACAATTCCCATATCTGCGGCCTTGTCGATGGCTGCTTTGGCGCTGGAGACGATTTGTTCGACGTAGGTATCGTTGGCGGTTCGCGGCGGGCCGATGACCGGCATGGTAGGGCCATCGAGCACTACGTAGCCGTCGAGCAAAAACCACAGGGAGGAAAGGCCTGTGAATTCTGTGAAGCGGTAGGGCGAGCCCTCCACTTCGCCCGCCACTTGCGCGTTCGTATACTCGCGGGGATACGCCCACACAGCGGCGGGATAGCGCTGGCCCTGCTGGTAATCGGGGGGCAGATAAACGGTCATGGAAAGCGGCACGCCGTCGGCGCGCGTGTAGGTGACCAGCTCTTTGTGGATGTTGCGCAATTGCGGCGTGGGGTCGGCGTAATGCGAAAGGGCGCGCGCGGAATCGTCTCCCGCGGTGCGCAGAAAATAGTTCGGAGGATCGGTCGTCGTTTCGTGGTGGGTGACGAATTTTGAGCCGTCCGGCGACGCCAGGGCCACCACGGTTTCGTAGCTCTTGTCGTCGCAGTGAAACACGCGATCGGCTTGCAGCGTTTGCGTGTTGAAACGATCTAAGAACGGCCGGTCGCCTTCGGGCGACGCGCCGTCGCCGGCGAGAAAAATATTATCACCCTGCTGCACGACGGCCGCGTGGCCATTGGCGAGCAAATGCGTAAGGGGCAGGCCGGGATTCTTGTAGCGCTCCGCTTCGTTCATTTCCCATGCCAGGCGCGGCTTGGCGGACGGATCCTGAGGATTCAGGAACCAGGTGCGCTCCCACGAGCGGCTGACGTCGAGTTCGCTCAGAATGGCAAAATCTCCGCGCTCGCCCCAGGAAATTCGCGTCAGGCGAAACTCCATTTCCGTCAGCTCAGCGGGCTCGGAAGTAAACGGCGCGGAAATCCACATGACTTTGTCGCGATGGTCAGCCTTTGCGCGCGGATTACCGCCGTCGAGGGCTTCCACCCAGGTGAGCGTTGCCGGCGCGCTCGGCTGCCATTCATAATCGCGCGGCCCGGTGGCCACGCCGGCGATGGGAATCGTTTCCTGCAGCGGAATGTCGGCGAGCTTGTACGCGACGCGCCCGTTGCGGTCCCAGACTTCCACATTGTGCGCGAAATCGTTGAATGGCCGGACGTAGGAATACGGGTGATGGATGCGCGAGACCAGGATGAAGCGCCCGTTCGGCGCGAGCTCCGAGGTTTCGAAAATTCCCGGCTTGCCCACAGGAGTCACTTTGCCCGTGGCGATGTCGATGAACGCAAGCTGCGACGTCGCGTAGTAGTCGAAAAGCTGCTCGTCGCGCGGGCTGGCGAGCAGGTCTTCAAACGTCGGCGCGGGCGCGGCCTTGCCAAAGCTTTCCTGAACGATGGGTCCTTCGGGGACGCGCGGCGCGGCGGGCGGGCGGCCATAATTCGCGGGAACCGTCCGGCAAAGCAGGTCGTTGCTGCCTGGCGCCCAAGTACAGGGAGCGGCCGTCGGCGGAAATGGTACAACCAGAGTCGAATTAATCGCGACTCCCGGAACGCGATGGATCGTCGCCGCGGCCGCGTCTCCTATCCACAGCTCGACGGATTTATCGGCTGTGAGTGTCAGGAAAAAATGTTTACCGTCCGGAGCCCATTCGGGCCGGCCAAAACCCTCGCCCGCCGGAAAGCCAATCGGCCGCGCGTGTCCGTCGGAAACTCTGACAATCGAGAGATGGATCAGGCGCGGCGGGTCGTGCTCGCCAAAATTCGCCGGGTCCATGCGTACGCCCGCGATGCGCAGCATGGGCCGGGCGAGTTCAGAAATCGGCGGGTAGCGCACCGGCTCGGCGAGAAGAATCTCGTCGCCTTGCGGACTGACGAAGGCCATCGGTGGCGCCGGCGCAAGCAAGACGTCAACAATTTCCTTCGACGGCTTCTGATACGTGGTTTGCGCGAAGAGGCTAGGCGCGGCCGCAATCAGAGCGAGCGTCAGGCAGCACGCGGCTCGTCTCAACTGACAGATGAAGCTGCAAGAATCGATGGACCTCATGATTTCCTCCGGCGAAGGTGTGAGTGTACTGAAACGGGCCGCATCCACGCAAACTGCACGTACAGACGGCCGAGGCTGGCTGCGCGTTTCACAGCGTTCCGCCTGACACAAGATTTGTGTAACGTGCCGTCCGACCACGCCGCCTCTGTGGAGTTCGCGCCAACAATGCTTTGTTCGCGAGAAAACTTGGATGTTCAACTACGATGCTCGGTAGTATTTCTGCGTTCATTTTTTCGCGCCAATGCGGTATACATGCAGGTCCCTGCGGCGCCAAACCGCTAATGTTGTGGCGTGAAGGGTGTGGACCGTTTTCCTTTCGAATTTAATCGTTTCTAGGAGGATGTGCATGCGAGCCAGGATGCGTGTTCGTTGGATTGCTGTCGTTGTTGTGATGCTTGGCGCGTTGGTCGCTGGGCTTTCTGCGAATGCGCAGACGCTCACCAAGGATTCCATCGCCGGAATGAAATGGCGGCTGATCGGGCCGTTTCGCGGAGGCCGCACGGAGGCGGTCGCTGGTGTGGCGGGCAATCCGAACATTTTCTATTTTGGCTCTGTCGCTGGAGGCGTGTGGAAGACGACCGACGCGGGAATCTCCTGGCTACCGATTTTTGAGCATCAATCAGTTGCGTCGATTGGCGCGATTGCCGTGGATCCAAACGATCCGAATGTGATCTACGTCGGCACGGGCGAACCTTGCCTGCGGGGCGATATGTCCTATGGCGACGGAATGTATAAGTCGGTCGACGGCGGCAAGACGTGGACGCACATCGGTCTTGACGACACGCGGCATATCGCGAAGATCCTAGTTGACCCGCACGACTCGAACATCGTTTTTGTCGCGGCCATCGGCCACGCCTTCGGGCCAAACGTGGAGCGTGGCGTATTCCGTTCGGCGGACGGCGGAAAAACGTGGCAGAAAGTGCTGTACAAAGATGACAAGACTGGCGCCGTCGACCTGACCTTCGCCGCGGATAATTCACACACGCTCTACGCCGCGATGTATCAGGAAGAGCGGACGCCGTGGGGATTCATCAGCGGCGGACCAGGCAGCGGAATCTACAAATCCATCGACGGCGGCGCCACGTGGAGACACCTGGGAGGCAACGGCCTGCCCACCGGCGTGCTCGGACGAGTCGGAATAGCGGTCGGCGCGAATGGCGAGCGTGTGTATGCGCTGATCGAAGCGGATAAGCGCGGGCTTTATCGCTCCGATGACGGCGGCGAGAACTGGCAATTCATCAATGGCAATCACGATTTCACGCAGCGCGCATGGTATTTCATGCACATCTTCGCAGATCCGAAACAGACCGACACGCTGTACATCCTCAACACCGGAATGTCCCGTTCGACCGACGGCGGGCAGACGTTCAGCGATATCAATGCGCCGCATGGAGACCGTCACGATCTGTGGATCGATCCCACCAACACGGATCGCATGATTGAATGCGACGATGGCGGTGCAACGATTTCAGAGGACGGAGGAAAGTCCTGGTCGACGGAGGACAATCAACCCACCGCGGAGTTCTATCACGTGGCCACGGACGAGCGCTTCAACTACTACGTCTATGGCGCGCAGCAGGACAACAGCACCGTGGCCATCGCAAGCCGCACCGATTCGGGCACGATTACAGACTCGGATTGGTATGACGTCGGCGGTGGCGAAAGCGGATTTGTGATTCCCGATCCGAAGGATCCGAATGTTGTTTATGCCGGCTCGTACAGCGGATTAATCACCAGATACGATAAGGCGAATGGCACGGAGCGGGATATTTCGCCTTGGCCTTTGAATCCAATGGGACATGGCGCCATCGACACGAAGTATCGCTTCCAGTGGACTGCGCCAATTGAAATGTCGCCGTTTGACTCACACACGATTTATTTCGGCGCCCAAGTGCTGTTCAAGAGCACGGACCAGGGAAGCACGTGGACAATTATCAGTCCTGATCTGACGCGCAACGACAAGAGCAAGCAAGGTTCCTCCGGCGGCCCGCTCGAGCAGGACAACACCAGCGTGGAATACTACGACACGCTCTTCGCCGTGGCCGAATCGCCGCTCGAACGCGGGCTGATCTGGGCGGGCAGCGATGACGGCCTGGTTCACGTGACGCGCGACGGCGGCAAATCTTGGTCGGACGTCACGCCCGCGGATATCCCGGCCTGGAGCCGCATCGATTTGATCGATCCGTCTCCGTACGATGCCGGAACCGCCTATATGGCGGCGGACCGCAGCCGCTGGGATGATTTTCATCCTTATCTTTACAAGACCACGGATTACGGGAAGACGTGGACGAAAATCACGGGCGGCTTGCCGGACAATGTTTTCACTCACGCGATTCGCGAGGACATGGTTCGCAAGGGGCTGCTCTTTGCCGGCACGGAAACGGGCGTTTGGGTTTCCTTTGATGACGGCGCGAACTGGCAGTCGCTGCAAGCGAATTTGCCGACCGTGCCGGTTCATGACCTGATGGTCCACGGCAATGATTTGATTGTGGCCACGCACGGCCGCGCGTTCTGGATCCTCGACGACATTTCGCCGCTGCGCCAGATGACTTCGGAGCAGACGAGCGAGGACGCTTATTTATTCAAACCCGAAACGGCGTATCGCTTCCGTGGGTTCGGGTTCCATCTTCCGGGGGGAGTCGCCGCAGGCGAAAATCCTCCGTCGGGCGCGATCATCGATTACACGCTGAAGGCGGTTCCGAAGAATCCCATCACGCTCGAGATTCTGGATTCGAAGGGCAAAGCGATTCGGAAATACTCGAGCAAGAGCGAGCCGGGAGGGACGGAAAGCCCATTCGCAGCCTTCTTCGGTGGCGGCCATTCATCTCTTCCCGCAAAGGCGGGTATGAATCGTTTCCAGTGGGATTTGCGCTACGAAGCACCGACGCGCGTGCCGGGTGCAGTAGCTTGGGGTGGCTTCGAGATGGGGCCGCTGGCCGTGCCGGGCGATTATCAGGTGAAGCTTACTGTCGACGGACACGCTTACACGGCTCCGGTGCACGTGGAAGAGGATCCGCGCATTCAGGTTTCCGCGGATGATTTGCAGAAGCAGCTCGACTTCAGCCTGCAGATCAATGCCCGCATCACCGAGGCGCACGATGCCGTGAATCAGATCCGCGAAATCCATGCCCAACTGGATGCGCTCGAAAAGCGGCTTGCCGGAAACGACAAGGCAAAGGGCGCGGCCGATGCGGCCAAAGAGCTCGACAAGAAATTCACGGCCGTGGAGGACGCGCTGATTCAGCCTAAGTCACAGTCCGGCGAGGATCCGCTCAATTACCCGGTCATGATCGCCGACCAGATGCTGGCGCTCACCAGCACTGTCGATAGCACCGACGCGGCGCCGACGCAGAGCGCACGCGAGGTGTTCGACGTCCTCAATAAACAGCTCGACGAGCAATTGGCGACCTATCGCCAGTTGAAGGACAAGGACCTCGTTGACCTCAACCGTCAAATTCGCAACGCGAATATTCCGGCCATCGGAGTGACTTTGCCGGCGCCCGGCGCGTCGAATCAAAGCTCGATGTAAACAACGAAAATCGGGCCGCGCTCTCTTGCCAGAATCGCGCGGCCTTCGTTGCCGGAACACGGGGCTGCATTGCCGCTTGAGGCACCTTTGCAGCTTGTCGTATGATTTTACAATTATGGAAGACGCCAAAAAGCCCATCTGGCAGCCGGTAACCCACTGGATTGGCTCCGGTGCGGGCTGGCTGCTGGACCGCGTCGTGAAAGTGCTCGCCGCGACAGGCATCACGCCAAACGTTCTGACCGTTGTGGGAATGGTTGTGAACGTTTGGGCCGCGATTCTGTTTGCGTACGGCGAATTTCGCGGCGCGGCTGCGATTCTTTTCCTCGCGGGATTCCTCGACATGGCCGACGGGCAGGTGGCGCGTCGCGCCGGCCGTGCGACGGCGTTCGGCGCCTTTCTCGATTCGACGCTCGACCGTTACTCCGATTTGGGCCTGTACATGGGCCTGGTCGTTCACTACACGCTGATCAGCCGACCGTTTTACATGGGTCTCGCGGCGGTCGCCATGGCCAGTTCCTTCATGGTCAGCTATTCGCGCGCCCGCGCCGAATCGCTGATTCCGCTGTGCAAAGTAGGTTTTATGGAGCGGCCGGAACGGCTCGTCCTCCTCATCATCGGCGGAGCGTTTTGGAGAATGGCGCCGGTGCTTTGGGTCATCGCGACATTGTCCACGCTGACCGTGATTCATCGCGTGGTATTCACGTGGCAAGAGATTCGCGCAGGGCGTTTGATTCCGGGGAGCCGCACCATTTTCTGATTATGCCTTGGCTTTTGCAGCGGCGGTGGTCCCGGCTCTGGCGTTCTCAATCTGCGCGATATGTTCTTCGACCGGCGCGGCGACGACGGCGTGAACGTGGTCCCTCAGTTCCGTCGCCTGTTGCTTTCGCATGCCCTTTGTTTCAATCGTATCGTGCAAATACGCCGTGATTTTCCCCGGATTAAGCATCCAGTCTCCGGTGCGATGGAATTCGTACGAGCCAACGATACTCATCGGCACGATCGCAATGCCGAATCGAATCGCGAGGCGAAAAACACCCTTATGAAAAGGGCCGACGTGACCGTCGCGCGTTCGCGAGCCTTCCGCAAACGCGATTAGGCTGATGCCAGATGCGAAAGCCTCTTCGGCCTTCCGTGTCATCTGCTCAATGCCGTCGCGACTCCGGTCATTTTCGTCCGGCACAGGAATATTTCCGAAACGGCCCATCATCCATCCATACGCCGGGATTTTGAAATGGGACGCCAGCTCGAATCCGCGAACGAACTGCGGTATCGCGGAATAAATGACGAACGGGTCGAAAATGTTGACGTGGTTGCAGACGAACAGGCTGGTGCGATGCGCGTCGAATCCGCTCGAGCGCCGCGCTTCGAACTTCACTCCGGCCAGGCGAAGGATGTTGCGAAAGAAAATTCGCTGCGAGCGGTCGTTCTTGCGGGGATCGACCATCATGGCCAATCCGACCAGCAGCGTGCAAAGCACAAAGAAATGCACGCCGCTGACGGCCCATAGCACGAGAGCCCGCGCTTTCAAATAGGCGCGCTTCATACAATCACGTCCAGCGCGCCGGGCAAGATGCTGAGGCGCTCGCACTTCAAGCGCAAGCTTTCGCCGTCCACCATCACGCTCACCGGCTCGTCCAGCGCAAATTCCACTTCGCGGACTGCCGCGCGCGAGGCCATCGGATGGCGAATGTGCGTTCCGTCGAAGAGGGTAGGGAAGTTGCGTAGCAGCCCAAGTCGGCCGATCGGACCCCAGCGAACATATTCGATCAACCCGTCGAAAGAATCCGCGTTTGGCGCGATCATCATGTTGCCGCCGGTGAACTTGGTGTTGCTGAACGCGAGAAACAGGCACCGGCGCCGGTCGAACTCCGCAGCGTTGTCCGCGCGCAGCGGAAAAACGCGGCGGTCCAGGCGCGCCAGGCATGCCAGCACGCTGAAGGCATAGCCCGTATAGCCGAAACTTTTCAGATGTCGGTTGGCAAATTCCGCGGCGTCGGCGGCGAAACCGAGCGTCAGCAGGTTGATGTAATACAGCTCCCCCGTGTAATGCTGAAGTCGAATAACGTCGCAGGCCCTTTTCTCGCCACTCAAGATCGTCTGTACGAAGGCATCCGCGCCGTTCGCGGGTTTTTGTGCATGGAAGTCGCGCAAGAACGAATTTCCAGTGCCCAGCGGCAGAAACGCGAGTGTGCAGCGGTCGCCCGTCGCCTGCGGAAAAATTCCATTTACAATTTCAAAGGAAGTGCCATCACCGCCCACCGCCAGAAAATCACGTTCGCCCGCTCTTTGTGCGGCGCGCGCCAAGGCTGTGGCGTCGCCCGCGGCGCGGGTCTCCACGGCCTCGACTTCGATCCCAGCGGCGCGCACCCGGTCCAGCGCCGTGGGCGCTAACTTGCCACAACGACCTCCACCAGCCGCCGGATTCACGATTGTGAAAAAGCGTTTCGCCACAGTGCCGCCTTTAAAGCAAAATCATCGCCGCGCGATCTGTTTTCATTCGGATTTCTCCTGCCAAAGCCTCGCGCTTGATTTTCATCGACGCGGTGCGTGGAAAATCGCTCGTCCAAAGCAGAAACCCGCTGACTCTTTTGAAATCCGGCTGCTGGCGGTTGCGCTCTGCGATTTGCGAGCGCAGTTCGTCGCTGGCTTGCGACGCGTCGTCCACGCGCGCGACCAGAAGAAGCTGCTCGCCCAGCATGGTTCGCTGTGGCCAGACGTAGTTCGCGGCGAAAACGCAAAACTCTTTCACGCGCAGCGATTCAAACGCATTTTCGATGTCTTCGGGATAAACATTCTTGCCGCCTTCGGTCACGATCATATTTTTCTTGCGCCCGAAAAGCTGCAAATGCCCGCTCGCGTCCAGCTTGCCCAGATCGCCGGTCATGAGCAAGCCATCGACAATCGTCGCTGTGGTCATTTCCGGATCGTCGAGGTAATGCGACATGATCGTTTTGCCGCGCGCCGCCACTTCTCCCACGCCGTCGGAGCCCGCGTTCACGATGCGCACCTCCGTGCCTGGCAACGCTTTGCCTACCGTGTCCGCACGAAACGGCTTGAAATCGTTCAGTGTGATCACCGTGCCGGCTTCGGTCAGCCCGTAGCCATTTCCGACGGGAATTCCGAGGTCGTAAAGGAATTGCAGCGTCGCGGGCTCGGTGAATGCGCCGCCAACGAACATGGCGTGCAATTCCCCGCCGAAAGCTTGGTGAACACTGCGCAAGAGCAGCCGGCTGAGCCGGACGTGCGGCCGTCGACGCGTGAGCGCACGATTGGCCGCAATCAACCGGTCAAGCATCTTGCGCTTTCCTGCCGGCAGCGCGGCGAACCGTTCCCGCAGCCCGCGCTCCAGGCTCTTCAGGATCAGCGGGACAACAGTAATGTAGGTGATGTGGTAGCGCGTAAACGCGTCGTGGATGAATTCAGGCCGCAGCGTCCGCAGGTGCACCACGGTGGTGCCACAAACAAACGGCCCGATGAATCCGACCATGAAATCGATGGCGTGGTTCGTTGGCAAAATGCTGAGGTAGCGCGCGCCCGGCCAGAACGGAAAAAGCGACGTCAGCGCGATGCACTGCGCGAGATAATTCTCGTGCGTCATCACGCAGCCTTTCGGCCGCCCGCCTGTTCCCGACGAGTACACGATGCACGCCCAGTCTTTTCCCTCGCGCTCGACGAACACAGGCTCGCGCTCGTCGCGAAATTCTTCCCACCGCCTCGCGCCATGCAGGTCGGAGTTCGCCGGCGCTTCCGTCACCAGCACCGTTTTCACTTGCAAGCCCGCGAATCCGGGCGCTTGCGTGATCGCGCGCCACAGATGGTATTCGACAATCAGAAATTGCGCGTGCGAATGCGCCAGCAACTGCAGATGCTCTGCCGCCGTGAGCTTGTAATCCAGCGGAACCAGCACCCCACCGCGATAGAAAATCGCATACGCGGAAATCAGCCATTTCGACTGATTGGTCATGATGATCGCCGCGCGCGATCCGGCGGCCATGCCAGCGTCCTGCAGCGCGCGCGCCAGCGGCACAGCCGTTTCTCTGAATTGGCGATACGTGAGCCGGCAATTTTCGCGTTCGCGGTCGGCTTCGATCAGGCAAATCTCATACGGCCAGCGTTCGAGCGCGGCGCGCAAAGCGGCACCGAGTGATGAATATTCGCGAAGGTCGAGCATCACAGGCGCGCGTGGATGCGCGCGGCGAGGGTATGAAAGTCCGTGACGCCCTGGAGTTCATAGTCCGGAAGCTCGATGTGGAAATGATTTTCGATGCGCGACAGCAGCGTGAGCGCCTGCAGGCTGTCGATCCCGAGCTTCTTGAAAAAATCGTCACTCGGCGCAAGCTCCGCGCGCGGCACTTTGAAATGCCCAGCCGCGAGCTTTACCACCTCGTCCGTAACTTCTTGTAGCGTTGGCATAGCTCTGTTTGCGCCGAACTCACGCGGCATCGTGAACACCGCGCAAGCGAACTACATTTCGACCGCGTCCCCCTATTTCAAATACTGATTCAGCCAGCCAATCCACCGCGTCATTACGTCCTCGCGGTGCACCGGATCCCCGGGAAAATGCCCCGTCACCGGATAGGCGAAGAATTGCGTCGTCACGCCGTTGTCTTTCAGGGCGTGATACATCTCGTACGACTGAGGAATCGGCACGCGAAAATCCCCAACGTCGCACAAAATCAGCGTCGGCGTCTTGATTTGCGAAGCGTAAGTGATGGGCGATTCGTCGCGATAGATTTTCCAGTTATCGCCAACCCACGGCGAGCCGCCCATGGAAGCATAGTCCGTGCGATTGCTATCGGAGATCGTCGCTTCAACGGTCAGATCATTCACGGCCGCGCCAGAGACGGCCGCTTTCCAGATGTGATAGTGGCCGATCATCCACGAAGTCATGTATCCGCCGTAAGACCAGCCGGACACGGCAATCTTATCCGTGTCGACGATTCCCATTTTTTCAACCGCCGCCAATCCGGCCATCACGTCGCGGCCCGGCCCTTCGCCGGCATCGCGATAAATCGCGCGCTGGTACGCATTGCCCAGGTTATCGCTGCCGCGATAGTTCGGCTGAAAAACCAAATATCCCTGCACCGCAATGAGCTGGCCCATGACATCGAACCCAATCGTCGAACTTGCCTGCGGCCCGCCGTGTATCAGCAGAACCAGCGGATACTTGGTGCCCTTCGAATACCCCGGCGGGTAGTCCAGAATCCCGTCTCCATGAAAACCGTTTGGCCCTTGCCACTCAACCGGCTCGACCTTCGCCAGCGCAACGGAAGAAATCCAGTCGTTGTTATTGGTAAGCTGCCGCGGCGTCGCGCCTGTCGAACTCATGTAGTAAAGCTCGCCCGGATGCCCGGCCGTGCTTCCCGTGAAAGCCACGTCGCCCTTCGGACCGACCATGGCATCGACCCAAAACTCCACGAAGGCTCCACGTCGCCCAGATTCAGCTTCTTCGCTTGTCCTTCGAGGCTCAGCAGCCACATGGAAGTCGCTACGCCGTCATGGCCGCTCACTAGAAGCGATTTGCCGTCCGGCATCCAGATCGCGCGCTGAATGTCGCGATCGATCGCGCGCGTCACATCCGTGCCATCCCCGCCGCTCGTCGGCGAAACGAAAATTTCAATTTGGTTGTTCGCATCGCCGTCTTTGTTGTACCAATACGCGACCTGTCTTCCATCGGGCGAAAGCACGCCCGCGCTCTCGAGATTAGAGTGCATCGTCAGTTTCCGCATTTTGCCGGTTTCGACGTCGAGCATCTGTATCGTCGTTTCGTCGCCATCGCCTGGCTCCGCAGTTTCCTGCCGCGTGATCACCAGGGATTTGCCGTCCGGCGACCATGACAGTGGCGAGGACGGCGGCGACGGCGGAAAAACAATCGGCAAGCTCCATGTGCCCGAAGTCACGCGCTTCGCCTCACCTCCATCGCTGGATATCAGCCACACGTGCGATGGCTCGGCCGCCGCAGTTTCCAGAAAATCCGTATCGCCCACCCGGAACGCGTCGTGGTGCGCCTCAATAGCCTTCTTGTCGGCTGGGTCCGGCGTCACGTAGGCGATCATCGCTCCATCGGGCCGCCATGCGAATTGTTCAACTCCATCGGGCGCATTCGTGATTTTCTGCGCGTCGCCGCCATCCATGCGCAATATGAAAATCTGTGGGGCTGCATCTTTTTCTTCGCCGGACATCGCGGTGAACGCCAGACGATCCCCGCTTGGCGACCATCGTGGCGAGCTCGCATGCTTGTGCCCGGAGGTCACCACGCGCTGCGCTCCGCTGGCGATGTCGATCAGCACAATCTCGCTGCCCGTGCCGTCTTCTTTCATGTTGATGTGGCCCACGACCACGGCAATCGACTTGTCGTCCGGCGAAATTTGTGGGTCGGCGACGCTGACGATGTTCTCCAGGTCGGAAACTTGCAGCGGCTTCTGCTGCGCTTGCGCCGCGGTCGGTACCGTCGTGCACATCCCCGCGCCCAAAAACCCAACGAGGCACACGAAAACCGCCATCCTTACAAAAGGACGCTCACCCCGAGTCGCACCGGCGCTCTTTCTTGGCATCTGGCGTCTCCCCTCAAATTTCGATTTGCTGTTCATTCGTCCAAGGTTTTCATGGAAGATACGGCATGGCATCCGCGCTCTCCACAAATTTCCGCAATCCTTCTTCCACTGCAGGCCGGTTGAACATCTCGCAAAAAATCTCGATCTCGCGGCGCAACTCTTCATGGGGGATCGGTTTGATAAAATGCTTCGCCGCTATCGTGGTCCCGCGATCGAATTTGCGGATCTGCGCCGCCGTTGCGCGGGCCACAGAAAGCGCTGCGCCTTCGGCTGCCACTTGACTCACCATTCCGGCAGCTTGCGCTTTTGCGGTGTTGAAGCTGCGTCCGGTCAGCAGCAGATCGCGCACCACTGCATTTCCGACGTCGCGCTTCAGCCTTGGTATACCGCCGAATCCAGGAATTAGTCCCAACCGCAACTCGGGGAAACAGAAACGCGCCGTCTTGTCGGCAATGATCATGTCGCAGGCGAGCGCTAACTCAAGGCCGCCGCCGAACGTCACGCCGTGCACTGCGGCAATCGTGGCCATCGGAGCGCCGTCGATTGTATTCAGCACACGATGGATGCGCTGCAAAAAATCGCGCACTCCTGCAATTTTCTCCGCAGGAGACAGCCCCTGAGAGCGGCGGTGGAGCTCGCGTAGGTCCGCGCCTGCGCTGAAGCCAGCGGCAAGCTCGCTATAAATGATGAGCGCCCCGCAACCCTCGCCGGCGGACTCGAGTGCGTCCACGAACACTTCCAGATCCATCAGCGTTGCCGAACCGATCTCGTTGCACGGCTCGTGATGCAACTTTATCTCGATCACATCCGATGCGACGTCCCACGAGAGCGTCTTGCCCTCAAAACTTTTCATGCGTCTCGCTTTCGATAAAGCTGCTCGATCCGTGATTGGAAATGCGCGGTGATCACGTCGCGCTTGAGTTTACCATTGGCCGTCAGCATTCCGCTTTCGATCGTGAACGGCTCCGCCACGCGATGAAACGCGCGAATCTGGCGATAGTGCGGCAATCGCGCGTTCACTTTTTCCAGCACCGCGCCCACCCCCGCGTCCGTGGTGCCCGAGTTCGCCGCCACCAGCGCCACCAAATAGCTGCGTCCGTTGCCCGCTAGCATCACTTGCGCGCCGGGAAGATGGCTTGCGAGCTCCTCCTCCAGCGGTTCCGGCGCGATATTATGCCCCGAGTTCAAAATAATCAGATTCTTGATGCGCCCGGTGATTTTCCAATTTCCCCGCGCGTTCATTTCGCCCTGATCGCCGGTGCGAAACCAGCCGTCGCGCAAGGCCTTCGCCGTTTCCTCCGGCCGGTTCCAGTAGCCGGAAAAAATATTCGGCCCGCGTACCAGGATTTCCTGATTGTCGCCCAGCTTTATCTCGATTCCCGGAATCGCCGGCCCCACGTATCCGGGCTCGACGCGTGCCGGATCGTCGAGCGTGCAAATCGCCGTCGTTTCCGTGAGCCCGTACGCCTGCAGAACGGGAATGCCCAGCATCATGAAGAATTTCTGCGTTTCCATCGAGAGCGGAGCCGAGCCGCAGATGAGCGCCTTCAGATTCGGCCCCAGTCCTTTGCGGATCGTCGGGAATATCAGCATTGTCGCCAGCACCAGCGCCGCGCGGTCGCCCAAACTGGGGCGATGCGCCTCGTTCGCAAGATACGCGCGCTTGGCTTTTGCAAACACCGATGCGATCCATCCGCTCCCGCGAATATTGTCTTCGATCTTCGTGCGTACGCGCTCCAGCAGCGTGGGCACATTCAGAAAATAATTAGGCGCCGCAATGCGCATTTCGTCCGCGAGCTTCGTCAGGTCCGTCGAGAGCAAAATCACGCTGTTTCGCGAAAGATACGTCAACAGCGAAATCCATGAGGCCGCAAAATTGAAAGGCAAATAATGAAACACCTGCTCCGGCACGCTGTATTTTCCCATCAGCTGATCCAGCCGCGCCGTCGTGCACCCCAGCATGTAATTGACGTTTCCCGCATTCAGCACCGCGCCCTTCGCTTCACCGGAAGTCCCAGAGGTATAAATAATCGTCACCGCATCCGCAGCTACTAGGGGTTCAGGTGGCGACTGCCTTTCATCTCGCGCGGCAAAAATTTCATCGAAGAGCGAAATCGACGGCGCATCCGGCAACGCGCGCAGAACCGCCTCGCGCAAATCGCGATTCTCGCAGCAGATTCGCGACACCCCACTGTCGCGAATCATCACCGCCAGCTCGCCTGCGGCCTGCCGGGCGTACAGCGGCACCACCACAATTCCTTCCGTCATTAACGCCAGGTCCAGCGCCGCCCAGCGAATGCTGTTCGCAGCCAGCAAAGCGCAGCGATCGCCTTTCTTCAATCCGCTACCCGCGATAAACCTGCGAGCCTTCGCAATCAGCGCCAGCAAATCGTTGCCCGTCGCCGCCACAATTTCGCCGCCGCGAATTTCTTGCAGCACCACGCCGCTTCCCGCGTCGCGCAGCCGCTGGAAAATGCGTTCGAGGAAATTTCTCGCCGGCAAACTCATGGATCGTACATCTCGACAATCTTCCGCAGATTCGGACTGAGCGAGGGCAAATAATCCTCCCAGCTCAGTTGGCCTTCGCGAAACGGAAACTCCGGATACCGCTGCGCCACCATGCGCTCGAAATACATTCCCATGCGCGCCATCAGCTGTAGATTTCGGGCCACCGTCCGGCCGATGCCGTCGCGTACGCATTCTTGTTCGCGATAGAGCCGCTTCAGCGTTTCGAAAAGCCGCTCCTCCAGTTCAATGTCATCCACCTCGAGCAGTAGATGCTGCTGCCCGCGCTGCCGCATCAAATTGCGAATGCGCTCATCCATCGTAATGCCCAGCGACGCCACTCCCGCGGGCATCGACGTCACAATCGCGTGATACCGCGAGGAAGCTATCAGATGGCACTCACGCAAAATGCTCACGATCTGATACATGTCGTATTCGTCGGAGCAAAAAATCGGCACGCCGCCCAGTTGCGCGGAGAGGCGCTCGCACGCGTTGCGGTCCAGCATTTCCATCCCCACACAGACCGTGAAAACCTTTTGTTCTTTGCGGAATCTGTCCACTGCGCGAGCAAACGCCGTAATATACCGCGCATAGTCCGCTTCCACTTTTCGTCCCGACCGAAAAAAATAAATCGAGCGGTAGTGGCTGCTTTTGTACGCGCCTGTGATTCCGTTCACCGCGCCCTTCATCACCGACGCCTTCACTGGCCACCAGAACGGATTGATCGGACAGGCCACCAGCACCGGCGTCGCGCCATCCCATCCCGCGTCGCGCAGCACTTTTTGCCCGTACTGTGGCCCCAACGGTTCGAACGTCCACGCCGTGTCCGTCCCCAGCTCCGTCGGAATGCCAAGTTTGCCCAGCAGCGCTTGCGATTCTTCGCTGCGCGTGATCACCACCGAGCCGCGGCAATATCGCCGGCAGAGTTTTTCGACCAGCGGATCCATGTGCCCGGCCTCGCCGCCGTAGCCCACCGACAATCGATTCTGCACCGACGCCAGCCCCAGCGCGCCAATCATCATCGTGGTCAGCGCGTTCGCGAACTTGCTCTTGAACATCGACCCTTCGCACGCCACCACGCCGTGATATTTCGGTACTTCCCGCTTCAGGAACGGCGGAAACAAATCCGCCAGGTGCACCTGTTGCGCTCCTTGAAAATATCCGCGCGTCAATTTGAAATTCTGCGTCATCACCGCCAGGTCCACGTTTTTATCGCCGAGCACACGACGCACTTGCCGCAGAATTTCCTCGACGCGCAGATCCGAGCCTGTGTTCCGCGCGCCGCAGTAACACGCAAAAAGCAGCCGCAGCTTTTCCCCGGGACGCCACGAATTTCCGCGGCCGAGCGTCCATCCCAGCTTTGCGGATTCGATGGAAGCGGCGACCCACGCCTCCAGGAACAGATCCATCATCGCCGATTTCCTGTCGAAGCCTCTCGCGAAGTCCCTTGCGTCGCCGGCTGCGCGAGTCGTGCACCCGCTTCTCGCGGCCATTCCTTGTGGGGATAGACAAATTTGTTTTCGCGGCTGAATTTCAGCAGCGGAAAACAGTACTGCGAAAACGGCGCGGGTTTCTTCCCCATTTCTTTCACCACGCGCCCATTGTCGAAAACCGTGTTCCACGTCAGGTAGGGCAGAAACACTTTCAGCAGCGTGGCGAGTTGTCCGGTCTTTCCCGCGTGCCCGGAAAGAAAATTCACCATTCCCGACGTGGATTTCTCGAGCGATGGCGCAAAAGTCGGCGGCCGCTTGCCCTGCGCAGCGGCGAGCGAAGCGGTCAGATCCTTATACGTTTCCGAGTCCGTGCCGGAAGACAAATGATAAATCTCGTGCTCCGCCTTTTCCTTCAGATGCAGACGCGAAATCGCGCCCGCCACATAATCTACCGGAACGATGTCCACTTTGCCGCTTGGCCGGAAGGGAAGCACGGGCAGGGAAGCCAGAAACACAAACGCCTTCACCATCTCGAATTGATTGGTCTCTGGCCGGCGGCTGTCTCCGAGCACGATGCTCGGGCGAAAAATCGTGCGTGGTACGTCCGGCAGAAGTTCTCCGATCATGTGCTCGCAGAATTTCTTCGTGCGCGCGTAGGGATCGTAGTCGGAGCGCTCCCATTCGATCGCGGAATCTTCCTGCACGATTTCGTTCTGTCTTTGTCCCGCAACCGCCACCGTGCTCACGTGGCTGAAGCGCCGTAGTCCGTGCTCATCCCGCGCGCGCATCGCCAGCTCGACCACCTGCAGCGTGCCGCGCAAGTTCACGTTCAGGCAGCTTTTCTCCGATTTGCGGTTCAGCGACGCGGCGCAATGAATGATGGAATCCGTCGTGCGAACCAGCTCCCTATACTCATTTTGCTCGATCCCGAAATTCTTCCCTGTCAAATCACCGAGAAAAACCCGCATGCGCGAATCGAGCAGTACACGAAAACGCGGAAAATCCATGTGAAGTTGCAGCGATTGCCACAGGCGCTCGCGCGCTTCCTGCGGATTCTTCGCACGCAGCAGTAAATTCAGCGATTCGCCGCACTCATCGAACAGGTTCGCTACGATGTGTGCGCCAATATATCCTGTGGATCCGGTGACGAATATAGCCACTGTTTTGGGGTCTCAGGAGGCTGCGGCGGATACGCTCCGGGCTGCGGGGGCGTCCGGCGGTTTGCCGGCCGGTGCCATTTCCCCGGGGCTGCGCGTTTCTCCGGCCCGGCCTTCGATGAGAGGATAACACCACTTCCGCAGCGCCGGGATGTGCAGATTGATCCAGTAATCCCACCAGTCGATCGAACGGCAATCGTAGCCGAAACGTTTTTTTTCTTGCGCGGGCAGCGCCGCGGACAATCGCTCAATGTTCATTGCTTCGAAGGTGTAGTCGTTGTGCAAAATGAATGGCTCGAATAAATTGATCAGCTTGATCACGCGTTCGAGTTCTCTTTCGCGCCGCGCCAGTGGCGCCGCGTTCAGTCCAAAACTGGACGCGCCGCGTTTGATCGCTTGCACAATCGCTTTCTGCGCCGGCGCGGAAAGCTTCTCGTAGCGCGCTTTCGACACCGGAATCGCATCGAAGCGCGAGCGCAGCCAGTGATGGAAGCCGTTCTGCGTGCGATAAAATTTCCGGTGCGCCAGGCTGGTCAACTCAATCGAGCGCCGCATGTTGCACGGATTGGTCACCGAAGTCGCCAGTTGGTAAAGCGGCTCCTGCCTCCGCTCCATCAGCGCAGCGCTGATCAGCGTCATTCCTCGCGTCACTTCATCGACGGGAATAATGTCCAGGCACTTACGCGCGTTCGTCGGCAGTTGCCGGAAATACGTTCCCAGGAGATACGAGAGCGACGCCGACGTGTTCACCCCTTCGTTCCATCCACGGAAAGGTTTCTCGAGCGAGGTTTCAACAATCGACGGCCGCACGATCGCAATCGGCCGCCCTGCACCACGTTTTACGATCAGCGATTCCGCCAGCCCTTTTGTAAACGTATACGTGTTCGGCCAGCCCAGTTCGCGCGCGCGTTGCGTCCCCGCTTCCATCAGCGTTTGCCGCAGCCATCGCGTCCGGTTCTTGCGAATCTGATTGTCCAGCGCCACGCCTTCCAGTTTTTTCGCGGCTTCGGGTTTCGCCAGCGCCGCCCGGCGCATTTCGCCGGTCACCGCGGAGCTCTCCGCGCTCGCCTCCGTATCGCGAATCATGGCTCGTAGCGAAAGCAACTCTTTCTCCGCGTCAAAATCCGCGATGTTCGTCGGAACGTAATTCGCCGCCAGCGTTTCGATGACGCGCCCGTCGCGATCGCCCGCCGCGTAGCACGTGGAAAGATGCAGAAGCGCGGCGTGGTCGGTTTTGTGCAGGAAATCCAGAACATTCGCGACCGAGTCTACGTTTGCGCTCAGCGCGTCGCGCAGGTCCGGATTGAAATCCGTCAAGCCGGAGCTGTTCACGATCAAGTCCAGCTCGCTCGCCAGCCTCGCGCTCGTCGTTTCATCCAGGCCCAGCATCGGCTTGCTCAAATCGCCGTCCAGCACCTCGATGTGCTCCGCCAGAAATTCATCGAACCGCGACCCATGCTGCTTCGCCAGCTTTTCGAAGACCGGCGATTCATCCACCGTTTTGCGGAAACGCGCCGCCGAAGGCGCGGAGCGCCGCCGCCGCACCAGCACGTAAGTCTTTCCAACATCGGGAACGTCTTCCAGCAAACTCGAGAGCCACACTTTTCCGATGAAGCCTGTCGCGCCCGCCAGCAAAATATTCTTGCCCCGCAAAGCCTCGCGCACGGAGAGCCGCCGCTTTTCCGTTTGCGCGCGAAAATCGACGATCTGCAGTTTATTTTGCGGCGGACGCCGCTCCGCGGGCCGAATCGCCCCGTCCAGAATCTCCGTGTGCTCGCCGAATCCCAAGTTCCCCGCCAGTCGCTGGCGCGCCACCCGCCCGTCAGGATTGCTTCCAATGAAGCGCGCCAGCGGCCCGCGCGGCCGGATCACTGGCTCGAGCAAGCGCCCGGTCGCCATGCCATCGCGAAAATCCAGCCGGTTGCACACTAGAAATTTCACGCCCAAATACCTCGCCAGCGGAATCATCACGTGGTCCAGACCCTGGCTCACCAGCACGATCTCTTCTCCGCGCTCCTGCGCCCGCCGCAGTTCCTTCACCCCGGCCTGCTTCAGAGACGGTTTCAGCTGGTATTCGAAATGCTCTTCGCCAAGCAAATCCAGCCGGTCGCGGCTCACTCCGCGCAGCACCGCATGCAGCAGCCGCGTCGCGACGGCTCTGTTCGTTAGATACAGGACCGGTCGCGCCATCGCCAGCGCCAGCATCGTCCCGCGCCGCCCCCACCGCTCCAGGAAGCTCTGCGCGTTCCATGCAAAGAACGCCACCGGCCGCACCGCCGTCAGGTTCAGCAGGCTGCCTTCGATGCGCCAAAATGTGACACCAGTAGTGTCAAGTTTCGGCGACCGCGTGCCGCTCGCAAACTCCAAGGAACGCTCTTTAGGATTGGATGAGAGGCTCATTGCAAAGACAGGGCTTCTGAGGCTCTGAAAATAGCACTATTCTCGCCCTCGAAGCAAGGCGCGGCGTCTCAAGACGGCCTCTTAGCGTCTGACGAGACTCCGCGGCACCACTTTCACCCCGCGCCGTGCGCCCGCGCCACGCTGACAATTCCCAGCACGTAAAAAACGAACATCAAGCCCAGGTAGACCTTCGCCCGCGGCCGCGCATTCTGAAACTCGTGCCACGCCAGCACGCCCCACAGCGCCGCCACCATCGGCGACGCCTGACCAATCGCGTACGAAGTGGCTACGCCCGTGAAATTCGCCGCCACCAGGTTGAACACCGTGCCCACGCCCCACACAATCCCTCCCGCGAGCCCCAGCAAATGGTCGCTCATCGACGCGTGAAAAAATCCGCCCATGCTCACCGGCGCGCCATTGAGCGGATGCCGCATCAGATAAATATTGAACACGAAGCAGGAGAGCAGCGCGCCCAGCGTGAAAATCACCGCCGTACTGTACGGCGTCAGCGGAACGCCCGCGGTCAGCGCACGCGTCACAAACGGCGCCCACAATCCCATCAGCACGCCGGAAATGACGCACACCACGATGCTCTTGCGCGAAACCGCCCGATTCGCGCACTCCAACGCCGCATAAGCCTTGCCGTCCAGAATCACCGCGACCACGGCGAACATCACGCCCAGCGCCAGCAGCAGCGGATTTCCCTTCGGCTGCAAGTCGTAGCTGAGCACCACTCCCACCACCAGCGCGATGCCAATCGACACCGGAAACGCAATCGCCAGACCGGCCATGTCGATTCCAGCCACCAGCAGCAGATTCGCCAGGTTGAACACCGCGCCGCCAATCAGCGCCGAAACAATATCCGACCGGCTCGCCAGATGGAGATTCACCGTGAACGCGTGCTGGCCGTGGTGCACGCTGCCCATGGTGAGCGCCAGCGCCAGGGAAATCGCGAAAATCCCGATCGCGTAATCCCAATAGAAAAGCTCGAAGCGGTAATTCTTCACGCCTTTGTAGGTGTTGGCCCACGAGCCCCAGCAAATCGTGCTGATAATCACCATCAGCAGCGCCACCGGGAAACTATGCGGTGTAAACATTTTTTCGTTGACTTGGCGTCACATCGACGCAGCGGCGGACGGCCGCTGCGCGCGAATGAAGGCCAGCACTTCGTTATACTTCGACATGGCCCGCGCCCCCACTTTCGTGCAGCATAGTGCGGCGCACGCGTTTGCGAACGTGCCCACGCGCTCCAGGTCCCATTTCTGCAACAGCCCGTAGGAAAGTCCGCCCATGAACGCGTCGCCCGCGCCGGTGGTGTCCACCGGCTTCACCGTGAACGCGGGCACGTGAACGATCTGCTCTTGCGTCGCCAGCAGGCAGCCGCTCGCGCCCATGGTGATGGCCACCACGCTCGGCCCCATCTTCAGCAGCTTCCGCGCCATGCGCTCGCGGTCTTCTTCGCCGGTGAATTCCAGCGCCGCGGCTTTGCATGGCTTAAGCACGTCCACGAACTGGAGCGCCGCGGCTAACTCTTCTTGCGTCCCCAGATTGCATTGGCAAAAAAAGTTCGGTGAAACGTCCAGGTCGAAAATTACGCGTACGCCCGCCTCGCGCGCCACTTGCATCGCCTGCCGCACCGGCGCGAGCGGAAGCTGCGACGCCTCGGTGTGGAAATGCTTGGCCGCCTTGATGTGCGGCGCGAACCGCGTGAGCACCTGATGCACGCTGATTTTACCGGTGATATTCGGGAACATGTAAATGCAGCGCTCGCCCTCCGCGTCCACCGGAATCCACGTCAGCGACGACCGTTCCCCTTTCACCGTTTCGATCCCGGAGATGTCCATGCCGTCATCGAGAAACGCTTTCTCGATGATGCGGCCGTTGTCGTCGTCGCCGAGCAGGCCCAGCCATCCCGCTTTTGCGCCCAGCCGCGCCACTTGCGTCAAATTATTTGCAGTCACGCCACCGGCGTGGATTTCCAGGCGGTTGGCGTTGGTCTTTTCTTCGGGGCCAAGGAGGCGCGGCACCATGGCGAAGAAATCCACCGTGCAACTGCCGATCCCCACGACCTCCGTCGCCTCACTCACCGTTCACCTCTGCCTTCCCTCGCCCAAGCGCGGGCCTCGGGAAATAAAGCCAGCGCAGCAGAAGATACCACACCAATAGAACCCCAAGACACTTAGCCAACTCGGGCAGTGCATCCGCAAAAGGAAACGCGGTTGGGGCTCCGTGGGACAGTATTTCCCGATACTGTTTTTGTTCGACCCAGCCTGCGATGGGCGCGTCAAAGACATTCACCAACAGCAGAATGCCTTGTGCGAGCAGGTATCCGAGTGCGATTGCACCAACAAAGCTTTCCACGAGCGCCCGCTTCAACCCTCTAAACACGGTTCCTCCTTACGAACTCTACGCCGTATCCTTTTAGACTGGCGACTGGGCCGACTCCATACACCCAACGAGAAAGCAGCCACGCCGCAGCAAGACTAATGCATGCTGCAAATAGACCGAACAATGTGGCGATCAAAGTGATGCGATCGGAGAAAGGCGGCTCCGGTGCATGATACGGCCAGCCTCCTATCGCCATAGCCGTGACCAAAAAATCGGCGGCATCGGAAAGCGGCAGCGATAGAGCACGGATTAGCGAATTGAGAAAGGAGAAGAGGAGTACCGCGACAGCCACGGCTGCGACGTGCGACATTTCCAACGTTTCGCGAAAGGATTTCACCGTTTCACCGCCCTTGTCATCAGCTCCACAAATTCCCTATAAAATTTCGCTGTATCCAAATCCGCATTCACGGTCACCGGCTGCGCCCCCGCCTCGCCGCCCGAGCCAAACGTCTCCGGCTGGTTGCCGGGCAACCACGCCAGCGTGTCGCCGTACGTCGCGCCGTGATCGATGCTCACATCCAGATAAATCTTCTCCGTGCGCGTAATAATGCTGGGATCGAGCCACGCAATCGCCGCCAGCTCATCCCACATATATTCCTCGTCGCCGTATTTCGCGATGTACTGCGCCGCGGGCGTATTCGCCCTGCCGATTTGCGCGATCATCTGTTTCGTCAGCCGCGTCTTGATGGAAATGTCCACCGGCGTGTCCGTGATTTTTCCCCAGCGCGCGTGCAGCACCTCGTGCGTTGCCTCCGGGTCCATCCAGAAGTTGAATTCGCGCCGCGGATTCAGCCGAAACTCCGGATCGCTGCTCTGCGGATTGATGCTCCCACCCATCACCACCAGTTCCTGCGCCAGCTCCGCGAACTGCGGATCAATCGCTATCGCCAGCGCCAGATCCGTCAGCGGCCCGCCCGCGTAAATGGTCACCTGATGCGGGTAGCGATGCACCATCCGAATCATAAAATGCGCGGCGTCTTCGGCCGCGGGCTTCGTATGCGGCGCACCCTCGATCAGCGGCGGAATTTCGAATGGCCCATGCGTCTTTCCCGGCGGCCAGTTCCAAGCGCCCTGATAAACCACTTTGCCGTTGAGCGTTTCCCAGTGCGCGATGAACTGCGGAGAGTTGTCGAGCGGGAACACCGCGCCGGGCACCACCGGAATGTCTGTGCGCCCGATGATTTCCAGCATGCGCAGCGTGTGCGTCACTTCTTCGTCGCGCCAGCCGTCTCCGGTCACCACGGTGACGCCCAGCACCTCGGCGCGCGGCGATTGCACCAGCGCGAGAATCGCTTGCTCGTCGGTTCCGGCCGGCCCGCGCGCGTCTTCGTCAATAATGACTTTCCGCGGCGCCTGCGCCCGCACCCCGCCCGCGGCAAACATCAACGCAGCGGCAAGCGGCAACCAACGCGTCCCTTTCATCCGCGCCATTCTACACGCACCGACACCAAACCCCGCTGCCCCAAACCCGATGCTGAGTTGGTCGCGCAAGGCGCTGAGCCTTCGGCTAGGAAATCGTCAACGTCTGGTTCGCAGCCAGGGATAAAGGCGTAGAAAATTCGACCATCGCGCCATCTTCTATGCTCGTGACCGTCGGAGCCAGAGGACGTTCTCCGACGCGGGCGGACTGCGCAGCCATTCGCAGCTTGAGAGATTTCAGCTCGAGCCTTCCAGACTCGCAGTGAATCGACAGGCTTCGCCCGGACCGGCTGATCGTACCAAAGCCCCACGCCGTAACCCACGGGGCACGGAAGTCTCCCGGAGCGCTTGGCATGACCGCCAAAGCTGCATTCGCCATGTCGGGTTTGAAACCCGTTGCCGCAAGCATGGTGGCCCAGCTGCTCATGGCGCGCGAATAATGTTCACCGCATTCCACGTGGTTCCACGGTTGGCCTGCGCGCAGATACCTTCGGTGAGTCGCCTCGACGATTTTCACTCCGTCAGCATAGCGGCCGTGATCCATCAAGAGTGAAGCGAATGCGAATTCGATTCCCGACCACACTCCTCCGGCCTGTAAATTGTTGAGCGTCAGAAGACCCGCGCCGCCTTTGGGAGCGGTCGCATTGTGCAGTCCAAACTCCGGGTTGAAATTGTGCTGGAAGATGCTATCAACGGATTGCTTGAGGTTTGCCTCGGAGGTTGTCGTCTGCAATCCGATCAGATGACTGAACCACTCGCCGGAGATCTGGTCTGTCATGCACAGTTCATCGCGGGTTTTCCCGTCAACCCACAGGCTGTAGTACTCTCCGTTGAAAAGCATCTTGTCGAAGCTGGCGGACGCCTTGGCCAGTTCGTCAGACCAGCGTGTTGCGTCGTCCGGTTTGTCCACGTCTTTGGCAATCCGGATAGCCGCGCGCAAGGCCCCGATCCAGAGCGAGGCGACGTAGGACGGCGTTCCCCGCATGCGCCATTGATCATAAGTCTGCAGGCCCGCATCGCGGTCGGGAAGGCCGTCCCCATTGGTGTCGAGCGACTCCGTGAATGCCATCGCCTTCACCACATGCGGCCACATGAAAGCCAGATACTCTTTATTCCCAGTCCACAGGTAGTCGCGGCACACCATCATCACGAATTGTGGATTCATGTCCACGCGTGCAAATCCAGTGCTATCCACTTGATCAAAATTTCCTGTGAAATTGTGCGGCACCTGTCCGCGCTCGTTCTGGTGCGCAATGATCCGTTTCATCTGAGAGAGCTTGAGTTCCGGGAAGAGCGCAACGATCGGAAAGCTGCCCTGGTAATCCACGTCCGTAGTCGACAAACCGCAGCAGCCCAGACCCTCCCAAATGGCGTAACTGCCGTCCTTCATCCACCAGCTGTTGAATATCAGCGTCGAAAGTTGGCTGGACCACGCAAACGACATCGCGTCGCCCAACGATGTATCCGCCACCGTTCGCGCAAAACCCTCTGTCGTGGCGCGATGCTCATCGTAATGGGCGCAAAGAAAGCGGTTCACGTCGCCGGCGTCGCCATACCAATGGGAATACATATGCCCCATTTCGCGCCCATCCGTCGTCAAGTGATGCGGAAAGAACCAGCTCAGTGTGAATCGGATCTCAGCCTTCTCCCCGGGAGCAAGATGTACGCTCGAAGCCAACGCTCCCGTTCCCCAGGTCAGTTTTGCGCTGTTCTTCTCCCCCAGCAGATTCCTGCTCACTTCCTTCAGCAGATTCCTATCACTGTTCTCTTCGCTGTCCGTGTGGGCTAATTGCGCGTCGGAGAAGACACGCGCCAGCAGAGCATCGCTGCTCAGTTCTTTGATCTTGTTCCTCACATCGGAGGCGGAAAGCCCGTCGATCTGCGCCATCGTTGGCAAACCGATGCTCGGATCGCTTCCTCCCTTTGTACTCGGCAGGCGGCCGCTCGCTGCAAACTCCGTCAGCTCGTTCAGCAGCATGTAATTGACGCGCGGTGTTTCCCACCGGCAGTTCCCGGGCAGCATATATTCCTGAAAGGTTCCGCAGATAAACGACTGCTCGCCCCCTCCGACCGAGAAACACATGCTGCCGATGCCCGACGGGAAATCGCTCTCAGCCGCCGTCTGTAGCAAGAGGCTCGTTTCGCCATCGCCTTCCGCTACTGAATTGCTGAGGTGGCGCTCGGCGAGCGCGGAAGCCAGCGGATTCTCCAGAAATCCGGCGAGTGACACTTCCACGGCCTCATCGCTGGCATTTTCCAGCGAATAGACAATATGGAATCCAGGCGTACCCGAATCACGCGCATTCCCGGGGATGAACGGCGAGAACACCTGCGCCGACGCATGCACCGGAATCGTCGGATCGTTGTAGCGAAGGCCCGTCATGGGAAACCACGCGTAGTAATCGATCGACTCTACATCCTGAACGAACGGCAGCGTGTACAGGTCGTTCTCATCGGAACGAAGATAGAGCCGTCGCACCTGAGCTACCTGGTCGGAGGCCTTTTTGGTGCGCAGCACAAATCGCAGATACTGCGGTCCGGGAGCGGGCGGCGCAGTGGTCGTGCGTGCATTTTGTGACCACGGCCCGGAGTTGAAGATCTGCCATTCATGGAAGCAGCCGTCGGCGCGGATTTCTACAAACCCCGTCCCGATGCCTCCCAGCGGCGCTCCCGAACCCATCGGCATCGTGGAAGGGATCGCGAAAGGGGCGCGCTGCGCCTGAGGACCTGCATCTGCCGAGTCGCCACCATCGCGATGTACGGAAATCTGGAAAGGCGCCGCGAAGGTCCCGGGTGCCGCGAGCGCGGCACTTCCTGCAGCCCATGTGGTCAGAAACTTGCGGCGTGAGAGGCTCACAGAATACCTCGACGCATACCAATCGTCGCCAAGCCAAAGACGCAACGCCCGACAGAATATTTCATCGCCGCGCCTCAGCTGCAATCAGCGCCGATACCTTATATCAAACGAGAAATGGATTGCCACTCGCGATTTCACCCTCCCTTGCGTCCGCCTCCGCGAACCCGCCCCGCCGCCGACGGCCCAACAACCATTGACACGCACAAACCGGCAACCACATAATTCCTTGCGCGCATTCTGGTTTTTCGGACGCCTCTTCGCTGCATTTGCGCTATTCCGTGCCGGATTGCGCCGTAAAAGGGAATCGAATCGTGACCACAAATGAAGAAGCCCGCATTCTCGAGGAGGTCGAGAGGCGCAAGCAGCGCGCCAGAGAATCGGGCGTCATCACCAGCGTATTCAACTTATTTCACCACGATTTGCTTCATTATGAAGCCTGGATCAGGAATTGTCCCGACCTTGTCCATCCCGAAATCCGCATCAACGACAAGAACCGCACCGTCGTACGTGGCGACTGGTCTGAACGTATCGAAGCTACCATTCGGGGCAACCGCTACGTTTTCACGTTTCGCGAAATCACCACCTCCATGCCTGACGGAGAGCCCTTCACTTACGGTCAGTTGCACGTCGATTTTCAAGGTCGCAAGGTTATGGCCATCGATTGCACCTGCGAGCAAGGCGAATCGGTGGCGAGAATGTGGACCCCGGGCGAGGTTTCCGCATTCATCGAAGGGCTTTGGGTCGACGAATTGAATTTCGTTTTCGCCGACGTCACCCGCTTGCACGAAGAACGTAAGCGGCGCGCACACGAAGAAGTCAGGAGACAAGAACTGGCAAATCTGAAGAAAAATTTCGGCCTCTGATCCGCATTTCCTCCCGCCACTGAACTGGCGAACTCCGTCCGCCCGCTTCTCGGCACCCGGCTAACTAAGGCTCGCCGCGCGGAGTATCTAGCCCTTACTGGTTGCCTTCTAATGTGTTTTTGATAACCGTCAGCGACTTTCGGAGAGATGAAACCGACCGGCCCACCGCAACTTTTCGAACAATCGATCCCTTGACGCCGGTCAGACCCGCCTGCTCGGAACCCATGGCCATGATCAGATAGAAGCCGGGTTGGTTCGTATCGTCGCTTCCGCGGATACAGAACGACAGGTCCAGCGCCGTCTCGAAGTAGTGGCTCGCATAAAGCTGCTTTTCGGCAATGGCATAGGCGACTTCGTCGGTCGGGCTCCCGCTCATCGTCACCATCTGCACGACGCGCAGGGTCGGCTTCAGTCCGAATTTTACCTTGGCCCAGTAGAAGATATCCTCGACGTCCGCCGGCTCTCCATTGGGATACGTAAGAAGATAGTTGTAGAAGTCCGGCAAATACTTCGGTAAGGCCCTTGAATAGCTGAGCATGTATTTGAACTGCTCGGGCACCTCTGTGGGGTTACGCTTGTCGTTATACTCCCCAAGCGCTCGATTGCCCTCGTGCTGGTAGGCCATCACTCGTTCAAGCGCCGCCTCCCGGAGAAACCGATTCACTTGTTGTTCCGCGTCGGGAGCTGACAGGTCCACGGATTGGTGAAGCGCTTCGATAGAACTCGTTGGCATTTGGATAGGGCAATTGCCGGGTTTGCATTTCTTCAATGCTCCGATGTCATCGCTATCGAACGAAAAACCCTTCAAGTCAGAAAGCTGCGGCGGATCGCTGAATTTACGGATTGCCACATATCCCGGAAGCTTGCGAAGCCTGTCGAAGTCGCGGGCAAACTGAAGATAGCTCTCCGGAGCGGCATGGATGTAGATCGCGCCGACCAAGAAAACTTCCGCCGGTGTGCGTGAGGGCATGTTCTTCGCAACCGGCTGTCCGCTTCGGATGGCGGCGACCTGCTCCTGACTCAGTCCGAGATCCTGCCGGAAGAATGTTTGCAGGTCAGGATTCGATTGCGCGAAGCCGGGCGGACGGTCGCAGCAATCAAGTCCAAGAATGCAGCAGTGGCCGCAACATTTCGGAGCACGGCAATCTTGCCTGGGCGCGTTCTTTCACCTGCACCAACACGGCGCATGGGAACCATCCTAGTTGGCGAGACGCCGCGAGCCTTCAAAAAGGCGCGCGGTGGCCGCCCCAAAGGCAAAACCGCCGACGTGAGCGACATTGTTGGACCGATTTTGCGCCAACAATATACACCTGCTCGCGATTAGCTTGGCCAAACGCATTCTCCAGCTCTCGCCACCGCTATGAAAGCCCTCCTGAATATCCTTCCAACCCTGTTCGTCCTCACGATTTCGCGCTTCATCCGCGCGGTATATTCATTTCATCGGCCACGAACCACGGTCGCCAACCGGAATGCACCAATGGCCACGGAGTCGGCCTTGATTTGCCTCGCGTTCGGTGACACCATCAACGTCAACTAAGCCGAGTGGAAGGCGGATAACCATGACGGCTACTTGGGACTTTGACCCCATCCATCACATACTTCGCTCTACATTCGTCGGCAAGGTGAATGACGACGACCTGATGAATCACCAACGCATGGCCGCTCTGTTGGTGGAATCCCTTGATCCGCTTGCGGCCATTGTCGATTTGTCGGGTGCCAACCCCTTTGAGGCTACGCCCGGTGGGATGCGCCATTTGGCTAAGTTGCCCGCGCCTATGCCAAAAGTCGACCGCCCTCGCGTGGTCGTTGCCCCGCCGGATCACGTTTTGGGGCTTGTGCGAATCTTTCAAATCGTGGGGGAGGCGACCCGGCCAAATCTGCACGTGGTTCGCACGATGCCTGAGGCTTGGCTTATCATCGGCGTCGAAGCAGCTCAAGCCCGATTCGAGGCCGTCGCGCCCCACGTTCTTCACCGCTTATCAGAGTCCTAACTGCCAATTGACGCGATTACTGTGGCGGTGGCCCACCGTCTTCAACGAGCAGAATACGCATGGCGATTGGTACTTAGAATTATACGGCAGGACGAGGCCGTGCGGCATTGCGCATGGCGGCGTTCATTTTTCCGCGAAGCGTGTGGCGTGCAGGCGCGTTTGAATCACCCGCAGGATGGAGTCGCGCGAAATCATGCCGATGATGTGGCCCTGCTGGAGAACGGGCATCTGGTTGACGTCCTCGGTCTGCATGCGCTCGAGAACGCCCATGACCGGCTCGGCCGGAGAGACCCAGTGGATGCTGTTCAGCGGAATCATGGCGGCCTGGACGGAAGTGTTGGCCCATTCGTCGCGCGGGATGCGCTGGACTTGATGCAGAGTGACGAGGCCGACGGCCATGCCGTTGCCGGTGACGACGTGGCAGCGGCGGCCGGTGCGCAGAACTTCCTGGACATAATCTTCGAGGGAAATATCGCGCGCGACGGTGGGCACGTCGGCGGACATGACGTCGCCGGCACGGAGACCGGCGAGGGTGTTGCGGACGGCAACTTGGTTGTAGGTTTCTTGCGCGGCCGAGAGAAGGAACCAGCCGATGAAGGCGAGCCAGATTCCACCGAACCATCCGCCGAGAAAGCGGGATACGGCGCTGTCCTGCTGCACGACGGACCAGATGCCTAGCACGATCATGATGTAAGCGATCACCTGGCCGATGCGCGAGGCGATGCGACTGGCCTTGTCGTAATTTTTGGTGATGCCCCAAATGATGGAGCGAAGGACGCGGCCTCCGTCCATGGGAAATCCGGGGACGAGATTGAAAGCGCCCAGAACGAGGTTTAGAAAGCCCATCCAGCCGGCGATGGTTTGAACCGGCCCGCCGGGAGGGCTGAAGGCATAAATCAAAAGAAAAACGCCGCCGAGGAAAAAACTGGAGAGCGGACCAGCGATGGCGATGTTGAATTCCTGCTTGGCGCTTTCCGCCTCGCGGGAGATGCTGGAGAGCCCGCCGAAAACGAAAAGGGTGATGGAAGCCACAGGAATCTTGTAGTGCATGGCCACAATGCTGTGGCTGAGCTCGTGAAAGACGATGGAGGCAAAATAAATGGCGCACATAGCAATGCCCAGCAACCAGTACTGCGCGGGATTCCAGCCGGGGTGCTGCGATTTGACAACGCCGGAAAACCCAAAGGTGATGAGGGCGAACATGATGAACCAACTGGCGTGCAGGTAGAGCGGGATGCCGAGGATGCGGCCGATGCGGAGACCAGTTGGTTGCGGTTGCATTGCCATTACAGCGAACGCCTCATATTTGATTATAGCGAAACTGGAGAGAGGTGGCATAGTTTCGCGACAAGGCGAGAAGCGCCGCGTGGCGGGTCAGATACGCGGGCGGATTTTTTCGGCGGGCGGCGGGAAGAGATGCGCGAGAGCAAAATGAGTCGGCAGGTAAATGAGAATGACGATACCAAGCCAGATGACCGCGACGTGAACGGGAGCGGGCCCCCACACGCGATGAGCGAAGGGGTCGCGAAAAACGTAATTGATGTTCGTGGTGGGATTGGTGAAACGCGAAGCGATCATGACGACCGCGGCGATGGCCGATTGCAGGGCCAAGCCGCGGCGGTCGTATCCGGCGCGTCCGAGAGCCCAAAGAAGAAGAACCGGCCAGACAATGTGAAAGAGCGAGAGAAGGCGCACGCATAGGGGATAGTGCGCGTCCCACATGTATTCGGTGCCACCGATCAGATTGTGGCCGGAGAAGAGGCGCCAGGTGGCGTCAAGGTCCCAGAGGAGATCGACCAAGATGGATGAGACGGCCTGGCTGGAAAGAAGCAGAGGACTGTTCCACCAGAAGCCCGCGCAGGTGAGAATCACGGTGATGTCGCAAACATGAAGGAAATTCTGCGCGCCCCAGAAGCGCCAGTATACGGGGAACCATACGGCGAACCAGAAGAAGGCGGCCCAGCGCACCCAGGCTGGGAATTTGAATTCTTGATTGAATGTATCCACGGACTTGGACATAGCCACGCCGAGCGTATCGTATCAGACGATAGCGCTTATCGGTGTTAACGGACAGAGACACAGAAATTTCGACTCGCCGTGCGGAGCCATGCGAAAATAAAAAGCGATGGGTTCGGTGGCGATCGCGGGAGGATTGGTGCTGGGCGGCGCGGCGGTAGCGGCTTGGGGCGCGGTGTATCCCGGAGCGCAGGTCTTCGGGCGGACGTTGCGAATTACCGGTGACGGCTCGACGCTGGCGCTGACCTTCGATGACGGGCCGAATCCCGCGGTGACTCCGGGGTTGCTCGATTTGCTCGAGCGGTACGGAGCGCGGGCGACATTTTTTCTGATGGGCAGCCACGTGCGCGCTTTTCCAGGGCTGGCTCGGGAAATTGCGGCGCGCGGGCACGCGATTGGAAACCACACGGAGACGCATCCGAGTTTGATTTTTTTGCCGGCGCGGAAACTGCACGATGAGTTGAGCCGTTGTGATGAGGCGATTCAGTCCGCCGCGGCGGGTTATCGGGCGCGGTGGATGAGGCCGCCATTTGGTTTTCGGGGGCCGGCGCTCAGCGGAGTGGTTCGCGGGCTGGGATATTCGGGCGTGGCGATGTGGTCGAAGCTGGCGTGGGACTGGCGTCCGCAAGCGGCCGAGCCGGTGATTCGCCGCTTGCAGCGCGCCGGGGGCGGCGATATTGTGCTGTTGCACGACGGCGACCATCGCTTGCCGGAAGGCGAGCGGCAGCACACGGTTGCAGCGCTGGCTTACTGGCTGCCGCGATGGAGGGATGCCGGGCTGAAATTTGTGACCGTGGATGAGATTGATCCAACGCGGGCCGGTTTGCGGGATACGGCTGGCCAGAAGGTAAACTGAGGAGGCGGGGAAACCATTGGACGACAGAAGGTTTTACGACGAGAAAGATGAAACCAAGCAGATTCCGCTGACGTGTCCGCATTGCCGCCAGGAGAATACCTATCCGGTGCGATGGAAAATGCGCACGAAGAAGGCGCAACTGCCGGGCGGCGCTAACGAAGAGGATCGCAAGCAATTTGCGAAAGCGCGGTCGTACATGGTGCGCGTGGACGACATGGTGGCGTGCCGGAACATCCGCTGCCGCAAGCGCTTCGATCTGACGGGCCAGACGGTGATTCTGGTCTAGCGCGATGGGAACGCAGCAGCGTTTCTGAATCAAATTTCCGGATACAAATCGAAGAAGGCGTCGAGCGACTGCTTGAGGGCTTGCTCGATCTGTTCCTTGCTTCCTTCAATGAGGTGCATGGTGATGTGGCCGTTGCGGCCGTCCTTGAGCTGAACAGTGGCTTCGCCGACGGAAGCCAAGTCCGTGGCGGGAAATAATCGCATTCCGTAAACGAGAGCGAGATTGGCCATGCAAAATCCTCCTGCGCAGCGCGTGATTCTTCACGGGCCGGTGAAAACAGAGTAAGCGCGGGTGGGGCGCGAGTCAAACCGCGGACGCGGCGCGTATTGACAGGGCTGCGGGGGCGGGAGCATCCTTTTAGTGAGCCTGGAACATCGGATTGGCATGTGCTTGCGAGGTGCCGAATGAAATTCTACGCGGCCGCGAGACTCGCAGTGACTTACATCGTAGGGTGGATGGTAGTGTGGGTTGCAGCGCCGTTCGCGCGCGCGCAATCGGTGCCTCCTCCGGCGCAGCAATCGTCTCAACAATCGTCCGGGAGCGCGGCTGCAACGGCGGCTCCGGCGACGGCGAGCGCCACAAATCCAGAACTGAAAAGCACGCCGCCCGCGACGGCGGCTCAATCCGCGAAATACATTCAAGTTCCGACGGGCACACGGCTGCCGCTGGTGTTACACAACGCGGTTTCGACGCGCAGCGCGCAGGTGGGCGATGCCGTTTATCTGGAGACGCTTTTCCCGATTTTGGTCAACGAGCGGATTGTGATTCCGGCGGGCTCGTATGTGAGCGGAAAAGTGACGGAATTGAAGCGCGGGAAGAGCCACGGGCAAGCCGAGATTTCCATCAGGCTCGATAACCTGATTCTTCCGAATGGCTACGAAGCGCAGTTCAACGCGGTGCCGACCGATGCGGGCACGGGCGGCAAGGAAACGGTGGATCGAGAGGGCACGATCCAGGCGGACAAGAACCGAGCGGGCGACGCGAACACGGTTGTGGAAGGCACAGCGATTGGAGCGGGCGTTGGCGGAATTGCTGCTCGCAGCGTAACCGGGGCGGGAGTTGGAGCGGGCGTTGGCGCGGGCGTTGGCGCGGTGGCCGGACTGATTACGGCGCATCTTAACCGTCCGGACGTAGAGCTTCCGCGCGGGACCACGCTAGACGTGATATTGAATCGCCCGCTTTATCTGCTTTCCGCGAAGATAAATTTCACGAGCCCCGGGCAGGCGTCGACGCTGGCAGGCCCGCCGCTCCGGCAAGCACAGAGCGGCATTATCCCGCACTAAGTTTCCCCAAAGTTTCTACGGATTGACGCCGCGCGATGCGGCTGCGAACCGCATAGGACTGAACGGCTCCAAATATTTCGAAGCGCGTCCTTCGACGACCCATTCCGCGAGATATTTTGCCGTGGCGGGCGCGAGGAGCATGCCGTTGCGATAGTGGCCGGTGGCGATGAAGAGGCCTGCGACGTCGGTGGCGCCGATGATGGGGAGATGGTCGGGCGAGTCGGGACGAATGCCGGCCCAGGTTTCGAGTACGGGCGCGTCGGCGAGCGCGGGTGCCATGTCGGTGGCGGCGGCGAGGATTTTTCGCAGGCCGGCGGCGCTGGGATGCTTGTCGAGCGCGCCGGGCTCGAGAGTGCTGCCGGCGACGATGCGGCCGTCTTCGCGTGGGGCCATGTAGCCGCGTTCGCAGCGAAGGATGGTGCGCGGCGCGCCGGGGACGCGGCCAAAGGCGACCATTTGGCCTCGCACGGGCGCGGCGGGAGCCCAGGATTCCGCACCGCCGATTTCCTTGGAGCGCCAGCCCGCGGCGACGACGACGTTGCGCGCGGCGATTTTTTCGGCTGTGCGCACGCGCGATTCGGCGGCGCGATGCGTTTCGGTGCGCACGGCGAGGACGCCGTCGCATTGGCTGTCGCGGGTGATTACGGAGATAGCTTCGGTGTTGGCGCGAATTTCCGCGCCGACGCGCTCGGCGGCGGCGAGGGTCGCGCGCGTAAGCATGCGCGGGTCGAGGTGAGCTTCGTCGGCGATCCAAAGTACGGCGCGCACGGAGGGGCCAATCGCAGGCTCGCGGCGTCTGGCTTCGGCAAGGGAAATGGATTCGGCGGCGACGCCTGCGTCGCGGACTTGTTTGAGGCGCTGGTCGCGCTGGGCTTCGGCGTTTGATTCAAAGAAAAGCTCGAACGCGCCATTGGTATGGAAGCCCGCGGACTGGCCGGTGGCGGCTTCGATGGCGGAGACAAAATCGGGATAGAGGCGGTAGCTTTGGCAGCCAAGAGCGGCTATGCCGGCGGCTTCCTGATCGGGAGCGGGCGAAATGGTTCCGGCGGCGGCCCAAGATGCCTCGTGGCCGGGCTCCTGACGGTCGAGCACGAGCACGGACTGATGCAGGCGGGCGAGTTCGAACGCGAGGGCCGCGCCGATGATGCCGCCGCCGACGATGAGCGTGTCGTAACTCTTCATGCTGAGATTTTACCAGTAAATGCGCGCGGGAAGATGCGGGGCAATTAGAGAGTTTTGAGCAGGTCGAGGGAGAGCAGATAGGCCTTCTGGGAAAAATTCTTGGCGCTTTCCCAATCCGAAGCTTGTATAGCGTGCTGCGCCTGATCGAGGAAGCCGCGAATTTTATCGACCATGTCTTTTTGATTGGCGTTGAGATCGCGGCCGTCGGCATGGTGCAGGTTCTGCTGGGCAGTTGCGACGTACTGGTTGGCCTGCTGTTGAAGCTGCGATTGATCGGACGGGGAGATCTGCGGGGAGATTTGTGGAGCGGCGGGACGCTCGGCTTCCGATGGCGGAGGAGCTGTGGTTACCGGGCGCTTGGGCGAGTCGGGTTTGGGATTGAGGGCCGGCGGAGTTCCTGAGACCGGATTCGCCGGAGCGGGCGTAGACGGGGCGGGAATCGAAGCCGGCGATTTAGTGGTGTCCTGCGACGGAATCGGCGCGGGCGGAACGGGCGGAACGCTTAACGGCGCGGCTGCCTGGACGTTGTGATGGGAGCAGCCAGAGCAGCAGAGCGACAGCGACGCCGCGACGACACACATGCTGATAGCGAATGCAGGCCGCTTCAGCATTCGTCGCATGGGCCAGATTCGAGGACGGGTTGAGTCTGGTCTTGCCATGAGATAAATACTTAAATTTCCCTTTTCGATTATGCCGGCTTTGCGAATGGCTCCCCGTAGTCCCGGTAGGACCCTGGGACGGGAGTGACCCGGACCAGCGGAAGCTCAATCCGGAACGTGGTACCGCGTCCAACCTCCGTGTCAAATTCTATCGAACCATTGTGCAGCTGCACAAATCGAAATGTGTTCGCAAGCCCCAAGCCGGTGCCGCCTTTGCGAGTGGTAAAGAAAAGCTGAAAAATCTTGGCGCGATTTTCCGGGGAGATTCCGGGGCCGGTGTCGCCGACGCGAATTTCGGCTACATCGGCCAAGCGGCGCAGGCTGACGGAAAGGCGGCCGCCGGGGCCCATCGATTGGCAGGCATTCAGAACCAAGTTGAGCACAGCTTGCTCGATGAGCCGCTGATCGAGTTCCATAGGCGGAAACGACGCGGGAATTTCCTTTTGCAGCTCGATGCGCGCGCGATCGATGGCCGGTTTGGCCATGGCCAGCACGTTATCGATCAGCTTTGGCAGTCCAACTTCCTCGTACTCCAATTGCACGGGACGGCTGAACTCGAGGAACGTTTTTACCACGCGGTCCAAGCGGTCGATTTCCGAGTCTAGCATCTTTGCGGCTTGCTGCGTTTCGGCGTCGGCCGGTAAGTTTCCCTTCAAGACTTCGAGCCAAACACGCATGGAGTTGAGGGGATTTTTCACTTCGTGGGCGACTCCGGCAGTGACGCGGCCAAGGGCAGCGAGCCGCTCGGAGACGCGCAACTGAGAGCCGATGCGCTCCATGGATTCGAGATCGCGCAGGGTGACCAGCATGCCCATGCGCGTGCCGTTCTCTTGAATGGGCTGGATGCTGGCGCCGACGCGGCGGGGCCCGCGCTCGCCGGAAATTTCGACTTCGACCTGCTCGATGGCGTGCGCCGAGTCGCCGGATCGTTCAATATGCAAAGCCTGAGCGAGAGGATGGTCGGCGGGAAAAATTTCCTCGATTTTCCGGCCGAGGAGATTCTCCGAGCCGACGTCCAGGAATTTTTCAGCGGAGGGGCTGACAAGCACGGCGCGGCCTTCGACGTTGAAAAGCAGGAGTCCGTCCTCGAGACCGGACATGATCTGATTCATGTTTTCGCGCAAAGTGCTGAAAATCTCGCGGACGTCACGCAATTGCTGGCCGATGCGGCTGATCTTGTTGGACACCTGGCCCAGCTCGCCGGCTTTGGTGACCGGCTCGAGGTCAAATTCTCCGGCGGAGATGCGGTCCAGTTGGGCGGAGATGCGCGACAGAGGCGCGAGCGCGATCTGGCTGACGAATGCCGTAAAGAGAGTGGAAAGAATTACCGCGGCGAGGGCCACCCAGGCCGCAGAACGGAGGCCGGGCCAAATTTCGTCGCGGAGAAGAGCGGAGGAAAGCGCGACGTGAATGTCGCCAAAGGGCTGGGCGTTAATGTCGAACGGCAGAGTCACTTCGTAGACGCGCGGAGGGCCGTTCAGAATGCGAATCTGCTGAGCGAAGGGAGCGTGAACCAGGTCCGAAAGACTGGGGCGCGGGCCGATCTGTTTGCCGGGCAGGGAAGGGTCGCTCGAAACAAGAGCAACGCCACCGCGATCGGTGATGGTGATTTCATAAAGGGATTTGGAGAAGCTCATGTCTGATTCGATCAGCGCGGAGAGGCCCGGGCTTTGGGAGAGGGTTTGCTGGACGTATGCGTGAATGTCATCGGGAGTGGATGAAGCGGGAGCGGCACCATCAGCCGCGGCTTCGCTCAGCGCTTCGTGAGCAGCGGCGAAAACCTGCTGCAAGACGAATTGCGAACGGTCGTTCGCCTGAGCAATGACCTGGCGCGTGAGCTGCGCTACATACAGACCCGAGATGAGCGCCACGACCAACAGCACCAACGAGGCGGTGGCCAAAGTAAACTTATTTTTAAGACTTAAGGACATTTTTCCGCGAAGCTTCGTACTCCTTCAATTTATTGTGCAGCGTCTTCAAACTGATGCCCAGCAGGTCGGCCGCGCGCGTCTTGTTTTGATTAGTGGCGTGGAGCGTTTGAAGGATCAATTCGCGCTCGGCGGCCTCGACGGTAGTGCCCGGAGGGAAGCGCAGGCTGGAAAGTTCGTCGGTTTTGGCGACAGGCCCGCGGGCGAAGCCCTCCGGCAGGTGCTGGCGTCCAATCGAGCCATGATCGGCGGCGATGGCGGCGCGCTCGAGCACGTTGCGAAGCTCGCGCACGTTTCCCGGCCATGGATAAGCCTTGAATAGATCCATCACTTCGGAATTGACTCCGAGCACTTGGCGCTGGTGCTTTTGATTCACGTCGCGCAGCAACTGCTCGACGAGGGCGGGCAAGTCGTCTTTGTGTTCGCGCAGAGGAGGGAGGTGGAGTTGAAACACGTTGAGGCGGAAGTAAAGGTCCTGGCGCAAATGGCCTTGCGCGACCGCCAACTGCGGATCTTTGTTGGTTGCCGCGAGCACGCGGACATTGATGGGCGTTTCGACCTTGCTTCCGATGCGGCGGATCTTGTGATCTTCGAGCACGCGCAAGAGTTTGGATTGCGTGGGTGCGGGCATTTCGCCGATTTCGTCGAGCAAGAGCGTGCCGCCGTCGGCCAGCTCGAAGCACCCCAGGCGGCGCTCCGCCGCGCCAGTGAAGGCGCCCTTTTCATGGCCAAAGATTTCGCTTTCCATCAAGGATTCCGGGATGGCGGCGCAGTTGATGGCCACGAAAGGCTGATTGGCGCGCGGTGAGAGCTGGTGTAGGGTGCGCGCGACGATTTCTTTGCCGGTTCCCGTCTCCCCGGTGATGAGGACGGAGGCGGTGGATGGAGCGGCGGTTTCGACTTGCCGCATGACGTCGAGCATGGTCTTCGAGGTGCCGACCATCTCGCCCAAACGTCCGGCGTCGCGCAGTTGACGAGTGAGCGCGGCGACTTCCCTGCGGTCGCGGATTTTGCCCATGGCGCGGTCAAGCAAGGAGCGCAGAACCGGCGGCTTGAGAGGCTTTTCGATGTACCAGAAGGCGCCGGCTTCGATGGCTTGCACGGCGCGCTCGTCACTGCCGCGGCCGGTGATGATGATGACCGGCGTATCCGGCACGGTCTCATGGAGTTGACGCAAAAGTTCCAGGCCGTCGATGCCTGGCAGTTCCACGTCTGCGAGGACCACCGCGGGCTGAAATTCGGAGAACTTGGCGATGCCGTCTTCGCCGGTGCCGACGCCCAGGATTTCGCAGCCCCATTTGCGCAAAAGGGCCTCGTAGCCTTTGCGGGCGTTTTCTTCGTCCTCGACAATGAGAACCCGGTGCGAGAATGTCGCCTGGCTGGACATTTGTTTCAATCTACCAGCCAGGCCGCGGAAAGCCAAGCGGTTGCGTTGTCGCGCGGGGCTTGCCATGCAGCATTTTATGCCCGGGCCGCGCTGAGCTCTGCTGCCGACGTTTTCTCACGCAGGGATAAACCGAACTGTCTAGTCCCGATCGGCGCTGATGAGTGTTGCCCGTCGCAAGGTTAAGAGACGTTCCCGAAATGATTCGGCGGTATAAGTGTGGAGGTCATTACAGACACAACTAGTTACTTGATTAGTTAAGGAGGATGGCATAGTATGCGATTCCCATCCTGGCACATCCTCTGGGTTCCATATGCCGGATGTGGGCTGCAAACTGTGGGCCGTGCGCCAATTAGGGATTTTTGCAAATTTGGTCGCAGCTTGCTCCTAAAGTGAGAAAGTTCGCCGAACGGGAAGGAACTGGCGGAGGGTCAGATGAGAGCGGGGATTGAGACGCCGAATACTCCTGCAATGTCCGAGCCGCTCGCCCCCGAACGGCCGGAGGTTGCCATTGTACTGATTGTCGATGATGAAGAGTCCGCGCTGCGGCTTTGCGCGGACATCGCCAAGGAGGCGGGCCTGCATGTTCACACGGCGGGCACAACGGAGCAGGCGCTGGAGACGCTAGACGAGATTCCCGTGGACATCGTCATCACGGATCTGCGGATTCCGGAGCTGGGCGGTTTGGAGTTGCTGCGACGCATCCGCGAACATTATCCGGAAGTCGCGGTGTTGGTGCTGACGCAGTACGGCACCATTCAGACCGCGGTCGAGGCTACGCGACTGGGAGCGACGGACTACGTCACCAAACCGTTTCACATCGACGAGCTGCGTCGCAAGCTGCAGCGGCTGATCCACGAGCAGGAGCTCGATCAGGAAAATCGCGTGCTGCGCGAACAGCTGCGCACGCGGCCCGGCTATAAGGAGCTGATCGGGACTTCGCCGAAAATGCAGCGCGTTTACAAGCTGATTGAGAAAGTGAGTCAGCACAACTACCCGGTGCTGATCCTGGGCGAGAGCGGGACAGGCAAAGAGCTGGTGGCGCGCTCGATTCATTTTTCCGGCGTGCGGCGCCATAAGGCATTTGTTCCGCTGGACTGTTCGGCGCTGGTTCCCACGCTCATCAAATCGGAGCTTTTCGGCTACGTGAAGGGCGCATTCACAGGGGCCATGCACACCAAGCAGGGCGTTTTCGAAAGCGCGGATAACGGAACGCTTTTCCTGGACGAAATTGGCAATCTGCCGACGGACATGCAGGCGAAGCTCCTGCGGGTGCTGCAGGAGCGCGAAGTCAAGCCGGTTGGCTCGAACGACCGGGTGACGGTGAATGTGCGCATCATTGCGGCAACCAACCGCGATCTGGATGCCGCGGTGCGCGAAAATGCCTTCCGCAAGGATCTGTTCTTTCGTTTGAACGTGGTGCAAATCAAGCTGCCACCGCTGCGCGAACGCAAGAGCGACATTCCTCTGCTGGTGCAGGCATTCTTGGAAAAGTTCGCGGACCCCGGGCGGCCCATTCCGGTGTTGGCGGAAGACGCCATTGCCCGCTTGACTTCTTATGACTGGCCGGGAAACATTCGGGAACTGGAGAACGCTATTGAGCGAGCTGTGGCTCTGGGCTCGGGCCCCATCCTCCATTCCGGTGACCTGCCCTCGAATCTCCACTATGCAAGCACAACGGAGCCTGCGCCCGCTTCGGACGAAATCGTGCCGCTCGAGGAGATGGAGCGCCGCGCTATTTTGCACGCCTTGAATGAAGCTGCCGGCGACAAGCTTATGGCGGCGCGTCTACTGGGCATTGGAAAGACGACGCTGTATCGAAAATTGAAGCAGTATCAGTCTCAGGCTCAGCCAAAAAATCTGTCAACGTAAAAGCGGCTCGGTTTGGCTTGAGCCGCGCCATCGGATTCTCTCCTTCCTTTGTTGGCACAATTCCCATACGGGACGGTAAGGTTGTCGGAGTGGGAATTCGCAGCCAGGTGAACGATGTTCCTGCCGTGCAAGTGCTTAATTCCATGACGTTTTGCTGATTCCGGTCTCTTGGTAGGTGCGGTGCATAGAGCATCGCGAGGGAATTGGCTTGAACTACATTCAAGAATACCAAGTCCGCAGATTTCTTCGCCGTGCGCTGGATGTCGTGGTGTTTGTCGGCGGCGCTCTGCTGGTGTGCTACGGCGTATTGCGCATGGGGCGCTGAGAGCTGATGTCGCGTCCTTTCTGGTTACGGTCGCTGCGCTTGAGCGAAAAGCCGGTGGTCTCGGCGGAGAGCGTTGCGAGGGCTGCGGCGCGCTGCGAGCCGTTCGAGGCGCTGCTGCGTGCGAGCGCGCTATCGCTTCTGGAAAACACCAACGCGGACCGCGCCGGAGTGTGGGCCGAGGAGGTGCCGGGCGATCCGGCGTGGCCGGGCCATGTGGCGCAAGGCGAGGTGATGAGGACGCCGTCGGAGAGGTGCAAGGTCAATGCCTTCGACGTCTTCCCGGTGGAATTCAGCGATGCGAATGCGCCGCTGGAGTTTTTCGCCCCGGTCTTTCCCGTGGGGCCACGCGATTTTTTCGAGGGCCTCTCGACCGCCGTGGGGATGCCTCTGAGGGTGGATGAACGCGTTCTCGGCGCGCTGATGATCGGCGCGGTTCGCCCGGGCAAACTGGCCGGCCGTGAGACTCTGGAGAATCTTTCCGCGGAGATCGCCGTATCGATTTTCACGAATCGCGCGCGCCACCAGCAGGAACGCACGCAGCGTTCGCTGCAGCTGCGCGACGAGATTGACAACTTGATCTTCACCGGTGCGGCGGTGGAAGAAATCCTGCGGTGCATCACCGCGGCGGCGGTTCGTCAGACCGGCGCGCAATTTGCGGGGATTGCCCGGCGGACGGAATCGGGGCTGCATTGGGAGGCTCTCTCGGGTCCGAACCTGCCTCCTCAGTCTTGGCGGCAGGCGCTTTTCACCGTGGCCACGGCGATTTTTCTGGACCGGGATTCGGTGGTTCGCGATTTCCCGAACGGTTCGTTGCCGGGGTTGTCGATCGTCGGCCTGCCGGTGGATTTTTCGCGCGAAGAATCGTTGCTGTTGCTCGCCGGGTATCGCTCCGGGGACAGGATTCCCGTTGAAACCCTCGATGGCTTCCGCGTAATGGCCGCGAACGCACGCTTCGTGGCCACGGCTCGCGAGACGCATTCGGCGTACCGCTCGCTCTTCGAATCAACGAGCGAGGCGTTGATTGTGGCGGATTCGGCGGGGCGAATACTCGAGGCGAACCGCCAGGCGCGAGAATTGCTGCGTTGGAAGAGCAATCTTGGCTCAAAAATTGGTTTGGCTGAATTTTTCGTGCGGCCGGACGGGAACGAAGTGGACATTTGGTTCAGCCGCGCAGCTTCGGCAGCGCGAGCGCCTCTGCTGGAAGCGCGGCTGGAAAGCGGGCTGGAGGTGCGCCTGGCGCTGCGGCAGGCCCTCGGCGGCAATAATCGGCTGCTGCTGTCGCTCGAAGAAGGCTCCGTGGTGCGGCGCGCGGAAAACCGTTGGAAGCAAATGAGGGCGGAGCTTTGTAGCGTTCTCGACGCCGTCCATGCGGGGATTCTGCTGGTGGCCTCGGACGGGCGAATTCATCTGACAAATGCGCGCTTCGGCATGCTTTTTGGTCTGGATGCCTATGCAATCAGCACTCTCGAAACATTCGACGATCTGGCGCGCATCATCGAGCCGCGGTTTCAGGTCCCTGCTTCTTATCGCGCGCCGTGGGATTCTTTTCTCGCTGGTTCCGGCGATGCGGTTCACGACGAACTGGAAATACCGACGCCCGCGACGCGCATTCTGGAGCGCTATGCCCGGCCGGTGTTGGATGACGAAGGGCGGCGCTTGGGCTGGCTCGAAGCGTTTTGGGACATCACCAGCCAACGCCAAATGGAGTTGAAGCTCCAGCAGATGGAAAAAATGGCGACGGTTGGCCAGTTGGTTTCTGGGATCGCCCACGAGCTTAATAATCCGCTGACGTCCATCACGGGTTACGCGCAACTATTGCTTAACCACCGAGCCCGCGGGGCCGACAGCAGCGAACCGCGGTTGATCCTGGAAGAGGCGGAACGCGCCAACCGCATCGTGAGGAATCTCCTCTCCTACGCGCGCCAGACGGAGCCGGAGCGCACGCGCACTGACGTGAATGAAATCGTGGAGCGCACCATCGCGCTTCGCGGTTATGAATGGAAGATACAAAACATCGCTGTTCGCTGCGATCTGGAGCCACAGCTGCCGGAGACTATTGCGGATCCGCATCAGCTACAACAGGCCGTTCTGAATCTTTTGATCAATGCGCAGCAGGCCATCCTCGGCGGTCGAGGCCACGGCCGCATTCAAGTGCGCACGAGGAAAGTTTCGAGCTCGCGGTTGTCGATTGAAGTTTCGGACGATGGCCCAGGCATACCTGCGGAAATCTCGCCGCGCGTTTTCGACCCCTTTTTCACGACCAAACCTGACGGGGTCGGCACAGGCCTGGGACTCGCCATCGTTCATCGCATGGCCGAACAACACGAAGGCAAAGTGGTTTTTGAAAATATTCCCGCAGGCGGCGCAAGATTTACGATCGAACTGCCTCTTGTGCCAGTGCCTGTGCGCGAATCCGCTTCGGTCGCGATTCCTGCGCCTGCGTCGGCAAAGAAGATGCCGCCTGCGCACATCCTGGTCGTCGAGGATGAGCCAACCGTCGCCCAATTGGTTGCCGACGTGCTTCGCGAAGAAGGGCACGACGTGGAAGCAGTGACGGATAGCCAGGAGGGGCTGGCCCGCGCCTCGCATAGGCGGTATGACCTGATCATCTGCGACCTGCGGATGCCGCGCATGGACGGTCCGGCGTTCTACGATGCGCTGGTTCGCGCGCGGAGCACGGCCCAGCATCGCATTCTGTTTATTACCGGCGACACGCTCGGGCCGCATACGGTTGAATTCTTGAAATCGCACCAACTGCAGTTTCTTACTAAGCCGTTTCTGGTCGAAGAATTGAAGCTTGCGGTGGATAGCGCTCTGGCGCGTGCCTCTGCTGTTTCGGCTGGTCTGGCTAGCTCGGAGGCGCACGGATGAAGGGGATGACGGAAGTTCTGGAAGAGGCCGCACTCAGGAAGTGGAAAAAAAGCCGGGTCCTTATCGGCATGCCGGAGGGAAGGGAGCGCGAGCAGTTGGTCCGGTGCATGAGCGCGGCCAACTCGGTTCAAGGGATCGGCACCGCGTCGGCTTTCATGGAGCTGGAATCCCGCGCCGCTCGCGACTTGCCCGACGTGATCGTGTTGAGCGAGGCCGTTCTGCGCGTGGGGACGCCATTGGCAGAGGCGGCGCATCGACTGACCGCTTTCGCCCCGGTGGTGGTGCTGGCGTCATCGTCGCGCCAATCGGAGCTGGTGGGTCTGGTCGTCTCCGGCGAAGTCGACTTCGTCAGTCTTTCGTCCGAATTCGCATCGGTCGCCACCGCGTTTGTGGAGCGCCGGCTGAATTCGCCGGAGCGCCATTCGCCTGAGTTTTGTTCCGCGTGGACAGCGGATGTTCCTTCGGGCTTCTCCGAGCTCCTGCGCCACGAAATAAACAACCCGCTCACGGGAATCCTGGGGAATGCCGAACTGCTGCTATCGCAGCTTCGCGATACGCTGCCACCTTTGTCTGTACAGCGGCTGCAGACGGTGGTCGATCTCGCCGTGCGTTTGCGGGAAAAAGTTCGCCGGCTTGCGGCCGAGCCGAGCGGCCGGGAATCCAGGGTGCGCTCCGCTTGAGCTTGCGCCAGCGCGAACTCATTCGTTCGCGCGAGAAAGCAGTCGGCTTGCGCCCTCCGCGAAACTCGCTTCCGGTGTAATCAGGCTTAGCACCAGATAGCCCGTTCCAGGGAAATCGTAGAAATGTCCGGGATGGACGGAAACGTTTTCTGCTTTTAGCAGATCGAGGGCAAACTCTTCGTCGTCACGGGTCGCCGGCAAGCGAACCACCGCATACCACCCGCCTTCAACTTTCAATCGGCTGCACCCGTGTTGCGTGGCCAGTTGGCGGTCGAGTTCCGCCAGGTTCTTCCGCAGGCGATCCATCAATTGTGTCTGAAATCCGTGCCGCTGCTCCAGGAAGACCGGCATGGCCAGTTGGACCGGAGCATTCATCGAGAGGTACGTGTCGGCAATCACTTCTAAGCGAGCGAGCGCTTGTGACTTCTGTTCCGACGGGCCGTTTGCGACCAGCCATGCCGCTTTCATCTGCGGCAGGCCGGAAATCTTGGAGAGGCCCGTCATCGTGAACGTCAACGCATCGGCGTTTGCCGCGAAACTTTGGGGCGTTTCGTTCGCTAGGGCAAAGTCCAAAAACACTTCGTCGGCGATGAGCGCCATTTCATGGGCGGCGCACATTTCGCTGAGCCGCGTTGCTTCCGCGCGTTTCGTAAAATGCCCCGTGGGATTGTTGGGGTGCACGACGATTACAGCGCGCGTGCGCGCGCCGATGGCCTTTTCCAGCGCGTGAAAATCGATTTGCCAGCCATGATCGTAGAGCAGCGGATAGCGGACTAAGCGAACATCGTGAATGTCGGCGAGAAAATCGAAGAGAGGATAGCTGGGCGCGGGGATGAGGATCTCGTCGCCCGGATTGCACAGCAGCCGAAAGGCGAACGAGTAGGCTTCACTGGTGCTGGTGGTGAGAAAAATATCGTCGAGCCCGATTTGCGCGCCGCGTCCGGCGTAGTACTGCGCCACGGCTGTTCGTGCGCTGCGCATTCCCCTGGCATCGGGTTCGTAGTGTAGGGCCGCAGCATTGGCGAGCGCCTGGCGAATTTCCTGCTCTTCGTATTTGAAACCGCACTCGGTGGGATTCGAAACGGTCAGGTCCAGGAGCGGTTTTCCGCTGGCGCGATGCGCGGCGAGGGCTTCGCTCAAGCGATTTGTCGCAAAGTTCCAATTCGTGCGTTCTGAAAACATTTACCTTGCCCGCATCAACTCGAAGCTCGCAGGTCGCCGAAGGTTAGCATGAATCCGGCGAAAGGCTGCGTCCGCGCCGCGGGGGCAAATTTCCTGCGGCCTGGGTGCGCCGCTCTCGCCGAGGCCAATCCGGTTGCCATCGCCGCCAACTTCCCCTACCATTGGCCTGCGTTCTTCCGGGTGCGCCGAGCCGCGTGAGGTTCCCACGCCGGAAAGGGCGCTCGATAGAGCTGAAGATGCCGCGACCTCCTCGACTGCTCATACTCGATCCCGCCGGCGTTCGCCGGGAAGCCACCGTTACGTCGTTTCCGTTTCGCATCGGACGTCAAACCGGCAATGAGCTGGTGCTGCGCGATAGCCGCATCAGCCGGCAACAAGCGCAACTGACGATGGCCAACGGCGCGTGTATTCTCGAAGACCTCGGCAGCCGTCACGGCACTTTCGTCAACGGAGAACGTGTCAACGGCCAGTGCTCCCTGTCCGCGAAAGACAGTATTGATTTTGGCATGCCGGATTCCTTCAAGCTCATCTACCTGGGCGACGAAGCCACGCTGGAAGAGCTCATCGAGCAGGTGGAAAAGCCGGCGCCGGCGACTCCCGGGGCACAGGGTCTCTACCATCTCGGCGTGCTGCTGGAAGTAGCCCGCACTCTTGGCTCGGGCCTGTCCCTGGAAGATGTGCTTTCGGCGGTAGTGGATGCGGCCATTCGAATCACGCGCACCGAGCGCGGTGTGCTCTTGCTCACGGACGAGGCGGGCGAGCTGAAGCCCGCTGTGGCGCGCGATTCGAAGGGCGAACTGATTCCCATCGAGCAGCTGAGAATTTCTTCGGGCGTGCTGAAACGGGTGGCCACTTCGCGACGCGAGTTAATTGTCAGCGATACGGGCGACGAGGCTGCTGCGGTCGGACAGCAGGCCAGCGTGGCTTCTCTTTCGCTGCTGACCATCGTGGCGATTCCGATCGAGAAGCTACCGGTGATTGCGTCCGTGGACCTGACCATTACTTCAGAAGAAGCGGACTTGCTCGGCGTGCTCTATCTGGACAGCCGTTCGCCTTCCGCGGCGTTCACGGAAATTGACCGCGAGGTAGTGCGGACGCTGGCCCGAGAAGCAGCGAATGTGATTGAAAACGCCCGCTTGTTCGCCTCGTCGCGAGCCAAAGCGCGACTGGATCACGAGATCGAAATTGCCAGCCAGATTCAGCGCGAATTGCTGCCGAAGACTTTTCCCCAGATACCGCACGTCGCCGTGACGGCTTCCACCTTGGCGTGCCATTCGGTCGGCGGCGATTGCTTTGACGTGGTTGAGCTCAGCGGCGGCCGTTATGGATTTTTTGTGGGTGACGTTGCTGGGAAGGGAATTGCCGCTTCACTGCTTGCGACGCTTCTGCAAGGCGTCTTTTACACGACGGCAGCGCTGGATATTCCGCTCGCCGAAGTCACCGCGCGCGTGAACCAGTTTCTGTGTGAGCGCTCGAGCGAAGACCGTTACGCAACGCTTTTCTACGGCGTGCTCGATCCAGCGGGCAATCTGGAATACATCAATGCCGGCCACGTGCCGCCGCTCGTTCGCCGTCCCTCCGGCGACCTCATTGAGCTACCTTCGTCCAACTTTCCCGTGGGCATGTTCAAAGAGGCGGAATTCACTACCGAGCGCGTCTCGCTTTCGGCCGGCGATTACGTGGTCATCTACAGCGACGGCGTTTCGGAAGCGCGCAACATGAGCGACGAGATGTTCGAGCAGGAACGTTTGAGTTCGCTGATGCGCGATTTTTCAGGATCGTCCGTAGAGGAGCTTGCCGAAGCCATCCGCACCGGCGTGCGCAACTTCACCGGCGGCGCGCCACAAGCCGACGACATCACCATGGTGGTGATCCAGTACAAAGGGTGACCGCGGGACACTAGGAACCGGTTGAGGAATAGTGGCGCGTGCCCATGTTCCAGGTGAAGATCGCGAGCGCCAGAAAACCAATCGCCACGAGCGGGACAAAAGGCAAATACTCCGGCCTGACGGAATGGCCGAGCAAGCGCACGCTGGGATAAAAAGACGCCAATCCGAAAGGAACGATCCAGCACAGGAAAAACTGCACCGCGCCAGAGTAAATCGTAAGTGGGTAGCGCCCGAAATTAATCATGTTCCAAACCGGCGGATGGACGCCGACGCGGTCCTCGAACCAGAACGAAATGGTTGTGAGCAGCAGGAAGACGGAAACGTAAATCACTCCCGCGCACAGTCCCCAGAAAATCAGCAGGGACAGTTTTCCAACTGTCCAATGCACGTGAAGGCGGCTCGACGCCCACCAAATGCAGAAGAGTCCCGTGGCGATTTCCTGCATGGATTCGAGGCGGAATTGCTCGAAGAGCACTTGGAACAGTGTGGAGATGGGCCGCAGCATCACGCGGTCGAATTTGCCTTCGATGATGTAATTGTTCCCGAAATCGTACATGTTCAAGCTGATGATGTTGAACATGCCGGCGGGAAGCAGCGAGAAACCGTAGAGGAAAATTTCCTCCGGCAGCGTCCAGCCCGCCAGAGTCGGCACTTTTTTGAATAGCACGAGGACGAAACACAGAGCGAAAATCGTGGCTGCAAGGCTCGTCGCGGTCGACACAATAAAATCGCCGCGATACGCCAGGCGCATTTTGACGTACTGCGAGAAATATTCGCCGAAGAGGATGCAGTGCCGCGTGAACTCGTGGAGCAGCCGGCGCGTGAGAGTCTCGCGAGGCTCACTCTGCAGCGAATTTTCTGCGGTAACCATTGTTTAGCCGCCGTGAATGGTGATTTTCTTGGTGGCGCGCTCCCACCACCAATGTGCCGCCAACATCAAAATCACAACCCAGATCCACTGCACGCAAAGCAGCTCAATCGCTTTGCCCGTTGAGAATCTGCCCAAGTAAATCGAAAGCGGCGTGTACGCGATGTGCTCGAAAGGCAGCCATGCCAGCACGGCCGCGATTGTCTTCGGAAAATAGGTCATGGGGATCAGCAAACCGGAGAGCAATTCGATCAGCCAGTACTTCGCGCGAATCATCGCCAGGATGGACTTCAGTGGAATGGCGCAGGTGCCGATCATGAAGTTGATCGCGCCCATCAGGAAAAATGAGCCGAGCACGCCGATCACGAATAGCGTGAAATCCAGCCCTGACGCTGGTCCTTGGACTGGAAAGATCAAGGAGATCACCACTGCCGTCGGCAGCGTGAGCAAGATCAAACGAAACGCCGACTCGCCCATCGCGCGGAAAATCCACATCCATTGCACGGAGACGGGCTTGATCAGATCCATCGCAATCTTGCCGTCAATCACTTCGTAGGCCATCTCCTGGTCGATAGTGTTCCAGTAAAACGAGCGAATCATCCATCCCACGCTCACGTAAGTGATCATTTGCGGCAGGCTGAATCCCGCGATCGGACCGGTCGCATGGCGAAATACGGCGCTCCAGATGAAGTAGTAGACGGTGACGTTGAGCAGATAAGTGATGATGCCGGCAAAATAACGCAGGCGGAACGCTAGAATATTGACGAATCCGATGCGCGTGAATTCCGCATACGGTACCAGAGCGGATTGGATTCGTGACGCCATATTATTCTTTGGCCGGCATGATCAGGCGCTCGCAGCAGCCGCTTCCCGAATGCACTTCCATGCTCGCTCCACGTGACGAAAGTCCGTATTGGTTTGGCCGATGCTCATTCGCAAAACGAGTTTGTCGTGCAAGCGCGTGTGCGTCAGGTACATCGCTCTGCTTTGGTTTACGCGATCCATGATGCGCTGATTGATTTCGTCGCCGCCGCGATGCCGAAAGCAAACCAGATTAAGCGGCGCGGGCGCGGCCAGCTCGAAATCCTTATCCGCGCCCACCCAGGAAGCAAATTCCTGCGCTAGCTCGACGTGCCGGCGAACGTGATGCTGCAGACCTTCGATTCCGTAATGGCGAATCACGAACCACAGCTTCAGCGCGCGGAATCGCCGGCCGAGTTGCACGTGCCAGTCGCGATAATCGATCACCGCGCCCGATTCCGTCGCTTTATTGCGCAGATATTCGGGGAGGACGCTCATGGTGCGGATCAGCCCATTGCGGTCAGCCACGTAGAAGCAATCGCAGTCGAAATTCGTGAACATCCACTTGTGCGGATTGAAGCAGTAGCTGTCCGCCAGTTCCAGCCCGTCATGGATCCAGCGGAACTCCGGACATAATGCCGCCGTGCCTGACATGGCGGCGTCCGCGTGCAGCCATATTTTGTGCGCGGCGCAGATTTTCGCGATGGCCCGCACCGGATCCATGGCGTTTGACGAAGTGGTGCCCACGGTGGCGCAAACAAAAAACGGCGCGCGCCCAGCAGTGATGTCGCGCCGGACTTGCGCGTCGAGGGCCTCCGGCTTCATCGCAAACTTTTCGTCCACCTCGATGAGTCGCAGATTTTCGCGCCCGATGCCTGCAATCTTCACGCCTTTCTCGATTGACGAGTGTGCTTGCGCCGAGGTGTACGCAACCAGGCTGCCGTCGCATCCGCGTTCGTTCGAGGCGTAATTCGTCGCTCGCTCGCGCGCCGCGAGCAGTGCGCACAGCGAGGAATTCGACGCCGTATCTTGAATCACGCCGCCGCCCGCGCCCGTCGACAGAAATTTTCGCGGCAAATCGAGCATCTCCACCAGCCAATCGAGCATGTGCGTTTCGAGCTCGGTGCACGCCGGGCTGGTGGCCCAAAGCATTCCCTGCACGCCGAGCCCCGCCGAAAGCATTTCGCCCATAATCGATGGAAATGAAGTGTTCGACGGGAAGAACCCGAAAAAATTCGGCGACTGCCAGTGCGTGATTCCCGGCAAGATCAGTCGCTCGACGTCGCGCATCGTGGCTTCGAAAGGCTCGCCTTGCTGTGGCGCACTTTTCGGCAGCGACGCGCGGATTGCGCCCGGTTTGACCTGCGACATCACTGGAAACGATTCCACTTTTTCGTAATAATCCGCGATCCAATCGACCACGGCTTTGCCTTGCCGCCGGAACTCCTCAGGCGTCATGTGGAATCCGGTTTTTTCTGGTTGTTGTTTCATCTGAGTCGCTCTGGCGATCCGCTACAGCGCCACTTCTTGCAGCGCTTGGCCGGCGTAAATGCGCTTCACAACTTCTTCGATAGGCTCGTCTTCGATCAGCAGGTCGCGGACTTCCACTGTGTTCAGGATCTGCCGTATCAGATCCGCAGTGGCGAGCTTGGTGCGGTCGAATCGAATGCGGTAAGTCAGCGGGTCAACCTGTTCCAGTTCTAGCCCGTCGCGCGCGAAGGACTGCACGTCCGCGCCCTGTGCCGAATCTTTCACCGCGAATTTGATTTGCTTTGTCCTCAGCAATTTCTGCTTCAACAGACCGAGCGGGCCGTCATAGAGCAGCCGGCCATGGTCGATAATCATGATTCGCCTGCACAATTCTTCAATGTCATCCAAATCGTGCGTGGTTAGCAGCACGGTGGTTTGAAATTCCCGATTGATGGCGCGCAGGAACTTACGAATTTGGTCCTTGGCGACCACGTCCAGGCCAATCGTCGGCTCATCGAGGAAGAGCAACGGCGGATTGTGCAGCAGCGCCGCGGCCAAATCGCAGCGCATCCTCTCGCCCAGCGAGAGTTTGCGCACCGGCGTGAACAGATAATCCTGAATGCCCAGAATCTCGTTGAATTTTTCCATGCGCTCGCGGAAATCTTTCTCCGACACTTCATAGATTCGCCTCAGCAGCTTGAACGATTCCACGACCGCAATGTCCCACCAGAGCTGGGTGCGCTGCCCGAAGACGACTCCGATGCTTTTCACGTATTGCCGCCGCTGCTTGTAGGGCAAGAATCCGTTGACGCGCGCCTCGCCGGAGCTGGGCATCAGAATTCCGGTCAGCATCTTGATGCTGGTGGATTTTCCCGCGCCATTGGGGCCGATGTATCCGACCATTTCTCCGCGTTCGACGGCGAAGCTCACACGATCCACGGCTTTCACCGTGATGTAGTCGCGCACAAAGAGGTTTTGGATCGAGCCCCACACGCCTTCACGCCGCTTGAAGGTGCGAAAGTCTTTCGAGAGTTCGCGTACGTCGATCAGCGGCGCGTCAATCATTGCGCAGTGATTCTAGCATGGAGGCATTCTCGTTCGAGGTACGCCGGAGCGGGCCCTGCCGGATTGGCGCAAGTGCTTGTCTGTGTGCGTCTGACGGTCTGGCAACTACGTTCGGAACAGGACGTCTTCGCGGTTGAACATGCGCACCGCCCAGGCGATGGCAATGCCGGCGTATACGCAGGTCATTCCAAAGACCGCGGCGATCATCAGCCACGGATAGGAACCGCCGATAATTTCCTTGCTGACCAGGCTGGTGTTCAGAATCGGAACTAGAGCGGTTTTCCAATTCAACTCGATTCCCGGCAGGGCCCCGACAATCGCCGGCGCGATCACCACGAATACCAGCGGAGAAACGTAACTTTGCGCTTCGCGGTAGCTTTTCGCAAAAAGCGCCACGGCCAGCAGCACGGCCGCGAACAAAACAGCCAGAGGCAACAGCAGCACGATGACCGCGAGCACCGAGCTGGGATCAATGGTGATTTGCAAGGCCTCGTTTCCCATGCCCAGCTTGCCGCGCTGCGAAAACAGCACTCCCATGGACACCAACGATAGGACCGCGGTGACCACTGCGGCGGTAAAAACCATCAGAAACTTGCCGATGACAAGGTCTGTGCGCGACACCGGGCTGGTAAGAATGGTCTCCATTGTGCCGCGCTCTTTTTCGCCCGCGGTCAAATCCATCGCGGGATACATCGCTCCGGTGAACGACAGAATGATGATTAGATACGGAATCCATCCGCCCAAGATCGCCGCTCCGACTTTGGACGGCGGCGCGATGTTGCTGGCATCAACGGTGAAGGGTTCGAGGATGGTCGGCGAGAGGCCGTGTGCCGCCAGAGCGGCTCGCGCCACACGATTCTTGTAGCCGTCAAAAAATGTCTGCAATCGATCGTTTGCCAGCTCGGACTTCTCGTCATCTTTGTAATAGTTGACAGAAACTTGCGCGCTCTTGGCGGACGAGACGGCTGCATCGAACCCCTGGGGGATCGTCACCAAGGCGCGGATCTTCTTGTCGATCACTTCCTGCTTGGCGTCGCTTTGATACGGTTGGATGTCAATTTCCGGAAACGAGTGGAGCGCGGCCAAAACCTTCGGGGAATCCTCGCCTCCTTGAATCATCACCACGGATTTTTCGCTTCTCGCCTGACCCTCGGTCTTCGATATGAAATAAAAAATGCCGCCGTAGAGCAGCGGAAACGCGATCATCGGGATAATAATCATCGAACGGATGGTGCGCTTGTCGCGCAGCATGTCGCGCAGTTCCTTGCGGTATACGATCCACGAATTATGCAGGCTCATCGTCCGTCTCCTGAAACCTCGACGAAAACTTCCTCGAGACTGACTTTCCGGTATCGTACGCGCATCTCGTCCAGCGTTCCTTCGGTACGCAATAGGCCGCCATGAATAATTCCGATGCGGTCGCAGAGTTTTTCCACTTCGCTCATCACGTGCGTGGAGAAAATCACAGTTTTGCCCTGGTCGCGGCATTGACGGATGAAATCGATGATGGAGCGCGCGGTCATCACGTCGAGGCCGCTGGTGGGCTCGTCGAAAATCATCACGGAGGGATTGTGAATCAGCGTGCGCGCGATGGAAACTTTCTGCTTCATGCCCGTGGAGAGCTTGGCACAGCGGCGGTCGCGAAATTCTTCCATATCCAACGCTTTGAAAAGCTCGTCGGAACGATGCTTGATCGTCGCCGAATCGAGGCCGTAGAGCTGGCCGAAATATTCCACGGTTTCAAACGCCGTCAGCCGATCGTACAATGCGGTCGCTGTGGAAAGGAATCCGATATTCGCTCGCACCTTCGCCGGCTCGCGCACCACGTCGTATCCCGCCACAGTCGCTGTCCCGGAAGTCGGCGCGAGAATTGTGGCCAGCAAGCGCAGCGTCGTGGTCTTGCCCGCGCCGTTCGCGCCCAGCAAGCCGTAGATTTCGCCCGGAACGCACGTGAAGCTGACGCGGTCCACTGCGCGTACGTCGCCGCGCTTCTTGTCGCTGAAAACCTTGCTCAATTCTCGCGCTTCAATCACCGTAGCTCCTCTCGCGGGGGTGCTTCTCCAGCCGCAGGAAATCTGCGCGCGTGTCGGTGTTTGCCATATCCATACGGATTGGGTTCCGGAATGTTACATCAGTCAACGAGTTTCGTGCTAAGAACGCTTGAGGCCACTGGTGAAATGTTAGTTCTCCCTCGACTTGCGCAGCCGCTGATCGTGCCCTCCGATGATAGCAACTTCGGCTAAGCCATTGAAAATGCAGGGTGGGTACATTTCAAACGGCGACCAAAACGTAGCCTCCTCAGGCGCTGCGACCCTTTACGAGCTTAACCACCGCGGTAACAATCTCACTGATTTGAACAGGACGAAACAGGACCTTCGCGGCCGAGCCGAGGGCAACGGTCGTGGTGCGCGGCGCGATGACAATGGCCGGAACGCGCCCGGCCAGTTGCTGTACCGCCGGGTCCGACGCGGCTTTGGCATTGCCGTCGATAACCACAACGGTGGGCATGTCGCCACCGGCTATGGCCTGACCGACATCCTCGGTGCTTTCCATCCCGAGCGCTTTGATGCCGCGCTCGCGCAGTTCTGCACGGACTCCCGCGCGGAGCATCCACTCTTCGCTAATCACGAACACAACTGGCATCCCCGCCGTGTAAGTCTAGCATCTCCGATGTGTAGCGGCTCATCACGACAATGATCGAGTGGCATAGGCAATCGGCGAGAGCCTCTGTTACAATTCGACGAATCCTGGGGGAGCCTTCTTTTGCCGCCGGAGCATGTAGCCTCTGTGCCGCCGAAAAAACGATGGATTGCGTGGGTAGCCGGGGCTGCCGTCCTGGTCACCGTGGTGCTGATTCTCGCCAACCGAGACCAGGCTCCCGAAGTCCAGATCGCCCAAGTCAACCGCGAAAACCTCTCTGCCTCCATCACCAGCAACGGGAGAGTTGAACCCGTCCAGCCTTTTCTGGCGGTGGCGAAGTACTTTACCGAAGTGGACCGCGTCGACGCCACCGAGGGCCAAGCGGTGCGCAAAGGCCAGGTGATTCTCGTTTTGGATTCCTACGCGCCGCAACAGCAGCTGGACAAGGCACGCGCCGATTTGTTGACGGCGCAAGAACAACTCCGCGATGCACACACCGGGGGCCCTCCCGTGCAAGTGGCGCAGATCGAGGGTGATCTGCAAAAGGCGAAAATCGACTTGGCCAATCTGGAAAAGAATCAGGAAGCACTGAAAAAATTGGTCGCCGAAAAAGCCGCCACCCAACAGGAACTCGAAAGCAATCAGATCAAGATTGCGGAAGCCCAGGCTACTGTCCAGACACTGGAACAGCAAAAAGCTGCCCTCGCGACGCAAGCGCAGGTTAATGTAGAAAGTGCGGAGCTCGCCGAGCAGCAAGCACGCTCGCAGATCGCGACGTTTGAAAACGAGGTTGCGACCGCCACAGTGAGATCACCAATTGATGGCATACTTTACTCGCTTCCTGTTCATTCGGGCCAGTACGTGCAAGTGGGTCAACCGGTCGCGGAGGTGGCGGACCTGCATAAGGTGAGGGTACGAGCTTTCGTCGATGAGCCTGACTTGGGGGTGCTTGCGCCGAACCTGCCGGTGCAGATCACGTGGGATGGCCTGCAGGGACACGTGTGGTACGGCCGCACGGAGACGGTTCCGAAACAAGTGACCACGCAAGGGGTACGCAGCGTGGGTGAAGTGCTTTGCTCAGTGCAGAATAGCAATCTAGAGCTCATCCCGAATTTGAGCGTGGACGTGAGAATCGAATGGAGCCAGCGGCAAAACGCGCTCGTTGTTCCGCGCGGCGCGGTTCATACGGATGGCTCGCAGCATTTCGTCTTTGTGGTGAGTGACGACACGCTGCACCGCCGTGCGGTACAGCTGGGAATCGCAGATCCAACGGTATTTGAGGTTGTGTCCGGCTTGAGCGAAGGGGATCAAGTAGCGCTCTCCGGAGAAATTACGTTGCGCGAGGGAATGACTGTGCAGCCAGTGGAGGCAAATCAATAATGGGCCGGCTGGTTGTTCTTGCAGCGGCCATTGTTTTGTTTTTGCCGATGGCGCAAAAAGCCGGCGCGGATGACCTGGCGGAAGTGCAACAGCAGTTTGATGCCGGAAACTACGCCAGTGCGATGAGCACTCTTCGTGCCCTGGTCTCGCAAAATCCCGGGAATGCGGCGGATCATTTTTGGCTTGGGCGTTGCTATTACGAAGTACGCGACTACAATAACGCGGTCTCGGAGCTGGAAAAAGCTACGCAGCTCGATCCCAATTCGTCTGTCTATCACGATTGGCTCGGGCGCGGCTATGGCGCAGTAGCGGCGCGCGAAAAAAGCTTCCTGCTGGCACGGCGTGTGAAGAAGGAATTCGAGGCGGCGGTCCAGGCCGATGGGTCGAACATCGATGCGCGCCGGGACCTGGAAGAATACCTGCTGCAGGCGCCTTGGATTGTGGGAGGAAGCAAAGATGACGCGCTCGCGCAGGTGAACGCGATTGCGCGGATCAATCCGGTGGATGGCCACCTGGCGAAAGCAGATTACGAATCCGCCGTTGGCAGCGCCGACTTGGCGGTTGCAGAATATAATTCCGCGCTGGCGCTGAAGCCGCAGTCGATTGAGCCGTACTTGGAGGTCGCGAATTATTACGGCCTGCAGGGGAAAGGCACCGAGGTCACGGCACTGGTGGACCAGGCCGCGCAGGTAAGCCCGAAGGACGCGCGATTGCCCTTTTATCGCGGCGTGGGGCACATTTTGACCGGTACCGACTTCCCGCTGGCCGAAGAGAATTTGAAGTCCTACCTTGCCAGCACTCCGGACCGGAGCGATTGGCCTTCGCACGCCAGGGCGCGTTATTGGCTGGGTCAGCTGTACGAAAAAGAAGGGAACAAAATGGCGGCGGCTGAACAGTATCGTGAGGCGCTAAGCCTCGACCCTGACGATCGAGATGCCAAACGCGCCCTCAGTCAGTTGGAGAAGTCGTTGCACTGATGGCACATCGCAAAAGGGGGCTTTGACGTGGTGACGATGAAAGGTGTGGTGCTGGCGGGTGGAACAGGTTCGCGGTTGTTCCCGCTGACGCGCGTGACCAACAAGCACCTATTGCCCATCTACGACCGCCCAATGGTGTTTTATCCCATTCAGACGCTCGTGGATGCTGGAATCACGGACATTCTGCTGGTCACCGGCGGGCACAGCGCGGGCGATTTTCTGCGATTGCTGGGCAACGGCAAAGACTTTGGATTGCGTCACCTTTCTTATGCGTATCAGGAAGGCGAAGGCGGCATCGCCGATGCGCTGCGCCTCGCGGAACACTTCGCCGACGAGCACCCCATCTGCGTGGTGTTAGGCGACAACATCATCGAGCGGAACATCGTCGCCGGCTGCGAGGAGTTCCGGCGCACCGGAACGGGCGCGCACATTTTTCTGAAGGAAGTGCCGCATCCGGAGCGTTTCGGCGTTCCGGTATTTGAGTCTGGGCGCATCGTGCGCATTGAAGAGAAGCCACAGCACCCGCAATCGAATTACGCGGTGACCGGTTTTTATCTCTACGACACGACCGTATTTCAAAAAATTCGTGTGCTGAAGCCTTCCGGCCGCGGAGAGCTGGAAATCACCGACCTGAACAATCAGTATCTTGCGGAAGGACATCTGCGCCATAGCGTGATGGATGGCTGGTGGACCGACGCGGGAACGTTCGAGTCGCTGCTGCTGGCCAATAACCTGGTGGCGAAGGGCGGCGCGAACAAAGTCGAGGCAGTTAGGGCCGCAGTCAGATCGCGGGAGGCGAGCGGGAAATCATGATTGAAGGGGTGCGCGTGAAGCAGCTCAAAATGATTCCCGACGAGCGCGGGCGGCTCATGGAAATCCTGCGCCACGACGACAAGGAATTCATCAAGTTCGGCCAGCTGTACATGACCACCGCCTACCCCGGAGTGGTGAAGGGCTGGCATTACCACAAGCTGCAAATCGACAGTTTTTGCACCGTGAGGGGAATGATCAAGCTGGTGCTGTACGACGCGCGCGAAAAATCACCGACGCACGGCGAGGTGAACGAGTTTTTCCAAGGCGAGCACCACACCATCCTGGTGCAGATCCCCAATTTCGTTTACCACGGATTCAAATGCATCAGCGAGAAGGAAGCCGTTGTGATTAACTGTCCCACCGAGCCGTACCGTCACGACAAGCCGGACGAGTTTCGCGTTCCGTACAACGATCCCAGCATTCCTTATAACTGGGACATTCGGCTCGGTTGATTCGATGGAATCGCGCCGATGAAAATCCTGGTCACTGGTGGGGCAGGCTTCATTGGCTCAAACTTCATTCGACATCTTCTGAGCACGCATCCTGACGCGGGAATCGTAAATTTTGACAAGCTCACCTACGCGGGAAATCTGCGCAATCTGGCGGACATCGATTCGCAGCCGAATTACCGCTTCGTGCGCGGTGACATTTGCGACGCCGATGCAGTTGACGGAGTGCTGGCCGAAGGGTTCGACGCCGTAGCGCACTTCGCCGCGGAGAGCCACGTCGACCGCAGCATCGCCGGGGCGCGCGAGTTCATTCGCACCAACGTGGAAGGCACGTGGATGATGCTGGAGGCGGCGCGGAAGCACAAAGTGCCGCGCTTCTTACACGTCAGCACCGACGAGGTTTACGGCAGCATGGCGCCGAAGGAAACGGCATCGGAAAAATCCGAGCTGGCGCCGAACAGCCCTTATGCCGCGAGCAAGGCTGCGTCCGACCTGATGGTGCGCAGTTACCTGCAGACCCACAAATTCCCGGCGATCATTACGCGCTGCACGAACAACTACGGCCCGTATCAATTTCCCGAAAAGCTGATTCCGCTGATGATCTCCAACGCTCTGGCGGGGAGAAAGCTACCGGTTTACGGCGACGGGCTGAACGAACGGGACTGGATTTTCGTGGAAGATCACTGCCGCGCGCTGGATGCGGTGCTGCAGAAAGGGCGCATCGGGGAAATTTATAACATCGGCTCCGGCCGGCCGGTTCCGAATATCGGGATCGTTCGCAGTCTGCTGAAGCTGCTCTCCGCGCCTGATGGCCTGATTGAATTCGTGCAGGACCGGCCCGGACACGACCGGCGTTACGCCCTCGATGATTCGAAGATTCGTCACGAGCTCGGCTGGGAGCCGCAAGTGGACCTGGACGCGGGACTAGAGCACACGGTTGAGTGGTATCGCACCAACAGCGATTGGGTGCGCGAAGCGACCAGCGGTGAATACCAGGAATACTACGAAAAATTCTACGTGAAGCGCCGGGCAACACTGGCGCAGCTCTAAAACGCCCTTGAAGATATTTCTCACCGGCAAACAAGGAATGCTGGCGCGCGCGATTGCGGAAGTGCTTTCCCCGCGGCACCAGATCATGGCAGCCAGCCGTGCCGAAGCGGACATCACCGATGAAAAATCGACGCGCGAGATTGTGGAAGCCGCGCAGCCGGACGCGGTGGTGAATGCCGCCGCGTTTACGGATGTGGACGCGTGTGAGACGCAAAAGGATCTGGCGTTCCGCGTCAATGCGGAAGGGCCGCGCAATCTGGCGATCATCTGCGAGAATTTGGATGTTCCGCTGATGCACATCAGCACCGACTACGTTTTCGATGGCGAGAAGGCTGATCCGTACATCGAGGAAGACGAGCCACGGCCGCTGAGTGTTTACGGGCGAAGTAAGCTCGAAGGCGAGAGGCAAGTGCAGAAGCATCTGGATCGCTCCTGGATTGTGCGCGTGTGTGGCGTGTTTGGACCCTACCGGAATAATTTCGTCTCGCTGGTCGCCGAGCTGGGGAAGAAAGGACAGCCGCTCAGAATCGTGAAGGATCAACGTCTAGCGCCTACCTATACCTTTGACGCTGCTGAAGGAATCGACCGAATTCTACGGCGCGGCCCTTATGGGCTGTACCACCTGACCAATCAAGGTTTTACTTCGCGGATTGAGTTCACTCGGGAGATTTTGCGGCAAGCGGGATTCGACAAAGCACAAGCGATCCCAATTTCGAGCGAGGAGACCAAGCGGCCGGCGCCGCGTCCGCGGAATTCGCAGCTTGAAAATGCGCGCCTGAAACGAGAGGGAATCGAGTTGCTGCCTGCATGGCAGGAGGCGGTGCGGAGATACTTGAGTCAATTGGCCGCTGGGAATTCGTAGCGAAGGGATCCTGCTCTTCACTTTTTTCGAGAAAAAAAGCCGAGCACTTTGCTGGCGGCGTCGTCGCTGATTCCGAATTTCTCTTTCGCCCGCGAATACAAGTGAACCGCCTTCTTGTCCAGCCAAATGAGGGCGGACTTGGCTCTGCTGTCGGTTGGGCGAGCCTGGTAATCCGTTGAGCGGCCCACGGCGTTAGAATCGCGCTCGATCGTGTAGTAGTAGAGGGCTAGGCTCTTGCGTGAAGCACCCTCCGGGCAGCGCAGCTTTTCGGGAAAGCCGTGGTAGGAGTAATCGGTGGTGCTGAAAATCAGCGCGTGATTCAGAAGCGGCGGGACGCTCGCGCAGCACCGGCTCATCTCTTTGTCCCACAGCTCGATCGCTCCACCCCATTCGAGTTCCCATTGGGGATTCAGATAGAGGATCAGATTGATTCTGCGCTTCCAATTCTTATGGTGATGGTGCATGGTGAAATCCGTATGGAGATTCAAGAAGCCGCCGCGCGCGGATTGATGCAATCCTCCGCCTTCCAAAGAGGGGTCGGCGACAAGGTTCGGAATGCCTGTGAGCTTCGAGAGCCAGTCGAGAAATTCCGGCCCGTTCAGCTCATCAACGACCTTGCCAAGGGCCTCCGGGAATAATTCGCGCTTGGCCAGCCCGGCTTTGTTCTCATTGAAGTGCTTGTATTGGATCCACGTATCGCTGGAGGATTCGGGAAATTCATTGGCGGCGGAGCGCGCCGCGTCAGCGTCAAGAAAATCAGCCAGATGGATGTGCGGAAACGGCTGGGCGTGTTGGTAATTCTGCGCGAGCGCCGGGAGCTGCGCGTTCCAGCGATTATTGGGAAATAGCTGGACGCGTTCAGTCGCCGCAGAGACAGTCGTCATCGGAAGGTTGGCCGCCTTTCATCACTCGCTAACCCGAATCGCACAAGAAAGTTTGATGATGTTTTGAGGATTTTTGTCGCTCGCTGCGGCGGAGTATAAAACAGGCCCACAGGAAGGGAAAACTCTATTTTTGCGGACTTTCGATGCGGCATACCCTTAGGGCGGCGTTCTCGTAGGGGCAGTCTAGGCCGCTGGCGCCGGGTTTCTCGATCACAATCCAGCTGACGCCATACGTTTCTTTCAGGCGGGCAAAGTCGGCGGCGCCGAAGCTTTTCCAGCCGGCGGCAGCTTCGGTTTGCGCGAGGATCTCGTCGGCAAGCGGCAGCCAGGGGTAAAGAACTGCGTCGCTCCAATCTTTTTTGGCATCAGCCAGGCGGCTACGCTCGGCGGTGGCGCGAAATCCTTGGTAGTTTTCCTCCGGTGCCGCCATGTAATTTGGGTCCACCGCGAAAATGGCATCCGTGGGAGTGTTTCCGCGGATCCACACGAACGCCTGAAGCCATGGATTAATCGGTGCCGTGCCCGGCCACTCCACATGGCGCGTGGCTGGGAAGAGCTTGACTTGGGCGATGCACAAGCCCGCCGCCACCGGAAGGAATAGTACAGCCCACCGAAGGAAATGGGTTTTCAGAACATACTCGCCCAGCAATCCTCCGATGATCAGGAACATAAGCAGATAGACCAGTTGCAAACTTCGCATCGGCTGATACGGGGCAAGGATTTCGAGTTGATGGGGAATCGTCACAATCAGGCCGGCGACAAAACAGATCAATTCAAAGAGAAAAACGGTCCACGTCAGGCGCGCAAGAGTCGAATGCCCGCGCCGCTCCGCAAGTCTCTTGCACCACCACAGAATCGCCGGAGGAGCAAGAATTCCCAGCCATTCATACCATGTCCAGCGGAGCAGGAAGTAGTAGCGATGATCCTGCAAACATCGCCAATAGGTGGCGGAGGGCGCTTTCAGCGAAAATCCAGCGACGGAAAGAATACAGGCCGCGGCCATTGACGGAACGCGCGGCGACCTACGATTCTGAATCTGCCATAAAACGATAAAGAAGACGGCAAAGACGGTCATGAAGGGATGGATTACGGCTGTGAAAAGCAGCCAGAATGCTGTGCGCCAATGCTTGTTTTCGACCGCAGCGTCGATCGCAAATATAACCGCAAACGCGGAGATCGAGCGCGGATTCAGGTACGGATCGAAAATGTACAGTGATGTGCCCGCAACGGGCAGAGTCAGAAGGCAGGCAATCATCGTTACGGCGCCCCATTGGCCCGCCGGTGTAGAGAAACACTTGGACGCTAGCCGGAAACAGGCGAGCAGCAACAGGAAGACCGAAGCGACGTATGCGCAGAAGAGCACCGAATCGAGAGACGCGTGAGTGATCCGCACCAACCCGGCGATCAGGTGCGGGAAAAGCGTCAGGTGCGCATTGGCCTCGAAGAATTCCTGACCGAATGGATAGTAAGAAGGGTGAAGAATCTTGACGATGCTGGGGATGTAAATTTCAGCGTCTTCTGCTGCCGGATGATAGCCGTGCACAAAAAGAGCTCCGAGCGTGAGGAGCAGCAGAAGCGCAAATTCTTTTCGTTTCACTCGGATTCCCCGCAAGGCAAGAGCAGCAGTCGAGTACGGTTAGTGAACGCCGGAGGATACGCCTCGGCGAAGTGAATTCTATACACGTGTTGCAGCAACTTCGCGGACGCCAAGAGAGTAGTAGTTCAGGTCGAGCTTGCGGCCCGTCTCCTTGAATATGCGGAAGCGCAAAACGCCGAGTTTCTGCAGAAAGAACTTCAGCGACGTGCCCACCACGCCGAAGCCGTAGCGAACACTGCGGCTAAAATTAATCGAGGAGGCTTCCTCGAAGTACCGCGCCGGGCAGGAAATTTCCCCGATGCGGAAGCCAAAGAACAAGACCTGGGCCAGGACTTCGTTGTCGAAAACGAAATCGTCCGAATTCTCGAGCAACGGCAAAGCCAGGAGGACTTCGCGGCTGAACGCGCGGTAGCCGGTGTGATATTCCGAGAGCTTCGCGCCCAGTAGTAGGTTTTCAAACGCAGTGAGCACGCGGTTGGAAATGTACTTATAGAGCGGCATGCCGCCTCGAAGCGCTCCGCCGCCGAGAATGCGCGAGCCCAGGGCGACGTCGCAGCTGCCGCAGCCAATCATACTGGCGAGCGCCGGAACTAGAGCGGGATTATATTGATAGTCCGGATGCAGCATCACGACGATGTCAGCGCCAGACGCCAGAGCTTCGCGATAACAAGTCTGCTGGTTGCGCCCATATCCGTAATTGCGGTCGTGGACGAAAACTTGGAGCCCAAGCTCTTGCGCAAGCTTCGCCGTACCATCGGTGCTCGAGTCGTCGACCAGAATCTTGATATCTACGAGCGGGGAAAGGTCTCGAACGGTGGCTTCTAACGTTTTTTCTGCATTGTAGGCGGGCAGAACGACAGCGACGCGCTTGCCTTCTATCATTCTTGGCCCTTCGACGGCGTTTTCAAGTTTGCCGCAGCAGCTGTCGAAAAATCCCTTTTACGGGCGTCTCGAGCGTTCACTGATAGCATCCTAGCGAGGTGATGGCCGGAGCGTCAAGAATTATCGGGCTGGCAGTATGTTCCATTTGTTATAGTGACGCAATTCGAGAGGCACTGCGGAAATGGTCTGGGAGGAAACCTGGAATCTGGCGCTGGAGTCGCTGCGCGCTAACAAACTGCGTGCCGGCCTGACGATGCTCGGCGTGGTGATCGGAAGCGCTTGCATCGTCCTGGTGGTCACGGTTGCACTGGCGGGCAAGAAGTTCATTATTGGCCAGATCGAAGCGGTGGGATCAAACATCGTTTATGCCTCCCTGGTCAGCACGAACGTCGGGCAAAATGTCTCGATGGCCGACCAGATTTCCATGGGTGATCTTGATGCGATACGGCGGGGCATTCCTCAAGCCGTTCAGGTCGCGGGCACGTATGACATTCGCATGACCGTAACCGCCGCCAGCGTCGCACGGCCGGTGAGCCTGGTGGGCGTGACGCTTGGCTTTCAACAAATCCGCAATCTCGTCATCATGCGAGGGCGGTACTTTGACGATGGAGATTTCTTGACCAGCAGCAAAGTCTGCCTGCTTACGGAACATCTTGCCGAAGTGGCGTTTCCCTATGACGATCCAGTAGGGCGGAATATTCACGTAGGCGACTTGGATTTTACCGTGATCGGAGTTTTTCGGGAACGCGTGCAGACGTTCGGCGAGACGGAAATCACCACAGACTCCGTCCTGGTACCTTTTCCGTTGATCCGCTATTACACCGGTGAGAGCTACATCAAGACCTTCTATGCGCAGGCGGATAATCCCGAGGATGTCTCGCTGGTGACGCGCGAAGTGGGCGAGATTTTGAGGTCCCGTCACCGCGCCGACGCCGCGTACAGCGTTCAGAATCTCTCTTCCATCTTGGAAACGGCACGCTACATTTCTCTGGCGCTCACGATTGTGTTGTTGATTATTGCCATGATCGCGCTGGTGATCAGCGGGATCGGCATTATGAACATCATGCTTGTCAGCGTTACGGAGAGAACGCGGGAGATTGGCATTCGCAAAGCCGTCGGTGCCCGGCGCGACGAAATTCTGTACCAATTCCTCACCGAAGCCGGCATTATCAGTGGCGCTGGCGCGCTTGTTGGGATTCTGGTGGCGATCGTGATTCCTTTTGTGGTCACCGCGATCATCCGGCTTTTCCCCGTGCCAGCTGGCATCGAAATTCCGATTTCATGGCCTTCGGTTGTCCTGGCATTCGTTGTCTCATGCGCGACGGGAATTCTTTTTGGATACCTTCCGGCGAGTAAAGCGGCTGGACTCCAGCCGGTCGAATCATTGCACTACGAATAGGACTGAAAATGAAAATCGCGTGTACAGCCACGATGTGCAGCTTGCTGCTTTGTGTTCCTGCGGCGGCGCAACAAGCATCGCAAAGCGCCTCGCCACAGAATCCGTCTGATCCAAATGCAAAAGCGCAAATAGCGCCCGCCGTCCCGGTTTTCAGCCTCGCGGAAGTCGTAAGACTTGCCTTGGCGCACAGCCCGGATTTGGCCCTGGCGCGCGTTCGATACTCGGTGGCGAAAAACACGGCTGGCGTCGATCGTGCGAACTTTTTGCCTAATTTGTACACGGGGTCAGGGGCCGCGTACACGAACGGCTTCCCGCAGACACCAAGCGGCTCGGCGCCGGCAGTTTTTGAAATGTCGTATAACCAGGCGCTTCTCGATAAGCAGCAGCGAGGACAGTTGCACGCGGACGAAGACCTGGCGAAAAACGAAGAGGTCGCATATCAGAACGCACGTGAGAACGTGATTGTAAGCGCGGCAAGCTCTTACCTGGAGCTGGCGGATGTTCAACGCTCCCTGCAAGTGCTTCAGGGCGAACGCGACAGTGCGCAGCAGATTCTCCAGCTGACGCAACAGCGGGAAGCGGCGGGACTGGAGCTGCCCATAGCGGTGACGCAAAGCCAGCTCCAGCTTGCCAAAGTGGAGCAGCGAATTGTCCATTATCAGGACCGCGAGCAGGTGCTCAGCGAACAGCTGCGCAAAATGACCGGCCTTCCTGCCGATCAGCCCTTACAAGCTTCCTCTGGCGATACGCTAGCTTCCGAATCGGCCGAACCTGCATCCAACGTAGTGACGGATGTGGTGGAACATAGCTCTGCTTTGCGAGAAGCCGAGAACTATCGACTCTCGAGGCAACAGTTGTTGAGGGGCGCGAAGGGGTCGTACTGGCCGACGATCGATATCATTGGGGAATATAGCGTGCTGAGTAAGATCAACAACTATCAGGAATTTTTTGCGAAATTCCAGCGCAACAACGTCAATGTTGGAATTGAGGTGAATATCCCCATCTTTGCTGCTAAGACCTCGTCCCAGGTGGCGCTGGCAAGGAGCAATTTTGAAGAGGCCAATCTTGAATTGGCCGCAGCGAGGAGCGCCGTGGAGCAGGGAGCGGAGCAAAAGGTCCAGGCGCTGAAGGAAGCGGACGCGGCGCGGGAAGTCGCGCGTCTCGATTTGCAGGTCGCCCAGGAACAGCTTCAAGACATGGAAGCCAAGTTCAATCAGGGCCAGGGCCATGTGACGTTGGGCCAGTTGGAGCAGGCGCGCGTCGCGGAGAACGAAAAGTGGCTGACATTCTTGGATGCGGGTCTTTCCCATGAGCGGGCGCAGCTGGATTTGCTTCAGGCAACGGGGCAGTTGGCGAAAGTATTCCCATAAGAACATTGGAAAACCTTCGCTATTCCCGCGCCGCGAATTCAAGTAGAATTGGGGTTTACTCGCTGATATTGATCGGGCCGTCCTACTAAGACTGAGGAGGATGTTGAATGGCGTCGGTGATGAAAACTCTTTTGCTTAATCCGCCGAGTTTCGAGAATTTCGACGGAGGCGCCAGTTCCCGCTGGCCCGCAACTCGCGAGATCGAATCCTATTGGTATCCGGTGTGGCTTACGTATCCCGCCGGAATGTTGCCGGGCAGCCGGCTCCTGGACGCGCCGCCGCACAAAATCACGCCGCAACAGACCATCGAGATTGCTAAAGACTACGAATTTCTGGTCCTGTTCACGTCCACGGTGGGCTTCCAAAGCGACCTGAAAATGGCCCGGGCCATGAAGGAAGCCAAGCCGGGCTTGAAAATCGCATTCGTCGGACCGCATGTGCAAATCAAGCCCGCGGAAAGTCTGTTGGCCAGCTCAGATATCGATTTTGTGGTGCGCGGCGAATTCGACTATGCCGTCACGGAATTTGCCCAGGGCAAACCGCTAAGCGAAATTGCCAACGCCAGCTATCTCAAAGACGGAAAGGTTGTGCATAACCCCACGCGCGCGCCACTGCATACGGCGGAGCTCGATGAACTGCCGTTTGCAACGGATATCTACAAGCGGGATTTGACGATTGAGCGCTATACCGTTCCATTTCTGCTCCATCCGTTCGTTTCCTTTTACACTTCGCGCGGCTGCCCGGCGCAGTGCACGTTCTGTCTGTGGCCGCAGACGCTTTCGGGCCACACGTGGCGCGTGCGCTCGGTGGATAGCGTTGCGCGCGAATTCGAGCAAGCGCACCGCATGTTCCCACAGGCCAAGGAATTTTTCTTCGACGATGATACCTTCAATATTCGCAAAGACCGCGTGCTGGAGCTGTGCAAACGCTTCAAACCGGTCGGCTTCCGCTGGTCCTGCACCGCGCGCGTGCACAGCGACTATGAAACCCTGAAGGGAATGGCCGACGCTGGCGCGCGGCTTTTCATTGTGGGCTTCGAATCCGGTGATCCGCAAATCCTGAAGAACATCAAGAAGGGCGCGACCGTCGAAATGGCGCGCACGTTCGCGGCCAACTGCAAGAAGGTGGGCATCCGCGTTCACGGCGACTTCATCATCGGCTTACCGGGCGAGACTAAAGAGACAATCCAGAAGACCATGGATTTCGCGCAGGAGCTCGATTGCGAGACGATTCAGGTTTCCATGGCGCACGCCTATCCCGGAACGGAACTCTACAATTTGGCTTCCGCGAATGGATTTTTGGCCACCGAGGCGCTCGCCGATTCCGGCGGGCATCAGCTTCCGCACCTTGAGTATCCGGGACTGAACCGCGAACAAATGATGGACGCGGTGAATCATTTCTACGATTCCTACTATTTCCGCCCGCGAGTGGCTTGGCGAATTGTGCGTGACGCCCTGTGGGATGCGCACGAGCGCAAGCGTCTTTATCACGAAGCAGTTTCGTTTCTGCGGCTGCGCGCCGAGCGGTTGAAATATGCGAAGAGCGGAAAGACACCTGCGAAACAACCTCCTTCCGTTGGTGTGAAGACGACGATTCCGAGCCGGACCAGCACAGAATTTCCCACAGAAACCCAGGGCGCATGAGGTTTTCGCATCGGCTGCACGGCAAGACCATTTTCCTCATCGCCGTGATGGCGATGTTCGGATCCCTTGGGGACGTGTTGCTGCGAAAGGGAATGAAACAGATTGGCGCGATATCCAACTGGCATCCTTCCGCCCTTCTCTCCGCGTTTGAAAGAACGTTTCGCTCCGGCCCCATATGGTTGGGCATCACGTCTTTGCTGCTTTTCTTTGTGGCCTATTTGCTGGTGCTGTCCTGGGCCGACTACAGTTACGTCCAGCCGGCGTCCGCAACGGGATATTTGTTCGTAGCCCTCCTCGGCTATTTGCTCTTGGGTGAGGTGATCCCGCGGATGCGGTGGATCGGTGTCTTGGTCATTTGCGTGGGCGTGCTTTTGGTGGGTGGAACGCCGCCACGAACCACGGAGGAAGGATGACGGCGCCGGACGTCATTTCACTCGCGGTCATCATCTTCGGTGGTACCGGAGGGGAATTGGCGGTGACGCGCACGATGAAGCAAATCGGCGAAGTGCAAAGCTTCACTCCTGCCAATCTGCTGCGCGTCGTCGGCCGCGCGTTTCGCGTTGGATGGATGTGGCTGGGCCTGTTCCTGATGGCCGTGTCATTTTTTGCGCTGCTGATGCTGCTCTCCTGGGAAAATGTCAGCTTTGTGGTGCCGCTGACGGCGCTCAGTTACGTGGTAGGCGCATTCGGCGGGAAATTCCTGCTGGGTGAGCACATCGAAGCGCGGCGCTGGATCGGTGTCCTGCTGGTTTGTCTGGGCGTTCTGCTGGTCTGCGTGAGCTGAAAATACTTCCACGGAAAAGCTGTGATTTTCATTTCAAGGACGAGCCGTGTGGCGTGAAATTGTGCGATGGGCGTTGCTTGCCCTCGCGCTTGGGCCCTTTGCTTACTATGTCCTGGCCATCACCGCCGCACGTCGGTTTTTCCGCAACCGGCCTCCTGTTCAAAAGGATTTCACGCCGCCGGTCAGCGTGCTGAAACCGGTGCGCGGACTGGACCGCGAAGCCTACGAGAACTACGCGAGTTTCTGCCGCCAGGAATATCCAGAGTTCGAGATTATTTTTGGTGTCACCGAAGGCACCGATCCCGCCGTCCCAGTCATCGAAAAGCTCATTCGCGATTTTCCGCACTGCAAGATCCGCCTGTTGATTGGCGCTGAACCGCTGGGCACCGGCGACAAAGTAAACAAGCTCTGCCGCATGGTTCGCGAAGCGCAGTACGAGATTCAGATCATTAGCGACAGCGATATTCGCGTGGCACCCGGCTATCTCTACGCCGTCGCATCGCCGTTTGCGGATCCCAAAGTCGGCGCCGTAACGTGTTTATACCGCGGCATCACCGACGGTTCGCTGGTCTCGGAAATGGAAGCGCTCGGCAATACCTCCGATTTTGACGCGGGCGTGCTCTCCGCGTGGCTGTTGGGCGGCGTGGACTTCACTCTCGGCGCTACCATGGCGACCACCAAGACGCGTCTGGCGGAAATCGGGGGTTTCGAAGCGCTTGTCGATCACTTTTCAGACGACTACGAGCTGGGCCATCGCATCGCGGCGCTCGGCTATCTCGTCGAGGTGACCGCTTTTCCGGTGTTCACGGTTTTCCCCACGCAGACGCTTGCGCAATGCTTTCGCCATCAGGTCCGCTGGACGCTGACCATGAAGCACTCCCAGCCCTGGGGGCACTTTTCCCTGATCTTCACGCACGGCCTGCCGTGGACGATTCTGGCCGTGGCCATTGCTCCGTCCTGGCCCATTGCGGCGTTTTACGTGGCGGGATACGTCGTCTTGCGCGGGCTGATGGCTTGGACCGTTGGCGTGTGGGGCGTCCAAGACCCGATACTGCGCCGGAAAATGTACCTGGTGCCGCTGCGCGACGCCTTCGCTTTCACCGTGTGGCTGACGAGCTTCTTCAAGCGGCGCATCGAATGGCGCGGTGCGGAGTATTACATCGTCAACAAACGGCTGGTGCCCGCGAAGTAGTGAAAGTTGCTAGCGAGTGTTTCGTTCCGTTACGAGTGGCTGTTTCTGCTGAGTAGAGTTTAGCACCGGCGCGCTAACCTCTGCGCGATTCCATCACTGACCGAGGCGGAAGCGGATCGTCACCTTGTATTGCATGGTGATCGGCTTTCCGTCGAGAGTCCCCGGCGAATACTTCTGCTGGCGCACGGCGTCCACTGCTGCGGCCCTCAAGAGTGCTGGGCCGGAGAGGACTTTGGTCGAAGTCACCTTTCCCGTCGCATCGATGACCGCCTGGATTTCGATGTCGCCCTCTATGCGGTTGGCGGTTGCCAGCGCCGGATAAGCCAGCGGCACGCTATGAATCAATCGCGGTTGGGTTACCTGTCCGCCGCGAATCACAGGCGTCGGCTTGGGCGGGGCCGGAAGGTTGGATGGCGCGCCGCCCACCAGAGAAGTGAGGCCGGCGCTTACGGAAGCACTCGCCAGATTCTTCGGAGAACTGCTGATCGTCGGGAGTGGCGCGTCCACAGGGGCGCTATTGTGCTGCGTTGCTTGCGGGCGAGCGGCTAAGTCCCCCGCATAGATATTGGCCAGTCCGTTGGAGATCGTAGGATGGCTTTCCGTGGCAGGGGTCTTCACGCCCTCATGCATGGGCGTTATGGTGATGGTATTTTCCTCTGCTCGAACGGGCGCGTGTTTCGCAGCCGGTTGGACTTTCGCCGGCGAAGGAGTTTCGGGAGCGGGTGTTGCCGGCGACTCCGCGGCAGTTTGTGCCGGGGTTGTGCTCGGCGCTGCCGAAGGCGCCTGCGGAATACTTGTCGGCGCAGTTGCGTTCGCGGTCTGGCGCGCATTCCCGCGATACTGCCGCACATAGTACACAGCACCTGCCGCAAGCATCGCTATGGCCGCCACGCTGAGAAACACTTTGAGGCCTGTATGCCGTTTCGGAGCTTCTCCGGTTTGTAACAGGTAAGAAGGATCAAGCGAGCGCCCAAATGCGAGAACCGCCTTTGGATCGGACCTCAGAATTGCGGTCTGCTCTGCCGCAGCGGCAGCTTCCTTGCCGAAGATTTCTTCGCCCGTCGACAGTGAATCGAATATCGGTGGCGTCTCGATGGGGGGAGTGGTACCGCGCGGAGGCGGAGCGATTATCGCTGGAGGTTTTGGCGCGCTTGGCATCCTTGCCGGAGGAGTATTCGCCAAGGGAACCACTTCGTTCGTGTGCGGATCCTCGGAAATCCCATAATTCACTGGCGGCGCGGTCGGCTTCACGATCTCCTTCGCCACTTCGCGGACGAACGGCTTCGCTGCCCGTTGCGGCTGCTCCACGCGCGGCAAAATCGTCGGCGCGGGGGAAACGATCGCCGGCGGAGCATTCATAACCGGCGCCACAGGCGCCGGTGATTGCTTCGGTTCTTCTGTGGTCGGCGCGGGCTCTTCATGCGCCGCGCCGGCAGGAAGGGTGTTGTCGGAAGGGAAATGAACGCCCCAGAATCCCGGCACCGGTTGAATAAACTCAAGCTTGACGTAATGCGAGACATTTGCCGCGCTGTTTACCTGAATGATGCGGCAGAGCGCCGTTTGTTTGGTCCCGAGGTGGGTGAGGACGACCGCGTGGCCGGTGCGGACGCGCGCCCGCAACTTCACCACCGCGCCGCGAGGGAACACAATCATCGTCGAGGTGTCTTCTTCGAAGGGTTCGACGTGCTCGGTGGTATCCAGAACGACTGCGGTCACTTGTGAACCATGAATTCGCACCGAAACGTCGAGTCCGATCGCTTCATTTTCAAGCGTATCTGCCCCGCCGCGCTTGGATTTGCTCTCTGCAGCAGAAGCGGGCGCTTCGGTAGTAAAGGTCCCCATCGTGCTCTATCCTCTCTTTATGAAATTTTCGGCTGCCGGGCAGGCCAGCGCAATAGTACTGGACTTTATTTTTCGGAAGCTGTACGGAAGGACAGGTACTCCTGTACTAACTTCCGCTCACGTCACGCTCCCTTCCTTGCGCTCATTTGAGTAATTTGGTTTGGCGGGGCGAATTCGACGGGGAGCTTTGTCGGAACGAACTCAACGGGGAAAATGACCTTTGACGCACCGACTCGACAAGGTTCGGCAGGTCGTGTAGGATTTTACGCTGGTGCGGGGTCGGACAATTGGTAGTCCGCCTGCCTCTGGAGCAGGTTATCTTGGTTCGAGTCCAAGCCCCGCAGCCAACTCTTCCTCAGCGATCGAGGCTTTACGCGGATTTCTTCTAACTCACTGATTTTATAGGAGTACTTGCTTATTCGTTTTTCGCGCTGATCGTCCGGGTGAATTGAGCTCGACGCAAAGATCCACATGCTCGCAATCAGTTCATGGCATCATGGCTTTGCAGGAGGCTCGGTAGCATACAGATGGACTCAGGACAACGCGCTTCGCAATCCGCCGAACCAAACGCCATAGAAACCATCGCCCTTACTCGCCGCTTCGGCGACATCACCGCCGTCGACCACATCGACCTTCATGTTCCGTACAGCCAGATATTCGGCCTGCTCGGTCCAAACGGCGCGGGCAAGAGCACCACCATCAAGATGCTTACCACATTGCTTGATCCCACTTCTGGCACAGCCCTTGTCGCCGGCTTCGACGTCGCCAAAGCCCCTGCGGAAGTCCGCCGAAGAATCGGCTACGTTCCCCAAATGTTGAGCGCCGACGGCGCACTCACCGGCCGCGAAAACCTGATGCTCAGCGCGAAGCTATATGGAATGGCCCGCGCCGACCGCGACAGCCGCATCGCCGAAGCGCTTCAGTTCATGGGCTTGACGGAAGCCGCCGGCAAACTTGTGAAGACCTATTCCGGGGGAATGATTCGCCGCCTCGAAGTCGCTCAGGCGATGCTGCATCGTCCCACTGTCCTTTTTCTCGACGAGCCCACCATCGGTCTCGATCCCGTCGCTCGGCATACCGTGTGGGACCGCCTGCGCGACTTGCGCCGCGATTTCCGCATGACCATCCTGATCACCACGCACGACATGGATGAAGCCGACGCGCTCTGCGACGTTCTCGCGCTTATGCACTTAGGCAAAGTCGCCGTGACCGGCCTGCCCGCGGACCTCAAGGCCGCGCTTGGCCCCGACGCCACGCTTGATGACGTCTTTGTGCATTACAGCGGAGCTTCCATCGAGGAAGGAGGCAACTTTCATGACATCCGCCAGACCCGTAGAACTGCCAGCCGCCTTGGCTAATACCTCGCACTTCCTGGATTTCTTCCGCGAAATAATCGCTATCGCTCAAGTCGAGCTGAAAAAGCTTTTCCGTGATCCCACTGAGCTTTTTTCCCGCGCCGTCCAACCGGTGTTGTGGCTCGTGATTTTCGGCAAGGTATTCAGCAAGGTTCGGGGCATTCCGACCGGCAATATCAGCTATCTCGCTTTCATGACGCCCGGGATACTGGCGCAGAGCGTCCTTTTTACGGCGATTTTTTACGGCATCGCCGTGATCTGGGAGCGCGACCTGGGCATCGTCCACAAGCTGCTGGTGAGTCCGGCGCATCGCGCCTCACTCGTGATTGGAAAGGCGGTCTCCGCTGGATTTCGTGGCCTCGTGCAAACCTTCATCATTTATCTGATTGCTCTGGCCTTGCGCATTCAAATCAACTTGAACCCGCTCGACATCGTGGGAGTTTTATTCGCCGTGGCGCTCGGAGCAGCGACCTTTTCCACATTTTCGCTCATCATTGCATGCATCGTGAAGTCGCGCGAGCGCTTCATGGGCATCGGCCAGGTGCTCACCATGCCGCTCTTTTTCGCCAGCAACGCCATCTACCCTCTGGCGATGATGCCCAAGTGGCTGCATGTTGTCGCCGTCCTGAACCCGCTCACTTATTTAGTCGACGCCCTGCGTGGCATCATGATCCGCGGCGGACAGAGCGTGCATCCACTGCCGCTGGACCTCGCGGTCATGGCAATGATTTTCCTGCTCCTTGCATCCATCGCCGCCAAACTCTACCCGACCCTCGTTCAATAAGCGGAATCTCTTCAGTCTCTTGAGAAGCAGGTCTTGGCTTATCGGGATTTGTAACTCAACGAATGACCAGATCGTTGCGGTCCAGGCGGGACTATTTTCTCGTCGTCTTTTCTGGAATTTTCGTCGCTTGCCACGCCACCACTTGCCAGCGGCCGTTGCGCCGCAGAAACGTCCCCGTGTCGCGATAATTTGAAATTTCGATTTTGCCGTCGGCGTGCTCTGTGCGAGCCACCAACTGAAACGCGACAATCGCCGTACCGCCGAAGTCGTGCACCACAACGTTCTCGGCGGAGTAAATCTGCTTTCCCATCGGCGCCGCGGCTGGCTTTGGAGCGTTCAGGCTGCGCATGATGTCCGCCTTCGTGTGCACCATGCCGTTCGACCCCGTGTAAATCAGTTCGCCTGCGAAGAAGCGGTCGAACCCGGCTGCGTTGTTGCTGCTTGCATCGTGCATAAATTGATTCAGCATCGCCGTCAATTCGCGTGCTGTGCTCGATTGTACCTCTCGCTGCGCCCAGGCGAACGTCGCAAGCAAAAGGCAGCCGACCACGATGATGCATTTTGCAATTCGCATGATCTCCTCCGCGCGAAAAAGTTCACGTCTTCGATGACTTGCGATGCGCCACGCCACCCGCGCCGGACGCCCTCCGCATCTCCTCAGAAGGAATCCACAGCGCCCCTGCGCCCACGAGCGCCGATTCCGCTCCGTAGAATGCCTTCGCGATTGCCGTCTCCTGATGTCCGGGATTGCATGCCCAGCGATCCAAATGCCTCCGAATCTCGGCCAGCAACGACATCGCGACCTCGGCCAGGCCTCCGCCGATGACGATCACTTCAGGCTCGAGCAGATCGATAATATTGCCGAACCAAATCGCCAGATGCTCGGCCGCTTCCGCCAGCACTTCTTCTGCGAGCGCGTCGCCCACGGCTGCCGCTTTCACAACCGTCTCCGCCGTCACATTCGCCGCATCCCCGCCTGCGAATTTAAGCATCAGCGAGCCGCTGCCCGAGTCTTTGCCGATGCGCTCTCTCGCGTTGCGCGCGATCGCCGGCCCTGAAATGTACAACTCCGCGCAGCCGCGCTTTCCGCACCCGCAGAGCGGTCCATGAAAATCGATCGTCGTGTGCCCGCCTTCTCCTCCCGGCCCGCGCCTTCCCATGTAGATCTTGCCGTCAATCACATGTCCCGTGCCCGCACCTGTGCCCAGCGTCACGTAGAACATATTGCTGTAGCCGCGGCCCGCGCCCCAAGCGGCCTCCGCCAGCGCCGCCGCTTTGGCATCGTTCGCCACACGCACCGGCAAGCGATAGTGTTTCTGGATTTTGCGCGCCAGGGGAAAGTCTTTCCAACAGGGCAGATTCGCTGCCATCAAGAGTGTGCCGGTCTTCGAATCCACCCATCCCGGCACGCTGATGCCAATCGCCCGCACTTTCTGCGTGCGTCGGCCCTTCAGAATGGCGTCGATCGCCTCGCATACCGCCGCCAGGCCCTCCGCGGCGCTCTTGTTCGCCACCATCCGCGCGCGTTCCGTGGAGAGAATTTTTCCGCCGGACGTGACCAATCCTGCTTCCACCTTCGTCCCGCCAATGTCCACCGCGAGAATCACACGTTTTGTCTTTTGCATTCGTAGCCTGGACTTACTTGTGAGGCGAAGCTAACCTCGCTTGCGAAGATCGCGCTTGCGGCTCCGTTGCACGGTTCAATTCCCGCGAAATAAGCCAGGCGCACACGATCGCCAGCGCGCACAGCAGCGTGCCTGGGGCCCAGTCATGCAGCAGCAATTTGCCCGTGCCAAAAAGCGCGCCATAAACCATCGCGCAGCCCAGGACCCAGCATCTCAGATTCCTTGCCAGGTCCCGCGTCTCCGGCACTTCCGGAGCCAGCGCGGCAATCGGCTTCCAGCCGGTCACTTGCGGCCGCACCAGGCGGTAAAACGACACCAGAATTTCATCTCGCTCCTTCCGCGTCAGCAGCGTCACTACGATCCACACAATCGTTGTAACCAGCGTGGTGGTCAGCGCATTTTTCGCGAAGAGCACCGTGGCGTCTCCAGTAAACGGCCCCGGCCTGTGTAGCAACCAAATCCACGGACCCTTCCAGTCAAGCGCTGCCGTCATCGCGAGCGACGACGCCATCGCCGAAATTTCGCTCCACGCGTTTATCCGCCACCAGAACCACCGCAGGATGTAGACCGCGCCCGTGCCCGCACCCAACTGCAGCACGTCTTCCCATCCCGAGCGGATCGATCCCAGATGCGCCGCCACATAGCCCGTGCAAACCACCAGCAGCAGCGTCACCACCTGCGACACGCGAACGTAGTGCCGCTCCGTCGCCTTGGTCTTGATAAATCGCCGATAAAAATCCTCAACGAGATACGAAGTGCCCCAGTTGAGCTGCGTGGCAATCGTCGACATGAACGCCGCGAGAAATCCCGCAAGAATAATCCCGCGCAGTGCGTGCGGCACATAATCGTTCACGATCATCATGTAACTGGTTTCCGGATGCGCCAGCCCGGGGTAAAGAACAATCGCCGCCAGCGCGGTCAAGATCCACGGCCACGGCCGCACCGCGTAATGCGCGATGTTGAACCACAGCACCGAATAGAGCCCTTGCTTCTCATCCTTGGCGCTGAAAATTCGCTGCGCAATGTACCCGCCGCCTCCCGGTTCCGCGCCCGGATACCAAAACGACCACCATTGAATGCCCAGATATGTCACGAAGGTGATCACCGGCAAGGTCCATAGCGCCTCACTAGAAAATCCGCGCGAAAAATCTGGCAAAAACGATAGCGGATCCGAGCCGCCATTCGTCGCGCGCATCGCTTCGATGCGCGACATCATGTGCGTCATCCCTCCCGCGCCTTTCACCCCAAAATACGCCACCACAATGACGATTCCCATTTTCAGCGCGAACTGGAACATGTCCGTCCACAGCACGCCGCGCAGCCCGCCCAGCGAAACATAAATTCCCGTGAAGGGAATCAGGAAAAAAATGCACAAAATCAAGGCCTGCCCGTTCACTCCAGAAAATGTTTGCCCGAAGATATCGACCATTAGGCGCGCAAATCCATTCAAGAACCGCCAGCTCTGCATTGTCGGTCCCATCGTCGTCCCGACAATGCCGATCATCGCCTTGGTGACCCATCCGAGGATCAGGCAGTTCATCAGCAAGCCCAGGTAGATCGCCCGGAAGCCGCGCAGGAACGCGGCTGGTTTGCCTGCGTAACGAATCTCGGCGAATTGCACGTCGGTCATTAGTCCTGAGCGCCGCCACAGCCGCGCGAACAAAAACACCGTCATCATTCCAGACAGCAGAAACGCCCACCACAGCCAGTTTCCGGCGATCCCTTGCGTGTACACCAAACCCGCGACCAGCAAAGGCGTATCCGCGGCGAACGTGGTCGCCACCATCGATGTTCCCGCCAGCCACCACGGCACGTCGCGCCCCGATACAAAATATTCTTCTGTGCTCGCGCTCGCGCGCCGTCGAAAGTAAATTCCCAGCAGGAGTGTGATGAGCAGGTATCCGAGAATTGCTGACCAATCGAGGAAAGTGAATTTCATTCCGCTGCCCGTGTTTGAAGGCCTATTGTGTCGTGGCCGATTGTTATGTCACAGATATGCGCTGCGCGCAATCGGCTTTCTGACGCTCGTCGGACGCATGTATAGCACTTTTGCGACGCGCATGCGGCGAGTTGCATCGAAACGTTTTGAACAACGAAATGGAGGCGTGTTGTCTTCTCTCGCTCGATCCGATGCTCGCCGGTCACGTTGGGGTGAGCCGCCGTGGAAAATTGATTTTCATCCTCCGCCGCGTCCAATCCCGGAACGCGTCGACGTCGCCATAGTCGGCGGCGGTTTCACCGGCCTTGCAGCGGCAGCGTGGCTACGTCACATCGACGCGGCAAAGACCGTCGCCGTTTTCGAAGCGCAGTCCGCGGGTTCCGGCTCAAGCGGCCGCACCGGCGGAATGGTCCTCGGCGAGAGCGCGGCTGGCGACCTTCCAGGCCTTGGCGACGTCCTCGCAGGTTTTTCTTCAGCGCTGCGCGCTCTTGCGGTCGATTGCGACTTGGTCTTACCGGGCGCGTGGGAAATTGGCCGCAGCGACCCCCTCCCCAGTTCTCCCATCGCCTGGCAAGATTCCGGCGACCTGTGCGCGACCAGCGAAGTTCCCGGCGGCACGATTGATCCCGGTAAACTTGTCTCCGGCCTCGGCCGTGCCGCCGATCGCCTCGGTGCGCTGATTGTCGAAAACGCTCCCGTCGACGAGGTTCGTTTCGAAGATTCACTTCGCTTGCACGTCCGCGAAAGGGAAGTCCGCGCTTCCCATGTCATCCTCGCCACAAACGCTTTTGCCTTGGAGATGAATGGCCTAGCCCAGCGCTCTGAACCGAAGCTTACTCTCGCGGTAGCGACCGCTCCCCTTGAGCCTGCACAGTTGGAGGCTTTGGGGCTGGCTTCCGGCCGCCCGTTTTACACCGTTGACTTGCCATACCTCTGGGGCCGGGTTCTGCCTACAAACGGCGTGATCTTCGGCGGCGGCTTAGTCAACGTAAGCAATTGGCGCGAGCTCGAAACCGTCGACATTTCAACCGGCAAGCCAGCCGAACTCATCGCCAAGGTTGAGCGCCGGGTCCGCGGCCTTCATCCTGCCCTTCGCTCGACCGGCTTTTCTTACTGGTGGGGCGGGCCCATCCTCATCGGCCACGACTGGGAAGGCAAACCGGTCTTCGAGCCACATCCCGGCCTGCCAAACACGCTTGTCCTGGGCGCCTATTCAGGCCACGGCGTCGCGCTTTCCGTCTACCTGGGCTGCTGGGCCGCAGAGGCCGCCCTAGGCCGCAAAGCCCTGCCTTCCTGGTGAATCTGGCATCTTGCTTGGTTTCCCAAGCTGTTGACCGATTGCGCAAACAAAAGCTCAAACTCCCTTCTTTTCAATCGTTTCCCCTGTACGATTGCGCTTGGACGGGGTCGTCCACAAGCTTCGACCTCAGCACGCGCCGATTCGCGTTCACGGTGACGCCTCGTCTGTGCGCACTTACCGGAGGTTTCATGCCGGAACAGCAAGCCTCGCGGGGCCAGGACCACGCGGCCCCGGCGAAGAAGCCCTACGTGAAGCCAGAATGCGTCTCGGAGCCGATCTATGAAACCATGGCTCTCGCGTGTGGAAAACTGCCGGGCCAAAGCTTCCAGTGCAACGGCGCGCCAAAACGCTCCTAGTGAGGCTGGTCCGTGTATCACCGTCGAGGGAAATCGCCAATGATGCAGCGCACGAAAAACCGTTACTTGCATCCGTTGTTCGCAGTTCTGTTTGCAGGTTTCTTGACCTTGGCGCTCGCCGCTTCTTCCACTGCTACCGAGCAACTCGTTCTGCAAAAATCGACATCCCAGCCGCAAACTCGCGCCGCCGAGAATTTCATTGACGAGGCAAATCCGAACACCGTGGATGCGGACCTGCTTCAGGTCGAGTCTTCGAACAACGCAAATCGGCGCTCGCTGATTCTCTTCGATTTTTCACTGTTGCCGAATGTTGGCATTAAGACCGCGGTATTGACGCTGACCGTGCAGACGGCTCCATCGGCAACCCGAACTTACGATGCCTTTCCCTTAGACAGTCTCTTTGCTCAATCGGCTGCGACCTGGGATACCCGCATCGCGGATCTTGCTTGGGGTGCGGCCGGCGGCGACATTCCTGGGACGGCTACGGCCACCGCAACCGTCGGTAACCGCACTGCGCAGGCAAGCTGGACGATTACGAGCGACGTGCAGTCGTGGTACTCCGGCAATGCCAACGGCGTACCTGTGCCCAATTACGGCACTCTCATCATGGATAGTGCTGAAAACAGCGCGACCGCCTACCAAACAGTTTTCTACTCAAATAGCGCGACCCATTCCGCGAATGCTCCGGCCCTCACCGTGACTTTCGTCCAGAATATCGCCAATCTGACGGCAACTGCCGGCAATGCCCAAGTCACGCTCGGTTGGACATTCCCGGCGGCGATTGGCACGGTAATTGACGCCACTACCGGTGTCTTGATTTTGCGCAGCAGTTCGGGCGTGCCGGTCAATAAAGGCACCGTGCCTACGGATGGAACGGCCTATGCGCTCTGTTCGACGATCGGCAACGGAACCGTCGTGTACAACAACACTGCTCTGTCGACCACCTTCACAGACAATAGTTCCGACACCTGCGGGGCACCCGCGAACGGCACCACCTACTACTACAAAGTCTTCACTCAGGACTCCGCTCTGAACTACAGCACCAGCGGCACATCAGGAGATGGCGGCTCCCTGTCTGTACCTGAAGATTCCGCCACACCAAGCGCCAGCGCCCCGTATAGCTCGAACTGGATCACCGCAACTTACTCGACAACTCTCGCGCCGCCGTCATTATTTCCCGGACTGGTGGCCATGCTCGGTACCCAGACGAACTTCATGTTTGCCATAAACGCAAACACAGGAATGCGGTCGTATCCGCCGATTTCCTTGGGCGGAGCCATCACCGGCCGTTCGCCGGTCATCGATGCCGCCGATTCGTCGCTCGGGGAGGACATGGTCTATGTCGCCGACCAGAGCGGCCTGGCCTACGGCATCGCCGCCGATACCGGCCAGACTGTCTGGGTTGTTGATCCTCTAAACTCGGGCGGCACTCCCTTTCTTGCTGGCGGAGCCTTGCTTGTCAAGAGTTACGCGACATCCTCTTACACGCTTTCCCATGACCTTTTGATCTTGGGAACGCGCAATTCGTCCACTCTCACAGGGAATGCCATTGTCGCCATCGACGGAAACACCGGCGCTACCATCTGGTCGGATGTTGGCAACACAGGCACGGGAGCGTCAGCGATCCCCAAAATGGACATCATTACCGCTCCTCCAACTATTTCGTATACGGCAAACACCGTCTGGGTCACCAGCGAAAGCAATGGCGGCACGCAACCCAGCCTGTGGGAGCTCAATGCCAATACAGGCAAAGTGCTTGCAACGCTCTCCCTCGGTGATATCGACAGTTCTCCTGTGCTCACGCCCGACGGGACAGTCCTTTTCGTCGGAAACGATGCCGGCACGATATACGCCATAAACACATCCACCGCAGCCGTCATCACGTCCATCGCTGGCGGCGACGGCGAGATCGTGAGCTACCCGCTCCTGGTTGGTCTCTCTTCGCCGTATACCGTCGTTTTCTCAGGAACCGCTGACGTGCATGGCCTCACTTACAATTCGTCCACCCAAACTTTTACCGCAAATTGGGCCACAGCCGTCACCACGCCGTCTGCACCGATCGGCGTTTACGGCCTCACCGATATCTATGTCGGATCGGGCGACGGCGAGATTCATGAACTCAACATCAACACCGGTGCCGACATTCGAGATATTGTCGCGAACACCGGTCAGCCCGGCGTCGTCGGCGATCCTGGTCTGGATATAAGCCTGATGCATATTTACGTCTCGACCAACGATCAGCGAATGTACTCCTTCACGTTCCCCTATTGAGGTGAATACGATGCGCCTTCGACACTGCGATTCCCGGCGGACGCGAGCCTCGTTCTTCGCGGCATTGTTCCTCTTCATGGGAATGTGCGGCTGCGCCGCGATGCCTCAATCTCAGGGCAACGATCCCGGCTCACCTTCCGGCAACAGCGTCCAGCCTTCGGCGCAAATTATTTTCTGCGATATGCCGGGGACCAGTTGCTCGTCGGCAACCAGCTTCTCCGTTTCGAGGTTGCGCGATCTGAACATCGTCGTCAACTGGAGCAACCTATCTCCCGGCAACCACGCGCAACTGCTGAGCGTCCTGCATACTGCGGGTGGCCTCTATCAGTCGTTTCATAATGCTTTTATGGTAAGCCCGGAAGCGGACGGGTCTTTTTCCGTTTCTGACGCGCTTCCCGTCGCCGGCACATGGATTGTCCAGCGCTCACTGACCGGGACCTGGACGGTGCAAGCCTCGCTCGATGGCCAGATCGTGGCCACGCAGACCCTCACGCTGACGCCTTAGTCTTCGCAATCGAGCATGGGATTGACGCCCTGATCTAACCAACTGATGCCGAGGATGCCGTGGATTCGACGGAAGCGTCAGTCCCATCTGTCAAAGGAAGTTCCACCCTCACCTGGGTGCCGTTCTCGCTCGACTTGATTTCCAGATTCCCGCCAAATTGCCGGACGCGTTCGCGCATGCCTCGAATCCCAACCCCCAGCCGGCCCTCCGACTTCAACGTCGCCTGTTTTTCCCGCGGTATGCCGTTCCCCGCATCTTCGACCTCCAGGCAAACCCGCTCAGGCTCGTGATTCAGGCGAATCAGCGCTGTTGGGCTGCCCGAGTGCCGGTGAATGTTGGTCAGACACTCCTGCACAATGCGGAAGATATGCATCTCCAAATCGCGCGGCAATCGCCCGAAGTTTGGCGCGATTTCGACTCTCACCTTGATCTTGCTGCGCTCCGCAAATCCTTCTGTGTACCATCGCAACGCGGATTCCAGCCCCAGTTCGTCGAGCAGGGGCGGATAGAGAAGATGCGACAGCGTCCGAACCTCCCGGTTCAGTTGATCGGTCAGAGCCACCGTTTCCGTAACGGCTTTCGCGGCATCCGCTGGGAGTTTTTGCAACTCCCGTGTCACCCGGCTGAGAGTCATATATACGGCCGCGATGATCTGCCCCAGCCCGTCGTGCAGTTCTCGGGCAATGTGCCGGCGCTCCTCGTCGCGCATCTGTAGTAGTCGTCCGGAGAGTTCCCGCACCAGCTCCGCTTGCTTCGTCAGTTCCGTGTTCCTCTGTTCCAGCTCGCGCGTGCGTTCCCGCACTTGGGATTCAAGATCACGTCGGGCCTGGCGTAGCTCTTCCTCAAAACGCTTACGCTCGGTGATATCCATCGAGATCCCGCCGACGAAAGTTCTCCCCGATTCGTCGACAACGGGAAACTTGGAACTGAGCCAAGTATCCTCGTGCGGCCCGCTCTCCACGAACTCCAGCGATTTTTTCCGTGCCAGCACTTCCAGATCGTTCGCATGATGCTCCTTGGCCAGTTGCAGTTCGGCATCCGTCTTCCCGAGCAGTTCGTCCTTCATTCGGAAGCGGTCCTGAAAGCGTCGGTTATAGTAGACGTACCGGCCTTCCTCGTCTTTCATGTAAGTCGCCGCCGGATTGTGATCCATGAACGTCCGGAACAGGTTTCTGGCCTCGTGCGCCTCCCGCAGGTTCTCCTCGGCTCTCGCCATGGCGCGGCGATTCAGTTCCGCCAGCGTTATGATGAAAGCCGCAGCGATCAGATAAATGCATGCCGCGACAATCTGTCCTCGGTCGGGGACGCCCAAGGAATGGCGAGGCTCAATGAACCAATAAGTTTCGCCGAGGAACACCGCGGCGGTAGCAGCGATGGAAGGTCCCACACCGCAAAACCACGCTGAAAAGATCACGGCGGGAAAAACCGTCAGATACTGCGCGTGATTCCCCAAGACAGGATCGAACACCCACCGGAGAAACAACGCCAACGCCGTGGCCATGAGGGCCATTCCATAGCGCACGATGATTCTCTTTGGCTTGTTTTGTTCGCTTCCGAGGATTTCCATAAACCTCTCGCCGCGACCGGAGCTTGAGGAGCGCATTTTCGTCGTCAACCTCGATTAGAGCCACTAACCGGTGAACACGTTGCCCACAAATATACCGCGAAGTCCGGACCTACAATCGGCGCCGATTGCGATAACATGGTTTGCCCAAGCTTCAAAGGAAAGTGTCTATGACCCGGGAAGAGCAAAGAATCGAAGAGGCCCGTCAGCGCAAGGTGCACTGGAAGCGTTGGGGTCCGTACCTTTCTGAGCGCCAGTGGGGAACTGTCCGCGAGGACTACAGCGCCGATGGCGACGCCTGGAACTACTTCCCGCACGAGCACGCCCGCTCGCGCGTCTATCGCTGGGGCGAAGACGGCATCGCCGGATTCAGCGACCGCCATCAGCGTTTCTGTTTTGCGCTGGCTTTGTGGAACGAGCGCGACCCAATCCTCAAAGAGCGGCTCTTCGGATTGACCAACAAACAAGGCAATCATGGCGAGGACGTGAAAGAATACTATTATTATCTCGACGCTACGCCGACCAGCTCTTATCTGAAATGCCTGTACAAATATCCGCAAGCCGCATTTCCATATGACCAGCTCGTCGCCGAAAATGGCCGCCGCTCGCGAAGCGATCCCGAATTCGAGTTGATCGACACTGATGTATTTCACGAAAACCGTTACTTCGACGTCTTCGTCGAATACGCGAAAGTCACGGCCGAAGACATTCTCATTCGCGTCACCGCCGTCAATCGTGGGCCGGAAGCCGCACCTCTCCATTTGCTGCCGACGTTGTGGTTTCGCAATACTTGGTCCTGGGGCGGCATCGTCCGCAGTGGCCAAGCGCACCGAGTGCCCTCGCCGGCCGGCCTTGCCATCATTGAAGCACAGCAGTCCGATTACGGACAACGTTGGCTGCTGGCCGAAGGTCTGCCTGAGGTACTCTTCACCGGCAACGAGACCAACAGTCAGTTGCTCTACGGCATCAAGAACGGCACGCCCTATGTGAAGGACGGAATCAACGACTACATTGTGAAGGGCAGCAAAGATGCCGTGAATCCCGCGCAAATCGGTACGAAAGCCGCTGCCCACTATGCCGTCTCACTCAAGCCCGGCGCAAGTTTTTCGGTTCGTCTGCGATGGACGGATCGCTCTCCTTTGGAGCAATTCGCAGGCAAGAGACTTTCGGTCGCTGAGGTCTTTGGCGCCGAATTCGAATCCACATTCGCGGAACGCATCAAGGAAGCGGATGAATTTTATTCCGATCGCTGCTCCAAGAACATGAGCGAAGATGCGAGCAAAACCCAGCGGCAGGCCTTTGCGGGTCTGCTTTGGGGCAAGCAGTCCTACCATTACGACGTCAAAAACTGGCTCACCGGCGACCCCACCCAACCTCCTCCGCCTCCCGAACGCCTGCATGGGCGCAATCACCAGTGGGTTCACCTTTACAACGCCGACGTGATCTCCATGCCCGACAAATGGGAGTACCCTTGGTATGCGTCTTGGGATTTAGCCTTTCACTGCGTGGCCATGGCCACTATCGATCCGGACTTTGCCAAGGAGCAGCTCATTTTGCTTCTTCGCGAGTGGTATATGCATCCCAACGGTCAGATTCCCGCCTACGAATGGAATTTCTCCAATGCCAATCCGCCCGTCCACGCTTGGGCCGCTTGGCGCGTTTACAAAATCGAAGGCCGCATCCGTGGCAAGACGGACCGGCTGTTTCTTGAACGTGTGTTTCAGAAGCTTCTTCTGAACTTCACTTGGTGGGTGAATCGCAAAGATCCGCTGGGCATGAACGTTTTCGAAGGCGGTTTCCTGGGCCTCGATAACATCGGCGTTTTTGACCGTTCTATGCCGCTGCCCGGCGGAGGCTACATGGACCAGTCCGACGGCACGAGTTGGATGGCCATGTTCTCCCTCAACATGATGGCCATCGCCATGGAACTGGCCCACGCCGATCCGGCGTATGAAGACCTCGCCAGCAAATTCTTTGAACACTTCGTGTACATCGCCGACGCCATGAACAAAATCGGCAGCAACGACATCGGCCTCTGGAACGATCAGGATGGCTTCTACTACGATGTCTGTCATCTCTCCAATGGAGAGCAGGTGCCCATCAAAGTGCGCTCCATGGTCGGCCTGATTCCCCTGTTTGCCGTGGACACATTCGAGCCTGAGGACCTCGCGCGCGTCCCCGACTTTGCCAGGCGCATGAACTGGTTCATGCTTCATCACCCCGATCTGCCCGAACACGTCGACATGAGCCAGCGAACCGCGAATGGTGCGCGCGTGCTGCTCTCCATTGTGAACAAAAAGCGCTTGCAGCGCGTTCTGCGCTTCATGCTGGACGAAAGCGAATTTCTTTCCCCCTACGGCATTCGCTCCCTCTCCAAGTACCATCAGCAGCATCCCTTCATCCTGACCCTCGATGGCCGCGAAAACCGCGTGGATTACGAGCCGGCCGAATCCACCACCTCCCTCTTTGGCGGCAATTCAAACTGGCGTGGGCCCATCTGGTTCCCGCTCAATTTTCTGCTCATCGAAGCCTTGCAGCGTTATCACTACTATTACGGGAACGACCTCAAAGTGGAATTCCCGTATGGTTCGGGCCAGCAGAAAACGCTGTGGGACATTGCCGCGGAAATTTCACGCCGCCTGGTGCGAATTTTTTTGCGCGGAGAAGACGGCCGCCGGCCGGTCTATGGGAACATAGAGCTTTTTCAGGCCGACCCGCACTGGCGTGACCTCATGCTGTTCTACGAATATTTCCATGCCGACACCGGCGCTGGCCTCGGCGCGAGCCATCAAACCGGCTGGACTGCCCTCGTCTCGAAGCTGCTCGAACAGAGCGGCGACCGCCGTTAATGCAGGATAGAATGGGGACATCGAATTAAAAAATCCAACTTTGTCACACGCGGCAAAGTAGAGGAGGCGGTTATGTCTATCGCACAATCATTGCTCGCGGAGTTTGAAATCCAAGCGCCCATCACGCGGAAATTCCTGGAACGCTTACCCGAAGACAAATTGGCGTGGAAGCCGCACGAAAAATCAATGTCAGCCGGCCAGCTTGCTTATCATCTCGCTTTCGTTCCAGGCGGAGTGGTCCGCCTCGTACAAGACAATCCAGCGCAGGCTCCAGACTTTTCGCGACCGGGCGCTTTTCCTCAGCCGGTTAGCGGGCAAGAGATCCTCAAGACCTTTGAAGAAAGCATCGCCGAGGTGCGCAGCGCTTTGTCGAAGTTCGACGACGCGGCAATGACGGAAACGTGGCGGTTGTTCGCGGGAGGGCGGGAAATCATGGCGCAGCCGCGCGCGCAATTTCTGCGCGATGTGATGCTCAGCCATTGGTATCAGCATCGTGGCCAGTTCAGCGTGTATCTGCGCATGCTGAACGTCCCGGTGCCCGCCAGCTGGGGCCCGAGTGCCGACGAACCCCCACTTTTCAGGCAAAAGCCGCAGTCGGTGTAGCCTACTTGTCTCTTAGAGTCGGCTAGACGCGGGGTCACTCGTCCGCTACAAGCCCCAGGCCGAACGACACGCGATTGATGTAATTGAAGAACGCCACGACCAAGACTGCCTCGCGCAGCGCGTCCTGGCTCCACCCCGCTCCCAGCACTTCGTCCGCGTCGCTCTGCTCCACGTCCACCGGCTTGCGCGTGAGCTTCGCCGCGAAACGGAACAGCGCCTTGGTTTTTTCGTCCACCGGCGCCCGCGCAGGATCGGTCGCCAGCTTGCGTGCGAACTGCTTCTCGAATCCGAATCCCTGCAGCAACTCCATATGAATGGCGATGCAATACGATGACGCATTGATCCCGCTGACCACCAGACCGATCTGTTCCTTCAGCGAAGCAGGAAGCGCGCCATCGCCCATGATGGCCGCGTTCATGCGCAGTTGCGCGGCAATGACCTCCGGCAACGGGCCCAGCGCCTTAAAATAATGAGGTACGGTGCCGAAGCCCTTTTCAATCGTGGCGTAGAGTTGGCGTAATTCGGGAGCCGCCTGCGTTTCTTCCACTTCACTCACATATGCCATAAACACCCCTTCGGATTTTTCTGCCTCAGATGTAAGTACGCAAATAGAGGTTGGATAGTTTCTGCCAAAACGAGGGCCAAGGCTCTTCGATTTTACCCTGTTGCTCCCACCAGTTCGATCAGAATCTTTCTTCCTTCCGCCGCGCTTACGAGAAAGAAATTCACGCGTGTGCCGTCCGCGCCGCTGCGCGTCGCTGGGTAGATTGGCATTATGTTCATCCGCGACACGAGCAGCCGCGTTACCTTGCCGACGTCGCTCGTCAGGAACTCCACTTGCTGAATTCCTTCGCCGAATTTCGCCAGAAATTTTGCAATCGCCCCATCTTTTCCGAGTGCGCGGGTGGTCAAGATATCGAGGTGCACGGCCTCGTCCGGATTCCATTCGAATTCCTCGGCGTCCTGGTCCGGCGGAACGTCGGCGAGGCGCAGTTCGCCAAGCAACGCGCGAATTTTTGCGAAACGCTCGGGCATGACGGCAATGCCAACGGTGGCGCGTTCCGAAATGAGCGGCGCGATTTCCGGGTCTGCCCGCCAGCCGCTGATGGCCTGCTCGGCGTCCGCGCGGCCCCGGCGATAAAGCTCGCGCGCCGCGGCGTAGTGTACAAACGTCTCTGAAGAGCCAAGCCGCGCGACGAGTTCCGCATTCGAAAATATATTCAGGTCCACGTTCAGTCTTCCCGCTTCAACCTGCGCAGTCCCAACGCAATCGCGAACACGCAGGTACAGTATGTTACGAGGCTTGGCACGGGATGCAATCAGAGTTTACGAAGTGGATTTGGGGAGTACGGAGTTGTAGTTGGAAAGAACCATTTGCATCGCCACGCCGGCGTGCACGGCAACGGGCACGTCCCACTTTTCTCGAATGTCGCCTACCTGTCCGTCGATATTGAGCGAGCTGATCCAGTAGTTTCCCGCCGGTACGCCGATGAATTCCGCGCGGCCGTTCACGTCCGTTTGCGTTTGCGCCACCAAGTACCGTGACTGCGCCCAGTCGAGAGCGGTGCGGTGGATGGCGGAGGCGCGCGCTCCCACTTTGTCGTTCCATTGCGGGCTCGGATCGATGGAGTCCAGTTCGGCGTCCATGCCTTGCTTGCTGTCCGGATTTTCATTGATGTATTTCAGCACCCGCGCGTGATAATCGGCGACTTCACGCTGATATTTGGCCGGATCGCGGACTTTGTCGCTTTCCTTATATTTCGGAGTGGGAAACCCGAACTTTGCATCCCCGATGTTCATCTGGTCATACGCTTGCCAGAATTCCGGGATGTTGAGGATTTCCTCCGCCTTCAGATTTTTTGCGAATTCATCGCCGCTGATGGTCACGCTGTGGTGTTTGTGCATCCAGGCCCTCAATTCCTTTGAAACCGGCTGGCTGTCGATGAACTTCTCCATGTCCGGCATGGGCACGCTGGCTTCTGCCTCCTGCTGTATATTCGAGAAACTTTTCCGTAGCAGATAGAAGGGCAGGCCGCGCACCGGTTCGACAATGCCAGTAGAAGGAGTGATTTGCACCGTGAAGCTGACCGGGGCAGTTTGCGCCTGTGCACAACTGGGGTCCGTGAGAGCAAGAGCCAAGGCCGCTAGGGCGAAAACGAACAATATCCGCCTTCGCGCGCCTAATCTCATGCTGCACATGCTAGCAAAAGTACGCAGCCGCGCGCTTCGTTCGTTTTCAGTCGTGTGCTGAGTTGTCCAACGTTGTCAAAAGAGGGAGAGAGCTACACCACGACGATCAGTAGAGATGGAAATCAATTTCAATTAACATCCGCACGATGGCCGGCTGGCCATTTGGGCCGACCGCCGGCTTGAAGTGCCAGATGTCGCGCACCGCTTTGACCGCTTCTTCATCGAGTCCGTAGCCAAGCCCCTTATCGACGTGAACCGACGTCGCGCGGCCATTGGTGTCCACGATGATATCCAGCACAACGGGCCCTTGAATCTTCAGCTTGAATCCCGCGTCGGAATACTGCGGCTGCGGGCAATACAGACAGTCCGGCCTGCTGTATCCGTTTTCGCCGGCCATCGGCGGGCCGCCGCCCACTCCGTATTCCGACCCGCTGCCGAGGCCGCTTCCGTTGCCGCTTCCCATGCCGCTGCCGCTGCCATTGCCCATAGAATCGTTTACAAGCGCCGAAATTGGGTCTCCCGTGTTCGGCAGGTTCGGCGTGGGCATGTGAATATTGGGCACCACGATAGAAGCCTGCATGACCAGCTTCGCCTGTTGCGGCGGCTTCACTTCCGGCGGGGCCAGCTGGCTCCTCGAAAGCACTGGCAAACGGCCGCGGGTCGCGGGAGCCAGGTTCGCCCGTCCGCCACCGCCGCCGGCCTTCTTGTTGCCCATGGCCAGCTTGGGAAGGTACTCAGAGAGGTCAATCGTCTGGACCGGCTGGTTGTTCGCCTGCGTCGGCGGGGACAAAAATCCCGGGAGCAGCGGCAACACGATCAGCACTATCACCAGCACGTGAATCGCGAGGGAGAGCGCCTGCACCTTGGTAAACTGCTTGTTCTTGGTCCAAATCTCCGGGACGTCCACCGGCTCGCTGGTAGTCTCGAGCGGCGGGAGTTTCTTCGGGTTAATCGTATCGCGAATGTTTTCCCAAAAAGTCGCCATCCAGCTCTTCGAATCGACCAACAGCTCCGAATCGGACTTGCCGCGCGCGGAGGGAGGCAGCGGCCGCAGGAATTCCTTGAAGTTTTCCCTCAATGTCGAACCAAACGGTGCGGACTCAAACGGGCTCGGTTCGCTGCCCCGGCGGATCTTCACCGGTCGCTCGGTCAGGAAGTCCTTCAGATTTGAGCGGAAGACTTGGAACCATGACTGCCGGTCAGTGGCCTCGCGAGTGTATTTGAAATCGAGGCTCGGAGCGGGAGCCGCGTTGGATTGCGCGTTCAGTTGCGGATCGTTCTGCTTGGCATCCATGCGTCGGCTACACCTTAACGCCCGAGATTCCAGTCAAACTATTTAGATTCTGCCCGCTTAAAAAGGATGTATGGGCCCTGCTGCTGACACCCATGACTTTATATTGTAACATACGGATTCGACACGGCGCGCGCAATTGCCGCATTGTAGCACGCCACAAAACCCAAGAAAAAAGGGCCTATGGCGAAACCTCTCGACCTGAAAAGCACCATCAATCTGCCGCGTACCAGCTTTCCCATGAAGGCGCAACTGCCGCAGCGCGAGCCTCACCAATTGGCCCAATGGGAGGCGGAGGGCATCTACGGCCGCATCCTGGAATCGCGCCAAAACGCCCCTGTTTTCAGTTTTCACGATGGGCCGCCCTACCCCACCGGGGATATTCACCTGGGAACTGGGCTCAACAAGATCTGCAAAGACATGCTTGTGAAGTCCAAGACCATGGCCGGCTTTCGGACCCCGTATATTCCCGGATGGGATTGCCACGGCCTGCCCATCGAGACCAAAGTGGAGAAGGACCTCGGTGGCAAAAAGCACAGCGTTTCCGCGGCGGAATTTCGCCGCATGTGCCGCGCATTCGCCACGAAATATGTGGACCAAAACCGCCGCGACTTCAAACGCCTGGGCATTTTCGGCCAGTGGGACAAGCCCTATCTCACCATGGATCATGAACATGAAGCGGTCATTGCCGACGCCTTTCTGACCTTCTTCGAAAAGGGCTATGCCTACAAAGGGCTGAAGCCCGTTTACTGGTGCCTGCATGACCGCACCGCTCTGGCCGAGGCCGAGGTTGAATACGAAAATCACACCAGCCCCTCGATTTGGATTCGTTACAAAGTGGAAGAAGCACCCCCGCTGAAGCGCCCGGGAAACGGCGGATTTTACGCCCTCGTTTGGACCACGACTCCCTGGACTTTGCCCGCCAGCATGGCGCTCGCCTTTCATCCGGACCTCGAATACGTGCTAGCGGAAGTGGAAGACGGCGACGTCTACATCGTCGCGAAAGGCCGCGTGAATGCGGTGCAGGAAGAGACCTCTCTGCGGTTTGTGAAGTTCAGCGAGCCTGTTTTGGGAAGAGTTTTCGAGGTCGCGAAATTCAAGCATCCATTTCTCGACCGCATCGAACCCGGCGTCCTGGCCGATTACGTCACACTCGAGCAAGGTACCGGAATCGTCCATACCGCTCCGGGGCACGGCGCCGAGGATTTTTATACCGGCCAGCGATACGGCATCGACACCTACGCGCCGCTCGATGACGAAGGCCGCTTCACGGAGGGACTGCCGGAGTACAAGGGCAAGACGGTTTTTGAGGCCAATCCGTTCATCGTGAAGTTGCTCGAAGAGCACGGGGCACTGGTCGGAGAAGGCAAACTCACCCACAGCTATCCGCACTGCTGGCGCTGCCACAATCCGGTGATTTTCCGCGCCACCGAGCAGTGGTTCATCGATCTGCAGCACGATCTCTTGCGTGCGCGCGCGCTCGAAGAAATTCAAAAGGTGAAATGGTTCCCTGCCTGGGGCGAAGAGCGCATGCGCAAAATGGTTGCAGAGCGGCCCGATTGGTGCATTTCGCGCCAGCGTTTTTGGGGCGTGCCGCTGGTCGTCTTCTACTGCGAGAAATGCGGCGAGCTGCTGAAGGATTTTCACGCCCTGCGCAACGTTGTGAAGTGGTTCGAAAAAGAAGGCGCCGACGCCTGGTTCACGCATTCTGCGGCGGAGCTTCTGCCGCCGGGAACGAAATGCAAATGCGGCGCCACGGCATTTCGCAAGGAAAAAGACATTCTCGACGTGTGGTTTGAGTCTGGCTCAACCAATCTTGCCGTGCTGAAGGGAAATCTGTGGCCCGCCGATGCATACCTGGAAGGGCCGGATCAATATCGTGGCTGGTTCCAAAGTTCGCTGCTGGTGGCTATGGGCGTTCGCGGGCACGCACCGTTCCGGCAGATCATCACGCATGGCTGGACGCTTGACGCCGATGGGCGGCCCATGTCCAAGTCCAAGGGCACCGGAGAGCTGCCGGCGGAAATCGTCGAAAAATGGGGCGCCGATCTGCTGCGCCTGTGGGTCACCTCGCAGGATTATCAGACGGACATGCGCTTTTCCGAACCGATGATGGCGCAGCTCGCTGAATCCTACCGCAAAATTCGCAACACATTTCGCTTCGCGCTCGGCAACCTGGACGGATTCGATCCCGCGCGCGACGCTGTCCAGGACAGCGACCTCGAGGAAATGGACGCCTGGATGCTCTACCGCACCGGCGAGCTGGTCGAGAAGTGCCGCGCGTGGTACGACGGATACGCGTTCCATCGCGTGTTTCACGCACTGCACGATTTTCTGGTGGTGGATCTGAGCGCCTTTTATTTCGACGTGCTGAAAGACCGGCTATACACTTTTGCGCGGCACAACAAGGCGCGGCGCTCTGCGCAGACGGCGATGTATCGTATTTCCAGCGCGCTGGTGCGGCTGATCGCGCCGATTCTCGTTTTCACCGCGGAGGAAGTTTGGAAGCATCTGCCGCGCGCCGCGGGAGAGGCATCGAGCGTGCACATGGCGCTGTTCCCGAAGCGCGAAGAGCTCATCGCGAACGTTGCTCCGAACAAAAAACGAAATTGGGAATCGCTGCTCGATGTGCGCGAGCAAGCGCTGAAGAAGCTCGAAGAGGCGCGCAACACAAAATTGATCAATAGCGCACTCGAAGCGCGGCTCGAAATGCGCGCCAGCGGCAAGACGCTCGATCTCTTGCGCAATTACGCTTCGTGGCTTCCGGCTCTACTCATCGTCTCGCAAGTGAATGTTGCTTCGGCGAACGGTAATGCCCCAGCTTCTTCGTTGCCGAACACCGTCGACGAGATCGAAGTCCGCCACGCCGATGGCAAGAAGTGCGAGCGCTGCTGGAATTACTCTATTCACGTCGGTGAGAGCGAAGAATATCCTACGGTTTGCGAGCGCTGCGTCTCGGCGCTGGCCGAAATCGAGCGCAGCGGCAACGCCATAAGCGGGAGCGCCTAGCGCATGAACGGCGAGCGCGGCATCGCGTGGGGATGGCTCGCGGTAATCATCGCCCTCGTGCTCGCCGCCGACCAGGCCACAAAACACGCCATCGACGCGCACACCACGTCCGATTATTTTCGCGTGCTCATTCCCGGCTTGCTGAATCTGATTCACACCCACAATCCCGGCGTGGCGTTCAGCATGTTCGCAAACGCTCATTCGCCCATTGTGCGGTTCCTGCTGGTGCTGTTTTCTGTGGTCGTAGTCGTCTTTCTGTTCTGGCTGCTCGCTGCTGAGCGCGCCGGCGGGCGCACCGGTCAGATTGGCATGGCTCTGATTATCGGAGGCGCGGTCGGCAACGTCCTCGATCGTCTCACGCGTCGCGGCGTCACCGACTTCATCGACCTGCACATCCAGAGCCACCACTGGCCCACGTTCAACCTGGCGGATTCGGCCATCGTCATCGGTGCCGCGCTCGTGCTGATGGAACTTTTCCACGACTGGGGCCGTCCTACCAATCAAAAGGGGGCGCAGTAACCATGCACCCTTATCTGGGAACGATTCCGACGCCGTGGGGCGGCATTCCCATCTACACCTACGGAGTGCTGGTCGCCACCGGCGTGCTGCTGGGCTTGTGGTACGCGCGGTATTATGCTGGCGCTCATACGGAAATCGACCCCGAGCGCGTGTGGAATCTCGGTATTTACATGGTGCTCGCCGGTTTGGCCGGCGCGAAAATATGGTTTGTGCTTTCGGACGGCAGTTATTACTGGCATCACAAGAACGAGATTTTCGCGTTGGCTACGTTGCAATCGGGAGGCACCTTTTACGGCGGCTTTATCGGCGCGCTACTGGTTGTCGTGCTTTACGCGTATTTCCAGCGCATTCCTGCTCTTACGCTCGTCGACAGCTATTCCGCAGGCCTGCCACTGGGCCACGCCATTGGACGCCTGGGCTGTTTCGCCGCCGGCTGCTGCTACGGCAAGCCTACTTTTTTGCCTTGGGGTGTCACGTTCACCAGTTCTCGCGCGGCAGAGCTGGTCGGCACGCCGCTGAACATTCCGCTGCATCCCACGCAACTTTACGAAGCGGCGGCCGAGCTCATGAACTTCTTCATTCTGGTTGCGCTGGCTCGCCGGCAGCGCTTTCGCGGCGAAATATTCGCCACGTTCATCCTGCTCTACGGCTTGGAGCGCGGATTGATCGAATTCATGCGCGGAGACCCGGGCCGCACGTTGCTGCTGCGCGGCAGATTTTCGCTGATGCAAGTGGTCAGCCTCGCGCTGATTTTCCTCGGCGTATGGATGTGGCGCCGCGGCTCCAAAAAGTCACGGTCCGTTCACCGGGCCGCCGTAATTCCGGCGCGGCAATAATCCCGTGCACGTCGCCCCATCGTGGCAATGAATCCCGCATCGCCAGTTTCCGGCCCCGCTGAAAATGCGCGAGAGTTCGCGCGCACCGCGAAGCTCGCCGTCACCGCCGGCGATGCGGGTGAGCGTTTGGATCGCTTTCTCGCCGCGCAACTTCCGGAATTGAGCCGCACGCGAATCCAATCTCTCGTCGATCACGGCCGCGTCAGCGTGAACGGTGCTCCGGGCAAGCGTTCGTATCGCGTCGCGAGCGGCGACGCCGTGGTGCTCGACATCCCCGCGCCATCTGCCGCCGCAGCGCAGCCGGAAGCAATCCCTCTCGAAATTCTCTACCAGGATGACGACGTGGCCGTGGTCAATAAGCCCGCGGGAATGATCGTGCATCCGGGAGCGGGAGCGAAGAGCGGCACCATCGTGAACGCGCTTCTTCACGAATTCGGCGTCCGCGGTGAACTTTCCTCTGTCGGCGGCGAGTTGCGTCCGGGCATCGTGCATCGCCTCGACCGCGAAACATCGGGCGCGCTTCTGATTGCGCGCAACGATCCGGCGCATCGCGCGCTCGTCGAACAATTCAGCGGCCGCCAAGTCCAAAAAACCTACGTCGCTCTTCTTCATGGTAAATTGAAGGAAGATTCCGGCCGCATCGAGCTTCCCGTAGCGCGCGATCTGCATCGAAGAATTCGTATGACCACACGTCGTCGGGAAGGCCGCGCAGCGCGCACCGATTGGCGAGTCCGCTTGCGTCTCCCCGGATACACGCTGGTCGAAGCCGATTTGCACACCGGGCGCACCCACCAGATTCGCGTACACTTTTCCGCGCTCGGCCATCCGGTAGCCGGCGATACGCTCTATGGAGCCCCTCGTCAGCCGAAGGTCGGTTCCACGGCAATGCCGCCGCTCGGCCGCAATTTTCTTCACGCCGCGCGCATCAAGTTTATGCATCCAACCACAGGGAAGCCAGTCGAGGTCCGCGCGCCGCTGCCTGCCGGCCTCGTGGATTGCTTGCGCGAACTTGCCCGGCTTGCCGGGGTGCAGCGTGCAGCGGTTGACGCTGCGCTCAAGCCGTACCTATAATCTGAGGTTCTCGTGCCCACACGAATCTTAGTTGCGGTTTTGTTCTGCTCCGTCTTTCTCGCGCCCCGCGTTGTTCGTGCTCAGCAGTTGCCGCCTCCGCCGCCGCAACAGGCGAAACCGCAAACACAGAATCCAGCGAACCCGCCGCGCGCGCCCGGCCAGCGCTTCACCGTTGGCCTGGTCCACTTGGTCGCTGCGGTCATGGACCGCCGCAATAAATTCGTCACCGATCTCACCCAGAACGATTTCCAGGTTTTCGAAGACGGCAAGGAGCAGCGCATCACGTATTTCAGCCGTCAGGCGAACTTGCCGCTGCGCATCGGCATGCTGCTCGATACTTCAAACAGCATTCGCGAGCGCTTGCATTTCGAGCAGGACGCCGCCATCGACTTTCTCTACAACGTGATTCGCCGCGGCCAGGACCAGGCCTTTGTGATGACCTTCGACAACGAACCGGAGGTCGTTCAGGATTACACCGGCGACGTCAGCGATTTGAGCGAAGTGATTCAAAAGCAGAATGCCGGCGGCGGCACTGCTCTGAACGACGCCATTTATCTCGCGAGCGAGCGTCTCATGGACGCTCCGGTACCCTCGGGCCCAAACGCGGATATTCGCCGCATCCTTGTGGTGATCAGCGACGGCGATGACAACCTGAGTGACCACGCCTTGAGCGATGCGATTGAAATGGCCGATCGCTCCGGCGTTTCGATCTATACCATCAGCAGCAACAATGATTGGGTCGAGGTCGACAGCACCGATAGCCCTCAGAAGCTTCAGTATTCCGAAGGCGATAAAATCCTCAAGGAGCTTGCTGATGAGACTGGAGGCCGCGCCTTCTATCCCTTCCGCGTCGACGACCTCGCGCAATCCTTTCTCGACATCGGCAACGAATTGCGCAGCCAGTACCTGATCGGCTATACGCCGCCGTACAAGGAAGCCGACGGCCGGTTTCATAAAGTCGATCTGCGCGTGGACCGCAAGGGCTTGACGGTGCGCTCTCGCAAGGGATATTACGCTACCGCCCCAGTCACTACGCCTGCTGAAACGGCAGTCGCACCCTCACATCCGTAGTGTGACGCGGCGGATTTTTCTTGGATGGAAATACTTACTTTGTGGGACCCAGCGTCGCGCCTTCTACTCCGACGCGCGATTTGGCGCGTAATAGCCCTCTCGCGTCAGCACCTTGAGGCCTTGTTGCGTGGTTTCAACCTTGATTTTGCGGTACGCGCCATTCGCGGCCTGGTTGGCGGGATAATAGGCCACGATGTATTGGCTGCGGAGTTCCTCTGAAATCTGGTCGAATGCTTTATCCAGATCGTTGTTATTTCGGACGGCGATAACGCGCCCACCGGTCTGTTCCGCCATTTCGTGCGCCGCCATGTCCCCGCTATAGAACCCACCTCGGGCGAAAAATCCTCCGCGGTCAGCGATGAGTAGGACATGTATGACAGCATTGGCCTCTTGTGCCGATTCAACGGCTCCTTTGAGCGTCTGTTGGCTCCCTTCGTCTTCCGCGTCGGTGGTAATAATCAGCGCCTTGCGGCCGGCTTCTGTCGGAAGTTGCCCCGAACACACCTGGCTAATCGCATCATAAAGAACCGTGCCGGGCAGATTTGCGTTAGTCGGTCCTAAAGCCACGGGCACATTGATCGTCGCTTTGTCGATCGCGCTCTGCAGCTCTTCCTGGTTATCGGTGAAATCTGCGAGCAAGTTGACATTGCTATCGAACGAAATCACTGTCGCCAGGTCGTCTTTTTTCAGAATGTCGCGCAAGAAACGCGACGCCGTCGCTTTTTCTGCATCCAGCATGTACTCTTCGCTGCCGCTGGTATCGATCATCATCGCCAGCGTGATCGGATCGGTCATATCTTTGGAAAAAAATGCGATCTTCTGCTCCGTCCCGTCTTCGTACACCTTGAAGTCGTTCTTATCCAGATTGGTGACGATGGCCCCGTGTTTGTCGCGCACCGTCACGTACAGCCGCACCAAGTTGACGTTGATTTTCGTCGTGCCCCCGACTTGCGGGATTTCCTTTTGTTGTCCGGGTGGCTGCTTGGTGGGAATCTGCACGGGGATCTGAGCGTGCGCGGACAGCACCTCCGCGAATCGCTGCATCCTAAACTGGGGGCCAAACGCCGCGAGTGCCAAGCACCCCGCCAAGGCTCCTAGGGTCCGCAGCGCTGGCGTATAATTGTTGCGCTTCTTCACGGCGGATACTACGATGCGTGGTAGGCCCGAACGGATGCGTGCTCCTCGTGGCAGGTTTGTTGCGTTCACGATATAAGCTTAACCATTGCTTGGGGCAGGGGGAATGAAAAAATTCTTTGCGGTTTGCGCGACGCTCCTACTTCCGGTGTGTGCCTCCGCGCAAACGGGAACTCCTCCCCCTAGCTTGGCGCATCCCGGCGCGCAATCTTCCGTGCCGCCGCCGGCCAAGCCCGCCCAACAGTCGCAAAAGCCGCCCGTCGCCATGGTCTTCCAAAGCAGGCTGGTTTTAGTCCCAGTGACCGTCAAGGACCCCATGGGCAATCTAGTTCCCGACCTGGAACAGAGCGACTTTCGTGTCTTCCAAGACGGCAAGGAGCAGCAGATCAGGAATTTCTGGGACCAGGCTTTTCCCATTTCCGCCGTTGTCCTCCTTGATGACGATTTGCCCGAGAACCTCTCGCAGAAAGTTCTGCAGAGCCTCGACAGCATCGCCGCCGGATTTTCCGCCGAAGATGAAGTCGCGCTCGTGCGCTTCGACGAATATCCGAAGACCGTCCTCGATTTCACCACGAACAACGACGCACTCTTCGCCAAGCTGAAAGAGATTCGCACCAATCCCAAAGACGGCCTCGATTCCCGCGTTCCCGGGTCGCCTTCGGCTACCATGATGTCTCCGCCGCTGATCAATGGCCATACCGTCAGCGGCACTCCCGAAATTCCCATTTTCGGCACAAGTTACAACGGCGTCACCAAACACCTCGACGACGCCGTCCATTACGCCGCGGAAATGCTCCGCACCCGCGGCCGCGATCGCCGCAAAATTATTTTCATCGTTTCCGACGGCACCGAAGACCGCCATAATCAATGGAGCTTCACCAACACGCTGCAGCTTCTGTTTTCTGAAAATGTTTCTGTCTACGCGGTCTCCGTCACTTCTCCGGCGGACACTCTCCTGTTTCGTGGCAAGGGCCGTCTATCGCAATACGCCGCGCCCACGGGCGGCGACGTTGTCTCCGCCAGCAGCCCGCAGGAAATAGAGTCGCTCTACGCGAAGCTCGCCGAGGAGGCGCGCAACCAATACACACTCGGATTCGAGCCCACCAGAACACAAGGTCGAGGCAGTTGCCATGGGCTGGAAGTGCGCGTCGAACGTCCCGGCCTCTCCGTGCACGCCCGCACCGGTTATTGCGCGCCGTTCCCGCGCTGACCGTCACGTCTCGCGCTGAGATTTTTTCTTGACTTTGCGGGGAGCGAAACGTAAAAAAGATGCAGCGAGTGAGATGCGCGTTCTGTTTCGCGGCTCGCTCGCAGGGAGAAAGCTTCAAAGCAGTGAAATGCGCGACGGCCGGAATTTAATTCCGGCGGTCAAAAGAAAGATCAATTCGGGGCGGCGGAAACGCTGCCCCTTTTCTTTTGTGCGCACCGTTTCAGTGTGAGTTCTGGGAAATCGAGATCAGCTGTTCGTGTGCCGGACAAATGGGCTGGTAATCGCAGTAGCGGCAACTGAACCCGGCATGGGTAGGGAATTCGCCGGCGCGAATTTCATCAGCGACTTCTGCCACCACGGCTTTCGCTTTGTTCAGCGCCTTCGCGTCGCGCGTCGTCGCCACCGCTTCATTTGTCGTCAAGTTGTAGAACACCAGCCGCTCGGCTTCGAGCTCCAGCACTTCTTGCGCCGCCAGCGCGTACAAACTGAGCTGTAAACTCTCTTTGGCGTGCTTCTCGCGCTTGGGATTCCCGGTCTTGTAATCCACGATTTCGATTTCTTTTGGCCCCAGCCGGTTGATCTGGTCCATGCGCCCGAACACCACTACGTTCGGATCCAGCGGCAGCTCGAATGCCTTTTCCTGGTGCAGGACGTCCGCCGGCGTGCTCGCGTAGCTTTCGCAGAAAGCTCGCAACTGTTCCAGCCCCGCTTTTCGGTATTCCTCTTCCTGATAATCGTCCTGAAATCCCGCCGCGTGCCACTCGCGCTCGAAAATCGCCGCCACTTCCTCGAACGGCACGCTTCTCCGTTTGCGGATTTCGCGCACGAATTCGCGTATCGTCAAGTGCATCACGTTGCCGAACGTCATGGCCGCTTGCGGTTCGCCGCGGATTCCCCACACTTGCCGTAGCAGATATTTCATCGGGCATGTTCGATACGTTTCGATCGCTGACGCGCTCAATTGCAGCGGCTCGCCGCTGGGCGGATGGTACGCCTTAGCCCACAGCGCGATTCGCGAATACGCGCGCGAATCTTCGGGAATCATCGGGAACAGTTGCGGTAGCAGCGGGTGCGCGGGAAACGATCCAACCGTCTCTTCTTCCTTGGGCAGCTGAACCTTCGGCGTCAGTTGCTCCGCGTGCGCCTTCTTCAGCCGTGGGTCCGCGAGAATGTCTTCGAGGAACGGCGACGGCTTCTTGCGTCGGTTGATCACCGTCGAAATCGTCAGCAGCCGACGCGCCCGCGTCAGCGCCACGTAAAACAGCCGGCGCTCTTCCTGAATCCGGAATTCGCCCTTGGGCTGCTCTTCTTTCATCAGCGCCGCGGGGAACTCCAGCACCGGCGCTTGCGGCCGCGCCGGAAAATCTCCTTCCGAAACGGTCAGCACGAACACGTGGTCGAACTCCATCCCCTTCGCGTTGTGCACGGTCATCAATTGCACCGCGTCGTCCGCGCTTTCTTCCGTTTGCGCAATGTCTCCGTCCGCTTGCAGGAAGAAATCGAAATACTCGATGAACGCCGCGAGCGATTTTTCTTCGCTCTTCGCTTCCCACTCCTCCAGGAATTTGGCGAACCGTTCCAGGTGCATTCGGTCCGCGTCCGAGGGCAGCGGCGAAAGCCCCAGCTCCGCCACCAGCGCATCAAACACCGTCCGCGCCGGCGCGCGCGACGCCAGTTGCCGCAGCCGTTTCAAGAACGCCAGCAGCTCCGCCACTCTCGCCTGCGAGCCAAACGCAAATTCCTGCTGCGGCGACTCTAGCGCGTCCATCAGCGACTTGTTTTTCCTGGCGCGCTCCGCCAGCCGCACCAAATCGCGCGGCTCGAATCGCCAGTAAGGAGCGGCCATCACTCGCGCGCACGCCACGTTGTCCGACGGCACCGCAATCAGCCGCAAATACGCCACCAGGTCCCGCACCAGCGTGCTCGACAGCACCGAAAGCCCGCGAATCACGAACGGAATGTTTCTGCGCTGCAGTACTTCGACGATCTCCGCGCGGTGCACGTGTTTGCGATACAGCACTGCACAGCTTCGCCACGCCCGTCCCGCTTTGTGCAGCCGCTCGATCTCGCCGGCCACCCAATGCGCCTCTTCCTGCGGCGTCGCAAATTCCACGATGCGGATTTTTTCGCCCGCGGGATTGTCAGTGACCAGCGCCTTGTGTGGCAAGAACGTTGGCCGCTCGTTGTGCTGGATCACTCCGCTGGCCACGTCCAAAATTCGCTTCGTCGACCGGTAATTGCGCGTCAGCGACTTCAGCGGCAAGCCCTCCACTGGCGCTTCCTTTGCCGCGCCGCAGAATCGGTGCAGAAAAATCGTGAAGCTCCCGAATGACGCGCCGCGAAAACGGTAGATCGCCTGGCTGTCGTCGCCGACGGCCAGAATGTTGCGCCGTTCTCCCGCGAGCAGCCACAGCAATTCCAGTTGCGCGATGTTTGTGTCCTGAAATTCGTCCACCAGGATGTAGCGATACTGCTCGCGCAGCGACGCCAGCCGGCTTTCATCTGCCCGCAACAATTCCACCGAACGCAGCAGTTGCCCGCCGAATGTGATCAGGTTGCGCTCGCGTTGCAGCCGTTCGCTGATGCGGTACGCGCGCGATACTTCTTCCAGCCGCGCCAGATTTTCTTCCTCCGCGGCGCGCGCCTCGTCATCGAGCGTCGCTTTCTGCGCCTCATACGCGCGCCGCACCCCGTCCGCATAACGCTGGTAATCCTCCGGCGTCACCAGCTCGTCCTGGCAGCGCGAAAAAAATTTCTCGAACGCGCTCAAGAACTCGCCCGGCTCCGCCAGCCGCGTGTAATGCTTCAGCGCCAGCTCGCGAATATTTTTGCGCAACAGGATCCAGTGCTCCACCGGCTCGATCGACTGCAAGCCGGGGCTCGCCTCGCGCAAAACTTTTTCCAGGCAGAATCTGTGAAAGGTACTCAGCCACACGCCCTCGGCTCGCGAGCCCGCGAACCTCACCACGCGCGACTTCATCTCCTCCGCGGCCTTGTCCGTGAACGTCAGCCCCAGAATGTTTTCGCCGGAAAGGTCGGGATCCGCTTCCAGCAGCCGCGAGATGCGCCGCGTGATGACCCGCGTCTTGCCCGTGCCTGCGCCCGCCACGACCAGCAGCGGCCCTTCGCCGTGCTCCACCACCGCGGCCTGTTCCGCATTCAATTCCGCAAGTGCGTCTGAAGTTTTACCGGTCATCCTGTTGAGATTCGAATTCTAACTCGCTTCGCCCCACGCGCCAAATTGACCCCTTCCTCCCCGCCGCTTATACTCGTTTACTTATATGGGTGCCTGTGGAGCGTTTTTCTTGGCATTGGCTTCGAGTGACCCTTCCAATCCGTCCTACCTTCCCTTGATCTTGCTGCTCCTGGCCGTTTTTCTTGTTGGTTTTTTTCTAGGCCGCCGCACGGCCAACATCCGCGTTACTGGGTCCATCGGAATCGACGAATCGGCAACCGGAACCACTTCTCCGCGCCTGCTCGTGACGAGAGTTGTTCGCAAGATGGAACTAAAGTGCAAGTGCGGAGCGGTCTTCAAATTTGCCGACGGCGAAGCCTCAGCACCTTCCGGATATGAGCCGATGCCTTCCGCAGACTCCTATATCTGTCCGCGGTGTGGAAATATAAATGACCTCACGGAAGCCCGGTCCCTCTTGAAGGATGCCGGTGTGTGAAGTGGCGCGGCAAAATTGACCGCATCATTTCTACCGCTTTATAATCAAATGCTACTAGCAGCACCACGCAATCGCTAAGGAGCCTTCATGATGCCGCAGTCACCGCAACAGGGCGAACAGCCGGTCATTCTGAGCGCCGTCCGCACGCCCATGGGAAAATTCATGGGCGGACTTTCCCCGCTCACCGCGCCCGAACTCGGCGCGAAAGTCGTCGCGGAAGCCGTCCGCCGCGCCGGCATCGACCCCAAATCCGTCGACGAATGCATCATGGGCAACGTCGTCCAGGCCGGCTTGGGGCAGAATCCCGCGCGCCAGGCCGCGCTCAAGGGCGGCCTCGATTATCACGTCGCCGCCATGACCATCAACAAAGTCTGCGGCTCCGGCCTCAAATCCGTCGGCCTCGCCGCGCAAGCGGTCATCACCGGCGAGTCGGAAATTCTCGTCGCTGGCGGCATGGAGTCCATGTCCAACTGCCCCTACCTGCTCATGCAAGCGCGCACCGGCTATCGCCTCGGCAACGGCCAGCTCATCGATTCCATGGTCCACGACGGCCTGTGGGAAGCCTACGAGGACTACCACATGGGCGTCACCGGCGAGCTCGTCGCCGAAAAATACAAAATTTCGCGCCAGGAGCAGGATCAGTACGCCCTCGAAAGCCATCAGAAGGCCGTGCACGCCATGAAGTCCTGCTTCTTCGAGCCGCAAATCGTTCCCGTCGAAATTCCGCAGAAAAAGGGCGATCCCGTCGTCATCAGCAAAGACGAAACGCCGCGCGAAGACACTTCGCTCGAAGCCCTCGCGAAGCTTCGCCCCGCATTCAAAAAAGACGGCACCGTCACTGCCGGCAACGCGCCGGGCACGAACGACGGCGCCGCAGCCGTCGTCGTCACCAGTGAACGCAACGCGTCGCGCCTCGGCAAGCAGCCCATGGCGCGCATCGTCGCGCAGTCCGTCGGCGGCGTCGAACCGAAATGGGTGATGATGGCGCCCGTCGAAGCCGTCAATAAGCTGCTCAAGAAAACCGGCTGGGATCGCGACAAGGACATCGACTTGATCGAGCTGAACGAAGCCTTCGCCGTGCAAGCCATTGCCGTCGCCCGCGAATTGAAGCTCAATCCCGAAAAAATCAATGTCAATGGCGGCGCGGTCGCGCTCGGCCATCCCATCGGTGCCAGCGGCGCGCGCGTTCTGGTCACCCTGCTCTACGAATTGCAGCGCCGCAATCTGAAGCGTGGCATCGCCGCGCTCTGCCTCGGCGGCGGCAACGCCGTCGCCATGGCCATCGAACGCTCGTAGCGACTTTGTGGAGTGCGGCGGCTCGACGCCGCTTTCTTCCAGCCGTCGAGTCCTTAGTTTTCCTCTACCGTCGGCTTGACGCCGGCCGCACTTACGTGGTTGTTTTCGTAGGGGCGGGGCTTGCCCCGCCCGTGGCGACTCCTCGAGTCGCCCTGCAGTTGCGCATTTCGCACAGCGATTAGAGCTATCTTTGAAATGTCGACTCTCACACCAGAATGGCTCGACGAAATTCCCGGCGCGTCCGAACTACTCGATTGGTTCGGACACTGGCCTGATTTCCACGATTCCGAAGTGCTTTCGATACACCTGGACAGGAACGGAACATCAATCGTTCGTGTCCACGCTTTTGAAACGACAGATCAGGTGGACGAGAAGGGCTACTTTGTCTCACAGAAACATGTCGTCGTCTCTTTTCTTTTCGAGGATGTTCTCACTTGCGATCTGAAATGGTTTAACAATCAGAATGCGTTGCTTGAGATGGCACTCATGCGCGCAGATAACGGTTTTGATCTGTGTATGGAAACCGCCCATGGCGTCCACGGGTCAATCCAGGCACGCAGCGTGCGAATCGAGATGACACCGGGGATTCCCGACGAGAGTCAGTACCGGCGAGAGTGAATTATGTTTGCCCCGTCTGCAAATACGAATTCCGCCGCGGCCTTCACGAGGAGGATCGTGTAACGCCTTGGCCGTTTCATACGTAACATAATGGGGCCCTTCGTCTACTCTCGATTTGAGCCGAGGTGCGAAATGACTGCTCGTTCCGTCGTTTTCCTTCTAGCCTTTTTGGTGATCGCTCCAGCACAAGCCCGCGCACAGGAAGGCCCCGGTTGTGGTCCATCCGATGTTGCTTTCGATGTCAGCACAAAGAAGGGAGGGCCCCCAGCGCCAGCCCCTGGGCCGGGAAAAGCGCTTGTCTACTTTCTCCAGGACGATGTGAAATATGGCGCGCGGCCGCGGCCAACCACACGGTTCGGAATCGACGGAACCTGGGTCGGAGCCACTCACGCCAACTCCTATTTTTACGTCTTCGTTGACGCGGGCGACCATCACCTTTGCGCGAATTGGCAATCCGACGTAACTCCATTTCAGTTCGGGCCGAAGCGCACCACCGCGGCCGCCCACTTCACCGCCGCGGCCGGCAAGTCGTATTATTTTCGCGCGCGGGATATTGTGATTACCGACAGTCGTGGCCATCTCGTGTCCGAGCCCGAAGTGGCGTTGTCGCCAATGGATATCGATGAAGCCCAAGTCATCATCAATTCCTTCTCGTTGAGTTCATCGCACCCGAAGAAGTGAAACGGAATCACCACTGTCATCCCGAACCCAGCCCGCCCCAGGGCTGCACCTGCAGCCCGACATGGAAAAACGCCGCGGGATGGCGGTGAGGGATCTGCTGTTCGCTCCTTCCTTCAAATGCACCTAAATTTGCATTCTCCCGTCCGCGTTGTAAAATTCACCTGCAATGTTTTGCCCCGTCTGCAAATACGAATTTCGCCGCGGCTTCACGCGCTGCAACACCTGTGACGTCGACCTCGTCGAGACTTTGCCTGCCGAAGAGGAAATCGACCACACGCCCACGGCCTCCGCGCCGCAGCAGCAATTGGACCGGCCCGTCCTTCTCTGGAGGGGCGCCAGCGGCGGATTTTATTCCGCGCTCACCCTGGCCCTCGACAGCGCCCACGTTCCTTACAACAAAGAGGAACTCGACGCCCGCATGGTCTTCACCACGCAACATGTGGACTTGGAAGTCTGGGTGCCCGCCGCGAATCTCCCGCAAGCGCAACTCATCCGCGACGGCCTCCTCGCCAACCCGCTCTACGCCAACGAGCCTTCCAGCGTTCTTGATGCCCAGGACGAGAACGAAGACGAGAACGACGCCAGCGCCGCTTTGCCCGCCGAAGACGATGAGGGCGCCGACGACATCCGCCACGAATCTTTCGCGCACGAGCTTTATCCCGAAGACGCCACCGCGGAAGTCTGGTCCGGCAAGGACGAAATGATGGCCGAGGTCTTGAAGTCCTGCCTCGCGGAAATCGGCATCAACTGTTATGTCCACACTCCGGACTCCGAGGAGGACGCGGCGCCCGATACTCACACAGATAAATCCGCGGCTCCGCTCGCCGTCCGCGTCTTGCCCGAAGACGAACAGCGCGCGCAGGCCATCATCCGCCAAGTCACCGACGGCGCCCCGCCACAATAAGGCCCGCAAAATGCCGGATTATTTTCTGCGCTCTGCGCGCCTCGGTTTCCGATGCTGGTGCGCTGACGACCTTCGTCTCGCTCTCGCGCTCTGGGGTGATGCCCGCGTCACCAAACTCATCGGCGGGCCTTTTTCAGATCAACAAGTGCGCGAACGGCTCGAAAAAGAGATCGCCCGGATGCGCGAGTATCGCGTTCAATATTGGCCGATTTTTCTGCTCGCAGACGGCCAGCACGTCGGCTGCGCTGGCCTGCGTCCTTATAAGCCGGAAGAAAATATTCTCGAGTTGGGCTTTCATCTGCGCCCGGAATTTTGGCGCCAGGGCTTCGCGGAAGAAGCCGCCCGTGCCGTCATCGCCTATGGTTTTGAAACGCTCGGCGCCCACGCCCTTTTTGCCGGGCATCATCCCGCGAACGCCGCCTCTCGCCATCTCCTCGAAAAACTCGCCTTCCGCTTCACTCACGCGGAATTTTATCCGCCTACGGGCCTGCAGCATCCCTCCTATTTGCTGACGCGTCCCTCTTAGCCATCGCCCGTTTGCCGAAACTTCCCAGTTGATTGACAACAAAGATATTCCGGTAGCATGATGCCTCCACACGAACAGAGGGAGCAACATCATGGCCGGTATTCCGAACATCACGTGGATAGCTGTCGGCATCGTCGTCATTCTTGCCTACGTCGTGCTGTCTCTTCGACGGATCGGGCCTGCGGAAGTGGGCCTCGTTCTAAAGCGCATCTCTCCTCGAAAGCTGAGGGAAGACAACGCCATCGCCTTCCAGGGCGAAGCCGGATATCAGGCCGATCTGCTGATGCCGGGCCTGCGCTGGAAATCCATCCTCTTTTACGAAGTGAAAAAGTTCCCGTGGTTGCAAGTCCCGGCCGGCGAAATCGGAGTGGTCATCGCTCAGGTCGGCGCACCCCTGCCGATTGGCGCAAAATCCGCCATCTACAAAAAGGCCTTCGGAAATTTTTCCGACCTGCGCGCCTTCGTCGCTGGCGGCGGCCAAAAAGGAGTCCAGCGCCCGGTCTTTCCGCCGGGAACACTCGCGCCGATTCACCCCGTCGGTTTCCTGGTCGTCACCAAATCCCAGGTGTTTGGCCTGCCCATCTCGCCGGATCTTCGCGGCCGTGGAGGCAGACTCACGCCCGAAGCCTTCGGCCTGCGCCCGGCCCAGTTGGATCTGTTGCGCATCGAGCCAAAGCCCTGTAGCAACGATGGCGCGCTGATGGACATGGTCGGCATTGTCACCACCTTTGAGGGCGACCCGCTCCCTTCCGGGGACATCGCCGGTCGCCTCGGCGGGTTCGCCGACGTCGACAAAATGGAAAAGGCCAACGCCACCGACGGCCAAATCATCGAAGTTCTCCTCGGAAACAAGAACAATCTCCACAACAACTATCAGGATTTTCAGGCCTTTCTCGACAATGGTGGCCGCATCGGGCTGCAGCACGATCCGCTTCTCTATGGCGCTTACGCTCTCAATCCCTTTCTGGTTGCCGTCGAGCTGGTTTGGATGCTGGTCGTCCAGCAAGGCCAGACCGCGGTAATCAAAGCCTATGTCGGCCTGCCTACCGAAGACATCTCTGGCGCGGATTTCAAGTTTGGCTCGCTCGTGCGTCCTGGCCATCGCGGAATTTGGCAAGAAGCCCTGCGTACCGGAAAATATCCCCTCAATCCGCGTTGCTATCAGGCGGAAATTGTTCCCACCTCCATCCTCACGCTGAACTGGGCCGACGAAGTTTCTCAGGCCCACAATCTCGACGCGCAGCTCAGCCAAATCATCGCCAAGAGTAACGAGGGCTTCGTCTTCCACATTGACCTGCAAGTCCAGATTCACGTCCCGGACACCAACGCGCCCCGCGTCATTTCCATGGTCGGCACCATGCTGAATCTGGTCAACGAAGTCCTGCAAGCCGCCGTCGGCAATCATTTTCGCGACAAGCTCCAGAGCATGCCGGCAATCCGTTTCATCGAAACCCGCCAGCAAGTCCAGGAAGAGGCCTTCCAGCACATCAAAGATCAGCTCGACCAGTACAGAGTGGAAACGCGGGGCGTCTATATCCAGGACGTAATCCTTCCCGAAGACTTGGTCAAAGTCCTCACCGGCCGCGAAATTGCCAATCAGGAGATCGAAACTTACAAGAAGCAACGCGCCGCGCAGGACGAGCGCATCGCCATGGAAAACGCCAAGGGCACCGCGGAGATGCAGGCCGACCTCGCCAAATCGAAAGTCGGCGTGGACATCAAGACCAATAACGCCAACGCCCGCACCGAAGAGGCTCGCGGCGAAGCCGAATTCATTCGCCAGACCGGCACCGCGCGCGGCGCCGAAGTCGAAGCCGTCGGCCTAGCTCGTGCTCGTGGCTATGAAGCGCAAGTCCGCGCCCTCGGCTCGAACGCCACGGCGCTCGTGAACGTCGTCACCGCGCTCGCCGATGGCACCTCGAAATTTGTGCCGGACATCCTCGTCGCCAGCGGCGCGAATGGCGGCGGCGCGCTCGATGGCCTCGCGGCCACGGCCATGCGCTACCTCGCCGGTAACGGCGGCGCCGTGGCTGGCGGCGGCAAATCCGCCGCTGCGAAGCCCAGCTCGCTCCCCAGCGCCACTCCAAGCAAGCCTTCGCAAGACTAAGCGGGTGCCGCAGCCTTTGACGTTTAAGGCTGCGGTTTTTGACGTAACCTCGCGATTTCCCTTGCCTTCTAGTTAACTCTATGGTATACAGTAGATTGCAGACTGGAACTGTCGGTCTGGGCGCAACTTAGCCGGAGGCAAGCCGCGGAGACGCGGCTTTTCGCTTTTTATGCGCTTTTTGAATTCTAATCGCTTAGGATATGATTAATTAGAACTCGATGCAACTTGCACAAAACAAACGATCGAAGTCCCTTCTAATCGCTGAAATTGTCGGTTTGTCGACCCAAATTTTCATTTTCGGACACTGGGCATTTTTCTTGCCCGCGCCGTTGGCGAAAATCCCTCGCTGGGATATGCTCTTGCCGAATTGCCGCTACCATTTCAATTTCGCTGAGGCCTGAATGTCAATCGACGCAATCAAAACCGTCGCCGTTCTCGGCGCGGGCACTATGGGCAACGGCATCGCGCATGTCTTCGCCAAAGCCGGCTACAAAACCATCCTCCGCGACGTCGACCAGAAATATCTCGACCGCGCGCTCGATACCATCGGTAAGAATCTCGACCGCGAAGTCAAAAAAGCAAAAATCACCGAGGCCGACAAACCCGCGATTCTCCAGCGTATTTTTCGCACCACCGACGTCAACGAGCTCGCTGCCGCGGACATCGCCATCGAAGCGGTTCCCGAGCAGCGCGAACTCAAAGAGCGTGTCCTCAAAGAAGCTGACGCCGTTCTGCGCCCCGGCGTGATCCTCGCCAGCAACACTTCCTCCATTTCCATCACCGCACTGGCCGCAAAAACCAGTCGCCCCGAGCAATTCATCGGCATGCATTTCATGAATCCCGTTCCGATGATGACCCTCGTCGAAGTGATTCGCGGTTTGCAGACCAGCGAAGAAACATTCAGCACCACCATGGCGCTCTGCCAGAAACTCGGCAAAAATCCCGTCGCCGTCAACGACGCGCCCGGCTTCGTCTCCAATCGCGTGCTCATGCCCATGATCAACGAAGCCGCGTACGCCGTGATGGAAGGCGTGGCCACGCCGGAATCCGTCGATGCGGTGATGAAAATGGGCATGAACCATCCCATGGGCCCGCTCGAGCTCGCCGATTTCATCGGTCTTGACGTTTGCGTGGACATTTTGAACGTTCTGCAGAACGGCCTGGGCGACCCGAAGTATCGCGCCTGCCCGTTGCTGAAAAAATACGTCGCCGCCGGCTGGATCGGCCGCAAATCCGCCCGCGGCTTTTACAAGTATCAGTAGCCGGGGGAGCATATTTTATGTTTGCTTTTTGTTCGCCTTATGATATTCTCGCAAATCGCAGGGAGGGGAAGACGTGGGGGGAACTCTCTGGTAAACTGCCGGACCAATTAACAGTTCGCGGCTTCCCAAGGCTTGAGACGTCAATCACCGAGGTGAGGAAATGACAGACGAAAGAGAAAAAATGCTGGAAACGGCGATCGCGCAAATTGAGAAGGATTATGGCAAGGGTTCCATCATGCGCTTGGGAAACAAAGCCGTACTCGTTCCGGTCAGCGTGATTCCCACCGGCTCCATTTCCATTGATGCCGCGCTCGGCGTCGGCGGTTTGCCGCGCGGCCGCGTCATCGAAATCTTCGGCCCGGAATCCGGCGGGAAGACCACGCTCACTCTGCACGTCATCGCCGAAGCCCAGAAAATGGGCGGCATAGCGGCGTTCATCGACGCGGAGCACGCCCTCGATCCCTCCTACGCCCGCAAGCTTGGCGTGGACATCGATAACCTTCTCGTCTCGCAGCCTGACAACGGGGAACAAGCCCTCGAAATCGCTCAGGCGCTCATCCGTTCGGGCGGCGTCGACATCGTGGTCATTGATTCGGTCGCCGCTCTCGTTCCCAAGGCCGAGCTCGAAGGAGACATGGGCGATCCACAGATGGGTATGCAGGCGCGCCTGATGTCCCAGGCGCTGCGCAAGCTCACCGCCATCGTCTCGAAGTCGCGCACCTGCCTGGTTTTCATCAATCAGATTCGCGAGAAAATCGGCGTGATGTTCGGCAACCCGGAAACCACCACCGGCGGCCGCGCGCTGAAATTCTATTCGTCGATTCGCCTCGATATTCGCCGCATCCAGGCCATCAAGGAAGGGGATCGCGTCATCGGCTCGCGCACACGCGCCAAAGTGGTGAAGAACAAAGTCGCCGCGCCCTTCCGCGAAGCGGAATTTGACATCCTCTACGGCGAAGGCGTTTCCCGCGAAGGCGATTTGCTCGATCTTGGCGTCGCCCGCAACATACTCGAAAAATCCGGTACGTGGCTCTCCTTCCACGGAGAGCGCCTCGGCCAGGGACGCGAAAATGCCCGTCTTTTCCTGCGTGAAAACACGGACATTCGCGACAAAATCGAGTCCGCGCTGCGCAAGGAATTGGGCCTCGCCCAGTCCGCTTCTGCGCCCGAAGAAGCGGCCAAAGCCGCTGCCGCTGGCGCCGGTGCCGAATCGGCCAAGCCTGGCCCGCACGTCGTTCCCGCCGCCAAGGCCAAATCCGCGCGGTAGGCCCAATGGACGTACCGGTCTGCGACCAAAGCGAAGGTCGGCGGAAAGCTGCGCTTTGGATCCGCAATCTTCTAACCGTCATTGGTATTTACTACCTTTCTTCTTGGCTGGCCGCACTGCTCGGCTGGAGTCTGGATAGGGTGCTCAACAGATTTGCAGAGGTACATGGTCAGAACTTGTTTACGGCAATCTATATGGGGTCAATTGTGTCCAGGGACCAAACTCTAGCTGCGATTCTTGCGGGAGCAGCCGTTCCATTGATTCTCCCCAATCGGAGGTCTCAGTTTTGGGCATTTCTCGTGGCTGCGCTGTACCTGGTCGATTTTCGCGCGCACACTTCCGGCCCTGGTGTCCTGACGGCGTGGGATCATCTTTGGATGCGCATTGAGTGGCTCTGTCCGGCGGTGGCTTGCATTATCGCAGCGTTCGTTATCGCGCGCCTGCGAGGGAAAACCAAATCCGCGGGCTGACAGCGTGGTTGCCAAACGTGTGCGGCTGCGGAGCTAGTTCCGTTCTCCTAGTACTTCTTGGTGTGGCGTTTTCGGCACGCGGCGCCACATTTGAATATTTTAAGTTGCGCCGGTTCTGTCGATTCCCTAAAATTGGCCTGTTGTCGCAAAAAGAGAGAGAACCAAGGGGCAGTAGCAGGAACACCATGACCCGAAGCCCGGCCCGGCCTTACGCGTTTTTCAGGAACTTCGCTCTACTCGCGGCCATCGCAATCGCGATGCCGTGGTTCGCATCGGCTCGCCCGCTTCCGGCGTCCTCCACGAGCAAAAAAGCGACGACCCACCGCCATCGCTATCGCGGTCTCGCGACCTACATCTCTGATCCCGGCGCCGGCGACGATTCGCAGTTCGACGATCCCCTCGTTCGCCAGGCCGCGCTCGACGGACTGGGCCGCCAAAACGGCTCCGTCGTCGCCGTCGATCCTTCGAATGGCCGCATCCTTTCCATTGTCGGCCAGAAGCTGGCGTACTCAGCTGGTTTTGAGCCTTGCTCGACACTGAAACCAGTCATCGCGGTTGCCGCGCTCGAAAAGGGCGTCATCACGCCGGACACCATGGTCCGCATCGGCCGCCGCCGCTACATGGACATGACCGAGGCTCTTGCGCACTCGAACAATCAGTTTTTCGAGGAGCTGGGCCGGCGCCTCGGCTTCGATGCGGTCTGGCATTACGACCACGTCTTTGGCCTCGGCGAACGCGCCGGCTACGACATCTCTGACGAAAAGCCCGGCGTTTTGCCATCGGCTCCGCCGGCGTATGGCGGCGTGGCGCGCATGTGCAGTTTCGGCCAGGGAATCCGCATGACGCCGCTGCAGCTTGCCGCTATCGTCTCGAGCATCGCGAATGGCGGCACCTTGTACTACCTGCAATACCCGCAAAGCACCGACGCGGCCCATGATTTCTCTCCGCGCGTGCGCCGCACGCTGGAAATCGCTCCGCTTCTGCCCGAACTTCGCCAGGGCATGCTTGCCGCCGTGCTTTACGGAACTGCGCGGCAAAGCAATGATCCTGATGGTGAACAGACGCTTGGCAAGACGGGCACGTGCAATGATGCGACCCTCGGCGGCCGGCTCGGTTGGTTTGCTTCTTACGCCGGGCAGGATGACCCGAAGATCGTGCTCGTCGTCTTGCTGCGGGGCCGCGCGCGTATCGTCAACGGCCCGCACGCCGCCGACGTCGCCGGCAAAATCTATCACGACCTCTACGAAGAGAAATACTTTGTCGGGAAGCCCGTAGAAGCCGCGGCCTCCGCACCCGGCACCGAGCGCTAATCATCCCGCTAGAAATTCTGTAAATAGATTTTGGTCCGCAGCGATATTGCCCGCAACCCGCTTGGCAACAACGCTCTCGATTTCTTCTTTGGCTGCATACCCTGATGGGAGTATTCTTCCGGTTCAAACGGCATCCCAGCCGCCTGAGGGGGCGTGTGAGTCGCCGCAAGTTCATCTTATGGTGTCTCATCGGATTTGTCGCTCTTCTAGCCATTGCGGCTTCGTATTTCACACGTTTCGCATTCGAGCGCCGCTTGGCCCGCGAACTAGCGCTTGGCGGCCAGCGCATCCCGGTTCCTCCTCCTAAGCTTGTTTTCACCGGCCTCGCCGTGCCAGGCGGCGTGCCTTTCGCCGGAGTTCTCGCGCGCATGGACGTGGATCCGCAGACGGCCGGGCAAATCGCCGCCGCCGCGAAATCCGTTTTCGACTTCCGCATGTTTCGCGCGGGCAACGAGCTGAAGATTGCTCGCACTTTGTTTGGCCAGCTCGCCGAATTGAGTTACCAGATCGATCCCGACCGCATCCTTTCCGTGGTCCGCCATGGGGACGATTTTGATGCGGAAGTGCGGACCATTCCCACAACCGTGGAAACCGATGGCGTTTCCGGCAAAATCAACGGCTCGCTTTTCGTCGCGGTCGCCCAGGCCGGCGAATCCCCGGAGTTGGCCATGCGCATCGCCGATATTTTCAGTTGGGATTTGGATTTCTACACCGACCCGCGACCGGGCGACACTTTCCGCGTGGTCGTGGAAAAGAAAAAACTCTCGACCGGGCAGACCGTCGCCTATGGCAAAATTCTCGCCGCGGAATATGACAACGACGGCCGCGCGTATCGTGCGGTTCTCTTTCACGATCCCGCCGGCGTTCCCGCCTATTACACTCCCGATGGCAAATCATTGAAGAAAGCGTTTCTGCATTCGCCGCTGAAGTTCGCCGCGGTAATCACCTCGCACTTCAGCTATGCGCGCTTTCATCCGATTTTGAAGATCTACCGGCCGCACCTCGGCACGGATTACGCTGCGCCCATCGGCACGCCGGTGCAATCGATCGGGGACGGCCGTGTGGTTTTTGCAGGACGCAAAGGCGAAGACGGCAATCTGGTGAAAATCCAGCACTCCAACGGCTACGAGACGTATTACATGCACCTCTCGCGCATTCTCGTTCACGACGGCGAGCATGTTGCGCAGGGCCAGCGCATCGGGCTAGTGGGCATGACTGGGCTCGCCACCGGGCCGCATCTCGATTTCCGCATCGAGCGCCACGGCCAGTTCATGAATTTCGAGCGCTTGCCGCTGCCGCCTTCCGAACCGGTCGCGCGCCGCGACATGACTGAATTCACCGCTGTCCGCGACCGCGAAATAGCGCTGCTGCCCCAGCCCGGAACTTCCGTTGCAAGCGCCGCGCCGCTACCCTCGGCTCCGCCCGCCGCTCCCCCCAACCGCTAACGAACTGCGCCATCTCCGTCGGGTTTTTTTCAATCTCGATAAGCAAAGGGAATTGTCGCAGAATATGCCGGTGAACCTTCTGAGACGTAAGAGAGCCATCGAGCAATGGATGCTGTCCAATGTCAAGAGGCAGGACGACGAAAAGTTTGACGATTTTCACATCGACAAGATCGACGAACAGTGGAAACCGCGAGAAGTGTGGTTCGACGGGGGAATCGAAGCGCTTGAGCTAGCGATAGAACTGCGCGACCTTCATGCGCCCGAGTTCACTGTGGCTGTGGGCTTTTCCCTTCTCCCCGGAAAGCCGCTATCAAAATTCGATTTTAACAAGAGGTCTCAGTTCATGCGAAGTGTCGATTGGTCGCCGCCATCGCTCTATTTGTTCAGGAGAAACGGAGAACCTTGGACTCGAGCAGGCCGGGCGAACGCATCAAATAGAGCGGTTCTTGAAGATTTGAGAGGAATCAACGGAGGACATCCTCTGGTAGCCTACTGCTGTTACCTGCAGTTCAAGCAAGCGAGGGAGCTATACCGTCGGTTCTTTTTGGCCGGATAGGATTCCGGTGACTATCGCTTCACACTAGTTCCTGTAGCTTCGCGGTGACGTGGCGGTGATTTCAGTCGAGCGCGGCGAAGGGTCGAGCTGATTGCTGCCAAAGATAGTTCGTATTACCATTCGTTGATCGCTGAATATGCCCGTGACACTGGCGCAATTCCGGCGCGTGGCGCTCGCCTTTCCTGAAACGGCCGAGTCCGCGCACATGAACCATCCCGACTTCCGCGTCTACGGGAAAGTTTTCGCCACGCTCGGCTATCCTGATAAAAAATGGGCTATGGTGAAACTCACGCCGGAGCAGCAGGAAGTTTTTGTCGCCGACGAGCCCACCGTTTTCGTTCCTGCGGCCGGCGCGTGGGGGCGAAAGGGTGCCACCACCGTGCTTCTCAAAGCCGCAAAACAGGCCACGCTGCGCCGCGCCATCCTTGCCGCCTGGCTCAACGCCGCACCCAAGCCACTCGCAAAGAAGTTCGCATCAAAATCCTGAGTCTTTGTCGTCGCGAAGTCTTGCGCTCGAGCCTTCGTGACCTCCGCCGCCGTCACCGTCGAGCTGGCCGCTGCCGCGTCGCTGGCGGGCTACCTGCCTTCGCGCCGCTAATGTCAATCCGGTCGAAGCCCTCGGCAGCTTTATGGAATCAAGTGTCTGCCTTATGGACACAACATTGCACGCGGGGCGGTGTTACACTGGGCAAGCCCTGAGCAAGTGAACAAACTTGGGAGGATCCGATCAGCGTCGGCCGGAAAACCGAACCGTCTAAGTGTTGCCAACACTCCTCAAAGCGGCGTTTCTACGCTTTCTCCACCCGGGCGCCCTTGATCCTTCTCGTGTTTTTTCCCATGCTGGCGGCCGCGCAACAGACGTCTACGCCGCCTGCCGCGAGTCAGTCCGGCGCTTCCAAACAAAATCCACAAAATCAGCAAGACCAGTCCACTACCCCCCAGAAGAAAAACGATCGCATGTTCTACGTCATGCCCAATTACCTGACCGTCGAGAATCAAGCCAAAGTCCCGCCGCTGACGCGCAAACAAAAGTTCTCTACTACCGCCGAGGGAGCCTTCGACCCCTACGAATTCTTCATCGTCGGCGTGCTCGCAGGCATTCGCCAGGCTCATGATGCTTATCCAGCCTTTGGAGAAGGACTCGCAGGCTACGGCAAGAGATACGGCGCCGCGTTCGCTGATCAGGTGGATGGGAACATCATGGTCGGGGCGGTGTTTCCGTCCCTGTTGCGGACCGACCCGCGTTATTACCAGCTCAGCCACGGCCGATTCTTCCGCCGCTTCGGTTACGCGATCAGCCGCATCGCCGTGTCGCGCACGGATTCCGGGAGGAATGTGTTCAACGTTTCCGAATTTGCGGGCAACGGCGTAGCCGCGGGCATCTCAAATCTCTATTACCCTCATTCGGATGCCAGCGTTACCAGCACCGCCACGAATTGGGCCACGCAGCTTTCCGTAGATGCGTTCGGCAACGAACTCAAAGAATTCTGGCCGGACATTCACCGCTGGATCATAAAGAAAAGGCATAAGACCCCCGCGGCTTCCTAGTAATAGCGGTTCAAATGTTTCATTTTCACGCTGGATATTTGCCGCTGGCCACGGCCGTGTGTATACTTCCGCCCGCTGGCAAATCGTATGGCCGTCACGAATCACACAGCGATCTCCGCTCAAGTCTCTGCCGAGCCGGCGGGGCCTAACACTTTGCCCTGGAGCCCCGCGAAGCGCGTTGCCTTTCGCTTATGCTTCCTGTACTTCGGCCTCTATATCGTTCTCACACAGATGCTGACGTCTTTGCTGTTGGTCACCACTAACGACTCTGGCGCGTTTGAAGTGGACATGACGCCGGCAGCAAAGGCCATCGTGGTCTGGCTTGCCGCGCACGTTTTCCGCGTCGGGCATTCCATCATCACGGTGGAAACCGGAAGCGGCGATCGCATATACGACTGGATCGTCCTTGCCGTGATTCTTGCGCTGGCCATCCTGGGCACGGCGATCTGGTCGGTCCTTGACCGCAAGCGTAAGAGCTACGCCAGGCTCTACACCTGGTTCCGCGTGTTTGTCCGTTTGTCGCTCGCGGCCACCATGCTCACCTATGGCGCCGCCAAAGTTATTCCTCTGCAGATGCCCTTTCCGTATCTGAACCGTTTGCTTGAACCCTATGGCAATTTTTCACCGATGGGCGTTTTGTGGTCCTCGATCGGAGCCTCGCAGGCATACGAAATTTTTGCGGGCGCGGCGGAAATGCTCGGAGGGGTTCTGTTGTTTCTTCCGCGCACCACCACACTCGGGGCGCTCATCTGTCTGGCCGACGCGACGCAAGTTTTCATGCTGAACATGACCTACGATGTGCCGGTGAAGCTGTTGTCTCTTCACCTGATCTTGATTTCACTTTTCCTGCTCGCGCCCGACGTGAAACGCCTGGCGAATCTGTTCTTCCTCAACCGACCTGCGCCGGCATCGTCGGAGCAGCCGCTGTTTCGCAGCGCCCGTGCCAATCGCGTCGCGCTTGTCGTTCAGATCCTTATTGGAGTATGGCTCGTGGGCGCCAATCTGTATGGTTCCATTTCCGTCTACAAAGTGTACGGGCCCGGCAGGCCAAAATCCCCGCTGTACGGAATCTGGAACGTCGAGGACTTCACCCTCGACGGCCAATCGCGTCCACCGCTCACCACGGACGCGGCGCGCTGGCGCCGCCTGGTCTTCGATTTTCCTCAATACGTCAGCATTCAGGACATGGATGAGGACACGAGTCACTTGTATAGTGCCAAGATCGATATGAACGCCAAAACGGTCGCGCTCACCAGCTTCACGGACAAAAATTGGAAAGCTAGTTTTTCCTTCGCGCAGCCTGCGCCCAGCCAGCTAGTTCTCGACGGATCGACAACGGACGGTCACAAGATTCACGCGCAGCTCGAACTCTTCGATCGCTCGAAATTTCTCCTCGTCACCCGCGGCTTCCACTGGATCTCCGAGCATCCCTTCAACCGCTGACCCCAAGCCGGTTGACTGCTACCGACCTTAAATCCTTGACTTTTCGCTTTTGATTCGCCCATACTGTCTCTGCCAGCCCAGGAGGCGCGATGACTCTCACCAAGCGGCAGAAGCAAGTCCTCGATTACCTCGTCAATTTTCTCAATAAGCACGGCTACTCGCCCAGCTTCGAGGAGATCGCCCGCGCCCTCAAGCTCACTTCGCTGGCCACAGTGCACAAGCATCTTTCGACGCTCGAGCGCAAAGGCTTTGTCCGCCGCGGCTACAATCAGAGCCGCTCGCTTGAAATCATCCAGCTTCCCAAGCCCGTTCGCGAGCAGGTCATCGAGCGCCATTCCGTGGGCCTTCCCCTTGTGGGGCGCATCGCCGCCGGCCGTCCTCTCGAAGCCGTGGAGGACCGCGAAACGATTTCGCTCGCCGACTTTGCGCGCGGCTCAAACAGTTTTGTTCTGCAAGTGAAGGGCGACTCTATGCATGAAGACCACATTCTCGATGGCGACTACGTCGTCGTCGAACAAACGCAAGTTGCCAATCCCGGTGAAATCGTCGTCGCTCTGGTCGGCAACGAAGAAGCCACGCTGAAGCGTTTCTATCGCGAAGGCCCGGGTAAAATCCGCCTGCAGCCCGCGAATTCCGCCATGGCGCCCATCGTCGTCGCTGCCAACGACGTGAAAATTCAGGGCCGCGTCATCGGCGTCCTCCGCAAATACTGATCTTCGCATCGCACATCGCGCAGTTCGCTGCTCAACCAGGGCGTCACATCATCTACACCGCCGTTCCTTTCCGGGCACCCTGCAAGAAACTTGCTCTTGCCTCTACCGCTCCCAGCGCATAGATTCGTATTCCCCCGGCCGGTCCAAGCTTCTGTGGCATCCGTGCAGTTTGAGGAGGGGTCATATGTGGGGCAACAACAAAGCGCCGGAGCCGCCCGTACCTTCCGCGGCACCCGAGAAATCGGCGCCGATTCCGGCCAAGACGCAAACACCGCCAAATTGGGAGGCAAAAGCAATGGCAATGAATCCAATCGATCCAGTTCATCCGTCGATGTCCGGCGGCGCCACGGCGCGGCTGGGAGCTAGTTTGCACGTGAAGGGCGAAATCACCGGTAACGAAGATCTGAGCATCGACGGCACGGTCGAAGGCTTGGTTCAACTCGAAGAGCGCAAGTTGACTGTCGGCGCCAGCGCGAAAGTCACCGCCGACATCATCGCTCGCGAAGTGGTGGTCTACGGAAACGTGAAGGGAAATCTTCGCGCGCGCGACCGCATCGAGATCAAGAAAGACGGCTCAGTGGTGGGCGATTTGACCACCGCGCGCATCATGATCGAAGACGGAGCCTATTTTAAGGGCTCGATCGAGATCGACAAGGGCGGCGACGCGTCCGGCAGCCTGGACAAGTCCTACTCGAAGACCAGCGCGAAACCCGTCGCAACCAGTTCGGTTTCCGCCAGCTAAAGGTCGCCCTTCGCGCTGGCGTCACGCGAATCCGCGGAAGTGCGCGCCGCGAGCGCATGCTCACTTCAACTTGCGCGAGGCTGCGTTCGCAGATTGCCTCAGCCTCGCGCCCAGCCCTCTTCTGTCTTTCGCGTGTTGAATTGTGGTCAAACGAAGTTTACGCGATCACCGCGAGTTGGATCTCGACTCCAGGATCCTCGTAATCGCACAACCAGTAATCGCCGTCCGTGAACGCGATGTAGAAGTCACTGCCATAGCCCCAGTAACCCGGCCACGGCTCTTCCAGAACGAACCAGAACCCACCGTACTGAAAGCGCGGAAAACCACCCACCATCATTGGCGGGCCGATGTGGAACCGGTGTCCCTGTCCGAAGTGTGCGCTAAACTGCGCATCAGGGATGCGCACCACGCGCTCGTCGTGCTGCGGCGTGTAGCGCCGGAAATGGGCTTGCTCATAATGGGCTGTTTGCTGAGGATTGCCGCGGACCGGCTGTCCGCCTCGCGCCGGAGCAGCCTGCGCGCGTTGCGTGCGGCTCGGCCGTGGATGTGAAGCCGTTCTTTGTTGCGTCTTTTGCTGCTGTTCCTGCTGCGCCCGCTGCGCTTTTTGCTGTGTCTTCTGTTGCTGCTCTTGGGCCTTTTGTTGATTCTTCTGTTCGGTATGCTGTGCTTTTTGCTGCTGCCTTTGTTCTTGCTGACGCGGCTGCTCCTGCTGCGTTTGCGGACGTTGCGTCTGCTTCTGTTGCGGCGGCCGCGCCGTCTGCGGATGCGACGGTTTCTGTTGCTCCTGCGGATGTGCCGGTTTCACCGCGTGCTGCTTGTCTTGCTGTTGTTGCTCCTGGGCCTGCGCGTACGCGCTGGGCGCCACTCCGGCCAGCGCCAAGAGAACTACAGTAGCAAATGTTGCGGTTACGAGCTTCATGAGCGCCTCCTGTAAGGCACGTCTGGCTTTTCAACGTAGCGGCATGAGCCGGTAAGTCATCCCCGCCAGAAATCGCGCTGGAGCTGGGCGTTCACACTGGACTTGCAGGGCCTGAAACGTTGCACCAACAGCATAGCAAGGGCTGCTCGCCCGCCGTAGACAATCGGAACCGTATTTCTCGCTGCGGTCTTCCGCGTAGGGTCGCGCCCGGGCACTCTACGCTAACTAAAGGGTTTCCCAAATGGCGTTGTCCACCGTCTGTGTAGTTGTCTATCGCAAAGTACAGTTTCTGGAGCGGCCGCTCAACTTGAGCAGCGCCGCGTACACCGTGCCGATGCCCCCTGCTCCATACACCAAAATTTTCATGAGCTGACCATTGCGGTGTTAATCAAGCACCGTGTAACGCGGATTTATTCCGGAGTTCGATCAACCGTTCGTTGACAAAAAGTGCACCCTGTCGTATCGTTGTCGTTTACCCCTAGGGTAAGAAGGTGGACAGGAGAGATGCGCACGTATATTCCCCGAGGCCGGGAAGCCGAGGAGCTTACGGTTGGAAGTCATTGGTATGTGTTGGATGCGTCGAATCAGGCGCTGGGGCGGCTGGCCGCCCGCGTGGCGCGAATTTTGATCGGGAAGGACAAGCCGGCATATACCCCGCACCTCGATTGCGGAGACCACGTGGTGGTGGTCAACGCCGAAAAGATTCGCCTGACTGGCAACAAGATCGACCAGAAAATCTACCGTACCCACAGCGGATATCCGGGCGGTTTGAAGGAAGTGCCCATCAAGCGCCTGCTCCCGCAGCGCGCCGACTGGGTGATCCGCGAAGCGGTGCTCGGCATGTTGCCGAAGAACAAATTGCGGGCGCGCCGCGCGAAGAAACTGCGCATCTATATTGGCGACAAGGCGCTGACCCGGCATCAGGGACAGAAGCCGCAGAAATTGGAAAACCAGTAAGGAGAGAAATTTGAGCAGCGCAGCAAGTTCGATGGGCGACACCAAAGGCAATAGCAGCGGCCAGTTTTTCGGTACCGGGCGGCGGCGCGAATCGGTTGCGCGCGTGTACATTCGAATGGGTGCGGAGAAATTCACCGTGAATGGCCGGCCAGTGGAGGATTATTTCAAGAATGTCGCCTGGCTGACGTCGGCGGTCGAGCCGCTGAAGTTTACCGAGACGCAGCAGCAGCTTGAAGTGAAGGCCACCGTAAAGGGCGGCGGCGTCGGCGGGCAGGCTGGCGCGATCCGCATGGGACTTTCCCGCGCCATTGCACGATTCAATCCCGAGCTTCGCCCCGGTCTGCGCAAGAACGGCTTTTTAACCCGCGATTCGCGCATGAAGGAACGCAAGAAGTACGGCCAGAAAGGCGCGCGGCGCCGGTTCCAGTTCAGCAAGCGATAAGAAACTAGGCGTTCACAGAAAATATATGATTTTTTTAATCGCAATATGGGGAATTAGAAGTTGGTTTAACCTATTGTAAACAAAGGGCCGACCTAATTTCTAATCGCAAGAGAAGTGGCGTTTTTTGTTTTGCTCCGTTTTCGCCCTATGGATTTCTGGATTTTCCGAGGCGAGCAGGACGCAATAGCAGTGATTAGCTAAATTCGCGGCCGGCAAGGGACCGGCAAAAAAGGACGCTGTTCCGGGAAACCGGAGCTTGGTTTCCTGGAATCGCAAGCGTCCCTTCAATAAGGAGGAGCGTTGGTCGAAATCACGATGAAGGAATTGCTGGAGGCTGGAGTTCACTTTGGCCACCAGACACGCCGCTGGAATCCGAAGATGAAGGAGTACATCTTCGGCGAACGCAATGGAATCCACATCATTGACCTGCAGAAGACCTTGAAGCTGTTCCGCGAAGCCGCACGGCAAGTGAGCGATCACGCGGCACAAGGCAAAGCGATTTTATTTTTGGGAACGAAACGCCAAGCGCAAGAGGCCATTGCGGAAGAGGCCAAGCGCTGCGGGATGTTTTATGTGAATCACCGCTGGCTGGGCGGGACGCTGACGAATTGGGCGACGCTGCAGAAATCGATCAAGCGGCTCAAGTCGCTGAAGGCCATGGTGGAAGACGGCCGCGTCGCAACATTACCGAAAAAAGAAGCCGCGCGCCTCGACCGCGAGCTGAAGCATTTGAACCAGAACTTTGAAGGCGTCGAGAACATGGCCGCGCTCCCGGAGTTGATTTTCGTGATTGACCCCAACGCGGAAGTGAACGCCGTGAAAGAAGCGCGGCGCATGGGCGTGCCGGTGGTGGCGATTGTCGATACCAATTGCGATCCGGATTTAGTCGACTGGGTGATTCCGGGGAATGATGACGCGTTGCGCGCGATTCGCCTGTTCACCTCGAAAATTGCAGACGCCGTGCTTTCCGGGCGCGAGCAATACGAGCAGACGCAAATTGCCGAGCAGAAGTCCGCGGAAGGTGCGGCGGGCGGCGAAGAGAATGCGGAGTACGTCGATATGAGCGCGTACGAACAGTATGAAAAGCAGGAAGGCGATTTTGTCGAGGGAGACGCAGTGGCCGAGGTTCCGGCCGAGGGCGTCCCAGACGAAGCGCCGGCGCAGGCCGCGGGCGAGGATAAAGTCAGCAGCTAGCGGAAGCATTTAGAAGCGGAGGAACGCTAAACAGAAATGGCCACACCGGAGAGTTCGGCAAATGTTTCCGCGCAACTCGTGAAGGAGTTGCGCGAGCGCACCGGCGCGGGTTTTTCGGCCTGCAAGGACGCGCTGCTTGAGGCAAAGGGCGACCTTGAAAATGCGGTTACAGTGCTTCGCAAGAAGGGGCAAGCGGCGGCGCAAAAAAAGTCGCAGCGGGCCACCTCCGAAGGACTGGTCGGAAGCTACATTCATGCCGGCGGGAAGATCGGCGTACTGTTGGAGTTGAACTGCGAGAGCGACTTTGTTGCGCGCACGGACGATTTTCAAAGACTGTGCCACGACATTGCCATGCACGTCGCGGCGCTGGACCCGCGTTTTCTCCGGCGCGAAGAGGTTACCCCGCAGATTCTGGAGCGCGAGCGCGAAATTTATCGCGAGCAGGCGCGCGCCACCGGGAAGCCGGACGCCGTGGTCGAGAAAATCGTGAACGGCAAAATGGAAAAGTTTTACGAGGAAAATTGCCTTTACGAACAGCACTTCATCCGCGATGAGGGCGTGACGGTGAAGGAGTTGATCGCTCAGACCATTGCAAAAATCGGCGAGAACATCGCCGTGCGGCGCTTCGCGCGCTTCAAGGTCGGCGAGTCGGATGGCAAGCCTGCCGGCCAAGAGCCAGCCGAACCGCAAGGCGATTCGGCGGCGCTTGGCAGTCCATCGTCATCGGCTTCGAAAGCCTCGGAGCCAAAAGCCTAACAGTCTTCAACGCGGCGGCTTCGTGGTTTCCAATTTAGTTCGACACGGCCGCAGTTAGCTCGACATCACATTTGCAAAAAACGGGCGGAGCAACCTCCGCCCGTTTTTGTTTTTTCGCGCGCGATCTCTCCCGCTGGCGACTCGCGTCATTGATGTGCGCTACTCGTAGCGCAACGCCACCATGGGATCGACGCGCATCGCCCGCCGTGCGGGAATGTAACTGGCAATCAGGAGCACGCCGGCGAGCAGCAGGCACGCGGCCGCGAGTGTAAGCGGATCGAAGACGCTCACGCCGTAAAGCAAACCGTCGTGCTCGTGCGGCACCAAGTACAGAGCGCTGCCCAATAGTCGGCCGAGAGCCAAGGAGAAGGCGATGCCGAGCGCGAGTCCCGAAACGCCAAGAGCAGCGGACTGTTTCAGGGCGTGGCGCAGGATTCGCGACGGCGAAGCGCCGAGCGCAACGCGAATTCCGAATTCGCGCGTGCGCTGTTGGACGAAATAGGCGATGGCGCCGAAGATGCCGACGGCGACTAATGCCAGCGCCAGCGCCGCGAAGATGCCGATGAGGATCAGATTTCCACGGGCGCCGTGCAGCGCATCGGCGGCGAGTTCATCCATGGTGGCAACGTGCGTGACTGGAATGCTTTTGTCCACCAGAGCGATTTGATGGCGGATGGGTCCGACCACCGCGCTGGTTGGCAAACTGGTGGAGGCTACCAGGAAAACGGATACGTTCATCGACGTCACTGGCACCTGCGCGGTCGGGACGTAAATGAAGTCGAACGCATCTTCGTCTGGGCCGAACAGATGCGTGTTCTGGACAAGCCCGACAATGCGGACGCGAACATTTCCGTAAGAAGTGTCAAAGCCGATGTGCGAGATGTCGAGTTCTGTGCCAATCGGATTGTGATCCGCCAAATAATGATGAGCAAAGTTCTCGTTAACGATGGCCACCCCTGGAGAATTCTGAGTGTCTTCGTCACCAAGAGTGCGTCCTGCGAGAAGGCGAATCTTGAGGAGTTGAAAGTAGCCGGGGTCGACGCTGCTGAAGATCGCGGACAGTTTTTCAGCGCCAGGCGAAGTGGGCTGTCCAACGATCGAAAAAGCTGCGCCGATGCCGCCGGCAAAAGGGATCTGCGAGGCAAAAGTTGCGTTTTCGATGCCGGGCACAGCGCGAACGCGTTCGAGGATCTGCTGCTCGGCGAGCCAGAGATTTTGCGGCTGCGCATAGCGCTTATCGGAGAGAGTCAGGCCGAAAGAAATCAAGTTGTGAGGATCGAATCCCAAGGGCGCCCGTACTTGGCGAACGAAACTGTTGAGAAAAAGCCCCGCGCCGAAAAGCAGGACGACGGACAAGGTAACTTCCGCGATGACGAACGCACTGCGCAATCGGCGATGACCCAAGGCGCCGGAGGCGCTGTGACCGGTGTGACGCAAGGCGTCGTTCAAATCGACGCGAGAAGCGAAAAGGCCGGGAGCGAGCGCGGCGAGAATCGCCGAGCTGAGCGAAATCGCGAGCGCAAACGCAAGAACGTGCCTGTCGAGCTGCGGGGCGACGTCCCTGCCGAGCAAATCTTGTGGCAGGATAGTGTTCAGCGCATTCGCGCCCCACACTGCGGTGAGGATGCCCAGCGCGCCTCCTAATGCGCCAAGAAGCCCGCCTTCGACCAGCAACTGCCGCAGCAAGACGCCACGGCTGGCTCCCAGCGCCGCGCGAAGAGCAAACTCATGCCGGCGGGTGAGTCCGCGTGCGAGCAAGAGGCTGGCGACATTGGCGCAAGCGATCAGCAAGACAAGCCCTGCAGCGCCGGCAAAGAAAAACAGGCCTTGGTGCCTGCCAGCGAAGGCATCGCGCAGGTTTTCGATCTTGAGGCCGCGAGCTGCGTCACGCTGCGGATATTGCTTGGCAAGCTGTTTGGCGATGACGTCCATCTGCGCTTGCGCAACGGACAAGGGCACTCCGGGTTTTAGGCGCGCGGCCACAAGAATGCCGGTGCCCGTGCGGGTTAGATTGCTTTTTCTGGTGAGAACGAGAGGAACGTACATGTCGGGATCGCCGAAGATTTCGAAGCGCAGGCCCGCAGGTGCGACGCCGACGATGGTGTAAGGCGAGCCGTCAAGCGCGAGCGCGTGGCCAACGATATTCGGATTGGAGGCGAAATGGTTTTGCCAGAATGCATAGCTGAGAATCACTTCATAATCGCGTCCGGGCTGCTGTTCACTGGCGAGAAAGGCGCGGCCGAGCGCTGGAGGCGTCTGCAGCGTCTCGAAAAAGCCTGGAGAGATAGGGCGGGCGGTGACCATCTCGGCGGTGTCGGCGCCGGGCATGTTGTGATAGTCGTAGCCCTGGAAGGCGCAAACATCGGCGAATGAATTTTGCGCCGCGGCGAGCCAGTCGGGGAAATCTGACTCTGTGAGCAGAGTTGTGCTGCTGGGATTTTTCGCGTTCGTCCGCAATACCGCCACGAGGCGCTGAGAGTCGGGAAACGGCAAAGGCTTCCAAATCTGCGCTTCGAGGACGCTGAAGATGGCGGTGTTGGCGCCGATGCCGAGGGCGAGCGTCAGGATGGCGACGGCGGTGAAGCCGGGGGACTTGCGCAGCATGCGCGAGGCGAAGCGAACGTCTTGAAGCAAAGTTTCGAAGAAGCGGACGCCGCTTGAGTCGCGGTATTGCTCTTGGATTTGGTCGGCCGTGCCGAGGGTGAGGCGGGCGCGGCGGCGCGCTTCGGCGAGCGGCAGGCCGGATTGGACGAATTTTTCAACTTGCTGATCGAAGTGGAAGCGCAGCTCGTCGCTCAGGTCGCCTTCGACCGTGTTTTTCTTGAAGAGGGAACGAAGACGCAATCGTAGATCGTTTAGCATGGATTTCTCCGACACGAAAGGGAGAAGCAAAAATCCAGAATGCCGGCCTGAAGGCCGGCGCTACAGAGATCGTCTTCGGCGGCAACTTTGTCGAGCAGCGAGAAGAGGCGAAGTCGCAAATCGTTTAGCATGGATTTCTCCGACACGAAAGGGAGAAGCAAAACTCGAGAATGCCGGCCTGAAGGCCGGCGCTACAGGAATCGTCTTCGGCGGCGACTTTGTGGAGCATCGAGAGGAAGCGTCGCCGCAAATCGCTCAGCATCAAATCCTCCTGCAAAACCAAAGCTTGGCGGGACAAACCCTGCCCGCGGCAGGCAGGCCGCTGCTAGGTCGTCTCCAAAATTTGGGCGACAGCGGCGGTAAGTTTCTCCCAGGCAGTTGTTTCGGCTTCGAGCTGCTTGCGGCCGCGCGCGGTGAGTTCGTAATATTTTGCGCGCCGATTGTTTTCGGACGCGCCCCAGCGGGCCTTGATCCAGCCGCGGCGTTCGAGGCGATGCAGAGCCGGGTAAAGCGAGCCTTGCTGGACCTGCAGAACCTTGCTCGAAATCTGATGAATGCGCTCGGAAATGGCCCAGCCGTGCTGTGGCGCAAGAACTAGGGTGCGCAGAATCAGAAGATCGAGCGTGCCCTGCGGAAGATCGAGGCGAGCGCCGGTCATTCTGTGTTTCCCCTTATGCTTCTACAGGAAGGAGGATACGCCTGCTCTTGTAGAAGTGCAAGGGGTAAAGGCAGTGATACGTGACGAGTGACAAGTGACTAGTAAAGACGAAAGCGCAAAGCGGGAAACCGCAAGACGGCGGCAGGAAATGTGCTCGGGAGAAAAATCTCTGCTAGAATGCGTGCGAAGTTTTGTGGGCATCGCAAGCGAGAGCATGGGGCGAGCGTTTGCGGCGAAGTTCGCAGCACGCTTAATAAAAAAGCGAGTGAGGGAGGAAACCAGCGAGTGGGCACGTCCAACATGACGGCGAATACGCGCGCGACCGGAACGGAGCCTGTCTACCGGCGAATCGTGCTGAAGCTCAGCGGCGAATCGCTGCAGGGTCCGTTGAGCGCGGGAATTCACGCGGAGACGGTGGCGGGGATCGCGCAAGAGTTGAATGAAGTGAACCGGCTGGGCGTGCAGACGGCGATCATGGTGGGCGGGGGAAATATTTTTCGCGGCGGACGGCAGAAGAGTTTCTCGATCGATCGCGCCACCGGCGACTACATGGGCATGCTGGCGACGGTGATCAACGGACTGGCGTTGCAGGACGCGCTGGAAAAAGTGGGATGCCACACGCGGCTGATGAGCGCGATCGAGATGCATCAGGTGGCCGAGCCGTTCATTCGCCGGCGCGCCACACGGCACTTGGAAAAAGGGCGCATCGTGATTTTTGCGGCGGGCACGGGGAATCCATATTTTTCGACGGACACGGCGGCGGCGCTGCGCGCGATGGAAATCAAAGCGGAAGTGATTATCAAGGCGACGCGCGTCGATGGCGTGTATGACGCGGATCCGGAAAAGGTGGCGGACGCGAAAATGTTCGAGAAGATTACGTACATGGACGTAATTAAGAAGGGATTGTCGGTGATGGATTCGACGGCGATTTCGCTGTGCATGGATAACAAGATGCCGATACGCGTTTTCAATATGAACGTGGAAGGGAATTTGCGGCGCGTGGTGATGGGCGAGAACGTCGGGTCGATAGTGACGGCGTGAAGGCATCGACAAAGTGGGCAGTGACCCTTCGTAGCTCAGGGCAAGCGAGCGACGAGCAAAAGCGGATTGAGGCGGGCAAATGACGACGGTAGCGAATACGAAAGATGCATTGGCGCAGGCGAAGACGCGAATGGAAAAAGCGGTGGAGGATTTTCGCAAGGACCTGGCAGGGGTGCGCACGGGGCGCGCGAACACGGCGCTGCTCGACAGCGTGCGCGTGGATTATCACGGGACGCCGATGCCGATCAATCAACTGGGGACGATGTCCGTGCCGGACCCGAGCATGATCATGATTTCGCCGTGGGATCCGACGGCAGTGCCGCTGATTGACAAAGCGATTCGCACAGCGGACCTGGGATTGAATCCAACGAGCGATGGGAAGGTGCTGCGGGTGCCGATTCCGTCGCTGACCGAGGAGCGGCGAAAAGATTTGGTCAAGATGATTCACAAAGTGCTGGAGAACCATCGCACGGCGGTGCGCAACATCCGGCGCGACATCAAGGAGCACGTGGAAAAACTGGAGAAGGAAAAGAAGATCAGCGAAGACGAAAAGAAGCGCGCGCTGGACGAGCTGGAAAAGCTGACACACGCGGAGACGAAGAAGGTGGAAGATTTGTCCGCGGCGAAGGAAAAGGAAGTCCTGGAAATAAAATAGCTGCCCCACGAAAGATTTTTAACCCGCATAGACGTTTCTGCGCATCCTCTCGGTGCGAATTCGTAGGAAGGCACGAATGAAATTCGCGAATATTGTGTTTTGGATTGTCGGCGAATTCGATTATGAAAGGCGCAATCCTCTGCGCGTCAGGCGGAGATCCTTGATGGCGCGCAGGAGGGAAGAGACGCGGCGGGCGTCGGCGGGCTGCGAACCGAAACGCGCGGATTGATAAAGTTGTGTGAGTTCGGCGACGGGGCCGGCGAATTCAGGAACGCGAATCGAGGCGGCGAATTCGAGAGGCGTTTGCGCCGGAGATTTGCGCCAGCCGCGGCGTTCAAGCAGACGAAGCATCTGGCGATATTCGAAGGCGGCGAGCTCCGGAGGCAACTGGCCTTCGCGGCGGGCGCGCAACCTCCAGCGAATGGCCACGAAGCCGCCAAGAGCGCGTCCGCGATAATAAATCAATAGCACCAAGAGGAAAATGAGCGCGCCGGGAAGCGCGTAGGGCGAAGCGGAAACGCGCGCCTGCCAAAGCTTCAGGAAGTCCACAGCGCGGCGGCGCTTTTCATGATAGTAGTTGGAGATGCCCTCAGACCAGGAAACCGACGATTGACGAACTCCGCGCGCGAGCGAGAGCTGGTGCGTGAAATCGTAGTTGATGATCCATTCATTCCAACTGAACTGAAACCAATCCCAATACATTCCGACGCGGGAAAATAGGCCGCCGCGTTTGGCTTCACCGGGCGGCGTGGGATCGAAGGTTATCCATCCATACTGCGGAAAATAGACTTCGACCCAACTGTGCGCGTCGCTGGCGCGAATGATGTAGTCCTGCGCAAGGTCGTTGAATTCTCCGGGCAAAAAGCCGGTGACGTAACGCGCGGGAATGCCCAGGGTGCGGAGCATCAGAACCATCGCGGAGGCGAAGTACTCGCAGTGACCGGCGCGCTTGGTGAAAAGAAAATAGGCGAGCGGGTCGGGTTTGTTCATGTCGGAGAGATCCAGCGTGTAGCGGAAACTGGTGTGGAAGTAGCGCTCGAGGTCGGCGGCCTTGTCGTAAGGCGTGGTGTCGCGCGCGGTGATTTTTCGCGCGAGCTCAGGAATGCGCGGATCCAGCTGTGGAAGCTGCAAGTAAGTGTCCCGAATTTCGGGCGAATAATCAGTGGAGGTGTCGCGCAGTTTTTGCGGCGGGACGAGCGGGACTTGCGAAACAGCGTCGTAGTGCGCAGGCGCGCCGGTGTGAAGAGGATCGAGAACGGTGCCGGTGTCGTCGAGGATCAAGTAATCGCGCGGGCTGCGTTCGAAGCGCGGATCCAGTCCGAAATGTCCACGCACGGTGAGCGGGTCGGAGGCAAGGAAAATGGCGTCCGTTGCGACAGGTTCCATGAGGACGGTGTATCGCAACAGAAACGAAGACCTGGGCGGCAGCGGTGCAGGGCCTAGTTGATAAGCGCCAGAGGGGTCGGGGGCTAAGATACGCGGCTCGGGCGCGGGGGTAAACCAGCGCCTACCATCGAAATCGGTAAGGACGCCGCCGCGCCAGTGAATTTCCTGCGCGCGGCTGGGATCGCCTTGAACGCGGATGCGCATAACGACGGCGGTGCTTTGTTGGATCTCGCCGATTTCGCCGAGAGTGACACTGTCGGTGAAGCCGCTCATCAGCGTGGGACGAAGGTTGAGGGCGCTCAAATAGCCAGCGGTGAACCGCGGGATGATGAAGAAAATCACGCCGCCGACGACCAACGCGCTGGCGGCGACAAGCACCGAAGTGAGCGCCAGTGCGCGATTGAGGCTACGCGCGAGCCTGCTTCCCGCCGCGAACGCTGGTGATACCGCTCCCTCGGAACTGCGGCGGATTTCGAGGCCAACGAAACTGGAGACGGCGAGCAGCAGGAACAGAGCGAGCGCGGCGAGGAAAAGGGTATTGACGGTGAGAATAGCGGCGGCAAGCATGGCCGCGAAGGCCAGCAGCGCGAGGAAGACACTGTCGCGAATCGTGCGCACGGAGTAGAGACGGACGATTGTGGCGAAGAGCAAAATGTGAACCGCGGCCAAAAGCCCGGCATAGAGCATCGGATTGGGCGAGCCGGCAGCGAGGTCGCGCGAGAAAAACCACAGGTCAAGCGGGAAAATCAAAAAATAGGCGAGGACGAGCGCCGTGGCGGTGCGTGGGGAAATTTCCGGCCCGCAGCCGCGTGAGAGGCGCACGCCTTTGTAGGCCAGGGCCACGGGCGCAACGATTTCCGAAACCAGATCGAGCTTGCGCGTGGCAAGAAGGGTCAGCACCGCGGTGGCGACGAGGAGGAACAGCGAAACTTCAAAATAGCGCTGGATGACGGGCAACTGCTCGGCCCGTGCAGGCGTTGCGGAAATGGTATGCGCCATCTTGCAATTTTAGCACTGCACCCCGCCGGCGCGTGCAGGGAGGGGCGAAGCGGTTACTGCGAGGAGGCTCCGACTGCCTCAAGGGCGGCACGGGCGATTTTTCGCGTGGCGCTGGAGATGGCCAGAGTGGTCATATTTTCCAGGAGGGCCGTGCGGCACGCCGGAGAATCGGGCAATGCGTTGACGCGTGCGAGGAAGGGAAGCAGAGCGAGCTGCCGGTAAGTGACGGTGTGCGAGGCCGCGGGAAGTTGGAGAAGTGAGCGCGGCGCGAGATTCAAGGTGCTTTGCAGGTGTGCCGAAAGTTCGCGGGCGGCGTCGCCGTTTGTGGAAGCGACGGCCACAGCAGGGAACTGCCAGAGGCGAGAAAAGAGCGCGGAGTCGTGCGCGCCGGGATTCTTGGTGAGCAACGTACGGCCGCGCGGGTCGAGAAGAACAGCAGCGGCAATGCGCATGCGAGAGGGTTCGCGTTTCCGGCGGGCTGCGGGCAGTGTGCCTTCGAGGCCAAGGGCGCGAGCTTTGCACTGTCGCGAGATAGGGCAGCGCGCGCACTGCGGCGAGCGCGGAGTGCAGACAGTTTCGCCGAGTTCCATCAGCGCTTCGTTCCAGTCGCCGGGAGATTGCGTCGGAAGCAGTTGCTGTGCGGTGCTGGCAAGGCGTTTCCATGTCTTTGGCGCGCGCAAGTCTCCGCGAATCGCGAAAAGGCGCGCGAGAACGCGAGCGACGTTGCCGTCGAGCGCGGCAAGAGGCACGTCGAAAGCGATGCTGAGAATCGCTGCGGCGGTGTAGCGGCCGATGCCGGGAAGCGCGAGGGCGCGGTCGACGTTCGGGGGAAACTGCGCATTGTGCTTGGCCACAATTTGCTTCGCGGAGCGATGAAGGTTGCGTGCGCGACTGTAGTAGCCGAGGCCGGCCCAGTATTTCAAAACTTCCGATTCGCGCGCACGAGCAAGCGTGCGGACAGTCGGGAAGCGAGCCAGGAAGCGCTCGTAATAGGGCAGCACGGCGGCGATGCGCGTCTGCTGGAGCATGATTTCGGCCAGCCAGATGCGGTAAGGATCGCGTCCGCGGCGCCACGGAAGATCGCGGCGATTGGCGCGATACCATGCGAGAAGACTGCGGCGAAACGGTGCGAGTTGACGAGGCGCGAGTGTCACGGTGTTTCGCAAACGGTGGCATTGTCGCATAGAACGGCCCAGCGCGTAGCGCCCGGAACCTTGCTCGAAGTTACGAGCGCGTATATCATCTCCGACGAAAAGCAACGATGGAGGGACGATTTATGAAACGCATCGCGATAACCCTGGCTTTGATTTTCCTTTGTGTTCCGCTCGCCGCAGCGCAGGATTGGGCGCAGGCGAAGGTGGAGAAGTCGCCGCGGCATCGCGAATGGGTCACCGTCAAGCATGGCGACCGCGCGGTGGAGACATTCGTTGTCTATCCGGAGTCGGCGACGAAGACACCGGTAGTGCTGATCATTCACGAAATTTTCGGGCTCACGGATTGGGCGCAGGAACTCGCCGATGAAGTCGCCGCGGCAGGCTACATCGCCGTCGCGCCGGATTTGCTTTCGGGCATGGGTCCGAACGGCGGCCGCACGAAAGATTTTCCGCCGGGAGGAGCGACGGAGGCAGTGAGCCACTTGGATCCTGACCAGATTACCGCGGACCTGAACGCTGTCGCCGACTACGCGTTGAAAATTCCGGCGTCGAGCGGGAAACTTTTTGTGGCGGGATTTTGCTGGGGCGGTGGGCAGAGTTTTCGGTTTGCCACGAATCGTTCGGACCTGGCGGCGGCGTTCGTTTTTTACGGCGTGCCGCCGACGCCGGACGCGATGGCGCGCATCACGGCTCCTGTGTATGGATTTTATGCCGGCAACGACATGCGCATCGGCGCAACGGTGCCGGACACGATTCAGCAAATGAGGGCGGCAGGAAAAACGTATGAGGCGGTCACCTATGACGGTGCCGGGCACGGCTTCATGCGCGCCGGCGAAGCGCCGGATGCGAGTCCGGCGAACAGCAAGGCACGCGATGACGCGTGGGAGCGGTGGAAGAAGCTCATGGCTGCAAACTGATGTGTTGGACGACTTCCCGAGCGATTTGGTCGTCAAAAAGGCGGTAGTATTCGGCTCTCCTAACGAAATGGGGTTCCTCATTCCAATGCCAGATTCTATTAGGCGGCTGGCCTGGGCGTATGAGGTCGATGTAGCCGTGCCTAGTAACAAAACCGCTGTTCATGATGAACGTTAGATTCTGCCCAGCAACTTTAATGGTGAGACTGAAATCTTTTTCGATTGAAATCGTTCGGTGATTCAATGTTTTGTATACGAAGTCGCCACCTATGGTTCTTTTAGACCATCCTTCGACGTGGTCATAGCTTGGGCCAGGAGGAATTTCACCGCGCAAAGCGGCTCCGAGGTTAACTGTTTCTTCTTCGGAGGCCGGCTCAAAGTGATCATAGAACCACCTCAGGTGTTTTTCCGTTAGCATGTTTCCCGCATAGAGATTCCCGTGAAAGGGATAGGGACCGTCAAGCCAAACATTATCCATTGTGTAGCGCTGAACCGAACCGCGAGTGACGTGTAACACAAGCACGGAAAAATGCTTCTCGTCAGGTGTCGGCGCTCCGAATGGAAACATTGCTTCAATTTCTTGACCAACTAATCCCAGATACGTCGGCCGAAACCCGTCGTCGCGTGTTCCAACGAAGATGTACACGTCTTCTGTGTTCCAGAATAGGTATCCCCACGCCTCGTTGCGGATCCAATAGGCTTTCAAAAACAACGAAAGAATCAGGGCGATTCCTGTCGCGATCAGAAGGCCGATCCTGACGTTCTTTGAGTGTGGGCTCATTTGGTCTCAGAGCGAGTCGAGGAAGATGAAATACGAGGAGGACCACAGCGAGGTGGGAATGGAGCCGTGCGGCTGGCTGGTGATGACGATTTTGAAGCTTTCATGCAAGGGCACGAGCGATTCGAGGAACGTGACTCCCGAGTGCTCGGTATCCGGCTCGATGTAAGCAAGCTCGCGCAGGACGTCATAGATGATGTCGCCCGCGGCGGCCATGGGCGTAGTGATGCGCGGCGTGGAGAATTGCATCACGGCGCGGGCTTCGAAGAAATGCCAGGCGATGCAGGCGGCCAGCGAAACGGCGTGCTCGAAATTCTCGCTTTGCTTTTGCGCTTGCTCCCGCGAATCGGCGCGAGGAAGAGAAGGGTCGAGCGCGAGAATCAGGCGGCGCTCGTCTTCGCGGGCGAATTCGCGGATTTTCAGCGCGCCAGACTTCGCTGAGGCTTTCCAGTCGATAAAACGGACGTTGTCGGTCGGGACGTAGTCGCGAAGAGAGTGCAGTTCGTAACCGCGGCCACGATGCTGACTTTCGATCTCGCCGGAGAGCAGCGGCAGAATTTCGTAAAACTCGCTGGTGGGCTCGACGCGCGGATAGACAACCAGTTCCATCTCGGAATCAACGCGGCGCGTCTTTTCGAGGAAGCCGAATGGAAATTTGGTGCGAATGCCAAAGGCGTTTTGGCGGTAAACGCCGCGGTGCGGAAAAAGCAGCTCGACGTTCTGCCGCGCGGAGCTTTCGTGCGAAATGTAGGGAAAATAGACGGGCCGCGTCAGGATCTGCGAGCCACCATTTTCGCCAGCGCCCACGACGCGCAGCGAAAACGACGGCATCATATTTTTTTCGTTGCGGACTTCCACGGCCGCAAGAATGGGCTGCTCGGCAAACACGTGCTCGGGCAGATCGATCTGCAATTCCAGGCCGGTGAGCACCACGCGCGAAAGCACTCCGGAGATGAGAATTCCCGCCAGCAGGCAAGCGAGAATCATGAATAGCAGATTGTTTCCGGTATTTACGGAAGCGAGCGCGACGACGAACACGGCGGCGAGGTAAATAACGCCTTCGCGCGTCAGGCGATAGTCAACTTGATAGAGAAGCCAGCGGAGGCTGGTGCGTCGAGCCATCTTCGGGACGATGGCGACGGCGACCCACGCCGCCAGCGCCAGAGCGAGAAGCGCAGAAAGCGCGGCGAAAACGGTGCGGCCGCCTTCGGCCATGGCCGCGGAATAAAGGGCAAGCAAGAGCGCCAAAGTGAGCGTGGCGAGCGCGGCAGCGAAATGCCGCCAGCCAAGGCGGTCGCGATCACGCCACAAGTTCGCGATTTTCGTGAACGCCGCCATTAAACCGTCAAAGAGGGACGCGAGTGGTGTCGATGATGTCGGCGAGAATCGCTTCGGCCTGCTCGGATTTTTTGCGCGTGGAAGTGTAACGAGAGCTGACCACGATGCGATGAGCAAAGACGGGCAGCATGAGGCGTTTGAAATCGTCGGGCAGGCAATAGTCGCGGCCTTCGAGGAAGGCGCGTGCCTGAGCGCCGCGCTGCAGCATGACCGTGCCGCGCGGACTGATGCCCAGGCTTAACTGTTCCGACTGGCGCGTGCGTTCGACGATTTCCAGCACGTAATCGAGAAGGCTCTCATCGACGCGAACCCGCGTGACGGCCTCCTGCATCGCGGCGACCTCGGCGGCATCCATCACCGGCGGAACTTCCTCGAGCGCCGCGGAGCCGTTGTTACGCAGAATCTGTTTTTCGCTTTCGCGCGCGGGGTAACCCATGCGAATGCGCATCAGGAAGCGATCGAGCTGCGATTCAGGCAGAGGATAGGTGCCGTGATGTTCGATGGGGTTTTGCGTCGCGATGACCAGAAACGGCTGCGGCAGCGGATGCGTGTGGTTGTCCACGGTGACTTGCGATTCGTTCATGGCCTCGAGAAGAGCGGATTGCGTTTTCGGCGTGGTGCGATTGATTTCGTCGGCGAGCACGATATTGGCAAAAAGCGGGCCGGGCTTGAACTCGAATTCTTCACGCGACGGATTGAACACGCTGATGCCGATCACGTCACTCGGCAGCATGTCTGACGTGAACTGCACGCGCTGGAATGAGCAGCGGAAGGCGCGAGCCAGAGTTTGCGCCAGCGTGGTTTTGCCGACGCCGGGAACGTCTTCGATCAACAGGTGTCCCTTTGCCAGCAGAGTGATGAGCGCCAGCTGGATGGTCTCTTCCTTGCCCTTGATGACGCGCGCGATGGTCTGCTGCAGCAGGGCGATTTGGGAATTGGTTGCGGTCACCATGGTTTGGAATTCGCCTGTCCTTCTATGCGATAATGTCCCTGCGGGCGATTAGCTCAGTTGGTTAGAGCGTTCCCCTCACACGGGAGAGGTCCAAGGTTCAAGTCCTTGATCGCCCACCATCTCGGCCGCGAAAGATTCTGAAAAGTGAAATTCGCCTAGTGACGGCAATACGCAAAGCCGAAAACCCATTTTAGCGGAAATCCTATGACAACCGTGTGGCGTTTTCTGAAGGTGTTCACCCTAGGCACGTGGGTGGGGAGCATGATTTTCTTCGGCTTTGTGGCCGGAGTACTCTTCACGACTTTGAGCAGTCAGGATCAAGCGGGAAATGTGGTCGCAGTCCTGATTGTGCAGCTGCACCTGCTCGGAATCGTGGCCGCGGTGGTCTATATACTGGTTGCTCTGATCGCCGCGCGTTCGTGGCGAGGTTTTGTGCAGCCCGCGTCGATTCTCGTCGAATTGATGCTCTTGGCAACGCTGTTTGCGCAGTTGTGGATTGTGCCGACGATGCAGGATCTGCGTACGCAAATGGGTTCGTACATGAATACCGCGGCAAGCAGCCCACTGCGCCAGCGGTTCGACCATCTCCACGTTCTTTCCGTGCGGCTGGAAGGATGTGTGCTGATTGCGGGCATTGTCGCGTTGTTTCTCACGGTGTGGCAGAGAGTTCAAAGCCAACCTGTGCCGGCTGTGGCATCTATCCCTGCCACACCCACAGCGGTTCCGCAGACCCCAACTCACAGGATCGTTTAGGTCTGGACCTACGGTCGCGCGGTTTTCGAAAGGCTCCGCTGATATGCCTTTGAGGGCGCAGCATGCGCATCTCGCGAGAACACGGTACAATTCATCGCGATGATATTTGTGAATAACATTTCGATGCGCTTCGGCGAAAGAATTCTTTTCGATGAAGTCAGTTGCACATTCAGCGCAGGACGGCGGTACGCAGTGACGGGTCCGAACGGCGCGGGGAAGTCGACGTTCATGAGGATTCTCACTGGCGAAATCGAGCCGACGGAAGGCTCCGTGTCGCGGCCAAAGAAGCTCGGCGTGCTGCGACAAGACCAGTTCGCGTTCGACGAATTTCGTGTGATCGACACGGTGATCATGGGCAACGCGGCACTTTGGAAGGCCCTGGAAGAACGCGACGCGCTGTACGCGAAGCCGCACGATGAAATGACGCACGATGATGGCATGCGTTTAGGCGAGCTGGAGGGAATCATCGGCGAAGAAGGCGGCTACACGGCGGAGGCCGACGCCGCGATCCTGCTCGACGGCCTCGACGTGGATGCAGCCCTGCATGAATGCAGGATGGGCGAGCTGCAAGGCGGTCAGAAAGTCCGCGTGCTCTTGGCGCAGGCGCTCTTTGGCAATCCGCGCGCCCTGTTGCTCGACGAGCCGACCAACTACTTGGACCTGGATTCCGTGCATTGGCTGCAGGATTATTTGTGCAACTACGACGGCGTGCTGATCGTGATCTCGCACGACCGGCACTTTTTGAACAGCGTATGCACGCACACTGCGGACATCGACTACGAAACGATCATCATGTACACCGGCGCGTATGACGATATGGTCCTGGCGAAGACGCAGATTCGCTCGCGCATCGAGGCAGAGAATGCGCAACGTGAAAAGAAAATCGCGCAGTTGAACGAATTCATCGCGAGATTTTCAGCAGGTACGCGGTCTTCCCAAGTGATGTCGCGGAAGAAAGAGGTCGAGCGCATCCAGGCGTCGGAGTTGGCCAAATCGAATATTCAACGGCCTTATATTCGTTTCGACATGAAAAAGCCGTCGGGACGGCATCCCCTCGAGTTCAAGGCGATTCGGAAGAGCTATGGCGAGCGAAAGGTGATCCAGAATTTCGGCGCGAGCGTGACGCGCGGCGAGCGCATCGCGCTGGTTGGCCGCAACGGCGCGGGCAAAACCACGCTGCTGAAGTCACTGCTTCGCAACGCGCCCGGGTTTATCGAGGATTCGGAACGGCATTTCGAGATCGAGTACGGCAAGGTGACTTGGGGCCACGAGGTGACCGCCGGTTACTTCGCGCAGGACCACAGCGACTCGATCGTCAAAGGCATGAGCGTCATCGAATGGCTGCACCAGTTCAATCCGGCGGCAACGCAAACAGAACTGCGCGGCCTGCTTGGCCAGATGCTTTTCAGCGGCGACGACGCGCTGAAGATGACGCAAACGCTTTCCGGAGGTGAATCGGCACGGCTGATATTCTGCCGGCTGATGCTGCAGAAGCCCAATTTTCTAATTCTGGACGAACCGACGAACCATCTGGACCTGGAGTCCATCAACGCCCTGAATATTGCGCTGCAGCGTTACGACGGCACGGTGTTGATCGTGACGCACGACTACGACGTGATCGACGAAGTGGCCACGCGCATTTGGCATTTCGAAGGCGGCGGGCACATTGAGGACTTCAAAGGCCCGTATACGGACTATCTCGCGTACGCCGAGCAAAAAATATCGCAGGTCCGCACCTAGACGGCTCGCTTGCGTAGGTTCTTCGCGGGTGCTTTCTTGATTTTGCGCGCGTCTTTTCCGGCCAACTGCACCGCTCTCCACATATACCAGGAAGCCACAGTGCGATAGGGGCGCCAGCGCTCGCCGAATTGCGCCAGCTCGCGCGGTTTCGGAATGCTCTTCTTGCCGTACGTCAGCGCGAATCCTTTCTGCACTCCGTAGTCATGAATGGGAAGGACGTCGGGGCGTCCAAGGCGGAAAATCAGAAACATCTCGACCGTCCATGCGCCGATGCCGCGTACGGAAATGAGGCGGTCGACCAGTTCCTGGTCCGACATTTTTTCCGCTTCCGCAAGGGTCGGCACGATTCCGTCGATGGTTTTCTGCGCCAGATCTTTCACGGCCGCAATTTTGGCGAAGGAAAGCCCTGCTTTACGCAAAGCGGGCTTGCGCACGCGGAGGATTTCCTCGGGGGTAGGGCAGCGGCCATTTGCGCCCAGGGCCTTGATGCGCGCGAAAATCGTCGCCGCAGCTTTGCCGGAGATGCTTTGGTAGGCAATAGCTTCGAGCAGCGCTTCGTATGGGTTTTGTGCGGCCTTCAGTTCCAGGCGAAACTCGACGCATTTCTCGATCAGCCGCGCGAGGCGGCGATCGGCCTTGGAGAGATGCGCGATGGCGGCCTTATGGTCGAATGGCCAGGTTGCCATTTCACTCATCGGGTGAGGAACAGAATATGCTAACGGAGAAGCGCAAACAACTTGCGACTTCGCAGGCTCTCGATGCTTCCGTTCAGGCCCTTGCGTTTGCGGCGCATGCGCGGGCTAGAGGTTCTTCGGCTCAGCTCCAGTCCACACTTGCTCGACGATCAGCCATTTCCCGTGATTATCGCGCTTGAAGACCATCAGGTACTGTCCTTGGGTCTGCTGTTTCGCTCCGCTTGAAACCGAAGTGATCGTTTCATGAAAATCACCTTCGTCGTAGGCCATATCGCACGATACTTTCGTGGTCACGCCGTGCATGGTGATGTCGGGTGTAAACATCTTCCATATCTTCTCATTGAGCGCGCGAATCGAAGGCGCCCCGCTGATGCGCTCGCCGGTTGGCTGCAGGAAAACGGCACTCGGCGCATAGAGCGTCATGATCGGGCCGATCTGTTTCGAGTTCAGGAACTGCGCCCACTGGACGCGCACTCTGGCGACCTCGGTTGCTGCAGGAGACAGCCCTGCGCTTTGCGCGGCAAGCGAATTGGGGCCCGCGCTGTGCCGTTTCTCAGCAATCTTCGAAGTTGCGGCGGGGCAGATCAGAAACAGCGCTCCCAGGGTTGCCAACAGTCGGGCAAATGGCATCTCCAGCCTCCTCAAGTGCCGCAATCCTATAATGCAGAATCCTGCCGGTCAATTTTTTGGCCAGAGTTTGTTCGTAGGACAGCGAAAAACGTCTGCGGAGGAATCCGTGGGGAGCAGGCTATCACAATGGGCTGTGCTATCCTCGTTCGCCTATGCAAACGGGAATTATCGGGTTGCCGCAGACGGGCAAGACAACTCTGTTCCGGATTTTGACTGGGGCGCGCGTGGAAGCAAAGGCGCAGCCGGGGCAGATGCATGTAGGCATCGCGCGCGTGCCGGACGCTCGGCTTTTGAAACTTGCGGAGCTGTTTCAGCCGAAAAAACTGACTTATGCGACGGTCGAATATGTGGATATCGGCGGGCTGCAGAAGGATCGCGCGAAGGATTCGGCGTCCTTGGTGCCGTTGCGCGAGGCGGACGCGCTGATGCAGGTGGTGCGTCTGTTCGAAGATCCTTCGAACCCCCATCCGGCCGGCTCGCTCGACGCGCTGCGCGACGTAGAGAGCGTGGAAATTGAGTTGATGCTCAACGATTTGGAGCAGGCCACCAAACGGCTCGAGCGCGTGGAAAAAGACTTGAAGAAGAAACGCGATCCGCAAGCTGAAGCCGAAAAAAGCGTCCTGGAGCGCTGCGTGCAATCGCTCGAAGCGGAAAAGCCTCTGCGTGAACTGGATTTCAAGCCGGATGAGCAGAAAATGATGAACGGCTTCATGTTTGTTTCGCGCAAACCGATGTTGGTTGCGTTGAACCTGGGAGACGAAGACGCGTCGGACATGCAGCGGGCGGTGGCGCGGCACAATTTATCGAGGCTTGAAGGAAAGCCGCGGACGGCAATCGTGCCATTTTGCGGAAAAGTGGAAGCGGAGCTCGCCGACTTGAATCCCGCCGAAGCGACCGAACTAATGGGCGCGTACGGATTGAAAGAGCCTGGGCGCAACAGAATCCTGCGCGCGACCTACGAGTTGCTCGGACTGATTTCGTTTTTGACCTGCGGCGAGCCGGAATGCCGCGCGTGGACTATTCCGCGAGGAACCTCGGCGGCGCGGGCGGCGGGCGCCATTCACAGCGACATCGAGCAGCACTTCATCAAAGCGGAAGTGGTGAACTGGGAAGAGTTGCTGGCGGCGGGAAGCTGGGCGGCCGCGCGCGAAAAAGCCAAGGTAAGGCTGGAAGGCAAGGAATACATCGTGGAGGACGGCGACGTTATCTTGTTTCGTCATTCCGGCTAGATTGCCGGCCTCAGCGCAGCCAAACGCAGTTCTCCTGGCGCTGTGCCTCGGCGCGCTGGCAGCGGCAGCGAACCTGATCGGCGGCTTTTTCGTCGTTCATCGCCAGTGGTCGCGCGAATATCTGAAGTATTTCATAGCACTGGGCGCGGGATTCATGCTCGCCGTATCGCTGGTGGACATGATTCCGGAATCGCTGCGGCTGGCCTACGTGCGGCCCTATTCCGTCTATCCGCATACGATTGGTGCGGAAAACGAATGGGCCGAAGTCATGTTGCTGGTGCTCGCCGGATATTTGTTGGTGCATTTCTTTGAGCATACCCTGGCGCCGCATTTTCACTTTGGCGAAGAGACCCATGTGGAAGAAATGACCGCGTCGCACGTGGGCTACGCCGCCGTGCTGGGGCTGGCGATCCACACGTTTTTCGATGGCGTTGCTATCGCGTCCGGCCTTCTGGTTTCTGAGTCGCTTGGAGTCCTGATCTTCGTGGCGATTTTTCTCCATAAGCTGCCCGAGGGATTCACGGTGGCATCGTTGATGATGGCGAGCGGGCAGGGCAAGCGCACCGCATTTTGGGCTTCCGCAATTCTCGGCGGGGCCACGCTAGCAGGGGCGGCGCTGATGGTGCTGTGGCGCGGGCAGGTGGGAATTGCGCTGCCGGTCTCCGCCGGCGTAACGCTCTACGTGGCCGCATCGGATTTGATTCCTGAAGTGAATCACGAGCGGGGCATGAGATGGGCTCTACTGGTGTTTTTAGGCGTGGCGCTGGTGCTTTGTGCGGAATACGCACTGCAAATGTAGGGCGGGCGGGTGCAGGTAAGTGGCTTTGTATGAGCTATTTATGTTGCGCTCAGCGTTCCTGGCTAACGCTTCCGGCATGTCCCCCGCGACGCAACTTTAAGGCCCCGCAAGTGTTAGATACAATGTGGAGGCTATGGTCAGGTCCGACGTCCAACTGATGCTGGACGTGAAGGCGGGGGACGAACTGTCCTTCGAGCTGCTGCTGAAGAAGTATCGGACGCCGCTGGTCAATTTCCTCTACAGAATGGTGAAGGATCAGGCTGCGGCGGAGGACCTCGCGCAGGAAGTTTTCCTCCGTGTGTACCGCGCGCGCAAGGAGTATTCTCCGAGCGCGAAATTCACCACGTGGCTTTTCCGCATCGCGACGAACCTAGCGTTGAACGCCATTCGCGATGGCCGGTACCGGCAAATGCAAATCTCCATTGACACGCCGCGAGACGAGGATGAGCCGGTGATCGAAATCGCCGCCCAGGAGACGCGCGCAGATGACTGCCTGATCGAGCGCGAGCGCAACGAAATGATTCGTGGCGCGATTCTGGCTCTGCCGGAGAAGCAGCGTGTGGCTGTGATTTTGCACAAGTATGAAGAGATGGATTACGGACAAATTGGAAAGATTCTAGGGTGTTCGGAGAGCGCGCTCAAGTCGCTGCTCTTCCGCGCCTATGAAACCTTGCGGGTGCAGTTGGCATTGCTGGTCGCGAGGCCGGCGGCGCAGCCTGCGGGGGAGGGGAAGCAATCATGAATTGTGAAAAGGTGTCGAATTCGTTGATCGGTTATCTGGATGGCCGGGCCAGCGCGGAAGAGCGCAGCACAGTGGAGGCGCATTTGACGTCGTGCGCCGCATGCCGCGAGCGAGCGGAGGAGTTTCGCCGGCTGTGGGATGTGATGGCCGAAGTGCCTGCAGTAGAGCCGTCGTTCGCTTTTGACGCGCGTCTGCGGCAGCGCATCGCAGCCGCGGGGCGTCCGAAGCTCTGGACGTGGCTGGTGCCGTCGCCGCGATTGGCTGCTGCGGTGGTCGCCTTGGTGGGACTCTCGATTTTCGTGTCGCTGCAGCCAAACAAGCCGGTTGTAGTCGGGAATTCAGCGCCGAACAGCGAAGAGCAGTTTCGCATGATCAAGGATCTGGGCGTGCTCGAAAATTACGACGTGCTCAGCAACTTCGATGCGCTCTCTGATCTGCCCGGAGTGCAGGCGACTCCGGAGCAGCCGGAACAGCAAAAGCCGGACGATCCCGGCTCCGGAAACGGAGAGAGCTAGAACAGAAGGCTAAGTGCCAAGCGGGATACGCATGAAGAGGTTTTTCCAATTCGGATGCGTGGTGGCGGCGCTGATGACGGCGCTGGGCGTGGCGCATGCTGCGCCGGCGCAAAGGTACTTTGTCGCTCCACAGAGGCAGGCCCGTCAAGCGCAGCGCCAGCAGAAGCAGGCGCAAAAGCTCCAGAACAAACCCGCTGTTCGCTCGATGATGGGTCTCCCGCCGAAATGGGTAGATAAGCTGAGGGATATGTCCCCGGAAGAACAACAGCGCTTCATGCGCAATAACGCGCGCTTTCAGAGCTTGCCGCCGCAGCGTCAAGAGCAAATCCGGCGCACCCTGCAGCGCTGGAATCAGATGACCCCGGAGCAGCGCGACGCCATGCGCAACCGCGAGCAGATCCTCGAAAGAATGTCGCCGGAAGAGCGGCAGGAAATCGTGAGAGACCTGTTGCCACGCTGGAAGAACTTGCCGCAAGAGCGCCGAGAGCTTCTGAACGGCCGGCTTCGCGTTTTGCGTGGTATGACCCCGGAGCAGCGCCAGCAGGCCCTGCAGGATCCGCAATTCATGCGCGGGCTTGATAACAACGAACAGGACCTGCTTCGCAAGATGACCAACCTGCGCGAGGGACCTGGGCCGGGTCCTGGGCAATAATCGTTCCGTTCCGGCGTAGTCTTTTCCTCTCTTCGTAACGGATACGGCACAAATTTAATTTTCTACGGAAGCTTTGGCCTAGTGCTAGAGCGCCCGTCTCTTCGTTCACACTACATATAGTGGTTTCACGGGCAAGCGACCACATCGCAAGTCGCGCGCCACGCGAAAAATAATTTACTTTTTCGCGCGATTCCCCTTGACAAGAAAAGAAGTCCGCATAGAATCGTGCGCCAAGTGGGAAAAAGTGGTAAGAAGTGGCGGAACGTGAATGAGCGGGGAATCGCTGAACAACGCATCGAGTCGAGCCGGAAATGCTGCGGGGAAGCCATCTAGCAACTGTGGACGAGAAAGGGCGCATGAAGGTGCCCGCGGATTTTCTCGCCGAGTTGCGCCGTCTGGGCAAGAAGTTCTACGTGACCAGCGAGAACGGCGACCGCGCACGCATCTATCCCATGAAAGTTTGGGAGGAAATCGAAAGGAAGCTGGCCAAGCTTTCTTCCCACAATCCGGCCAAGCAGAAATTCCTGGCGCGAACGAATTATTTCGGGCAGGTGGTCGAGCTTGACGGGCAGGGACGCATTTTGATCCCACCGGTGCTTCGGGATGCGGCTGAGATGAAGGGCGAGGTCACGGTAAGCGCGCAGTTGACGTACTTGGAAGTCTGGAACCTTGCGCGCTTCCTGGAGCAGTTGAAGAACAACCCGATCACCGCGGAAGACGAGAAGGCCCTGGACAATCTGGGCATCTAGATTTTGAGCGTGCTGCACACGCCGGTTTTGGCTGAAGCCATTGTTGAATGGCTGGCGGTCAAGCCGGAGGGAACATACGTCGATGCCACGGTAGGCACCGGCGGGCACGCTCTGGGGATCCTGCAACGGCTAACGACCGGGCGCCTGGTGGGACTGGATCGTGACCCTGAGGCGCTGGCCATCGCGCGGGAACGGCTGAAGCAATTCGAAAGGCGGGTAACGCTGGTGCACACGGATTTTTCGAAGATCGGCGACGTGGTGAGCGAACTGGAACTGCCGAAGCTCGACGGTGTTTTGGCCGATCTGGGAGTTTCATCGCTGGAACTGGATACTCCGGAGCGCGGATTTTCTTTCCGCTGGGGCGGACCGCTCGATATGCGCATGAATCCGGATTATCCGTTCGTGGCGGAAGAGATTGTGAATCATTGGCCGGAGACTCAACTGGCCGACGTGCTCTACAAATTCGGAGAAGAGCACGAATCACGCAAGATCGCCAGGGCGATTGTGCGGGCGCGGCCCATCCGCGACACCGAACACCTGGCAACGGTTGTGGCAGGGGCCCGAAAAGCAAGGGGAAGGCAGAGACTGCACCCCGCGACAAAAACGTTTCTGGCGCTGCGGATAGCGGTGAATCGAGAGTTGGAGGAACTCGGGCAGTTTCTTTCTAGGACCCCCGCCACTTTGTCTTCGGGAGCGAGATGGGCGATTTTGAGCTACCACTCGCTCGAAGATCGCATGGTCAAGCGTGCTTTTCAGGAGCTCGCGCGGACCGGCGATTTCACGATTCTGACGAAAAAAGTCCTCCAGGCCGGCGAGGAAGAAGTGCGCAGCAACCCGCGTGCGCGAAGCGCGAAGTTGCGCGTGATCGAGAAACGCGGCTGGAACGCGGAGGAAGAGAAAGAGAAAAGGAAAGCATCATGACCGAATTTTATACTTCCAAGCGCATTGATAACTCGCGACTCTCGCGGCCGGCAGCATTGCGGTGGCGCGAATATGCGCGGCGCATGGCCTGGGCGGGCGTGCTGGCATCCTGCGCGCTGCTCTATACCTGGCAGCACTTTCAAGACATCCAATTGCGCTATCAGCTCGAGGATCTGAAATCGCGGCAGGCACAGGCGATGGAACTGAATCAGCAGCTTCATCTGGAAACAGCCTCGCTGACCTCGCCGATGCGCATCGACGCCATTGCGCGCCAGCAGCTCGGAATGACCGTGTCGGTTCCGGCGCAATATCTCCCGGCGGCGGATGTTCCTCGCGTTGCTTACTTGGCGCAGCGCGTGCCGACGCAGCCGGCGCAGCCATGAAACTGCGAAGCTTGTTGCTTTGGGCATAGGCTTCGGGCGGACCGCCCAAAGGCGGCGTGACGCAGCGGATCGCCGCATTGCGGAATGAAAAGCATTTTCGATTTGGGCCGGAGTCCATGGCGCAAAGCAGTCCCCGTCTTCGTTTGCTGATAGTTTTTGGCCTCGCATTGGTTTGGATGTTGGCAGTTGTCGCCCGCCTCAGTTATCTCCAGTTATTCCGCTATCGCGAGTATCTCGAACGCGCCAATCGTCAGCAGGAGCGAATCATCGAAGTGAGTCCGATGCGCGGGCCGATTTATGACCGCAACGGCCGCGAATTGGCGATGAGCATCCCAGTGGATTCCTGCTTCGCGGACCCGGCGGAAATCACGGATCCGGAGATGGTCGCGGGGCTGCTTGCACACGTCTTGGGAACGCCGGCGGACGAAATTCAGCAGAAGCTTGTGGAATCACGCTCTTTCGTTTGGATTGCCAGGAAAATTACGCCGGAGCAGGCCGCGCGCATCCAGGCCCTCAATCTGCGTGGAATTTACTTCCAGAAGGAAAACAAACGCTTCTATCCGGAGCACGCCCTCGCGGCAGCTCTGCTTGGCTACGTCGACGTGGATGAGCACGGACTTGGCGGCGTCGAATATTCCTTGGACAAGGAAATCCGCGGACGCCCGGGGCGCATCCTCGTGCTGGCAGACGCCCGGCGTCAGTACCTGGACCGCAGTAGCGAGACGCCCTCGGATAGTGGCGAGACGGTCGTTCTAACGATCGACCAAACAATCCAATACATCGCCGAAAAAGCGCTCGCCGATGGGCTGGCTAGAACTCATGCCAAAGGCGGCTCGGTGGTCGTGCAGGATCCCAATACCGGCCAACTGCTGGCGGTGGCCAATTGGCCGACCTTCGATCCCAACAAGGCGCACACCTATCCACCCGACGATTTTGTTGACCGCGCGGTGTCGTCGGCGTACGAGCCCGGCTCGATCTTCAAAACAATTTTGTTTTCCTCCGCATTTCAAGAAGGCGTCGTCCAAGCGAACCAGATCTTCGACTGCCAGATGGGCTCCATCGTCTTAGCCGGTCAGTTGATTCACGACCACAAACCGTATGGCCTGTTGTCGGTCGAGCAAATCCTGGTGTACTCAAGCGACGTCGGCTCGATCAAGATTGCGCTGCGTTTGGGTGCGCCAAAATACTACGAGTACATGCGCAGCTTCGGTTTCGGCCAGCTGACGGGAATCCAGCTCCCTGGCGAGAACAGAGGGCTATTGCGGCCCTTGGACGAGTGGACAGCCACTTCCATCGGTTATATTGCGATCGGCCAGGAAATCAGCGTCACGCCCATTCAAATGATCTCCGCGGAATCCGCTATCGCCAATGGTGGCACCCTGCGCAAGCCGCAGATCATCCGCCAGGTCCTCCGCGGGGGCCAGTTGGTTATGCAGGGCAATCCCGATCCCCGGCGCGTGATCGACGAAAGCACCGCCGCCACCATGCGGAACCTCATGGAACAAGTCGTCCTCGTCGGGACGGGTAAGGGTTTCGCGCAGCCGTTTGATTATACCGCCGCCGGAAAAACGGGCACGGCGCAAAAGATCGACCCCGCAACGGGGCGATATTCGAAGACACAGTACAACGCGTCGTTTATCGGCTATGCACCGGTGAACAATCCTGTGGTTACCATCCTGGTGAATCTCGATTCTCCGGTGGGTGGACATGAGGGCGGCCCCACAGCCGGCCCGATCTTTAAGCAAGTTGCCGAACAGGTGTTGGCGTATCTGAACGTCCCTCACGACATGCCGGAAATGACCACCCTCGAGAACGCGTCCCTGCAAAAAAAGGCGCGCGTTCCTGGTGGCTTGAGCTTCGCGCCGCGCGCGAAGCGCAGCGTCAGCTCCGACGCGTCAGTTGAAACTGCCGGAACAACCATCGGCGCGACTGTGCCGATTTCATCGACGGTAGCGGTCGCCGAAGGCCAGGCGGTGACTGTTCCGCGTTTGACCGGCCAGAGCGTGCGCGCCGTCATCGAAGCCTGCTCGCGCCTTGGCTTGACACCCATTCTTGTCGGCGATGGCGTTGCGCTGGATCAGAGTCCGGACGCCGGAACGAAAGTTTTGCCTGGGGCCAAGGTCATCGTGCATTTTGGGCGCAGCGCTGATGCTTCGGGCACATCGCCAAGCAACAATTAATAGGGCTAAAGGGATCACATTCGAGCAGCAGTGGAAAGTCCGGGCCGAAGGGTGGAGGCGTGGCAGTCGCAAAGCGAACCATGAAATTGGGGGACTTGTTTACCGGCGCGGAAATCGCCGCGATTCGCGGTTCGAACGAGCTCGAGATTCGTTCCATCATCTATGACAGCAGAAAAGCGAAGCCCGGCGCACTCTTCTTCGCATTGAAAGGCGAAAAAGAGGACGGAAACAAATATGTCGCCAGCGCGCTCGAGCGTGGTGCCACAGCCATCGCCAGCGAAGCGCCGCGCAGCACGCAAGTTCCTAGCCAAATTGCCTGGGTCCAGATCCAGCCCGGCGCGCAGCGGCGCGTGCTGGCAACAGCGTCCGCAAATTTCTACTCCCATCCCGCGAAAACTCTGAAGCTCGTCGGTGTCACCGGAACGAATGGGAAGACCACGACAACTTATCTGGTCGATTCAATTCTGCACGCTGGCGGAGTACGCACCGGCCTGATCGGCACCATCGGTGCGCGCACGCCGCGCGGACGCCGTGAAGCCGTCAACACCACCCCCGAATCGCTCGATTTACAGCAGATGTTCGCGGAAGTGCGCGACGAAAGCGGCAAAGCCGTCGTGATGGAAACAAGCTCCCACGCTTTGGCCATGGACCGCTTGTGGGGCTGCCATTTTGCCACGGCCGTTTTCACGAATTTGACGCGCGACCATCTCGATTATCACAAATCCTTCGAAGAATACTTCGCTGCCAAACGCCGCTTGTTCCAAGGCACCGGAGCGGGCCCCGCGGACGTAGGCGTTATCAACGCCGACGATCCGTACGGAAAACAACTCGAAGGAATTGCGCTGCGCACCTTCACCTACGGCCTGAAAAATGGCGCGCAGATCAAGGCGCCGAAATATCCGCTCGCGTTTTCCGGCCTGGAATTCACGGCGCAAACGCCGGTCGGAAAAATCGAAGTGCAATCGCGGCTGGTCGGAAAAATCAATGTGTACAACATTCTTGCAGCGATCGGCGCGGGAATCGCTCTCGATGTAAACAGCGCCGCTATCGAACGCGGCATCCGCGACCTGGATGCTGTTCCCGGCAGGTTCGAGCGCATCGCTGCGGGCCAGCCTTTCTTGGTGATTGTCGATTACGCGCACACCGACGACGCGCTGCGCAATCTGATTTCGACCGCGCGCGAATTGTCCGCGAACAACCGCATCATCACGCTCTTCGGCGCGGGCGGCGATCGCGACCGCACCAAGCGCCCGCTCATGGGCGAAGCAGCCGGAACCTTGAGCGACATCGTGGTCTTGACCAGCGACAATCCGCGCAGCGAAGACCCGCTACGCATCATCAACGACGTGCTCGTCGGCCTGCAAAAAACCGGTGCTAAATACTTCATCGAGGCGGACCGCGAGAAAGCCATCGAGATTGTCGTGAATGAGGCCAAGCCCGGCGACATTGTTTTGCTCGCCGGCAAAGGACATGAAACCTATCAAGTTCTTCGCGACGGGCCCGTCGAATTTGACGATCGCGAAGTCGCTCGCCGCGTCCTGCGCGGGCACGGCTATGGTGCGACGAGCAATTGAAGTAGGGATTCGAAAAGTTTACTTGGAAACAGTGACCTCCAGCCCTGTGGAGACGCGATGCGGTGGACGGTGGCAGACGTGGCGAATGCTCTGGGTGTTTCAACTCCCCCGCTTGCCGATTCCCTGGCCGGGCTGGCCGGCGTCTCGATTGACTCGCGAACCGTCCAGCGTGGAGAGCTCTTTGTCGCCATTCGCGGCCCGCGATTCGATGGCCACGATTTCGTCACTGCCGCTTTCGAGCGCGGAGCCGCGGCGGCCGTGGTGGAGGCAGGCCGCGCCGGACACTATCCCGAAGAAATTCGCGGCAAGCTCCTGGTTGTCGAAGATACGCTGCGCGGACTCCAGGAACTCGCGCGCGTTTACTGCGGCCAGTGGCGCAAAGCCAAGCCGGGACGGCGCATCGCTGCGGTTACGGGTTCCGCGGGGAAAACAACTACCAAGGAAATTCTTGCGGCGTTGCTGGCCGCGCGGTTTCGCGTTTTGAAGTCCGAGGGGAATCTGAATAACGAATACGGCTTGCCGCTCACGCTTTTTCGCCTCACCGACGAACACGATGCCGCGGTCGTCGAACTGGGCATGTCCCATCGTGGCGAACTGGCGCGCCTGGCCGAAATTGCCCGGCCGGACGTGGGCGTGGTGACCAATGTCGCGCCCGTTCACCTGGAATTTTTTTCCTCGGTGGATGAAATTGCGCTAGCCAAACGCGAGCTAATCGAGGGCCTCGGAGGCGCAGCACCAGTCGCCGTGCTCAACGCCGACGACCCGCGGGTGTCGAAATTCGCAGAGGGTTTCCGCGGCCGCGTTTTGCGCTTTGGCCTGTCGGAAACGGCCGAATTCCGGGCAGAAAACATCGAAGACTGCGGCATGGAAGGCTCCGCGTTCGATTACGAAAGCCCGGAGGAACTGACGCGGCTGCACCTGCCTCTCGCGGGCCGTCATAACGTCTTGAACGCCCTTGCCGCTCTCGCCGCCGCCAGCGAATGGGGAATCACCGCCGCCATTGCAAAGAAAGCACTTCCGGCGCTTCAACCGGGGTCGATGCGCGGCGAATTCCTGAAATTCGCGGCCGGATTTGCCGTGATTAACGACTGCTACAATTCCAATCCCATGGCGCTCGAACGCATGATCGACCTGCTTGTGGCCACCCCGGGCTACCGCCGGCGCATTCTGGTGGCCGGCGAAATGCGCGAGCTCGGCCCGGCTTCGGGCGAGTTGCACGAGAAAACCGGCAAATACGCAGCGGCAAACCGCGAAATCGACTGGATTTTTGGCGTCGCCGGCGACGCGGAACGAATCGTGCAGGGGGCCATTGAAGCTGGTTATCCAGCGGAGCTGACGCAAATGTTCGCTTCGTCCGAAGAAGCTGCGCGGAAGCTGGTGGAGTTCGTCGCGCCCGGAGACTTGGTGCTGGTCAAAGGCTCCCGCGGCGTGCATATGGAATCCATCGCCGCCGCGCTGCGCGGGAAGTTCACGATGGCCGAGACGCGTACCGAAGTGGCTCAGGTTGCGCGCGAGAGGAACGGCTGAGATGCTTTACTACCTTTTCGTCGAAATCCTCCGCCCGCATTACAGCCCGCTCAACGTGTTCCGCTACATCACTGTGCGCACGGCGCTCGCGAGCTTGACCGCACTGTTTCTCACTCTTGCCTTTGGCCCATGGACCATTCGCCGCCTGCGCCAGTTGCAAATCGGCCAATATATCCGTGAGGAAGGGCCCAAGCGGCACCAAGCCAAAGCTGGCACGCCCACCATGGGCGGTGTGCTCGTCGTTGCCGCCATCGTCGTGCCCACGCTGCTCTGGGCCGACTTGCGCAGCCCTTACGCTCTGCTAGCCATGGGCGCCACCGTGGCCTTCGCGATTATTGGCTTTCTCGACGATTACAACAAAGTGGTGCGCAAGCGCAGCATGGGCCTGAGTCCCAGGACAAAATTCTTCTATCAAGTGCTGACCTGCGTCGCCGTGGGAGCAGTTCTTCTGGCGCTGCAGCAACACGGCGCATACTCGACGGAATTGAGCGTGCCCTTTTTCAAGAAACTCCATCCTGATTTGGTGGTTCGCTCACTTCTTGTGCACACCTACATCTGGCCGTTGGCGTTTTTGCCGTTTGTGGTGTTCCTCGTATTCGTCATCGTCGGCGCCTCGAATGCCGTCAATTTGACCGACGGCCTGGACGGGCTGGCCATCGGATGCGTGGTCGTAGCGGCTGGCGCGCTCACCATCTTGACATACATCAGCAGCCACGCCCGGTTCGCGGAATACCTGGACATCCAGAGAATTCCCGAGGTCGGTGAACTCACGATTTTCTGCGGCTCCGTCGTCGGCGCGTCGCTCGGCTTCCTTTGGTACAACGCCCATCCCGCGGAGATGTTCATGGGTGACGTGGGCTCCCTGGCGCTGGGCGGAGTCATCGGCGTGACCGCGGTCATCATCAAGCAGGAAATTCTGCTGCTGTTCATCGGTGGCATATTCGTGGTTGAAGCGCTTTCCGTGATCATTCAAGTTGGTTCGTTCAAGTTGCGCGGCAAGCGTGTTTTTCGCATGGCCCCGCTGCATCATCATTTCGAGCTGCTGGGTTGGAGCGAATCGAAAATCATCGTGCGCTTTTGGATTGCGGCGCTGGTCTTCGCGCTTTTTTCGCTGACCACTTTGAAACTGAGGTAAGGACGTGCGGTTGGGTGTCGATCTCGAGGGCAAGCGCGTGCTGGTCGTTGGACTGGCGCGAACAGGACTCGTCGTCTCGCTTTTCTGCGCGGCGTATGGCTCTCGTGTGACCGGAATTGACGAAAAGCCGGAAACGGCGCTGGCGAGCACGGCGGAGAAATTACGCGCTGCCGGAGTAACGCTGGAGTTCGGTGTCTCGCGCCCTGAAATTTTCGTGAATCAGGATCTCATCATCGTCAGCCCCGGAGTGCCGGCGAAATTATCCGGCTTGGAACTGGCGCGCAATCGCGGCATTCCGGTATGGAGCGAAATTGAGCTGGCCTGGCGGCTGCTACGCGGGAAACTCGTCGCCATTACCGGCTCCAACGGAAAAACGACCACCACCGCGCTGGTGGGCCATATCCTGCAATCGGCAAAGATCCCTGTCCTGGTCGGCGGCAACATCGGCACGCCCCTGCTCGCGCGAGTCGAGGCTTCGAGCGACTCGACCGTCACCGTTGCGGAGGTCAGCAGCTTTCAGCTCGAAACCATCGACGCGTTTCGCCCCGACGTCGGCGTGCTGCTCAACCTAACGCCGGACCACATCGACCGCCACGGCTCGTTTGAAGAATACGCGCGCGCCAAGCAAAAATTGTTTCAGAACATGCTCGATCGCGATGCCGCCGTGCTCAACGCCGATGACCCTCAAGTCGCGCAGCGCGGCCCCGCGCACGGGCAAATATTCTGGTTCAGCCGCGAGAAGCGTCTGGCGGCCGGGACATTTCTGCGCGGCGAGCAAATTCTCTTTCGCCGGGAGGGCAACGAAAGCGTGTTGATGCGTCGGAGCGATATCCCGCTGCGCGGCGAGCATAACTTGGAGAACGTTCTAGCTGCTTCCACGGCGGCGATTCTGGCCGGCGCGCCCACTGATGCCATCGAAGCAGCGGTGCGGACTTTTCCGGGCGTGGAGCATCGCCTGGAATTCGTCGCCGACATTGGCGGGGTCGGTTTCTACAACGATTCCAAAGCCACGAACGTCGACGCCACCCTCAAAGCCATCGAAGCTTTTCCTGGCTCGCTCTTTGTCATTCTGGGCGGAAAAGACAAAGGCAGCCCGTACTCGCCACTGCGCGAGCCGTTGCGGCAAAAAGCGAAGCTCGTTCTGCTAATTGGCGCGGCAGCGGACAAAATCGCCTCGGAACTCGAAGGCGCCGTCCAAATGCAGCACGCCGGCACCCTCGAACGCGCCGTGACCGCCGCGCTCGAACTCGCCAAGCCCGGCGATACGGTGCTCCTCGCACCCGCCTGCGCCAGTTTCGATCAGTACGAAAATTTCGAAGCGCGCGGGCGTGAATTCAAGGAAATTGTCGCGCGCCTTGCCGCCGAAAGCGCTCTGCAGAATTCAACGAGGAGAGGATAAAGCAAGCATGCCGCGAAGTTTGCAGCCCGATCGCAAATTATTCTACGTGACGCTGGCGCTTTGCCTCATCGGCGTAGTGATGGTCTTCAGCGCCTCCGCCGTCACCGCCAAGCAAATGTACGGCAACGGCTACGTCTTTCTCGAGCGCCAGCTCGTCTTCCTCGCTCTTGGCCTGTTTGGAATGATTCGCTCGATGAATTTCGATTATCGCAAGCTCCGCCAGCCGCGCATCATTTATCCCAGCATCGCGCTCACATTGCTCATGCTTATCGGCGTTCTGTTCCTCGACCGCACCCACGCCACGCATCGCTGGATTCACGCCGGGCCCCTCAGCCTGCAGCCCTCCGAGTTTGCCAAGCTTGTCGTGATTTTGTATTTCGCTTGGTTTTTGGAATTGCGCTCGCGGCCCGGCGGCGTTGGCGTCAACGATTGGAAGCACACGCTTCTCCCCGCCCTCGGCCCGGTGGTCGTGATGCTTGCTCTCATTCTTCGCGAGCCGGACCTCGGCACCTCCTGCATGATTTTCCTCGTAGCCGTCGCCATGCTCTTTGAAGCGGGCTTGTCGATGAAATACATCGCCGGACTGGCCGCTGCCGCCGTGCCCGCGATCTGGCTGCTGATTATCCATGCGCAATATCGCTACGATCGCGTCCTGGCTTTCTTTTCGCCCGATGCCGACCCGCAAGGCCGCGGCTTTCAGCTTTTGCAATCGCTCATCGCCGTCGGCTCCGGCGGCCTCAGCGGCGTCGGCTTGATGGAGAGCAAGCAAAAACTTTTTTATCTGCCCGAGGCGCATACCGACTTCATTTTCGCGGTCACTTGCGAGGAACTCGGCTTCATCGGCGCGCTCGTCATCGTTGCGCTCTTCGGCGTCTACGCCTGGCGCGGATTTCGCGCCGCGTTTCGTGCGCCCGACGTTTTCGGCCGCCTGCTGGCGCTGGGAATCACCACGCTCGTCGCCGGCCAGGCGCTGGTCAATCTCAGCGTCGTTCTCGGCCTGATGCCGACCAAAGGGATTCCGCTGCCGTTCATCAGCTACGGCGGTTCAAGTTTGCTGGTGATGCTGCTGGCCACCGGCGTGCTCTTGAACATCAGCCAGCACGCGGAAGCAGTTTAAGTTCTCGCGTATGGCCGACACGAGAAAGCTGCTCATTGCCGGTGGAGGGACTGGCGGCCACGTTTTTCCGGCCATCGCCGTCGCGCAAGAGTGGCTGCGCCGCGGTGCGGCAAATGCAAGTCCGGGCGCGGACGCGAGCGCCGAAAGCAAGAGGGAAGTCTTGATGGTTGGCACGCAAAACGGACTCGAAGCGAAACTAGTGCCGAAAGCGGGCCTGCCGCTCGAGACGATTCGTGTCGCAGGCCTGAAGGGAATTGGCGGAATGAAATTCGTTCGCAATGTCGCGACGCTCGGCTTCGGTTTTTGGGACTCCGCGGAAATTCTCCGCCGCCACGAATTCGAATTCAGCGCCGCGTTCGGCGTCGGCGGCTACGCGTCCGGCCCGGTGATGCTGCTCGCGGCGATGCGCGGCGTGCCCACCGTCCTTTTCGAGCCCAATCGCGAGCCCGGTTTCACCAATCGCATGCTGGCGCGCTTCTCCACGCGCATCGCCACGGGCTTCCCGGAAACAGCCGCGCGCTTTGGCGCCAAGGCAACCGCCACCGGCAATCCCGTGCGCGCTGAGTTTTTCAGTGCGCCGCGGCATCGTCCGCACCGCTCCCCGTTCACGCTCCTCGTCACCGGCGGCAGCCGCGGCGCCCACTCCATCAACGAAGCCATGATCGGCGCCCTGGGCCTGCTCGTCCCGAAAAAAAATCAGCTTTTCGTCGTGCATCAGACCGGCGAACACGACTATAATGCGGTTCGCGAAGCCTATGCTCGGCTCGAATTCAATGCGGAGGTTAGCCCCTTCATCGGGAACATGGCGGAAAGGTTTGCACAGGCCGACCTGATCGTTTGCCGGTCAGGCGCCATCACGGTGGCTGAAATTGCCGCCGCTGGGCGTGCCGCCATCTTCATCCCTTTCGGTGCCGCTACAGACAGTCATCAGCTTCGCAATGCCCAGTTCATGGCGCAATCCGGCGCCGGGCGCGTGATTCCGCAGGAGCAGCTGAAGCCGCAGCGCCTGGCCAACGAAATTCTTTCCCTTTTGGACCAGCCCCCCAAAATCGAGGAGATCGAAGAGCGCGCGCATGCGCTCGGTCGTCCGCGAGCCGTCGTCGATATCGTGGACATCATCGAGGGGGTTGTTCGCAAATGAGCATTCCATTCGGCAATTTTCAACGCATTCACCTGATCGGCATCGGCGGCAGCGGCATGAGCGGCATCGCGGAAGTTCTGCTGGCGCTTGGCTACGCGGTCTCTGGCTCTGACGCCAAGCCCTCCGGCACCACCGAGCGCCTCCGCAATCTCGGCGCCAGAATCTTCAACGGCCACGCGGCGCAAAACGTCCATGGCGCGCAGGTCGTCGTGGCGTCCTCCGCGGTTCGTCCCGACAATCCCGAAATCGTCGAAGCCCGCAAACAAAAAATCCCAGTGATTCCGCGCGCGGAAATGCTCGCCGAGCTGATGCGCCTGAAGTATGGAATCGCCGTCGCCGGCGCTCACGGTAAAACCACCACCACTTCGCTGATTGCTTCCGTCTTGGCCGCCGCGGGATTCGATCCCACGTTTGTCGTCGGCGGCCGCGTCAACGCGGCCGGCACCAACGCTCGCGCTGGACAGGGCGATTACATGGTCGTCGAAGCGGACGAGAGCGACCGCTCCTTTCTTCTCCTCGCCCCCGTCGTCGCTGTCGTCACCACCATCGACCGCGAGCATCTTGACCAATATCATTCGCTCGAGGAAATTCAGTCCACTTTTCTCGAATTCGTCAATCGCGTCCCGTTCTATGGCGCTGTCGTGCTCTCGCTCGACGAGCCCAACGTCCAGGCCATTTTGCCCGGCGTGAAACGCCCCGTCGTCACTTACGGCGTTTCGAACCAGGCCGACCTGGTCATCAGCGATATCGAGCTCGCCGGCCTCGACAGTTATTTCCGGCTCACCTATCACGGAGACGACCTCGGAAAATTCCACCTGCCTTCGCCGCCCGGTATTCATAACGTCCGCAATGCCGCTGCGGCCGCCGCGGTCGCGCTCTATCTCGGCATTCCCGCCGATCTCATTCGCGAAGGCCTCCACAAGTTCGCTGGCGTTGGCCGCCGCTTCGAGATCAAAGGCGCCTTCGCGGGCGTCACTTTGATCGATGACTACGGCCATCATCCCGCCGAAATTCGCGCCACGCTCGAAGCTGCGCGAGGCTGCAATTACAAGCGCCTCCTGGTGCTCTTCCAGCCGCATCGCTACACGCGCACCAAGCATCTCTGGGACGATTTCTGTCGCGCCTTCAACTTGGCCGACGTGCTCGTCGTTTCGGAAATTTACGCCGCCGGAGAAGCGCCCATCGATGGCGTCACCGGCCAGAAACTCGCGGAAGCCATTTCCGCCGCGGGCCACAAAAACGTCATCTTTTCGAACACGCTCCAAAGGGGCGTCGAAATTCTTTTGCGTGAAGCCCAACCCGGTGACGCGATCTTGGCCATCGGCGCAGGAACGGTGAATCGCTCGCTCGATGAGCTGGCGCTGCTGCTTGGTACCGAGCAGCCCAAGACGCGCGTAAGTCCGTAACGAGGGGCCGCGCGAGGACGGGAAGAAGGTTTGGCAAAGCTGAAAAAAATCGAGACAGAAGCGTATCCGCAGGAAGTGCTCGCGGAAGAGGAGCCGCGTTATCTTCGCCGGCAAAAGCCGGTCGAGATCAAGCGCCGCAAGTTCGGAAAGAAGGCGTGGAAGGGCTACTTTCGTGTCGCTTTTATTGTCGTTCTCCTCGCCGCGTGCGCGGGCGCGATTTTTGCTCTCGGCGAATTCTTGCTTACCTCTCCGGCAGTGGCGCTCGCAAGCCCGAGCCAGGTCGACCTGACCGGCAATCATTTCGTCGCGCGTGCGAGCGTGCTGGAGATTTTTTCGCCCGATCGCGGCCGTAGCGTCCTGCGTGTGCCGCTGGCTACGCGCCGCGCGGAAATCGAAGCGCTTCCGTGGGTCGAAAGCGCCACCGTGCGCCGCGCACTGCCCAATCGCGTCGAAGTCGAAATCGTGGAGCGCACCCCCATCGCTTTTGTCCGCGACGGAACGGATCTTTTTCTCGCGGACAAGGCAGGAATGATTCTGGATCGCCCGCTGGAGGCCGACTTTCATTTCCCCGTGGTCACCGGTATCACTGCCGTCATGCCTCGCGAAGATCGCGCGCGCCGCATGCAGCTTATGTCCGATTTTATGACTCAGATTCGCGACGTTCGCTCCGACGCCGGGGATTCAGTCAGCGAAATTGATCTCTCCGACGCGAACGACGTCCAGGCAACTTTTGCGGGTTTGCAAGGGGCGGGCGCCGCGGTGCCGGGTGCGCTCTTGGTGCACTTCGGCAACGGCGATTTTCATGACAAGTTTCAAGTCCTCTTGAACAACATCGGTCAATGGGAGCAGGCCGCCGGTCGCGTCGCGTCGGTGGATTTGCGATTCGAGCGCGAGGTTGTCGTCAACCCGGAGAATCCCGCGCCCGCTTCGCAGCCTGTGGCGAAGACAACAGCCGCGCCAATCGCAGCTGCGCCCGTGCGCAGGGCCGCACCGGCATCGCACGCGCGGCTCGCATCAGAAGGTAAGCCCGTGACGTCGCGGTCGGCGCACAAAATCGAATCGAGAGCGAGGGCCAGGTCGAAATCGAAATCCACGTCGAAGCCGGTGCATCACACGAAAAAACATGCGGCCCACGCCAACGTTAGCCGCTGACAGATTTTTCGAGGATTGAGAGGAAGTCGAGTTTGGGGAAAAAGGATCGTTACTTGGTAGGGCTCGATATCGGCAGCACGAAGACCTGCGCCCTCGTCGGCGAAATCGACGAGCAGGGCAGCGTTGTGAGATTTGCAGGTCTCGGTGCGGCGGAGTCCAAAGGCTGGCGCAAAGGCCAAATCGTGAATCTTGAACTTGCGGTCAGTTCGATTCGTCGCGCCGTTGAGGAAGCGGAAAACATTGTGGGCGTCCCGGTGGAATCCGCGCTGATTGGAATCGCGGGCAGCCACGTGCGCGGAGTGAACAGCCACGGAGGCATCGCCCTCGGTCCTCGCCCTCGCGACATCCATCGCGAAGACGTTCGTCGCGCCATCGAAGTCGCGAAGAGCGTGAAACTTCCCGAAGACCGCGAAGTCCTCCACGTCCTGCCACAGGAATTTTTCGTCGATTCGCAGGACAACATTCGTGACGCCATTGGCATGGTCGGCCAGAAGCTCGAAGTGAACGTGCACATCGTCACTACGTCGGCTACCGCTACGCAGAACGTGGTCACCGCCGTAAACAAGGCGGGCATCGTCGTCAGCGACACGGTCCTCGAGCCACTCGCCTCCGCCGAGGCTTGTCTCACCCAGGACGAACGTGAACTCGGCTGCTGTCTGCTCGATATCGGCGGCGGCACCACGGAGATGATTGCTTTTTCCGGTGGCATGGTGCGCCACAGCTCTGCCGTTGCCATCGGCGGCGATCATTTCACCAATGATCTTGCCGTTGGTTTGCGCACGCCGATCCCCGAGGCCGAGAGCATCAAGCGCGAACACGCCTGCGCTTGGCGCGAATTGATGGGCACAGACACGCCCATCGAAATCGCCAGCGTCGGTGACCGTCCGCCGCGCACGATTTTCGCGCGCAATCTGTGTGAGATTGTCGAGCCGCGCGCGCACGAGCTTTTGACCATGCTGCGCGAGGAATTGCGCCGTGCGGGACTCGACTCACAAATCCCTGCCGGCCTGGTGCTTACCGGAGGCGGTGCGCAGTTGCGCGGATTCGTCGAGCTCACCGAAAAAGTTTTTCGCTTGCCGGTGCGCCTGGCTTCGCCGCGCGGGCTCGCCGAAATCACTGAAGGGGTTTCTCAGCCCGAGTACTCGGCTGCCGTCGGCTTGGTGCTCTACGGCGCGCGCGCCCGCCGCCACGCGGCGCAGCGTTCCGGCGGTTGGACGGAAAAATTGAAAAGTCTTTTTGCGGGAAACTGAGGGGAGGAAGCATGACGCCTAAAGAATCAGGATTGCGAGTTTCATTCAGTGAAGAGTTACAGAACGGCGCCCGAATCAAAGTGATCGGCGTCGGCGGAGGTGGCTGCAATGCCGTGAACCGCATGATTCGCGCCAAGGTGGAAGGCGTGGAATTCATTGCGGCCAATACGGACTTGCAGGCGCTCAAGCTTTCGCAAGCGCCGCTCAAATTGCAGCTCGGCACCAAGCTCACCAAGGGCTTGGGCGCAGGAGCAAATCCTGAGATGGGACGCAAGGCGGCGCTTGAGGACACCGAGAAAATCCTCGAAGCGCTCGACGGCGCGGACATGGTGTTCGTCACCAGCGGTCTCGGTGGCGGCACGGGCAGCGGCGCTGCGCCTGTCGTTGCCAATCTCGCGAGCGAGCTCGGCGCGTTGACCGTCGCCGTCGTCACCAAACCCTTCGCGTTCGAAGGCAAACGCCGCATGCAGCAGGCGGAGCAGTCGCTTGGCGAGCTGATTGGTTGCGTCGACACGGTCATCGTGATTCCCAACGAACGCCTTATGGAAACCGTCGAGCACGGCACCAGTTTCTTCGAGGCGTTCCGCATCGCCGACGATATTCTGCGTCAGGCAGTGCAGGGCATCAGCGACATCATCACCATTCCCGGCATCATCAATCGCGACTTTGCCGACGTCAGGACCATCATGTCCGGCCAAGGCTACGCGGTGATGGGCACGGCCGTCGCCACCGGCTCGAATCGCGCCATCGACGCCGCGAATCGCGCCATCAACAGCCCGCTGCTCGAAGACAATTGCATTCAGGGCGCGCAGGGGATTCTGATCAACGTCACTGGCTCGTCGACGCTTAGCCTTCACGAAGTGCACGAAGCTTCCTCCATCATCCAGAAAGCCGCGCACGAAAACGCCAACATTATTTTCGGCGCGGTGATGGACGACGCCATGAAGGAGTCCGTGAAAATCACGGTGATCGCTGCGGGCTTCCGCGAAGTGGCCAATAAGAGGACGCATACGCGGCCTTCGTATCTGCCGAAGACGTGGAAGGCGGAACGCGCGCCGGAGCCGCAGCATCCCGACGTCGTGGCGCAGGTCGCGCGCAACGTCACCGATGTGATTCAGGAAGTTGCCGCGGACGATTTGGATGTCCCGACTTTCCTACGCCGCCAAGCCGCCAAGGCTTAGCGGCGCGTCAAATCACTCACGCTGAGGCGTTGCGCAAGCAGCGCCTTACTTTGCTTGCCGCGCGCGTGTTAGCCTCTGAGCAACGTGACTCCAGTGGTTCGAATCCGGGCCGAGATTCTGGCCGCGATGCGCGCGGAAGCGGCGAAAACTTCGGCGCAGGAATGTTGCGGCGTGCTTGCAGGACGCGACGGAATCATCACCCACATTTTTCCGGCGCCGAACGCGCTTGCGAGCGCGACCGCGTATGAAATCGCACCGCAAGAATTATTTCGCGTGATGAAAGACATTCGCGCGGCGAAGCTGCACATGATGGGAATTTACCATTCTCATCCGGCGGGGGAGAATCGGCCGTCGCGCAGCGACGTGGAGCGCGCGTTCTATCCGGAGACGCCGTACTCCATTCTTTCATCCTTGCCCGGCGCGCCGCAGCCCGTGCGCGCATTTCTGATCCGCGACGGCGCCGTCACGGAACTGAAAGTCGAAGCCGTTTGAAAGTTTCGCGACACTCCATACTTTTTTCTCACGCGGTGGTGGAAGTGGGTTGTGCGTGCTGGGCGGCGTCGGCTTCGGCGAGGCGCTGGGCGTAGAGCGGGAAGCGCGCAGCGAACTTCGCAACTTCGGCACGCACGCGACGTTCCGTGTCGGATGCTTGCACGGGAGCTTTTTCGGCGGCAGCCGACGGTTGAATCTGTGACAAGACTTCCGCGATCCATCGGGCGATCTGTTCCATTTCTTTTTCCTTCATGCCGCGCGTGGTCACGGCGGGGCTTCCGACGCGAATGCCGCCGGCCTTCATCGGCGGTTGCGTGTCGAAGGGAATGGCATTTTTATTCACGGTGATGCCCGAGCGTTCCAGCGCCGTTTCGGCATCGCGTCCCGTTAAGCCGCGCGATTGCAGATCGACGAGAAACAGGTGCGTGTCTGTGCCGCCGGTGACGATACGAAAACCGGCCGCAGCGATTCCCGTGGCGAGCGCGCGCGCATTGGCGACCACCTGCTTCTGATAATCGCGGAAGCCAGGCTCCATCGCTTCCTTGAAGCAAACCGCTTTCGCTGCAATGATGTGCTCGAGAGGGCCGCCCTGCAGCCCCGGAAACGTCAGCTTGTCGAGCTCTTTCGCGAATTTCTCGCGGCACATCACCATGCCGCCGCGCGGGCCGCGCAAGGTCTTGTGCGTGGTTGTGGAAACGAAATCGGCGTGCGGCACCGGGCTAGGATGAATTCCCGCAGCGACGAGTCCGGCGATGTGCGCCATGTCGACGAAGAACAGCGCATCGACGGCGCGGGCGATTTCGGCGAGCTTCGCGAAATCAATGATGCGCGCGTAGGCGCTCGCGCCGGCGACGATCATTTTCGGGCGATGCTCGCGCGCCAGCTGCTCCACTTCGTCGTAATCGATTCGCTCGGTCTCCTTAGTGACGCCGTAGGGAACGAATTTGTACGTTCGTCCGGAAAAATTCAGGGGATGACCGTGGGTCAGATGGCCGCCATGCGCCAGGTTCATGCCGAGAACCGTGTCGCCCGGCTGCAGCGCGGCCATGTACACGGAAATATTAGCCTGCGTGCCGGAGTGCGCCTGAACGTTGGCGTGCTCCGCGCCGAAAAGCTCCTTGGCGCGGGCGATGGCCAGGCGCTCGACTTTGTCGACATTTTCGCAGCCGCCGTAGTAGCGCTTGCCCGGGTAGCCCTCGGCGTATTTGTTGCTGAAGACCGAGCCCATGGCCTCCATCACCGCTTCGGAGATGAAATTCTCCGAGGCGATCAGTTCCAGGCCGGTGGCCTGGCGGCGCACTTCGTCGTTGAGGGCGTCGGCGACTTCGGGGTCCACTTCGGCCAGCGGCCGCGACATTCTTTCCATCTCAGGGGTGTCGTTCACGAAATTAGGTCCCCTTCCAAGCAGGAGATTTGCTGCCAGTGCTTGCTAAAAAGGCTTCCAAAGTTATCGATTAGAAATTGTGATGTGCTGTGTTTTGTGCGAGTTGCGCAAATTTCTAATAATTTGGTGTTGCGATTAGAAATTGAAGCTGATGCCTTGTGGAATCCCGGGAGGGTGGGTTGCGGAGGCGCGGGCTGCCATGACAACTGCATCGATGTCTCGATCTGTGACCTGAGGCCATTATCTCATGGCTGTAAAGAAGTTGGAGCCCGGGTGCACCTGCGAGGCGCTGAAACCCGAAAAACCATGGCCGAACGGAGGCTCCATGGAAATGGGTGTAAGATGCGGCCACTGCCGTAGGAACTTTTGATGGCTGGTCTGCGTTTCTTAGGACGAGGGGGGTGTGCCGATGCATATTGAATCTAACAGGGCGGCGAAGACCGGGATAATTGTTGCGATGGCGATGGCGCTTGTGCTGGGTGCGCCGGCGATTTTTGCGCAGAGTTCACAGCAGCAACAGGACCAGGATGCGGAGTCTTTCCAGCGCAGCTTTCCGATGAGCTCGGGCGGCACGCTCGAGGTGGAGAATCGCAAGGGCACGATACACGTGACCGGCTCGGACACCAATCAAGTGGTGGTGAGCGTGCACAAAATATTCACGGGCGGTTCGGACAAAGGCCGCGAATGGTGGATGAAGGAAACGACCGTCAATTTCGGCAACGAGCCGAACCGGCTGGACGTTCGCGTGGAATATCCGAACTGGAATTGCGTGTTCTGCGTGTCCGTGGACGATGAGGTAGACCTGACGATTGCGGTTCCGCGGCAGACGAACATCGAACTCGACGGCAACAGGCCGGACATGGCGATCACGTCGATTGACGGAAATATTCGAATTTCGAGCAACCGTTCCGCGATTGCCATCAAGTCGACCAGCGGCGCGATTCGCATCGAGACCAACCGCGGCGACGTGAGGCTGTCCGACGTGGCCATCCAAGGCAGACTTGACCTGACGTCGAACCGGGCGGACGCGGTGATTGAAGCGAAAAGCCTAGCGGGTTATGCGGATTTGGAAACGGAACGAGGAAGCATCGTGGTGCGCATGCCCTCAACGGTGGGCGTGAATCTGGATTATGTCGGCGGACGGCGCGCGAGTTTCCACTGCGATTTTCCGGTGACCACGAACGAAAACGGCACGGAGCTGAACGACGTAAGCGGCAGAGTTGGCAGGGACGGAGCGCGCATCAGCGGCGCGGTGAATCAGGGTGGCGCGCGCATGACGCTGCGGACGGAGAGAGGATCGATCTCCATCGAAAAGGCTTCGTAACGCTGGCGAGTTAAAACGTCGCCAGCGGCGTCTCAGTGCTGGCGCTTGAAGTGGTCTACTTCGCCAAAGATATCCGCCGGATGCGCGGCAAAGTAACGGCGAAGCTCTGGGGTGGACGAGAGAATCACGGTGTCCCCGCCGCTCTTCTTTGTGTCGCGAAGCTGGAGCGGAAAGCCGGGCCGCTTGGCGGACTTTTCGAGTGCATCGCCGTCGATGCTCGAGCAGTCGAGATCGTCGCCAGCGACTCGATACTTCACAATCTCGTGCAAGGCGACGGCCCCCGCGGGAAGGTCAATCTTTTGGCCGGTGTGGCGATAGTCGGTCAGAAGCAGGTCGGCGAACGAGGTGTTGCCGAGCTTTACGAGATGCGCTTCGTAGACGCTGTCATCGCCGGATTTCGTGTCATGGACGGTAACCTGATAGGAACCGTCCTTGGCTCTTTCAATCTGAACCGTGTCCTGATTGTCTTTGTCGCCGCCAACCCACGTGCCAACGATAGCGGGATCGCTGACCGCATCGGTCTTGTTATAGAGGGGCGAAACAGCGGAAGCGCAGCCGCTGACGACGAAAGCCGCGAGAATCGTTGCTACAGGGGCTGGAAGACGCATGGCGGCTCCTCACTTAGAGGTTACTTTTCCTTCTCCTTCATGTTTGCGCCAACGATATGCCCGCCGCGCGCTGGTGTCAATCGCAGGGCGCTTTTGGTCGGAAGCAACCGAGGCTGATGGCGGGATTGCAAAGCGAGACAACGGTGCGTAGTCTTTGGAGTTGGGGGAAATTCAGGCATAATCGCGCAGAAAATGAGCGAGAAGACGCACAAATTTTCGGTGGGCAAGGTCGCGATGGGCGCGGGCGCGCCGCTATTTTTCATCGCCGGGCCGTGCGTCATCGAAAGCGAGGCGCACGCGATGATGATGGCGGAGCGGCTGGCGGCGATCGCGCGCGAGCTGCGCATGCCGCTGATTTTCAAGGCGTCGTATGACAAAGCGAACCGTTCGTCGTCGGGTTCATTTCGCGGGCCGGGAATGAAAGAAGGGCTGCGGATTCTGGCGAAGATCAAAAAGAAATTTGGGCTGCCGATTTTGACGGATGTGCACGACACTTCGCAGGCTGCGGCTGCCGCGGAAGTGTGCGACGTGATACAGATTCCTGCGTTTTTGTGCCGGCAGACGGATTTGCTGATTGCGGCGGGCAAAACGGGGTGCGCGGTGAACATCAAGAAAGGGCAATTCGTGTCGCCGTGGGAGATGGCCAACGCGGTGGAAAAGATCGCGAGCACCGGGAACGAAAAAATTATCGTGACGGAGCGAGGGGCTTCGTTTGGGTATCAGAATTTGGTGGTAGATGTGCGCTCGTTTCCGATTCTGCGCAAATTGGGCTTCCCCGTGGTTTTTGACGCGACGCATTCGGTGCAGCTTCCCGGCGGCGAAGGAAAATCGAGCGGCGGGCAGCCGGAGTTCATCGAACCGCTGGCGCGCGCGGGCGTGGCCGCGGGCGTGGACGGAATTTTCATGGAAGTGCACGACAATCCGGCGAAGGCGCTTTCGGACGGGGCGAATGCGCTGGCGCTGGAGAAGTTTCCGCCGCTCGCGGAGCGATTGATGAAAATTGCGTCGCTGGTGCGCGGATGGGAGACGGCATGAAGGCGACGTCAAAGCCGGCAAAGTCGGCGGGCAGCATCGCGGCGGCGCGGCGCGTGCTGCGCATCGAAGCGAACGCCATCGCCGAATTGATCGACCGGCTCGACGAGCAGTTCGAGCGCGCCGTGGAAATGATTTTTGCGTGCAACGGGCGCGTGGTGGTGACCGGGTTGGGCAAGTCGGGACTGATCGGACGGAAAATTTCGGCAACGCTGGCGAGCACCGGCACGCCTTCGGTTTTTCTGCACGCAGCGGAAGCGCTGCACGGCGATTTGGGCATTCTGATGCGCGAAGACGTGGCGCTGGCGATTTCGCAAAGCGGCGAGACGGAAGAATTGCTGGCGCTGCTCGAGCCCATCAAGCGGCTGGGGATTAAATTGGTGACGATGACGGGCAGCGTGCGGTCGACGCTGGCCGCGGCGAGCGACGTGGCGCTGAACATTGCGGTGAAAGAAGAGGCTTGCTCGCTGAACCTGGCGCCGACGGCCTCCACCACGGCGGCGCTGGCGATGGGCGACGCGCTGGCCATTGCGCTGCTTGACCGCAGAGGATTCCGCGAAGAAGATTTCGCCGCTCTGCATCCGAAGGGCAGGCTCGGCTCAAAGCTGCGGCGTGTCGAGTCCGTGATGCACGCAGGCGACGCCATTCCGCGCGTGGGGCCGCAGGCGACGATTGCCGAAGTGACGTACGAGATCAGCCGGAAAAAAGTGGGCATGACCACCGTGATGGACGAGGCCGGCAAGCTGCTCGGCATCGTCACCGACGGCGATTTGCGGCGCTTGATGGAGAAACGCAAAAAAGAGGCCCTGGATTTGACCGCGGCGGAGAGCATGACCAAAAATCCGGTGACGCTGGCACGCACGGAATTGGCGGCGAGCGCGTTGCGGCTGATGGAGGAGCGGAAGATTACTTCGGTGGTGGTGGTGGACGCGGAGCGGCGGATCGAGGGCGTGGTGCATTTGCACGATTTGTGGACGCTGCAACTTTTCTAGAGGGACGGCGAGCGAGTGGCGATGGCGGCGAAGAAAAAGTCTGCAGACGTGAAGCGGCGGGCGAAGAAAATCCGGCTGCTGCTGATGGACGTTGACGGCACGCTGACGAATGGCGCGGTTTGCCTGCAGGCGTTTCCCGACGGGAGCGTCGCGGACATGAAGATGTTCAACGCGCATGACGGCGCGGGGGTGAAGCTGGCGTCGATCGTGGGCTTACGCAGCGGCATGATTACCGGGCGAAATTCGCCCGCGACGACGCAGCGCGCGCACGAAATGGGCGTCGAGTTCGTGTTTCAAGGGCAGGCGCGAAAGATGAGCGCGTACGAGGAAATCTTGAAGCGCGCGGGCGTGAAGGATGAAGAAGTGGCGTACATGGGCGATGATTTGCCGGATCTGCCGCTGCTGGGGCGGGCGGGGCTGGCGGTTGCCGTGGCGGACGCGGCCATTGAGGTGATTCGCGCGGCGCATTACGTTACGCGCGCGAAGGGCGGCGCGGGCGCGGCGCGCGAACTGGTGGAATTGATTTTGAAAGCGCAGGGAAAATGGGAAGCGTCGATTCCCAAGGCGCTGGCATAAGTCACGAACATTCCTTCCAACATGAAACCGGTGGCGATTGGCGTGCGGATGCATTCCGGATGGGGCGTGCTGGTCGCGGTGTCGAGCGAAGGCGGCCGCGTGAGCGTGATTGCCCGGGAACGCATCGCGGTGATCGACGAGAAAGCCGGCGGAAAAAGGCAGCCGTACCATTTTGCGAAAACCATGGCTCTGGGCGCAGCGGAAAAATACCTTGCGCGTAGTGCGGCGGAGTCGCAGCGGCTGGCGTACGATGCGCTTCGCGCGTTGGCTGACAATTTGCGCAGCCGTGATTATCGAATCGTGCGCTGCGCGGTGTTGACGGCTTCCGGGCGCGAACTTCCGTCGCTCGCCGGAATATTGGCTGCGCATCCGCTGATTCACACGGCCGAGGGCGAATTTTTCCGCCGCGCGATCTGGACGGCGTGCGAGAGCATGAAAATCGCTGTGACCGGCGTGCGCGAACGCGACGTGGAAGCCGCCGCGAAAGCTGCCCTCGGAAAATCGGCGGCCGTAGCGACAAGGCAAATCGCAAACGCGGGCAAGACGCTTGGTCCGCCATGGACGCAGGATCACAAGAAAGCCGCGCTGGCCGCGTGGATGGCGCTAGCAAGCAGGTAGGAATTTGCAGCGTTCCGGTGCTGTTGAGATCATAGCGAGTTAGCCGCGTCCGGGGAACCGCTCCTGTTTTAACCGGAATTCACATACGATCGCAGTTCAGTGTTGTAAATCAAAATCTACAGTTACTGTGCTATCCACTTCGATGGGCTGCCCGTTAAAAAGAGGCGGCGCGTAGCGCCACTGAAGGACGGCCTTTTCGGCCGCAGGAATCAGAAGCGGATTCCCAGAGACCACGTTCAGTATTTTGACTGTACCGTCTTTCTGTATCAGTACGTGCAGCGTCACAGTTCCTTGGGTGCCTTTTGCCTCCGCTTCGTGTGGGTAAATGGGTACCACCGTTCTGATTCTTCGCGGAGGCGAGATCAAGGATGGACCAGTTCGAGGCTCGATAAATTCCATTAGAAAGTCCCATCGAAAACCACCGTCGATAAACAGAAAGTAGCCGATCTGATCGGTCTGTGGGTCACTTGGGGCTCCAGTTTTCGCCCATTCTGCGAAGTAAATGTCGACGGGCCGCTTCAACTCCTGAATCCAGCCGAGTTCCATACCGGGTCCGGGCGACTTGTTCACGCTGCGAACAACGATCTCTCCGTCCTGGCGAGCAATATTCGTCAAAAGGTCGCGCATAGACTTCTCGCGATTCTTCAAGAACGTTCGGTTACATACGTCCGTCCAGAGGTTATTGTCCGGACCGTTTGCCGTAACCCACTGAGGGCAATTCGGTATTTCGGTTCCGTCGATGACACTAGTCAGTGTCTCTGCATCGCCACTTTTTGCCGCAGCAATCGCCGCGCTGAGAAAGTCGTGTAAACCCTGAGTTGAATTTGGATAGGAACCAACAGGAAAATATAAATCCGCGGCTTTGAGGGCGAGCGCGCTGGTATCCAGGTCGCCGCGATTAGAAAGAATGATGATGGTGAGATTGTTTTCCGTGAAACGCTCGATGACCGTCCGAAATCCGATGCTGCTGCCGGTGTGCCACATGCGCGCGTGGCCGCGATAGGGATCAAGGAACCAGCCGAAGCCGTAGGCCATCGCCGCGCCAGTGTCGGCCTTGGGCCAATTCGCCGCGCCGGGCGGAATGGGCGCGGGAGTAACGGCCGGCTGGAATTCCGCGGCGCTGAGCAGTGTGTGATTGCGAAGTGCGTCGTCCCATTTGGCAAGATCGTCGAGAGAAGTGTAAACGCCGCCATCACCGAGCGTCGCTGATGTGGGACTCTGGTCGGTTTCGAGCCACACGCCGGCGTCATTGGTGTAGCCGTAAGCGCGACTCGCGACTTCATCCTTTCCGTAGACGTGCGCGACCGTCTGGTCCATTTCAAGCGGCGCGAAAATGCGCTGGCGCAGAAATTCCGGATAGGGCATTTCTGAAACCTTCGCGATGATCGCGCCCAGGATGCAGTAACCCCCGTTGCTATATTCCCAATTCGTGCCCGGAGGAAATTTTGTGCTGGTCTGCTGCTCGGCGAGCGCGAGAACGCCGGCGTCGGTGATCTGCGGAATTTCGTACCACTGTTTGCCTGCGTATTGCTTGTCCATTAGGTCTTCATAGGCGATGAGGCCAGAAGTGTGATTGAGCAGGTTGCGAATGGTGATGGTGTGGCCGTAGGCGGGGAAATCCGGGAAAATGTCGGTGAGATGATCGTCGTAATGCAGCTTGCCGTCGTGGACCAGAAGCATGATAGCCATGGCCGTGAACTGCTTCGTGAAAGACGCGAGGCGGAAATTGGTGTGCGCGTCGATGGGCAAGCCGGAGCGCAGGTCGCGCATGCCGTAGGCGTGTTCAAAGAGGGCGTGACCATTTTGACGAATCAGGACCGCGAGACCCGGCTCTTGCGGCGAGGCGATACCGGAAAAAATGGCGTTGAGCTGGTCGGGCGTGGGCGCCTGCGGCGATGCGGACGGAGCGAAAGCCGTCAGAATGGAGCAACAGACCGCGGTGAAGGCGACGGCAAAGCACCGGACTCGAAGGGACATGCATTCCTCGCTTGGATTGATGGCGACGGAGAAATTTGCCTCAGAATTGAGTCTGAAGCCAGCAGATTGTTACAAGGAGCGCGGAGCGGTCGCCTCAGGCTGGCGAAAAAATTGCGCTAGCGCCGGAGGGGAAAGTATGGTAAGGTAGCTATGCGTTTGTTGATCTTGTAAAACCTTTAGATTCGATGAAAGGGGCTGCAAGTTAAACTTGCAGCCTTTTTTGATGTACGGCTGGAGGCGTGGCGAGACGCAAATAGCTTAAAAATAAAGAAGAGGAAACACTCAAGTGTCAAAAGAACAAGGAACTGTGAAGTGGTTTAATGCAAGCAAGGGCTATGGCTTCATCCAGCGCCAATCAGGAGAGGACGTTTTCGTCCACTTCTCGGCGATTCAGTCGGATGGATACAAGTCGTTGAACGAAGGGCAGGCCGTCGAGTTCGACGTCGTGTCCGGCCCGAAGGGCTTGCAAGCCGCCAACGTCACTGGCCTCTGACCTACCAAACGCAGCGAGGGCCTGCCACCGGCAGGCTCTCGCGAGCATCTGAAATTAAGCCACAGCCCAACTGCAGTCCCCAAGGAGTAAGCGCATGGCGAAACTCTACGTCGGGAACCTGCCCTTTGCAGTTACGGACGACAGTCTGAATCAATTTTTTGCAAGCCAAGGCTTTGACGTGCAGTCGGCGCGCGTGGTGCGCGATATGGGTACGGGCCGTTCGCGCGGATTCGGATTCGTTGAATTGGGTCCGAACGACGATACCGCGCGGGCGATTTCGCAACTGAACGGGGCGAGCCTCGAAGGCCGTGCGCTGCAGGTGAACGAGGCGCGTCCGCAGGCGCCTCGAAGCGATGGCGGCAATCGCGGCGGCTTTGATCGCGGCGGCGGCCGCGGCCGTCACGGTGGAGGCGGCGGGCGCGGAGGAGGCGGCCGCGGTGGGGACCGAGGAGATCGCGGCGGTGGTCGCGATCGGGGCGGCGGCCGGGGACGTTCCTAGTAGGTTGAGCCGCCGCAGAGAGAACGAGATTTTAGTGGCGGGACGAGTTTCAAATACTCACGCCTGAACGAATCCACAAGACTCAACAAAACAAGCAGCCGATCCTAGCGTAGGAATGGAGCGGGAGAAGGGAATCGAATTGTACATCCATTCGCTAAGTCTCATTGAATCTGCTGGCCTTGCGCCTCCCGCACCCTCAATTTTGCCCCAGAAGCAGGGGGTTTTGGACTGATTTTGGACTGATGATTGGAGAAAGGCAACCCGTGAGCAAAAACAGACAGTTATTCCCGACAGGCACATTTCGTCCTTGCACGTTTTGTGCAGCCGTTTTCACCGTCGAAGCGAATCCGAATCGCATCGGAGAATTCTGTTCGACGACGTGCGCGCGGAAATTCTCACGGAGCAAAATGCGCACCCCCGCTCAACGCAAGGCTGACCAGGCCGCCGCCGAACAGGCTCGCATTGCAACCGAGAAAGCCGCCGCCGAAGCCCGAATCGCAAATTGCTTAGCCGAGGCCGCCGCGCGTGAAAAAAAACGGCGCAAAGAGGAGTGGATCGCACGGGAGCGGGCTTGGAAAGAACAGGTTGAATGGGTTCAAGCATCCGAACTTCATAATTTAGAGATTCGTTTGGAGCGAGAAGCGCGTGCTCGTGGCCCCGCAGGTGAGCCGTGCCCTACTGGAATCTGGACGAAGAAGAAATAATTCCCGTCCTACCGTCGCGTTGTCTCGCCAATCCTTGTCGTCGCCGACGCGCCCCGGCCCGTCAGATTTTGGAGACGAAAATAGCCTGTTTGCAGGCTCTACACTTTCCGGCACTGAGGGCAATTACACCTCACAAATCGTCCCTTCTCGTTTTGGACATGAACAACACCGTGTTCCGCCAGTTCATGTGCCCGCCTTATCGCTTGCCATTTCCTCTCGAACAAACCACTGGCCCGGTCTGCCTTGGGCCGTTCGACAGCCCATCCATCATTGTCGCGGATCGCCACGTAGTAATCGTTATGCGCCACGGAATGCGTCCTCCCTTTCCTTCTTAGCTCCGTTACAAACAGCCACAGCCTCTATGGAACGATTTTGAAGTTCAGAATTCGGAATTCCACTTTCGACTCGTCCGCCTCGGCGTGTACGCTGTCGTCCACGGAGCCTACGCACCTCGTTCCTAAGCCCGCAGGGATGTCGCCGCCGCAGTAGATTGGGGAGGTGTCGAGCGGGGTGCCATCTGGAGCATAAAAAATCACCAAGCCCTCAATGTCCCTTACATCGTGGTCAAGGTGGTTTATCACTGTGAAAGTGAAGTCGCCCGAATAATCGTTTGTCCAAGAAAACTTCCCGCCCGTCACGCTTCCCGTGGCAGCACTTCCCATTTTGGCAACGACGGAATGGCTGGAACTCTGCGCAGCAATCCCAGCAAGCGGCCTGATCTTTGCTCCTGCGTCCTGCGCTAGCAACGCCTTAAGGTACGAGACCGGAACCGCGAAATTCAGATTCTGGCCCTCCTTGAACGTGGCCACCGCGATGCCGAGGACTTTGCCGTTCGAGTCAATCACGGGGCCGCCGCTGCTGCCAGGCGAGATTGGAGCGGTTATTTGGAGTAGCGTGTCCGCATCCACCGTTCGTATTCCGCTTACTATTCCCTCTGAGAACGTACCTTCCAGCCCCTCCGGATTACCCACCGCAAATACTTGGTCTCCTACCGCCGCCTGTTTACTGTCCCCAAGTTGGAGCGGCGGGGCGTTAAGACCATTGACTTTCAGAAGGGCTAGGTCTGCGGTGGGATCGGTGCCAATGACTCCTACGACCGTGTAGGTCGCGCGCCGCCCTATCACTTTTATGCGAGCGGCTGAAGCCCCTTCGATAACATGCATATTTGTGGCGATCACCGCGTCTCCGACCGAGAAGCCACTGCCGAGAGCTAGCGGCTGCCCATTGGCATCGCTGGTCACGATCATAACGACAGAAGGGAATGTGTTCTGGGCCAGTTGCGGTGCGGTTTGCGCCGGGAGATTCGCGCACACCGCGAAAAATATGAAAGCGATTGACACCCAAATTTTAGCCATTCGATTCTCCCCTCAAAGCCTACCTACCCTTTTCACAAGTTGGTGTGCGGCGAGCTTCGCCGCCGCCGCGTGCTTCGCGCTTCCCTATAATAACTGCATACATCGAAGGTCGTTATTGACTCAAGACGTAACATTTAGCGGAAGATGTGCTGTCACTGGGTGCTGGAATACAAGAAAATCCTTTTACTCCTCCAATAACTCCCACAACAGGCCCAGACCCGTAAGATTCGGTAATTTTGAGCATTCCTTGTGCATGAACTGTTTTGTGCGGGTAAAAATATCCCAAACAAAAAGCCAGCACAACAAGAATACTGATTTTCCAAACGTCAAGTTTCATTGTATCCTCCTCGTCCGGCGACTCATGTACTGCGGCGGGCCGACTTATCCTTTCGCTAATTGTGTTGCGGTGATAATCTCCGCAGTGATGTCCTTGCCGCCGCGAAGATTGACGAACAGAGAACGAACGGTGTAAATCGGCCCCCAAGGAAAGCCCCACCATCCGGCTATCAGCGAAATAGCGGTGAACCGCAGACCCTTCACGATGGCGTTCTCACCGGACTTGAGAAAGTAAATAGCCGAGGCGCGCTTGAACGTAACAACGAGAACGGACACGCAGTATTGGAACAGGACGAACTTTCCGCCGCGCTGCAACTCGAAATTGATCTCATCCGTTGTCATTCCTTCAAGCCCGATGATCTTCATCGCTTCGACTCCTTCGTCTACGAGATTTAGCAAGGACTTTCGATTACTTTATGGAGTGGCTGTCAGCGTGGTCTGAACTGGCGTTGTTGACTCGATCTTGCAAGGATTTTTGTTCTAATCTTGCGAACGAACCAGACACCGAGCCAGATCACGCCCGACCACAGCAAGATTACCGCTAGTGCCTGCCCTACAGCCTCAGCCCCCATGTTCATTTCTCCTTTCGGGCATCATTGCGGAGGATTGTCTGAGGCAGGCTGGCGGTGAAAGCTTCAACTCGCATATTGCACAGTGCTCGCAAGGCGTTCTGCCGCATGTGAATCGAATCCCCGTTGGCCGTCTATTAAAATCAGGTTCGCAAACGGCGGGTAATGTGACGGCTCATCGTCGAGGGCGACCCACGGGACGCCGGACTTCCCGTTCCGCTTCATGTAGGCGAGCACTTCCCGGTAGCGATAGTGATCTTCTCGCCGCCGGTCAATCGGCGTCACGCCAACAATGCGAGCTGAAATATCAGGAGAGAATAGGCCGCGCATCCGTTCGAGGGAGAATGCTTCGCGCCAAGTCGAGGTGATTACAATCTCTGCGTCTGGCAGCTTCCGTACAGCTTGCTCGAAGGCGCTCAGGCAATCTGCGTCCAGTCGGTAGAGTGGCGATTGTTTGCGTCTCAGAACGCCATCGAAATCGAGGAAAATAAGCATGGCTCCAATGCAATGCAGACTATGTTTTCTCCGCTGACGCGTGCTTCGCCCTCAGCCTGTCCAATTTGCCCCGCTGCTCTGCCTCATATTGCTCGATCAACTCTTCATCGGTCATTGCGGCGAGAATTTCAGACGGCACTTTTCCTTCGAGACGGTGCCGCAGCCAGCGGGCGCGTGTCCTCGTTTTGATGCCTGATTCGGCTGTCATAGCCTTTAATTACCTTGAATCCGTTTGCCGGGCCTGTGAATGGTACTGATGGTTGTCGGTGCTCGATTGGGAAACTGGGAAGTTCAGAACGCGACTGGAAGTTCAGGCTTTCGATAGAGCCTCATGCGGTTGACGGATGCCAGGATGCCAGAGAACTGACCCAGAACACCTGCCAAAGTACCCGCGAGATCGGGATTGCCCAGAGCAAAGCCTATTGCTGTGCCCCCGGCGACGCCGCCCGCTATACATCCCAAGACAAACAAAAAAGTGTGAGCTTTTCGAGGACTTCGCTTAACGGCAATGAGCCACAGAGCGAGCGTTATTGCCCAGAGGATTGTCGCACTAACATTGTTCGCGGGCTGCGCTTGTTGCGGCTGTGACTGCGCTTGAGATTGTAGCGGCTGCGCGGCGGCTTGGCTGGCAGTGTTGGCTTGGACAGACTGAGATTGTGCTTGAGCGACTACAGCAACAAAGAGAAAAACAATAACGAGAATTCCCGACCGTGTTTTCATTGGACGCTTCCTCGAATCGAGTTGTGTTCGAGCCGATGGAGATAGTTTGAAAGGAACGGCACGCTCTGAATAGCTGGCCGACCGTACAGGCGGCGCGAAAGAGGTACCGCGCGGCGAATTGTCGAAATGAGGATTACCACTTTGCTGCTCCGCTCACGGAAAGGTACTAACCCGCATTTCCTTTTTGATTCATAATTCTGAAACCTCGGAGCGTGATAATCGTCAATGTTTATGAGGGTGCGAACGTGGTGAAGACGCCCCGGAGGTATGAACCCAATGGGTGAGAACCAAAACCGGCCTTTCCACTTCTCCTTCAACTCCTCTCTAAAGGTTGATTTCCAGGGGTCACGAGTCACGTCCGACGCTGGCTTGTTGGTGGTTCGAGAGCTGGATGAACGTCTCGGGTTAAGCGAGCTGATCTCCGACAATCTAACCGATGCCCGTCGTGGCAGGAACACGCAACTTCCCTTGCCGGATCTGTTGCGCCAGTCGGTTTACAGCCGCCTGGCCGGTTATGAAGATCTCAACGACGCTGAACGCCTTTCCCAGGACCCGACCTTCCGCTTAATTGGCTCGGAGAAGATCCGGGATCGCGGCGCGGCGCTTCCCTCCCGGCTGCATTGGTTTGAGACCGAGGTGCTGACGCAAGATGCGAACCTGTGTGGTCTGGCGTTGATGAACCGGGGACTGATTGCAAAGGCCGAACAACAGGAATGGTCATGGCGGGCAGTGCTGGACATGGACAGCACCGAGATCCCGGTCTACGGAGAGCAGGAGCAGAGTGCCTACAACAAACACTATGAATCCACCTGCTATCACCCGCTGCTGCTGTTCAACAGCGCGGGCGACTGTGTTGCCGCAAGACTGCGGCCAGGCAACGTTCACAGCGCCGATGGCTGGGAGCAGCTTTTGCTACCAGAGATCGAACGGCTACAGAAGCTGGGCAAAGAAGTCTGGTTCCGGGCTGACGCGGCCTTTGCGAAACCGGACATCTACGAAGCACTCGAAGAGCGTGGGGCGAAGTACGCGATCCGGATTCCGGCCAACGACTGCCTGATGCGGGATATTGCAGAGTTGCTGACTCGGCCGGTAGGCCGTCCGGCGTATAAACCAGTCGTGTGGTACAAGGGCTTTCTTTACCGGGCAGCCAGTTGGAAGACGGCGCGGAGGGTGGTTGCCAAGGTGGAGTTCCATGCCGGGGAGCTGTTCCCTCGGGTGGGCTTCATCGTGACTAACACTCAGTTCAGAAACCGGAAGGTTATCCATTTCTATAACCAGCGCGGCAAGGCAGAGCAATGGATCAAGGAGGGCAAGCAGGCGGTGAAGATGACGCGGCTGAGCTGCCACCGGTTTCGCGGCAATGAGGTTCGGTTGTGGCTCAGCATTCTCGCCTACAACCTGGGGAACCTGTGGCGACGGCTGGTGCTGCCAAAGGGGATTGAGGACTGGTCGCTTACCAGCCTTCAGCAGAGGCTGGTGAAGACGGGAGGACGGCTGGTAAAGCATGCACGGTACTACTGGCTGATGCTGGCGGAAGGGCACCTGACGCGAGCGCGGTTCGCTGCGATGATGCGACGGATCGCGCTGTTGCCCCTTCCGGCAAACTAAGGATGATCGCGAGGCCAAATCAAATCGCGGAGGAGAAGGGAGGAGGAAAGAGTGTCTGAGAAATCGACAAGGAAGGCTCCTGATTACGCGGTCGAGTCCACAGCGGCACGGAATCGCTCTGTTTTTCGACCAAAATTGCGGCGTTGGTCTTCCCAGACCGCTGAAGAGCGGTATAATTCGAGCGAATCAGGACTGAAAAAGGAGATTCCAGTTAGAACAAGACGGATCGTCGCGAATCCTGCCGCGGGCGTGCTGCCGAACTTATCCGCAATTGTGTGCACTCTTGATCAGTCAGGAGCACGTCACGCGCTTACTCGTAAAAGGTAGCGCCTGCCGGTTCTGACTATGCATGTGTCTTTGCCGGGAACACGGCACGTGCGGGGGTCAGCGTAGCCGGAATCGGCGCATTCATGAGGCTGGCCGCTTCTGGAGGCTGCAAATGATGCAACGGTTTAGCGAATTGTCGCCGCGCCAACGCGCCAGGATCACCGGCGTCGTTTATCTTGTCTACTTTCTGACCGCAATCCTCGCCCAGTTACTGACTGTCCGCAATTTTGTTGCAACAGGCGATGCCGTAAACCTCTTCGCGACCGCATGCTATGGGCTTTTGACGCTGCTCTTCTATGACATGTTCAAGCCGGTGAACAGGAGCCTTTCATTGCTCGCGGCGCTCTTCGGCCTGGCGGGATGCGTGGTGATGACGCTGGGCACTTTTCCTCGCGTCACCCTGCCCATCAGCCCCCTTCTGTTTTTCGGACCCTACTGCCTGCTGATCGGCTACCTGGTCTTCAGGTCCGGCTTCCTGCCTCGCGCGCTGGGCGTGTTGATGGGGTTAGCCGGCGTGGGCTGGCTGGTTTTTTTGTCTCCCGCTGCCGCACACTATCTATCCATCTACATTGAGGCGCTCGGCATCCTTGCGGAAGCGTCGCTGATGCTATGGCTTATCGTGAAGGGCGTGACCATTCAACGGTGGAATGAGCAAGCCACCGCGGCGTGAGAGTCCTGTATGCGTGTGCGGCCACACAGCTGTCGCCAACCACTCAGATTCGCGTGCACTGAATTCAATAACTCTCGACGCATGCAAGGAGGATTGAGCACTAAAGCTCTATGGAAACAAAGGCTGGATGCGTGTGACTCTGCCAAAGAGGGAGCGCGCATATGAAATGGATGGATGACGGCATTAGAGACATTTTGCGCCTGCCTTCCGACGAACGGGAAAAGCTGAAACGGCTGGATGACACAATTCAAGAAAAAAAGAAACGGTGGTGGTTGTGCTGGTGGGGTCTTGCTCTTCTCGGAGTCGGCATTGCCGCCGACTGGATTAACCCGCTCTTTGCTCTTGCCATCTATGCCGTATTTGTTTGGAATAGGAAGCTGTACAAAATCCTACATGGCTTTTTCAGTGCGCTGTATGACGAGTACGAGTCGATGCAACGGGAAAACGAGAAACTTAGGGCGCGCACGAATCAGCCAGATGAAAAAGAAATGGAATTGGCGGCAACAGTGCACCCAGACGGAGAAGTTCAAAATCAGACGGAGCGACAGCCACGGCTTGGGACAATCGGATTCGGAGGCAACTTTGGGAACGGAAAATAAAACAGAGGAAACTGAATGGCTATTTTCGAGCTGTCGGGCTGTTTTCAAGGGGTTAGGGCAGAGAACTAAAACACCTCCGGTGCGCCGCGAACTTCGCGCGCTAGATGACAGGCTGCACGATCTCATTGTTCAATTCCGCAAGGAAGCATCTGCGGAAATGGCCAAGCGGCTTCTCAGGATCAAGCATTACGCCATACGCGCGTATGTTGCAATGGCGGACGGGCGTCGTGACTGACCCGCTGCGTCAAACAAACTCTGGTCGAGAAGCTCTGACGGCCTGGGGCGACCACTACCCGGTCTAGGCTCGACTCTGGGAGTCCCAAGTTTTTTCGCCGCGCTCCACGCCGGACGCAAAAATAGAATTGTCTATCTTGCGTCAACTGCCGCTTTTTGCGTTTTGCAGTCAGCATCGGCGCAGGCCGTAATTGGAATTTCTCGCAAGACCGCAAGACACTGCCGCCATTGTAAAAATCAAACACTTTTCCCGTGGCAGTATCGAGCAGCATATCTTCGTTTGTTTTCAATTTGATTAGTTGAAATCGGCCTTGCGTCGCTATGGTCGTCACTGCCTCTTGCGACTGAGCACTCATCGGTCTGAGCCAATAATTTAGCTCGTACCCAAAACTCAACAGGAACAAACAAGCAAACGTAAACGTGCCCGCCTTCGAATAATTCATCTTCATGTGCGGCCCTCCTGAGAGCCTTGCCGAAAGTTATAATTTTCCTATCGCTAGGCACCGAGGGTTTAGTGCGATTGCAGCGTCAGAGTGCCCTGACCGCCGTTGGCCCCGCAGATGCTGCCTGTATATAATACCCGTGCTTGACCCGCATTCAGTGCTGTTCCCGTTATCGGATCACCTAGAAACCACGTGCCGTTGTTGAAGCCGGGATCGTAAGGGAACGGAGTCCATGCCTCCATCAATTGCATTTCTATCGTGGTTGTGCCGCTGGCACCATTGAGATACGCAGTACCGCCGACCGCTGCGGAATTGCTGAATGTAAATGCCTGAACGCACCCTGACACGGAGAACGTCGCACTTCCCGTGATATTCCAATTTTGATCTTGATTCAAAGTCATCGACACTGCTATCGGGAAGTTTGACAAACCCTGACCGGGCGGTATCAGAGTTGTGCTGAGGTTCCCGGAATACGTCCCGGAAAACGAGGGCATTTGTATTCCCACAAAAACGCCGCCCTCTGTGCCTACGGTTGCCGCTCCTTGGATTTGAGGCGACGACGCTAAGTTCACAGCACCCGGAAAACTGTCGTTGGCTGTTCCTCCTGTCGGGAGTTGAATGGTTACCGACCCTGAGTTACCGAGACTGGCATTCACCACAAGCCCGGAGTACAGGTTTGGTGGGAAGTCACATCCAGTGTCATTCGCCGCGAACGCACAAAGCTGGGGCGGCCCATTGGGGTTCATTAGAAACTGAAGTGTGGTTGCAGGAGTCGAGAAGTAATTCGTCGTTGACTGTTCTTGTAAATTTGCGACTACAGGATTTGGAAAACCGAGTTGCCCGCTATTTGACACAATAAAGAAGTCCCATTGGCCCGCAACATTGGGAGCAGGATTCGACGATTGATTCTGTGATCCTGAGTTGGAGCCGCCCCCACATGCGGCCAGCGCTACAGACACGACCAGCGCAAGCATACCCACACCTCGAAGCCTACCCACTGTTTTCTCCGCAGACAGACTGCTTGAGCCAATTATAGTAGTTTGCACCGGCCCCAAACTCGGCATGGTAAGTGTTCAGCGTCAGACGCCCGTAAAATCTGCCCGCGCTATCTACGATGACCGGCGGGTCGGTCGCGTAAGAGTTACATGCCCCGTATTGTGAATAGGCAGAACCATATTCGCCATAATGATTCCAGATGCTTTCGGAAGAATACGGACTTCCATGCTGCCCGTATTCGTTAAAAACTGAGTCAGTCGCATACTGTGAACAGTTAAGGCAACCGAGATAGGTCTTGTGCGCCTCCCCACCAAAAATCATTAGCTTTATGGTCTCGCTCTGCGGAGCCGATTCTCCTGCGCTCGCCACGGCTGCAAAATTCCGTCGGGCAGCGGGACTGCACCCACACACTCCGACGAACATGAAAACCAAGAGAAGAGTTCGCATTGGGTCTGTCCTCCAACGTTAAGAAACGCCGGAACGAGAGATAGTTTGAATTGGAACGTCAAGCTCTCGGTACTGGCCCGAAGGACAGTTGAAGCTAAAGAGATACGGCGCGCCGTGAACACGATGCTGCATGGCGTCGGTCTGACTGTTTTATCGGGAATGTCAAACCGAATCTGAGTCATTTTTGGATGGGGGGTTCCACACTCCGCCATCGAATAGGTCTAACGTCCCCACCAAAACTGACTTGGCGATTCTCTGTCTTGCGTCAATTAGTGCCTTGACGAAAAGTGCGGCATTGCTGCGCGTTACCTTTTAACGACTCGTACCATTGCCTCGGTCGCTAGTTCGCCCCAACATGAAAGTGTTTTACGCACAAGGAGATCGAAATGCTGCGTTTTGCCACTAAGCTTCTCCCTGCAATCTTTCTGGTCGCGTCGCTCGCCGCAGCACAGTCGATTCCGCCTCAAAAAAGCATCCCGGCAATCGCCAAGGCCGCAAATGGTGCCGTCGTGTCCATCGTCATGTCCGACAAGGATGGCAATCCTATCGCGCAGGGTAGCGGATTCATTGTGAGTAAGGACGGCCTCATCGTAACGAACTATCACGTCATTGCCGAGGGCACATCTGCTGTTGTTAAACTCCCCGATGGTGCCTTCTACCTTGTCGATGGAGTGCTCGCATCCGACAAGGCGCGCGACATTGCCGTCATTAAAGCCCACGGCGAAAAATTCCGCACGCTCGCCCTCGGCGATTCCGACCGTGTTCAAGTAGGACAGGAAGTCGTCGCCATTGGCAATCCGCTCTCGCTCGAATCAACTGTTTCAAACGGAATTGTCAGCAGCATCCGCGCGATTGAGGAAGAAGGCGGGAAATATCTGCAAATCACCGCGCCTATCTCTCCCGGCAGCAGCGGCGGCCCGCTTTTCAACATGGCAGGGCAGGTGATTGGCGTCACGACCATGTACCTCAAAGGCGGAGAGAATCTGAATTTTGCAATTCCGATCAACGATGCCAAACCGTTACTTGAGACCCACTCTGCCAAGCTTCAGAATTTCCCCAACCAATCTGAGCCGGTCGAAGAGCAAACGCAAAATCGGGATGAGGACGCACCTGCGTCATCTGGCAAGTCAACTCAGCCCGAGGCGACGCCGACCCTGAAAACCGCTGTTGCCTTCATGCAGCAAATGGTTGAGCCTGAAGATCGCCAGGTCTTATTGGGCCTAATATCAGGGGTAGAGATGCAATCGCCAACCCCAATCATTACTATTGTCTCCAATCAGCCTGTGTACATGATCGCTCCAACGGGCGAGACCCACAAGGACGGTTACCCGGAATTCACCTACACGGTAGCTCTAGACACCGCAGGCCGGAGCTCCGGGAAGGATTATCCAGCATATATTTCTTTCGCCCTCGGAGATATTGATCCACAGTCGATACAATCCGAGGAATCCGGTTACGACGGGGACGCCATCGGTGAATTTTTGAACAAACATCCAAAATGTCAGGCAGACTCGCAATGCGATCACGACTACCTAGCTTTTCTAGGCTCATCGGCGCACAAGTTAACGGCCGTCAGCTTTCACACGACTGATCTGAAGCCTCTCATTGAGCGGGGAGGCTTAGAAATTAAAAATTGTCCAAAGAACCCGTGCGCAGCAAACCCCGTTCCTGACGGAACTACAGGACGCGTGGAGATTTTTTTTAGAAACAAGGATAGAGCCGAGAGGTTTGTAACGGCGCTTACTTATGCAGTCAAATCGGCGGGCGGAAAACCGGATTTGTTTCCGCCGACGCCGTAGTCAGGAGGAACAGTTTCGAGATCATCGGTAGTGATCGCTGTTCGAGGCCGCGTTTCCTTTCCTGCCGAAAGCCCACGACCGCAATTCTTTCCGCGTCCGAAATGTGTCGAACATGGTTGGAGTCCCATGCACCCCACCGTATGGGGCGCCCACGACGGGGTGTTGAAAAGGTCGTAGGAGTCCCATAAGACTTTCCCCAAGTTTCAACGAGGCTGCCCGTTTCGCAAAGCCCGTGTCGTATCCTATCCGCCGTCCGTTGCAAATCACCTACAAATCTATCGAGAATTTACATTGCATTTGCGAGCGATCTCGCGCCGCGTTGCGCGACATGGCATTGTGCGCCGTTCCGGGCTTTCAATAATCAACTGTTTATTGTGCGGTCTGAGTGCTTGGAATCGGGTACGCGGAATCAATCACTTAGAGACGTGCCACGAACAGGGTTTTTTGAAAGATTCCGCTTGACAGGTTCTCGAAGATATGATACATCTTGTATCGCAATGAAAACATACTCCACGCGGCAAGCCGCAAAATTGATAGGCGTCAGCTACGTTACAGTCCGTCGCTGGCTTGCAGATGGGCAAGTCAGGCCCTCCCAAGCCGTTCCCTACGATGGCCGGACGCTCTGGCGTTGGACACTTGCAGACGTGGAGAAAGCACGCAGATTTAAGGCAATGCAGAAACCTGGGCCTAAACCGAAGTAGAAGCAAAACGGGCCTGCCGACTGTTCTAGCAGCCGACAAGCCCTAACTCACATGACGGATAGGAGCCGACATGCAAGCTAATTCCGATTCTACCGTAATTCCCATTGAACAAACCGAGCTACAAACGTGGTTTGAGCGTGATCGTGCGCATGTTGAGCTACGCAACGCGCAAACCGACGCCACAATCCTAGAATTCTGGGATGAGGATGTCGCCGAGCTAGTCGAAGATGGATTCCTGAATCCGCGCGACTGGCACGGCTCGCTATACGAATACGCGGCTTATCTTGGCGTGCTTCCGGGCACAGAAGCAGGTGCGCGATGAGCCGCCAAGATTACATTCGCATCGCAGAAGCACTCCGCTACGGCTTGGGTTCGCTGCAAGCCGACGGATTCACACGCGCCGAATCAGCCAAAGCACAAGAGCATTTCGCAGCGCATATCGCCGAAGCACTCGCAGCCGAGAATCCGCGATTCAGCCGTGAACATTTTCTCGCGGTTGTCCGTGGCGAACGCGACCTTAACTCGCGCCCGGCGCGCAACGGAAAGGTAGGTGCATGATGGCAACGCCTACCTTTGCCTTTCCGCAATCGCTCGCCGAGAAGTATCGTCCGCGCAAGGTTGCCGATTTTATCGGACTCGAAAAACAGCGGAGAATTCTCGCTAAATTGACTGCGAATCCGTTCCCGTCCGCGTGGCTGTTTGTAGGCGCATCCGGCACGGGCAAAACAAGTCTTGCGCTGGCAATCGCCGCAGAGCTAGGCGCAGAGGTTCATCATATCGGCTCGCAGCAATGCAACCTTGCCACACTCGAAACGGTAGTGCGGCAATGTAATTTTGTGCCTCTTTCCGGTGGATTCCATATCGTGATCTGCGACGAAGCCGATGCGATGTCCGATGCCGCGCAAAAGTACCTGCTATCGAAACTCGATTCGAGCGAACCTGTCCCAAACACAATCTGGATTTTCACCTGTAACGCTACGGACAGACTCGAAGCTCGTTTCCTCAGCCGATGCCGTGTGCTGGAATTCTCTAGCTATGGTCTGAACGGCAACCTTGTTGCCTTGTTGCGCCGGATATGGGAAGCGGAATCGAACGGCGCGCCGGAGCCTAACCTAGAGCGTCTGTCCCGTGAGGCGCACGACAACGTCCGCGAATCGCTCATGCGCTTGGAATTAGAGCTAATGAGCGCAGAGCCTGTCGAGGCGAGCCATGCGGATAACTAGCGCGGATCGCACGCTCTCGATTCTCATTGCTTCGCCGGGACTCGGCTACGTCGTTACGGTTGACGGCCATGCGTGGTTTTTCGACAGGGATAGCAACGTTGCTACGAACGTGCTGCCAGACCCGGAAGCCGGGCACCAAGCGGGCCGTTCGCCCGAACGCTGTCCCGCTTGCAGCCGATTCGTCCAGCGCGATTACCCGAAAGGATGGTGAGCCGTGAAAGCCGCAATCTACGCTCGAATCAGCACTACGAATCACGGTCAGGATGTCGGAATGCAGACGCGCGAATTGCGAGAATACTGCGAACGGCGCGGGTTCGAGATCGCCGGAGAATATCTCGATGAGGGAATATCTGGCGCTAAAGATTCCAGGCCCGAATTGAACCGGCTAATGACGGACGCGCATCGCCGGAAATTCGATGCAGTTGTGTGCTGGAAGTTTGACAGGTTCGCGCGCTCCGTTTCCCACTTGCTGCGGGCTTTGGAAACTTTCAATTCCCTGGGCATCGCGTTTGTGTCACTGTCGGAGCAAGTAGACACAACGACGCCAGCGGGCCGGATGATCTTTACCGTGCTTGGAGCCGTCGCGGAACTGGAGCGCAGTCTAATTGCTGAACGGGTGCGGGCTGGATTGCGGAATGCACGGGCAAAGGGAAAACGGTTAGGACGGCCCCGTGTTGCCGTGGATGTCGGTAGAATTGCCCATCTGAGAGCGTCCGGCGCGTCATGGCCGCAGATCGCAGCCGAGCTAGGCGTGAGCGTAGGAACGTGCTACGGGGCGTTGAAGTAGGCTTCAATCCAAAACTTGATACTGTTGTCATGGCGCTCGACCGGGCCGATTAAATAAGGCTTCAATTCCTGTTCGTATCGCGCCCGCAAAATTGCAGCGTCGAGATGCTGCGTCTTCACCACGTACTCAACGTCCTCTCGATCCCGCTCTACATTCCGACTGAGCTTTGAGAGAACTAAATCGTAAGGGTCGAGAACAAGGAGACGAAGATTCTTGAAACGCCCCGCGAATAGTTCGGTCATCCTCTCTTCGTAGCTTTCAGGAAGGGACGCGACCGATGCATGATGCACATGCACTTTGTGTTTTCGAGCAAGGTCGGAACCCTCACCCGCGATTCGCTCCAATTCGTCTGTGCAATGCTGTGGAACAATAGAGTAATAATCCAGATCGTTTGTACTTCGCGGCAGTCCGTAGACGGCGACGACTGCAAAGCCGCCGATACAGTGAAGCTCGCAAGGCTCGTTCAAGAGATCGTCAAGTTCTGTGAGAAATTCGCGCCACGGTGACGGGAGTTCAGGCAACATAGCGCAGTTGATCTGGGCGCAGATCGCTCAAGAGGTTCCATTGGGCCGCTTGCTCAGAGCGATTCTCCCGAAGCCAGCGGCTCTCCGCATCATTCAACACCCGGCAGAAAGAATCCTCCTTTGCCAATTTGCTTTCAGCAAGGGCCTGTTCGGGCACTTCGAGGGCGGCCTTGTGACTGGCGAGTTTTGCCAGAGTCACGGTGAATCCCAAACGATTTTGCAGGTTTTTCATTCGTGCTTGAGTGGTCAGCCAGCCAAAGTCCATATCGAGATAACGGGAGACAAGCCAGGGCAGCCCCTCAGCAACGCGGGCCTCAAGATTGTTTTGCGCAAGAGCCGTCAATAAAAATTGCGCCGGATTTACTTGTTTCGATCCTCGACGAAGATGCGCAAAGCCAGGGTATCCCAAAGCGGCAAGCTCACCGGCCATGAAAACCGGCGTCGCGTTCAGGGGATCGTCGGAAACAGGCAGAACAGTAGGCGACAGCCCGTATTCCCTCATCAGTTTTCGAGCAAGCATCGAAGAGGGTTTTCGCTCGCCATTTTCGAGCATCGAAAAATACGCCTGAGTGACACCCAGACGAGCAGCGGCCACTTGCTGTGTATGACCGCGCTCCAGACGAGCTTGTTTAAGTTCTGCATTCATGTCATGTTTATAACTCATTTTTGTTATATTGTCAAACCATCTTTGGCTACCATTTGCCAGGTCATAACGGACTCCCAAAGCCAGTGACCGATCCCCGCAAACCAGGGACTAGGCCCATTCTGCATCCGTGAAAAGCCCGCACCGCGAGAGTCCGCTGTGATTCGGCTCCCCAATTTGCGTGTGTGAAAACAAAACCCCGACTATGTCCCACACAACGTCACGTCGCCCCGTCGCTGAAATGAGACGCCTCGGCTCGTATCTCATTGTTATTGAGCTAGTTGAGAGAGAAGAAGCAAGACGGTGGCGGTCATTGGGGGATTTGTTGGCCGGGGTGGAGATTCGTCAAAAGGTCGCCCTTCGGGTCGCCCATCGCTGGGGCTTCATTTGGGGAACGCAGCAACGATTCGGAGAGCGTCGTCGGGTGCATCGCGGCCGCAGATCGCGAGTGAACTCGGTGTGAGCGTCGGGACGTGTTACGCGGCATCGAAGTAAGCCCACCCCCTCTATGGGACGTGAGCGCGGATTCCTGCCAGCCCGCGCACGCGCCAGGCAAGCGGATTGGACGCCCCGGCGTTCTTGGTCAAACGGCTGACGAAATCTTCGCAAAAAGCTCTTGCGCGGATTCGCACCCTGCTGTAGTCTGTAGTCAGTAGCAAGCTGGCCAGTTTCACGCGACCCGATGGCCGGTGCAATTAGCGCGGTTCCACTCCGCGTCAGGGAAGCCCACACCTAAAACAACTCACGCGAAGATAACGGGAAAATTCAATCAGGAATTGTGCCGATGTTTGCATCTCGATTTATTCGCTGGCCCGAAATCTCGAAGCTTGCTCCGGGCCTCACCCAAGCCGCGTGGTACTCACTTCTGGGACGTAACCAAGTCCCCGGAGTAGAACGCAAAGCCGACGGGTGGGGATACCTTGTCCCTCGCCGTGCGTTTTTGAGATGGCTCGGAGCACACCCGCGTTATAAATCCTCAGCAAATCTCCGCACGTCCCAAGAAAACTCACCGAAAGGAAGTTCCGGCCATGAAAGTCGGAGTGCTGCCTCTAAGGGGATGAGGACGTGATCCAAAAAACACTTCAAGAATTGGAACGGGGCAAGTTTTACGGCACTCTCGAACTCAAATTCGAGGCCGGAAGAATTGTCCTCGTTCGCAAAACTGAAACCTTCAAGCCGACCGAACCAAACTACGGGACAACCGGAGCCAGCCATGACCTCAGCAAACACTAGTAACCCTCCCATTCTAAAGCTGCGGGAAGCATTTCAACGGCATCTTTCCATCCCCGCCGAAGACTTGGACGTCATTGATCTTGTGTTTGCCGTTCTCGCCTCACATCGCATTCCGGGCGATCCGCTGTGGGGAATGATTATTGACGCCAGCGGCGGCGGGAAAACCGAAGTATTACGCTCTGTCCGACATTTGAAGGATTTGGTTGTGTTCGTCTCAAAACTCACCGCGAAATCGCTCAAGAGCGGCTACCGTGATCCCAAACATCCCAAAGACGATCCGAGCTTGCTTCCGCTTTTGAACGGGAAGGTTCTGATCATTAAAGACCTCGGCCCGATTCTTTCCATGCGGCGCGATGACCGGAACGCAGTTCTCAGCGATTTGCGTGACGCCTACGATGGATTCACCGACGATGCTTACGGGAACATTGGCAAAGTGAACTACGAATCGAGATTTTCGGTTTTGGCTGCTTCAACATTGGCAATTGAGCGTTTCAGTAGCGTGGAACAGGAACTCGGCGAGCGATTCATTAAGTTTCGCGCTCGCGGAAACGATAACCGCTCGAAGATTCGGCGCGCGGCCAATAATACCGGAAAGAACGAATCGTGCCGTGAAGAGATTCAAAGGGCAGTGACGGAGTTTATGGCTTCGCTCCCGCCGACCGTGCCAATGAAAATGCCTGACGAAATGCGGGAGGCCATAACTGTTGTAGCCGATTTTGCGGCCACGGCTCGCAGTCAAGTTGCGCGGGATCGGAACCACGAACTCGTCTACGCTCCCCGGCCCGAAGTCGGAACCCGTTTGGTGAATGAGTTAATGAAACTGGCCCTGTCGCTGGCCTTCATTCGCGGAAAGGCAGAGCCGGACGCCGAAGAACTGGCGACGGTCTGCCGAATTGCGGAAGATTGCCTGCCTCCAAATCGCCTTGAAGTTCTCGCAGCGGCGGTTGCTTGCCACAGTTCGAGGCTTCCCGACAAGACGGCGCGAAACACGACGGACGATCTCGAAATCTTGGGGATTTTTAACCCCGATAGGACTCTCAAACCGGAATGGACAGAATCTCTCGCCAGCGTCCGTAAGTTATTGCTGACCCCCGCGTTGCGAAAGTCCGCAACGTCCGGGGGTTCTAGCATTTTTATAGGGAATGCAGAGTCTCCCTATAAGACACCCCCGTACACGACGGACGGACTGTCCGAGTATTCTGCCTCGATTCCAACCTTCCCGGCACCCGATGCGGAGGCCGCCCCATGACACGGCGACGAAAAAGGGGTGAACCGGCTAGACGCGGTTCCCGCGTCCCCCAGAGGGGGGCAGCAGCAGATTAGTCGCGCAACAGTTTCACGCATCACGAAGCAACGGGGGTAGAAAGAAGGAACTATGTCGGCCCAGCACAACAGTCTTTTGTTCATCAACCCAGCGGAGTTGCCGTCGTTGCCATTCGGTTCACCGCCACTCTCGCTATTCATCGAACCAACAACGGTGGTACGCTACACAACGCAAGGTCGGCGGATCAATGAGCAAGGAGGCTCATTGGCTCGAAGACGTTTTCAGACAGGAAGTCTTATGCTCGAAGGAAAATCATGGGTTGCTCGCTGGCGTGAAGATGTCGTGGAGTCTGACAACAGAACTCGACGCATCCGCAAGTCTCAGGTTATCGGAACGCTCGCCGAGTTGCCCACAAAGAAACTCGCTCGTCGCCGTCTCGAAGTTATGTTGGCGCGGATCAATTCGGCTGGGTACCGTCCGGTTAGGATTGCCACGCTCATCGAGTTTTCGGAACGGTGGAAATCCGAAGTCCTGTCTCAAAGGAAGCCGTCAACAAAGATGGCCGCTGAGGGACATCTCAAAAAACACATCTTGCCCGAACTTGGAAGGCTCAGGCTGGATGAAATCACGGTTGAACGGCAGCAAGTATTCGTTTCCAAGCTGGCGAGGGGAGTCAGCCGCAAGACGTTGCTGAATGTCTTGGGAACTCTGAGCAGCGTTATCTCAACGGCAGCCGCGTGGGGCTACGTCGCCCAGCCAATCGAGCGCCGCAAACTCGCGTTGCCAAGTCGTATTGAAAAAGCGCAGCGAAGGTTCTTCACAGCCGACGAAATCAATCGGATCGTGGCCGCTGCATCGGAACCACTTGCCACGATTTGTTTGACGGCGGCGCTCACCGGAATGCGTGAGGGCGAATTGTTCGGACTCAAAGTCAGCGATCTCGACTTCGAGCGCCGCACAATCAACGTTAGGCGTTCAGTTTGGCGCGGCAAGATTCAATCTACCAAGAGCGAATCGAGCGTCCGGGTGCTTCACATTCCCGACGTGCTCGCCAAGCGGCTCACGGAATACCTGCGAACGTGGCGTCCGAACGCGATGAACCTGCTATTTCCATCGCGCCGGGGAACGCCAATCAATCCCAATCATGTCGTGCCTCGGAAACTCCATCCGCTGCTCGACAAGTTGAAGATTGAGCGGGCCGGTTTTCACGCCTTCCGGCATTCTCACAGTTCGCTGCTTGTCGAAATGGGCGCAGCGGTCACGGTTGCTCAAGCCCAACTCGGTCACAGCGATCTCGCTACGACGATGCGGACATACACACACGTAATTCCTCAGTCGCAGCGGGATGCGGTAGATCGTTTGGCAGGAGTTGTGGACGGTTCTGGACGGAAAACAGCGGTTAACTTGTTGAATTGATTGGAGCGGGAGAAGGGAATCGAACCCTCATTTCAAGCTTGGGAAGCTCGCGTTCTGCCACTGAACCACTCCCGCTGCGGTAGCCCGTTAAGAATAACATTCGCATGCCGGGGACTCAAGCGTGCTCGCGCCCGCCGCTCGCCTGACCCACATCGTTTGTCTCGCTGATGCGAGGCTCTGGAGCTCCGAAAGTCACAGTCACCGGAGAAAGAATGCGCCGCGGGAATTTCCAGATCGCGCGGCCAGCCTCAATCCGGAAAATGTCCTCCGATAGGCCGTTCAGATTCACAGGGACAACCGGAGCATCGATGTCCTGCAGAACTTCGCGTTTTATTTCCCCGAATGTCGGCGTCTGGCTCGTCGGTGCGAGCTCGCCGGTGGTGCTGATGCACACAACTTCGCCCCCGCGGACAGCGTTGCTTGCTTCGCGCAGGGAGTCCGGCAGTTCGCCGGAGCGCTGCGGCGGGGACATTGGAATGGCGCGAAGAATGCGCGCGAACGGATGCACGACGGGATGTTCATAAATGTCGCGATCCATCAGAAAACGGATGTGCCGGTCAGTGGATGCCGAGAGCAGCAACGCATCGACGAAGGACATGTGATTCGCGACAAAAAGCGCGCCGCCGCGCTCGGGAATGTTGGCGCGCCCTTCGATGCGAATGCGGTAGAGCGAATGGGTGGCCATCCAGAGGACGAAGCGCAGCAGCGAGTCCGGCAGCAGCACCACTGCGGAGATCGTCACCGCGAAGGTCAAACCCGAGCCGACGAGAAAAACCATCGCGGGGCCCAGATGCAAGACGCTTGCGAACAGATAGTAGGCCACTCCCGACAGTGCTATCCCGATGAAAGAGACCACGCCTGCCGTGGCGAGCACCGCGCCTCGGTGTTCAATTTCCGGGCGATGCTGGATCAGCGCGTTCACGGGAACGGCAAAAAAGCCGCCGAAAAATCCCAGCAGTGCCAGGCGGACCATCACCGCCGTGAATGTTAGATGGCTCGAAGCCAGCGTAATCGCAAACACGGTAAGGCCGATCGACCCGAGGGGAACCAATCCATATTCGATTTTTCCGCCGGATAAATATCCGGCCGCGACGCTACCCACGCCGATTCCGATGGCCAGCGCCGCCTGCAGATAGGTGTTGTGCGTGTCGCTGAGGCGAAGAACTTCCTTGCCGTAGAGGAGAATGATCGGCTGGAGAAGGCCTCCGAGAAACCAGAAATATGTGTTGCCCAGCACCGCGAGCCACAGCACATGGTCTTTCCTGATTTCGCGCATCTCTCGCCACACTTCGGTGACGAAATTTGCATGGAACTTGCGGACGGAATTGGCCACGGGAACGCGCGAAATTCCCAGACTGGTGAGCGTTCCAAATACCGCAAGGGCGATGAAAATCACGCCGGACCATTGCTGGCGCCCGCGGAACCCGTCGGACAAATAGCCCGCGGCGATCGTGCCGGTGATGATCGCCAAAAAAGTGCCCAACTCGATGATCCCGTTGCCCCAGGACAAATCCTCTTCCGGAAGAATTTCCGGCAACAGGCCGTACTTCGATGGCCCGAAGAGCGCTGCCTGGGTGCTGAGAAGAAAAATCGCAATGAATTCGAGCGGGAGGTTTTGCAGCGCCAACCCGGCAAGGGCAATGAATGTCGAACAAATTTCGAAGACCTTCGTGCCAATCGTCGCGGATCTCTTGCTGAAGCGGTCTGCCAAATATCCGCCGGCCATCGAAAAGAGAATAAAAGGCAGCGCAAAGAGGACCAGGACGATGGGAACGATGTTATTTTTTTGGGCTTGGCTGAGCCCCATGCCAAGGATCAGAAGGATGACGAGATTCTTCAGCGCGTTTTCGCTGAATGCACCCTGAAACTGGGTGACGATCAGCGACCAAAAACCTATGCGCCAGTGGGGAGGAGCGCTGTGCTCGGACGAATGTGGTGTGTCGGCGGACATCGCGGGGCTCTGAGCGCGCCACGGCGAGAGCGCGCTCAGTTTGCCAATTTCGACGCAGAAACAGAAGTCTTATTTCGCGAGTTGTGAAAAGCAGAGAAGACCAGCCGGCTGCGAGCCGCGCGCGGATCGCGAAACTAGCGAGCGGCGACCGCGGTGATGCGACGGTCCAGTGCGGCGGCTGCAAAATAGGCGCACAGGTTGGACTGTTGCTCAGCCCACTTGCGCGCGACTGATCCGAGCGGCGCTGCCAGGAATCCGGCGAACCGAACGGCGTGGTAATAAACGGAAACGACGCGAAGGTCCCATTTATCATCGCCAGGGTCCGGTGCCAAGCGCACGAGTCCCAGCAAACGATGGAACTGCGCGGCGGCGATCTCCGGAGATTGGATTCCGATGAGGTCTCGCGTTGCCGCCGAGAGCTCGATTTGTGCATAAGTCAGGAGAATCGAGCGGCAGTAGGACATAAAGAACTGCACGAGCGCCGCGCAAGAGAACATGAGCATGAAAGCTGGAATCATTGCGTGGCCCAGGCCGTCAAGTGAACTGCGGCGAGAAGGCCTTCCTCCGGGGAGTTGGCCAGTGGATATGTCAGGAACGGCGCCGTTGGGAGGCTGTGCCCGGCGGCGCGTTCCTGAGCAGCCACCAAATCGAATCTTTGTAATCAACGCTCTTCATGGTTACCTTGATCCGATGCGTGGAGAGAATGCGAGCAACGCGTCGGGCAAGATTCTAATTGCAAGCGAAGGGCCGCTATGAAGTTGCGCGGCGTGGTGTGCAGCGTGGCAAAGTACTAGAAATATTTTTCACGGCGCGGATGGATGTCGCATGTTTGCGCGAGTCGTATGCATTTGCAAAAATCGCGTAGTACTTTTCCGGGGAGCGCTCACCACGGCAGGTGTGCTCCGGCGTGATACGTGCGTGTCGTTCTGGGGCAAACTGGAGCAAGGCTTTGTTCACCGTGAGCCTTTCCGCCGGTCATTGCGAGCACAAAACTCCTACACTTTGGGGCTGCAAACGTATTACGATTGCGGGCTCGCAATTACTACAGGGCTTAGTAGTCATGGAGGTTTTCGAAATGGCACAATACCGCCGCTGTGTGTTGCTGTTTGCGCTTGGCGTAGCTGTTTGCGGACTGTTTGCCACTGGAATGGCGCACGCGCAGACGCTCGACCGGGCCTTGTGGTCCGGAATGAAGTGGCGATCCATCGGCCCATTTCGAGGCGGGCGAGTCGAAACGGTTGTGGGCATCCCGGGGGATCCCAACGTCTATTATTTCGGCGCGGTGAGCGGGGGCGTTTGGAAAAGCACCGACGCGGGCCTGAGCTGGAATCCAATCTTCGATCATCAGGATGTCGCCTCGATTGGCGCGATTGCCATTGATCCTCGCGACCACAACGTAATTTACGTGGGTACCGGCGAGCCGTGCTTGCGCGGGAATATTTCATTTGGCGACGGAATGTACAAATCGGTGGACGCCGGGGCAACGTGGACGCACATCGGACTCGAGGATACGCGGCACATCTCGAAGATACTCATCGATCCCAACGACCCGAACACGATTTTCGTGGCGGCGATTGGCCACGCCTACGGGCCAAACGAACAGCGAGGTGTGTTCCGCTCCACCGATGGCGGCGCGACATGGCAGAAAGTCCTATATAAGGACGACAAAACAGGCGCCGTCGACTTGGTCTTCGATCCGCACAATCCGCACATTTTGTATGCCGCGCTGTACCAGGAGATTCGCACCCCGTGGGGATTCACCAGCGGCGGGCCGGGAAGCGGAATTTATAAGTCGATCGATGGCGGTTCGAAGTGGACGCAGCTCACCGGGAACGGATTGCCGGACGGAATTTACGGGCGCATCGGCCTTGCCGTGGGCGCGGATTCCAGTCGCGTCTACGCGCTGATTGAAGCGAAGAAGGGCGGGCTATATCGCTCCGATGATGGCGGGGAAAACTGGCAGTTCATCAATGGCGATCAGCGATTCCTGCAGCGCGCCTGGTATTACATGCACATTTTCGCCGACCCCAAGGCCACGGGCACGCTCTACATTCTGAACACCGGAACATATCGCTCCACCGATGGCGGCATGCACTTTTCCGCGGTTGCCGCGCCACACGGAGACGATCATGCGTTTTGGATCGATCCGACGAATCCGAATCGTCTGATGGAGGGCAATGACGGCGGCGCCACAATTTCTGTCGACGGCGGCGCGACGTGGACTGCGCAGGACAATCAGCCCACCGCTCAGTTTTATCACGTCAGCGTGGACAATCGGTTTTTCTACTACGTTTACGGCGCGCAGCAGGACAACTCCACTGTGGCAATCGCTAGCCGGACAAACGAGGGAGCCATTACCGACAAAGATTGGTATGACGTGGGCGGCGGCGAGAGCGGCTACATTGTTGCCGATCCCAAGGACCCGGACATCGTTTATGCCGGCGGCAACTGGGGAATCATCACGCGCGACGACCGGCACACTGGGCAGGTGCAGGACGTCACCGTCTGGCCGGTGAATCCGAGCGGTTATAGCGCCGGCGAACTGCCGCACCGCTTCCAATGGACTGCGCCGATCGCCATTTCGCCTTTCGATTCCAATACGGTTTACATCGGCGGCGAAAAGCTTTTCAAGACCACGGACGGAGGAATGACGTGGACGGCGATCAGTCCTGACTTGACGCGCAACGACAAGAGCAAGCAAGTCCCGTCGGGCGGCCCGATAACCATCGATGAAACCAGCGTCGAATACTACGACACTATTTTTTCTGTTGCCGAATCTTCCGTGGAGCGCGGCTTGATTTGGGTGGGCAGTGACGATGGCCTGGTGCACATCACTCGCGACGGAGGAAAAACCTGGACCGACGTCACGCCAAAAGCCCTGCCAGAATGGTCGCGGGTGGGTCTGATTGATCCGTCGCCGCATGCCGCGGGTACTGCGTATCTAGCCGCGGATCGTCATCGCCTCGACGATTTCCACCCTTACGTCTTCAAGACCACCGATTACGGCAAGACTTGGACGCAGATCACTGACGGATTGCCGGAAACGAATAGCTGGGTGCATGCCGTGCGCGTCGATCCCGTGCGCAAAGATCTGCTCTACTGCGGAACCGAGACGGGAATATTTGTGTCCACGGACGACGGCGCGCACTGGCAGTCGCTTGAGTTGAATATGCCAGTGGTGCCGGTGACGGACATGGTGGTGAAGGACAACGACCTGGTGATTTCGACAAAAGGCCGCTCGTTCTGGATTTTGGACAGCCTCGCTCCGCTGCGCCAGGCCGGCGCGCAAATCGCCAGCGAGGGAGTGCACCTCTACAAACCGGATGTTGCCTGGCGTACGAGGATTGGCGGCATGAATCCTCGGTATTTTGTTTGGTACGGGCAGGATGCTCCCGACGGCGCGATGATTGATTATTATTTGAAGGCCGCGCCGAAGGACAACGCCAAGGTCACGCTGGAAATTCTGGACGCGCAAGGGAAAGTCGTTCGCAAATACACGAACGAGTCGCAGCGAAAAGACCAGCAGCCCGCGGAAGGTGGCGACGAATATCAAGCGCCCGTGGCCATTCCGGTAAAGGCTGGGATGAACCGTTTCGTTTGGGATTTGCGCTACGAAACACCCACGCTGATTCCGGGGCAGGTGTGGGACAGCGCGGACACGCCGAAAGGGCCACTGGCGCTGCCCGGAACGTATCAGGTGCGCCTGGGGGCGGATGGTCAAACGCAAACCGAACCGCTCACGGTGAAGCTCGACCGCCGCGTGAAAGTGGCCCCAGACGCATTGCAAAAGGAGTTTGAGCTGTCGCTCAAGATTCGCGATGCGATCACTCTGGCCGACGATACGGTGAACCAAATGACTTCCGTTCGTGACCAGATCGACGCGCTGAAAAAGCGCATCGGGTCGAATGCCGAGCAGAAGCCTATCGTTGATGCCGGAGACGCCATCGAAAAGAAGATGCAGTCCATCGACGATCAGCTTTGGCAAGGCAAGATGAAGGCCAGCGAAGAGGACTTGAACTACCCGGACGAGATCAATGATCAGCTAAAGGGCGTGGCCGAGTTCATGGAGGGGTCGGACAACGCTCCGACCGCCGCGGACTACGCCGCTTATGCCGATCTGAGCGGCAAGGTCACCAAGCTTGTGGCGCAGTGGAAGGAAATCGAGGCCAAAGACCTGTCGGCGCTCAACGAGCAGATTCGGCGCGCAAATATTCCCGCGATCGCGCCCACGTCGGGCAACGATTCACAGCAAGGATCAAATTAGGAGCAGCTAACAGGGGCGGCTCAACGCGCGAGCGTGTTAAGAGCCAGCGCCTGCCTGTGGATGGTGACTGCTGTGGCCCGGCTTGCGCGTGTGCTGCAACGTTGCGTCAGAGTTCACGGAGGGAGTGACGGCGGACGGCGTTTGCGTGCTTCCGCTCTGTGGCGGCGGAGTTAGCGGCACCGGTTTGAGGGGCGGCTGGCTGGGCGCGCTCGCGGAATAGTGCAGGTACAGCCGCTGCAGTTCGGCCTGGGTCATTGCGCCTTCGCGAATCCGCAACGCGTTCACCACGCCTTTTTTGCCGTTCCTAATGATGGCCCAGACCGTGTCGCCGGCTCTGAGGTCCTTGGGCGTCATCTTCTGGCCCTTCTCTCCCACGCACACAGTTTGCGGACCGAAGTCGGCTGCGACGGTCAGTTGTGTCGGGCGCATCAGCACGACCTGATGAGTTTGCTGATCCACTGACGAAACGATGAAAAATTCCTCGCCTTGAGAATTGGCTTGCGCCCAGAGAGGCGCAGAAAAAGCCAGACCAAGCGAGAGCACGCCGGCCAGCAAGGCCAGCCGCGAAAGATGCAGACGGACAGGAATCCCATTCATATCATTCATAACGGAGAGCCTCTATAGGATCGAGTTGCGCAGCACGCCGCGCCGGGTAGTACCCAAAGAAAACACCCACAGCCGCTGAGAACGCCGCGGCAACAACGATGGATAGTGGCGAGACAAGAGTGGCCCACTGGAACAGGTCAGACACCGCGATGGAGCCGAAAATTCCAAGGAGGATTCCCACCATGCCGCCGAGGAGGCTCAGCACCATGGCCTCGCTCAAGAACTGGCGCTGAACATCGGATTCCGTTGCGCCGATAGCCATGCGGACACCAATTTCGCGCGTCCGCTCGGTCACGCTGACCAGCATGATGTTCATGATTCCGATGCCGCCGACCAGCAAAGATACCGAGGCAATGCTGGCCAACAGGATAGTCATGACGTTGCTGGCTTGTGTCTGCGCCTTGGTGAAGTCGGTTGGGCTGCGGATGATGAAGTCGTCGTCCTCGTTGGGGCGCAGATGATGCCGCTGGCGAAGAATGGCGGCAACTTGGTCCTCCGCCGGCCGAATGTCGTCGGCGGAATCCGCCGAGGCCATCATGAATTGAATCCAGCTGATGCCCGAAAGCTTTTTCTGCACCGTGGTGTAGGGCATGAGGACCGTGTCATCTTCGTCTCCGCCGAAGGGTGACTCGCCCTTCGCCGACAGCACGCCGATCACGCGAAACGGCAAATTCGAAATCCGGATTGTTTTTCCCACCGGGTCGTCGCTCGGCGAAAACAAATTCTTCACCACGGTCTGGCCCAGAAGGCAAACGTCCGATGAAACGTCGACGTCCATCGTCGAAAACACGCTGCCCGCAGCCAAGGGCCAGTGGCGGATCTTGATGTAGCTGGGATTTATACCCCGCACCTGCGTATACCAATTATTGGCTTGGTAAACGAGCTGACCGCTATAGCCCACGCTGGGCGACACCCACTTGATGAACGGAACTTCAGCCAGAATGGCCTTGCCGTCAGCTGCCGTCAGGGATTTTGTCGCCTGGCTGCCCAGGTGCACGCCGCTTGTCTTTATGCTGCCGGCGGAAATGAAAATGATGTTGTCTCCCAGGCTCGCAATTTGTTCCTGCACCTGCTTGGCCGCACCCTGACCGATAGCCACCGTGCAAATCACCGCACCCACGCCGATGACGATGCCGAGCATCGTCAGAATGGTGCGCATTTTGTTGCGCGCCAAGGCTCGCAGCGAAACACGGATGACTTCTCCAATTTCCATCTTTCCCTTATCTGTGCGCGCCGAAGGGAGAGCTCGGTGCATTGGAGCCGAGCAATTGTTCCCCTGTCAGCAGGGCGTCGCCTTGGTGGATACTCCCCTCAAGAACTTGCGTACTGGTGTAGTCGGTTAGGCCCGTCTTAATCGTTATGGGGAAGGGCTTCTGATTGGCATCCAGTTCCCAAACGATCTGCCATCCGCCGATATGCGAAACGGTCGCTTGCAACGGAATATCGTATTTCTTATAGAGATCCTGCAGCTCCGGCGGTGTGAGCTGCGGCGTGAAGGTCAGCGCGATGTTCGGAACCATGAGCGCATCGTTGGCTTGGCCCGTCGGAATGACCACGTACGCTGTCTCGCCCGGCAGCAATTTCCCGTCGGGATTATCGAAGTCGATGATCGTGTCATAGGTGACCACGTTCTGCACCGTGAATGCGTTCAGCCGAATTGCACTCACGCGCCCGCTGAACGTCTCCGTGGGATACGCATCCACTTGGAATGTCGCCACTTGCCCTACGTGAATCTGCCCGGTATCGGATTCGTCCGTCGCGGCATAGACCTGCATGCGCGTCAGGTCCTGCGCAATGGTGAAAACGTTCGGCGCTTGCAACGACGCGGCCACCGACTGGCCGACGGTGACGTTCCTGGCCACCACGGTGCCATCAACGGGAGAAACGATGGTGCAATAGGCCAGGTTTGTCTCTGCCATTTGCAAATTGCCCTGCGCGGACTCCACTTGGGCTTTGGCTTCGTCGAGCTGCGCTTTCGACTGATTCACTTGCGCTTCCGCTTGAACGACGGAAGCATTTGCAGCGGCAAAATTGGATTGCGTCTGGTCGTTCTGATCGTCCGAGATGACGCCTTGCTTCGTCAGGTCGCCAATGCGCTTCGCATTAACCCGCGCGTACTCTGCAGTGGCCTTGAGCTTGTCGACGTTTGCCTGATCCGCGACGATATTGGCTTCGAGATTCTGCACGTTGGCGACGGCGTTGGCCAAGTTGCCACGCGCGGTGATTACCTGTGCCTCGTAGATCGTGGGATCGAGCTGAGCCAGCACGTCGCCTGCGTGAACCCGCGTGTTGTAGTCCGCGAAAACGTACTGCACCGTGCCCGAAACGAAAGAGCCCACAGGGACGGTCGTCAAAGGATTGATCGTGCCGGTAGCCTGAACCATTGCTGTGAGGTTGCCACGCCGCACCGGCATGGTGATATAGCGCACGTCCTTCGAGCGCCCTTTCATCACCGCGCCGACAGAAATCACCACGACGACAGCGAGTATTACAATCCAACTGAGACGCTTGTGCTTTCGGTACCACTCTACAGCGGGCATTGGTCGCCTTTTCCTCGGTATTTTTAGTCACACCTTACCGGCAGGTGCATCCTTGCGTGGGCGCTGTGCGCAGCCTATTACTTGGACGCACCTTAGCCCGGAGTGGTTTCAACTTCATGCTCGTGGAACTTCGCCCCGGGCCGTGTCCGTGCTACATTGACGCCCGGAATTTTGGTTGACTGTTCATGAGGGGGAGGGGCAGTGGCTTACCGTGATTTGCGGGATTTTGTCGCGCAGCTCGAGCGCAAAGGGGAACTGAAGCGCATCAGCACCGAAGTGGACCCGGTGCTGGAAATCACTGAGATTACCGACCGTGTGACGAAGAGCGGCGGCCCGGCTCTGCTTTTCGAGCATCCCAAAGGCTCGCGTATCCCGCTAATCATAAATCTCCTTGGCAGCGAGCGCCGCATGAACCTGGCGCTTGAGGTGGACCGCCTCGATGAGGTGGCTGACCGCATTCGCGGCTTCCTCAACATCCAAACCCCCCAGGGCTTCCTGGACAAGGTGAAAATGCTGCCCAAGCTGGCCGAACTCGGCTCGTTTTTCCCGAAGACGGTCAAGTCCGGTCCGTGCAAAGAAGTTATCCGCAAAGATGATTTCTCCCTGGAGGAGTTTCCCATTCTGAAGTGCTGGCCGCAGGACGGCGGCCGCTATATCACCTGGCCCATGGTCATCACCAAGAACCCCGAAACCGGGAAGCGCAACGTGGGATGCTATCGCATGCAGGTGTTCGACGACCGAACCACGGGCATGCACTGGCAGACGCAAAAGCACGGCGCGGAGCATTTCCGGAGCGCCCGGACGCGTGCCGGCAGCGGAAAGATGGAAGTAGCCGTCGCCATTGGCTCGGACCCGGCAACGGCCTTGGCGGGAATCCTGCCCGTTCCGCCGGACCTGGACGAGTTCATGTTCTCCGGCTTCCTGCGTAAGGACGCCGTAGAACTAGTCCCCTGCGAAACCGTGGACCTGGAGGTGCCAGCCAACGCCGAGATCGTGCTGGAAGGCTACGTGGACCTTGGCGAGCTGCGAACCGAGGGGCCATTCGGGGACCACACCGGCTTTTACTCGCTTGAGGGCGAGTACCCCGTGTTCCACGTGACCTGCCTCACCCATCGCAAGGAGCCACTGTACCTGACAACCGTTGTCGGCCGGCCTCCGCAGGAAGACTTCTACATGGGTCACGCGATCGAGAGGATTTTCCTGCCGGTCATGAAGATGCAGTTTCCGGAGATTCTGGACGTGGCCATGCCGGCCGAGGGAATCTTTCAGAACCTGATGATTGTAGCCATCCGAAAATCGTATCCCGGTCAGGCGCGCAAGGTGATGAGCGCGATCTGGTCGCTCGGGCAGGCGATGTTTACGAAGGTCATCATCGTTGTGGATCAGGACGTGGATATCCAAAATCCGAAGGAAGTGGTCTGGAAGGCTCTGTGTGCGATCGACCCACAGCGCGACATTGAATTTGTTCTCGGTCCCGTCGATACGCTCGAACACGCCTCCCGCTTGCAGGATTTCGGTTCCAAGATGGGTGTTGACGCCACGCGAAAATGGCCGTCGGAGGGTTTCAGCCGCCGCTGGCCAGATGAAATTCTCATGGACGCGGCCACAAAGACGCGGGTCGATGCCCTGTGGAAAACTCTAGGCATTGACCTTCCTCGGTCGCGATAACTCCGACTCCTGTCCGCACGAACAGGTTTCCCTTTCGCACGCCTCGCGGCAATCGCTGTAGACTTAGCCTCCCGCCTATTTTCTAATCTGAATGTGCGAAGCCGCCAGCGCCATTACCAACTGAACACCGGTGACGGCAGCGGCGTTGACACTGCAACAGGTCGGATGCCATAAGGGTATAGAACTACCGGTAAGCACAGGTCCGGGGTGGTCGCTGGTTTTGACGGGGTGGTCGAGGCTAGCGGCGGTGGATTTCGAAAAACAACCCATTCAAGTACGGGCCGATGGCCAATTTCGGCTCAACTTTCTAGTGATTTACGGCAGTTAGCGAGGATGACGCGATGTTTGGCAAGAAATCGAAGGCGCTCATCGGCTTGGACATCGGATCAAGCTCCGTCAAGGCAGTCGAGCTGAAAAAAGTGAAGGACGGCTACGAGCTCGTCAGCTTTGGAGTCGAGCCTCTGGCCCAGGATACTGTCGTGGACGGCGCCATCATGGATGCTCCGGCGGTTGCCGAGCGCATCAGCTCCATCTTCGACGCGCAGAAAATCAAGCTCAAGGATGTGGCTACGTCAGTCTCCGGACATTCCGTAATCGTCAAGCGCGTCCCCATGCCGGTGATGGGCGAGGACGAGCTTTACGATCGCATCCAGGCGGAAGCCAGCCAGCACATCCCCTTCGATATCGCCGACGTTAACTTGAGCCACCAGCTTCTGGAGTCCACCGACAGCCAGATGGACGTCCTGCTGGTCGCCGTAAAGAAGGACAAAATCCTGAATCACACCAACGTTCTGGCCCAGGCGGGGAAGACCCCGACTGTGGTGGACATTGACGCCTTTGCGCTCGAGAACTGCTTCGAGGTGAACTACGACCCTGATCCGGCGCAGGTTGTGGCGCTGCTCAATATCGGCGCCAGCGTGATGAACATCAATATCGTCCGCGGCTGGACTCCTCTGTTTACGCGCGACGTTTCCGTTGGCGGCAATCAGTACACCGACGCGCTGCAGAAGGAGCTGGACCTGAACTTCGACGATGCCGAGCGCCTGAAAATGGGCGGCACTCTCCCCGGAGTCACCGAAGAGCAGCGCACCTCGATTCTTCGTTCGGTATCGGACATTCTCATCCTCGAAATTCAGAAGACTTTTGACTTCTTCCGCGCCACCGCCAGTGGCGAAAACATTCGCCGCATCGTTGTCGCCGGCGGCACGGCCCGCGTTCCAGGGTTGTTGGATTTGCTTCGCGAAGAGTTCGGCATGCCGGTTGAGGAACTATATCCCTTCCGGAAGATCTCCGTGAATCCTGGTAAGCACGATGAAGAGAAAATTCGCGAAATGGCGCCTCGGCTGGCGATTGCCGTCGGCTTGGCGCTGAGGAGTTTCGACACGCCATGATACGGATCAACCTTCTTGGTCAGGACCGGCCGAAGGTCAGTCGTGGTCCAACGATTCCGCTGGAATCGTCGCTGCGCCTGATTCTCTTTGTCGCGTCGCTCCTGGTGGCGGCAGTAGTGCTCTACGCTATGTACCACCAGAAGCAGACCGAACTTGCCGGAATCGAGAGCCGCATCAGCAGCCTGCAAACGGAACTGGTGCGCTTGCAGCAAGTCAAAGCCGACGTGCAGCAATACGAACAGCAGAAAACCATTCTGCAACAACGCATCGATGTGATCGAGACGCTGCAAACGAACCGCGCCGGCGGGCAGCAATTGCTGGAGATGGTCGCTGCCACCGTCGAACACTCCGACTCGCTCTGGCTCACCTCACTGACGCGCTCCGGCGATACGCTTGATATTGCCGGCGAAGCCGCTTCGATCGACGCCATTGCGAATTTCCTGACCCAGATGAAGCGTTCCGGGTATTTCGGCAACATCGAGATGAAACAAGCGAACGAGAACGACATCGTCAAAGGCGCGCAGACCTACGGATTCACGATGACGGCGCAAATCTCCTCGGCAAAGCCAACGAATGTCAGTGGGACGGAAACAGCGGCCCCACCGGCACGGCCGGGAAAGAGCTAGGGAGGCGCAATGGCAACCTCATTTCGCGAAATGTCGTGGCCAATCCAGGCACTGGCGTTTCTCGCCCTAGCCATCGTGCTGGTGCTGGCTGGGCTGTACTTACCCATGTCTCCTGTGGCGACCGAGCGCGTTGCCGTGGATGAAGCGAATGGACGCCTAAAGACGCTCGAAAATCAGGTACAGCCACTGCGCGTATTCCAGCAACGGCGCGTCGAGCTGCAGGGCGAAATGGAAGCTTTGCAGAAACAGTTGGCGACACTTCAGGCCATCGTTCCGGAAGATAAGGAAGTCGATCAGTTCATCGTCATGGTGCAAGGCGCGGCATCCGGCTCGGGAGTGTTCATCCGGAAGCTCGAGACACAGCCCATCGTGCCGCGTGAATATCACTCGGAAATGCCGTTCAAAATCACTGCGGACGGCCCTTACTACTCGGTCCTCGACTTCTTCACCCGGTTGGGTCGCCTTTCGCGAATCATCAACGTGGGTGACATCAAGTTGACGGAAGTCAAGCCGGGAGAGGGCAGCACCCAGTTTCGCATGGCGCCGGGAACTACGGTCACCGGCGAATTCACCATCACGACATTCTTTACCTCGCCTGCCGCTCAAGCTCCGGCACCTGTAAACACGGCTGCGAGAACGGCGAGGCGTTAGCAACATGGGGCACAGAACGATGAACGACCTAAAAATCTTCGCAAGGCTTATGGCGCTCGCGGTGGTGATGTTCTGGTGCGTGGCGTCTGCGGGAGCGGCTCAGCAGCAGCAAAGGCCGATGCCGCCTCGGAAACCGGCACCGACAACCACGGGAGCGGCTCACGCCCATCCGATGATGCATCCAAGGATGCACCGCGGTGGAAAAATGGGCATGTTGAGGCCGAGACCGCCCAAGGAAACTGCTGCGCAGCAGCACCCGATCGAGAAAAAGCCTGTAGAGGCGCCACCGGGCGCCGCAGCCCCGGCTGTTCCGACTGCTGCCGATCTCGCTGCTCAGAACCCCGTGCTCCCGGAAACAGGACATGGGCGGGATCCATTTGCGGCTCTGATTCGAGCGTCTGATCCGAGCGACAGCCATACCAATCTGCCTCCGGGGATTGCCGGTTTGCAAGTAGCTACCGTGCGGCTCCAGGGCATGGTCAAGACATCCGACGGCATCGTTGCGGTAGTGGCGAATCCGCAGGACAGCGTTTATTTCCTCCACGACGGCGATCACATTTACGACGGTGTGGTGGAAAAGATTGGTCTCGACGACATTACATTCCGTCAGGAAAGCAAAGATGCGTTTGGCCGCACAGTTGACCGCGACGTGTCCAAGCGACTCTATCCGATTGCAGGAGATGAGCAATGAGCAAGATTTGGCGGCCGTTTGGGCTTGTCTGCCTTGTGGCAGCTAGCCTGCTAATCATCACGAGCGCGGTCCAGGCTGATTCCGAGCCCTCGGTTCGGGTCACGTCTGCGGTCGGACAAGGGGTTGTCCGCCTCAATGCAAAGGCGAGCGGCCCGTTCGATTATGTGATTCACCATCCGAGCGCGGATCTCTACTACATTGATCTGACCGGCGTGTCTGCTTCCTCGACGGCGGCGGCGCAGGTGCTCGGCACCGACATCGTTCGCAGCTACCGGCTCGAGCAGTACCAGTCGGGCGACACCACCGTCTCGCGCCTTGAGCTCCTGCTCGGCGACGGCGCCATTCCGAAAATCACTCGGGAAGGTCGCGACGGCTTGCAGATCGTCGTTTCAAAGAGAGACGTCGACGATGCGAGCTCGGAATCTATGGACCAGCCCCAAGTGGTGAATGCGGCGCTTCGCAGCCCCGCTCCGGCCAATGCCGTGATTCGGCAGATTTCCGTTGGCAAAGACGGAGACGCTCCTGAAGTGCTCGTCCTTGGATCCGGGTCCATGAATTATCAGGAGCAGCGTTTGAGCAGCCCCTCGCGCCTGGTTCTCGACTTCAACAGCGAGCGAATGGCCGCGTCGAAGAAGGTCACGAGCGATGTGGAACCCATCCGCGACGTTCGTGCGGCCCAGTATTCGCCGGAAGTTGCGCGAGTGGTCATCGATCTTTCCAAGGATTCGGCGTACAGCGTGAAGCACATTGACGGCGGCGTGGCCGTGGTGTTCTCTTCGGATGCCGCGGCAGGTGCCGATGCGTCGCCGGCGAGCGCACCTGCGGCCTCCGATTCAAACCCGGCGTCTCAGCCGCCGGCGGCCCCTTCTGCAGCCCCATCGTCTTCTGCTTCTACCGAAACAAGCGAGGCAACTCAATCGCAGGTGGCAGCCCAGCCCTCAACTCCTTCTGCGAATGCGGAAAACGCTGCGGACCGGCAACCATCCGCTAACTCGCCGAAGAGCACCGCGCCTATGTCTGCGTCGGTCGCCACGGATTCACCCAAGCCCGAGAAATTGAATCCGCCGGTCGCGGATCAATCCGCGGCTCAGCCTTCGACTACGGCGGCAACACCGTCAGCGCAGCAGGCCCCTGCCGTTACGTCTCCGGCGCCGGCCCAGGCTGCTACTGCCGATCCACCGGCGCAGAGCAGCCAGGCCGCTCAATCCGCGGCGTCTCAAGAGTCCTCCACACAGGCGACAACGCCCGTGCAGACCGCGGCAGCGGCCGCGCCACCAGCAGCCATGCCCACAGCGGCGCCGGCAAATCCGAGCCCTGTAGCGGTGATTTCTCAGGACCAAGTGGGCGCCAAGTACACTGGTTCGCCGATCTCGGTCAATCTCAAGAACGTCGACTTGCAGGATTTCTTCCGCCTGATTCACGAAATCAGCGGCCTCAACGTGGTCGTCGATCCCAGCGTGAAAGGCACGCTCACTCTGGTTCTCGACAATGTCCCGTGGGACCAAGCGCTCGACATCGTCCTGCAAAATAATGACCTCGATAAGCAACTAGACGGCAATGTCCTGCGCATCGCCACCAAAGAAACCATGAAGAAAGAGGCGGAAGAACAGAAAGATCTGGCCAAGGCGCAGATCGAAGCTGCCGACGTAATCACCACGACGCGCGTACTCAATTACGCCAAGGCCGGCGATCTCGTGTCCACGATCAAGAAGTTTCTCTCTCCTCGCGGCGATGTATTGGCCGATCCGCGCACTAACACCTTGATCATCAGCGACATTCCAACGGTGATTCCGGTTATCGATAACCTGATCCGCGAACTCGACAAGAGGACCCAGCAGGTGGAAATCGAGGCTCGCGTCGTGGCGGCCAATCGCAACTTCTCGCGTGAACTGGGCTCGCAATTCGCCTTTGCGGGTTCCGCCAACAATGGCAAGAACATCTTTGGCGGTTTGACCACGGTTGGCACCAGCCCGGTTGGAAGGTTCGTTCCGCCTCTGCCGGCGCCTCCGGTCATCGTTGGAACCAACGCGCCAACGACAACCACTCCGACCGCCGTGAACATGCCGCTCGTGACCAATCTTGGCGCTAGCGTGCCGACCAGCGGTATTTCCTACGCTTTCTCCACGGCGAACTTTGCTCTCGATTATGTGATTTCAGCCGCGGAATCGAAGGGCGTTGGCAAGCTGCTCTCGGCCCCTAAAGAAGTAACTCAGAATAACGAGATGGCCACGATTAAACAGGGAACCAAGATTCCCATTCAAACCGTCATCAACAACACCATTTCTGTGCAGTTCGTGGACGCCGTGCTGGAGCTCCAGGTGACTCCTCAAATCACCGACCAAGGCACGATCTTCTTGACGATCCACGTCGAGAACACCCAGATCGATCCTTCCATTCCGCGAATTGAAGGAATCCCGGCTCTGGATACCCAGGCGCAGGACACGCGTGTTCTCGTGAACGATGGCCAGACGGTCATGATTGGCGGCATCATCGTCTCCAATCAGCAGACCGAAGTTGACGAGGTCCCGTTTGTTGGCAGCCTTCCAATCATCGGCCAGCTCTTCCGCCACACGACCATCAGCACTAGTTCTCAGGAGCTGCTGTTCTTCATCACTCCGCGCATCCTTCCCATGTAAGATGGGGAAATGACCCGCGGGAAAGAGCAAACAGCACCGAAAAAATCTCAACAGGCGGGCCACTCGGCCCGCCTTTCTCTTTTGCGCCAGGAAATGGAGGCGGACCGCATAGACGCTTTCGTCATTTCCCACCTTCCGAATATCTTTTACTTGTCCGGCTTCACTGGCAGCGCGGCCGGGCTTGTTGTGACATCTGCCGGCGCAACGCTCTTTACCGATCCGCGCTACACCGTGCAAGCGAAAGAAGAGGCCCGGGGCGTGCACGTCGAGATCGTTCGCGGCTCTCTGATGTCTGCCGCAGCCAAGCATCTCGCCCTCCTCCGTGTCCGACGCGGCCCGCGCATAGGATTTGAAGGCGCGCACATGACCGTCGCGCAGAAGTCCACTCTCGATAAAGCCGTTGGCGCGCGCGCCAGCTGGATTCCGTGGGATGGCCACATCGAGGCCGCCCGAGCCGTGAAAGATGCCGGCGAATTGAGCCTCATGCACGAAGCTGCCAAGATCGCTTGCTCCTCCTGGGAGGAGATTCTTCCATTGGTCACGCCAGGCGTTCTTGAAACCGAGCTAGCCGCGGAGGTCGAATTCCGCATGCGCTGCAAAGGGGCAAGCGGCCCGGCCTTCGATACCATCGTCGCCTCCGGGCCGCGAGGCGCACTGCCCCACGCGCACGCCAGTCAGCGCGCCGTGGGCAAAAACGAGTTGGTCGTGTTTGACCTCGGTGCTATACTCCGCGGATATTCAAGTGATTTGACGCGCACTGTTTTTGTTGGACGCGCCCCTGCGGAGATCCGGCGCTGGCATAGCGCGGTGCTTGAAGCGCAGCAAGCGGCGCGGGACGTCCTGCGGCCCGGCGTCAGCGCACAAGAAGTGGACGCTGCGGCGCGAAAAATCCTCCATCGAGCTGGCTTGGGCAAGCAATTTGTGCATAGCACGGGGCATGGACTTGGCTTGGAGGTTCACGAGATGCCCCGGCTCGCGCGGGGGGAAAAGTGGCTTCTCCGTGCTGGAGTGGTGGTGACCATTGAGCCTGGCGTATACGTCGAAGGCAAAGGCGGAATTCGCATCGAAGACGACGTCTTGGTGACGCCAGACGGCGCCCAATATCTGACCGACGCGAATCGGGAGCTGATCGAACTCGGATGAAGCCCAAGGACAAAAACAAGAAGGCCCGCCCAGACCGCAAACACACTTCCGTACCAGACCTGGACGCAATTTCCGGAATTCTCGCATTCATGGAGCAGCACTCTCTCGAGGAATTCGAATATCAGAACGGCGACATGCATGTGCGCCTTCGCAAGGCGTCTGCGCAGAGCGGTCATGCCTTCCGTCCGCAGCAATCCGCTCCCGAGATACTCGTTGCCGCGCCGGCCGCCGTGAATCCGGCGTCGGTGGCCATGGCTCCGGCTCAGCCTGCTCCTCCCGCGGAATCGAGCGACCTTCACGTTATCAAATCCCCCATCGTGGGCACTTTCTATTCCGCTCCGAGCCCCGGCGCCAATTCCTTCGTGCGAATAGGCGACCACGTCACTGCGGGTCAGGCCTTGTGCATCATCGAAGCCATGAAACTGATGAACGAAATCGAGGCGGACATAGCCGGTGAAGTGATGCGCATTTTCGTGGAGAACGGCCAGCCTGTTGAATACGGCGAACCGTTGTTCGCGATTCATCCGAGCCGGAAGCAGTAACGGGAACTTGGGAAGCTCGCCCAGCGAAAAATGTTTCGCAAAATCCTAATCGCGAATCGTGGCGAAATCGCCTTGCGCGTCCTGTGCGCTTGCCAGGAATTGGGCATTCGCACCGTTGCGGTCTATTCCGAGGCCGATCGCAATTCGCTTCACGTGCGTTTCGCCGATGAAGCCGTTTGCATCGGCCCGGCGCGCTCCTCGGAGAGCTATCTCAACATTCCCCACGTCATCAGCGCAGCTGAAATCACCGACGTCGACGCCATCCACCCCGGCTACGGCTTCCTTTCCGAAAACGCCAACTTCGCCGAGGTCTGTGAAGCTTCTGATATCACCTTTATAGGTCCCTCCCCCGAAGTCATCCGCATGATGGGCGAAAAAGACCGTGCTCGCCGCGAGCTCTCCGCCGCGGGCCTTCCGATCATCCCGGGCAGCCCGGGAGTCGTACCTGACGAGGACACCGCGCTCAAACTGGCCTCGGAGATCGGCTATCCCGTGCTCATCAAAGCTGCCGAAGGCGGCGGTGGCCGTGGCATGCGCGTCGTTCGCAAGAAAGAGGATCTGCCCTCCGCCTTTCAGACCGCCCGCCACGAATCTCAGCAAGCCTTTGGCAGCCCTAACGTCTATCTCGAAAAGCTCATCGAGCGCCCGCGCCACATTGAATTTCAGATCATCGGCGACCGCCACGGCAACGTCATGCATCTGCGCGAACGCGAATGCTCCATCCAGCGCCGCCATCAGAAAATCATCGAGGAGTCACCTTCGCCGGCCCTCGACGCCAAGACCCGCGACCACATCGGCGAACGCGTCGCCAAGGCCTTGGCGAAGATTGGATATTCCAACGCCGGCACCGTCGAATTCTTGCGCGACGAGGCCTCGCAGGAGTTGTATTTCATCGAAGTGAACGCGCGCATCCAGGTCGAGCACCCGGTCACGGAGATGGTGTCCGGCGTCGATCTCGTCAAAGCGCAAATCCGACTCGCCGCCGGCGAAAAGCTCGCGGACGTTGTCGGCAAGCCGCGATTCCACGGCCATGCCATCGAATGCCGTATCAACGCCGAAGATCCCGATACCTTCGCGCCCTCCGCCGGCCGCATCACCGCTTTTCGTGTTCCCGGTGGCCCCGGTGTTCGCGTCGACACGGCGGTCTATTCCGAAGCCGTCGTGCCTCCGTATTACGATTCGCTGGTCGCGAAACTGATTGCCTTTGGCGACGATCGAGCCGAAGCGATCGCGCGCATGTCCCGCGCGCTCGATCAGTTTGTCGTGGAAGGAATCAAGACCTCCATTCCGCTGCACAAAAAGATTCTCGACGATCCCGATTTCGCCGCCGGCAAACTCGATACTCATTTCCTGGATCGTTACGAAACCGTCGCGGCCAAATAGCGCCCCGAGCATTGACAGGAGAATGACCTTGTTTCCGCCGCTCTACGCTGTCCTCGACCAGCAGTTGATGAAAACTCCAGTGGTGAAGTGCGCGAACGACCTCATCGCCGCCGGCGTCGAACTCATCCAGTATCGCGCCAAAGACCTGTCGCCCCGCGCCTACTTTGCCACCTGCTCCAGCCTGGCAGAGGCTCTCGCCAACGGCAATGCTCGCCTCATCATCAATGATCGCCCGGACATTGCCGCCATGGTCGGCGCTGGCGGCGTGCACGTCGGCCAGGACGACCTAGCCCCTCGCGACGCGCGCAAAATTTGCGGCTCGGGCCGCTGGGTTGGCGTCTCCACGCACAATCTCGACCAGGTGCGCGCCGCCGCGAACGCTTCCGTCGATTACATCGCCCTCGGCCCGATTTTTCCTACTTCTACGAAGAAGCAGCCCGATCCCGTCGTCGGCACCTCTTTCATCCGCGAGGCCCGCAAGCTGACGCAAAAACCCCTCGTCGCCATCGGCGGCATCACTTTGGACCGCGCCCCAGAAGTCTTTGCCGCCGGCGCGAATTCCATCGCCGTCATCCGCGACCTACTCGAAGCCCGGGACCCTGCGGCGCGCGCCCGCGAATTCCTCTCTGTCGCAGCCAAGTCCCGCGCAGCCTCTCGCGCGCAAAATCACTCCGCGCCTCCCGGAGGCCGCAACAATGGCTGACCAACTCGCCGTTCTTCCCGCAATTTATTTCGTCATCGCCGCCGTTTTAGAGATACAGTTACTCCGCTCTAAGCCGCAAATAGCCGGGCCAGCCATCTCTCACGCTCCTCGGAGCGCCGGTCTGCGTTTGTGGCGCGTTTTCTCGGAACCGCACCGCGCGGGCGAATGCGTGACGCTTAACTCGATCCACGGAGGGCAATGAATGGCCAGCCAACTCTTAGCCAAAAAGCCGCTCACCACCATCATGGCGGAAGCGTCCGACACCAGCGAGCATTCCCTCAAGCGTTCCCTCGGCCCCATCAACCTCATCACTCTCGGCATCGGCGCCATCATCGGTACCGGCATCTTCACACTGACTGGCGTTGCCGCGGCGCAGTTCGCTGGCCCAGCCGTTGTGCTTTCCTTCATCGTCGCCGGCATCGGCTGCATCTTCGCCGGTCTCTGCTACGCCGAATTCGCCTCCATGATTCCCATCGCCGGCAGCGCCTATACCTACGGTTATGCCACCTTGGGCGAAATCGTCGCTTGGATCATTGGCTGGGCGCTCGTCCTCGAATACGCCTTCGGTGCGGCCACCGTCGCCGTCGGCTGGAGCGGCTACGTCAGCAGCCTGCTCGGCTTTTTCGGAGTGAAACTTCCGTTTAATCCCACGCCTTCGGTTTCTTTCTCGCTGTTTGGTCATGCCATGGCCGCAAAAATCGACATCTTCGCTTTTGCGGCCATTGTCATCGTCACTGTCATTCTCGTCATCGGGGTGCGCGAATCCGCCAACGTCAATAGTGGGGCCGTCATGATCAAAGTCTCCGTCGTGCTCATCTTCATCGGCCTCGCCGCTACCTACGCCTTCGCTAATTGGTCTCACATGCTTGCCAACTGGCATCCTTTCATTCCCAAGAACCTCGGCAGCTTCGGCCAATATGGCTGGTCCGGCGTCATGCGTGGTGCCAGCCTGGTTTTCTTTGCGTATATCGGATTTGATGCGGTCTCCACCGCGGCCCAGGAGTCCCGAAATCCTCAGAAGGACATGCCCTTTGGCATCCTCGGCTCTTTGATCATTTGCACCATTCTTTACATTCTCGTCTCCGGCCTTCTCACCGGCGTGAAAAACTACACCACCCTGAACACTCCCGACCCAGTTGCCCAAGGCGCTGCGGCCATCGGTATCCGCTGGGGCATCGTCGCCGTCGACATTGGTGCCATTGCCGGTCTTGCGTCCGTCATGCTCGTCATGCTTCTTGGACAATCGCGGATTCTCTACACCATGGCCCATGACGGCCTTCTGCCCAAATGGATCGGCAAGATTCACCCCCGCTTCCGCACCCCTTACCTCACCTCGATCGCCGTGGGGTGCTTCGTTGCCTTCCTTGCCGCCTTCTTCAACATTGTATTTCTCGGATTGCTCGTCAGCCTCGGCACTCTTCTCGCCTTCACCATCGTTTGCCTTGGCGTTTGGGTCATGCGGGTCAAGCGGCCAGACGTTCCGCGTCCTTTCCGCACGCCATGGGTGCCGTTTGTCCCCATCGCCGGCATGCTTATTTCTTTGGCTTTGATGGCCACTGGTACTCTGGACGCGAAGATTGCTTTCGGTAGCTGGCTCGTCCTCGGTCTTTTCATCTACTTCGGCTACAGCCGCAAGCACAGCACCGTCCAGCTGGACATCGCCCGCGCCACCTCTCGCTCTCAGGCAGTCCGGTGAGGCGCTGGAACAACGGAGGCGACGAATGGCCAGCCAGCTCTTAGCCAAGAAGCCGCTCAACGCGATCCTGGCGGAAGCGTCCGAGACCGGCGAGCATTCCCTCAAGCGTTCGCTCGGTCCCGTTAATCTGGTGACGCTCGGCATCGGCGCTATCATCGGCACCGGCATTTTCGTCTTGAGTGGGACGGTCGCTGCAACATCGGCAGGGCCTGCGATCATACTTTCCTTTATTATCGCCGGCATTGGTTGTGTTTTCGCAGGCTTGTGTTACGCCGAGTTTTCCGCTCTCCTGCCCATCGCCGGCAGCGCCTACACCTACGGCTATGCTACGCTCGGTGAATTCGTCGCCTGGATTATTGGTTGGGCTCTCGTTCTGGAGTATGCGTTCGGGGCCGCCACCGTCGCCGTCGGGTGGGGTGGGTACGTCTGCAGCTTCTTGCAGGACCTCGGCATCCCCTTTCCGGCCGCCTTGTCTTACGCTCCGGGCACGGTACTGGTTCAGTATCAAGGCCGTTGGGAGCCGGTCATGTCGCTTCCCCACGCCGCGGTGCCGATTATGTCCTCGCTCCCCCACGTCATTTCCCATTTCGATTTGGTCGCGTTGATAGGAATCCTCCTGGTTACCGCTATATTGGTCAAGGGGATCAAGGAATCAGCCAACGTTAACAGCGCCATTGTAATCGTCAAAGTGTCGGTGCTGTTGGTTTTCATCGGGCTGGGCGCAGCTTTTTTTGCTGGTCATCATTCCCTCGCCACAGCGAATTGGCATCCCTTCATTCCGCCCAATAAAGGTCACTTCGGCGAGTTTGGTTGGACTGGCATTTTGCGTGGCGCGGGAATCATTTTCTTCGCCTACATCGGATTCGATGCTGTTTCCACAGCCGCGCAGGAAACCAAGAATCCGGCGCGGGACATGCCCATCGGAATTCTCGGCTCGCTGGTTATCTGCACCATCCTTTACATCCTCGTGGCCCTCGTTCTCACCGGCCTTGCTTCTTACACGCGCCTCAACGTGGCTGAACCCATCGCTCTGGGCGTGGACGTCACCGGCGTCCGCTGGGGGAGCTACCTCGTAAAAATTGGAGCCATCGGCGGTCTCAGTTCGACGATGATTGTGATGCTTCTGGGTCAGACGCGCGTCTTTTTCACGATGGCGCACGACGGACTTTTGGGCAAATGGGCCTGCAAAGTCCATCCGAAAATGCGCACGCCTTACATTTCAACAACGCTCATCGGCATATGCGTAGCCATTCTGGCTGCGTCGTTGCCGATTACCAAGCTCGATGAGCTCGTCAGCATCGGGACGCTGTTTGCCTTCACTGTCGTTTGCGCGGGTGTCTGGATTCTCCGCAAACAGCAGCCCAATCTGCATCGCCCATTCCGAACTCCCTGGGTTCCTTTCGTACCTATCATGGGCATGGGAGTCTCCTTGCTCTTGATGCTTTCTCTTCATCTTCTCACTTGGGAAGTTTTCCTCACTTGGCTCGTCATCGGTCTTTTCATCTACTTCGGCTACAGCCGCAAGCACAGCACCGTCCAGCTCGACATCGCCGCCTCGCAGCGCGCGACGTCGCGCCAGCCGGCCCCCTAGCGCCGCGCGTAAGCGGCCAATCATAGGTTCTGTCGGAATGCTTGTTGATTTGGGGAGGCTAAACAGTGATGTCCAAGGGTACCCATGCTGAAATCAGCGCAGGCGCCATTTTCAGCCTGCGCTCGAACCACCGGGTCGCGCTTCGACTCCCTTCGCGCCTATCCGCGCCGTCCGGCCCGCGAGGCGCCCCAGATCATCGCCAGTCCAAACACAAGCATGACCACGCCCCACCACAAATCCAAATCGAGCCAAAAATGCCATATCTTTTGCGCCGACGTGAAAAACGCCCCAAAAATCCCTAGCGCCGCGCCCATCGCTGCGAACAGCAGCCCGATCGGCCAGCGAATGTCCAGGTCGATGTTGTCTTCGCTCATCGAAACACCACATTCAGCACAATGCAAATCACCACTACGGCTACCGCCAGCGTCATCGGCCGCTTGAAGATTCCCAAATGCCCGTATGCCGGCTTCTCCGTCAGGGAGTACACCAGCCCGTGCAGGTCAGCCTCCGCGCGCGGCTTTGTGAATAAGCTGATCAGCAGCGTCAGCACGAAGCACACCGTCCATGCAAAAATCGCGCGGCTGAAATTCCCCGCCATATCGCTGCGATAATTCACCCATCCATGGATCGTCGCAAAATAATGCAGCCCCGCTGCGCCGGTTCCCGCAGCCAACCCCCAAAAAGCTCCATTCGCGGTGGTGCGCTTCCAAAACATGCCCAGCAGGAACGTCGCAAACAGCGGCGCGTTCACAAACGAAAAAATCAGCTGCAAATAATCCATAATATTGTTGAAGTGCAGCGTCACATACGCTGTCCCGATGCTGATCAGCACGCCGGCCACGGTCGCGATTTTCCCCATCGACAAGTAATGCTCGTCGCTCTGCCCTGGTTTTATGTAGGAGCTATAGATGTCGTACGTCCACACCGTGTTGAACGCCGTCACGTTTCCCGCCATCCCCGACATGAAGCTCGCCAGCAGCGCCGTGATTCCTACTCCCAGCATTCCCGCGGGATAATATCTGGCCAGCAGCAGCGGCAACGCCAGGTTGTAATCCACTTTTCCTTGCAACAGAAACGACGCATGCGGCAGCACTGCCCACGCTGCCATTCCCGGAATGATCACCAGGAACGGTATGAACATCTTCGGCACCGCGGCGATCAGCGGCGTCTTCTGTGCCGCGTTCATGTCCCGCGCCGCCAGCGCCCGCTGCACAACCAGGAAGTCCGTGCACCAGTACCCGAACGAAAGCACGAACCCCAGCCCCGCCACCACCTGGAACCAGTCCACGCCCATTGGGTTCGCGTTCGCGCTCCCCAGATTCGTCCACATGTGCATGAATCCGGTCGGCAGCCGCGCCGCCATTCCGCTCCAGCCGCCCGCTTCCGCCACGGAAAGCACCGCCAGGGGTAGGATGCCCAACACGATCAGGAAAAACTGCAGCACTTCGTTGTAAATCGACGATGTCAATCCGCCCAAAAACGTATAAACCAAGACCACTATCGCCGACAGCAGAATCGTAGTGTGAATCGACCACCCCAGCATCAGCTTGAACAGCAGCGCCATCGCGTACAAATTGATGCCGCTCGCCAGCACCGTCATCACCGCAAAGGTAATCGCGTTCAGCGCCCGCGTCTTCTCATCGAAGCGCAGCCGCAGGTACTCCGGCACCGACCGCGCCCGGCTCCCGTAGTAAAACGGCATCATCGCCAGGCCCACGAAAAGCATCGCCGGGATCGCGCCCACCCAGTAAAAATGGCACGTCAGCATCCCATACTTCGCGCCGTTCGCCGCCATGCCCATCACTTCCAGCGCACCCAGATTCGCGGAAATAAACGCCAGCCCCGTAATCCACGCGGGAATCTTCCGCCCGGACAGGAAAAAATCCGTGCTGGTCCGCATCGATTTTTTCAGCTTGAATCCCACGCCCAGGACAAAGGCGCAGTACAGCGCGATGATCAGGTAATCGATCCAGCTCAGGTGCATCGCCCGGCCATTCTATGTGAATCTCCGAGCGAAGGGAACTTAAGTTGGTCGGCCGAAATACAGGAATTCTAACGCTCTGAGATACTCATTCCACTTTACCTCTTAAAAGCAGCTTAGACACGACAGCAGAAACTTGGTTTTCATAGCCGCGCTCAGACATCCTCTGCAGTCTTTGCCGGAGCCACAGCTCATCCCATAAGTCCCAATCGTTATCAGCAAAGTGTTTGCGCAATCCCGCCCGGTCCGCATCGCTCGCGATTCGACCGCATACAAGGCCCAGGCGGATACGCGTATTGGCTGCACAAGCACCTGTATCGGAAAGTTGCTGACGGAGGCGCTCCAAGACGACCTTCCGCAAACTCCCGTCCGAAAATAGCTTGAAGCGCTTCGCGAACCTCTCGTCTTTGCCATCAAAAGCCCTGAGTGCCACACCGCCAGAATCCAGATAGCTTTTGCATTCGACGACACGCAGTAGGTTGTCTCGTCCACTATAGCCAACGATGTCTAGCTCCCATCGCGGCGACGACGGGCGGCCGATCAAAACCTTCTCGGCCTTCGTGAGGTCAACCTTGACGGAGGTTCTGACCCAGTAACCGTCCATCCAGAGAATTTCGCTGACGACCTGCTCGAAAGCATCCATGCGTTGAACTCCACGCTATTGTGCAGGCACAAAAGCGGCGGTCGCGCTTACTATCAACTTGCCGTCAAGCTATCCATCCCCAAAGTCAATCCCTTCTTCTCGCTCTTCCGCGGCTCCGTGGCTTTCCAGCAGTCTCAAGCAGCGATTCCACCGCAAAATCGCGTCGTCGTTTCCCTTGGGACGTATCTTCTCCGCCTCTTCGAAGCACCGCATCGCTTCTTCGAACAACACCCGCAGCGTGTGGGGAGGCCGTCCCGCGCGCAGTTGCACCTTCGCGCGCCGCTCGTGCAGCAGCCCTAAATAATAGAAGCGCTCGTAGTGATCCCTCAGTCGCTCGAAAATTTTCTGCACTTCGCCATAGCGGTCCGAAGACGCGCCGGTAAACTGGTCCGTAATCGACAGCCCCAGCACGCGCAGCGCCAGCTGATGCTCCGGCTCAATCGCCAGAATGTCGTGGCAGATCGACTCCGCCTCTTCCGGCTCGTTCAGAAAACGATACAGCTCCGTCTTGACAATCGCTTCGTCGATTCCCGACTTCGAAATCTTTTTCAACTCGTGGCCCATGCCGCGCTCCCTTTGCGCCCGCCGCCGCCCGATATCCGCTCAGCGTCCCTCGCTCCCTGTGATTTTGCGCGCAATCCAAACCAATGGATCATAAAACTGGTCCACCACGCGCTCCTTCAGCGGAATAATCGCGTTATCCGTAATATGGATTTCCTCCGGGCAAACCTCCGTGCAGCATTTCGTGATGTTGCACAGCCCGATGCCCATCTGGTCCCGCACGCCCTTGATGCGCGACAGCCCGTCCAGCGGATGCATTTCCAGCCCGGCCACGCGCACAAAAAATCTCGGCCCGGCATACTCCGCTTGTTTCCCGTGATCGCGCAGCACGTGGCAAACGTCCTGGCACAGAAAGCATTCAATGCATTTCCGGAATTCCTGCGGCCGCTCCACATCCTTCTGATACATCTTCCAATCCGTTCCGGGTCGCGGGCTGAACGCTGGAATTTTTCGGTTTACTTCGTAATTCCACTTCACGTCCGTCACCAAATCCTTGATCACCCGAAACGCCTTCAGCGGCAGCACCGTGATGGGCCTGTCCTGAGGAAGGGAATCCATTCTCGTTTTGCACGTCAGCCGTGGTTTGCCGTTCACTTCTGCCGAACACGAACCGCACCGTCCCGCTTTGCAATTCCATCTCACCGCCAGGTCTGGCGCCAAATGTCCCTGTATGTAATGTAGCGCGTCCAGCACCACCATTCCGGGAGCGAGCGGCACTTTATATTCCACCGCCTTCCCGCCCGACGCGTCCCCGCGGTGCACCGCCATTACCGCTTCTGCCACGTGCTCCTCCGCTGTACTTCGCCCGCTCTTATTTCTCTTCCGCGAATAACTGCTTCAATTCTTCAGGCATTTGCGGCACCGGCCGCTCCCGCAACTTCATCTCGCCGCCTTCCTTCACAATAATATTGTTCTTCTTCGCCCACTCCGCATCATAATCCGGAAAATCGATGCGGCTGTGTGCCCCGCGGCTCTCTTGGCGTGCCAGCGCGCAAAGCGTTGCCGCCTCCGTCACCGTCAGCATCGACTGCAAATCCCGCGCGAGGTGCCATCCCGGATTGAACAGCCGCGACCCATCGACGTGCACGCGATCCGCGCGCGCTTTCAGCTCAGCGATCTTCTTCAGCGCTTCCTTCAAATCCCCGTCATTCCGGAAGATTCCCACCAACTTTTGCAAAGTGTCCTGCAATTCCCGGTGAATCTCATACGGACTCTCGCCGCTCGGACGTTCGAACGGCGCCAGCATTTCCAGCTCCGCATCGTCCACTTGCGCCTGGTCAACTTTCACTGTGCTGGCATTTTTCGCGTACTCTGCCGCCGCAGCTCCCGCCCGCTTGCCAAACACCAGCAAATCGGAAAGCGAATTCCCGCCCAGCCGGTTCGCGCCGTGCATCCCCGCCGCTGCTTCGCCCGCCGCGAACAGTCCCGGCACCGTCGCCGCTCCCGTTTCCGCCTCCACGCGTATTCCCCCCATCGTGTAATGGCACGTCGGCCCCACTTCCATCGGCCCTTTGGTGATGTCCACATCCGCCAGCTCTTTGAACTGGTGATACATCCCTGGTAGCTTACGCTTCACGTATTCCGCCTGCTTATGCGAAATGTCCAGGTACGCGCCCCCGTGCTCCGTTCCGCGCCCCTCGCGCACTTCTGTATAAATCGCTCGCGCGACCACGTCCCGCGTCGACAGTTCCATCTTCTTCGGATCGTACTTCTCCATGAACCGTTCGCCGAGGTTGTTGCGCAGAATCCCGCCTTCGCCTCTCACCGCCTCCGTCACCAGAATCCCCTGCACCCCCGGAGGCCACACCATCCCCGTCGGATGGAACTGCACAAACTCCATGTCCATCAGCTCCGCGCCTGCTTCGTACGCCACCGCCAGCCCGTCGCCCGTGTACTCCCACGAATTCGACGTGATCTTCCACGCCTTCCCAGTCCCGCCCGTGGCAATCACCACCGCCTTCGCCTTGAACACCACAAATCTTCCTTGCTCCCGCCAGTACGCAAAGGCGCCCGCGATTCTGTCGCCGTCCTTCAGCAGCCGCGTCACTGTGCATTCCATGTACACATCGATTCCCAGCTGCACGCCGCGGTCCTGCAGCGTCCGGATAATTTCCAGCCCGGTGCGGTCGCCTACGTGGCACAGCCTCTTGAACGTGTGCCCTCCGAACGCGCGCTGCATAATTTCGCCCGCGTCCGTGCGGTCAAACAGGGCTCCCCACTGCTCCAGCTCTCGCACTCTCTCCGGAGCCTCCAGCGCGTGTAGTTGCGCCATTCTCCAATTGTTCAGGAATTTCCCGCCGCGCATCGTGTCGCGGAAGTGCGTCTTCCAATCGTCCGCCGGGTCCACGTTGCACATCGCCGCCGCAACGCCACCCTCGGCCATCACCGTGTGCGCCTTGCCCAGCAGCGATTTGCAAACCACGCCCACCGACGCGCCCTGATTCAGCACCTCGATCGCCGCGCGGAGGCCTGCGCCACCCGCACCGATAACCAGCACATCGTGCTCGTGCACCTCGAATTTTTCGGTCATTGCCTGTTTTTCATTTGCCGGTCAGGTTTGCCTGTCAAAATAGCCTCAGGTCCCGGATCGTCCCCATCGCCACCAGCATCACGTACATGTCCGTGAACGCCACGAAGAACAAGCTGGTCCACGCAATCAGCATGTGATGTTCGTTCAGCGACGTCACCCTCTTCCACAAGCTCAGCCGCGTCCCGCCGAACTTCGCGCACGAATAGCAATCCACATTTCCGCCCACCATGTGCCGGCACGAGTGGCACGACAGCGTATACGTCGTCAGCAGCGCCGCGTTGATCAGCAGGACGAACGACCCCACTCCCGCGCCAAAGTGCCCGTCCCACATAAATCCGCGCACCGCGTCGAGCCACAGCGAAACCAGAAACAAAAACGACAAATAAAAAAAGTATCGGTGGATATTCTGCAGGATCAGCGGAAACTTCGTTTCGCCGCTGTACTTATGCCGCGCTTCTCCCACCGCGCACGCCGCCGGATCCAGAAAAAACGCCCGGTAATATGCCTTGCGGTAGTAATAACACGTGGTCCGGAATCCCAGCGGCCCGCCCAGCACCAGCACCGCCGGCGAAAGCGGCCACCAGCGATGTCCCGGATCAATCAGCGGCGAATAAAACGGCGAGAGATATGGCCCCCATTCGTAAAAATGCCCTTGGAACGCTCGCAGCGTCGCATAAATCGCAAACAGCCCCAGCCCAATCGCTACCGCCAGTGGCTGCACCCACCACAAATCCCGCCTCTGCGTCGCCCCCAGCCCCGCACGCGCTTCGATGTTGCGCAGTCCCGCTTGCCCCGACGAAACCGCCATCCTCCACCGCCTCCCGTGTCGATTAACGTTGTTCGGCGGCTCATCTTATTTCGTCGCTCAATCCAAGTCAACGCGCCTCTGCGCCCGTGTCGCCGCAAAATGAGAATGTCCGGTTTGTGCAAAGTAGAAATGTCCGGTTCCATGGGTGGCCGAGGGGCCCATGGAAACGGAGCGAATCACGTTGAGTCAACGGGAACGGGACCGCTTGAAAGTGCTGTACGAAGTAAATCAGAAGCATCTGACGCAGGTCGCTGCCGCCCAGCGGTTGAAAGTAACCGACCGCCACGTGCGGCGAATGCTGTTACGCCTTCGCGATCGTGGGGATGGTGCGCTGATTCATGGACTGCGCGGCCGACCCTCGAACCGCCGGCTGGCGGCGAGGTTCGAGCAGAAGATTTTGGCGCGACTGCGGCAGCGTTATGCCGATTTCGGCCCCACGCTGGCCGCCGAACACCTGGCTCAGGAAGGTTTCGCGGTGAGCCGGGAGACGCTACGGAAGTGGATGACCCAGGCGGCCTTGTGGCGTCCGCGCTCCCAGCGCGTGAAGGCCGTACATGTGTGGCGAGAGCGCCGCGCCAGTTTTGGGGAGTTGGTGATGCAGGACAGCTCACCCTTCCGGTGGTTGGAGGATCGCGGTCCGGCCTGCCAGCTCATCGCGCTGATCGATGGTGCCACCAGTCGCATGTGGGGAAGGTTCACCGAGCACGGCACCACGGAAGAGAACCTGCGAACCCTGGAGGGATGGTTGCGGCGCTACGGACGTCCTTTGGCCCAGTACACCGATAAAGCCAGCATTTTTCGAACGGCCGGGCCGCCGCCGCTTCCCGAACAACTGCGGGGAGATCCGCTGCGCACGCAGTTCGGGCGAGCGTTGCACGAACTGGGGATCGAATGGATCGCGGCCCACAGTCCGCAAGCCAAAGGGCGGATCGAGAGACTGTTCGAAACTCTTCAGGATCGCCTGGTGAAGGAGATGCGCTTGGCGGGAATCGACAGCATCGCGGCAGCCAATCACTTTCTGGAGACGCGTTTTGTTCCCGAGTGGGAGCAGCGTTTTACGGTGGCCGCACGAAATCCACGGAATGTGCATCGGCAACTGGGGCGCGAACAGCACCTGGAGGAAATTTTGAGTGTGCGCGTGGCCCGCAAAGTAGCTCAGGACCACACCGTAAGCTGGGAGGGAAATCGCTGGGGAGTAGTGCGGGAAGAAGTTTGTGCCGGGCTGCGGGGAGCGGCGGTAGAGATCGAACGGCGCTTAGACGGAAGCCACTGGCTGCGCTACCGGGGCCGCTATCTACGCCTGCGTTCCTGCCCCGAACCGGTGCGGCCGTCCGCAAGTCCTGGAGGGCGTAGGCCGCAAGGACTTGCGGAACAAATCCCCAAACCCGAAAACAAAATCAAACACAAATACCATGTGCCTGCAGAACATCCTTGGAGGAGACCATGGAAGCGGACATTTCTACTTGGCGGAAAAGCGGACATTTCTACTTTGCGTTGACACGCGCCTCTGCGCCCGCCATGCGCTCCATTCACGTTCCGCACCGAACTAGCGCCCGAACTGATATATGATGCGCTCCGTCCATTTCCACTTTCACCAAGGAGCCCGCCATGCCCATCGCCGTCGCCGCCGCAGCTCCCGACTCGCCCGCTCCGCCTCGCCGCGGCCCGCGCTGGAAGCGCTGGCTCAAGCGTATCGCGCTCGGCGGCCTTGCGCTCATCACTCTTCTCGCGCTCGCCGGCTTCTCTTACAACTCCATCGAGCAGCACGCCGACGCCCGCCGCTTCCCCCAGCAAGGCAAATCCGTCGCGCTCGGCCCCGCATTCCCGGGCGTCTCTCTCAACATCGACTGTTCCGGCCAGGGCTCGCCCACCGTCATCCTCGATAGCGGCCTCGGCGTGCCCGCCGTCGGCTGGAAATTCGTCCAGCCCGAAGTCGCGAAATTCACGCGCGTCTGTTCGTACGATCGCGCCGGATACGGTTGGAGTACCCCCGGCCCCATGCCGCGCACCAGCGCCGAAATCGTCAAAGAGCTTCATGCGCTGCTCGCCACCGCGGGCGAGAAGCCGCCCTACATCCTCGTCGGCCATTCCTTCGGCGGCTATAACATTCGCGTCTTCAACGGCGCCTATCCCAGCGAAGTCGCCGGCATGGTCCTCGTCGACGCTTCCCACGAAGATCAAACCAGCAGAATGCCGCAGGCCATGACCGATTATTCCAAGAAACAGCAGGAGTCAGCGAAGTGGCAGACCTTCTTCGCGCCCGCGCTCATTGACTTCGGCGTCGCGCGCCTCATGAGCGATACCTCAGGCCCCGCTTACCTCTCGCAAAACGATCGCGAGGAATTCCGTTACCTCCAATTGCAAACGAAATTTCTCGCCGCCACCACTTCCGAACTCGCGTTCTTTCCCAACACCAGCGCCGACGAAGTGCGCGCCTCTGGAAACTTGGGCGACAAGCCGCTCGTCGTCCTCACCGCCGGAAAAGGGATCGTCGCCGCCAACTTGCCGCCCGGATTCCCCGTAAAGGCCTACGACGATTTTCTCTCCATCTGGAGGAACGACCTGCAAGTCCGCGAAGCGCATCTCTCCACGCGCGGCCGCCAGATCATCGTGCCCGACAGCGACCATATGATCCCCTTCGAACGCCCCGACACCATCATCTCCGCCATCCACGATGTCTTCACCGCCGCCTCCTCTTCTTCCGCCACATCCCCATCCACCGCCGCAAAACCCTCGCCGTAATGCGCCGTTTCCTTTCGCGCTGAATCGCACGCGCGACGTGGGCGTGCACTAACGCCGACCGGTGTTATTTCCCCGCGCGGCGCTGCCCACCCGATTTTCTAGAAGAGGAATTTCGCGCCCAGCTGCACCAGCCGCGGCGCAGTTGTGCTAATCACCTGTCCGAACGTCGAGCTGTCGATGTTTCCGTCGACAGCCTGCGGTCCGAAAAATTGAGCGTGGTTGAAAACATTGAAGCCTTCCAGGCGCAACTGAAGTGATTTCGATTCCCTCAGTCGCACGTTCTTGAGCAAAGCCATGTCGTAGTTGTCCATACCCGGGCCGTAGAAAAACCGCCGCTTCGCGTTGCCCGGCGTGCCCAGCGCGTTCTCGCTGAACACTGCCGTATTGAAATACGGCTGTCCGTTCCGGGGATCGTGATTCAGATCCAGCGGCCCGCCGGAATAATCCGGCTCATCGACGCCGTAATTGTTGATTCCGTTCGGCTCGGTGCCCAACAGGGAATTGTCCCCGTAGTTGACTAGCGTTACCGGGAACCCGCTGCTGAAGTGCACGATCCCGGAAAGCTCCCAGCCCTCCGTCCAGCGGTTGGCAGCTCGGAACAGATGTTCCAGCGGGATTTGGTAGCTGTAACTCACCACGAAGTTATGCTTCACATCGAAAGCCGACAGCGCTTTGCTCAACGCGGGATCGAGGGGATTGACCTCCTCGCCCACGTTCGATGCCTGATCCTCCGATTTGCTGAACGTGTACCCAGCCAGCACCTGCAAGCCTCTTCCCGTGTGCCGAACCGTGACCTGTAGCGCGTTGTAGTTGGAATTTCCCATCGTTGCTTGGTTGGCATTGCTGCCGAAATTCGATCCCAGCGGGCCTCGCGTGCCGTTATAGACCTGGCCCGTCGAAGTCGTGTATGTGCTGTCTTCGCCGAAAGGGCCGCACGGTGTTTGTCCCGATGCAAGGTTCGAGGGGTCGCTCAGGAACAAGCACAGCGACGGATTCCCCGGATTCGCTTCGTCCAGCACCAGAAGCCGGTGTCCTTGCGTTCCCACATAATTCACACCGAACACCGTGTCTGCCCCAAACCCGCGTTCCAGCGACAACATGTATTCCTCCGTGTAAGGAATGCGATTGCTCGTCGGATAATTCGGCAGCCCCGTAATTGGCTCGAAGTGCGCCCAAATAATGTTTGGATCGGGATGACTCGCGCTGCTGTCCAGCGGTGCGAGCGTTACAGGAAAGTATTGGCCCAGATTTTGCCCGCTCGCCGCCGTAATAAATGGCGTTGCGAACAAGGGTGGCGCTGGACTCGTGTACGTCGTCCCATACGGCGCGTTCGCGCTCATCACTCCAATCGTCAGCGCCTCGATCGCCGTATAGAACATCCCATAGCTGGCCCGGACGCTGGTCTTGCCCGGGCCACCCAATATTTTCGCGAGCGGGCCATCCCCAAACACGTTGGGTGAATAGGCCAAGCCGACGCGTGGCGCAAAGTCCAGATTCCCCGGCGGTGCCAGCGTCCGCGGCACTCCCGGATCCGTGGGATAAAGGATGCCGGCAGGAGCGCCCGGGAAAACCACCGATTGCTCGCCGGGAGCAAACGTCGCGATCTGGTTGTACTTCTCATACCACGGCTCAATCCTGTCCCATCGCAGGCCGTAATTCAGCGTAACGCTGCGCGCTGCGCGCCAGCTATCCTGCCCGTAAAGGCCCGCATACTTATTGCGCCCGTAAAACGCTTGCAGCTGGCTCTGGTTATATTGGCTGGGGATTCCCAGCAGGAAGTCCGCAAAATCGGAACCCGTCTCCGTTCCGAAGAACAGGAAGCTGCCATTGAACTGGGCGATGGCGTTCACATTGACCTGGTCGTAGTGGAATTCCGCGCCGAACTTCAACGTGTGCGTCCCCACCACCTTGGAAAAATTGTCCAGCCACTGAAATGTATTGCCCACTTGGTTCAGCTCGTTCGTATTCGTCCCCATCGTGAAGCTGTTGAACCCCACGCTTTCCACTCCTTCGGTCTTCGGTGAAAGCGGCACGATCCCTGGAGTTCCTTGGCCTACCTCGAAACCCTGCGACGCCAGGCTGATGCCCACTCCGCCCACAGGCTGCCCGAGGTCATTGGCATCGCGCATGTAGCTGAAGTGAAATTCGTTCACGGCCGTTGCGCTCACCGTTTTCGTGTCGCCAAGGTCCAACAATTGCGAGCGGCCTGTGTAGAGCGCGTTGAACCCCGGCACGTTCGCTCCTCCCTGAGCGATGGGGTAAGGATTGTTCTCTGACCAGTTGTCCAGAAAATAGTAGGCCGACATCCGCCCCCAACCTGTGTTGGCATCCAGCCGGTAAGCGCCTTTGTCATCACGCAAAGATTCGTTGTAGGCGGAAGTCGAAAATGTCCCGTTCGTATTGTTAGGCAAGGGAATATATTTCAGTAGATTGGCCGCGGGCGTGGTTGACCACACGCTTTGTGGGATCACCGCGTTGGGGAAAACGCATGTTGAACTCGTGCATCCCGGCGTGTAGTACGGCTCGCCTTGCGACACCGTATAAGACAGCTTCGACGAAAGCAAGTTGGCGAAATATGGCCCGCTCACTGTCGTCGGGATGGTTTCCCCATTGGCATCCGTGGTCACGAACGAGCTCGCCAGATCCGACAGATTGCCCATCCTGTCCTGCACCGACGGCACCGGAATCTCGCCCGTGTCCACTCCCTGCGTCAATCGCGTCCCTTGATAATCGCCGAAGAAGAAAATCTTGTTTCGGTGGATCGGCCCGCCAAACGTCCCCCCGAACTGATTTTGGTCGAACGCCCCGCGCGTGGGAGAAAAATAGTTGCGCGCGTCCAGGTTGGTGTTGCGCAGGAATTCAAAAGCGTCGCCGTGGAACTCGTTGCTTCCCGATTTCGTGACCACATTGATCTGGCCCCCGCTGAACTCTCCGTATTCGGCGCCGAAGTTGTTCGTCAGAATGCGGAACTCAGCGATGGAATCGAGGTTGGGAACCACCGCCGCTCCCATGTTCACGTTTTCTTCCGCGTCACTTCCGTTGACGATGAAGGCGTTCGCGAATTCCCGCTGCCCGTTGATCGAGATCGTACCGGGATTCAAATCTCCGGAGGGGGAAAGCGCGCTGGCCCCTACGTCTTGCACCGTGTCAGACGTGATCGAAGTCACCGGCGCAACTCCCGGCTGCAGCGCCAGCAGGTCCGTAAAGCTCCGGCCGTTCAGTGGTACCGCCGTCATCTGCCCGCCGGTGATCACTTGCCCCATCTCCGTGGTGATGGTTTCCACGTGAACTTGGTCTTCCTTCACGGTAACAACCTCGGACCTTGGCCCTAAGACAAGAGCCGCGTCGACCGTCAACGCCGCGTTTGCATCCAGCACGATTCCCGTGCGCCGGTAGAGCTTGAACCCTGCATGTTCCACCTCCAGCTCGTAGTGGCCGACGGGCAGGCTGGGAAATGAATAGAAGCCCTTGTCGTCCGTAGAGACGCTTTGCGGGATGCCGGTATCTGTATTCGTCGCCGTAACCGTCGCACTGGGAATCACACCCCCGCTCGGATCTGTCACCGTGCCTGCGATGCTTCCTCCCACGCCGGCCCACGCAGAGCTGGCAAGCCATGGGAGCAGCATCGACACAAGAAGGAAAGAAATAAGCGCTCGTATCACCGTATTCCTGGATAGAGCCTTGGGGGAAGGGGAATATGCCAAGAAATAGCACTGCTCACTTGCTTCGCATCCAGCCAATGGGTTTTTCTCCTAAACACCCGTGGCTGGCCGCCGTATAATGGGCGGGTCGTCAGCCTATGCGGGTTGTCGATTCGCGGTCCTCATGACCCTTCGCGAAAAGGTTTCGTCGTGAGGACCGCTTCTATTCCTTCAAGACTCTTTGGTGTGCCTTGCTCCGGAAACCCCGCAGTCACCACGCCACGGCAACGGTGCTGTTGTTCCTCGGTTTTCTCAGTTGAAACTAAGTTGCAACTAGGAATCCTATTGAACTTCATCCCTTCTTTCCTGTCAAGGCGCAGTTTGTGAATTCTCAGTGACACACATCGAATGGTGTGAATTCCAGGTTGAACGTACTTATGTCCCGGGTGGCTGGGATGGCACAAAGAGCGTGAACTGCTGGGAAACTTCGAAGAGTCGCCGCTTGTAACTCAATCTCGTTATTCCTTGGGGTAGAAAGAGCGGATCACGTGCGAGCCCACTTTTTGCCTAACTGATCACCATTCTCAACAGGCTCCAGTCCATGGCGCGGATTATGGCACACGTTCAACTTGATACGATGCCGTCAGGGCGCACCAATTGGCCTCCTGTGTCGTCCTGCTCGTATATTCCCTATTGTCATACAGATACGTGGCGCGCAGGGAGGTCGCGATTCCGCGTTTTCTGCCGATGTTTACTTCGAGTGCGCGCGGGAACAACCCTGCTTGACATTCAAGCTCCTTCCGTCAAAATAGCAGCTAGCTTTTCGATAAATTTCCCCCTTCGAAATACTGGCGTGGATTTCGGTTTGGGTGCTTTGACAGTTGGTGGGCCTCGACTGACCCCTCTCTCAGCCTCGTTGTCCCGCGATAGATCTGCAGGTGGTGATGAGTTTCAAGTGGAAAGTTGGCATTGCCTATGGACTTGCGTCGGCGATTCTTGCTGGCGTGGGTGCGCTCTCGTACCGCAGCATGACACGCACGGCAGAAGATGAAAACTGGGTGGAGCACACGCGTCTGGTTCACGAGACACTCGGCGAACTCTTTTCCGATTTAGCGGAAACGGAAACAGCCGAGTGCAGCTACGTGCTCAGCGGCGAGCAAACTTCCCTGGCGCAATACGAAGACGCGGTGGCGCGCCTTCGCACGAGCATGGAAAACGTGCGCGGTTCGACGGCAGACAACCCGATACAACAAATGTCGTTGAAACAGTCACAGCCACTGATCACGGAAAGAATCGCGGAAATGCGCGAGGTCATTGCCGAGCGCCACACGCGCGGCATGGCCGCGGCGGTAGCGGCACTGCGTGCTAATGAGACGAAAGGAACGATGGGGAAAATCCGCGCTTCCATCGCCGCGATGTTGCAGGAAGAAGACGCGCTCCTTGCGGCGCGAACCGCCGCCGCGGATGCGAGCTCGCGAAGAACGAGGAACATTCTTTTGTTTGGTTATGCAACGGCATTCGTTTTCCTATTCATCGCCAGCATTGCGATTCACAACGAAATGGAAAATCGCAGGAGCGCGGAAGCCGCAGCGGTGCGATTCCGCGCATTGGTAGAGAGCGTGAAGGACTACGCGATCTTCATGCTGGATCTGCAAGGACGCGTTGCCACTTGGAACCCTGGCGCGGAGCGCATCAAAGGCTACCGCGCGGACGAAATCATCGGCCGCCATTTCTCGTGCTTCTACACGGCGGAAGATCTCGAAGCCGGCAAGCCCGATCATGAATTGACCGAGGCCGCCATCGAAGGACAGTCGGAAGACGAAGGCTGGCGCGTCCGAAAAGACGGATCGCGCTTCTGGGCCAACGTGGTGATCACCGCGGTTCGCGGCAAGGATAACGAGTTGCTCGGTTTCTCAAAAGTTTCACGCGATTTCACCGGACGCAGGCGCGCCGAGGAAAAATTCCGCGGGCTGCTGGAAGCGGCACCGGACGCGATGGTGGTGGTGAACCAGCAGGGCGCGATTGTTCTGGTCAACGCGCAAGTGGAAAAGCTTTTTGGCTACGAGCGGGAAGAATTACTGGGACAAAAAATCGAGATGCTAGTACCAGAGCGGTTTCGTGACCAGCATCCCAGTCACCGGCAAACATTCTCGACTCAACCAAAGGTGCGGGAGATGGGCGCAGGGCTGGAACTTTATGGACGACGAAAGGATGGGTCGGAATTTCCAGTGGAAATCAGTTTGAGCCCGCTGGAAACAGAAGAGGGCGTGCTGATCTCCAGCGCCATCCGGGACATCACCGACCGGAAGCGAGCGGAGGAAAAATTCCGTGGGCTGCTGGAAGCGGCGCCGGACGCAATGGTGGTGGTGAACCAAAAGGGCGAGATTGTTCTGGTCAACGCACAAGTGAAAAAGCTGTTCGGCTACGAGCGCGAGGAATTGCTGGGGCTAAAAATTGAGGTCTTGGTGCCGGAGCGATTCCGCGGCCAGCATCCCGCCAATCGGCACGGATTCTCCGCGCAGCCGCGGGTGCGGGAAATGGGAGCGGGACTGGAATTGTACGGGCGGCGGAAAGACGGGACAGAGTTTCCCGTGGAAATCAGTTTGAGCCCGCTGGAAACGGAAGAGGGCATGCTGATCTCCAGCGCTATCCGGGACATCAGCGACCGCAGACGCGCGGAACAAGAAATCGTGCAGCGCAGCACGGAATTGGAAGCTGCAAACAAAGAGCTGGAAGCCTTCTGCTATTCGGTGTCGCACGATTTGCGCGCGCCACTGCGCGGGATCGACGGATTCAGCCAGGCATTGATCGAGGACTACAGCGGCAAACTGGACGGTCCGCCCAGGATTCTCTCCGTCGGATTCGCGCCGCCACACAGCGGATGGGCGTACTGATCGACGACCTGCTGAATCTGTCGCGTTACACGCGCGTGGAAATGCAGAAAAAACCGACGAACCTTTCGGAAATCGGACGAGAGGTGGCAGCGGTTCTGCGCGAATCGCAGCCGCAGCGCGACGTGGAAGTCGTGATTGCGCCGGAGCTCGAAAGCCAGAGCGACCCGCGGCTGATGCGCGTGGTGCTGGAAAATCTGCTGGGAAACGCCTGGAAGTTTACGTCCGAAACGACACACGCGCGGATTGAATTCGGAAAAAGCGACACTAACGGGTCGTCGGCGTTCTACGTGAAGGACAACGGGGCCGGATTCGACCCCTCGTATGCGAAACGATTGTTCGGGGCGTTTCAACGCCTGCACAGTACGGCGGATTTTCCCGGCACGGGCATCGGCCTGGCGACGGTGCAGCGAATTATCCACCGGCACGGTGGCCGCATCTGGGCGGAGAGCGCGGTGGGCCAGGGAGCGACATTCTATTTCACGCTGTGAGGAGAAGAGAAAGGATGAGCGACATGATGATTTTGCTGGTGGAAGACAATCCCGACGACGAAGCCCTGACGCTGCGCGCGTTGAAGAAGAACAACATCAGCAACGATGTGGTGGTGGCGCGGGACGGCGCCGAAGCGCTCGATTATCTGTTCGGCACGGGCGAACAGCAAGGCCGCGCAATCACGCCGCGGGTGGTCCTGCTGGATCTAAAACTGCCGAAGATCGACGGCTTGGAAGTGTTGCGGCGAGTTCGCGCAAATGAAAAGACGAAATTGCTGCCGATTGTGCTGCTCACTTCGTCGAACGAAGAGCGCGACCGGCTGCAAGGTTACGATCTGGGAGTAAACAGCTATGTGCGCAAGCCGGTGGACTTTGTGCAGTTCACCGAAGCGGTGCGCCAGCTGGGGCTGTACTGGCTGCTGCTGAATGAAGAGCCGCCACAGATCGAGACGAGGTAGGAATGGGAACGCCGCTGAAGCTATTGGTCATCGAGGACTCCGAGACGGACGCGGAGCTGCTGGCGCGCGCGATTCGCAAGGGCGGCTACGATATCAGCTACCAGCGCGTGGACACCAGAGAGGGGCTGCAGGCGAGCCTGCAGGAATCCTGGGACCTGGTGATTTCCGACCACTCCATGCCGGGGTTCAGCGGCGTAGCGGCTCTGAAGATGGCCCGAGAAAAGCAAACGGATATGCCATTTATTTTTGTCTCCGGGACGATCGGCGAAGATATCGCGGTGGACGCGATGCGCGTGGGCGCGCAGGATTACATCATGAAAGGAAATCTGACGCGGCTGGTTCCGGCCATCGATCGCGAGCTGCGCGAGGCCAGAAATCGCGCGGAACACAAGCAGACCGAGCTGCGCATCCACCAGCTGGAAAAGTTCGAAGCCATCGGGAAACTCGCGGGAGGCGTGGCGCACGATTTCAACAACGTGATCGGAGCAATCATGGGCTGGGCGGAATTGGGAAGTGGCGAAGTGCTGGAAGGCAGCAAGGCCGCGAGGTATTTCCAGCAGATTCGCGCACAGTCGGAGCGGGCGGCGGGCCTGACGCGGCAACTGCTGGCGTATGCGCGGCGGCAGATGCTGGAGCCGCGGGTTATAAACTTAAATCTGATGATCGGAGAAATGACGTCGCTGCTGCAGAAGGTGATCGGTGAGCAGATTGAAATGAACTAGCGCTGGCGCCGGATCTTCAGCTGACGCGCGCGGACCCTTCGCAGCTTGAGCAGGTGCTGATGAATCTGTGCTTCAATGCGCGCGACGCGATGGCGGACGGCGGGCAACTGCTGATTGGAACGCGCAACGCGGAGCTGGATGACACGTTCACGCAGCGGCACGAGTACGCCCGGCCCGGGCGATACGTGGCACTGTCAGTTTCCGATACCGGCGCTGGCATGGACGCGGCGACGATGAAGCGCATCTTTGAGCCATTTTTCACCACGAAGGAAGTCGGCAAAGGCACGGGGCTCGGCTTGGCAACGGCTTATGGAATCGTGAAGCAGCACGAGGGATTGATCGAGGTGTATAGCGAGCCGGCAAAAGGTAGCGTTTTTCACGTGTATCTACCGGTCAGCGGAGGTACGGTGCGCGTGAGCTCAGACGGATCGGAAGAGGATGCGATTCGCGGCGGAACAGAAACGATCTTGGTGGCGGAAGACCACCCGGGGAACCGCGAAATGGTGGACGAGATGCTGCGCAAGCTGGGCTACCGCGTGATCCTGGCGAAGGATGGCGAAGAGGCGGTAGAGAAATTCCGCGAGCACCAGCGAGAAATCTCACTGGTGTTGCAGGACATGGTGATGCCGCGCATGGGCGGTTCGGAAGCGTACGAAAAAATCCACAACATGAGGCCGGAGGTGCCGGTTATTTTCACCTCGGGATATTCGGAGGAGAGCGCACGGCTGGCGTCCCTGGCGGCGCAGGGTGCGACGCTGCTGCAAAAGCCGTACGGGCCGAAGACGCTGGCGCGGAAGATACGCGAAGTTCTGGACCGGAAAATGGAAGTTAGGGGATAGAGAACGAAGAGCGACACTCGAAGCCGAAAAGCCTAGCCGCACCGAAAACAAACCGGATCCTGTAACATCCTTCCTTTTGACAATTGAATGAAAGCGGTTAATCTCCTGAGGATTATCAGCGGAACGTGCCGCCAGTGTGGGTTGGTGGCGGCACGGGCGGGAATTGAGATGCGGCTGTCGTACAACGACATTGCGGGAAAAAGCGTGGAGCGACTGGCGGCGCTGAGCGACGGAATCTTCGCCGTGGCCATGACGCTGCTGGTGCTGGACCTGCGCGTGCCGGTGACGGATGCGATCCATTCGGAACACGAATTGTGGAGCGCACTGGCGGCGCTCGGTCCGTAAATCGTGATGTACATGATGAGCTTCTTGACGCTGGGGATTTTCTGGGTGGGGCAGCAGACGCAGCTGAATCATCTGGCGCGCGCATCGCAGCCTGGCGTGGATTCACATTTTGTTTTTGTTCGCGGTGACGCTGACGCCGTTTTCGACGCAACTGCTGGCGCAATTTTATAAGTACCGCATCGCGCTGCTGGCCTACTGGGCGAACATTCTGCTGCTTGGCGTGTCGCTTTATTTCAGCTGGAATTGCGCGACGGAATTGGGGCTGCTGAAAGCGGACATGCCGGCGGAAGTTCCCGGAGCGATCCAGCGGCGCATTTTCATTGGCCAGACGACGTACGCGCTGGGAGCGGCGCTGTGCGTGTTCAGCGCGGAATTGAGTGTCGGGTTCATTGTGGTGGTGCAGCTGTACTACGCGCTAGCGCCGCGGCTGGGCCGTGGCGCAAAGCGCTCCGCGTGAAGCGCGGCAAATGCGGCGAGTGACTCCCGCTTGAACGGATCGTTCCTCTCCGAACGCGCGGTGCGCCGGGCCAGGCTTTCCTCTCCTCTTGACAATCGAGAGAAACGGAGTAACTTCCTCTTGACAATCAGGAGGAGGCTTCTGTTCATGACGGATAAATCGACGGACCTGGTGCAGGGCACGCTCGACATGCTCATCCTGAAGACGCTGGCGCTGCAGCCGATGCACGGGTACGGAATCGCGATGCGCATCGAGCAGATCAGCAAGGGAGTGTTTCAGGTGAATCCGGGTTCGCTCTTTCCGGCGTTTCGGCGGCTAGAGCGCGCGGGATGGCTCGATTGCGAGTGGCGCGCGACGGAGAACAATCGGCGCGCTAAGTATTACATCTTGACGGAGGATGGGCGGCGCCAATTGAAGAGCGAGACGCGTGAGTGGGGCCGGCAGATCGCCGCGATTGCGCGGATTTTGGAGGCGTCGTAGGCACGGTGCAGAAATTCGCGAAAGGAGTTCGCGCGCTGTTCCGGAGGCGGCGGGACGACGGGGAGCTGGATGAGGAGCTGCGCGATTTCGTCGAACAGAAGACCGCGGCGAAGATGAACGACGGACTGAGTCGCACGGAAGCGCTGCGCGAGGTGCACAAGGAGATGGGGAGCATGGAATCATTGAAAGAAAATGTGCGGGCGGCCGGATGGGAAACAGCGCTGGAAATGCTGTGGCAGGACGTTCGCTACGGCACGCGGATGCTGCGCAAGAATCCAGGGTTCACTGCAGTGGCGGTGCTGACCCTGGCGCTGGGAATCGGTGCGAACAGCGCGATTTTCAGCGTGGTGAACGCGGTGCTGCTGCGACCACTGGCGTTTCGCGATTCGGGGAAGCTGTGTCTGGTGACGGAGAGTTGGCCGTCGTATCCGGTGCTGAATCCATCGTACGAGAACTTCGTGGATTTTCGGGACCAAGCCAAATCGTTCGAGGGGATTGCCGGGGTGCATCGGCAGGCGATGACGCTGACCGGACAGAGCGAACCGGAAAGGGTGGACGCGCAATTCGCGACCGCGAGTCTGTTTCCGCTACTGGGCGTGAACGCGCTCGAGGGGCACACGTTCACGGCGGGCGAGGACCGGTTCGGCGGGCCGGCGGTGGTGTTGCTAAGCTACGGTTTCTGGCAGAGGAATTTCGGCGGAGACCGGAGCATCCTGGGAAAAAACATCACGCTCGATGACCAGTCGTACACGGTGACGGGAATCTTGCCGCCGGGATTTCAGATCATCGCGCCGGCGGACGTGATCGTGCCGTTTGCTCCGTGGGCGCATGGGCTGCCCGACGACCGCAACTGGCATCCGGGAATCATCGCCATCGGAAGGCTGTGCGACGGCGCGACGCTGCAGCAGGCGCGCGCGGAAATGAACACCATCGCAGCGCGGCTCGACAAGCAATATCCCATCTACAACACGGGCATGGGCGCAAACGTGAATGGCTTGCAGGAGAGCACCGTGCAAAACGTACGGCCGGCGCTGTTGGTGTTGCTGGGCGCGGTGGTGCTAGTGCTGTTGATCGCGTGCGGGAACATTGCGAATTTGCTGTTGGCGCGGGCGACGTCTCGTCACAAGGAAATTGCGGTGCGCGCGGCGCTGGGCGCGGGGCGTTGGCGAATGGTGCGGCAGCTGCTGACGGAGAGCATTCTGCTGGCGTTGGTGGGCGCGGCGTTTGGCTTGCTGTTGGCGCAGTTGATTATGACGCCGCTGCTGAATCTGGCGTCGCGGACGATTCCGCCGGTGGGGAAGATTGGACTCGACGGAGGCGTGCTGGGGTTCACGCTGGTGGTGGCGCTGCTGGCGGGGATTCTGTTCGGACTGGCGCCGGCGCTGCAGATGGCCAAGATGGACATACGTCCGGCGTTGAGCGACGCCTCGCGCGGCACGACGGGCGGGGCGAGCCGGCATCGCGTGCGCAATGTGCTGGTGGTGACGGAGGTGGCGCTGGCAATCGTGCTGCTGATCGGCGCGGGGCTGCTGATCCGCAGCTTCTCGCGGCTGCAGGACGTGCAGCCGGGCTTCCAGCCGGCGAATCTGCTGGTGGCTGATCTTCCGCTGTCGCCGAAGGTGTACGCACAACCGGCGCAACGCATGGGATTTTTCGACCGGATTATCGAGCGCGCGCGGACGCTGCCGGGCGTGACTTCCGCGGGAGGCGCCTTGGTGCTTCCGGTAACGGGCAACGGCGCGGCGATCCACTTCAATATCCAAGGACGGCCGCCGAAGACGCCGAGCGATTACATCATCATGGGCTACCGGCCGGTGACGGCGGGGTATCTGGAGACGCTGCACGCGCAATTACTGCAGGGGCGTCTGATCAACGAATCGGACACGGAGCGCGGCCCGTACGTCGCGGTGATCAACGAAAGCCTGGCGAAGGAGTTTTTCCGGCGTGAGTCCCCGCTGGGGAAACACATTCAGCCGGGTGCGTTGCCGACCAATGAAATACCCTGGCTGGAGATTGTCGGAGTGGTGGGCGACATGAAGCAGAGCTTGGCGAGCGAAGCGAAAGCGGAAGTGTACCTTCCGTACCGCCAGGCGGATTACTTCATTCCGATTTTCACCATGTCGCTGGTGATGCGTACGACGAGGGACCCGCACGCGGAAGTCGCGGCGCTGCGCAGCGCGGTACACGATTTGAACGGGAATCAGCCGCTGGTGAACGTCCGCACCATGCAAGAGAATATCGCCAGTTCCGTGAGCGATTCGCACTTCCGCACGGTGTTGCTGGGGATTTTCGCAGCCAGCGCCCTGCTGCTGTCGCTGATCGGGCTTTACGGGCTGATCGCGTACTCGGTGGCGCAGCGCACTTCGGAAATCGGCGTGCGGCTGGCGTTGGGCGCGCAGCGAAACGATATTTTGAAAATGGTGATTGGGCAGGGGTTGAAATTGGTGCTGATCGGAGTCGCGGTGGGGCTCGCGGGCGCGCTGGCGTTAAGTCGGCTGCTGAAACAGTTCCTGTATGGAGTGGTGCCGAACGATCCGGCCACGTTTATCGGCGTGGCGGCGATTCTTACGGCGGTGGCGGTGGTGGCGTGCTGGATTCCGGCGCGACGGGCAATGCGTGTCGATCCGATGGTGGCGCTGCGATATGAGTGACGAAACGTGAAAACAATGGCCTGGCTGCGAAGTTTTGCCAATGGCGTGCGTGGGTTGGTGCGAAAAAAAGAATCTGACGCGGAGCTTGATGAAGAGCTGCGCGATTTTGTGGAGCAGAGAGCCGCGGCAAAGATGAAAACCGGGTTGAGCCGGACAGAAGCTTTGCGGGAGGCGCATATGGAGATGGGCAGCACGGAGTCGGTGAAGGAAAAAGTGCGCGCAGTAGGTTGGGAGACGGCGTTCAGTTCGTTCTGGCAGGACGTGCGCTTCGCGATTCGCCTGCTGCGCAAGACGCCGGTGATCACAGCGATTGCGCTGCTGTCGCTGGCGCTGGGAATTGGAGCGAATACGGCGATTTTCAGTTTGATGGACGCGGTGATGCTGCGCATGTTGCCGGTGCAGAATCCGGAGCAACTGGCGCGAATCCTATTTCGCTCGCCCGCGTCGCCTCATCCCCGCCAAAACGCGACAAACCCCATCTGGGAGCAAGTGCGCGACCATCAGGATGCGTTTTCCAGCGTGATTGCGTGGTCGCCGCAAATGTTTGACCTCGCCGAGGGCGGCGAGGCAAACGATATTCACGGCATTTACGCCAGCGGCGGTTATTTCACGGCGCTGGGCGTGCGCCCGGCGTCCGGGCGATTGCTGGCTGCGTCGGATGATGTGCGCGGGTGCAGCGGCGTCGCGGTGCTGGGCTATGGGTTTTGGCAAAGTCGTTATGCCGGCGCGGAGGGCGCCATTGGCGGTTTGATTCGGTTGAACGGCCACGCGTTTCCGATTGTCGGTGTGGCACAGCGCGGCTTTTTCGGCACGGACGTCGGCGAAAAGCTGGACGTGGCGATACCAATCTGCGCGGAAGCGATACTGGCCGGAAAGGATTCAGCGCTCGATGTGCGCGACGATTGGTGGCTGTCCATGATGGGGCGTCTCAAGCCGGGAATGACCGTCGAGCAAGCCGGCGCGCGCATGAAAGTGTTATCCCCGCCGCTCTTCGGCGCAGTCGTTCCGCAGGACTGGCCCGCGAAGTATCAAGACGTATTTCGAAAATACACGTTTGCTATTTTGCCGGGAGCTACCGGCACCAGCGGTGGCCTGCGGCAGCAGTACAGTCAGCCGCTCGAAATCCTGATGTTCGTCGTGGGGCTGGTTCTGCTGATCGCCTGCGCCAACATCGCCAGCCTGCTGCTGGCGCGCTCCGCGGCGCGTCAAAAGGAAATTGCAGTGCGGCTGTCGCTGGGCGCGTCGCGCGGACGGCTGATTCGCCAAGTGTTGACGGAAAGTGTGGTGCTATCGGGCGCAGGCGCGATTCTCGGGGTTCTCTTCGCGCGATGGGGAAGCGCGCTGCTCGTGCGCTTCGTTTCCACGCAGCAGAATCAGATTTTTCTCGATCTGAAAATGGACGGTCGCATCCTCATCTTCACCATTGCTATCACCGTGCTGTGCGGTTTGCTCTTTGGAATTTTGCCCGCGCTCCGCTCCACGCGCGTCGACGCCATGTCCGCCATGAAAGAGGGCCAGGCGCGAGCCGCCGGAGGACGCTCGCATTCCTCAGCCGCGCGCTGGATCGTCGCCGCGCAAGTCGCCCTCTCGCTGGTTCTGCTCATTGGCACCGGCCTTTTCATCCGTACCTTCGCGAATCTCATGACTCTCGACGCGGGCTTCGATCGCAACAACGTTCTTATGGTCGAAACAAACATTCACAATGCGGGAATCGTCGAACCTGCCCGCGCCTCGCTCTACGGCAATATGCTGGCGAAGTTGCAGTCAATTCCAGGCGTCGTTTCCGCCAGTCAGTGCTGGATGACGCCGCTCTCGGGATTGCAATGGGACAACAGCGTGGCTGTGGCGGGACATCCGCTTCCGGCTGGCGTCGACCCAGACACTTTGTTGAATTGGGTGACGCCCGGATACTTCCAGACCATGCGAACGCCGATGCTGGAAGGACGCATGTTTGACGCGCGTGATTCAGCAACTTCAACACCCGTGGTCATCGTCAATCAATTGCTGGCGCGCCGTTACTTCGGCAGCCAGAGCCCCATCGGTGAGCATTTGCGGGGAGGTAGCGAAGAAATGCACAGGCAGCCGATGGAAATCATCGGCGTGGTGCAGGATGCGAAATACACCTCCTTGCGCGAGGATTTCCAGCCTGAAGCGTATTTCCCGCTGTCACAGATCCGGGGTGTGGACGAAAACACCACGTTTGAGATTCGCACGGCGATGGCTCCCGGCGCGCTGATTCCTGCGGTGCGCGACGCGATGGGTAGCGTGAACAAGCTGGCGTCGCTGCAGTTCCTGACGCTGAAAGAGGAAGCGGACGATTCGGTGGCGCAGGAGCATCTGCTGGCGATGCTTTCGGGATTTTTCGGCGGGCTGGCGCTGCTGCTGACGGCGATTGGGCTTTACGGCGTGATGGCGTACGTGGTGACGCTGCGGACGCACGAAATTGGCATTCGCATGGCGCTGGGTGCGCAGCAAGGATCGATTCTGCGGCTGGTGATGCGAGATGCGGCCATTGTGCTGACCGCAGGGATAGTGGCGGGGCTGCTTGGAGCGATTTCGATTACTCGGCTGGTGCGCGACCTTCTGTTCGGGCTGACCCCGAATGATCCGTGGACGATTGTATTGGCGATCGCTGCGATGGTGACGGTAGCCGTGGTAGCGACTTATATCCCGGCGCGGCGGGCGATGCGCGTCGACCCCATGGTCGCGCTTCGCTACGAATAGCTCGCCGCTCTCCTAGTGCGGTTTGCCGGGTTTGGGCGGCTTAGAAGGTTTCGGCGCCGGATGGTTTTTCGGCGGCGGATTGGACGAGCGTGCCGGAGGTGTGTATTTCACCGTGGGACGGTTGTACTCCTCGCCCGGCTTGCGCATCTGGTCGAGCTTCTCGGGCGCCAGCGGCTGGCCAGGCTGCGCGGCTAGCGCCGGCTGGCGGCGGTCGAAAGGCACCGCAGGCGGAGGCGGCGCAAGTCTGGCGACAACGGGGCGAGAGGTGACGGCGGCCGGTGGATGCGGAGCCGGCCGGGCGTTCGCCGCGATCAGGCTCTGGCGCACAGGCGCGACGGGCGGCGCAGAGACGAAGGCGGCGCCTTGCAGTTGGTCGGCACCTATGTGAATTGAGGTGCCGGCGACGGGGCGCGCATTTACGAACGTGTCGTGCGAGACGGCGGTGATGGAGCCGTGGACGTTTTGGTTGACGTAGGTCACGTGCCTGACGTCGGCGTGCGCGTAGACGTTGGTGACTTCCACGCTGGTGACGCGCGTGTTGGTGACGTTGATGTATTGCACGTAGCGCGGGCTGGCGTGATAAGCGGGAATGTAAACCTCACGCGGGCCAAGCGGGAACCAGGCGAAGTTAGGGCCGACGCCGGCGAAGACGACTAGCGCGGGTGCGTAAACGGGACGCACCACGCGCGGCCCGGGAACCCAGCCCCAGTAGCCGCCCACGAAGGCCCAGCGGCCGTAGTGGAACGGAGCGAAGCCCCACGGCTCATTGTCGACCCAGGTCCAACCCCACGGCTCGATCCAAACCCACTGGCCGTAGGAATACGGCGCCCATCCTGCGGGAACATCGTTGGGAACCCAGACCTCACCGTAATCCGGGACGTTTTCCCATTGGCCGTTGGCGTCGAGCTGTTCGTAGCCAGTGACGTCAGTGGAAACGTAGTTCGCGGACTGGGATTGGTCTTCCGCATCGTCGCGCGACTGGCACCAGTTGTCGAAATCATCGGCGGCGCCGACGTTGGAGATGTCGTAGGAAAGGGTATCGGTGCCAGTGAAGCTAGCGTGCTGGCCGGCGTTCAAATTATAGGAATTTCCGCCGCCGGTGACTTGGCCTTGCCCGTCGCGAACGGAGATAGTGGTGGTCTGGCCTTCAGGGTCGACGTCGACTCGATAACGGCCAGGCTGCAGCACAGAGAAGGCGATATTCGGCGTGTCGATTTCGTAAGCTTCGCCGCTGTCGAGCTGGCGGAGAGTGACTTCGAGGGAGCCTTGCGCGAGCTGAATTTGCACGGTGCGGTCGTTCAGATTCAGAAAAGTGAGGCCCGTCTGGCTGGAGATGCGCAGGCTGGTGCTGCCAATGTGCAGTTCGCCGCGCGAATTTTGGTCGGCCCACAGGCTGTCGCCGGTGGTCAGCGGACGATTGAAATCAGCGGCGACCCAGTCCTGCTCGCCGGCGGGCTGAAACGACACGCTTCCTTCGGCCATGTTGAGCTGTGCGACGCGCGAGGGCGGATCGTCCTGTGCGAAGGCATGGCGCGGGAAGGCCCAAAGAAAGAGCAGCGCTGCGGCAGCGACCAAAACCATCGGCTTGCAGAAGACCGTTCTGCTGTTCGTCATAGAATCTCCGTTGTTAAACCCACTCCTGGCCTTGCTCCTTGATATCACAGGCTGCCCTGGGGCGGGATTCTGTCGCGCCACAGTGTCAGGCATCAAGCAACAAATGCACCGACACCCGTTCGCGCGTCCGATCGCCCCGTAGATAGAACACTGGATGCGCGGAATAGTTGTGGTGTTGTCAACAAGCCGGAGATAGTCTTAATTCATTGGCAACCGTGTAGCTAAATTGCCCCAGACCCTATGCGGGCGGCGGTAAGTTCGGCTGCAAGCATGCGATCATTGGAGAGGGTGAGATGCGCAGCGCGGCCAAAATCGCGGCGGTGACCCTAGCGCCTTTCTTGGTTCTGCTTCCTCGATGCGGCGCGGCACAAGCAAAAATCGAAGAGCCAGCGCGAATCCTGTTCGATTTGGCGAATCAGGAGCGAGCCTCCCGGGGCATTCCGGCTCTGAAGTGGGATACATCGCTCGCCGAAGCGGCGCGCGCACACGCTCTGCGGATGGCGCAGGAGAACATGTTGTCGCACCAGTTCCTCGGCGAACCGGACCTGCCGACACGCGAAAAGCAGGCGGGCGCGAAATTGTCCGCAGCCGCGGAAAATATCGCCCTGGGGCCGAGCGCCGCGGTGATTCACAAGGGCTGGATGAATTCACCGCCCCACCGGCACAACCTGCTCGATCCGCAATTGAACTCCATCGGTATTGCCGTGGTGCCACGAGGCGGGGATCTCTTCGCCGTGGAAGACTTTTCCCGCGCACTTGCGGCTCTGTCGCTGGCGGAGCAAGAGAAGGAAGTCGAGGCGCCGATTCGAGCCGCCGGGCTGACGATTCGGCCTGATAACAGTGACGCGCGGCGTGTCTGCAGTGGAGGCCATACCAGCGGTCCGCAACCGACGTTCATTGGTCAGTTTTCGAGCATCGATCTAAGTGCGCTGCCAGCCTCTATCGAGCACGGGGTGCAATCCGGCCAGTTCGCTGCGGCGGAGGTCGGGGCGTGCGCAAAGCCCTCCGTAGATGGCCTCAGCCAGTACCACATCGCGGTGCTGCTTTATTAGAGAGCCCGAGCGCAAGTCCTCGGCCTTCATCCCCCAAGTATGTATCCCGCATACAGCAATTCGTCTTGCCTGGCGCCGCGCGGAAAAACGGCAGGGCCGAGTTGGGTAGGAGTTGGCAAGCCGCATGCTTGGTTATCTGGAGTGATATGAAGATGGCGACCAAGACAAAAGAAGTTGGGAATTTGGTTCAAATGCCGGCGCACGAGCGAAGAGGAACCGTCCGCTATCCCTTTACGGCTGCGGCAGATGTGGTCGAGTTGGAGACAGACGCGCGATTGTCGGCGCGAAGTTCCGATCTGGGACGCGGCGGGTGTTTTATCGACACCATCAGCACGTTCCCGGTTGGAACAGATGTATCGTTGCGGCTCACCAGCGAAGAAAAGACATTCGAGACGCGAGCGCACGTCGTGTATGAAACGCCGGGAGTGGGGATGGGTTTGGCGTTCACTTCGGTCGAGCCGGACCAGCTTTGGGTGCTGGAAAAATGGCTGGGAAGACTCAGTGGGCAACTGCCGCCGGAGCTACATGAGCATCACGAGCATGCGGAAGAAGGTTCGGGCATGCTCATTGAGCATGAACCGGCGCAAGAGGCAAGAGCAAATGCCGAGCCCGGATTTGTGCTGAACGAATTGATCATCGCGCTGATGCGCAAGCATGTGCTCAGCGAATCCGAAGGCAAACAACTGCTGCAGAAACTGGTTCGTTAGCGCGGGCGCGAGTGTGTGCCCCCAAATCTCTCCGTGCTAGGCATCACCACAAAATTCCAGCTACAAATCATCCGTTTCGATCACGGCGACGAGCGTGAGCCCGTGCGTCCAGTCCGTTTTCAGGCCGGTTTCGTGGAGTTGGAAATGGAGGCCGCGCAAGTGGCACGCGAGCTCGTCGGGGTCATAGGCGTGGATGCGCACGCCCATCATTCCGCCAAAGAAAGAATGGATGCTGGCCCAGAAGCTCGAGCGCGGAATGGTCAGAATCACGCGGCGCGTGGCGAGCGCAATGCAGTGGTCGAGAAACGGCCGCCAGTCGATGACGGAATCGAGCACGCCAATGGCGATGACCACGTCGAACGTTCTGCCGGGCGCGTAAGAGAGAAAATCGGCTTCGACCACGGTGATGTGGGGAGCGACGTTCGGCGCCGCGGCGGCGATTCTTTGCTTCAGGATGGCGGTCATGCCAGGGGCGCGCTCGAGGGCCACGACGCTGCGAACCAGGCCGGCAATTTCGAAGGTGTAGTAGCCGGTGCCGGCACCGACTTCCAGAACTTCGTCGGACCGGCGCAAATTTTCAGCGAAAGTACGGCGAAGCAGCTCGCGTTCCTGCCGGCGAATGCTTCGAATCACCGGCAGGCGCAGCACGCCTTCGTAGAGATTCGGGAAACCGCGGCGCAGGAACAGGTCGTGCACGTACAGTTGGATTGCTGGCGGCGATGCGGCGTTGCAAGCCTCTGGTGAATCAAATAGTGGACGGTGGCTTCGAGCGCTGCGCGATTGTTACGAGCTGTTCATTCGCCACAGGGCGCTCGAAGCGATAAGATGGAGGGTGGCGCGCGCTGCGCGGAATACGCAGCGTGGCGAGCTTTATAGGAAGGGCGGTGCACGAAGATGGGAACGCTGACTGAGGCAGCGAAGACGCAACAGAACATCGACCAGCTGTGCATCAACACGATACGCACACTCGCGATGGACGCCGTGCAGCAGGCCAACTCCGGGCATCCCGGCGCGCCAATGGGGCTCGCGCCCGTGGCGTACACGCTGTGGCAACGGTTCCTGCGCTTTGATCCCGACGACCCGATTTGGCCGAATCGTGACCGCTTTGTGCTGTCGAATGGACACGCGTCGATGCTGCTTTATGCCCTGCTGCATCTGGCGGCCGTGAAGGCGGTGAATCCGAAGTACGAGCAGCTTGGCCAGCTATCGGTGACCATGGAAGACATCAAGCGTTTCCGGCAGCTTGGCAGCAAATGTCCGGGGCATCCGGAGTACCGGTGGACTTCCGGCGTGGAAACGACCACCGGGCCGCTGGGGCAGGGTGTGGCGAACAGCGTGGGCATGGCGATTGCAAACGACTGGCTGGCGCAGCATTTCAATCGCCCGGATTTTCCGATGTTCAACTTCAAGGTGTGGGCGATTTGCGGCGACGGCGACATGATGGAGGGAATTTCCGGTGAAGCGGCGTCGCTCGCAGGGCATCTGGGGCTCAACAACCTTTGCTGGATCTACGACAACAATCACATCACCATCGAAGGCAACACGGTTTTGGCGTTTGACGAAGACGTGGCGGTACGATTCGCGGGATACAAATGGAATGTGATGCACGTGACCGACGCGAACGACACGGACGCTCTCGCGGCGGCGTTCGCGAAATTCACGGCGGGAATCGGCAAGCCGACACTGATTATTGTCGACACCCACATCGCGTACGGCGCGCCGCACAAGCAGGATACCGCCGCGGCGCACGGCGAGCCGCTGGGCGAAGAGGAAGTTCGTCTGACCAAGAAATTCTACGGCTGGCCGGAGGACGCGAAGTTTTTGGTGCCGGACGGCGTGCGGGAAAATTTCGCGGCGGGCGTGGGGAAGCGCGGAAAACAGGCGCGCGACACGTGGATGAAATTATTTGAGGGTTATCGCGCGAAATATCCCGATATGGCCGCGCGCATTTTGCAGATGCAGCACCGCGAATTGCCGGAAGGCTGGGACAAAAATCTGCCGGTCTTTCCCGCAGATGCGAAGGGAATTGCCAGCCGCGATTCGTCGGCGAAAGTGCTGAACGTGGTCGCGCAGAATATTCCGTGGCTCATCGGTGGGTCCGCGGATTTGGCGCCATCAACGAAGACGCGGCTCACGTTCGATGGCGCGGGAGATTTCGAATCAGGAAGCTATGGCGGGCGAAATTTCCACTTCGGCATACGCGAGCACGCCATGGGCGGCGTGCTGAACGGCCTTTCGCTCTCGAAAATCCGGCCGTACGGCTCGACGTTCCTGATTTTCAGCGATTATATGCGCGAGCCCATCCGCTTGAGCGCGGTGATGGAAGTGCCGGTAATTTATGTCTACACGCATGATTCCATCGGCGTCGGCGAAGACGGACCGACGCATCAGCCGATCGAGCAATTGGTGGCACTGCGGGCGATTCCGGGACTGATCACGCTCCGGCCCGCGGATGCGAACGAAGTGACCGAGGCGTGGCGCGTGATTTTGCAGCTCGTGCATGAGCCGGTAGCGCTAGTGCTCAGCCGGCAAGCGCTGCCGACGCTGGACCGCACGAAATACGCATCGGCGGCAGGCTTGGCCAAGGGCGCGTATATTCTGGCCGAAGCCGTGGGCGGCAAGCCGGAGCTTTTACTGCTGGCGACCGGCAGCGAAGTGTCGCTTGCCGTGGAGGCCTACGAACGGCTGAAGGCGGAGGGAATTCGCGCGCGCGTGGTGAGTATGCCATCGTGGGAGATTTTCGATCACCAAACCGACGAGTACCGCGACAGCGTGCTGCCGCCGGACGTGACCGCGCGCATTTCCGTCGAGCAGGCGTCCACGATGGGCTGGCAGCGATACGTTGGGCCGCGCGGCCGGATGATCGGGATGCACACGTTCGGAGCGTCCGCGCCGCTCAAAGAGTTGCAAAAGAAATTCGGATTTCTGCCCGAGCGGATTGTGGCCACTGCCAAAGAGCTTCTGGGCAAAGCGAGGTAGACGATGCGAATCGGAATGGGCGCCGACCACGCGGGATACTTGATGAAGGATCAGCTGGCGCAGATTTTGCGCGACGCCAAGCACGAGGTGACCGACTTCGGAACGAACGGCCCGGCACCGGTGGATTATCCAGATTATGCGCAGGCCGTCGGCGAGGCGCTGATCGCCGGGCGCATCGATCGCGGCATCGTGATTTGCGGCAGCGGCGTGGGTGCGTGCATCGCCGCGAATAAAATTCCGGGCATACGCGCATGCATGTGCCACGATTCGTATTCCGCGCATCAGGGAGTGCAGCACGACAATATGAATGTGCTGGTGCTCGGCGCGCGCGTGATCGGTCCGATGCTGGCGCAGGAATTGGTGACGTATTTTCTCGCCGCAAACTATTGGGGCCATGAAAAAGGACAGGAACGGCTGCAGCGCAGAGTTGATAAGATAGAAGCCATCGAGAGAAAGTATAGTTTGCCGGCGAGCGCCGGGAAGGAGCACGCGTGATGGGTACCCAAACAGTCGGAAGTCAGGAAAAAGCGAAAACCGCAAATCCACTGAAGGAGCTGGCGAAATTTGGGCAGTCCGTTTGGCTGGATTACATCCGCAGAAGTTTGCTGACCAGCGGAGAGCTGCAGCGGCTGATTGACGAAGATGGATTGCGCGGGATGACCTCGAATCCTTCGATTTTCGAGAAGGCCATCACCGGCAGCACCGATTATACGGACTTTTTGAAGTCGCTCGATGCGCGGCCCGAACTGGATGCCAAGGCGCGCTACGAACTGCTGGCCGTTCGCGACATTCAGGACGCTGCGGATATCTTGCGGCCGGTATACGAGAAGACGAAGCGGCGCGACGGTTACGTGAGCCTGGAAGTCTCTCCGATGCTGGCGCGAGACACCAACGGCTCGATCGCCGAGGCGCGGCGGTTATGGAAAACGGTGAATCGTGAGAACGTAATGATCAAGATCCCCGGAACAGCAGAAGGACTTCCGGCGATTCAACAGCTGCTGAGCGAAGGCATCAACGTGAACATCACGCTGCTTTTTGCGCAGGAAATGTACGAGAAGGTAGCGCAGGCGTACCTCACCGCGCTCGAAACGCTGGCGAAAAATGGCGGAGACGTCGGCAAGATCGGAAGCGTCGCGAGCTTCTTCGTGAGCCGCATCGATACTTCGGTGGACAAAACCGTGAGCGACCGCCTGAAGACGGCGACGAAATCCGACGAGCGCGCCCAACTGCAAGGCCTGCTCGGCAAAGTGGCCATCGCCAACGCCAAGATGGCCTACGCGCGATATCAGGAGATTTTCAACGGGCCACGGTGGCAGGCGCTGGCGGCGAAGGGTGCATACACCCAGCGTTTGCTGTGGGCCAGCACGAGCACCAAGAATCCGAACTATCGCGACGTCATGTACGTTGAGGAGCTGATCGGTCAGGACACCGTCAACACGATTCCGCCGGCGACGTTTGACGCCTTCCGCGACCACGGGAAGGTGCGCGCGAGCTTGACCGAAGACGTGGAGGCGGCGCGCGAAACCATGCAGACGCTCGGGCGCGCAGGGATTTCGATGAAGCAGGTCACCGACGATTTGGTGGACGAGGGCGTGAAGCTCTTCGCGGATGCTTTTGAGAAGCTCATCGCTGCGGTCGAGTCGACGATGAAGCAGGCGCCAAAGCCAAAAACCGCGATGCAGACGTATTCGCTGCCGCAGGGATTCGACAACGAGGTAAAAAAAACTCTAGATGATTGGTCGAGCGCCGGAAAAATGCGCCGGCTCTGGGCGCGCGACGCGACTCTGTGGACCAATACCGACGAATCGAAATGGCTTGGCTGGCTGGGTGTCACCGAAGATCAGATGGCGCAGGCGAACCAGCTTGTGCAAATCGGAAATGAGGTCAAGGCGCAGAAGTTCACCCACGCGCTGCTGCTCGGTATGGGCGGCTCAAGCCTTTGCCCGGAAGTGCTGAGCAAGACATTCGGCAAGATCGACGGCTATCCAGAGCTGCACGTTCTGGACTCGACCGATCCGGCGGAGATCAAGGCAGTCGAATCGAAGATTAACGTCAAGAGGACGCTTTTCATTGTGTCGAGCAAATCGGGAACTACGCTCGAGCCGAACATCTTCAAGGAATATTTCTTCGAGCGCGTCAAGCAGGCGTCCGGCGCGGGGAACGCGGGAAAGCAGTTCATCGCCATTACCGATCCGGGCTCGAAGCTCGAAGACGTGGCGGCCAAGGACAAGTTCCGGCACGTTTTTCACGGCATGCCCAGCATCGGCGGGCGCTATTCGGCGCTTTCAGATTTTGGATTGGTTCCGGGCGCGATTATGGGTATCGACGTACGCAAATTCCTCGACCGCACCGAAGAGATGGTCGAAGCATGCGCTTCTTCCGTCCCGGTGAAGGAAAATCCCGGCGCGGTGCTGGGCGCGATTCTGGGAACGCTGGCGAAAAACGGGCGCGATAAAGTCACGCTGATCGCTTCGCCGGGCGTCAGCGATCTGGGCGCGTGGCTGGAGCAATTGCTCGCGGAATCCACGGGGAAACAGGGCAAGGGCCTGATTCCGGTGGACCGCGAGGAAATTGGCCCGCCGGAAGTTTACGGCAACGACCGCGTCTTCGCGTACGTGCGACTGGAATCCGCGCCGGACGCGAGTCAGGACGCGAAAGTGGCGGCGCTCGAAAAGGCCGGCCATCCGGTGGTGCGAATGTCGCTGCGCGATACGTATGACCTCGGCCAGTCGTTCTTCCGCTGGGAAATCGCCACGGCCGTGGCCGGCTCGATCATCGGCATCAATGCGTTCAATCAGCCTGACGTCGAAGCGAGCAAAGTGGCCACGCGGAATTTGACGGATCAGTATGAGAAGACTGGCTCGCTGCCCGCGGAGCAGGCGATTCTGCAAGAGAGCGGCATCAAGCTCTTTGCGGACGATAAGAATGCGGCGGCGCTGGCCAGCGCGGCCGGCAATGACAAGTCGCTGGCATCCTACATTCGAGCGCACTTGGCGCGAATCAAGGCGGGAGATTACTTCGCGACGCTCGCTTACGTCGAAATGAACGACGCGAACGAGGCGAGTCTGCAGAAAATTCGTCACGCGGTGCGTGACAAAAAGCGCGTGGCCACGTGTCTCGGATTCGGTCCGCGCTTTTTGCATTCGACCGGTCAAGCCTACAAAGGCGGACCGAATAGCGGCGTGTTCTTGCAAATCACCTGTGATGACGCTGTGGATCTGCCGGTGCCAGGACAGAAATACACGTTCGGTATTGTGAAAGCGGCGCAGGCGCGCGGCGATTTTGCCGTCCTCGCTGAGCGCAACCGGCGCGCCTTGCGCGTTCATTTGGGCAAAGACGTTCAGGCCGGCCTGGCGCAGTTGGATAAGATCGTGCGTGGGGCGCTGGCGTAGATTCGCGAACGGCAGTTTCATTTTTAGGTGTGCTGGCGAGGCGCGCAGTTGCGGCTGCGCAGCGAAATTCTGCGGAATGAATTCTTCCTAAGGAGTGGCTCGATGCAAATAGGCATGATTGGCCTGGGACGCATGGGCGCCAACATGGTGCGGCGTCTGATGCGCGGCGGGCACCAGTGTGTGGTGTTCGACATGAACGCGGCGAACGTCCAACAATTGGCGGGCGAGGGCGCAGCGGGGGCGAATTCGCTCGGCGAGTTCGTCAAGAAGCTGAACAAGCCGCGTGCGATTTGGCTGATGGTCCCGGCGGGCGTAGTGGACGCGACGCTCAGCCAGTTGAGCCCGCTCCTCGAGAGCGGAGACATCGTCATCGACGGCGGAAACTCGTATTACATTGACGACATTCGCCGCGCCAAGGAGCTCGACGCGAAGGGCGTCAAATACGTCGACGTCGGCACGAGCGGCGGCGTTTGGGGTCTCGAGCGCGGATATTGCATGATGATTGGCGGCCCAAACGACGTGGTAAAGCACCTGGACCCGATTTTCAAGACGCTGGCGCCCGGCCGCGGAAACCTGCCGCGCACGCCGGGTCGCGAAAAAAAATCCACGGGCACCGCGGAAGAAGGCTATCTGCATTGCGGTCCTTCCGGCGGTGGACATTTCGTCAAGATGGTGCACAACGGGATCGAATATGGACTGATGGCCGCCTATGCCGAAGGTCTGAATATTCTGAACCACGCCAACGTCGGCAAGAAAACCACCGAGACCGATGCGGAAACAGCGCCGTTGCGCAACCCGGAACACTATCAATATGATTTCAACCTGGCCGACGTGGCCGAAGTCTGGCGCCGCGGCAGCGTGATCGCTTCGTGGCTACTGGATTTGACGGCCATCGCCCTTTTCGAGCAGCCGGATCTGGCGGCATACTCGGGGCGCGTTTCCGATTCCGGCGAGGGCCGCTGGACGATTCTCGCGGCCGTGGACGAAGGAACGCCCGCGAACGTCCTGAGCGCGGCGCTTTACGAGCGATTCAGCTCGCGCGGGCACGGCGAGTTCGCGGCCAAGCTGCTTTCGGCGATGCGCTTTCAGTTCGGCGGTCACGTCGAGCGCGCGGCGGGCCAGTAGAACGGTTTCGATGTTCAAATCCCCAAAATGTGAGGCGTGGAGAGCATGAAAGTGGATGCAGCGATCGCCCCGCAAACGCGGGCCTTTTCGACCGAGGCCGGCCGGCCCGCGGGCCCCTGCGTGATGGTTATTTTCGGCGTCGGCGGAGACCTGACCAAGCGCAAGCTTTTCCCCGCGCTCTATAACCTTGTCAAAGAAAATCTTCTGCCCAAACAGTTTGCCATGGTCGGCGTAGGGCGGCACGAAACCTCCGTGGAAGACTTCCGCAAGAAAATCGCCCAGGAGCTGGCCGAATTCGCCACCAGCCAAGTCGAGCCCGCGCTGGTGAACTGGCTGACCGAGCGCCTCTATTATCACGTAGGGACTTTCGAAGACGCCGACGGTTACAAGCGATTGAGCGAGCTGCTGCGGCAGATCGACAAAGAGCATTCCACCGGCGGAAATTATTTCTATTATCTCGCAACCGCTCCGGATTACTTCGGCGAAATCACCCGGCAGCTGGGCCAGGCGCAATTGACGCAGCAGGAACAGGGCCGCTGGAGGCGCGTGATTTACGAGAAGCCGTTCGGCAACGGACTCGCGTCGGCGCATGCGCTCAATCAGGAAATCGAGCAGGTTCTCCAGGAAAATCAGATTTACCGCATCGATCATTATCTCGGCAAGGAAACCGTCCAGAACATTTTGGCTTTCCGCTTCGGCAACGGAATTTTCGAACCGGTGTGGAATCGCGGGTATATCGATCACGTGCAGATTACCGTAGCGGAAACGGTAGGCGTAGAAACGCGCGGCGGCTATTACGATCAATCCGGCGCGCTGCGCGACATGGTGCCCAATCACATTTTCCAGCTGATCAGCCTGGTGACCATGGAACCGCCCGTTTCCTTCGATGCTGACGCTGTGCGCGACGAGCAGACCAAAGTGCTCCGCGCGTTGCAGCCTTTGACCGAACAGGACGTGCTGATGCGAACGGTGCGCGGGCAGTATGGCGAGGGCAGCGACGGCCAGAACAGGCTGCTGGGCTATCGCTCCGAGCCGCGCGTGGACCCCAATTCGAAGACGGAGACTTTCGTCGCGCTCAAGCTGCTCATGGACAACTGGCGCTGGGCCGGCGTGCCGTTTTATTTACGCACCGGAAAGCGGTTGAAAATCCGCGCCAGCGAAATCGTCATTCAATTCAAGAGCGTGCCGTTCATGCTATTCCGACGGACGGCGGTCGAGCGTCTGGCGCCGAACCAGTTCATCGTGCACATCCAGCCGCAAGAGGGAATTTCGCTGCAATTCGGCGCCAAGATTCCCGGGCCCATCGTGAAATTGGGCACGGTGAACATGGATTTTCGCTACGCGGATTATTTCGGCTCCAAACCCAGCACCGGCTACGAGCGGCTGCTGTACGAATGCATGATCGGCGACGCGACGCTCTTCCAGCGTGCGGACATGGTGGAGGCCAGCTGGAGCGTAGTGCAGCCGATCCTGGACGTCTGGCAGGCTTTGCCGCCGCGCAATTTCCCGAACTATCCAGCGGGCTCGTGGGGTCCGTGGGAAGCCAACGATTTGCTCGAGCGGGATGGACGCCAGTGGCGGGAACCAGGGCAATGATTCTTGCGGGAGATGTGGGCGGCACAAACACCCGGCTGGCGTTTTTCGATATTCGCAACGGGCAGCTCGAAAGAGTTTCCGAACGGACCTATCCCAGCCGCAAACATTCGAGCCTGGACGATATTGTCGCTGATTTCGTAAGCGCGCAGAAAACTCGCGCCGCCGCGGCAGGCATTGGCATCGCGGGTCCTGTGCGCGACGGCGTAAGCCAGGCGACGAATCTACCTTGGATCGTCGACGCGCGCCGGCTGGCGCAGAGAACCGCCATTCCTTCCGTTGTGCTCATCAATGACCTCGAAGCAAATGGCTATGGCATTGCCACACTTGGGCCCAGCGATTTCGCTTCGCTGCAGGAAGGCGCGCCCGGCGCGGCCGGCAATGCGGTGATCATTTCTCCCGGTACGGGCTTGGGGGAAGGCGTGCTGTACTGGGATGGCAAGCAGCATTGGCCGTCGCCCAGCGAAGGCGGGCACGCGAGTTTTGCGCCGGAGGATGAGACGCAGGACGAATTGCTGAAATATCTGCGCGCGCAATTCGGGCACGTGAGCTGGGAGCGCGTCGTCTCCGGCCCCGGGCTCTTCAACATTTACAAATTTCTGCGCGACACGGGCCGCGAAGCCGAGCCTGCTTGGCTCGCGCAACAGTTGACGGGAGAAGATGATCCCTCGCGGGAAATCTCCAAGGTGGGGCTGGAGGCGAAGTCCGCGCTGTGCGAAAAAGCGTTGGATCTTTTTGTCGCGCTCCTGGCGCAGGAATGCGGCAACATGGCGCTGAAATTTCTGGCTATGGGCGGAGTCTATATGGGCGGCGGAATCCCTCCGAAAATCTTGCCCAAGCTGAAAACGCCGGCATTTCTGCAGGCGTTCACGAACAAAGGGCGCTTCCGCGCGGTATTGGCGACCGTCCCGGTCCGCGTGATTTTGAACGAGTACACCGCGCTGCGCGGGGCCGCGCGTCGCGCGAGCATGCTGCTGCAAGCGGCCGCGCGCTGAAGCGCTCAGGTTTGCGGGCCGAGCGTTGCGCTCAGCGTCACTTTGCTATCCTTCAGCACCTCCATTTGCCTCTCCCAGGCTTTCTTTCCCGTGCTTTGAATTTTGATGGCGTGCATTCCCGCGGAGAGGTGCAGCACCGAAGGCGTGTTGCCCACGAATTCGCCGTCGACGTAAATGTCCGCGCCGGCGGGATCCGACGTGACGTTGACCACCGCGCTGCCCGATTGCTTTGTGGCTTCCAAGTTTCCCGCGGCCGGATAAAAACGCCGCAGCACGTCGATCAGGTTCTGCGCGCTGAGCGCGAAGTTCATGCCGGTGACGTTTTCGCCCGAATCATTACGCACGCGCGACACGGCGGTTATCCCGATGACCCTGCCTTGCCCATCGAGCAGCGGCCCGCCGCTATTGCCGGGATTGATGGTCGCGTCGGTTTGGATCCAAGTGCCGCTGCCCGCCTCGCGATAGGGTCCGACGCCGCTGACGATTCCGTGCGTGATCGTGTCCGCCATTCCGCCGCCGGGATCTCCGATCGCGACCACCGATTCGCCGCGCGCCACGGAGTCAAGCGCGGCGAGCGTCAGGTGAGGAAAACCGGAGCCGTCGACTTTCAGCAGCGCAAGGTCCACGTCCGGATCGGTGTAAACGACCTTGGCAGGCAGCCGGCGAGAATCGTGCCCGATGACCGACAGATTCGACTGTCCCTCGACCACGTGGCGGTTCGTGGCGATTACGCCCGTATCCGTGAGGAAAAATCCAGTTCCTTGCAGCAGGTTGCCTTCCACGCGCACGATCGCCGGGTCGGATTGTTTGGCGATGACATCCACGGGGAGTTCGGGGCCCAGTGCTGCGCCACTCGTCGCGTCGGTGGAGATGGCTGGATTGCCGGTGAAAACACTCTTGAGCGGATTCAAGTTGACCTGAAAGTGATCCGTCTTCACCAGGAAGTAATTTCCATCGGTCTTACCGAGGAAAGAGCGCCAGACATACGGACCTTCGGTGATGGTGACCTGCTCGCTAGCGTACCCTTCGTGGGAAATTCTGACCACGATGGGATGTTCGAGCCGCGCACTGAACGATGCATGCGGTTTGTGAAAATATGCGCCGGGCATTTTGTAGCTCAACGGAGTGGTTCCGACAATCAGCCCGTTGATTTCAACCGTCGCGCCAGCGGGAACGCTAGTCACGGTCAGCGTGTTCGCACGGGCAGCGGGAACAATAGACGCGAGGAAAAGTGCACAAAAGCACAAGCAGGCCCACGGAAAGCGCATGCGGAACCTCCAGAGGGGAAGCGGTGCAGAGGATGACACGTATCGCGTCAGTATGTCAACTTGCCAATGGCTCGCGAGCGGGCCATCGCCTGTGCAGCGAAGCATCGCGCCCGCAGCGGCGATTGTGTAAGCTTGCGAGCCTATGAAAATCCTGCATCTCGATACGCGCCCGGACTGGCGCGGCGGCCAGCACCAAATCCTGATGACCCTGCGCGGCCAGCGCGCGCGTGGCCACGATGCGCAGGTCATGACGCGGCGCGGTTCGCCGCTCGAGCAGCGCGCCGTCACGGAGAAGTTCACCGTGCATACATTTCCGCCGCGCTTCGCGCGATTCAATGCGCTTTTGTGCCTGCGCGAAATCGTTGACCAGCAGCGTTTCGACGTGGTGCATGCGCACGACCCTCACGCCCTCAGCGCCGCATGGCTGGCGCGCGTGCGTCGCCGCAGCGTACTGGTGGTGTCGCGGCGCGTGGCCTATCCGCTGAGCCGCGCATGGCCGGCGCTAGCGCGCTATCGCGCGGCGCATCGCATCATTGCCGTGTCAAAATTCGTTGCGGAGAGCGTTATCGCCGCCGGCATCGACGCGGCGCGCGTCGGCGTGGTCTACGATGGAGTGGAAATTCCCGCGGCGACGTCCGCCGAAGCTCGCGCCACGGCGCGCCGCCGTTGGAATATCGCGGACGCAGTGCCGCTTCTGGGCTGCGTCGGCTATCTGCTGCCCGAAAAGGGACAGGAGTTGCTGATGCGCGCGATGAAAACCGTTGCTTCGGAATTTCCTGCGTGCAAATTGATTCTCGCTGGCGATGGGCCCACGCGTGCGCAGCTCGAATCGCTAGCCGCCGAACTGGAGCTCCAGAACACGATCATCTTCGCGGGCTTCGTCGAAGACATCGCGTCCGCCTATCAGGCGCTCGACCTATTTGTCTTTCCTTCGCTTGCCGAGCCGCTGGGCTCGTCTCTGCTCGCGGCGATGGCGCACGGTCTCCCGTCGATTGCTATAGCCAGCGGAGGAGTGCCGGAAATCATCGAGGACCAGCGCAACGGCGCACTGGTTGGCGCTCCCGATGCAACGGAATTAGCCCGCGCGATTTGCGACCTCCTGCGCGATCCGCACACTGCCCGGCGCCTCGGCGATGCAGCCCGCGAAACGGTTGCGCGGCGCTTTACTGCCGATCTGCTTGCAGAAAACACCCTACATGAGTATGAGCAGGCCATTCATCTCTTTGGCGTTTGCTGACAACCCGAAAATTCCGCCCCGCATCTAAATCGAATGAGCGCCGCAATTCGCGCTCATCTTCAGCGAAGCCTGTAGGCCACAGCGTTCCGCAGGAGAAGTTCACCATTTTCCCTAGGAGGACCTAATGCTGAATCGTTTTAGCCAATGTCTCGCCATTCTCGCCGTTCTCGCGCTCTCCGCGCCGGTTTTCGCACGGTCGATGTCGGAGCCTCTCGACCTGAACCAGCCCGCGACCATCGGCAATACCACTTTGCAGCCCGGGCACTATGAGTTCAAAGCGGATCTGAATTCGAATCAAGTCCAGGTGGAGCGTAACGGACGGTTGGTCGCAACAATCGAAGGCAAAGAAGTCACCCTAAACAAGAAAGCTCCCTACGGCGCCGTCGTAATGGATGGTCGGCGAATTCACGAAATCCAGTTCGGCGGAAAAATCGAGGCGATCGAAATACCGACCTACTAGCCACCGCGATAGCGCGCTTGCGCGTCGGAACCCAGCCCGCGCGCTTTCTCGCGCCGCGCTACTTGAGATACGTCGCCAGCCAGCCAAGAAATTCGCGATACCACAGCTTGCTGTTTTGTGGCTTCAGCACCCAGTGGCCTTCGTCGGGGAAGATGATCAGCTTCGACGGTACGCCTTGGCGTTGCAGAGCGGTAAAAATTTCCAAGTCCTGCGTGTAGGGCACGCGAAAATCCAATTCGCCATCGATCACCAGCATCGGCGTGTGGAATTTTCCAAGCTGCTCCGCATAAGTGGACGGCGACCATTTCGCGTAACTCGCCGGATTCGTCCACGGCGTTCCTTTCAGGTCGTGCTCGACGAACCACAGCTCTTCCGTCGCGCCATACATGCTGACCAAATCGTAGGGGCCGGCGTGGCTGATGAAGCAGCGGAAGCGGCCGGTGTGTGTGGCGATCCAATCGGTCATGTAGCCACCGTAGGAGCCGCCCGCTTCTCCCAGGCGCGTACTGTCGATGTAGGAATTGTGCGCCAACACGTAGTCCACTCCGTCCATTAAATCCACGTACGGCTTTCCGCCCCAATCGTCCTGAATTTCGTCCGTGAATTTCTGGCCGTAGCCGGTCGAGCCGCGCGGATTGATCATCACCACCACGTATCCCGGCGCCGCCATCACCTCTGGATTCCATCGATAGCCCCAATCGTCATCCCAAGCCCCCTGCGGTCCGCCATGTACCAGCAAGAGCATCGGATATTTTTGCGAAGCGTCGAAGTGCGGCGGCTTGATCAGCAGGCCTTCCACTTTCGTGCCGTTCGCGCCGTCGAACCAAAACGGGTCCGCCGGAGGCAAATCGAGCGGCGCCAGCAATGCCCCGTTCTGATGCGTGATCTGGCGAATGTCGGTTCCGTCCGCATTGGCGGAAAACACTTCCTCAGGATACGTCAGGCTCGAACGCGAAAACGCCAGCCGTTTGCCGTCGCCGCTCAGCGTAATTTCGCCGTTGAAGCCTTCCGGGATAACGCGCTTCGGCGTATTGTCGGGCGCGGCCCCAGCCGAAACGGTAACGCCGAAAATCGGCATCTCCGCGTGATATTCCGCCGGAAAATAAATCACCCGGCTGTCGGACGACCAGATATACGAATCGACATTGAAATCGAAATTTGGCGTGAGGTCGACGTGCTCGCCGGTCGCGCGATTGTAGATCATCAATTGCCAGCGGTCGCTCTCATAGCCCGGAGTCATCTGCGCGCGATACGCGATCCATTTCCCGTCAGGAGAATACGCCGGGCCCCAGTCCGTCCAGTGACGATAGAGCAGGCGCTCGGCAATGTGCGCTTTTACCTTATCTTTTTCCGCCGCTTCATCGCGGGCTTTGTTGCACGCGTCGTCGCGGCAATCCGGATATACGCGCGAAATGAACGCCATCCATTTCCCATCCGGCGACCAAACTTCATTGTCCGCGCCGGTCGAAACAAACGTCAGGCGCGACGCCTCGCCGCCGTAGATCGACATCGTGTAGACCTGCGATGCGCCGTCGCGTGAGGAGATGAACGCGATGCGCTGGCCGTCCGGCGACCATCGCGGACGGTAGTCGCTTCCGCCGCGCGTGATTTGCCGTTCGTCGCCGCCTGTAGCGGGCACCAGCCAGATATTGCTCACCGAATGATTCGCCGCCATGTCCGGCGTGGACACAACGTAAGCAATCCATTTCCCGTCCGGCGAAATCTGCGGGTCGGAGATGCGATGCATGGCGATCAAGTCGTCGAACTGAATGGCGCGCTTCGGTGATTGCGCCGCGCAGACCAGCGCCAGCATGAAAACAGCGAATCCGCATCCCATGAATCGCTTCACAAAATCCATTGCCGACCCTCCCTAAGCGAATCACACGCCACAAGCCGCGCAGATGATGTCACGTTCCCGCGGAGATGCCAAGCCGCGCACACACGGATCGGAGCAGCCTCCAATAAAATAAGCATGTGACCGCCGTCATTGCGCGCAAAAGGCGTGCGGTGATATACCGCTCTTGCCAGGATAAAGCACCACCGTGCACAGCGCTCTCATCGTCGACCGCCTGCATTTCGCCTTCACCGTAACGTTCCACTACATTTTTCCTCAAATCACCATGGGTCTCGCCCTGCTCATTCTGATCCTGAAAACCATCGCCTTGCGCACCGGCGACGAGCACTACAACCGCGCCGCCCGATTCTGGGCCAAGATTTTCGGCATCAACTTCGCCGTCGGCGTGGTCACCGGCATCCCTATGGAGTTTCAGTTCGGCACGAACTGGTCGGCGTTCTCGAAAGTGGCCGGCGGCGTCATCGGGCAGACCCTGGCGATGGAAGGAGTTTTCTCCTTTTTCCTCGAATCAAGCTTCCTGGGACTTTTTCTCTTCGGCGAAAAGCGCCTTGGCCGCGTCGGCCATTGGTTTTCGGCGCTGATGGTTTTCTTGGGCTCCTGGCTATCGGGATTTCTGATCGTGGCCACCGACGCGTGGATGCAGCATCCCGTCGCCTACTCGCTGGGCTCGAATGGGATGTTTGGGTTGCGAAGTTTCTGGGGTCTCCTGCTGAATCCCTGGACGCTCTGGCAATACCCGCACACCATGCTCGGTGCGGTGCAGACGGGCTGCTTCGTCATGGCCGCGATTGGCGCGTTTTATCTCCTCGCCGGGCGCCACGAAATATACGGCCGGATGTTCGTCGGCCTCGGCATGATTGTCGGCATGATCGCCGCGATTCTGCAGCTTTACCCGACCGGCGACGCGCAGGGCGTGATGATTGCGCGCAATCAGCCGGTCACGCTAGCGGCAATGGAGGGACTGTTCCACACCCAGCGCGGCGCGCCTCTTGCGATTCTCGGCCAGCCCGACGTTGCCAATCAGCGCCTCGATAATCCTCTGGTGATTCCGCACGCTCTCAGTTTCTTGACTTATCAAGAGTGGACCGCGGAAGTGAAGGGCCTCGACCAATTTCCGCCCGACACCTGGCCGGATCAAATCGAATTGGTCTATTTCAGCTATCACGTCATGGTGGGACTCGGCACCATCTTTATCGCGATATTTGTGATTGCCGTTTTCTTGCTTTGGCGCGGCGTACTCTTTCGCAGCCGCATCATGCTGTGGGTGATCATGCTCGCGCTCCCGTTTCCGTTCATCGCCAACACAGCCGGATGGATTACCGCGGAAGCGGGACGCCAGCCCTGGCTGATCTATGGGCTGCTGCGCACGTCGGCCGGAGCCTCGCCGCTGGTCTCCGCCGGAAACGTGTGGTTCACGCTGATTGGTTTCATGGGTATGTACACCGTGCTCGGCATTTTGTATCTGTTCCTGGTTTATCGCGAGATCGAACGCGGCCCGGAAGACGAAGGCGCGGCGGTCCGCGCAGGGAGCTGAGGAAAAACGCGAATGGGTACGCTGTGGTTCTGCCTCGTGGCGCTGATGCTCACGGCCTACGTCGTGTTCGACGGTTTCGACCTGGGCGCGGGCATCGTGCATCTTTTCGTGGCGCGTAACGAAGACGAGCGCGGGATGGTCATGCGCACCATCGGGCCAGTGTGGGACGGCAATGAAGTCTGGCTGCTCGCCGCCGGCGGCACGCTCTATTTTGCGTTCCCCGCGCTCTATGCCGCCAGTTTCAGCGGCTTCTATCTTCCGCTCATGATGGTGCTGTGGCTGCTGATTCTGCGCGGCATTTCGCTCGAGTTCCGCCGCCACATCACCATGGCGATGTGGGCCTCATTCTGGGACGGAGTTTTCTTTCTGGCGAGCTTGCTTCTCGCCATATTTTACGGCGCGGCTCTGGGAAATGTGGTTCGCGGCGTGCCCCTCGACGGCCAAGGACAATTCTTCGAGGCCTTGTGGACGAATTTCCGCCCCAGCGGCACCACCGGCATTCTCGACTGGTACACGATTCTCGCCGGCGTGGCCGCGCTGCTCGCGCTGACCATTCATGGCGCGCTTTGGGTCGCGTTGAAGACCGAAGGCGGCCTTCGCGAACGCGCGCAAAAACTTGCGGCCATGCTTTGGGCGCCGCTCGCGCTGTTCACGATTCTCATCACCTGGTCGAGTTTCAGCCTGCAGGCGCATCTCTGGGCGAGTTATGCCGCGCGGCCGTGGGGCTGGATTTTTCCGGCGCTCGCCGTTGCCGGCCTTGTCGGCATCATTGTTTTTGTTAAGAGCGATGCCAAGGCCTTTTACGCATCCTGCTTGTATCTCGGGGGCATGCTGGCGAGCGTCGCTTTTGGACTCTATCCGGTCGTTTTGCCGGCCAGCGCAGATCCCGCGCTCTCTCTGACCGTGGAAAATGCCAAGGCTGCCGATCACGGTCTGAAAATTGGCGTGGCATGGTGGATTGTGGGGATGATCCTGGTGACCGCCTACTTCGTCATGGTCTATCGCCGCTTTAGCGGGAAAGTCAGCGCCGCGCACGAAGACGAAGGTTACTGAGCCAGTTATTTAGCCGGGCCTTTTCGCCTCGATACTTCCGCCCGGACACTACTCCTGGTAAATTCCGACAAACACCAGCGCCGCCCCGATCGTCATTATCGGGACGCTGAACCAGAGAGGGAAGTGAATCACTCGGCGCGTCTCAAACACCACTTTGTGCCCGGCCACTTCCAATGAATGCTGGTCCACGCGATAACTGAACTGCGGACGAATCAGCGCCGCAATGCCAATCAAAATCAACAGCGCTCCACAGATTGTCGCGGCGCGGATTCGCATCAGCTCCTCTCGTTCCACTGCAATTCAACTCGCCCGATCATTGCAGCAATCATTATTGCGACCGGTGCTTGTTGAACCAATCCAGCACATACGTCGTCTTCGCCACTTGATGGCTCGGCCGCGTGCTCACGCCGTGCGGCTCGCCCGGCACGCGCACCAGCACGGCCTCGATCTTCCTCAGCTTCAGCGCGGTATAGAATTGCTCCGCTTCGGAAATCGGTGTGCGGAAATCGGCCTCGCCAGTCATCAGCATCGTCGGCGTTTCGACCTTACCCACCTGCGAAAGCACCGATCTCTTCATGTACTGGTCCGGATATTCCCACGGTGGGCCAGGAAACCAGTACTCGCTTCCCAGGATCGGAATATCCGTCGTGAGCGTCCAGCTATACCAGTTGATTACCGGATAGAGCGACGCCGCTGCGCGAAAACGGTTGCTGCGGTCGATCATCCAGCAGGTGAGCACCCCGCCGCCACTTCCGCCGGTTACGAACACATTGTTGGGATCAACGTATCCCTTGGCGATCACCGCGTCCACGCCTGAATTCAAATCGTAGAAATCGTTGCCCGGATACGCGTGATGAATCAGGTTGCCGAACTCCGCGCCATAGCTTGTGCTGCCGCGCGGGTTGATATACAGCACCACAAAGTCGTGCGACGCATAAATCTGCTTCTCTATATCGAACCGGTCGCCGTAATTCGCAAACGGCCCGCCGTGAATTTCCAGGATCATCGGATATTTCTTCGACGCATCGAAATCCGGCGGCTTGATAATCCATCCCTCGATTTTGCGCTTGTCGAATGACGACTCGAACCAGAATTGCTCCACGTCCCCCGGCTTCTTCTGCGCCAATAATTCGCGATTAAGCGCAGTGATCACTTTCTCCGTGGGATTTGACAAGCTGGCCACCGCAATGTCGCCGGGGTCGCTCGGTGTCCCGTAGGTCGTCGCGAATGTGCCGTCGCGCGAAACGCTGAACGAATCGCCGCCACTGTAGCTTGAGCCGCCGCTCGCGACGTGCTCCGCGATGGTCTTCATTTGGTCATCGGTGGAAACAAATCCGATTTTCGTGTCGCCCTGGTCGTCGTAAAGAAAATAAATCCCGCTGCCATCCGCCGCCCAGTGCGGCTCTTCCGTGTCGCGATCCAGATTCGTCAGCATCTGGTGCGGATTGCTGCCGTCGCGATTCATCACGTAGAGGTGCGTCACCTGATAGCCCTGAAACTGATCGTCAAAGCCCGTGTACGCGATCATTTTTCCGTCCGGAGAAATCGCCGGCGAATTGTTCGGGCCTTTGCGGTGCGTCAGTTGCGTCATCGTTCCGTCCGCGACGGAAAATTGGTAAACCTCCGTCTGATATGTGAAATATTCATAGTCCGGCGACAAATGGCCCGATTCGAGCAGATACTGCCCGTCCGGCGTCCACGTGACAGCGCCGTCATGCGGAAAATTCCCCGAGGAAATTTGCCGCGGCGCTCCGCCATCGGCGGCAACCACGAACAGTTGCGTGAAACCGAAAGGCAAATACCCGCGGCCGTTGAAGCGGTAAATCAGCCGGTCATAAACATGGGGCGGTTCGGCCCAGGTCGCGCCCTTCGGCGGCGTGGGTAAAGTTCCGATCTGCGGCGGCGGCACGGACACCAGCGACGAAAACGCAATTTCCTTTCCGTCCGGCGACCACTCCGGATTCATCGGCCCGAACTGCAGGTCCGTGATCTTCGCCGTTTGCCCCGTGTCCATCCACCTCACATAAAGCTGCGCCGACCCCCCGCGATTAGACACATACGCGATGCGCGTGCCGTCGGGCGACCACTGCGGGTCGCTGTCCGAATAGGCTCCCGTCGTCACCGGACGATTCTCTGTGCCGTCCGCGTCGATGATCCACAGATTCGAGTCGCGCATGTCGCTCATGATGTCCGCGAACCGCCGCACATACACGATCTTCGCTCCATCCGGCGAGATCTGCGGGTCGGATGCGTATTGCAGATTGAAAATATCCATCGCCGAAATGCGATTCGCCGGCGCCTCTTGAGCGGCCAGCGGCAAAGCAATCACGAACATCAACACAGCCGGCAATGCATATCGCAAGAATCGTTGCATCACTTTTTCCTCCGTTTACTGAAAACTCGTCTAACGCCGCGATTGCGCCTTCGCTACCGCCGGCGTCGTCGCGCTGCGTCGCGGAGCATACACCATCTGGCTCCCCGCCGGCGTGAGCGGCTGGATAATTTCGTCCAGATAATCCGTTGCGCCGTTTTGCCGCTCCAGATGCGGATACCGTATTCCGTCGTGATAATCAAGCGTGTACGTTTCCATGAAATCTCCGTTGGCGACCAGCAATTTGATCGGCTTAGGATCCTTCGCGCTGTCCGCCACCGTGCGCCGCATCGTTTCCATGGACCACCCTCGCCCGTCCACCGCTTGAATTCTCATCCCCGGCCCGATGCCGGAGTTGTACGCCAGCATGCCGTGAATCACGTCGCGAATCGTGCCATCCTCTTCCAGCACCAACCCAATCGACTCCGTCAAATCCAGATAGCGGTCGTTCGATTCCGAAATCAGCAGCATCTCGTTCGGCGTGTCGTTGTAAACCAGCTTGTAGCCGCCATTCTCGATTCCGCCCAGCGGCGCGTGAGGTCCCACGTAGTCCAGCCGCTCGCGCAAAAATTTCGCCCAATCGTACGGCGCGACTTGATTGAGCGCCGCAACAATATCATCAAACGTGTACGTTTTGAGCGCCGGCTCGCCGCCCGGGCCGCCGTAGAACAGCCGGCAAAAATCATCCAGCGATTTTTTGCCGTCGCTGATTTTTCGCAGCGTCGTGTCCACGTCCAGCCAGGCCAGCGTGCCTTCGTCGTAGAAATCCGTGCTGCGCCGCCAATTGCCCCATTCCGGCGCCGCAAAATAGAGCAGTTGCGCGGCGTCCGCGGTGTCCTGCAGCGAACGCCATTCCCGCCCGGTCGTATAATCCAGCGTCGCCGCCACCGTGGCCAGCCGTTCGCGCATCTGCTCGGGAGTCCACAGCCCGCTGCGCGCCGCCAGCACCTGGCTCAAATATTGCGTCAGTCCCTCGTACACCCACAGCAGGTCCGTCTTCATCGGCGTGTTGTAGTCCGGAGTCGCCAGGTCGGCCGGGCGTCGGAATTTCCCGTTCCACGAATGCGTGAACTCATGTGGCAGCAAATCCGCGTTCTCGATGCGCAACGACTCATCGACCATCGTTTTTTCGTCCACGCGATCATCGCTCGATTCATGATGCTCCAGCCCGAAATGCGCCACGTTGTCGCTCAACGTCAGCAGAAAATGGTAATCGCGATAATGCCGCACGCCAAAAAGCGCGCCGGTCTCAGCCACCAGCCGCTTGTATTCCGCCTGCGTCTCCTCGGGCATGTCCAGCGCCTCTGCGCTGTCCGCGGCCATGTCGATTTCGTGCGAGGGCGTCTGTCCCGGCGTCAGTTGAATCGCGCGAAAATAGCGGCCCGCCAGCACAGGCGAATCCACCAGCGTGTTCAACGGCACCGGCTTGAAAACAATTTCGCCGCCCGTTTCGCTTTCCACCGGCAGCGCGGTGCCGTATTTCCAGTCCACCGGAATCCGCAGCGACGGCTCAAACGTCAATTCCCGCGCCGGCCATCCCTTGGGATAGAGCAGCACTTGGTTCCAGCTCAGCACGTCGAGCTGCGCCGTCGCCGACGCGCCCGCGGAAAATCCGCTCGCTGGAGCGGAAAGCAAAAAATCGAGCGTGACCTCCAGCGTGTCCGCGCCCGCTGGAATATCCAGATGGTACGCAAACATGTCCACTAGATCGCGCCGCCACGCGAGCCGTGTGCCATTGGCGTAAAATTGCAGGCCCGCCGTGTCGGTGATCGGGCCGTCGGGCGCGTGCTCGCCGGGAATCCACTCGGGATAAAAGAGCGTCAGCGGTCCGGCATGCACGGGAATCTCTTCCACCGCGTGCAAGATCTTCTGCGGCGCGCTCGTCGCGTCAACCGCCAAATGAATCTGTCCCGGCGGCTCCTGTGCGAAGCCCAGCATCGCAAGAAACAGGATCGCCGCTGCCCCTGCGCACACACTTATCGCCCCGTTGTATTTTGAAAAAACTGGCATTTTGTCTCCCGACAAATTTGAATCACGGCTTCGGCGCCGCCATTCCGATCCTTTTCTTGCTTTTATCTGTCATTCCGAACCCGCGCCTTTTGCGGCGTGAGGAATCTGCTGTTGCTTTTCTTGGCCTAGAAGATTAGAGCTCCGGCGCGGCCATCTTCCTTGCTGGATTGAAAAACGGCAGCTTCGCCACCGTCGCTCGCACGCGATGCCGCACCGCCTCGACCGTGTACTCCATTCTCAATTTCGTTCCCGGAGCGGAATGTTCCGTCCCGACGCTCGCGAGCGCAATCATTTTTTTCAGCGTCGGAGACCACGTCGTCGAAGTCGCCTTGCCGACTTGCACCGCCATCGCGTCTCCCGTGTCGTAAATCGGCACCGCCACGCGCGAAGCGGTGCTTGCAATCTGCGGCACCAAGCCGATGCGCTCATACAGCGCTTCGATGTCGTCCCAATCGATCTCCAGCCCCACGAATTGCCGTTTTGCGCCAAAATTTGCGCCGCGCTTCGCCTCCGCCGCCAGCGCCTCTCTCCCCACAAAATGCTCCTTATTCAGGTCCACCATCCGCCCCAGCCCGATTTCGCACGGCGAATACTTCTGCGCCTCGATCAGCGCTTTTTTGCTGCTGATGTAATCCACTTCGATCAGCAGCAAGCCCGCCTCGATGCGCGCCACGTCCAGCGCCAGCATTCCCGCGGCGTGCAAATCGAATTGCCGTCCTCGCGCCGCCAACTCGTCCCACACCCGCGTCGCCTCGTCCCACGGCATCCAGATTTCGTAGCCCAAGTCGCCCGTATACCCCGTCCGCGAAATATCCACCGGCACCCCCGCGATTGTCCCGTGCGTCACGCGAAAATATTTCAGCTTGGCGATGTCCGCGTCGCTCACCGCGTGCAGCAGCCGCGCTGACGCCGGCCCTTGCAGCGCCAGCGACGCCACTTCTTCCGAAATGTCCTCGATTTGTACGTCCAGCCCGCTCGCGTTCTGCTCCAGCCAGCGCAAACTCGGGTCCGCCGCCGTCCACCGGTACGTATTCTCCTCCAGCCGCGAAATCGTCCCGTCATCGATCATTTTCCCGTCTTCGTCGCACCAGCAGCAGTAAATCACTTGTCCCACCGCGATTTTTCGCACGTCGCGCGTGATCACCCGGTTCACAAACGTCGTCGCGTCCTTGCCCGTCACCCAATATTTATAGAGCGGCGTCACGTCGATCAGCGCCGCCGCGTTGCGTATCGCGTTGTACTCGTGCTCGTGATGTGTCTCGTATGCGCTCACCGTGTAGTAGCCCGACCATTCGCGGTAATTCAGGCTCTCGCACAGCGCAAACGTCCTCTCATGCACCGCCGTCCCTGTTGGCACTTTCGTCTCCGTTTTCTCGCTACTTCGTGAACTTTTCTTCGCCGCCGATTATAGTGGGTGTGTTTCTGTTCCATCAAGCCGCCACCGTGGTAAAGGACAGGGTTAGGCAAAAGTACCCACAGCCCTGCCAGTGCTAAAAGTAACTGCAATCGGTTTCACAGCGTCTAACCGATGGAAAAGAAAGTATCTGAACCGAGACTGAAATCTCAGCGATTCTGCTGATTCAAAATCCACGACGGGGGATTCCCAACTTCATGCGGAGATGGCGCAATAGAAAGCGCAGTACTGTCTTCACAGCGGCTCTCGGTTTCATTGCGCTGATTGCGATCCCTTCCGTAGCGCGTTCCCAACAGGCCGCAGCGGCCACTGGCACGCCAGGAGATGATCTGCAACAAAACCCGGCGAAGGAGGATGGGCCGCAGTCGGGGGCCCCGACGACCTCCACCAATAGCCAGAAGGCGCGGTTGGCCGTAAATCCCGTCACCGGCATAACTGTGTCGCCAGCTTCGAACTTCACTCCACTGACCGGGAAAGAGCGCTGGAAGCTTTATTGGAAACAGGATTTCTTTTCCGTAGGAGCCTATTTCAAGCCCGTCTTTTTTGCCCTCGTCCTCGATCAAACTACAAACTCCCCTTCGCAATGGGGTGGTGGGTTTTCCGGATTCGGACTCCGAGTAGCCTCGCGTACCGCGAGCAACATTGTCCAAGGGACCATTCGGGCGCCGCTTGCGGCGGCTCTACATGAAGATGTTCGCTATATTTCCGACCAGCACGGAGGCAAGCGGCGGCGCGTCCTGCACGGTGTCGAGTACAGTTTTCTCACTTATAATAATCAGGGGCAGCCGACCTTGAACGTCTCAAAGCTCGTGGGGTACTACGCCTCGACCGCGATTTCAACGACTTGGCGTCCCGGCCATCATCCCTTGGCGAGCTATACGTTCGCCGACGGCAGCGAGCAGGTCGGACTCAGTGTGCCCGTCAACATTCTGCAAGAGTTCTGGCCTGATCTCTTTCGCAAGATCACGCACCGCAAGTAGGGTCCTTTCGCGTCTCGTACGCGCTCATCGTGTAGTAGCCCGACCACTCGCGGTAATTCAGGCTCTCGCACGGCTTCAGCGTCCTCTCATGCACCGCCGTCCCTAGGGGCACGTTTTTCTCCGTTCCTTCGTGCAATTTCGCGCGCAAATTATAGTGCGCGCTTCTCATTTCCAGCAAGCGCTGCGGCTTGACGGCACTCCGGCACAGCCTCTACCATGGGCGGCTGTTGGGTCTACCAGGGCCATCAAGGAAGCTCTCGATGCTAGTCTGGCGTGGCAAGGGATTTCTTATCGCGCTCATCGCGTTCGGTTGCCTGCTCCTCACGGAACTAGCTACGCGATCGATATTTGCCGATAGCCATTATTACCAGCGTCACGGCTGGCCGAAGCTGGCCGGTTTTTGCATCGCCGCGGTGTTGGTTTATGCGCTTCGGTCATGGTTTGGGCACGGACGGGACCGTTTATTTGTTGAGAAAGAAACCGGCCACGAAGTGAGCCTTTCCCTCGAAGATTCGCTTTTGGGTATTCCGGTTCGTTTCTGGCCCCTCATCTTGGTTGGGCTTGGAGTCGTGTTTTTCTTCGTACGCGATTAGCTCCCAGCGAATAGAAATCTGGGCTCACCGGTCAGGCTCCCCGCCTCCGCTTGTCGCCCCGCCTCTCCCCCTGTAAAATGTCCGTTCTTTTCGCACGCGCAAAGCACGCACGGCGCCATGCCCAAATCCTACGACGTCATCATCATCGGCGGCGGCCACAACGGCCTCGTGAACGCGGCCTACCTCGCCCGCGCCGGCAAAAAAGTCCTCGTCCTCGAACGCCGCTACGTCCTCGGCGGCGCGGCCGTCACCGAAGAAATCATCCCCGGATTCAAATTCTCCGTCTGCTCTTACGTCGTCTCGCTTCTGCGCCCGGAAATCATTCGCGACCTCGACCTTCCGCGCCACGGCCTCGAAATTCTCCCGCTCGACGGCACCTTCACGCCCATGCCCAACGGCGACCATCTCTGGCGCGTCAACGACCACGCCAAAACCCGCCGCGAACTCGTCCGCCACTCTCGCCGCGACGCAGAAGCCTACGACGAATTCGGCAAGGAAATGGTCCAGATGTGCCGCTTCGTCAAGCCGCTCCTTGCCATGACGCCGCCCGATCCCACTTCGCTTCATCCCTCCGGCCTGCGCAAATTCGCATTCCTCGCGCGCCGCTTCCAATCTCTCCCCGCCGAGGAAAAATACAATCTCGTCCAACTCATGACCATGTCCGCCGCCGATTTCCTCGACCAGTGGTTCGAGACCGACGTCCTCAAAGCCACCATGTCCGCCTCTGGAATCATCGGCACTTTTCTTGGCGTGCGCTCCCCGGGCACGGCGTACGTTCTTCTGCACCATTACATGGGCGAAATCGACGGCGCATTTCGCGCCTGGGGATTCAGCCGCGGCGGCACCGGCGCAATCTCCAACGCCATCGGCGACGCCGCCCGCGAAGCCGGTGCCGAAATTCGCATGGAGGCCCCCGTCGCGAAAATTCTCACGCGCAATGGCCGCGCCACAGGTGTTGTCTTGCAATCCGGCGAAGAAATCCACGCCAAAATCGTCTCCTCCAGCGTCGATCCCAATCTCACTTTTGTCAAAATGCTCGACGCTAAAGATCTTCCCGCCGAATTTCTCGAAGAAGTTCACCGCTACAAATATCGCGGCTCCTCCGGCAAAGTGAATCTCGCCCTCGATGCGCTTCCCGAATTCACTTGTCTCCCCGCCGCGTCGAATGGCTCCAATCATCATCTCCGCGGCGCGATTTCCATTTCGCCTTCCATCGATTACATGGAGCGCGCTTACGACCAGGCCAAATACGGCGAATTTTCCCATCGCCCATACATCGACATGGTCATTCCCAGCCTCACCGACACGTCCCTCGCGCCTCCCGGCAAACACGTGCTTTCTTGCTTCGTGCAGTACGCGCCCTACAAGCTGAAAAATGGCTCCTGGGAAAATCGCCGCGAGGAATTCGGCAACGCCGTCATCGACACCATCGCCGAATACGCTCCCAACCTGAAAAACATCATCATCGGCAAGCAAGTCCTCACCCCGCTCGATATCGAGCAGCAAATCGGCCTCACCGAAGGCAATATCTTCCAGGGTGAACTTTCCCTCGAGCAGCTTTTCTTCCTTCGTCCCGTCGCCGGATGGGCCCGCTACCGCACTCCTATCGACAATCTATACATGTGCGGCTCCGCCACGCATCCCGGCGGCGGCATCATGGGCGCCCCCGGACGCCTCGCCGCCCTCGAAATTCTCAAAGACATGGGAGCCAACTAACGTGAGACAAACCGCGTTAGCGCTGGCCCTATTGACGTGGTTGAGCGCGCCGGCCCACGCGCAGAAGAGTTCGCCGCAACTCCTGATTGGTGCCGCTCATTGCTTGGCGGTCAAGAACTTCTTGCCATCATCGTCCACGGCTACGCGAACTCTTGGATACTTCCTCGATGAGAAATCCTATCCACACCAAAAAGTGATTTACGTGGTCAACTATGCTGCGCCAGCTCGACCGAACGGATGGGTCTTTGTCGTTTTCTTAACAGAACATGATGGCCATCAGCGCTTCGATATCCAAAACAACGCCCAGTTTGTATTGTCCGGCGATGAACCTATCGGGGTGTCTTTCGTAGGTCCCCCGCTCGGCGGCACATGGACACAGAAGCACATTGCGATGGCGATCAGGAGGATCGAGGCGCGGCCTAGTTTCACCCTCAATAACAGAGAGTTGTTAGCCCCAACGCCGTCCACGACGTGCGAGTCGTATACGGAACGCGTGCACTCGCAATTCTAAAACTATGCCAAGACACGACCTGATCATCATCGGCGCCGGCCAAAATTCCGTCGTCATCGCTTTTTACCTCGCGCGCGCCGGCTTCAAGCCGCTCGTCCTCGAACGCCGTCCCGTCGTCGGCGGCGCCGCCGTCACCGAGGAATTCCATCCCGGCTTTCGCGCCTCCATCCTCGACGCCGTTCACGGCCCGCTCGCTTCGGCCATCGCCAGGGACATGGAGCTCGATCGCCATGGCGTCCAATTTCTCGAGCCCGCCGCCCGCGTCTTCGCGCCGCATCCCGACGGCCGCGCGCTTCTCCTCCACTCCGACGCGCGCAAATCTGCCGCCGCGATCGCGCCTTTCTCCAAATCCGACGCCGCGAAATACACCGAGCTGAGCGAAACTCTCGACTCCGCGCGTGCCCTCATCCGCGATCTCCTCCTCATGACCCCGCCCGAAATCAACAAGCCCACCTCTCGTGACCTCTGGAATCTTCTCCGCGCCGGAAAGGCCTTCCGCGGCCTGCGCAAGAAAAACATGCAGCGCCTGATTCGCTGGGGCCCCATGGCCGTTGCGGATTTCGTCGCGGAGTTTTTCGAGACGGAATTGCTTCGCGCCACCATCGCCGCGCGGGGAATCTTCGGCGCGGCCGCGGGGCCATGGTCCGCGGGCACCACCGCGCTTCTTCTGTTGCGCTGTGGAGCAGGCGGCCTGCCCGATGGCGGCTCCACGCAAGTTCGTGGCGGCGCGGGCGCTCTCTCGAACGCCCTCGCTGCCGCCGCCAAACACGCCGGCGCCGAAATTCGCACCAAGGCCGAAGTCGCGCGCATCCTGGTCAAAGACGGCGCCGTTTCCGGCGTCGCTCTCACGACCGGCGAAGAAATCCCCGCCAAGGCCGTCGTTTCCGGCGCCGACCCCAAGTGCACCTTCCTCCATCTCCTCGAACCCGTCCATCTCGCGCCCAGTTTTCTTCAGAAGATGCGCAACTACCGTTCGCGCGGCGTCGTCGCCCGCGTTCTTCTCGCGCTCGACGCCCTCCCGAATTTCACCGCGCTGAAAACTTCTCCCGACGCCAACGCCGCCCTCGCCGCCCGCATCCACATCGGCCCGGAAATCGATTATCTCGAGCGCGCCTTCGACGCCTCGAAATACGGCGATTTTTCGCCCTCACCTTATCTCGAAGCCTCCGTTCCTTCGCTCCTCGATCCCTCCCTCGCGCCCGCGGGGCACGTCATGTCCATCCACATGCAATACGCGCCCTACAACGTGAATGCCTCAAGTGCCGCTTCTCGCGAAGCCTCTCCCGCTTGTCATTCCGAACCAGCGCGGCCTTCGCGGAGTGAGGAAGCTGCTTTTCGTTCCGGCGCAACCGGCGCTTCCGCCGCTGAGGGATCACATCTTTCAGGAGGCCGGGGCTTTAGCCCCGGCGTAACCAATGCCGCTATTTCACGGGCTTCAGCCCCTGAAGGCGCGTCCCCTAACAATTGGCCCTCCCACCGCGATGCCCTCGCCGACGCCGTCATCAAGACGCTCGCCGAATACGCGCCCGATCTGCCCTCGAAAATCGTCGCCCGCCGCGTCATCACCCCCCTCGACCTGGAAGAAACCTACGGCCTCACCGGCGGCCACATCTCTCACGGCGAACTCGCCCTCGACCAGCTTTTCACCATGCGCCCGCTCCTCGGCTTCGCCCGCTACGCCACTCCCATTCGCGGACTTTTCCTCTGCGGCTCCGGCACCCATCCGGGAGTCGCCCTCGCCGGCACCTCCGGCCTCAACGCCTCCCGCCAGATTGTCAAAGCCATCCACGCCAAGCCTCGCCACCTCGGCTGATTTCACATCGGTGGTCGTAAGCACAGCAAGAGCGCTGGCTTGAGGGGCAGGAGTTTGATAATTTGCAGGCGTTTGGCCGGGCAAGAATCGTTTGGTATGACCAAGCAAAGGAGCGCCATGGAAATGACCAGGAAAGTGTTAGCAAATGTCGTGCTGCTTGTGAGTGTGCTGATGGTGATGGGCTGGGCTCGCGTCGTTCTGGCGCAAGAGCGGCCGGTCGTGCTGCGAGTAGGCACGTTTCTGGATGGGCGAGGGCACGAGGAGCACGATGCCAGCATTGTGATTGAGCACGGCAAGATCGTCAGCGTGAATTCCACGGAAGCAGCACCCGCCGGCGCCAGCATCTACGATCTGCGCGGGCTGACCGTGATGCCCGGATGGATCGATTGTCATGAGCACATCAGTTGGCACTTTGGGCCCGATGGACGCTTCGCCGGCGACGATGTTGCGAAGAATGAAACTCCAGAGCACGCATTTCTAGCGATGGCCGCGAACGCATGGTCCACGCTCATGGCAGGTTTCACCACCATACAAAGCGTGGGCGCGCCGGCGGATGTGCCGTTACGCGAAGCCATCGCCAAAGGCGAAATTCCCGGGCCGCGAATCCTGACGGCCGTTCGTCCGCTCGTTGGACGCGGACCGAAGACTGGCACCCCGGACGAAATCCGAAAGTATGTCGACGAAGACAAGGCCAGGGGCGCGGACTTGATGAAGATTTTTGCTTCGGCGAGCATTCGACAAGGAGGAACTTCGACCCTTTCGCAGGAGCAATTGGACGCGGCATGCGATGAAGCCAAGAAGGATGGTTTGCGCACGCTCGTTCACGCCTACGCATCGGCCGTGAAGGAATCGGTGGATGCGGGTTGCTGGGAAGTCGAGCACGGCACGCTGATGGCGCCGTCGGATTTGAAGCTCATGGCCGACCATCACGTATTTTTTGACCCGCAGGCCGGCTTGGTTTTGCAGAATTATTTCGACAATGAACAGCGTTACTTGGGCATTGGTGGCTACACGCCCGAAGGGTTTGCCGCGATGCGCAAAGTTTGGCCCGAAGACGATCGCATGTTCAATGACGCGGTGCATACCCCCGGATTGGTGATTGTGTTTGGAACAGACGCGGTGGCCGGAGCATTCGGACACCAGGCGGACGAGTTCATTTTTCGAGTCGAGAGAGCGGGCATGAGTCCCATGGAAGCGTTGGAATCGGCAAATTATTTCGCCGCCGAATCGATGCAGCTCGAAAACCAGATCGGCTCGATTGCGCCGGGCATGAATGCGGACATCATCGCTGTCGACGGGAATCCGCTGCAAGATATTAAGGCGACGCGCAAGGTGGTATTTGTCATGAAAGATGGTGTGATTTACAAGAACGTGGTCGGCGCGCATGCTGCCGGTAGTGTGGTTCCGGTCCACGAGTAAAGTCAGAACCGCCGCGCAAATTGCCACACGGCGCTGGCCTTTCGTAGGGGCGGGGCTTGCCCCGCCCGGCGCGACTCCGCGAGTCGCGATTCCATCCTTGTAGCGGCATCAATGCGAAGCATGGGGCGGACTCTTCCTCTGCAGCTCCGCCTCAGGTTTCGTAGGGGCGGGGCTTGCCCCGCCCGGCGCGACTCCGCGAGTCGCGATTCGGACCTTGTAGCCGCATCAATGCGAAGCACGGGGCGGACTCTTCCTCTGCACCTCCGCCTCAGGTTTCGTAGGGGCGGGGCTTGCCCCGCCCGGCGCGACTCCGCGAGTCGCGATTCCATCCTTGTAGCCGCATCAATGCCAAGCACGAGGAAGACTCTTCTTCTGCGGCTCCGCCTCAGGTTTCGTAGGGGCGGGGCTTGCCCCGCCCGGCGCGACTCCGCGAGTCGCGATTCCATCCTTGTAGCCGCATCAATGCCAAGCACGGGGCGAACTCTTCTTCTGCGGCTCTGGCATCCATCCTGGAGTCGCCCTCGCCGGCGTTGTCATCAAAAAGCGCTTGGCTCTTCAGGAGGCCGGGGCTTCAGCCCCGGCGTCACAAACGCCGCTGCTGTATCAGGGGCTTTAGCCCCTGAAGCTGCATCTTCTGCCAATTGGCGTCATCAGCGCGACGCCGGCGCCTCCGCCCTCAACCCCTCCCGCCAAATCGTCAAAGCCCTCCACGCCAAGCCCCGCCGCCTCGGCTGACCCCGTTTCGCCGAGCGCGTGCGTGAGATTATTCACGAGTTAAGAAAATAGGCGAACCTCTTGGAGCCACTGGAGTGCCTGGAGTTTACGACCATTGAGAGTGCCATTAGGTCGTGTTATCCTAATGGGCACTTATCCGACGAGGTCACGAGCAATGCCTAAGGTAATGCAGGATCCCCTAATCGACGCCATCGGTGCCGATGGTTCGGACATCCCCACGCCCGCGCCAGATGCAGCTCTCCAGCGCGAGGCTGAACCGGCTGCAACGAAGGAGCCAAAAACTGCCGATTGGCCGCAATTTCTCAAAGCCGCCTCGCTGAACGATGTCAGGGACAGGTTTGCCAAGGAGGCCGACGTCATCCTCGACAAGTACGGGCTTAAACAAAACTGCTGTCTTGCCATACTCGAACCGCTGGATGGAATCGATACCACCGATCTCGACCAGATATTCTCAGGTCTGAATGAGTTGAACCCCAAGCGCGACAAGGACGTACTTCTGTTCCTACTCAGCCGTGGCGGCGCCGGCGAGCCCGCGTACCAGATAAGCAAACTTTGCAAATCCTTTGCGAGGCCTACGTTTAAGGTTATTGTTCCACGCTTCGCGAAATCCGCAGCTACCCTACTAGCGATTGGCGCAGACGAGATTCACATGGGACCTCTGGGTCAACTTGGCCCGATAGACCCACAGATCGACGGCCTGCCCGCTCTGGGCGTGAGCCGGGCGCTGAGCACAATAGCGTCCGTCGCCGCACAGTATCCGAGAAGCGCAGAGATGTTCGCCGCGTATTTACGAAGGGCCTTAACAGTCGAGCAGATTGGGTATTGCGACCGCATCAGCGAGTCGGCTGTGCAGTACGCCGAAAGGCTCCTCTCAACGAAGCCAAACCTGACATCCAACGCAGCGGGAATAGCAAAGGAGCTTGTGCATGAATACAAAGACCACTCTTTCGTCATCGACTTCGACGAAGCACAAAAGCATCTAGGCTCCGATTGGATCAAAACGGACACGGTGGAGCTGAAAGCGGCGGAGGAACTGTACGGAATCTTCGAGGACGTCAACTTCCTTTACGGAGTCGCACAGTCCAAAAGGATTTTGGTAGTAGGCGGTGCAGCCTTACCCGGCAGCGTCATCATCCTCGACAAGCGGAACTAGTCACGGTCTCCGTTTTTCCTTGACGAATTAGTGATAAAGTGGTACACATATCTTTGCGCGGGCGATTCGCCCGCCAAGCCACCGCTTCGGTGGCTTTTTCGCTTTCTTGAGGGACGCTCGAAGAGAAAGGAAGACAGTTGTAACTGTCCGGATCCGCCGGTGCCAAGGAAAACGGCTGTACACGTTGCAACCCACACAAAAATCAGCGCTTCCCTCGTCCGAGGCGAACAAAAAGTTAATCGGTACACAAAACATCAGTCGCAAATCGCTAAATCGCTGAAAACAAACCATATGACAATTTCTAATCGGGACTGAAAATGCACTTTTTTCACTCACTCTCAAATCGCTCCGCCGCCCGGCCGGCCTGGGCAACCGCTTCTTGTCACTTGCTTGCCCAGAGCGAAGCCGAAGGGTCACTCGCCACTGGCCTCCTGCGCTATAATCATCGGCTCAAATTGGCGCAGCGCAATTCTAAGGAGGCAATCGCATGACATCCCCGGCACGATCCCTCGGTCGCGGCGAATTCAAGAACGAACCCATCAAGGATTTTTCTAAGTCGGAAAATCGCAAGGCCATGGAAGCGGCCCTGAAAAAAGTCTCGGGCGAACTCGGCCGCGAATATCCGCTGCTCATCGGCGGCAAACCCGTTTTTGCCGGCGAGAAAACCAAGTCCACCAATCCTTCGCATCCCGATCAGGTCATCGGAATTTTTCAGAAGGGCACCGTCGAGATGGCCAATCAGGCCGTCGAAGCCGCGGACAAGGAATTCGCTTCCTGGAAAAAAGTTCCCGCCGACGAGCGCGCTGAATGCTGCTTCCGCGTCGCGGAAATTCTGCGCAAGCAACGCCGCTTCGAAATGGACGCCTGGCTCTGCTACGAAACCGGAAAAACCTGGACCGAAGCGGACGCCGACACCGCCGAGCTGATCGATTTCGCCGAATACTATGGCCGCGAAATGCTGCGTCTCGCCGGGCCGCAGAAACTCGTGCCCAGCGCGGGCGAGAAAAACTATCTCACCTACATTCCCCTCGGCGTCGGCATCGTCATTCCGCCGTGGAATTTCGCCGCGGCCATCATGGGTGGCATGACCATGGCCGCCATCGTCACCGGAAATACCGTCGTCGTGAAGCCGTCCAGCGATTCGCCGGCCATCGCTGCGTTCTTCATGGAAATTCTGCGCGAGGCGGGCGTGCCCAATGGCGTCGTGAATTTCTTCACCGGTCCGGGCGCGACCGCGGGCGAAGCGCTCGTCTCGCATCCCAAGACGCGCTTCATCGCCTTCACCGGCTCCAAGGAAGCGGGCCTGCGCATCGGCGAACTCGCCGCGAAAAAGCAGCCTGGACAAATCTGGATCAAGCGCACCGTACTCGAAATGGGCGGCAAGGACGCCATCATTGTCGACGAAGAAGCGGATCTCGATTCCGCCGCGGAAGGTGTCGCGCAGTCGGCCTTCGGCTATCAAGGACAGAAATGCTCGGCGTGCTCGCGCGCCATCGTTGCGGAAAAAGTCTATGATAAATTCATCGAGAAGCTGCTTCCGCAAGTGAAGAAGCTGAAAGTCGGCCCCTCCGAGAATTTCGATAACTACATGGGCCCGGTCATCAATAAATCCGCGATGAACACCATCCTCGATTACATCGAAGCGGGGAAAAAAGAAGGCCGCTTGCTCGCCGGCGGCGGAAAAGCCTCGGGCGACGGCTATTTCGTCGAGCCAACCGTTATCGCCGACGTGAAGCCCAACGCGAAAATCGCCCAGGAGGAAATCTTCGGCCCGGTGTTGGCCGTCATTCCCGCGAAGGATTTTGATGACGCCCTGCGCATCGCCAACGGCACCGAATACGGCCTCACCGGCGCTGTCTACACGAAAAACAAAAAGAAGCTCGCGCGCGCCTCCGAAGAATTCTTCGTTGGCAATTTGTATCTGAACCGCAAATGCACCGGCGCGAAAGTCGGCGCGCATCCCTTCGGCGGCTTCAATATGTCCGGCACTGACTCCAAGGCCGGCGGCCAGGATTATTTGCTCCTCTTCCTCCAGGCCAAAGTCATCGCCCAAAAAGTCTAGATGCGCGAAGAGAGGGTGGTATTGAGCAAATGGAAGTGAAAGACCAACCAACGAGCGCATCGCACCCGTGGCTGATTGGAATTGCAGTAGGCGTCGTGATTCTCGTCGCTGCGATCGTTTCGGCCACGCGGTTTCCGGACGCGCCGGAGCCCGTGACAGGCATGACGATAGCGGGAGGCGCGCTTGCTTTAGGAATGATCACCGCAACTTATTGGAGATTTCTTCGAAGCTGGAGACTGTGGATTTCGCTTGGATGCGTGATAACTCTTGATGCGATATGCATCAGGGTTTTCCTCGAGCAAGTCCGCAATCTCACGTTATGGGATATTGACTTGATCGTAGCTTTTGAGCTGTTTGCTACCATGCTCTTTTTGAACTGGTTCTTGGACACCAAGAAAGCTCGATTAGAGATTTCCCGCGGGAAGGAATGAATTAAATGTCGGGGGCGATCAAGGAATCTGCGGGGCGTGGGGTCATGCGGAAGACGAAGCGCAGAATCAGATACGCGACGGGGCCGGTGCCGAGCAGCAGCGGCGAGTAACGCATCACGAATGGCTCGCTGTACATTATTTTTATGGCGCACAAAATCGCCGGTAAAATCACCACGCAGGCCATGCCGAGCTGCCCGCCGGGAATGCGAAAGCGCCGCGGAGCATCCGGCGCTTTCTGCCGCATGCGCCACGCGGCGAGCAAAGTGAGCAGAGAAGTCGCGATGCGCGTCCAGATGTAGATGTCCACCAGCGCGACCACGTCCCACTTCGCCAGGATGCAGTAAATCACCGCCGAAATCAGAATCGCCCGCGCCGGCGTTCCGTAGCGCGGATGAATTTTCCCCAAGCCCTGCGGAAAAAACCCGTCCTCGGCCATGGTCGCGGGAATGCGCGTGGTGTAGAGGATGGTGCTGTTCGATAGCGCGAGCGTGCCGATGATGGACGCGATGAACATTGCAGCGCCGAGCGTTTCTCCGCCGACCAGGCGCGACGCGGTGACGATGTAGCCGGTGATCCAGTCGTGCCAATCCCCAAGCACGGCCAGCGCCAGCATCGCGGGCAAAATGTAGGTGACGATGTTCAGCGGCGTGTTCCACACGATCAGTCGCGTGAACGTGCGCTGCGGGTCTTTCATCTCGCCGGTGACGCTGGAAAGCTGCTCGTATCCGGCATAGTTCCACATCGCGAGCGCAAGGCCGGAGCCGAAGACACCGACGAACGGCTTGCCGGGAGGAGCAAACGGCACCAGCGGATTGTGGTGCCAATGAAACACCGCGACGACGCACAGCCAAATGACGGGGATAAACACGGCAGTTTGCAGCACGACAGCGAACCAGCCCGCGACTTTGATGCCGCGAGCATTCACCAGCGCGAGCGCAATCAGAACGGCGCAGGCGCCGAGCCATTTCTTGTTGCCGACCAGTCCGGGATAATAGTTCTGCAAATAATCCATCAGCTGCGCGCCATAGGCGCTGTTCAGAAGAAATGTTCCGGTCCAGTTCCACCAGCCGCACTGAAACCCCCAAAAATCTCCGAACGCCGCGCGCGTCCAGCGATAGAAACCGCCTTGCACAGGCATGATGCTGTTGAGTTCGGCGGACGCGAGCGAAATGGGAATGCTCCAGAAAAACGGCACGATGGCGAGAAACAAAATGGCCATGCCAGGGCCGGAGTCTTTGAAAATTTCTTCGTAGCCGAATGGCCCGCCGCAGGTGTAGCCGAAAAAAACGGCGAGCAGTGGAAGAAAACCAATCTGGCGAATGGCCGCGCTGGAAATTGCAGACGGCTTTTTTGAAGTGCCGTTCGCAGTGGGCATTTTTTCGCGTGAGGCGAGAGCGGCATGATAGTGAACCACGCGGCGCAATTCAACGAGATTCAGCCGGAGAGCACCTCACCCAGGAGTTCAATTCAAGGTGCGAATGAAGTCGTCGTCAGTGGGAGGATGAGTCACTCGGCGTCCCGGCGGTTCGCGTGTTGCGATGGGTCATGCAAGCGATCACGACAACGGCGTAGAGAACCAGGCCGCTGACGTCGAAGTCGCCGTGAAGGACATGAAGGAGCGCGGCCACGGCAAAGACGAGAAGCAACAAGCGGCCGCCGACGGCCTCCGTCCAAGGAAGAAGAAACAAGAGCGCGGCGACGATTTCGACTCCGCCAAGCGCGGGCCGTATCCAATGCGGAAGGGCGGTTTTCGCGAAGTGGTGAATCGAGGCCGGAGAAAATATGAACAGCAGGGATTCCCACAAGACGATGAGGCCCAAGGTCCAACGCAGTACGGCAATGGCGATTTGCTCGGAACGCTGACTCATTTTGTGTGTCCTTCCTTCTTTTGAAGGTGAGCTGCGCGGCCTTCGGTGAGGCGATGACTGGCGCGGGAATCGAGATCGAGGCCGTAGAACTTTTTCAGGGCTTTGATTTTGCGAAGACTGGCGGGCTGAAAAGGGCATTTGCCGTCGAAGGCGTGGAGGACGATGCCTTCGAGGAGGTCGCCGAGGGTCAAATCATGGTAGTCGGCGAAGGCGCGCAGGACCTTCAAAAGGCGCTTTTCCATGCGCACGCCGGTTTGCACGCGCTCGACGATGTATTTGCGATCCTGAGTCATGGGCTGCCTCTTACCACGGTACCATTGTACCATGGTAACACAGAATGGCAATAGGAGAAGCCTTGAGCGGGGAGCCGTTAGAAGTGGCAGGAGGAGGCGCCCCGCTTGGCGAGGTATTGCTGGTGGTACTCCTCAGCGGGATAAAACGGGCCGGCGGGCTTGATTTGGGTGACGATGGGGCGTTTGAAGACGCCGGCTTTTTCGAGCGCGGCGATGGATTCGCGCGCGGCGGCTTCCTGTTCGGCGTCGTGGAAGAAAATGGCAGAGCGATACTGCGTGCCGAAGTCGGGGCCCTGGCTATTGAGCGTGGTGGGATTGTGGTTTTGGAAAAAGGCGGCGAGAAGTTCGCGATAAGAAACTTGCGCGGGATCGAATTCGACCTCGACGGCTTCGGCGTGGCCAGTGGCGCCGATGCAGACGTCTTTGTAGGTGGGATTTTTCGTGGTGCCGCCGGTGTAGCCGACGGTGGTGGAAGTGACCCCCTTGATGTTACGGAAGGCCTCTTCGACTCCCCAAAAACATCCTGCGGCAAAGGTGGCTTTGGCCATTGGTCGCGCCTCCTGCATTCGGTTGCTACATAGATGTTGCCATACAGTGGTCTTGCGGTCGAGGAGGGAAGTGACAAGTGACAAGTGACAAGTGACAAGTGACAAGTGACAGGAAACCCTTCCCCGGTAGGCTCGAGTAACTCGCGCCGCACCATTGTGATTCAACCAGCCAATTTGTCTTCGGCGACGAGGGATAGACGCGAGTCACATTAAGGCGGAGAGCATCAAAGTCTGGCAGCATGAGTTGTGAAGATGTTGCGATTATGAATGCGAACCCGTCGCGATGGATATGGCGATGATATTCATGTGGACTGCGCGCGGAGTTGGGAGGAGCGGCGAAATGCGATACGGAGTTGAATTGATATGAATCGAGCGTCGAGTGCGGAGGTCGGGGAAATGCGGGAGAACATGCCGAGTTTGCTGGCAAGCGTCCAGCAACATGCGGCGAATTGGTTTGCGGCGTTGAACAAGCGGCCGGTGCGGGCGACGGCGTCGGGCGATGAGTTGCGGCAAATGCTGGGCGGCCCGCTGCCGCAAGAGGGAATCGCGGCGGAAAAGATCGCTGCGATTCTGGCAAGCGCGGGAATGAAAGGCGCGATCGCCACCGCGGGGCCGCGATACGTCGGATTTGTGGTGGGCGGGACGCTTCCGGCGGCGGTGGCCGCGGACTGGCTGGTGTCATCGTGGGATCAGAACAGCGGGATATTCGCGCTGTCTCCGCTGGTGGCGGTGATTGAGCAGATCACCGGAACATGGTTGCGGGAACTGGCCGGATTGCCGCCGACGATGAGCTTCGGATTTGTGACCGGCGGGCAGATGGCGAACTTTACCGGGCTGGCGGCGGCGCGGCATCGCGTGTTGCGCGACGCCGGATGGGACGTGGAGGCGAACGGACTCTTTGGCGCTCCGGCGATCGACGTTGTGGTGAGCGAGGAGGCGCACTACACGATATTCATGGCGCTGCGATTGTTGGGGCTGGGAGCGAATCGCGTGCAGCGAATTCCTACCGACGGTCAGGGGCGGATGCGCGCGGATGAATTGGCTCTTGTTTTGCGCAAAAAGCAAGGGCCTTGCATTGTGTGCGCGCAGGCGGGCAACGTGAATGCGGGCGCGTTTGATCCGATCCAGGAGATTGCGGGATTGGCGAAGGAGCGCGGGGCGTGGCTGCACGTGGACAGCGCGTTTGGCCTGTGGGCCGCGGTTTCGCGCGAACACGCGGCGCTGGTGCGCGGCGTGGAGAAGGCCAATTCGGTGGCGACGGATGCGCACAAGTGGATCAACGTGCCGTACGATTGCGGGGTCACCTTTTGCGCGGACGAAGCGGCGCACCGGAGCGCGATGTCGCTGGCGGCTGCGTATATTGTGGCCACAGGAAACGAGCGGGATCCGCACGAGTTCGTTCCGGAGGAGTCGCGACGCGCGAGGGCGGTGCCGGTGTATGCAGCGGTGCGGTCGCTGGGGCGGGAGGGTTTTGCTGAATTGATCGAGCGCAACTGCCGGCAGGCGCGGCGATTCGGCGAAGCTTTGCGGGCGGCGGGATATGAAGTGTTGAACGAAGTAGCGCTCAATCAGGTGCTGGTTTCGTTTGGCACGGCGGAGCAGACGCAGCGGACCATCGCGGCCATCCAAGAGGACGGCACGTGCTGGTGCGGCGGGACGGTTTGGAAGGGGCGCACGGCGATGCGCATCAGCGTGAGCAACTGGTCCACGACGGACGCGGACGTTGAGAAAAGCATCGAGGCGATGGTGCGAGTCGCGCGCAAGATTGCGCAGCAATAACCGCCCGTTTGCAAATGCGTGAAGCGCGGCGCCGCGGCTCTTGACCTATGCCGGCATCGCGAGGAAGAGGGCGAGCGGGTTCCAATAATTTTCGTGCCAGCCCGGAACAAGGTGATCGTCACTTTCTGGGAAGCCAGCCTGGTCAAAGATGAGTTTCGTGCTGGAGCCCTGCGCGATAAGCTCGAACTTGGCGATGGAATAGATGCCCGGGTCCCAACTGCCCGAGCGCCAAGCCTGGACGATGCGCTTGTCGGGGACGAGTTCGATATTCCTGCCGGTGACGTAGCCGCCAAAGAGCGAAAATGCGCTGCCGGGTACGCGGCTGATCATGGTGGGTTTGGTAGCGGGCGCCATGCCGGACTTCATGGCGGCGCTGAGCTTGGAGACTTTGTCGAACTGTGCGGCGACAGTGAGCGCGTCATAGACGCGTGCGGGGCTGGCTTCGAAAACAGGCTCCATATGGATGGATTCCGCGGTGTGAGAGAGTTCGTCGCTGGCGGCAGCCCAGGCATTCGCCGAGCCCAGAGCCAAACCGCCGAATGTGGCGGCGGCGCCAACAATGACTTGCCTTCGAGAGGGGGTATTGGCCGACAGTGCCGAGTACTTTTGTTCGGTCATTGTTTTCTCCGATGGTAGATTTGTTTCGAGCTTCAGGGCGCTGGGAGCATGGAAGCACGAAATGAAATGAGGGTCAAAAATATATTTTCCCAGCCGGTGAGCGACGGAATCTTTGGCTGTTGTGCGTTTGGGAGAAAACAATCAGAGAGGGGTGACGGCGAAGAGGTGGGCGCGGAAGGCGTCGAGGCGGATGTAGAGGCCGGACTCGATGAGTTCGGCGCCGGCGCGCGGATAGGGAACGTCGTGGAGCTGGTCGAGAAAGGTGTATTGCTGCGATGCGGAGATTTCGTCGGGAATGCGCACGCGGCCTTGCGAGGCGTCAGCAGCAAGATTCACGACAACAATTTTGCGAGAGTTTGCTGAGAGCCACTGATAGGCGACGAGATTGCGAAACGAGTCGTCGCCCGCAGAGCTGACGTCTAGTAGTTGCCACTGGCCGGAGTGAAAAACGGGATCATTCGAGAGCTGCAGGATGCGTTCGTAGAAACTGCGCGTGGAGGCGTCGGGCTTTTCCGGTGCGGCGACGGCGAGAGGCATGGGCAGATGAATTTTGCGGCCGTCGAGCTGGCCGTGATGATAGAAGCGCATGCCGGGAAGCGTGGCGAGCAGAGTGGCGAAGGCTTCGAGTCTTGCGGCGCCGAAGGTTGTGGCAGCGCGGGCTTCGTCGTGATTTTCGAGAAAGCGTGCGGCGTGGCTTTGGCTGGCAACGTCGGCGGCGAGGCGCGCGTGAACTTCGACGGGTTGGCCGTCGCGCAACGCATCGTAAAGGCCCTTGTCGTAGGTGAACTGGAAGCCGAGAGCCTGAATGGGCGCTTCGCAGTTCCAGTAGACTTCGGCGAGCCAGACAAATTCGTGCGGGAGAGCGGCGATGGCTTCGCTCCAGAATTCGCGAGGAGGAGGCTTGCGCCCGGCGAGGAGCGGGCTCCAGGTGCGCGCGAAAATGTCGTTCAAAACGAGCATGGCCATGTCGCAACGGACGCCGTCGCAGTGATTGGAGATTTCGCGGAGCTCGGCGATGAGCGCGGCGCGCGCGGCGGGTTCGAAATAATCGAGCTGGATAACGTCGCGCCAAGCAGGGAAGTAGGGATCGCGGCCGTGAGCGAAAAGGAAGGGCTCGGCGGCGGTTTCGTGCAAGAAAAACGCGGAGGGGGCTCGGCGAAAATCTGCCTGTGCGCCACGAATAAAATATTCCGGATGCGCAGCAGCCCAGGGGTGGTCGGGCGCAGTGTGGTTGGCGACGAAGTCGAGAATCAGGCCGATGCGGCGGGCGCGGAGCTGTTCGCGGGCGTGGTCGAGATCGGCCCAGGAGCCGATGCGCGGGTCCGGCCGGTACTGACGGACGGAATAGGGCGAGCCGACAACCTGACTGAGCTTCCAGCCGGGAAGGGCCTGATCGAATCCGGGGAAGCTGGACGGATCGAGCTGGAAATAACGGCGGCCTGCAGGGCTGCGTTCCCAGATGCCCATGAGCCAGACGAAATCGAAGCCGAGGCGAGCGATTTCGTCCCATTCGCTGGACGGGACGTCACGCAAGGCGATACGGCGGCCATATTTTGCGGAGAGCTCTTCGAGCCAGGCCCAGGTGTTGATTTCGTAGAGATGCGGATGGGGGCGGTAGGGAAGCGGGCTAAGAGTGGCCGGGACGGGCATTTTTTTCAAGGCGAGGCTATGACGCGAGGAGCGTGTTGTCAACGGTGAGTAGGATCAGGTAATGGGTCAGTTTGAATTTTTACTTAGTGTGTCGCGATCAAGAAAAGCCAAACTGACCAAACGCCCGGGATCGAGTGCGCGGAGGACGCTGTATGGACAAAACGCGGGGGAGGTGACAAAATGTTAACGAAATTGGCCCTCAATTGAGCCATAAAGTGGTTACACCGAGGAGGATGCAAAACATGTTCAAGCGTACATTACTATGTGTTGCTGCAATTTTATTTGTGACCAGTGGGGGCTTTGCCGCTCCGAAGGCCGCAGCGACCGCGACGCAATGGTGGGGCGGGTACATCACGGACAGCAAATGCGCCATGAACGCGAAGATGAGAACAAACGAGGCCTGCATCAAGAAGTGCGTGAGCATGGGGGCCAAGTATGTTCTCTATGATACATACAACAAGAAAGTGTATCAGCTGGATCCGCAGTCGGATGTTGCCGAGCATGCGTCGCATCACGTGCACGTTTACGGCACGCTCGATGGCGACACAATCCATGTGACTTCGGTGAAGATGATTGGAATGGCGAAAGCGGCACCGGCTGCGAATCCGGGGGCGTAGTTCCTAACTTCCAAGCTGTGAATTGAAGCGGGCAGGCCGCGAGGCGCTGCCCGCTTTTTTTGTGCGCGCGCAGCTGAGCTTTGTGCTCAGCGATGCGGCGAACTCGCCCGGTTCTTAAAGTAAGAAAATGGTGGAGCACTGAAGGGTTTCAGGGTACGGACTGTGTGATAGGATGCGCGGGCAACTTCTTGGAGAGGAAAGAGAAATGAAGAACCGCTTGATACGCAGCATCTTGGTGATGGCATGTTTGCTGGGACTTGCCGCGGCAGCGCAGGCGCAGTCGGATGCGCGATGGCAGGCGCTGGACAGCTATATCCAGACCGCAATGCATGATGGGAGAGTGCCGGGGCTGGCGGTGGGGATCGTGCAAAACGGCCAGGCGGTCTACGTGAAGGGATTTGGCGTGCGGGACATCACGACAGGGCAGCCGGTAACGCCGGACACGTTGTTTGACATCGGCTCGTGCACGAAGGCGTTTACGGCGGCGGCCGTCGGGATCCTGGTGGACGAAGGGAAGATGCACTGGGATGACCGCGTGGATGAGTACATTCCGTTTTTTCATCTGTATGACCCGCTGGCGGATGAAAACGTGACCATGCGGGATTTGCTGACGCATCGCACGGGAATGGGCGGAACGGATCTGCTGTGGTATGGCGGGTCATTTTCGGCGGAAGAGATTATCCGGCGGGTGCGTTACATCCCGCCGGAGTTTGGATTTCGCGCGAGGTTCGAATATCAAAATGTGATGTACGCGACGGCAGGCTACGCGGTGGGGCAGGCGAGCGGAGGGACGTGGCAGGATTTTGTGCGTGCGCATATTTGGGCGCCGCTGGGAATGACCGGCGCGGATTTCAGCGCGACGGACGCGCAAAACGCGGCGGACCATGCGACGCCACATGATCTGAAGGATGGAAAAGTGGTGACGATTCCGTGGCGGAATATCGACAACGTTGCTCCGGCGGGATCGATCAATGCTGGCGTCAAGGACATGACGAAATGGATCGCGATGCAGTTGAACGACGGCATGGCGAATGGGCAGCAGATTGTTTCTGCGAAAAGCCTGCGAGAGATGCACACACCGCAGATCGTGGTGCCGCAAGGAGGGGAGTTCGATCTGTTCTTTCCGAAGTCGCTGCAGATGAGCTACGGGATGGGCTGGTTTATTCAGGATTATGACGGACACCAGATTTGGCTGCATCCGGGAGACATCGATGGATTTGCGTCGCTGGTGGTGCTGATTCCGGAAGTGAAGACGGGCTTTGTGATTCTGACGAATTTGGATCACACGGCGCTGCGCGCGGGGCTGGGCTGGCATTTGGTCGATGAATTTCTGAATTTACCGCAGCAGGATTGGGTCGCGCATTTCCAGAAAGTAGCGGACCAGTTCAGCGCGATGGAAAAGAGGGCCGAAGCGGGGGAAGCGAATCCGAAACATCCGGACACGCATCCGTCGCGCGAGCTGGCGGCCTATGCGGGAACGTATCGAAGCAAGGCGTATGGCGACGTGGTGGTGACGCTCGAAGGCGACCAGTTGCAGGTCAAGTTTAATTCGTTCAACGGAACCCTGAAACATTTTCAGTACGACACGTTTGTGGGCGATTTGGGCGGGTTCGGCAGGGCGCCGGTGATGTTCAGCCTGGACGAGGGCGGAGACGTGTCGAAAGTGACGATGGATGGAATCGAGTTCGACCGGGTGAACGGGGCGGGGCAGTGATGACGCGCGGACGGAAGAAAACGTCGGAAGGAAAGGCGGGAATAATGCGGCGAATGATGATTGGCGCAGGAGTGCTCTTTGTGGCCGGCGTGGCCGTGGTGGGAATGCGCTCAGTGGCGCGCCAAGAGGCGAATGCGGGCGCAGAGAGCTACGACGTGATTATTCGCGGAGGGCACATTCTCGACGGCACCGGGAATCCCTGGTATGCGGCGGACATTGGGATTCGTAGCGACAAGATCGTGGCGATTGGAAAACTGGATGGCGCGACAGCGAAACAGACCATCAACGCGACGGGGAAGATCGTTGCGCCGGGTTTCATCGACATGCTGGGGCAATCGGAGACTTCGCTGCTGATTGATAAGCGGGCGCTGAGCAAGCTTTCGCAGGGAATCACCAGCGAAATCACGGGCGAGGGCCAATCGGCCGCGCCGCAGGACGAACGCACGCTGGGGCCGCTGAAACCATTTCTAGACCACTTTCATTTGACGATTGACTGGACGGATATGAACGGATATTTCGAGCGACTGGAAAGATCCGGGACAGCGCTGAATCTGGGTACTTACGTGGGCGCGGCGCAGGTTCGCGAAGCGGTGATTGGAGATGATGACCGCGCGCCGACGGCGGACGAGCTGAAAGAGATGGAAGTGCTGGTGGCGCAGGCGATGCAGCAGGGCGCGCTGGGCGTTTCGACGGCGCTGATCTATCCACCGGGGCACTACGCGAAAACGGATGAGCTGATTGCGCTGGCGAAAGTGGCATCGCAGTATGGCGGAATTTACGGGTCGCACATGCGCAGTGAAGGACAAACGGAGATTCAGGCAGTGGATGAAGCGATGGAGATCGGGCGCGAGGCGCATTTGCCGGTGGAGATTTTTCATCTGAAAGTGAGCGGAAAATCGCGCTGGGGTTCGATGCCGAAACTGGTGGCGAAAATTCAGGCGGCGCGAGACTCGGGCTTGAACATCGCCGCGAATATGTATCCATATCTAGCGGGTGCGACGCAGCTGGCTTCGTGCCTGCCACCGTGGGTGGCGGATGGCGGCACGGACAAATTGCTGGCGCGGCTGCACGATCCGGCGGTCCGTCGGCGAATCAAGGTGGAAATGGCGGCGGACCATCCGAACTGGGAGAATTTGTATTTTGACAGCGGCGGGGCGTCAGGGGTGATGATTTCGGGCGTGGTGAATCCGGATCTGAAAAAATACGATGGCAAGACCGTGGCGCAGATGGCGGCCGCGGAAAAGAAGGATCCGCTCGATGCGCTTTTCGATTTCGTGATTGCAGATAACGCGCAGACGGGCGCGCTTTACTTCATCGCGAACGAGCAGGATTTGCAGTACGGCTTGAAGCAGCGCTGGACGAGCATATGCTTGGATGCGAACGAGACGTCGCTCGACGGGCCGCTTTTTGAGCCGCACAACCATCCGCGAGCATGGGGCGCGATGCCGAGATTTCTGGGGCATTACGTGCGGGACTTGCATTTGGTGCCGTGGCCGGAGGCGATTCGCAAAATTACGTCCTTGCCGGCGGAGCGGGAGCATTTGACGGGGCGCGGGCTGCTGAAGCCGGGATTTTTTGCGGACGTAACGGTCTTTGACCCCAAGACAATCATCGATAAGGCGACGTACACGGATCCGAATCAAATGTCGGTGGGAGTGGACTACGTGTTCGTGAACGGGCAGCTGGAATTCGAAGAGGGAAAGCTGACCGGCGTGACGGCCGGGCGTGCGCTGCGCGGGCCGGGTTGGCACGGAGGCGCGGAGGAGCAGTAACGACGGATGCATTTTTCGGGGTGGGAAGCACGATGTCGCAAATGATGGCAGAAATCGAGGAGCAACCGGAGGCGCTGCGGCGAACCTTCGAGGCGGAGCGCGCGCACGCGGCCGACTTCAAGAAGTTCGCAGCGGCGCGCGATTTCCGGCTGATCGTGCTGGTGGCGCGCGGAACGTCGGACAATGCGGCGCTTTTTGGACGCTATTTGCTGGAAATCGCGACCGGGATTCCGGTGTCGCTGTGTGCGCCGTCGGTGCACACGCTCTACCATGCGCGGCTGGATCTTCGCCGGGCGCTGGTGGTTGGAATCTCGCAATCCGGCGCAGGCACGGATATCAACTTGGTGCTGAAGGACGCGCGGAAGCAGGGCGCATTCACCGTAGCCATCACGAACGAAGCGAAGTCGCAGATGGTGCGCGTGGCAGAGGAATCGTTCCTGGTGCGCGCCGGAAGGCAACGCTCGGTGGCGGCAACGAAGACGTTTACGGGCCAGCTGATGATTTTGTATTTGATGGCGTTCGCGCTGGGACGCGAGATTGAGCTGAAATCGGTGAGCGAGATTCCCGCTCGAGTGCGCGAGACGCTGAAATTGGCGGTCGAAATCCGAGGGATGGTGCAGCGGTACCGATATATGAGGCAGTGCGCTGTGGTGGCGCGGGGCTTGAATTACGCGAATGCATTCGAACTCTCGCTGAAATTGATGGAGACGTGTTACATCGTGGCGGAACGGTTTTCGTCGGCAGATTTTTTGCACGGCCCAATCGCGATGATCGAGCGGGACTTTCCGGTGATTCTGTTTGCGCCGCAGGGGAAGACGTTTGCCGGGCAGCGACAACTGATCAAAAGGCTTGCCGGATTGCGCGCGGAGACGATTGCCATTACGTCGACGGATGTGCGCCTGCCGGGAATCACGCGGACGATTCGCGTGCCGGGGAAGATTCCGGAGATTTATAGCGCGATACCGTACATCGTGCCGGGCCAGCTTTTTGCGGCGCAGTTGGCGGAAGTGAAGGGCTTAGATCCCGATCGTCCGCGGTCGTTACAAATTGTGACGCAGACGCTTTGATTTGGTTGCCGCGTTGCGATGCGGAAGGGCGGTCAGACTCCCGGGTGGTGCGATGCGCCGCTACTGTTGAGGCGGGTCCCGATGGCTGAGGTTGTTTTCGACGTCGTTGGCGATAGTGCTGGCGATTTCATTTTCGATCTTCGGTAAATCTGTCCCCGCCCGTTCGTATTGTCTGGACCAGATGGTATCGCCGGTCACCGGATCGACCAGCTCCGCAGCGACGTGAAGGCTATTGCCGGAGTAGCCCGCGGTTCCTCGAAGCAGCTTATCAGAATGAAGGAGCTGCGCGATGTGCTCGGGGGTGTCGGTGCTGCCTTCGTAAGGCATAACCAAGCTGTGGTCGATTACGCGCAGCGCTCTGGAATATATGAAGTCGGTAATGACCGAAATGGTTATACTGTATGCAACGGTGGCGTCCTTAGAGGTGTTTGAAAGACTCTGGAACGGGAGAACGGCAATGGTGGACCGCTGGGGACGAGCAGCAATTGGCGAAGCGGGTCGATGGCTTTGCAGCATCTGCTTTGCGACAGCGATTGACAGAGACAGAACAATGATGAGAGCGGCATAGATGGCTAGTTGCGGATAGGAGATGTCGAGCGAAATGCGGCCGCGACCTTGGCTCTGATCGGTTTCGGGTTGCCCCTGTTTGGGGACAGATTGGCGGGCGTCCCACCAGGCCTCGATTTCCGATTTGTAAGCGTGGATGGAACCCTGTTTTGAATGCCGCTGGCGGTAGACCGGCAAGCCCTCAGTAGCTTCCCAGCGCTGAACCGTCCGAACATCACGCCTGAGGAAGGTGGCGACCGCTTTCCAGGAATCCAGGCGATCGAGGTGGTCTGGAACAGGCGCACCGGTGCTTGAAGGACCTCCCGACGGCGGGTGTCGAGCATCCATAGCTCCCCCGAACTGCGGCAACTAGTGAATAAGTATATGGAGTGTATCTAATTGTAAAGTAATGTGCAAGTGAAATAGTGTTAATAAGAGTACATAGAGGCGCGACATGGCGTCGTGTCGGAGCGAATGCGCTAAGTCGAATCATTGTAGATGTTCAGCCTATTTTTCCACAGGTCGCGACATCGCTGACACGACACCTGGCGAAGTGTCGTGCTTTGTCGCTTGCCAAAGACGGATCATTCAATTATTTAGTCCCGGCATTTTTAAGAATGCAACGCGCTGTGTGACACGGTAAATGCCAGTATGGGGACCGACATGTGAGCGCGAAAGAATTGCGGCTGCACCAAGCACGCAGACCAGGCCATGGCGACTAATCTTGGGAAAATAGCCGTTATTGTGTTCTTGCTGGTGGTCCCACTCGGACAGGTAGCTGTCCGAAATATTGCACTGGGACAAGATCATGTCTCCCCGCCGAAACAGTCGGCAGCAACTCCGCAGGGTTCCACTCAAAGCTATAACCAGCGACTCGAAGAGCTTACGCGGGATAACGCGGGCGCGGAGAGCAGTGGTGTGACCGGCGACTACCGGATTGGCGCCGAAGACCTGCTGGAAGTCTCGGTGTATGGGGCATCGGACTTGGATCGGACGGTACGCGTGTCTGCTGATGGCTGGATTTCCCTCCCGCTTGCCGGCGATGTGCAGGCGGAGGGGTTGACGGTGCGGGAACTGGAGAGCGCGATAGAAGGCTTGCTGCAAAAAAACTACATGACCCATCCGCAGGTGAACGTTTTTCTGCAAGAAATGCAGAGCCATCCTATCTCAGTGTTCGGGGCGGTGGGAAAGCCGGGAGTGTTTCAGATTCGAGGGGCAAGAAGCTTGATTGAGGTGTTGTCTATGGCCCAGGGCTTGGCCGACGACGCCGGCAACAGCGTCATCGTGATGCGCTACGGCGGAGTTGCCGGCCCCGCATCCCCACGCTCTCCTGATCCCCAGCCGGTGGATGCAGCAATTCCGCCTGGCGAATCCGCCAAGCCCGGGTCATTTGCAAGTGCAAGTGGAAGTGAAGCGGGAGGATTACAGATCAATCTGAAGGATCTACTTATGTCCGCGGACCCGCGCTACAACGTGATGGTTTATCCGGGGGATGTGGTGAAAGTGCCGCCGGCGGGGATTGTGTATGTGGTGGGACAGGTTCGGAAACCGGGAGGGTTCGTTTTGAAAACGGACCAGAACCTTTCCGTGTTGCAGGCGCTGGCGCTCGCCGAGGGAACGACGAGCACGTCGGCAGGGAAAAGCGCGCGAATCATCCGCACGGATGGGCAGAGCGGCAAGCGCGAGGAAATTGCCGTCAATTTGAACCGAATCCTTGCGGGGAAGGACATCGATCCTGTGCTGCAGTCAAAAGACATTTTGTTCGTTCCGAATAGCGCGGGTAAGACGGCGTTTTATAGAGGAGCAGAAGCGGCGGTCTCGATTACGGGCGGATTGATTGTTTATCCGTTCAAGATGTTGGGAGGATTCGGCGACGGTGGCGCTGTTACCACAAACGACGCTGACTTCGCGCGAACAATAAGATGGCTGCGCTACAACGGAGAGGATCGCAAGACTGGTGAGTACCACTATCATGGCGAAACAGCCCTCCTCGATAACGTCCAGGCTGCCGTATTGGATATAAAGTTGAAATACCTCCAAACGTGGATCGAACATCGCCGAAAGTTGGCAGCACTTTATAGCGAGGGTCTGAGTGGCATCGCGGAACTGCATCTACCCCATTTTGACGAATCAAAGCAGCGGGATGTTTTTCAGAACTACGTGATTCGCGCTGACGCACGCAACCGATTGAAAAGCCATTTGGAAAATGATGGCATTGAGACTCTTGTTCACTGGCCAAAACCGATGTGGCGACATCGAGGTCTTCTTCTGCGAGATCCCCGACTGACCAAGACAGAGGTGCTCTGCCGCGAAGTGCTTTCGCTGCCGATAAGCGCTGAACCACTGAAGAACAGGTCGAGATCGTCGTTGAATCCATTCGCAGTTTCTATGTGCCGGTGCGCGTGCGATCGGCCCGCTGCGCCTAAAATAGTTTGGATGGCCATCGTCAAGTCAACATGAGCTCTTCATTCTCCAAGACCTTTTCTCAACTTCTGCTGCACCGCAGCGCGTGGTTCATCGTACCGTTGCAGGCATGCCTGATTTTATTTTCGCTGATCGTGGCGTGGCTGTTGCGCTTCGACTTCTCACTACCGTATCTCAGCCTGCTTCTCGTTGCTGCGCCAATTCTGATCTCGGTTAGGCTGGCAGCAATAGGAGTCTTCGGACTGTTTCATGGTTGGTGGAGATACACGGGCATCAGCGATATTGCCGACATCTTGAAGGGCGTGGGCGCTGGCTCAGTCGCATTTTTCTTGATCACATATGTTTTTCTGGGAATCAAGAGTTTCCCGCGTTCCGTTTACGTCCTCGAGCCTCTTCTTACGATCGGCGTTTTGGCCGGGGTGCGTTTGCTCCCGCGCGTAATTTTCGAGTCAATATGGGCGGATGTCCGCTCGTCAAAAAGAGTGGCGATCATCGGTGCGGGCGTTGCAGCTCAAATGATTATGCGAGAGCTTCGGCAGCCCGGCACGAACTGCATCGCTGTGGCCTGCGTGGATGACGACTCGTCGAAACGAGGGATCAAGGTTCAAGGTGTCCCGGTTATGGGCTCAACCGATGAACTGCCGGCCATCCTCACAAGGCATCCCGTGGACGAGATTTTGATCGCGGTACCTTCGGCCACGGCGTCTCAGATGCAGCGTTTCGTAGCTATATGTGAGAGAAGCGGCACAAGATTCCGCACAGCTCCGGCCCTTCGCGAATTGATTGCCGGCGAGATAACGGTGAAGCAGCTCCGCGAAGTGAATCTCGAGGATCTCCTAGGGCGTCAGCCAGTCCATATCGACCTGGCATCGGTCGGCCCCGAGATTCAGGGCCGAACGCTGCTCGTGACCGGTGCTGCAGGTTCGATCGGCTCGGAGTTGTGCCGTCAGCTTCTTCAATTTCGACCGGCAAAGCTCATTTGCGTGGACCAAAGCGAGACAGGGGTGTTTCACTTACAGCGTGAGCTAGCGAACCACGAAGCGCGAGTGTCGGTGGGTCATTACGTCGCGGACGTGGCCGACGACGAAAGGATGCTTCACATTTGCGGCCATCACCGGCCACATGTGATCTTTCACGCTGCGGCTTACAAACATGTTCCAATCATGGAGTCGAATCCAAGAGAGGCAGTCAAGAACAATGTATTCGGATTGATCGGCTTTCTGGGAGCCGGCGAAGCAAACGGATGCCAGGCATTTGTCCTGATTTCATCAGATAAAGCTGTGAACCCAACGAGCGTTATGGGTGCGACGAAGCGCCTCGGAGAATTGATCGTTTCTTGCCGGCCGGCCAGTTGCATGCGCTGCAATTCCGTACGTTTCGGGAATGTCTTGGGCTCGAACGGAAGCGTAATCCCGCTGCTTCAGGAGCAAATTCGCGACGGGCGCGAGCTTACGATCACCCATCCTTCTGTTCGACGGTTCTTCATGACCGTTCACGAAGCCGTTTCTCTCGTCTTGCAGGCGTTCACCATCGGTAGTCACGGAGAAGTTCTCGTGCTCGACATGGATCGTCCGGTTCGTATCGTCGATTTGGCAAAAACTCTGATCCGACTTTCGGGCAAGTCCCTTGAAGAAGTGAAAATCCGATTCACCGGCCTGCGACCCGGCGAAAAGGTCTATGAGGAGTTGTTCTATCCTGGGGAAAAGATTGCTCTGACGCGCTACGCGAAGATTCGAAGTGCCCGCGGCGAAACCATCGATTGGGTCGCCTTGGAAAGCCAACTGCAAGAGTTGCAAGACTGTTGTGCAGGTGGAAATGACGCTGCTGTCCGGACAAAGTTAATGTCCATCGTGTCCGGGGGCTTTTACCGGCCAAATATCCCGCCACGCCGCACCGCCCGCGTCGAAACGTCAGCGCCAAGAGTCTTACGCCGCGCTGCCGGTCAAGACTGACAGCTTCTTCCCTCTGCTTTCCTCTTTCCGCCTGCGGGTCTGCCAATCCTTAGTCCTCTACGACGAGACCAGGCGCGCCACTCTGCCTGTGAGCGGGCAGCCAGTTAATTAACTCAGCCACCAGCTGCCCGGGCGCTCCTATTGCTGTCCCTTCAGAGTATTTTCGATAAACGCTGTCACGTTCGCCGTGAGTTTCGCGTGAGCGGAAGGCGATACGTACATCATGTGCCCCGCATCGTAGTATTTCAGTTGGATATGGCTTCTCAGATTTGCCGGAAGGTCCAGATGGTCCATGGTGTACTCGGTTTCGAAAAACGGCGTTGCCAAATCATAGATCCCGTTTTCCACCTCGACGCGCAAATTCGGATTTGAAACAAGGGCTTGTACCAAGTCTGGCTCGACGTTCGGAGCGCCTGGGAAACCGTATCCGCGTCCTTCATTGTGTTTCCAATCCCAGCTGGCTCCGGCAAAGTTTGCTGAAACGTTGTACGTCATGTTCTGGCCGAATTTCAGGTCTTCGCGTATGTATTGGTTGAACGCAGCCGTGTACGCGCCGCTCAGCGCGCTCGATTGTGGATCGTTAAAGGCGTACTCGGCCAGCGAGTCTATGCTATCGCCTGAAAAACGCGAGTCCAGGCGACCCGTCGTCAGTCCCTTTGTCCGCTGCAGCTCTTCCATAAATTCCGGCAGGTTCACTCGTAGGTCCGCCTTCAAAATGTAATCTTCACTCAAGCCGGTGAACTGAGAGAGCTTTTTGGCAACGCTCTCGCGGTCCGGCTGGCTGAGTTTGGATCCCTTCAGCAGCGCATCGGCGTAGTCCGTTTCCGCAAATTGCCTGGCTTGTTCCAGGAACCCGTTCAGATCTGAAGGACAGCTCATCACTTTGTGATAGCAAGCCGTCGCTGCATAACTCGGCACATAGAGCTCATAGGCAAGGTCCTCGCCAGGATAAAAGGAGATTGTCCCGAGATCGAGAACCGAAGACATCAGCACAATGCCGTTCAGATCCACGTTGTCGCGCGATTGCAGATAATTCCCGAGTGCGGCAGAACGAAACGTGCCGTAGCTTTCGCCGATCAGGAATTTAGGCGAGTTCCAGCGATTGTTTTCCGTGATGTAGGTCGTTATGAACTGTGCGAACGCCTCCACATCCTGATCGACGCCCCAGAAATCCTTGTTCTGTGCTTTTCCCAGAGCGTGGCTGAAGCCCGTTCCCATGGCGTCGATAAACACTTCGTCCGTCACGCCCAGCAGGGTATCCTCATTGTCGACCAGCTTGTAAGGAGCTGGCGGCGTCGGAGCGGCGTCTACTGTGGCGACCCGTTTCGGGCCATACGCGCCCATGTGTAGCCAAATCGTCGAGGATCCGGGACCTCCGTTATAAAAGAACGCGACTGAGCGGCGACTCAGGTCCTCCACATCCGAGCGCGTGTATGCAACGTAAAACATGGAGCCCGTCGGCTCGCCCTTGGCATCTTTTAGGGTGATCGTTCCGGCGGTAGCCTTATATGGAATGGTTTGGCCGCCGACGCGAATGCTGTGCTCGGTGACCGATGATTGCTCTTTCGAGTCTTGCATGGTATCCGCGGCTTTCTTTTCGTCGGCCTTCGCCGCGTTATCGGGCATCTGCGCCGAAGCGATCTTTGTGTATCCAAGAAAGAAGAAGAGGGCCAAGAATGTTGCTGCGACGCCACTATCAAAAACTCTTTTCATTTTTTCTCCCTTGATTGCCTGTTCAGATGGCGGAGGGATTTTATATAGCTTGAGAAGGATAAGTCAAAAACGTTTCCGCAGCCGGAGCCGCGAACACCCCAGCCCTTTTGTAGCGCTATATACCATGGCGTCCGGGCCTTCAGGTCTTTGGTTGTAAAACTATCTCCATATGAACTATTTTTGAACGTCTAGGCCATCTGTGAGGAGGAAACACTGGAGCAGGGATGGTGAGACGGCTTCGGGGCTGGACCCGACGGGAGTTCATTACACGCATGGCTCGCTTCGGAGCTGTATCGCCTCTGCTTGGTATTACCAGAGACGGCCTCGCGTCCGTGCTGCGGCAGTTGCCCGAACAGGCTCCAGAACCTTCCTATAAGTTGACGCTATACGATGAAACCTTGCTCAACGATTTTGAGCAAGCCGCGTGTCTTTATTTTTGGGAACAAGCAAATCCCGACACGGGTCTAGTCAAGGACCGCAGCACTCCGAGCGAATTCGACGACTACACCGTCGCCAGCATCGCCGCTACGGGTTTCGGCCTCACTGCTCTTTGCATTGCCGACAAACGCGGATTCATCCCCAACAACGCGGTTATCTCCCGCGTGCGCGCTACTTTGAAGTTTCTCGCCACGCGAATGTACAATCAGCACGGTTTTTTTTATCACTTCGTCGACGTAAACACCGGCACGCGCGCATTTGATTGCGAAGTCTCCTCAATTGATACCGGCCTTCTCCTTTGCGGCATCCTGATGTGTAAGCAGTATTTTGCCGACGAACAAATCCGCTCCCTGGCTGGCGAGATTTTTGACCGCGTGGACTGGCAATGGATGCTCGATCGTGGCCGCACTCTCTCACACGGGTGGACGCCGGAAAACGGGTTTTTGCCATATCGCTGGAACACCTATTGCGAACTGATGTTGATGTACTTGCTCGGCATCGGCTCGCGCACTCATGCCATCCCAGCGGATACTTGGGATGCTTGGTGGCGGCCCATCTTCGACTACAAAGGCTTGCGGTACATCGGCTCCTACGCGCCGCTGTTCGTGCATCAGTATTCGCACGCTTGGTTCGATTTTCGCGGCAAACGCGACCGCTATGCGAATTATTTCGAAAATTCAGTGCTGGCTACCAAGGCTCATCGTCTTTTTTGCATCGGACTGCGCAATCGTTTCCCTGACTTTTCGGACATCCTCTGGGGCGTGACGGCTTCCGATTCGATGGATGGATATACCTGGTGGGGTGGTCCTCCTCCTGTCGGAACGATCGACGGCACCCTCGTTCCCGCCGCTCCCGCCGGCTCTTTACCGTTCCTTCCGCGCGAGACTCTGCTCGTGCTTCACACCATGCGCCGCCGGTTCGGCAGCAAGCTATGGAAGCGTTATGCGTTTCAGGATGCTTTCAATCCGTTGAAGAGCTGGTACAACTCGGAAGTTGTGGGCATCAACACGGGAATTGGAGTTCTTATGGCGGAAAACCTTCGCACGGGCTTCATCTGGGAAACGTTCATGAAGAATCCCGAAGCGCAGGCCGGAATGCAGCTTACCGGATTTCGCCCGGAAGAGCCTGCTAACGCAGCTCCACCAAATCGAGTGCCTTCGGCGGGAGTCTTAGCGTAATTTGATTATTGTTGAGCTTTTGCTCCTCTGGCGCTCCCAGCTTTGCCGCATTTCTCAGTTGTTGGTATTGCTGTTGCGTAGGACTCGAGGGCTTGCCCATTGCCTCATAGGTTTCCAAAGCATTTCCGTGCTCAGCATCGAGGCGATAGATCAATACCTTGTGCCTGCCATGCAGTCCGCTGAATTCCAGCGTGACCTCTTTCGTGTTTCCCGTTACTTCTGGCGCCGAATAATTCCAGACGGCGATCTCCATTTTATGCCGCGCGTCTCGCGTCGCCAACACGGAGTCCGAATCCACGGGTATTCTCTCTCTCCCTAGCATGTGTAGCAGCAAAAATGCGTTGAAGGACGGCTTCGGTACGCCTCCCTCCGCGACCAGCCCGAATCCTCCATAGAATGGCGTTTTGATAACGCCTTGCTCTTCGAACACATCCGAAAACGTCCAGTAGCTCATCATCTTCGTTAAGCCGTCGCACCCGCGAATCGTGTTCGCTAGCCACGGGCCCATGAAAATCGAATCGGTCACGTCCGGCTCATTTGCATAACTCGCGTTGTATTCGCTGAATATCACTGGTAGTTGCGGTCGGGCTGACGATAGCACTTCATCGTGGACTTTCTTCGCCGCGCGGCACACCATATCCGCGCGCGGAATATCTTCGTTCGTGCCAAACACATGGTCTGCCGTATCGTTCCCGTAGACATGCGTCGAGATAAAATCCACCGGCACGTTATTTTGCACGGCGTGCGCGATGAAGCTGCTTACCCAAGCAGCCTGCGCCGTTGAAGGCCCACCAATGCGCAGGCGCGCGCTGACGCGCTTAATGTCTCGCGCCGTGTGATCGTAAAGTTCGTAATACGTCGATTGTTTCGGGTTGCCCGCCCAGAAATCAATGTTCGGTTCGTTCCAAACTTCAAAATACCACTGTGACACCTCGTTGATCCCATAGCGATTGACCAAGTGCTTGGCAAACTTCGTTATCAAATCGTCCCATTTTTCCCAACTCTTCGGCGGCGAAACCGAAGGGTGATACCAAAACGCCTGATGGATGTCGGTTGCCGCCAGCTGCGGCGGCATAAAACTCAATTCCACGTAGGGCCGCACACCGTTTGCCAGCAACCCGTCGTAAATCTGATCCACAGATGAGGAGTTGTAAACTGGCTCGCCACTCTGGTTTTCGCTATACAGGCCCACGTCATCGTCGAAGATTCCATGAAAGCGCACATATTCGAATCCGGTGATCGCTTTCACCGCGCGCAAATCCTGCCGGTAGCTGTCGCGAAGCGAGAGTACGGCGCGTCCGGAGCCAAACATGTCTTCCCAGAAATGCGGAAAGGGCTGCGCCGGCGCGTTCACATCAATGCGCACCGTCTCAGTTGTACTGTGTTCGTTTTGGGACTTAGCGAGTTGAGCCGTCACCAAAAAAAGGGGCACGAAGAAAAGCGCAAACGCCCTTCCTATGTACTTCATGTCCCGCATCCCGCCGGTAGCTCCCAGCACCCGCGCGACAGGCAATGTTTGTTTGTGCGATTCATGCAACAAGAATTAGAACACAAACCGGCCCCGAGTTCGACCGTGCGCCCGCCAGACCGGGACGCGCAAATTGCTGCCAGATTCTAAAGGGGGCTGTCCTACCACAGACGGGTACATGGGGTGAGCGATGGGATTTGAACCCACGACCCTCGGTGCCACAGACCGATGCTCTACCAACTGAGCTACGCTCACCGCCCGCAGGATGATAGCACGCAGCGGCGGTCGGGAAAAAGTGACAAGGCTGTGCACATAGCCAATTTTCATCGGACTTGGGCGCTGATCCGCGCGGGCATACGGCGAAACTCTGAAACGTTACGGTGTTCCTAGTTCCGGTCCTAGTTTCGATCTTGAGGGCGGAAGGGGATTGGTGACGTCGGAGTGCCGGGAGCACGGGATTTTTTCAGCTGTGAGCGCGCGAAATCCGCCCATGGGCCTTGAGACTGCTGTTGGAGATACGAAAGCCAGTGCTGCAAAGCCAGTTGCTTGTGGCCCCGCTTCTCGTATGCGGAGGCAAGGTTGAAATGCGCGTCCGCGTGGGTGGGATCAAGTTCCGTGGCGCGGCGCAAATGTTCGATTGCATCTTCGGGGCGGCCAATTTCGTCCAGAACGCAGCCCAGATTGAAATGCGCCACGACATTGTCAGCCTCGCGCTCCAGCGCCGCACAAAAGGCTGCATGGGCGTTTTGCATTTCGCCGCGCTGATAATAAACGCACCCAAGATTGATGTGTGGTTCGCTCCAACGCGGCTGCATTTCGATCACTTGCTGGTAGACACGTATAGCTTCATCGAATCCACCAGGCCGACTTTCGCAGCGCACGGCATACTCGAACAGCTCGTCGGCTGTGCGCGAGTCCATCTGGCGAACTTTCGCTGCAGCGGAGGCATGAAAAGGCAAAACAAACTGGCCCGTGAGAGGCTCAATGGCGTGCTCGAAGCCGCCCGGGGGAATCGCGGCGATTTCGCGGCCGCTGGGAAACAGGCGAAACTCCCCGATCGCAACGTTTACGTTGGCGTCGCTTCCTCGGAGGGCTGCCACGGCGCGGAGGAGTTTGCGCGCGGGAATCCGGCCCTCGGTGATGGTCTTTATGGAACGCAGAGCGACGAGATCAGTGAAATTGTAGAAATGCTCGCCCCAGCGCGATTCCGGAACCACGAGTCGAAGACGGTGCCAGTAACGCAAGCGGCGCGCATCAACGCCCACAATTCTGCTGACTTCGCGCTGCGTAAAACGCTCTGGCAAGCCGTTTTTTCCTGGCAGAGTCGCGGCCTACCGCCCGGTCCGCCGCGAACCCTAGTCAAGATTATGCACCCGTTGTCAATAGCTTGATTCTCAGCTTCCGGAGGGCGTTGGATGCCGACGGAGGGGGATCGGCGGTGGGCGAGGCGAAGTTACTGGTAAGAACGGCAAAGTGAGGGCGGGAGAGGCTGGACCCATGCGCTTGCTAAAATAGGAGTAACGGGGGCGGACAGACAAATGGAACAAGCGACTCCGTATTTCAGAATTCCATGCAGAAGATAGAAAATCGACAAATAGAGCAAGCGGCAACCGAGGCACCCGCTGTGAAGTATGAGGCGGGAGCTATAGCGGAGCGGGGTGTGTCGGCAGACCAGCCGAGGCAGACAACCTTGCCCGCCACGGCCCGGCGGAGGTCTGTGAAAGGAACGGGGAACCGGCCCATTGAACGGGTAGTCACCGTCATTCGACCGGTGGCGGTGTTGCTCGCGCTCTTCACTTTGACGGAAATGACGCCGGGCCCGGCTAGGCACGACGCGACTTTCTTTTTGTGTGGATATTTCGTTGTAGCTGTGGCTGTCTTGCTCGTCGAGCAATTCGCTATCTTTCCCGGGATCGTTTTTCCTGCTGCGATCGACGTGCTTGCGTTTGCGGTGTTCATTGTCCTGACGCCGTCGCTGGCTTCGTTTTGGTTTTTGTATTTGTTTGGTGTCTTTGCAATGGCCGCGCTGGGCCGCAAGCAGGCGCCGTCCTTATATGGTTCGCGCCCGGGCAGTTTGTTAATGAGCGATGCAGCTCTGCTGAGCGGCGGAGCGGCAATCGCGAGCGTAATTCGCGGAGTATGGCTGACGCGTCACGGCTCGGGAGTTCTGCAGTGGCACTGGCTGGGGCTGGCGGCCACGACGTACTTGGCAGGGCTATGCGTGGGATGGCTCGGTATTCGCGAACGGACGACTGTTGCGGAAGACGATTTTATCGAACTGCTGTTGGGGATGATTCGCGTTGAGAAAGGGCTGGGGGAGTCTGTGCGGCTCCTGTTGAGTGAATTGGCGCGAGAGTTCGACTGCGAATATGCGACGCTAGTGATTTGCGACGAAGAGGTCGAGCGGCTGTTCACCTGGAAGGGCGATCAGGACCGCCGGCACGTGGTACCGCCCGAAGTGTTACCGATGACGAAGGCGGGAGCTTATCTTGCGGAAGATTTTTCTCGGACGGTTTGCTGGAATTCGCTGGAAGGCCGCGTGCGAGGGTTTGGCTGGGCTGCGATCGGGGAGCGGGAAGTGGGCAGGGCGAGTGACGTGGAGGCACCACCAGCCAGTGTGCGCGAGGAATTGGCTGCGCGATCAGTTATGGCAGTGACAATGCTTGCGCAGGGGCATCCATCCGGACGCATGCTACTGGTCAATGGAAGGCGCGAATTCACGCGAGGGGATTTGCGCTGGTTCGAACGGATTGTGCGGCAATTGAATGTTCCGCTGGAAAATGTCTTTCAGTTACGGCATTTGCGGACGCGGGCCGTTGAGGCTGAGCGCAGCCGCATCTCGCGAGACCTTCATGATGGGATTCTGCAAACGCTGCTGAGTTTGAATATCCAGCTCGGCGTGCTGGAGCGCAAGGCTTGCCAAGCGCCGGAGGCCGCCGCGGAAGACATAGCAGTCCTGCGCGCGACGGTTCGGCAAGAAGGTGAAGACCTGCGGCAAATGGTGAAAGACTTGCGGCCACTGCGCGTGGAGAGCGCGGACCTGCGTGAAATGATGTATGGTTTCGCCGAGCGGTACCACAATGAATCGGGATTGGTGGTCGATCTGTTCCTGGAAGAGAACGATTTGCGTGCTCCGGACCGGATTTGCCGTGAAGTTTTCCAGATATACCGTGAGTCACTCAACAACATAAAAAAGCATGCGCACGCCAGCCACGTCGTGGTAAAACTATGGCAAGACGACACGAAAGTTTTTCTCGTTGTCGACGACAACGGGCAAGGATTCAGTTTTTCGGGGAGATTTGGGAGCGAAGAACTGGATCGGCTGCGCCTGGGGCCGATTTCGATAAAGGAGCGGACAAGAACGGTCGGGGGTGTCCTGACGGTGGAATCCAACCCGGGACATGGTGCGCGTCTGACGATCGAGATCCCCGTAATTTAACGAACTGAAATGACAAAAGGCAAAACGCCCGTCCGCATTTTGATCGCAGACGACCACGCCATCTTTCGCGATGGCCTGCGGAAGCTATTTGACGGCACCGACGAAGTCTCCATTGTGGGTGAGGCATCGAACGGAAATGAGTGTGTGCGGATGCTGGCGAAGTTGAAGCCGGATATTTTGCTGCTGGATCTGCGAATGCCCGAAAAGGATGGATTGGGCGTCCTGGAAGAGATTAACTTCGACTCGGTGCCAACGCGAGTGATCGTCTTGACGGCAGCGGAAGACGACCGAGATGTGGTGCGCGCGATGCGGCTGGGCGCGCGGGGTGTGGTGCTGAAGCAGTCAGCCAGCGATCTGTTGTTGAAGAGCATCAAGAAGGTTCACGATGGAGAAATCTGGCTCGACAATCGAATGACCGCAGAGGTGATCGACGCTTTCAAGCGCTCCGCGGAAACGGGGCAGCGTCGCGATAAGCCTTTGCTGAGCGACCGAGAAAAGGAAATCGTGCAGCTGGTGGCTCAGGGATTTCGCAATCGGGAAATCGGCGAAAAGCTGTTTATCAGCGAGCAGACCGTGAAAAATCACTTGCACAATATTTTTGACAAGCTGGGCGTGTCGGACCGTTTGGAGTTGGCGTTGTACGCGATTCACCACCGGTTAATCGACCAAACATAGTCGGGCTTGTGGCGAAGTTTGCCGGCTTCCGCAGGAAAGTTTTCCGCAACGCCAGTTGTTGGGTGCATCTTTGACTCCGCCGGAGTTATCCTAGACAACAGAGTGTAATGGCCGAGGAAATAAACGCGCGAATATGTCCTCGTTGCGGGAATCCACTCCCGCAGGGAGAGACGGAGTGCCCGCAGTGCGAAAATCGCCTGGCGTTGTTGCTGCGCTCGCGCGAAACAGTCTTGTCGGTATGTGCCGTCGTGCTCATCGTTCTGTTTTTTCTAACGGGCATGATCGTCCAGAGCTACCATCAAAAACTGGACGCTCTAGGAAATCAGTGGTTTACGGCAGGTCAAGAGGAACTGAAGGCGAATGACGCTCCCGCGGCGCTAGCGGATTTTCGCAACGCGCTGGTCTACCATCCCGACGATCCCCAGGTGCAATTTCAACTGGCGGAAGCGCTTTCAGCGGAAGGACGCAATGAAGAGGCGCAGTCGTATTTGCTCGGGTTGCTTGCGCGCTCTCCTTCCGATGCGCCGGTGAATTTGGCGCTGGCGCGCATCGCGGCGCGCTCAGGTTCGGAGACCGACGCGCTGCGCTATTACCATGGGGCGATTTATGGAGTTTGGCCGAAAGATGCGGAGACAAACCGGCTGAATGCCCGGCTGGAATTGAGCCGGTTTCTCATTGCCCGAGGTGATCGCGCAGGCGCCGACGGAGAGCTGATCGCGCTGGAATCGGAAATTCCGCAGCAGCACGGAGCGCCCTTACACGAACAAACGGGAGAGCTCTTTCTGCAGGCTGGGGACCTGACTCGCGCTCTAGAGGAGTTTCAAGGAGCGATGGAGTCGCAGCACCCGCCGCTGGGAGCCATACGCGGGGCGGGGCTGGTGGCGTATCAGATGGGAGATTTTCCGCTGGCCGAGCGATATTTGGACCGGGCTCATCGGGAGAAAAGGGACAATGCGGAAATGGATGCCGCGCTGGAGACGACGCAACTGATACTCGCGTGGGATCCCGATGCGCGAGGGTTGACGGATGCACAGCGGCTTACGCGCGTGCGGCACGATTTGGCGCAAGCCATTTCACGGGTGGAATCCTGCGCAAAGAGCAGCGGTGTTGAGCTGCCGAATATGGCGGCGAGTCAAGAAACAGGAAAAGACCCAACGGCGGCAGCGGTCGAAAAAACGGATTTGGCAACGCAGTACGCACAAGCCAAAAGATCGCAAGCGAGCCTTTCCGATCGGAATTTGGCACGGCACCCGGAGGAACTGAACGAGGCGAGCAATCTGATATTTGCTATGGAGACGGCTGCATCACAGAAATGCGGAGAGCCTACAGGACTGGATGAGGCCTTGGAAATCCTAGGTAAGTACCGACAGAGCAAGCAGCAATGAGCGAAACGGCCGGCGCGACACCGACCACAACTCCGGTTCCGGTGCCGACGGAAAGCAAGTTGTCGCGGCAAAGAACGCGCCTGGAGCGCCTATGGACGGTTTGGCGCCGCAAGGCATTAACGTTGCGCGAAGGCCAACTCTTTTTGCTGCTGGCCGTAATCATAGGAATGTTTTCGGGTTTGGTTGTGGTTTGTTTTCGCGTGGCGATCGAGTGGACCCGGTTCTGGTTTCTCGGATCGTCGATGGAGCCTTCGCGGCTGCGGGTGTTGCTGGCGCCCACACTGGGAGGATTGGGCGTAGCGCTGCTCGTGATGTATGTATTCAAAAGATCGCGCGGTAGCGGCGTCAATCAGACCAAAGCGGCAGTATTTATTTTCGACGGATACGTTTCATTCCGGACGGTAATTGGAAAATTCATCACCTGCGCGCTGGCGATCGGGAGCGGACAGTCGCTCGGGCCGGAAGATCCGTCGCTGCAAATGGGAGCAGGAATCGCTTCCACGCTGGGGCGAGGTTTACGCCTCTCGCGCGATAAACAGCGGCTGCTCGCTCCGATCGGGGCGGCCGCGGGCCTGGCCGCAGCATTCAACGCACCTATTTCGGCGGTGATTTTCGTTATCGAAGAAATCATCGGGACGTGGAGCGGCGGTGTGCTGGGTGCCGTGATTCTTGCGGCGATTTCCAGCGTCATCGTGATGCGCGAATTCTTTGGCAGCGCTCCGATGTTTCGCGTGCCGGCGATCGAATTTCGCAGCCCTATCGAGCTGCTCGGTTATGCTGTGTTGGGAGTTATTAGCGGTGTGGCGTCGCTCGCATTCCTGAAATTCATCGCTTATCTCCGGCCGCGGTTGCGACAACTGCCGCGATGGACACAGTTTATTCAACCGGCTGCCGCCGGGCTCCTGATTGGCATCATCGGAATCTGGCTCCCGCAGGTTATGGGCAGCGGTTATCCCATTATCGATCAGGCTCTCCACGACCAGTTTCTTTGGAAGGCGCTGTTGCTACTTGGTTTATTCAAGATATTGGCAACGGGGATTTCTTTTGTTAGCGGCACGCCCGGCGGATTGTTTGCTCCGGCGCTCTTCATTGGCGCGATGCTCGGCGGCGCGGTGGGCGGGTTTGAGCACTTGCTGGTGCATCGGCCGCAGGAATCGGTTGCCGCTTTTGCGCTCGTGGGTATGGGCACGTTCTTCGCGGGCTCTTTGCGCGTGCCGATCACATCGGTTTTCATGGTGTTCGAACTGAGCCAAAACTACAACATCATCGTTCCGGCCATCCTGGCCAACATGATTGCGTATTTTATTTCGCGCCGGTACCAGCACGTAGCGCTATTCGATTTCCTGGCGCGGCAGGACGGATTCTTTTTGCCTTCCATCGAGGAGCTGCGCGAGCAGACCGCGCTGCGCGTGGAAGATGCCATGCGTCCAGGCGATGGAATTGTGCTCGCCGAAGACGGTCTGGGTCAGATTTCTCGCGAAGCCGAGTCGCCGGCAGCCCCGCAGATCATGCTTTGGAGGCGAGATGGTGGGTGGAGGATCGTGGCGCGCGATGATCTCCTCCATTTGACGCCCGGCGCTTCCGGCAAGCTTGAAATCCCATCGAAGGGACCCGTGCCACAACTTTATCCGGACCAGCATTTGGATGAGGCCCTACGGATTATCGGCGACTGGCCGCTTGTGCCAGTGGTCAACCGTGCCAACGTGGAGAAGCTGGAAGGAGTTATTTCGGTTGACGATATTCTCCACAAATATCGTATGTCCTGAATTTTCCAAGAGATAGATGACTAGTACTTTCGTACGGGCAGAGCCTTCCCAAAAATGAGCCTTGCAGCCTATTGAGGGTAGGACGCTGTCCGCCTATGCTGTCAAGTATTACAGAAGCGGAAGGTGGCCCTTGGCACAAAGAGAACGCAGGTCGACGCGCCGTTTCCAGATGAGGTTGCCGCTGAAGGTTCGTTGGACCGGCGATGCCTCGGTGGGTGAGGCCGCGACGGAGACGAAGGAAGTAAGCTCGCGAGGGATTTACTTCTTCCTGCCCAAAGACCTGAAACACGGGGCGCCCCTGGAAATCGTGATGACGCTCCCGCATGAGGTGACCTTGGCTGGCCCGGTGAAAGTTCGCTGCCTGGGACACGTCGTGCGCACGGATTTGGAGCGGGAGCAGGACATCGGCGTTGCGGCCGCAATTGAACGCTACGAATTCCTGCGCGATGGAGAAGCAACATCGCCTAACTGAAGTTCTTGCCCATCCTACTCGGGAACCGGGTAAGAAAACCGGCGGACGCGGGTCCCTCAGCCTCGTTCGCCGGTCACTTTTTTGTGCGTTGTACTTACGGCAGTTTAGTAGGCAACATAAGGCGCCCCGGCAGCCGATTGCCCGGCGATAGCTGTGTAGACGTTGAGGCCAAAAAAGAACGGCATACCCCAATCGAAGTATCCCGTAAACGGCCCAGCTAGACCGTTTATTACCGCGTCATTGTTGTCTGCCGCGTTGTCGATGAACTCGTCAGCATCGGCGACGGTGAAACTGACCGTTCCCGAAGTGCCATTCGTGATGCCCTCATTTTCGGCCGTGAAAGCCGTGTTGGCGCCCGGGCAGTACCAAAATGGGGCGTCTCCGCATTCTGTATTTGCCAATCCCGACGACACTGGGTCGAAATACAAGGCGTTCGAACCGAGGTCCACAAAACCTGCGTCGGTGAAGCTCGTATCGTCGAAAATTGTCGTGAAGTTTCCGTACGTAGTGTCAACCCCATAAATCGTGGCACTGCCAAGCCCATTGTTCGATTCCGTGCCGATACCGAAAACTAGGTATCCGTTCGCGCTGGCCTCAGCGGTGGCCGCCGGGACCGAAGGGAGTTCGACAATGGAACCATTATTATCGGTAGTGAACAGCACGATCGGGTTTGTTATTTGCGCAGAAAGGGCTTCGGTTGTTACTTGGCAGCCTGCGGCGGGGCATGTGTAATAGAAGTCTAAGTTGGACGTTGTACCCGGAGCGCATCCGCTGCCGCAATCCTGCGGAAACACTCCTATGCCCAATATTCCATTCGCTCCCAGGGTGTCCAAACTGTCGGCAGAGGAACCCTCATCGGCGCAGGCCACAGGCATGGGAGGGCTCGCCGCACCTATCACTTGAATCGGCAAGGAGGCCGCTGTCTCCCCAGAGATCGACACATCCGCGGTCTGTACCGGACCCCAGGTGACGCCCGATGCGAAGGGAGCGCATTCCGCGATCGCGTTGTTATTGGAGTCAACCTGCTGGGGGAGCGAAAGCGTCAGCGCGGAGGATAGGATCCGCAAGCCGGAGGAGCCAGTATCGATCAAAACTCCACTGATCGTTTGGCACTGAGTAGTGCTGCCCGGGACACAGACCGTAACGCTCGTAAATGCTCCGTTCGTGTACGGACCATCGCCTGCGGCCTCCGTTGGCCCGGTGTTGACCGAGATCGCCAATACGTTTGGCCCGGTGGGTGCGGGGCCACTCGGCGAGGAAGGAGAAGTTGGCGAAATGCTCGAGCTGGAGCAGCCCAAGGCTAACAGCAATAATCCCGATGACAGCAACGCCATGAATACACGAAAGGGGCTCTGATTCATCGAATTTCCTCCATCTGAACTGTCGGCGGTACCATGCTGGAGACATAGGCTCGGCCCATGATCCATCTCATGTGCCCGCCCATTTCCACGACCAGCCCGCCCTGTTTAAGCACGACAGGACCGCGGGCAACTCGGCGGCCTTTCTGCGCTTGAGCTGCCTGAGTGTATGTTTGGAAGTAGGTTCCCAATATTTGTTGAAGGTTCGGTCGCGTGGAACCCTGCCACGTAATGGCGAAGACCTGCCCGCCGGCCGACAGATACTCACGCACCAAGAGGCCAGTTGGCGCCTTCACTTCTTCGATCGTGTACGACGCGGTCTTTGTGCTTTGGAGTGTCCCTTTCATGAGAGCCTGGTCGGCTTGCACGGACGTGATGTCGCCGCCCAAGGAGGCCCTCGCCGGAAGCGGGATGGCCAGCGTCATCAGCGTTGCGACGGCTAAAAGTAGTGTCGATTTCACGGAATTATCTCCCTAGAGATTTTATGATGCGCAGCAGTAGTCATCAGTGGTCTTTTGTAGGGGCGCAGTTTCGTTTTGTGTACCCTGTACGTTAGGGCAAGCCGGAAACACCGCAACCATGCCATCCACTTCGTATTCCTTTGCGCAGAAGCGAAAAGTTCCTTTTTATTTCCTGCCAGTGCCATGTTGGCACGCCGATCCCATGCCGCTGCTGCACAGCAGGGCCTGCCTCGCGTTCAGTCCGGCTGCTTTCCCTGTCCTTGCATTCAGCAATATAATCTCGTGCGTGCCAACCTTATTCACCTCCGCCCGCCGGAGAGATTGCGTCGTCGCGGTCTCGGCGGTTGTGCTGTTTTCCGCGTGGGCGCGGGTGCCGCTTTTGCATCCGGCGAATCGACGCGGCCAGGAAAATCAGACACCGGCTGGAACGATCGTTCGGGCGACCAGGCTCGTACCAGTGAGTGTCGTGGTCACAGATAAGAAGGGCAATCCTGTTACAGATTTGATATCGAGCGATTTCGTTCTTTTGGACGATGGCCATCCGCAAGAAGTTCGGCTATTTCGCGAGGAGACAGACCAAAAGCCTGCAAGTCCTCCGCCTGCTCTGCCGCCAGACACTTACACGAATCAAATTGCGCAGCGAGGCGCCGTGGCGCCCAACGTCAACATTGTTTTGCTGGACGGGCTGAACACGTTGGTGAGCGATCAAGCCTATGCCCGGCAGCAAGCGATCAAATTTCTGCGGCAAATTCGTCCGAGCGACCGCTTGGCCATTTACACCTTGGGACATACCTTGCACGTGCTGCAGGACTTCACCAGCGATCCCTCCGTTCTGACTGCCGCGTTGGGCAAGTACACTGGGCAAAGCGACGCGGAGGTGGTCGCATCCACACCGACGCAGCTGCAGACTGGGAACGAAAGCATCGACGCCTTGTTGCAGGATGGCTTTCAGCGCGAAGCCAATATGTACATTCTGGACCGCGTCGAGACCACCGTGGATGCATTGATCGCAATCGCCAACCATGTCGCTGCTTTGCCGGGCCGGAAGAACCTACTGTGGGTCTCCGGGAGTTTTCCCTTCAGCGTGGAGTACGAAAATCTCCAAGACATCGCGGCGATGATTAACAATCCTGACAGCGAAGCGAACCTCTCGAATCAACAGCTCCTCTTCGCGGAAGACATCGAAAGGGCGGCGCGAGCGCTGAACGACGCGAATGTCGCGATCTATCCCGTCGATGCGCGCGGTCTGCTTGGCCTGAATCTGAACATCAGCCAATCGCAAGCGAAGATGCCCGGTTACGGTAGCATGGGCAGCGGACAACAAGGTGGAGCGGCTCTTGGCGGCGGAAGCCCGGCAGGAGGGCGAAGTGAATCCCGTGTTCGCGCCCCCCACTTGCCGCGTGGCAATGGGAATTCGCAGGCGCCGGCCAATCCCATACTGAATCCAGACCATACCACTTTTGAAACAATGAGCGCGTTGGCGGACGGCACTGGCGGAGAAGCGTTCTACAGCCGAAACGACATCGCATCGTCGCTTCAGAGGGCGATCGATGATTCCCGCGTGAGCTACGAACTGGGCTATTACCCCGCAGATGTGAAGTGGGACGGGAGCTTTCATAACATCACCGTACGAATCAAGAGGCCGGACGTGATCGCGCGGGCGCGGAAGGGGTACTTTGCGCTGCCGGAACCTGTCATAGGTACGGACTCTTTGCGGACCGTCGTCATGAACGCCGCCGTCAGCCCACTTGAAGCGGCCGGCATCGGAGTGGCAGCGCGCGTGAAGGCTGCGGCGAGCAGCAGCGGAACTGTCCTTAGCACAATGGTGTTCTTCGATCCAAGGTCGATTCAATTCCAGGTTAAGAACGGGCATTTTGCCGGCATGATGAACGTGTTATTCGTCCAGTTGGACGACAAGAATCAAGTCCTTCATGCCACCCAACGATCCTTCCCGTTTAATTTTTCCTCGGAGCAATATGCCCAGTTCGCGAAGCAGCAAGTGGAGTTTACGCAGGACGTAACCGTTGTGCCGAACGTCTCGCAAATGCGCGTGGTTGTGTGGGACAGCGCCAGCGGGAGGGTTGGCGCGGTTGCCATACCGCTGGCAAAGTACCTGCGGGCGCCCAATTCGCCCAGTCATTAGTTCTCGCCAAAGAATTAGCTCCAAGCAATAGCTCCAGTAGCGTTCCCTTTACGAAATCTTTAGCTTGCCTTTACGACTTTCTGAGGTGGCGCACCGCATTGTTGCGAGGTCATTGGGTGCTGTCGCGCTGTTGCTTGCTAAGTGCTGGAAGACATCGATCCAGAAGAAACATGCAGACGAGCGATGAGCCATGGATCCGTTAGCAACACTGCCGATTTCGACCTTGGTGCTCCTCGGCCTAGTCATGATCGGGATAGTTTTTCTGGTTTATGTTTTCGTTCAGTTTTGCCGTGACTCACGGCGTCGACGCTGACAAATCGACGCATCTGGATCGCATTCAATCGGGACGCGAGTCACGGCTGTTAGTTTATTTTCGATGAGACAACCTCGGATGCTGTTCCTGTGGGGCCCCGCGGTAAATTGCGTGGAGGCAATGGGTCTCTGACAAGAGCCGATTGGGAGTGCCGGTGGCATTACAGAAAGGAAGGGTGGCATGTTCAAGTCTCAGTTTACTCGCGCGATGCAGTTGACGTTAGGCGCGGTACTCGCGACCGCGTGGTCCATGCCGTGTCTTGCGCAAAGTTCCGGCTCGAATACTTCTACGGGACAACGAGCTAGCACAGGACAGCAAGCGAGCACCTCAGATCAACAGGCCGCGATTCTAAAAGAACTCGATGCGATGAAAAAACGCATCGCGGAGCTGGAAGCGGAACTGAAAAAGAAGAACTCGCAGGAACAGCAATCAAAGAGCGCGACCGCGGCGCCGCCTGCAAAGGTGAACGGCCAAGCCACTGCTACTGCGGCGGCACCTTCGGCGCAGACCGCCGATCCACCGGCCGCGAAGCTGGACGCGGCGCAGGCGACGAACGCTAACGCGGTGTCATCAGTGTCGTCAAATCCTGCAGCGGCGACCGCAGCCCCAAGTGAATCTTCGTCCGTAGCATCGCCAGCTCAGGAGTCGACATCGACTCCCGCCCCTCAAAAACCTGCGAAGATTGCGCCTTTTTCGGACCATGATTGGACGTGGCTCAACGGCAATCCACGCACGGAGACTCCGGCGTTCGATTCGAAATTCTTCACGCCTGAGATCCGAGCAGACGCGACCTACACCTACGACTTTAACCACCCGACGGACCATTCCATGGGCGGATCCAGCGAGCTTTTTCGGTCGCAGGAAGTGCAACTCGAGCAGCTCGGCATTGGCGGCGACTTCCACTATGACAATGTTCGCGCGAGATTCATGACGCAATTCGGGATGTATTCGGCGACAACGCCGCGGAACGATGCCAGCCCCGGAAATGGCCAATGGGATCTAGATACTGCCTATCGGTACATTTCGGAAGCGTACGGCGGCTACCATTTCGACGTGATGCACGGGATCAACGTTGATGCCGGGATCTTTTTGTCATACATCGGGCTGTTCAGTTACTACAACTTCGACAACTGGGCCTATCAGCCTTCTTACGTTTCCTCAAACACGCCGTGGTTCTTCAATGGCGTGCGCGTGCAGTTTTTCCCGACGGCACATTTGAAAATCGAACCGTGGTTCATCAACGGGTGGCAGTCATACGCTTCGGCCAATCACACGCCGGGCCTCGGCGGACAGCTCAAGTGGACTCCAACCGGCTGGATCGACGTCATCTCGAATAACTATGGACTGGGTCAGGATGATTTGTTTGTGCCCGGTCGTGAACGGATCCACACGGACGACAGCATTGAGATCAAGTATTTTGACAGGCCGGAAAATCCCCTGGACAAGATGGCGTTCTCGTTGACCGGCGATCTGGGATGCGAATTTGGGGCCGGAGTGAGCTGTGACGGCGACAAGAAAGGTGGGCCGAAGCAAAGCTTCGTGGGCTTCATGGGATATAACCGCTTCTGGTTCCACAAGGACCTGTTCGGAATGACGCTGGGGGGCGGCAGGATAAACAATCCCGGCCGGTACCTGGTTTTGTTGCCGCCGATCGACGGCGAGAGCGCGATTACCGCAGCGACGAATTCGCCGTACTTCACCGAGAATCCTGGGAACCCGTTCAAAGCCTGGGATTCGTCATATACGTTTGACTATATGCCGAAGCAATACATCACGTTCCGCTGGGAGTATGACTATCGTCATGCCAGCGTGCCCTACTGGACCGGCCGCGGCGGGATTACGCCTCCTGGTGGAAACAATGGTTCCCCGGAAGACTACGCATGTATTAGCGGGGCATCTTCCGGGCAAATGACTCTTGCCGCCGCGGAAACGGCCTGTGGTGGCGGAATCGGCAGCGTGTGGTTCCCGGACCTTCGCCGAGACCAATCGTTCATCGACATGGATATACTGGTCAAATTCTAATGCGCCATATTATCGGTAGGGTATTTGGCTGCCTGGACGCAACGCGGCAAATTCCGAGTGGCGGCTCAGAAAGAGTTACGCGATGAAAGATGTGTTCTTTATCGTGGCGATCCTGATTTTTTTCGGTGCCAGCGTTCTTTACGTTTACGGTTGTGAGCGACTGAAGTAAAGGGACGAAGCATGCTGATGAACATTTTGCTTCTCGGCGCCAGCAGAGGCCAAATGGCCGGCGACGTTGTTCTGATTCTGATTTGTGTGCTGCTTTGCGTGTATCTCTTTGCAGCCTTGCTCTGGCCGGAGAAATTTTAGGCATGGGTCCAAATGGGTGGTTTCAAATCCTGTTGTTTCTCGCGGTGATCCTCGCAATCACGAAGCCGCTGGGCGCGTTCATCGCCCGAGTGTTCAATCGAGAGAAGACGTTCCTGGATTCGTTGCTGCGGCCCGTCGAAAGGCTCATTTATCGCGCGACCGGCGTGGATGAGAAAAACGAGATGCGCTGGACAGAATACGCGATTGCCATGTTGATGTTCAGCGTCGTCTCCATGGTGCTGCTCTATTTCATCGAACGCACGCAGCAATGGCTGCTGCTGAATCCACAAAAACTGGCGAACGTTGTTCCGGACCTCGCCTTCAACACCGCGGTCTCCTTTACCACGAACACCAACTGGCAGGCGTACACGCCCGAAACCACGATGAGCTATCTGACGCAAATGGCGGGCTTGGCGTACCACAACTTCACCTCGGCCGCTGTGGGCATCGCGCTGGCCATTGCGCTGATTCGCGGGATCAGTCGTCGTGAGATGAAGACGATCGGGAATTTTTGGGTCGACATGACGCGCGGGCTGCTTTGGATTCTGCTGCCACTTTGCCTAATCGGCTCACTCGTGCTGGTTTCGCAAGGTGCCATTCAGAACTTCAAGCCATACGTGACCGCGCAGCTTACCGACCCGCAGAAAATCACGACGACTGGCCCCGATGGAAAGCCGGTAACGCAAACGGTTACCCAGCAAACGATTCCGCAAGGCCCGCTCGCCTCGCAAGAGGTCATTAAGGAGCTCGGAACCAATGGCGGTGGTTTTTTCAATGCCAACAGCGCGCACCCTTATGAGAATCCTACGCCGTTCTCGAACTTCCTCGAAATGGTGATGATTTTTGCTATTCCCTCGGCTTTGACCTACACGCTAGGGCGCATGACGGGCTCGCAACGCCACGGCTGGGCGGTCTGGAGCGCCATGGCGATCATTTTCCTGGGAGCTGTTTCGGTTGCTTATTGGGCGGAGGCTCGCGGGAACCCGCAATTCGCGGGAGTGGACCAGGCGCACAGTGCTTCGCAGCCGGGCGGGAATATGGAGGGCAAAGAAGTTCGCTTCGGCATCGCCAACTCGGCGCTTTGGGCCACGGTCACCACGGACACAAGCTGTGGCGCGGTGAACAGCATGCATGATTCCTTCACACCGCTCGGAGGAATGGTTCCGCTCACCAATATCATGCTCGGCGAGATCGTCTTTGGCGGCGTTGGATCCGGGCTGTACGGAATGGTGGTGTTTGTCATCATTGCGGCCTTCATCGCTGGGCTGATGGTGGGCCGAACGCCGGAGTACTTAGGGAAAAAGATCGAGGCATACGACGTCAAAATGGCGATGCTGTCGATTCTGGTGACGTCGCTTGTAGTCTTAATTTTCGCCGCGATTGCTGTGATTGAGCCGTTTGGAACGGCGAGCATTTCGAATCCCGGCCCGCACGGCCTTTCGCAAGTGCTCTACGCTTACGCTTCGACAGTGGGGAACAACGGCTCCGCGTTCAATGGCCTGAACGCCAACACGCTTTGGTACAACACCAGCACCGCGGCGGCGATGCTGCTTGGCCGGTTCTTTATGGTTATTCCCGTGCTCGCGATTGCCGGCAGTTTGGCGCGAAAAAAAACAGCGCCTCCGTCCGTGGGGACTTTCCCGGTCACCGGCCCGCTTTTCACGGTGCTGTTGATTTCCACAATATTGATCGTGGTGGCGCTCACTTTCTTCCCGGCGCTCAGCCTGGGCCCGATTCTCGAACATCTGCTGATGGCGGCAGGCAAGGCGTTTTGAGGAAACAGAATAAATGACCGGTACACCCAGGACGAAAGGCAATCCGCTCGCGGAGAAGAAAATGGTGATGCGGGCGGTCGGCGATTCTTTCCGCAAGCTCCACCCGCGCACCATGGTCAAGAATCCGGTGATGTTCGTTGTCGAAGTCGGCGCGGTCATAACCACGATTCAGCTCGTCTGGAACGCGCTGCATCACGCGAGCCTGATCGGCTTCGGCCTGCAAATCACCCTGTGGCTGTGGTTCACTGTTCTTTTCGCCAACTTCGCGGAAGCGATGGCAGAGGGCCGTGGTAAGGCCCAGGCCGACACGCTGCGGAAAGCCCGCGCGGAAACTCAGGCTCACCGTCTGACGCAAGAAGGATGCATAGAAACGGTGCCGGGCTCGAAATTGCGCTCCGGAGATGTCGTCATCGTTTCCGCGGGCGAGTTTGTTCCAGGAGACGGAGAAGTAATCGAAGGCATCGCCTCGGTCGATGAATCGGCGATTACAGGCGAATCGGCGCCGGTGATCCGGGAGTGCGGGGGCGACCGCTCGGCGGTGACCGGTGGAACGCGCGTGTTGTCCGACGAAATCAAAGTGCAAATCACCGCCAATCCGGGAGAGACATTTCTCGACCGTATGATTAGCTTGGTCGAAGGAGCCTCGCGGCAGAAAACACCGAACGAAATCGCCCTCAATATCCTCTTGGCTGGCTTAACCATCATCTTTTTGCTTGCCGTCGCGACGTTGCAGCCATTCGCCATCTATTCCCGAGCGCCGCAGAATATTTTCGTTCTGGTATCGCTTCTGGTTTGCCTGATTCCGACGACCATCGGCGGCCTCCTTTCCGCGATCGGCATCGCTGGCATGGACCGGCTGATTCAGCGAAATGTGATCGCCATGTCCGGTCGCGCGGTCGAAGCGTCCGGCGATGTGGATATTTTGCTGCTCGATAAGACGGGGACGATCACGCTGGGAAATCGCGCCGCCACGCAGTTCCTGGCAGCCCCGGGAGTTTCCGAGACGGACCTCGCGAATGCGGCGCAGCTCTCTTCGCTGGCGGATGAGACGCCCGAGGGCCGATCTATCGTTGTTCTCGCCAAGGAAAAGTACGGTCTGCGCGGTCGCGACTTATCTGTACATGGGACAAACTTCATACCCTTTTCGGCGCAGACACGGATGTCCGGTGTTGACCTCGACGGGCGTGAAATTCGCAAAGGCGCGCCCGAGTCTATCGCACGCTATGCGGCCGAGCACGGCAACCGAGTTCCGAGTGAAGTGCAGAAACAGGTGGAAGAGATTTCAAACTCCGGCGGAACGCCGCTGCTGGTGGCGGAAAACCGCCGAGTGCTTGGCGTTATTGCGCTCACCGATGTGGTGAAAGGCGGAATGCGCGAGCGGTTTGACCATCTCCGGGCGATGGGCATCCGCACGATGATGATCACCGGCGATAATCCGCTGACCGCCGCGGCAATTGCGCGGCATGCTGGCGTAGACGACTTTCTGGCGCAGGCTCGACCGGAAGACAAGATGGCGCTGATCCGGCGCGAACAGGCCAGTGGGCGATTGGTCGCCATGACCGGCGACGGCACGAATGACGCGCCCGCCCTTGCTCAGGCTGACGTCGGAGTGGCCATGAATACCGGCACGCAAGCCGCAAAAGAGGCGGGAAACATGGTGGACCTGGATTCGAATCCGACAAAATTGATCGAGATTGTTGAGATTGGAAAACAACTCTTGATTACGCGCGGCGCGCTGACCACATTTTCAGTTGCCAACGATGTCGCCAAGTATTTTGCGATTATTCCGGCAATGTTCGCCGGGGCGTTTCCACAGCTTGGCTTGCTGAATATTATGCATCTGGCGACGCCGCAGTCGGCCATTCTCTCCGCGGTGATTTTCAACGCGCTGATTATCGTTGCGCTGATTCCGTTGGCGCTGCGGGGTGTGCGCTATCGCCCGCTGGGAGCCGCGGCTCTGCTGCGGCGCAATTTGTTGATTTACGGTTTGGGCGGAATCGTGGCGCCGTTTATCGGGATCAAGTTACTTGATATTGCGATTCGCTTTTTACATTTAGCGTAGAGGACTAGGATGAAGCAGCAGCTCAGAATTGCATTTTGGATGACCATTGTTACCACGGTCCTCTTTGGAATTGTTTATCCCTTGATTGTCACCGCCCTCGCGCAGGCGCTTTTTCCGGTCCAGGCCAACGGGGAGCTCATCCGCGAAAACGGTACGGTAATTGGTTCACAACTCATTGGGCAGGCATTTTCCTCTCCTGGATATTTCTATTCGCGGCCTTCTGCCGCAGGCACCGGCTATGACGGACTCAATTCCGGTGGATCAAATCTGGGACCGACGAACCGGCAATTGATCGACCGGGTACACAGCGATGTTCAGAAGCTGCGAAACGAAAATCCGGGCGCGCCCATTCCCGTCGATCTCGTCACCACATCCGCTTCAGGACTGGATCCGGATATTACGCCCGCCGCGGCGGAATTTCAGATTCTTCGCGTGGCCCGGGCTCGCGGCATGACCGAGGAACAAGTCAGAGCTCTCGTTCGCAAGCATACCGAAGCCCGGCAGTTTGGCGTTCTGGGCGAAGCACGGGTCAATGTACTGGAATTGAATCTCGATCTGGACGCTACGCACCCGTTGCACTAGCGCGATTCGACGCTCGCCGCGGTGCGCGCGCTCGGCGGTTCGAAGCGGTAACCAATCCACGGCTCGGTCAAAATAAACTTCGGATGCGCAGGATCGCGCTCAATCTTCTTGCGCAGTTGGTTGATGGTGACGCGAAGGTATTCCGGCTCGTTTCCGTAATCCGGTCCCCACACCGATTGCAGCAATCTGCGGTGCGTCAGCGGTTTACCCTGATTGGCGACAAGTTGGCGAAGAAGTTCGAACTCCTTGGGAGTCAGGTGGACTTCGCGGCCTTGGACTTTGACGCGCCGAGCTTCGAAGTCGACGCTTAGCTCCTTCGAGAGAATGGCGGGAACTTTGTCTTGCGGCGAAGTCCGGCGAAGAGCGGCGCGGATACGCGCCAGAAGTTCCTGCATGCCGAAGGGCTTCACAACGTAGTCGTCGGCTCCCGCATCGAGCGCGAGCACCTTGTCGCGTTCCGCATTGCGCACCGTGAGCATGATGATGGGGACGTCGGAGTTCCGTCGAATCTCTCGGCAAGCTTCCAGGCCATTCATGCCCGGCATATTGACGTCGAGCAGGATGATGTCCGGGCGCTTGGCGCGGAAGATTTCGAGCGCCTCCGATCCGTCGCGAGCCTCAAAAATCGTGTATCCCTCGGCCGTCAGCGTAGCACGCATGACCCGACGCACCTGCGGCGCGTCGTCCACGACGAGGATTTTCGCAGAACTCATCGGCGCACGGCGGCCTCGCGGTCAATCGGCAAGATGAAAGAGAAGACTGAACCGTGGCCCAACTGGCTGGTCACGCTGATCGAGCCGCCATGCGCCTCGACGATTGCCTTGGCGATGGGCAGGCCCATCCCCGTCCCCTGCACGAGATACCGCTGGTCTTTCCCGCGATAGAATTTGTCGAAGATCATTCCCTGTTCCGGCTCATCGATTCCGGGCCCCTGGTCGGCGACGCTGATGAGAACCGAATTCGCATTGGCCTCGGCGCTGATGACAATAGGGCGGTCCTGCGGCGAATATAGATTGGCATTTTCGATCAATTGCACGAGCACCTCCTTCGCGCGGCTCAGATCGGCGCGAACCGGAGGAAGCCCCGCCGGCAATTCGACGCGAACTTCACGCGAACCGAGCGCATTGCGACAGTGCGCAAGGGCGGCGTCAATCAAGGCCTGGACTGATACGGCGCTGAAATCTAACGCGAACTCCCCCGCTTCCAGTTGGGCCATTTCCGAAGCTTCTGCAACGAGATGATTGAGGCGGTCCGACTCCTCATCGATAACTGTGAGAAGTTCCCGTCGCTGGGATGGGTTCTGAGGGGAGCTCGATAGAAGGCTCGTTACAGAGGCCTTGATCGACGTCAATGGCGTCCGGAAATCATGAGTGATGGAGTCGAGGAGGGCGGATTTCAGGCGCTCGCCCTGCCGGTCGGCTTCTGTCTTGCCTAATTGTTCGACCGCGCGTGCGCGTTCAATGGCGATGCCCATTAGGGTGCCCATGGCTTCGAGTGTCTGCCGGGACAGGGGTGAGCCTGAAATCCCCACGCTACCGAGCGGCCGCAAGCCCAGGCGAATCGGCGCGTAGCAAAAGCCGCCAACAGTATCGATGAAGGGTTCATCCCGGCTAAATGCTGTTCGCATCCTCTCTTCATCCAGGTGCGCCGAACCAAATCCCGAACGATAGAATTTCTGCTTGTCGGCAAGAAAGAGCGCTGCAGCGCCGGCCTCGAAGGCTTCGACAATATGGTTCGGTATGGCGTTGAGCAATTGGATGACGTTTCCTTCTCCCAGAAGTTTCTGGCTGAGGGTATAGAGCTTTTCGATTTCTCTTCTGCGCTGATTGGAGGCGCGAGCTTCTTTGCGGATTCGTCCGGATAGCTGGCTGCCGACAATAGCAGTAACGAGGAAGGCGAATAGCGCGACCCAATTTTGCGGGTCCGCAACTGTAAACGTGCCAACCGGCGGAAGGAAAAAATAATTGAAAGCCAGCATTGCGGCCACAGACATGAGCGCGGAGACGGCCATCCCCCAAACGGCGGAAACTGCTAGAATCGCCAGCAGGAAAGACAGGGCCACGGTCGTTTGGTTTACATCAGGAACTTTTCGGTAAACGAGGGTGATGACCACGACGATGCTCAACGCACCTATGAACCGGGCGGCCTGCCGTTGGGCGGCTGTTAGCATGTCCGGATTCTAGCGCAGTTATGAGATTTCGCTGAGAGGACGCTTTCGTTGCAAAAGAAACCGGAAGATTGGCTCCCTTCGCAAAAAACAAAGGGAATCTTCAAGCTTTTTCTCGGATACGCCCCCGGCGTCGGCAAAACCTATAGCATGCTGAGCGAGGGAATCCGCCGTCACAGTCGCGGCGAAGATGTTGTCATCGGTGTCGTCGAAACGCACGGCCGAAAAGCCATCGAAGAACTTGCTGCCCAATTGGAAGCAGTTCCGCGTCGGAAGATCGAATACAAGGGCACAGTGTTCGAAGAGATGGATGTGGACGCGATTATCGCCCGGCAGCCGGAAGTGGTTCTCGTCGATGAGCTGGCTCACACCAACATTCCCGGAAGCAAGCACCGCAAGCGCTACGAAGATGTGCAGGAAATTCTGGCAGCGAAGATCGATGTGGTTTCGACCGTAAATATTCAGCACATTGAGAGCATTGCGCCAGTTGTCCGCAACGTTACCGGCGTCACTATCCGGGAAACCGTGCCCGATTGGGTGCCGCTGATTGCAAACGAGACGGTAATGGTGGACTTGACGCCGGAAGCGTTGCAGAACCGCATGCGGCGCGGCGACGTCTACGCACCTCAGAAAGTCGAACAGGCGCTCGGAAATTTTTTCCGGCGCGGAAACCTGATTGCCCTTCGCGAGCTGGCGCTGCGGCAGGTGGTGGAGCAAGTGGACCGCAGCCTCGAAACGTACATGGCCGCCAAGGACATTCAGAAGAACTGGGCGGTTCGCGAGCGCGTAGCGGTGTGCGTACATCCGAAGCCGCACGCTCAATACCTGATTGCCCGGGCGGCTCGCATGGCCAGGCGTCAGGACGCCGAATTTTACGCGATCCACGTGGACACGGGGCGAGACCGAGGGAAGGGAAACGAGAAGTCGCTGGAGGCGAATCTTCAGTTTGCCGAAAGTATGGGCGCCAAGGTTGTACGGTTGAAAGGGGCGAGTGTGGCCGATGCCATTGCAGAATTTGCTCGCGAAAAACATATCACGCAGGTGATTTTTGGGCGGTCGGCGGTCAAAGGTTGGAAAAAGTACCTGTATCTCTCTCCCGCCCACCGTTTCCTGCGAGAGTCTCCCGAGGTTGATGTGCATATCATTACTCAAGAGTCTGACTGAAGAGTCTCTGCTGTCTATTCCTGCCGTGGACACAATCGAAGGTCTTGGAGACCAGGATCGCTCCAGAAAAAACGTGTTTTCAGTCCCGATTAGAAAATGTTTTCTCCTTTGTTTTTAGTGAGTTACGAATCTGCGACTTGTGTCCAGGTGTCCGATTAAAAAAATCATATATTGGGTCAAAAGGTTACCGAACGGTGGGGAAGGAAGGGCTAGGTGGCGGAAAAACTCCACCCGGATGCCCTCAAACAGCGGCTACGGATTACCTGCTCTCGAATCATCACCAGGTAGTGTATAGCACAGCCGGCCGAGGATTTCAAGCGGCAACGCGATGGTTGGTGCATGCCACCGGTTCTACCCGTCGCGGCTATTGTTTCCGGATCCCCGACAACTCGAACAAATCATCTAATCTCGCCATAATCATGGTTCATGCTATTTTCGCAGGTGAGTGCGCTTGCATTCGCCGCATCCAGGGACGCGCTACTTTATAGACAGGAGTAGCCGTCGGGCTCTTTAGTGAAACGTAGATCAGCCTTCGCCTCTTGAGAATCCTCACACCGTTTTGCACGGCAGACTTCGATAACCCCGTACCTTCCGCGATCTCCTGGTAGCTCAGCGAAGCGACTTTTTGACCCGCACCCCGGCTTCGCCTCCATACATACAGGTAAACGAGAAATGCCGAGGGTCGCCTTTCGCGTTCAGCGAGATCGGGCATGAGTACATCCGGGATATAGCTATCCAAGGAAAGCTTCACACGAACTCCCTCGTCGTTCCCACTACCTTAGCTGCCGGGCTAAACATGGGCTGCTCGGCAAGAGCCACTATCCGGGTGAACAAGCTACGTTCCACACTGAGAACGAAAGCCCGGAGCGAACGCGGTTCGTCCGGCCCGGGCTTTCGCGCCTCAGAAGAGACGTCAGAAGTGGAAGCCCAATTCTGCCGTTAAGGCACGCGGCGTCACGTAATGGGTGCCGCTGAAGGTGGATATGAAGTTGTAAAGAGCTTGTTTGTCTGTGACATTGACCGCTTCAAGACGCAAGCTCCATTTGTATCGGTCACCGTTGAACAGATTGTCGTCTCCCATCGCGATATCAAACAGGTTACGCGATGTGATGCGTGGTGGATTGTGGTCGTCGTCTTCGGTGCCAGGCGCCGGAATCGAAACGTATTTTGCTCCATACATTGATGCTGGGCACAGATTGACCCCCAAAGGCGAGCTGATGGGCGTAGTCGGCGTCGCAAAGACAGTTCCGCAGTAGATTCCCGCCTGGAACTGTTGGTCCGCCGTGATTATGGAAGTGTCTACTACGGTAGCGCTGCCGAGCGGCCCGTTGGCGCAATCCTCGCCTCCCGCGCACGGCACTGGACCTGCCACAAGGCCGCTATCATACCGCCAGTTTAATCCCAACCACGGCAATCGCTTCCCTGGCTGATATTGGAAGTGTGCCGTCATATTGTGGAGCTCGTCGTGGTCGATCCGGAATACAGAGCCTGCCACCCCCGGTGTGGCCCCAATTCCGCTGATCTGCGGACCGAAGAAACGCGCGGCCACGCTGGACGTGACGGCATACGCTGTAAAGCCGTGGATGTTCGGAACGCTCGCGCGGATGGCATATCCGGGGATTTTCGAGCTGGACCACTCGATCGGATAAGTGATCGGCGTGTCGCCAAGAACGCTGAAGTCAAACGCTCTCGTCGTGTATTTCCAGATGTACTCGCCATCGATGACCAAGTACTTTCCGAAGGCTTGCTCAAGCCCGGCGTGAAACTCATTGCGTTTGCCCGGGCTTAACGCGGGTACCGAAGAGGAGACACACGCTCCGCCAGGTACGGCCTCTTGAAGATCGAAAATCACCGGATTATTGCAACCGGTGCTGGCAAGGATGAGGTTTTCGTTGAACGGCGATTCCATCGTCCGGGCGTAACCAACCCGCAGTACAGTGTTTGTGCCCTTGATGTTGTAGGCGACGCCGAGACGCGGTTCCCCCTGCTGGGCGCTGGATATGCCGTTGTATAGATCAACGCGCACTCCGAGGTTAAGAGTCCAGTTCTTCAGGGTGAGCGCGTCCTCGACGTACAGAGCTGTTTCCTTGATGTCAGTGTGGCCGTTGAAGGTGAATATGCCGCTGGTGGTCTGCCCTGTTGGACAGCCGTCGGACAGCGGCAGCGGAGCCGTTCTCGTCAGGTCGTAGCAGCCCAAAAGCGGTAGAAATCCCGGATTCTCGGAGCCTCCTGGATTCACCGTCGCGTTGCCACACTCTCCAGGGTCCGTGATCGAGGGGTTCGTATCGAAGCTTCCATCCGCATTCAAACAAACCGGGTTCACACCTGGGTCCACGATTCCGAAATGGTCATTTTCATCCAGGAAGGTTTGCTCGTAGGTGACTCCCGCCTTTATATTATTGATTCTCTTGACGTACGACACAACGGCGCGCCCGCCCGCGTTCAATAACGAGCGATTCTGAGCGACGGTCTCCTGCTGTAGATCAGGCGTCATATCCGCGAAGGGATTCGCACTCGGGTAATAGTTGTATTGATCTTGCCGTGTCCAGAACCCTAGTGTGAAGACCGTCTGCGCATTAATTAGACGTGTCCAAGAGGGAGCGACGTTGAAAGTTCCAATCTTCGAACGCTGATCTTGAAGCCCGACTGGTTCGCCGTTTGCTCCCAAACCTCCGCAATCACCCGTCTGTCCCAGCGGGCAGACCGGGTCGATCGCGTTGAAACTCCACCCTGTTGCATCTTCAGCGTCAAACGAGTTGGGCGTCTGAAACCAGGACCGGCTGTAGCCCATATTGAGACTGATCGTATCCACTGACGAGACACTGTAATCCACGCGATCGAACAAGTTCTCCTCGTTGCCCTTGTCATGCATGACCACGAACTCCGGCCCGTCCAGAAAACGACCGGTATTCAAACCATTGGCCGAAATGAAGTTGCCCCATTTGTCGCCGCCATAGGCCAGGTCAAATCCCCCATTGGCCGTCCCAAAAGACCCGTAGGACGACGTGATCGTGCCATGCGGCTCAGTGACGCCCATGCCTGATCGCGTCGTCGCCACAATCACCAGGCTGGTCTTACCCCCGTATTCCGCCGGCGGTGCACCTTCAATTACTTCAAGGGATTGCACCGAATCTACAGGAAGCTGGTTCGAGAACACTTTGCTTTGCTGATCGGTGATGGGCTGTCCATCGATCGAGAAGGAGTTCGACGCATGATCGCCGAATCCGTGGAACAATCCATTCGAGTCCGCCGCGACCCCCGGCGCGGTCAAGGTCACCAGCGAGCTGAGTGACGAAGACGTGCTCTCCAGAGGTACCTTGTCAAACAAGTTCCGGTCGACGTCGGTGTGCGTCGTCGTATCGTTTTCCACCAAATCGCCGCCGTTGGCTTCCACCGTCACACTAATGCTCGCGCCCCTGATCTTCAGATTGACGGGCGCGCTTACCGGAACTGCCGAACGCACATCCACATCTTGCGTGTACCCGGCAAAACCACTCGCCGTAACCACCATGTGATACGTGTTGAACGGTATGTTGGTGAATCGGAATGCTCCGTCACTTCCTGTTACGATCGTCCTCTGATAACCGCTGACCGGATCGTGATCTGAACCGTGGCGTTCGGCACTACCCCGCCCGATTGATCTTTCACCACCCCTTCCATCGTTCCCGAGTTTTGCGCCTGCTCGGGCTGGCTCCAAACAGCAAGATCAGTCCCATCACAACAAACGTATATGTCCTCAATTTTTTGAACATTTTTCTTCACCCTCCAGGGGTTCCCGCGCTCGCCTATTTCTGGGCGATGTTTGTGATGTTAAAGAGTTTCTGCCGCGCAGCTTGCCGCTGCGGCGCGAAAATCAGGCTTTAATCAGATGATGAGATGAAAGGAGATTACGAGGTAGGCGGGGCGCGAGGCGGCGCGAAGCGTGTAACTGGGTCGAATTCAAAAACCTGCTCCTGACGGGGAGCTGCCCAACTGCTTATTGTGGGACCCGGAAGCGCTGGAGCAATTTCGGCTTGCACCAACGGGGTATGAATGGCATGACAAATTGGACAAGTCGCCGGGGACTCGAAATTGCTATGATGGTGCCAGAATCCGGCGGACGTGAGAAAGAGGAGAACCGTGACTGCCAGGCAAGCCGTGAGCCGTCTGCGCATGATGCTCGACCTATCGAACAACCGGCTCAATCTATTTGCCCCCAAGAACGCCAAGCGTGGACCTAGCCTGATGAACTA